>CAWCJK010000001.1:0-1170155 GCA_963795955.1 uncultured Verrucomicrobiae bacterium
GGTGGTGGTCCAGTAGGATTCGCGGTGTTTTACTACGGCGTCGGGGTATTTGGTTACGTGGACGGTGATGGTGTGGAGGCCGGGGGCGGCGGCGGGGGAGTTTGGGGGGAAGTGGGGTTGGAAGCTTAGCTGGTAGGCGTTGTGTACGCGGTTGGCGAGGGTGTTCAGGCCCTGGTCGAAGGCGTTTTGGGAGCCGAAGCTGATGTATTCGCCGCCGGTTTCGCGGGCCAGTTCCTTGGGGGCGTTTTTGCGGACGGCTTGTACGGCCATGAGAGCGAGGCCGATGATGCCGCCGGAGGCGCCGTCGGAGGTTTTCAGGTCTTCCTTGAGGGATTCGCGGCCGGGGGAGAACGAGACGGTGTCGACGATGGTGTTGGAGCGGTTGAGGGCTTCGATGACGGTGGCGGGCCTGGTTTTGCTGCCGTGGTCGCGGCTCTCGCTGACGAGAAGGATGACGCGGCGGCCGGTGGCGTGCTCGCGGTCGAGCAGGTGATTGGCGAAGCTGAGCGCGTCGAAGATGCCGACGTCCGGCTCGTCTTCGCAGGGTTCGATGAGGGAGATGGCGCGGTCGCGCTGGGTGGGGTTGTCGGTGAGGCCGGTGAGGAGTTCGGGCTGCGTGCCGAAGTCGGCTACGGCGACGCGGGCGGGAGCGCCACCGACGATGGCGTCGATCATGGTGGCGAGGCCGCGGATCTTGGGCTCCTCGGCGAAGGCGCTACGCGAGCACTGCACGAGCACGACGAGCGAAAGGGCGACGGGCCGGTCGGAGTCGTCGAGGAGGACGTGTTGCGGTACCCCGTCGGCGGTGATGGTGAAGTCTTCGGCGTGCAGGCCGTAGATGTTTTCGCCTTTTTTGGTGCGGACCTCGGTGGGGACGAGCACGAGGTTGGATTGCACGGTGATGGTGGTGGGCGTGGACTGCGGGTCGGGGGTATCGGGCGAAGCGGGGGCCTGCGCGAAGGCGCTCAACAAGGGGAAAAGCAACAGGGCCGCGAGCGCCCAGACAGCCGACCGAACCATAGGGTCAGTGTACGGGGCCGGGGTTGGATTGTTGGGAAGAGGTGAGGCCGTCGGAGCCGTTGGAGCCGTTGTACCACTCGGGGAGGCGCGAGGTGATGGTGGCGGCGGGCTGGGGGCGGCTGAAGAAGAAGCCCTGCAGATCGATGTCGCCCAGCTTCAGGAGGGCGGCGAGCTCTTTTTCGGTTTCGACGCCTTCGACCACTACGCGTTTGCGCATGCCGTGGGCGAGCGAGACGATGGCCTCGATGGTGTGCATGACCTCGGGCTGTGCGCGCAGGGCGCGGAGGAAGCTGCGATCGATTTTGAGCGTGTCGACGGGGAGGCTGTGGAGGGCGCTGAGGCAGGAGTACTCAGTGCCGAAGTCGTCGATGGCGATGCGAACGCCCTGCTCCTGCAGCTCGGTGAGTTGCTGCTCGGCGATGGTGACGTTGCGCATGATCATGCGCTCGGTGATTTCGAGTTCGAGCCTGTTGGCGGGGAAGTTGGCGGAGCGGAGGATGTCGAGGACGGTTTGCGCGTAGTCCGGGGTTTCGATCTCGCGGACGGAGACGTTGATGACGATGCGGACCTTGTGGAGGCTGGGCAGATTCCAGGCCATGGCATCGGTGATGGCCTGGCGAAGGACCCATTGGCCAAGCGGAAGCATGAGTTCGTTGCCTTCGGCGACGGCGATGAAGGCGTCGGGCGTGACCGTGCCGAGGATGGGGTCGTTGAGGCGAAGGAGAGCCTCGAGCCCGCGTAGCTCGCCGGTGGCGGAGAACTGGGGTTGATAGAAGAGTTCGAAGCGATTGCTTTCGAGCGCGAGGCGAAGGTCAGCGGGAGAGAAGATCGCGGGTTCGACGCTGTCGAAGGAACGATCGTGCGTGGCCGCCGAGCGACGCCGGTGCTTGGCGGAGTACATGTCGAAGTCCGCATGGCGCTTGAGGTCTTCGGCGGTGGTGCCGTGGTCAGGGTAGACGGAGATGCCGATGCTGGCGGAGCCGCACAGGCGGCGGCCATCGAGGACGAAGCTGTTGGCGAAGCAGCTTTCGAGGCGGGTGCGATAGGCCTCGGCGTCTTCCTTGGCGTGGAGGCCGCTGGCGACGAGCAGGAACTCATCGCCGCCGATGCGGGCGAGCTTGTCGGTGCTGCGGACGACGGCGCTTAGGCGGGCGGCGATCTGCTGGAGATAAAGGTCGCCGACCTTGTGGCCGTGCTGATCGTTGACCTGCTTGAACTGGTCGACGTCGATGTAGGCGACGGCGACGCGCGTGCCGGCCGTGACCGCGCGCTGGAGGGCGGTATCGAGGCTGAGGTCGGCGGAGCGGCGGTTGGGAAGCGAGGTGAGCTGATCGTGCGTGGAGCTGTAGTTGAGCTCCTGATAGAGGCGGCGCTGATTGACGGCGACGTTGGCGAGGCCGGAGGCGACGGTGACGAGTTCCATCTCCTGGTCGGAGAGGGGCGAGGGGCCCATGCGGCCGGCGACGAAGCGGCCGATCTGGCGGCCTTCGGGGTCGCCGAGCGGGGCTTCAAAGAGCACGAGCGGAGGAGGGTCGCCGCAGTAGATGGGCTCGAAGCCCTGCTCGCGCTGATCCTGCAGGCCCTCGATGCTGCAACCGCAGCAGAGGCCGGGCGAGAGCGAGCCGAAGGTGCGGCAGATGTCACGCAGGAGTTCGTCGAGCGCGACGGCGGAGTTGACGGCGTGGAGGATGCGGCTGCGCTCCTGCTCGACGCGGGTGGTGCGGGCGAGCGTGGCGGTCTGCTCGGCGACCCGGCGGCGCAGCATGATGGCCCAGATGGTGATCAGGAGGGAGACGGCGGCGAAGAGGCCGAGGAGGATGAGTACGTGGCCGACGGTCCACCAGGAAGGTGAGTGAATCACCTTGATGTCGCCGGGGTAGCGCATGTTGATCTGGAACAGGAGCGGCGCGCTGCCGGGGGCGGTCCAGAGATCGGTGGCGACCATGCGGCAGACGCCGCGGACCTCGAGCGTGGAACCGATGGGGAATTTGGGGAGGCCGGGGTCGTCGGTGGCCTCCTGGAGGACGGCGGTGACGGGATGACCGTCGACCATGAGGGAGAGGGTGTCGGAGCCTTCGACGTGGAGTTGGGAGACGAGCGTGCCGCGGAGGGCGACGAAGTTGTCGCTGAACTCGCCGCTGATGGCCTGGGCGTAGGTGACGGGCGTGGCCTCGATGTGGGCGTGTTCGCCGGTGGGGATGATGTGGGTCTGGACGAGGAAGGGGCCGTACTCGCCCTCGGTGGCGAAGCCTACGAGGTCGACGACGGTGTCGAGCGGCATGAGGTTGGCTTCGCGCGTGGAGGCGTAGAGGCTTTGATTGCCGTTCTGGATGACGACGGCGTGACCGGGCCGATAGAAGGTGACGATGCCGCGAACACGCACACGCGGAGACTGGTTGACGGTGTAGCGCGTTTCCATCACGCGATCGATGGGCGTAAGGGGAAGGCTGTGCGGACGGACGTCGGGCGCGCGCACGATCTGGATATCTGCGGCGTTTGTGGCGTAGAGCACAGAGCGCATGAGTTGCTGCTGTGCGTTGAACTCGCCGCCGACGACGCCGGAGAAGACGATTTCGGCGTCGATGAGGGATTGCGGGTCAATGCCGGCGAAGTCATGGACGTAGCCCTGGACCATGCCGCCGGGCATCATGATTTCGAGTTCGAGGAGATCTTCGACGCCGTGGTTTTCTACAACGGCGGAGCGTACAACGCCGCGGACGGAGACGTACTGGCAGTCCCATTTGCTGGCGTTCAGCTCCTGGTAGGAGCGCAGGCCGGGGATCTTGGCGCTCTCCGCGGAGCCTTGACCGAGGACCCGGATGACGGGGTCCGGGCCGATGACGGTGCGGAAGCTGGGCTTGGTTTTGCCGTCGACCTCGACGAGATCGCCGCGATGCAGCGGGTAGGGGTGCGTGGTGGCCACGAAGGCAGAGCCGCTGGAGTCGGCGACGAAGAGCGTGCTTTGGGCGGGGTCGTAGTAGGTGACGACGCCGGTGAGGTGGACGGGGAGATGCTTTTCGGCGAGGGTGGCCGGGAGATCGTGGATGTCGGCGGCGCGAGTGAGCGGCAGCGCGGGCGCAGCGACTGGGCGGCAGGCGTGCCGGTGTCGGCGCGCAGAGCCGGCGCGGCGGACAGAAGCGCGGTGAGCACGGCAGCCGTTCGGGCCGCCCGGCAGATTACCTTCGTCATGACGGAACTGGTCACCATTGTCAATCCGATCTGAACGATCGTGACTGCTTGTGTCGCGGACGAACCACAATGTTCATCCTGGGTGGCGAGAGTGGAGTCTGGACCCGGCGTGCACAGGTCGGGGGGTATCGCGGGAGCAAACAGCGGCACGGGAGGGCTCAGCGGTGCCGGGGAATCGTCCGTCAGGGTTCTTCCGTCCCCGTTCGCTGCAGCATATCGCCGTTCGCTGTAGAGGGCGTGACCTAAACGGGTAGCGCCACCTAGCCTGAAGGGTGTAGCGGCCCGCTTCGGTCTCAGTGCGTGAACCCGCAATGGCGGAGGGACTCTCGGCGGGCGCGAAAAAGAATGGGTTCAGCAGGGCCGAGGCCGCATCGGATAGAGAAAAAGCGCGGCGGAAACGAAGTTTTCAGGAGAAGGTAACGATGGGAAAAGCAGTGAAGGTACTCGAAAAAGGCGTGGTTTACGGCGCGCGGGCTGGATGGGCGGTGTTTTCGAAGCTCAACGCGATCAGCCCCAATAAGAGCTTTACGCCGAAGTGGAGCGATAAGCCGCTCCTGAAGAGCTACCAGAAGGAGAAGCCGCCGCTGGGCTGGCCGCGTACGACTGACTCGCTGTGCCCCAAGTGCATTCCGGAGATCCGCCAGCAGATCGTGGACGGCAAGCTGCCGCACGAGATCCTTTTGAATGAGAAGGTTGGCGAGATCAAGGCGCAGATCATCGAGCGCGATGGCCAGATCCTGATGGTGAAGGACTGCCCGATTCACGGCCACTTTGAGGACGTGATGTCGATCGATCCGCCGATGATGAAGCACCTCGAAGAGGTGTTCCCCGGCCGCGACATCCGCGCACACAACGATGAGAAGCTGCACAACCACGGCACGTCGACGGTGACGCACGGCCGCGGCTCGGTGCTGACGATCGATCTGACGAACCGCTGCAACATGATGTGCGATCCGTGCTTTATGGACGCGAACCAGGTCGGGTTTGTGCATGAGCTGACGTGGGACGAGATCAAGACGATGCTCGATAACGCGATCTCGATCAAGCCGCGTCGGCAGATGAGCGTGCAGTTCTCGGGTGGCGAGCCCACGTTGAGCCCGTACTTCCTGGACGCTGTGGCGTATGCGCGCAAGGTTGGCTACAACTCGGTGCAGGCGGCGACGAACGGCATTGAGTTTGCGAAGTCGAAGGAGTTTGCGAAGGCTGCGGCCGAGGCGGGTCTGCGCTATGCGTACCTGCAGTTTGACGGCATCGGCAACGCGGCGAACTCGCACCGCAAGGTGGGCAATGCGTTCGACGTGAAGCTGCAGGCGATCCATAACCTGCATGAGGCTGGTGTCGACATCGTGCCGGTGACGACGATCATCAACGGCATCAATAACGAGCAGGTTGGGCGCATCATCCAGTTCGCGCTGGATAACCCGAAGAAGATCAACTTCCTTTCGTTCCAGCCGGTGAGCTTCACGGGCCGCGACGAGGCGGTCTCGGACGAGCGGCGCATGGCGCAGCGGTATACGCTGTCGCACCTGGCGCATGACATCCGGGATCAAACGGGGTTGGGTGAGTCGACGCGTGACTGGTTCCCGATCTCGTTCATGTCGACCTTCTCCGACTGGGCCGACCTGGTGCATGGACCGCAGCATGAGTGGGGCCAGTTGAGCTGCGGCTGCCACCCGAACTGCGGCATCGGCATGGCGCTGATGATCGACAAGGAAACGAAGGAAGCGGTGCCGGTGACGGCGTTCCTGAAGGCCGATCAGCTGGCGAAGGACATCGCGCAGGTGAACGATGCGCGCGCGGCAAGTTCCTGACGATCGTGGGCGCGGCGCTGGCGCTGATCCGGAACTACGAGCCGACGAAGGCACCGACGCACTTCAGCATCTTCTCGCTGCTGGAGAAGTTCGATAAGTGCTTTGGCGCGACCGGCCGTAACTACGGCAAGGTCACGGCGGACCGCACGATCGACGACATCAAGAAGCGTCGCCAGGATCGCTGGAACTTCCTGTTCATCGCGGGCATGTGGTTCCAGGATCTGTTCAACTACGACTTCCGCCGCACCGAGCAGTGCATCATCCCGTACGCGACGCAGGAGGGCGAGATCAGCTTCTGCGCGTACAACACGGGTGTGGGCTGGCGCAACATCATCGAGAAGATGCACATGACCTCCACGCTGACCAAGTGGTACGAGGAGCATGGGCGGCATGAGATCTTTGCGGGCGGCAAGAAGGTGGGCCTCGAGAAGCAGGACAAGTATGACCTGGTTCTGAACGAGGAGCACGTGAACTCCGCGGCGAACGATACGTTCGAGAAGTCCGGCATTGCGAAGAATGCGCGCGAGGAGAAGATCCGCGCACGTGATGCGAAGCTGAAGCAGGATGCCGAGAACGCACGGATGGCCAAGCTGTATCGCAAGGAGATCCTGAAGGAGCCTGAGCTTCCGGGCGGCTTCGTAAGCCTGGGCGAGATCAAGCCCGCGGCGGCGAAGGTGCAGCAGAAGGAAGAGGATCTGGTCGCTGGCGACTAGTCTTCCGAGCACGATGTAAAAGAGGCCCTCGCTTATGGCGAGGGCATTTCTGTTTGCGGGATTGTGACGACGGATGGCTGTGGAGGGACTATGCTCTCTGGTCAGAGGTGGCTCATGAAGGAAACGACCAGAACGCAGGGAAGGCTACGGAGCAGCAGGGCGGAGATCCGAACACTACGCCGGCCTGGAAGTCGCCGGTGGTTGAAGAGGATGCGGATTCAATGGCTGGGAAGGCGGGCCGGGATGAACGGCGCGCGGATGATGATGCGGGAATCTTCGACAAGATGTAGGTGGTGAGCGTTGTGTCTGCGAAGGCCGCCATTCGTTATGGCGGCCTTTGCTTTGCTACGCGTCGGTGAAGCTGCGTGACGGATGCGGCATCTGGCTATTGCCAGACTTACCTCGGCGGCTGAAGCCGCGAGGCGCAGCGGCTTGATACGGCACGACTAAAGTCGTGCCCTGACGGTTCGTGCCCAGGGACAGAGCTGCGGCTGGTGCGGCAAACTGCAGGTCTCTCCACTGCGCGCTTCGCGCTCCGGTCGAGATGACAGTGGTTTGGTGACCCGCTTCGCACTCCGGTCGAGATGACAGTCCGTATCGCAACCGGCTGTGGTGGTGCGGGTCTCTCGATGCAAGAACCGGCCGGGCCAGGGTGCGCGGGCGGGTGAGGCTGTGCACTAGAACTCACCGGTGGGGTGTGGTGGTTGAAAGTCGTTGCAGGAAACGCGGCGGCGCGCTATTGTCGGCGTGCCGCATTTGCGTTTCCCGTTTGCACGCTCTCTTGTTCTTGCGAGATTCATGCTCGTTTGGGAGAGGAGCTCGGATGGCAACGTCGAATCGTGTACGAAGCGTGAAGTCCGGCACGAAGGCGAGTGTGGCGAGGGCGTCGCATTCGCGACGCGGGGCTGTCCCGGCCGACGGAGCGGATGGAAAGAGCGAAGCGGCGACCGGTGGCGTAGCGCTGCCGTTTGCGCCGAGCGTTCCACCCCGGTTGTTTGCCGATCCGAACGCGGTCCCGCCACATGCGATCCGGAAGCCACCGCCGGCTACGGTTGCGGATGTGGCGCTGGCGTATGCAGCGCCGGCGGAGCAGAGTGCGAGCAACAAGCTCGGCGATCCGACGAACAACCTGCAGAACTTCGCGTTGAAGGACCTCGCGGTGTACACGAGGGAGAAGGCGTACTCGAGCATTTCGAGCAGCGACGTTCATTTGTTTTATGTCGGGCGCGATGATGTGCACGAGATTTTGAAGTATGTGCTGTCACGCGTGACGATCTCGCTGTACATGAACATGTTTGGGTTTGACGACTCGGAGTTGAACAACATTGTGATGGAGAAGGCGTTGAGTCCGGGGGTGATGATGATGATCACGCTGGACTCGAGCCAGGCTGCGGGCGTGCACGAGAAGGCGTTGATTGAGGCAGACCAGAAGTACAACCTGGCGGCGTTCAATACGCACTTCGCGATCGGCCAGTCTTCGACGCACCAGATCAGCCACACGAAGGGATTTGTGGCGGATGGCCGGGTGGCGGCGGAGGGATCGACGAACTGGTCGAGCAGCGGCGAGGGGACGTTTGTGGTGCAGGGTGCGCCGGGTGGGCCGGGCTACAAGGCGCAGAACAATACGCAGTCGATCATCACGGACCCGGACACGATCACGCGGTTCCAGACGGAGTTGATCTCCGAGCACATGACGGTGGCGGCGGCGGCGAAGGGCGGAACGGGCAAGACATCACAGCCACTGGCGGCGAAGAACACGCCGGCGGCGCAGGCGCTGTTCGACCGCGTGCAGGCGGCGGCATCGCCTAATCTGCACTGGCAGACCGACGGCAAATAGGAAGGGGAGGAACGGGGGAGATCACACGTGTCTGTGCGATTGGCTCTGGTGCGGCGTGCGATCCGCCCCGTGGTTATGCGATGGCGGCGATGCCGTTGAGGATCTCGATGGCGTCCGCGGGTAGCTCGAGGGCGGCGGCGGCGAGGTTTTCTTTGAGGTGCGCGACGGACTTTGTGCCGGGGATGAGCAGGATGTTGGGTGAGCGGTGCAGCAGCCAGGCGAGCGCGACCTGCATGGGTGTGGCGCCGATGCTGATGGCGACTTGCTCGAGGCCTTCGGCCTGCAGCTTGCGGAAGCCGCCGAGCGGGAAGTAGGGCACGTAGGCGATGCCCTGCGTGGCGCAGGCGTCGATGAAGGCGTCGTCGTCGCGGTGGGCGACGTTGTAGTTGTTTTGCACGCAGACGACGGGCGCGATGGATTGGGCCTCTTTGACCTGGTTGGGCGTGCAGTTGCTCATGCCGAGGTGGCGGATGAGGCCTTGTTTCTGGAGGTCGGCGAGGACGCTGAAGGGTTCGGCGATGGAGGCTTCGAGGGGGCGGTCGACGGTGCCGACGCGGAGGTTGACGACGTCGAGGGCGTCGACGCGCGAGGTTGCGGAGGTTGTCGTGGATGGCGGCGATGAGGTCGTCTTTGCCGAGGGCGTGGGGCCAGCTCTTGTCGGGCGCGCGCTTTGCGCCGACTTTGGTGACGAGGACGAGGTCGCTGGGGTACGGGTGGAGCGTGTCGCGGATGAGCTGGTTGACGACGTGCGGGCCGTAGAAGTCGCTGGTGTCGATGTGGTTGACGCCGGCTTCGATGGCGGTGCGCAGGACTCGTTTGGCCTCTTCGGGGTCCTTGGGCGGCCCCCAGACCATGGGACCGGCGAGCTGCATGGCGCCAAAGCCGAGGCGGTGCACGACGCGGTCGCCGAGTTTGTAGGTGCCTGCGAGTTTTTCGTTCGTTGGTGCCATCTGGTTCGCTCCGTTCTCGTTGCGTACAAGCAGATGAGATGTGCGGGCGTGAGCGGAGCTTCGAATTTGTGGCGGCTTTGACCCGGCGGTGGTGCAAGGTCGATGTATCGGTGAAGATTTGTTGTTTGGCGCACGTTTTCTGCATGCCGCAGGCGAGTGGAGTGCGTATGGGAGGGTAGAGGCGTGCAGAGAGATGGAATCGCAGAGCAGAATCGGGGCAGGAGCTGGGAACGGGCCATCGCAGTTGCGGCGACAGATTGCGGGCGCTTTGGAGCGGGTTCGGCGCTGCGAGTGGGAGACGGTGCTGAACGCGACCGCGTGGGCCGTGGCGTTGGCCGGCGCGATCTGGGTGCATGGGCTGGTGGAGCGCGGCGTGATCCGTGTGGCTCCGGTGCAGGCGGGCCAGATCGTGAACCGTTTGGAGGCCCAGCTTGAGGAGTATCTGTTTTCCGATCACGGCGGCGAGGCCGCATCAGCAGGCTCCGGCGCGTTTGATTGAGTGCCGGAACCTCGGCGGATCGCATTGGCAGGCGAACCGTCCTGCGAGTTCGAGGGGAGCCGCCGCGGAGCAACGGCAAGCGCCTGTCGCGTCGAGCCCGCGGTCTGCAGTGGATAGCGACACTTCGGCCGGGGTGGCGGTGGAGGCGTTCGCGCATTGCGGGTCGTGTGCCGCCGGTTCCGCCGCTGCCGACCCCGCGCTGGTGATGGCGTCGAGCCGGGTATCATCGGACCGTATGCCAGATGCCTCGGCTGACTGCCTGTTCTGCAAGATTGTGTCCGGCGCGATTCCGGCGAAGCGTGTTCATGAGACGGAGGACACGATTGCGTTTGCGGATATCCATCCGCAGGCCCCGGTGCATGTGCTGGTGATTCCGAAGCGGCACATAGCTTCGCACGCGCATGCGTTGCCGGAGGATGCGGAGCTGGTGGGCAAGCTGATGGCTGCGGCGGGTGAGGTGGCACGGGCGCAGAAGCTGGCGAACGGCTACCGGCTGGTGGTGAATACGGGGCCGGATGGCGGGCAGACGGTGGATCATCTGCATGTGCATGTGCTGGGCGGGAGGCCGATGGGCTGGCCTCCGGGCTAGACGATGGTCTGAGCCGCCCGCCCTGGGGTTGCTATAGCGGCTGCACGGCAAAGAAATGGGTGCCGTTGATGCCGAGCAGGGAGCCATTGGGCAGCGGAAGGTGCTGGTTGAAGCCCACGACGGTCGTCTTGTACTGAAAGGTGAGCGGGCCGTTCGGGGCGGTCTGGGACGCTTGTGTGACCTCGACGTCCACGGTGACGAGAGCGGCGGGGGTGTACTGGATCGGATTGCCATTCAGCCATTGACCGTTTAGCTGCGCGTGCGTTGGGGTGAAAGGTCCATACGTATTGAGCGGCATCTCTGGATCTCCTTTGTGGGGTCCTCGAACCCGACCGGATGGTACACGCCGACCGGGACGAGGCCGTGACGCCCGCAGACGGCATTGACGAATTCGTAACAGCTAAAGTGCGGGATGAAGCGGGTGTTTACTGGCGTGGTTCGTCCGGAGGACGGGACGAGAGCCCATGTGAACACCTCAAGTGGAGGTTGAGGCCGGTGTTTACTGCATTGGTTCGGGGCGCGGACGCATCATTGCGGGCGGGCGTTGCGTCTTATGCAAGTGACCGCTTCCCCGCTGCTGCACGGATTGCTTGTTTTGGCGATCGTGGCGGCAATTCTCCTTGCGGGTGTGCGGTTCTGGAGGCATATGGCGATCGCAAGCGCGCGCAAGGAGCCGATCCCGGCCCCGATTGATGACAGGGTTGTCCCGGAGAACGGATCGGGGCAGCACGAGGTGGCAGTGTTCGCCGGAGGGTGCTTCTGGGGCGTGCAGTCGGTGTTTCAGCGGGTGAAGGGTGTGCTGGAGACGCACGTCGGGTACACGGGCGGCAAGGCGGAGACGGCGGACTACCGCACCGTGTGCAGCTATGACACGGGGCATGCGGAGGCGATCCAGATCCTGTTTGACCCGTCGGTGGTGAGCTATGGGACGCTGTTGCGGATCTTCTTTTCCGTGGTGCATGACCCGACGCAGATGAACCGGCAAGGGGCGGATGTGGGCACGCAGTACCGGTCGGCGATCTTTTTCACGAACGATGAGCAGCGCGAGGTTGCGGACAAGTACATCCGGCAACTGAACGCGGCGCGGGTGTTCGAGCGGCCGATCGTGACGGAGTTGACGCCGTTGGAGGAGTTTTATCGCGGCGAGGACTACCACCAGGACTATGCGATCAAGAATCCGCACAACCCGTATATCCAGGTGTGCGATATCCCGAAGATTGCGTCGCTGGGGCAGCAGTTTCCGGAGCTGTTCCAGGAGTACAAGCGGGTGGGTTGAGCAGAGTCCCAGAAGGCAGACGCCCGGGTTCGGCAGCGAGCCCGGGCGTTGTCGTTTTTGGAGTTGGGTCAGGAATGCAGGAACTGCAGAACGTCGGCGTTGACCACGTCGGCGTGGGTGGTGCACATGCCGTGGGGGAAGCCGGGGTACACCTTGAGCCTGGCGCCTTCGACGATGTCCGCGGTGAGCAGCGAGGCGTCCTTGTAGGGGACGATCTGGTCGTCGTCACCGCAGAGGACGAGAAGGGGGATGTCGATCTTCTTGAGGTCTTCGGTGAAGTCGGTTTCGGAGAAGGCCTTGATGCAGTCGTACTGGCCTTTGTGACCGCCCATCATGCCCTGCAGCCAGAAGCTCTCCTGGACGCCTTCAGAGATCTTTGCCCCGGGGCGGTTGTAGCTGTAGAACGGCAGGGTGAGATCGCGGTAGAACTGCGAGCGGTCGTTGATCATGGAGGACCGGAGGTCGTCGAAGGCCGCGAGTGGTGTGCCGCCGGGGTTGCTTTCCGACTTGACCATGACCGGGGGCACGGAACCGACGAGGACGGCCTTGGCGACGCGTTTGGTGCCGTGGCGGCCGAGAAAGCGGGCGACCTCGCCGCCGCCGGTGGAGTGACCGATCATGATGACGTCGTGGAGATCGAGGGCTTCGAAGAGAGCGGCGAGGTCGTCGGCGAAGGTGTCCATGTCATTGCCGTCCCAGGTCTGGGAGGAGCGGCCGTGGCTGCGGCGGTCGTGGGCGATGACGCGGTAGCCCTTTTGGCCGAAGAAGAGCATTTGCGCGTCCCAGGCGTCGGCGCTGAGGGGCCAGCCGTGGGAGAAGACGATGGGTTGGCCTTTGCCCCAGTCCTTGTAGTAGATGGTGGTGCCGTCTTGCGTGGTGATCGTGCTCATGTGAGTGCTCCAAACGGAACGTTCGTGTTCGGGAGGGGCCCGGGAGGGAGGAGTGGCGGAACAGGCGCTTTGTGCGCAAGGGGTCGCGCCGAAGCGTTTTCCCATGATGCACTGCGTGTAGGTCGTGGGCGGCAGATTCCCGGTGAGATTTGGGCTAATTTGTTACGCGAAGCGAGGTTGCGAGAGCGAAGGTGGTAGAGCGATGCCCCGGACGGGGCTGCGATTCAGCCATCCGGGGTTGCCTTGGAGGCGTCAAAAGAACTCCGGCCAGAGAAAACCGAAGGGTGAGGCGCAGGAAGGATGTGACGTTGCGTACGTGTGGTGTTTTTCGAAGGAGCTTCGCCTCGGTTGTGGCGTTGGCGGTGATGTTGCAGGCGGGAATGGTATCGGCGGGCGCGCAAAACACGACGCCGACGGGGCAGCCGCCGACGACCGGGCAGCAAGGAACGACGGGGCTGGGATCCAAGGACGCGTCGGGCAAGAGCCAGAACAACCAGAACACGGGTGGAAGCAAGCCGGCGAGCGTGAACGAGGCGGCGAGCCCGTCGAAGCTGCGGCTGGGGCCCACGGCGCCTTCGGTGCCGCCGCCGGACCTGCCGAAGAACCGGCCGGTGATCGGGGTGGCGCTGGGTGGCGGGGCGGCGATTGCGCTGTCGGAGATTGGATCGCTGCAGTGGCTGGATGAACACCGGATCCCGGTGGACGTGATCGCCGGGACCAGCATGGGATCGATCCTGGCGGCGCTGTATTCGACCGGGAAGACACCGGACCAGATGAAGCGGGTGCTGACGGGGGATTCGGTGGACCGGATCTTCCGGATCAACGCGTCGTATGCGGCGCTGAGCTACCGCCGCCGGGAGGAGGAGCGGGATATCCCGGGTGGTGTCGGCGTGGGGTTGAAGCATGGAGTTTCGCTGCGGAACAGCCTTGCTGACGGACACGGGGCTGAACGACCTGCTGGACCGGGAGTTTCTGAATTACAACGACCAGACTGACTTCAATGCCCTGCCGATTCCGTTTCGGTGCCAGGCGACGGACCTGAACACGGCGCGGACGGTGACGTTTGCGCGAGGGTCGCTGCCGGATGCGGTACGGGCTTCGGCGTCGATTCCCGGGGTGTTCCGGCCGTTTCAGATGGGCGCGGACGAGTATGTGGACGGGGCGATCCTGGAGAATCTGCCGACGGCGGATGTGAAGGCGATGAAGGCGGACGTGATTATCGCGGTGAGCCTGCCGCTGGAGCCGGTGTCGAGCGGGCAACTGGGGTCGATCGTCGGGGTGTTGTCGCGGGCGTTTGCGGTCGGTATCGAGGCGAACGAGCGCGAGGCGCGCAAGCTCGCCAATGTGGTGATCATGCCGGATGTGAAGGGCTTCACGGCGAACGATTACCTGAAGGTGGAGCAGCTTTCGAAGGCGGGGTATGAGGCCGCGGAGGCGCATAAGGCCGAGCTGATGCCGTATGCGCTGCCGGAGGATCAGTACAAGGCATACGTGGCAGCACGGCGCGCGCGGGAGCGTCCACCGGCAGGGACGGTGCTGCGCATCAAGGTGAATGCGCCCAATCCCGGGCTGCGCGAGTATGTGGAGCACCAGTTTGCGCCGCTGGTGAATCAGCCGGTGAATACGGATGAGGTCGACGACCTGTTGGCGAACATCCGCGCCGACGGGCGGTACAACGCGGACTATACGGTGGGGTATGACAGCCCGGAGTCGAACCGGCCGATTCTGTTGATCAGCATCAATGAGAAGACCACGGGGCCACCGTTTCTGAATCTGGGCATCAATATCGCGGCGCAGACGGGCGGAGTGACGCGCGCGACGCTGGGGACGGTGCTGCTGTACCAGGACGTCGGGGGATATGGGTCCGGGGTGCGGGTGAATGTGGATGTCGGGTTTCTGACGCGGCTGCAAGGCGAGTACTACTGGAAGCCGAACCCGTACAGCGGATTCTTTGTGGCGCCGCGGGCGAATCTGACGCGCCAGCCGTTCTATATCTACCAGGGCAACTACCGGATCTCGGAGCGGCAGTCGGAGTTTGGCGGGTTTGCGGCCGACGTGGGCTGGAGCGACGGCAAGTACCAGGAGCTGCGTGCGGGATGGAGCTTCCAGAACGTGCAGTGGTACCCGACCACGGGGGTGGATTTTCTGCCGAATTACGAGGGCAACTCGCAGACGGCACGGGTGAGGTACGTGTACGACACGCAGGATCGTGCGCTGGTGCCGCGGTACGGGGTGCGATCGGAGACGAGCCTGGGGTACCTGTATGCCACGCCCGGCAATCCTACCGCACCGGTGTTCCGGGAGCAGTTTGCGGTGGCGCGGGAGCTTGGGCACTCCAAGGTGCGAAACGATGTCGTGATCGCCAACCTCGAGGGCGGAACGATGTTCAACCGCAATGTGGCGCAGCCGTTCCGCTTCACCCTGGGCGGACCGCTGCGGATCACGTCGCTGGCTATCGATCAACTGCGGGGGACGGACTACTTCCTGGTCACGCCGGCGTATCTGCACCGCTTGTGGACGCTGCCCGCGCCGCTGGGGCAGGCAATCTACCTGGGCGCGGCGTATGAGGCGGGGCAGATGCGCGCACCGGATGCGAGCACGATCACGCGGCAGGACGTTTATGTCGGCTTGATTGCGGAGACGCCGTTTGGCGTGGTGTCAGTGGGGCCAGCGTTCGGGGATGGGGGCCAGCACAAGTTCGTGTTCACGCTGGGCCGATTCTTTTCGTTTACGAGCGTGGGGGCGGGGCGGTAGGAGCCTAGCGGCCGGTTTCGAGGCGGGCGGCGAGGCGCTCGGGGAGCCCTGCGGCGCGGATGGCGGCCTGGGCGGCGGCGACGTCGTAGTCCACGCGGTGGAAGATGACGGTGCCGGTATCGGTGTCGTAGAGGGCGAAGGCGGCGCGGGGGTCGCGGTCGCGCGGCTGGCCGACGGAGCCGGGGTTGATGAGATAGCGGGCTTCGGGCGCGAGGCGGAGATCGAAGTGGCCGCTCGCATTGCAATGCGGGTGGGCCTCTTCCCAATCGGCGCCTTCCTGCGCGAAGGCGCCCTGGACGTGGGTGTGGCCGAAGAAGGTGAGTGCGGTGCTCATGCGCTGGAGCGGGGTCCAGGCGTCGCGCATGGAGAGGATGTAGTGGTCTTCGTCGAGCGGCGAGCCGTGGGCGCAGGAGGCGACCTCGGTGGTGCGGATGGGGCCCTGCGGGACGGCGCGGAGCCAGGCGAGGTTGTCCGGCGTAAGGGCGTGGCGCGTCCAGAGGGCGGCCTGGGCGGCGACAGGGTTGAAGTTTTCTGAGTCGGTGAGGCCGGCGCAGACGCGATCGTGGTTGCCGCGGACGTTGACGGAGGCCCGTGAGCGAAGCGCGTCGATGACCTCGTTGGGGTTGGCGCCGTAGCCGACGGCATCGCCGAGGTTCCAGAGTTCGTCAAAGTTGCCGGCAGCCTGGAGTACCGCCTGGAGCGCCTGCAGATTGCCGTGGATGTCCGAGACGACGAGCGCGCGCATGACCGAGGCTCAGTCTACTCCCGCCAGCGCCGAAAGCGGACGGTCTCGCGGTGTGTGCATGGTGGGTGCGGCGGCGAGGAGGCCGCGGGTGTAGGGATGGTGCGGGTCGGTGAGGATCTGGCGTGAGGGACCGGACTCAAGGATCTGGCCGTGGCGCATGACGGCGATGCGGTCGGCGATCTGGCCGACGACGGCGAGGTCGTGCGAGATGAAGAGCATGGAAAGGCCGTGTTCGGCGCGGAGGCGCTTGAGGAGATCGAGGATCTGGGCCTGGACGGTGACGTCGAGGGCGGTGGTGGGCTCGTCGGCGATGACGAGGCGGGGGCGGTTGATGAGCGCCATGGCGATGACGATGCGCTGGCGCTGGCCGCCGGAGAACTGGTGGGGGAAGTCGCGGAGACGGCGCTCGGGCTCGGGCAGGGCGACCTCGCGGAGGGCGGCGATGACGCGATCGCGGACCTCGTGGCGGGAGGTGCGGGGAGCGTGCGCGAGGATGGCTTCGCCGACCTGGCGGCCGATGGGCATGACCGGGTTGAGGGCGGTCATGGGCTCCTGGAAGATCATGGCGAGGGACTGGCCGCGGTGGCGGCGCATGCTGTCTTCGGGGAGGCGTGGCGAGGTCGGTGGATTCGAGGTTGATCTGGCCGCTGATCGTGGCTGTGGGCGGGAGCAGGCGCATGAGGGCGAGCGAGGTGGCGGATTTTCCGGAGCCGGATTCGCCTACCAGGCCCAGGGTTTGGCCGGGGGCGATCTGGAAGGAGATGCCGCGGACGGCTTCGCGGGCGCCGAAGGCTATGCGGAGGTCTCGGACGGCGAGGAGGGGCTCGAGGTTGGTGCTCAGAGACGCGGTCGGGGTCAGCGGACGAGGACCTCGATCGGGATGATGTGGTGGATCGAGTAGGTGCCGAAGCGCTTGTCGTGTTCCTCGGGTTGGGTGTGGCCGGAGGCGTCGGTGGCGCGGCAGCGGAGTTTGTAGGTGCCGGGATGGGTGGGGACTTGCCAGTTGAAGGTCCAGCGGCGCCAGACGCCGGTTTGGGGGTCGTCGAGGAACTGGGCGGGCTGCCAGGTGTTGCCGTCGTCGGTGGAGAGCTCGACGCTGGTGATGAAGGCGTCGCCGCCCCAGGCGGCGCCGGTAACGAGGAAGGGCTGGCCGGGGGCGACGCGCTCGCGGACGGCGGGGCGCGCGATGGACGACTTGAGCGCCATGGGGCCGAGCGGCACGCGGACGGGGTTGCCGTCGCGCTCGTCCCAGAAGGCGTAGTCGGAGGTTTGGAAGTAGCCGCTGAAGGGGCGGGTGATGGCGCGGACGTGGTTGACCCACTTGACGGAGGCCATGCCGTAGTGGCCGGGAACGACGGCTCGGAGCGGGAAGCCGTGGTCGACGGTGAGTTCCTCGCCGTTCATCTTGTAGGCGAGGAGGACGTCGTTGGCCTTGGCGACGGAGACGCTGCGGGCGTAGGGGATGTCGCCGGGGGGCTTGGGCTTTTCGCGGGGGGTGCCGCGGTCGGCGCCTTCGAAGAGGATCTCGCAGGCGTCGGGGTTGAGGCCGGCGCGTTCGAGGAGCGCGGAGACGGGGACGCCGGTCCACTCTGCGGTGCTGACGGCCCCGAGTTGCCACTGGGCGCCTTCGACCTGCGGGATGAGGAAGATGCGGCCGTTGCCGGCGCACTCCAGCGTGGCGGGGCGGGTGACGGCGGGCATGGCGAGGAGGTCGGCGTAGGTGAGTTGGAAGGGCTGCTTGACGGCACCGGAGACGCTGAGGCGGAAGGTGTTGCGATCGAGCTCGGGGGCGTGGAAGTGGCTGCGGACGTAGAAGAGTTCGTTGGGAGTGAGCAGGCCGTTGAGTTGGTCGAAGGGGGATTCGAGGTTGACCGGTTCGCGCTCGCGGATGATGAGGCCCGCGTGGGATCCGCCTCCGTTTGAATCGCCCATGTTTGCTCCTGTGTCGGTGGGCGAACCGTTGGCCGGAGTGCCCGAGGCAAAGCGTACCGCAGGCAAACGGTTTCAGGGAAGCAGCGTGAGCCGGGACCAGGGGCTGAGGGCGAGTGTGCCTCCGGTGCCGACGGCCCAGACGCGCCAGCGGTATTGGCCTGTGCCGGAGAAGGGCGCGGTGACTCGCTCGCGCGGGTAGGGGCCCTCCTGCGGCACGAGGAGCAGGTGAGAGTCGGACCAGCCCGCAAGCGCGCGCTGCCACTCCACGATGACCAGGCTGGCGCCGCCGGGGTTGTGCCACCAGAGATCGGCGGTTTGGGACCGGGTGTCGCCGTCTATGGGCGCGACGGGTGCCATGGCTGCGAGAGGCTTGAGGCGGTCGGGCGGGGTGTGACGGGCGTAGGGCTGCAGCGCGTTGAACGCGGAGAGTAAAGAGGCACCGGGCAGGTCGGTGGAGATCTGGAGAACTCGCCAGGTGCCTTTCACGGAGGCGCGCAGGAGGACGAGCGGATGGACGACGCCGAAGGCCTCGGGTGAATCGGCGATTGCACGGAGGGCGACGACGGCGAAGCGCTCGTTGGCTGCGGCCTGGATTACGTCGGTTTTGAGAGTGAGCGGGTTCAGCGATGCCGGAGACGGTGGCCAGAGGGTCATCAGGACGGCGGCCGCGGGCGACAGGTCGGCAAACGCGGGGTCGGTTGCGGGACGGGTGCCGTGCAGCAGGGTGTCTGTGGAGCTTGCGGCGAGGGCGGCCGGGATCCTGGCGGTGTCGGGCGCTGGACGCGGCGTGCATTCGCCGCAGAGCTCGTCGCTAAGCCAGACGACGAAGGCGCGGGCCTCGGCTGGATGCCGGGCATGTTGGAGGATCAGCGACTCGGCGGGCTGCGGGAGGGATCGGCCGTTGAAGGCAGGGGGGTCCAGGTGCGGGGCGCCGAGGTGGGCGAGGGTAAGGGGCTTAAGGAAGGCCTGGGAGCGGGCCTGGAGGGTGTTGCCGATGAGCACGTCGGGGTACTCGGCCGAGCCCTCCAGCGCGGCGAGGCGGTCCTGCAGGTCTTCGAACTTGACGTAGGCGACGCGCTCTTTGAGTTCGGGGAAGCCGCGGTGGAGTGCGGCGAGGGTGATCGACCAGGTGTTGCCGAGACGGGTGGACGGAAGCGAGACCCACTCGACGATGGGGTCAGTGAAGCGGGGCGGGCCGCTGGGAGGTGGCGGTGCACCGAGGCTAGCGACGGAATGGCCGTAGCTGCCGGCGGTTTGGCCGATGTTGCTGGAGGCGGTGCCGAAGCTGCCGGCGCTTTGGCCGACCTCGCTGGCGGGCTTGCTGCCCATGATGGCGGTTGCGTTGGGGAGGTCGCTGGGGTTTACGCCGACGGTGCTGGCGACCTGACCGATGTTGCTGGAGTCGGTGCCGAAGTTGCCGGCGGTTTCTTCGCGATATTGCGTGAAGCGCGGGGGCTGCGGCGGAGGTGCGGGGTGGTCGACGAACCAGACGACGAGATTGCCGTGTTGCAGAGGGGGCCGTGGTGGCGTCTGGAGTTTGGGCAGCGAGCGCGCCGCAGGCGAGGGACAGCCAGAGCGCGTTGAGGTGTATCCGCATGCTTCGGACCGCCTGGGGCAGACAGCGCAAGTGTACCCGTGTGCGGGAGCTGGCTGGGGCCGTGCAGGCGGCGATTGGTTCGAGGACGGGGGTGCGGTCATCCAAAAAGGTATGAGCGCTTCGTTGCGGCTTTCTGTTCTTGATCAATCCCCTGTTCCTGAGGGGTTTACGCCGGCGGATGCGCTGGCGAACTCGCTGGAGTTGGCGCAGGTTGTGGACCGGCTAGGGTATACGCGGCTCTGGTACTCGGAGCACCATGCGATGCCCATGCTGGCGTGTACGGCGCCGGAGATCCTGATTGCGCGGGCGGCGGGGGCGACGAAGAGGATCCGCGTGGGGTCCGGCGGCGTGATGCTGCCGCACTATTCGGCGTTCAAGGTGGCCGAGGTGTTCAGCACGTTGCATGCGATGTTTCCGGGGCGGATTGACCTGGGCATTGGGCGCGCGCCGGGTGGGGGACACGTGGAGAGCTATGCGCTGCGGCGGGTGAGGCAGGGGCCGCAGCCGGATGACTTTCCGCAGCAGTTGGCGGAGTTGCAGGCGTATCTGCATCCGGAGCGCTTCCCTGCTGATCATCCGTTCAGGAATGTTCTGGTTTCGCCTTCGATGCCGGGAGCGCCGGATTTGTGGCTGCTGGGGTCGTCGATGTGGTCTGCCGTGACGGCGGCGAATGAGGGGCTGCCGTATGCGTATGCGCACTTCTTTTCGGCGCAGGGAACGCGGCAGGCGATTGAGTATTACCAGCGGAATTTTCAGGCGTACGAGGGGCCGGGTGCGCCGGTGTCGTCGACCGCGGTGGGGTCGCCGGAGCCGGGCGTTGTGTCGGTTCCGTTGAGGGAGCCCGAGGCTACGCTGGCGATTGGGGTGATCTGTGCGCCGACGCAGGAGGAGGCGGAGTATCACCATGCGTCGGTGAAGCTGCTGCAGCGGCGGATTCGTACGGGAGACCGGCGGCCCGTGGCTACGCCGGAGGAGGCGATGCGGGAGCTTGCGGCGGTGCCGCAGGCGCCGAACTCGCTGCTGTCATTTACGGCGGGGAGCTTCGATGAGCCGGATGAGGAGTGGCCGCGGTATGTGGTGGGCACGCCGGATCGGGTGGCTGCGAAGTTGCGTGGGATTGGCGGAGGAGTTACATCTGCGCGAGTTGATTGTGAATACGGTGATTCACTCGCATGAGGCCCGGCTGCGGAGTTATGCGTTACTGGCCGAGGCTATGGAGATCGGTGTAACAGCGCAGGCGCAAGCGGCTGCTTGAAGCCGATCACTTCGGGTGACGTTGAATGCTAACGAAGCGACCTACTTCTGAGAGTAGGTCGCATTTCGTGGGTGACTTAGGCGACTAGGAGTTACTGGACTAACCGTCGACGCAGAGTGCCGAGGATGCCGAGTGCACCGGTGCCGAGTAGAAGGAGGCTGCTGGGCTCTGGAGTGGTCGTCACGGCTGCGGTGGCGATCTGCTGTGTACCAGTGAGGGCGGGACCAGGGTATTGGGTGCCCTCAATCCTTACGTCCACCCGGTTGCCAGCAACACCGCAGCCCCCGAGCGTACCGAAGCAGATGTAACTGTCGAGTCCGGAGTCTCCGAAACCGGCAAAGCTGTCGACGGGGTCGCTGAAGTTATAGAAGAGGCCGGATGGCGTAGCGGTGAGGCTCGAACCTGCGATGCTGTAATCACCGGTGGTGAAGGAGACATCGAAGATCCCTTGCGAGAGGGTGAGCGCGTAGCTGACGATGTCTGCGTTTGTGAGGACTCCGGTGTTGCCGTCCGTTGTGATGGTGCCCATGGCAGTGACGGCGCCATCGACGTAGTTGATGTTGTAGGTGATGGGGGCCGCAGAGGCGAGCGAAGGAGCCACCAGCAAAGGGGCGGCCGCAAGCAGAGCTACGGCGAAGAGTCGGTTCATATGTTGTCTCCCGTTTTCAGATGGGCTGATTGCGCCGCTATTCCGTTACGTCGGGAAGCTAACACTTCACGGAGACATGGACAATGAATATCGCGGGAAGACTTATAAGTTATGTTGACGTGTCGTCGCCGGCCGTCAACGTGGGCGAGCTAATCGTGAAGCCTTACGAGTTGCTGCGCAAGGACGTTGTTCATACGCAAGTGCGGCGTGAAAGTTGTTTACACGCCATGGGGGCTCTGCTAGGGTCGAGCGCACGCTGCGTTGTGCAGTGCGATGCGCGTTGGTTCGGAGGACGGGATGGCCCTGGACAGATCCAAGCCCGGCATACAGCAGCTGAAGCACGTGGTTGTGCTGATGATGGAGAACCGGTCGTTCGACCACATGCTGGGTGCGCTGCATGCGGAGAATCCTGCGATCGATGGGATTACGGGAGCGCAGTCGAACCCGGATACGACGGGCGCGACGGTGATGGCGACGCCGACGGCGCGAGTTTCAGAGCCAGCTTGATCCTGATCCGGATCACCACTTCCCTGCCGTGGATTTGCAGATCTTTGGCGGACAGACGGGGCCTAACCGGCAGGCCAATATGCAGGGATTTATCAAGAGCTACTTCAACCAGCAGCACAACGTGGGGCACTCGCACGATGTGATGTATTACTTCACGCCGGACAAGCTTCCGGTGCTGACGACGCTGGCGCGGAATTATGCGGTGTTTAACAAGTGGTTTGCGTCGATCCCGGGACCGACGCTGTGCAACCGCGCGTTTGCGCACTATGGGACGTCGTTCGGCAATGTGAGCATGGATCTCTTTTATTGGAACAAGATGTACAAGAGCATCTATGAGCGGTTGCTGGCGGCGCAAACATGCGGTGAAGCTGTATTACTACGACCAGGCGAGCTCGACGCTGGAGGTCGTGAACCTGCTGCAGAATCAGCCGCAGTTGTTTGGCACCTTTCAGGATTTTCTGCGCGCGTGCGATGACAATGCGTTGCCGGATTACTGCTTTATTGAGCCGAACTATACGGATCATGATGCGCCCGACGGGACCGGTGAGGCGATTGCGTGCGATCAGCATCCTGACCATGATGTGAGGGCGGGTGAGGCGTTCATCGCGACGGTGTACAACCGCATACGGCAGAACCCGAAGCTATGGGCAAACACGGCGATGCTGGTTGTGTATGACGAGCATGGCGGGATTTATGACCATGTGGTGCCGCCTGCATGCACGCCGGATGGGTTTGTGGCGCAGCCGAAGGACACGGGCACACCGGAGCCGTTTACCTTTGACCGGCTGGGCGTTCGGGTGCCGGCGATCCTGATCTCGCCGTGGGTGGAACGGGGCAGCGTGATCGATGATGCGGTGTTTGAGCATGCGTCGATTCCCGCGACCGCGACGGAGTTTTTCCTGGGGCAGTATGATGTGCGGTCGCCGCGCGAGAAGGTGGCGAGCACGTTTCTGAGCTATCTGAAGCTGGACGATATGCGCGCTGATAGTGACTGCCCGGAGTTCACGTTGGACTAAGTAAGCAGGAGGCCAGTGATGGACCCTATCCACGTTCCGCGGCCACCGAAAGAGGCGTACAACAAGAACCGGCCGATCTCGGATTTGATCAAGGCGCAGCTTACGCACTTTCAGCACCTGGAGCAGAAGCTGCCGGCGGATCAACGGCCGAAGATGGCGCACCATGAGCTGACGACGGAGTCGGCTGCGGCGAGGTATATCGCGGCGATGACGGAGGCGTTGTGCCGTGTGGCGCCGGCGCCGGTGCTGGTGATGCCGCGGCGGGCTGTGGCGGCAAAGAGGGCCGAAGCCGGGCAAGGGATTGCACTGGCGGCTGCAGCGGACCACAAGGAGGCGCGCCCGTCTGCGTCGCATAAGCGAGGCGGGCGGAGGGCGGCGAAGAAGAGCAGCCGGCGGGGTAAGTCGTCATGAGCGGCCGCGGAGTGTGGTCGCGCGTTGTGTGCGGCGCGATGGTGCTGGTTGCGGCTGGCGTGGCGTGCGCGCAGAACGAGAGCCGTGTGGGATCGGACTTTCGACGTGAGGGCGAGGCGCTGCACCCGTGCGTGACGTTTAAGTTCGCCGATTTGGCTGGGTGCGGGCGAGACGCTGGTGACGGGGCAGCCGATGCACATTGCGGTCGGCAGCCTGGCTCCGCAGAATGGGATTTCAGCGGGGCTGGCGTTTGTGGAGCATAAGAACCTGCCATCGGAGTGGCGGCTGAACTGGAATGCGGATGCGGTGGCGAGCGGCAATGGATCGTGGCGCGCTGGCGTTTACATGAAGTCGTACAAGTTCGTGTTGCCGCACATTGGCGTGGCGTATCCGTCGGGCTCTGCCGGCGCGGCGAATGCGGGCAAGCCGAAGCAGAGTGGAGTGTTCTATGGCTCGGCGCCGGTGTTCAACCTGTATGCCGAGGGTGAGTCGCTGAACCATATCGACTACTTTGGGCTGGGGCCGAATACTACGCCGGCGGGGCATGCGGTCTTTGGGATGACGCAGGCGATCGTGGGTGGGTCAGGCATTGTGCCGCTGGCGGCGAAGGCGCACCTGAGCCTGGTGGGCGAGGTGAATGGGCGCTTCCCTTACGTTCGTGGAGCGTATGGAGATCAGTTCCCGTCTATTGGCGTGCTTTACAACGAGGCGAGTGCGCCGGGGCTGACGCAGCAGACGGGGTTTATGCAGGCGGGCGAAGGGCTGCGATTCCATCCGTCGCTGTTTGGCGATCGTCTGCGGTTGAACTACCTGGGGACGTTTCAGCAGTATGTTGCGCCTGGTGCGTCGCAGTATAGCGTTTCGGCGATGGAACCTGGATTTCGACCACCAGATTCCGTTTTACCGGACGGTGCGGATGACGGCGCCGCGGGATCAGAATGGGCCGGATGATTGTTCGATTCCCTCCTCTTCTAGCAGCGCGCCGACGTGTCCGCATGTGTCGTTCACGCAGAACCTGGAGGGGTCGCTGGATGTGCGGTTGATGATGACCGGATCGGTGGCGAGCGCGGGGCATGCCGTGCCGTTCTACTTTGATCCGACGTTGGGTGGATCGGACATCAACGGCAATTCGGCGCTGCCGAGTTATCCGGACTACCGGTTTCGTGCGCCGAATGCGGTGCTGCTGCGCGAGACGATTGAGCACTCGCTGGGTAAGTGGCCGATTGGGGTGATGTTTACCGCTGACCAAGGGAATGTGATGAATCGGCGGAGTGACATCAACCTTTCGAACCTGCGCGAGAGTTACGGGGCGGGGTTGACGGTGCGTGCGGGTGGGCTGCCGGTGGTGTACTTCCTGTTTGCGTGGGGAGGCAATGAAGGGCACCACACGATTGCGACGGTGAGCAATACGCTGCTTGGCGGGTCGGCGCGGCCTTCGTTGTTCTGATCGCGTTGCCAGCCCGATAAACTGGGGTGGATGGCGTTTGATTGCGATGTGTTGATTGTGGGCGCGGGGCCTGCTGGATGCGCGGCGGCTTATGACCTGGCGGGTGCGGGTGTGCGCGTGCTGTTGCTGGATAAGCGGAGCTTTCCGCGGCACAAGGCATGTGCGTGCGGGCTGACACGGAAGACGCTGAAGGCGCTGCGGTACTCGGTTGAGCCGGTGATTGAGCGGGCGTGCCGCGATGTGGTGCTGCAGGAGGCGGGGCCGGCGTTTCTGCATGGCGGCGTGTGGCGGATAAGAGCTGCGAGGTCAGGGTTCGCATGCGGAATCCGTTCTGCGCGATGGCGGTGCGGGAGCGGTTTGATGATTTCTGCCTGCGGCAGACGCTGGAGCGCGGGGCGGAGCTGCGGAAGATTGATGGCGTTGTGGCTGCTGCGCGAGTTGGCGGATTCGGTGGAGTTGGACGTCGCCGTCGCGGGTGGTGTGGAGACGCTGCGTGCGCCTGTGGTGATTGGGGCGGATGGGTCGAATGGGCAGATGCGGCGGTTGGCTGCGGGGCTTGCGGCGTGGCGCGGCGGAGGTGACCGCGGCGGAGCTTCCGGGGGAGCCTGCGTGGTATGCGCGGGGGTTTGCGCTGGAGGCTACGGTGCCCTATGAGGCGCTGCCGGAGGTGTTGCCGGCGGGTGACCGGCCGCATGATCTGGTGTTTGATTTTGCGCCGATTGCGGGTGGGTACGGATGGCTGTTTCCGAAGGGCGATCACATCAACATTGGCGTGGGTGGGTTTGTGCCGGTGGGCGCTGCTGGCGAGGCGGAGATGCGCTATGAGAGTGTCACGCGTGGGTTGCTGGCCGAGTACACGCGGGTGAAGTTGGGTGTGGAGCTAGCCGCTCTGCCGGCGGCGCATGTGACGGGGCAGCACCTGGGGCTGGGTGGGCAGGCGTATGTGCCGGCGGGGCGCGTGTTGTTGGCGGGCGATGCGGCGGGGATGGTGGATCCGCTTACGGGTGAGGGGATTCATTCGGCGATTGTGAGTGGGCAGGCGGCTGCTGCGGCGGTGATTGGATGTGCGTTCGGGTCGCGAGCGAGTTGCGGCGGCTTATGGTTCGCGTGTTGAGGGTCTTGCAGGAGACGTTGGCGTTTTCGCATCGGGCGGCGCGGTCGTTTTATCGGGAGCCGGAGCGTGGGTTCCGGGTGATGCGGGCTCCGTTGCTGCGGAACCTGGTGTTGAAGACGTATGCGGATGGGTTGCCGACGACGAAGTTGCTGGCGAGGTTGGCGCGGCGGGTGGCTTGAGGGGGCGGGGAAGCGAACTGCAAACGCGGTGTTCGCGGAGGCCGCGGTGTTGCGCGGCGTGAGGGGTGCGTCGTTTGGGTTGCGCTGTGCCCTCTAATGGCTTGGAATGAGCCTTTCTTTTGACGAGATACCCGCGGTGCTTGACCGAGCGTGGTGGGGCGTGCGCTGCAGTGGGAGACGCTGCGGGAGCGTGTGGCTGGGCGGGCGCAGTCGCCGCTTGGGCAGGCGGTGGTGCGGGCGTTGGAGCCTTCGGCGGACGTGGCCTGGGTGGAGACGCAGCAGACGCGGACGGCCGAGATGCGGATGTTGCTGGCGGGTGGCGCGGCGTTTGCGTTTCGCGGGATCTTTGATGTTTCGGAGTTGGTGGAGAAGGCGAGGATTCCGGGCGCGGCGCTTGAGGCCGAGGAGTTGTTGCGGCTGGTGACGCATGCGGAGCGTGTGGAGGCGTGGCGGCAGCTTGTGCTCGCAGCCGCCGGATGCGGTGAAGGATGCGCTGGCCTGGCATGGAGGCGCTGTCGGCGCCGTTGCTGGGGCATGATCTGGCGCCGCTGCTGCGCGGGCTGCAGGGGAAGATTGAGCCGGATGGGTCGTTGGCGGATGATGCGTCGCCGGAGTTGGCGCGGATACGGCGGGCGTTGGGGCGGCAGCACCAGTTGATCGAGGCGAGTCTGCGGCGGGCGCTGGAGCGGTTGAGCGCGGATGGAGCGGTGCAGGATGCGCTGATCACGGTTCGCGGTGAGCGGTTTGTGATTCCGGTGAAGGCCGAGGCGAAGCGGCGGGTGCCGGGTGTGGTGCATGGATCGAGTTCGTCGGGGCAGACGGTGTTTGTTGAGCCGATGGAGACGATTGAGAGCAACAACGAGCTGACGCGGTTGCTGGATGAGGAGCAGGCGGAGATCCATCGGATTCTGCTGGCGATGACTCGCGCTGTGGCGGGGCACGGCGAGGCGTTGTTGCTGGGGGCGCAGATTTTGGCGGAGGCGGATGCGCATGCGGCGGTGGCGCGGTTTGCTGAGGAGTTTGAGTGTGTGCGGCCGGAGTTTGTGATTGAGGGTTCACGTGATGCGGTTCAGCCTGAGCCGGATGTGAATCGTGATTCGCAAAACGCTGACGGGATCTCGTTTGTGGAGGCTCGGCATCCGTTGCTGGAGATGCGGTTGCGCGAGCAGGCTGTTCGCGATGGGGGTTCGGGAGCGGGTTCGGGGATTGTGCCGCTGACGATTGCGCTGGGTGACGGCAAGCGGCAGATGATTATCTCGGGGCCGAATACGGGTGGAAAGACGGTGGCGCTGAAGACGGCGGGGTTGCTGGCGCTGATGGCGCAGGCGGGGATGCCCGTGCCGGCGGAGAGTGCCCGGATGCCGCTGTTTACGGCGGTTTATGCGGACATTGGGGATGCGCAGTCATTGGAGACGAATCTGTCTACGTTTTCGGCGCATGTGACGAATGTGGACCGGATTGCTCGGCGGGCGGATGATCGCTCGCTGGTGTTGCTGGATGAGTTGGGGTCGGCGACGGATCCGGAGGAGGGCGCGGCGCTTGCGGTGGCTGTGGCGGAGCACTTTCTGCGGCTGCGGGCGTGGTCGATTGTGACGACGCACCTTACGGCGCTGAAGGTGTATGCGGCGAAGCATGACGGTGTGCTGAATGCGGCGGTGGGGTTTGATGAGGAGACGCTTTCGCCGACGTATGAGCTGAGGTTGGGTGTGCCGGGGGCGTCGGCGGGGTTGAATATTGCGGCGCGGCTGGGGCTTGATCCGGCGATTGTGGCGAATGCGCGGTCGCAGATGAGCTCGCAGCAGGTGGATATTGGGCGATTTCTGGACGAGTTGCATGCGCAGTTGACGGCGGCGGGGGCGGAGCGAGCGGAGAATGCGGAGACGGCTCGGAAGCTGGAGCGCGAGCGGGCGTTTGTGCAGCAGGAGGGCCGCAAGGAGCAGCAACAGCGTACGCGCGAGTTGGAGCGGCAGCTTGGGGAGCTGATCAAGGACTTTGAGGCGCAGTTACGGGATACGGTGAAGGCGATCGATGACAAGACGATCGCGCAGAAGATTGCGAAGGACTCGGCGCTGCGGATTGCGCGGCTGCGGAGGGAGTTTTCAGAGCAGTTTCAAAGCACGGTCGAGGCGCATGCCACGCCGGAGCCGGAGCGGCAGGGGAAGGGTGCGGGGCGGCGGAGCGGGGAGCCTCGGCCGGGTGACCTGGTGCGGTTGAAGAGCCTGGGCGGCCGTGAAGGCGTGGTGGTTCGGGTGATCGACGCGAAGACGCTGGAGGTGAGCTTTGGGGCGATGAAGACGCGGGTGCCGCGGACGGATATCGCGGAGCTGACAGCCGGTGAAGGAGCCGTCGCCGGAGAGCCTGTCGCGGCGCCGTGGAGGCGTGACTGTTGCGGGTGGCGACTCGGATTACCTGACGTCAGAGATCAACGTGATTGGGCGCACGGCGGATGAGGCAGAGGCCGAGGTGGACCGGTTCGTCGAGCACGCGTACCTGGCGGGGTTGCCGCGGATCCGCGTGGTGCATGGGGTGGGGATGGGCGTTTTGCGGCGGACGCTGCGGGATTTCCTGAAGAAGCATCCGCACGTGACGGGGATTGAGGAGCCGCCGTACAACGAGGGTGGGCAGGGCGTGACGATGGTGAGTTTGCGTCAGTAGAGGTGTGGATCTGGACTGGTGCGTCCGTGAGCGGCGGGGCTAGTTTGTGACGCGGCCGAGGTAGGTGTCGAGCCAGTTCAGGACTGCCTGGATGAGTTGGGGGCGCTGCTCTGTGACGTCGTGTGGGGTGTCGAGGACGACGTGGCGCTTTTCCGCGGGCGGGGTGCCGAGCATGTTGAAGAGCGGATCCTGCGCCTTTGTGAGGGGAAAGGTGAAGTCGTAGCGGCCGTTCACCATGAGGACGGGCTTCTTCATGCGGACTGCGAAGTCGGCGGGGTCGGCGCCTGGGGGTGCGGGGTCGAGGAAGTAGCCGCCGTCGAGGAGGATGGCTGTTCGAAGGCGGTCCTGCAGGAGGCTGGTGATGATGACGCCTTCGGCGGCGCCCATGCTTACACCGAGGTACGCGAGCCTGGTGCTGTCGATGTCGTTGCGTGTGGCGAGGTAGTCGAGTGAACGCGCGGCGTCTTTGTAGTGATGCGTGGTGAGGGTGATGCTTTGGGAGGCGCTTGGGAGGGCTTCTCGAAGGCGGCGGTCGTAGGTGCCTTCGTAGACGGGGTACATGACGGCGCGGCCGCTTTGGATGATGTAGTCGAAGAACTTTACGTCGCCGAGGACGAGGCTGTCCTTCGACTCGGGGAGGAAGAGGACGCGTGCGCTGGGGAAGAAGAGCACGGTCTGGTAGGGCGGCTTCACATTTTTGGGGAGGAATAGATAGGCCGACATGCGCTGGCCCTCGTAGCCGGCGTCGTAGGAGACCTTTTCTTCTGTCCAGTCGATGGTTTGCGCGACGATTCCGTCTTCGGTGGCATGGAGCGGCGTTTTGGGATAGGCGTAGAGAAGCGTGTAGGCGTGGAAGACGTCGTTGGGGACGGTGTGGAACGTGGTGAAGTCGCGCTGGACGCGAGCTACGGGCTTCAGGAGCTCGGGCGCGAGCGGCGAGGCGTTCTTTACACAGCGGAAGCCGTTGGTGTCGGAGCGATCGAACGGTGAGAGCGCCTCGGGGCTGTAGTAGAGGTAGGTTGGTGATTTCCAGGAGCCGCCGAGAATGAAGCGCAGATCACCGTCTACGGTGTTGGCCGTCCATTCGCGTGCGTTGCCGGCAGTGTCGTAGGTGCCGAAGGGGCCAACGCCGGCGAGGGTGCCGACGGGCTTGAGTGCATCACCGCCGAGGTTGCTTTGCTGGACGATGTAGCGGGAGAGGTACGGAGGTGCGATCTCAAACCATTGGGCCGCGACGGGAAGTTGCTTTCCGACGAAGGCGGCGTACGCGGAGGCTTCAAACCAGCTGATGCCGGTGACGGGGAGATTGGCCTGCCCTTCGGGGAAGTGTCCGCCGATCCAGGTGGAGGGGCCGGGTCTGCCGGTGGTGTCGCGGAAGCGCGCCATGGCTTCGGTGAAGGTGAGTGAGTGGCCGTCGCCGGCGAAGGGCTCGGTCCAGTATTGCTGCCTGGTGTAGCCGTCGGCGTCGACGAAGCGCTGGTACTCGGCGTTGGTGACTTCCAAACGGTCGACGAAGAAGGCGGGTAGGCGATACGGGCCCATCCAGCCGATGAAGCTGATGTAATCCCCCCAGGTCTGGGCGGGGACCTCGACCATGCCGGGTGGAACGGAGGCTTTGGTGGGCAGGATGAAGTGCATCTGTGACGTGGTTTCTGGAGCGGCGACGAGATCCTGCACGCCGGGGCTGGATAGCTTCCAGCGGAAGTAACCCTGGGGGATGAGTGCTGATTGGATGGGGGTCTTTCCGAGGGTGTACCAGGGGCCGTCGGGTGTGAGGTAGTCCTGGATTCGAACGAGAGCACCGACGGGCGATGAGTTTACGGCTACGTGCGTCGTGGTGGTGTCGTTCACTTGTTGCAGGTGAGCGTCGGAGGGCAGGGCGGCCCTGGCTTTTGTGAGCAGCAGGAAGGCGGCGAGCGGCTTCTTGCGGTCCTGGAGACGATCGATCTGCGGAGGGGCGTCTTCGCGGGCCCAGCGCGTGACCGTGACGTGGTGGTAGTACCAGAAGCCGAGACCGATGGCGAGGGCGACCACGGCGGCGATGGTGAGAGCGAGCCAGCGGGTGCGAGAGCGGGCGGCGGCGCGCTCGCGCTGAATGTTGCCGGACATGCCGGTGAGGACGTCGGCGGCGTCGCGGGAGAAATCCGCGGCGGTGGCGTAGCGGTCGTTGGGGTTCTTCTGGAGCGCGCGTGTGACGATGCGCTCCACGGGCGCTGGAGTGTCGGGTCGCAGCTTGCGGATGGGCTCGGGCTGCTCGTCGACGATGGCGCGGAAGACGGTGAGGACGTCGGCGCCGCGAAAGGGGGCGCGTGCGGTGAGGGCCTCGTAGTAGAGGACGCCGAGGCTCCAGATGTCGGTGCGCGCGTCGACGTCTTTGCCCTGGGCCTGCTCCGGGGACATGTAGCGAGGGGTGCCGATGAGGACGTTGGGGTGCGTCAGGGTTTCTGGCGAGGCCGCGAGGGGGCCGACGAGTTTGGCTATGCCGAAGTCGAGGACCTTGGCCTGGCCGCGGGGGGTGATGATGACGTTGGCGGGCTTGAGGTCGCGATGGATGATGCCGTTGGCGTGCGCCTCTTCGAGCGCTTGCGCGACCTGATGGACGATGGAGGTGGCGTCGCCGACGGAGAGCGGACCGTTGAGGAGCCTGGTGGAGAGGGGCTCTCCGGGCACGCACTCCATGACGATGTAGTCGACGCCGTCCTGCTCGCCGACGTCGTAGACGATGGCGATGTTGGGGTGGCTTAGCTTTGCGAGGGCGAGTGCTTCTTTGCGAAAGCGGCGGCGAGCTTCCGGGGTGGTCAGGATGTCGGGTGAGAGCACCTTGATGGCTACGGTGCGTTGCAGCTTTTCATCGCGCGCGCTGTAGACAGAGCCCATGCCGCCCTTTCCGAGGGGGGCGAGGATGCTGTAGCGGCCGAAGCTGCGTCCCGGGGGGAGATCGGGGCCGGTGGGCGCGGCCGTGGCGTCGTGGTCGTCGGTGTGGTTTGCGGAGAAGAGCGGAGCGTTGAGGAAGCTGCCCATGCGCTCGTGCTCGGCGAGCAGAGCGTTGACCTCCGCCTGCACGGCGGGGGATGCGAGGCAGGCTTTTTGCAGGAAGGCGTCGCGGTCTTGCGATGGGAGTGTGAGGGCTTCGGCGTAGATCTGTTGCGCGAGGTCTTCGGGCTGCGCCATAGACGTCCGATCACCTCAGAGCGGTTTGAGTCAGAGGTTGAGTTCAGAGCGAGGGTCGCCGTCCATGATAGCGGGTGCGGCTTAGTGCGTTTGCGGTGGGATGGCGGTGGCCTGGAGGCCCTGGCGCATGGACTGGAGACGGGCACGGCCTTCGGGTGAGCCTTCGACGACGCGCTCGATGCTGCGCATCCATTCGGGGAGGTTCATCTTGTCGCGGAAGGCGGCGAGGTGGGGCTGGATTTTGGCGTACTGGAAGTACATCTCCTGGCAGACGTCGTAGAGGAGCGCGAGGTCGAGCGCGCCGTGGAGGGCGAACGCGGCAACCATGTCCCAATAGCCGTAGACCTGGAGGATGTAGGCGCCCTCGGGCTTGCCGGAGGTGACGATGGCGATCATGTCGTCGGCGGAGGCGGGCAGGAACGGGCCGCCGATGTAGCCGCGGGCCTGGCGCATGACGGGCTCGCGACGGAGCTCGTAGAGTTTTAGGACGAGCTCGGCCTGGCGGATTGCGATTTCTGGTGAGTGCAAGGTGGCTCCTGCTGTGCGATGTGGATGTGGGGGACTTGCGGACGGCTGAGGAATGATAGCGCCGCGGGTGGCGAGGCGCGCGTACGCGGTCGTGGTGCTTGAGGATGTGTCGAAATGCGGGGGTCTCTCCGCTGCGCAGACGATAAGACCGTCTGCTCCGGTCGAGATGACACTTCTGCGGAGGTTGCGGGGGTGCTACGGGGTGTTGAGGCGGAACTGTAGACGGGCGGTGGTGGCGATCTCGGTTGGGGTTCCGTCGACCTCGTAGGGGCGATAGCGCCAGTTTTGGACGGCACGGAGGGCGGCGTCGCGCAGTAGCTCAGGGCCGCTGATGACGCGGGCTTCGCTGACGTGGCCGTCGCGATCGACGACGGCGGCGATGACGACCTCGCCCTGGACCTTTTGGGCGGTGGCGATGGCGGGGTATTCAGGGGCGGGTGAGGAGATGAGGTTGGCGGCCATCAGGCCCGAGGTTCCGGTGACGACGCTGGGCAAAGGTGGCTGATTGGGTCGCCTGGCGGGGAGATCGTCGCGTTCGGCGGCTGCGTTCAGATCTACGGACGCTACGCCGATTCCGGGGCTTGTGTGTGCGCGGACAGCAGAGGTGGCAGAGGACCCGTTTGCAGCAGATCCCGGTTGTGGGGAGGTGCGCGAGGCGTCGGTGTGGGCGCTGCCGGAGTTGCGGGAGCGATGAGAGCTGGGCGAAGCTGCTGGGCTGCCGGCGTGGTCGCTGGGGTCGTCTTCGTTGAGGTCCGGGTGTATCCAGCGGTCGCGATAGGTGGAGGCGTCGACCTCCGGATGGGGGCCGCTTGGGTGAGGCGTGCGCGGCAGGCGTGCCGGGGCGTTGTCGGCGGTGCTGCGCGGCGGAGGAAGACGAAGCGGCGGGTGTGGCGTTGGGAGCGGGTGCGCTGGAGCGGCTGTCCCACATGCGGCCAAGAAGGAGGCCTATGACAAGGGCAGCGGCGACAAAGGCCCCGCTCCGGTAGCGGACCAGGGTGGCGAGGAGGGCGGAGGGCTCTTCCGCGAGGAGAGTCGGCGCCCAGGTGGAATCGTCTTTGACCGGGTCTTGCCGCCCGGTTGCGGGGTTTTCGTGCAAGGCCGCGGCTTCGGGGAGGTGTGCCGGCGTGCCTGGCTGCTCTTGGACAGCGGCGCGTGCCGGGGTGCTTTGCTGCTGCGGCTGTGCTGGCGCGGCGTTGATGTCGGGGTGTGGGCTCGCTTGCAGATCGGCGGCGCGGACGCGGGACCAGCGCACACCTTCTGGCGCGGCAACTGGAATGGTGGATGGGGCGGCGGCCAGGGGAGGTTCTGAGCGGTTGTGAGCTGACGACGGGCTCGGGGGAGAGGATGTTGGCGCTGATTTCGAGCGGTTTCGCGGCAAGCGGCGCTGCGGCTACGGGCGAAGGGGCGGCTTCGGCTTCGGCTTCGGCGGCGGCAACGGCTGGGGCGTCCGGGGGGGTGTTGGCGAGGCTTTCTTCCGGCGCGGAGCACGGGTTAGCGGCGGTTTCTTCGGCCTGGGCTTCCGGCGGCGATGCGGCGGTGGCGGCCTGGGTGGCTACGATGAAACCGAAGATGCCGCAGAGGGGGTCCTGGAGTGCGGGGGTGCGTGAGGCAGCCTCGGCACCGGGTTCGCCAGCGGCGGCGACGAGCAGCACGGCGAAGAGGTCCACGTAGCTGATGGTCTCGTACAGGCTGCAGAGCGGGGCGAGCATGGAGGACAGTTCGTCGCGGAAGGAGTCCGGGCCGGCGATGCGGTCGGCGAGGACGGGGACGGCGTCTGGTGTGCCGATGGGGATGCCGTGGTCGGAGAGGAAGCTCTCGAACGCGGGCATGACGTCAGCGAAGCGCGTCGCGACGGTATCTAGTTGTGAGAAAAGGATGGAGCCTGCCACACAATCTCCTGCTGAGGGGTGCCTGTGATTTGACACCCTCCGCGGCCGCTCTGTTGCGAGGAAATCGCGAACGCCGGTGCAACCTAAGGGGTAGTCGTACCGTTACTCGCGTGGGGTGGGGTCAGCGGCGGAGGCTGGCGTGTGTGAGCGCGCCGGTGCGGGTGGCTTCGAAGTAGACGCCGCAGGCCGAGACGATGATGCGGTTGGGGGCGGCGAGGAGGACGGAGTCGCCGGGGACTTCGGTGGTGGCGCCGGTGATGTCCATGTCCTCGTGCTGGAGGTCGACCTCGGTGACGGCGCGGGCGCGGATGCCTAGCTGGTCGAAGCTGGCGGGGGCTTCGGCGCCGGTGTTTTCCTTGCGGAACTCGCGGTCGGTGACGGTGCGGGTGGTGATGTCTTCAAGCGGGACGGAGCCGCCGCGCCAGCGCAGGGCGTCGTCGCGATAGGTGAGAGTGGAACCGACGAGCGGTTGGGCCTGGGTTTTGTCCCAGCAGGCGGTGTTGGTGGTGGGGAGGACGCGGGTGATGCGCCAGGTGCCCTCCAGGCGGCTTGGAAGGGGTTCGGCGGAGATGGCGGAGGCGAGGACGAGCGGAAGGGCAAGAGCGACAGAGGCCAAGCGAAGGTCTTTCAGCATGATGTGGTCCCGTGCGCGAGGGTGGGCCCTCGGCTGATGTGTGCGTTCACGGGAGTGGATGCGGGATGGAGAGAAAAGTGTTGCGTTTCGGGCTGATGCAGCGGAAGAGAGTGGTGGAATGGAGGTTGCGGTCGGCGTAGGTTGGTTCGGTAGCTAAACGGGATTGCACAGGGAGTTTGCATGGATTTGCGGCGGCTGCGCGAGCAGACCAGGCAGGAACACGAGGCGACGGAGGCGGTGATGCCGCTGAGTGGGCCGGGGCTGCGGCTGGAGACGTATACGGCGACGCTGCGCGCCATGCTGCCGGTAGTGGAGGGATGGGAGCCGTGGGCGGCGCGAGCATGCGCCGGCGCGGGTTCAGGGGCTGCTTGAGAATCGGCGGCGAAGCCATTTGTTGCGGCAGGATCTGGAGACCCTGGGGGTGAGGCCGGCGGGCGGTGCGGAGGCGGCGGGCCAGCGCATCGATTGGGCGCGGGTGGTGGGCGCGGGTTCGCAGTCGGAGGCGGGGTTTGAGGCGGGGTTTATGGGCGCGCTGTACGTGATGGAGGGGTCGACGCTGGGTGGGCGGTTCATTGCGCGGCATGTGGAGCAGGTGCTGGGGCTGGAGCCGGGGCGCGGAGATGCGTACTTCCAGGGCCATGGCGAGGCTACGGGGTCGCTGTGGCGAGAGACGACGGCGGCGATTGCCGAGGTGCCGGAGGCGCAGGCGGAGGTGGTTATCGCGGCAGCGAAACGGACGTTCGCCGCGTTTGGTGAGGCTATTCGGCGACAGACGCGAGACGTGGACGGCTGCCGCGGAGGCATGACGCCCGGCGCGGGTGGTGCATCGTATGGTGCGTGAGTGAGAACGTCCAGCAGGCCACCGATGGTGCAAGAGCCGTGGCCGAAGAGAACGACGAGATCCTAGCGAGCGAGCAGCCGTGCGCGGAGGAGCCGATCCGTCTGCCGGGAGCGGTGCAACAGCATGGGTTTTTGCTGGCGACTGACGGTGATTTTGGCACGGTTGTGATGGCGAGTGAGAACGCGGAGCGGTTCCTTGGATCGCCGCTGTCGCTGATCCTTGGGTCGCCGCTGGAGGTGCTGCTGGGGCGAGAGCTGCTCTCGTCGATCAAGGCGGTGCGTTTGCTTCCGAGGTCGGAGAGCGAAGGGCTGGTGACGTACCTGGGGTCGTTCCGGGTGCGGGAAGATTTCTTCAGTGTGATGACGCACTGCTCTGGGTCGCACCGGGTGCTGGAGTTTGAGTTGCAGGACCGGCTGGTTGGGCCGGAGATGATGAACAGCGTCATCACGAACTTTGTGGGGCGGCTGAGCCGTTTGCGCGATGAGGAAGAGGTTTGCGAGGCGCTGGTGCAGCAGATTTCGGAGCTGACGGGCTTCGATCGCGTACTGCTGTATTCGTTCGACGAAGAAGGGCATGGGACGGTGCTGGCGGAGACGAACAACGGCCGGCTGCCGAGTTATTTAGGGCTTCGGTTTCCGGCTTCGGATATCCCGCAGCAGGCACGCGATCTTTATGTGCTGAACACGTTGCGGATTATTCCGGATGCGGGGTACACGCCGTCGGCTTTGCGGGGGCTGGCGGGGCAAGATGCGCGCGGGTTGGATTTGTCGCTGAGCCAGCTTCGGAGTGTGTCGCCGATCCATATCGAGTACATGCGGAACATGGGCACGATGTCGTCCATGTCGGTGTCGCTGGTGAATGAGGGGCGGCTTTGGGGGTTGGTGAGCGGCCATCATGCGGAGCCGCGATTGGTGCCGTACCTGGTGCGCAGCGCGTGCGACATGCTGACGAAGATGGCGGCGACACAGATTGCGAGCTTCCAGACCGCCGCGCGGCTGAAAGAGGTGGTGCGGTTCCACACGGTGCAGCGCAGCATTCTTACGGAGTTGGCGGCGGAGCAGAACTTTCTTGATGGGCTGGCGCAGCAGTTGCCACCCTTGCTGCAGGTGACGAACGCCTCGGGTGTGGCGCTGATCGTGGATGACCAAGTTCATCCCTTCGGCCAGGTGCCTCCGGATAAAGCGCTGTGGAGGCTGACGGAGTGGATGGATGGGCACCCGGATATGGAGGCGTGGGCGAGCTCGCATTTGTGTGCGGAACTACCGTGGGCGGATGAGATTCGGGCGGAGGCGAGCGGTGTGCTGGCGATCCGGATCTCCGCGGTGCAGCAACGGTACATCCTGTGGTTTCGGCCGGAGATGGTGAGCACGGTGCGGTGGGCGGGTGAGCCGGGCAAGATTGTGGATGCGAATCAGCGTTTACATCCGCGGCACTCGTTTGAGGAGTGGAAGGAGACGGTGCGGGGACGCAGCCGGGCATGGAGCACGGCGGAGATTGATTCGGCGCAAGACTTTCGGTCGGCGTTGACGACGATCAGCCTGCGACGGGCGGAGGAGGCGATCGAGCTAGGCGAGGCGCGGTTCCGGCAGCTTACGCAGGCGTTGCCTGTGCGGATCTTTACGGCGGATGATGCGGGGCGGCTGACGTATACGAATGAGCGCTGGCAGACGACCGGGTTGAGCGGCAAGGGGAGGTGGTTCGACGAGGCACTGTTGCCGACCGAAGATGCGGCTGACGTGCGCGGCGCTTTGGAGAGAGGCCGTGGCGGCGAACCGGAGCTTTGAGGCAGAGGTTCGGCTGCGGACGCCGTTGCCCGGTGGAGGCGATGCGCCGGAGCGCTGGAACTTTGTGCGCGCGGTGCCGTTTCATCGTGCAGGAGCGCAGCGAGCAGGGTGGATCGGATGCTTTATTGATCTGACCGAGAGCAAGGAGCGCGAGACGGCGTTGCGGATGAATGAGAAGCTGGCGCTGACGGGACGCATGACCAGCGTGATCGCGCACGAGATCAACAATCCACTGGAGGCGATCACGAACCTGATGTACCTGCTGCGGGCGGAGATCGATGCGAACGGCCCGGCGACGGCGTATATCGGGATGGTGGAGAGCGAGCTGGAGCGCATTTCCGGGATCACGAAGCAGACGCTGCGGTGGAATCGCGAGAGCTCGGACCAGAGCGAGCGGTTCCGCGCGGGCGACATGATCGACGACGTGCTGCGGCTGTTTGCGGGCAAGATCCGGAACCGGCAGATTACGGTGCGGATCGACGGCGACCGCGAGCTGATTGTCTGCGGCGTGGTGGGGCAGTTGCGCCAGGTGCTGGCGAACCTGATCTCAAACGCGATCGACGCTTCGCGCATTGGTGGGCATGTATGCGTGACGATCCTGGGCGAAGGTGCGAAGCAGGTTGGGTTCGCGGTGAGCGACAACGGCAAGGGCATCCCGGAGGATGTACAGAAGCGGCTGTTTGAGCCGTTCTATTCGACCAAGGGAGACCTGGGCAACGGGCTGGGGCTGTATATCTCGCGGGAGATTGTGGAGCGGCATGGCGGTCGGATCGAGGTGCAGTCGAAGGTGGGCGAGGGCACAACGATGCGGGTGTTGTTGCCGGCGGAGAGGGCGCTGCAGCAGGTGGTGTAAGGAGCGGAGGTGGGATGCCTTCGAGCGTGATCGAATGGATGCGCTATGAGCCGGGAGGGCGGTCGTTGCTGATTGCGTACCGTGGCCGGCGAGGGGTGTACCGGTACTTCGACGTGGATGCGGGGGAGTGGCAGGCGTTTGCGGGGGCGAGGTCGAAGGGCGCGTTTCTGAATCGCGAGTTCAAGCACCGCATGCATGGGTTTGTGAAGCTTGCGGAGGATGCGCCGGGGCTGCGTGGCGGTGGTGAGAGCAGCGAGGAAGGGATCTGCTGGCCGCGCGCGCAGGGAGGCTACGGGGGCGCTCAGAAGCGGGCGGCGAGTTGACGGCGCTCGGTTTCGAGGTAGGTGTAGCGCATGCGGTGAATGATGGTGATGGTGGAGAGGATGGCGAGCACCCAGAGGGCGGGGGCCATGGCGTCCCAGCGCATGAAGAGCGCGCCGAGGATGATGAGGACGATGCGCTCGGGGCGCTCCATGAAGCCGACTTTGCAGGAGCCGATGAGGGCTTCGGCGCGGGCACGGGTGTAGCTGACCATAAGGCTGGCGGTCATGACGAAGGCGACGAGGCAGACGTAGAAGTAGCGGTTGCCGCGGGCGTAGAAGACGAGCAGACCGAAGAAGAGCGCCACGTCGGAGTAGCGGTCGAGGACGGAGTCGAAGAAGGCACCGAAGACGGAGACCTGGTTGGTCTGACGCGCGACGCGGCCGTCGACCATGTCAAAGAGGCCGGCGCCGATGATGACGAGGCCGGCGTAGAGGAACATGCGGACGTAGTTGTCGGCGCGCGCGAAGCCGAAGAACAGCGCGGCGACGATGTTGATGACCAGGCCGATAAAGGTGAGCGTATTGGGCGAGATGCGCGACAGAGCGAGGCCGTTCACGACCTTCTGTAGCAGCCAGCCGGAGCCTTTGCCGAATGCGCTAGTCCAAGTCATACAAGGGGTGCAATCGGATCATCCGAACGCCGGGTTTAGTGTAGCGCGATGAACAAGGGGGCGTCCCGCGAGGCCGCGCTGGCGGCGTGTTTGCGGGGCGAGTTAGCCGCAGTGTCCAGCGAGAATGCATCCAAGAGAAGAGGGCGAGCGAACGACCGTGCTACGCGGGTTCGGAGCGCCGAGAGGATAAGAGATGGCAGAGACGAAGAATGGAACGGCTGCGGCAGCGAAGACGGTGACACGGATGTACAAGAATCGCGTGGCGCTGCCTGAAGATGTGAAGCGCAACGTGGTCGAGATTATGAACAAGACGCTGGCGGCCGCGCTGGACATGTATTCGCAGGCGAAGTACGCGCACTGGAACGTGAAGGGCATGAACTTCTACCAGTTGCACCTGGTGTTCGACAAGGTGGCGGAGACGATCTTCCCGCAGATCGACGAGATCGCGGAGCGTATCACGCAGTTGGGCGGGACGGCGAATGGAACGGTGCGGATGTCGGCGGCGAACTCGCCGATCGCGCCGTATAACGTCGAGGCGCTGAGTGGCCCGGACCACCTGGAGGCGCTGGCGAACTCGCTGGGCACGTACTGCAAGGAGTTGCGCGAGGCTTCGGACAAGGTGGATGACGCGGGCGATGGACCGACTTCGGACTTTTATAACCAGCTGATCGTGGATGCGGAAGAGGAGTTGTACTTCCTGGAGTCGCATCTGGAGGCTGGGACTAACGTTCAGTAGGTGGGTGTGGATGTGAAAACGCCGGAGCTTTTGCTCCGGCGTTTTGTTTGCGGGCTCGTGCCTTTGGCCCTCGCGCTGCAAGCTGCAGGTCTCTCGACTACGCGCTGCGCGCTGCGGTCGAGATGACAACGGGGAGATGTACGGCTCGTCGAGATGACACGGTCGTAGGTCAGCCGCACCGCGGGTGAGGCGCGCGCCGGGGCGTATCAGCGCGGCTGGGGCGTCGTGGATGGTGGTTAGTTTCAGGATCTCGAGTTCGCGCTTGCCGTTGGGGGTGACTACGCTGGCGATGTCGCCGACCTCTTTGCCGATGAGGGCGCGGCCTATGGGTGAGGTGGTGGAGATGAGGCCTTTGGCGACGTCGGACTCTTCGCTGGTGACGAGCTTGTAGGTGAGGGTTTCGTCTTTGGCTTCGTCGCGGACTTCGACGGTGGAGCCGAAGCCTACCTTGTCGTGCGGGATGTTGGCCATGTTGACGAGCGAGAGCTCGCCCATGCGGCGCTTGAGCTGGCCGAGGCGCGCGTTGACGAACTCCTGGCGCTGCTTGGCCATGTGGTACTCGGCGTTTTCAGAGAGGTCGCCTAGGGCTACGGCCTTTTTGATTTCGGCCGGAAGTTCGGTCGTGAGTTCGTACTCGAGCTGACGAATCTGCTCGTCAAGGGCCTTTTTGATGTCCTGCATGGGTGTGGTCGCTTCCGGGACGGGCCGGCGCTCGGGAGGAGTGCGGCGTCTGATGAAAACTCCATTATACGGCGTCAGGGTGGCTCGACTGGGGTTACGGGGAGGCGCGGAGGCGGGAGAGCGCATGTCACGTATGGAGCATGCGTGTGCACCCGAGCGGGTGCGATCCTGGCGTGGAGGAGACAAGAAAGCGAGCCGTCTGGGGATGTGCCCAGACGGCTCGTTGCGTTGCGAGGTGAATGTGGTCAGCGAATCGGTTGGACCAGGGTGACGATGATGTCGCTTGGGGCTGCTGTGGATTGATCCTTGGCGAGCTCTTCAAGAGCGCGTTGCGATCTGGTCTGCGGAACGGATGCATGCTCGGTCTCTCCGGCCATCCAGATCTCCTTGAGGATGTAGACATCGCCGTACTTCCGGAAGACGAGTTTGCCCGTCGTGAGGGGCTTGGTGGTGGAGTTCCACTGCACCATGCCGAAGGCGGAGGACGGACGGCTCTGGAGCTCGACGGTGTTGCTGGCGACGAGGTCAACGGTATAGCGCCCGGAGTGCAGGTGCGCCTTGCCGTATTCGAAGTCGAACGGGATGTTCGCCTGCGCCACCGCTCGCTGCGCGTGCATACGAGGCGCTGAGGCAAGAGAAGCGAGAACAAACGCAGACGCTGCGAAAGCGGTGCGGAGTTTCATAGATAGGTTAGTCATGACGGCTTCTCCCTCTGGAAGGCGCCTTACGGATCGCCTTCACCTAGGAATGCGCCGAGATGATGGAAAAAGGGACAGAGCGCGAGAAGATGTTTAGAGCAGTTCTCCGGGCTTGTGGCGTTTGACACGGTTTCAATTGCCAGTTTTCTTGAGGAAAAACTGGCGCGAACATCTTCTCTTAGCTCTCCACCATCAGGAGAACTGCTCTAGCCGAGGCCGGCTAATGGAGTGGCGGGTCTGCCACTGAGCTCCTGGAAGAGCCAAACGCGAGCGAGGGCCCAATCGCGCTTTACGGAGCGTGGAGCAATGCCCAGCACGGAGGCGGCCTCTTCGATGGAGAGACCACCGAAGTAGCGGAGTTCGACGACACGAGCCTGGCGCGGATTGATCTTGGCGAGACCTCGTAACGCTTCGTCGACGTCGGCGATCTCGTCGAGCCGCTCGGGGGCGATGGCGAGGTCGTCGTACATTTCGACACGTTGCATGTCGCCGCCGCGGTGCTCGGCCTTGTGTGCGCGGGCGTAGTCGACGAGCACGCGGCGCATGACGTGCGCGGCCACACCGATGAAGTGAGCGCGGCTGCTCCAGTCGACGTCGTCGTGCATGAGCTTGAGATAGGCTTCGTTGATTAACGCTGTGGGCTGCAGGGTGTGATCGGGGCGCTCGCGGCGCATGTAGGCGCGGGCGAGGCGATGCAGTTCGTCGTAGACGAGCGGCAGCAGGTTGTCTGCGGCTTTGGAGTCGCCGGCGCGCATCGCGTGTAGCAGTTGAGTGACGTCTCCGCCGTGATCCATAACGAATCTCCCACCGTACTTAGCCCACCATTATGCGCTTTGTGTGTGAAGCGCCGCGTCGCTTATGGACTTACTCGCCGGAGTTGGATGGGCTTGCATCGGGGTCGGGCAGGAGCGCGGGGCCGTTGCGGTGCGAGAGGAAGGCTTCGAGGAGCAGCGTGGCGGCGACCTGATCGATGCGATCTTTGCGCGCGACGCGATCGTTGGCCGCGTGACGTGAAGTGCCGGATTGATCGAGTAGAGCGTGAGCGTCGCGGGTGGTGAGGCGTTCGTCGAGGAGATGGTGTGCGAGCGTGGGGTGCTCGGCGAAGAGGGTGTTGGCGAAGGCTTGTGTTTTGGCGGATTGCGGGCTCGGAGAGCCATCGGCGTGAAGTGGGTTGCCGACGAGGAGCGTTGTGACTTCGTGTTTGCGGATGAAGCGCGCTATGGATTTCAGGTCGGCTTTGAGGGTGGTGCGGTGGATGGTGAAGAGCGGTTGTGCGGTGAGGTTGAGTGCGTCGGTTATGGCGAGGCCGATGCGCCGGTCGCCTACGTCGAGTGCGAGGATGCGGCCGGCGGGCATGGGGGTAGTTTAGGCCGGGTGGTTGACCCCGGCCTTGTTTGGGCGGTTCCGTAGTCGACTGAAGAAGCAGCTCAGAACTCGTGACGAGAGAACACGGTCTGTACCGCTTCAGTTTTGGCGTGTCCTTGCCGCGACCAGTCCTGATAGCGGGTGAGGAGGTCCACGAGACCGGCGAAGAGTCTGGCCACGAATTTTGTTACTGCGGCCATACCCGCACACGGTATCACGGCTAACGGCACTCCAGGACCACGAAGGCGGTGGAGGGTTCGATCGTGAGTTGGTCGGCGGTGACCGAGGCTTTTGCCTGGCCGGCGAGCGGGGCGGTGACGTTGCAGCCTTGGGCGATCGTGTTGTGGAGGTCGATGTGGACGGGGTTTAGCGTGCCGCGCTGCAGGATGACGATGAGCTTTTCGGGGGGTTGGTGGGTGGATGGTCGGGGCAGCCGGAGGTGCCGTAGCGGGTGTAGGCGAGGAGGTCGGGGCCTTTGGCGAGGACTTGTTCTGCGCCGCAGGCGAGGGTTGGGTGGGCTTTGCGGAGCTCGGCCAGGTGCTGGATGGTGGAGAACATTTCCTGCTGCTCGGGCGTGCGGCCGGCGGCGGTGAAGGCGCTGGCGGGCATGTCCCGGAAGCCGCTTGATCCCACGGCGGGGCTGTTGGGAAAGCCGCCGGGGAAGTCGTGGCGGTTGTCTGGGTCGCCGCCGCCGTCGAGGGCGATCTCGTCGCCGGAGTAGATCTGCGGCATGCCGCGGGTGGTCATGAGGAAGTCGAAGGCCAGATCGCGGGCGGCGGGGTCCTTGGCCTCGCGGGCGAAGCGAGTGGTGTCGTGGTTGCCGAGGAAGGGGACGAGGCGCTCGGGGTGCGGGTAGAGCGCGTCGGCTGAGAGGACGTCGGCGAGCTTGCGACAGGGGCTGGCCTTCGGCGAAGACCTTGCGCGCGGTCATGAAGGTGGGGAAGTCGAAGGGCGTGTAGAGCTTTGTGTCTTCGCCGGCGCGGGTGGAGTCGCCGGCGAAGGCGGAGGTGATTTCGGGGTCGCCGTTGAAGACCTCGCCGACCTCGGTGAGGTGCGGGAAGAGGGTGTTGAGCTCGCCGTTGAAGGCGTTCCAGAAGCCGCGATTGACGTAGGGGAAGGTGTCGATGCGGAGGGCGTCGGCGCCGGTCTGTTCGATCCACCAGACGGCGTTCTGGCGGAGGTACACGCGCGACGGTGGGGTCGTCGGTGTCCATGTCGGGGAGGATGTTCGCGAACCAGCCGGTGAGGGTGGCGATGCGGTCGCGCTCGGGCGCGTGTGGGTTGATGAGCGCGCGGAAGTCGGTCTGGGCTTCGACGTGGTCCGCGGCGGTGCCGTGGAACCAGTTGGGTGTGGGTTCGTCGGTGACCCAGGGATGTTTGGGGCCGATGTGGTTGGGGACGGTGTCGAGGACGAGCTTCATGCCGCGCGCGTGGAGCGCCTTGGCGAGCGCCTGGAGGTCGGCGAGCGAGCCGTAATGCGGGTCTACGGCGTAGAGATCGGTGGCGCCGTAGCCGTGGTAGGAGTCGGGCTCGCCGGCGTTGGAGTAGACGGGCGTGAGCCAGACGGCGGTGATGCCGAGTTGCTGGAGGTAGTCGAGGTGATTGAGGACGCCGCGGATGTCTCCGCCGTGCCAGCCGCGGGGTTTGGCGCGCTGGGCTGCTGCGTCGGCGCTGTTGGCGGGGCTGGTGGCGTTGAGGCCGTCGTTGGTTAGATCGCCGTCGGCGAAGCGGTCGGTCATGATGAGGTACATGACGTCGCGGGCGTTGAAGCCGGCCATGCCGTCGGTGGCGGCGCGTCGCGCGGCGAAGGTGTAGGGCAGCTCGGCGTGCGCGCGGTTGTGCGTGGCGGTGACGGTGACGGTTTCAGGGCGAGTGGGCGAGGCGGAGAGCCAGAGCTGGGCCCAGTGGCCGTTGCCGGAGATTGCGGTCTTCTCGATGTGGAGCTTGGGGTCGCTGAGTGCGAAGTGGGCGCCGGTCAGGCCTTCGCCGCGGACGAGCAGCATGGGCTTGGGAAGGCCGGCCCACCAGTTGGGCGGATCGATCTTTGTGAGCGTGAGCGGGCTGGCGGCTTCGCCGCTGGTGTAGCTGCCGGTCTGGCTTGCGGTGTGGGGTGTGCGCACGGATTGGGCGAGGGCCACTGCGGGGGCGCATGCAAGCGCGAAGAGGCAGAGTCCGGTCGCGAGAGTGAATCGGCCAAACATCACGAGCTCCTGAAGGTTGCGGGCAAAAAAGAAGCGGCACTGCAGGAACCCGGCAGTGCCGCTTTGAGGAGACAGATGATGGTTAGAAGGTGATCCTGTACGCGAGTTCGAGCTCACGCTCGGAGCGGTACCGGCTCTCGTTCAGGATGGAGAAGTTGCTGTTGTTGCCGTTGGGCTGCAACTGCGTGTTCGCCGGGTTGAGGAACGCGGGCGAATTGGCGAGGTTGTAGACCTGGGCGCGGAGCTGGCTGATGATGCGCTCGGTGAAGGGGATGTCCTTGAAGATCGAGAGGTTCGCCGAGGAGTAGCCGGGGCCGTAGAACTCGTTGCGGTGCGTGGTGCCGACCCGGGTGTAGTTGCCTGACGCGTTCACCGGCGGAGCGGCGAAGACGGCGGGGTTAAGGAACTGGTAGTTGTTGGCGGGCGATGGCTTGAGGTAAACGGGGCCGCCGCCGATGAAGTCCGGACGGGTATAGATGCTGCCGCCGGCGATGCTGATGTCGAACGGCGTACCGCTGCCGAAGATGAGGAAGGGCGAAACCTGCCAGCCACCGACGACGTAGTCAAGGCCGCGGTTCATGTTGGAACCGAAGTGCTTGCCACGACCGAAGGGAAGCTGCGCGAGCATGGAGAAGGTGAAGAAGTTGCGCTCGTCGTTATCCGAGTTGCCGCGGTTGAGATCGAGGCGAGGACCGTTCGCGTCGATCGGCACAACACCGGAGCCTTCGGGCGAGAACGGACCGGTGGAGTTGTCGGTCGCGTGCGACCAGGTGTACGCGGCGGTGAAGTTGAAGCCATTGGTGAGGCGACGATCAAGCCGGGCCTGGAGGCCGTTGTAGTGGGAGGTTCCGGTGTACTCGTCCAGGGTGACGCCGAGGCCCTGGGGCTGGAAGAACTTTGCGCCCGGTGGCGAGCTGCGGAGCGGTGTAGTTGATGTCGTTGAAGAGGTGATCGGACTTGGTGCCGACGTAGGCGAGGTTCACAACGGTGTTGCTGTTGAGGGCCTGCTCAAGCTGCAGGTTCCACTGCTGGACGGTCGAAGTGGGCGAGTGCTTGGGGTAGGAGATGACGCTGACGTTGGTCGGCGCAGCCTCGTTGACGGTGAAGCTGGCATTGGGCAGCGCACCGGTCGCAAGCGTGGAGTTGTTGCCGGCGTACGGTCCGGGAGGCGCGGTGGTGATCTGCGGAGCCTGGCCGGAGAGCGCGATGCGGTAGCCGTTGTTGGAGTTATAGGTGCTGGCCCCGTTGAAGTCGGGGTTGTTGGAGAGCTGGTTGCCGACGCCACCGCGATCGAGGAAGTAGTAGATTCCGTAGCCGCCGCGGAGGGTGGTCTTACCGGCACCGCCGACGTTGTAGGCGAAGCCGATGCGAGGCGCGAAGTTGTTGAAGTTGGTGTCGATGAGGCTGCGCGAGTTGCCGTTCTTGCCTGCCACGAGGAGCTGGCCGGTGGCGATGTCGAAGTTCGACTGCCGGTCGTTCTGCTCGTAGGGGTGGGTGTAGAGGTCGTAGCGGATGCCGAGGTTCAACACGAGGCGCTTGTTTACACGCCAGTCGTCCTGGAGGTAGTAGCCGGTCTCGTAGTTGATGGTCTGGTAGTAGCCGAGCGGGTTGGAGATGGAGTAGTTGTCGACGAAGGCGCCGGCGACGTCGGAGGTTTCATAGCCGGTGTAGTCCGCGGCGTTGAGGTTGAAGAAGCCCTTGGCGTTGTATTGCGCCTGGAAGAACTCGACCTCGCGGTGGATGATGTTGGCGCCGGCCTGGAACGTGTGAGCGCCCCGGGTGTAGGAGACGGAGTCGAAGAACTGGAAGGTCTTCTGCGGAACCTGGTAGGGACCGCCGTCACCGGTGTAGCTGAGCTGGGTGTTGCCGCCGCCGATGAGGGCGCCGCCACCGAGCAGCGAGTTCCGGTTCGCATTCGGAATGCCGAGGTTCGCGGAGAGCGGCGTGCCGTTGTAGGGGTTGATGTAGCCGTAGAACGGGCGGGTGTAGCCGAAGCGGAACTGGTTCACCAGCCGCGAGGTGAAGACACGGTCGTAGCCGCCGACGGCCTCACGCGGATGGGTGACGTTGTCGCCTGAGCCGAAGCCCGAGGGCAGGCCGACGAGCGAGGTGGTGAGGGTCTCGTTGTCCTGGCCGTAGCTGTAGCGGGCGAAGGCGTGGTCCTTCTGGGAGATCTGGAAGTCCAGGCGAGCGTCGAAGTCGTTGTACTTGATCTCGGTGACCTGGATGTTCTGGTAGTTGTTGATGACGTTGTTGATCGGCGTCCGGTTGGGGTTCGGGAAGGCGTTGAGGTACTTCAAGCCGACGGTGTTGAGCCGGTTTTGCGGGATCACGTTGGGGGCGGCGACCGTGCCGAACTGCTTGCAGGTCAGCGGATCGAAGATGGCGCCGTTATCCGGGGTGGCGTTCAACTGGGCGGTGGTGGTGACCACGTAGCCGTGCACGGTGGTGAAGGCTGAGCAGCCGGTTGGGCTGTACTGGCCGGGGTTGGCGGGGTTGTAGATGGTGGGGACGGCCGTCTGGCTGGAGCCGAGCAGCTCGTGGAAGTCGCCGGTACGCATGGCCGCGGTGGGCACGGTGTTGATGGTGGGGCCGCCGTTGGGCAAGGTGAAGCGCGAGCCCTGGTAGTCACCGAAGCCGAAGATGCGGTTCTTCCAGATGGGGCCGCCGACGGTGCCGCCGAAGATGAGGCGGTGGTTGGGGATGGGCGGGGTGGTCGGCGAGAAGTAGTTGCCGCTGGCGCCGCCGACGTTCTGGTCACGATCGAAGACGAAGGCCGAGCCGTGGATGGCGTTGGTGCCGGATTTGACCTCGGCCTGGACGATGGCGCCGCCGGCGCGCCCGAACTCGGCTGGGGCGAGGGTGTTGGTGACGCGGAACTCGCTCAGGGCCTCGACGGGCGGGAAGACGACGATGGTGTTGACGAGGGACTCGTTGTTGTCGAGGCCGTCGAGGAGGAAGTTGTTGGCCTGCGGACGGAGACCGTTCGCCGAGAGGCTGGCGCCGCCGGTGTCGTTGTAGCGCATGGTCTCGACCGGCTGCTGATGGCCGGCGGTGTAACCGGAGGCGGAGTTGGCGACCTGGCCGCGGGTGATGCCGGGGGCCAGGAGGGCGAGCTGGGTGAAGTTGCGACCGTTCAGGGGCAGGTCGGTGAGCTCGCGGTCCTGGATGACGATGCCGGTCTGCGAGGTGGTGGTGTCGACGATGGGGGCGGCGCCGGAGACCTCGACGGTGGTGGACTCAGCGCCCACGTTGAGCTTGAAGTTGACGGCCTGAACCTGGGAGACGTCGAGCTTGAAGCTGACGTTCTGGTTGGCGAAGCCCTGCATGCTGACGGTCGCCTTGTAGTTTCCGGGGGGCAGGGCGGGGACGGCGAAGTCGCCGGAGCCGTTGGCGGTAACGACGACCGTGGCGTTGCTGCCGACGTTCACGATGGTGATCTTTGCGCCGGGGATCGCGGCGCCACTGACATCAGTAACGGTACCCGAGACGCGGCCGGTGTCGGTCTGAGCGTAGACGGGCGCCGCGAGTACAAGGACGGAGCCCAGGGCGAAGAAGGGGGACGGCTACTCTTGATCTGTGCTGGAGCCGGTGGAAAAACGTGAGCATACGACCTCCGAAAAGGCGCCCAAGCGGGAGCAGAGAAGCAGAAGATAGACCTCTCGAATGGGAGCGCATCCACGTTTTCGTAATCAGCGGCTTCGTTTCAAGGGTCTGAGGCTCGTTTCTGATTCAATTCGGGTTCATCAGCTAAGTCGCGCTGTACACAATAGGTTGCAGAGCTGCTTCAACCGCAATCGCGAAGGTGCGGAGGACGTGTTAGAGTCGTCTCGGTTCCCCAATGACACCCGCTGTTTCGAGCTCGCGAATCACCTTTGGACTTTATGAAATTGATGTGCGATCCGGCGAGCTGTGGAAGGCGGGGTTCCGGGTCAAGTTGCAGAGCCAGCCGTTCAAGGTGCTGGTGGCGCTGCTGGAGCGACCCGGGGAGATCGTGACACGGGAGGAGTTGCAGAACCGTGTCTGGGGCAAAGATACGAATGTCGATTTCGATCACTCCATCGGGACTGCGATAAACAAGATCCGAGAGGCGCTCGGGGATTCGGCGGACAATCCGCGGTTCATCGAGACACTGGCGCGGCGGGGTTACCGGTTTATCGCTCCTGTGCAGCGGCTGGAACAGGGGCCGCTGGCGGAGGCAGAGCCTCGTGGGACGACAGAGGCGGAGCGTCCGGAGCCAGTTCCGAGTGCCGTTTACCGAGGCGCGACGGCCACAGCGCCGGCGCCGTTCATGCCGGGGACCCGGGATGTGCGGAGCCTGCCGGCGGGGCGGTGGGTCCGGCGGTGCCGATCGCGGCGCGAGTGGACCGGCCAGGGTCGGACCGGCAGGGATCGGACCGCAGGATCTGGTTCCTGGCTTCCTGCGGCGCGCTGCTGCTGGCGTTTACCGGGTGGGGAGCGTACCGGATCGGCACAGCAATGCGCGCGTTGCCCCGGCCCACATTACGCAGATCACGCACAACGGGCATTTCGCAGCCAGCGTGATCACGATGGAGAACCTGGCCGCCGCGGCAACGGACGGCGTGCACCTGTATGCGACAGTGTTCGACAACGGCCGGGCGGAGCTTGCGGCGATTGCCTTGCCGGACGGAGATACGTCGGTGGTGGATGTGCCGGATGAGGTGGCGAGTCCGGCGGTGAGCGATATTTCGCCGGACGGATCGCGGCTGCTGCTGCGGGATCACCTTTCGCCGGAGTCGGAACAGCCGCTGTGGCTGACGCCGACGCTGGGCGGATCGGCGCTGCGCGTGGGGAACACGCTGGCCCACGATGCGACGTGGATGCCGGACGGGAAGACCATCCTTTATGCGAACGGCAACCGGCTGCTGCTGACGGGGGTGAATAGCGCGGCGCCGGAGGTGTACGCGAACCTGCCGGGGCGAGCGCTGTGGCTGCGGTGGTCTCCGGATGGCAAGCTGCTGCGGTTCACGGTGGCCGATCCGTTGGCGCACACGGTGAGCCTGTGGCAGATTTCGCCGGACGATCGCAACCCGAAGCGGATCTTGAGCGGGTTTCATGAGCCCTCGTCGGAGTGCTGCGGGGTGTGGACCTCGGATGGACGCTGGTTTGTGTTTCAGTCGTCGCGAGGCGGGAATACCGATCTGTGGCGGCTTGCGGGCAAGGCCACGGACGGAGCCGAGCGGGTGACCGACGGGCCTCTGCAGTTCCAGGCGCCGGTTGCGGCCAAGGAAGGCGACCGGGTGTACTTCATCGGGGCCGATGCGCGGTCCGAGCTGGATCACCTTGGCGACGGCGGGGAGTTGGTGCCGGAGCGCGGGTTTCTTGCGGCGGCGATGCGGGTGGACTATTCGCGCGACGGGCGATCGGTGGCGTGGACCGACAGCTGCTGGCCGCCTGTGGTGTGCGCGGTCGAGCGGAGGCGAAAAGCTGCAGTTGACGCCGGACGGGCTGGACGTGTTCATGGGCCGATGGTCGCCGGATGGGAGCCACCTGGCGCTGATGGCCCGGCAGCCGGGCAAGGCGTGGAGCCTGTACACGATTGCAGCGGATGGGAGCGATCTGCGGCAGCTTCGGAACGATCCGCACAATGCGGCCGATCCGTCCTGGTCGCCGGATGGGAAGACGCTGGTGTTCGGACGGACGAACGACCGGATGGGGGAAGAGCAGGCACGGTCGCTGGAGTTCCTGGATTTGCGCAGCGGGGAGGTTCGCGCGCTGGCCGGCTCAGAGGGGCTGTTCAGCCCGCGGTGGTCGCCTGACGGGCGGTATATCGTGGCGCTGTCGTTGGATCAGCGGAAGGTCGAGGCTGTTCGATATGACGACGCAGAGTTGGAGCACGCTGGATGTGCCGTCGGGGGCTGATCCGGTGTGGTCCGCGGATAGCCGATCGCTGTATCTGCATGCGTCGCTGAGCCCGGGGCAGCCGATCGAGCGAGTGACCCTGCCGTCTGGACACGTTACGGAGGTTGCGCAGCTTGGGCGGTCGGCCGAGGCGAATGCGGTGGATTATGTGCTGAGCGGGATCGGGGCGGATGGACGGCCGTTGATCCGGAAGCGGTTTTATACGGGCGATCTGTATAGCGTGGACCTGGGGCGGTAGGCGCGCGTCGGGATTACCCCGGTTCGCCCCGAAGTTACGGTGTACATTTCTCGGTGAACTGAGATCCCAACGTGCCCGGAATGAATCTCTGCAATCTCCAAATTTGGTTTGCCTTGCTGGCGTTGCTGCTCCTTGGGCAGCAGGACGTTGGCGGCACGATCGAGGGTCGGGTGGTGCTGAACGATGGCAAGCCGGCTGTGGGAACGACGGTTCTGTTGCAAGGTTTGTATCCGCCGGCGACGTCTGAAACGGGAAGTTCGAACGGACGCGAGCGGGCACTATGTCGCGTCCGGGCTCGCTCCCGGCGAGTATGCGCTTCATGCGTTCGGGGAGGACTACGAGAAGTATCCGCCGAGAATGGGCACCTTTTCTGAGAAAGAGCCCGATGCCCGGGCTTTCGTGAAAGGTGGCGGGAGTGTCGTTGTGCGGAACGTGACCATGCCCTTGCCGGCGGCGCGATTGCAGGTGAGCGCTGTCGGGGAAGACGGGGCTCCTGTGCAGGGTGCGCGGATCATGCTGTGCCATGTGGAGGACCCGGAACGGTCGACGGACTTTGGAACGGTAAGGGCGGCGACGATTACGACTCTTGTGCCGGCGAATGAAGCGATCGCCGCGTTGGCGGTTGCGCCTTCCGGCCTGGCGGTTCAGATCGGCGGGATCAAGCTACGGCCGGAAGAGCAGCGGTCGATGACGATTCGGTTCAGGAAAGAGACGTACATCGAGGGAAAGCGGTGTATCGGGCGAGGTTGATATAGAGCTCCTTCGGGGCTTCGCTGCGATGGCTGCTCGGTACACTTAAGCAGAGGGTTGGGTGTGCGGGTTTTTAAGCTGCTGCTGTTTCTGGTTGTGGTCGCGGTGGCGGCTTTGGCGTATGTGGTGCTGGTGCCGTTTGGGCCGCAGCACGAGGTGTTTGTCGACATCGCGCCGCATACGGGAACGGTGGGGATTGCCTCGGCGCTGGAGCGGAACGGGGTGGTTCGGAGCCGGTGGGTGTTTGCGGCGCTGCGGGAGATCGAGGGCGGGTCGCTGAAGGCCGGGGAGTACCGGTTTGCGGAGCCGGCGTCGATGCTGACGGTGTATGACCGGCTCGAGCGCGGGGACGTGTTCACCGTTGAGCTGGTGATTCCTGAGGGCTTCAACCTTTTCGACATTGCGGGCGCGGTGCAGGCGGCGGGGCTGGGGTCGCGGGAGGCGTTTCTGCGCGGCGGCGGAGGCGGATACGGGGCTGATCCGGCAGTGGGATCCGCAGGCGAGCGTCGCTGGAGGGGTACCTGTTTCCGGATACGTACCGGTTCAGTCGGCATACGACGGTGCAGACGATGCTGTCGACGATGACGCGGCGGTTTGGGCAGATGGCGTTGCGGCTGGGGCTGACCGGGCCGGAGGTGCCCCGGACGGTGACGCTGGCGTCGCTGGTGGAGCGCGAGGTCCATGTGGACTCGGAACGTCCGGTGGTGGCGGGGGTGTTTGAGAACCGGTTGCGGGCGGGGATGCCTCTGCAGACGGATCCGGCGGTCGTGTATGCGTCGATGCTGCGGGGGACGTGGACCGGGGTGATTCACCAGAGTGAGTTGCACTCGGAGTCGCCGTACAACACGTATGTGCATGCGGGGCTGCCGCCGGGGCCGATCTGCAACCCTGGGGTGGCGGCGCTGAAGGCGGCGTTGCACCCGGCGCAGACGGACTACCTGTACTTTGTGGCGAATCCGGATGGGACGACGCAGTTTGCGACGACGCTGAAGGAGCATGCGGCCAATGTGGCGGCGTACCGGGCGGCGCAGCCGCGGCCGTAAGGCTGGTGCCTCGGCAGAGTCACGCCGGGCATAGCAAGAACAAGAGCTGACGCTACGGTCGCGAAGGTGACGCGAAGGGCCGCGATGGGTGTGTCGGTTGCGCGGAGTGCGTCGCGCGCGCGTGTGGACGCGCGTGCGCGGGTGGACCTCGGGACTGTTCGGAAGCCTGTGGAGGGGCGGCGTCCATGCCCCGTTTGGGGTGGACGCGGCGCTCTGGAGGGGTGTCCGGCGAGGTGCAGTTGTATATCACAGGAGCAGAATGGGTGATGCGGATTCGGCGTGGATAACTCGCGGAGGGGCTTGGCGCTTATCGCCCGGGTGAAGGCCTGAGGAGGCTGGGCCAGGAGCGTCTTGGGGCTGACGGGGTGGTCTGCGCAACAGGTTGGGGTTGACGGAAGGGCATAAATGCTGCAATAAGACCATCTTCCGCAGCAAGCGAAGATACAGCGAAACAGCTCAGGTTATGGCTCTCCTTATCGATCGTATTCCTTTGCGGAAATCAATGGTTAGTTGTGGCGACTGTTTGTGGAAAACAAATTGTTGACTTGCGATTTTGAGCGGGATATAAACCAAGAACTTTCCCTTCCCAGTATGGGACCGGCGGACGAGAAGTTCCGTTTTGGGAAACCGAAGGGTGGTGGGCTCGCAATTCTCCCGGCGAGCCGCGCCGCGCAACGACAACAACCATTCCGGAGAGCGTACCGGCACCGCAGAGTGCTGGCCGTTTGACGGGAAATCTGTAACCCCACGAGCCCATCCGACCGCTGATAACGAGGCTCGAAGGGGAGGGCTGTACCTGGAGATTTGAATGAAGCAGGTTCGTTTGCATTTGAAGGTTTGTGAAGCATGTGGAGCGCTTTGGCTCCGAACACCGGGCCATGGAGTGTATTGCCGGCGATGCGCCGAGGTATTGGCGGATTTCCCGGAGCCGCGCGGCCGCAGTCAACGAGGCCGGCGCCCCCGAGTAGCGAAGCAGGAGCTGAGCTTTGCGGGAGGTGTGCGGTGAAGGGCCTGGATTCGTCGAGAACGGAAGCAAGAACGTGCAGGGCGCAGTAACAGCAAGCGGGAGAAGCGGAGCAGTGATGGCAGAGCGGGCGTCGTGGAGCGTGGTTGAGGGACAGCGGAAGTCGGTGAAGAACGTGGCGGGTATGGGCCAGGCTGGGGTTTTGCGGGAGGGATCGACCGGACGGATTGTGTGCATTCCGCGGATTATGGCGGTGGCGGCACCGGCGGCGGTGGTGAAGGCCGCGGCCGGCAGCGGCACCTGTGACCTCGAACGAGGAGACGGGGGAGGAGGTGCGGTTTTATCGCAAGTACACGGAGGGCCTGCTGCGGCGGTACATGCAGATGAGCCTGGAGGCGGGACGGGTTCCGTCGATGATGGGACGCGAGGTGCTGGGCGGGAAGGCGAGCAGCTACCGCATTCACGGTTTCGACGACGCGGTGAACTTCCGGATCGACGTGGAGAAGTGCCTGCGGCGGCTGGAGGCGGAGGAGCGTGAGGTGGTGCGCCGGATTGCGATGCAGGAGTACACGCAGGCGGAGGCGGCTTCGCTGCTGGGATTGAGCCTGCGGACGTGCGTGGAGCGGTATGGGCGGGCGCTGGACAAGCTGACCGGGATCCTGCTGAAGGCGCGGTTGCTGGAGCCGTTCAAGGCGCTGTCAAGTGGGCGAGCCTAGCAGCGTAGCGCTAAGTGCTGATCCTGCAAGCAGCTTAGAACCAGAAAATAGTTTGCACATATATTTCGGCCGCGGTTGCTATTCTGGGTTTGCAGAGAAAAGAAGGGGCGAGGACCTGAAAGGGTGCCTCGCCCTTTTGCTTTGGGGGAATGATGGCGGGCAGAGGTCTGAGCGAGAGGCGCAGAGGCGGCGGGGATAGGAGCGCGAGGAGCGGCCGTTGCGGCCGGGGCAGTGCCGGGCGTATATGCGGCGCGAGCTGGCGAGAGAGTTTCGGGGGATCGTGCGGGGGTTCGTGGACAGCGCGAAGAAGGGGAGTTGCCAGCACGTGAAGCTGGCGACGGAGTTGGTGCAGGCACCGGTGAAGGCACGAGCCCGTGGGAAGAGTACGGTGGAGCGACTGATTGAGGAGTTTGAGCGCGGAGAGATCGGAGTGGAGTAAGCAACGCGGCGGCGAGCGCGGAATGTTGGCGAAGACGCGACGTTTCGGGCGGGCGGAGCGATGGTAAGTGGGTTCGGTCGATATACTTGAAAGCTGTCCATGCGGAAATTTGCGGCACTTGGAATCGCGACGTTTTTGGGGGTGACCGGTTTGACCGGTTGCTTTTCCAGCGTGCACAGGGTGGCGCGAGTTGAGACGGTGAATACGTACCGGACGGCGACGGTGGGGGATCTGGAGCAGATGATCTCGAGCCGGGATGCGGCGATCAGGACGTTCAACGCGTCGGTGCTGATCACGGCGAGCACGGGCGGCGGCAAAGAGGGCAAGGTCAAGACGTATACGTCGTTTCGCGGGTACATCTTTCTGCGAAAGCCGCGGGATCTGCGGGTGATCCTGCAGCTGCCGGTCATCGGGTCGCAGGCGTTCGACATGGTGAGCGACGGAAAGACGTTTACGTTGATGATTCCGCCGAAGAAGCAGGCGTTTACGGGGTCGGATACCGTGACGACACCTTCGCCGAATGCGCTGATGAACCTGCGGCCGCTGGTGTTCACGGACTCGCTGCTGGTGCCGGGTGTTGATCGCGGATGAGTATGTGGATCTGACGCAGTCGACGCGGGAGATTGAACCGGCCCATGGGCACACGGCCGCGGTGGAAGAGCCGGACTATGACCTGGCGATCTTCAGAGTGACCGCGGACCATGTGCTGCAGAGGGTGCGGGTGGTTCACATCAGCCGGGTGACGATGCTGCCGTATCAGCAGGACATCTTCGACGACGAAGGGCCAGATTGTGACGCAGGCGATCTATGCGAACTATGCGCCGGCGCCGTCGGGTGAGCAGTTTCCGCGGCTGGTGACGATCTCACGGCCGCTGGATGAGCTGGGGCTGAAGATCGAGGTGACGAAGCTGACGCTGAATGAGCCGTTTGAGAACGATCAGTTTGAGTTGAAGGTTCCGGCGGAGTACAAGGTGCAGCAGATGCAGTAGGCCGACCGCGAGGCGGTGTTCTCCGGCGAGATAGCAGATTCCCTTCGGGAATGACAGAAAAGAAGCAACTGCAAACGCGGTGTTCGCGGAGTTGCGCGGGGTGATCTGTCGCTAGGGCAGCAGGCCTGTGGTTTGGGCGTGGGTCTGGATGGCGGCGTTTATGTCCAGGGCCAGAGCGAGGGCGGCGCGGGCGGCTTCGGCGGTGACGCGGGGTGTTCGGCGCGTGGCTACGGCTTCGAGGAAGTCCTCGAGTTCGAGGCGGAGGGGTTCTTCGCGGGGTGGGTTGAGTTTTGTGAAGGAGAGTCCGGCGGAGGGGTGTGGTTGTGGTGCGGACTGGCTCGTGCCAGCGGCCCTCGCGCTGCTAAGTGCGGGGGTCTCTCCGCTGCGGCCTGCGGCCTCCGGTCGAGATGACGCTGCTGTGGTGGGTGAAGACTGCAGGGCTCTCCACTGCGGCGGCGCTGCGCTCCGGCTCCGGTCGAGATGACAGGTTCGTGGGTTGTGGCGAAGGCCGCGGCGGCGTTGGGGTCTACGTTGACGGTGAGGAGTTCCTGGCGGGCGTAGTCGAGGGAGAGGTATTGGGCGGGTTGGAAGAGGCGGAGCTTGCGGACCTGCTCGGTGGAGACTCGGCTGGCGGTCAGGTTGGCGATGGCGCCGGAGGCGAACTCGAGGCGGACGTTGGCGATGTCTACCTTGCGGCTTAGGACGGGGAGGCCGACGGCGCGGACCTCGGAGACGGGGGAGTTCGCGAAGGTGAGGAGGATGTCGAGGTCGTGGATCATGAGGTCGAGGACGACGTCGACGTCTAGCGAGCGCGGGGTGAAGACGGAGAGGCGATGGGCCTCGAAGAACATGGGGCGTGTGAGGCGGGCCTGTGCGGCGGTGACGGCTGGGTTGAAGCGCTCGAGGTGACCGGCGGCGAGGATGCGGTCGAGGCGCTGGGCGAGGGCGATCAGGTGATCGGCTTCGGCGAGGGTTGCTGTCAGGGGTTTTTCGACGAGGACGTCCAGGCCGGCGCTCAGGAGCTGCTCGGCTACGGAGGCGTGCGCGATTGTGGGCACGCAGACGGTGGCGGCGTGGAGGTCGAGATTGGCGGCGAGGAGATGGTCGACGCTGGCGAAGGCCGGGATGTTGTAGCGTGCGGCGGCTTCGTCGCGGGTTGACGGGTTGGCGTCGACGACGGCGGCGAGTTGGATGCGCGGGGGTTCCGCGGCTGAAACCTGCAGGTCTCTCCGCTCCGCCCCTCGACTCACTGCGCTCGCTCGGGGCTCCGGTCGAGATGACGGAAGTGGGGGGCTCGGCTCCGGTTGAGACGGCGCGTCCGTGAGGGTGCTCGAGAGCTCGTGGAGGACGCGGAGGTGGTTGCGTCCGAAGGCGCCGGCACCGATTACGGCTACACGGATGGGGTCAGGCACGAGCTACTTGGTGGCGACCGGCGTTTCGACGGCCTTGCGGCAGCGGGCGTAGAGCTCGAGGAGCTGGGTGATGGTCTCGTCGGACTTGGGCGATGTGGCGGCCCCGAAGCCCGGGGTGGTGCTGGCCGGCGTGGACTTGATGTTGGCGTGCGAGGCGAGGAATTTGAGCAGGTCGAGGGCGATGTCTTCTGACCGGCGAAGTGAAGGTGTGTTGCTTTGATCCATAGATGTTTCCGTTTCCGCTTCGATGGTAGCGGTTGACGGGTGGTGGTGCAATGTGACGCAAGGTTCGTGTGGTGAAAGAAGCGCGATGTGAAGGGCTCGGGACAGGTTTTTGGGTTTGAGGCAGAGGAACGCTCTGCGTGGATGAGGGGACAGCGTTTGGGTGGAGGGCAGATGTGGTTTAGGGGTCGAGGATGGACGCTGGTGGGCGTGCTGATGGCGGTGCTGGCGTGTCCGGCGCTGATGCGGGCACAGATGGCGCTGACGACGGTGCAGGACACGGTGTACGCGGCGAATGGAACGCCGGCGCAGGGCACGGTGGTGGTGAGCTGGTCGGCGTTTACGACGGCGGCGGGGAACAGCGTGGCCGCGGGGACGACGTCGGCGGTGATCGGGGCGGGTGGAGCGCTGAGCCTTGCACTGGCGCCGAATGCGGGCGCAACGCCGACGGGGTCGTATTACACCGCGGTGTTTCACCTGAGTGACGGCACGACGAGCCGGCAGACATGGGTGCTGCCGGCGGCGAGCGACGGGCGCGGCGCCGGTGAAGCTGGCGGCGATCCAGAACAATGTGCTGCCGACCAGCGTGGCGATGCAGACGGCCAGCAAGACGTATGTGGATACGGCGATTGCGAAGGCGATGGCTACTGGGTCGGGCACGGGAACTACGGGATCGACGGGGTCGAGTAGCTCGCTGCAGACGACCGGCGGCACGATGACGGGGCCGCTGGTGCTGGCGGGTGATCCGGTGGCTCCGCTGCAGGCGGCGGACAAGAGCTATGTCGATACGAACGTGGCGCAGATTGCGGGTGGGTTGTCGACGAAGGTGAGCACGCTGCCGGCTGGGGCGCAGACGGTTGTGCAGCCTGCGGGGACGCAGCTTGAGGTGAACAGCCTGAACGGTGTGCTGGATGCGAGCGGGTTTGCGACGGGCACGGGCAGCAATGGATTTGCAAATGCGCTGGCGAGCTCGCTGTGCACGAGTGGGTGCGAGGTCCGGGCGAGCCAGAGCTACACGGGAGCTGAGGGTGTACCGACGGGGTCGATTCCCACGGCGGGGCATGTGACGGATGAGCGTGGCGGATCGGTGAACCAGTACTTCGTGAACCCGCTGGGCAATGCGGGGACTGGATATACGGCATCGACGATGAACCAGACGACGAGTCTGCCTGCGCAGCAGTTTGCGGCCGCACATCCGGGAACGCCGGGGGCTGACGCGTTTGTGATGAAGATGGGGCAGTTCGCGCCGGCGGGTGGATCGAACTTCTTTCCGGCGAGCCATGAGCCGGTGCCTTATGGGAAGAGCACGTTCGGCGTGCTGCAGTTGAGCGGGACGTACAACGACGCAGGGTCAGCATGTGCAGTTCAACAACATGGTGAACTGCTTCTCGGTGGGCGATTGCCTGGCGGGTGGACAGTTCATCACGTCGGCGGGCGGGTACCGGGACGAGGCGGACGAAGGGACGCATCCGTTCGATCTGCAGGTCCGCGAGGACGGGCGGGTGTTCCAGGGCACGTGCGGGAGTGGATGCACGACCGGGTCGACGAAGCTGCTGGTGAACGCGACGGACGGGAATGGAACGCAGGGCGATGGGCGGTTTCTGATCGACAAGAATCCGGCGAAGGTGATCTCGACGGGATCGATTGTGGGAGGGAGCGGAAACCAGTTTCCGATTGCGTACTTCAGCGGGACGAACTTCCCGGTGAGCGTGTTTCTGAGCTTGACGCAGCAGGTGAATTCGCAGGCGAGCAACCTGGCGCCGGGCACGGTGACGGTGCCGATTGCAACGACGCCTGCGGTGAGTGGATTTGCGACGAGCACGGCGGCGCTGCCCGCGAACACCGGCGTGGCGTGTGTTGGCGGACATCTGTGACACGGGCGTGTTTCCGAACTTCGAGACGGCGAAGTACACGGTCGTCGATGCGACGCATATCCAGTTGACGTTGAGCAAGGCGCATCTGCCGGGCGCGGTGGTGGCCGTGGGTGGACTTTGCGGCTATGGGCTGGAGCAGACGGTGGACACCTATGGCCCGGTGAAGCAGGTGTTTCCGGTGGTGGGGTCGCTGAGTGCGACGGCGCTGTACTACGTGTCGGGCAACACGAACATCGTGGGGTATGCGGCGAACCAGAACACGAGCGGGTATCTGAATACCTCGTTGCCGATTGCGAGCGCGGTGCGCAAGGGCAACACGGTGACGCTGACGACCGCGGCGAGCATGCCGTGGGATCTGAACGGGCTGAGCCTGACGATCAGCGGGGTGTCGGACGCGAGCTTCAACGGCACGTTCCAGGTGACGACGACGAGCGGGAACACGCATGACGTATGCGAACAGCGGGCCGGATGGGTCGAGCTCGGGCGGCACGGTGGGGATTGTGACCGGCGGGTTCAACCTGTACCCGATGGCGGAGGTGCTGAGCGTGTATAACCCGGCGAACTCCGCGGTGGATGGAACGATGACGCTGGCGCCGAATACGGTGGCGTGGGCGGCGGGAGATCCGGTGGAAGAGCCGCACTATCACCAGCAACTGGTGGATGCGGATACGGAGTTCATCTCGCAGTTTGTGCCGAGGCCGATCCAGTACTCGTCTGCGGGCAAGCAGTATGAGGGGACGGTGGGGCCGGGTACGCGCGGATGGCAGATCAGGAATGCAGCGCCGGCGTCGCAGTACCTGGGCGGTGGTGGAACGCATCAGCCGCCGGATGACGCGTATGTGGCGCTGGGCGTGTGGCGGAACACGTTTGAGATGGAGGCGGGCACGGAGGCGCTGTTCCGGGTGCACTGCAGTTCGCTGCGGGGATGCAACCGGTATGACTCTGGGTACGCGCTGTTCTCGATGGACTCGCACCAGGGGCAGGACTTTCTGCACTACGACCCGGTGGCGAACTCGGCGATGTGGAGCCTGGGCGGGACTCCGTTCACGTTTTCACCGAGCGGGTTCTCGGCGCCGACTGTGAACACGCAGACGGTGAATGCGGGAACGGTGAACGGAGCGATTCAAGCGAGTGGAGGAACCTCGACGTTTACGGGCCCGAATGCGCAGTATGGGCTGGCGATGCATCTGCAGCCGTATGCGGCGGGGGATCAGACGGGCATCGATTTCGATAATGCGCCGGGTGTGACCACAACTGCGTATTGCAGCGGCGGGACGTATCCGGGTCAGACGAACCGGTGGCAGTTCACGATGAACGGCGATGCTTCGTGGCTGGTGTATGACAACACGGCTTGCCGGTCGGTGATCCAGGTGGGCGCGGGCGGCACGATGGCGTTTATGCCGGGAGCGTCGGGCAATGTGAGCGTGGGCGGATCGTACACGGGGACGCCTCCGGGCATGTTCAACGTGGGCGCGAACAACCAGTTCTTTGTGGACGGCAACGGCAATGTGAGCGCTGCGGGCACGATGACGGCCAGGACGGCGATTGCATCGGGCAATGCGGCGAATACGGACCTGGTGGGAACGCTGGTGGTGCCGGCGGGCGCGACGACGTCGGCGAGCTATAGCTTTGCCGGCCGATATGCGAGTGCGCCGGTGTGTATGGTGCAGCCGCAGAATGCGACGCCGGCGACCGCACAGGGGCTGGCGGGGTATGTGGCCCAGGTGTCGACGGGAGCGCTGAGCGTGAGTGTGGGTGCGGCGCCGGGGGCGAGCGTCACGTTTGGGTATACGTGCGTGGCGCGGAACTAGCGGACGCGGGCAACGGAGAGCGGGGCTGCTGCGGGGCGGCTCCGCTCTTTTGTTTGGGCGAGCGTTCGGCGGTGGTGGATGAGAGATGTTGTGTGGCGAAGCAGGCGAGACGAGGTAGGCGCTGCTCGTGCAGCTTGGCGAGCTGATGCGAGGAGCTGCGGAAGGCGCAATCGAGCTCGCGGCGGAGCTGTTGCGGGTGCGGGACAGGAATGGACGGACGCGGAAGCTGAAGGCGAATGCGGCGCAGCGAGCGTTTGAGGCGCGGCGCGGGCGCGAGAACATTGTGTTGAAGGCGCGGCAGATGGGCATGACGACATGGATGGCGGGCAGGTTCTTTCTGCGGACGATACGCGATCCGGGCACGACGACGCTGCTGGTGGCGCATACGCGGGAGGCGAGCGAGGGCGATGTTTGCGATGGTGCGGCGGATGTGGGAGGGGCTGCCGGAGGAGATGCGCGAAGGTGCGTTGAGGCTGAGCGCGACACGCTGGGCGGATGGTGTTTGGCCGGATCGGAAGCGAGTTTCGCGTGTCGAGCGCGGCGGACCCGAATGCGGGGCGCGGGTTGAGCGTGCAGAACCTGCATTGCAGCGAGGTGAGCCGATGGCCGGGCGATGCGGCGGCGACGCTGGCGGGGTTGCGGGCGGCGTTGGCTCCGGGCGGCGAGCTGGTGCTGGAGAGTACGCCGAATGGAGCGTATGGAGCGTTTTACAGCGAGTGGAGCTCGGGTGTGGAGTCGAGCTGATGACGCCTGGGTTGGTGCGGCACTTTCTGCCGTGGTGGATGGAGCCGGCGTATGTGGGGCCGGCGGTGGAGCGCGAGGCGATGAGCGCGGAGGAGCTTGCGCTGGTGGAGCGGCATGGGCTGACGGCGGAGCAGATCGGGTTTCGGCGAGGGCTGGAGCGGCGCTATGGCGTGCTGCGATCGCAGGAGTTTGCGGAGGATGCGGAGACATGCTTCCGGGCTACGGGGGCGTGCTGCTTTGAGGTGGAGGCGCTGGAGCGGCGGCTGCGTGAGGTGGGCGCCGGTGGAGAAGCGGCGGAATGGAGCGCTGCAGATTGTGGCACCCGGTGAGGGGCCGGCGGTATGTGGTGGCGGTGGATACGGCGGGTGGCGGCGAAGATGGGGACTTCGCGGCCGTGCAGGTGGTGGATGTTGGCACGGGGATGCAGTGCGCGGAGCTGCAGGAGCGGCTGCGGCCGGCGGAGCTGTCGGGGCTGTGTACGAACCTGGCGCGGGAGTACAACGACGCGCTGGTGGCGGTGGAGCGGAACAACCATGGGCGGCGGTGCTGGCGTTGCTGGAGACGTGGAGCGAGGTGCAGCTGTATCGGCAGGCGGGGCAGGCTGGATGGTTGACGTCGGCGGCGAGCAAGCCGGAGATGGTGGCGCAGCTGGGTGTGTTGCTGACGAGAGCCCGGAGAGGTTTTTCAGCAAGAGATTGCTGGGCGAGTGCAGGACGTTTGTGAGGGATGAGCGTGGGCGCGCGGGTGCGGCGAGCGGGTCGCATGATGACCTGGTGATGTCGATGGCGATGGCGCAGAGTGTGCGGGCGGAGGTGTTGGCGGGTGCGTGGCTTGAGCGCGTCGGGGCTGCGAGCGAAATGCGGGGTCTCTTCGCTGCGCGGACGAGAGTACCGTCGGCATTCGGTCGAGAGGACGCGTCTGTGGTGGGGTGGAGAGGCCGCGCGGGTGGCTGGCACGAATGTGGGACAAGAAAGTTGCGGATCGCTTGCACATGAATTCTGTGCGTTCCGGTATGGTGATTTTAGAGGGTTGGAAGCGGGTTGGCGGTGCTGGCGGTACAGGCGATCCGGCGGATGCGCGGAGGAGCGCAGAGCCAGTTGATGCTGGGTGCCGATGGTGCGCTGTGGGTGGTGAAGTTTCGCAACAACCCACAGGGCGAGCGGGTGCTGGCGAATGAGTTCCTGGCAACGCGGATGGCCGAGGCGGTTGGGCTGACGGTGCCGAAGACCGAGGTGGTTGAGGTCTCGGAGTGGCTGGTCGCGAACAGCCCGGAGATGATGGTTGACCTCGGGCGCGGCGAGCGGGAGCGATGTGCGGCGGGGCTGCAGTTTGGAAGCAGGTTTGTGGGCGGGCTGATGCCGGGGCAGGTGGTGGATTACCTGCCGGAGGCGCAGATGGACGAGGTGCGGAACCTGCGCGAGTTTGCGGGGATGCTGGCGATGGATAAGTGGACGGGCAACTGCAACGGGCGGCAGGCGGTGTTTGATCGCAAGCCGCGCGAACGGAAGTATCGGGCGACGTTTATTGACCAGGGGTTCTGCTTCAACGCGACGGAGTGGAGCTTTCCGGATGTCGCCGCTGCGGGGGGTGTATGGGCGGAACTGTGTGTATGCGAACGTGACGGGATGGGAGAGCTTTGAGCCGTGGCTGAGCCGGATTGAGGAGATGCGGGCGGAGACGCTGGGCAAGATCGCGGAGGAGGTTCCGCCGGAGTGGTACGGTGGCGATCCTGGGGCGATGGAGGGGTTGCTGGAGCGATGATGGCGCGGCGGGGACGGGTACGGGAGTTGATTGAGGCGTTTCGATGGTCCGAGCCGGGAGCCATTCCCAAAATGGGAAACGAAGGCGAGGGTAAGTGTTCCGTACGGCTTTCAGGGGATGGACAGCTGGTGTCAAGATGGTGATGTAGATGGCGGAGCGTGTGCAGTGCGAGTTTTCGCTGATCCGGTATGTGCCGGACCCGGTGCGGGGCGAGTTCGCGAACATCGGCGTGGTGCTGCGCGCGGCGGGACAGCGAGGAGACCGCCGCGGTGCGGTTTACGCGGGACTGGAGCCGGGTGCGGTGCCTGGATCCGGATGCGGATGTGGAGATGCTGGAGGCGCTGGAGGCGGAGATCGCGGAGCGGCTGGCGGCGGGCGTGGATGAGCGGGTGAATGCGAAGCCGATGCTGGAGATGCTGGAGGATTCGCTGTCGAACAGCGTGCAGATGACGGACGATGCGGGGACGCTGGCGGAGAGTCTGCCGGCGGAGATGGAGCAGTTGCTGCGGATGTTTGTGGAGCCGATGAAGGCTCCGGCGGTGCGGAGGCAGGCGAGTGGGCGCGCGGCGATCGCGGGAAGCATGCGCGAGGCGTTTGAGCGCGCCGGGGTGTGGAGCTGATGCGCAAGCGGGTGCCGGCGCGGGAGTATACGCGAGCCGGGCGATCCGCTGAAGATCGATTGCGGGTATCGCAATGGGCAGGTGCGGCTGTTTCATGCGGTGTCGCTGGAGAGCGATGCGGAGATGGCGAAGGGATTGGCGTACTCGCTGCCGAAGCTGCGCGAGGGTGTGCAGCGGGTGGAGGGGTTGGGGCTGGAGTTGACGTCGATCGTGGAGCCGATCGCGAAGGTGAGCGATCCGGAGATGTACGGGTTTGGCGTGGGGTTGATGGAGGATGCGGGGCTGCGGGTGCTGACGGTGGGTGATTTGGGCAGGGTGGCGGAGACGGCGCGGCGGGAGTTGAGGGTTTAGTAGGAAGTAGGAAGTAGGAAGTAGCGAAGTAGGAAGTGGAAGTAGTGCAGTGCGTTGCTGCTTACTGTTTGCTGTTTGGGCGTGGCTTTTGGCTGCGCCCTTTTGCTTTGTGCGGGTTTGGGCTTTGGGAGGGAGGGCGGATGGGGTTGGGTGACGGCGGTGGGGCGCGTTTGGGAGCGGATGGCGGGCGTGGAGTGGAGGCTAAGGGGGATGGGGTTGGCGAGCGGAAGACGTCGGCGGTGCCGATGGGGATGGGCTTGGGGCCGGGGTCGGTGTTGATGCCGTTTCGGACGCAGGGGGTGTGGCGAATGCGCTGCCGAAGCCGACGGCGGCGAATCTGCGGCGGTTGGCGGAGACGCCGGCGGCGCGGCGGGCGATCAACTGCATCAAGGACCGGATCGCGTGCATGGATTGGCGCATCGAGGCGCGGCCGGGTGCGGGCTGAGGATGTGGCCGGCGATCGTGCGGAGCGGGCGGCGCGGCTGACGGCGGCGCTGCAGGTGCCGAATGCGACGGACAGCTTCCGGACGCTGATTGAGCCGGTGATCGAAGACGTGCTGGTGGGCGGGTTTGGCGCGGTGGAGGTGGAGCTGGGCGATGAGGCTCTGCCGGTGCGGCTGTATCCGGTGGATGGCGCGACGATCCAGGTGAACCCGGAGTGGGAGGGGGATCCGGAGACGCCGCGGTATGCGCAGGTGAAGGCGCAGATCGGGGCGGAGGGCGGGACGCCGCTGCTGGATCGCGAGCTGATGTACCTGCGGCTGAATCCGCGGTCGCACACGGTGTTTGGGCTGGGCAAGATGGAGGTCGCGTTTGAGTCGATCACAACTTCCTGAGGGCGCACCGGTATGCGGGCAAGCAGGCCTCGAACGGCACGGTGCAGTATGCGCTGTGGCTGAAGGACCGGACGCCGGAGCAGCATGAGCGGCTGACGCGGTGGTGGCGGGACGAGGTGGAGGGGTCGGGGCAGACGCCGGTGCTGAGCTCGGAGGAGCCGCCGCAGGTGATCACGCTGGCGGGGACGACGGATGCGGAGCTGCGGCTGGAGTGGCAGCAGTTTCTGCTGACGATGATTGCGAATGCGTTTGATCTGCCGCCGATGATGCTGGGCGTGACGCATGATGTGAACCGGTCGACGGCGCAGGAGCTGGCGGATGAGGCGTTTCAGAATGCGGTGGTGCCGCTGGCGAGGCTGATCGCTGACCACATGACGCGCGATGTGATCGTGAAGCGGCTGGGATGGAAGGATCTGCAGTTTGTGTGGAGCGAGCTGGAGAGCCGCGATGAGATGCGGGAGGTGAACATCCAGGTGCAGTTGCTGAAGGCGGGGGTGTTGAGTGTGGATGAGGTGAGGGCGATGCGGGGGTTGCCGGAGAGAAGCAGGGAGTAGCGGAGTAGGAAGTAGAAGTAGGACGTAGGGAGTAGGGAGTAGGGAGTAGCGAGTTAGGATAGAAGCAGGAAGTAGCGAGTGGCGTTGGGAGTTGGGAGTAGCAAACAGCGGGCAGCTGGCAGCCAACAGGGATCAGGATGGGCAGCGAAAGGTGGAATGGGCTGCTGCTTCCTGCTTCCTGTTTGCTGCTTGCTGCATTTGAGGAGGTTTGTTTGCGGAGTACGGTGCAGAGGCATCGATGTGCGGAGCGTGGGCTGCGGTCGGTTGCAGGCGATGGCGGTGGAGTTTCCGGAGGTTGCGGGACATCCTAACCGGTTGCCGTTTGAAGGATGCCTGACGCTGGTGGATGTGCCGAGTGATAAGGCGCCGAGTGGGGCGCGGGGGCACCGGGTGGTGCTGACGCGGGCGGCGGCGGAGGCGGCGCTGCCGAGTCTGCTGGGCATGGCGGTGGACTACAAGGCCGGATGGGATGGGCATGATGCGCGGCAGAAGTGCGGGATCATCACGTCGGCTGAGTTGCAGGGACAGCGGCTGCAGGTGAAGGGGTTCCTGTTTGCGCGGGATTTTCCGGAGCTGGAAGAGAAGGTGTGCGCTTCGGCGAGTGCGGCCGGGCCGACCGCGATGGGCATGAGCTACGAGCTGGCGGATGCGCATGTGGCGGATATGCAGGCGCCGGTGTGGACGCTGACGCGGGCGACGTTTACGGGCGCGGCGATCCTGTTGCGGGAGAAGGCGGCGTATCGGGGGACGTCGTTTCGTGTGCGGCGGTGCAACGGGCGTTAGTGGTTAGTGGCTGGTGGTTAGTGGTTAGTGAGTTGGTTGCAGGTGAGGGTGAGATGGAAGAGTTGATGGAACGGATGAGTGCGGCGGCTTCTGCGCTGGAGCGCATTGCGGAGCAGATGGCGGAGCGGCAGGTTGCGCTTGCGGCTGAGGCGGAGCAGAGTGTGGAGCGGATCGTGGCGACGGTGGAGAGTCAGCGTGAGGCGGAGTTGTGTGAGCGGCTGCGGGTTGCTGAGGAGAAGCTTGCGGACGCTGAGAGTCGCATTCCGGAGTTGAGCTGCGGCTGCGCAGTTGAATGCGGCTGCGGTGCCTGCGGCTCCGGCGCAGAACCGGAAGACGGTTTCGGCGGGCATGGCGGCGATGCTGGCGAAGCAGGGTGTGTCGGTGGGCGCGCTGGAGAGCGAGTCGGGGCGGCTTGAGGCGGGTCGCTGGATGCGGCGCTGGCTGGGTTGTCGATCGAGCAGCGGTTTGCGGTGAAGGCGGAGTTGTTGCGGACTGGGTTGCTGGGTTAGGTCCTGGCAGTGAAGCTAAGCGTGGCGGGAGCGAACTCACCTTAGCCTCATCCGGGCGCTGCCCGGCTGAGTCGAAGGTGGGGCATCCAGATTGAGTTGTTGTTGGCAGGTGCGGCTATGAGCTGCGCCTTTTTTGTTGTGCAAGAGAAACCAAGGAGAACAGATGAACACGAAGTTTACGGAGATTAGCGCGGCGGCAGATTTCATCGGACCTGGTGCGATTGAGGTTCCGCTTTACCAGACAGAGATCCTGGACCTGGTGCGCCGTCGTGGGCCGTTCGGGCAGCGCATCAAGCAGGTGCCGGCGACCGGACATCCGTCGCGCTACTTCGAGGAGACGGCGATTCCTTCGCCTGCGGCTTCGGCCGGGTTTATGGATCCGCGCAACCTGGTGCCGCCGGTTGTGAGCCCCACGCGTGTGGAGCGCTCGGTGCCGCTGAAGGCGCTGGTTTCGCAGATCAACTACAACCTGTTTGATCTGGAGCTGGGCAAGCAGCAGGGCCAGTTTGCTTATCTGCAGGCGAAGGATCTTGCGGACACCGTGGACGGCCTGCTGCGCACGCATGACCTCGCGCTGTGGAACGGCAACGACACGAGCCTTAGCTCGCCGACCACGGCGCAGTACTTCGGCGCTGCGGGGCAGATCGCTGCGGGTGGCAACACGACCACGATCTCGACGAGCCAGTCGATTGTGGATGGGCTGAAGTCGACGATTGCGCAGATGCTTTCGAACACGAGCTTCGGTGTGCGGCCTACGGCGATCTATGCGAACCCGGTGCTGCTGGATCTGATCGATCGCGAGATGAAGAGCGAGTACAACGTGGTGCTGAACACCCGCAACATCGAGGGTGGCTTCACGGTGAAGACGCTTTCGACGCAGGCCGGTGATATTCCGCTGATTCCGGAGTGGACGCTGCCTTACACCGGAACTCCGGGTTCCGGGTCGGCTGTGCTGCCGGCTTACATCGTTACCGAGGACCTGATTGAGTATCACTGGCTTGGTGATGCGACACCGCGCGTGTTCCAGCTTGGGGTTCCTGGGTCGCTGGCTTCGCAGTATGTGGTGGTGAAGTTCGGCGCGGTTGTGGTGAAGGGCGCGAACTATGCGCACTACCAGGTGCTGGTGGATCGCTAGGAAGTAGGAAGTAGGAAGTAGGAAGTAGGAAGTGGAAGTGGAAGTGGGAAGTAGGCAGTGCGCAATAGGCAGCAGGCGGCGGGCCATGCTTTGGGCTTGAGCTTGTGCTGGTGCTCTGCGTTCTCCTATGAGTTTCGTGGCGGGCGGAGGGGAAGCAGATCCCTCCGCTTCGCTGCGGGATGACAAAGGAGACCGATGCGGCTTCGCAAATGGTTGCGGGATGACGGACGTACGGACGTACGAGGCCGGCTCGGCAAACTGCTGCGAGATGACAAGCGGTGCGAACGCGGGTTCGCAAATTGCTGCGGATGACGACGCACGTAACAACGAAGTGAGGTTTGGATGGCGTATCTGGAGCCGTCGGAGTATTTGGCCTTTGGGCTTGAGCGCGGATACGGCGGATGCCTGGGTGGCGGCGGCTTCGGCGATGATCGAGGCGCATTGCAGGCGGACGTCGTTGTTGGCGACGACGCTATACGGAGCGGCTGCGTGTGGCGCGGCATTACGGCAGCGTGCAGTTGAGCTATGGACCGGTGTCGGCGATCACGGCGGTGAAGGCGCGGTACTCGCCGGAGCGGCTGGAGCGGCATGAAGAGACGCTGTTTGAGTATGCGTTGATGTTTGGGTTGCCGGGTCAGTGGGTGACGGTGGATCCGAGCATGGTGTCGCTGGATGCGGCGAGCGGGGAGATGCAGTTGCCGCCGAACCTGATGGGCATGCGCTACAGCGAGGTTGAGGTGACGTATACGGCGGGGCTGGCGACGGTGCCGGATGCGGTGAAGATTGCGTGCGCGCAGATTGTGAAGAATGCGCAGGCGACGCCGGGGTTGAATGTGCGGTCGAGCAAGCTGGACACGCTGCAGACGGAGTACTTCAGCGATTCTCTGCTGGACCCGCAGGTGCAGGCGATGTTGCGGCCGTTTGTCGCGGAACGGATGGGCTAGCGATGGGCGGAGCGTTGGGTTTGAATGCGGTTCGGCTGGCTGAGACGGCGATGCGCGCGAATGGTGGGTTCGAGGTGCGGTTGCGTATGCCTGGGCTGGCGGCGAGCGGGCGAGGATGGTGAGCAGATTGGGCTTGATGACACCGACTTTTCAGGATGAGTCGCTGGGGCCGGCGGTGTGGCGCAAGGTCGGGAGCGATAAGGCGTTGCTTGTGCCTGCGGCACCGGTGATGCGGCTGATGGGGTCGGCGGGGTTTGATTCGGCGCTGGCGCTGTTTCAGGCGGCGGCGGGCGTTGTTGTGAATGGGGTGTTCTACGCGATCACGGATTGTCAGCCGATTGTGGCGGGTGGTGTGGATTGCGGGTATCGGTTGAGTGTTGTGGCGCCTGCTTGGGATTGAGTAGCGTCGTGGTCGCGTGAGCGCCTGCGGAAGTTGGGCGGGAGCGAAAGCAGATTCCCTTCGGGAATGACAGCAAAGAAAAGCAACGCACAGGCATAGGCGCTGAGGAGATGGTGTGCAGAACGCGAAGGATAGTTTTTACGAGGTGCTGCGGGCACGGTTGTCGGCGCTGAATCCGGAGCGGACGGTTGCGGTGCGCGGGGTGACGCGGCCGGGTGTGCTGGTGGACGAGAACGAGTTGCAGGCGTCGGCTGGCGTTGGCGGATTGCTTTCATGTGCGGTGGGTGTCTGAGGTGGCGAGTACGGAGGGGTGTCTGCCGCTTGTGGCGATGGGGTGCGAGATCGCGTATGCGACGGCGGGTTCGGCGATGAATGGCTGGCCTGGATCGTGGGCGCGCGCTGGCGGCGATGGATGCGGAGTTGTTGAGCGCTGTCAGGCAAGAACCGCGGAACGCGTTGAAGAACGACTACAGCGGTTTGAGCAGCGGTGGGGCGGCGGTGGCGATGCAGACGCGGGTTTGGTGGGGCGATGTGGTGCTTGGGCCGGTGAAGGTGGATCGCGACCGGTTGATGCGTACGGCGACGGTGCAGGTGATGAGCTACCAGGAGGCGGGTGAAGCGTGAATGTGACAGAGACGATGCCGCCTGCGATACGGCGTGTGCGGGCGTACTTTGCGCCGGTGAATCGGGCGGCCAAGCAGCCGACGATTTTTGATGCGGCGCAGAGTGGCGGGTTTGCGCTGGATGCGCCGCCGGCGCCTTGGGTTGACCTTGGATGGATCCAGGGGTTTACGCGCGCGAGTGGGACGGTGGTGACGCCGGTGCGGTCGGGAGCGCCGGCGGTGGCTCGGCAGCAGGTGCGCGGTGAGCTGGAAGCTACGGTGCGGTTTGCGTTTGAGAGCTGGGGCAAGCTGCAGATGTCGCTGGCCGCGGGAACGCAGCAGATGAATCTGCTGGTGACGGCGAGCGGGGCGAGCGCGGCGGGGTCGGGCGGCGCGGCGTTGCCGGCGGTTGCGGTGGGTGCGGGGTCTACGGCGACGACGCTGAATGTGGGTGCGAGTGCGGCGGCTGTGTTTGCGGTTGGCGGGTTGGTTGCTGTGGATGTTGACTACGCGACGGGGCAGACGGGGTTTGTAGGCAGCGCTGTGAGCGGAGCGTATGTTCGTACGGCGCTGACGGATGTGAACTACGTGCGGCGCGTGACGCTGAACGTGGGGCGCGTGGCTTCGGTGAGCGGCGGTGTGCTGACGCTGGAGGCTCCGCTGCTTGCGGGTGTGCCTACGACGGCGATGAAGGTTAGTGCGGTTGCGGGGTTCTGTGATCGCGAGGGATCGAGCTTCTTCCAGGAGTGGTCGGCGCTGTTTGTGGGCGAGGGCCAGCAGGGGGAGCGGGTGATCTGGCACTATCCGCGGCTTGAGAGCATGAGCGGTATTGCTGAGCAGAGTGTCGCGAGTGCGGGTGGGTATGAGGCGCTGCGGTTGGCGGGGGCGTATCGCGCGCTGCCGGTGACGGATCCGGTGGATGGCGAGACGGTGTTGTGTTTTCGGAGTTATGTGGCGGGGTAGGTCGAGGTTGTCCTGAGGAGTGGGCGGGGGCAGATACAGCGGTCTCTCCACTTCGCTGCGCTTCGGGTCGAGATGACACGTGTTGGGTGGTCCGGGCAACAACGCGGATTGCCTTCGGCAATGACAAGAAAAGGCAGGTGTGGTGCGGATCACGATTGATAACGAGGATGGCCGTGGGGCGGTGGACTACACCGATGCCATCGCGGCGGAGGGGCCGATCACGATCCAGCGAAAGCTGAATGCGCCTTCGCGGTGTACGGCGGAGATCGTGCTGGGCGCAGAGGGGTTGGCGACGCCGGCACGGCGTGGGCGCGTGGTGGTGACGAGCGATGCCGGTGCGGTGTTGTTTACGGGGTATCTCGCGACGGAGCCGGTGCGGATGTATGCGGGCCAGGGTGCGCAAGGGCCTGTGTATCGGGCGCGGATCTCGGCGGTGAGCGACGAGTGGCTGCTGGACAAGCAGGGCTCGGGTGGGTCAGAGGTTGTGAACGGGCTTTCGCTTTCGGTGAACGGCGCCGCGCTGTTGTCGCAGATGGCGGCGACGGTTCAGAGCGGTGCGGAGCAGGTGACGGTTGCGAGCGGCGTGACGAATCCGCGTGCGCTGGGAGCGTTTGCGGTGCAGCGGTCGGCGGCGTGGAGTGTGAACGCTGGAGCCGCGGCGGGTGCGAGCTATGCGAGCTATCGCGCGCTGAACGGCAGCGTGTCGTTTGCGCCGGCTGGAGCGGTCGACACACAGCTTCAGCGATGCCGATGGGAGCTTGAACATTGCGGAGTTCAGCGCCGCGAACCTGCGGGAGCTGGCGAATGATGTGACGGTGTCCGGCGAAGAAGAGCCTGCGGCGTATGTGCAGGAGATCTTTGAGGGCGACGGAACGACCACGAAGTTTGAGCTGAGCGAAGCGGTGTTCCGGGGAACCAACCGAACGCTGCTGAAGGACAGTTTTCAGGAGCCTGCGTTTGATACGTCGCAGTGGAATGTGGGGACGACGGGCAATCACCTGACGTTGACGTCGGCAGGGCTGACGATGAACGGCGGGAACGGGTTTGACGGGCAGACGACCGTTAGCGGCTTGAATGCTGTCGAGATGGGCGGGTTTGTGCTGGCCGAGCTTGGCGGTGTGCAGCTTGGGGCGGCGTGCGACGGCGTGCTCGCGGGCTTCTATAGCGGCCAGCCGCTGTTGCCGAACTGCTTTGCTGGATTTCGGGTGCGGCAGACGACGAGCACGACGGGTGGAGTGACGGTGGTTGTGCCGGTGGTGAACGGGGCTGAGGTGGGCAGCGTGTTCACACCGGTGGCGGGACATCGCTACACGTTGCGCGTGAGGCTGTATTGCGCGGAGATGTTGCGTGTGCCGCAGGTGTACTACTGCATGGTCGATGGCGTGGTGCAGGAGTTTGGCAACGCGAGCGCTGTCAGTGCGGCGATGCAGATGGTGTTTGAGGTGGTGGATGAAGGCGCGAGCTCGAACACGCCGGCCACGGTGTTGTATGACACGGCGGCGGCGGGGGCTCCGGTGGCGACTACGCCTGGGACGTGCCTTTTCTGCGCGGTGAACGCGGTGGAGATGTATGGGTCGATTGCATCGGTTGCGGTGACGCGGCCGGGAAGTGCGTGGGTGGTGAGCACGCTCCCGAACGGATCGCAGATGACGCGCCTGATTGGCACGGCGGGGCAGGGTGTGGACTGCGAGATGACGTACGGAACGGCGGCGGGGAAGTCCGGGCAAGGTGACGTTCTTTGCGGGGCGTGTGCCGGTGCCGGGCGAACGTGTCACGGTGAGCTATCGAACGCAGGTTCGTGCGGTGGCGCGGATTGCGGATGCGGCGAGCATCGCGGCGGAGACGGCGGCGGGTGCTGGAGTGGCTGTGCCGGGCGTGAGTCGATGGCTGGGCAAGGTGACGCAACCGGTGGCGCGGTCGAGCGCGGACTGCGAGAGCGCGGCGCAGGCGGTGCTGGCGATGGCGACGGCGCGGTCGGCGGCGCTGGCGGGGACGTATGTGATTGCGAATCCCGAGCAGGACATCTGGCCGGGCGATGTGCTGGCGGTGACGAGTGCGGGTGTGACGACGACGCTGCTGGTGCGGAGCGTTGTTGCCGAGGACGCCCATGCAGTGCCGGAGTTGTTGCAGTACAAGGTGTCGTTTGCGAATGACTGGGCTACGGAGTGGGCCGACGGGCTTGGGCTGAAGCTGAGCGACGCGATTGCGAAGGATGCGTGGCTTCCACCCAGCGGCGGCGAGTGGACCGGCGGAGGTGCTGGCGAACCTGCCAGCGCTGTCGGTTACGAGCTTGAGCACGACGGCGCTGCAGGTGGATGCGGGATGTGCGGCGCCGAGCTGGTGGAGGGTTTGAGGTGCGGCGGATGGATTGGAACTTTGGGGTTGGCGTGGACGCGCCGGACCTGGTGTTGCGCAGTCCGGTGGAGAGCTTTTCGATTCCGCGGTCGGCGCAGGTGGAGCGGTTCTATATCCGCATGTATGACGCGAGTGTGCCGCCGCTGTATTCGCGGTGGTCGAGCGCGGTGTTTGTGAATGCGCCGGTGAGCTAGGCGCTGCAGGACGAGAAACAACGTACAGAGCCGCAAGAGAATGCGACGCGGAGGCCGGGGAATCGAAGGCTTCGCGCGAGCGGCGTACGTGTGAGGTGAAAGTGACGGGTTTTGAGCAGACGGTGTTGGAAGAGTTAAGCGCCCTGAAGGTGCAGATGCACCAGTTGATGGGTATTGGGCAGCCGGGCCGGTTGCAGCAGTTGGAGCGGCGCGTGGCTTCGCATGAGCGAAACATGCAGCGCATGCAGGGGCTGGTGGGCGCGTTTGGTGGCGCGCTGACGCTGGTGCAACTGGCGGTTGCGTACATGAGCGGACGACACAACTGAGGCTGCAGATGGGGAGGCGATGTGCCGGGTCGGTTTGATGTGTCGCAGGTGATGCGCAGTCCGAAGTCGACGGTGGTGGGGCTGTGTGTGCTGGCGCTGGCGGCGGAACGCGGTGTGCACTTCGACAGTGCAGGTCACCTGGCGATGACCGCGCGCGACTGGTTTGAGGTTGGATGTGGCGTGCTGACCGCGGTGGTGAGCGGGGTCAGCCACGATGCGAATGGGGCAGTTGGCAAGTAAGTCGCCGGATGGCGGCGAGAGAGAGTGTGTATGGCTGGAGATGTGGCGGTGGCAGCGGTTGTGAAGCTTTCGTTTTTTGCGCGTGTGAAGGCTGAGTTGAAGAAGCTTGTTCACGCATGCTCCGGGCTGGGAGGCGAGTGCGGCGGCGACGATGACGTATGTTGCGCCGCTGGTGGAGACGATTGTGCTGCTGGTGGATCCGGCGGTTGCGCCTGCGGTGGATGGGTTGATTGCGAAGGTACAGAGCGCGATGGCGGCTGCGGCGGTGGTGATCAAGGATGCGGGACCTACGCCGACGCTGGTGACTTACCTGAATGCGATCAAGGCGGATATGACGCAGATTGAGTCGGCGGCGCAGATCAAGGATCCGGCGACGGCGGCTAAGTTGAGTGCGTTGGTCGGGACGGTTAGTGGGGAGATTGCGGCGATTTTGGTTGAGGTTGGTGGCGCGGCCTAGAGTTGTGTCCTGGTGGGTTCCGTGGGGTCTAAGACGGGTTCCCTCCGCTGCGCTCCGGCGAGATGACGCATGTGAAATGCGCTCCGTCGAGATGACGCAACTGGATGCGCTCCGGTCGAGATGACGCATGATTGGAAGGTGCGCAAGAAGAAAGCGGCAGCCGGTTTGGGCTGCCGCCTTCTTTTGCTGTTTAGGTGGAGGGTTTAGCCGATGTCTTCGCTCCAGTTTTCGAGGTAGTTCTTGAAGTCGGTCATGAACTTGCCTGCGTCGGCGCCGTCGATGATGCGGTGATCGAAGCCGAGGGTGAAGCGCTGGATGTTGCGGATGGCGATGGAGTCGTTGCCGTCCTTGTCGGTGAGGACCATGGGCTCTTTGTTGAGGCCGCCGATGCCGAGGATGGCGGACTGCGGCTGCGCGATGATCGGGGTGCCGAACTGCTCGCCGAAGATGCCGGAGTTGGTGAGGGTGAAGGTGCCGCCGGCGACTTCGTCGGGGGCGAGTTTCTTGGAGCGGGCGCGATCGGCGAGGTCGACGATGGAGCGCGTGATGCCGAGGAAGGACTTTTCTTCGGCCTGCTTGATCACGGGGACGATGAGGCCCCACTCGAGCGCGACGGCGATGCCGATGTTGATGTTCTTGCTGTAGAGGATCGCTTCGCCCTGGGTGCTGGCGTTGACGATGGGGTGCTTGCGCAGGGCCTGGACGGCGGCGCGGGTGATGAACGGCATGTAGGTGAGCTTGACGCCGTTGCGCTGCTCGTACTTGTTCTTTTCCTTTTCGCGCAGCTGACGATGCGGGTCATGTCCACCTTGAAGACGGTGTGGACGTGAGCGCTGGTCTGCTTGGATTCCACCATGCGCCTGGCGATGATGGCGCGCATCTTGGACATGGGCACGAGCTCGCCGGGAAGCGGAGCGGGTTGTGCTGCGGCCTTGGCGGGCTGGGTGGTTGCGGGGGCGGACTGGGCCTGCGTGTAGGTGGGCTGTACCGGTGTCGCGGCGTGCAGGTTGGGCGGCGGCAGCGGGCTTAGCTCCGCCTTCCATGTGGCCGAGGATGTCCTGCTTGGTGATGCGGCCGGAGGCTCCGGTGCCGGAGACGCTTGAGAGATCGATCTGGTTTTCGGCGGCGATCTTGCGGACGAGCGGAGAGGACCGCTGAGGCTCGCCTTGCGAGGCGGAGGCGGCGGGCTTGCGCGGGCTGCGAAGGTGCTGCTGCGGCGGCGGCAGGCTGTGCCGAGGGCGCGGCTGGTTTGGGCGCTCCGGCTGACGCTCCGCCGCCAATGACGGCGACGACGCTGTTGATGGAGACGGTTGAGCCTTCGGGGACCTTGATCTCGGTGAGAACGCCGGACGCGGGCGAGGGGATCTCGGCGTCGACCTTGTCGGTGGAGATCTCGAAGATGGGCTCGTCGCGCTGGACGGTGTCGCCGACCTTTTTGAGCCACTTGGTCAGGGTGCCCTCGGTGATGGATTCGCCCATCTGGGGCATGAGGATCTCGGTGCCGGGGCCAGCGGCGGCGGGAGCCTGCGATGCAGCCGAGGAGGCACCGTTGTTGATGGAGGCGTCGCGGATTGCGGTGGCCTCGGCGGAGGGGGTGACGGTGTCTTCGACCGTGGGCGAGGCGGCGGCGGATTCAGGGACGTTCGCCGCGGGAGCGGCGCCGGTGGCGGCGCCCGCGCCGTCCTCGCTGACCGTGCAGACGACGGTGTTTACGCCGACGGTGGAGCCTTCGGTGACCTTGATCTCGCCGAGGGTTCCGGCGACTGGGGAGGGGATCTCGGCGTCGACCTTGTCGGTGGAGATTTCGAAGAGCGGTTCGTCACGCGCGACGGTATCCCCGGGCTTTTTGAGCCACTTGGTCAGTGTGCCTTCGGTGATGGATTCGCCCATCTGGGGCATGAGTACGTCGGTCGGCATTGCGAAAGGTCTCCGAGCTGTCAGTTGCAGCGCAATTGTGGATTATACGAACCGGAGCTTAGCCGTGGCACGGGGGCGGTTCGGTTAGCGGACTGGATGAACGCTGCAGGCTTGTATCTGACAAACATGTTCGCGGGCCAACGACAAGGGCAGGGTACTTAGCGCGATGCCGTGATGAGGAGATCGTCGAGCGAGTTCGCGGCCAGGACCTGGCGATTGAAGACGCGGCCGAAGTTGCGGGCGGCGGAGTCGGCGGCGCGGGGCAGCGTGGGCTCGGTGGCGGGGTCGGCTTCGAGTTCGAGCGAGGTGACGCCGCGGTCGGTGATGCCGCAGGGGACGATGAGCGAGAAGTCGCGGAGGTCAGTCGTGACGTTGAGGGCGAAGCCGTGGGTGGTGATGCCCTGCGCGACGTGAATGCCGATGGCGGCGAGCTTTTTCTCGGGGATGGAGCCGCCTGCGATGGTCCAGACACCGGTGCGTTTGGGGATGCGCTGGGCGGGGACGCCGAAGTCGTTGCAGGTGAAGATGAGGGCTTGCTCCATGAGGCGGACGAAGTCGACGGGGCCGAGGAAGGGGCCGCGCTTGCCGGGGAGGCCTTCCGCGTCGCCGCGGAGATCGAAGATGGGGTAGCCGACAAGTTGGCCGGGGCCGTGGTAGGTGATGTCGCCGCCCCGGTTGATGTCGTGGATCTCGATGCCTTTGTGGGCGAGGAGGTCGTCCGTGGCGAGGATGTTTGCGCGGCTGGCGTTGCGGCCGAGGGTGAGGACCGGTGGGTGCTCCATGAGGAGGAGCGTGTCGGCGATGGTGCCGAGGCGGCGGGCTTCGGCGACCTCGCGCATGATGCGGAGGCCTTCGGTGTAGGGGATGCGGCCGAGTTGGAGGAGGTGGAGGATCAAGGCTCAGTTTCCGCCTCGCGAGCGCATGCGCTGCATCACTCGGAGCGTAATCAGCAGTCGGCGGGGCGCTGCTAGACCTTTGTGGTCGAGGTTCTGCCCGCGGTTGAGTTGCCGGATGACGTAAGGATCTCGACCCACTCTGCTACGCGAGCCTCCAGATCGAACAAAGAGGTGGCCCTTTGCCGTGAGACGTGGCCCATCGCTGCTCGGGCTTGTTGGTCTTCAGCCAACTGCAAAATGGCAGCCGCGAGTTGATCTGGCGAGGGCGGCTCGAAGAGGAATCCGTTTTCTCCGTGGGAGACCAGTTCCGGTAAACCACCGATCCGTGAGGCAACGATGGGCAAACCTGCACTCATGCCTTCGGCAACGGCAAAGCAAAAAGCTTCCTGCCATTGTGAGCATTGAATTTGTATGTCGGCGGCCGCAAACGCCCCCATGCCCACAAGGTCCTGCACCTGTCCGGTCCATGTGACGTGATCAGCGATGCCGAGTTCCTGGGCCAAGGCCTCGTACTTGGCGCGGAACTCGCCGTCTCCGCAGAAGACGAACTGAAGGTCGTCGCGTTCGCGGAGGACAATCTGGGCGGCCCGGAGAGCGACGTCGATTCCTTTGTCCGGGACGAGCCAGCTTACCTGGAGCACGATGAGACGGCCGTCGGGGATATTGAAACTATGCCGGAAGTCTCGTCCATCACCATGTTGACGGCGAGTGTCCGTTCCACTGTAGATAACGCCACTCTTTGAAGGGGGAACTATCTTTTCCCGATCTGAACACGCCTTGATGAACCGCGTCGCGCACATTGAACGTGTGAGTGGCTTCATCAGCCAGGCCACACGACTCGAACCGACGCTATTCATTGCGTCCCGGGTGCGTGATGTCTGATCCCAGTAGATGATCCGGCGGACTCCGGAGAGCCGCGCAATGAGAGGCCAGAGGCGAACTACGCCCCCGATCGAGTACATGAAGGTGCTGGGCCGATGCTTCCGAAGGAGCCGGAGGAACCGCAGGTTCGAGCTAAAGGTCAACGCCTGTTGATCCTCAAGCACCTCGAGAGTGACATTGCCCGGCGAGGTCAGGTTCGCGCGGACAAAGGGCGGAGCCTCATCCTGAAACCAGATTGACAGGCTCCACCCTACACGCTTGAGCTGGATTGCCAACTCCTTCGCGAATGCCTCCATTCCCCCGAACTTGTCGGGAGAGAAAGCATAGGCGAGCACAACGCAGCGATCACTTGACATCGATACCTTCGCAGATGAGTGGGGCTACTTACGCAGCACGAGCGGACGTGTGGACCCTACCGGGTCCCAATCACACGTTGATGGCCATGCCTTCGACGGAGGAGAAGCCGTCGAGCAGTGCCTCGTAGAGCGTGGGGTGGGCGTGGATGGTGAACATCATCTCTTCCACTGTGGCCTCGAGTTCCATGGCGGTGACGCACTCGGAGATGAGCTCGGTGGCTGAGGGGCCGATGATGTGTACGCCGAGGATTTCGCCGTACTTGGCGTCGGAGACGACCTTTACGAAGCCGTCGTGCGCGTCGAGGATGGTGGCCTTGGAGTTGCCGACGAAGGGGAACTTGCCGACCTTGACCTGGTAGCCCTTTTCCTTGGCCTGTGCTTCGCTGAGGCCGACGGAACCGATCTGCGGGTCGCAGTAGGTGCAGCCGGGGGTGCGGTCTTTGCGGACGGGGCGGGCGTATTTGCCGGCGGCCTTGGACGCGACGACGATGCCGGCCATGGCGCCGACGTGCGCGAGTTGCGGAAGGCCGCCGACGATGTCGCCGATGGCGTAAAGGTTGGGGATCTTGGTCTCCATCCACTCATTGGTCATGACGAAGCCGCGCTCGAGATCGAGGCCGACCTTGTCGAGGCCAGCGTCATAGGTGCGCGGTGCGCGGCCTACGGCGACGAGGACCTTTTCCGCCTGCTTGGTCTGCTGCTTGCCGGAGGCATCGGTCCAGGTGACCTTTACGCCGCCGGCGACTTTTTCGATCTTCTCGACCTTGCAACCGACCTCAATGCCGATGCCGCGCTTCTTGTATTGGCGGGCGAGTTCCTTGGAGACCTCTTCGTCTTCGACGGGCACGACGCGGGGGAGGGCCTCGATGATGGTGACCTCGGCGCCGAAGCTGTTCATCACGGAGGCGAACTCCACGCCGACCGCGCCGGAGCCGATGACGATCATCGACTTGGGCATCCGGGGCAGCGTGAGGATCTGCATGTTGGTCATGATGTCGTCGTCGGCCTGGTAGCCGGGCAGCATGCGGGCGTCGGAGCCCATGGCGAGGACGACCTTTTTGCCCTTGACCTCGGCCTTGGTCTGCTGGGTGTAGCCCTCGGCCTGGAGGTCGCGGCCCTTGCCCTTGTCCTCGTCGGTGACGGAGAGGGTGAAGACGCCGTTTTGCGGCGGGGCCTGTGAGACGGCCGTGGCCGCGGACGACGGTGATCTTGTTCTTCTTCATCAGGAAGTCGAGACCCTTGGTGTGCTTCAGGGTGATGTCGTTCTTCCGCTTGATGACCTGTTCCCAGTTGAGCTTGGGCTGATCGACGTTGTCGATGCCGTAGCTGCTGGCGTGCTTCAGGTGATCCCAGACTTCGGCTGAGAACAGCATGCTCTTGGTCGGGATGCAGCCCCAGTGGAGGCAGGTGCCGCCGAGCTTGTCGGTCTTTTCGATGAGGGCGACCTTGAGGCCGAGTTGTGCCGCGCGAATGGCGCAGGTGTAGCCGGCGGGACCGCCGCCGAGGATGACGAGATCGTAGATCGTTTCTGCTGCGGCCAAAGTAGGTGAGCTCCGTTTCCGTGGCTGCGGTCTTTTCGCGCGCGTTCGACTGGCCCGCACCCTGCGGGACATGATGCCGCCGCTAACCGCTGACCGTTTCAGTTTACGCTCCGGCCCCTTCTTCGTGAGAGGGCCGGCCAACCACCAACGCGCGCAAAGGAGGCGCGCCAGATGGAACCACTACAGCAATTCAAATACAGCGATGCGGGACTTGCCCTGACCAAAGAGTTCGAGGGCCTGCGACTAGAGGCGTACCAGGACTGCGGCGGGATCTGGACCATCGGCTACGGACATACCGGCCGGGATGTGAGGCCGGGCCGGCGCGTGAGCGAGTTTGAGGCCGAGGTGCTGCTCAGGGCGGACCTGCGCGATGCGATCGCTTCCGTGAATCGGTCCATCGAGGTGCCGATTGCGCAGCACCAGTTCGATGCCCTGGTTGATTTTTGCTATAACGCGGGGCGCGGGAACTTTGAGCGCTCGAGCCTGCTGCGGAAGGTGAACCTGGAGGATTTCGAAGGCGCCGCGTTCCAATTTGGGCTTTGGGTGAATGTGGACATGAAGCCGGTTCCGGGGCTGGTCCGGCGCCGGGCGGCTGAGGCGGCGATGTTCCTTGGAACGGGTCTGAAGCGGAACGCGGCAGCTAGCTGGACCACGGCGGGTACGAAGGTGATCTGATCCGGGTACCGATGGGGTATGGAAGCCGCTAACGTGCGCGGATGTACCACTTAAAGGCGAAATTGGGGATTGCGGCGGAAGGGCGGACCGACTATATAGGGTCTGCAACTTCCTTCAGTTGATTTTCTCTTCGGGCCTGTGAGACCCCGGGAAAGAGTGTCATGACCGCTCGGCGGCCGTCCCCCAGTGTGCAGAAAGCGCCCCCAGCCTTGAATGCGAGCCAGATTTCCCGGAGATGGGCGTTGACGGGATTGCGGCCGTGCCGCGGGTTCGTGCTGCGCGCGACCGCGCTAGCGATGCTGGCACTTGGAGCGGCTGCGCCCGATGCACGCGGGGAACTCCGTACCCGATTGGGTGAAGGCGGCGGTCGCGCAGCCGTTGCCGGAGTTGCCTCGGTCGACGAAAGCAGTGGTTCTTCTGGATGACGAGACGTACACGGTCGGCGTCGGATGGACGGGCGGTGGTGCACGAACGTTCGGTACTCAAGATACTGCGGCCACAGGGTCGGCGGAACGGCGAGCCCACGGTGCCGTATGACAAGGACTCGAAGGTGCTCTCGATGCACGTTTGGAGCATCGACCCTGCGGGGCACGAGTATGCGCTGAAGGACAACGAGATCGTTGATCTCGGCTCTCCGGGTGAGGGTGGCCAGCTTTATTCCGACGAACGGGAGCGGGTCGGCCTACCCCCAGGGCGAGACCCAGGCGGCGTAGTGGCGGTTGAGTATGAGCGCCGCGAGCGGCCCTACCTGGCAGAGACGAGCTGGGTATTCCAGGGAGAACTGCCGATTCTTTCGCAGAGCTTCACGCTTGTGCTACCGGCGGGCTACAAGTACACGACCTCGTGGGCGCACCACGGTCCCGTCGGCGAGACGAGTGTCGCCGCGAATACGTATCAGTGGCACATCGATAAGCAGCCGGGCATCGATGTCGATGAAGTGCCGATGTCGCCCGCGGTGGACGCGCTGGCCGGGCGAATGACGGTGCATTACAGCGGCCCAGGGGTTTCGGCACCGCAGGAAGGAACGTGGCAGGGCATCGGCCAGTGGTATGACGGTCTCTCACGCGATCGCCTGACCGCGTCCCCTGATATTGCGGCGAAGGCGGCGGAGCTTACCGCCGGCAAGACTGACTTCTATGACAAGGCTGAGGCGATCGGCGAGTTTGTCCAGAAGCAGATCCGCTATTTCGTTGTGGAGATGGGGATCGGGGGATGGCAGCCGCATCCCGCGCAGGAGATCTTCCGTGGACGTTACGGCGATTGCAAGGACAAGGCAACGCTTCTGTCGGCGATGCTTTCCAGTGTGGGCATCCATAGCGCGCTGCTGATGGTGGACACAGAGCGCGGAGCGATTGACCCAGATGCGCCTTCGATCTGGGGCAATCACATGATTGGCGCGATCCAGATTCCCGATGGCTACGCGTCGCCAAAGCTGCACAGCGTGATCACACTGAAGAACGGGCGTCGCTATCTGATCTTCGATCCGACCTGGTCTCTGACGCCGTTCGGGCAGTTGGAGAGCAATCTCCAGGGCAGCTACGGCGTGTTGATGGAAGGGGACGCGAGCCAGATCGTTGCAGCTCCCGGTGATGAGCCCTGACCTGAACCGTGTGGAGCGGTCGGGAACGTTTCAGTTAGCGGCGGATGGCACGCTGAAGGGCACGGTCACGGAGAAGCGCTACGGCGATGTCGCCGAGCAGCGGCGGGAGATCTTCGGCAAAGACGCGCAGGAGCAGCAGAAGTACCTGGATCACAGCGTTTCGCACGACTTCATGTCGGCGAATCTTTCCGGCTTGAAGGTCGAAAACACGCAGGAGTTGAGGCAGGATTTGACCGTCAGCTTCCAGGTGGAGGCGGGGCACTTCGGTTCGACCACCGGGCCGCTGCTGATGGTGCGCCCGCGCGTGTACGGGACCGAAGTGATTCCGACAGACCAGAAGAGGCGCAATGTGCCGATCGACCTCGGAGAGACGATGCGCGCCCACGATGACTTCGATATCGAGTTGCCGGAGGGGTATGCGGTCGACGAACTGCCGGATCCCGTGAAGGCCGACTTCGGCTTCGCGACGTATGAGAGCTCGACCGAGTTACACGGCCGGACGCTGCACTTCAAACGGACGTTTGTGGTGAAGCAGGTCACACTTCCCGCGGAGAAGTATGGAGAACTGCAGAAGCTCTCCGGGCTGATCGCCGCCGATGAACAGAGCCGTGCGATTTTGAAACGCGGCAACTGACGCAACCAAACCAGCCCAGCAATCAACAGGAGAAAGAGTCGATGTGCAGCAGCGACAAGCGCAACCCGAACGCGGGTCAGCGGTACCAACAACAGCTTAGGAAGCGCCGGTCGTTGTGGGCCGCTGGATTTGTCCTCGCTTTGGCGTCCTGGCCGTTTGCGGCAGTGTGCCGGGCCGACTCGTTTGTGAAGCCAACCGAAGAGGAGCTGAAGATGACCTCACTCCCGGGCTACCCTGGCGCGCCCGCCGTGGTTCTGAACCGGGAAGAGATCACGAAGGACGATCTTCACGCCGTCGAGCATTATGACCGGATCAAGATTCTGACCGAGGATGGCAAGAAGTACGCGAACGTCGAGCTCGGGTTCATCAGCACAACGGGCTGGAGCGTGGCTTACGCGGACGACAAGACGATCGACACGATCTCGGGTCGCACGATTCACCCTGACGGCACCATCATTCCGTTCACGGGCAAGCCGTATCTGAAGGTGCTGGAGAAGGTCGGTGGCGTCAAGCTGCAGGAGAAGGTGTTCACACTGCCGGACGTCGAGGTCGGCAGCATCATCGAGTACCGCTACGTCACGCGCATCAACGATACGACGGTGGAGGCTCCGACCTGGATGGTGCAGGATGACCTGTACGTGAAACAGGCGCACTTCGTCTGGTACCCGACGGCAGAACAGCTACACAACGAAGACGACAAGATCATCAACACGATCAACTGGTTCCCGGTGTTGCCTGCGGGCGCGACGATTCAGCGTCGTGAGCTGCAGCAAACGATGGGAGGAGGGATGAAGGTCGGCAACCAGATGTTCGAGCTGAGCGTGAAGGATGTTCCGCCGCGGGTCAAGGAAGACTTCATGCCCCCGCTGAAGAGCTTCAGCTACCGGGTGATGTTCAACTTCACGCCGTATCGCACGCCGCAGGAGTTCTGGACCGCAGAGGGCAAGCGCTGGTCGAAGCGCGTCGACAAGTTCATCGCGGTGAACGGGGATCTCACACAGGCGACACAGAAGATCATCGCGGGGGCGAACACGCCGCAGGAGAAGCTGGAACGGATCTATGCGACCGTGATGGGCCTGGAGAACACCGAGTTCACGCGTGAGCGCGAGAGCCGCGAGGACAAGGCCGCGGGCATGGGGCAGATCAACCATGTGTCGGATGTGCTAACGCACGGACGGGGTACGCCGCGAGAGTTGACGGAGCTGTTCATCGGGATGTCGCGCGCGGCTGGATTGCAGGCGTACGCGATGCTGGTTCCGGACCGCTCCGAAGATATCTTCGTGCCGGAGTGGCTGAGTTTCCAGCAGTTGCGGGACATGGTCGCCATTGTGATGGTCGACGGCAAAGAGATGTATTTCGATCCGGGACAGCGGTACTGCCAATTTGGTCAACTCGCGTGGCAGCACACGTTCATCAGCGGCCTGCGCCAGACCGAGGGCGGAACGGCGCTCGCCAGGACCACCGGAGATGGGTACAAGGCGAACCGGACCACACGCGTCGCGAACCTGGACATGGATGCCCATGGAGAGGTGACGGGCAAGATCACGCTTAGCTTTGAGGGCGCTCCCGCTCTGCGCTGGCGGCATGTGGCGCTGCGAGGCGACGAAGAGGGCTTGAACAAGGGCTTACGCGAAGCGCTCGAGGCGATGCTGCCGAAGTCGCTGAACGTGAAGGTCTCCGACGTAAAGAACGTGGCTGACTACACCAAGCCGCTCGTTGTCTCTTATGCGGTAACCGGGGTGTTGGCAAGCGGCAGCGGAAAGCGAATGATCGTCCCGCCCGACCTGTTTCTGGCGAGCGAATCCGCGACGTTTCCGCACGAAAAGCGCGAGATGGCGGTCGACTTCCATTACCCGACGTTGACGCAGGATGCGGTGAAGATCAACCTCCCGCAGCAACTCACCGTCGAGGCAGCGCCGAATTCCGCGAAGTTCAGGATGAAGGATGCGGCAGCCTATTCGCTCGCGATTACACCGGCGGCCACGAGCGTCACAACGCGGCGAGATTTCGTGTTCGCCGATGTGATCGTCCTGGTGAAGGACTACCCGGACCTGAGGAGCTTCTATTCGCAGTTCGAGTCGAAGGATCAGGAGAGCATCGTGCTGAAGGCGGCGCCGGCGACGACGGCCAGCGCCGCGCAGCCGCAGGGGAACTGAGCTACCGGGGCTGCGCGTTCAGGTGTTGGGGCGCGCAGCCTTAGCCGCTTACCCGCGAAGCGGCCCGTTCTGGATGTGCGCGGCTCGGAACTAGTGGCCGGAGCTGTCCGTGGATGGTGGAAAGTACTTGGGAGCGAAGCCTGGCGCCCACGGATCGTAGGCTTTGCCGAAGGCGGCGCGCCGTCCGGTCGCAGGGTGGTCGAAGGTCCAGTACTCAATGAAGCGGCTCGGGTTCGGGTCTGCGAGCGAGGTCTGACCCAGTACATCGAACGCCCCCTTTGCCGCCGACTGCGGGTCCGCGACGATACCGTGCACGGCCTCCTCGCCGTAGACGTCAGCTGCGTGCTCCTGAATCCGGGTCAGGCCTGAGGTTATCGGCTCAAGGAAGGCTCCGAAGAGCGCGAAGGCGAGGGCTAAAACGGCCAGCGCGCCCCAATCCTCCTGCGACGGGATGCGCCAAACCGGACCGAAGCGCCTGATGGCCCACCGCACGAAACGAAAGCCGAGGTACAGCAGCACGAAGGACCCCACAAAGCTGAGCAACAGGCCGCGGATGATGTGGCCGAGGACGTAGTGGCCCGGATTCGTGGCCGAAGACGAAGAGGATCTCGTCGGGGGTGAACTTCTGGATGGAGGTGTCCCAGACCACGACGCGCTTGGAGTGCCCAAAGCCTTCAACATCGGCGTTCAAGTGTGGTGAGTTTTGCGGAGGCCTGCATCAGGAACATGCGGTCGGGCGGGATGTTCATGTGCCCGCGCTCGGCGACCTGCTCGAGACGCGCGACCAGGGCGGGCTGGGTTTTGGCGAGCGGTTCGTAGTGGAAGAAGAGTGGCTCGACATAGGGACCAATGAACAGCCCGAACATGGTCATGGGGATGGTGAACGCCCAAAATACGAGCCACCAGCGATTGGGCAGTTTGCGAATGATCCAGAAGAGCAGCATCAGGACGAGGCCGCCGATGATCCACTCGAGGAGAAAGCCCTTGGCTTGGTCGCCAAGCCAACTTCCCCAGCCCTGGATGGAGAGGCCGTAGCTGCGCGACACGTGGTGGGCGTAGAGGTCGAGCGGAAGATCGAGGAGAAAGCCTGCGACGAGAAACAGGAACAGAAAGGTGTAGCCCTGGACCCAACGATTGCGCCCGGCGCGTAGTGCCGTGTCTCTCATCCAGCCGATCGCGCCGAGCCACAGCAGCAGGACGAGTTGAAGGATGCCCCAGACTTCGCCCGCGAAGTGCGTGGTGATGTGGACGGAGGCGAGGTGTTGAGCCTTGGCCAGATCCGCGGGAGAAAGGGAGTAGTCGGGAAGATTGCCGTGCACGGGGGCTGCGGCGATCTCTTGTGCGGCGTAGCTGTTCGCGGCGTGCTCGGCGGGAGTCTCGCGCGCGAGGGCAGGAAGTGAAAGAACAAACGGCAGCAACAGCGTGACAGCGAGCAGACGGCGGCTCAGGCGCATGGGTTTCCTTTGAACACGGGTGCCCCGAGTTTGGAGCAGTTCGGAACGGAGGGCAAGCGGTTTGCGTGTGTTCTGTCGTTGGGGCGTGCTCGCGGGCGCAGGTTACGATCGTGACGTTCTCCTTATGTTCGCCCCCGGCTACACTGGAGGTGCTCTGGGAAGGCTGCAAGAGGCTGGGCTGGATGGAAGCTGTAGGTGGATCTCTCGTTCGTTGCTGTCGACGCTGGCTGCCCGTGGGGTTCGCGGGGTTGGGCCTTTTGTTCTCGGCTGTGTCGGCTAGCGCGCAGGCACCTGGGACGGCGATCGCGACGAATGCTGTTGGCGGGTCGCAGCCGGCCGGGAGCCCGGATGCGCCGCACGCCGGGTCAATGCGCAGCGATCCGGTACTGATCGGGGCCATGCAATCAGAGTTGCAGCGCGCCCTGGGCGCACTGGGCACGGCGATCGTTCCAGTGAGTGGACCGGCCGCGGGCAACGCCAAAGCTGGTTCGGCGGTTCAGCCGAAGCCCTACTTTTTGAGCTATTCGGTCGCGGATGCGGAGACCCTGAACATTTCTGCGCAGTTTGGCGCGATTACGCAGTCTACGAGCAATCACACGCGCACGGCGGACGTGCAGGTGCGGCTGGGATCACCGGAGCTCGACAACACCCACGCCACGCACCGGAGCAGCGCGCTGACCACGCTGCCTCTGCCGTTAACGGATGATCGTGAGGCGATTCAGCGCTCGTTGTGGTTTGCGACAAATCGCGGTTACGGCAAGGCGCTGGATGCGCTGGAGAAGGTGAAGACCGAACAGCAGGTGCGCGCCAAGGAAGAGGACACCTCGGCGGATTTCTCGAAAGAAGAGCCGCGGGTTGAACTCCTCGCCCCGGAGCCGTCGCTGTCAGTGGACAAGGCTGAGTGGGAGGCACGTCTGCGCGAGTTGACCGCCCAGTTCCGGTCGCACCCGGAGATCACGTATGACATGGCGATCCTGCAGGCGACGCACCAAACGGACTACTTCGTTTCGAGCGAGGGTGCAAAGGTGGCCGCGCCGAACCACGTGGCCAGATTGATCGTTTTGGCGAGGACTCGCGCAGCGGACGGCATGGATCTCTTTCGGGCGGAGACGTTTGAGGCGGACACGCCCGCCCACCTGCCGGACCAGAAGACCGTACTTGCGAAGACGGAGGCGATGGCGAAGAACCTCGACGATCTTCGAGCCGCACCGGTCACGGAGCCGTACGCCGGACCGGCGATATTGTCGGGGCGTGCGGCAGCGGTGTTCTTCCACGAGGTGCTGGGCCACCGGCTCGAGGGACAGCGGCAGCGCGGCGACGAAGAAGGGCAGACGTTCACGAAGCTGCTCGGCAAGCCGATTCTGCCCAGCTTTCTATCGGTCGCAGACGACCCGACGCTGGCGTCCTATGGCGGTCAGCCACTCAGCGGGCACTACCTTTTCGATGATGAGGGGGAGCCTGCGCGGCGCGTGCAACTCGTCGACAACGGCGTTCTGAAAACATTTCTGATGTCGCGGCTGCCGGTGGCAAGCTTTGCGAATTCGAACGGACATGGTCGGGCCGAGAGCGGAAAGATGCCGACCGGCCGGCAGGGAAACCTGATCGTGACCTCGACGAAGGCGGTCAGCGACGCTGAGTTGCGCGAGATGCTGAAGGCCGAAGCGAAGAAGCAGGGCAAAGCGTACGGGCTCTACTTCGAAGACATCAGTTCAGGGTTCGCGGTAACGACGCGGTCATCACCGCAGGCGTTCCAGGTAATCCCCCTCGTGGTGTATCGCGTGTATGTGGACGGGCGCCCGGACGAGCTGGTCCGTGGGGTTTCTATCGTGGGCACGCCGCAGGCGGCGCTCAGCCGAATTGTCGCGACGGACGACAAGCCCGATGTGTTCAATGGGGAATGCGGCGCCGAGAGCGGCACGATTCCGGTGAGTGCGGTCGCTCCGGCGATGCTGGTGAGCGAGATTGAGACGCAACGCCAGGCGCAGGGTACAGCGAGGCCGCCGATTCTGCCCGCTCCCCCGGTGACAGCGGCCGCCGATCGACCACGCGGGGTTGATCATTGATGCGTGCGTTCCTCGTTTCTTGCACCAAGCTGCATAACTTTGCGCCGGCCTGCACGCCTGTTGCTTCAGGTGGCGTCTGCGGTCGTGCTGCTCGGTCCAGGGCTAGCCGGCGGTTGCGTTTGCAGGACGGCCAGCGCAGTCCGCGAGACCGAGCGCGGAGCCGACGAGCGCCGCGCAGCGTTCCAACGACCCGATGCTGGCGGCAATGGAGGCAGAGCTCACACGCGAGAAGCAAGACCTGGTCATCAATGGCATGCAGCGGCCGTACTTCATCGAGTACCGGCTTGAAGACATCCACAGCTATGAGGCGGTCGCGAACTACGGTGCGCTGACCTCTGAAAGCGAGAGTCGCCAGCGAGTGGTGCGCGTGGAGGTCAGGGTCGGAAGCTATGTCACGCGATTCGAGTTCCGCGCGAGGGAACGGATCTCTGGCGCTGGCGCCTGGGGACGATGATCCGGCTGCGCTTCGGGAGGCGCTCTGGTCGGCGACGGATGAGGCGTACAAGGCCGCTCTCCGGAACTTTGCAAGCAAGCAGGCAACGCTGAAGCAGTTTCAGAGCCCGCCTACCGCGAATGATTTCTCGCCAGCTAAGCCGATCAGGCTGATTGAGCCGTTGGCGGAGCTGCAACTGGACCGCACCGAATGGAAGCGGCGGTTGAGCGAGGCGAGTGGGCTGTATACCACGGACCCCGCCGTTCGTTCGTTTGCGTCGGACGTGCAGTACTCGACCGCGACCCTGACCGCACTCGCGGTGAACCGCTACACCGTGAATACGGATGGCACGGCGGTGCGGCACGGGTACACCGGATACCAGGACAACATCTCGATTGGCGGACAGGCACCGGATGGCATGGAGTTGAGCCGCAACAATGGATCGACGGCGTTGACCGCGGCTGGTCTAGAGAGCTGGGCTGCGCTGCGCAAGCGCACCATCGACAACCTCCAGAGCTTCGAGGCTTTGCGGCGAGCGCCGGTGGTTGACGCTGAGGACTATCACGGTCCCGGTGCTCTTTTCCGGTGACGCTGCGGCCGACGTTGTGGATCGCCTTTTCATCCCCAACGTCGACGCCGACCGGCCGGAGATAGGTACGACGGCGCGCACGCAGGGTGCGTATCAGTCGAGCTACCGCAGCCCCGTATTGCCGTCATTCTTAACGGTGGTCGACGACCCAACGCTGCGTGCCTTCGAAGGCAAGCCCCTGGTCGGGGCGTACAGCGTGGACGACGAAGGCGAGCCTGCCGAGCCGGTGACATTGGTCGAGCACGGCAAGTTGATCAACTACCTCCTGAGCCGCGAACCGGTGAAAGACTTCCCGCAGTCCAACGGCCATGGGCGAGCGTCGCTGGGTGGACCGGCGCATGCGCATGCAGGCGTTCTCATGGTCAAGGCGACGAACGCGCTCACGACCGAGCAGCTTCGAGCGAAGCTGGTCGCGCTCGCGAGGGATCAGGGCCGGGATGTGTACGAGGTTGAGACACTGGGTGGCGTCGGAGTTGACGCCGAAGGTGCTGTACCGAGTGTCGCCTGATGGGAAACGCACCCTGGTGCGCGGAGCGGCTTTCGACGAACTGGACCAGCGGTCGCTGCGCTCCGGCATCATTGCGGCGGGTGAAAAGCCCTACATCTCGCAGGCGGTCAGCCCGCTGCCAGAGACGACCATTGCACCGGCGCTTTTGTTCGCGGACATTGCGGTAAAGCGAGCAAACCAGCAGCAGCAGAAGCTGCCCTACTACCCACCACCCGCAGTGGGGAGCAGCCACTCGGAATGATGCCGCTCTGTAGTTGCATTGCAAAATCGCGGACGCGTAAGCCTGCAAGTCAGAGCGGGAACCGCGTAGACGCCGCATGTACGGCAAAGGTGGGCTAGCGAGACGTGAAGACCTCGGATCGCTTGCTATTGAAGAGAGAAGGCGCGTTCGTCTTCACGTTTACCGGCCTTGTCTCGTTGGCGGCGGCGCATTTCCTGCACAACGGGTGGTTGTTGCTGCAGCTTCTGGGCGGAATCCCCAGCGGCGGCGAACCGGCCCCGACGCTGTATGCACCGGCCGCGTACCGGGTGTTGATGCCGGCGGTTATTGCTGCGGTTCACCGTCTTCTGCCTTCCGTCGATGGAATGATCGTCACCTCGGGCATCGATTTTGTACTGCTTTGGGCCGCGCTTTGGCTGCTGTACAGAATGGCCGTCTATGATCTCGCGGCCGACTTGGCGCATCGCACGGAACGGTGTCTCCGGATCGCGCTGACGTTTCTATTCGCGGTGACCGCGATCGCGTGGATCTACGCCTATCAGAGGCCGGAGACCACGCCGACGGCGCTGTACCTGCTGGTTTCGGCCGTGTGTCTGCAACGAGCGACCTCCTGGGCAGTAGCGGTTCAGCTTGCATGGACGGTGCTGCAAGGCTTTACGCGCGCCGATGTTGCATTGGTGCTTGGACTGGCGATGGTCGGCGCAAGTGCGATCAGCAACTTCGCACCCCGCGCACAAAGGAAGAGGTTGCTGCTGCAGGGGCTTGCGGCCGCGATGATCGCCGCCGGTGTGCAGGGTTATCTGCAGTTCATTCGGTTCCCCCACCTCAGCTATGATCCGGGAACCCCCGTGATTGCACTGCCATATAACCTGCGCGTCCACATGTGGAGCAACGCGCTCATTGCGATCGCGCCTGTGGGGCTGCCCATCCTTTATGCCCTCGTGAGAAGAGTCAAGCTATTCGAGGAGCCAATCGCGGTGGTCAGCGCGCTGGCTGCGGCGCTGTACATCCCGCTCTGGTTTACGGTGGGGTCACTTGCCGAGGTACGGATTTACTTTCCATTTCTGCTGCTGCTCAGTCCCCTGGCCGCGAAGTCGGTCGAGATGCTACTGGGTGCTGAACGTGTACGCGAACCATCACTTCACCCCTGAATGAATAGGCGCTCAATGCTCAAAGTCCGTCTGACCCTCGCTTGTCTGGCCGTTGCGATTCCCGCGGCGATCGCCGGTGCGCAGCAACCTGTTGCGGTTCCGGTGCCCTCGGTTCAACCCTTGGCGAAGATGCCGTATTCGCCTTCGCTGGACACTGCGAGCATGGATCGCAGCGCGGATCCTTGCGTGGACTTTTACAAGTTCTCTTGTGGGGGATGGATCAAGAACAACCCGATTCCGGCAGACCAGGCTTCCTGGAGTGTGTATGCCAAGCTCGCCAATGAGAATCAGCAGTTCCTGTGGGGCATTCTCGACGCGGATGCCAAGGCCCCGAATCGGACGCCGGTGCAGCAAAAGGTTGGCGACTACTTCCAGAGCTGCATGAATACGGATGGGATCGACGCGGCGGGGCTGAAGCCGCTCGAGCCCATGCTGCAGAGGATCGATGCGCTGAGCACGCGCGAGCAACTCATTGCGGCCCTGACGCCGCTTCAGCACGAAACCGCGGGGAGCTATTTCTTCCGCACGGGAACAGGTCAGGACGCAGCGAACTCGTCGAAGATCATCGTGGAATTGGGCGCGGGCGGACTGGGTCTGCCCGATCGCGACTACTACACCAAGACCGATGCACGCAGCGTCAAGCTGCGCGAGGAGTACAGCGAGTATGTGCAGCGGCTGCTGACGCTTGCCGGCGAGAATGCAGCGCAGGCGAAGAGCGATGCGGATGCCATTTTGCGCATTGAGACCGCGCTCGCGAAGACGCAGCTGACACGCGTGGAGCGCCGTGATCCGCACAAAACGTATCACGTGATGCCGGTCTCGGACTTGCGGCAGCTGGCACCGGCGATCAACTGGCCCGAGTTTTTCCAAGTGCAGGGAGCGCCGGGAGTGGCGACCTTGAACGTTTCGCAGCCGGAGTTCATGAAGACGGTGCAGGCCGAGCTCACGAATGAGCCGGTTCCGGCGCTGCAGGCGTACCTGCGGTTTCACCTGCTCACGGCTGCGGCGCCGTATCTTGCAAAGCCCTTCGAGCAGGCGAACTTCGACTTCTTCTCAAAGACGTTGCGCGGTGTGGCGCAGGAGCCGCCGCGCTGGAAGACGTGTGTCCGGGCGGTGGATCGCAACCTGGGCGAGGCGCTGGGGCAGGAGTTCGTGGCGCGGACGTTTACAGCCGATATGAAGGCCCGCACCGAGCTGATGACCGGCCAGATCGAAGAGGAGATGGGCAAGGAGATCCAAGGTCTCGAGTGGATGAGCCCTGCAACGAAGGCGGAGGCGCTGCGCAAGCTGCACGCGATTCGGAACAAGATCGGCTATCCCGCACACTGGCGCGACTACACAGCGCTTGAAGTGAAGCGCGACGACTACTTTGGGGACGCGCAACGGGCGTTTCAGTTCGAAGAGGCGCGGCAGTGGAACAAGCTGGGCAAGCCGGTTGATCTGAACGAGTGGGGCATGACGCCGCCCACCGTGAATGCGTACTTCAACCCGCAGATGAACGACATCAACTTCCCGGCCGGTGTTCTGCAGCCGCCGCTGTACGATCCGTCGCTGGATGACGCGCCGAACTACGGCAACACTGGCGCGACCATTGGGCATGAGCTGACGCACGCCTTCGACGACGAAGGGCGGCAGTTTGACGCGGCCGGCAATCTGCGCGACTGGTGGACGCCGGAGGACGCGAAGGGCTTTGAGCAGCGCATCAACTGCGTGCGCGACCAGTATGCGGGCTATGTGGTCGTCGACGACATCCACATCAACTCGAAGCTGACGTCAGGGGAAGACGTTGCGGATCTCGGCGGTACTTTGCTCGCGTACCTCGCGTGGAAGATGCAGGAGCAGGGCAAACCCCTGCACAACGTCGATGGGTTCACGCCGGATCAGCGGTTCTTCATCGGTATGGGGCAGTGGGCGTGCGAGGATACGCGGCCCGAGAGTCTGCGCGTGAACGCGATTACGGACCCCCACTCGCCTGGGTTCGCCCGGATCAACGGTGTGGTCAGCAACATGCCGCAGTTCCAGAAGGCGTTCGGGTGCAAAGCCGGCCAGCCAATGGTGCATAGTCCGACGTGCAAGGTCTGGTGATCCCGCAGGCGGTGAACGGAGGTTTCGGCGCCGGGTCGCTGCATCGGATTAGATGTGAATGAAACTGCCCAGCAGTACGAGCCGGTGCACCTGATGGACGCCGTTGTTCCGGCGCCGCGGATATCGGGGCGCTGGCTCGTTGCCGCGGGGGCGATGGGTGCACTGGGCGCGTTTGCGGCGGCGGTGGTGCGCCTCGGTTTTCGTGGGCTGGAGTGGATTCTGGCGCAGACGACGGCGGCGCCGCCGGTTGCGGCGGTGCATCTGGCCTTCTGGCGGCGTGCGCTTACGCCGGTTGTCGGTGGGTTGCTTGCGACGCTGGTGCTGGTGCTGCGCCGCCGCCGCGCACGTCGGCTGGGCCGCGAGCCCCGGCCCTATGTGGATTACGTCGAGGCGGTTCGGCAACGTAAGGGCGTCATCCCGCTCGTGCCTAACTGCTGGCGCACGCTTTCGGCGGCGTTTTCCGTTGCGAGTGGAGCTGCGGTGGGACGCGAGGGTTCGATGATCCAGTTTGCCGCAGCCGGAGCGTCGGTCTGCGGCGGGTGGCTTTCGCGGAAGCTGGGCGGCCGGGAGCCTCTTAGCCGCGCGCTGCTTGTCGCGTTGGGTGTCGCCGGCGGTGTGACCACGGCATACAACGCCCCGGTGGCGGCGGTGTTTTTCGCGGCGGAGATCGTGCTGGGCAAGGTGGACCTGCTCGAGATCCCGCTGCTGGCGACGGCGAGTGCTGTAGGTTGGGCCGTCAGCGGGTCGCTGTTGGGGTTCAAGCGGCTGTATCCGACCGAGCTTCCGAACCTGGGCGGCGGGTGGACGTTGCTGCTGGTTCCGGCTCTTGCCGTGCTCTTCGGTGTGCTCGGGCCCTTGTATCAGAAGCTGATCCGGGGGTTTCGCGTGGGCAGAAGGCTGCCGCTGGCGCTTGCGTGCAGCGGCCTGGTCGTGGGGCTCGCGTCGATTGCCGACCCGCGGGTGTGGGGAAATGGCGACGTCGGACTCAGCGCGGCGCTGGGCCGTGCGGAGATCCCGGGGCTTTCGATTACAGCGGCAGGACTGGCCACCCTGTTGGCCCTGCGGCTGGTAGCCACAACGGCGTGTGTTGGGACAGGAACTGTGGGAGGCGTGTTTACGCCGACTCTTTTTGCCGGAGGAGTGGCCGGGGCGCTGCTGGCGCATGCCGTTCCGTCCGCGAGCCAGGCGCTTTGGGCCGTTGCGGGTATGAGCCTCCTGATGGCTGCGGTGACTCATGCCCCATTGATGGCGGGCTTCATGGCGGTCGAGCTCACGGGTGAGTGGAAGCTTTTGCCTCTTCTGCTGGTGGGGAACCTGATCGCCTGGCAGGTCGCTCGCCGGCTCTCGGCAGAGGCGCTGTACGCGATTGCGAGCCAGACCCCGGCGCACAGCTCGGCCCCGGCGCGTGGCAGCCCGGCGCAGACGGAGGGGTTAGCCGTGCACGGATCATGAGCGCCGAAGCTGAGGGTGCGCCGGAAGAGATAATGGGACGAACAGCACGCCCGATGCCTACTCTGAAATCCGAGTCCGCCACACCGAGCAGCCCGGCGAACGGCGCACCCACGCAAGGTGTTGCACCGGCGGGTTCGGCGCGCCCGAATGGGCGGTCGGCGAATGCGCGCGGGCGATCGCTGCTGATTGACGTGGTCAAGGGCCTGGCGATTGCACTGGTGGCGCTCGGCCATACCAACCAGGGCGAGATGAATCGGGGCTGGTGGGGAGCGTCGCACGCCGGCAGGCTGATGGACGCGTTTATCTACTCGTTCCACATGCCGGCATTTTTTCTGGTGTCCGGCGTGTTCCTGTGCGCAAGTGCAGAGAAGCGGGGGACGTGGGGATTCGTGGCGCAGAAACTGCGGACGATCCTGTTTCCGTATGCGTTCTGGTGGATGATCCTGCCGTTTGCACCGCTGTTGTTTGGGCGCTACATGATCATCAAGGCTCCGGACGCGCACCTGCTTTTCGTGGACCTGGTGACCGGGAATGGGGCCTGGTTCCTGCCCGCGCTGTTTGTGTCGGTGACGCTGGCGATGCTGCTGCGGCGTGTGCCGCTGGGATTGCTGTTTGTGGCCACGGCGGTGCTGGCGTTTTACTGGCGGGCGCTGTACATCGACGCGATCGACCGGGGGATCACGGACCTGCCGTTCGTGGTTGCGGGGATGTGGCTGGGCAGGCGTTTGGAGCTGCTGGACAGGGTGCCGTTGTGGCTGAGTGCTGCGTTGGCGGCGCTGCTGGGGACGGGTCTGTTCGCCTTTACGTCACGTGTGACGGACGGCGGCGAGTTGCATTCGGCGGCGATGCCGATGGGCTTGGCGGGAGCGGCGATGCTGCTGCTGCTGGGGCGGGCATTGGGCACGGGACGTGTGGCGCGGGCGGTGGCCTGGGTGGGGATTGGTTCGGTCGCGGTGTTTCTGTTTTCGCCCTTTCCGCAAGGCGGGGTCCGCGAACTGCTGGTCTGGCTGCACGTAACGCAACCCGCGGTGCAGTTGCTGGTACCGACCTTTGTGGCGATCGTGATCCCGGCGTGGATTTACCAGCACCGCGAGCGGCTGCACATCGGGTGGACGCTGGCGCTGCCGGAGCCCCGGCGAGCGCCGGAAACGCGGTCGGATCCGCGCACCGGCGTGGCTTGAGGTCTGATTTCGCGAGGCGGGGGGTGAGCGGGGGTTGGGATGTTCGGTCCGCCCGGCGGAAGGCGTTCGGGGGCTGAGTTTCGGCCCGATTCCAGGTATCTCGGAAGCACCCGGAAAGGGGTCCGGCCGGGCCGTTCCGCATGGTAAAATCAGACCAGGAAAAACACCAGAACAGGCGGATATTTCCTAGGGTTTTCCAGCCTTTTTGGGCACGACACAACTCCCTTATCTCCCCCGCCTGCCGGAGTTCGATTGGCAACCCAGACGCCCTTCCCCGAACCGCAACAGCCGACCCCTGCCGCCGGCACGTACAGCGGCGAAAGTATCACTGTGCTGGAAGGCCTGGCGGCGGTCCGCCTGCGCCCGGCCATGTACATCGGCTCGACTAGCGAGCAGGGTCTGCACCATCTGGTTTATGAGGTCGTCGACAACTCGGTTGACGAGGCGTTGGCGGGGTATGCGACGAGGATTGACGTGACGATTCACGTCGACAACTCGATCACGGTGGTCGACGACGGGCGCGGGATTCCGGTCGATAACAAGACGCTGCCGACCGGCGAGACGATGCCAGCGGTGCAGGTTGTTCTGACGAAGCTGCATGCGGGCGGCAAGTTCGACGCGAGCAACTACAAGGTTTCGGGTGGTCTGCACGGCGTGGGCGTGAGCTGCGTGAACGCGCTGAGCGAAGAGTTCGACGTCGAGATCTGGCGCGATGGCTTTGCGTGGGAGATGGATTACTCGAAGGGTGACCCGATCAGCGAGCTGCGCAAGATGGGGCCGTCGAAGCGCCGCGGCACCAAGGTCCACTTCCTTCCGGATCGCTCGATCTTTACGGTCACCGAGTACAACTACGACATTCTGCAGAACCGGCTGCGTCAGCTCGCGTTCTTGAACAAGGGTATCGAGATTTCGCTGACTGATGAGCGCGTCGCTGACCCGAAGACGGGTGAGCCGAAGTCGCAGGCGTTCAAGTTCAACGACGGCATCGCCGGGTTTATCAAGCATTTGAACAAGGGCAAGCAGGTACTGCACGAGAAGCCGATCTACATGGAGGCCGAGGTTGGGTCTCTGGTGATGGAGATCGCGCTGCAGTACAACGACTCGTACGGCGAGACGGTGTTCAGCTTTGCGAACAACATCAACACCGTTGATGGTGGAACGCATCTTTCGGGCTTCCGCACGGCGCTGACGCGGACGATCAACGCGGTCGGCCAGCAGCAGGGATTGTTCAAGGACGTCAAGGAGAACCTGACCGGCGATGACGTTCGCGAGGGTCTCGTTGCCGTGGTCAGCGTGAAGCTGCCGCAGCCGCAGTTTGAAGGCCAGACCAAGGGCAAGCTGAACTCCGATGTCGCCGGGCAGGTGCAGGCGTTTGTGAATGAGCGCTTGGGCGCCTTCCTGGAGCAGAACCCGCAGGTCGCGAAGAAGATCATCGGCAAGGCGATCGACGCGGCGCGTGCGCGTGAGGCTGCGCGCAAGGCTCGTGACCTGACCCGGCGCAAGGGTGCGCTGGATGGTGGTGGTCTGCCGGGCAAGCTGGCTGACTGCTCGGAGCGGCGCCCGGAGATGTGTGAGCTCTACCTGGTCGAGGGTGAGAGCGCCGGTGGTACGGCGAAGCAGGGCCGTGACCGTAAGTTCCAGGCGATTCTGCCGCTGAAGGGCAAGATCCTCAACGTGGAGAAGGCCCGCTACGACAAGATGCTGGGCCATGAAGAGATCCGCGCCATGATCACGGCGCTGGGCACGGGCATCGGCAAGGACGACTTCGATTACGCGAAGCTGCGTTACGGCAAGCTCATCCTGATGACCGATGCCGACGTCGATGGCTCGCACATCCGCACGCTGCTGCTGACGTTCTTCTTCCGCCACATGGGCGAGCTGATCAAGCGCGGCAATGTGTACATCGCGCAGCCGCCGCTGTATCGGATCAAGAAGGGCAAGTTTGAGCAGTACATCAAGGACGATCGCGAGTACGACCAGGTGATGGTGAAGCGCGCGTCGGACGGTATGGTGATCCGGTACGGCGAGGGCGCGGAGAGGCTCGAGGGCAAGGAGCTCACGAAGTTCATGGGGCAGCTGGGTGACTACCTCAGCTTCTTCGACAAGGTGAACAAGCGCGTGCGCAACGAGGAGGTCGTCAAGGCCTTTGCGGAGATCTTTGCGAATGAGGGCAAGGAACCGGCACGACGCGCCGACTTCGAGGGCAAGGACAAGCTGGAGGCGATGCGCAAGCGCTTGAAGGAGATGGAGCGCGCATCTCAGTTCAAGGCTGTGAGCGAGGTCGAGTTCGATGAAGAGCACCGCATGTACTCGGTGAGCTTCACCGATGCGCAAGGAGCGGTCCGCAGGATCGACTGGACGCTGGCCGCGGCGCCGGAGTCACGTCAGTTGCTGAGCAAACAGGCGCAGCTTGGTGAGGCGTTGAAGGGGCCATTCCACATCGAGTACGCGGTGAAGGACCCGAAGAAGGCCGACACCGTTGTGAGCGCCACGCCGTCGCAGGACGAGCTCGACGAAGCCGACGAGATCGCGCAGGAAGAAGGCGTGAACGAGCTGATTGCAGCGGCTCCGGGCACTCGCGATGAGGCCAAGCCAGGGAAGCGGCCGGGCAAGGTCGCGCAGGATCCGGTTGAAAAGACCAGCGTCCGCGAGCTACGGGATTACGTCATCGAACAGGGCCGCAAGGAGTACCAGGTACAGCGGTACAAGGGGCTTGGCGAGATGACGGCGCCGCAGCTCTGGGAGACCACGATGGATCCGGCTCGGCGCACGCTGTTGCAGGTGAAGCTTGAGGACATTGCGGCGACCGAGGAGATCTTCACGACGCTGATGGGCGAGGATGTCGAGAGCCGTCGCAAGTTCATTGAAGAGAACGCGTTGGACGTGAAGAACCTGGATATCTAACGCAATCGTTCGGGTGCATAAGGCCCGGTGTTTGCTGCCGAACTTCGCAGCAAGCGCCGGGCTTTTCTGTATAGCCAGGCGATGGCGATGAGTCCCGGAGCAAGAATGAGGAAGAGCGCGAGGGCGTCTCTCCAGCCGTAGCGGTGAGCGTTATAGAAATCGGACGAAGGCTGCAGGTGCAGCGCGAAGCCGTGTTGTGCCGTAAGTTCTGACAGTTGAGTAGAAGTTGAGAGCTCGAGGAGCTGGCCGGACTTCGTGTTCAAGAGGAAGAAGGCGTCCGGCCTGGTGCCACCAGATTGGGGCCGCCAGTCCGAGTTTTTCGACGTGGCTCCCGCGAGCCAATCGCCGCTTTGCTGCAGCGAGACGACATCATCGACTGCGGTCACTTGACTGCGATTACGGATCGAGGCGAGCGTGGGAAGATCGACCGCGAGCCAGCGATACCCATTTTGCAGCGGCAGTTCCATGTCATCGCCGAAGCCGAGGTCTCGTCCGGTGACGGTGCCGTAGATTCCGAAACTCAAAGCCGCAATGAGGAGATAGACAGCGCAAACGGAAGGGAGCAGCGTCGCAGCGCGCAGGAACTTCGCCTGTACATGCATCGGAGCGCGCGTGGAAAGCCGCTGCGCGAGACGGCGAGCAGGCACGACCGCCGCGCTGGCCACAAACGCCAGCACGAGGCACCAGAAGATCAACGCAAAAAGAGGACCCATCGTGCTCCGCAGGAATTCAATGTCGTTGCGAATGTAGCACCCGAATCTCCAGGCCGCGAATGCTCTTCGGTGTAGCACACCAGCGCAACTCGTTGAAGCCGTGGTGCCAGCGGCGTGCTTCGTCCGTTGCGGCAGCGGACGGGCCGTTTTGGGCGTCTTACAAGAGGGATTGCTCTGATTTTGGAAGTTGAGGTTGTGCAGATTTGAGGAATGCAGTTTGGAGCAGGTTGGGGATTGCCCGCCGGGTGATCACGACCGCGGTAGTCGGGATAGTTTGTTGCACCACTGGGCCTGTGTGGGCCGCTACGCCGCACCATGCAGCGGCACCGAAGCAGGCGCCCGCTACGGCAGCATCTGCCAGTGCGGCTACAGCGCCGCAAACACGTGCAGCGCGACGGCGTGCATCCGCGTCTAAAGCCATTAGCGATAGCGCGGCTGCGAACAAAGTGGTGCCGGGTGCGCCTTCCGTGTCGAGCGCGGACGCGACCATCAAGAGCAACGAGAGCAGCGCTTCGCTGGATGCGCAGATTGCGAAGCTTCCATCGTTGCCGGCTACGCACATCGATGTGGCGAAGCGCAGCTCGGACGTGCGGGCGCACCTGAACGCGGTGCTGCGCTACTACCGATCCGCGACGGTTCCGATCCAGAAGGTCGGCGAGCCCAGTGATGTTCTTTACGCGGAGCAGAGCGAGTCGGAGGCGACGCAGATTGCGGAGCTTGCATTCCAGGCTGCGCGCAATACGGCGGCGCTGCTGAAGAAGGTCTCGGGTGCAAATGGCAGCGGAGCAACGAACGGTTCTGATGCCGGCAATGCGCCGCAACAACAAAGCGAGTCGCAGAGGCTGAATGCGGTTCGGTCGCAGGCGCAGGATCGGCTGAACGCGTTGCAACAGCAACAAGCGGCACTGCAGAAGCAGATTGCCACCGCGAAACGAGGCGAGCGCGCGGCGCTGGTGCAGCAAGAACAGCAGCTGCAAGGGGGAATCGAGCTGCAGCAGGCGATGGTTGAGGCGCTCGGGCGCATCAACAGCTTTTCGCAGGTGCAGGCGCAGACGGGGCTCCTGGGGGACATTGATCGTCTGCAGCGCTCCGCGCCGGAGCTGATCAGTAAGCCTGTGAAGACACCGGCGCCGCCGGTGCTGCAGAGCTTTGGCGCAGCTCGCGATTCGGGCGTTTCAACGCAGGCGTCAGTGCTGTTTCAGTTGATGTCGACGTTGCATACGCTGGACCAGCAGATCACAGCGATCGACGCTCTGAGCAAGCAGGCGGCTGATCTGCGGCAGCCGTTTGTGCAAGCGTTGCGGTCGACGATCGCCCAGGGCCAGGCGCTGACGCAGCAGAGTGTGGACCTGCAGGCGACACCGACTACGGATGGCCAGGACCTGGCGAAGACGCGCGCCGAGTTCGATCAACTGACGAATACCTTCCAGGTGCTCGCGAACGCCACACTGCCGCTGAGCCAGGAAGCCGTGCTGCTGGACAATGCGCGTGGAACGCTTACGACGTGGCGCTCGACCGTGGATGTCGAGTACAAGGATCTGCTGCGGCACCTGCTGCTGCGAGTGCTGTTCATTGCGATTGCGCTGGGCGTTCTCGCGTTTGTGAACCGCCTGCTGAACCGCGCTTCGATCAAGTACGTAACCGATCTGCGCCGGCGGCGGCACCTGGTGATCCTCCGCCGCGTTGTGATTGGGTTTTTCACGGGGCTGGTGCTGATCTTTGGGTTTGTGACGCAGTTCAGCTCGCTGGCCACGTTTGCTGGCTTCATCACCGCGGGTATTGCGGTGGGCCTGCAGTCCATCCTGCTGTCGGTGGCGGCGTATTTCTTTATCGTCGGACGCTATGGGGTGAAGGTCGGCGATCGGATCACCGTGGCAGGCGTGACGGGTGAGGTGATCGAGGTTGGGCTGGTGCGGTTCTACATGATGGAGCTTGTGGGAACCGGGACGGAGCTGCACTCGACTGGCCGCGTTGCGGTGTTTGCCAACTCGATTCTGTTTCAGACTGGAACGCCGATCTACAAGCAGATGCCTGGCACGGAGTATGCCTGGCATGAACTGACAGCGAAACTCAACACCAATGCGGATGTGCCTGCGACGAGCAACGCGATCCTGCAGGCGGTGAACACGGTGTACTCGACCTACAAGGCGCGCATCGAGGGGCAACACCAGAAGGTGGAGGCGTGGATGGGCACGCCGCTGCCCTCGCCCAAGGTGGAATCGCGGCTGCAGTTGATCGATGGGACGCTTCAGTTTGCGGTGCTGTTTCCGGTTGAGATCAACAGCGCGGCGAACGTGGACCAGAGCATCGCGGAGGAGCTTGTGAAGGGGATGCGGGACGAGGGCGCGCTGAAGGCGGGTGTGTCGGAGTTGCCGACGATCAAGGCTGCGGTGAAGAGCTGAGGCTTGCGCTGCCGGTGAGTCGAGGGGAGGGGAGAGGGCCCGGATCGGCACTTAAAGGAGGAAAATAGGAACGGAACCCCCTCCGCCTCTTTTGGCATAGACGACGATGCTTCCCGGAGGTGTACAGGCCGGTGCAATAATTCGTGCATGGCCTCAAACCAGTCTTGTTCCGGCGTCCATGACGCGACGCGCAGGCGTTTCTTGTCAGTCACTTCCGCTTTTGGCGTGGGTTCTACTTTGTTTCCGGGCGCGCTGCTGGCGATGGCTTCGGCGGACGCAGATGCACAATCCGCAGGGCAACCGGGGTCGGCGGAGGCCGGATCGCTGCCCAAGATCACCGACGAGATGATCGAGTCGGCGGCGGCGATTGCCGGGGTTAGCTTCACGCCTGAGCAGCGCAAGATGATGCTCGGCAGCCTGAATGCCCAGCGCGAGGACATCGAAGATGTCCGCAAAATTCCGATTGCCAACAGTGTTGCACCATCGATGGTGCAGGATCCGGTGCTGCCGGGGACTGTGTTGGAGACGGCACGGCGGCCCGCGAAGCTCGGCCCGATGCCGGCTGTGGCGCAGATCTCGGCCAGCAATGAAGAGCAGGTGGCCTTTGCCACCGTCCGGCAGCTTGGGGAGTTGCTGCGGACCGGCAAGATGACGTCTGTCGAGCTGACGAAGCTGTACATTGCGCGCATTAAGCGCTATGACCCGAGCTTGCACTTCCTGATCACGCTGACGGAGCAGCGCGCGCTGGACCAGGCCGCAGCGGCGGATCGCGAGCGCGGGACGCATAAGGTGCGCGGGCCGTTGCACGGGATTCCGTGGGGAGCGAAGGACCTGCTGGCGGTGAAGGGGTATCCGACGACGTGGGGCGCAGGGCCGTACATGAGCCAGAGCTTCGACTACGACGCGGAGGTCGTGACGCGGCTGGACAAGGCTGGAGCGGTGCTTGTGGCCAAACTGACGCTGGGCGCCCTGGCGCAGGGCGACCTGTGGGGACCACCGCCGGGTGTGCGGACGCGCAATCCCTGGAACACGCGGCAGGGATCGAGCGGATCGTCTGCGGGCGTGGCCAGCGCGGTTGCGGCGGGGTGTGTGGGCTTCGGCATTGGGACGGAGACGCTGGGTTCTATCTCGTCGCCGTCGACGCGCTGCGGTGCAACGGGTCTGCGGCCGAGTTTCGGGCTGGTGCCGCGTACGGGAGCGATGGCGCTGAGCTGGTCGATGGACAAGATCGGGCCGATCGCGCGCTCGGTTGAGGATGCCGCGATCGTGCTGGATGCGATCTACGGGCCGGATGGTCATGACCCCAGCGTGCAACCGGCGGCGTTCAATCCGGACTTCACGATCGACGTCCGCAAGCTGCGCGTGGGGTATCTGAAGAGCGCGTTCGACAAGCCTACGCTGGAGCCGATGAAGCCGCCGAGCGAGACGCTTGCGGGCAAGGAGCTTGAGGCCTACAACCGCCGCGTTGCGGGTCGCAAGGCGCAGTTCGAGCAGCAGTTGTACGACGCGCAGTTCAACGACAAGGCGCTGAGTGTGCTGCGTGAGATGGGCGTGCCGCTGCAGCCGGTGGAGCTGCCCAAGTTCAATTTCGGCGCGCTTCTGCCGATGCTTGAGGCCGAAGCGGCCGCAGCGTTTGACGAGCTTACGCGCTCCGGGCGCGATGCCATGCTGGCGGGCCAGATGCCGTATGACTGGCCGAATTCGTTCCGTACAGCACGGCTGTACCCGGCGGTCGACTACATCAACGCCTCACGTGCACGGCGGCTCGGAATGGAACAGGTAGCGGCATTTTTCGCGCCGTTTGATGTGATCGTCACGCCAAGCTTCGGGCCACAACTGACCGCTACCAACATGTGCGGCCAGCCTGCGGTGATCGTTCCGAATGGGTTCCGTGGAGCGGATGCGCCGCCTCCTCCAACGAACGAGGAGGGAGCGTTGAACAATGCGGGCGGGCCGGGTACCCCGGTGTCGATCACGTTCCTGAGCCCGCTGTACCAAGAGGCAAAGGCGTGCGCGCTCGCTCACGCGTACCAGCAGCGGACGGGGTTCCAGTCGCAGCATCCGAAGCTGGCGTAGCGCGGTGGATGCGACCTCCCGGGGCCTGGAGCGTCTGTAAGGAGATGCTCAGGCCCGGTACGCTCGCGTTGCTGTTGGTGTTGCCTGCCGGGCTGCGTGCCCGCGCAGATGGTGATGTCGGCCCGCAGCCTGATTGAGGCCGAGCAGCAGCATGGATCGTCGGGCACAAGCATTGAGCCTGCAAGCACGCCGGTTCCCATGCTGATGACGGAGCGCGGTGGATGGCAGCTTATGCTGCATGCGAACGCGTTCGTCAGCAACACGCAGCAGCAAGCCGATTCGCCACGCAATCGCGACGCGTTCTTTTCGACGAACTGGATGATGCCGATGGCGCAGCACGCGTTCGGCACGGCGAGGCCGGATGGGGACGGCAGCAGCGGGGGCCTGTTGACGCTGCGGACGATGTTGTCGTTTGAGCCCGCGACGGTTGGGCACCGCAACTACCCTGAGCTGTTTCAACAGGGTGAGACGGCGTATGGTGCGCCCATCATCGACGGGCAGCACCCGCATGACTTCTTCATGGAGCTCGCTGCCCTGTATGACGTTCACCTGTCGCGGAACACGCTGTTGTCGCTGTATGCGGCGCCCGTGGGCGATCCTGCGATCGGGCCCACGGCCTACCCGCATCGGTACTCGGCGAGCGAGGATCCGATTGCCGCGCTGGGGCATCACCAGCAAGACTCGACGCACATTGCGTTCAGCGTCGTGACCGGTGGCCTGACGTACCGGTGGGCGCGGGTTGAACTCAGCGGATTCCACGGAGCAGAGCCGGACGAGGCTCGCTGGCACTTGTTGCCGTCGCCGAACGGTCTGGCGATGGATTCGGTGGCTACACGTCTGACGGTCTCGCCTACGCCGGACTGGACCGGGCAGTACTCCGTTGCACACATCCATGCGCCTGAGGCGCTGTATCCGGGCGAAGACCAGCAACGGCAGACCGGGAGCGTGATGTATCACCACAGCTTTGGCGTGCAAGCGACCAAGCCGGCGAAGACGGCAGGCACGGCGATGGACATGGGCGGGATGCCGATGGATGACTCGATGAGCGGCATGAGCATGCCTGGTGCGAACTCGTCCGAAGGGAGGTGGATTGGCATCGCCGCTCGATGAACATGACTCCGGAGCCGAGGGAAGATCTGGCGGTGACGGCGATCTGGGGCCGGACGCGGTCGCTCGCGGACAACGCCAAGGAGAACAGCTATCTGTTGGAGGCGCTGTTTCGCTTTGCCACGCAGCAATCATGTGTGGACGCGGATGGAAGATGCTGCGCGGACAAACGAGCTGCTGCTCACACCCGGATCAGCGCTGCCGCCCGGGTTCGTCGAGGCTTCGATTGGGCACGTGGCCGAGTACAGCTTCGGCTACGATCACGACCTGCGGCTGGGGCCGCATGTGCTCGTCGCGCCGGGGGCGCAGCTCACTGTGTACCGGAGTCCGGCGGCGCTGCGTTCGGCGTACGGCGACACACCGACGGGCGAGTTGGTCTTTCTGCGGTTCCGGGTGCGCTGATGGGCACGGAATCTACTCGGCCGAGTTCGACGAGAGATCGCGGGCCTTTGGCGTCAGCTTCTTGAGGATGAACTCCTGGAAGACGTCGTTCATGGCGTCGCCGGCGATGCCCAGAAGTCCGTTCTGAATGGTCAACTCGGCGCCCTCGCGGTCTGAGCGCGCGTAGTAGAGGTTGGAGATAGCGCCGGCGGAGAGGTCACCCAGAACGCCGGAAAAGTTTGGCTGCTGGTGGCCGTTGTCGCCGCGGCAGATGATCGCGCGCGAGACGGCATAGAGAAAGCGCGACTTCAACGTGCCGGTGCCCTTGTAAAAGTAACGGGGATCCTGGTGAAACAACGTTGGCAGGACGGCTCCGCCCATGTAGGTTCCGACGACGAGGTTCGCGAGATCAGCGCCATAGCGTTTGCCGTAGCCCTCGGCGCCCTGATGGTAGCCCGGAAAGGAGTTGGTGGCCTGCTGCACACCAGCTACGGTGCCTACGAGGAAGAGATTGCCTGGGTCGATTGCGTTCTTTGTGGCGAGGCTGAACTTCTGGTGCGTTGTGAGCGGAGGAGCGTGCCAGTTGTAGCTCACAAAGAAGTTCGGGAGAACGCCGACGAGCCGTTGGCTCTCCTGGAATCGGAGCTGCTCGATGCCCAACTCCGCCTGGCTGGGCATGACCGCGTTTACGACCACGTTGACCGGCGAGATACGCAGCGAGAACGCGTCCAGAGCCAAGACTTGCCCGGTCTGCAGGGTCCCTGTGGCGGTCGCGGTCTCAAAGCCCTGCTGTGCGACGGTTACGGTGAACGAACCGGCAGGGACAGCGGTGAAGAGAAATTGGCCGTTGTTGTCGGTGACCAGTTCGCGATTGGCGCCGGCGTTTGCGGGTGACAACGTCACGTGGGCCCCGACGAGCAATGCCCCGTGGATATCCATGACCAGGCCGATCAAGGTCGCGGAGGCAGGCGTCTGCGGGTTGGTCGCGGAAAGCGTCCGGGGTGTCGTCGGTGCGTGTTGAAGCCGGCTGTTGCGCGCCGGAGAGAGCTGCGGCGCACGCAATCAGCGCAACGGCGAGTGGACGCCGGAGGGCGTCGCGGCGGATGCTAAACGCGCGCAGAAGGGGCACTAAGCGCCCTTCGCAAGCTCTTCCTTCACCAGCTCGCTCACGGTTTTGTTGTCAACGAACAGGCCGCTGGCCAGGATGCGCTGCTGGACGACGCGCATGGTCGGGCCCATGTCCTTTGGGCCGGGGCGCTGGCCGCCGGCGTCCGCGGCCATGTGCTCGATCGCGCCATGGATGATGGGGCGGATGTCGTCTGCCTTGGCCTGCTGCGGGAGATACATCTCGATGAGGCCGATTTCGGTGCGCTCTTTTTCGGCAAGCTCCGGCCGGCCGCCCTTGGTGAACTGGTCGGCGGAGTCCCTCCGCTGCTTGATGAGGGTTTGCAGGATGCTCTGCTCTTCGGCGTCGGTCAGTGCCTCGCGTTTATCGATTTCCCTGGATCGGAGAGCGGACTTCGCCATGCGCAGAGTGGTCAGCCTGGCCTCATCGCGGGCCTTCATGGCTGTGGTGATGTCGGTGTTGATGCGATCCGCGATGCTCGGCATGCCTGTGCTCCTGTCAGAGATTCCCATTATCTCGTACCGCAGGGTGGGATTGGCGAAGGAGTTCTGACCCATAGAATCAGACGCATATGATTCGCAAGACGCGCCTGTTCACCCCCGGTCCCACGCCCTTGCTTCCGGCTGCCCAGTTTGCCATGGCAGCGGCGGATATCCACCATCGCACACCTGAGTTCCGCGCCATGTTCAAGCGGGTACTCGAGCAGCTTCGGATTTTTGTCGGCACGAAAAATGACGTGGTGCTGCTTTCAAGTTCGGGAACCGGCGCGATGGAGGCGGCGGTTTCGAACCTGACCTCGCCCGGCGAACGGGTGCTGGTGCTGTCGGCGGGTAAGTTCGGCGAGCGCTGGTCGGCTCTGGGCAAAGCCTTTGGATGCGACGTGGATCTGGTGTCAAAGCCCTACGGCGAGACGTTCACGATCGACGAGATCAAGGCGGCGCTGAAGATCGAGACGCGCGCGGTGTACGTGCAGGCGACGGAGACCTCGACGGGAACGCGGCACGACATCCAGGCGATCGGTGAGCTGCTGCGGCAGGAGCACTCGGAGGCGCTGCTGGTGGTGGACGCGATCACGGGGCTGGGCACGACCCACCTTGATATGGATGGGTGGGGGATCGATGTTCTCATCGGCGGCTCGCAGAAGGCCGTGATGATTCCGCCGGGTTTGAGCTTCCTTGCCGTGAGCGAACGCGCGTGGGATCGCATGGAGGCGACCTACAATCCGCGCTATTACTTCGACCTGCGCAAGGAGCGCAAAAACGCGAAGAACGGCGAGAGTGCCTACACACCGGCGGTGGCGCTGATCGCTGCGTTGGGCGCTGCCTTGGACTGGATTGCGGCGCAGGCCGCGACCCCGGAACATCCGGGCGGCGATCTTGCGAAGGGGCGCGAAAAGCTCGTCAACAACGCGGAGGTGATCGCGGAGATGACGCGCGCGGCGGTCCAGGCGATGGGCTTGACCTTGTTTTCTCAAGCTCCGGGAGCCGCTGCAACGGCGGTGAATGCGCCCGAGGGCGTGGACTCGGGCGTGTTCTGCAAGCAACTCAAGGATCGATTCGGCGCGGTGATCACGAATGGGCAGGGGGAGATGAAGGGCAAGATCTTCCGGATCGCCCACCTCGGGTTCTTCGACTACCTGGATACCATCGCCCTTTTGGGAGCGCTGGAGCAGGTGATCGTAAAGAGCGTGCCCCAGCTTGGGGTGAAGTTCGGGGATGGGCTGATCGCGGCACAAGAGGTCTATTCCCAAGCTGCGGAGCGCTCCGCATAATCCGAAGATCGATGCTCCGCACAGGTTCTGAGACCAAGAGGCAGCCGAAAGGCTGCCCCTTGTTTTTCGTGAGATTACAGGCGGACGCTTGGGCGTCGCCTGTGGGCGGATTTGCCGCCGCACGCGTTCAGATCTACGCCCAAGGTGTTACGGGGCCACAGCCGGCGTGCCAGAACAGAACGCGGACAGTGGGATATGAACGTTCCCGGCGCCGGGCGATAACACGTATGAGTCCACTCGAGTGATGAGCTGGGATGGGTTGCGGGCATTTGATGTCTGCTGCGCGCCGCGTCTTCACGCCAACTCGGGGCGAGTCTCGAAAGATTCAGGGAGTTCCTCATGCAATCCGCGATGCGTAAACGCGTTTTTAGGACACTGGCCGTACTTTGTCCGGTTGCGCTCACCGCGCTTACGGGCTGCGGGATCGGTGTACAGCAGTTGACCGAAGAGGCGTCGACGCAGGTCACTGGCCGTGCGCTTAACGGGCATGTGCATGGCGGTGCATTCCCGATCCAGAAGGCGTATATCCACCTTCTGGAGACGCAGAACAAGGGCTACGGTGGACAGGGCAAGGACTTGCTCGCACCGCTCGGGATCACCGTACAGTCGGATCAGAACGGGAACTTCAATATTCCCGACTCGACCTGGACCTGCGACTCAGGGCAATACGCGTATCTCACCGTGACGGGTGGCTACACGGTAAACCTGGGCACCACGACGCCGAATAACGACGTGATTCAGGTGGTGGCGATCGGGCCGTGCAGCGACCTGGCGACATCCGGGTCGGGCGCGACGATCAATCGTGACACGATCAACATCTTCGCGAGCGAGCTGAGCACCGTCGCTGCAGCGTATGCCCTGGGCAACTTCATAAGCATCGATAGCACCGGAACCGCGGGCCAGCAAGTTGTGAACATCTCGACTCCGGCGAACAATAATGCCGCGAGCCCTGCCTGCACGGGGACCGGGACGAGCATGTCGTGCACATCGGCGGGGTTGGCGCACGCGTTCGCCAATGCGGCGATGCTGGTGGATGCAGTTCGGTTCGACAATTCGTCTCCAACGGGCAAGCCGTTGCTGGTGAACGCCAACAACAGCAATTCCACGCTTCCTCTGCAGATGGTTAACACGATAGGAAACATCTTGCAGAGCTGCGTCGACTCAATCGGCGGTGCGGGTTGCGGCAACCTGTTCAAGTGGGCAACGCCACCATCCGGAAAGGCGCCTACGAATACGTTGCAGGCGGCGCTTAACATGGCGAAGTATCCGACGAACCAGGTGGCCAACCTGTTCAGCTTGCAGCCGAAGCAGGCCTTCTTCACACCGGACATGGACGCTGCGCCAACGTCTTACTCCCTCACGATCTACTACGGTATCGCTCCGAACCCGACATCCACTCTGTATCCCTACCCGGTGGATGTCGCATTGGACTCTGCTGATAACGTGTATCTGCTCTACGGCAGTGCCTCACCGAGCGCCGCCACGGTCACAGGTGTAAGTGCTCTGCACCCCAACGGAACGATCTTCGGAAAACAAACAGCGAACTTTGGCTACCCCAGCCAGATCGCGGTAGATGCGAACGCGAACATCTACTGGACGAACAACGACAACAGCACGGGTGCGATCCTGCGAGGAACGTCATCGAGTGGCTTTGTTACGGTCGCGACGCTACCGTATGCATCAGGCCTCGCCGTCGACACCTTCAATAATGTCTGGGGGTCAGCGGATAACACAGCTTCGTCCAGCAACGCGATCAATGAGTACGCTTCGGGCTCTGTATCCACCACCAAGTCGGCCATTGGTCCAACCTTCTCAACAGGTTCGGTGGGGGCTCCGGTCGCGGGTCTAGCGATCGATAATGACCAGAATATCTGGGGCGTGTCGAATCCAGCGTCCGGCGTTTCACGGTCAATCCTGGTAAATAACTATGGAAGCACCACTTCGCCTACGTACAGCGGGAGTGCGGTGACTCTGCAGAAGCTCGGCGCTGGGGGAGGCTTTTCCGTCGCTCTCACTCCTGGCACGAGCACGAGCGGAAGTGCTTACTTCCCGATTAGCGGCGAGACGGATTACATCACGGGCTCTGCCGGTCAGAACGGAAGCATAGCCGGCGTGCTCACCGCTGGCGGAACCACTGCCGCTGCGGCTTCTGTGCACCCTAACCGCAGCGAGGTGGACGGATCGGGCAACGTATTCTGGACGGACCTGGAGAGCACTGGCCAGCTGTTTATGCTTACTCCATCCAGCAGCCCGACGACGACAGCGGGGAGCACTATCTCATTTCTGCCGTGCTATATCGGTAACGACGGATCCGGCTATAGCTGTCTGGGCCCTTCCACCTTTCCCGCAAATCTGCGTGGGATGGCTATCGATAGCTCAGGCGATGTATGGATGGGCGTGAACTCGAGTTATGGAGCATTGATCGAAGTCCTCGGTCTTGCTGCACCCACCTGGCCGCAACTCTCGTACGGCAATCCTGGGTCAGCCCCGAAGTAGGCGAATATCCAAGTCGTCCGGGTATGCCGAGCCGACGCGTCTGATTGCATTCAGGCCTGGCTCGGCATGCTGTTTTGTGGGACGAGCGACGCTGACGCGGAGTGTTTGCGCTGTCGCGAACGTGACCCGTGTCGCGAAGACATTCTCGTCGGTTCAGTGTGTCCATTCAAATTGCGGGCCAGTCGAAGTACTGCCGCGTGATGCGCGACCTGCGGGCCGGCATGCTGTTCGCCGGCCCTCGTGGGCTTGCGGGCGTGGGCTTGCGATCGTGTTCGCTGTGCAGAAGAGCGCACCCGGATCGCAGGCAGGCCGGAGTTGCCCGTTTTGGGTAATCCTCGCTGCGCCAGTGGCAGTGGCTCTGCGCGAACGAGGGATGGGCGGCCTACACGGCTGTTCGGAAGTAACGTGCTCCCGGTGATTGTGACTGGTTACCAACGGGCAGATAAAGGGGACATGCAAGTGCAACGTCCCAACTGTCGAGCTTTGCAATCGTCCTTTCGAACAGAAGAGTCCAATGTACGGACCGGAACGCATTCTGTTCGTCCGTCTGCAGTCGCCGCCTCTCTCTTCGCTGTTGTCCTCGCCGGGTTTGGGGTCAACGTGCAACAGGCTTCTGCTTCCACCACTACCGTCCGCGCAACGGTGACGGGTAAAGTCCGTGCGGGTGCATCCCCGATCCAGGGCGCGACTGTGCGCCTGATGCGCACGTCGACCACGTCGTCCAGCACGTACGGGAGTGCGGCTGTGCAGTTGGACAGCACGACCTCGGCGGTCGATGGGACGTTCAAGTTCACCGCGACCAGCAAATACACGTGCCCAAGCGGTGAGTTCGCGTACGTCACGGTGACTGGAGGCCATAGCACTGCGGTCTCGAAGAACGCCAGCACCCCAGCCAACACCGACCTGGTGCAGATGGGAGTGGTGGGGTCCTGCGCGCTGATGACCTCGGACTTCGCTAATCTGCAGATCTCGGTCAGCGAGTTGAGCACGGTGGCGGCGGCGTATGCGCTCGGCAACTTCATGGCGGTGGATAATTCGAACGCCTCTTCCGGGGAGCAGATCGTCAACATCGGTGCTCCGGCGAACAACAATGCGAGCAGCGGGTCCTGCTCCGGCTCCGGCTCCAACATGCTGTGCACGGCCGCGGGCCTGGCGCATGCGTTTGCGAACGCATATGACTTGGTCGATTCGGTCAGCACCAAGGGCGCTCTTCCGAGCGGTCAGGCTCGTGCGGTCAGCGCGTCCAACTCTGCGGCGTCTGTGCCGCAGGCGCTTGATCAACACGCTGGGCAACATCCTGCACGGTTGCGTGGATTCGGCTTCGACCAGCACGTCTTGCCCGACGCTTTTCAGCACGGCGAACCTGAGTGGCACGGCCCCGACGAATACGTTGGAGGTCGCACTGCAAATGGCGAAGTATCCTGCGGCCTCTTCGACCAAGGTCCAGACCGTGTACAAGCTCCAGGCCAGGAGCGCGTACTTCACTCCCTATCTTTCTTCGGCTCCGCCGTCTTTCGCGGTAGCGCTGTTCTATGCGAAGAACGCGGGCGGCGGGAGCATCACCTACCCCGTAGACATCGCGCTGGACGCGTCGGATAACGCGTATGTGCTGTACGCGAGCGGATCGCCGAGCAGCGTGACCGCAACGGGCTTGACGGTGTTCGATGCCACCGGGGTGCCGCTCGGCTACCAGGCGAACAGCAGCTATGGCTTTCCGAGCCAGGTCGCCGTGGACGCGTACGGTAACGCCTACGTTACAAACAACGACCCGAAGGCAGGCGCCATTCTCCGTGGGACCTATTCGAGCCCTCTGAAGAAGGTCGCGACTCTGGCGCATGCCTCGGGCATCGCGGTGGATCTGTTCAACAACGTGTGGGTGTCGGCGGACGTTGCGTCGGGCAACTCGTTCAACGAGTACAAGTATTCAACGCTGTCAGCGTCGTCCGGGTCGGCGATTCCCGACTTCAAGTCGAACGTCACGGGGTTGCCGATCGCAGGTCTCGCGATCGATCCGGACCAGGATATCTGGGGCGTCACCGCTTCCACTTCAGGCACCTCTACCGCGGTGTTCCTGAACAACAACGGTGGTTCCATCAGTGCCCCGAACTACACCAGCAACGGCTACACCGAGAGCACACTGACGGCGGGGGCAGGGTTTTCCGTCGCGGTGAGCGCAGGCAATACGAGTACAGCCAGCGCGTACATCCCGGGACAGGCGCACCTGCAGTACGTGGGAGCCACCGCGAGCAGCGGCAACAACAACAGCACGCTGATCACGCTGACTCCGGGCGCAAGCACACAGGTGAGCGCGGCCAACGCGCCGCATCGTAGCCAGGTCGACGGCAACGGTACGGTCTTCTGGACCGATCTCGAGGCCAAGGGTCAGCTGTATATGTACTCCCCTGCTTCCAATCCGGCAGGCGGGTCAGGAACGTACCAGGCGATTCTGCCGTGCTTCCCCGTTCCGAACGGATCTGCGTACAGCTGCTTCACGCCCAGCAGCAATAACCTTCGCGCCACCGCGATCGATAGCGCTGGGACCGTTTGGATCGCATCGAGCGGAACGAGCATGGTGGTGGAGTTGCTGGGAGTCGCGGCGCCTACGTGGCCGCTGCTTTCCTCGGCGATGCCGGGTGTTGAACCGCAGTAAGCAGAGCGCTTGTGTACACGGCGGCCTCATCGGCCGCCGTGTTTTGTTTGCGGTGAGTCGCGGCGAATCACCCGGTTGTCGGGTCACTGTCCGCTTTTGAGGCATTGAGAAGCCTCGTCTGCGGAGCGAGAACTTTACTATGCGCATTTACCGGCCAACGTATGGAGCTTCTGAACCGCACGCTCCGAGCAGAACCTCGAATTCAATCTTCCGAGCGCGTCGCTCCTGGGCCTTGCAGGGTTTGCATCGCTGTGTGTGGTTGCGCTCGCCGGTTGCGGTTTGGACGTGCAAGAGGCAGGCACGCCCACACCTCTTGCCGGCGTTACTGTGAGCGGCCGCGTGCACGGCGGCGTGTTCCCCATTAACGGAGCGACGATCCGTCTGATGGAGACGCAGTCGAACGGATATGGTGGGGCAGCGCTGACTCTGCTCAGCACGACCTCTGACCAGAACGGCAACTTTACGTTCCCGAATACTGGCTGGACTTGCGACTCCGGCCAGTTTGCGTACATCACGGTGACGAGCGGCTACACGGTGAATCTCGGGACCACGAAGAACAATAACAACGTGGTCCAGGTGGGTGTCATCGGCCCGTGCTCGACCGTGTCCACGGCTACACAGCGTGGGAATGTCAACGTGTTCGTGAGCGAGTTGAGCACGGTTGCGGCCGCGTATGCACTGAGCAACTTCATCAGCGTGGATAACACCAATGCGTCGACCGGCCAGCAGATTGTGAATATCTCGGCGCCGGCGAACAACAATGCCAGCTCGCCCGGCTGCACTGGCAGCGGAGCTGCGATGACGTGCACATCCGCTGGCCTGGCGCATGCGTTTGCGAATGCGACGACGCTGGTGGATTCGGTTCGCTTCGATGGATCGTTTCCGAGTGGGCAGGCGCGGCAGTACAACCCTGTGCAGCCCTACTATTCTGGCGTTCCGCAGCAGTTGATCAATACGATCGGGAACATCCTCCAGAGCTGCGTGGACTCGGTCAGTGGCTCTGGTTGCAGCAGCTTGTTCACCTACACCACACAGCCGAGCAGCGCGAAGGATACAACTTGCACGGGCGGAGCGGCTCCGACGAATACGCTGCAGGCAGCGCTGAACATGGCGAAGTACCCGATGTGCCAGATCTCGAATCGGTTCGCGCTGCAGCCGGTGCATGAGTTCTTCACGCCTGACCTTGCGACGGCACCGACCTCCTTCACCGTTTCGATCTTCTATGGCGTAGGCTACGCCGGCAATCAGACGCCATACCCGGTGGATCTCGCGATTGATGCGAGCGACAACGCGTATGTGCTGTTTGGGGGAAACTCGGGAGGCACCAACAACTACGGTGCGGTTTATGCGCTCTCCGCGGGCGGCAACCTGCTGTTCAACCCGCAGGGCAACGGCAATATCCAGTACCCGACGCAGATTGCGGTGGACGCAGCCGGTCATCTGTTTGTGACCAACAACGACCCGAACACACAGATCGAATGGGGCGCTGTACATGGCGAGCACCAGCAACGGTGTGCTCTATAAGGTGGCGTCGGAGAATAACGCTTCGGGGGTCGCGGTCGATCAACTGAACAATGTGTGGGTATCGGCGGCAAACACGACCGATCACTCCGTCAATGAGTACACGCTTTCGTCGCTGACGTCGGCCCTGGCGAACAACACAACCACTGGCGCGGCGTTTTACTCGGGGGCGGCGCAGAATCCAGTCACCGGTTTGGCGGTTGATGGACACCAGAACATCTGGGGTGCATCGGGCGGCTTCACGAACTCCAGCGGAACCACCTCGTCGATCGCACTCGTTCTGCCGAATGCGAACTACGGCCAGACGGTCACTCAAGGAAGTGGCACGCAAGCGACGACCGTACCGGCGTCGCCGTCCTATGGTTCGGCGGGCACGGCAGGTTACGCGCAAAGTCTGAACACGACGGGCGGCTTCGGGCTGGCGATCAACTCTGCCGGCAAGGTGTACTTTCCGATCGCGGGGCAGATGGACACCGCGACGTACACGCTGTCGTCGAACGCGTTCATCGTCAATCCCGGCGGATATGTCACGACCAGCGGCTCGAATGCGCCGCAGCGCAGCGCGAGCGACGGGTCAGGGAATGTGTTCTGGGCGGATCTCGAACAAAATGGCCAGGTTTGGGCCTATACCGCCGCTACGGGTGCGCTCACGTCGTTCCTGCCGTGCTATCCGTACCCCCAGGCGGCGGGCTACTCGTGCATCACGACGTCTAACCAAACGAGTTCGAGCGCCGTCTATACCCCGTCGAACCTGCGTGCGATGGCGGTGGACAGCTCCGGCGACCTTTGGTACGTGGCAGATGCAGGGTACGGCGCCATCATTGAGACGCTCGGGCTAGCGGCGCCGAGCTGGCCGCAACTTTCGTATGGGCGCCCGGGTTCACTCCCTCAGTAGAGCGCAACAAGTTTTCTCCTCCACGGCGGCCTTCGGGCCGCCCTTTTTTTGCTGCTTATCCTTGTTATCCGCAGTTCCCACAGCGATACGTGGGGGCGATCTCGATAACAGGTTCGATGCGAGTGGGCGGCGGCTTCTAGACTAGAGAGCCATGGCTGTCCTTTCAATGCCCGTGCCGTCGAGCGAAGGCGGCCTGCCTTCTTCTATTCAGACCGAGATCACCGTGTTGGGCGCGATGCTGCTCGACCAGGTGGCGATTACAGATGCGACGGCTAAACTGCGTCCGGAAGACTTTGCGCTCGATTCGCACCAGCGTATCTACCGGGTGATCAGCGATCTGCTGGCTCTGGGTCACGCTGTGGACCTCATCACGGTTTCGGATGCGCTCAGCCGCCGCAAGGAACTGGATGCGATCGGAGGGCCGGCGTACCTCGCATACCTGACCGAGGGCATACCCCGCAATCCAAACATCGAGAGCTACGTCCGCATCGTCAAGGACAAGAGCCTGCTGCGGCAGCTTCTCGGAATCTTCAACGAGGGGATGGCGGCCGCGGCGGATCAGAGCGAGGACGCGACCCAGGTCCTCAACAACGTTGAGGTGAAGCTGGCGGAGGTGGCGGACTCTGCGATCCAGCGCGGATTTTCTAACATTCCCGATATTGTCGCGTCATCGTTTGGCTCGATCGACGCGCTTGTATGAGCAGGGGCGCGAGGTTACGGGGCTTGCAACGCACTACATCGAGTTCGACAAGATGACCTCCGGACTGCAGAAGAGCGAGCTGATCATCATCGCGGCACGGCCTTCGATGGGCAAGACGGCGTGGGCGATCAACATCGGTCAGAACTGTGCTGTTCGCGATGGCAAGGTGGTGGCGATCTTCTCGTTGGAAATGTCGAAGGAGAGCCTGCTTCGCCGTATGCTCGCATCGGAGGCGATGGTCGGCAGCCGCAAGCTGCAGACGGGTTTCATCCCGCGCGAGGACAAGGGCAAGCTGATCGCGGCGCTTGATCGACTGATGAACTCCAGGATGTTTGTCGACGATACGCCCGGCATCACGCTCGCGGAGATGCGTGCTAAGTGCCGCCGGCTGATGCAACAGGAGAGCGGGCTCGACCTGATCATCATTGACTACCTTCAGCTGATGACCGGGTCCAACACCGGCGGCAAGAAGGGCTTTGAAAACCGCACCCAGGAGGTCGCCTCGATCTCGCGCGGGCTGAAGGCGCTGGCGAAGGAGTTGCGCGTGCCGGTGATCGCGCTTTCGCAGCTTTCGCGTGGATCGGAGCAGCGCACCGGCGACAAGAAGCCTTTGCTGAGCGATCTTCGCGAGTCAGGATCTATCGAGCAGGACGCGGACGTGGTCGCGTTTATCCATCGCGAGGAGTACTACGATCGCGAGAACGAAGATGTAAAGGGCAAGGCGGAGATCATCATCGCGAAGCAGCGTAACGGGCCGACAGGCTCAGTGCAGATGGCGTACCTTAGCGACTTCACGCGGTTTGAGAACCTTGCGCATGGGGATGACGGCGGCGGCGACGCTTACTAGTTCGGGCGCTTACTTGTGCAGGTCCTTCAGCTTGGCCTTTACTGCGGTGTTGTTCGGGTCGACCTCTACGGCCTTTTCATAGCTTTTGATCGCGTTGGCCGTATCACCGGAGTTTCGATACGCCTCGCCGAGCGCATCCCAAGCGTTCGTCGACTTCGGATTGATCTCAATGTTCAGCTTCATCACTGCAATGGCCTGCGGATAGTGCCCCTCTTGAATCAGCAGGTAGCCCCACGCGTTGACCTGCGATTCGTCCAGTTTGAAGTCGGGAGACGCCTTCTTGAACTCAGCGTAGACCTCGCTTGCGTGGTCGAACCCGCGCTGACCTAGCTGGCCTCGGAAGCTGTCGAAGTTGGTGATGAGACCTTGGGCCGGGCGCGCGTCGATGGTGATGAAGTGAGGAGGAGCCCCGTTCTCCCCTGGCGTCTTCTTTAGGAACGCAGACCCGGCGGGGTCGTGCTTCAACGTCGCGTTCAGGAACGCAAGCGTGTAGCGGGCCACCCAGTTGTAACCCTCGTTCGCCTCTTCTGCGCTATAGTCCCGGGGCGTCGGAGGCCCGCCGTTGTCGTCCATTCGTTGAAACATCGAGGCGAAGTTGCCATGTTGCATGCCGTTCATGTGAACGATGGTGAGATCGGTGTGCGTGAGGTCGTTGAGCACGTCTTCAGTAGCGTCCTGATGGTGCCGGGCCATGTCTTCCAGGGTCATGTTGGCTGACGTGAAGAACAAAATCGGCACGGCGATCTGGTCGGGGTGAACGTCGCCGGAGTCCTTGACGAGCTTGGGAAAGTAGCGGGCAGAGCCATCGAGGGATACAAGCGCATCGATGCGGCTGTCGCGCGCCGCAGCGAACAGGTTGGAGATGCCGCCCCAACTGAAACCGGCAACCGCGATCTCAGACATGTCGGTGTTCGGCAGCGTGCCGGCGTAGGAGATCAGAAAGCCGATGTCGCCGGCTTGTGCGGCGATGCCCGGCAGGTCCGGCGTCATGCCGCGCTGGTGTGCTCCCAGATCGGGGCTGGCGAGAACCACGTAGCCGTGGCTTGCAAAGAACTCGCAGAGATCGATGTTCTCGATTGACGGCGCGCTGAAGCTCGGCGCATAGATCACGACAGGGAACCGGCCTGGCTCCGGCGCGGCATCGCGCACCGCCCACATGCGGTCGTTGAGGTATGTCTTGAAGAGGCCACGCGCGAAGCCCAGAGATTTCTCCAGGTCTCCCTTCGCCGGACCTTCCTCGGTTGCGGAGAGCGCGAGGTAATCGCCGTCGGTGACGGTGGGCGCGGAGGTCTTCTTTGCGGGGTACCAGATGACGGTCTGAATGGGCCTGCCGCGATCGCCAGTGTTGGGCTTGCCCAGCTCGTCAAAGCGTTCGACGTAGGCGCGGGTCTCGTCGCGCTGGAGCACAACCCGTAACCCAACGGTGTACGGCCCGGGCGATGGACCGAACTTGAATTTGTAGGGGCTTTGGGCGGGAGCCATTAACGAAAGCAGCACAGTCGATAAGGCAGGGAACAGCCGCAAAACACGCACATTCATTCAGGTCATCTCCAGAGGGAGAATCATGTTCGGTCAGGACTCGGGCGGCGGTAGAGAATCACTGGCTCAGCGTCCAGCTCTGGTTGATGCCGCCGCCGTTTGGTGGCCAAAGGATCATCGTGGGTCCGGGGTTCGGGTTGCCGCCGCTGTCATCCATGACCAGCCCCGTCGCTTTGTTCTGGATGACGTAGCCGGAGGTTGTGAGCGTGAAGGACCAGAGCTGTGTTGCATCTCCGGTGGCAACGTCCTCTTCAAGCGGGGTGCCCGGCGTTGTGGATCCATTGCGGTCGGTCAGGAAGAGCCCGCTGGCGAAGTTCTGGATGGTGTAGTAGCCGGTGCCGTTGTTGGACAGGATCCATGACTGGTTCGGGCCGCCATCTGCCCACCACTGGTACATGGCTGTTCCCGGAGCGGTCGCGGAGGCGGGGTCATCAAGCAGGAGACGGCTCGCGTTGTTCATCAAGGTGTATCTGCCGTTGGAAAGCCCCGTCGGCTGCTGAGCAGGGGCCCCTGGAGGCTGGATGGCCCAGCTTTGGTTGATGCCGCCATCGGGTGACCACAAGATGATGTTGGGTCCGGCGTTTGGGTCGGAGTTGCTGTCGTCCATGACCAGGCCTGTCGCCTTGTTCTGGATGAGATAGCCGGACGCGGTTGGGGTGATGGACCAGAGTTGCGTGGCGTCGCCTGTTGGGGTGCCCTGACGTAGCGAGATGCCTGGCGTTGCTGAGCCGTTAGTGTCGGTCAGGAACAGTGCGCTCGCTACGTTCTGAATGGTGTAATACCCGTCGCCGCTATAGGAGAAGAACCACGACTGGTTGGGGCCGCCGTCGACCGGCCACTGGTACATGGCCGTACCGGAAGCCGAGGCGGAGGCGGGGTCGTCGAGCACCATGCCGCTGGCGTTGTTGAGTAGCGTGTAGATTCCGTCGGGTAAGGGCGCCGGCGTGCGACGGAGAAGGCCGAAGATGCCAACGCTGTTCTGTGTGCCGACGTAGACCTTTCCGTTGACGATCAGCGGGGCGATGAACTTGTTTCCGTTGCCAAACTGATCGCGCCCTCCCGCTGCCTGGGCGCTGTTGTAGAGCTCGTTGGTAAGGTCGTTTGCGTTATACGCATGCAGGACGGCGGGGCTGGTGTTCTCGGTTGCCCAGACAATGCCGTTGCTGGTGTTGTACGAGGAGACGCTCGGGGTGGTGCCGGGGTAGGCGAAGCTCAGGGTGGTCATGCTGGCCGGCGCTGCCGAGAGACGAGCGTTGTTGACCGCGAACGAGCGTAGAGGCTGGCCGACGGGACCGTAGAACACGTGCTGATTGAAGTAGGCGGGACTGCCGAATTCGCCACCTGGAAGGACGCCGGCCAGCTCCTGATACAGCGTGGAGTTGGAGCTCGGATTGTAGTGGCCCATGTTGTCGCGGTCGGCCACGTAGATGTTGTTATCCTTGCCGGCCACAACGGCGAGATGCCGCGTGTTGCCGGAGGCGTCTGCGAGATCCGGCAGCAGCATAAGGCCGCCCGAGCCGAGATCGGTGTCGACGTCCGACTCGGCGTTGGAGTTGTACATGGTCCAGTAGTCGGTCGGAATGAGGGCGCTTCCTTGCAGCGAAAGCTTGAGCATGGCGTTGCCATAATCGCCGCGGCTCGGAAGACCAGAAGAGGTCAGCGAGGTGTCGAAGGTCCCGTTCCCGAGTGCCAGGTACACGTTGCCGGCGATGTCTGCGGCGGGACCCGCACCGGAGTTCCATGGCGCGGCGTCGCTGCCGTTCGGAACGAAGTCGATCGCGGCGGTTTGGGCGAGCGTTGTCTCGTTGTAGGCCATCATCCAACCGCCGTACGGCCTGATGTCGCAGTGCGATCCCCAACTGGTGTAGAGCGTGCCATTGAACAGCAGCAGACCGGGCCGCTCCTTGTACTGCTTCGGATCGAAGGTGACGACACCATTTGAACTGCCGTCGCCGGTTCCGGGGTAGGTCGCATGCACCGTGACGGGGCTGTTGGTCTCCTCGGCGAGAGTAGTCAGGTCGAGCGCATGGATGCGCTGGTAGTAGTTGCCGCTCCCGTCCTTGCTCATGGCGACGACGAAGATGGTCCCATGGGGACCTGTGGCGAGGTCGATGACCGGCGTGGACGTGATGCCGATCTCAGGGACGACCTGGCTGCAGTTACGCGGATCTGAGGGCGATTCGCCCTGGCCTAAGAGGCTGATCTGTTTGATCGCTTGCCCGGTATCGGCGTTCACGGCATAGAGCGAATCATGCTCTGTCGCTATGTACAGCACGTTCTGTTTGGGCTGACCGGCAACGGCTATGTTCGAGACATAGAGCGGCTCCGCGTCCACCTTTCCATCGACCACTACATTCGCCAACAGGCCGAAGTGGGCGGAGTTGACGCTTGCCGGCGTGAGAAGCGATTCGTTCGCATTCAGGCCAGAGCGGGCGTTGTCGTTGTGCCAGGTGAGCACATTGTTCTGCGCATGCGCGGCGAAGCTGGATGCCGCCAGCACGACTACGCAGAGACAAAGCAGCTTAGGGGCCTTAGGGACATTGCGCGCACAAGAGAACGACATAGCAAACACCTCGAGAGGATCAGTTCCTGCCACGACACCGGATGTATTGAGCCCGAAGAACATGGACCGGAGATCGAGTTTAGCCGTCACGATGCGGCGGCGGCCAGGGGTGCGGATGGCAGGAGTGATGAAGCCAGAGATGCAAGGTGACAGAGAGGCATGCCCGCGCACCGTAGCCGCGGGTCGTGGAGAGTGTACCTGAGTGGAAGAGTTGCTTGCGTGTCGCTCTCAACGAAGGACGGGAGTCCTTTCGATGGGATTGCAAGTGCAATCTAGATCGAAAGGATTCCCGTCAGCAGGGTGGCAAGTTCTGAGGCGGAGGACGAAGCGACAGAAGAGCCGTTCTCCTCCCTATTCTGTTTCGCCCGGCGTCAGCTTCGGATTGATCTTAACGGTCTTGGTCTCGTACGGCCGAGGCTTTGCGAGTGCGTCCTGCAGTTCCTGGTCGTAGCCATAGATGTCGTCGAAGAAGTGCATGGTGCCGTCCTCATCGGCGTTGGCGGTCAGGTACATGATGCTGACCGTCAGCGGGTTTTGGAGGTTGACCTGCTTGTTGTCCTTTACCTGCGGCGCGGTCGAGGTCTGACCGGAGTCGATGTCGCCGGTCTGGGGCGGATCTCCCGCGCCTGCGTCGCCCGAAGTGTTGTCCCCCGGTGTGCCGTACATCGCCATGTGAATCTTCTCAGGTGTCCAATCGCCCTGGCCGTTCAGGACCCAAACGGCCATCTTTTCCGCGTCGTTCAGGCGGATGCAGCCGTGTGACCGGTCGCGGCGAGTGAGGTTGAAGAGGTTCATCTCCGGTGTGGAGTGCATGTAAATGTCGTACTCGTTGGGGAACATGAACTTCACAAGTCCGAGTGAGTTCTTGGGCCCCGGCTTCTGTCGGACCTGGTAGCGCGAGTGCTCCAGGTCATTGGCGGTCCATCCGGTGACAGGCTTGCCGCTGCGGTCGATGACCTCATAGCCATGGCTGTCCAGGTATCCCGCGCTTGCATGCTTCAGCAGGTCTTTCTTGACGATGTCGGGTGGCAGATTCCAGTACGGGCGGAAGATGACGTACCGCATCGTCCGCACGAACACCGGCGTGTCGTGGGCGCCCTTGGCCTGGCCGTCGACGATCTTCATCTTGAAGGCCTGATCGCCATTGGCTTCGTAGGTGCGGACGTAGAACTCGGGCAGGTTGACGAGCACCCGCGGCTTGACGAAGTTATCGGGCAGCCAGCGCCAACGCTCCAGCGAATCGCTGATCTGCTGCACGCGCGTGGTCATCGGGACATTCAGGGCGTCGATTGTGCCCTGCGAGAGCTTGCCGTCGTTGGTGAGCCCGTGGCGCGCCTGGAAGTGCTGCACGATCTGCGAGAGTTCAGGGGTGTACTGATCGCCACTCACCTGGACTTGCCCATCGCCGAGGAACGCGAGCCGCTGCGCGAGCTGTGCCGCGGCGGGATACCTGCCGCCGGGGTTCACCGTCTTGCTGACCGGCGGCAACGGCTGCATGGGTTGCGCGGACTCCTGCTTGGCAAGATCGATATAGTGCGGCAGGGCATCTGCCGTGGCCTTGTACATCGGGTTCTGCGGTTCGAGAGCGTTCACCACGGTGGTCACATCATCGGCATCGACCACCTGTTCGTTGACGAGGGTGGGGAGATCGAACTGCTGGCGTCGCGCGGGGACGTCAATGTCGAAGTTCAAGGACTGCGGATTGATCCGGCCGAGGTGCAGGTCGCTCAGATAGCGCATGATGCTGACCGTCATGGCTACATCGAACTGCGCGATGGTGTCGGCGGCTTCATCTGAATCGTCGTGCTTGGAACGGATCTGGTCGAGTCCCTGCGTGCGCTGCGCCCAGCGGCTCGCGTCGTAGTCGTCCGGATTCAGGCCCTTCTTGGCGGAATCCCCAAACAGCTCGATGAATCGCGCGGCCTGCTCGGTGGGCTTCTGGTCGCGGGTCCACGCGAGTTCCCAGTCGCGGTCCTCATAGAACTGCTGGACCTCTGGCTGGTAAATCGACAGGTCCGGCCATTTCATGCTCGGGATGCGTGGGGAACTCGCAACCTGCTGCAGATTCGACTCGTAGTCGGTCGTATTTTGCTTGGAGGCGGATTTGCGGTGATGGAAGAGGTGGCGCAGGCTTGCGAACGGATGGGCGTGTCCTTTGCAGCCGTCGAGCGGGAGCACGAGAAGCGCGGCCAATGCTGCGAACGCGGTGAGGCGTCTAGCCGATTTCGTTCTGGTGCGGGACTCGGAGACAGACGGAGTGGAGTGCAGGGCAGAGAAGGGGTGTAGCGTCGTCACGGCGTTCAGGGAGCCTCATTTTGCTCAGAATTGTGCGGAGCGTTTTCAGTTTTGATGCAGATATAGTGCCACGCGCAGCATCTGGCGGGGCTCGCGGGACGTCGCGGTGAACTCGCGTCACCTTCCGGATGTGGCTGTCTAGGCTGCGAACCCGGAGCGCATCGCCAGCCAGCACAACAGCGCCTGCACGACGATGATGCTGCCGGAGAGCAGCAGGTAGACCTTGCGCTGGCGCGTCTCCAGTGCATCCGCGAAGACGCCTCCGACGAACGTGAACAGGAACGGCAGCGCCCAGACCCAAGGGGCTGAGAAGACCTGCGTTGTGTACAGCGGAAACAGAAGCAGGGCCATGAGGAGCGGCACGCTGTTGCCGAAGTAGCGCGAGCGTCGCGTCAGCACATACAAGACCAGCGAGACGCCTGTTGCCACCAGGATGCCCGCGTTCGTGATCTGGTGCGTGAAGGCCCGCAGGGGTTGCAACGAGAACCAGAAGCGCGCGCTGCCGCCGGTCAAAACGTACTGGAAGGCTGACGGCCGAAAGGAGAAGCTCGCGAACAGGATGAACACCGCGCCGACCGCGGCGAAGATCATGATCTGGGCCACATAGCTGCGGCGCCGTTCGGCCAGGTAGTAGAACAGCACGAACCCTACGACGTAGCCGATGATGGCAGCGAGCACGTGCGCGGTTGCCGTCAGCCCCAGGGCGAAGGTGAGCAGCAGGATACGGGGCTTCCATTTGTGGCGCGGTCCCTGCAATGCATGCGCCACGCCGATGGCGGTGTAGAGCAGGCCGTAGAGGCCCCAAAGGGCCAGGATTTCGTTGTTCGGGGTGGTCGCGTAGCGCAGAATCGCAGGGCAGAAGACGTAGAGCGCCAAGGCGAGTGCGCCGCCCTCGTTTCCAAACAGCCTGCGTGCGACCCACCACAGACCGCCGCCTAGCCAGAGCGCGAACAGCACGAATGGGAGCCGGATCAGCCACTTCACGTCGGTGAGTTCGTGTCGCGCTTCCCAGGTGGAGCCGTTGAGTGAACCGCCGGTATAGAGCCGGTTTTCCGGTTTGCGGAGGTGGTCGACGCCGAGCAGGACGAGCCGCTGCGCGGTAAGCGGGAACCCGGCGAGCCGGTAGGCGAGGGTGCCGTCGCCGTTCAGATTGCCGCAGCTGGTGAAGTATCCCTGCAATGGTGAGGGACGTTCCCACATCTCGCGGCCGCAGCGCGCGAAGCGGTAGTCATCGCCGTTTAAGGGCTGATGCGCAATGGTCCACGAGCACTCACAGAAGAGGATGAGCAACAGAAATGCAGCGACCCGCTGTCCCGGGCCTATGTAGAAACCACGCCAACGCACGTACTACAGGGTACTAGGTCGGTTGGAACCAAGAATGAGCCTGCGTCTTCAGTGCGATACCGCTGAAGCGGGATGATCTTCCACAATTTGGGAATCGAGCTTTGATCACTGTGCCACCCTGAGACGGTTCGTTTGAGAACCGTCCAGCCGCCGATCTTTGCATCAGGAGCAAACGTGCACAGGTTGGGGCCGGGTGTCTTTTTCATTATTCTTGCGGCGGTAGTTGGCTGTGGCGCACCCGCCAGCAATAAGGGCGCTGTGCCGTCGAATGCCTTGTCAGGGGCGCCGTCCGGCACCACCTCTTCAGTAAACGGCGGATCTGGTTCGCTAGCGTCAGGCGGTGCGTCCGCCCCTGTCAGCAGCGCGGCTTCGGCTCCTGTGCCAACGCCCGTGGCCCTGAGCACGGCGACACGGTTCCTGGACCAGGCGACCTTTGGCCCGAGCGCGAGCGACGTGGCCGCGGTCGAGGCGGAGGGCATCCAGGCGTACCTGGCCCAGCAGTTCGCGATGGTCCCTACGCTGCTCGCGCCGATCCCTAACCCACTCCCGGCGAAGTATGTCGCTGAGGACGCAAGTCTCAGCCAGGACGAGTGCTGGGGAAGTGAGTGGTGGCAAAACGCGCTCACTGCGCCGGATCAGCTTCGGCAGCGGGTGGCGTTTGCGCTGAGTCACATCTTCGTCGTGAGCAACGACTCGGTCGGCGGCCGGGCGACGACGTTCTACTACAACGTTCTGCTGAACGATGCCTTTGGGAACTGGCGGCAACTGATGGAAGACGTCGCGTTGTCGCCGGGTATGGGCACGTTTCTGAACATGGCGAACAGCGCGAAGGCACCTGCTGGCCAGATTGCAAACGAAAACTTCGCGCGCGAGAACCTCCAGCTATTTTCGCTCGGGCCGAATCTGCTGAATGTGGACGGAACACCGCAGCTGGATGGCAGCGGGAACACGATCCCGACGTATACGCAGGAGCAGGTGCAGGCCTTTGCGCGCGCCTTCACCGGCTGGACCTACGTCCAGGGCCCGGGCCAGGCTCCCACGGCTTTTCCCAGCTACTCGGGGCGGATGGATCTGCCGATGGGAGCGGTCGAGAACCAGCACGATCACTCGCAGAAGGCCCTGTTGAACGGGGCGGTGCTTCCCGCCGGGCAAAGCGCGCAGCAGGATCTGGACGCCGCTCTGGACAACGTCTTCCAGCACCCGAATCTGCCGCCGTTTATCTCGCGCCAACTGATTCAGCACCTGGTCTCAAGCCATCCCAGTCCGGCCTATGTTGCGCGTGTGGCGAATGTGTTTGTCGACAACGGGGAGGGTGTGCGCGGCGATATGAAGGCAGTCATCACTGCGATTCTGACCGATCCCGAGGCACGTGCCGGTGATACGGACCCCGAGTTCGACGGCGGGCATCTTCGTGAGCCGCTGCTGTACGGCGCGTCGGTGCTGCGCGCGCTGGGCGTGACGCCCAATCCACCCGACCCGACGCAGCCCTGGCCTTACATCCTGCTGATGTGGCAAGCGAACACCATGGGCCAGTTTCCAATGAACGCGCCGAGCGTCTTCGGCTTCTTCCCGCCGGGCTACGTGATCCCGCAAACATCCATCAATGCGCCTGAATTCGGGATCGAAAACACAGCGTCTATCGCGGCGCGCCTGAGCTTTGCCGACCTGGTCGCGACCAACAACCTGTGGCAGATGACGGTCAATATCGGTACGGGCAGCCCGTTGTATACGGCGGCCGGCGCAAGGTCCGGCGGCCCTGGTTGACGCGCTCGGCGACGATGTTCCTGCACGGGCAGATGCCCGACGCAGATGCGGACGGCGTTGATTAATGCAATTACGCCGATTGCCGATACAGAGAAACAGGTCCAGGTCGCCGTGTACCTGGTGATCACGTCATCGCAGTACAAGATCAGTCACTGAGAAGGAATCCATGCAGTTGAATCGACGTACATTTATTCGTTCGGCGGCTCTTTTGGCGGCCGGCAACGCGGCGGGTCTTGGGCCCATGGGCATGTTGAACGCGGCGGCCCAAAGCGCGTCCACAAGCGACTATAAGGCGCTCGTCTGCGTGTTCCTCAGCGGCGGCAATGACGCGAACAACATGATTGTGCCGTTCGACGCGAGCGGCTACGCGCAATACGCGTCCGCGCGTGGACCTTTGGCTTTGGCGCAGAAGAGTCTTGTGCAGTCTTCGTCGATGCCGGATTTCGCGCTGCACCCGAGCCTGGATGGGATTCGCTCGCTGATCGATGGTGGCCAGGGCGCTGCGGTCGCGAACGTCGGCACATTGGTCCAGCCACTCACGCGTGCGCAGTATCTGGGCGGGGGCGCCGCGCCCGCCGCGCTGTTTTCGCATCTTGACCAAAGCCAGGAGTGGCAGAACGCGAGCTCCAGCGGGCAGTTGCACAGTGGATGGGCGGGCCGCATCGCCGATCAACTCGGCGGCCTGTACAACCCTAATGCGGGCATACCGATGATCACCTCCTTGACCGGCGACTCGCTGCTTTGCGACGGCACTCATACGAGTGCGTTGACGGTGGCTCCGGGCAACATCGGGACTGGAACGTGCTCCGCGGGTGATCTGTGCGCCGCGCGGACCGCGGCCCAGCAAGCCATGCTGAGCTTTGATAGTGGCGTGTCGCTTGTTCAGGCGGACAATCAGATCACGGCAAATGCCTTCCGATACGCTTCCGTGCTGGCGGATGCGACGCGATCCGCGCTGCCTTTGCAAACAGTATTTCCGGCCGGAAACGGCCTCGCAGTCCAGCTGAAGCAGGTGGCGCAGATCATGCAGGTGCGCGCCGCGTTGGGAGTGAAGCGGCAGATCTTCTTTTGCAACTTCGGGAGCTTCGATACGCACACGACCCAGCTCGGAGATCACGCCAATTTGCTGCAGACCCTGAACGATGCGCTTGTGGCCTTCTACCAGGCGACTGTGGAACTCGGCCTTGCGAACAACGTGACCACGTTCACCATGAGTGAGTTCAGCCGCGCGCTGCAGCCGAATTCGGAGAGCGGAACGGACCACGCGTGGGGCTCGCACCACCTTGTTTTCGGCGGGGCTGTCAAAGGGCGGCGCGATGTACGGGACCTTTCCTACGCTCGCACTCGGCGGCCCGGACGACGCGAGCGTGAACGGCCGATGGATCCCGACGACCTCCAGCGCGCAGTATGGCGCCACGTTGGCCAAGTGGTTCGGCGTAAGCGCGTCCCAGATGCCCGCGATTTTTCCGGCGTTAAGCGGGTTTTCGACTCAGGACCTTGGGTTTATGGGGTAGGCTTGAGCGGCGTACCGTCCCAGCTTCGGGGTATGTGTCAATACAGCGAAAGGCAGGCGCAATGCGACCTTGCCGGGGCTTGTGGCGAGATATCCTTCTCCTAGGACCGGAGAGCTTCGCGCGTTGATGACGGTGAACGAGCCCGCTGCAGCAACCATCGAGCGCAACGCGCACGGAAGCCCGTTGTTGTCTGTGCTCCTGGTGTCCTACAACTCGAAGCGTTTCATGCGCGATTGCCTCGAATCGTTGCAGCGGCACATCTCTGTTCCGTTCGAGGTCATCCTGGTGGACAACGGCTCTGCGGATGGCACTGCGGAGTACGTGCGGGAAGAGTTCGGATGGGTTCGCGTATTCGAGAGTGGGCGCAATCTCGGCTTCACAGGCGGGAACAACGCAGCTGCGCGTGAGGCCAGGGGCAAGTACCTGTTGCTCTTCAACTGCGACACGGTGCTCCTGACCGATGTGTCGCCCGGGATTCGCATCCTCGAGCAAGACGCGAAGGTGGGTGTTGTCGGGGCGCGGATGTACGGCAAGGACGGTGAGCTTCGGGCCAACACCGGACATTTCCCCGCGCCGTGGCGGCTTTGGAAGTTCACGCTGCAGTGGAGCGAGCCCTTCGCGCATCCTTACGGCGATCCCGAAGCTCGCCGCCTACCAGCACGACTGGGTGGAAGGCTCGTTCCTCTTGACGCCGAGAAGCAACTGGGAGGCCGTCGGGGGCATGGACGAGAGCGGATTCATGTACACCGAGGACGTCGAGTTCTGCGCGCATACGCTGGAGCGCGGGCTTGATCAGTGTGCAGTGTTCGAAGCTGATGTATCTGCACTTCGGCGGGTACACGGTCGACCGGATGAGCCATCTTTATGCGGGCTACCGGCGCTTTCACGCCTCGTGTTCGGACCGGGGGACGCAGCGTCGAGCTGAACTCGTTCTGCTGCTGGGTCTCATCCCGCGGCTCGTCGTCTTTGGCATCCTGGCCGTGGTTACGCGCAAGGAACACTTCCGGCGTAAGTTCGCCCGGTTCTGGGACGTTCTGCGAAGCTGGAAGCAGCTTGCACCGAAGCCGAGCACGCGCAGGCCGCAGCAGCTTCCGATGAGTCTGCAGGCCGCCACGCAAACCGGTTCCACGCGGTAGATCCGCATGCGCCTGCTCCGAAGCGCGGTTGTTGGCCTCGGTGGCCGTGGCAATGTGCGGCGCTGCGGCGCAAGGGCAGAAGCCCAGCGCGGCCCCTGCGAACGTGGTTCTTGCGACGTCGTTCGGTGCGAGAGCGGATGCGCGAACCGTCCCAGAGCCTTTCGTTCCAGGCTGGCTCGCGGGTTGTCCGGGGTAATGCGGGGACATTCCTCTCCACCGATGTGGGTAAGGTTGTCTCGGCTGCTGCGATGGGCCCAGACCGGGTACCGGTCTCGGCGACTTCGCAGATCGTGGCGATCGCGCCTGGCGGCGCGGAGGCGACGACGCTGGACGAGGCGCGAGTGACTCTGAACAAGGTCAGCGGGTTGGTCGGGACGGACAACTCCGAACCCTTGCAGCGGTGTTGGGACGCAAGTGGGCAAAGGGGGCTCGTCTGCTGGATTCCAGCGGGGCAGTTTCTCTTTGCGAGCAAGCCGCTGATTCTGCGCACGCACATGAGCATCGAGGGCGCTTCTCCGGAGCTAACGAACCTGTTATGTGCGTCGAGCATTCGCGACTGCGTGAAGCTTGATGAAGGCCCGGTGCAGTTTGTGTACCTGAGCCGTTTCGGGGTGGATGGAACGGAGGCGGATCTCGCGCCGCCCAAGGACGCGGCCTCCGCGCAACGCGGGTTCACGCTGGTCGCGCACGGTAACCCTGGTGGCGCCGGGGGCGGGCTGTGGCAGTCCACCTTTTCGCATATCGAGATCGCCAACTTCTGGGGGGACGAACTGACGTTGCAGGGCGGCGTGGGCGAGTACATGCATCCCAATCAGTTTCTCTTCTTCGAGGATTTGGAGTTGCAGACGGCACGTGGATCGCCGGGTGTGGGGCCGCCGGCGGATAGTTACCGGCTGCGGCTCGTGGGTCAGAATGCCCAGATCGTGTTCTCGGGCGGGCAGATTCATGGCGCGATCGGAAGTCAGCTGGGGAATGGCGTGCTGATCAGCGGCGCAGGTGTGGTGCGGTTCGAGGGCGTCACGTGCGAGTGGCTCGACTCCTGCCTGGAGGTCCCGAATGCGACTGCGGTGCGTTTCACTGACGGGTGGATCGAAAACGTGAAGCGGGTCGCAACGCTGGGCGACAAGGGGGTGCGGGGCTTCACGTTGGACCACAATTACCTGGCGAACTCCTGCTACGACCAGCGCAATCATGGCGGGTGGTGCCTGAAGCTTGCGTCGGCCAAGACCGATGTGGGGGTGTCCTTTGCGCACAATACGCTGGCCTGGGGTGTCGCGCCGCCGGACGCGCTGGTGTCTGCACCGGAGGGCGCGGTGGTGGACGCGAGCGACACGCTGGAGAACGGTGCGTTGAAGAACGGGAGCGTGGGCCGGCAGCCGGGGCGAGGCGCCTCGAGCGCAAGCTGGCGTAAGGCGACGGTCGATCACGCCCTGGATTGGGGCGGGTGCGACGAAGACGGTGCACCTTACGTGGGCGCCTTCGCCGTTTCCGTCAGAGGACTTTACGGCTAGCTGTACAGTGTTCGGCGCAAGCGCCGTGGTTCGTGTCCAAGGGATTGTGGGCCAGAGCGCGAGCGGGCTGGACGTCGCGGTACAGAACGTCGATCCGCGGTCTCAACAGCGCGCCACGGTGAACTGCATTGGGATGGAGTAGGTAAGTGGTTCTCCGGATGGAGCTTGACCGGCTCGGCTCGCAAGGTTGAGATTGGTGGCATGCATCGAGCGCTTCGTCTCCTGGGTGTTGCACTGTTCGCGTCTGCGGTTATGGCTCAGCAACCGGCTCGGCCTGCCATCACGGGGATCGCGTTTTTTCGCGACCTGACGACGCAGCCTGAGGCGGCTCAGCGGTTCTACGGGCCGACGATGGGGTTTGCGCAGATGACGTCGCCGGGGGCTCCGGGGATGTGGGTGTATCCGGTGAACCGGTCGCAGTGGATCGAGGTGGTGCACGAGGGGCAGGCGCCGAGTGCTACGAGCCGGATGCTGGCGGTGGGGTTCACGACGCGCGATGTGCATGGGTTGGAGCGCTATCTCAACGCTCGCGGCGTCGCGACGGCGGAGCCGATGAAGGGTGACCAGTTTGCTGTGCGCGATCCGGAAGGCAACCTGGTTTACTTCGTCGAGAGTCCTTATCCGAGCGCTGGCGGAGATAAGAAGCTGACGGGTGTGGCGTTGCAGGCGAGCCAGACGCATCCGCTGCCGTCGGCGACGAGCGTGCGGATCATCCACGTCGGGTTTGTGGTGCAGGATCGGGCGAAGGAGGACGCGTTCTGGCGCGGAGATCCTGGGGTTCAAGCCATACTGGCATGGGTCGGGCGAAGGATGGGACGGCAGATGATTATGTCAGCCTGCAGGTGCCGGACGGGACGGATTGGCTGGAGTACATGCTGAACCAGCACAACCCTGACCTGCGGCAGACGGGGGTGATGGATCACTTCTCGCTGGGGACGCCGCGGATGCAGGAGGTGCTGGCTCAGCTGCAGCAGAACGGATGTACGGAGAAGATGTGCACCAGCATCCAGGCGGGGCGGGATGGGAAGATCCAGTTGAACCTGTACGACCCTGACCTGACGCGGGTGGAGTACATGGAGTTCACGCCGGCGATGAAGCCGTGCTGCTCGGGGTTTACGGGGACTCAGCCGGGGTTGAAGGAGAGCGAGTAGGGTACCCCCTCCCCCGGGGTACTTTTTCCGCAAAGTCTTCGATCGAGAGACTTTAGCTCTGGACTTGTACCGCTTGGGTACGGCCGTCTATCGCTGTGCGATGGATTGCGGTTTGGGGTGAAGGCGTGGTGCGCGCGTGTGTGCCTGCATTGAGTATAGATTTGCGATGGGTAAATCTGTGCAGGTCCTAAGTTGTTGAGCCGGTTAAGGTTGGCTGGTTTGGGGGCTTGACACGGGAGTCTTCGACGTCGGCGAGGTCGTGGACGGTCTTGTTCCAGGTGGCCGCGTCGAAGCTGTTGAAGGTTTCTTCGTTGTTGGAGGGAGCCGGGCCGGGCTTTTCGCCGCGCAGACGGCTGAGTGCGCGGGTGTTCCAGAAGAGCACGTGGTTGGCGAGCATGCGGACGGAGTGATTGGCGTCGGGGTCGAGCTTGCCTGCGGCGTTGGTGGGGACCCAGCGGGCCTGCTCGGGGTGAGGCCGGCGGCGGCGGTGTTGAGGGGGACGAACCAGTCGGCCTTGTTGTGGGTGGAGCGGAGTTGCGCGAGGAGGGTGCGGCGGAGGGTGGCAGGCTACGAGGGCGCGGGTGTGGGCGTCTGCGCGAGGGCAAGCGGTGCGGTGAGAACGAGCGAAAGCAGCAGGCGGCGTATGCGGGATTGGATCGGAGGGGAAGTATGGAGTCGGGAAGTTCTTCGGCTCGCGAAACGGAAGGCAATTCAGTCGTTTCGCTTCGCTTCACTCCGGCCTTCGGCAGAGCGGTATGTCAGTCATCGGTTCGCGACGATGGAACTCCCGGCCCGTACGGATGGGGTACTAGGGTTCTCGTGACAGAAATCAAATCTCGAGCGGACCCCGCCCTGAACGCAACTAGCTTGTCGCTCCGTCAAACTGGGCAGCAAGGCTCACAAGAGACGCGTTCAATGCTTCACTCTCATCTGTGTCTGCTCTAAGCATCTCGTAAGCAATTCGGCGTTCATCGTTAGCGTGAAGCGCTTCGAAATTCGCTGCGAGCGGCGACATAGACTTCTGGGCCAGAGATGCGGCGATCGTATTGACGAAAGCGGCAGCTTCTCAAACGGGACGTTTAGAGACGACGACTGAGTCAAAGTAAGCCCTTTCTCCTGTATCGCGAGATTTGCCGTTGCTGAACTTGGACGTCAATACACCGCCGTGATGGACGAGAAGATTGCGGGTATTAACGATCTTGTCATAGGTTCTGGCTTCCGACTTCGAGAATGGCGTGACCGTGAGGAGGTCATGGTACAGCGCATTAATGCGCTGTGCGGTACCAAAATTGAAACGCTCGCTCAGGAGAAACCCGAACTTCGCTTGCAGTGGATCGTTAAGACCCAAGAGGTCCGTTACGTCGACGCCTATATCCCTGCCTCGTTTGCGAAGCGCCTCGGATCTGCCCGGCACCAAGTTCAGGATGGTCGCGAATTGATCTTTGCAGAAGGCTTCGAAGTAGGCGACCAGACCGACGAACGCGAGTTGCTCGACGACCGAGGTCAGTGCTCTGTGGCGAGCGAGCAGGAGTTCGCGAACCGCTTCTAAGTGAATCAGAAAGATGGCGTACGGAGGCACACCTCCGGGGAAGTAGTCGAGAGCGGATTCCTGTTGAGGGGCTAGAGTGTGGTTCATACGCATACGGATGGCGCACCCGATGGTTTTGAGAGGCCGTACGAGTGCGCGACCCGCGCGACTTAGTTAACGGGCTGGGGTCTTGTGAGTTTAATATCGGCGGCAGCCTGCTCTACGCTGCCCGCAAACTCTTCTCGTTGTTTAATCAAGTCGAACGTCCTTGCGCCACCCATCTCTTCTATCCATTCGACCAAAGCTGCTTCACCGTTCAACCCATTTGGCGAAGCTAAGTAGCCGACGAATGCCTTCACTTCTCTTGCACCTCGATCGACGGAGTTGCTGTTCTTTATCCTAAGCAACCTGCTTACAAGGGCATCAGCATCCTTCTCGGCGTTATGCACAGCCAAGTTAACACCGTCCAGAATGATCAATTGGCGCCCGTCCTCCACAAACCGCTTTACGGGGACGGGTCTTCCTTTGAAACCTTGGACAGTTCCCTTTGCAAACTTCCTGGACAAGCTGTTGCCCAAGCTCTTTGTTATTGCTCGATCCACCCGACTCCTCTTTTCTTGATCGGGTTTCAATGGACTCACGATAGCCTCGTACAGTAACTCCGTTTCTTCGCCCATATCCCGACAGTCGATCGCTTTCGGTTCAGATAGACGGACCCGGTGTACAAGTAGATTTCTTAGGTGTTTCCACCACAGATCAGTATGTGGATCACTCGCTTCTCTGTCGTAAGGCAGCTGTTTAGTCCTAAGCCAATTTCCAAGCTGTTGTGAGATCAGCTGGACATAGGGAAGCCACTCTTGCTTGAATCCTCTCAGTTGCTCCCCTTCGTGCGCCAGACGCACTTGGACCTTCGCTTCCTTTGCGCTCCATAGGGCGACACCTACAGGTATTTCAGTTTGACGTAGGTCGTCGCTCAGAAAGCTGAAAACGCTATAGCTCGATGATCGGGATGTTTGCGAATTGGCCATAGTCGAATTCTCCGTAGTGCTCCACACTTAATACTTGCTGCATACGATCAAGACGTAGATTCAGAGCCTGTTCGATCTGCTCTGGATCTTCGATCTGCGCCCTTTCCCACCACTCCGGCGGTACTTGGTCGACCCCAGCACCGAAGCTCTGCAGAGCTTGGCGACACTTTTCGATTCGGACTTGAAGACCAGCTCGGCCTGAAGCGGCCGCTATCGCTTCGGTCACGAATATGCCCTCACTAGCTCCGCGCGCGACGAACCCCTCCGACCAGTTCGCCCTGCCAAATGACGACGCGCCACAGAAGCAGTCTGATTGATCAGAAGCGATCACTTGCCACTTCTGGTTTCGACCGAGTTTCAACAAGACGTTTCCTGGGACCAGACGATCGATGTTGCAGACCCAAGAATCGAGGACCCAGATGTCGAGCAGATCTCCTAGGCTGTCAACCTGCTGAGCGCTCGTCGGCGGACCGGCCATCACATCGTGAAGGTAACGCGTACCAAAATATGGACCTGCGGCAATGGCCTGATCGGGATTGCTAGTCCCGTTCCACGACTCAGCAAAGGAGGGCAGGACGTGAATCACGACGGGATCTAATACGCGTACCCCTACGGCACGGTACATCGCCGCGCAGAGAACTTCCGAGATCATCGCGGCGGCACCATCCCGGCCCTGACAGAACTTGGCTACATACGCCTGCCCAGGGGCGTCTTGGTGCTGATCGTTCTCTGTGCAGAAAATCTTGCGCGCCTTCCACCGCGTCGGCCCCATAGAACGATCGTCACGATAGGCGTAGACCGTATCGAGCGGCGGCAAGATTTCCTCCAGTCGCGAAATTATATCCGGTTCGCTGCCAAAGGATAAGAGCCAAGGCTAAAGCCGAGCTCTCGCGGGAGGTTTTGCGGCACGACTGAAGCCGTGACCTTCCGGATCTGGGCCTGCCTTCAGATTCCCCTCGGGAATGACAACAAAAGAAAGGCGACAACAAAGGAAAGGCGACGGGGTAAACGCCGTAGGGCGAAAAGGCGTGGGCGAGCGGGTTCGTTTAGGTGGTGGGGCGGGGTGGGGCGGTTTGGATGGATTGGACTTCGGCGATGTAGGCGGGGGTGGGGTGTAGGTCGGCGTCGAAGGGTAGGGCTCGTTCTGGGAGTTTGTCGGGGCGGGAGTCTTCTCCGTTTAGCCAGGTGTAGCGGTCGGTGAGGCCCCAGGTGAGGAGGGCGATGACGTTGGGGTTGGCGAGGGTGAGGTTGAGGTAGCTGCGGTAGAGGTCGGCTACGGTGCGGTCGCGGGTGGTGGGGTCGGCGGGGAGGGCTCGGTCGTTTACGTCCATCTCGGTGAGGAGGATTTTGAGGCCGAGGGACTGGATTTCGGACATGAACTGTTGCAGGCCGGGGCCGTAGGTGGCGTTGGGCGGGGGCGGGGTCTGTGTTAGCGTCTGGGGGCTGGCGTGGATGTGGGACTGGATGCCTACGGCGTCGATGGGGACGCCGCGCTGCTTCATGCCTCGGACGAGCGCGAGGACGGCGGCGCGTTTGGCGGCCTGGTCGGGGGATTCGGATTCGATGTCGTAGTCGTTGTAGCAGAGGAGGGCGCTGGGGTCGGCCTGGCGGGCGGTGCGGAAGGCGAGGTCGATGTAGGTGGGGCCGAGGAGCTTGTACCAGGGCGAGTTGCGGAGGCCGCCGGGTTGGTTGTCGGTGACCTGGATGGCCTCGTTGACGACGTCCCAGCTATGGACGCGGCCGGCGTAGCGGGTGGCGACGGTCTGGATGTGGTTGGTGAGGAGGGCGTCGGCGTTCTGCGGGGTGGCGTAGCTCGCGAACCAGCGCGGGAGCTGGCGGTGCCAGACGAAGTTGTGGCCGCGGACCTTCATGCCGTTGGCCTCGGCGAAGGCGAAGAGGAAGTCGGCGTTGTCGAAGGCGAACTGGTCGGGCGCGGGGCGCATGGGGCCGAACTTCATGGAGTTTTCGGCGACGACGATGCCGGCCTGCTGCTTGACGAGGTTCGCGTACATGGGGTCGCGGCGCAGGGCGGGGACGCTGACGGCGCAACCGGCGAGGAGATTGCGGCTGGCGCCTGCCTCGCGGATGGTGGGGAGGTTGGGCGGTATGTCCTTTTGGAACTGCGGTGTGCCGGGCGGCATGGGGGTGGGGCTGGACTGCTGGGCCGAGGCTGCGCTGCGGATCCCGAGGGCGGCGGCGCCGCTGGCGAGGGAAGAGAGTTCAAAAAACTTGCGCCGTGTGATGGGCATAGGAGTATCTTTTCACCACCTTTGCGATGCCGCGAAGCGGAGGCGCCTGCGTGAGCTATATGCCGATGGCAACTGCGCTCGGGTTCGTCGGCCGCGATCAACTCCGGCGATCTGCTTATTTTGCGCGCCCTGATGACGCCGGATCACATCTTCACGGATGCGCTTGGGCACAGCTACGCCGGTGCGGAGAACATGACGGTTGGATGGCAGCGTTTCTTCCACAGCTACCCCAATTACGCGATCACGGTGGAGCAGAGCTTTGTGCAGGACGACATGGTGGCGCTTTTCGGGCATGCGTCGGGGTGCTGGCGGGTGGGCGGGCGTGTGCTGCCGCAGCAGTGGGACGTGCGTGCGGCGTGGCTGGCGCAGGTGACGCCGCGGGCGCATTTCGGCGTGGAGCGTGTGCTGTGACACGGGCTGGGTGATGCCGCCGGCGGTGGCGGGCGAAGAGCGGCCGCAGCGGGCGATGGCGTAGACGCGGCTTCGTAGGCTGGTTGATAGACTGGAAGGGTGCAGGCGGCCGGATGGTCGCTGCCGCTCGCGTCCGGTTCGCCGGGTGTCGAGCGGGAGAGGAAAGTCCGAACTCCGCAGGGCAGTGTGCCGGATAACGTCCGGGATCGGCGTGTAAAGGCGCCGAGACGGCCAGTGCAACAGAAAGCAAACCGCCTTCCGCCGCCAACGCGACGGGAGGTAAGGGTGAAAGGGTGGGGTAAGAGCCCACCGCGTCCACAGTAATGGGGACGGCACGGTAAACCCCACACGGAGCAAGACCAAATAGGCAGGAAAGCCATCGCTTCTCTTCAGGCGAGGCTGCGTAACGGCCCGTTGCGCCATAGGCGAAGAGAGTCCGGTGGCGTCCTTTGGGGCGCATCAGGCAGCCGGAACCTGCGGGTAGGTTGCTGGAGCCGCGCAGTAATGCTCGGCCTAGAGGAATGACCGTCTAGAACAGAATTCGGCTTACGAGCCGCCTGCACATCAAGACAGTTATCAGTGGTCAGAGCTACGTTCGCAGTGTTTCGTTTTGAGACGGTGGGTGCGCCTTTGTGTGAGTAACGTGACGCCGCTGGGGGACTTACGGCGTTGCTGTGGGGTCATAGGATGACGAACAGCCCACCATGACCCTCGCCCGTCGCAACGTCGTTCATCTGTGTCCTATGGTTCTGCTGTCGCTCGCGCTGGTCCTCGCCGGCTGCGCTGCGAATCAGGGGAGCTCGACGGGAGCGGGCGGGGGGAGCAACACGGGCGGCAATGGTTCGGCGGATCGGGTGGCGGCGCCCTGGTCGTCAGTGGTCGCGTGAACGCCGGCAAGCAGGCGGTGTCGGGCGCTGTGATCGAGCTGTATGCCGCGGGTACGGCTGGGAATGGATCGCAGGCGACCAGCCTGCTTTCAAATTCGGTCACGACGGACAGCTCCGGACAGTTCGACATCCAGGGCGATTACACGTGTGCTTCGAGCAACGAACAGGTCTACCTCGTTGCCCGCGGCGGCAATCCGGGGCTTGCTTCGGGCACAGACAACAAGGCGATTGTGCTGATGACGGCGCTGGGCAACTGCTCTGACCTGATCAGCAATAGCAGCCAGTTCATCGAGGTGAACGACGTTACGACGGTTGCCGCAGCGTATGCGCTGGCGCCGTTCATGACCGCGTTTGATCACGTGGGCGCGAGCGCGACCAACACGACAGGCATCGCGAATGCGTTCCTCAACGCACATCTGCTGGCGGATAGCTCGACGGGGCAGGTTGCAACCCTGGCCTCGAACCTCGCAGTGGAGCAGGGCAAGCTGTATGCGCTGGCGAATGCGGTGGCATCTTGTACGGGTTCCAACGGCGTGCCGTGCTCGGCATTATTTGCGGCAGCGACTCCGAACAGCGGAAGCACGCCTTCCGACACGCTGACGGCGCTTCTGAATGTGGTGAAGCATCCGGGCAACAACGTCGCTGCGGTGTTCAGCGCAGTGGGGACAACGCAGCCTTACGCAACGAGTCTGGTTGCGGCACCGAGCGACTGGACGATGTCTCTGACCGTCAGCGGTGGGGGCCTGTATGAGCCGACTGGACTGGCGATCGACAAGGGCGGAAATGTCTGGGTGACGAACTACGGTGGGCCAGGCGCCAGCGGCGGCAACAACCCCATTGGCGTTGTGGCGTATTCGCCACAGGGCAAGCCGTTCACGGGTACGCCCTTCGGCACTTCAGCGCAGACCGAAGCATACGGGCTGGCGGTGGATACGAACGGCGATGTATGGGTGACGAGCGAGGAGAACGTCAGTCATGACGCCACCTCGGGCAGCGTGGCGAAGTTCATGGGAGCGGAGACCGGCACGCCGGGCGCGCTGGTGAACACGTTCTCTGACGACTCGATCAGCTTTCCTGAGTCGATTGCCGCCGACACCTCGAATAACACGATCCTGATTGGGAATTATGCGAGCGGCTCGGCGACGGTGTATGACCTGAAGGGCAAGTTTGTGAAGAACGTTGGGTCGGGGTTCTCGTCGTTCCCGGTGGGCATCGCCTCGGATGGTTCCGGCGGGCTGTGGCTGGCGAACTACAACGGCTCTGATATCACCCACGTCGCGGCTGACGGAACTGCGCAGAATACAAGCTGCTGCGACTCCGCGGAGTCGGTTGCGCTGGACCCCAAGGGCAATGTGTGGGTAGCGAATGCGGGCGCGGCATCGGGCGAGTACACGTTCAGTGAGGTGTCCGCTTCGGGCGCGGTGGTCTTGAACGATCAGACCGGTGCGGGAGTGCAGACGCCGGGTGGCGCCGCGGTCGATGCGGCGGGACAGTTCTGGGTTGCGAACTACTATGACGGATCTGTGTCGGAGATCGCGGGCAATAGCGCGGGTGTACCTGCCGGGACGGCGCTGTCGCCGTTCGCGTATGGCAAGGATGCAAAGCTGATTGAGCCGTTCGCGATTGCGGCGGATGCCAGCGGCAATCTATGGGTTTCCAATCGCGCCATGAACAATGTCGTGATGTTCTTCGGGCTCGCAACTCCAACCGCAACACCGGCCCCGCCGTTTCCCACGGCACCCTAGACCACAGCGCACGAGAGCAGAGAACAGAGATGAGCACTGATGACGGGATTTAGCGCAAGAGTTTCTTGCGCTAGCTCCTGTCTCCCTTCCCCAACCTTCCTTCCTTTGATCTTCCACCCTCCCCTGCACGACCACTCTGCGACACAACTCCTCCCGGTTCTCATCTCTGTTCTCTGCTCCCGTTCCTGTGGTTTACAGCCCCGCGTACCAGTCGTATCCGAGCTTGGTCCAATAGTCGTCGGGTCGCGTGTCGGTGTAGGCGATCAGGCCGATGCGTTTTAGCTGCTTGTAGCCGTACTTGATCGGCATATGCAGCCGCAGAGGCGCGCCTTGCAAGGTGGTTAGCGGCTGGCCGCTCATTTCGGTGACGAGCAGGCTTTGCGGATGGCGTGCGGCGAGCATGTCATATCCGCCGTAGAAGTTGCCGTCGGGGGTCTCCATGTAGACGTAGCGGGGGTCGCGGCCGTTGATCTTTTCGGGTGGATAGGCATCGATGAAGTCGCGCAGCCGATAGCCTGCCCAGTGCGTGATCTGGCTCCAACCTTCGACGCACTTGAACTCCGTGACGAGTTCTTTTTTTGGCAGGACCGCGAGGTCGCTCAATGTGAGGAGCAGGCCTGGCGTGCCGATATCGAGGGAGCTGTGCGAGGGGCCAGCCTCCGCGTCGCCGAGGCGGCGCTTGTGGGAGATGGTCTCAGCCATGTGCTCGAAGCGTTCGGCGATGCTGTTGGCGGTTGTGTTGCCTGTTTTGCTTACGGCGCCGTTTCCGGGGGCGGACTTCAGGTCCTGTGACTCGGTGGCGGGTTGGGCTGTGTCGATGTAGCGGTAGTCCCAGGCGGTGACGTCGGGCACGAAGCGCGGCGAGTTCTTTGCATTCTCGACGCCGACGACTTGCAGGCGATAGCTGTCCGGCGCGAGTGGTTTGTCCAAGCCTATGACGCCGTTCAGGCGCAGAGGAACGGCGCGAGCGAGAGGGTATTCGGGGGCGAGGCCGCGCTCGGCGAAGAGTGAGCGACTGAGGTCGGCGTTGAAGTGCAGAGATCGGCGCAGGGCGCTTTGCAGGCGATCGGTGGGCGGGCTGTTGTTGATCCAGCGCCACGCGGCGTAGCCGGCCGCGGCGGCGCATGTGCCCACGATGAAGCTGCGGCGTGTGCGGCTGGCGCTGGCCGGCGTACCTCGGCGGGGTCGCCTTCGGCGAGGATGCGTGGTTCGCGCTCGCCCCACTGGTCTGGTGGATTGCGCGAGTTGCGCGGGTCTGGCGGGTTGCGCGGGTCGGTAGTGTTACTCATCGCCGGCTGCTCCTGTGGGCTCGCCGGTGCGGGCGTCGAGGGCTTGTGTGCCGCGCACGGTCTGCAGTTCGTAGCCGCTGATCATGGAGCGGAAGTTGTTCCAGCCGGCGAGGATGACCTGGAGCACGTGTACAAGGAAGAAGCCGCAGAAGGCCATCATCAGCCAGAAGTGGAGCCAGCGCGCCATCTCGTAGCCGCCGCATAGCGTTGTAAGCCAATGGGTCTGGGTTGGCTTGTAGATCGCGAGGCCTGTGAGGAGTGAGCCCGCGCCCATCAGCACGACGGCGGAGTAGGCGATGCGTTGGGCGCCGTTGTACTTGCCTTGCGGGGGCAGGCCCTTGCGTCGCGCAGAGGGAAGATGGAGGTCGTAGAGCGTGACTTGCGACGGCGTCGCGGAAGGAGCTCCAACGTGGCCACAGGACGCGCCATTCGCCGGAGATGAGCAGATAGATCGCGTAGGCGATGCCGTTGAGGGCGAAGAACCACATCAGCAGGAAGTGCCATCCCATGCCGGTGGTGAGTTGGAATTGCGCATGTAGTGCGTTGTAGAACCAATCGGGGAAGAAGCGGACGAGGGTCCAGTTGCCGATGCCGATGCGGTAGACCTGGTGGGGGTGCTGGTAGGGCGGGATGGAGTCGGTCCAGTAGATCAGCCAGCCGCTCCAGATCATGATGGCGAGCAGGGGGAAGTTGATCCAATGCATCCAGCGGATGGCGCGCGGATGTTTTTCGACGAGAGCGAGCGGCTTGTCGTTTGCAGTGGGCATAGCGTGCGCCCCCTGCGCAGAACGTTGCGAGAAGCGTAGCACGCGGCGATTACAGTTTCTGCTTCCCGCGCGGCCCGATGGCGCGACCTGTTGATCGGAAAGCTGGTACGTGCGATGAATTGCGACCAGAAGGTGGGGTTCGCTCGTCTAACTCTGCAGATGGGAGCAGGGCGGTTCATTCCCAGGGCGTTGATGTTCGCGGGTCTGCTGTGCGCAGTGGCGATACCGGGGTATGCGTTGGGTCACGGTCGGCCAAAGCCGTTTGAGATTCTTACGCGCCGCATGGATGTTGATGTGGATGGAGCGCCGAATGCGTATGGGCCTGTAGGGGCGCATACGTTGGACTCGCTGAAGCACGCGCGGTATCGCGGGTTCAAGGATGGCGAGATCGTTGGGTTTCTCACGGACGAGGACCATGGAAACCGGCCGATCCGGCAAGGGCCGCACGACCCGTATCCCGGTGATTACATCTCGCAGACGGCGTATACGGACCCAGCGCGAACGAGTGAGACGGATGTGGTTCGGTATGTGGACGCGACGCGGATCAACTACGTGGTGCTTGGCGATGCGGCGCGGGCGCGCGGCGTAAAGCTGGGCGACTTCGTTGCGGTGTACTCGCGCGCGACGCACCGAAGTGTGTTTGGCATTGTGGGTGATGACGGGAATCCATCGGGCGATGAGGGATCGCTGCATCTGTTGCAGGCGCTCGGATACCCGTTCAAGGACGGGCGGCATGATGCGGTGGAGAGTCCGCAGATTGTGGTGCGGTATTTTCCGGGGTCGAACCCACATCACCTGTTTTTTCGAGCGCAGCAGGCGCTTGATGCGGCGGCGGAGCGGATGGGGTTGAGCCGGGATTTCTCGCAGAGCCCGCTTATGCACACGGCGCATCCAAAGCACTGACGCAAGCACGCCTCGTCACACTTCCTCCCCCTGGAGTCGCATATGGAATTTCGTCAGTTGGGCCGGTCTGGCCTGAAGGTCCCCGAACTTTGCTTTGGCACCGGAACGTTTGGCGGCGGAGGCGAGTTCTTTGAAGCCTGGGGCAATACGCAGGTGGATGAGGCGCGCAAGCTTATCGACATCTGCATGGAGGCGGGCTGCAACTTCTTCGACACTGCCGACATTTATTCCGAGGGCAAGAGCGAGCAGGTGCTCGGTGCGGCCATCAAGCATTTGAATCGCGAAGATGTGTTGATTTCGACGAAGGCTACGTTTCGGTTTGGCAAAGGGCCGAACGATGTAGGCAGTTCGCGATATCACCTCATTCGCGCGCTTGAGGGGTCTTTGAAGCGGCTGGGTACGGACTACATCGACGTGTACCACCTGCACGCGTTTGACGCGTTGACGCCAGTGGAAGAGACGCTGAACACGCTGGACAAGATGGTGCGCGAGGGCAAGGTGCGTTACATCGCCTGCTCGAATTTCTCCGGGTGGCACCTGATGAAGTCGCTGAGTGTGAGCGAGCGCTATGGATGGGCTCGGTATGTAGGGCACCAGGTGTACTACTCGTTGATCGGGCGGGATTATGAGTGGGAGTTGATGCCGCTGGCGGCGGACCAGGGTGTGGGTGCGCTGGTGTGGTCTCCGCTTGGATGGGGACGGCTGACGGGGAAGATTCGGCGGGGGCAGCCGTTGCCGGAGACGAGCCGTTTGCACAAGGCTTCCGCGGGTGGACCGCAGATGCCGGATGAATATTTGTATAAAGTCGTCGATGCGCTTGATGAGATTGCGAAGGAGACCGGCAAGACCGTGCCGCAGATTGCGCTGAACTGGCTGCTGCGGCGACCCACTGTGTCTACGCTGATTATTGGGGCTCGGAACGAGGAGCAGTTGCGGGCGAATCTTGCTTCTGTTGGATGGGAGCTTACGCCGGAGCAGGTGGCGAGGCTGGATGCGGCGAGCGAGGTTCAGTTGGCGTATCCGTACTGGCACCAGACGCAGTTTCAGGATCGCAATCCGTTTCCGGCGCCGCAGCCTAAGCAGGCGTGAGGCAGTTCCGCGAAGGCTGTAGCGGAGCCTGCAAAAAGCAGATTCCTTCGCTGCGCTACGGAATGACAAAAAGAGGCCATGAATGGAATTGCAGCAGAGGTGAACGGCTAGACAAGACTTGCGGAGAAAGCAAAAACGGCGGGGGCGTGTGCCTCCGCCGTTTTGTTTGTGGCGCGATTAGTGACCGGCGCTGGCGGCGGCGTTCTTTGGGGGACGCGGGATGAGGAAGAGGAATGGGAGCATGGCGGCGCAGAAGAGGGTTAGGTAGCGAATGATGTCTACGTAGGCGAGCGTGGCTGCCTGGGCGTGTAGCTGTTGATACAGGAGGCCCTGGGCCTGGTGGATCGCGCCTTGCGAGGCGCCGCCGTATGCGCCGCCGGGGGTGCCCGCGCCGTTGCCGGCTTTGAACATGCCGGCGAGTGCCTGTACGCGCTGGTTAAAGGCGAGGCTGCCGGGCGTCAGGTTGCGGACCATGGAGTTTTCGTGTGCGGCGGAACGGCGGACCAGGAGCGTGGCCATGAAGGCTGTGCCGCAGGAGCCGCCTATGTTTCTTGCGAGGTTGGTGAGGCCGGAGACGTCGTTGTTCTCGTTCTGCTTCACGCCGACGTAGGAGATGGTGTTGATGGGGATGAAGAGGAACGCCAGGCCGGATGCCTGGAAGCAGCGCATGAACACGAGTTCGCCGTAGCTGACGTTGAGGCTGATGTTGGCCATGTAGACGAGGCTGGCCGTGAGCATGATGAAGCCGTAGGCGATGAGTTTGCGCGGGTCGACCTTGCTGGAGAGGAAGCCCACGATGGGCATCATGGCCATCATCATGAAGCCCGCGGGTGAGAGGACGAGGCCGGCGAGTTCGGCGGTGTAGCCGAGCAGTGTTTGCACGAACTGCGGGATGAGGATGGTTGTGCCGTAGAGCGAGAAGCCGAGCACGAACATCAGCGCGAACGAGATGGAAAAGGTTCGTCGCGTGAAGAGCGTGAGATTCAGCAGCGGTCTCTGGCCTATGCGGAGCTGGCGGAGCTCCCACCAGATGAGCAGCACGAAGGCGACGACCATGGTGACGGTGAAGAAGGTGATGAGGTGCGAGGCGAACCAGTCGTCTTCCTGGCCCTTGTCGAGCACGAACTCGAGCGAGCCGAAGGTGAGGCCGACGAGGGCAAAGCCGATGAGGTCGAGCTTGATGCCGCCCTTTTGGGATTCGGCGACCTCGGCTTTGACGTAGGGTGGGTCTTCGACGATGCGGGAGGTGAGAAAGAGCGAAAGGATGCAGATGGGGATGTTGAGGAAGAAGATCCAGCGCCAGTCGAAGTTGTCGGTGATGTAGCCGCCGAGTGTGGGGCCGATGGCGGGCGCGACGACGACGGCGAGGCCGTACATGGCGAAGGCCTGGCCGCGTTTTTCCGGGGGGAAGGTGTCGGCGAGGATGGCCTGTTCGCTGGGGGCGAGACCGCCACCGCCGATGCCCTGCAGGACACGGAAGAAGACGAGCAGGGGAAGGCTGGGCGCGAGGCCGCACATCGCGGACGAGATGCCGAAGAGCGCGACGCAGATCATGTAGAACTTTTTGCGCCCGATGAAGGTGGTCATGTAGGCGCCGGCGGGGAGGATGACGGCGTTGGCGACGAGGTAGGCCGTGAGTACCCAGGTGGCCTCGTCCTGGGTGGCGCCGAGGCCACCGGCGATGTGGGGCAGGGCGACGTTGGCGATGGAGGAGTCGAGCACCTCCATGAAGGTCGCGAGAGTGACGGTCATGGCGACGACCCAGGGGTTGGCCCTGGGTGCCCAGCGTTTTGGCGCGGCTACAGTTTGGGTGCTGGGGAGATCTGCTACAGCGCTGGCCATGGTGTCGTTTTGTGTGATTCTAGAGAGCGGTTCGGGATTCAGAAATCACCCGACGGAATGGTTCGTGATGCGAGCGAAGGTGAGTCAAAGGTGCTACGCTGCTCGTCTGTACAGAGTAGGGACCCCAGCCTGAAAGGAGCACGGTGAACCAGGATCTCGAGCACCTCATCGTGCTGCAGGCACAGGATCTGGAGTTGAGCCGGCTGCGCACGGAGCTTGCAGAGTTGCCGCGGCGGCTGAAGGCGGCGGAGACGGCGCTCGGTGCGGCAGAGGCGGCGCTGGCGGAGTGCCGCAAGCAGCTTGGGGCAGAGGAGAAGCTGCGGCGCGGGCAGGAGTCGGAGATCGCGAGCCATCGCACGAAGCTGGAGCGGTTGCGGCGGTCGCTCGACGGCGCGACGAGTGCACAGCAGGTCAGCGCGTTTGAGCATGAGATCAAGTTCGCGGAGGCTGCGATCGCGAAGCTGGAAGATGAGGAGTTTTCTTCGCTGGAGCGGACCGAGGGGCTCGACGCGCAGCAGACAGAGCTTGCGGCTGCGGTGGAGCGCGCGACAGCGGGGCTGGCCCGCGAGAAGGAGCAGGGTGCGGCCCTGAAGCGCAGCCATGACGAGGCGATCCAGGGGATCGAGCGCGAACGGACGGAGCTTCGGGCGCAGATTACTCCCAAGTGGCTGCAGAGCTACGACAAGCTGGTGAAGACGCGCGGGACAGCGGTTGCGGAGGCGCTTGGAACGGCGCTTTCGGGCAAGTGTGCGGCGTGCCAGATGGGCGTGCGTCCGCAGCGCTGGCAGGATCTGATTGGGCGCGAACATGAGGATGAGATCTTTTCGTGCGAAAGCTGCGGGCGGCTGCTGTTCTGGGATCCGCGCCGGGATACGCCACGCCCATGGGCCGCGGGTGAGCGGTTTCAGGCGGCCCAGAACGCGATGCCTGCGCGCAACCCCGCGGGGAGCGCTCGATGACGGGAAAGCAGGAGCCGGGCGTGGAACGCAAGATCATCTGCGTTGACATGGATGAGGTGATCGCGGACGCGCTGGGCGAGCACCTGATGCGGTACAACCGCGAATTCAACGAGAAGATTACGGCGGCTGACCTGCAGGGGCGGTGGTTCTGGGATTATGTTCCGCCGGAACGTGTCAGCATCCTGGAGCAGTACATCCGGTCGGAGGACTTCTTTTCGGCCCTGCACGTGATGCCCGATGCGCAGCGCGTGCTGGAGCGTCTGCAGGAGCGCTACGACATCTACATCGCGACGGCCGCGATGGAGGTGCCGACGAGCTTTACGGCGAAGTTTGAGTGGCTGAAGCAGCACTTCCCGTTTATCCGGCCGTCGCACATCGTGTTCTGCGGGGATAAGGGCATCCTGCGCGGCGATTACCTGATCGACGACAACCCACGCCAACTGCGCAAGTTTCATGGCGAGGGAATCCTGTTCAGCTCGCCTGCGAACGCGTTCGTGACGGGCTTCCGCAGGGTGAACCACTGGCGCGAGATCGAAGAGTTGTTCCTCGGCTGAGGTGTTCTTCCGGCCGCTGCGCGAGGTGAGCTTATCGCCTGCGCTTCCCTGGGCCGGAGGGCTTTGCGCTGCGTTGCGGAATACGCGAGCCGGTGTGGTGACCGCGCGGATGCTCCTGCAAGGTGATGATGAGGGCGGTGCACTCCTCAGCGCCGGCACGTTCATAGCTGTGCGTCGTGGAGGCGTGGAAGAAGACGGCATCACCGCCTTCGAGGTCTTCGACCTGGCCTTCATGGGTCAGTCGAAGACACCCTGAGAGGACGTACAGAAACTCAGCGCCGGCGTGCGTATGAGCGCGCGGCTGGCGTTTGTCTGTTGCGGGCAGAAACTCTGCGACGTAGGGTGCGATGCCGCCATCCATCGGCACGTGCCCAAGGCTTTCGAAGAAGTAGCCGGGGTCGTCGACGCCGGTCTGGGGAAGGCGCTGCCGTTCTTCTGAGCGCAGGATGCGGAAGAGTTCGGGGCGTTCGGGCTCGAAGAAGTAGCCGAGGTCCTTGGAGAAGACCATGGCGATGCGTGCGAGGTTGCGCAGGGTGGGAACGACGCGGCCGGTTTCAAGCTGCGACAGGAAGCTGGCGGAGAGCCCCGTGTGCCGCCCAAGTTCTACGAGACCCATCTGTTTGCGCTGGCGCAGATGCTTGATGCGATCGCCGATGCGCTTGTTCTCGATGAATGCCTCAGCGACCTGCGGGTCGACGCCGCCTGGTTCGCCGGCGCCGTCTTCTGAGCCCATCTGCAAAGAAAGGTCTTCGCCGGTGTGGATCTCGTGGTTCTCGTTGAGCCCATGCCCGTCCTGACTGTGGTTGCCGTTGGTGGGAAAGGCTGTGGGAGCAGTATCTGGCTGACGTGGCTGGGGGTTCTGCTTGGACACGTGGTTCACTCCAGGATCACTAACTTGGACGGGCAGGCGCGCTGCGCAGGGTTTACAGGATGAAAGATGTTTCGGCCCGACGGTAAGATGCTCGACCTGCCACGCGCGTGGCCATGGTGGGCCTCTGTTGACGGCAGAGCGGCAGGCCGCCCGGTGAGCAGGGCCAATGCTACGCTCAAACCCATGCAGCGTCTTCGGCGGCGGCGAGCGCACGCCAGGTCAGCCCTCGCCCTCGTTCCGGCCTGCGTGGCCCTGTTCAGCGGATGCGCGAGCCCCGGCCCGCCGCGACCGCCGTCCCTGCAGCTTCCGCGGCTGGTTTCCGACCTGACCGCCAGCCGCGAGGGAGATGCGGTACAGATTCGTTTCACGGTCCCGAGCCGCACTACGGACAATTTGCCCCTCCGCGATACAGAGGTAACGGCCAGCGTGTGCCGTCAGATTGGTCCGGGGCCGTGCGTTCCGGTGGACCAGGAGCAGACGAGGGCGGCTTTGCCGGTGCGGGCGGGAGAAGCTCAGCCGGTGGTCTGGAGCGACGCCTTGCCTCCGGCGCTGACGACGGGACCGGCGAAGGCGATTGGCTACAGGGTCGAGGTTCGGAACGCGGCCGGGCGGTCGGCGGGCTACTCTGACCCGGCGTTCACGGCGGCGGGGGCGGCGCCCGCACCGGTGGCCGGCTTCAGCGCGCAGGGTACCCGGTTGGGTGTGGAACTGCAGTGGGCTCCGGTTGCCGGCGCGGGGGAGGTCCTGCTGCAGCGCAGGGGCCGGTGACGGCGGGGCCCGCGACGCCAGTTCGCTCCAACGCGGCTGAGGAGGGAAAGGCCGGGAGGCGCTCCCGGATTCGCGAGCCACAGGCGACGCGGCGGACGCCCGAGACCAACGGAGAGGTCTGGCTGCAGGCGGCGCCGGGAGATGCAAGCGCCTCGGCGACGCTGGATGGAAGCGTGACCGAGGGCGTGCCGTACACATACGTTGCGATCCGGCGCGAGACCGTGAAGCTGGGGAATCGAACGGTGGAGCTTCGCAGCACGCCATCAGCGGCCGTAACGGTGGTGTGGCGGGACGTTTATCCTCCGCCGGTGCCTACCGGGCTTACGGCTTTGGGGTACCAGATCCCGGCGGCGAACTCGCCAGGCTCGAACCAGCCAGTGGCGGCGCCGTCGTATGCGGTGGACCTGGTTTGGCAGCCGGTGAATGACCCGCGGCTGGCGGGCTACATCGTCTATCGGCAGCCGTTGAACGGTGCCGGGGAGCCGGCGGGCGAGCGCACCCGATTGACGGCGCAACCGATTGTGACGCCGGGGTTTCACGACGCCACGGCGGCGGCAGGGACGGCGTACCGCTATGGGGTGAGCGCGATCGACGCGAAGGGCAACGAGAGCCGGGCTGCGGAGACGGTGGTGCAGCCGTAGAAAGTGAAAGGACCTGCTCCGAGTGGGTGAGCAGGTCCTTTGTTTCGGTTGCGGTCGTGGAGTTACTGTGCGCCGGAGGCCTTGCGCGCGGCTTCGAATTCGTCGCCGGCGTTCCAGCGGATCGACTGGGGTGAGGTGATGGCTTGCCAGCCCAGGTCCATGCCGAAGCGGATGAGTTTGGCGTCGCCGCGGAAGTCCCACTTGGGGTCGAATTCGTCGGAGAAGTTGTGGTAGTTGTTCTCGTTGAAGGCCTTCTCCTGGGCCTCACCCCAGGCCTTGTCGTGACCTTCGTAGAGAGTGCCGGCGTCGATGGAAAAGGCGGGGATGCCGACGCGTGACAGGGAGAAGTGGTCGGAGCGGTAGTAGGATCCGGCCTCGGGGCGCGGGTCGGGCACGATGGCCAGACCGAAGCGCTTTGCGGTGGTTTCGACCTCGGGATAGAAGCTGGTGCGCTGGGCGCCGTTGACGTTGACCTCCTGCTGGATGCCGAGGGGCAGGAGCATGTCGTAGTTGATGTCGAGCGCGATCTGGGAGGCGGGGATGGGTGGATGCTGGCCGAGGTATTCGGAGCCCAGCAGGCCCTGCTCTTCCGCGGTCACGGCGGAGAAGATGACCGAGTGCGGGAGCGTGAGGCCGTTGTCGACGGCCTGCTTCCAGGCTCGCGCCATTTCGAGCAGCATGGCCACGCCGGTGCCGTTGTCCGCGGCGCCGTTGTAGATGTTGTCGCCGGATTTGCCGGGGACGAAGCCGAGGTGGTCGTAGTGCGCGGTGTACAGGACGGCCTGGTCGGGCTTGTGCTGGACTGCGCTTTCGCCGGGGAGGATCGCGACCACGTTGGGGCTCTGGAAGGGCCGCACGGTCGAGGTGACCGTGGCCTTGAGGCGTACGGGAAGCTGGACGGCTTTGAAGCCGCGCTGGCCGGCGGCGGCGAAAGCCTGGTCGAGCGTCATGTTGCTCATCGAGAAGAGGCGGCGGGCGACGTCGAGCTGAATCCAGCTGGCGGCCTCAAGCCGTGGGTTCTTGTCGTCGCGGAGGTAGGTTTTTTCGGAGGTGTTGGAGTTCTGGACGACGTTCCAGCCGTAGCTGGCGAGGTCGGTGCGGTGGATGATGAGCGCGCCGACCGCGCCCATGCGGGCGGCCTGCTCGAACTTGTAGGTCCAGCGGCCGTAGTAGGTGAGGGCCTTGCCGCCGAAGAAGTTGGGGTCGTCGGAGGGTGGGTCGCCGACGATGCAGAGGATGACCTTGCCCTTGACGTCGACGCCAGCGTAGTCGTCCCAGTGGAACTCGGGCGCGGTGACGCCGTAGCCGACGAAGACGATGGGTGCGTCGATGGTGGCGGTGGGGGTGAGGGACTGGTTGGAGACGGTGTAGTCCTGTGCGTAGCTGAGCTGGACCGGGGCGCCGCTTGCCGGGACGAGGCTGAAGCTGGTTTGCTCAGGGATGGCCTTCATGCCGACGAAGTTGACCTGCTGCATGTATCCGCCGCCGTCGCCGGCGGGGTAGAGGCCGGCGAGCGCGAACTGGTTGGCGATGTACTCGGCTGCGAGCTGGCCGCCGCGCAGACCCGGGTAGCGGCCCTCGAAGAGGTCCGAGGAGATGAATCGGTCGGTCTCGCGGATGTGCTCCGGATTGACGCTGGCCTCGGCGTGTTGGAGGGCGGCGGGTTGGTCGCCTGAGGGAGGCGGCGGAGCCTGCGCCAGGGCGGGCGCGCCGAGCGAACACAGGGCAGCCAATGCGATGAGCGGTCGAATTTGCAAAGAAACTCCTCCAGATTCGGAAAGCGGCAAACGGAAGTGCGCGCCGCGCGTCAGTCGAAAGTATAGGACCGCGGCGGCGCTGGAGCGACTTGGGACACGCACTGGCGATTGGGTCCCCAAAGAGGGATGCCGCAGACGGGAACCTTCCCTGTAAGCTTCACGTAAGACATTTACAGGCCACAGATGACAGGCATGGACAAGAAGGACGCGGTGCAGATGGCGCTCGCCTCGTTGTGGGCGAACAAGCTGCGCACGGTGCTGACGCTGCTGGGCGTCGTGATCGGCGTGGCGTCTGTGATCGCGGTAGTGACGCTGGTGAACGGCGCGAACCGCTATGTCGCGACGAAGATCAACCGGTTTGGGGCGGATGTGTTTCAAGTCCGGCAGATGCCGAGCGTGATCACCAGCTACGAGGAGTGGCTCAAGTACAGCCGGCGCAAGGTCTTGAACCTGGACGAGTACCACGCGGTTGCGGAGAACTGCAAGAGCTGCCTGGCGGTGGGGGCGAACTCCTACACGACGGGCAAGGTGGTTGCGGGGCGGCAGAACAGCACGGGATCGAGCATTCGGGGCTTTACCGCGCTGATGCCGGATATGGCGAACCTGAACGTTGTGGAGGGGCGCTCATTCACGCAGGCTGAAGAGGATCACGCGACGCACGTGGCGATTGTGGGAACGGACATCCAGGAGAACCTGCTGATGGGGGCGGACCCGATCGGCAAGGAGATCCGGGTGGATGGCGTGCCGTACACGATCATCGGCATGGGAGAAAAGGAAGGCAAGACCCTGGGCCAGAGCCAGGACGATTATGTGGTGATCCCGTTGACGGCGTACCAGAAGACGTATGGGACGGCGAAGACGGTGAACATCGCGGTGCGCGGCGGGACCGGAGCGCAGATGGAACAGGCAGTCGACGAGGTTCGGCTGACCATGCGCGGACTGCGCCACGACCGGCCGGGAGAGGACGACAGCTTCACGATCGAGACGAGCGACAGCCTGATGTCGTTGTGGTCGCAGTTGTCGAGCTCGTTTGAGCTGGTGGCGGTGGCCATTGCGGCGATCTCGCTGGTAGTCGGCGGGATTGTGATCATGAACATCATGCTGGTGAGCGTGACGGAACGCACGCGCGAGATCGGTGTGCGAAAGGCGCTGGGCGCGAACAAGTCGGACGTGCTGATGCAGTTCCTGATGGAGTCCGCGGCGATGTCCCTGGTGGGGGGCATGATCGGGGTGATCCTTGGGGTCGGTGCGGCCCAGGGCATTACGATGCTGCTGGGATTTCCGTCCAGCCTGGCGGTCTGGAGCATCTTCGCGGGGCTGATCGTGGCGACATCGGTGGGCATTTTCTTCGGGGTATACCCGGCACGCAAGGCGGCGGATCTGGATCCGATTGTGGCGCTGAGATCGGAGTTTTAGGTGGCCTCACTGAAAGTAACCCAGCAACGCGAAGCAGTTGGGATGGCGCTGGATACGCTGCGGACGAACAAGCTGCGGTCGGGGCTGACGATCCTGGGCATCGTGATCGGGGTGATGACCGTGATCATCATCTCCTCGGTGATCAACGGGCTGAACCACAACGTTTCGGGGCTGGTGGAGTCGTTCGGGACGAACATTCTGTGGGTGACGCGGCTGCCGATCATTGGGGTGCGACCGACGACGGAGATGCTGGCGCGCAAGTACCTGACGCAGGAGGATGCAGAGGCGATCGCGGGGTTGCCGCACATCGTTGCCGCGGGAGGCAGTCTGCGGTACCAGAATCCGACGCAGTTCGGGTCGAGCAAGGGAACGGCGAAGTATGGCCAACGCAAAGCGGAAAACCTGATCGTGGCAGGAGACGTGGCCGCGAACGCGATTGTGTATGACCAGAAGGTCGCCGAAGGAAGGTTCATTACGCAGATGGACCAGGACCGCGCGGCGGACGTGACACTGCTGGGGCATGACACGGCGGAGACCCTGTTTGGTGATAAGGATCCGATCGGCCAGGAGATCCAGATCGAGGGCCGGACGTTTGTCGTGATCGGAGTGATGGAGAAGCAGAAGCAGGCGTTCGGGAGCGGGAAAAATCCGCAGGACAACCTGGTGAACATGCCGATCACGACGTTCCGGAAGCTGCATCCGGAGGTGCTGGATTACTGGATCAGCGCGAAGTATGACGACCAGAAGAACCGGCCGATCGTGGAAGACGAGATCCGAGACCTGATGCGGCGGCGGCGCAAGGTGAAGAACAACGCCGAGGATAACTTCGTGATCTCCGGCGCGGATTCGCTGACGAAGCTGTGGGGACAGATCACGGGCAGCCTGTTCTTCCTGATGCTGGGCCTGAGCGCCGTGGGTCTGATGGTCGGCGGCGTGGGTGTGATGAACATCATGCTGGTGAGTGTGACGGAACGAACGCGCGAGATCGGTGTGCGCAAGGCGATTGGGGCCACTCGCTCGACCATCCTGCTGCAGTTCACGGTAGAGGCCGTGGTGCTGTGTGCGGTCGGGGGCGTGCTGGGAATTCTTATCGGATCGATTTTCGCGCTTGGGATACGCTACTTCCTCAGCTCGCAGGTGGGCGTGGGCTGGATCATCGCGGCTTTCCTGTGTTCGTGCTCGATCGGGCTGATCTTCGGGATCTACCCCGCGTGGAAGGCTGCGACACTCGATCCGATTGAGGCGTTGCGGTACGAGTAGAGCGCGTCAGGCTCTTTGCAGGATGACCGCACCGATGCTGGGCAGACGGATGGTGTCTCCGGAGCCGAGTCTCGCGTCATAGCCGCCGTTCGAGATCATGGGCTCGTTGTGCACCTGGTACTGCGGCCACGAGGAGTTGAAGATCTCCTTGTATGCGCTGCCTGGCGGGAAGGCCGAGCGAGCCGAGATTCTGCTGCTTGGTTAAGCGTGCCCAGCGTTGCGATGACGAAGAACTGGCCGCCGGCGCGTGAGAAGGCGACTGTCTTGAAGCCCTGGCCGGTGGTTTGGCGGTCGTTTCCTTGCAGCCCGTTCGCGGCGTTGTTGCGGAGGCCCATCAGGTCTCGGAACCAGGTCAGCACCTGGGCTTGTTCGGTTCCAGCTTGCTCGTAGGTGTCGAGCGGCATGACGAATCCGGGGTCGGTGAGGGTGCCGCCGAGCAGGAAGGGCTGCGTCTCGCCGGCCTCCTGGCCCATGAAGAGCATGGGAACGCCTGCGGCCAGCAGGCTGATCGCGCCGATGGCCTTGGCCATCATGCGGCCGTTGCCGAACTTCTCGGCGGCGGCGATGCGGTTTTTCGCGGTGTCATGGCTTTCGGCGTAGACCACTTCGCGCTGAAATGGCTGGTCTCCGGAGTCGAGAGCGCCGCGGATGTCGGAGGATTTGTCATCGCCATTGATCGCGGCGGCAGTGAGCGCGTACATCGCTTTGAAGTGCCATTCGCCATCGAGCACACCGGTGTTCGGGTCGGTCATGCCCGGGTTCTCTGGGTCGTTTTCGCCGACGAGGTACGGCCATCCACGACCGAGGGCAACCGCAGCTTGACGCAGGGCTGTGCGTAGCAGGGCCAGGAACTCCCAGCCCTTGCCGGCACCGATCTCGTAGTTGCCGTCGGCGCCTTTGGCGATCACGTAGGGCGTGCTGGAGGCATCCGAGCGGCCGCCGTTGATGATCGTCTCCGTGGAGTCGAAGCGTAGGCTGTCCAGCTGGAAGGTTTGCCAGAGGTACACCGTCGCTTGCCGAAAGAACTCGCAGGCGGCGGGGTGCGCGAAGTAGATCATGTCGCCCCAAACTGTCTCGCCGCTGGCGTACACATCGCGCGCGAGCACCTGGAGGGGCGATCCGGTCATGTGGTTGTAGACGAGATCGAGAACGACGCCACGGCCGGCATCGTGCGCGGCGCGAACCATACGGGCGAAGGCCTCGGGGCCGCCGTAGTCTGCGTCGATCGCGAAGAAGAGGCTTGGGTTATAGCCCCAGCCGGCCTGATCGGCGGGGAACTCGTGGATGGGCAGAAGCTCCAGCGCGGTTATGGGGAGGCGCTTTAGATAGCCGCTCTGCAACTCGGCTGCGACCTGGTCGAAGTCTGTCGCGGCGCCTTTGTTTCGCTGCGTGAACCGTTGTACATGCAGCTCGTAAATCAGGAGCCAGTTCCATGCAGCGGTCTTCCAGTTGGATCCGGCGAGGGTAGCCTGCAAGACGCTGAGGTCGGTTACACGCGACCAGGACTGTTCGGCGCCGGAGCCGGCATCGACGGTCAGCGATCCAGTATCCATGGCCCAGCGTGATGCTGGATCCAATGCCTCACCGTAGTGGCCGGATGGATCGAGCAACTCCCAGCCGTCGGAGTAGGCGAAGCGATAGAGCGTGCCGTGTGACGCCTGCGTGGCAGGGATGGTGGCCCACCAGTAGCGCAGGTCGCTGGTGAGCTTCATAGGGACAGAGATCACGTTGCGCGCGGTGCCGGGTTGATTGGTGACGGGCATCAGCAGCACGGAACAACTGATGGCATGGGGCGCTCGCAGGACGAAGCAGGTGCTGTTGCCGAGCATGTTTGCGCCGTGCGGCATCTCCCAGGGGTCGAAGACGCCGGCTGCGGTGATCTGTTGGCCGTAGACCGCTTGCATCAGGGTTTGACGCGCATCGGTTGTGACGTCCTGAAAGCCACCTGGCGCACTTGCACTCACACCTCCAACGCCGTCGATGGTGTGGAGCGTGATCTTCTGTCCGTTGCTGATCACGCCACGGCGGAAGTTCAGGGGACCATCGGGTCGCGACTCGCCGACAAGAGCTGTCCAGAAGGGAATCGCGGAGAAGACGCCGAAGGTTGCTTTCCATGTGCCGTCGGGGAGAATGGGCGCTGCGATGACCTGGTGTGCATCCGCGCTGCCGATGCCTACCTGCACCTCTACGCTGTTGCCGAATGCGCTGTGCGGGTTGGGATGGATAACGAGATCGATCTGCCCATTGAGCGGAGGGATGGCGGGGAGCCATTGGTCATAGCCGTTGACTGCTATGGATGGCGAGGTGGTTCCGCCGATCGGGATGCGGAAGCGGCGCGCTACCGATCGCGGCTCCGTGGTGCACCAGACGTCGTAAAGAGAGCCGGTGTATACCGATGCCGTGAACGTCGTCTGCGCGAAGGCTGCATCGATTTGGTTGGGCGGTGTCGGGTCGAGTGTGGAATCGAAGTCGCCGATCAGATCCTCCACGCGAAGGTGCGGCGTGCCGAGCACCGGGGCGAAGATCAACGTGATCTCGACCGCGACCGGAAGGATGGCCTGCGACTGTACGTCGGGCTGGCCGCTTTTGACCCATATCTGATCGCCGTCGCTTGGTTGCCAGAAGCGGTTGGCGGTGTTGTCTTCGAGACCGCCTGAGGGAGCAGCGAGTTTGAAGTTGAACCCGGCGCGCAGCGTGTCGTCGAGCGCGATGGCGAACTGCGACGTGTTGGATGTGTCGTCGCGATGGGTCTGGGCGAAGGTTCTGCCCGCGCTTCCGGATGTCCAGACGAACACGGCGCCACCTTTGAAGCGCGTCTGCGAGATCGCGTTCAGCGTCACAGTAGTGAAGTCTGCGGGAGGGCCGGGAGCATGCGTCGCACAGCGTGGGGAGAAGTCCTGCGTCCAGAGTTCGGTTGCGTCCAGCGTGGGCACCGTGCGTGTCCAAATGTCGTCTTCCCAGTCGCTGGCGCCGAAGCGATATTTGAACGAGACGTCGCGTTGGTCGCGCGTGCTTCCCGTGAGGACGAAGGAGAAGCGTTTGCCGTCGGCGGCGGGTGTGCCCGCAATGTCCCAAACGCCACCGTTCTGGTCCCAGGCATGCAGGAAGACAGAGCTTCTGGGCGATGCGGGCGTGTATGAAATGGCGATCTGCATGCTGCCCGTCCTCTGCTATTGAATGTGCTGTTCCGGGCTCTCCGTCACGACGTCACACTGTTCGTTGCCTGGCTTCGCGTCACGGGGGAGCGCATGCTTCACCCACGTCACGGTTTCGCGGATGAACGACTTTGTTGTCCCGTCTCGCTCCGCTCTGTCCGTGATCGACGCGAGTTGACCAGAGGTGAGGTTCCAACTTAGCGGGGACAGAGTGTCTTTCCCGGGCGGGATGGTGAACACAATGTGATGGATGCCGACGGTGGGATATGCCTCTTCGAAGACGCACATCTCTCGACGGTTCCGGCGAGAGATGCTCACGTGACCGGCGTTCCAAAGGCCGCCGACGATTCCGGTCAGTTGGCCGAGGGGCGTCCACTGTGGCGCGCGTAATTTGCCAGTTTCGTTCCTGGCGTTTTGCCAGTACAGGTCATCCTCGTCCTTTGCGACCTCGCTGCCATCGTCGTCTCGGATTTCGATCCAGAGGATCATTCTGGGCGTCTGCGGAACACGCGCCTCGAGGGCTGTTCTGAGGAACTCGATTGCGCTTGCGGTTCCGTCGTTGTCGTAGTATCCGCCGTCAAGGAAGTGGTACGCGTGCGGTGTATAGGCCAGCGGAATACGAGTGCCCGAAGAGACGATCGGAAAGGTGGCGGAGAGCCGTGCAGCGGTGGCTAACGGCAGGTCCGCAAACCTGAGGAGTTCCGTTTCTTTACCGCCGCAATCCTTCTTGTCGGCCGCGTAGACCTCGAGGAAGGACTCGGCGGGCGTCATGTCCGATCCGCTGACGCAGGGAGCGGAGACGCGGTAGTTGGAAAGCAGAAAACGGCTGCCGGTCTCGGCCGCCGTGGTGTTGAAGGTGAACGCAGGGATGTCGCCCTTCATCAACAGATGCGCGGCGCGCAGCAGCGTGAAACCCTCACCATCGCGGATGGGGGGAAGTGCGTCATAGACATCCGGGCCGTGTCTCGTATCTCTGCGAAGACCTTCTTTGTCGGTCATGCAGTGCCAGTCGTGAAGATTGCGATTGAAGGTAGCGGCGAGCGCCCAACTTCGGTCGGGTGAGTCGTTCTCGTCTAGTGGACTGGGGATGCGAACCGGCAGGATCAGCCGGTAGAAGTCGTGGTAGGAGAGACCCCAGCCAACTGCCTCGAGGCTGGAACATCCCGGCGGTCGCGTGATCCGGTTGTAGAGCGCCGGGTTGTCGTCTCGGAAGTTATTGCCTGGATGGTTCGCGACCTCATCTGCTGTGTACTCCAGCAGGAAAGGCATGAGCCCTACGCTGCCGCCGGAGACTCCGCTTGCGAACAGCAGATGATCGTGGAAGGTGTACTGGCTTGCCTGCAGATCCTTATCGAGGGCGAAGCTCTTCTCGAGATTCGCCATGACTTGTGCGGTCCACTCGGCAGCCTGAATGCCGCCACCCGAGGCTGTCACGATGATGTACGGCTGTTCCGGGTTCTTTACGCGACGCTGGAGCACCTGGCCGGGTGTAGGCACGTCCTGCCCTTTGGCGGCGCAGCGCAGTGGACGCACGGCGAAGTAGGTGTCGGAGTCGAAGATCTCTGCGAGCAGCGGGCTTCCGTTGCTCAGCAACCAATTGCTCAGAGGCGCGCCGATCAACTTCGGTAGAAAGATCAAGGCCATCACCACCGTGAGCACGGGAAGGCGATAGCGATCGAGGAAGAATGCGACGCCGGCCAGGAGCCAAAGCAGAAAGCCGAGCAGGACGAGAACCGACGCCAGCGTTGGAAACGCGAGATCCAGCCGAACCGAGCCGGTGGCGCGATCGAACAGAAGCGCGGCGATGAACGTGGCGGCGATCGCAACGGCCAACCCCATGAAGGCCCACTTCACGGGCTTGCCCCAGCGGCACGGCTGCTGAGTACGCGCGTTGACGTAGCTTGTGTGTGCGATGGACCGCAGAAACAGCGCGGTGAGCAGGATCGCGAAGAGGATCTCGCCGTACGTTGCGACATCGGAGCGTAAGACCGGACTGGTCAGCGGGTACAGACAGAGGTAGACGGCGAAGATTCCGCCCAGCGAGATGGTGGAGAGGAAATGCAGCTCCCAAACGGGGCTTTCCGGAGTGTGCGCATACCCGCTGTAGGTTATGTGTTGCAGGAACCATGTCGCCGGACGTTGCAGCCAGGCGACAATCCGAGGCGGCGGTACAGCCTCGCCGATGTCGCCGAACAGCCAGTGATACTGCGGAAATACGAGGGATGCGGGACACGGCATCTCGCCCGGTTCGTCTCCCGCGGGCACGTCAGGCCGGTATGTCCATTGGTAGAACAAGGAGACGATGTACCAGAAGACGAGTGCGGCGAGGAGACCTCCGATGAGGCCAAGCGGATAGGCCTCCTCGGACTCACGGCGATGCATCGAGAGCAGGTAAACGATGGCGATGTAGGTGGGTATATGGACGACGGCCAGCACTATCCACACGAGCCGCTTCGATTGGTCCGTCAAGACGTGATGGAGGCCACATGGTGGCCTGGACCTGAAACGGCGCTTGCCGTTCTTGACGGTATTTCGGGCGGTGATCAGGACCGCCATGTTGATGGTGACTATGAAGAAGACGGCAAAGAACCACTGCGAGCGGGAGTCAAGAGTGAGGATGCCGCGCGTGATATTCGCCGTGACCTTGCAGCCATCCAGCCAGCAAAGCAAGGGCAGGAAAAGCCACACGAGGATGCTGACGCGAAGGAAGTAGAGGTATTGGAGGTATGCCGCGATCCGGTGTTTCACGGTTCAACTCCTGAACGTTGACGGAGTAGTGGCGAGTGAACCTTGCACGAACGGTTTGAAACAGCGAGCGATGGACCTCCCCTGTCTTCGCGCTCGTCCATGCGGGGTGGACGAGGGGGTTGAAGTCAGACGCCGCGGGCCCGGAGAGCCGATGGAACGTGCCGAAGGTTAGCACACGCTTCCGCAATTTCAACCGGGTTGCGCAGCCTGGTCTGTCGTCTTCGGCCCGGCCGGATGGGCCGGTTTCTTTACACTAGAAGGTGGTGAATGCGCTTGCTTCTGCTGTGCCGATCGTGACGGCACTTCTTACGTTTTGTGGTCTTGGTTACAGCGTTCTGGCGCTGTGGGGAGCGCGCTCGTTCCGGCGTGCTGCGTTGCGTCAACGGGGTTTCGCGGTACCGGAGCCACCGCCCGGAGTCTCGATCCTGAAGCCGCTGCGTGGGGTCGATCCGCGCATGTATGCAGGGTTTGTGAGCCACTGCGAGCAGACGTACACCGGGCCTTATGAGCTGCTGTTCGGCGTGGGGTCGCTCGATGACCCTGCGGTTGCGGAGGTCGCGCGGCTTCGGGTGGAGTATCCGGAGGTTCGGATCGAGCTCATCGAGTGCACCGAGCGTCTTGGAGCGAACGGCAAGCTGTCCAGCCTGGCGCAGATGCTGCCACTCGCGCGCTACGAGCACGTGCTGGTCAATGACTCCGATATTGTTGTCTCGCCGGAGTACCTCGAGCGCGTGATGAGAGCCTTTGCTGAGCCGAGACCGGCGCCCGGGGGCAAGCACAAGGCGCACGCGCCCGTGGGCCTGGTGACGGTGCCGTATGTCGGGCACGCGGAGCGGAACTTCTTCTCTGTGCTTGAGGCGATTGGGATCTCCACGGACTTCATTCCCGGTGTGCTGGCGGCGCGCGCGCTGGAGGGCGGCCTGCGCTTTGGGCTTGGCTCGACGCTGGCGACGACGAAGACTGCGCTTGCGAGCATTGGCGGGTTTGAGTCGCTCGTTGACCAGCTTGCCGACGACTACGAGTTAGGCGCGCGGCTGCATCGTGCGGGGTACCGCGTGGAACTGGCGCCCGAGGTGGTGGGCACAGCGGTGGGAGCGTATACGTTCAAGGGCTTCGCGGATCATCAGCTGCGGTGGGCACGATCGACGCGGGACTCACGGCGGGCCGGCTACCTTGGCCTTGCGTTTACGTATGTGCTGCCGTGGGCGCTGCTGACGGTGATCGCAAGCGGGTTCGCGCTGTGGAGCCTTTCGCTGCTGTCGCTGGCTCTGCTCGCGCGCGTGCTGGTCGCGCTCATGGTGGGGGTTGGGCTGCTGGGCGATGGGCAGGTGCTGCGCTACATCGCTTTGCTGCCGATCCGCGACTTCTTCGGGCTGTTCTTCTGGGCGTGGAGCTATGCGGGCGATGTGGTGGTCTGGCGAGGAGAGCGGTTTCGTCTGCGTCGTGGAAGCCTGCAGCCTGAACGTTAGCCCTGGATGTCGTCAGGATTTCGCGGTTCGTTGGGGCCGCGCAGCCGGTCGTCGATGTCGTCGATCTTGTCGGTGAGGAAGTTCAGCTTGCGTGACAGCGACTGAATCTCGTTTTCGGCGCGACGGTTGACCTCGAAGTCGAGCTCGGAGCGCAGACGATCGCGTACGTCCTGACGGTTCTGGCTCATCATGATGACGGGCGCCTGGATTGCAGCAAGCATGGAGAGGATCAGGTTCAGCAGGATGAACGGGTAGGGATCCCACGCATGGTGCCTCAAGAGCAGTTGAGTGCTCGTGTAGATGACAAGCAGGACGCCGAACGAGATGATGAATCTCCACGAGCCGCCAAACGAGGCGACGCGGTCCGCGATTCGCTCGCCAAAGGTTTCGCGCTCATCGATGAGTTCGTTGGGGTTGCGCTGCGAGCGCAGGCGCACAAGCGTCTGGGTCGCGTGGATCTCCCGCGCGATGACCGTGAGCAGGTCGAGGCCGGCGAGCGGCTTGCTTTCGATCAACTGGGTGAGATCGTGGCGGTCGACCTCGACGCAGCTTGTGGCCTCGATGGCGACGGCGGTTGTATGGTGCGGCTCGTTGTCCAGCATGGACGCGAAGCCGAAGAAGTCGCCGTGCTTGGGCTCGGAGAAGAGGATCTCCTGGCCGTCCTCGTCGATGGAGGTGACCCGGACGCTGCCGGTCAGTACAAGGAAGGCGCTCGCGGGCGGGTCGCCGGCCTTGTAGATGCGCTGCATTGCGGCGAAGTCACGCAATTCTACGTGCTGCGCCAGTACCGCGAGTTCATCATCATCGAGCAGAGAGAACAGCGGCACGTGCCGAAGCTCTTGAGGATCACAGGGCATAACACCAACTTCGATCAGAAAGGATTGGGCTGCGAGACATCATATAAGCCGCACAACGCGAGCCGGGGAACTCTCAGAGGTTCGGCTGGTTGCTCACAATCTCTTTGCCACCGCTCACGGCGAGGACGTAGACCGGACCGGGGAGGGCCGGGAGTTGGTTCGGCGGGTCCGTCAGCGATTGCCAGAGGAAGATTCGCTGCGGCCCCGCCCATTTCCGGGCGAAGCTCTGCGGTGTTTCGAAGATGGGCGGCGCGTCGGGGAAGAACGAGCCGTACCAGAGGTTGGAGCTGCGACCCTCGAGGATGTGGATGTCGTTCCGTTGCAGGTAGAAGCCGAGCGTTGAGCCCGACTCGTACTCGCCGTGGATGGCGATGATGTCCTGCGGCGTCACCTGTGGGCGGATGGCCTCAGCGAGTTGAGCCGACGAGATCACGGGGGCGAAGGTTTGCAGACCAAGGTCGGCCGCCAGCAGGAATCCAAAGGCCCCAGCCGCTAACGCGAGGTTCGCCGCGTGAGCATGGCGCGATCTACGCAGCCAAAGCGCGCACACAGGGCCACCGAAGAGGCTTAGCGCGGCGAGGCACAATGGCAGACGGAAGAAGCTCAGGGCTCCCGGTCTGCGGAAGTCGAGGACGTGTCCGAAGCTGAGGGCGTAGTCACCGGGGTTTTGCGCTAGTTGCGAGGCGAGATCGGTGCCGGGCTGTGGCGCGGGAACCCGCAGCAGGACGTAGCGCGGCTGCGAGCGCGAAGATGGCGCCGACGGCGCAAAGCACGAGGAGGCATCGCGTCCAGGCGCGGTGCAGGTTTCGAGCGCCGCAGAAGCTGTCCCGCGCGAGCCAGCCTGCGATGAGCACGGCGACGGCGGGGAGCGCGGGCAGGACGTAGTACTCCTGCCGCGTGGAGAGCGAAAAGAACAGCAGCACAAACGCGGCGCAGGTGACCATCAGCAGAGGGCCGCGCTGACGAACCGGCAGATCGTGACGGCGAAACTGACTGCGCCATCGCGCGAGTCGTACAGGAACAGCGCAGCCGATCGCCTTGAACGCGAAGGCGGACCACGGCATCAGCCAGACCAGGCACAAGCCCCAGAAGAGCACGAGCGGAACGGTGTCGTAGTCGCGCGGGACGCGGAGGTTGAGGTAGCGGAGGACGTGCTCGTTCATGAAGTAGAACCACCACCAGCCGCGCACGTTGCCGTCGGACGGGAGCGGGACCTGCCAGTGGCCCCAGGGGAGAGCCGAAGAGGTGTCGTGAACGAAGAGGAACGGAGCGGGGTGGCCTTGTGTCGGGTTCGCGAGGCCGGCGAGGATGTGCCAGGGCGCGGCGATGACGAGGAAGACCAGCAGCGAGCTCCAGAGATGGAGCTCGGCGGAGTCTGCGCATGGCGCGAGGAATTCCAAGCGTCAGGAGGAGGTACGCGAGCACGATCCCGACGGGGAAGACGACCCCGATCAGGCCCTTGGTGAGAACGTTCAGAGCGCATGCTGCCGCAAAACCCCAGCACCACTTGCGAGGCGGCATGGACGAGCGATCGACCTCTTCCGTGCGCCAGAAGCACCAGAGCGAGACGGTGATCCAAAGGCACACCATCGCGTCCGGGATGGTGATGCGGGTGAAGATGAAGACGCCGAAGCTCGAAAGCAGGATGAGCGCGCTGTAGAGCCCTGCACGGGTGAGGTGAAACAGCCTGCGCGCGAGACTCTCGCAGCACAGCGCCAGCGCCAGCACCGAAAGCGCCAGCGGAACGCGTGCCGCGGCGGCGAGCGTCTCCGGCCGGTGCGCGCCCAGCAGCATGGCGACGCGCATGCTGGCTGCCATGGACCAGTAGAGCAGCGGGGCCTTTTCCAGGTAGCGGATGCCGTTTGCGTACAGGGTGACGAAGTCGTGGCGCAGCAGCATCTCGCGTGCGACCTCGACGTGAACGCTGTCGGCGTCGTCCAGCAGCGCGGGACGAAAGAGCGTGAAGCTGGCGTAGAAGACGAGCCAGAGCGTAAGGACGATCCAAAGGGTCGAGCGTGGCCTCTGAGGCGTTGCAACAGCGCGCATCGGCTCCAGTGTACGGTTGGTCGTCCGATAGACTTCGGATGTGGCGGCGATGCGGCCAATTCGTGCGGGACGTCAGCCGCTGGTGCAGATCGACGGAGCAGACAGGCCGGGGCCGCCGGCGGAGATGATCTTCGGCGAGTGGTATCCGGCGATCCGGACGGACGGTCTGAGGCGCGCTGGGACCGCGCTGACGACGCTGCTCGGCGTACCGATGCTGCTGGGCCGCAAGAGCGATGGCGCGCTGTTTGCGATGCGCGATCTGTGTCCGCACCGCGGCATTCCGCTGTCGGCGGGGTGGTTCGATGGCGCAGACGGTGATGTGCAAGTACCACGGATGGCGCTTTGAGCCGTGCAGCGGGCGATGTGAGGAGATTCCGTCGCTAACCTCGCACGATCATCTGGAGCCCACGCGGATTTATGCGAACTCTTACCCGGTGCGCGAGCAGGACGGCTATGCGTGGGTGTATGTTCCGGCGGCGGGTGCGGGGCGTGTTCTCGACGAGAGCCGCGCTTCCGGCCGTGCCGGAGCTGCCGAAGTTCACCTCGCGGTTCCGTTCGGCGCATCTGTCGCGCTGAGCTGCCTTGCAACGTGGATCACGGCATTATCGGGCTGATGGATCCGGCGCATGGGCCGTTTGTTCACCAGGCGTGGTGGTGGCGTTCGGCCGCGAGCATCCATGAGAAGACCAAGCGGTTTGAGCCGATCTTTGACTGTGAGCACGAGGGCCGGAATGCGGGGTTCCGCATGAGTCCGCACGCGCCGAGCTCGAACAGTGCGCCGTACAAGCTGCTCGGGCGGCCTGTGACGACCATTGATTTTGTGCTGCCGAACCGGCGGTACGAGACGATCGTGGCGACGAATGAACGAGGCAAGCAGCGCTGGTTTTCATCGCTGACCACCGTGACGCCGGTGACGGCGTCGACGTGCCGCATCGATGTGGTCGCGGCGTGGAACATCGGGCTACTTTGTTCCGTTTGTGACGCCGCTGGTGAAGTTCTTCGGGGCGCGGTTTGTGGCGCAGGATCAGCAGACGATGGTCGAGCAGGCGCGCGGGCTGCGGTCGAATCCCGGGCTTGATGCTGATCGACGATGCGGACAAGCCAGCGAAGTGGTATTTCGCGCTGAAGCAGCAGCGATTGACCGGCAAAGGCGAGCATCCGCTGGCAGGCGGTCCGGTGGAACTGCACTGGCGAAGCTAGCCGGGTGGCCGGTGTTGCGGATCTTCGCCTGGGCTTCATCGATTGCGGACTGCAGCAGCCCGGGGCCACCTTCGACGAGCCGACCGTGTCCGCTGGCGTACCGCCGGATGGTGGTGCCGAAGGTCTCCAGCAGCTTCTGGGCGCTGGCGAGCGCTGTGCGTTTATGCCATGTGGCGAAGGCGGGCAGCGGGAAGAACCAGGGGCCGAAGCCGGAGACGTGTACGCTGGCCACCAACGCAGATCAAGCGCATCGCCGGTGTAGAGCGTGCCATCGCGCTCGTCGAAGAAGCTGGCGTGGCCCGGGGTGTGGCCGGGCGTGGCAACGACGCGCAACGACCCGAACAGTTCGCCGTCGTTGACGGTGTGTGTGGGGCGGGATGTGACGCCGGGGAAGCCGCCCTTCACCTTGGCCTGGGGCTCGCCGGGCAGAAGGGATTTGTTCGGGTGGCTTGGCCAGGAGCGGCACCTCGCGTTCGCCGATGGCGAGATCTGACCTGCCCCAGTTGGGCGCGGAGTTCGTCGACAGAGCCGACGTGGTCGGCGTGAGCGTGCGTCAGGAGGATGCGGCCGATGGGTTCGGGCGCAACACTCCGGGCGCTGGCGATGATCGCCTTTGCCGCGCCACCTATGGTCGTGTCGATCAGCGTGAAGCTGTCGGACTCGCGCACGAGGTAGCAGTTGACGAGCCCGAGGCGCGTCAGTTGGTAAGCGTGGGCGCCAGCGGCGGTGACCTTCATCGACGATCCTTTGTGTCTCGGGGCTGCTGCACCACGTACGATGCGCGTCTGTGTGGGACGCAGTCTGCGCGCATGGAGTTCGGTCCAGCGAAATGCCGCAAAACCGCGGCGTTACACTGGTATTATGCGCGCGCAACGACAGCCGAACGCAGCCATGCAGCGGATCCTGAAGATCTCGCTGGCGCTGACGTTTCTGTACATCCTCGCGACGTTTGTCTTTGGCCTGCGCGCGCACTCGCTGGCCCTGATCTCCGAGGCTGGACATAACGTTTCGGACTTCGCCGCGCTGGGCTTGAGCTTTGTGGCTGTGTGGCTGCAGTCCCGGCCCTGCTACGGACGAGCGCACGTTTGGTTATCAGCGTTCGGGCGTGCTCGCGGGTTTTGTGAATGCGCTTAGCTTGACGGCTCTCGCGGTCTGGATCGCGGTGGACGCGGTGCTCCGGCTTCTGCACCCGGTTGCGGTCGAAGCGCACGTGATGATGGTGGTTGCCGCGGCGGGCGTGGTGATGAACGGCGTGATCGCCGGGCTGCTGTGGCGGTTCGCGGGTGATGTGAACATCCGCAGCGTGTTCGTTCACATGCTGGGCGACACGATCTCGACCGCCGCGGTGATCGTCGGTGGCCTGTTGATCGCGTTGACGCACCAGGCGTGGATCGACCCGCTGCTGTCGCTGGTGATCGCGGCGATGATCCTGTGGAGCTCGTACGGCATTGTGCGCGAGACGTTGCACATCCTGCTGGAGGGCACGCCGCGTACGGTGGATATGGCGAAGATTCGCGGGGCGATGCGCGGGGTGGATGGTGTGCTGGATGTGCATGATCTGCACATCTGGAGCCTGACATCGCAGTCGCATGCGCTGGCGTGCCATGTGCAAGTGTGCGAGATGCCGCTGGTTGAGTGCGAGGCCGTGTTGGACCGGTTGAACCACCAGCTGCGGGATCACTTCGGCATCCATCACACGACGATTCAGCTTGAGGTGACCGGCTGTGTGACGACGGATGGCTGCTGTTCTCCGCCGGAGCCCGAGGTCGTCGACGGCCACTCGCACCATCATCATGGCCCCGGTGGACATCACCACGACCACGACCATGCACACGCGCACTGAGCGCGCTATGAAAACGGAGACGGCGCCCAAGGTGGGCGCCGTTTTCTTTGTTGCGGGTTTGTTTACACGAGCTGCGCGTCGAGGGAGATCTCGGCGGCCTTCAGCAGGCGCGAGATGGGGCAGCCTTCCTTGGCTTTGTTGGCGAGTTCCTCAAACTGCTGGCGCTCCATGCCGGGCACGCGCGCGCGGGTCTTGAGGTGGATCTTGGTGACGGTGGGGCCGTCGTCGGTCTTCTCCATGGTGACGGTCGCGGTGGTGTCGAGTTGCTGGGGCGGCCGGTCCACGGACGAGAGCTGGCCGGACAGCGCCATGGTGAAGCAGCCGGCGTGTGCAGCCGCAATCAGTTCTTCCGGGTTAGTGCCCTGACCGTTCTCGAAACGCGAGCCAAAGCTGTACTGCGTCTCGTGCAGCACGCCACTTTGCGTGCTCAGAACCCCTCGTCCATCCTTCAGGCCGCCCTGCCACATGGCGGATGCGTTGCGATCCATACAAACTCCTTCGGGCGCGCCTCAACTCCTGCACGCCGCCTCATTCGATGCAGGGGAGTACGGAGGGGGTCCGAAGTGACTCCTTCTTTGTGCGCCGGGAGCGCATTTATTGACCCGCGGGGCCGTTCAGGGTTGGCACGGCGACCGCGGCGTAGCTGCCGTTGGGCTCGCGGGTGATGGTTGGGGCGTAGGTGCCGAGGAGTTGCCGCGTCCACCAGAGGCCTTCCGTCCGCTTTTGCTCCGGGGTTGAGAACCAGTACTGGTAGAGGACGGCGCGGACGAATCGGGGTGGGTGATTGCGGAACGGGTTACCGGCGAATAGCCCAAGCACCTGCTGGCTGCCTTCGAGGAGGCGGATTTCTGTTCGCGCAACGATGGGCTCCTGCTGCCAGTCGGACAGGGAGGCGAACCAGAGGTTCCAGTCGAAGCGCGGCTGATAGGGAGCGTAGATCCGCGGGCGCTCGTGGACGTCCTGGGGCTTGTAGCGGAAGGGGTACGGCGTCCAGGTGGTGCCGTCGTCGGAGCCCTGGAACTCGATCTCGTAGCGGTGCGGGGTCATGTTGGCGAAGAGACCGTAGGTGTTCGCGACGCGCCACGTATCCAGTGCGGCGATCGGCCCCATGGGCAGTGGAATGCCCGGCCAGATCATCGCGAGCAGCGGAACAGTGGTGGCATAGGCGATCCAGGTCAGCAATACCGTCGTCAACGCGATGCGCACCGCTCGAACGACCTCACGGGGATGCCGGCGAACGCCGAGCCGAGGTTCTCTGCCGAGAAAGGGATCAGGTTGCTCGCGTACTGCAGGTTCTGGAGGCTCCGCCGCGATCGGAATCTCGGCGTCTGAGTTCGTCGAGCTTAGACCGAGGCTGGTGGTCAACGGTGCGGGCTCCTCGTCGCGCTCGTGCAACAACGTAGAGCGGGAGTTCGGCTCCAGACCGGCGCGCCAGCGTTGCGGGACGAAGCGAATCAGGGCGCGGTCGTCGAGCAGCAGGAAGCCGAGGACCAGGACAAGGTAGTTGAGGAAGGCGTAGTTCGCGGTGGCGATGACGCCGGCCTGCCAGACGGTGACGATGATGAAGCAGGCGATGCGCCACGGCCGCGGCAGAAACGCCATGAAGACGAGCAGGAGCTCCATCACGAGCGTCAAGCCCGCGGTGCCCTTGTGAAACCACCAGGGCAGATGCTGGAGGTACCAGCCGACCCAGGTGGGCAACGGGCCGTTCTGGTAGTACTCGTACATGGCGGTGAGGTTGCGCCAGGTGGGGTCGCCGGAGGCGAGCTTTACGACGCCGGATTCGAAGTAGATCCGGAACCACTCCCACAGCAGCAGAAACAGGGCGGCGCGCGAGGCGAGGGAGTTGCGTCCCCACCCTGGCCGGAAGCCCGTGGGCGCGATGAACAGCGCCAGCAGGCCTGCTTCCAGCAGCATGCCGTCGGACTGGTACTGCGAGAAGTCCTGGGCCGTCGTAACAAAGCTGAGCAGACATACCCAGCACACGAGCAGCGCAGGCCGCGGGAGGATGTTCAGCACCACAAGCACCGACGCGATCATCCCGACCCACACCAGGGCCGTGAGCGCGTGGTCTGACGCGCCCCACCAAAGCACCGAAGGCACGAGCCAGTAGCGACGAGTTCCCAATTGAGTCAGCGCGTTCAGGAACTGCTGGACCGGCAGCACGCCTTGTGAGCCGACCAGTCCAAGGATTTGAAAAGCCAGCGCAAAGAAGGCGGAGAAATAGACCAGCCCGAGCGCGCGCAGGAACAACCACCGCGGCAAGAGGCGGTCGACGGGGCCGTGGTCACGGTCAAAGAGGAAGTGAAGCGCGCGGAAGTGCTGCGGCCTCGTCGCGGAAGCCATCCCTGCTTGGATGAGGTCGGGAGCGCTTCGTTGGGCGCGTCAGGCCGGCTGTTGCTGCCGGACCTCCGCCTCGTGCTTCAGGGACCGGCGCAGCGCCATCGCGAACACGCCCATCAAGCGCGGCAAACGGCAGCCAGAGCGTGTGATTGCCCATCTTCGGCGAGAGCCAGGCACCCAACGACTGCTCCGATCGAGGAACGCGACGATCACGGTGCCGATCGCGCGGGCCTGGCGCAGGCCTTCCGCGCGCTTTTCGGGCTTCATGGCCTCGTACAGGCCCACCGCGAAGGTTCGGAGATCGCCCGTGATGAAGGTGGAGTTGTACGAGTATTTGTCTGCTTTACGGAAGCTCGCAATCTGGAAGGCCGCGACGAGCGCGATGAAGAAGACATAGAGCTGGTCGGGGAAGCTCGCCGGTAGAAACGAGGCAATCAGGAGGCCTGTAGCTTCGGCGCCGAGCGCCAGCGTCACCGAGTGATGCTTCACCCGCGCCTGTAGCACCTCGGCCGTCCACACGCCACAAAGGAAGGCCAGGATGGGCAGGGCGTGGTGCCAGATATCAGGGCCCTTGCCGCCCATCAGCGCGATACCGCAGAGAACGGCGTTGCCGGTCATCGCTCCAGCGAACACATGGCCGTGCTCGAGGTAGAGGAACGCGTCCAGGAGGCCACCTACGAAGCCCAGGATGATCGCGGAAGGGAGCGAGTCGGCAGCTTCGCGTTCGGCAGTTGCCTTGGAAGCAGGATCGTCGTTCTGGCCGGAGTGCGGCGCCATTGATTCAATGGGATGCACTCCGGTGCGACGGCGGAAAGCCCACGCGGGCAGGAGAGCGCGACGGTTGAAGATCACCGCCGCGTCGCCGCGACGCATCCTTTAGTGCGTACGTGAAACTCGGGACTGGAGTTGGGGCATCGTGGCGCGCAGGTCACAGGAACGGGAGTCCGTTCAGACGTTAGCTGGCTCGGAGCCGCTGGTGTCTGCGCTGCGTGCGCGCAGGCTCATCCTGTTCGTTGGCGGCGGGGTATCGCAGAACCTTGGGCTGCCGGACTTTCGCGAGCTGGTCGAACATATCGCGCAGGAGATGGGCTTCGAAGCCCGCAGCTTACAACCTCTCGGACTACGCGATCGTCGCGGAGGCTTACCTCGCAAAGCATGGCCGGCTGGGCGCGTTGCGAAGCTGGATGGACACGACGTGGCACCCCTCAACCATCGACGTGACCAAGTCGGCCATTCACAACCTCATCGTCGACCTGGACTTCAGCATCATCTACACGACCAACTATGACCGCTGGCTGGAGGCGGCGTTTGAGGCTCGGGGCAAGCCGTATCAGAAGATCGCCAGCATGGCCGATCTGGCGCACGCCCGTCCTGGCGACACCCAGATCGTCAAGTTTCATGGTGACTTTGAGGACGACGAGTCCCTGGTGCTGACCGAGACGAGCTACTTCCAGCGGATGAGCTTCGAGACCCCGCTGGATATCCGGCTTCGCGCGGACTGCCTGGCGAATCCGATCCTGTTTCTCGGCTACAGCCTGCACGACATCAACACGCGGTACCTGTTGTTCCGGCTGCAGGAGCTTTGGAAGAACACCACCGATGCGGCGCAGCGGCCGGTCTCCTACATCTTCATGACCCAAAGCGATGCGGCCCAGGAGATTGTGCTGCGCAGCCGGGGCGTAGAGCCGATCGTGTGGCCATCCGACAACCCGGGCGAGACGACGGAGCAGTTTCTGCGTGAGCTTTACACTGTGGTGCATGCCAGGCAAGAGGCGCCGAAGCCGCGCGCGGTACAGCACCCGGACCACGCCGCAAAGCCGCCACTTCGCCGCAGGCCGGGGGAGCGGAACGGCCGTGCATCGAGAAAGAAGTAGCTCGCACCGCCATTGGCGTCGCTTCGCCTACGTCCTTTCGCTCACCTTTGCGCTGGTGATCCGCGGATCGGCGCAGCAGCCGCAGGTGTCGACTTCGTTGCCGGTGTCTCCGAGCGTGCTGTCGGCTCTCGGCGTGGAACCGATGCTGAGTCAGCTTTCCAGCTTGCGGGAAAGCGGCGATACGACCTCGATGGCGGTCCTCAGCCTGCGTCAGCAGGTGCTGCAACGGGTGCTGGAAGGGATCCTTGCGGTGGATAGCGTGACGGGACGCATCAGCATGGAGGCTTCGTACGCGAGCGAAGACCGCTACGCGCTGGAACGGCGCGGCCAACATGACGCGAACCTGGTCAACCTGGCGACGTTCGCCGTCAGTGGAGCGCTTGGTGCGGCGGGCGGAGCGATGCAGCTTACGGCGCGGTTGAACCATGCGGGAACGGCTTTGAGCGCAGCGGGTGGAGGGACCGCGCTTGTGTTGGCCGGGGTGCAACTGAAGGGCTTCAACCCGAAGCTGCCGGTGCGCTCACCGTACAACATGCTCGCGCAAATTTTGGGCAAAACGCCGAATGGCCAGAGCCATTATCCACCGCTGGTGGTCGCGTATCTGAACGCGCCGCGGCCCGGCCAGAAGCCCTTGGCGGAGGGTCTGCCTGCTGTTTGGTATCGGCTGCACCGGTTGCAGGCGGATGGAAAAGGGCAGGGCACGAGTGTAGAAGTTGCCATCGCGGATGGAAACACGGAGCTGAAGGTAACAGCCGAGGGCTTAGCAGATCGCGAGGCGATGCTTCACGATCTCCAGGCTGTGATCCTTCTATTGCGTGGCGACCTCGAGGCGGTGCTGCTCTCCACCGAACAGGGTGCGGTGGCACCTGTCCAATAGCGTTGAGGCGGGGGCTACAGGATGTTTACGGCACGCGCCGCCAACAAGGCTACCGTGGTGAAGGAGATGAGCGACTGGATCATCATCAAGACCTTCGCCCAGCGTGAGAGCACCGGGCAATCGGTCGGCGAGAAGGCTGTGCTGGTGTTGAAGGCGATGAACAGGTAGTCGACGAACCTGGGGTGCCAGTGGCTGAGGCCCATCTCCTCGCGAACCTGCTTGTCGAGCGTCATCTGCGGAAACAGGAACGCCCCGCCGACGTGCGCCTCGCGCATCTCGCGCGCATGCGGGCCACCGGCGTCGAGGCGCCAGTACCACGATGCGAACACCAGGATGTTGGTGACCCACACCGCCGAAGCCGAGCGCAGCAACTGCTGCGGCGCCTCTTTGTGCTGAGGCAACGCGAAAAGCAGCAGCGCCAAGGAGAGGGCCATGTCCACCGTGACCACGCCGTTGAGCACGAAGCCAAGTATCTGGTTGAGGGCATGACTCCCGCCCTTCGCCGCCCAGATGGTCGGCACGGCCAAGACCGAGACGATTGCCAGCAGAAGCCAGGCAGGGCCTACGGACAGCGCCGACGGCAGCGCCAGACGCAGTCCACCGACGGCCAGGAGTGCCATCGCCGCCGGCCAGCGCGGTTCGTATCGAGGTTTTTTCGCCACATGGGGAAGGATGCGCGGGGGGCCCTCAGCGGCAAGTAACGTCGCTAACACTCTCGGCGCGGCATAGGACTCCGAAGAACCACGCCAACCGCGAGGGCCATGGATTAGCATGGCAGGAACCCAATCCCTGGAGTGCCGAAACAGATGCGCCGTTCGTCCTGCGTGCTCGCGCCGATCCTGGCGTCAACAGCAGTTGCCTTGCTTACGGGATGCCACCACGGACCGGAGATGCAGCGCTGTGTCGATAGCAACAACCGCGTGGCGGACCCGGCTCTGTGCCGGGCCAGTTCGGCCGGAGCCACAGGCGCGCACGGCGGAGGCGGGTACCACTACTACTATGGCGGACGGGGCAGCTACGCCGTGGGAAGCGCGGTGGAGGGTGGAAGCGCGGAGCCCAGCGCAGGCCACAGCTACTCAACGACTAGCGGCACCGCGCGCGGGGGATTCGGTTCCAGCTTTGGAGGCGGCGGTGAGGGCGAAGGCGGCGGTGGTGCGCACGGCGGCGGGGCGGGCGAGTAGCCGCGATGCGCCGGCACACACTTTCCCCACGACCAGACTGGCAGCAGATCGTCGAGCGCCAGGGACTGACGTTTCACACACCTGCCGTGCTCGCACCGGGCTCTCGGCCGTATTGGGATGAGAGCGCCTGCTATGAGTTCACGGCTGCCGAGATCGATCGGCTGGAGGCCGCCGCGAACGAACTCCAGACGATGTGCCTTGCGGCCGCGCAACACGTCATCGACCGCAAGCGCTACGCCGAACTCGAGATCCCACCTGAGGCGATTCAGGCGATCGAATGGGCGTGGGAGCAAGAGCCTCCGGCGATTTATGGCCGCTTTGATCTGCTGTGGAACGGCCAGGGCCCACCCAAGCTGCTCGAGTACAACGCGGACACGCCGACGTCGTTGCTGGAAGCCGCGGTGATCCAGTGGAACTGGCTTCGCGATGTGTTTCCGGAGGCGGACCAGTTCAACTCGCTGCATGAGAAGCTCATCGCGAAGTGGAAGGACGTCGCGAACTACCTATCCAAGCCGGTCTACTTTGCGAGCGCTGACAACCCAGAGGACCGGCTGACGGTGGCGTACCTGCGGGATACCGCGGAGCAAGCGGGCATCAAGACTCGGCAACTGCTGATGGATGAGATTGGCTGGAACGAGCGCCGCAACTGCTTTGTCGATAACGGGCCGTATGAGGACGCGATCCGGTCGCTGTTCAAGCTGTATCCGTGGGAGACGATGCTGGCGGAGGAGTTCGCCGCACAGGCGCTGCGAACGTATCGCGAGATGCGCTGGATTGAGCCGATCTGGAAGATGCTGCTCTCCGATAAAGGCATCCTGCCGATCCTGTGGGAGCTCTACCCAGGCCACGAGTTGCTGCTGGAAGCGCAAGTTTGCCGCCGGGTCCTGCACCCGCGCCGGGCTGGATACGCAAGCCGATGCACTCACGCGAGGGGCAGAATATCGTGCTCGCCGGGCCTGAAGGGCAGGTGATTGCGACGGAAGGTCCGTACGGCGGTGGCCGGTGCGTTGATCAGCGGCTTGGGCCGCCGACCAACTTTCCCGACGGACAGGGCGGCGTGCGCTGGCCTGTGCTGGGGTTGTGGATGATCGACCAGGAGTGCTGCGGGATGGGCATCCGCGAGGACGCCGGGCCGATCACGGGAAACCTGTCCAGCTTCGTCCCGCATTCCTTCCAATAGCCCGGAGGCGCAAAGAAAACGGGCGAGCTCATGATGAACTCGCCCGCGATTACATTGGCCCAAATCCTCGGAACAACTGCTCGAAACAACTGCTCACATCTTTAGACTTCCGAATGCGGGTCTCGTTTACTTCGCCTGAGCTGGGGTTGAGCCCTCAACCTGCTTTGGTTGAGATGCGCCGTTTGCGTTCGCGGCTACGGCTTTCACCTGGATCTGCTTCGGCTTGGACTCAGGCTTCTTGTTGAGCGTGAGCTGGAGGACGCCGTGCTCGCTCTGCGCGTCGATGTTTTCGGTGTCGACCGTCGCGGGGAGCGTGAAGCTGCGGACGAAGCTGCCGTAGCGGCGCTCGATGCGGTGGTAGTTCTCTTCCTTCTGCTCGTTGTTCCACTTCCGCTCGCCGCGAACGGTGAGGATGCGGCCCTCGACGCGGATGTCCAGGTCTTCGGGCTTGATGCCGGGAACCTCGAACTTCAGGACCAGCTTGTGCTCGTCCTCGTACACATCGACTGCCGGGACGAAGTTGCCGGCGGCGAGCTGATCGCTCTCGCCTTCGGGGCGGGCGAAGTCGCTGAAGATCGAGTTCAGGCGGTTCTGCAGGACCGCGAGGTCGTTGAAGGTGCTGGTGCGAAACGGAACAAATCGGGTCATCGTAGCCATCGTCTTGTCCTCCTGATGCGGATCTTTGAGGTCTCTGGGCGGCTCTTGCTGCCTGCCCACATCACTATAGACGCAATCGTAGCACAAGCGTTGCATAAAGTATGACAAAAACGCACTCATATATTCTTCTGCGTCAGCCGCGATGGAGCTCTTACTTTTCCTCAATACGGCGGCGTGTCCTGCGCTGCGCACGTGGGCGTCGCTCGATTCGCTTCTTCGCGGCAACTCCGGTCACCGCAGGATCTTGCGCGGTCGGTAGGCGACGGTCGCTGAGGGATGGCACAAACGACTGTTTTGAGCACTTGAAAGGGGGCTCCAAGCGCGCTTCGGTGTCTTTTTTGAGCGTTTTGAGTACAGGCCTACGGCTTCGGCGAGGCCTGTGTAGCCGGGGACTGTTGGGGTGGGTTGGCCGGCTTCCTTTTGCTCCTGATCCACTTCACGAGCTTGGCCACGAGGGCGAAACCGACTCCGCCGGGTAAAAGCCAGGCCAGGGACTTGAACGGGTTGCTCCAGATGTAGACCACCAGTCGGGTCCAGAGGTTTGCGGGCGGCGGGATGGCGCTGACGGCGACGGTCTCGGTCTCGGAGAGGACGGGGTGCCGGTCGGGGTTGTCGGGCGAGCAGGTGCTGTTGTCGCTGCCGTACATGACCCAGGAGCTGAAGTTGAGGTGCATCCCGGCGCCGGGCTGGAGGGGAGTGACCTTGAAGGTCCACTGGATAGGGGTGTCTTCCGGGACGAACTTGCAGGCGGCGTCCTGCGATTCGATCTTGAAGGCGTCGGGGTTGTCGGGCGCGGTGAGCGTGACGACCATGAAATTGGCGACCTTGAGCGGAGCGCCTGCGGAGGGGTTGCCGGACGCGACCCCGCTGGCCGGGCGAATGATGGTGGCCGTGGCAGTCGCTCCGGTCTCCATGGTCATCTTCGGCGGTGCGAAGTACTTGACGTTGCCGGCGCCGAGGTTTTCAAACCATTGCCGTTCCACGGTGCCGAGGTCTTGCGCAGGAGCGACGCCGCCGGAGGCGGGCGCACGGCTTGGGGCGATGTCTTCCGGCGGCGGAGGTGGAGGCGGAGGTGGAGGTCCTGCGGTTGCTGCTGGCGGCGGCGGAGAGGGCTGCGGGGCGGTGGTTGCAGGCGCGCTGGGCGGGCGGCGAGGGCCGCGGAGCGATGGTTGCAGGTGCGCTCGTGGCGGGCGGCGAGGGCCGCGGAGCGATGGTTGCAGGTGCGCTCGTGGCGGGCGGCGAGGGCCGCGGAGCGATGGTTGCAGGTGCGCTCGTGGCGGGCGGCGAGGGCCGCGGAGCGATGGTTGCAGGTGCGCTTGTGGCGGGCGGCGAGGGCCGCGGAGCGATGACTATGGGTGCGCTCGTCGGAGGCGGGTGCGGTACCGGCAGGCGCTCAGCGGGGCGGTCGATGGATCGAGCCGCGCCGGCGACGATGACGCCACTGCTTCCGTGACCGTCCTGACAGGGTGAACCCAGGGGCAGCGGTGCGCTCGGAGCGTAGTCGATCGTCGTTCCCGCTCTTGGACCGGTGTTGAATCGGCATAGCGTGCTGGTTTCTTGCCTGGCAACGCCGGTTACGGGGAGATGTGCACGGACGCGTTCGTCGGCGGCCTGATGGGGCGATTCGGCGGGAGTGGCTGCCGCGGCTGCGTAAGGTGCGAAGGTTCCGGCCGCTGCACCGGCGTTCACTGCGCAGAACGTGCCGAGAACGCAAGGGAGCAGAAGCGAAAGGGCAAGCAGCCGGCGCAAATGGATAGCCTCCATCGCGAATCTTCGAAGGTCCCGTTCGGGCGCTTCTTTGTTCTGACCCCGACTACCCAGAAACACTAGCACTGAATGACGCTCGGCGAGCGGGTTTCTCGGCGGCTATGATGGGCAGCACCAGCTAGATGTTCGGAGTAACTATGCGCTTTCTCGGCCAGAAGACACTTGCGTTCGCGATCCTGTCGGCGTTCATCGTCACCTCGCACGCACAGAACGCGGGCAGTGACACGAGCGTGTCGCCGCTCCCTGTTGTGCCGCCGGTGCGTGCGCAGCATGACATGGTGGTGAGCATCCACCACGAGGCGACGGATGCGGGGGTGGAGATTCTGCGCGGTGGCGGCAATGCGGTGGATGCGGCGGTGGCGGTGGGGTTTGCGCTGGCGGTGGTGTTGCCGGCGGCGGGGAATATCGGCGGTGGCGGGTTCATGCTGGTGCGGCCGGGGTCGCGCGAAGTTTGCCGACGGCAGGCCGCACTTTCTGGATTTCCGCGAGAAGGCTCCGGCGGCGGCGACGCGGGATATGTACCTGGACGCGCATGGCAACGTGATTCCCGAAGATGAGCACGGTGGGCGCGAAGGCGTCGGGTGTGCCGGGCACGGTGGCGGGGCTGGTGTATGCGGAGAAGATGTTCGGCAAGCTGAGGCTGTACCGCGATGATGCAACCGGCGATCCGGCTGGCGAGCGAGGGGTTTGTGCTGACGGAGGAGGAGGCGAACGGGCTTCACTCGCAACGGCTGCAGGCGTCGCCGGGGTCGCGGCGGATCTTCCAGCGCGACGGCGACTTTTACAAGGCGGGCGAACGCTTCAAGCAGCCGGAGCTGGCGCGCACGCTGGAGCATATCGCCGCGAATCCGGATGACTTCTACCACGGCGTGATGGCGCAGCAGATTGCCACGTTTGAGAAGGAGAACGGGGGGCTGATCACGGCGGCGGACCTGGCGGCGTACCAGGTGAAGGACCGCGAGCCGTTGATCGGGCACTATCGGGGGCTGGAGGTGATTACGTCGCCGCCGCCGAGCTCGGGTGGGATCGCGCTGATCGAGACGCTGAACATGCTGCAGGGATATGACCTGCGCGAAGGTGGGGCCGGACCGGTCGCCCGCGCAGATTCACCTGATTACCGAGGCGTTTCGGCGGGCGTATATGGATCGGGCGCAGTACCTGGGCGACCCGGATTTCACGGCGATGCCGATCGCGCAGATGGCGTCGCAGGCTTATGCGGATGCGTGGCGGAAGACGATTGATCCGGCGAAGCCGACGCCCTCGAAGGATCTTGTGCGGCCGGCGGGTTTTCTGCCGCCGCCTCCGGGAGTGAAGGCTGCGCCGGCGGAGTCGCACCAGACGACGCATTTTTCGGTGGTGGACAAGGACGGCAATGCGGTCGCGATGACGTACACGCTGAACTTTGGGTTTGGGTCGGGCGTGACGGTGGAGCCGCTTGGGTTCTTGCTGAACGATGAGATGGACGACTTCGCGAGCAAGATGGGCGTGCCGAATGGGTTTGGGCTGATCCAGGGGCCGGCGAATGCGATTGGGCCGGGGAAGCGGCCGCTGATCTCGATGACGCCGACGATTGTGGCGGAGCCGAGTGTGGAGAAGAACGGGCGTATGCAGCGGGTGGGGACTCTGCGGTTGGTGCTTGGGTCGCCGGGTGGCGCGACGATCATCACGACGGTGGCGAACGATCTGATTTCGGTGGTGGATAACGGGCTGGACATCCAGGCGGCGGCGGATGCGCCGCGGTTTCATCACCAGTACCTGCCGGATGTGCTGGAGTTTGAGAAGCGGTTTCCGGTGGGGACGATCGATGCGATGAGGGCGATGGGGTATCCGGTGCGGCATGCGGGGGCGCGGGATGAGAATGCGCCGACGACGTGGGGCGATAGTGAGTTGATTGCGCGTGGATCCGAAGACTGGGGAGTTGAGCGCGGGGCAGGACAAGCGGCATAGCTATGGGAAGGCGGCTGGGGACTAGCGCCGTCACCCTTCACAAACTGCCGGCGGTTGTGCGAGTTCACGCCGGGGTGTAGCATCTGCGTCATCGTAAGATGGCCCGTCTGCCCTCGGTTCATTGGCACAACTGGGAACGCGGAGCATGTGATCCCGGGCCATGCATAGCCGAAGGAGAGCGACATGGCGACACGCTGCACAACTGCGGTTCCGGCACCTTGCGCACCTGGCGATGTAAGTCCGCGGGTGCTGGATGACTTCACGCGGCGGTTCAACGCGGCTACGGCGGACGCGCTGGTTCCGCCGGCGGGTCAGCCGACGAACGGCGATATCGATCTGCCGGACAAGTGTGGAACGTACTCGAAGGGGATTCAGCAGGACAGCCCGGGCAAGGTGAATCTGGCGGCGTTTGCGACGCTTTTATAGCGCGTGCCAGAGCGGGCAGTTTTCTGATTATGAGGCGGTTCCGATGGGTGGGACTGCGAAGTTCAACGGGCCGATGGCGTCGTATGCGTATCCGTTTGTCGGGGCGGACAACAGCCTGTTTGGGGCGCCGCAGGTGCCCGCGGCGCCGAGCCTGAGCAGCAAGGAGTATGCGACGGAGCTGGTCGAGATGTACTGGTGCTCGCTGCTGCGGGATGTGCCGTTCAGCGAGTACCCGACGAATGCGATAGCGATTGCGGCGGCGAAGGAGTTGGGGAGTCTGCCGACGTATGCGGGGCCGAAGACGGCGGGCGGGACGGTTACGCCGGAGCTGCTGTTTCGCAGCGTGTTTGCGGGCGAGACGGCGGGGCCGTATGTGTCGCAGTTCCTGGTGACGCCGACGAACTTTGGGGCGGCGCCGTTTGATCAGCGGTACACGACGTATGAGGCCGGTGTGGATTACATGACCGACCTCGATACTTGGTTTGCGGTGCAGCAAGGGAAGGCGACCGGGTTCACCGACAGCAAGGATGGGACGCCGCGGTATCTGCACAACGGGCGTGGGCTGGCCGCGTATACGCACGTGGATGAGCTCTACCAGGCGTATTTCACGGCGTACCTGGTGCTGAATGCGATGGCGGGGTCGAACTCCGGCCTGATCAATCCAGGGAGTCCGTACGTGGGGTCGAAGACGCAGAAGCCGTTTGGCACGTTTGGCGGACCGGACATTGCGTCGGTGCTGGCGCAGGTGGCGAAGTATGCGTTGAACGTGGTGTGGTGGCAGAAGTGGGTGCTGCATCTGCGCCACCGGCCCGAGGCGGGCGCAGGGCTGGTGCACCTGATCAAGCATGGGGAGAGCTTTTCGGCGTCGCCGGATCCGCTGGTGTTTCACTCCAAGGCGCTGGAGGCAGAGCCATAAGCGGTACAAGACGTTTCTGCTGTCGCAGCCGTTCCCGGAGGGCTCGCCGACGCATCCGGCGTATCCGACGGGGCACGGAAGCGTGGGTGGCGCGTGCATCACGGTGCTGAAGTTTTTCTTCAACGGCGACTTTGTGCTGCCGAACCCGGTGATGCCGAACTTTGACGGGACAGCGCTGGAGCCGTGGACGGGGCAGCCGGGAACGGGAGCGCCGGGGCCGCTGACGGTGAACGGCGAGTTGAACAAGCTGGCGCGAGAACATCACGTTTGGGCATGGGCTGCACGGCGGGATTCATTGGCGCAGTGACAGCGACTCGTCGATGCTGCTGGGCGAGGCGGCGGCGCTGAGTTTTCTCGCAGGACCTGGCGTGCAGCTATGCGGAGCCGTTTTCAGTGACGCTTACGCTGCTGGACGGAGTTACGACGAAGACGATCTCGAACGTGTAGGCGTCGCAGAGCGGGGCGGCGGGCGGAGGGAGTTACACGGAAGTGGCGCGGCGTTGCACAGCCGGCGCGGGGTGCGATGCGGTAGCGTAGAGAGGTATGCCGTTTGGGATCTCTACCCACCTTTTCTTCCAGGATCGACTGACGCCTTCCACTCTTGAGCTTCTGCGCGATGCCGGCGCGGAGGCGATTGAGGTGTTTGCTTCGCGGCATCACTTTGACTACACCGACCGCAATGCTGTGCGCGAGGTGGCGAAGTGGTTTCGCAATAACCCGGTCGCCGCGACGATGCACATGCCGATCTTTACGGAGGCGGAGGAGACGCAGTGGAGCCGGCATACGGCGCCGACGCTGAACCTGGTGAGCCGGGCCAAGGGCGAGCGCATCGCCGCGATGGACGAGGTGAAGCGCGCGATGGAGGCGGCCGAGCAGGTGCCGTTTCAAGTCTGCGTGCTGCACCTGGGGTCGAAGGACGACCGGTGGTCGACGGAGACGCTGGATCTGTCGTTGACCGCGGTTGAGCACCTGAAGGCGTTTGCGACGCCGCTTGGGGTGCAGTTGCTGCTGGAGAATCTGCAGAACGATCTAGCTACGCCGGCGCGGCTGGTGGAGATTACGCGGGTGGGGCACTTCGATGATGTGGGGTTCTGCCTGGACACCGGGCATGCGCACCTGACGCAGCCGACGATGCCCGAGGAGACCGGCTATGACCGCCATGCTCGTGAACGGCTGCTGGATGAGTTTCGGGATGCGGCGTTGAAGGACGGCGTGGCGGAGGCGTTTCAGATCTTTGGCGACCGGTTGGTTGAGCTGCATCTGCATGACAACAACGGCGGGCGGGATGAGCACTGTGGCCTGGTGAGGCAGAGGCCGGTAAGGGGCTGGATTGGGGTGTCGCGCGGGCGAGCTTGGCGAAGCTGAAGCAGCCGGTCACGGCGATGCTGGAGATTGCATATGACGCCGCCGGTGAAGGCCAAGGATGTGAGCCGGAAGTATGGCGCGGCGCGGCGGCTGCTGGAGGGCGACTCGCAACAGCGGCTGAGCTGGAACGCTGAATGAAAAAGGGGCACGGCTGATCGCCGTGCCCCTTTTTGTTTGCTGCGCCAGTGGACGCTACTGCGTCGGTCCGGGCTTCGCGGTGCTGTCGGCGGTGAGGCCGCGTTGTTTGAGCAGGGGTTGGACGCTGGGTTTGGCGCCGCGCCACTTCTCGTACATGGTTTCGAGGTCTTCGGTGTTGCCGCGGGAGAGGACCATCTGGCGGAAGCGGTCGCCGTTGGCGCGGGTGAGGCCGCCGTGCTCTTCGAACCAGGCGAAGGCGTCGTCGTCGAGCATCTCGCTCCACAGGTAGGCGTAGTAGCCGGCCGCGTAGCCGTTGGACCAGATGTGCAGGAAGTAGCTGGAGCGATAGCGCGGCGGGACTTCCTTCATGGCGAGGCCGGTCTTCTCGAGTGCGGCCTTCTCGAAGACGTCGACGTCCTGAAGTGGCGCGTCTGCGGGCAGCAGATGCCACTGCATGTCGAGTTCCTGGGCGGCGAGCGCTTCGACGGAGACGTAGCCCTTGTTGAACGTGGCGGCCTTCTTCAGCTTCGCGAAGAGCTCGTCGGGCATCGGCTGGCCGGTCTTGTAGTTGATGGCGTAGTGGTGGAAGACCTGCGGGTAGGTGGCCCAGTGCTCGTTGAACTGCGAGGGGAACTCGACGAAGTCGCGCGCGGTGTTGGCGCCGGAGAGGCTGGGGTATTTGGTGTTGGCGAAGATGCCGTTGAGGCCGTGGCCGAACTCGTGGAACATCGTGGTGACGTCTTCGAAGCTGATGAGCGCGGGCTGGCCGGGCGCGGGCTTCTGGAAGTTGGCGACGTTGTAGATGACGGGCAGCGTGCCGAGCAGCGTGGACTCGCTGACGAAGTTGCTCATCCAGGCGCCGCCGTTCTTGTTGTCGCGCTTCCAGTAGTCGAAGTAGAGGAGCGCGAGCGGCTTGCCGTTCGCGTCGTCGCACTCAAACGTGCGGACGTCCGGGTCGTAGACCGGGATGTCGTGGCGCTCCTTGAAGGTGACGCCGTAGAGCTGGTTGGCGGCGTAGAAGACGCCGTCCTGCAGCACGCGGTTGATCTCGAAGTACGGCTTGAGCTCGTCCATGTCGAGGTCGTACTTGGCCTTGCGGACCTGCTCGGAGTAGAAGTTCCAGTCCCAGGGCTCGAGCTGGAAGCCGCCGTGCTGGGCGTCGATGAGAGCCTGGATGTCTTTGGCTTCGCCGCGGGCCTTGGCGACGGAGGCGGGCACGACCGCGTTCATGAAGTCGATGGCGGTTTGCGGGCGTCTTGGCCATCTGGTCGGTGAGCACCCAGGAGGCGTAGTTGGGGAAGCCGAGCAGAGCGGCTTTTTGCGCGCGGATCTGCGCGATGCGGGCGATGGTGGCGCGGGTGTCGTCGTCGCCGCCGCGTTCGGTGCGGGTCCACGAGTGCTCGAAGAGCTCCTGGCGTGCGCTGCGGTCGGTCATCTGGGCGAGATCGGGCTGCTGCGTGGTGTTCTGCAGGGGGAGGACGTAGCCGGGGACCTTGCGGGCCTTGGCGGCGTCGGAGGCGGCCTGAAGCTGGGCGGGGCTTAGGCCGGCGAGCTTCGATGTGTCGGTGGTGGTGTAGGCCGCGGCCTTGGTGCCGGCGAGCAGCTTGTTGGTGAAGGCTGTCTCCAGGACGGAGTCTTCTTCGTTGAGCTTCTTGAGCTTGGTCTTGTCGGCTTCGTTGAGCTTGGCGCCGGCTTTGACCATCTGCAGGTAGTCCCACTCGAGCAGGCGCATGGATTCGGCGTCGAGGCCGAGGGTGGCGCGCTTGTCGTAGAGGGCCTGCACGCGGGCGAAGAGCTTCGGATTGAGGTTGACGTAGTCGCTTTGAGCAGCGAGGGCCGCGGCTTCGTTCTCCTGGACCTTCTGAAGCGTGGGGTTGTTGTTCGCCTGAGGTGATGCCGCCGAAGACGAGCATCACGCGGTTCAGCAACTGGCCAGAGCGCTCCATGGCGACGATGGTGTTCTCGAAGGTCGGTGCGGCGGGGTCGTTGGCGATCGCGTCGATCTCGTGCCGCTGCTGCGCCATGCCGGCCTCGATGGCGGGCTGGTAGTCGGAGTCCTTGATCCTGTCGAACGGCGGCGCCTGGAAGGGCAGCGTGCTGGGGGCATAGAACGGGTTGGAAGGCCCGAACGCTGCTTTGCCCTGCGCCTGCGCGCCGTTGCCGATCGTCATTGCACTTGCGCCAAGCACAGCAGCCACGCGCATCCACCTCCGGGTATCGTTCACTTGCAGAGATCCTCCGTTGCTTACGCCATGTACGTTGGACCACGCGCGCCGGTTCTCAGTCAACCCTGCAGATGAGGCACTTGAGGTAGCGGGTCTCGGGAAGCGTCAGAATCTCTGGGTGGTCGGGGGCGGCGGGTCGGACCTCGAGTAGCTGCACGCGACGGCCTGCGTCGGAGGCGGCCTCCGAGACGGCGGCGGTGAAGTCCTCGAGCGAGACGTGGTGCGAGCAGGAGCAGGTGACCAGCGTGCCGCCGGGCGCGAGCAGGCGGATAGCGCGGAGGTTGAGCTCCTTGTAGCCGCGCAAGGCGCCCTCGGCGGCTCGCTTTGACTTGGCGAAGGCGGGCGGGTCGAGCACGATGGCGTCGAACTGCGCGGGGAGACCGGCTGGGGCGCGTTTTGGTTTGCCGCCTTGCGGGATTGGGCGGCTTGCTTCGTCAAGCGCGCGCATCAGGTCGAAGGCATCGGCTTCGACCCAGTCGACGTCGCCGCATTGGGCGCGGTTGCGCTCGAGGTTGCTGTCGGCGGTCTCGAGGGCGGCGCGTGATTGGTCTACGCCGGTGACGTGCCTGCAGACGCGCGCGAGGTGCAGCGCGAAGCCGCCCTGGTAGGTGCAGATATCGAGCGCGTTCCCGGTGCGGCCGGAGCGCTGCACCCACTCGGCGGCCGCGAGGTAGTTGAGGCGCTGGTCGAGAAAGGCTCCGGTCTTCTGGCCGGCGGCGGCGTCGTAGCCGAACGCGAGGCCGTTGAGGTGGAAGGCTGTGGTCGTGGGCGGTTCGGGAGCGGTGGTGAAGAGAGGACCTTCCGCTGGGGCGGCGAGCTGTTCGAGTTCGCGCACGCGCGGATCGGGGCGCTCCCAGAGGGTGAGGGGCTCGTTGTTGGGAGCGAGTTGCTCGCGGAGAGCTTCGACGAGCGCGGAACGTACATCGTCCTGCGCGGTGCCTTGCGTGAGCAGTTGCAGGATCACGAGGTCGGCGTAGCGGTCGGCGATGATGCCGGGGAGGTTGTCGGCCTCGGAGAAGAGCAGGCGTTGTGCATCGGTCTCGCGCCCGGGCTCTGCGCTGACCGGGGCGACGATGCGGCGCGCCGCGAGTGCCTGGGCGACGCGGTGGCGTACGTCGTCGAGGTACTGCTCGCGTGTGAGGCTCGGGGTTCGCGAGACGAGGCGGAGAGCGATCTGCGAGCTGCTGGAGTAGAGGGCGGTACCGAGCGGGCGGCCGGCGCTGTCGTGCACCGTAGCCAGTGAGCCGGGGGCGATGGCCGTTGTGGTTGCTTCGCCTTCGGTGAGCTCGGACCGGTAAACCCAAAGGTGGCCGGCGCGCAGGCGATCTGCGGCGCGACGCGAGATGCGAATTTCAGTTTGCATTGCCTAAGGGAGCCGGGGGACGTCGACGCCGAGGAGGGTGGCGAGGGCATCGATGACGAGGTTGTGGTCGTCGCGCTGGGGCAGGCCAGAAAGCACGATGCTGCCTACGGGCCCGGTGCCCTCGAGGACGATGGGGAAGCCGCCGCCGTGGGCAGCGAAGTCGGTTTCCGACAGCGCGTGGCGGCTCTCCAGCGTGCCGCCGTCGCGCTCCAGCTTGCGCCCGACTGCGTACGTGGAGCGGGCGAAGTGGTGAACGGTGTTGCGCTTGCGGCGGATCCAGTTGGCCTGGCCGGGCGTCGCGCCGGGGGTGGCGCAGGCGAAGAGGACGTGACCCGCGAGCTCGATCTCGACGGTTCCGCCAGCGTTGCGTTCGATCAGTGCCGAGCGCAGAAGCGTGCCGAGTTGCCAGGCCGTGTCCGCGCTGAACGCGGTGAAGCGCAGCGCTTGCTCCTGCTGCTCGAGGATGGGGAGGTCTTTGTCGGGGGTCATGGCTGGTCAGTCGGTCATGATCATGACTTCGGTGGACTTGATGACGGCGGTCACGCTGTCGCCGACTTTGATCCCCATCTCTTCTACACTCTGGCGAGTGATGACGGATTCGATGGTGTTCTCGCCGATGGTGACGGTGACCTTCGCGGTCACGGTTCCAAGGATGATCTCCTGAACGGTGCCGCGTAGCTGGTTGCGCGCGGAGATCTTCTTTGTGCTGGGGTCAGCCATCGCGTGTGCCTCTGCCTCTCAGTGTACGTGCCAGCAGCCGGGGCCTTTGTGCTCGGAGCGCAGCGAGAACTAAATGGGGGCGAGTTGTCGAAATGTGGTTTCACCGCTCGTCGATATAGTGAGGGCGGCGTAAGTCCCCCCCAGAAGACGAGTACAGGAGAAGATATGCGGACATGCTCGTTCAGGCGGCGGCGGAGATCAAGGCGCCGGTGGAGACGGTGCGCTTGACCCTAAGGACGAGGATGTCGTCCTCCTGTCCGAAGCGCTGAGCCGCGTTGGCAAGATCGAGTGCGTTTGCGCCTGAAAGCAGCATCTGGCTTACCCGCGGGAAGCCGAACAGTTGGCCCTTTTCGTCCTGGGCCTCGACGATTCCATCGGTGATCAGGGTGAGGATGTCGCCGTCGTTCAGTTCGAACTGCATGGTGGTGTATTCGATGTCGGGGAGCGTGCCGATGGGCAGGGCGCCCTCGGTCTCGACCTCATTCCCATTGAGGTATGGCGGGAGTTGGCCGGCGTTGGCGACCGAGACAAGCCCGTCCGCGGTGATCTTCAGGATGAGGCAGGTAGCGGTGGCGTAGCCGCGTTCGCAGAGACGGTTGTTGATGACGTTGAGCAGGCTGCCGGGATCGCTATTCTGCCGGGCAGCGGTATCGACCGCGCCGACGATGAGGGCGACAAGCATGCCCGCGCGCAGGCCTTTGCCGGTGACATCGCCAACGACGATGAGCACGCTGTTTTCAGAGCGATCGGGGATGATCTGGAAGAAGTCGCCGCCCACCTCCAGCGAGGGCCTGTACTCACTCTCAATGACCAACCCAGGGACCTGGGGAAGGGTGCTGGGAAGGATGACCCTTTGGAGTTCGCGGGCCTGGGCGACCTGGAGGCGCCATTGCACCTCGCGGCGCTGCGCATGCAGAAAGCGGCGAGAGACCATGAGGACAACGATGCAGACGGACAGCATCGTCGAGATCTGGCCGAGGCTGAGCCGGAAGCCGAGAACGGTGTACAGGATGCGGACGTGCAGGAGCCGCAGCTCGACCTGGTAGTTGGCGACGACGGCGATAAGAATGACGGGCAGCGCCAGCCAGCCCTCAAAGCGGTTCTTGCGGATGCCGATGATGGTGACGATCAGCAGCGGTACGGCAAGCGCGAGCTTGGTCCAGAGCACAAGCGGATGGAGGTAGACGGCTGCGTGGAGGGGGATGACCCGGCCATGGAGCGGAGGCCGCAGCATCAGGGTCGCGCCCGCCAGGATCGCAACCAGCATCCAGACGGAGCGGCGCATCCAGCCGGCGGACTCGAGGTGGAACCAGGACGCCCAGAAGAGCACCCAGAGGCCGATGCGTAGCGGCGCGAAAAGCACATCGCGCAACAGAACGGCGGTGGTCTGCGGAATCAACGTCGTGAAGTTGCTGAGTTGCAGGACAAGATTGCCGAGCAGGGTGACCAGGCAAACGGCGGCGAGCCAGATGTAGGATTTCTCTCCGTGCTGAAGCCAGAACAAGGTGACCGAAACGCCGAGCGCGAGGAGGAGAACGAGACCCTCAAGGAAGCCGCTGCCGATGTTGTGGGTTACGAAGTCCCAGTCCAGGCGCACGGAGGCGCCGATATGGGGCGCCAGTCCAAGCACGGGCGGCTCGTGCATACCCCCGGCGTCGGGTGTTTCGAAGCGGCTGGAGCTGTCCATCCAGACGCGGATGGCGATGTTGATGGGACCGCTGCGGATGTTTTTGGGAAGACGGAAGGAGCGGGGCTGGTCGGTGTAGGCGGTGACGTGGTGCGCGCCGAATCGCCCAAAGCTGCCGATCTGCTGGCCGTTGACGAAGACCTGGTAGGCATCGTCGATGCCTTCCATCTTGAGCGAGAGGGGCCCGGGCGCGGGTTGGAGGTTCACTCGCAGCCGGTACCACGCAAAGCCGGAGTATGTGGGGAAGCCGCGCGCCGTCCATCCGGGGACATCGCTGCCGGTACCGAGGTCCGGGTCGGCTGGGGCGTCGGGCGGACGGAGATTGACCGTGCCCCAGTTGACGTCATTGAAGGTCGGCTCGGCCCAGACGGGGTCGTCGCCGATTTGAAATCGCCAGGGCCCGTAGAGTGCGACGGCGGCGTGTCCGAGCGTAATGGTGGGGTCATCGACGGTGTCTGGCGCCGCCGCGCGGCGGGTGATCGCCCTGCGCAGCGGCAGACAAAACAAAGCTAACCAGGCAGGCGAAAACCGCCAGAGTGCGACGCATCTTCCGCTCCACGTCCTAGCGGTCCGGAACGGCGCCGCAGGGGCAGGTGAGTGATGGAGTTATTGCAGACGCCCTGCAAGCCTGCGTGAGCCGACCCAGCCAAGCGCAAGAACACCTGTGGCGAGCAGGAGCAGCGAATTGGGTTCAGGCGTAGCTGCGGGGCCGCCGTTAAAGTACACGGTCACCGTCGGGAAGTCTGCGTACGGGACGCCGGTCTCGGTGATCAGGAATACCTGGTCGTTCTGGATGGTTCCGTCGGAAAACGTGAGCACGAAGTAGCCGTTTTGCGGGTCGGGGGGGCAGTTCTCCGTCCTAAACAGCCCGCCGGTACTGCAGGACGCGGTCTGCTGGGTGTCTGCGATGTAACCGGTGTCGGGGACCAGGAAGGTCATCGAAGTCCAGGGTCCGCCAGTGATGTTCTGACCGTAAAGACAGCCGTCCGCTTCACCCGGGTCCAAACAGGCGCCGAAGTTGAACTGGAAGGGGCTGGAGCTGAAACCACAGAATTGCGTGCAGGCGGGCGGATCCTGCACGCCCATGTTGAAGTCAACTCCGTCGGCCCGGGCAAACAGGGTAGACGCGAAGAATAGAGGAATCAGCACTAGCAAGGCACGGAAGAAACGCATAAGGGTCTCCTGGAGAGGGTGGCTTTACGAGAGCCCGAGGGCGTCCGATGGGGGTTCTGAAAAGTTGCCCAAGTTTATACCGAAGCCAAACGGGCGCAGGTAAAAATCCACGCGCGAGAATCACCGCGTACGCGAAACAGCCGTCGACAATCGACGTTTGGTGCAGGGGCAATGTGACGGAGGTAACCGACGTTAGGCGTGCGTGGGTGCGGGCGCGCCGTCCGGAATGAAATCGTCGGCAGGATCGGGGTCTGGCGGAGGCACGTGCCAACCGCCGGGAGGGACGACGCGCTGCTCGGCTTCGGGTGGGCCCCAGGTGCCGGGGTCGTATTCGTAGACCGGGGTGTCGGCTTGGAGGACCGGGTCGACGATGCGCCAAGCCTCTTCGACGTAGTCCTGGCGGGCAAAGAGGGAGGTGTCACCCGCGATAGCGTCGCCGAGGACGCGGGCGTAGGCGTCCATCTCCTCCGGACGCGGGTGCCGGCTCGCGATCATCTCGACCAGGCGGCGCGGACCGCTGCCGTTGCGCGGCAGGACGGCGACCGCCGTAGCGATAACGATCTCCGGGCTGAGGCGGAAGCGCAGGTAATTTTGCGGCGTGTCTGGCTCGGAGATGTTCGTTGTCGGCGGTTTGCGGAGAGTCGCGACGATCTCGAGGCACGTGGCAGGTAGATCCTTGCCGGCGCGGATATAGAACGGCACGCTGTCCCAGCGCCAGGAGTGAACGAAGAGCTTCAGCGCGGCGAAGGTCTCGGTCTTGGAGTCGGGCGCGACGCCTTTCTCATCGCGATAGCCGCGGAACTGACCGCGAACGAGGTTCTCGGGCGTGATGGGCGGAATGGCCTTGAGAACCTTTACCTTTTCGTCGCGCAGAGACTCGGAGTCGAGGCGCGCAGGGGCCTCCATGGCGAGATTACAGAGGACCTGGAAGATGTGGTTCTGGATGACGTCGCGAATGGTGCCGGTGGCGTCGTAGAAGCTGCCGCGGCCCTGGATGCCGAAGTTTTCGGCCATGGTGATCTGCACGCTCTCGATGTACTGGCGGTTCCAGAGCGGCTCGTAGAGGAGGTTGGAGAAGCGGAACGAGACCAGGTTGCGGATGGGGTTTTTGGCGAGGTAGTGGTCGATGCGGAAGATGCAGGACTCGGGGAAGGCGGAGAGCAGGACGCGATTGAGCTCCTGCGCGGAGGCGAGGTCATGTCCGAAGGGCTTTTCGACGATGATGCGGGCGCCCTTCGCGGACCCGGAGCGAACCAGTTGCTGCACGACCTGCTCGAAGAGCGAGGGCGGGATGGCGAGGTAGTGGGCGGGGTGCTGCGCGTTGCCGAGCTCGCGGCGGACGGCGTCGAAGGTGGCGGGGTCGGCGTAGTCGCCATCGACGTAGCACAGAAGGGATTCGAGCTTAGGCCAGGCGCCGGGTCGATGCCGCCGTGCTGCTCGAGCGAGTCCTTGGCGCGGGCCTTGAACTGGTCGAGGTTCCAGCCCGCCTTCGCGACGCCGACGATGGGGATGTCGAGGCCGTGGTCCTTCACCATCGCCTGCAGCGCGGGGAAGATCTTCTTGTAGGCGAGGTCGCCAGTGGCGCCGAAAAAGACAAGGGCGTCGGAGTGGATCTGCGTCATCGTTCGAGGCTCCCAACCGTGCTTTCCCCCTTTCAGATGCAACCGCGGGTCTGCTGGCGGAGGGGCTGCTCATAGGCTACGCCCGTGAACCCACGCGCCATGGGCACGGCGGTAACGTGGCGGGTGTGACCGTCGTCGGCGATGCCCGCCAGATGTGTGATTTTCTGACCCCGATCGATGCTCCTACGCTGGCGTCCATGAATCGCGAGGCTTTAAGAACGCCGGATGAATTTGTAGCCGCCGAGTTTGCGCGGGTGATGATGCTGTTCGGCAAGGCCCTGCCCACCGACACAGATCGAACGAGCTTCGAACGACTCACGAGCGAGGCAAGCGCAAAAGGCCTGAACTGGGTGGAAGCGCTGGAGTATGTGGCGGCCAAGCGTGCACGCGGTGGGCAAACAGCGATGCGGTGAGCACGACGAATTCCCGCGACGAACTGTGACCCGTCCGGTCACGGATCGGCGGTGTCCGGGCGCGAGCACAGTTGGTGTCAGCGGATGGCGGTTTGGCGCACCTGGCTCGCCGGCAGGAGAACAGAAAAGGGCAGGCCGTTTGGCCTGCCCTTTGAGGTGATGCGAGGGGGTTAGAGTTCCTTGACGCCGTCGACGAAGGCCTTGAGCTTGCGGCTGCGGCTGGGGTGCCGGAGCTTGCGGAGGGCCTTGGCCTCGATCTGGCGGATGCGCTCGCGGGTGACCTGGAAGCTCTGGCCGACCTCTTCGAGGGTGTGCTCGGAGCCGTCCTCGAGGCCGAAGCGCATCTTGATCACACGCTCTTCACGTGGGGTCAGGGTGCGGAGGACCTGTGAGGTGTACTCCTTCAGATTCACCGAGATGACCGCGTCAGACGGGCTGACGGCCATGCGGTCCTCGATGAAGTCGCCGAGATGCGAATCTTCCTCTTCACCGATCGGTGTTTCGAGCGAGATGGGCTCCTGGGCGATCTTGAGGACCTTGCGGACCTTGGCGACCGGGATGTCCATGCGCCGGGCGATCTCTTCCGAGCTCGCTTCGCGCCCGAGCTCCTGCACAAGCTGACGGCTGGTGCGGATGAGCTTGTTGATGGTCTCGATCATGTGCACCGGGATGCGGATCGTCCGGGCCTGGTCCGCGATGGCGCGGGTGATGGCCTGGCGGATCCACCAGGTGGCGTAGGTCGAGAACTTGTAACCGCGGCGGTACTCGAACTTGTCCACGGCCTTCATCAGGCCGATGTTGCCTTCCTGGATGAGGTCGAGGAACTGCAGGCCGCGGTTGGTGTACTTCTTCGCGATGGAGACCACGAGGCGGAGGTTGGCCTCGATGAGCTCGCGCTTGGCGCGCTCGGCGTCCATGTCGCCCTGCACCATCTCGCGCTGGGTGCGCTTGAGGTGTTCGAGCGGGATGCCGGTCTCGTGCTCCAGGCGCTCGAGGTCCGTGCGGCAGTTCTTCTGCTGGCGGCGGTACTCCTTTTTGAGCTCCTCGGAACGTGAGGCGTCGTACTTGGCGTCGAGCGAGCGGATCTGGCGCTCCAGCGTGCGCATGGAGTCGACGGTCTTGTTGACCTTGTCGAGCAGCCGCTTCTTCTCGAGCGTTGGTGTACTTCAGCTCGCGGACGATGCGGGTGACGTAGACCTGCTCGCGGCCCATGCACCAGCGCGCGCGGCGCTGTTCCTTGGGCTTGGCCTTGGGGTCTTCGGCCTTGGCCTGGTACTCCGTGGCCTTGTGCTGGTGCTTTACGAGCTCGTCGATGCGCTTGACGGTCTTTTTGACGCGCGCCTGCACGATCTCCTCGGTCAGCTCCTCCTCATCGAAGGTGACGACCTCCTTGATGTTGCGGACGCCGCGCTTGAGGTCCTCGCCGAGCGCGGTGATCTCGCGGATGACGATGGGGGAGCGCGAGATCGCCTTCATGACGCGCATCTGGCCACGCTCGATGCGCTTGGCGATCTCGACCTCGCCCTCGCGCGTCAGCAGCGGGACGGTACCCATCTCGCGGAGGTACATGCGGACGGGGTCGTTGGTCTTTTCCAGCGTGCCTGGGGACAGGTCAAGCTCGACGTCGGAGTCTTCCGAACGTTCTTCGCCCTCCTCTTCACGGTCCTCGCCACGGCCGCGGCGGCCATCGCCCGAGAGCACGTCAATGCCCTGGGTGTTGATGGTCGTCAGCAGGTCGTCCAGGTCGTCGGGGGAGGTGATGTCACCGGGCAGCAGATCATTGACCTCACCGTAGGTGAGATAGCCCTTTTCCTTACCGGTCTCAATGAGACGGTCTACATCTTCTTCGTACTTATCGATCTCTTCAGCCACGATGCGTCGTGCTCCTCAAAAGCCACTCCCGGCAGGATGCCGCGGGAGGATGAATCTTTCTGGAAGGCATTCGCACGATTGGACACGGGCGTAGCTCTCCCTGGGTTGTAGCGGGATCGCTGAGAGAAGGGGTGCGGTCAAAGCCGCGGGCGCAGGCGGAGCTTGTTTGGGGCGGGGTGTCGATACCAATCGGGACCTCTCATGAACAGCAGGGTTCCGAAAACGATCACCAAACCCGAAGCAAACTCGGCAACTCAAAGGCGCAATTCTTCAGCGCAACACAGTCTACCATACGGTTAGACGCGAAACTCGGCCGAAAGATGCGGGAATCTGGACGAGAAGATGTCGGCTCCGGAAGTCACCGGGGATGATCGTGTTCGGGGTCGATGTAGATGAACTTTACGGCGGGAAAACGCTCCCGGATGCTGCGCTGGATGTGATCGACGGCTTCCATCAGATCGCCGGCCGAGCGGTTGGGGTCGAAGACAGCCTCCAAGGTGACCAGGACGGTTTCCGGCCCGAAGTGCATGGTGTGGGCGCCGCGGACGGAGATGAACTTGTCTTCGCCGACGGCCAGCTCGCGGATGGCACGGCTGATCTCGTCTTCGACACCCTCGCCGACGATGAGATCCCGGGTCTGCAGGATGAGGAAGACCGCGATGACGCCCATCAGGCAGCCGATCAGGACGGACGCGAGGCCGTCGCCGGCGGCCCAGCCGTGGGTCGAGGCAAAGACGCCAAACGCGGCGAGGACCTCGCCGATGAAGGCGCCGGAGTCCTCGACGATGACCATGAGTGAGCCGGGGTCCTTGGTCTCGCGAATGGCTTCGAGGAAGCGCTTGCCCTGGTTTTGCCTGCGAAACTGCCGGATACCGTAGATGAAACTGCCGGCGTCGAAGGCGGCGCCGCAGGCCAGCGCGCCGTAAGCCCAGCCGGCGCGATGGATCGGCTGCGGGTGGACGATGCTGCGGATGCCTTCGAGCACCGTGACGCCACCGCCGAGGGTCAGGACCGAGAAGGAGACGATCAGGGCCCAAAAATAGAGGTCCTTGCCGTAGCCGAAGGGGTGCTGCTCGTCGGCTGGGCGTTTGCTGCGGTGCAGGCCGAAGAGGAGCAGCAGGTCATTGATGCCGTCTACGAGCGAATGCACGCCCTCTGAAAACATCGCCGAACTTTTGCCGACGCCCGCAGCGAGCAGTTTGGCGGCTGCGATGGCGAAGTTCGCAATGACGGCCCCGATCACCGAGGCTTTGGAGCTTTCAGCCATTTACGGTTCGATGCGACGCAGGGGCTGCCGGCAAATTCCGGGTCCATGCGGGAGGGCTCGGGCGGTCTAGAAAGGGAGGAAGGGCGGACGCGCATTGGCGTCCGCCCTTCGGTTCACCGCTCTCGTTTTTTGTGCCCATTTCGGGGCTGTGGCGGCTTGGTGAATGGGTTACCGGCTGCCCGGGGGCGAGCCGTTTCGCGGGTTACAAGCTGTCGCTGGCGGTTGCGCCTTCGCCCCAGAGGACGCTCTCGCCCCAGAGGACGCTTTCGCCCCACAGGACACTCTCGCCCCAGAGGACGCTGGTACCCCAGAGGACGCTGGTGCCCCAGAGGACGCTGTTGCCCTGGACTGTGGAGGTGGCGAGGGCGCTGGCTGGCACGACGTTTGCGACTTCGGCGGCGTTGATGCCCCACACGATGGGGAATCCGTTGCCGTCGGTGCCGGAGAGCACGTAAGAGCCGTACACCGCTTGTGACATGTTGCTGATGACGATGTTGCCGCTGCCGTCGATGCCTGCCGTCGGGGAGATGGCGCTGCCGACGGTTGCGGGAGCGGTGACGGTGCTGGCGAGGGCTGCGGCGGTGTCCAGATAGCCGGCGCCGACGGTGAAGATGTCCGCCTGCTCGCCGAAGGTCTGGCCGGTGGTCGCATCCGTCGCGTAGCTATACGGGGTCATGCCCTTCATGGCGCTGCTCATAAGCCGGAGCTTCACCTGGTCAGGGGTGAGGTTCGGGTTCTGCTGCAGCATCAGCGAGACCGTGGCTGCGACCATAGGAGCTGCCATGCTCGATCCGCTGAGGGCGAAGTAGGTGGGCGAACCGGCAGAGGTTCCGCCGCTTTGATAGAGAGCGGTCGGGATGATGTTGCCGGGCTGCGTCTGCGACAAGGTCTGACCCTTGCTGTAGAGGGACACGATCATGTTGCCAGGAGCGACCAGATCCGGTTTGACGATGAAGTCGCCGAGGCTGGGGCCCTTGGAGCTGTAGGACGCGGGCACAACCTTGCCGCGCGAAGGGGTGTTCTGGGTGTTCATGGCGCCCACGGTAATGACGTAGGGGTCGTTGCCCGGCGCGGTAGTGGTGAGGTAGCCGTAGGTTCCGGCGTTGTTGTTGCGGCCTTCGTTGCCCGAGGCGACGACGACCACGATGCCGGCCTTCCACGCCTGTTCCACGGCCTGGCAGAGCGGGTCCTGCGTGTAGCTCTCGTAGATCCCGCGACCGAGCGAGAGGTTGATGACCCGGATGTTGAACTTGCTCTTGAGGGCGATGGCCTGGTTGATGGCGGCGATCACCTCGCTGTCGGTGCCGGAGCCGTTCGCGTCGAGCACGCGCAGGTTCACCAGGTTCACATTCTGGGCGATGCCCTTGAAGGTGTAGGTGTACTGCGTGCCCGTGGACGAGGCGCCGTTGCCGGCGATGATGCCGGCGATGTGGGTGCCGTGGCCGTAGGTGTCGTTGGCGGTGCCGGTCCCGGTGAAGTCCTGGCTGTAGACGATGTGGCTGCCTGTCAGGTCCGTGCTGGGGGCGATGCCGCTGTCGATGACAGCGACGCCGATGCCGGTGCCGTCAAGGTTGCTGTTGGCGGGCAGGTCGATGGTTTCACGGTGGAAGTCGAGCGCCGGACCGTTTGGGGGCGGAGGCGCAGAGGTGGTGCGGAGGGGGCGATCCGGCGAGACGTAGGCGACGTCCGGATCGTTCTGCAGCTCCGCAAGGACGGAGGCGGGAACCTTGTAGGAACCGCCCCTCACAAGGCCGAGTTCGCGCTTGAACGCGCCTCCGTGCCTCAGGACGTGCTTGTGCAGCTCGGCGGTGGGAGTCCGCTTGAACTGCACGATGATGTCCACCTGATCGGAGCTGCGTGCCGACTTCAGATCCTGCGACATCTTGGTTTGGGCGAGTGTGGGAGCGACACTCAAAAGCAGTGCCCAGGGCAGTAGGGCCGCGCGGCCCCACATGGCACTGTGGCGAAAATAACGTTGCGTCATCGAAGTTCCTCTCGTACTGTGCGCGTCATTCTTCGTGATGTTCGCGCGCTCGAAACCTTCTTCGAACACCAGCGACCTTATGGCACGGCAGAGGAGCCGGGGATCACCTGATCGGGTGATCGATTCTGCCTTGCGTGGGAGTCACGTGACGGAGGAGTGAGATTCGGTTACTGGTGCCCTGAAATCAGTAACTTAGACCGGCGGCAAAGGTAACGAACCGCGATTTGTGAGGGGTCACCGGCCAGCCGCGGGAGGTCGCTGGGAAAGCCGGCGGCTCAGTCGAACAGGCCCGGTTGCGGTGCTCGCAGGGGCTCCCCAGGCACCCCGCCCTGGCAGGCCGGGCAGCGGCGCTCCTTGATGTCGAGACCGTTGCAGCCGTAGGTGTGGCCGCAGTCACGGCAGCGCAGCGCATAGACGTTCTGACCCTCGCGCGCGGTGGACGGGGCGCCGGTGGCGCGCTCCACAACCTGGCGGTTCGGATTGAGGAAGCCGGGTTCGGTGGTGGGCGTTCTTGTGCCGGTGCGGGGAGCAGAGGCGCGGCGGGGCGGGCCTGTAGGACGGGTCAGCTGCAAATGGGCCTCGGAGTTGGGTTGTGGCCGGGGCGATGCGCAGGTCTCTCCACTTCGCGGCTGCGCGCTTCGGTCGAGATGACAGACTTCGGTGGTCCCGGCCAAGTTAAAGGGCTTTGGCGAAGATCAGGTCGCAGCAGATCTGCGTGCCGACCTGGAAGGTGCGCGTGCCGGCTTCGGAGAAGCCGTTCTTGCGGTAGAAGTCGATGGCCTGGAGGTTGCCGGCGTGGGTTCCGAGCAGCAGGCGCGTGCAGCCGAGCGCACGGGCGTCAGCGACGGCGGCGTCCATCAGGGCCTGGCCGGCGCGCAGGCCGGGGATGGCCTCGGGTTCACGGTCGGCAGAGAGCCGGATGACGGGGGTTTCGGCGGAGCGGAAGCGGGAAAAGAGGTAAATGCGCTTGAGCTCGATGTCGGTCGGGTGGGTGACGATGCTGGGCAGTTCCGGTTCGGTCAGCATGGCGTAGCCGACGGGCGCGCCGCCGGGTGCGGCCTCGGCGAGCATGATTCGGGTCCTCGGCTGCGCGAGATAGGCGCGGTAGGCCTCGGGCGTGTGGTTCTTGCGGCAGTGGGCGATGATGTCCGCCCCGGGCAGCATCCAGGTGAACGCTTCGAGAAAGGTGGCCGCGCCGATGAGGGCAAGGGCCTCGGCGTCGCCCTCGGTCGCGCGGCGAAGGGTGACGGCTTCAGGCCGCGGCGTCGGGGACGCGGCGGTGGGGCCGCATGGCGACGAGGGGCCGGAAGCAGCGGGTGCGGGGCTCTGTGCGCCGGGAGTCAGGGACAGATCAGTCATACGTCGAGGCTTATCTTATCGCCGTCCGAAGGTCGGGATGGGTTGGAGCGCAGGCGTTCCGAGGGGTAGTCTGGTGCATCGGATGGGGTGCAATGAGTTCTGAAACGACATATCCGGTCCAGGTTTTACGCGAGCATACGACGGCGCTGGAGGCAGCGCTTTCGGTGTGTCTCGCCGACCCTGGGCACAAGCCGGTTCACAAGCTGCGGACGGAGACGCGCCGGGTCGAGGCGGAGTTGCTGCTGTTGTCGAAGCTCCCGGAGATCCCGGAGCATCGCGACGAAGCCGATGTGCTGCTGAAGGAGCTGAAGAAGCTTCGGCGGGCGGCCGGCGAGGTCCGGGATTTCGACGTACACCGCAAGCTGCTGGACGAGTACGCGGACGTGGAACAGCCCCCGGCGTTGGACGCATCGCAGAACGGCTCCGGGGCGGAGAAGGCGGCAAAGCGGGGAGGCCGCAAGAAGTCGACTCGCGAAGGCGCCGGGTACGTTGAACGGGGCAGATGGCGCAGGCCCGGCGGTTTCGCCGCTGCAGAAAGGCGCGGGCGCGCTCCGGGATCATCTTGGGAAGAAGCGCGACGATGCGGCGGCCGACCTGCTGAAGCTGCTGAAGAAGCGGCAGGCCAGAGCGGCGGTCGCGGCTGAGGATCTGCTGAAGGTGCTGCGGGCGGCGGAAGATCTGCCGATCCCCGTGGAGACCCTGTTACAGCACGCACAGGCGTTGCTGGAGCGCGATCATCTGCTGGAGCGGGAGAGCGTAGAGGCACTGGATGAGGACGCGCTGCACAGCGTTCGCAAGGCCGCAAAGGCGGCACGGTACCTGGCCGAGACCGCTCCTGAGAGCCAGGCGAGCGTGACGGCCGCCGAGCACTTTGAGTCGCTGCAGGAGGCCGGCGGGCAATGGCACGATCTGCTCGAGTTGGCACGGGCTTCCAAGCGTTTTCTGGGCAAATCGCACGAACTTACGGTCACGCTGGCTGGCTGAGCGGGACCGCAAGCTGGGGCTTTATCGCGAGGCGCTGGCCGCGGATGTGAAGCCGGCGGCGGTGAAGAAGTCCGGGAAGAAGAAGGCGGCGAAGCTCGCCGGCAAGGGCAGAGCCGGGGCCGGAGAGAAGAGAGGGACCAGAAAGGCCAGTTCCTCGCCCGCGCGCGCGGCGCGAAGCGCGGAGGCCAAAAGCCAGAGGCGCGCAGCGAGATAGCCAGGCGGTTCCGCAACCGCGCTGCGGTTGGCTCATCCAATCACTGCCGTCAGCAGCGGACGCGGTGGATCGGCGACGTGAGATGCTAAGGGTGTCTGCGTCGGTGCACGAGCGCGGCTGGGCAGGGACAGAGAACTATGTGTGGGATCGTCGGGGTCTTTGGACACCACCCGGTCAGCGGTGTGATCTACGATTCGCTTTCGATGCTGCAGCATCGAGGGCAGGACGCCGCCGGTATCGCTACGTGCTATCAGGACCGCTTCTACCTGCATAAAGAGAACGGGCTGGTCACCAACGTCTTCAACGCGACGAATATGTCGCGGCTGTTGGGCACGATGGGGATCGGCCATGTGCGTTACCCGACGGCTGGGTGCGCGTCTGTGGCCGAGGCGCAGCCGTTCTATGTGAACTCGCCCTACGGCATCGTCTTTGCGCACAACGGCAACCTGACCAATGTGCAGGAGATCATCGAGGGCGTCTATCAGAACGACAAGCGCCACCTGAATACGACCTCCGACAGCGAGGTGATGCTGAACGTCTTCGCCCATGCGCTGCAGCGTCGCGGCGTGGTGGTGCCGAAGCCTGCCGACATCTTCGCGGCGGTCGAAGAGGTGCACCGGCGTTGTCGCGGCGGATATGCGGTGGTGGCGATGATTGCTGGCGTTGGCATGCTGGCCTTCCGCGATCCGCATGGCATTCGGCCACTGGTGATGGGCAACCGCACCGACGGACGCAAGAAGGATTACATCTTCGCGAGCGAGAGCGTGGCGCTGGGCGTGAATGACTTCGTGCTCGACCGTGATATCCAGCCCGGCGAGGCTGTGTTTATCGACATCAAGGGCAAGCTCTGGGCGAAGAAGAGCAAGCTGGCGCAGCCCAAGGCCCCGTGCCTGTTTGAGTATGTGTACCTGGCGCGGCCTGATTCGGTGATCGATGGCGTAAGCGTGTACCAGGCCCGGATCAACATGGGCGCGCGGCTCGCGGACAAGATCCAGCGCGAGTGGAAGAACGTGCCGATCGACGTGGTGATTCCGATTCCGGAGACCAGCCGCACGGCGGCGCTCGAGATCGCGACCAAGCTGAACAAGCCGTATCGCGAAGGCTTTATGAAGAACCGCTACATCGGGCGGACGTTCATCATGCCGGGGCAGGCGCAGCGGAGGCAGTCGGTGCGGCGCAAGTTGAGCCCGATTCCGCAGGAGTTCAAGAACCGCAACGTGCTGCTGGTGGACGACTCGATTGTGCGCGGCAACACCATTCGGGAGATTATCTCGATGGCGCGCGAGTTCGGTGCGAAGAAGGTCTTTGTGGCCTCCACTGCGCCGCCGGTGCGCTACCCCAACGTGTACGGCATCGACATGCCGGCGCGCACGGAGCTGATCGCGGCTGGACGGACGGTGCCTGAGCTGGCCGAGGAGATCGGCGCGGACTGCGTGATCTTCCAGGACCTGAAGGATCTTGAGGCCAGCGTGCAGGATCTGGCGCCGGATATCTGCAACTTCGACGCCTCGGTGTTTGACGGCAAGTACGTGACCGGGGACATCACGCGGAAGTATCTGAACACGCTGGAGCGGGCGCGCAACGATGCGGCCCGTAAAACCGAAGATGTCGCCAGCCACATCACCAGAAACCTTGCCGCCCATCTCTGAGGGCACGCAGCGCCGCGTTGAGGTGCTGGCCGGGCCCGCGGCGCTGACGAGCTTTGAGTCGGCGCGACTGCTTGCGCGATTGCAGGCGATCGATCGTGCGGTGACCGCGGTGGATGCGGCGTTCGTGTACGTGCTGCAGGAGAGCGGTGAGCATCAGGGCGCGCTAGCGGAGTCGCGGTTGCGTGAGTTGCTGGGCGAGGGGTATGAGCTCGCTGCGGGACCGCGTCTTTGGATTGCGCCGCGTACCGGGACGCAGTCGCCGTGGTCGAGCAAAGCCACTGACATTCTGCACAATACGGGCTTTGCGGAGGTCGCGAAGATTGAGCGTGCGCGTGTGGTGCGGATTGAGGGTGCGAGCGATCTGATGCGGCTGGGTCCGGTGCTGCACGATCGCATGACAGAAAGCGTATTCAGCTCTGAGCCCGCGCTGGTGGATGCCGTGCTTGCCGAGCACACGCCGAAGCCGATGATGCACATCGATGTGCTCGGCCGGGGAGCGCAGGCGATTGCGGACGCGGACCGGGACGTTGGGATTGTCGCTGGCGCCGGACGAGATCGAGTACCTTGTGCGCGAGTTCACGGCGCTGGGGCGGAATCCGACGGACGTCGAGCTGTACATGTTTGCGCAGGCGAACAGCGAGCATTGCCGTCACAAGATCTTCAATGCGCGATGGACGGTGGACGGCGTTCCGGCGGAGCGGTCCCTGTTTGGCATGATCCGCAACACCTATGAGCGTGCGAAGGATCGGGATGTGCTCTCGGCGTATCGCGACAACGCAGCGGTGATTCGCGGCGGCAAGGGCGGGCGCTATTTCCCTGACCCCAAGACCGGTGAGTATCGCGCGCACAACGAAGACATTCACATCCTGTGCAAGGTGGAGACGCACAATCATCCGACCGCGATTTCGCCATGGCCCGGCGCGGCCACAGGTGCGGGAGGCGAGATCCGCGACGAGGGTGCGACCGGACGCGGAGCGAAGCCGAAGGCGGGGCTTGCGGGGTTTACCGTCTCGAATTTGAGGTTGCCGGATGCGCGTCAGCCGTGGGAAGACGACTATGGGAAGCCCGCGCACATTGCGAGTCGCGCTGGACATCATGATCGAAGGCCCACTGGGCGCAGCGGCGTTCAACAACGAGTTTGGCCGGCCCAATCTGTGCGGTTACTTCCGCACGTTCGAGCAGACCGGGCCGGATGGCACGCGCTTTGGATATCACAAGCCGATCATGCTCGCGGGTGGGCTGGGCAATATCCGCGCCGAGCACGTGGAGAAGGGCGCGATGAAGCCCGGCTATGCGCTGGTCGTGCTCGGCGGCCCGGCGATGCTGATTGGTCTGGGTGGCGGTGCGGCGTCGTCGCAGGCGGGTGGTGAGACGAACACGGAGTTGGACTTCGCGAGCGTGCAGCGTGATAACGCCGAGATGGAGCGGCGTGCGCAGGAGGTCATCGACCGCTGCTGGCAGCGCGACGACAACCCCATCGCGTTCATTCACGATGTGGGTGCGGGTGGGCTGTCGAATGCCTTTCCGGAGCTTGTGAAAGATGGCGGTCTGGGCGGCGTCTTCGATCTCAACGCGATTCCCCGCGGCGAAGCCGGTCTGAGTCCGCTGGAGACGTGGTGCAACGAGTCGCAGGAGCGGTATGTGCTCGCAATTGCGCCGCGACGATCTGACGGTATTTGAAGAGCTCTGCACACGGGAGCGCTGCCCGTTTGCGGTCATCGGATACGGCACGGAAGAGAAGCGTCTCGTCCTGGAGAGCGGCCCGGAGGATCGTGACAAGCCCATTGATCTGCCGATGAACGTGCTGTTCGGGAAGCCGCCTAAGACGGAGCGGAGATTCGAGCACGTGGCGCTGCCCACGCGGCGGGTAGACCTGAGCGGCGTCACGATCGCGGACGCGGTAGAGCGGCTGCTAAGACTTCCCGACGATTGCTTCGAAGAACTTTCTCATCACCATTGGTGACCGATCGGTTGGCGGGCTTGTTGTGCAGGACCAGATGGTTGGGCCGTGGCAGGTGCCGGTGGCGGATTGCGCGGTAACGCTGCGGTCATTTGATTGCGCGGATGGCCTTGAAGCCGCGGGCGAGGCGATGGCCGTGGGCGAGCGTACGCCGCTCGCACTGATCGACGCCAAGGCTGCGGCGCGCATGGCGGTGGGCGAGGTGATCACGAACCTTGCGGGTGCGGCGATCGAGCGCATCTCGGACATCAAGCTTTCGGCGAACTGGATGGCCGCGGCGGGTCAGGGCAACGAGGACCAGAAGCTCTTTGACGCGGTGCATGCGGTGGGCATGGAGCTTTGTCCGGCGCTGGGCATCACGATCCCGGTGGGCAAGGATTCGCTGTCGATGAAGCTGCGCTGGCAGGAGAACGGCGAGGCGAAGTCGGTGATGTCGCCGCTGTCGCTGATCGTGTCCGGGTTTGCGCCGGTGCGCGATGTGCGCCGCACGCTCACGCCGGAACTGCAGACCACCGAAGACACGGTGCTGCTGCTGCTCGACCTGGGTGAGGGACGGAATCGGCTCGGCGGGTCGTGCCTCGCGCAGGTGTATCAGCAGATAGGCGAGCGAACGCCGGATACGCCCGGGCCGATGGTGCTGAAGAGCTTCTTCGAGGCGCGTGCAGCAGTTGAACCTCGAACGCAAGCTGCTGGCGTACCACGACCGCTCCGACGGTGGGCTGTTTGTCACCGTGATGGAGATGGCGTTTGCAGGACGCACGGGCATCAGCATCGATCTGCCGGCGAATGACATCCGCGACCCGCTCGTAGATCCGCTGCGCGTGCTGTTCACCGAGGAACTGGGGGCGGTGATCCAGGTGCGTGCGCGCGACCGGGAGTACGTGTGCGCATTCCTGGCGCAGGCCGGAGTGGCCGCGCGGACCATAGGCAAGCCAATCCCGAGCGATGAGTTGATCTTCTGCGTGGGTTCACGCGAGCTGTACCGCAACAAGCGGACAACGCTGCACCAGATGTGGTCGGAGACGAGCTTTCAGATCGCGAGCCTGCGCGATAACCCGGTCTGTGCCGAGCAGGAGTTTGCGCTACTAGCGGATGCTGACCGGCCAGGCCTCACCGTGCAGGTGCCGTTCGATTTGACCGAACGTGTGAGCGCACCGTTCGTCAACACGCGGCGGCCGCGGGTGGCGATTCTGCGCGAGCAGGGCGTCAATGGGCAGAATGAGATGGCGTATGCCTTCGATCGCGCGGGCTTCACGTGCGGTGGATGTGCACATGAGCGATCTGCTGGCCGGGCGCCGCTCGCTGGCGGAGTTCATCGGGCTGGCTGCGTGCGGTGGGTTCTCGTACGGCGATGTGCTCGGTGCAGGATCGGGCTGGGCGAAGACGGTGCTCTTCAATGAGCGACTTCGGACGCAGTTCGCCGAGTTCTTCGCGCGGCCGGATACGTTTTCGCTGGGTATCTGCAACGGCTGCCAGATGATGGCGCAACTGGCCGAGATCATCCCCGGTGCGGAGAACTGGCCCCGCTTCGAGCGCAACGTTTCTGCACGGTTTGAAGCGCGGCTGTGCATGACGGAGATCCCGGCGACGAACTCGATCTTTCTTCGCGATATGGCCGGTGCGCGGGTACCGATCGTGGTCGCGCACGGGGAAGGCCATGCGAGCTTCGCGCCTCCGGATGAACTGGTCGCGCTGCGCTACATCGACACGTATGGACGTGTGACGGAGCAGTATCCGCTGAACCCGAGCGGGTCGCCGGGTGGGATTGCGGGCGTGACCAGCAGCGGACGGGCGCGCGCTGATCCTGATGCCGCATCCGGAGCGCATCGCGCTGGCGCTGCAAAATACGTGGACGCGGCGGCTGCCGGCGAGCCCGTGGCAGAGGCTGTTTGACAATGCGCGCAGGTGGGTCGGGTAGGCTAGACAGGTGAGCACCACGGTTGATTACAAGAGCGCAGGCGTAGACATCGAGGCCGGGAACGAGGCGGTCCGCCGCATGAAACAGCATGTGGCTCGAACGCATGGGCCGGCCGTGCTGACGCAGCTTGGCGCTTTCGGTTCGTTGTATTCGCTCGCGTGATGCGATCAAGGGCATGCAGGATCCCGTGATGGTGCAGAGCACCGATGGCTGCGGCACCAAAACGCTGGTGACTGTGATGGCTGGGCGGTATGAGGACCTTGGCCGTGACCTGGTGGCGGCGGTTGCGGGCGACATCGTCGTCATGGGTGCAAAGCCGCTTACGTTTCTTGACTACCTCGGCGTTCACAAGGTGGAGCCCGACGTTATCGAGGCCTTGGTGCGCGGCATGAGCGCCGCTTGCGAAGAGGCGGGCATCGCGCTGGTGGGCGGCGAGACGGCGGAGATGCCGTCGGTGTACTCGAAGGGCGACCTGGATGTGGTCGGGTTTGTCACAGGCGTGGTGGATCGCAGCAAGCTGCTCACCGGAGCGGATATCAAGCCCGGCGATGTGCTGTACGCGATTAACTCCAGCGGCTTGCATACGAACGGATATTCGCTGGCGCGCAAGCTGTTCTTTGAGATCGCCGGCGCGGACATCAACGGTGCACCTACGGAGCTTGGCGGACCGACGCTGGCGGATGCGCTGCTCGCGCCTCATACAAACTACGTTGCGCCTGTGCGCGCGCTGCTCGAGGCAGGCGTGCCGGTGAAGGGCATGGCGCACATCACGGGCGGTGGGCTGACGGAGAACGTGCCGCGCATTTTGCCGCAGGGTTTGGGCGTGGTGATCGATCGCAGCACGTGGACGCCGCAGCCGGTGTTCACGATGATGCAGCACTTGGGCAACATCCCCGATGCCGAGATGTTCCGTGCGTTCAACATGGGTGTGGGGCTGGTGATCATTGCGCCTGCGGGATTGCAGGAGCAGATTGCGTCACTGCTGAAGCCGTACCCGCATCTGCGTGTGTGGGAGCTGGGGCGTGTGGAGGCGAACGCCAGCGGGGTGCGTTACACGGGAGCCAAAGCATGAGCCCGCTGCCGCGCCAGGCCTTGCTGGACGCTATTCCGCATTGCCTTACGGCGACCGATCTGCTCGATTGAAGGTGCGACGAAGTACGTGGGCAAGGTGCGCGATACGTACGACCTTGCGCCGGGTGATCCGGGCGGCAGATTGCTGTTGATTACGACGGACCGTCAGAGCGGATTCGATCGTCTGCTGGGGGCGATTCCGTATAAGGGGCAGGTGCTGAACCGCACGTCGCTGTACTGGTTCGAGCAGACAAAGCAGCTTGTGCCCAACCACGTCATCATGAGCCCACATGCGAATGCGCTGCTCGCGCGCAAGTGTCGCGTGCTGCCGATTGAGTTTGTTGTGCGCGGGTATCTGACCGGTTCGACCGATACGTCGATCTGGACGAAGTATCGCAGCGGCGAGCGCTGCGTTTGGCGGCGTGACCCTGCGCGAGGGGATGCGTAAGAACGAGCCGCTGCCGGACGCAAATCCTTACGCCCACCACCAAAGAGACGTCCGCACGATCGGCCGATCACGCCTGAGGAGATCGTGGCCGAAGGCTGGCTTACGCGAGAGCAGTGGGAGTTTTGTTCGGACGCGACACTGAGCCTGTTCCGTTTTGGGCAGGAGACAGCCGCGAAACGCGGACTGATGCTCGTGGACACGAAGTATGAGTTCGGCGTGGACAGCGATGGGCAGATTCGCTTGATCGACGAGATTCACACGCCGGATTCGAGCCGCTATTGGATCGCGGAAAGCTATGAGCAGCGGATGAGCGAGGGGCGCGAACCCGACATGATCGACAAGGAGTTCTTCCGGTTGTGGTTCCGCGAGCGCTGCGATCCATACAAGGATGCAGTGCTGCCTACGCCGCCGGACGATCTGATTGCGGAGCTTGCGTCCAGGTACATCCAACTCTTCGAGAGCATCACCGGCGAAAGCTTTGCACCTGATCTGCGACCGCTGAATGACGCGGTCGTGCAGGCGATTGCAGACAGGGCACGCGCGTGAGGGAGACGGTTCTTATCGTTGGCTCCGGTGCGCGTGAGCATGCGATTGCGGTCACGCTGGCGCGATCGCCACAGAGCCCTGATCTTCTCTGCTTTTCGAATGCACACAACCCCGGCATCGAGCGGCTTTGTCGCCGTTATGCGACCGGTTCAATGATCGACGGTGCCGCCATTGCAGCGTTTGCAAAGGAGCAGATGGCGACCCTGGCTGTGATCGGTCCTGAGGCTCCGCTTGCGGCGGGTGTCGCGGACGCTTTGTGGGCCACGGATGTGCCCACGGTGGGGCCTGTGCAGGCGCTCGCGCGCATCGAGTCCAGCAAGGGCTTCGCTCGCAACCTGCTGGAGAAGTATGGGATTCCGGGTAATCCGAAGTTCCGGCGGTTTCGGCAGGGGTTGGATGAGTCGGTGGAATCGGTGCTGCAGAAGGCGGAGGGCTATCTTCGCGAGCTTGGCGACCAGCATGTGATCAAGGATGATGGACTTGCCGGGGGCAAGGGCGTCAAGGTCTTTGGGGATCATCTGCAGTCGATGGAAGAATCACTCGCGTTTTGCCGTGAACTGCTCGAAGCGGGCCATCCGTTTGTGATTGAAGAGAAGCTGGAAGGCGAGGAGTTTTCGCTGCTCAGCTTTAGCGATGGCACCACGTTGCGGCACATGCCTCCGGTGCAGGATCACAAGCGGGCATTCGAAGGGGATCGCGGGCCGAACACCGGCGGCATGGGCTCATACACCAGTGCGGACGGCTTGCTGCCGTTCCTTACTCTGCCCGACGTGCTTGAGGCGCAGAACATCAACGAGCGCACCGTCGCAGCGTTGCGGGAAGAGTGTGGCGAGCCTTATCGCGGCGTCCTGTATGGCGGTTTTATGGCGACGCGCGATGGCGTGCGCCTGATCGAGTACAACGCGCGCTTTGGCGATCCTGAGGCGCTGAACCTGCTTACGTTGCTCAATACCGATCTGCTGAGCATCTTCAAGGCGATCACGGATGGCACTCTCGCAAGAGCTGCACACGGCGTTTTTGCCCGAGGCGAGTGTGTGCAAGTACGTGGTGCCGGAGGGGTATCCGGATAAGCCCCGCAAGGGTGATGGGGTGAGCCTGCCCGATACGTTGCTGCCGGGTGTTTCGTTCTTTCTATCGGCGGTGGATGTGCGTGCGGGCGAGTTGATCGCGACGGGGTCGCGCACGGTTGCCGTCGTGGCGCGCGGGTCGAGCATCGCGGATGCGGAGGACCTCTGCGAGCGCTTCGCGAGCATTATCCCCGGACCGTTCTTTCATCGCAAGGACATCGGTACCGCAGATGCACTTGCGCGGCGTGTGCATCACATGCGTTCGCTCCGGAGCTTGCCCGCATGAGCGAGGGTTCGTTGCGTGTCGGCGTGCTTGGATCGACGCGGGGAACGGCGCTGCAGGGCGTTCTGGACGCGCTTGCGAAGGGGCAGTTGCCCGGTGTTGAGCTTGCGCTCGTGATCTCCGACAAGCCCGGAGCGTACATTCTCGAGCGTGCGAGTGAAGCGGGCGTCGACACGCTCGTCATCAGCCCACGCGGGCTTGAGCGCGAGATGTTCGACGCGGAGGTGACGCGCGCGTTTGAAGAGGCCGAGGTCGAGCTGATCCTGATGATCGGCTACATGCGCATCGTCTCGCACAGCTTCATCGAGGATTGGCGCGGACGCATCCTGAACGTGCATCCATCACTGCTGCCGGCGTTTGCCGGCCTGATGAATCGCGATGTGCACGCGGCGGTGCTGGCGTCCGGTGTGCGCGAGACCGGTTGCACCATTCACCAGGTCACGGAAGAGGTAGATGCGGGGCCGATTGTGCTGCAGATGCGCACCCCCGTGCTGGAAGGCGATACAGTAGAGACTTTGAAGGACCGCGTGCAGGCGCTGGAGCAGCAGGCCTTTGTTGAGGTGTTGCGCCAATGGCCGCGCGGGTCCGCGGAGAGTCGCTGAGTGACAACCAACAGGTTGCAGGTGCTTGTGGGCATCGTGATGGGCTCGCGTTCTGACTGGGCCACGATGGAGCATGCCGCGCAGGCGCTGGATGCGTTGGGCGTGGCGTATGAGGCTGAGGTGGTCAGCGCGCATCGCACGCCAGAGAAGATGTTCGAGTACGCCAAGAGCGCTCGCGAGCGTGGGCTGCGCGTGATCATCGCTGGTGCGGGCGGCGCGGCGCATCTGCCGGGCATGATCGCCGCGCTTACGCCGCTGCCGGTGTTGGGCGTGCCCGTGCAGAGCAAGGCCTTGCAGGGTCTGGATTCGCTGCTTTCAATCGTGCAGATGCCAGGAGGTGTGCCTACGGCGACGTTTGCGATTGGCAACGCGGGCGCGAAGAACGCGGGCCTGTTCGCCGCGCAGATCCTGGCGTTGCAAGATGACGCGCTTGCAGCCCGGCTCGAGGCGCATCGCAAGGCGCAAACTGACGCTGTGCTCGCTGAGGCTGACCCACGCGCATGAGCTCTGAGCAGACCTCCAAGGCGTTGCGCGTGGGCGTGCTGGGCGCCGGTCAGCTTGCGCTGATGCTGGCCGAGGCCGTGCCTGCGCTTGCGTTCAAGCTTCCCGAAGCACGGCATGTTGAGGTGATCTGTGCGGGGTCGCCGGGTGATTGCGCGGAGCGTGTCGCCCCGCTGATCGAGACCGACCTCACTGATGCGAAGAGCGTGCATGCGTTTGCGGAGCAGGTCGATGTGGTGACGGTGGAGAGCGAGAACATCGACGCCAGTGTGCTGGAAGGGTTGAACCTGTATCCCAATGCGCGTGCGATCGGCGTTGCGCAGGATCGTCTTCTGGAGAAGAACTTTTTTCGCGAGTGCGGCATCGGTACGGCGCCATTCGCGCAGGTGGACAGCGTTGCCGATCTTGAGCATGCCATCGATGAGCTTGGTCTCCCGGCGATTCTGAAGACGCGGCGCATGGGTTATGACGGCAAGGGCCAGGTGCGGCTTGCGCATCGTAGCGAGGCCGCAGCGGCGTGGATCGAAGCCGGCGAGGTGCCCTGCATTCTTGAGGGCATGGTGCCGTTTCGGTCTGAGGTCAGCCTCATCGCGGCTCGCAATGGTTCAGGCGAGATCATGTCTTATCCGCTGACCGAAAACCATCATCGCGACGGCATCCTGCGTACCTCGATTGCGCCGTGCGACTGCGCAACGCTGCAGCCGCTCGCAGAGGGCTACATGCGCGAGTTGCTGACGCACCTGGACTACGTTGGTGTGCTTGCGGTGGAGTTCTTCAACGTCGGGGGAAAGCTGCTCGCCAACGAGATGGCGCCGCGGGTACACAACTCGGGCCACTGGACGATCGAGGGTGCGGCGACGTCACAGTTCGAGAACCATCTCCGCGCGCTGCTTGATCTGCCGCTTGGGTCGACGCGGAGCCTGCCGACCGTGATGTTGAACTGTATCGGCAACATGCCGTCGATTGAAGAGACGGCCCGCTTTCCGAAGCTGCATCGGCATGATTACGGGAAAGAGCCGCGGCCCGGGCGCAAGGTAGGTCATCTGACCTTTCCTGCGAGCGAGACCGCGGCGATTGAGTACTGGAAAGAACGGCTGCGGGACGACTAGGCGCGGACCGCTTACATGTTCGTCTGGCCGGCGCGCATCGATTCGTTGAAGCTGGGCTTGATGAAGTTGAGGCCGTCGGCGACCTCGGCCTCGAACTGCGGGCGTTGCTCGATCAGCTTCGGCGTGGCGACTGCGCGAGAGCCTTCGAGCTGCAGCATGCCGTCCCTGGCTAGCTCCGCGGCGGCGCGCTTCAGGTCATCGACCGTCGTGTTGAGGTACTGCGCGTCGCGCGGATCGGCGATCCAAACAGGGGCATCGCCGCCGAGGACGTGACTCAACCAGAAGACGTGACCCGCGAGGAACTGCTTGCGCTGCTCGGGCGTGGTGTCGTTGAACACGAAGCGCTGTTGCTTCGCGGAGTAGTAGCGCGTCGTGACGGGCACAGGCTGGCGATTGCCGCTCTTTACGAGTTCGAGTTGGCCCTGGTCCAGCGTCTTCCGGACGGCGTTGTAGATGAAGCCTTCGGTAAAGGGCTGCTGCAACGCGCTGACGATGTCAGCGAATGTCTGGGTGAGCGAGGCAGAGACCTTGGCGTGCAGGATGGCTTCCGCGCCGGTCTCGAGGCGGATTTCGCCGTGCACGATGAAGGTGTCGGCCCCCGATGTGGAGCCGTGGAATGGCCAGGCGAAGTGCCCGAACGAGAGCGGCAGACCCAGCAGCGTCAGGTAGCAGTCGGGGCGCGGGTTACGAAGGCGTTCGGCGGTCTCGCTGAAGAAGGTGGCAAGCTCACCGGCGTAGCGCGACTGCGAGGCGTCAAAGTTCGCGCCGAGCTCAAGTACGAGCCCGCGGTCGGGCCGCGCGGCGATGGTCATGCCATAGCGCGTGGTCGGTTCGCCGTTGAACGACGTGCCGGGGTCGAGAGGGCTGAGGGTGATGCCGGCGGTGTGCGCGGCGAGTTCAAGCTGTGCGAAGGCGGGCGTGGAGGTTGCGCTCATGGGGTGAAGTCCTTACGTTGACTTCCCCTATTTTAATGAGCCGCAACCTCGGCTGCCGTGATGTAGCCCTTGGAACGGGCCTGAAACGCTAGACGGTCTGCTTGACCTCATGCAGAAGCGTGCCGACGGGATTGCCAATCGCCTTCTGGGCGATGCTGCCGATCGGCTCGCCGCGACGGTACATCAGGTACGCGGCGACCACGCCTGCGATGATGGTGCCCCAGTAGATGGCACGTTTCATAGAAGTCCTCCTTTGGCTTGAAAGCCATGTCACGGCAGTAGGATGCGGGGGGCCGGGTGTGCGTTGAGCGCCGTTACGGTTGCGGCGCCTCAAGCTGCTGGAAGGTCGCCCACACTGCGTCCTCCACGCCCACGCCCAGCCGGAGACTCTCGTCGCGGACGCGCCGGGTGCCCTCGCCGGGGAAGCGCGGCGCGGTGCCGGGCGTAACCGGCTCGGCCGCATGCAGCCAGTCGATGCAGCCGTCCGCGATGCGGCGCATCTCCTCGAGCGAGCCGACGGACTCCGGGCTGACCGCGATGAAGATCTGCGAGACAGCGGTTTCGGCGAGGGGATCGGGCTCGATGTCGTGTGTGGCCTTGCCGCCGGAGAGCATGGCCGCGAGCAGATCGAGCACAAAGGCCAGCCCTGAACCCTTCCAGAACCCGATGGGTAAAGCTCGTTGGGTACGTTCGATAGCAGCCGGGGTCGTGCGTCAGGTTGCCGGCTTCGTCGAATCCACCGGGAAAGGGTAAAACCTCGCCGCGGGCACGATAGCTGGCCAGCGCGCCGTAGGAGAACTGGCTCATCGCGATGTCGAGGACCACCGGTCCGCTTCCATGGCGGAGTTTCGCCGGCTTCAGGGCGCGGCACGGCGATCACCAGAGGGTTGTTGCCCAGCGTGGGATTGGTCGCGCCCCAGGCCGGCAGGTTGGGCATGGTGTTGGTCCAGGCGAGCAGCGCACAGTTGGCTTCGGCGGCCTGCCAGCCGTAGCTGCCGCCGCGCTGCCAATGGTTGGTGTGGCTCAGTGCCACGGCGCCGATGCCGTGTTCGCGGGCGAGTGCAACCGCGCGCTCCGTCATCGCATGCGCGGCGAGGTTGCCGGGGCCCTGGTTGCCGGTCCAGCGCTCCAGCGCGCCGAACCAGGCCACGCGCTCAGGTTCGGCTGTGGGCACCACTCGCCCGAGTCTCACCATCTCGGCGAAGCGCGGCAGGCGTGCGATACCGTGGGTGCGGATGCCGTCGCGGTCGGTCTCGGCGATCAGGCGGGCGCTGAGAGGCGCGCGATCTCGCGGCAGCCCCAGCGCGACGAGGATACGCTCGATACGCGCCCGAAGCTCATCGAAGGGAATGCGAACCATGTACGTGATATGGATGCTGTCGTGAGCGCCGATGCGCATCTTTCCTGTGAATGGGCCCGACCGCTGAGAAACGGAGATACCGTTGCACCGTAAGCTCGTTTGCGCGCTGATCGCGTGCGTTTCGCTTCTGATCACCGTCGCTGCCGCCGGACAAAGCACCACCGTTCCGGCCGTGCTGCTGTCGGATATTCACTTCGATCCCTTTCACAATCCCCACCTTTTCGCGCAGCTCCAGGCCGAGCCGATCGAGCGCTGGCCGGCCATCCTGGACGCCACGCCGGACCTGGTAGAGGATGCCGATCGCGCGGCGATGGAGGTCGAGTGCCGCTCGCGCGGGGTGGACACGCCCTGGCCCCTCCTGAAGACCTCGCTCGCAGCGGCGCATGACGCGCAGCCGGCTCCGGTGTTTGTCTCGCTCTCCGGGGATCTGCTGACACACCAGTTCTCGTGCCGGTTCAAGCATGTGGCGCGCACGGCGAACCCGGCTGAACTCTCGGCCTTTGCGGCGAAGACCTTGGCCTTCGTCAGCATGGAGCTAAAGCACACGTGGCCGCGCACGCCGGTGTACATCGCGCTCGGGAACAACGACTCGGGCTGCGGTGACTACCGCCAGACCGCCGGCAGCGCGTTTATGAAGAGCTTTGAGACCTTGGTCGCGACCGACAGCCGATCGCGCACAAGAGCCGCGACCGACTTGGACGTTTCACCCGAGGGCGACTACAGCCTTACCGTTGCCGCCCCCGTTGCGGCGCGGCCGGCTGATCGTGCTCGAAGACATCTTCGACTCCGTCCAGTACGCCCCGTGCAGCGGCGCCGAGGACCGCTCGGCGCAGACCAACCAGATTGGCTGGTTGCGGACCCAGCTTGCGAAAGCACGAGCCGAGCACGAGCAGGTCTGGTTCATCGGCCACATCCCGCCCGGTATGGACGTTTATGCGAGCTTCGCGAAGTACGTTTTCCGCCCGCACGAGGTCTGCTCGGCGAAACCGCCCCCGTTTCTCGCCAACACGGAGCTTGCAGACGCGCTGCTGGACTACGCCGACGTGGTCCGGCTGGCCATCTTTGGGCACACACATATGGACGAGATCCGGCTGCTGCACCGCGATAGCAGCGCCAACGGTCAGGCGGCTGACATCGCGGTGAAGCTTGTGCCATCGATCACGCCGTACTTCGGAAACCACCCCGCCTTCATGGTGGCCGACATCGACCCGCACTCGTTGGTGCTGAAGGATTGGCAGACCTATGTCTCTCCCGGGCCGAACGGATCGACTCCGCCGTGGACGCTGGCGTACCGGTTCTCGACGGCGTACCACCTCCCGGAGTTCTCCGCGGCAACCGTCCAGCAGCTTGCGGATGAGTTCGCGGCTGATCGCAACGGACGCGACACCCGCGCCTCGGCCTACCGGCAGCACTTTTATCCGGGTGACGTGGGGCTGTATGCGCTCGGCCTGGCGCAACTCTGGCCGGCCTACGCCTGTTCGGTCCGCGAGCACGATCCGGCGGCCTTTCACGAATGCCTGTGTCCGGCCCCGAAGTGAGCTGCGCGCCGGAACCTAGTGGGAGCCGCCGCGGGTCAGCGCCTTGATCATCTCGGTGGCCGCGGGCCAGCCGGCGAGCAGTTCGCCTCGCGTGCCGGTCTCGTAGTCGGCGTACTCGAACCCGGGCGAGACCGTGCAGCCGAGCAGTGCCCAGTCACCGCTGCCGGGGCATAGCCGCGAGCCCTGCCAGACGCCCCGCGGGACCACCAACTGCGGGCGCTGCCCCGCCGCCAAGTCCTTCCCGATGACTACCCGCTCGATGGATCCGCCGGGCCACAGCTGCAGCATCTCCACGGGCCCACCGGCGTAGTGATGGAAGACCTCGTCACTGGCAAGACGGTGCATCTCGCTGAAGGTATCGGGCTCGAGCAGGTAGTAGATCGCGGTGCACAGGCGGCGAGGGCCGGGGTAGCGGACCGGCTCGGCTGTCGCCGCGAAGGTGGACGCCGGGAGCATGCACCGTGACGCGTAGGTCTGCACAAACCAGCCGCCCTCGCGAGGGTGGGGCTCGAGACCCAGGGTGCGTTTTACCTCGTCGGCGGTCATGTTCGGCTACCTCGCTGCTGCTGAGTCCACTTCTTGTGCCAGGCCCTAGTGGGGGGTGGTTACGGCGGGTACGGGCGGGGTATCCGAGGTCGCCGGTGGCTGGGCGTTCGCGGCTGCGGCAGCTTTGGCGGCGGCCTTCTCCTGTTCCGTCATATGGAAGTTCACCGTCACGGTCGTTTTCACCTCGACGGGCGAACCGTCATGGAGGTAGGGACGGTAGACCCAGCTACTCACCGCGTCGATGGCCGCCTGGCGAAATACCTCGGGACCAGACACCACACGGACATCTCGCATGATTCCATCTTTGCCGACGGTGCCCGTCAGCTTCACCGAGCCTTCGAGACCCTTGGCCTTCGCCTCCGGCGGATAGGACATGTGCCCGTGCTGGATGAGGGTGCCGGGCGCGGCATCGGCCTGACAGCGGCCGAGTTGGGCAGCGGCGGACATCAAGAGCACCGCAGCGACAGTCCAAATACGGCAGCGGGTGGGGGCGAACATTGGTGTTAATGTTGCCAGTCCAAGACGTGGCTGTCCAACTCTTGATGTGAGCGTAACGCACTCACATTTAGTGCATCGCCTTGACATAGGGTGCATCCTATACAGCAGGAGCCGCTCGGCTCCCCGGATTTAGGAGCGAAGAAACATGGCAATCAAGTGGGACAAGCTGACAGTGAAGTCGGCGGAGGCGGTGCAGGCCGCCGTGGGGCTGGCCGGAGAGAACGGCAACCCCGAGGTGCTGCCGCTGCACCTGATGGTGCCCCTGCTGGAGGACAAGGAGGGCGTGGTCCTTCCGGTGCTCGAGAAGGTGGGCGTGCCGGTGCAGCAGCTTTTGGCGCAGATGAACTCGGCGATCGCGAAGCTGCCCAAGGTGCAGGGCGCGTCGCAGCAGCCGGGGCTTAGCCAGGCGCTGGCGAAGGTGTTGGACCAGGCCTTCAAAGAGGCTGAAAACTTCAAGGACGAGTACGTCTCGACCGAGCATCTGCTGCTCGCGCTGGCCTCGCAGAAGCGCGAGCCGGTGGCGCAGGCGCTGACTGCCCAGGGCGCGGACTATGACGCGATCCTCAAGGCGCTGCAGGCGGTGCGCGGATCGCAACGTGTGACGGACCAGAACCCCGAGGGCAAGTTCCAGGCTTTGGCGAAGTATGCCAAGGACCTGACCGAGCTGGCGCGTCGCGGCAAGCTGGACCCGGTGATCGGACGCGATGAGGAGATTCGTCGCGTGGTGCAGGTGCTGAGCCGCCGCACGAAGAACAACCCGGTCCTGATCGGCGAACCCGGCGTTGGTAAGACCGCGATCGTCGAGGGTCTCGCACGCCGCATCTTCATGGGCGACGTGCCGGAGATCCTGCGTGACAAGCGCGTGATCTCGCTGGACCTTGGCTCGATGCTGGCGGGGGCAAAGTTCCGGGGCGAGTTTGAGGACCGGCTGAAGGCGGTGCTCAAAGAGATCGACGAGGCCAACGGACAGATCATCCTGTTCATCGACGAGCTGCATACGCTTGTGGGCGCTGGCGCTGCAGAAGGCGCGATCGACGCGAGCAACATGCTGAAGCCGGCGCTGGCGCGTGGCGAGCTGCGGGCCATCGGCGCAACCACGTTGAACGAGTACCGCAAGTACATCGAGAAGGACGCGGCGCTGGAGCGGCGCTTCCAGATCGTGTTCGTCGGCGAGCCGAACGTGGAAGACACGATCGCGATCCTGCGCGGGCTGCGCGAGCGCTACGAGACGCACCACAAGGTGCGGATCAAGGACTCTGCGATTGTGGCGGCGGCGGAGCTTTCGCACCGCTACATCTCGGACCGCTTCCTGCCCGACAAGGCGATTGACCTTGTGGACGAAGCCGCGGCGGCACTGGCGATCCAGATCGGGAGCGTGCCGGTGGAGATCGATGATCTTGAGCGGCGGGCGACGTCGCTCGAGATCGAAAAGGCGGCGCTGAGCCGTGAGAACGACGTGAACTCGCGGGAGCGCCTGGCAGAGGTCGATCGTGAGCTTGCGGAGGTGCGCGAGCAGGCGGCGGCGTTGCGGGCGCGCTGGCAGAAGGAGCGCGGCGCCATCGGCGAGATTGCTTCGCTGAAGGAGCGGTTGGAGCAGTTGCGCTTCGAGATGCAGGAGGCGACCCGGAAGGGCGACCTGCAGCGCGCGGCTGAGCTGCAGTACGGCGAGATCCCGGCGGCGGAGCGTCAGTTGAACGAGCTGACGACGACGCAGGATGAGGCTGTTGCTGCGGACAAGGCGACGGCTGACACAAAGGACGCCAAGGGTGCCCCAAGGTCCGCCACCAGCGGATCGCGGCTGCTGAAGGAGGAGGTCGACGAGGAGGATGTGGCGAAGATTGTCTCCAAGTGGACCGGCATTCCTGTCTCCAAGATGCTGGAAGGTGAGGTCCAGAAGCTGACCGAGATGGAAGCGCGTCTGCGCGAGCGCGTTGTCGGTCAGGACGAGGCGTTAACGGCCGTCGCAAATGCGATTCGGCGCTCACGGGCAGGCTTATCAGACCCGAAGCGGCCGATCGGCAGCTTCATCTTCCTGGGCCCTACGGGCGTGGGCAAGACGGAGACCGCGCGCGCGCTCGCCGAGTTCCTCTTCGATGATGAGCACGCGATGGTGCGCATCGACATGAGCGAGTACATGGAGAAGCACGCGGTGGCTCGGCTGATCGGCGCGCCTCCGGGATATGTTGGCTTCGATGAAGGCGGGCAGTTGACCGAGGCGATTCGTCGCCGGCCGTATGCGGTGGTGCTGTTTGACGAGATCGAGAAGGCGCACCCGGATGTGTTCAATGTGCTGCTGCAGGTGCTCGACGATGGGCGCCTGACGGACTCCAAGGGACGCACCGTAGATTTCAAGAACACGGTGCTGATCATGACCTCGAACGTGGGTGCGCAAAACCTGGCGACTGCGTGGGCTGACAGTGACGAGGGCTTCAACGAGGCGAAGGAGCGTGTGATGGGCGAGCTGCGCAAGCAGTTCCGGCCGGAGTTCCTGAACCGCGTGGATGACATCGTGGTCTTCCATCCGCTGCGGGACGAGCAACTTGACCCACATCGTGGATCTGCGGCTGAACGATCTGCGCAAGTTGCTGACGGACCGGCGCATCACGCTCGATCTGACGGACGCTGCACGCCAGGCGATCTTCCACGCGGGTTACGATCGCGCCTATGGCGCCCGGCCTCTGAAGCGCGCGATTCAGAGGCTCGTGCAGGACCCGCTGGCGATGCGGATTCTCGACGGTCGCGTGCTGCACGGAGATCGGGTTGTCGTGGACGCCGACGGGAAGGGCGGGTTGGTCTTCAACACGCCCGACCGCGAACATGAGCCGGAAGCAATCGTGGTGTAGAGGTACCGGCAAGGAACAGAAAGGGCCGGAGCGAAACTGCTCCGGCCTTTTGCTTTTCGGTGCAGATCGATTGTTTAGGGCACTTCGTAGAGGCTTGAGTCGCCACGCCGCGTGGCGGGCTTGAGGTTGTCCAGGCCTGCGTCGAACTTCGCACGATCGGAGTCCTTGATCGCAAAGAACACGGGGTTTCCAGGGAAGTCTGTGTGGGCCTGTGGAATCGCCTGCGCGAGCCAAGCCTCGGTCTTGATGCCGCGCACGACGTGGCGATGGCTGTACAGCGTGGGAATCAGCGACTCGGTCGGTGTCAGCACGATGGCGTCGGAGGGCGTGCCCGCTTGGATCAGCGCGGACATATCGGTGAACTCGGGTGGCGGTGTGAGCTCCGCATCGCGGTACTCGATAAAGAGCGGCAGAAGCAGAACGGCCGGTACCAGATAGCGCAGTGCAAACTGCTCGGCGCGGTGTTCGGGGCCGCTGAAATGATTCCAGAGCCGATCGAGCAGATACGCGCTCGCAATGGCGACGCTCGGGGCGAACAGGATGATGGGGAACGGGTGAATCGCCACGTAGTTTCGCATGATGCCGTACCAGACCAGCGCCGGAAGGAAGAGCCCGCCGACGATCCATGTGGCAGGTGTGGCCTCGGCAGCGGCGCCGCGCTGCACACCGCGTTGCCGAACCCAGATCGCGAGGAATAACAGACAAGCAGCGAGCCCGAGCGGTGACAGGAACTGCTCCGCGAAGCGCAACGCACGCCACAGGCCGGCGACAACGCCGAAGTGTTCGTCGAAGACCGCTGCGTCGACGAAGGTGGGCAGCCGCATGGATGTGTTCGCCTTGAAGTGCAGGCCCGCACGATAGGCGATGGTTGCGAACTGGTTTGCGAAGAGCTGCGGGTAGGTAAGAACGTAGTCAAGCTCGACCGCAACGAACGCGAGCACAGCAGCAACGCAGTACAAAGTGGCGAGTCGCGACGCCCGGCGATTGCGGGTCCAAACCGCTGTTGCGAGCAGTCCAAACGGGACGAACACGGGATCCCATGCTGAAAAGACCATCAGCACCGTCGCCACGATCCCGAGAGCACCAAACACCCCGGCGTTGCGTGGCCCCGGCTCGTTCTCAGTAAGCGGGATGGCTCGCAGGAAGCCGTAAACCGCGAGCAGCGCGAAGAGTATCGCCAGGGGCTGCTGAAGCAGAGGCGCTGCACCGATGTAAACAGCCCGCGAGCTGAAGTAGAAGAACGCGCTGAGCCATGCGATCCGCGTGTTGTACAGCCGCTGGGCGATCAGCGCGACAACGCCGCCCGAGCACAACGAGATGAGTAGTTGCAGCACGCGGCCGGTAAAGACCGTGTCTCCAAACAGCCGCAGAAACTGCGCCAGCAGCAGCGGATACAGCGGCGGCCAATGCAGGTACACATCGGGGTCCTTGCCCACCGGAAGGTTGTTCTGGAACGGCACGAAGTGCGTGTGCAACGCCCCGAGCTGGTTGAAGGCACGCGCCATTAAGAGGCAGCTTGCGCTGCCCCAACCCTGGAACTCGCCGTCGAGCGACGCGTGGCGATGTCGGACATAGAGGCCGATGAGAACGAGAGCTGCGATGGCGGCCCAGGCAGCCGCTGCCGCCGCGCCTGATGTGGCCGGCGAACTCACGCCGCGTTCGTCTCTGGTGCGGATCAGCGGGTCTGCTTCCTCGGCGCGTAGGCTTGAGGCGCCATACTTTGACATTGCTTGATGCAGGTCAGTTTAAATCAGCGGGCAGGCTGTTCCGACACGCTCGGAACGTCCAGACCCGTGCGGTGGAGACCAGCCGCATCATGGTCATGCTCGGCGGTTTGAGGACGGCCGAGAGCCGCCAGCCGCTGGATCGCCTTCACAAAGATGAAGCAGTTTCCGCCGGTCTGGAGCACTTCGCCTGCGAGCACCCAATTCGCGGTCGAGTCGTGGCTCAGGATGGCCCCATGCAGTTGCACGGCCACGGGCGCCAGGGCGACCGTGGCCCAGTAGCTTCGATACACCACATTCACGACGGACCAAAGGCTGTAGGCGAAGATCTCCCCAACGGAAAACTCCGCTACCAACAGGCAAAGCGGGTACATCGCCATAACGAGGTAGCGATCCCACGTGTTCTTGCTGAAGACCTGCAAGCACATCAGCTCCGCGATCATGCTCAGGGCCGCGATCTGCAACGTTGGTACCTGGTCGCCTTTGCGGCGTTGCAGCGTGCGAAACGTGAACGCGACGACCGCAAGCCAACTGAGTCCGAGCAGCACGTCGGGCAGGCGATCTCCGAGGCTGATTCCGCTGAGCAACTCGAACAGATAGATCAGGCTGCTGGAGGTCTTGTGGCTGCCCTCGGCCCCAAGCGGCGTCAGGATGTTGGCGCCGCTGGCGGCAAAGCCCAGATACACAGCGAGCGTTAGTGCGAGAAACCCGGCACCCCAGAGAAGCTTCCGCCGAGAGGGAAAGAACAGCGATGGAACGAAGATCCAGGCGATGAACTTTACCGCGACGCCAGGGATTGCCGTCACGAAGCCGGAGAGCAGATCCCTGCGCTGGATCAGCGCGACGATGCCCCACGCCAGCCCCAACGCAATGAGCGCGTTCATCTGGCCATCGATGGCGACGGTGAGCAGCGATGTGGGGTTCAGCAGCATCAACAATGCCGTGCGCCGTTCGGTCAGACTGCCCAGGGCTCGCGCGGAGAACAGCATCCAGAGCGCAAACGCACCGATGTCAAACAACACCGCGAAGAAGATGATCGTGGTCGCGCTGTAATGCACATGCAGCATCCCCGCGAGCAGATACGGATCGAGTGGAGCGTGCGGCGTCTTGAAGTCGCGGTAGACGAGGCGGCCTGCATAGGCCGGCGCGGCCTCGTACATGTACAAGGCGATATCGCCTCGTGGCTGCAGATGCAGGATCCAGAAGGCGAGTGCGAACAAACCGATGCGGCTCAATGCGAAGCCGATGGTGGCGAGACGACGAAACCGGGCCCGCTCGATCCGCAGCCGCGGTGCAACAGCCCAGGCGCCTGCTCCGAAAGCGCTCGCGACGAGGCCGACGGCCCCGCGCAACTCCAAAGACTGTACTCCCGTCATCCCCAACCCTGGCTGCTGTTTGCCTTGGGTTTGAGGTTAAATCACCGCCGGGTCTGAAGCACGCTGCGGGGGCCGCCGCGCCTTTTGCGGGCCGGTCGGGCACTTACAATGGAATTTGCGCGTCAAATGACCCGGGAGCGTGAATGAAGAAGAAGGCAGTCATCATTGGAGCGGGGCCCGCTGGCCTAACCGCCGCACTGGAGTTGCTGCGTCGGACAGACGTACAGCCCATCGTGCTTGAGGCGAGCAACGAGATTGGCGGCATTTCTCGCACCATCCGGTACAAGGGCAACCGCATGGATATCGGTGGCCACCGGTTCTTCTCCAAGAGCGACCGCGTCATGCAGTGGTGGATGGAACTGATGCCTCCCGCAGATGACAGCATCGGCGGCCCTGGCCCACAGAACGGCTCCGATCCCGTGCAAATCAGCTACCAGGGCAAGACTCGCAGCATCCCCGCCAGGCAGTCGGCGAACGGTGCAACTCAGCCGGTCGCGATGGGAACAACCGTGCTCGAGACCGATACCGAGGAGACGGATCCTGAGGGCCACGAGCACGTCGAGGCACACGGCCACACGGAGACCGTCATTCCGGCCCCGGAAGACGCGGATCACATCATGCTGGTGCGGCCGCGCAAGAGCCGCATCTACTACCTCCGCAAGTTCTTCGACTACCCCATCAAGCTTTCCGGCTCGACTGTCACCAATCTCGGCCCCGTGCGTATGGCCAAGATCGGCGCGAGTTATGTGACGGCGCGGCTGAAGCCGATCAAGGAAGAGAAGAGTCTTGAGGACTTCCTGATCAACCGCTTTGGACGCGAGCTGTACCTGACGTTCTTCAAGAGCTACACAGAGAAGGTCTGGGGTGTGCCGTGCGACCAGATCTCGGCCGAATGGGGGGCGCAGCGAATCAAGGGCCTGAGCCTCACTACGGCCGTGCGGCACTTTGTGAAGAAGACCTTTGGCCCACGGCCGCCCAAGACAGAGGGCACGGGCGACTCTGCGGATATCGCGCAGAAGGGCACGGATACCTCGCTCATCGAGCGCTTCCTGTATCCGAAGTTCGGCCCGGGACAGCTTTGGGAGCACGTTGCCGACAAGGTCGCCCTCGCCGGCGGCGAGATTCACATGGGCTGGACCGTCGATCGTGTGGTGGCGAAGGACGGCAAGGTCACCGAGATCGAAGCCGTGAACGCCAGCGGGGAGCGTCGCACCTTTGCCGGCGAGTACTTCTTCTCGACCATGCCGATGAAAGAGCTCACGGTGGCTTTGGAGCGCGGTGGGACCAGCGTGCCGGCCAACGTGCGCGAGGTGAGCGACGGGCTGCAGTATCGGGACTTCATCACCGTCGGCGTGCTCGCAAACAAGCTTGATGTGAGCGAGCCGGACGTGGAGGTAGGCGGCTCCAAGCTCATCCGCGATACGTGGATTTACATCCAGGAGCCCGACGTTCTGCTGGGGCGCTTGCAGATCTTCAATAACTGGAGCCCCTACATGGTGGCCGACCCCAGCAAGGTGTGGATCGGTCTCGAGTACTTCTGCTACGACACCGACCCGCTGTGGTCGACGCCGGATGAAGAACTCAAGCGATTTGCCGCTGGCGAGTTGGAGAAGATTGGCATCCTGAAGACCGCCGAGGTGCTGGACGCGCATGTGGTGCGCGTGCCCAAGACGTATCCGGCATACTTCGGAACCTACAGTCGCTTCGAAGAACTGCGCGCGTGGACGGACCAGTTCGAGAACTTGTTCCTGGTCGGCCGCAACGGCATGCACAAGTACAACAACCAGGACCACTCGATGCTGACAGCCATGACCGTGGTGGACGGCATCGCTGCTGGGGGGCGCGTGGACAAGTCTGCTGTGTGGTCGATTAATACAGAGCAGGAGTACCACGAGGAAAAGAAGTAAGCTCCGCCGTTGATCGGCTGTGGCTCCGCAATGTGCGCGCGAGCCCGCCGATTGCGACGTCAAACGACCTTTTTCGCTGTATCGAGCAGCCGAGAATAGTCGTTGACAGCCGCTGACCCTCATGGTCCACTTCCCGTCAGCGTTTCTCCCGGGCGGGTGCGTTCCACATCCGATACGCCGGGTGAGCCGCACAAGCGGGCCGCGGGTCAGCAGGCAAAGTTGAAACATTGACCGGCCATTCGAGGCTGTTCGTCGTTCAGAGGGAACCGCCTCTCATCACGCATTCGGATTTCGGGGATCTTCCCCTGGCAGCACATCTGCGTTCGCGGGCTAGTTGACCTATTGCCCGGGTCCGGCAGTTTCGTCGCCATCCCGACTGCGCGGATTCATGGGCGAAGCAGAAGCGTTCCGCCCATCAACTCACGGTGTTGAAGCGCGAGGAACAACATGGACAGCTTGAACTTTGAGCAGCTTGCGACAGCAGCAGCGCACGGGGTGGCCATCGCCCTGAACGCACAACGAGCACACGCGGATCATGGCGCAACGACAGAAGCCTTCAAAGTACAGAAGTTCATCTTCGGTGGTCCGAGGGAGCTCTACGACGTCTCGTTGACGCTAGGGGCCGGTGGCTTTCAGGTTGGCCAGGTCGCGAAGGCGCAGCAGCAACAGCTATGAACCTCTCTGATTCGCCTACGGATGGCCGAAGTGGGGACGATCTGTTGTGCCCCAGCTCGCGAGGCAATTGGCCCGACTCGGTCGTAATCGGCGTTTTGGGCGGCACCGTTGAGGCGCCGCGCATCGTGCCGACCGACCGAGCCGTCCCGGCTACGCCCGAGATCCTTGCGCTCGCCGGGCCAGTAGAGCCGACCGAGGTGTTCCGCTTCGCCTCGCGCTGTCAGCAGGGAGGCTGTTCGCATTTTCAGAACCATGCGTGCCAGCTAGCGCGTGGCGGTGTGCAGTTGCTTCCAGAGGTGACGGACGAGCTCCCGCGTTGTTCCATCCGCGCACACTGCCGTTGGTTCCGCGAGCAAGGTGCGGCGATGTGCCGCCGCTGTCCGCAAATCGTCACGGACCAGCTTCGGCCCAGCGCTGCTTCGGTGCAGATTGTCTCGCACATCCTGCCTGCACCCGCTGTCGCATAGCTCCCCGAGGCTGTTTCGTTCGGGTGAGTGCGTCGCCTGCGCAGAGCAGGTAAGGTGGGCTCATGCGCAAGCTGGTGCTGCTCCTGATCCTGATCGTAGTCGTCTACTTCATCTTTCAGAACCGCGAGCGGATTTTTCTGCGCGACCCACTGGGCTCGGTCGCGCGTAACGGCGTGAGGGAGCAGGGCGCGCAGGTGTACATCAACTACTCGAACGACGTGATGCTTGAGAACGACAATGCACCCATGTACTTCAACGTGCTGGTGCACGGCGAGCCCGTAAGTGCGCCGACGAGCCTGAAATGCATCCACTACCTGGTTTGCCTGGCCGCCGGGAACGACGAGCTGCAGACGTTTGCCATTCCGGGAGCGAAGCTGGAGTCGATGACGAATCGCGAGGTCGACTTCCGCGACCCGGAAGGACGGCAGGTGGCCGTGCGCTTGCGATGATTCAGTTTCCGGGCAACAGGTCTGCGAGTTCTCGGATGCTGCACTGCAGCACCGGATGTTGCAGGGTGCCGCCGATCTCCGCGAGCGGGTTGCAGCACAAACCGGCGCTCGTGCATCGCAGGATGCGGCAGGATCAGATCGGGGTCGTCCAGGATGAGGGAACGGCCGTGCTCGTTCTCGTAGAGCAGCAGGTCAAGGTCGATGATTCGCGGACCCTTGGGCGGCTCGTCGTCGGCGCGGACCCGGCCCATGCTGGCTTCGATCGCCAGTAGCGAACGCATCAGCTCGAGGGGGCCAAGCTCGGTATGCAGCAGCGCCGCCGCATTGGTGAACTCCGGTTGATCGCGGTAGCCCACCGGTGCTGTCGTGTAGAACGTCGAAACCGCGCTTACCTGCCCCAGATCGCCAAGCCGGTGGATGGCTTCGCGCAGATTGGCGGCAGGTTCACCGAAGTGTGACGGCAGATTCGAGCCCAGGGCGATCGCGGCGAGCATGGGATCAGGGTAGTCGGTCCGGGGACTTCGCCGTCGTCGGCTCCGCACGTATTCGCCGCGGCTGCTGAGCGTACAAATGAGAGCATGAGCTCAAAGTTTGCACCTGCTCACAGACCGGCTTCCGACTCCGATCGGCGAGATGCTCCTGATCGCGGATGACCGCGGAAGTCTGCGGGTCGCGGGCTGGACCGACCGCGAGGACCGCACTCTCGAGTCCCTGAAGCGGCAATATGGGCCGAACGGCTTCACGCTGGAGCCCGGCAGCAACCCCCACGGACTCACGGAGGCGTTCCGGCGGTACTTTGAGGGCGATCTCTCCGCCCTTGACGCCCTGCGCGTAGAACCGGCAGGGTACGCCATTTCAACGCGAGGTCTGGTGCAAGTTACGGGAGATTCCCTGCGGGTCTACGATCAGCTACGCCCAACTGGCCGCCCAGATTGGCCGGCCCGCCGCGGTGCGAGCGGTCGGCCTGGCGAATGGCGCAAACCCTGTGGGGGTGGTGGTGCCGTGCCATCGGGTGATCGGCGCGAACGGTTCACTGACCGGGTACGGCGGTGGCATCGAACGCAAGCGCTGGCTGCTGAAGCATGAGGCGAGGCCCTTCGCGCTGGGGAGCACGGACTAGCTGACTGCGGCGAGGTTGCTGCTAGGCGTGTGCGGGACGCAGCGAGGGCCGGAGGCGCGAGCTGCCGGCGCGGGCAGGCTCGGGGGTGGCGTTGGGCTGAGCGACGGGGCCGGTTGCGAGCTGCCAGGCGCTGCGGTCTCGAAGCAGCCGCTGGACCAAGGCCGTGTGCATGGCGTGTCCGGCGCGTTCCGCGACCACTTTGCCCCACAGACGCCGGCCAGCGAGCGCAAGATCGCCGATCAGATCGAGCACCTTGTGGCGGACAAACTCGTCCCGGAAGCGCAGCGGCCCGTTTTCGATGCCCTGGCGCGTGAGGATGATCGCTGACTCCGGCGACGCACCGCGGATCAGCCCCATATTGCGTAGCATCGCCTCGTCCTCGCGGAAGCCAAAGGTGCGCGCCGGCGCGATGAGGTCAGCGTAGGCACCGCCTTCGAGGTCGCCGACGAAGCGGTCGCGCCCGATCGGAGAAGGGAAGTCGATCGTGTAGTCGATCTGGTAGCCGTCGCCGGGGTAGACGCCGATAAACTTCGTGCCGTCGTGGACCTCGACCGCCTTGAGGATCTTCAGGTACTCGCGTTTGCGGCGCTGACGTTTCAGGCCGGCGGCGAGAATCGCCTCTACATACGGCTGCGCGGAGCCGTCGAGGATCGGCACCTCGAGGTTGTCGATCTCGATGATGAGGTTGTCGACGCCAAGGCCGATGAGTGCGCTGAGCAGGTGCTCGGTCGTGGAGATCAGGACACCCTGGCGCATCAGGCTGGTCGCGTAGGAGACTTTGGCGACGTTGCGGCCGGTCGCCGGAATCTCGAAGTTGTCGAGGTCAGAGCGGCGGAAGACGATGCCGGAGCCCGCGGGTGCGGGAACCAGGGTCAGATTCACGGCCGCCCCGGAGTGGAGACCTACGCCGGAGAAGCTGAGGGGAGCTTCGATCGTGTGCTCGAGTTGGAGATCCGTAGCCAGCCAGGGTGCCTTTGCGCTTTTTGCGACAAATCACAATGTATACCCGGTTTGTAGATGGGGAGTGTGTCTATTTGGACACAGTTGACGGTGTATAAACCGGGTGAAACCCGCAGCATTCCACCCGCGTCCCATACCCCGCATCGGGTTTCAGGCAGCGGTGCTCAGAGCGCCCCGGCGTCGCGCAGCAGACGTACCGTGGCGGCCAGCGGAAGCCCTACGACATTGAAGAAGTCCCCTTCTATGCGTGAGATCCAGCGACCCGCGTAGCCCTGGATCCCATACGCGCCGGCCTTGTCGAACGAATCGCCGGAGTCGAGATACGTCTGCAGCTCGTCCGCCGCGATCTCGGTCATCGTCACCGCCGTGGTCTCGGCATGAACGAGAGCCTTGGGCACTTCCGGTCCATGAACGACCGCGATCCCGGTGTGTACAAGGTGCGTGCGGCCGGCGAGCGAGAGCAGCATGCCCTCCGCCTCGGCGCGGTCCGCAGGCTTCCCCAGTACAACCCCATCCAGAACCACCGTCGTATCCGCCGCGAGGATCGCCGCGCCGGGACGCTGTGCATGGACCGCCAATGCCTTTTCCAGCGCGAGGCGGCGCACGTACGTCAACGCGGGCTCGCCGGCGTGCGGCGTCTCGTCGATGTGTGCGGGCTGCACCGTGTGCAGGATGCCGATCTGCGTCAGCAACTCGCGGCGGCGTGGCGAGCCGGAGGCCAGGATCAGCACAGGCTTCGTTTCGCTTCGGAGCTCACCATGAGTTCTTTCGATCCACCTTGAGATTCATCTCCATCGTGTGCGCCTGCCGCGGTTGGAGGGTGATGGCATTTTCCGCCACATTCGCGGTCTCGAGGCAGACAAACTGGCGCCACGCATCTGGGCTCAGATCCGGCAGCTTGGCCGCCAGCGCCGGCCCGGGATTCCAGGTAACGGTCGTTCTTGACCCGATCTTTGTCAGGAGGAGATTGCGGTCGAGGATCGGGTCGTGCAGTTTCAGGGGCGCCTCGGTATTCAGGTACGGCCGGTCTACCTCGCCCTCAAACTTCAGCAGCGGATCGGTCTGCTTCTTGCGTGCGAAGTTGTCGGTCTTGTCCAGGAACTCCGTGTCCCCAAGCCCGGCGACAGTTACCTCGCGGCTATCGGAGACAGCCAGGTATGAATGCAGCGCCTCTTCGAAGAAAAACGGCGCTTCGCCCGTATTCGCGACGGTGAGGCGCACGGTCAGTTCGCTTCCGAGGATCACCTCGTACGCGAGTTCGAAGCCCGAGAAGCCAAGCGCACGGAGGCCGTCGGTTTGATCCAGCGTGAGCGACAGGTGCACCGCGTCGCCAGCGAGCGCGGCAAACCGCAGCGTCCATGGCCAGATGCGCGCGAACCCATGCGACGGCGCTCCGCTGGAAACGGGAACCGGCGATGTGCTCGGCGAACCGAACCAAGGAAAGATCACCGGGACCCCACCGCGGATGGCCTTGCCCAGCTCAAAGGCGGAGCACTCGGACAGAAACAAACCGGGACAAAGGTCGCCAGGCTGCCACTGCGTCAGGTGCGCTCCCTGCAGAAAGAGCTCGGCCTGGCAGGTCCGGCTGGTGATGCGCGCACGCGGCATCCCGCGGAGCGGTTCGTCGAACTCGAGAACACCGGGGAGCGCGAAGTCTGCGTTGAGTTCGTCTGCTGTCTGCACGAGATGAAGTCTAACGGCGTTCACGCGCGAAAGGAAAACGGACCTTTGCTGCCCACGCATGTGTTTCCTGTGTTGTGAAAGCCGGTCGATGTGTGTCACGCGGATGTGCATCACACTGGGCTGAGGCGAAGCATGGTTAAGGCGTTGTTGTGCGACATAGACGGCACCCTCGTTCAGAGCAACTGGCTTCATGCAGAGGCCTGGCAGGTCGCCTTCCGCGAGATGGGCATCTCGATCGAGCTAGAGGATGTCCGTCGCCAGATCGGCAAGGGTGGCGACGAGCTGATCCCCGTGTTCGTGCCGTGGTGGAAGCGCTCGATCGTCGAGGAGCCGTTGAAGACCTATCGGAAATTTGTGTTTCAGCACGGGCTGCGGCAGCAGGTACAGCCTCTGCCCCGTGTACGAGACCTGTTGCTCCGCGTGAAGGAGGCAGGCATCAAGGTGGCCCTTTCAAGCTCCTCCGACAAGGACGATCTGCAGGTCATGAAGCACATCGCCCAGATCGACGACCTCGTGGACGTTGAGACCTCAGCCGACGATGCGGATCGCGCGAAGCCCCATCCCGACATCTTCGCCGCCACGCTGAAAAAGCTGGGCCTGGAGCCATATGAGTGCGTTGCGCTGGGCGACACACCCTACGACGCGGAGAGTGCAGGGAAGGCGGGCGTTCGTACGGTCGGTGTCACTACCGGTGGATGGTCAAAGCAGGAATTGATCGATGCAGGCTGCATCGAAGCCTACGAAGGTGTGGCCGAACTGCTCCAGCGCTTCGACGAGAGTGCCCTCGTGAAGACATGGCTGCACACGCCCCAAGCCGTATAGCACCGCACGCTAGTGAGCGGGTGCCGGCGCACCTGTTGCGTCTCCCGTGTTGCGCTGGCCGGTGGGACAGATCTTCAGCAGCGGACACTCGGTGCAGCGCGGGTTCTCAAACGTACACAGCGTCTGCGCATGCAGCTTGACCAGCGCGTGGTGCTCGTCCAGCATCGCGGCGTCCCATGTCTCCGGAACCAGGCGCATCAAGCGTTCTTCGGTGGTCGCGGCATCCGCGCGGGGCACAACACACAGCCGCTGGACGACACGCAGATGGTTGGCATCGACCGAGATCGCACGCCGTCGCAACGTAGAAAAGTTCACCACGGCCGCAGAGACCTGCGGGCCCACGCCCTCGAACTGCTCCAGCCAGTCGCGGATCTTGTCCGTACGATAGCGTGCCAGGAACTCCAGCGAGAGCGCCCCTGTTCGGGCCGTGATCTGCTGTAGCGCCGCCTTCAGTCTCGGCGCCTTCACCTCGGCAAAGGTGACCGCGGCAATCGCACGTTCGATCTCCGCCACCGGGGCATCACGAACCGGCTCCCACGAGCCCGGACCCGCACCTGGAAACGCCCGTTCGAGATCGCGCATCACCTGGTGAGCCTGCGGCGTCTTGGTTCGAGAGCTCAGGAGGGAATAGATGAACTGGGTTAGCGGATCCCACGGCGTGCGGGGCTTCGGCTGGCCGTAATAGCCAAGCAGCAGTCGATGGATGTGAGGAAGCTTGTCTGCCTGTTCGGGCGTAAGAAGCCGCCGCGGAGCGTCTACGTCAACGGATTCGGTGAACAACGCGGCGGCGGTCATACGGTCAAATCGAAGTGCCTGGCTCCAGCGTATTCCCCGCGTGCTCGATCCATCGCATCTGCCGCGAAGCTTGCACCTCTGCCGTTCGATGATGTCCGTCCAGCTTTTGTTTCAGCAGGTGCAACGGAAGGTTCAGGTAGCCCTTCTTCGGATAGTTGCCGTAGTGCGGAACGTTCCAGCAGGTCGCGTACAGCACCAGCGCTACCGTAGCCCAGCGTGGGTGGTTCGCAAAGAACGCTGGCCCGTTCCGCGGCGCCATCTCGGGTGAAAGCGCGCGTTGGCGGACATCCAGGAACAGCAGCAGAAGAAACAGGCTGACCATGTGGATATAAATCCAGCGCCCCCAATCCATCGCGTACACAAACAGCGGGATGGAGGCGAGCAGGGTCACCAACCCGGTACAGGCAATCAGGATGAGATCGCGACGCAGTCGCTCCGCCGCCCATAACCGCCGAAACATCCCGACGAGCGGGATCAATCCGAGCGCCGAAAGCAAGGGGTAATAGAGCAGGTAGTGGTAGGCATGCAGATCGTGCTCAACATCCTGGCGCGCCGCCACCGCGTCATTCGCGAGGTACCGTATCGACCCGCTGCACACGGCTGCCGGAGCCGGCTCGATCGATTGGCAGATCGTCTGCTCGGCGCGAGCGCTGCCACGATGATGAACCACCACGACCAGCGTCACGGCGACCGCGAGGGCCGGGATAAGCACCAGGATCAGCGCTCGCCGCATACTGCGGATCGCGATCATCACAGCGCAGGCGAGGTAAAGCAGAAACGGTGCCAGTCCCTCATGCGAAAGCACAAGCACAACGCCGCTGCACGCCAGGAACAGCATCAATGGCAGGTCGCGAACGCGTCGTTCACCGAGCCAGTTCAGAGCAACCGCCAGAGCAAGTAGGAGCAAGAAGCTCTTTGCGCAAGGCTCCGACCGGGTCGAGGATCGGAAACGCCAGGGTCGCGGGTGAGACCAGCGCGGCAAAGGTCCAGAAACTCCCACTGGAGCGCCGGTACAGGCGCCAGATGGACGCGTACAGCAGCGCATACAGCACAAGTGGAACAACGCTGGCGACCAGCACCGGCGGGATGTGTACCAGCCGGCTGAACAGCAGGATCAACTCACCCGGAAGCCCTCGGCGCACAAATCCGCCCGTGTAGTTGATCAGCCAATCACCCGGCGTCCAGCCATTCGGATGGAGCGCGCGATACACCGCCAGGGCCAGGGTCAGGCAGGCAAGGTAGACAAGGTATCCGCCGCCCCAGTGTCGGGCGCGCTCAGCGGCGTAGTTGATCTGCATAGATAGTCTGCGCTCTCCTCCGGTTCAACAGGCCACTACCTTGCTGTCGTTCGGAAAAGCACACGGCCACCGGTGCTCTATTGGATGTGCGGATACGTCTCGCGAGTACAGGCCAATCTCCAGGAGCCGCGAAATTTTGATGAAGAAGCGCAAAGACACGCAAGGGAGCGAATATCTGCACTAGGACTTAGGCAACATGCGGCAAAATGGGCATATGGGCCACCCCCGGTGAGCAGAGACGTTTGGCAGATCCTCGATGTCGGCAGTATCTGGATGCGTGAGTTCGCGTCGGCTATGGGCCGCACGAACCGCACCGTGGCCTGGTGGCCGGAGATGCGGCTGTTCGGCACCCTGCAGAACTGGGAGCGCACCGAAACCATCGCCGAGCCTCCCCTCGAGGTTCGCCGATATCCTTTGCAGCGCGGTTATGCACGTTGGCCCGTTCGCCACACCGTGCCCTTTCAAGTCAGTCTGCTGAAGCGCCTTCGCTCCGCCTGCGAGGACCCGGCGAACTCTCCGCTGATCTGTTCCACGCCGTTCTATGCGCCGGTCGCGGAGGCGTGGCCGGGCCCGACCGTCTACTACGTCACCGATCTCACCGCGGGCTACGAGGGCCTGGACAGCAAGCAGGTGATCGGGCTCGATCGCCGCATGTGCCGCTCCGCCGCGATCGTGTGCCCTAACTCTAAGCGTCTCGCCGACTACCTGCAGAACACCGCAGGCTGCGATCCCGGCAAGATCACCGTAGTGCCTAACGCCACGCGTGAAAGCAACGTTGCACCCGCCCCGCTGCTGTTCCCGGGTCCGCTGCCCAACCCGATCGCGCATCTGCCGCGTCCAGTCGCCGGCGTCATCGGCAATCTCTCCAGCAACATGGACTGGGAGTTGCTGGAGAGATCGATCGAAGCGACCCCATGGCTGAGTTGGGTCTTCGTCGGTCCCACCGATATGCCGGTGCGCGAACGCGCTCAGAGCGCGGCCCGCGCGCGCGTCATGAAAAGACCTCGCGGCGTGCACTTCACCGGCTCACGTCCGTATGGCGAACTGCAGGTCTACGCACGCTGCTTCGACGTCGCCGTGCTGCCGTATCGCAAGAAGGAGCCGACCTACTCGGGCAGCTCCACGCGGTTCTATGAGCACCTGGCAGCCTGCCGTCCGATGGTGGGGACCCGAGGCTTCGCGGAACTGCTCGAAAAGCCTCCGCTGCTGGAACTGGTCGATACGCCCGAGGAGATGGCCACAGCGCTCATGCGACTGCGCGCTATCGAGTTCCACGATGGCCAGGAGACCGCGCGTTGGGAGGCCAGCCGCGTCGGCACCTGGGAGGAACGCGTCCGCACCTTGACCGCGGCCCTCGGCTAGATGTGCAAATGTCCGGTGAAACCCCCGGCACTACCCCTGATGTGCTATATCAACTTACCCCCAAGGGGAGCGAAGGTGGTCCCAAGGTAGAGCGGGTATATCTCAGAAGGAGTTTCGATCCGTCGGCATGGAACAACAGCCCATCCTTGCGCTCGGAGCTCTAACTCTTCTTAGCTGCGGTGCGGGCCTGCTCTTCGTGCACAGCAGCAACCCTCTGCTCAAAGGCCTGAACTGGATGGGCGCGGCCCTCGCGGCAGGCGGTGCGGCGGCACTGCTGATGCTTCTCGCCATCCGCTCTCCACTTTTGGAGCCCGTCGCTTACATCGGCGCGCTGCTCGCCTTTCTCTGCTGCTTCCGTGCCGATCAGTACCTGCTCTGCCAGCAGGCTCGGCATAGCTTGCTCGGTTACACGCTGCTCGTGGTGCAATGTGCGATAGCGCCGCTGATGTGGCTGCATGTCTGCGGCGCCCGGCTGCCGCTGGTCATCGCCAGCGCTGTACTCGCGATTCAAATCGAAGCGAATGCACGCCTGTTGTATCGCACCACGGGCGCAGGAACGCGCCTTCCGGTTCGTTTCACCGCCGGCCTGATGCGCTTCCTGGTTGCCGTCGATCTTGCGCGCTGCGCTGCGGCTGCCGGCGGCTGGCTCGGCGACCCGCGGCGGGCGTATCTCGCAACCACTCTGACGTACACGCTGTTCATCGCCGTCGCCGTTGCCCTGGGCTTCGCCTTCTTCTGGAGGACCACCGCGAAGCTGACCCACGAGCTCGAGCACATGGCCAGCACCGATCCACTGACCCGGGTGTTCAACCGGCGCGTCTTCGTCGCGTGGTGCGAGAAGGAGATGCTGCGCAGCCGCGAGTCTGGACTGCCGCTGTCCGTGCTGTTCGTCGACTTCGATCACTTCAAGCGCGTCAACGACACCTTCGGCCACCACGTCGGCGATCGCGTGCTGTGCGCGGCTGTCGAGCGGATGCAGGACTCCATCCGTGGCATCGACGTGCTCTGCCGCTGGGGCGGCGAGGAGTTCGCGGTCTTGCTGCCCAACGCCGGGCCGGAGGCAACCTTGCTCGTGGCCGAACGCATGCGCCAGAACATCCGCTTGGTGAACTCGGAGGCCGAGGCCTTTTCCCAACTCCGCGACGAACTCCAGCTCACCGCCAGCATCGGGGGCGCGACCTTCGCCGACGGCATTGACACCGTCGACGGCATGCTTGCGCGCGCGGACGCCGCCATGTATGAGGCCAAGGACGCCGGCCGGGACCGCGTCATCCTTGCCGCTCGCCCGTCTGGCGAATCCGTGCCGGCCGAGGCGTCACGGCCGGGGCTGCAGGGAACTCGCTGGGCGCAGGTCACCTAGTGGGCGCTTAACTGACGGGAACCTCCGCGACTCACGCCGCCGCTGCGGACTCCAGTGCCGAGCTCAGGTGCGGCGCAATGGTCGCCTCCAGCGCGGCCAGGAACTCATCGTAGCTTCGGCTGCGTCGTTCACCGGGTGCCCGCACCTGGTCCCACTCGGGGTTCATCGGGATCGGGCATTGGAAGACCGACTCGTAGTACGCGCGTGTCCAGTTCGTCTCCGCGGCCAGGGCCTCCGCGTCCTCATGATCCGAGTACCGCGTGTTGTCATACAGCACGTGCAACTGCTTCGCTGCAAGCGAGAGACGGAGGCTGAAGCCGTCGAGCAGTCGCATGATCGCGGTCTCGTACAGCGCCCGGTTCTGCGCCGCGATGGCGTTCATCACTTCGTTCGCCGCCTGGCCGCGAGGGTTCAGAAATCGTCCGGCAAGGCAGCGAGCAAGATCTCTGCGCTGCCGTTCAAAGTTCGCCGGCGAGATCGCCGCATCTGCAGACCTTTTCCAACGTGCGTGTGCCGATGTCATGCCTGGGATTGCCTCGAACGTGACCCTACAACCTCCGCGGGAGGCAGGTCAACGACCTTCGGGGACTTACGAAGGTGACGCAGGGTGTTCTTAGAAGACCGGGGCTGCACCAAAATAGCTCATCCCACGGCGCTTCACTCTGTCTAGAATCGTCACGTACCCCGGCCCGCAGCATCGATGTACGGAGGCAAGAACCTAATGAGACAAAGGCGTGCCGTTCGGCTGTGCACCACTGTCGCACTCGCAGCGATGGTTTGGGGCTCCGCACTCTCACAGGTGCCCGCGACCGCTCCCGCCGCCGCCCCTGGCCCGACCGGCCCGGCGGCCGAGGTGCAGCGGAGCTACGCCGGGCTGAAGGCGAACATCCTGAAGGCCGCCAACGGCATGCCCGCCGACAGCTTCACCTGGAAGCCGACCGCGGACGTCCGCACATTTGCGCGCGTGGTCAACCACGTCAGCGAGGCTCAGCTTCGCAGTTGCGCCACCGTGAACCGAACGGCCCAGAGCGCGGTTCCGCCGGTGCCCTCTGAGACAGCCGACAAGGCGGCCATCATCCAGGCACTGCAAGCCTCGTTCGCGGAGTGTGACCGCGCGTTCGCTTCGCTCACGGACGCTAACCTCAGCGACATGTTTGCGCTTGGGCCCACGCACCGCTCGCGGATCGGCTTGCTTTGGGGCACCGTCTCCCATGACAACGAGCAGTACGCCACGCTTGCGCTCTACATGCGCCTCAAAGGCCTCGTTCCTCCGAGCGCCGAGAAGTAGATCCGCTGCCCGGCCGCATCTGAGGTCATGTACGTGGAGGTCCAAGCATTGCGTCTTTCGTCTCTGGCCGCCTTATCCCTCTCCTTGCTGCTCTCTTTGGGCCTGACGGGCTGCGTTGTCGTCGGTGCGAGCAGCCGTGGCGGTTTCTTTATCTGGCCCGGCGGGCTCGGTCTGCTGGTGCTGATTCTGCTGGTGGTGTTCCTGCTGCGACGCCGCTAACCTGAGCCTTCGCATAGACCAAAGCCGCGCCGGCGCGAGATAGTAAGGGAGATGGGCAAGCTTTCTGCCGGGCCGTTCGCGCCCGATCCGACCCGCACACAAGACCCTGCTGCTCAACGCGGTACAAACGGCAACGGCATACTGGCGCGGCCACTTCCGGTCCGCGCGGAGGTAAGCCGGCTGGAGCGCATCACCGTCTGCACGCGTCCGTTTCGGGCAGACGGCCCACGCATCGAACCCCAGCGCCTCGGCGACAAGCTGATCGTGCACAACTACGGCCATGGCGGATCGGGGTGGTCGCTCAGCTGGGGATCCGCCGCGCTGGTCGTGCCCATGGCGCTGGCCGGCGGAGCGCGGCAGATCGCTGTACTTGGCTGCGGCGCGCTGGGCCTCACCGCTGCCCTCGCGCTGCAGCGAGCCGGCTCGCAGGTGACCATCTACGCTCGCGACCTCCCGCCGCAGGTGCGCTCATCGCGAGCCACGGGCCTGTGGTCACCGGACTCGCGGGTCGGCCTCACCGCGCGCGACGGACGCCGCGTTCAGCGCGCGCTGGGAGCAGATGGCCCGCACGTCGTGGGAGGCGTTTGGCCGATCCGTTCAGGCGCCCGGCAGCCCCATCGACCTCATCCCCCGCTTCCTGCTCTCCGACCTCGCGCCGGACGAGGACCTCGCGGAGCGCCATCGCCTGGACGCGATCGGCTTCGTGCACCTCGAGCACGCGCTGCGCGATCTTTACGCGGCTCCGCTCGATTTCGGCCCCGGCGAGCATCCATTCCCGACGGCATATTGCCGCCAGATCACAACCCTGCGCTTCGACATCACCGCCCACTCGGAGCAGTTGCTCGCCGAGTTCCGCGAGCGCGGCGGCGCGATTCGCCGCATGGAACTGCATTCGCTCGAGAACCTCGCCAACATCCCCGAGGCCGTCATCGTGAACAGCACCGGCTACGGCGCGCGTGCGCTCTTCCAGGACAACTCGGTGATCCCCGTGCGCGGCCAGATCGGTTGGCTGCCCCCGCAGCCCGAGCTTCGCTACAGCCTCTTGTGGCGCAACCTCAGCATCGTCAGCCGCGAGGATGGCATGGTCGTGCAGTTGGGGGCGTCCAGCGATGCGATGGGCTGGAATGACGACAACGAAGAGCCGGACCGCGCCGAATCGGAGAGGGCCGTCCGCGAACTCGCTGAGCTGCAAGCTCGCATGCGCGACTGAAGCGCTCAGCCGTGCTCTCGGCCAGCCTTGGCTAGCACGGCGTTGGCCTCTGCGCCGAGGAAGATCGCGCCGCCGATGAGGTACAGCCACATCAGCAGCAGCGCGACCGGTGTCAGTCCGCCATAGATGCGCTGCGTTGATTGTGCATGATGCTGATAGATGCGCAGCCCCGAGGTGAACACAGTCCACAGCACCGTTGCGATTGCAGCGCCAGGGATGCTGTGCCTCCATTGGCGGTTCCCGATGCTGGGCCCAAAGCGGTACAGGAGGGTGAAGCACACCGCGTGCAGAAGAATCGTGATCGCCCACTCCGCGATCTGCCGCCCTTTGCTCAGATCGCCCAGGCCGCCATTGTGATCGCCGAGAATACGGATCGATACCCAGCGCGCTTAACGCCAGCCCGCAAAGGCACACCGTCATCACAATGGTGACCACCCCGAGCCGCGGCCACGACCGGCACTCTTCCACCTCATACGCGTTATTCAAACCGGTCAGGATCGACCGCGTTCCATTGAGGATGCCCCACACCGCGCTGCCGCCCGCGACCAGCGCGCCTCCGCCCGCCGTAGCCGTCGAAGTGAGCTGCCCCACCATGCTGCTCAGCAGCTTCGACACATCCAGCGGCAGGATCTGGTTCAGCGAATCGACGAGCGCGCCCCGCCACGCCGAAGCTCCGGGGGCGAACTTGCCGAGCACCATCAGCAGCAACAAAAGCAGCGGAAACAGAGCGAAGAAGAAGTAAAAGGCCAGCCGCGCCGACTGCCCAAACACCTCGTCGTCCCAACTGCGCTGCGCGATGCGCGTCAGAAACTGGACCGGGGTAAGCCCGCTCAGGTGCAAATCCACCTTCATACCGGAGGTTAGATACAAATCGCCTGGCCCGGGGGTGACCGAAACCTCGCAAACAAAGGCAAAGCTTTGCCCGAATCGCCGTGCTGAGTGTGGACTTGTGCCTTAGACAATCGTGTTTCTACGGGTAAACCCGAAGGCGTATAGTGGGCGGCGCTCCACGGAGGACATTGCAGTGTCACAAGCCAAGATCACCCGCCGTACCTTGCTCGGATATGCGCCTGCTGCGACCGTCGCAGCGGCCTTGTCGCCTTCCCTGGTGGCCGGCTCGCATGCTGTCGCCCAGACACCTGCCTCGCCGATGCTCACCGGCTTGCCCAACCTTGAGGTCTCGATTGAGCGCGCGTTCGCGTTCCAGAACATGATGATGGACGCCTACGCAACCGGTTCCACCGTGCGGCTGGCGCAGAGCTACAGCGACCAGGCCCTGGGTGCCACGGCCTTCACGTATGACAACGCCGTCGCGATCCACGCCTACCTTGCCAGCGGCGATTCCGCCCTGCAGGCGCGCGCTGAAGTCCTGGGCGAAGGTCTGCTGTACGGCCAGGCGCATCCCTATCCGTTCCCCCTCAACGACGGCCGCTTTCCGCAGGCGTTTTTCGTCAACACGCCGACCAGCGACGGCGCTTATGTGATGCCCGCGGTTGCCCCGTTCTACTTCTACACAAGTGCGGTCGGCGACCAGGCGTGGGCCGGCATGGCGCTCGCGCAACTCTATAAGCGCACCCGCGACAACCGATTCCTCACCGGAGCTCTGCTGGTGGCGAACTGGATCGTCAACAACACCTATGATCCGGTCGGCGTAGGCGGGTTCAAGTTCGGCACCAACATCGCCTACATCAACTACCAGAACGTGTCCGTGCCCTCGACCAACGGCAAGTCCACGGAACACAACATCGACGCCTTTGCGTTCTTCACGATGTTGGCCGAGTTGACGCGCGGCGGCTACTCGGCCAGCGGCATGTCGTGGTCGGAACTCGCACAACACGCGCTGAAGTTTGTGCTCGCGATGTTCAACCCCGCAGGGCCGTTCTTCTGGACCGGCACGCTCGGCGATCAGCAGAGCATCAACTATTACCCGGTTCCCGAAGACACCCAGACGTGGTCTTATCTCGCGATGCTGAACAATAGATACCGCGGCACCATTGACTGGGCCCTGGCGCACCTGCAGACGACCGATACGCCGTCCTCCCCCCATAGCAGCCTCACCGGTAATGAGAGCATCCATGGCCTGGTCTTCGACACGGCCAGCCTGGCGCCCACGATTCCCCTGGCCGACGCGCATGCAGTGTGGCTGGAGGGGACAGCGCACATGATCGACGCGTTGATCGCACGTGTGCTCCGCGGGGGAGACAATCTGTTCCAGATCCTGGGCGATCTTGGAACCGCGGCAAACCTGGTCCAGAACTGCATCAAGGCGCAGGCTGAGCTCGGGGCAGGGCAGACGGTTGGCGGCAAGCCGATCCCACAGGGCGAAGGGCTGGTCGCGTCCACCAGCGTCATGGACACCGGCTTTGGCTACACCTACGGGCCGTCACTGCACATCGGCGCAACCGGATGGTATCTGCTTGCGGTCCTGGCCGCGAACCCGTTCCAGCTCGGCTACCGCGTCATTGGCTAGCGCGGGTCGAATGAACCGTTGCTTGCGGCCCGGGATCGCAGGGTGATCACTGTGATCTCGGGCCGGCAGCGGAAGCGCACCGGCAGCTTCATTGCCCCGATTCCGCGATTTACATAAAGCTGCAGCCCGCCCGGAAACGCAAACAGCCCTTCCACATATTTGCGCCCCATCGGCGGCAGCGTAGGGGCGCCAATCAATGGCAGGCAAACCTGTCCGCCATGCGTGTGGCCTGAGAGCATCAGGTCAACGCCGCCATGCTGGCTCACCACATCCGCATAGTCCGGCTCGTGCGCCAGCAGGATCACCGCGTCCTTAGACGATCGCAGCGCCTCCGGAACGGCGGCGTCCAGATCAGGCGACCCCTCACTCGAGCTCGCAAGCCCCGCAATCCATATCCGCGCACCGTTGTGTTCAAAGGCCTCGAACCGGTTCTCGACGACAAGAATGCCATGCTCTTCTAACGCCCTTGTGATGATCTTCGGCCCGACCAACTGGTCGTGATTGCCCAGCACTGCCCAGCGCGTGCGGCAATCAAGCTGCGCCAGGATGCGCGCACATGGGATAGCCATGCGCGCGGAACGCTTGCGGCTTCCGAAGATCAGCTCGCTGACGAAGTCGCCTGTGATCAGCACAACATCCGGCGCAAGCTGGTTCACGCGCGCCACAACCTCGCGCAGATACGAGTCCTCCGCATAGTGGCCGAGGTGAAAGTCCGAGACATGCACCACGCGCAGCCCGTCCAGCTCGCGTGGCAGCCGTGCGAGTGTGATCGAGCGCTCGGTCACCTCAAAACGATGCCGCTCAAAAAAGCAGCTATATGCCACCAGGCCGGCCGCCGCCGCGCCGATCGAAACACCGAGCAACGTACGCCCGCGCTGAGACCTGCTCTGTGAAGCAGCGGTACGGGAGACGAGGTGCAATCCATGGTGGTCTGGGGTGTGGGCCGGCTCTGGCGCGTCGGGAAGCATCCTCCGCTTAGACGGCGTGTGACGCCCACGCCGCTGCCCGCTCTTGAAACCGGCTCACTTTCTTGCTCCCCCCACAAACATTTTCTTTTTTCGCGCTTCCGCAATCCGCATTCCGCCGGCCCGCGTTCTCCTTGCGCGGGTCAAGTTGCTGAATGCCCCCATGGAGAACGCACAGTGGAACCAAAACTCCTGCAGTTGATCGACAAGGCCGTCTCACGCCGCAGCTTTCTTGCGGGGGCGAGCGCGGTAACGGCTGGCACTCTGCTCGCCGGATGCGGTTCGGACTCGACACCGCCCATCACGACAAACCCCACACCCACGCCCCTCACCGACGCCGATTACCTGAACTTCGCACTCAACCTTGAGTACCTCGAAGCCGAGTTCTACCTGCGCGCCGCCACGGGAAACGGCCTAAGCGCGGCCGACACCGGCAACAGCACCAGCAAAACCACCGGCGGTGCCATGGTGCCCCTGACCGGTTCAAGCGCAAGCCTGCAGATGCAGTACATCAACGAAATCGCGCAGAACGAGCTCGACCACGTCCGTTTCCTCCGCAGCGCGCTCGGCGCTTCCGCAGTGAGCGCGCCCACCATTGATCTGACCGCGAGCTTTAACACGCTCGCCTCCGCAGCCGGTCTGGGCAGCAGCTTCAACCCGTTCTCCAGCTACAGCAACTACCTTATCGGCGCCTTCATCTTCGAGGACGTCGGGGTCACCGCCTACCACGGCGCGGCCAAGCTGCTCACCAGCAAGACCAACCTCACGGCGGCGGCCGAGATCCACGCGGTCGAGGCCTACCACGCGGCGTCTATTCGCTCGCAGATCGTCGCCATGGGTTCCACGCTGATCGCCACCGCGGTTGCGGTGCAGGGTGTGCGCTCGACCTTGGGTGGCGGCAACGAGACCACGCTCAGCGCCACCGGCATCGTTGCTGCAGATCCAAACACCTCCATCGGCTATGAGCGCACGACCGACCAGGTGCTGCACATCGTCTACGGCACGGGAGGCGGCGCCGGCGTCAAGAGCGGCGTGTTCTTCCCCAACGGACTTAACGGCAACATCAGCGTGACGCAGGCATAAGGGGACGAACGACAATGCCAACACAAGAGACACAGCAACTGGATGAGGTCATCGCAAGCAGCCGCCGCCGCATGTTGACGCTGGGCGGAGCCGCGCTTGCAGGCCTTGCCGTGACCTCCATCGCAAAGGCCCAGTCGACGACGCTGACCGATGCGGACTACCTGAACTTCGCGCTCAACCTCGAGTACCTCGAAGCCCAGTTCTACACCCTCGCCGCCTCGGGCCAGACCATCGACCAGGTCGGCCTCGGCATCAACGGAACCGGCACACAGGGCACTGTAGTTACCAAGAGCGGCGGCCCGAAGTCCTGCCAGGTTCCGTTCAAGAACACACTGGTGCAGAACTATGCAACGGAGATTGCGAAGGAAGAGCGCAACCATGTGAGCTTCCTGCGCACCGCGCTGGGCACCTCTGCGGTCGCACAACCCCAGATCGATCTCTACAACAGCTTCAACACCCTCGCTGGCCTGCTCGGGGTAGGCCTCACGGCCTTCGACCCATTTGCGGATGACGCGAGCTTCCTGCTTGGGTCGTACATCTTCGAGGATGTCGGCGTGACAGCCTACACGGGCGCTGCTCCGGCGCTTACGTCCACCGCGAACCTCGATGCCGCGGCAGGTATCCAGGGCGTCGAGGCCTACCACGCAGGGCTCGTACGCACGACCATCGTTGCGCTCGACCAGAACCCCAACACGGTCAACGGAATGAATGAAGCCGCGGGCACACTGCAAGTGATCGCCACGGCGATCTCCAAGCTGCGCGCCACCGTCGATGGCTCGATGTCGATCAGCTCGACGAACACGCAGGGTGATGACATCGGGCTGGGCACGCAGCAGGTGAAGCTGAACGGCACCTCTAACCTGACCGCAACCACCATTGTGGATGCAACCACGACCGGCTCCATCAACGCGGCGGGCACGTCTGGGACAGCGGGTTCGATGGTGTTTGCGCGCAAGGCTTCGCAGGTGCTGTCGATCGTCTATGCCGGCGGAACCGCCGCCAGCAACAAGGGTTTCTTCCCCGCCGGCCTGAACGGCAACGTCAAATAGATCCCCCACTACGTTGCAGCTTTCGCAACAAGGGCGAACCGATCCGGTTCGCCCTTTCTTTTTCGCGTCGACGGAGTTGAGACGAGGCTGCGAAGGTCGCAACAACAGATAGGATCAGAGCCGGACGGAGTCTCTCTCACGATGCTGGTTTGGAAAGCGTTTCTGATCGCCTTCAGCGCCCTTCTGCCGCTCATCAACCCTTTTGGCTCCGCGCTGGTCTTCCTGGGCCTCGTCGGCGATGCTCCGCCAGCGGTCTACCGCTCGCTCGCACGCCGGATCGCGATCAACAACGTCGCGTTTCTCGCCGTCATCGAGCTTCTAGGCTCGGCGATCCTCAACTTCTTCGGCGTTTCGCTGCCCATCGTGCAGGTCTCGGGCGGCATCGTCATCGCGTCCATCGGCTGGTCGGTGCTCAACCAGAAGGACTCGTCCGCCGGCACACGGGACAAGCGCGAAGAGGCGCAGATGAGCACGATAGACGACTTCCGCTCGCTGGAGCAGAAGGCCTTCTATCCCTTCACCTTCCCCGTAACCTCCGGTCCCGGCACGCTGGTGGTCATGCTGACGCTCAGCGCCCGCTTCGCCGGCGGGCCGTTCACGCTCAACCTCCTCGGCCACCTCGGGCTGTTCGCCGCAGTCCTCGTCCTAAGCGTGCTTGTATACCTCTGCTATGCCTACGCCCCCAAAATCACCAGCATCATGCCCGCGACCACCGCGCACGGCATCCTGCGCGTCATCGCGTTCATACTGCTCTGCATTGGAGTGCAGATCGCCTGGAACGGCCTGCGGGAGCTGATCGGGTCACTGCCGGGCCACTGAGGTCGCAGGTAGGGCATAACGTGCCCGTGCTGTGATACGCTTCGAAGGTGAGGTCGCCGCATTCGAGGCGCAAGCTGGTCAAGGTCGTCGACGAGGTCACTGCAATCCAATGTTCGAGCGGGCCAGGTGTAATCCGAGAAGAAGTTTGGGAGAACCAGTCCGGCGAGATCGCTCGCTACAATCTTGCCTTCGTCTGTCACTTCCTCACGTCCAAGGACAACGGGCGTGTTCTAGGTTATGACAACGCGCACGGCAAACATGAGCGACATTTCATGGGTTCAGTCGCAGAGGTTGGTTTCGAAACTTACGATGCCCAACTCGCGCACTTCATCACGGAGGTGAACCAGCTAAGGAGGAGAAAGCGATGAAGCTCACGATCCATACTGACGGCTTCGAGGGATGGGAAAAGCGTTCGCGGGAGCGTGCGCGCAAGATGGATCGCGGTGAGCGCATCACTCCGTCCAGAGCGATCACGTTCGAATCGCCGATCTCCATGCTGGAGGTCCTGACTCCCGAGCGTATGCGTATGGTCGAGGTAGCACGGCAGCAGCCCTACACGATGACTGGATTGGCAGCCGCGCTGGGCCGCGATCCCAAGTCCGTGCGGCGTGATGTCGCAAAGCTAAGCCAATACGGTGTCCTTCGCACCCGTGAGCAGGTCAACCCCGGCCACGGTCGCGTGAAGATCGTCGAACCCGTGGCGCAGAAAATCGAGTTGCGGGCGAGCTTCTAGGCTGCCTTTCCTGGCTCTGAGCTCTCCCGCTGCCCATTGCGCTTAATTCCTCGGTCCGATCGCCAGATACCGCGGCCTACGGATAGATCCGATTCAGCGTCCGTGCGAACGGGATCGTCTCCCGCACATGCTCCAACCCACAGACCCAGGCCACACACCGCTCGATGCCCATCCCAAACCCCGAGTGCGGCACGCTGCCGTACTTGCGGAGATCCAGGTACCACTGGAACGCCGCCAGCGGAAGCTCGTGCGCCTCGATGCGCGACTTCAGCAGGTCGTAGTCATCCACGCGCTGGCTGCCGCCGATGATTTCGCCATATCCCTCGGGCGCCAGCACGTCGACGCATAACGCCTTGGTCGGGTCCTTCGGGTCGGGCTGCATGTAGAAGGCCTTCACCTCGGCGGGGTAGCGGTGCACCATCACCGGCTTGTCGAACTGCGAGGAGATATACGTCTCGTCGGGCGAGCCGAAGTCATCGCCGTAGGTGTGCGGGTGCTCGATCTTGCCCGCCTTGTATGCGTCCTCCAGCATCGCGTGTGCCTCGTCATAGCTCAGCCGCGGGAACTGCCCGGTCGTCTTGGCATGATGCGCCGAGCCGCCGTCCGGCGTGGGGTCCACGTGCGCTGGCGCGACCACCGCCTCAAGCTTCGCCACGTCGCGGCCGATCACCTGCAGGTCCGCACGATGTTGCTCCAGCACGCGCTTGACGATGTGGATCAGGAACCCCTCAGCCAAACCCATCAGCCCGTCCAGGTCCATGTACGCAACCTCGGGCTCGATCATCCAGAACTCGGTGAGGTGGCGCCGCGTCTTCGACTTCTCCGCGCGAAACGTCGGCCCAAAGCTGTACACCTTGCCCAGCGCCAGCGCGGTGGCCTCAATGTAAAGCTGGCCGGACTGCGTGAGGTACGCCATCTCGTCTTCGAAGTACTTCATCTCGAAGAGCTCCGATGTCCCCTCGCACGCATTCGGCGTAAGAATCGGCGGATCGGTCCGCGTAAACCCGTGCGTGTCGAAGTACTCGCTGGCGGCGCGCATGATCGCTGCCCGCACGCGCAGAATCGCCGACTGCCGTGGCGTCCGCAGCCACAGGTGGCGATGCTCCATCAGGAAGTCAACGCCGTGCTCCTTGCGCGAGATCGGATACGGCGTCTCCTCCGGGATGCGCTGTGTGACCGTCACGCCCGTCACGTCCAACTCCACCCCGGAAGGCGCGCGGCTGTCTTCGCGCACCGACCCCGTAACGACCAGAGACGACTCCAGCGTCAGCCCCTTCAGCGTTTCAAACACCTCCGGCGAAACCTGCGCCTTCGGCACGATACCCTGCACGGTCCCCGACCCATCGCGGAAGGTCGGGAAGAGCAGCTTGCCAGAGCTGCGCAGGTTATACAGCCAACCGCGCAACGTAACAGTCTCGCCGACATGGTTCTTCAGCTCGGCGATGGTGACGATGGGGGCTTCCGTGGTCTGCTGCGGGGCGGCGACGCTGGCGGGTGTTGCGGTCTCGGACATGTCTGACTTCATTTTAGTCGGAGCGGATCGGCGGCTTTGCCCGGCCTAAGCCCTCCCCGCGAACTCCCGCGTCTCGGTTGCCACCTTGATCTTCTCGCCTTCCTTGATGAACAACGGCACACGGATCTCCGCGCCGGTTTCCAGCCGCGCCGCTTTGGTCACCGACCCGCTCGACGTGTCGCCGCGCACGGCCGGCTCCGTGTACTCGATCGTTAGCTCCACCTGCTGCGGCAGTTCAAGCCCGATGGGGTTGCCGTTGTACTTCTCGATCTGCACAATCGTGCCTTCGAGCAGCAGGTCGAGTGCATCGCCGACCTTCGCCGGATCGAGCTGCAGCGTTTCAAACGTGGACTGATCGAGGAAGTACGATCCGTCCCCGTCGGAGTACAGGTACGACGCGTCCACCGCTTCAAGATCGGGCTCGGTGAACTTGTCTTCGGCCTTGAAGGTCTTGTCCAGCACGGAGCCGTTCAGCAGGTTGCGCATCTTGATGCGAACCAGCGTCTGGCCGCCACGTGCAGTGGGCGTGGAGATGTCCTTATCAAGGCAACGGTACGGCGTGCCTTCGTATTCGAAAAACATCTTGCGCTTGAGATTGATGGCGTCGATGAGTGCGGCCAAGGGCGGTCCTTTGATGTGAGATCTGGCGAGCGGACTCGCGGCTTCTTCAGTGTAGACAACGTCACGTCCTCTGGCGTGCACAGAGCCGCTCAGGTAAGCCAACGATCTTCCCACCGCCTTGTTCTCTTCGATCATGCGGTGCGCCCACGATCTCGCTCTAGCCGAAACGTCTTCCCGACCTGCACCTTCAGCGTGCCTGCCGCATCTGTCGCAAGCTCGTCGGGGCGTCTTCATGAAGTCGTCGTTTCGCCGGCGTAGGAGGTCAGGCATCGGCGGTGGGATGGCGTCCATCGGCGCGAAGTTGTCGAAGCTCCACTTGTTCCCGACGATGCCTGTCATGCGCACGATGCCACCCTGCTTTGCGCAGCGTAGCGAGTCTTCCAGCGTTGTCACGCCGATCAGCTCCAGCACTTTGTCGAAGCCCTCGGCATGCTTCGCGCGCATCATCGTCCGCGATCGTGCCGAGTCGATGAACACCTCATCCGCTCCGCTGACCGCGGCAGGTCCGCGCGGTCCGGATTGCGTGTCGTCGACGCGACCTTGGCCCCAAAGTTCTTGGCGATCGCCGCTGCTGCGAGCCCGACGGAGGTCGTTCCACCGCGCACCAGCAAGGTCTCGCCCTTCGCCAGCCGCAGCGATTTGAAGAGCGATCCCCAGGCGGTCTGCAGCATCTCCGGCATGGCGCCCAGCACATCCCACGGCAGCCTGGAAGTGATCTTCTGCACGTTCGCCGCCGGCACGCAGGTGTACTCGGCGTAGCCCCCGTCGATCTGCCGCCCCAGTCCGCCCATTGCGGTTGCGACCACATCGCCGGGCTGGAACTCGCCGCCCGGTGCGGCCTCCACCTCGCCGGTGGCCTCGATCCCCAGGATGCGTGGCAGCTTCACCCCCGGCGAGTGCCCCTGCCGTGTAAACAACTCAGACCGGTTCAGGCCAAATGCGCGAACGCGGATCAACACCTCGCCGTTCTTTGGCGTAGGCACCGGTGCGTCTCGACCTTCAGAACCTCGGGTGCACCAGGCTCATACATGACGGCAGCTTTCATCGTGCGGGGCATCGTTGTCCTTTCAAGTCGCTGAAATAGGTGAGCCGGAAGGGAACTGTTGTGCGCCAGCTGCGCGGTCTGGCTGATTGTAGCGGCGCCCTTATGCAGCAGCGGCAGAGCGACCGGAACTTGGGTGCTCGGCTCAAGATAGGCAGGCGCTTGTGTACACGCTGTGAACTTCTGGCGTCTCTCGGCCAGAGTTTGTGCGCACGCAACCGGAGTACGGCCGTTTTCCTCCTGCCGCTGAAACTTGCCCGACGCCCCTTCCGCAACCCCAGCCCACGGGCGCATCATAGGAATACGGTGCTTTCCCGCCCGCCTTCGGGTTCGGGTGCGCGCGCCGGGAGACCTCCCCCTATGAGCGAAAACGGACAAAAGAGCAGCAACGGCAAAGGCGCGTCTTCCAACGGCGCCAGCCAGTCGAACGGTCAAAGCCTGACCACGCGGCAGGGACATCCTGTCTCCGACAACCAGAATCTGCGCACGGTCGGCAGTCGCGGCCCCGCGACGCATGGAGAACTACCACTTCTTCGAAAAGATCACGCACTTCGACCGTGAGCGCATCCCTGAGCGCGTCGTGCATGCACGCGGCGCCGGCGCGCACGGCTACTTCGAGCCCACCGGCAAGGTCGGCGACGAGCCCATCTCGAAGTACACCCGCGCCAAGATCTTCCAGACCGCGGGCAAGCAGACGCCCCTGTTCGTTCGCTTCTCCACCGTCATCCACGGCGGTCATAGCCCCGAGACCTTGCGCGATCCACGCGGCTTCGCGATCAAGTTCTACACCGAGGACGGCAACTGGGACCTCGTCGGCAACAACCTCAAGGTCTTCTTCATCCGCGACGCCACCAAGTTCCCCGACCTCGTGCACTCGCAGAAGCCTGATCCGCTGACCAACCGCCAGGACATGGCGCGGTGGTTCGACTTCGTGGCGAACTCGCCGGAAGCGACGCTGATGTTCACCTACCTGATGTCGCCCTGGGGCATCCCGGCGGCCTATCGGTTCATGCAGGGCTCCGGCGTCAACACCTACAAGTGGGTCAACGCGCGAGGGAGAGGCCGTCCTGGTCAAGTACCACTTCGAGCCGAAGCAGGGCATCAAGAACCTCACCGCCGCCGAGGCGCAGAAGATCCAGTCCACCAACTTCAACCACGCCACCCAGGACCTCCACGACGCGATCGAGCGCGGCGAGTTCCCCGAGTGGGACATGTTCGTCCAGATCCTCAGCGACGACGAGCATCCGGAACTGGATTTCGATCCGCTCGACGCCACCAAGCTCTGGCCGAAGGAGCAGATCCCGTTCCGCCACATCGGAAAGATCGTCCTGAACAAGAACCCCGACAACTACTTCGCCGAAACCGAGCAGGTAGCCTTCGGGACAGGCGTCCTGGTTGACGGTCTTGACTTCTCCGATGACAAGCTGCTGGTCGGCCGCACCTTCAGCTACTCCGACACGCAGCGCTATCGCGTAGGCACCAACTACCTGCAACTGCCGATCAACCGTCCCCGGGTGCCGGTCTACACCAACCAGCGCGACGGTCAGATGACGTACAACGTCGACGTTGCGTCAGGACAGAACTCGCACATCAACTACGAGCCCTCCAGCATGAACGGCCTGAAGGAGTCGCGGCCCTTGGGCACGCCCTACATGCCTCAGTACGAAGGCCGCCTCACGCGTCAGAAGATCGACCGTGACAACTTCTTCAAGCAGGCCGGCGACGTCTGGCGCAACGACTTCGACGACGCGTATCGCGAAGAGTGCGTCAACAACATCGCCGGCAACCTCGCGATCTGCGTTCCCGACGTACAGGAGAAGATTATCGACCACTGCACCAAGGCCGACCCGGACTACGGCCGTCGCGTCCGTGAGCGCCTCAACGAGAAGCTCAAGACGATGAAGGACACCATGCCGGCCAAGCAGGACCAGGCCGTCGCGGAAGCGAAAAATGATGCGTTAGCCGGCAAGGAGTACTAAGAGCGGTTGTTGGTGCTCATTTTTTAGTTGTTGATGGTTCATCAGCAGTGGTTACGTTGCGAGAGGGGTCAGTCTTCGGACTGGCCCCTTTGCATTTTGCTCGGCGTAGGGAAGCGGTCAGCGGCAGACCTGTCGCGTTACGATAGATGTAACGAAAATCTTCACTTCCGAACTCGTTCGCTCGAAGGTGATGTAAGGCCGAACAAGGGGAAACACAGATGATCTCTGCTGAGCAAATGTCGCTCGTGAAGGCGACGGTACCGGCGCTGCGCGAGCATGGCGAAACGATTACGCGGACGTTCTACAGCAACATGTTCGCCGAACATCCGGAGCTGTATAACATCTTCAATCCGGCGAACCAGGCCAACGGAGGCCAGCCACGCAGCCTGGCGGCCGCGGTGCTCGCCTACGCCGAGCGCATCGACAATCCTGGCGTCCTCGGCGGCATGCTGGAGCGCATCGAAGGCAAGCACGTGAGCCTGGAGATCAAGCCCGAGCACTACCCGATCGTGGGCACGAACCTGCTGGGCGCGATCAAGCAGGTGCTGGGCGATGCCGCGACGCCGGAGATCCTGGACGCCTGGGGCGCGGCCTACGGCAAGCTCGCCGAGATCATGATCGGCGGCGAAAAGGCGCTCTACGACGCCTCGGCCGCACTGCCCGCCGGCTGGCGCGGGTTCAAGCCATTCCGAGTCGAGCGCAGGGTGGCCGAAAGCGACTACATGATGTCGTTCTACCTCGTGCCGCAGGACGGGGAGCACGTTGCCGCCGTTCAAGCCGGGGCAGTACATCTCGTTGAAGCTGCACCCGGAGGGCTATGGCTACGACCAGATCCGGCAGTACAGTCTGTCGTCGGCTTCAAACGGCAAGTACTACCGCATCAGCGTGCAGCGCGAACTGACTCCCGAGGATGTGGCCGGTATCCCCCAGGGCCTCATCTCGAACTACCTTCTGGACGCGATCCATGAGGGCGACCTGCTGCCCGTCCACATGCCGTGCGGCGACTTTGTCCTGCAGGAGGGCGAGGGTCCTGTCGTGCTGCTCAGCGGCGGAGCGGGCGTTACCGCCATGCTTTGCATGCTGGAGCACCTGGCCAGCCCGCAGGGCGGTTCGCGCGAGGTCTTGTTTGTGCATGCGGCTCGCGGCCGTGAGCGGCATGCCTTTCGCGACCACGTACGCGAACTGGCACGCAAGCGCCCCGGCATCCGGACCGTGGTGCTCTACGAGCAGGTTGGCCCCGAGGACCGCGCCGGCGAGCACTTCCACGCGGTAGGCCGCGTGAACGCCGAGATACTGAAGCAGCACATGACCGAACGTGCGGCAGACTTCTACTTCTGCGGGCCTCCGGGCTTCATGATCGCCATGGAGCAGATCATGGACGAGTTGCAGGTGCCAGCCTCGCGGCGCCACAGTGAAGTCTTCGGGCCGGATCCGTCATTCGCTACCGGTGAACTTTCGGATCTCCACGGCGAGTGACCCGAGGGAAACGTGAAAGGCCCGCCAGGCGATCCCCCGGCGGGCCTTTCTGCGCGTCAGGCCATTCAGCAGCCCGTCGATTTACTTGTTCAGTTCGTGAATCGCGGAGCCCGCGGCCTGCGCCACCTTGCCTGCGGCATTCTTCACCACACCGCCGGCCTCGTCGAAGACGCCCTGGTCGCCGAGGTCAGGGCTTCCGGTAAGGTTCGCCGCGCCCTGCTCCACGCGCCCGAAGACCTGTCCGCCCGCGCCGGTAACGCGCTGCTTGGCGCCCCACGCACTCAGCCTGGCCGCCGCACCCTCAGGGCCATCCGCGGAGAGCGGTCCGCCAAGATTCTGGTTCATCACCACATACACCGCTGCGGCCAGCGTCGCGCCGCCCAAAATCCAAAGAAACTTGTTCATACCTTTTTCTCCCAATGCGTTGAGATGCCACCTTGCGTACCGGCGTGAGCCGGACGCTCGGCTGCGGCGTTACGCTGTTGGCATGCATTCGACTCGCTTGAGGCCGGCTCCGTGGCGTATCTGGTTGTTGGTACTGGGATTGTGCGCCTCAGGCGCGGCTCAGCGGAGGCAGTCGACCCTGCCCGGGGCGCCGACCGGCGGTGCCGCTCTCGCCCGCGAGGTCGACCCCGCCATCGCGCGCGTCATCGCCGAGACCCCCGCGATCGACAACCACGCCCACCCGATGCTCGCCCCGCCCGACATGGCGACCGATCGCAACTTCGACGCGCTGCCCGTCGACAACATGGAGCCGCAAACCGACCCGCTAGCCTGGAGGCCGGACTTCCCGCCTCTCGCCGACGCCTGGGCGGCCCTCTTCGGCTTCCACGGCAAGCCGCCCCTCTCCGCCGACGCCATGCGCGATCTGGATGCTGCCCGCAATCGCGTCCGGGAGCGCGAGGGCAGCCGCTACCCAACCTGGGTGCTCGACAAGGCGCGCATCGGCACCATGCTCGCGAACCGCGTCGCGATGGGCGCCGGCGTCCAGCCGCCGCGCTTCCTTTGGGTGCCTTACGACGACGCCCTGCTGTTTCCGCTGTCCAACGCCGGTCTGGCCGCGGAGTCGCCCGACCGCGGCCAGTTCTTCGCGCTCGAGGACAAGCTCCGCGCCAAATACCTCACCGATGCGGGCCTGCAGGGCGTCCCTGCCACCCTGCAGGACTACCTGCAGCGGGTCGTCACACCCACGCTGGAGCGCCAAAAGGCCGGCGGAGCCGTCGCCATCAAGTTCGAGGTCGCGTATCTGCGCAGTTTTGGATTCGAGGACACCCCGCGGGAGCAGGCCGACACCGCCTACGCCACCTACGCAGGCGGCGGGAAGCCCGACCCCGCCGCCTACAAAAAGCTGCAGGACTTCCTCTTCCGCTACATCGCCCGGGAGGCCGGACGCCTCGGTCTCGCCGTCCACCTCCACGGCATGTCCGGCGGGGGACGCTACTTCTCCATCGCCGGCGTCGACCCGCTACTTCTCGAACCGCTGCTGAACGACCCCCGTCTCAAGCGCACCAACTTCGTCCTGCTGCACGGCGGCTGGCCTTTCGTCCGCGAGGCCGGCGCCATGCTGCAGAAGCCGAACTTCTACCTCGATATGTCGCAGCAGGCGCTCATCTTCCCGGCCCGCACCCTCGCCGGCTGGCTGCGCGAGTGGCTCGAAACCTACCCCGACAAGGTCCTTTTCGGCACGGATGGCTATCCATTTACCCCGGCCATGGGCTGGGAGGAGGCCACATGGCTCGCGGCCGGCAACGAGCGCCTCGCCCTCGGCCTCGCCCTGACCGGAATGGAGCGCGACGGCGAAATCACGCCCGCCCGCGCCGCGGAACTCGCGCGGATGGTCCTCCGCGGCAACGCCCAAACGCTCTACGGACTGCCGCGATAGCTCGTGTTCCGGCAGTTTTCGGTCAGTCGGAACTGGGCGCCCCGCATCCCGTGCCTGACCACCGGCTCCGCCCAGCACTGTCAGATGAACCCCGTTCGTTAGCCATTGTGCGGAGACCTTACGAAAGGGCATACTTTTGTAATCACTTGCGCCCAAAGGAGCGTCTACCGCCATATGCAGAATGCCCTCGCCGCAGATGTGCTTCGGCTCGCAAAACGCGAGCGTGCACTGTCTGAGCTCGACGACATCGACGCCCTGGTCCGGACGCACCGGGCGCGTCTGCTGCGCTTCGTCACCTTCTCCGTCGGAGATGAGGACGTTGCGGCCTCCATCGTGCAGGACTGCTTCATGAAGGCCTACACCGGGCGCGAAAGCTTCCGGGGCGACTGCAGCGTTCATACCTGGTTAACCTCCATCGCGTTAAATCTGGTCCGCGATCACCAGCGGACGCGCAAGATGCAGTTCTGGCGCAAGGCAGCCAAAACCGCCACGGACGTGATGGAAGTCGCGTCTATCCTGCCCGCCAAGGGAAGCTCGCCGGAGATTCAACTGCTCGCACGCGAGAAGGCCGCCGCAGTGACCGAGGTGATCCAGTCGCTTTCGCCCAACCAGAAGGCCGTCTTCCTCATGCGATTCTCCGACGAGATGGAGCTGGCGGACATCGCAAAGGTCATGAAGATGCCGGTCAACACCGTAAAGACGCATCTACACCGGGCCGTTCGAGTTGTGCGGGACAGGGTAGGGGAGGCGTAATGAGCAGCACAGGGCTTGCACGGCATCTTACCGATGAGCAGTTCAGCGATCTGCTTGCGGGGCAGAGTCCGTCTGCAAGCGTCGAGATGCATCTCGCCGCCTGTGCGCACTGCCGCGGTGAGCTCGCCGCGGTCGAAGGAACTCTGACCAATTTCAATGTGTTCAGCCTGACGTGGGCTCAGCGCGAGGCTCCCCGCAAGGTTCGTACACCTTCCGCCTGGGTGCTGTGGGTCGCGAGTATCCCCGGTTGGGGCATCGGCCTCGCCGGCGCAGGCGCAGCCTGCCTCGTCGCCCTCGGCCTGGGTATGCCGATCGCTCACGAGCCAGAGCCCGCAGAAACCGCCAGCGTTGTCATCCCCGTACCGTCTGACGCGCAGATCGCGAAGGACAATCAACTTCTGGTCAAGATTGACCAGAAGCTAAGGTACGAGGCGGACCTCGCAGTTCCGACCGATGATCTCCGCATGTCGGCTGGGGCGCGGCACCAACGTCCGGAGCTCGTGGTTTCGAACTAACTCCGTGAATACCAGAACTCTTCTCCGCGCAGTGCTCGCCGGGAGCATAGTGGCTCTTGCCCCGATCGCACTCGCACAGCGTGGCGGCGGCCATGGCATGGGCGGCGGCCACATCGCCGAGGGCTTCGGGCCCAACCACATCACCGCGCCGCCCCCGCCTCCCAACACGCGTGACTCCGCGGGCACGGTCAGCGGCATGCATGGCGGCCTGCAGCTTGGACCTCCGGGTCGCTGGTGGGACGAGAAGGCGTACGCCAAGGACCTGAAGCTACGGCCCGACCAGCAGCGCCGCATGGACACCGTCTTCGAATCCAATCGCGGCTTGCTCATCAAGCGGTTCCAGGACCTCCAGACCGAAGAGGCTCGCATGGACTCGCTCGTTCACTCCAAGACCCTGGACGAGATGGCACTGTTCGTCGAGATCGACCGTGTCTCCCAGGCCCGCGCTGAGCTCGAAAAGGCCAACACCCACCTCCTGCTGCAACTCCGTGCAGAGATGGACCCCGACCAGCTCCTCCGGCTTGAGCAGCACCGCGATCGGCGGTCGCTGCCACCTGCCGCCGTTGCACTAGCGAAGCGCACGCTCAAAGAACTGCACCGCCATCCCGTCCACCTGCTGATGCACGGCTGCGCGGTCCACACCCGGCGGGTCGTCGCAGTAGGTCGGAAGTGTCTGTTTCCCGGCTGGCAGGCAGGTGTCCAGAAACGTGTAATGCGCCACTCCTGGCAGCACCGTCTCCCGTGCACCCCGCACGTGCGCCCTGATGCTGTCCGCGTTCTGCGCCGCCGGGGCGATCGGATCCGCACCCCCGACCACCACCTCGACGGGTAGCCGCATCGCGTGCAGGCTCTCCGGCGTCATGCCGAAGACCAGCGCCGGCGCAATTGCAAAAACCGCGCGGACGCGCGGGTCGCGGAAGCTGTCGGCCGAGCGGGCCAGGCTCTCTCCGCTGGTCTTGCGCACGGCCTCCAGCGTCTGCTGAGGCGTGCCCATGTCCTTCATCTCCGGGACGTGGCACACAATGTTCTGCGGATCCTTCCGGCAGAAGTCATAGACGATGCTGATGTCCGTCCTCGCGCCGCCAAGCTCCAGCACCGTGTACCCGCCCAGCGAGAATCCCGCCGCGCCGATGCGGCCCCGGTCAATGTGTGGCGCAAGCTCCGGGTCCGCCAACAGTCCGTCGAGCACCTCGCTCAGATCCGTCGCGCGTTCCCACCAAAGAGTGAAGCCCTCGGCCGTATAGCGACCGAGCGCGTTGTTGCCCGGATGATCCACCGCTGCGGCGATGAATCCTGCGCGGGCCAGCGCCGTGCCCAGCCACGCCATCTGCTCCGCCGAGCCGCCCGTTCCATGCGACAACAGGATCAGCGGATACGGTGCCAGCGATGGCGCAAAGCTGGCGTGCGGCGTCACCGACCCTGCATCGAACAGCGGCTTGTCCGGCGCTCCGATCATTTGGGGCGTCTCGATCGCGCTCTCCGCGGCCGGGTACCACACGGTTGTATGCAGCACGTGGATCTCAGCGCCGCGCCAGTTGCGGTGCTGCGTTGGTGTGATGTCGCGCGTCACCATCCCCACCTTGTATTGCGTCGGCTGCTGCGGCGCATGCTTTTGCGCTGCTCGTCCCGGCACGGCGATGGCGACAACGGCGATAACAACGCCAACGCAAACCCCAAGCCGCTGAAGACGTGCTCTCATTCTCTTCACCTCATCCGCGCTCTTACCCGCGTCCCTGCCGCCCAGCCAGGTGTGCCAGCAACTGCTGTGTAAGCGAGTCGACCAGGCGTTCCTCAGCGTCCTTCGTATCCTCGGCCGAACGCGTTGGGGTCCCGCCGTTCTGCGAAGCGATCGCCACTGCCGCAGGTTGCTCCGCAAAACGCGGATCTGGAATACCAAGCTGCCGCTTCACCTTCAACAGATCCGCGAGTTTCTCTTCAGGGATCGCCTGCAGCGAGGGATTCAACTGCCTCGCGAGATGCGCCGTCTTGCAGTAGGTCTCGATCACCTCAATCGCCCACTCGGCATGCGTCACCGTGTCCGACCAAGACACCACGCCATGGTTCGCCAGCAGGATCGTACTATGCGTCTGGACGTATGGAAGGATGCTCTTCGCAAACGCCGCCGTCCCCGGGGTGTCATACGCCGTGATCGGCACCGGCCCTACAAAGACTTCCTGCTCCGGCAGCAGATGCGGCACTGGCGGCAGCCCCGCGATGGCATGCGCCGTTGCGTACGGCGCATGGCAGTGCACCACCGCCGCCGCCTGGGGAACATGCTTATAGATCTCCAGGTGCAGCAGGATCTCGCTGGTCTGCATGCGCGTTCCGCACACCAGCCCGTTGTTCAGGTCCACTACGCAGATGTCTTCCGCGGTGAGGTCGCCCTTGCTCACCAGGGTCGGGGTACACAGCACGTAACCGTTCGTAAGCCGAGCGGAGATATTGCCGCCATTGCCGTCCACATACCCGCGCTGCCACAGCTTCCGGCCTGTGCGAACGATCTCCTGCTTCAGCGCCTGCGCCCGCGCGCTGTGAAACAGTGCCAGCGGGCCATCCGCGTCCCCCGTGGGTGGCGCCAACTTCGTGGCTCGACGCACGGCCTCGCGCACGATCTCCGCAATCTGTTCTTCAGGGCCACTCTTCATCCGACTCCGAGCATACCCGAGGAGTGGCCCTGCGGATGCAACAGAGCGCCGGGCTAGTGCGGCAACGCCTCGGCATCGGCGATGTACGCCTTTGCGTTGAACTTCCTCGCCGCGCTTGCTCCGCTCATGTAGCGGCGCTTGCCGAAGATGGCGCGCTCGGGCCATGGCCGGTCGAACTTGCCCAGCACGGCCCACGCAATCGACGCGTATCCGTTCGGATCGCGGCCATCCAGGAAGTACTTGTCGTTCAGGTAGATCATCCACCCCATCGCGGTCGCCGCATCCGGCGTCCACTCCACGATCTTCTTGCCCCAATACATGCGCAGGTAGTTGGGCATCCAGCCATGACGAACCATCTGCGTCTGCGCAGCATTCCAAAGCTCGTCATAGGTTTCTGCGCGCTCGAGTTGCTCGCGCGTATACAGCACCTCGCGCCTGTCCTGGTCATGCTTCGCGATGGTTTCGCGTGCCCACCGATCGGCGCAGTTGGTGTTGTCGTAATCCGGCTGATAGCGGCAGAAGTTCGCGCTCAACTCGCGCCATGTGATGACCTCGTTGAAGTAGCTCTCGCGCGCCGGTGCAAGCTTTGCGTTCTTCTCCACCGCGGCGTTTACCGCAAGCGCAATCGTGAGCGGGCCAATGTGGCCGAAGTGCAGATAGGGCGAAAGCCGGCTCGTCGCATCGCGCTCGGGATGCAAGCGGTCGTCCGCGTACTTCCCGAGCTTCCCGCCGACAAAGAGGTCCAGCCTCCGCCAGGCTTCCTTGCGGCCACCACGCCACGCCTCCACTGGCTTCACGGTGCGGTCCAGCTCCGTGAACCCGCGCGTGATGTCTGACCGGACATCGTCCTGCAACAGGTCTTTGGGCGCGCGCCATGGCTTCTGTGCCAACGGATTCACGAAGCGCACCAGGAACTCCGGCATCAGGCGCTTCAGGCGCGGCCGAATGACGGCGCCGGAGTATTGCGCCTTCTCCAGCAGCTTCGAAGGCACGATCACATCCGCGTCCACCGTCCAGAAGGGAATCGTGAGCGTCTCGGCCAGCCCCACCCGCCACGACTCCGGCACGCGTGTCGGGTTCTCATCGCCGATCACCATGGCCGCGTGCACATCGCTGAAGAACCGCGTGTGGCTCTCGTGCGGAGCACGGCGCATCACGAATCCAACATTGCGGGCCGCACAGTCCTCCGCCGCGTCGATCAGGCCGTCTTGCATGAACGCGTAGCTGCGCAGATTCGCATGCGGGAAGTTCGCCACCACGCCGAAGTACGCCACCACCGGCAGCCCTAACGCATTGCCCAGTGCAACAGCCTTGTCCAGCGCGTGGTTGTCCAGGCCACGTTGCGCACGCTGCATCCAGTACACAACGCACTTGCCTGCACGGTCTGGAGCCCCGGCGCGCCGCACCGTCACGCGCTTGTCACGAGCGAGGGCGCGGACGGCTTCCGGCACGCTTGCGTCAATATCGAGCGCTTCGGCTAGCTCGGCATAGAGCTTGTCCTTGCGCTGGGCTTCGTTCAGTTCAGCAATCTTGGTCGTCTTCACGTGGGCTCAGGTCGAATCATCTCGAATCCTGATGCTCTACGGCTGCAGGTAGCCAACCCGAATTTCACGAAGCAAAAAGAAAGGGTGCCGAGCATCGGCACCCCTGTATTACTGAACTGCAGCCGCCGGTTAGCGGCTGAACTTAGTCTTAGCGACGTCCGCCGCCGCCGTGGAAGCCACCACCGCCGTGGAAGCCACCGCCGCCAGCAAAGCCGTGCATGCCGCCGGTATAGCCGCCGCGGAAGCCATAGCCGCCGTGGTAGCCGTTGCGATAGGCATAGCCGCCGATCACGCGCGGGCCGCCATACCATCCGCCCCAGCCGAAGCCGACGCCGACCCAGGGGTATCCACCCCAGCCGAACGGGTAGTCATAGAACCCATACGGCCAGCCGTACGCCAGGTACGGATACGGGTAGCCAAAGCCATAGCCATACGGGCGCAAAGCCGTAGCCCACCGGCGCGAACTCACCGCCGTGGTTGCTGACGGCTCCGCTCACCAGCGCCGCGCGAGTCTCCTGCGGCCCCGTCCAGGGCAGCAGATCCGCCTGCGCGTTCTCCTGGTCGTCAAACCCGGTCGAGTGCACCGTCGCGAAGCTGTAGATCACCTCGTGGTTGCCCTTCACCTTCACGGGTTTTACGCCTGTGTCGGTGTTAGCCCCGGCAAAGGCATCCGCCTCGCCGTTGTACACGCGCATCGTCTCGCTGGGCACATCAAAGCTGTACAGCCCGCGCTTCAGCAGTTGCGTCTGGCCCTGCGGCATGTCCACCAGCAGCAGCTTGTCCTTCGCAACGGCGTTGACTGCGACGTTCGCGTGGCCGCTCTGGAGGCGGGCCTCGGCGCGATTGCCGTCGTCGGTCACGATCTCGACCGCCGTGTTCTGTCCCAGGCGCAGCAGAGCACCCGGCGCGAGCATCACGTCAGCGGTGCCGTTGGTGGTCGCCAGCACGTCACCGCTATGCAGCGGCTGCGGTGTGCTGTTGGGATTGGTTGTGACAGGCTGGCCATCGAGCGTGGCCTGGCCTTGTACGTAGTTCAGAGCAGAAGAGTCCCGAACGGCTGGGTTCGTGCCTTGCGCAAGAGCAGGTACGGACAGAGTCGCCAGGGACAGCAGAAGAACGTTCATTCGCATCCGTGGCATCTTCAAAAAACCTCAATGTTATAGATGCTTTCGCCACCGAATCGTCGCATCCTGAGCAGCTCGTCAGCGCCCCATGCACAGCGCCTGAGATCAGCGTCTAACACCACATGGGACGCATGCTCATCGTGTTCGGAATCCTCCTCATCGTGGCGGGCGTCGCCGTCACCGCGATGGAGCACATGGCCGGCCCCGGATCCTCGGCGGGCGCAAACCAAAGCTGGTTCAGCCGCTTGCCCTTTGGTCGTCTGCCCGGAGACATCCGCTATCGCGGACGCAACGTCACCGTCTTTGCGCCGCTCGGAACCTCGCTGGTTCTCAGTGTCCTGCTCACACTGGTGTTGCTGGTCCTCTCGCGTCTGCGGCGTTAGCTTAACTTTCGCCCGCCTCGCCTGCCCGACGCATCTGAACCATCAGGCGGCGATCGTTGCACGGCCGCAAGGACTGCAAACCCGGAGATCCCAATGCCCCTCGGAACGCTTGCTCTGCACCAGCTTGAGACCAAACTCCCCAAGGTCATCAGCCCCGAAACGCACGGCATCATCGACTATTGCCACGCGGCCTTCTTCGCCACGATGGCCGCTGTTTGCTGGAAGAACAACCGCCGCGCCGCCATCGCCGCCGCCGGCACCTCGGCGTTTGTGCTCGTCCAAAGCCTCTTCACCGACTACAAGTACGGCGTCGAACGCAAGATCCCCTTCAGCGTTCATGGCCAGATGGACGCCGGCTTCGCAGCCTTCTCGCTCGCCGTGCCCAAGCTCTTTGGCTTCAGCGACACGGCCGCGGCCAACGTCTTCCGCGCCAACGCCTTCGTCGAGGGCACCGTGGTCGGCCTGACTGACTGGAGCAACGAACGCGCTCGCGCCGAAGAACAGGGCTGACGCTACTCGTAGGCCGAATGCAGCGTACGCAGAGGTTACCGGCATCACGCCGCGCAAACTCTGCGTACCTTGCGCACACCGCGTCTGCAGGTCCCCCGCGCTCGCCGCGAACTGCCAGCTGGCTACGGGCTACTGGCTATCCGAAGGGTGCGTATACAGGCTCAGGTTATCCTTTGTGATCAGCGCGCTGCCCGTATCCACGAACACCGGAAACGGTGAGCGGAAGTCGTTCGTGTAGTCGGAGCGGAACTGGTGGAATTTCGCGTGATGCACCTCGTCCAGCGCCTTCAACCCGATGTAGCCCATCGTGTACGGCTTCTGCGACACCGTCGAATCGATCACGCCGTTCCCGATCAGGGTCAGCGTATCCGGGTCCACGTCCATCGCGATGAGCACACGGTCGGTGAGGTTGTTGCGCTTCAGCACCTCCGCTACCGCTTTGCCTGACTCCGATTCCAGGCACACGAATGCGTCGATCTTCTGCGGCCCTGTCTGCTTGATCAACTGCTGCGTTTGGTCAAAGGCGGTGTTCGACTCGCCCCCTGTCGAGATCACGCTGACGATCTTGATCCCGGAACTCGTCGCGATGATGTCTTCATAGCCCTTCAGCCGCTCGTCCAGGTTCGGCTGTCCAGGAATCGAGAAGAACACTACATTTCCTTTGCCGTGCAGCCTGTCCACCAGACGCCGCCCACCCGTGTGCCCGGCTTCAAGATTGTTCGTGCCGATGAAGTACAGTCTTTGGCTGTTCGGCGCGTCAGAGTCAACGGTGATCACCGGTATGCCCGCCCCGACCGCACGCGAAATATCTCCCTGCAGCGCCGTCGCGTCCGCCGAGGAGATCAGGATGCCGGCCGGATGGCGGTCGACCGCATCCGATAACGCCGTCTGCTCCGCGGCTGCGTCATGGCCGTCCGGGCCCACAACTCGCGCCGTTACCCCGTACTGCTGCGCGGCTGCGTTGAACCCATCCTGCACCGTCTTCCAGTACGGCACCTTCAGGTTCGTCGCGACCAGGAAGTAGGTGTCCTTGGTGGATCGGTAATTGCAACTCGCAAGGCCGAGGCAGCCAACCGCGGTCGAGGCGATAACAAGCTTCCGTAGCACGATACGCATAGGAATCTCCTCTGAAGTGCTGATCCCGCGCCCCTCGTCGGCACAGTTCAAAGCCGTAAGAGATCCCGGGCCCGAGCGCGGGAAATTGTACTCCTCGAATAACGCCCAAGACCTGTGTTTGCAACGCACAAAAAAAGCCCACCCGGCGCGATAACCTCGCGCAGGGTGGGCAATTGCGGTAAGACAGGGAAGCTGAGCTTAGCGCCGGCCACCGCCGTGACCATAGCCGCCGCCGTGAGAGTAGCCGCCGACGCGCACACCCGCGGCATATCCGCCGCGAACACCGCCGACATACCCGCCACGGATCCCGCCTACGTAGCCGTAACGCGGCCCGCCGGCGTACCCGCGATAAACGTAACCGCCGCGATAGTAGCCAGGGTAGCCAAACCCAATCCCAATCCCGACACCCACTGGGTATCCGTAGTAGCCGGAGTAGTACGGGTACGGATACGGTGCCGCTGCGACGCAAGGTGCTGCCGCACACGGCGGGACGTACATCTCGCTGTCGGTCTGCACCGGCGCGGGTACAGCCTGCGGAGCCGCGTTGGGGTCATACGCCGGAGCCTGGTACGTCTGATACGCCTGCTGACCCTGGTACGCCTGCGGCGCTTGCTGGCTCTGGTAGCCCTGCGGGTCCTGGTAGCTCTGCTGCGGGTACGCCTGCTGCTGCGGCTGCGGATAGGCCTGGCCGTTGTCATAGCCCGGCGCTGCGTTGTACGGCTGCTGCTGCGGCGCGGTGGCAGGGTATGCTGCTGCTGCGGGGGAGGTGCCGTCTGCTGGTAGCTTCCCGGGTTGTCGTTGTATGTGTACTGTGCGACGGCGGGGAGGGCGGCTACGGTCAGACTCGCGACGGCCAGCAGAACGATCGTGGACTTGGGCATCTGAAACCTCTGCCCGTACAAACGCATACCGGCAAAAAATGTTGCGGTCCCACAAGGGACCGCACACACCACCATCCCGGGGCCGCTAAAGCTCCGGAATCGAGCAAAGCACGCAGGTTAAGCGGACAGGAGCCGGCGGCGCATCAGCCCAAACAGCGCCAGCCCGCCCGTTCCCAGCAAGAGCAGGTTGGAGGGCTCCGGAACCGGCGTCAGATCCACCGCGGCCAGCGCCTGCCCAGGGGTCGGGTTGTTCACGTCCGCTGCCGTGTAGTTCTGGTCATTCAGGAAGTAAAAGGTACCGTTGTCGTCGTAGATGTTCGCGACAGAGCCATCCGCCAGCGTGAACCCGATCCCATACGTATCCAGCGGCGCACCTGACGTGTAGTACAGGTTGTCGAACTCCGCGCCGTAGTTGTACGCGCCAACGCTGAAGTAGTTCACGTACTGATACGTGCCGTCGGCGCTGGGTGTACCCGTCGCCAAACCAGCAATCGTGGCCCCGTCGATCGTGCCCGAGATGGCTGTGACATTATCCACGCCCGGCGTTCCGCTCGGTGTGACGGTCAGCACGGCAGAGGTCGCAGGTCCGGTTCCTGTCCCAATCAACGTGATCTCATCCGCCCGGGCAACAGAGCAAACCAGCGCAGCAGCACACAAAACAAGCAATGACTTGGTGTTCAAAAGGGGATCTCCCCATGTAATCTCCCCAGCTCTTGGTCTGAGGGCCTGTCGATAGGGTAACCCGGAAGTTGCAGACGAGTTGCTGTACACCGTTGGGAAAGATCCGCAACTAACTGATGTTCCTCCCTCAACTTGCCCAGCGCGTGGACCGCATCAAAGCGTGCTGTTCCGGGTGCTACATTTGGTTCGCCGGCGGGTTTCAACGGGTATAGTGCAGGTAGAACTCCTATAGTCAGCACCAAAGTTCCGCCTCCTGAGGGCACGTGAAGAATGCTTTTGTCCGTTGTTCGTGACGTCACTCCTGCTCAAGAGTTTGAGTCGCACTCTCAATCGATTGAGAAGGTGCAGTGGAGTGAGGCGAAGCTTCTAACCTCGGCAGTTCTGCTCGCGTTCGCCATCCGGCTCGTCATCGTCCTGTGCGTCTTCCGCGTCGTCTCCGCGCCCACTTTCGATCACAATGAGTTCGGTTGGGAGATGGGCTGGACCGCGCGCAGCATCGCCCTCGGCCACGGCTTCTCCTCGCCCTTTCTTCCGCCAGACAGGCGCGACTGCCCTCGTTCCGCCGCTCTATGTTTACCTCCTCGCCGGCATCTTCAAGCTCTTCGGGCTGTACTCGGCCAAAGCGGCCTGCGTCGCTCTACTGCTGAACTCGCTGTTCTCGTCGCTCACCGCGATACCCATCTACTTCAGCACCAAATGGGCGCTGCAGGCCCGCACAGCGCGGATCGTCGCGTTCACCTGGGCGTTGTACCCCTTCGCCATCTACTTCTCCGCCGAATCGCGTGTGGGATTACGCTCTCACCGCGCTGCTGTTCAGCTGCGCCGTCTGGGCGGCTCAGAAGCTGCATCTCCGGGGTTCGCTCGCCTGGCTCGGCTTCGGCGCTCTCTGCGGCCTCACCTTTCTCTCCAACCCGTCGGTGCTCGTGATCGCCGCGATGCTGGTGCTGCTCGCGATGTACAAGGTCTCGCGCGTGGGTGGCCCGTGGCTGACCAGGGGCGTCCTTTGCACGCTGGGTGTGTTGCTGGTCTGCGCCCCCTGGTGCATCCGCAACCAGCGCGTCATGCACCAGAACATCCTGATCCGCGACGGCTTCTGGCTGGAGTTCTGGGCCGGCAACCACGGCGATACCTCCAATTCCAACCCCGGCGCCGCCCACCCCGCCAGCAACGCCCGCGAGATGCAGAACTACGAGCGCAGCGGGGAACTGCCCTACATGGCCCAGAAGAAGTCCCTGGCCATCCACTACATCGAGCACCACCCGGCCTTCTTCGTAGAGGTAACCGGGCGACGCATCGTGCGCTTCTGGACAGGTTTCTGGTCCTTCCGCAAGGACTACCTTGCAGATGAACCCCTCGACGTCCCCAATCTCTTCTTCTGCGGTGGCGTCACGCTGCTGATGCTGCGCGGCATCCGGCGCTGGTGGAAAGAAGACCGCGGCTCCGCGCTTCCGTACCTCATCGCCGTCGCGCTGTTTCCCATCCCCTACTACCTCACCCACAGCTCCATGGACTACCGTCAGCCACTTGAACCCATCATCGTGGTTCTTGCCGTAGTTGGCGCGTTCGGCGCGTCCGAGAAGCCCGAGGTCCCTGACTTCGCGGCCCTCGAAGAGGACGACAGCGAAGACACGCTGGTGCCCGACGTAGCCGCAGTCGGCGCCTGACCGCAGTCGCACCCGCGCTGGGCTCCAAAAAAATACAGCGTCCGCAATGGACGCTGTTTAGGAGGCATGGTCATCATCACGCCCCCGACCTCACCTCGTCTTCGGCCCATCGGTTGAATCTCGTTCCATCTTTCGGTGGACATGCCGCTCCTCTTGTGTCAGCGTGGACGCCGCCTGAATCGGGGGAAGACAGACACCAATCCGCACGAGCTCAATGGTTCCTCGCGCCCAGCCGCTCACTCACAGAATTGCTTTGCACTCTCGCTGACCGAACGGTAGGCTCCGTTTACACCCGCGGCTTCGCACCCACAGTCGGAGTTCATGCTGGACATCGTGCTCCTGCCAAACTGTCTGTTCGGATCGATCGAGCCGCGCAGCCGTGAGCACCTGAATCGCTGCCTCTCCGGCGTGCTCGTCGTCGCCAGTGTCCCCTTCTTCCGGCGTCTGCCTCATGTCTGCGTCATGCGCTGGGCGCTCGATCGTCCGTGCCCGGGTTGTTTTGCGCTGACTGCGCGTTCATGGCTGCCCATCATGGTCCCGCGCGAAGCCCACGTCAACCTCGCAGCCGCTGCGTTTTGCCGTCGTTCGCGTAACAGCCGTCGAGCACCCGGCGGCGCAGCTCTTGCGACACTGCGTCCCGTGATAGCTTGCTCTACATGCCAGCATCACTGCGCCGTCACGCGTTCTGCGCCTCGCCGCGTCCGCCTCCCTGCTGTCCGCCGCGCTCACGCTCCCCGCCCTTGCACAACAGGCACCGCTCTACCCCAATTACCCCAGCGAGACCCCGCAGGCCTTTCAGCAGCCCACGGCTGGCATGGACTTCGAGCGCCGCGACGTGATGATCCCCATGCGCGACCACGTCAAGCTGCACACCGTGATTCTGGTCCCCAAAGGCGCGCACCACGCTGGCATCCTCCTCACGCGCACGCCCTACAACGCCATCCAGCTCACCACCAACACCCCCAGCGTGCATCTCGCGACCAGCCTCTGGGGCTATGACAACGCGGTCGAAACCATCATCCAGGGCGGCTACATCCGCGTCGTGCAGGACATTCGCGGCAAGTACGGCAGCGAAGGCGACTACGTCATGAACCGCCCCATGCACGGCCCGCTCAATCCCACACCCGTCGACGAATCCACCGACACCTACGACACCATCGACTGGCTCGTGAAGAACATCCCCGAGACCAACGGCAACGTCGGCATCCTCGGCATCAGCTACGACGGCTTCCTCTCGCTGACGCCGCTCGTGCATCCGCATCCTGCACTCAAGGCCGTCGTCCCCATGAACCCCATGGTCGACGGCTGGATGGGCGACGACTGGTTCCACAACGGCGCCTTCCGCGAGCAGAACATGCCCTACATCTACGAGCAGACCGCGACGCGCTCCAACGAAGTGCGCTGGCTCATCTCCAACTTCGACGACTACGACACGTACATGCGCGCCGGCTCCGCAGGCGAACTCGGCAAGCAGCGCAACATGGACCAGATCGGCTTCTGGAAGAAGCTCACCTCACACCCCGCTTACGACGAGTTCTGGAGCGGGCAGGCAATGGACAAGATCCTCGCCGCGCAACCGCTCACCGTGCCCACCATGCTCGTCGACAGCCTCTGGGACCAGGAAGACATCTACGGCGCAATGGCCGTCTACAACGCCCTCAAAGACAAGCCTGAAGCGAAGCAGAACCTGTTCCTCGTCATCGGCCCCTGGCACCACGGCCAGGAGATCGAATACGCCGACTCACTCGGCCCCATCAAGTTCCGCAGCGACACCGGCCTCTACTTCCGCGAGCACGTCCTCGCCCCCTTCCTCGCACACTATCTGCAGGACAACCCACCGCCGCTGAACACCGCACACGTCAACGCCTTCCAAACCGGCAGCAACCAATGGGAGCAGCTCGCACACCTGGCCCTCCGGCTGCAGCAACAGCTGCGCACCCTCACACACACCGCTCTACCTTCACCCCGCCGGCAATCTTTCTTTCGAGAAGCCCTCCGCAACCGCCGACTCCGAACACGCCTCCGACGCTTACGTCTCCGACCCAGCCAAGCCCGTCCCTTACCGCACCCGCCCCAACCAGCCCATCGGCTACACGCCCGACCTCTCCTGGATCCGCTGGCTGGTCGACGATCAACGCGAGTTCTCCGGCCGTCCTGACGTTCTCACCTTCACCTCCGACGTGCTCACGCAGCCGCTCACCATCAGCGGCCAACCCATCGCGCACCTCATCGCCTCCACCACAGGCACAGACTCCGACTGGGTCGTCAAACTGATCGACGTCTACCCCGACGAAGTCGCCGGCCAGCCCGAGCTAGGCGGCTATCAACTGCCCGTCTCGATGGACATCTTCCGCGGCCGCTACCGCGAAGACCTCGCCGTAGCCAAGCCCATCGCCGCGAACAAGCCACTGCTCTACAAGTTCGCCATGCCCACCGCGAACCACGTCTTCCTGCCCGGCCACAAGATCATGGTGCAGGTGCAATCAAGCTGGTTCCCGCTCTACGACCGCAACCCCCAGACCTTCGTGCCCAACATCTTCTTTGCGAAGCCAGACGACCTACAAGCGCGCCACGCAACACGTCTTCCACTCCGCCGCCGACGCCAGCTACATCGAACTCCCGATCCTCGCCAACGGAGTAGTCACAACGCAGTAAGCAGATGCCTTGCTTTGCCTTCTGTCATCCCGAAGGGAATCTGTCGCACAGCCGCTGCGTCGTCATCTCGACCGGAGCGAATGCAGTGGAGAGACCCCGCATCCACCTCGCTGCGCCACAAACGCCAGCACACAACGCCGTCTCTCATGGACAACCGCAATCGCCAGCCGCTAGCATCCTGCACATGCCGCAAAACATAACCCGCCGCGACGCACTCCGCGGCGCCACCCTGCTCGCCGCCGCCGCCGCCGCCCCAAAGACCTTCGCACAAGCAAACACCACAGCTAGCAAACTGCCAGCGTCCCCCGTACGCCTGGGCGTCTGCAGCTACAGCCTGCGCAAGCTCGATCCGCCTCAAGTCATCGACGCGATGAAGCAGCTTCGCACGCCGTTTCTCAACGTCAAAGACGTGCATCTTCCCATGACGCCGCTGGACCAGGTACGCGCAAAGGCCGACCAGTTCCGCGCCGCCGGCCTCACCCTCACCTCTGCCGGAGCGATCTACTTCACCAAGGACGATGACGACGACATCCGCTCCAAGTTCGAGTACGTCAAAGCCGCCGGCATCCCGCTCATCGTCGGCTCGCCCACGCGGGTGGTTCTTCCACGCGTCGAGAAGTTCGTGAAGGAATACAACATCCCCCTCGCCATCCACAACCACGGCCCCGAGGACAAAGAGTGGCCCTCACCGCTCGACGTCCTCGCCGCCGTGCACAACATGGACGCGCGGATAGGCTGCTGCATCGACGTAGGCCACACCATGCGCGCCGGCACCGACGTAGTCGACGCCATGCGCAAAGCCGGCCCACGCCTCCTTGATGTCCACATGAAGGACCTCGCCAAGCCCAACGAGAAAGAAAGCCAGGTAGCCGTAGGCGAAGGCATCATGCCCATTCGCGCCATCTTCCAGCAGCTCATCACCATGCGCTACAAGGGCTTCGTAGACCTCGAATACGAGATCAAAGCCGACGACCCACTTCCCGGGATGATGGAAAGCTTCGCCTACATGCGCGGCGTCCTCACCGGCATGGGCTACAACACGACGGAGTAACCCCGACGTCCCGGGTCGCTCTCGACACCGCTCCACAGCCGTCGCTGTACCGCGCCGCACGGATGCGTCATCTCGACCGAAGCGGACGGTTTCATCGTCCGCGTAGTGGAGAGAGCCCCGCATTTCGCTCGGTCCACCACCGATTTCTAATTAAGCCAAGAACGGAAGGGGGTGGCCTCAGCCACCCCCCTCACCGAGCCACTAGCCACTAAACCTTCGGCTCCCAACCCTTCTCATACTTCCGCCGGGTCATCGCCTCCGCCTCACTATCTCCCACAATCGCCATCGCTGCCGGATCCGTCTTCAACTCCCGCTGCGTAAAGTAAGCGATGTTCGACATCTGCAGCATCGTCACCGCTACATTGCCCTGAGCCACAGGCTGCCGTAACGGCGCTCCCGTCCGGATCGCCGCAATCAGGTTCGCGAAGTGCGCATCCGTCATCGCAGTCCGCACCGACAGTATCGGCGGTCGATGTCGGCCCATTCTTCTGCACGCGGAACGACGAGATCACCTTGTCCTTCGGGTCCAGCACGTCATAGCCATCACGATCTACCACCACATTGCCATTCGTCCCATGGATGCAGACGCCACGTTCGCGGTCATACGTCTTCTTGCCGCTGCAGCAGTCGCCCTTCCACGTGATCAGGTGGTCCGGATACATGAAGCTCGTCTCCAGCGTGTCGTAGAACTGCCAGTCATCATGCGCCGCATAGCGTCCGCCCCCGGCGGTAATCCGCTCCGGGAACTCCACTCCGAGCGCCCAGCGAGCGACGTCGACCTCGTGCGATCCGTTATTCAGCGACTCGCCCGTGCCCCACGCGCGGAACCAATGCCAGTTATACGGCTGCACATTATCCCGGTACTGCTCACGTGGCGCGGGTCCCTGCCACAGGTCCCAATCCAGCGTGCCCGGCACCGGCGCCGGCTTGCCAACGCCAATGGGCTTGCGGCGATTCGTGTACCAGGTCTCCGCCCAGTACGCCTTGCCGATCTCGCCGTTTTGGATGCGGTTGATGATCTCAATCGTGTGCGGCGACGACCTCTGCTGCGAGCCCATCTGGCACAGCTTGCCCGTCTTCTTCTGGGCCTCGACCAGCCACTTGCCCTCCTGCGGGTCATACGAGCACGGCTTCTCCACGTACACATGCTTTCCCGCCTGCAGCGCCATAATGGCCATCGGTGCATGCCAGTGATCCGGCGTCGCAATCGTGATCACGTCGACATGCGGTGACTCCAGCGCGCGCCGGAAGTCCTGCTGCGACTGCGGTTCTGCCCCCATCGCCTTCGTCGCCGCGGTCGAGAACTTGGCCATAATGCCCGTGTCCACGTCGCACACCTGCGCCAGCCGCGCATCCTTGCTGTTCGCCCGCAGCGCGGCCAGGTGCGCATACCCGCGCCCATTCAGGCCCGCCACCGCAAAGTTCACCCGCTCGTTCGAGCCCACAATCTGTGCATAGCTCTTCGCTGTGCCCCGCAGTGAAAGCGCTGCCGCGCCCGCCGTCGCCGTTCGCAAGAAATCCCGCCGTGAAATCATTCTTCTCTGTGTCTCCCGTACGCCGAAATCCTATCGCAATCCGACCGTCGCAGTCGCTTCAACGATTCCTACAGCCCCACACAGCGGCCGGATCACCCACGCATCCAAGCCCTTAGCTGCGCGCGTATGGAGGTCCCTCCCGATGCCATCGGATCTTGAACGTGTAGACCGGCTCCGCCACGCGCTTCGGAACGCGGGCCTTCAGGCCTTCATCTGCGCGTCGCCCAGCGAGGTCCTTCTGCTCACCGGCTATTGGCCCATCTTCGCCAACAGCGTCGCCCTCTTCACCGCCGAAGGCGAAGCGCACCTCATCGTCCCAGAAGACGAGCAGGAACTCGCCAGCAAAGCCAGCGCCGCCCACCTCATCCCGTACAAGCCTGCCTCGCTCGACAAGCTCACAGCTCCCATTCAGCAACTCACCGAGCCTCTGCGCCAACTCACCAACCGCCTCGGCCTGCAGCACGCCAAACTCGGCCTCCGTCTGCAGTTCGGCGTGCAGCCCGTCAGCTACGCCGTCATGACCCTCTTCCGCGACTCGCTCCATCAACTCCTCGCACAACTCCTCCCCAACGCCAGCTTCAGCGTCTGCGACGATCTTCTGGAGCAGCAAAAGGCCGCTAAAACGGCACGTGAACTCGAACTCATGCGACAGGGCTGCAAACTGGCCGCAGCGGGCTTTGCAAAGGCTGCGGACGCGATCCAGCCCGGCCTGCGCGAAGCGGAACTGGCAGCCACCACCCAGGCCGCTTTCGATTCCTCACCCGCAGCGGAGCAATTCGAGCGCAGCTACGGCTACTTCTTCTGCATGTCCGGCCCCAACTCCGCCACCGCTGACGCCGCCTACGCCCGCACACGCCAGCGCCGTATCGAAGAAGGCGATCTCGTGATGATCCACGCGAACACCTGCTCCGATGGCCTCTGGACTGACATCACGCGCACCTACACCGTCGGCGAACCTGCCTCGCGTCACCAGCAGATGCGTTCAGCCATTACTGAGGCACGCGCGGCCGCCCTCAAGGCCATCCGCCCGGGCGTGCCCGCACGCGCGGTCGACCAAGCTGCCCGCTCCGTCATGGAATCGCACGGCTTTGGCAAAGCCTTCAAACATGCCACCGGCCACGGTGTAGGCTTCGCCGCTGCCAACGCGAACGCGCTGCCCCGCATTCACCCGCAATCGCCTGACACCCTGCAGACCGGCATGACGTTCAACATAGAACCCGCGGCCTACTTCGACGGATACGGCGGGATGCGTCACTGCGACGTGGTCGCGGTCACATCAGACGGAGCAACCGTACTCACCGATTTCTGATACCGCGCCCCAAGCCGCTGGCCCACACGCCCCAAGCTGACGCGCGCACTCCGCACGCCCATCGTGTTCGCCATCATCCGAGACAGCAGTATAACGACGATGGCGGCATCCGCCAGCGCGGCCTGCCGCAGCACGATAAAGCCCGCAAGCGTCCGCCTGGTCCCTTCGGCCATCTGCGCCACGGTGCTCATCTGCGGCCCCACGCACATCGCAACGTACAGTCCCGCGGTACCCCACGCCTGCCACGTCCTCGGCGCTCGCCGCACGCGGTCCACCACCCAAGGCGTAAGCAGCAACAACATCGTCGCATCATGCGCGCGATGGTACGTCGTCAGCATGCCGAACGCACTCCACGCACCTGCCGCCAGCAACGCGCCGCGCTCACTTCGAACCAGCCGCGTCTGCCAGACCAGAATCCCACCGAGCACTAGCAACACGGCTAGACACGCCGCATTCAACGCCGGCGACGATCCCCAGAAGCTCAGCAGCGATTGCAGCGACGTGACCTGCGACACCACGGGCAGAAGCTCATGGCTGCTGCTGCTCATGGAGCCACCCGCGGCGACCTCGCTCCGCACCATGTGAACAAACGAAAGCGCCTGCATCCCAAGCTGGTCGCGCGCCACAAACAACACCGCACCCAACCCGGCCGCAGTAGCCAAACCCGCCGCTCGCACTGTCACCGCGCGATCCCGCCGCTCCGGCAGCACAAGCAGTGCCAGCAGCATCCACAACGCCAGGTGCGGCTTCAGCAACAACGCCAGCGCAAGCGCAATCGCCGCGACCCACGGCGAACTCTCTTTCCGGCGCGCAAACGCGAAGATACACAATGCAGCCGCCGCGACTGACACATTCCCCAGCGTCAGCCCAAATCCCAACAGCGGCGTCGCGCAGAACAGCGCAATCACGACGCCCTTCTCCACGGGCGTCATCCCAAAGCTCTCATCCGCATACCGCAACAGCGCCGCCAGCGCGCAAGCCATCAACAATGCAGAGAGCGCGATCACCACGTACACCGCATGCACCATCGACACCAGCGTCAGCGGCGCAAGCACCGCAAGCGTCGTCGGCGGATACACCGGCGCATGTCCATACCACGTAGCGGGCTGCACCACACCCTGCGCCTGAAACACCGCCTGAAGATTGCTGAAGGTATAGGAATCGATGCCATGGCGGAAGCACCACGCGGACGCATACAGCGTTTTGAAGTCAGAGGCCGCCAACGCCGACCCGCGCACCGGCAGGTCCCACACGACACTCAACGTCAGCGCCAACATCGCAACCGCGGCAAGCGCGAACTCCAGCGGCACACTGCCACGTCTGCTCGCCCGCTTCCATTGCCTGAGACCTGGCCCGTGGATCCCCAAGAGACACTTCACCCAGCTCTTAGGATGCTCAGCTCACGCGCCGCGACGGCTGCAACCTGCGCCCGCGTTCCCCCGTCCAATGCCGCTCGGGCTCAGCGCCCGACCGCTGCCCGACCGCCCTTCGCCCGGTGCGCGGGCGGCGCTGGAGGCGGATCAAAGACACCCTCACCCAGCTTCAACAGCGCCGGGTCAAGCCCCGAGCTGATGTTCCTCAGCCGCAGATTCGTCAGGTTGTTCAACACGTAGTTCGGCTGCGGACGCACCGACTCCATCGCCCACTCCTTCGCGCCAAAGATCGAGTTGTCGAACACATTGTTCCGATCCGACCCATCCGCAAAGAAGATCCCCGCGTAATGATTGCCTCGAATGGTGTTGCCAAAGAGAATGTTCCCGCGGCTCGGCGTAAAGTTCAGCTCAATCGATGGCGCATCCGCCGCCGCCGCGCCGAGTTCAATCCCAAAGAAGTGAAATCGATCGTTCTGGCCTTCGTTATCGTCCGTCAACGTGTTCAGCCCGACGACGTTATAGAAGCTGGTGCGCACCATCTTCACGCCGCCGCCAAAGTTCTCGTCCACCTCGTTGAACATCACCTGGTTGAACACCGCATTATCGATTGAGATCGCCGGGAACCTTCGCCGGAGAACTCCCATCCGGCAACCGCCCAAGCCCAAACACAAACTCACGCCGCAGGTCCTCATCGCTCATGCCCCAGCGCCGCCCGTTCCCGCGAAACAGGTTCCAGGCCACCACATTCGCCGTAGATCCGTAATCCAGGCACAAGCCTTCCTTCGCGTTGCGCTCAATGCGATTGCTCACAATCACGTTGCGCACAGAGCCATCGGAGTACATGCCAGAGCTTCTGTTCTCCGCGATCTGGTTATCGACGACGACGTTGTCATGCGGTGCGCGCAGCCGCTCCATCATCGGTTGCGGCTTCGCCCAGAATCCGTCCGGCGCCAGCATATTCGCCGGATCCGCGCGCAAGGTTCACATTGCGGTCCGTCAGCACCACACCCGCGTTCCAGTTCGATACCCAAGGTTGTGCTCGATCTCGTTGTTCGCGACCGTGGTGTGGTGCGTATCGGCATTCAGCAGAACCGGTGCGGCGTGCAGCCCGCTCATCTCGTTGCCCCAGATCACCGCATCGTCTGACCCGCGTCACAACAATCCCGCCGCCGCTAAGGTCATGCAGATGCATATGCAGTCAGCGTCGTCCGCGAGCTGCGATCCACCAGCACGCCCCAATTCCCGCTCACAAAGTCTCCACCGCTCACAACAACATCGTGCGCGCCCTCGATCCGGATCATGTACGGCACGCCCGCGCTCGCGCTCAGCTTCGCCGTCCCGAGATCCAGCGTCACATCGCTCCGCGTAATCCGGATCGGCTTCATTCATCTCCATCTCCGGCGCGGTCACCATCACTGCCTTCACGTCCGGGCGCGCCAGCAGCGCATTCAGTTCCGCGACAGTCCCGCCCTCAAAGCGCACGGCTCATTCGGCGTATCTGCACCTCCGCCACTGCGCTGTGCGCTCGGTAAGTCTGTGCCGCCGCTCGCCACGCCTCCGTCGCCGAACTGGCATGCAGCCCAAGCCGTCGCGCCCGCTCCATCACCTGCAGTTTCCGCGCCGCTGCCCACACCGCATCCGTCGGCCGGTCCTGCAGCGGCCGGCAGCTTGTACTCGCTGAACACATCGCGTGCTCCCAGCGTCGGGTGTAGGTGCTTGCGCCTGTGCACGTCGGACCGTCCCACTAGATGACGAAAGGAGCAGCGCAGCCAGCGCCAGGGCAGCAGTACGAAACATGAGTCCTCGTGCAGTGTTTTCCCGCGCGCTCATGGATTTGCACTCTTCGGCGCCGAGCTTGGCGGGTCATACTCTGTCGGCAGCGAATGGTATAGATGGCGAGTACGGCTGTACAAGCTGCTTCGCCCGATCCGGCGTCACAAGCCACACCTCCCGTCCAGGAAACGCCGCAATCACCGCCGCATCCGTCTGCGGGTTCAGGCTTCTCGCCCAGACCAGCGGTTGGTCGTTCAGATCGGCGCCGTTGAACACCCACTCCTGCCAGCCGTCGTGGTACTTCGTATAGCGCACCAGGCACAGCTGCTTGCCCGGATGCTCAACACCTCCTGCGCCACATGCGCGCGGTCCTTGGAGACATACTGCGGCTCGGGGAAGTCGCGCGCAGCGGATACGCGGTAGCCGAAGAAGCTCAGCCCCAGCATCAACTCCGCCAGCACAAGCCCGTTCACAAACGTGCGCCCATCGAACCCCGGCCGCTGCATCTGCCGCAACGCATAGACCCCAAACACCACCAGCAGATAAAGCACCGGCGCCGCCGGCGCCGCATACTGCGGAAATGGCGACCACCCCATCAACACCACGTTGATCGCAAACCCCACAAACGCCAGCAACGGGGCCAGCAGCAGACCCTCGCGAGCATGCCGCACCACGTACACAACACCCGCAAGCAACAGAGCCCGAAACCCAACAGAAACGTCGAGTAGTACACGTCCAGCTTGCTGAACAGAAACACCCACGGATGCGCATGCACGAAGTCCCATTGCCGCACCTCGGCAAAGATGTAAAACCGCCGCAGCATATCGACGTCGTAGTGCGGCAGCGGGTGCTCTGCCGAAAACACAAACGGTCCGGTGATGTGGTACAGCCGGAAGTTCAGCATGTAAGGAAACAACAGCGCGTGCCCCGTGCCGCGCTCGTTGTAATACAGCATCCATCCGAACCCAGCCGCCAACACCGCGATCACCACCGCCGCGAGCCCCACAATGCGCACAACGCCGACGTGCCGCAACCTCCACACCAGCACCATGACTAAAGGGAACGTCACACAGAATCCCTCATACGGCCGCGTATACACCAGGATCAGCAGCCCGAGCCCAAGCAGCAGGGCATAGCGCCAGTCCTGCCGCTTCCAAATACGCGGCAGCGATCCCAGCACCAGGCAGGTCGCTACGCACGAGATCGCGAGGCAAAAGTAGTTGTCGAACCACCAGTTCAGGTTCAGCGCGAACCCCAGCGCAATCGCCGCCCCCAGCAGCGCATACGCACGCGGCAGCCATGCCGCGATGGCCCAATACAGCAGGGCAGGGAACAGCGCGGTCACCAGCAGCACAGAAATCCACGGAGACCCAAGCACCTGTCCCGCCGCCATCACCAAAGCCGGCCCGGGCAGATACATCGACTCATACGTCGGCGCCATGTTCGTGTGGATCGTCTCAAACGCAATCGGCACCGGCAGCGGCGGGTTCGCCAGTCGTCCATGCGCCAGCGTATCCGCCCCCAGCAGATAGCTGAACTCGTCATGAAACAGCGGCATCGGCACAGGCTCAATCGGCAACAACGCAAGCCGAATCACCACCGCTGCTCCAAACAGCACACAGAAGCACAGCGCTGGCCGCTCCGCAAACGAACGCACTCTTTCTGCGGCCCGGCTCACAAGCCGCTGCCACAAACTCCAGCGCGCCGCGACCGTGGCGATCGCCACGAGTCCCAGCTCGACATAGAACCACTGGAGAAGAGATAGATTGGGCAAAGCGTCGCTGCTCCCAGCATGGAAAATGTGGGTACAACGAGCGACCCGGTGCTACGTGAAACCTAAGATGCAGTCGCGGTCTGAATCCGCCACTGCCCTGCGCTACTGCGCCGGCACCATCTCGCGAGCTGTCGCGTTTGCAGTGCGCAATCGCGTCATCCAGCCCACCGCGCCCAACCCCACCAAGCACAGCACCCCGGCAAAGAACTGCCCCCGGATCACCGAGTAGTCGCCGATGTCCATGTGCAGCACGTCCGTCGCCAGCGGCGGATAATTCAGCACCACGGCGACCGCAACCAGCGCCGCCAGCCACCAGTTACGAAGCTCCCGGGTCTCCTGCACCAGCACCATCACCGGCGCGACGAGGATGATCGAGTAGTGCGTCCAGGCGATCGGCGCGAAGATCGTCATCGCCACCAGCGCCATCGTCGCGCCAATCGGCGGAGCTCCAAAACCATCCGGAACGCCGCGCCGCTCGCGCGACCAGTCCAGGTATCCGCCAAACGCCGTGAACGCAACGGTCAACAGCATCGACCCAATCCGCATCGCTGCCGGCAGCGGCAGAATCGTGATGTCGAACACCTCATCCGGCGAGTAAAACCGCGCCATCCACCACGCCGCAAACGACTGGTTGTTCTGCGCCACCAGCAACACGCGGGAGACCCTGTGCAGGTCCGCAAGATACTCCGCCACCAGGTGGGGCCCAACCGCAAGGTACGTCAGCCCCATCAGCACGACCGACCACACCACGAGGCTCCCCGCTGCACGCCATCGCCGAGTCACCAGCCAATACACCAGCACAATGCCCGGCGTGACCTTCACCGCCGCCGCGCACGCCAACAGAAACCCAGCCGAAATCGGCCATTCACGCTCCGCGAGGATCAACGCCGCAACCGTCAGGAAGAAGAACAGCGCATGCGTCTGCATCAGAAACATCGCGTACCGAAACGGCTGCGAATACCACAAGCCCAACAACACAAGCGCAATGGCCACAGGGCCGAAGAGCCAGGGCGTCCAGTACCGCGCAATCAGCCAAACCGAACCCGCCAGCGCCAGCATCGTCAGCAGCAGAAAAATGCGCTCAAAGGTCCTGAAGCTCGTGTGATCGCAAAGGGGCTGCAGCATGTAGGCCCACATCGGCGTCTGCACATAGGGGTGCAGATATCCGTGGAATCCACCCTGCTTGCCCAGCCGCTCCCACGTGCCGGTCAGGTCGCCCACATCGGCGAAGTTGTCCGCGTCATGCGCGTACAACACGCCCGTACTCCCCGTCGCCACCAGCCGGCAGCCAACGTATGAAGACGACAGGTCCTCTCCGCCCTCGTCGCGGAAGCGCACGCAACCCGCCAACACAAACAGCAGCAGCACAAGCAGCAACCGCATACCGTGTGTTCAGCCGCTCCCGCAAACCTTTCAGCATCGCTCCTCCCGAGACCGCGATTCACTCACGCGCCCAACGCGCATCGCCCGTTCGCAAGAAGTGTCTGGTATGTGGATGCGGTCACACTCAACGGCGGCAATCTCGCGTATCCACCCCGGGCTGAACTTCTGACCATCAGCTCGCCGGCACCGGCGCATAAGCCGCCTGCAGCACCTCGTGCGAAGCCGCATCCTCTACCCACGCCACTACTGCCAGCTGCGCGGGATCGATCGGCAAATCCTTCGTCAGAAACGTGACCGGCCCGAACCGGTCGTTGTTCTTCTCATACGCGTCCAGGTACGCCCTCAGCTCTGCCCCAATTGCCGGCAGATCAAAGCTCGCCTCCGTCACCGACCCCTGCGCATCCGCACTCACAGTGCGTCCGCTCTCGGTCGCTCGCACTACCATTCGATGGAACCGCATCCCGTTCTCCCCGCTGTACCGAATCCCGTCCTGCACCAGAGCAAAGTGCAGCGTCGACCGTTCTCCCGCGCGCTGCGCCACCGTGGCCCTGGCCGTAACCTTGCCCTCCGCATCCCGGGAAGCCGTCAAGCTGAGCGCAACGCCCGGTCGGCTGGGCCGCCTGCTGCTCCACGGCATCCGCGAACCCAATCACCACATTTTCCGCGTCCGCCCGCGTCGATCCCGCCACCGGCAGCGACTCGCCGTCCAGAAAGGCCTCCGGCGTCGTCCCTACGCGGTACGACTGTGCCCGCGCCTCCGAACTCCGGTTCGCCAACGGGTCCGGCCGAGGGATGTTCTCATCCCACTCCAACACCACCAGGTCCTGCCGGCTATAGGTCTTCAGCAGGCTCTCCACGGCCAGATCGGGCGCCACGCACGGCTCGCACCCCGACCCCGTAAACAGCTCCAGCAGCACCGTATGCCCACCCGCCTGTAAGCGCCTCGGCGGCAAGCTGTACACGGGCGGATACATCCGCTCATACGCCGCATCAATCCGCCGCTCGAGCCCGGCTTCGCCATCGGCATGGGCGGCCCCGTAGAGCCGAACCATCTCCGCCCGCCACCGCGCGCCTAATGCACCCGCCGCCGCCGCCCGTTCGAAGTCCTCCAGCGCCTCCCCATCCCGGTGCTGCACCAGCGCCAGCTGCCCCCGCAGGCTGTTGACCTCCTCAGACAGCGGGTTCAGCCGGTAAGCCTCCGCCAGCAGCGGTCCGCGGCCGCCTCGGCCTGACCCAGCCTCAGGTCCACATTGGCCATCGCCGCCAGAAACGCCGCCCGGTAGCCCACAAAATCGCGATGCACCTGCCTCGCGCCAAGCGGCGGCAGCTTAAACCGCGCCTGCGAGGCGGTGACCTCCCGCCGGAAGCTCTCCTCCGTCATCCCCGCCAGCGCCTGCTGCGCCCAAACCTTCGCATCCGCGAGGTCCGCCCCGGACTCCCCGGCACTCGCCAGCATGTCCGCCACCTTCGCCTCTTCGATCCACCGGTCCAACCCCGCGCGCTCGCTGTTCACATCGCGCGTCGCCAGCCCATGGATCTCGTCCGTACGCTCCGGAAAGAACGCCAGATCCGTCTCCAGCGCCAGCCGGTTCGCCCTTCCAATCAGAGCGCTCTCCGGGTGCTCCCGCACAAACGCGAGCAGCGCCGCCACCCGCGTCCCCGGCTCTGCGACGGCGCGTGCCGCCTTGAACGCCGCCTCGCCGGAGTCCGCCGTCTGCGCGGACCCAACCAAGCCCTGCATCACCGCCGCCCCCATCAAGACCCGCAGAAAAGCTCGCATCGATACCGTTAGCCTAGGCCATCCCGCCCCCGTACGGCTCCCGTACCATGGAGCGACGGCGGCCTGCGCCGCCGACCCTCTATGCGCCTCGGCTACTTCGGCGGCAGCTTCGACCCGCCGCACATCGGACATCTGGAGGTCGCCCGCGCCGCCCGCGACCGCTTCGGCCTCGACCGCGTCCTCCTGGCGCCCACCGGCCGCCAGCCGCTCAAGCCCGACGGCCCCTCCGCTCCCTTCGCCGACCGCCTCCAAATGACCGAACTCCTCTGCCTGGGCCAACCTGGCCTCGAGGCCTCCGCCATCGACGCGCCCCAGCCCGACGGCCGCCCCAACTACACCGTCGACACCCTCCGCCAGCTCCAGGCCAGCCTCCCCGGGGCCGCCGAGCTCTTCGCCATCGCCGGCGCCGACTCCTTCCTGACCCTCCCCAAGTGGCGCGACCCCGCCGGTCTCCTCGCCGCCGCCCAGTGGATCGTCGTCAGTCGCCCCGGCTTCGACCTCGGCCAGCTCGACCAAATCCTCCCCGACCCCGCGCAACGGCACCGGGTCCGCCTGCTCAAGGACCTCAGCGTCCCGGTCAGCGCCACGGACCTACGCGCCCGCCTCCGCGAGCACCGGCCCTGTGCCGACCTCCTCCCCGGCGCCGTGCTCGCGTACATCCAGCGAAACAAGCTCTATTCCGCGTAGGCCGCTCAATCGCGCTGGTTTAGACCGGCAGATTCCACACTTTGGAGCCCGCGCGACTTGTTCTCCGTAATTTCATAGGCGCGCTGCCGCTTTCGGCCTGCAGCGCCCACGAAACGGTTATATCGTCTGACCCGAGTTTGGCATCCCGCGTGCATGTAGCGTCAGCAAGCTTAGTAAGAGCTTCTGGAGAGATTCATGCAATGTTCTGTCTTACGGCGCTCAGCCGTAGGTCTTGTCTTCGCTCTCTCGTTGGGTCTGGCATCGCCGATGTTCGCGGCAGACGTAAATGGCCGCATCAGGGGAACAGTTACCGATCCGTCTGACGCCGTAGTGCCAGGCGTTCAGGTCACGGCCACGAACCAGGCCACCGGCGTCAAGTTCAACACCAAGACCAACGCGGACGGGTCCTATCTCTTCCCAGAACTCCCGGTCGGAACCTACACCATCTCGGTGCGCCCCGGCGGTTCCGGTCGTTCAAGGCCACCGGCATCGTCATCAACATCGACCAGGAATACGTCGAAGCCGTCAAGCTGGGCGTCGGCGATACAAGCGAGACCCTCGAGGTCGCCGCCTATGCCGTCCAGGTCAACACGACCGACATGCAGCTCGAACAACGTCGTCAACTCGACGCACAGATGGTCGAGCTGCCGCTGATCGGCCGTAACTTCACCGGCCTTGAGCTGATCGAGCCCGGCGTTCAGGCCTCCAGCGACCGCTTCGGCACCTATTCCGTCAGCGGTGCGCAGACCCAGCAGTCCGAGTTCCTGGTCAACGGCGCCGACACCAATGACATTGCGCTGAACACCCTCGCGCTCTCCCCGAACCTCGACGCCATCGACCAGTTCAACCTGATCGAAGGCCCGCTCAACGCCGAGTACGACCGCAACTCCGGCGGCATCGTCTCGCGCGACGATCAAGCAGGGCACCAACCACTTCCACGGCGACGCGTTCGAGTTCTATCGCGACACCTTCCTGAATACCGCTGAACTTCTTCCAGAAGTTCAACGCCAGCGCTGTCACCCCCACCAAGGCGTCGTCACCCCCTACCACCAGAACATCTTCGGCGGCACGACTCGGCGGCCCCGATCCTCCGCGACAAGATCTTCGTCTTCGGGGCATACCAGGGCACTCGCCAGCGTGTTCCCGGCACCAACGGTGGCGGCAACACCACGGTGTTCTCCGCTGCCCAGCGCGCCGGCGACTTCTGCGCGGATCTCACCGCCGACGCAACGCTCAACTCGAGCAAGTACAGCTTCGCCAGCGCCAAAGCCGATCCCCGGCACGGTGCACATCGCAAGCTGCCCGGGTGCGACCACGTGGGGCGCCTGCGTCGCCCGGCACAATGGCGGGAAGTTCACCGCCACCGACTTCAACCCCATCGCCGCGAACCTGCTGAGCACCTACGTTCCCGCCGCCAACAGCGGAGCCTACGGCTACATCTTCAACTCGTGACCACCACCAGCTCGATCGACCAGTACATCGGCCGTTTCGACTTCGCTCTAAACCCGAAGAATCAGTTCACGCTTCTCGGTATCTACCAGAAGACAGCGTCCTCTCGCAACACTCTGCCCTTCACCGGCGCCACCGTTCCCGGGCTTCGGTGAGGCAGATGTCCGACGCACATCCAGCAGTACACCGTTCGACTACGTTCGCCAGTTGAGCACCCGACGGTGAACGACTTCGCCGTGCACTACACCCGGTTCAACTACGACTGCCGGTTCTCCGCAGACGCACCATTCAGCCGTCCAGCTTCGGCTTCGCCATTCACCCGCAGACTACGCCGGCGGGGCGACTCTACCCACCATGGCTGTCAGCGGCTACTTCAGCTCGGGGATTCAGCAACAACGGCCCGCAGCCCCGCATCGATCAGGTCTACCAGCTCGACGACAACTTCTCGAAGAGCCTCGGAAAGCCATCAACTCAAGTTCGGCTATGACGGTCGTAAGTTCAAGGTCTCCAACCGTTCGGCGCGAGACAACAACGGTTCCTACGGATTCAGCAATACGCTGGTCCGTTCAGCACCGGTGACCCGGACTGGACTTCCTCCTGGGCAAGTCCAGCACCTATACGCCAGGGCTCGGCGGCGAGCATCCAGGCCAATGCGTTCCTGAACTACATGTACTTTGCGCAGGACACCTGGAAGCGCACGGATGCCCTGACCCTCAACTACGGGCTTGGGCTACCAGATCGACACACCCTTGCGCAACCATCAGTACGGCGGCGAGGCGATCGCCTGCTTCATCCCGGGCCAGCACTCCAAGGTCTTCCCCACTGCTCCAGCCGGGATCGTGTACCCCGGCGACGCAGGTTGCACCGACTCCGGCCGGACGCGTACACGCTCACTATACGGAGCTCGGTCCGCGCATCGGCTTCGCCTGGGCGCCTGACCTGGGCTTCCTGTCCGCCGGCAACGCCAAGAAGTTCGCCGTCCGCGGCGGCTTCGGCATCTACTACAACCGCAGCGAGGAAGAAACGTCCCTCAACAACGCTCCAGACGCCTCCCTTCGGTCTCGGCATCGTTCGGTGCGAGCGACTATCGGCGGCACTTCCGGCTCCGGTCCTTTGCCAACCCATACCAGGACATCGACACCGGCAACCGTGTACGCCTCGAAACAAGTTCCCCTATACCTTCCCCACCAAGGGTCAGAACATCGACTATTCGCATTCTACGAACCGCTCTCGGATCAGCATCTACGCTCCGGCTTCCGCGCTCCTTACGCCGAGAACTTCCAGCTCTCCGTCGAGCGGGAGTTCCCGTCCCGCATCGTCGCGCCGCATCAGCTACGTCAGGGCTCTCTCGGTCGCCACAACCAGAACACCTACGAGGGCAACCCCGATCACCCAGGCTGGCCACGCGCCTGCCTTGCAGACATGCGGCTAAGTACGCGTCGCAGCACGTCGGCTCGCAACAACCAGAGCTACTACTACCCGAGCCACACGCAGTACGGGATCACTGATCCAAATACCGGTATCCCTGCTTACCCAGCATCGGCTACGTAAGCTCAGCAGTCCAGTCTCCAACTACAACTCCCTCCAGATGAGCATGGAGAAGGCGCATGACCCACGGCCTGAACTTCCAGGCGAGCTACACCTACTCCCACGCACTGGACAACGCTCCAGCTACGAAAACGCGGGCTACGGAAGGCAGCGAGCGTGGCTACAACCAGTATGATCCTTGGCTCAACTACGGCGATTCCGAGTTCGACGCGCGTCAACCGCTTCGTCTTCTCGCCGGTCTACATCGTTCCCAGCAGGGCCGGTTCGGGAGCCTTCTCTCCCTAGAACCTGCTCGTCTCCGGCTGGGAGGTCAGCGGCATCACGCACGCTTGCCACGGGCTTCCCGTTCGACGTCTCCTACGGCGGTGGCTCGCCAACTCGCTCTGGTGCTCGCCGGGCATCACGCTACTACGCCTGCCCGGATGAGCCGAACATGAACAGGCAAGCTGATCACGGCAAACCCGCGGGCTCAAACTGCCCAACGGTCGCACGCAGTGGTACGTCGCGAGCCCCGCAACTTCTCGCTGGCGCCGCTCGGCCAGTTCGGCAACGCTCACCGCAATCCGGCTCCATGGTCCTGGCATCAACAACACCAACATGATCCTCGCCAAGAACTTCGGCCTGAACTCGGAGACGCAGTCCGCTACATCCAGCTTCGTATGGAAAGCGACAACGTCTTCAACCACACCCAGTTCAACAACCCGGCCAGCGCCTTCGGCTCGACAGCTTCAGGTCCGACCGCAGCGAACCCGAGCGGTCTCAGCTTCGGCAGCGCCGGTCAGATCTCCACGGCCGCCAACGCTCGCCTGACCCAGCTCGCGGCGAAGTTCTACTTCTAACCGTAACCAAACACAGCAGAAGAGGGGCGCCTTCGGGCGCCCCTCTTCTTTTCCTCACAACACCCCAAATCCGGGCCAAACGTAACCCCGCCATTGCCCCGGAACCTACTTGGGCCGGCAGCGGGCAACTATAATAAACAGTGACGATGCCTGACGACCAGAACTCACTCCCGCTCGGCCCCGACGACAACATCAAGCCCTCGCCGCAGGACGCCAACTCCAACAACCCGCCCCCCGGCGGCGGCTGGCGGAGACGGCCCCGGCGCGCCCACCGGCCCCGGCGCCCTGCTCATGCTCCCCATCAACATCGAGGAGGAGATGCGCCGGTCGTATCTCGACTACTCGATGTCCGTCATCATCGGCCGCGCTCTGCCGGACGCCCGTGACGGCCTCAAGCCCGTGCACCGCCGCGTCCTCTACGGCATGCAGGAGATGGGCCTCCAGTTCAACAAGAAGTACACCAAGTCGGCCAAGGTCGTCGGCCACGTCATGGGCAACTACCACCCCCACGGCGACGCCGCGATCTACGACACCATGGTCCGCCTCGCGCAGGACTTCTCGCTGCGCTACCCCCTCGTAGACGGCCAGGGCAACTTCGGCTCCGTCGACGGCGACCCCCCGGCCGCGATGCGTTACACCGAATCCCGCATGACCCGGCTCGCCGGCGAAATGCTCGCCGACATCGACTCTGACACCGTCGACTTCGTCCCCAACTACGACGAATCCACCACCGAGCCCAGTGTCCTGCCCGCGCGCATCCCCAACCTCATCGTCAATGGGTCTACCGGCATCGCCGTCGGCATGGCGACCAACATCCCGCCGCACAACCTCACCGAGGTCCTCAACGCCACCATCTCGCTGCTCCAAAAGGAGAAAGGCGAGACGCGCTCCGACCTCGAGCTCGTCCTCGAGCACGTCAAAGGCCCCGATTTCCCCACCGGCGGCTTCCTATACGGCCGCGGCAACCTCGTCCAGACGTACAAATCAGGTCGCGGCCGCTTCATGATGCGCGCCAAGTGCGGGCTCGAGCAGATCACCGGCGGCCGCCAGGCCATCATCGTCACCGAGATCCCCTACCAGGTCAACAAGTCCAACCTCATCAAGCGCATCGCCGAGCTCGTCAACGAAAAAGTCATCGACGACATCTCCGACGTCCGCGACGAGTCCGACCGCGTCGGCATGCGCATCGTCATCGAGCTCAAGCGCGGTGCGCAGCACGAAATCGTCCTCAACCAGCTCTACAAGAACACGCAGATGCAGGAGTCGTTCTCGATGATCTTCCTGGCCGTCCTCAACGGCCAGCCGAAGGAGCTCGGCCTCCCCGAGGCCATCCACGCCTTCATCGACCACCGCATCGACGTCGTCCGCCGCCGCACCGCCTTCCTCCTCGCCAAGGCCCGCGACCGCGAGCACACGCTGCTCGGCCTCCAGATCGCCGTCGACCACCTCGACTCCGTCATCCGCATCATCCGCCAGTCAACCTCACGCGCCGACGCCCGCGAGAACCTCTTCACCTTCTTCTCCGGCCGCAGCATCACCCTCCGCGGCACCGAAATCCGCGGCGTCACGCTCGACCCCGCCAAGTACGGCATCGACCTCACGGGCGGCTCCATCTCCGCGCAGTTCTCGGCCAACAGCGCCGCCGCCGGCCGCTCCGCCGCCACCCTCATCCTCAGCTACAAGCAGATCGACGCCATCCTCGAGCTGCAGCTCTACCGCCTCACCCAGCTCTCCATCGACGAGCTCCTCAACGAGCTCCGCCAGGTCCGCGACAACATCGCCGAGTTCGAGTCCATCCTCGCCTCCGAACCCAAGCTCCGCCGCGTCATCCTCAAGGAGCTCGAAGACATCCGCGAGCGCTACGGCGACGCCCGCCGCACCGTCATCATCGACGAGGCCAACGAGCTCACCCTCGAAGACCTCATCGCCGACGAGCAGGTCGCCGTCACCGTCTCCAACACCGGCTACCTCAAGCGCACGCCCATCTCCATCTACCGCCAGCAGAAGCGCGGCGGCACCGGCCGCCTCGGCATGAAGACCCGCGAAGAGGACTTCGTCGCCCAGCTCATCATCGACTCCACCCACGCCTATCTGCTCTGCTTCACCAACTCCGGCCGCGTCTACTGGCTCAAGGTCTACGAGATCCCCGACGTCGGCGCCGCCGGCAAGGGCAAGGCCATGGCCTCCCTCGTCGACCTCCAGCCCGGCGAAAAGGTCGTCACCATCCTCCCCGTCCGCGACCTCACCGAAGAGTCCCGCTACGTCCTCTTCGCCACCCGCAACGGCACCGTCAAAAAGTCCGCCCTCAAGGACTTCTCCAACGTCATGGCCCGCGGCATCATCGCCATCGGCATCGACAAGGACGACGAGCTCATCACCGCCCGCCTCACCGACGGCGAACAGGTCATCTTCCTCGCCACCCACGACGGCATGGCCATCCGCTTCGACGAGCGCGACCTCCGCCCGATGGGGCGCCCCGCCTTCGGCAACCGCGGCATCTCCCTCAAAAAGGGCGACTACGTCATCGGCGCCGCCGTCACCCCCTCCAACGAGGCCCGCAACAAGCAACGCCTCGACCTCGCCGCCGCCAAGGGCCTCAAGGACCAGGTAGAAGCCGTCCTCGACGATACGTCCAGCTCTGCCGCCGCCCAACCCATCGAGCTCTCCGGCGACCCCACCGAGCTAGCCGCCCCGGCCATCTCCGAGGAAGCCGCCGCCAAGCTCGAAAAGCTCGACAAGGAACTCGGCCTCACCCCCTGCCTCATCCTCACCGTCAGCGAAAACGGCTACGGCAAGCGCACCGACGTCGACATGTACCGCCTCCAGACCCGCGGCGGCAAAGGCGTCATCAACATGAAGACCACCCCCAAAATCGGCAAGGTCACCAGCATCAACCTCGTCGACGACACCACCGAGATGATGGTCATCAGCCAGTTCGGCAAAATCATCCGCATCGACACCAAAACCGTCCGCGCCGCCGGCCGAGCCACCATGGGCGTAAAACTCCTCGACCTCGACACCGACGACAAAGTAGCCGCCGCCATGGTCATCCCCCCAGACGAAGGCCCCAAAGCCAACGGCGAGGGAACCCTGCTGCAGTGAGGTAAATGCGGGCAGATTTTGGCGCAAATATTGGTCAAAAACGTGGGCTTAAGTGCGCTTTTGTCGACTTTGAGTGCGTTCTGGCTCGCGGTGAAGTGCTGAATCGTCAATCGTGGCGCGGGTTCGAGCGTTTTTGGTGACGGTTTAGGGTCAATTTGAGGTGGCTGTTCAAGAACTGCACAAGTTTTTGGGCAGCCACTTTTTTCTGGGTGACAGGATGAGTCCGCCCGGGTGCAGACCGGCCCTCAAGGCGCCGATAGCAGCAAAAGAACCGACACAATTCCCTTGAACTCGCGCGCCTTCACTCTTTCGCGGCTGCTCTCGCTGGCGGTAGCTCCGCTGCTGATCACCGGGTCCCTCGCTCACACCCAGGCACCTGCGGCTGCGCCTGCGACGCTCCGCAGCACACTGCTTCAGGAACTCCGGTCCACCCACAACAAGGCCGACTGGTTCGTCCCCGTTAACGCCGCCATCGCCGGCCTCACCCCCGAGCAGGCACGCTGGACCCCCACCAACAGCGCCGGCAAGCTCGACCCCGACGCTAACCACTCCGTCGGCATGCTCGCCAACCATCTGCTCTTCTGGAACGCCCGAGCCCTCACCCAGCTACGCGGCCAAAAGCCCGCCCCCGCCCCCTCCAACAACGAAGAAACCTTCAACAGCTTCGACGCCGCCACCTGGAACAAGACCGTCCACGACCTCGACGCCGTCCTCACCGACCTCGAGCAGTTCCTCGAGCACGCCGACGACGCCACCGTCGCCAAACACGCCCAACTCTTCGCCAACATCAGCACCCACAACGCCTACCACACCGGCCAGATCCTGTATGTCCGCAAACTCCAAGGCTCGTGGAACCCCGACAAAGGCGTGAAGTAACCCCCGGCTCTGCGCCTGTCTCTGTCATCCCGACCGGAGCGAAGCGCAGTGGAGGGACCTGCGGCCTTGCCGAAACCGGCCACGAACTCCCCAGACGGGCAAGAACGGCAAGGGCACGACTTGAAAGCCTGTCCCGACCGAAGTGCGTCGGATGCGCTGACCGATGTGAGTGCCCGTAGCGTTCACGCTCTCTTCTTGTTGTTCCCGAAGGAAATCGGCGTTCCCTTCCAGAGCCACGCAGCCCGGGTTAAACTGTTTCAAATCAGCAAGCAGAGCGAGCCGCCCATCAGTACGGCGGTCGGCCGAATCCGTTCAGCCGGCCGCCCCGATATGCGTGTAAGTTCTAGCCTCATATCGATGCCAACCTACCCGCCACATTTTGCAAGAGCAGGACGTAGTCGTTGACGAGTGCACGCCGACACGAACGCCGTTACAGGCCCAACGTTGTGTTCCATAAGCTCGTTCGACGTTTGCGCCAAATTCGGGCGTATCTTAGCACCCCACAACTTCGCCGAGCACATTTCTACAGGCGATCGACCCGCAACATTTTGCTAGTTGTTCTGATCGCGCTTCCATTCAGGGTTGCGCATGCTCGTTGGAGTGTATTCCGCACAGGTGTGTTCCAACGGTTCACTGTTCTGCGTGCTACCGCGGATGAATTGCATCTAGCAACTCATTTTCATCGTGGCGTCGTATTCAGTTGGCTCGGGGTAGCGCTGCTTCTGTTCCTAATGGCGGCGGTGAGAAGAGCCCCAAGCGTCTTGCGGTCCTGGCAAGCAGGGCTCTTCAGCGCCATTGCGCCAACGCTACTCGTAGCTTTTGCCTTGATTCCGTTCGTGAGCGGCAACTTGCTGAAAGTAGCTTGTTTGATCATCGTCGCAGGTCTGGCTTTTGTTGAGATCACGCTCATCAATCGCGCAGAAGAGCGGCGAGAACGCAACGCTGAGCTTTTTATCTCCAGCGTGACCTTGCCCCTACATGCTCAAACCACAGCAGTCGACCGCTGGCGTGCTTCGACCGCGGACGCTCCAATTGCAAGATGGAGGGATGATGTTATCGGTCGTCAGAGCACAGTGGAGGTGCTCCTTTCGCACATCTTCTCGAACCGAACACCGATACTAGCCCTGAACGGGCGCCTCGGCGATGGGAAATCATCCGTTCTTGAACTTCTAAGAAGCACAATCTCCGACAACGCAATCGTCGTTTCATTCAGCGCGTGGTTGCCCGGTTCGGAAAGCAGCCTGGCCGTAACCCTGTTTCGCGACATCGCCACCGAGTGCAACAAGGTTGTCTATGTCCCCCTGCTTAAGAAGCGTGCGCTTGATTTTGCTCGAGCGATCAGTGGTTCTGTCACTCACCTGTCAGGGCTTCGAGAATTCCTGCCCGTTCAATCGCAGTGGCAAGAGATTGAGGAAGTCCGCTACCTGTTGAGTAGAGTGCCACGCCCGGTAGTTGTCTTGTTGGACGAGATCGACCGTATGCAGAAGGACGAAGTGCTTACCCTTCTGAAGGTTTTGCGGGGGGCAGGCGCGATACCTAATGTGACCTTCCTCTGCGCCTTTGATGGACGTGAACTGCGCCGGGTCATCGAGATCGAAAGGGCAGACTATTTGGAGAAGTTCTTCCCGGTGTCGATTCCCCTTGCTGATACTTCGGATTCAGCAGTTCAGGGCCTTGCTCTAAGGAACATCGACGACACGTTCGGAGACGCTGCTTGGTTCTTCAACGAGAAGCGCAAACAGCAGTTCTTGCTGGATGTTGAAGCAGTCTGGCGCGAGATGTTGGGTTCACTCTGCATCAACTTTCGCAAGCTGAACATGCTGCTGAATAATCTCAGGACAGCAATACATCCCGTGATGTTTGAAGTCGATCCGCTCGATCTACTTCTCGCAGAGGCCCTGCGCACGTTCACGCCGGATACCTACGATGTGGTCCGGCGTAATGGGCCTTCATTGGTAGGCAATGCGTTCGGGGAGCGAGGTGCGTTTGTCTCCCCGAAGATGGTCAAAACTCGCCAGTCTAGAGCAGCGACTGAGTTGAAGGATGTTATCGGGAGGGAGCCCGAAGACATACAAGAGCCTTGTACAAAGCTCATTTCATGGCTCTTCCCTAGTCTCCGGATTCCCGGCTCAGATAAATGGCTCGTGTATAGGCACCCACTGGCTTCAGGCGAAACGAGTAGGCGCATTGAGGACCCAAACCACTTTTCTCTGTACTTCAAATCGGTTCTCCCCTCAGCGCTGTACAGCAACGCCCTATTTGGCTCAATGATCAACGTTCTGGAGTGTGCGAAGACGCCAAGCGATCTCTCTCACGTGTTAGCGAGGTACTACGATTTCATGCGCCCCGAAGACCCAAGGAGGGAAGATTTCTTATGGCGTCTGGGTCAGGCGATTGAGCGGGTACCCGAAAACTTGCGAGTTGAATTGTCACGCCAGATCGCGACGAGAGCTGATCAGTACACCTATGACAAAGGTCATTTCGGTGAGGCCGGTCGAGCGGTGAACATGATCTTCAACTCAGCGGGATCGCTTCAGGAGGCTGCGCAAATTCAGGAAGCATTGGAGTCTGGTATACGGGCCGCAACCAACGACGATTTCGCCAATCGCGTATTGTTTTTCTCCGAAAATCCACACAAGAATGAGGTGTTCTACAAATGGCAGTATGTGAACGTACCGAAACTAACGCAAGTTTTCTCCGAGCGGATGCGCTTGAAGTATGTCGGTACGTCCACCATCGAGCTGAGCAAAGCTAATCCGTACGTCTTCAGAAAATGGGCCTCACTAAGCGATGTGGATCGGCGGTTGGAGCAGGACTTCTGGAGGACCTTCATCGGCCGAGACCGCAAGAAGCTGGCCCAAGCGGTCGACTTTATGTACCCGTTCGGACATCTCTGGCAGGATGTGTCTCCTGTCGAGTGGGTCGATCTGATGTTTCCCGTAGCTGAGCTCTGTACGCTGGCGAGGGAACTCGATGACGACAGCGATCTAACGGAGGGTGAGAGGGCAGCGATCCAGCGCCTGCTGGAAGCAAAAGCTACAGAAGACGAAAAATCCGCCGCTGGTCCACCCGCCATCTAAAGCGTTGACTGATGAAAAGCATTGGCAACCGGTTGATCGCGCAGCGGTGATGGGCTCCGCTCTGCCGAAGGCCGGAGTGAAGGCGGAGCCGTAACGACTGAATTGCCTTCCTTCATCGAGCCACATCGCCCCAAGCCGGCCCACAAGACCACCCCACCCCAAACTTCCTCATCTACCCAACGACACACGAAAGAGGAAGCCATCTTGTCCGAGCACGAGCACAAACAAGCCTCCAAAGAGCACGCCCCGCACGCACCCCACGAAGACGCATCCACCAAGGGCCCGCACGACCCCAAGATCATCAACCCCAAACTCAGCTCCGATATCGCCTACTGGACCAAGGAGCTCGGCGTCACCGGTCAGGCGCTCCACGAGGCCATCCGCAGCCACGGCACCCACGTCGACAAGCTCCGCGCCGCCCTCCACCGCACCAAATCCGCCTGACCGGCCGGGCGGCGGAGGTCCGCGCCCACAAACCCGCGCCGTCCACGGTCGCCCATAGACGACCCCCATCCGATTCCGAGCTCCGCCCGCGTCCACAGGGCGTACCCTGCCGCGAACCTACTTCCGCGCCGGAGCCCACCGTGAAACGATTCGCCGCCGTCTGCCTTCTCCCCATCGCCCTCCTCTTCGCCTCAGCAACCCCCAGGCTGCACGCCCAGGGGATGATGCCCACCGACGGCATGGGCCCGGTGGCCCAACAGGAAAAGGCCATCTGGGACGCCCTCCAGAGCAGCAGTTGGGACACCGCCGCCTCCTACCTGGCCCCCAACTTCGTCTTCGTGGGCGACATGATGGCCGACCGCGCGGCGTCCATGGAAGGCATGAAGACCTGCAAGACGAACAGCTACACCTTCCACGACGCGAAAACCCGCCAGCTCTCCCCGGACATCGTCCTCCTCACCTACGTCGCCACCGTCGACGAAGTCTGCGGTGGCAATCCCATCAAAGGCGACTTCAATTGCTCCAGCCTCTGGCAGCGCCAGAACGGCAAATGGATGGGCGTCTCCCATACCGAAACCATGGCGGCCAAGCACTAGGCCTTACAATCCCGCATGCGCCGTCTGCTGCTTTCGCTCGTTCTCACCGCACCGCTTGCTCTGGCGCAGACGCCTGCGCCTGCGCCCGCGCAGCCTGCCACGCTCAGGAGCACGCTGCTCCAGCAACTGCGCTCTACCCATAACAAGGCGGAATGGTTCGTGCCCATCAACGCCGCCGTCGCCGACCTCACGCCCGAGCAGGCCCGCTGGGTCCCCACCAACGCCGCCGGCAAGCTCGACCCTGACGCCAATCACTCGGTCGGCATGCTGGCCAACCATCTTCTGTTCTGGAACGCCCGAGCGCTCAGCCGTCTGCGTGGCGAAAAGCCCGGCCCGGCTCCCGCCAACAACGAAGAAACCTTCAACAGCTTCGACGCGGCGGCCTGGAACAAGACCGTCCACGACCTCGACCAGGTCCTCACCGATCTCGAGCAGTTCCTCGAGCATGCCGACGATGCCACGGTGGCCAAGGACGCGCAGGTCTTTGCCAACATCAGCGCCCACAACGCCTACCACACCGGCCAGATCCTCTACGTTCGCAAACTCGAGGGCTCCTGGAACCCCGACAAAGGCGTGAAGTAAGCCGCGCGCCCACTCACACCAAAGTTGCACCCCAGTGGCGGGCCACCTCGCCATCCTGCCCCGCATCAGAAACAGAAAAGAAGGCCGACGGCGGAGTCACCTCACCGGCGGCCTTGTGTAGTGCTGATGGTGTAGCCAACGCGAGCCCGGGGAGGCGCGCAGAGGCAAGTGACCAGACAACGGGCCCTGGGGATACTCTCAAAAACTCGCAGCAACGACAGAACGCCACATTGCATGGCGCGAGGCTGAACTTCAAATCAGAAGTTGGGACCTACAGACCCGAACATCGAAACTGGGCCGGCTCACGCGTCTCCCTGTCCGGGGAAACGCACACGGTGAGCAGATAGGCGCCGAAAGTGCGCTGCTGGCGAGCAGGCCCAGTATTCCCTACATCGCGTCGTCTGGCGAGGGGAAATCTCGCAGAATCATCAGATTCAGGCTACAGTCGACAACTGGCAACGGACCTAACGCCCCATCACCTCCACAACACCGCTGTCCGGCCCCGTCCAGGCCACAGCCCCCGTATGCTCGAGCCGCCCCTTAGCGTCATCCCACCGCAACTCGGTGATGTCATGCTTGCCCTGCTCGTACGCATACGTCGTCCCATCGTCTGAATACAGCTGGAACGCCCCATCCGCCCCTGGATACACGCGTACCTTCTCGATCGCCTGCTTCTGATTCGTGCTCTCGATCGTCGCTCCCATCGGAATGATCGAGCCCGCGCGCACAAACAGCGGCAGAGTGTCGATCGGCGCGTTCACCGTGATCCGCTGACCGCCATGCACACGCTCGTTCGTCCAGAAGTTGTACCAGTCCGTTCCCGCGGGCAGATACACCGACCTGGTGGTCGCCCCCTGGTCCGTGACAGGAGCAACCAGGAACGCCGGCCCGAACATGTACTCATCGCCGATGGTCGGCGACGTTCGGATCGGCGGGGAAGTCCAGGAAGAGCCCTCGCATGAACGGCGCTCCCGTCTGGTGCGCCTGCCAGCCGAGCGAGTAGATGTACGGCATCAGCGTGTAGCGCAGCCGCAGATACTTCTCCAGGATCGGCTCAGCCTGCTTGCCATAGCTCCACACCTCGTTGTGCGGCCGCGATCCGTGGGTGCGGAAGTTGGGCTGGAAGGCGCCGTATTCGAACCAGCGCGTGTAGAGCTCGGGATAGTCGTCATTGTGCCCGACCTCCTCCCGCGCATCGCTGGGATCCAGCAAGGGAGGATGTGCGGGGTGATGCTCATACGGCATCCACTGCCACCCGCCAATGTCCGTAGACCAGTACGGCATCCCTGAGGCGACGAAGTCGATGCCCGTGGGCACCGAGCGCTTCAGCGTGTCCCAGTTCGGGCTGATGTCGCTGGACCAGAAGATGGCGCCGTTGTGCTGTGCGCCCAGGTAGCTGTCGCGCGCAAGGATCAACGCGCGTTCGTGCATATCCTTGCGCATGCCGTTGTAGAACGCCGCCGTATGAAACAGCGGATACACGTTGAAGAACTCCGTGCCTGGGCCGATGTGGAAGTACGATCCGTTCGGCGGCAAGTCAGGCTCCGTCTCGTCCGCCCAGAACGCGTCGAAGCCTTTGTCGACGTAGTTCTCCTTGACGATGCCCCAATACCATTTCGCCGCATCCGGGTTCGTGGTGTCGATGTCGGAGCCGGCCTTGTCGTAGGGCAGCCCGTTGGTCGGGCGTGCCATCGGCGAGGTGCTCGAACCAGTCGTTCTTCAGAAGCGTGTCGTAGTAGCGACTGCCCTCGGTAAAGCGCGGCCACACGCTGATCATCACGTGGAAGTTCATCTCGTGTAGCTGCTTGAGCATGCTGACGGGGTCAGGCCACTTCGCCGGATCGAGATCCATCTGGCCCATCTTCGTGTACGTGAACCAGTCCACCACCAGATCGTCGATCGGCAGATGACGATCGCGATATCCCTTGGCGACGTCCATCAACTCCTGTTGCGAGCTGTAACGCTGCTTGCACTGGATGTAGCCATACGCAGACTTGGGCAGCATGGGTACATCGCCGGTGAGTTGTCGAAAGCCGCGGTAAATCGCGGCGTAGTCGCCCGCGATGACGAAGAAGCTGACCCGCTGACCGACCTGGCTGCGAAAGGCGTTCGTGTCGTTGAGGCCGAGCGCAACCTGCGTCTTCGACGGGTTATCCCAGACCAGCCCGTAGCCTTTGTTGGTGACCAGGAAAGGCACGCACACGCTTTGTCCACCGGGCGCGTTGTAGTCGTGCGCGCACTCGATCACCTGGCCGCGATGGTCGACGATTCCTTGCTGGTTCTGTCCGAGCCCGTAGTCGTGCTCATCCGGTGCGGCCGCGAAGTTGGCGCCAACCTCGTAGAAGGGTGGATCGTTCGGGCGGCGGTCGTAGAGAACGTCGTGGTTGCCGTCCTTGTAGTTCGGCACGCTCATCTGCCAGCCCTGCATTCGCAGCAGGTCGTTTCCATCGGCGGTCTTGATGTTCAGGCCAACATACGGTGTTGAGCCCGAGAAGAACTTCGCAGTTTCGGGCAGCTTGCCCGGAGGCGACTGGGGGGAGATGGAGATCGTGAGATCGCTCGAACGCAATTCATCGCCGTGCGCGCCAGTTTCGCTGGTCCAACCTGCGGGCGCGGGCTGCGCTACGACCCCATAGCCCGGACCTGCGAGCGCGTAATCCTTAAGCAGGCTCAGCGTGATGCGGACGATGTTCGGCGCGTACGGTTCGACGACGATCGTGGCGTCGCCACGTGTGGTCTGGATGCGAGCAGGAGCGGTGTTTTGAGCCACGGCTCCGAAAGCTGAAACCAACGCAACCAGGACGGACGCTGCCCGCAGCCGGGCGGAAGTGAATCTCGACCTCATCGCATCAGCCTCCAAGGGAGGCACGGTATGTGTCAAGCGGAGGGCTCTTACCAGCCATCAACCCTCGCTGCGGCGCGAGCAAAGAAAAAGCCCGGGTCCAAAACTCTGGACCCGGGCCACCCAGGTTGAACTGCGTTTGGCGTTTACCCGTTCTGGTTGCTGTCCGCCGCGTGCAGCGTGCGGTAGCTCGCGTTGCCCTTGGACCAGACAAGCAAGAGGATGTCCTCGCTGTTGCTGTCGCCGTGCACCTGACTCACGAACTGGTTCGCTGAGGTGACGGGCTTGCGGTTTACCTGCAGGATGACGTCACCGGGCTGCAGACCAGCGTCGTCCGCGGGGCTCGCCGGTCGCACGTTCTGCACGACGGCCCCGTGCACGTCATCGGGGACGTTGAGCTGCTGACGGGCTTCGGCGTTCAGATCGCCTACGGCGAGGCCCAGCTTGCCGGGCTGCACATTGCCCGATCCGCCATTTCCATCGTTGTCCGCCATCTGCGTGTTGCCAGCGTGGTATTCGCCGATGGTGAGGTTCAGGCTCGTCGGGTTGCCGTTCCGCATGATGCCGAGCGAGATCTTCGCGCCCGGGCTCATCTGGCTGATCGCTACCTGCAGAGCACTGGAGTCGAGCATCTTCTCACCGTTCAGCGACAGGATGACATCTCCCTGCTGCAGGCCGGCGCGGCTTGCCGGTGAGTCGGGCGTCACCTGCGCGACGATCGCACCAGAGGCGTCCTTGAGGTTGAAGAAGTGCGCGTTGTCCGGCGTAACGTCATTCATCGCAATGCCGACGTAGCCGTGGTTCACCTTGCCGTGCTGGATGAGCTGCGCGGAGATCGCATGCGCCATCTGCGACGGGATCGCGAAGCCGGCGCCGGCGAACGAACCGCTGTTGGAGATGATGAACGTGTCGATGCCGACGAGCTCACCGTGTGCGTTCACCAGCGGACCACCGGAGTTGCCGGGGTTGATGGCCGCGTCCGTCTGGATATACCCGCCGGGCTTGCGCGCGTCATCGTTGTAGGGGTTGGGCCGGTTGACCGCGCTGACAATGCCGCGCGTGACGGAGAAGCGGAAGTAGCCGAACGGGCTGCCGAAGGCGAGCACGGTTTGGCCGGGCTCCAGCTTCGAGGAGTCGCCCCAGGCGATGGCAGGCAGATCGGCCGCGTTGACCTTTACGACCGCGAGGTCGGTCAGCTTGTCGGCGCCCACGACGTGGCCGTTGAGGACGCGGCGGTCATGGAGCGTGACCTTGATGTCCTTGGCGCCGTCGATGACGTGGTTGTTGGTGAGGATGTAGCCGTCGGGCGAGATGATCACGCCCGAGCCGATCCCGTGCTCAAGCTGCGGCTGCTGCGGACGCATGTGACCGCCGCCGAAGCCCTGGAACGGACCGCCGGGCCCAAAGAACTGCTGCAACCCGGGAGGCAGGCCCTGCATACCCTGACCGCCGCCCTGTTGCTGGCTGTCCTGCTCGTCACCGGTCTCTTCCGCCGAGGGCGTCGAGGTTACGGCGATGTTGACGACCGACGGCTCTACCCGGGAGGCGATCGACTCCATCGCCTGGTCGAGCGAGGTAAGCGCCGCGACCGAGTTGTTGTCGATTGGGCTTGCGGCTGTGCCCGCCATGACTCCGGCCGCGGCGTGGACGCCGGTCACGTGCTGCTGCACGGCCACTGCACCCAGGGCGACGGAAGCCGAGACGATCGCCGGAACAGCGTACCGGCGGGTCGAGGTGAAGAAGCTGCGTTTGACCCTGTCTACTAAATGATTAGTTGATACTGCCATGGAGCGCCCCTCCGGAGGGCGAGTTGGTGGTTAGAGTTGGACGACGATCCAGCCGTCACGAACAGCGACGGCCGTAAGCCACGTTTGCGAATCTTGGAACACGACGGTTGTCATGCGGACCATCGGCACAGGCGTCTGTTGTGCTTGCGCGGTTGCGGGCTGCTGCCACGAGGTCATCACCACCCACGGCGCAAGCTGGCGCTTCGAGGCGCGACGCGCGATCAGGCGGCTGCGGCGATGATGCAGACCGAGCGTTGCGCGCGCGGGGGCCACCGCCGGCCGCAAGGTCTGGCCGTGGGCTGGCATGACAGCCTTGGCCAGCGTGGGCCGGAATGCACCCATGTCAGAGAGCGGAGGAGCCGAAACGGGCTCGCTCTCGGCCTGGGCCCCGGATGAGGCATCCGGGCCGAAGCTCACGAGCCGCGGACTGTGCGCGAGGACGCTGGCAGCCGCGAGGATGCCCGCGAGCACTGTGCCGCTCGCGAATCGCATCTGCGCACGAGTCATGGCTTTGGCTGGGGTCGCCAGTATCCGGTCAACGCGGCTCGCCAGTTCGGGTTTGCGGGTCCACGTTCCGAGGAGCCCGAGCACCAGCGCAGCGCTGCGGCGAATGAGGGTGTTCTCCGCGACGCGGGCGAGGCAGGCAGCGTACGCTTTGCGCGCGCGGGTGGTGGCGAGGACGCCGTCGTCGCAGGCCAGCTCACGCTCGAGCGAGAGACGGCGGTTGAGCCAAACCAAGGCCGGGTTCAGGGGGAAGAGCACAAGGCAGATCTGCTGCAGGAGGTTGATCCAGTCGTCGTAGCGCCGAAGGTGCTCGGTCTCATGCAGCACGATCTGCGCCAGCTCGGCCTCGCTGAGCTCCGCGAGGAGGTCATAGGGGAACAAGATGCGGGGCCGAACGAAGCCCGCAACGCTCGGCCGGTCGACGTCATGGGAGCTGCAGAGCAGCACGCGGCGGTTGGTCGCGGCCAGCACGTCCATCACCTCGCTTGAGGCATCAAGGGGCTGTGCGCGGCGGAGGATATCGCGCAGCCGCAGCGCGCTGGAGGAGAGCTGGGCGAGGCGGAAGAGCGAGGCCGCCGCCCAGAGGCCTACGAGGGCGAAGCTCAGTGCGTCTTCGGCGTGCAGGATGCCAGGGTTCGGTGCTCCGGAGTGGGGCAGCGCCAGCGGGAGGGCTGGGAGCAGGATGAGCAGGAGCAGAACGGCGGTCCAGATCGCCGAGCGGACGGCGGCGGAGAGGCCGGGTAGCAGCCTGAGGCTGAGCGCGACCACCACGGTGAGCAGGACGCCCTGCCAGAGCGAGGCGATGAGGACGTTGGCAAGCGCGGCGGAGGTGGCGGTGAGTGCGGGAGGGGCCGCGGCGGAGGTGAGATGGAGGAGGTGCATGCTCAGGCCTCCTCGGAGTGAGATTGGGGTGTGTCGTCGGGGGCGGCGGCGATGGCCTGCTTGAGGCGTTCCAGCTCCTCGGCGGTGACCTCGTCGTCACCGAGCAGGGAGAGGAGCAGGCGCTCGCGGGAGTTGCCGAAGAACCGCTGCAGGACGTGCCGGACCTCGGAGCGGCTGGCTTCGTGCTCGGCTACGCAGGGGGTGTAGAGGAAGGCGCGGCCTTCCTGCCGGTGCGTGACGTAGCCCTTGCGCTCGAGGATACGGACCGTCGTGAGGACGGAGGTGTAGGCGAGCGGGCTCTGGTCGGCGACGGCGGTGACGAGGTCGCTGACGGCGGACTCGCCGCGCAGCCAGAGGACCTTCATGAGCCTGAGCTCGGCTTCGGTCAGCGTGATGGAGCGCTTCGGGGGCATCTCGGTCTACGGCTGTTGGACGAGCTACGAAAGAATTAGTTAGCGGGGCGTCTGCGGTCGATCCCCGGGCGGGGGCTGCCCCCCCGGTTTCTGTTCAAAGTCTTGGAAACAGGAAAGTTAGGTCTGGACCAGAAGGCCGGGTGTACCGGGCAGCGGACCGTGGGGATGTGGCGGCATTTTCCCCTACCTCTTCATTTGTACGGAAGTGGAGGGACTAAATATGCGAGTTTCCGCGCACGTTTAGCGTCGTTCGGCGAGCCAGATGTCTTCGGACCAGAAGCCTGCGTTGAACCTGTCGAGGCGTGTGGCTTTCCACTCGGGGTTGTTGAGGACGCGCTTGGGCAGCCACAAGAGGCCCGGTGCGGTGACGAGGACGAACCGGTTTGTGCTGCCGAGGAAGGCAGGCGTCGACTCAACCATTTGCGGCGAGTAGTAGCCGGTTCGCTCGAGGTTCTCCATCTCGTGATAGCCGGAGACGAGACCACGATCGGAGCCGGGGTCAATTGCAATGGGCCAGTCGAGGACGTAGTGGAACCGGTTTGCCTCGGCGGGGTGTTGCAAGACCATCACGTCGAACATGTCGGGGCGCTCGAAGGCGACGGGCAACACCGAGGACGACGAGATTCGTCGGTCGCGATGGAGCGTTTTGCTTCTCGGCGTCAGGCGCGGCGGCTTCAGGTTCTCGCAACCGCGGGCTCCTCTGCGTTAGGGGCCGAATGGATGTAGCGATGCGCAGGTGCCCAGCGTTCCTTCAGATTGAGGAAAGGTGTCTCAAAGAACCGGTAGCTGAGGGATGCGAGTGCTACGGTCGCCACAAAGGCTACGAAGAGGACCGCCAAGTCGGAGTGATATTCCGCGCCGGAGTGGATTCTGCGGAGGATTCCGTTCGTGAAGATGGCGTACGCGACGTGCGGGATGTCGTGAAAGACGTACGCTCCGTAGCTGATTTGGCCGAGTCTCCGCAGCGGACGCAGATCGAAGATCCTGTAGGTGAGCGAATTGGGACGAAGTGCGCAGACGATCAATACGGCGGCATATAGGTCGACCAGAGACAGGCCCCATGTGATCCGCCACGAGGGATAGGTGAAGTAGCTCAGGAAGCCGGACGGGTGCAGTCTTCTCTCGTGAACGGCATAGAGTGCGAGCAGGAAAGTCCCGATGCCGAGCAGAACTGTCGAAACGGTTTGGAGTTGACGGCGGTGGGCGCCTCTCCAGAGCAGCGCGATCAGGGCACCCAGCAGGAGCGCATCGAGCTGAAATGGGACACCGATCACATACACGAGTTCCTGCCCTGCCATCCACGCGGGTGTATGTGCCTGGGTGAAGACCCTGAGGAGCGGGCATAACGAGGACAACCGCAACGCATGTGGCGAGCAACTGCTTCCGTGAGCGTATCCAGAAGACCAGCCAGGGCCAGATGAGGTAGAACTGCTCCTCCACGCACAACGACCAGAAATGTCCGAGGAAGAATCGCAGCCTTGGATATCCGGAATTGAGCCATGCTACGGAGACGGAGTATCGATGCAGGTCACTGGGGCCGTGGGCGAACAGTCTCAGGAAGTTCCCGGCGTACAGCGGCCACGCAATCCAAGGTAGGCTCCAGTGCCAACGGAAGATCGGAGTCGTTAGGAGGAGTAGCAGGAACACGCCGTAGTAGAGCGGAAAGATGCGGAGCGTGCGGCGAACATAAAAGGACTTTGCGCGATGGGGCTGATCTCGGGTGTCGTAGAGGATGCCGGTGATTAGGAACCCAGAGAGGACGAAGAATACGTTGACTCCAGTGAAGCCCCAGGGCAGATGGAGGTAGTGCTGGAGCATCACCATAAGGAACGCGACTGCTCGGATGCCGTCGAGCGCTGGGTAGCGGGTAAGGTTCGCGGGTTCGGTGTGTTCGGTGCTGCCGGTTACAACCCGATTCGGACGTCCTAGGAAGCTGGTCACTGGATTGATTGTATTGAGCCGACGCATGAGCCGTAAGTTCCATCTTGTCAGTCCGAACAAAGCAGCGGAGAGTACGGCACAGCCCTGCAGTTTTCATTTGTGGGTAGAGGATCGTGCGACATGGTTTCTTTGACGGCGCGACCTTGGCCCAAGCCCGATTGAAGGTGGAGTTCCGCCCATTTAGCATTATGTTATCCGTCGATCAAGTGTTCGGCGCAAAGCCCGCGGAGGGGTTAACCGCTTGCCCGCAACACGTCGTTCTGCGCTGAGTGAACATTGCGATCCTGCGCGCTCCTGGGTTCAGAAAAGATATCCGTCATTCGACGCCTTGCGCGCTGTCGCGATCGTGCTCGTGTTTTCGGTGCACTACGTTTGGCTCTTCACGGCGAGCCGGTCCGCGCGATGCGGGTGGATTGGGGTCGATCTGTTTTTCGTGCTGTCAGGGTTCCTGATTACAGGGATTCTCTACGACACACGGAACGACAAGCACTTCTTTCGGACCTTTTACACTCGGCGTGCCCTGCGTATCTTTCCGCTGTACTGGGGTTTCTTCGCGCTGTTAGCGATTTGCTGGCTGCCCCTGCGAGGGTGCGGCACGAGCGCGACCATATGGACGTATGCCGCTTACATCGGCAACCTCGTTGCTCCGGCGGTCCTAGCGCATGGCCATAACCCGACGATGATTCATCTTCGGAACAACCCAGAGTACGCTTTGCGCATTGACCATTTCTGGTCACTGTGCGTGGAGGAGCAGTTTTACCTGGCATGGCCGCTCGCGGTATGGGTGCTACGTGGAAGAAGGGCGCTGATGCGCGCGTGCGCGGCCGGGATCGTCGCGACCGTTCTGATACGTGCGGCCATGTTCTTCTTTTCGAAGGATCCGTCGCCGATCTACCAGATGACGTACGCGCGAGCTGATTCGCTTCTCGCAGGAGGCCTTCTTGCGCTCGCGCTTCGCGAGTGGCGGTTTACGCGCGCAACGCTGCGTAAGGTGGCGCACTGGCTGACGTGGCCGGCCCTGGCTCTCCTGCTTGTGTGTCAGCGCTACGGACGGAAAACACCCGAGAGTCCTAGCATGTTCATGGAGACCATTGGATACACGTTGCTGGCGATCTTCTTCGTCGGTGTGCTGCTGTGGAGTATCGACGAGCGATCTGCGTTGAGCAAGACTCTGCGGCGCCTGCCGCTCAGCGGGTTGGGACGCATCAGCTACGGATTTTACTTTTTTCACGAGCTGTACGAACCCATTGTTGTGGACCGGATCATGCCGTGGATGTCGAGACACCATATACCCCACATCGGTACGGTGGCGCTTACGTTTGCCGCGACCTGCGGGATTGCGTGGTTTAGTTATCGCTTCTGGGAGTCGCCGTTTCTTCGATTGAAGGACAAGATCTCACCTCCGACGAAGCACAGCAGCATCCCGCCAGGTGCGCCGGCGGTGATGGCCTCCTGAAGAGATCGAATGCCAGCCGTCGCATGGCTTGAACGCCACGCCCCTGCAGCAGGGAGGCGTGGCCGTTGCTTGTGCGCCTTCCGGGATCAAGTGATTTCGGGGCGAGGTACGGTGGGATGTGCGGCTGGGGCGAGCCGGCTTTTGAGGCGCAGGAAGGGCTGCTCCCAGTAGCGGAAGCTGAGTTCCGCGAGGCCGTAGACGGTGACAAAGGTCAGCACGACGGCGACTGTGCGTAGCGGTGGCGAGAGCCTTGGGATCTTGTCGCCGAGGACGTCGGTGAACAGGCCATGGATGACGTAGAAGCCATAGCTGACCATGCCGAGGCGCTTGATCCAGGGAAGGCGCAGGAGAGAAGAAAGGCGCGACCGGTCGTCGAGCGAGCGGAGAAGCAGACCGGCGGCGGCGAGGTCGACGAGTGTGAAGCCGACGGTGTCGGTGAGGGTGATCCCGTGCCGTGAACCGACGACCGCGAAGGCCAGAGAAAGGATAAGGACGCTGCCGAGGAAGAGCCCGGCGGACAGACGACGAAGTTCAAGGCGAGTGAGGCGGCGGCGCTGCAGCCAGAGGTTGAAGGCGGCGCCGATCAGCAGAGCGTCGAAACGCGTGTAGGGCTCGTAGTAGAGGTAGTTGACGGCGTGGATGGCGGTGCTGTCGAGGAGAAGGAGTAGGCAGCGAATGAGGATGACCGCGGCGGCGGTGGCAATGGCGACACGCAAGATTTTCTTTCGCGAGCGAAGAAGCCGCAGAACGAAGGGCCAGAGAAGGTAGAACTGCTCTTCAACACAGAGGCTCCAGAGCACGCCCAACTGGATGCCGGAGTGGTGAAAGCCGACGACCGTGGCATTCGGTCCCGCATGATGGAAGCCCCAGTAGCGGTAGAAGAGGTTCTGGAGGAAGGCGAAGTTGATCGGGAAGTCGCGCGTGATGCGGAGGTGCAGCACGGGCGCGAGCAGAAGCAACGCAAACAAGAGACCGTAGTAGACGGGCAGTATGCGGAGGGCGCGACGGACGTAGAAGTCGCGGAAGTAAGTGGGAGAATCCCGGGCCTCGTAGAGGATTCCGGTGATGAGGAAGCCGGACAGGACGAAGAAGAGGTCGACACCCGCCCAGTAGTAGCCTCCGTCGAAGATGGGGCTGGCGAGTGGACCGTAGTGACAGAGAAAGACGGACGTGATGGCGAGCGCGCGCAGGCCGTCGAACGAGGCGTAGTAACGCGAGATCCAGAGCCGTGAATGATCGGCCGCCGTGGGGTCGTTCAAGCGGACGCACTCTTAGGCGGCTTCGGCCTGGGCTTTTAGGCGTTCGGCGGTGTCGTGGGCGACGAGGGCGTCGATGGTGGGTTGGAGCATGCCTTCCATGACCATGGCTAGCTGGTGGTTGGTTAGGCCGATGCGGTGGTCTGTCAGGCGGTTCTGGGGGAAGTTGTAGGTGCGGATCTTTTCGCTGCGGTCGCCGGAGCCTACCTGCGATTTGCGGGCGGCGGCCTGGGCGGCGTGCTGCTTTTCCATCTCGACCTCATAGAGGCGGGAGCGGAGGACGCGCATGGCCTTTTCGCGGTTCTTGATCTGCGACTTCTCGTCCTGGCAGCTGACTACGGTGTTGGTGGGCAGATGCGTGATGCGGACCGCGGAGTAGGTGGTGTTGACCGACTGGCCGCCGGGGCCGGAGGAGCAGAAGGTATCGACGCGGAGGTCCTTGTTTTCGATCTTGACGTCGACCTCTTCGGCCTCGGGGAGGACGGCGACGGTGACGGCGGAGGTGTGGACGCGGCCCTGGGTCTCGGTGGCGGGGACGCGCTGGACGCGGTGCACGCCGGACTCGTACTTCATCTGGGAGTAGACCTTGTCGCCTTCGAAGATGGCGGTGACTTCCTTGAGGCCGCCGACCTCGGAGGGGGATTCGGAGAGGATTTCTACCTTCCAGCGGTGCTGCTCGGCGAAGCGGAGGTACATGCGGAAGATCTCGGCGGCGAAGAGCGAGGCCTCGTCGCCGCCGGTGCCGGCGCGGACCTCGATGACGATGTTTTTCTCGTCGTTGGGGTCCTTGGGGAGGAGGAGGACGCGGAGTTCTTCTTCGAGTTCGGGGAGTTTGGGCTCGAGCTCGGCGAGCTCTTCGGCGGCCATGGCGCTGATCTCGGGGTCGGAGTCCTCGGCCATGACGCGGGCTTCGTCGATCTGGTTTTTGAGCTTGCGGTAGCGGCGGAAGGCGTCGACGGTGGGTTCCATGTCGCGGTGCTGCTTGGCGACGGTTTGGAACTTCTTCTGGTCACCGAGCAGGGCGGGGTCAGAGAGTTGGCGGCCGAGGTCTTCGTAACGGGCTTCGATTTGGTCCAGACGTTCGAACATTGCAGGCTCCAGGGTGCAGGGCACGGGGCACAGAAAAACAGGAATTAGGGAACAGGGATTCGGGGCGCGCGCGTGGGGGTCGCTATAGGAAGCGGGCGCGGCCTGAGCTCGGACGGCTGGTGGCCGGAGCGGGCGCTTGTGTCGAAATGGAGCGGGTGGCTCGCATGATAGCTACGGATTTGATGGTATCGCGAAGCTGGTGGATTCGGTGCGGTGGTCTGGTGTTGGGTGGGGTTCGTTGCTGCGTTCAGGGGGTCGGGGCGAGGCCGCGAGTTAGGTGGCGGAGGAGGAACTCGCGGGTGAGGTTTACGCCGGCTTCGCCGAGGGTGCCGAGGAGGGCGTTGTCGAGGGCGAGCCTGGCGGCGGTGTCGGTGGCGGGGTGGTAGAGGGTGGAGAGGGCGCCGGCGGCGGCGTTGCCGAGGATGTGGGAGTAGTTGGGCTGCAGGTGGCCGTTGTCGCCGCGGACGAGGATCGCGGCGAGGATGGCGTGGGTGGCGCGCTGCTTGTAGCTGCCGGTGCCGTCGTAGAAGTAGCGGGGGTCCTGGCGGAAGAGGCTGGGGAGGAGCGCGCTGCCGATGAATTTGCCGGTGAGGGCGTCGGTGTAGGCGGCGCCGTAGCGTTTGGCGTAGCCCTGCGGGCCGCGACCGTAGGCGGGGAAGGTGTTCTGGACCTGCTCGCCGCCGGCGATGAGGGCGGCGCCGACGAAGGACATGCGGTCGGTGGTGGCGTGGAGGGCGAGCGAGAACTTCTGGCCGGTGTCGAGCGGCGCGGGATTGGCCGCGTAGGTGGTGTAGAAGTCGGGGAAGCCGAAGACGCGCTGCTGCTCCTGCTGATGGAGCTCTTCGGTGGCGAGTTCGTGGCGCGTGACGGAGACGATCACGTCCGCGTGGGCCACGGGGACGGCGAGGCTGAGCGGGGCGAGCTCGCGGGCTCGCCGGGGTTGAGGCGGACGGAGGCGGCGAGCGGAGGGCTCGAAGCCGGGCGCGGAGACGGCGACGGCGTAGCTTCCGGGGGCGAGGTCGTCGAAGCGGAAGCGGCCTTCGGCGTCAGCGGAGATGGTCAGTTTGGGTGTGCCGTTGGCGAGTTGCAGAGAGACTCGGGCGCCGGGGATGAGGGCGCCGGTGTTGTCGGCTACGGTACCGGTGAGGCGTGCGGGGGCAGCGGGGGCACTGGCGATCGGGGCGGTTTCAGGGCTCTCGGCGGAGGTGCGGAGGACGCGCTGGGCGAGCGCGGGCAGCGGGAGCAGGCACACGGCGCAGGCGAGGGACAGGAGGTTGCGCAGGGTGCGCGAGCGGGAAGTGTTGGATCGGAGCGCAGGTTGCGAGGGGAACATAGTGCGAGTCCTTGCGGTGGGTACGCTGCCGCCAAGGTCAGTCTGCGGGCGGAAACGGGGGCTGACGATCCCACGCGCGCGGCAGAGGAGGTACGTCGTTCGATCCTGTCAACCGGATGGGCGTGGGCCTAGGGCATGATGCTGAGGAGAGGAAGTGCCGATGGTTTTGTTTGCGGAGGTGGCCGCGCTGGCCGACTTGTTGGCGGGCGAGGGGAGCCGGTTGAAGAAGCGGGCCGCCATCGCAGAGAGCGTCGCCCGGATCGCGGGTGCGGGCGGGCCGGAGGCCATCGCGGATGCCGGGCGGTTCTGTCTGTACCTGGCGGGACAGCCGTTTCCGGAGGCGGATGCGCGGAAGCTGAACGCGGGTGGATCGATCCTGTCGAAGGTGCTGAAAGAGATTTCTGGGGCGACCGACGCGGCGATGGGTGCGGCGTACCGGCGGCACGGGGACTTAGGGGCGGCGGCCTATGACCTGCTGGCTCCGCCGTATGGAAAGGGCGCCGGGCAGGCGACTTGGACGCTTGACGGATGTGGCGGGGGCGTTTGATGCGATGGCTTCGGCGCGGTCCACGGCAGCTACGGACGTCGACGCTGGAGACGCTGCTGAGAAAGGCTACGGCGCTGGAGGCGAAGTACCTGATCAAGCTGATGCTGGGCGATATGCGGATCGGGGTGAAGCAGAGCCTGGTGGAGGAGGGGATTGCCGTAGCGGCGGGCGCGGAGGTCGAGGCCGTGCGGCATGCGGTGATGCTGGAGGCGGATCTGCAGGGGGCGGTGGGGCGGGCGTTTGCGGGGACGCTGGGCGAGGCTCGGATGCGGTTGTTTCATCCGCTGGGGTTCATGCTGGCTTCGCCGGTGGAGACGCCTGAGGAGGCGGTGGAGCGGTTCACGGCGAAGCCTAAGAAGGTGGCGCCTGTGAAGAAGCCAAGGGGAAAGCGCGGGAAGCAGGCGGATGGGGAGGCGGCGAGTTCCCGGACTGGTCGTCGCGGTGATTCCGGCGGATGCGGGTGAGCAGGGCTTGCGGAGGATGTGGAGTTGGAGGCTGCGCGGGATTCGGGCGGGGTCGAGGCGCACGCTGAAGCCGATGTTCGATGAGGGCGACGGTTCCGGCGCGGTGATTCATGCGCTGCTTGGAGGACAAGTTTGATGGACTGCGGGCCCAGGTGCATTGCGGGGATCCGGCGCAGCCCGGGAGGGTGGCGGTGTATTCGCGATCGCGGGAGGACATAACGGAGAGCTTTCCGGAGATCGAGGAGGCGTTTCGGGGTGTTGTGGCGCCGCCGAGCGGGGTGATCTTCGATGGCGAGGTTCTTGGGTGGGATCTGGTTGGGGATAAGGCGCTGCCGTTTGCCGTGCTGGGCCAGCGGATCGGGCGCAAGCGGGTGGATGACGAGATGCGGGGCGCTGTGCCGGTCGTGTTTATGGCGTTCGACCTGATGTTTGCGGATGGCGAGTTGATGCTGCCGAGGCCGTTGCGCGAGCGTCGGGCGCGGCTGGAGCAGATTGTGGCCGAGCTGCAGCCGGGCACGTCGGCGCCGCTGGGGACGCCACCGACCGGGCCGCAGGGGAGCCTGTTTGGGGGCGGCGCAGGGCAGGAGATGGTGCAGAGGCTGCGGCTCTCACGAGCGCAGATGGTGGAGAGCGCGGAAGGGGTCGACCAAGGGTACAAAGACGCCCGGGCGCGCGCGAATGAGGGCGTCATGTTGAAGGCGGTGAACTCGGCGTATCTGCCGGGGCGCCGGGGGCTGGCGTGGCTGAAGCTGAAGCGCGAACTGGCGACGCTGGACGTGGTGATTACCGGGGCGGAGTACGGGAACGGCAAGCGCGCGGGGCTGCTGAGCGACTACACCTTTGCGGTGCGGGGGCCTGGGGGCGAGTTGCTGAATGTGGGCAAGGCCTACTCGGGCGTGACGGATGCGGAGATTGCCGAGCTAACGGAGTGGCTGAAGGCGCACACGATCGAGGACTTCGGACACTTCAGGACGGTGGAGCCGATCCGGGTGCTGGAGGTGGCGTTCAACAACGTGATGCGGTCGGACCGGCACGCCAGCGGGTTTGCGTTGCGGTTTCCGCGGATCGTGCGGGTGCGGGACGATAAGCCGGTCGAGGAGATCGACACCCTGGAGCGGGTGGAAGAGGTGTACGGATCGCAGCCGGATAAGCCGGACGAGGGTTGACGCGGCTTACTCGGAGATGGCGCGTCCGAGCTGAAGTTTGGTGATGAGGAAGCCGCCGAAAAAGCCGAGAACAAAGGCGTAGACCATGAGTCCGCAGGCGAATGCCTGTTCGGCGACGATCTGCGGGGGTGTGGCGGGCGTGTTGCCCAGAACGCCCATCGCGACGGCGTGGGACCACTGCCAGATCTTGGGCGGGATGCGCTGCATCTGGGTAAGACCGCCGCCGAGGAGGAGCTTGGTGACCCAGTCGGCAACCTGTTCGAGGTTGGAAGGCGCGGGTGCGGTGGGGGTCTCGGCCGGGGTCTCGGGGTGGGTTTCGGCGTGAGCCGTGGGCGCGACGCTCGCGTCTGATGGCGGCGGCGACCGGAGACGACGTGGGTGCGGTAGCGGCTGCGATCGCAGCGCCGGACTCTCCGAGTACGGTTTCAGCGAACGGCTCTTTGGGCTGCGGAGAGGGTGGCCCGGGGTGAACGGCGGCGGTGGGCGGCGGCGGCTGGGCAGGGGCCATCACGACGTTGCCGCCCCGGGCTCCACCGCCGGGTCCGGTGTCGACGGCTACGCTGCCGATTCTGCCGATGTTGACGGGGGACCGGGCGGAGCTTGGGACGCCGAAGAGGAAGCCGAGGACGCCACCGAGGCCGAGTGCGGCGCCAAAGGCGGCGACGCTGGTGGTCTCGACACCGCCATGAACCCAGCAGACGATGAGGCCGATAAGAACGGCGACGGCAAGCGCGAGGTTGGTGTTGATCTGGAGCCGACGTTCCTCGCTGAGGCGCCCGAACAGGTGGCGCCGGTGGGGAGACGGAGTTTCGTCGTTGACCTCGCCGACGGTGCGCATGTGTCCCCCTTGCGTTTGAGCGGGAGCCCTGGTGCGATCTGCGGAATTGAGAATCGCGAGAACGCTACAGGGAGGGGCGCGGTGCGTCAACAGGAAAGTTGAATGAAGGCAGGGGGATGTACCAGGTCGGAGCAGGTGGCCCGGCCGGGGAGGGCTGCGGGCACACGAACGCGTCATCTTTCAGAGCACGACTTTCGACGCGACATCGGGTAATATGGTTGTAGGCGAATCGAGATTGGCGTTCTGCATTCCGGCAGACGGATTGGATCTCGAACCACAGACCTCGCTTCGGAGACCTCCCCCAGCTTGAACCTGCGTCTGCGTTTTTCTTCGGCCCTCCAGTCCTTTCGTTCGTCTTCCCGCCGTACAAACCACCTTTCTTCCAAAGCTATGCCCATTGCGCTCGGCCTTTGCGGAACGATGATGCTGGCCGTTGCGGCGGGCGTGCACGCCGAGAGCGGGCACACGACCAACACCGCACACCGGGTTGCGCGGACAGAGGCCTCGAGCGGGACCCCGGCCGGTGACTTCGGCGCGGTTGGGGATCAGCGTTATGAGCTGCATCTGCACCACCTGCACACGGGCGAGGACCTGGACGTGGTGTACCGGGTGGGCGATCAGTACATCCCCGGCGCGATTGCGCAGTTGAACCATTTTCTGCGCGACCATCGCACGGAGGACGTCAGCCACTACGATCCGCGTGAGTTCGACGTGCTGCACAGCGTTGCTGGCGAAGCTCGGACGGCCGAACGGCGTGATCGACGTGGTTTGCGGGTACCGGACGCCGTGGTCGAACAACTTCCTGCGCACACGGGGCGGGACGGCGGCGCCGAGCCAGACCGGCGTGGCGCAGCACTCGCAACACATGCTGGCGAAGGCGATTGATATCCGGATTCCGGGTGTAGCGACGAGCAAGCTGCGTGATGTGGCTCTGAGCCTGCATGCGGGCGGCGTGGGTTACTACCCGATCAGCCAGTTTGTTCATGTGGATGTGGGTCCGGTGCGGCAGTGGAGCTTTGGCGGGCGCGGCGAGTGAGTATTTTTAGGAAGTAGGAAGTAGGAAGTAGGAAGTAGGAAGTAGGAAGTAGGAAGTAGGAAGTAGGAAGTAGGGCGCGGGCTTATAGCTCGCGCCCTTGCTGTTTTTGCGCGCAGGGTTGGCTCTGCTAGGCTTGGGGCCACATGCGTACATTTGGTCTGCTGCCCGTCGTTCTGTCCGTTGGTGTTGCTGCGTTTGGTCAAGCCAGCTTCTTCGCCCGCCGCCGGAGGTGATGTGAGTGCGCGCGTGGCGGCGCAGAATGCGGTGTTTGCGGAGTACTACGAGGATCTGCTGAAGGACAACCCGCTGATGGCGACGTCGGTCGGGGATCTGCGATACAACGCGAAGCTGGGGAACTATTCGCTGGAGCATATCGCGCGGGAGCATGCGGAGAATCATGAGTTCCTGGAGCGACTGCAACGGATCTCGACGGATGGGATGGGGGACCAGGACCGGTTGAGCCATGCGCTGCTGCAACGGCAGTTGACGATGGGCGATGAGGCGTATGCGCTGAAGATCTACGAGATGCCCGTCAACCAGCAGAACGGCATCCACACTGGGTTGGCGGATCTGCCGCAGTCGATGCCGTTCGATTCGGTGCAGCATTACGAGGACTACATTGCGCGGCTGCACCAGATTCCCCGGGCGCTGGAGCAGACGGCTGACGTGATGCGTGCGGGTGAGCGCGACCACCTGATGCCGGTGAAGTTCCTGATGGAGAAGCTGCCTGCGCAGTGCGAGGGCATCATCGCGGCGAACCCGTTTCTGATGCCGACGAAGAAGTATCCGGCGACGTTTTCTGACGCGGACAAGCAGCGGCTGACGGCGGAGATCACAAAGGTGGTGAACGAGGAGGTCTTTCCGGCGTACCGGAAGTTTGCCGCGTTTGTGCAGACGGACTATGCGCCGAAGGGCCGGACGGAGTTGTCGATTGAGAGCCTGCCGGAGGGCAAGCAGCGGTATGCGCTGGCGGTGCGGCAGATGACGACGCTGAACGTCACGCCGGCGGAGGTGCATGCGATAGGGCTGAGCGAGGTCAAGCGCATCAGCGACGAGATGACCAAGCTGGCGCAGGCGAATGGGTACAAGGACCTCGCGAGCTTCCGCGCGGCGATTAACAGCGATCCGAAGTGGAAGCCTACGAGCGAGCAGCAGATTGTGGATGACTTCGCGAAGTACATCCACCAGATGGAGCCGAAGCTGCCGGAGCTGTTTACGCTGTTGCCGAAGTCGCCCGTGACGGTGGAGCCGATTCCGGATTTTGCGAAGGCGGAGGCGACGCACTATGTGCCGGGGTCTCCGGATGGGAAGCGGCCGGGGCGCGTGGTGGTGGCGGTGGCGGATCCGACGTCACGCACGCTGGTGCTGGATGAGGCGGTGGCGTATCACGAGGGTGTGCCGGGGCATCACGACCAGATCAGCGTGGCGCAGCAGTTGAAGGGTCTGCCGAAGTTCCGGCTGCGTGGGTTCTACTCGGCGTACACCGAGGGCTGGGCGCTGTATGCGGAGGAGTTGGGCAAGGAGATTGGGTTCTATCAGAACCCGGTGAGCGATTACGGACGGTTGAATTCGGAGCTGTTTCGCGCGGTGCGGCTGGTGGTGGATACGGGCATCCATGACCAGGGGTGGACTCGGCAGCAGGTGATTGATTACATGCACGCCAACGATGTGAACGACGCGCTGGCGCAGACGGAGACGGATCGGTACATTGCGTGGCCGGGGCAGGCGCTGGCGTACAAGATGGGGCAGCTGAAGATTCGCGAGCTGCGCGAAAAGGCCAAGGCGCAGCTTGGCCCGCGGTTCGATATCAAGGCGTTCCATGACGAGATCCTGGATGGCGGAGCGATGCCGCTGGATCTGCTGGATGCTCGGGTGACGCGGTGGATTGCGGGGCAGGGGACGAGTAGTGCGAGGAAGTAGGAAGTAGGAAGCAGGAAGTAGGGAGAGAGGAAGTGCGCAGTTAGTAGAAGCCCGTCTCACGGTGATAATGGCCGTGGGATGGGTTTGTTGTTTTGAAGAGCTGGATTGAGGTCTCGGCGGCGAGACTGCGGCACAATTTGGAGGCGGTTCGGGCGGTGGCGGGACCACGTTTTGAGGTCCTCGCGGTCGTCAAGGCCAATGCTTACGGGCATGGTCTCGAGTTGTGCGCGCCGGTGCTGGTAGAGGCTGGGCGTGCGGTGGCTTGGGGTCGCTGATCTCGAAGAGGGATTGCGGGTGCGGGCGGCGCTACGGAACGCCTGGCTGGCGGAGCTTGCGACCAACGTCGTCGTGATGTGTGGATTTGAGCCGGAGGATGCGCCGGGTATTGTCGAAGCGGAGCTTACGCCGGTGGTTTGGACGGTGGGGCACGTTGAGGCGCTGGAACGGGCGGCCGAAGCTGCCGGGCGGCGCATCGCGGTGCAGGTAGAGGTGGACACGGGCATGGCTCGGCAGGGTGTAGCGCCGGGACCAGGGCTGGCCCGGTTGACGGAGGCCTTGGGGCGGGCACCGCATGTGCGGTGCGAGGGTGTTTTCAGCCACTTGAGCTCTTCGGAGGTGGTGCGGTCGGAGCAGGACGCCGGTGCAGTGCACGCGGTTTGGGTGCGCGCTCGGCCAGATGGGGCCGAACGTCATCCCGGAGTTCGTGCACCTGGGCAACAGTTCGGCGGTGGACGAGGGCTGGACGATGCCGTGGATGCGGGAAGACTGACTACGAAGATGTCGGCGGCGGCGCTGGTGCGGCCGCGGCGCTGGCGCTGTATGGGTATGTGCGTCGCGTTCTGGAAGCTCAGGACGACTGCGATGCGACGCGGGTTTCGGAGGCGACGACCCGGCGAGCTGGGGCGGAGATCAGCCGGTGGCGACGTGGAAGACGAGGGTGATCGGGCTTCGGGAGATTGGTGCGGGCGACACCGTGGGGTATGGCGCGACGTTTGTGGCGAGCGGCCGATGCGGGTGGCGTTGCTGCCGGTGGGGTATGCGGATGGGTTTCGGCGTGAGGCTTCGAGCGGCGTGGGCGATGGCTGGGTGATGATCGCGGGCGGCGGGCGGCTGTGGTGGGGCGGGTCTCGATGAACCTGACGGTGGTGGATGTGACGGGGTTTGAGCCGGCGGTGCAGGTGGGGGATGAGGTTGTGCTGCTTGGGGAGGGTGTGACGGCGGAGGATCATGCGCAGCTGGTGCGGGACGATCTCGTATGAGATTTTGTGCGGGATGCGCGGGCATCGGCGGCTGGTGTAGGTGGCTGCGTGCGAGCGTTTGTAGCTCAGCCGGCAAAATGCGGGGGTCTCTCCACTCCGCAGACGATGAGCACCGTCAGTGCTCCTGGTCGAGATGACGCGGTTTTCGGCGTGCAGGATCGAGCGTGCTGGCTGGGTAGACTGGATGGATGCGTAAAGGGCTGTATGCACGGTGGATGTACGCGTGGGAGACCGCGCTTACGACTCGTGATGAGAACCGGGTGGAGCGCCCGCTGGAGTGGGGATTCGATCATCTCGCGGAGGTCTGCGGGACCGAGGCGGCCGCGCGTGTGGAGCGCGGGGAGATGTCGCCGTTGGAGGCGATGGCGGACCTGAATGAGCGGCTGGTCGCGGATCCGCAGCGGATGTTTGGGTATGTGACGCCCGCGGACTTTCGGCTGGAGGAGCGGTATCCGGAGCTGTTTCCGACCAATGTGCGGCCGGAGACGCTGGAGCAGGAGCGCGAGTGGAAGCGGAGAGCGGACGCCGGAGAGCTTCGGCGGGCTCCGTTTTTGCGGTTTACGTCGCCGGTGCGGACGCCTTACCCGGAGAACGACCAGGTGAACGCGCGGTGGTATGCGACTGAGCCGGCGCGGCGTAAGGACGGGAGCATCGGGCCGAAGCAGGCGATGATTGTGCTTCCGCAGTGGAACGCGGATGCGTTCTCGCACAATGCCTTCGGCGACATCTTTGCGAGGTTCGGGGTGAGCACGCTGCGGCTGTCGAAGCCGTATCACGATGTGCGGCGGCCGGCGGAGTTGGAACGCTCAGATTATGCGGTGAGCGCGAACGTGGGGCGGACCATCCAGGCGGCGCGGCAGGCGGTGGCGGACATTCGTGCTTGTTGTGACTGGTTGGAGTCGCAGGGGTACGAGCAGATCGGGGTGCTGGGCACCAGCCTTGGGTCTTGCTATTCGTTTCTGGCTGCCGCAATGGACCCACGCATTCGGGTGTGTGCGTTCAACCACGCTTCTATGTCGTTTGGGGACGTGGTTTGGGAGGGGCACAGCACGCGCCATGTGCAGGCGGGGCTGGAGCATGCGGGGTTGGACCAGGAGACGACGCGCGCGATCTTTGCGTGCATCAGCCCGTCGCGCTACATGGAGCCTTATGCCGAGACGGCGAAGGCGAGCTCACGGCAGACGCTTGTGGTGCACGCGACGTATGACCTGACGTTTCCGCTGGCTGGATCGCTCGCCGTGCTGCGGGCGATGGAGGCTCATGGAATCCGTCACGTTTCCAAGGTGCTGCCTTGCGGCCATTACACGACGGGCGAGTGGCCCTACAAGTACATCGACGGCTGGTATATCGGGTCGTTTGTCTGGCGAGTCTTTCAAAGCTCTGCGCGAAGGCTGAAAAGGAAACGCGGTGTACGCGACGGCGCGGTGTTCGCGCAGCGTTTTCCTGCCTCGGGATGTGGCCGGAGCGGGTGGTGTGGACCCGCGCAGTGGAGAGACCTGCAGTTCCGCCTCGCACAGGTGAGCCCCACCCAGGAAGACTGCAGGCCTCTCCACTGCGCCTCGCTGTGGCGCGAGGCTCCGGTGAGAGGGAGTGCTGTGCAACGGGGGTAAGACGCGGCCCGACACAGCAGAGTTTGCGGGACGCGCTCGTAGGTGCGGAGCGCCGGCCTGCTGTTATGGAAAGAAACCCGAGTCCGAAGGGATCGAACCCGGGTTTAGCACCTCCACCGCATACGCGAGCTTCGCGGTGTTGATGAAACTTAGTGAGCGTGCCTGAGCCCGAACAACGAGCGAATGCTGTGCAGCGAACGCGAACCCGCTTCGCGAGCACCGGCAATGTAAATGCAGACGAAGCGGGCGAGGGAGATACCGTCGTGCTCGACCTCGACGTAGTGGTCGGCCAACTCGGTCTGCACTTTGGAGAGCATGGAGTGCGTGTTCACAAGGGAGTCTTTGACGTGCTGGCTCCGCGTGGATTTCGACATAGGAAGCACCTTGCTTGCTGGCGAGGAATAGCGGTGCGTGGAACGTTGAAGTGAAGGTCCAAGATGCGCGGTGACGCGGCTCGCGACGGGTGTTGCGGAACGAAATGCGATGATGCGAGCTGCCAAAACGTGCTCCGATCTGGGACCAAAACTGGGCCTGAGCTGACGGGCGGATGGCCTGGATCAGCGTCTCAGGAGTTGGGCCGGAAGGTGGCCCGTAAGCTCTCCTGAGCTCTTGTTGAGGATCGTCGCAAGCAAGAAAAGTCACTATCCCACGCGGGAACTGAGGCCTGCACCACGGGTGTCATGGGGCTGTGCGACCTTCGTTGGATAGGGCTTTTGGCACGCGGTACACTCTGTCCATGGCCGCCCAAGAAGTCGCTGAAAATGCCCAACAGATGAATATGGCCCAGACCCTGGCGCAGAGTGATCCGGCAGTCGCACGCGCGATTGCGGATGAGGTACAGCGGCAGCACGATGGTCTGGAGATGATCGCCAGCGAAAACTTTGTATCGCGTGCTGTGCTGGAGGCTGCGGGATCGGTTTTCACGAACAAGTATGCCGAAGGCTACCCTGCGAAGCGATATTACGGCGGATGTGAGTTCGCCGACGTTGTGGAAAATCTGGCACGAGACAGGGCAAAGAAGCTCTTTGGGGCCGAGCACGCCAATGTGCAGCCGCATTCGGGCTCCCAGGCGAACGCCGCGGCGTACATGACGGTGATTGAGCCCGGCGATACGATCCTAGGGCTGGACCTGGCGCATGGTGGACACCTGACGCATGGGCACAAGCTGAATTTTTCGGGCAAGCTGTATCGGGTTGCGGGGTACAAGGTGCGGCCCGACACCGAGACGATCGACTATGACGCGCTGGAGCAGCAGGCGATTGCAGAGAAGCCGAAGCTGATTATCGGCGGCGGCTCGGCGTACCCGCGGCAGTTCGATTTTCCGCGTATGCGGCAGATCGCGGACAAGGTCGGCGCGAAGCTGCTGATCGATATGGCGCATTTCGCGGGGCTGGTGGCGGGTGGAGTGCATCCCTCGCCGGTGCCGTATGCGCATGTGGTCACGACGACGACGCATAAGACGCTGCGCGGACCACGGTCGGGGTTGATCCTGTGCACGCAGGAGTTGGCGCAGGGGATGGACCGGAGCGTCTTTCCGGGGCAGCAGGGCGGACCGCTGGTGCATGTGATCGCGGCCAAGGCGGTGGCGTTCGGCGAGGCGCTGCGGCCGGAGTTCAAGACGTATGCGGCGCAGATTGTGGCCAATGCCAAGGCGCTGGCGGAGGCGCTGGCGGGTCATGGCTTCCGGGTGATCTCGGGCGGAACGGACACGCATGTGGTGCTGATCGACGTGTTCGCGAAGGGCGCTGGGATGCTGGGGTCAGAGGCGGAGCATGCTTTGGGCGTAGCGGGGATCACGGTGAACAAGAACGCGATTCCGTACGACACAAATCCGCCGCTGAGGCCGTCGGGTATCCGGCTGGGAACGCCGGCGTTGACGACGCGCGGCATGCAGGAAGAAGAGATGCGGATCATCGCTGGCTGGATCGCAGAGGCGCTGGAGCATCGCGCGGATGAGAGCCGGTTGCGGTCGATCCGTGGGCGGGTGCGTGATCTGGCGGAGGTGTTCCCGTTATACGGTTGGCTGCGCGCCGAGGACTCCGAGGCGCTGCTGGCGCGGTGAGCGCGGCGTGGGCTTGTCCCATTCCATTCAGGAATTGCATCGGATGGATGGCAGAGAAGCGGGACGGGTTCGCGACACTCGACAGCAATGAAGGGCAGCCGGAATGAACTGGGTATTTCTTCTCGGAATCGTCACAGGCATGCGCACGATGACGGGTATCGCGGTGGTGTGCTGGGCAGCATGGCTGACGTGGTTGCCGGAGCACGGATGGGGCATGTGGACGACCTACCTGGTGTCCGCGCTGATTTTTACGGCGTTTGCGATCGGTGAGTATGTCGTCGACACGTTGCCGAACACGCCCAGCCGCACGGCGCCGGGACCGGCGGCGGCGAGGTTTGTGTTCGGGGCGCTCGTGGGAGCGCTGACGGCGCGGGCGATCCAGGAGCCTACGGCGGGTGGCGTGCTGGCGGGCATCGTCGGCGCGGCGATTGGGACGTGGGGAGGCTATGCGGTGCGGATGTGGGCGGCGAAGCGCGTGGGGCGCGACCTGCCTGTCGCGCTGACGGAGTCGGCGGTGGCACTGGTACTTGCGGTGATTTCGGTGTGGTATCTGCACCAGGGCATCGCGTGGGATATCCGGCGGGGCGCGTACTAGGCCGGGCTGTACCTGGCTCGAGGGGTGAGACTCCGGTCGAGATGACAGCTTGTGGGGAAGCCCGCGTTGTGTGGGTAGCCCCGGCTATTGCGGGCGCTCAGCGAGAACGACGCGGGGGATGCCGGCCAGGTCGTCGAGGAAGGTTACGTTGCGCCATGACTCGAGCAGGGTGGCGAGTGCTTCGCGTTGGCCGAAGCCGAACTCCATGGCCAGGAGGCCGCCGGGGCGGAGGGCTTCCTGGGCTTGCGGGATGAGGCGCCGGTAGACGGCGAGGCCGTCGGGGCCGGCGAAGAGGGCCGTGTGCGGCTCGAAATCGCGGACCTCGGGCTGGAGCGTCCGCGCGTCGGCGTCGGGGACGTAGGGCGGGTTGGAGACGACCGCGTCGAAGCGTAGGCCTTCGGAGAGCTCAGGGCCGAAGGCCGAGAGCAGGTCGGAGTGGATGAAGTCGATCTGCCCCGTGAGTGCGTGCCGTTCGGCGTTGGCCTGGACGACGGGCGCGACTGCCGGGGAGATGTCCGCGGCCCAGATTTGAGCGGTGGGGACGTGCGCGGCGAGTGCGAGCGCGATGGCTCCGGTGCCGGTGCCGATGTCGACGATCTTTGGCGGTGTGGAGGTGCGGTTCGTGCGGAGCCAGGCGAGGACGGCTTCGACGAGGATCTCGGTCTCGGGGCGCGGAATCAGGGTGTCGGGGGTAACCAGGAGGTCGAGCCCGAAGAACTCCTGGTGTCCGGTGAGGTATTGCAAAGGGCAGTGCGCTGCGCGCCGGGCGACGAGGTCGAAGAAGGTGGCTTGGCGCTTTGGATCGAGCGGGGCTTCGGGGTGGGCGAGGAGCCAGGCGCGGTCGCGGTGACTGGTCGCGGAGGACGTGCAGGAGTAGAAGTTCAGCGTCGCGACGGGTGATGCGCGCTGAGGCTGCGGTGAGGGCTTGGAGGACGGTCATGCGGGGCGGCGCTTATTCGCATTGTCGCCGAGCGATCGGGCGAACGGACGCTGTCAGGCGGCTTTGCGCACGGGGTGGCACGCCGACTCGTAATCGCGCATGGCGGCGAGGAGGCGCTCGTCGTCCTTTTGCAGGGCGGGGCGATAGGTGTCGAGAACCCGGTCAAGGCGCGCTCTCAGCCGGTCGAGCGAACTCTGCTGTGTAACGTTACCCATGCCTAAATCTGATGCATGAGAGCGGAAGGAAAACTGGACATCGTCTGCAACGAAGGTGTTATCGGCTCAGGTGCGCCGAGCGGGTGAGTTTGGGCTGCGTATGATCGATGCCATGCAATGGAAGCGAAGGATCGGAGCGATGTGCGGGCTGGTGGTGCTGGGAGCTGCCGGAGGCATGGCTCAGGCGCAGGGCATGGCGGCGATGGCTGGTCACGCGATGGACATGAAGCCGATTCCGGCGCCGGATCAGCTTCCCGTGCCAGTGAAGATGACGGGGATTGGGAACAGCCACATCGCGATCACAGCGACGCCTGAGGCGCAGATGTGGTTTGACCAGGGGCTGAGCCTGCTTCATGACTTCTGGGATTACGAGTCGGCCAAGGCGTTTGAGCAGGGGATTCGCGTCGATCCGAAGTGCGCGATGTGCTATTGGGGCCTGTACCAGGTGGAGGGGATGCGCGGCAGCGACGCCGCGGCTTACAAGTCGCAGGCGCTGGAGAAGGCAGAGGCGCTGAAAGGGCATGTGAGCAAGCCGGAGAAGCTGTATATCGAGGCGGCCGAGGCTGATTCCAAGGCAAAGGATGATGACAAGGCGGCCGTGACCGCGATCTATCGCAAGCTGGTGAGCAAGGAGCCTAAGGACCCCGAGGCGCGGATCTTCCTGGCGGAATCGATGGGGGATGGGTACACGGATGCGGGTGAGCCGAAGGGATCGACAAAGGAGAAGATTGCGATCCTGGAAGGGGTGCTGAAGGATTACCCGAACGACTCGGCGGCGAACCATTACTGGATTCATGCGATGGAGCCGAGCAGTCATCCGGAGCGGGCTTTGCAGAGTGCGGCGCTGCTGGCGAGTTTGGCGCCGAACTCGGGGCACATGGTGCACATGCCGGGGCATATCTACTACCGGACGGGCGATTACGCGGACGCGGAGCGCTGGTTTGCGGCGTCGACGGAAGTGGATGAGCGGTACATGCGGGAGCAGCATGTGGCCGCGGATGATGACTGGAACTATGTGCACAACCTGATGTACGGGATCGCGAACCTGATGGAAGAGGGCAAGCTGAAGGAGGCGAGTGCGCTTTCTGACCGGCTGGCGGGGGCTCGAGGGGAGCTTTCTACGACCTTGTACATCTGGTCGCCGCGGGACCAGATGACGCGGATTGACCGGCGGCTGCCGATTGCATTGCGGGTGGGGGATTGGGCGACGGTGGCCAAGGCGACCGGGCCGGAGAGCGTGCCGGAGAAGCCGAATACGGCAAACCTGCGGTTCCTCGCGGCGGAGATGCATGCGTTTGCGGTGGGCATGCACGCGCTGGATGAGAAGGACGTGAAGGCGGCGGAGGCGGCCTCTGCGGAGATGGATGCGGGGCTTTGGCGCGAGCGGCAGGATCGCGAGGCGCAGATGGCTTCGATGAAGAAGATGAAGGATGCGAAGCAGCCGGCGAGGGACGCGAAGCCACCGGCGATGCCGGTGATGCCGGATGCAAGTGCGGAGCCGGTGGAGCAGGCGATGACGATTGCGTCGCTGGAGCTGCGCGCGGGGATTCTTGTGGGGCAGAACAAGCCCGAGAAGGCGAAGGCGCTGTATGCGCAGGCGACGAAGAAGGAGCAGGATCTCGGGTACCGCGAGCCGCCGGTGTACATCCGGCCAGTGGGCGAGACGGAAGGGGCGGCGCTGATGCGCGCGAAGGATTACGCCGAGGCGGCTGCCGCGTATAAGGCGGGGTTGGTGGAGCGTCCGAACTCGGGCTTTGGGCTGTATGGGCTGGCGCGGGCGGAGGAGATGGCGGGGCAGAAGGAACTGGCGCAGCAGGATTACCGGTCGTTTCTGAAGGCCTGGAGCGGAGCGGACGGGGATCTGCCGGAGTTGGCGCATGCCCGGGAGGCGGTCGTGACGGTGGCGAAGGATGCTGCGGTAAGCAGGCCCGCCGGGCGATAGGGAATCGCGAACAGCACGGGCGAGTGGCTTCGCCGTAGCGGGCTGGTTGTGGCTGGCTTCTGCTGCGCGTGAGAGCGGCTGAGAAAACCGCGCCGTTTGCGCGGGGATGTGGTTTACTTGCGTTCGCCGCCGCGACGGACCCAGCTCAGACCCCGGCTGGCAACCAACGCGACGCAAGCAGGAGGACACTAGCCGTGCCAAATTACGCCTTTGAATGTGGCTTTGTGGGCCCCGAAACCCTAACCCAGTTCTATACGCCCGGACAGTCGAGCGGGGGCGTGGAATCGCTGTTTCAGACGCTAAGTGCGGACACAGACACGTGGGACAGCCTCAACCAGGTTGCGTACTTCCTTGCCACGGTGAAGTGGGAGACGATGTACACGTTTGAGCCTATTCACGAAAAGGGCTCGCTCTCGTACTTCGACAAATACGAGCCGGGCACGACACTGGGAACGAACCTGGGGAATACGCAGCCGGGCGATGGCTACCTGTATCGCGGGCGCGGATACGTGCAGATCACCGGCCGCGAGAACTACACGCACATCGGGCAACTGCTGGGCGTGGACCTGGTCAACAACCCTGACCAGGCGCTGGACCCGCCAACGGCATACAAGATTGCGACGCAGGGGATGCAGCATGGCTGGTTCACCGGGCGGCGACTGAGCCAGTACATGGCGAACGGGAGCGCCCCGGACTTCCTGAATGCGCGGCGCATCATCAACGGCACGGATCATGCGGCCGATATCGCGGGGTTCGCACAGCAGTTCGTGCGGATGCTGACGCCGCCGGCGCAAGTGGAGCAGCAGGTGTAGACCGGAAAGAGATGCCTACACCTGCTTGCGGCCTTGCCGCTAGAGACGGCAGATCAGGAGTTCGCGCTCGTAGATCATCTCGGGCGGCAGGTGGTCATGGAGGAGGATGAAGAGGCGCTCGTGGCCCATGACCTCGTCCTTCCACTGCTCGCGGTCTACGGCTTCGAGGGCTTCGAAGGACTCGCGCGGGAAGCTGAGGCCCTGCCAGTGCATGTCGTCGTAGTAAGGCGTCCAGCCGATAGGGGTTTCGCGGGCGGGGACGCGGCCGCGGACACGCTCGACGACCCAGGCGAGGACACGGAGGTTCTCGCCGTAGCCGGGCCAGATGAACTTGCCGTTGGCGTCTTTGCGGAACCAGTTGACGTGGAAGATTTTGGGCGTGGTGCCGAGGTTGCGGCCCATGCGGATCCAGTGCCGGAAGTAGTCGCCCATGTGGTAGCCGCAGAAGGGCAGCATGGCCATGGGGTCGCGGCGGACCTGGCCGACCGCGCCGGCGGCGGCAGCGGTGGTCTCTGAGCCCATGGTGGCGCCGGCGTAGACGCCGTCGACCCAGTTGAACGCCTGGTAGACGAGGGGCAGCGTGGTGGGACGGCGCCCGCCGAAGATGAAGGCGCTGATGGGAACGCCGGTGGGGTCTTCCCAGGCGGGGTCGATCGAGGGGCACTGCGAGGCGGGGGCGGTGAAGCGGCCGTTGGGGTGCGCGGCGGGCTTGCCGGAGTTCGGCTTCCAGGGTTCGCCGCGCCAGTCGAGCATGGACAGGTTGGGGTCGCTGGCGATGGGCGGCCAGTCGGACATGCCCTCCCACCAGACGCCCTCGGGGACGCCGTCGCGGAGGGTGAGCGCGACGTTGGTGAAGATGGTGTTGCGGCTGAGGGTTGCCATCGCGTTGGGGTTGGTCTTGGGGCTGGTGCCGGGGGCAACGCCGAAGAAGCCAGCCTCAGGGTTGATTGCGCGGAGTTGGCCTTGTGGCGTCGGGTTTGATCCAGGCGATGTCGTCGCCGACTGTCCAGACCTTCCAGCCCTCCATGCCCTTGGGCGGGATGAGCATGGCGAGGTTGGTTTTGCCGCAGGCGGAGGGGAACGCGGCGGCGATGTAGGTCTTTTCGCCTTCAGGGTTTTCAACGCCCAAGATGAGCATGTGCTCGGCCATCCAGCCTTCGTCGCGGGCGATGTTGGAGGCGATGCGGAGGGCGAAGCACTTCTTTCCCGAGCAGGGCGTTGCCGCCGTAGCCGGAGCCGTAGCTCCAGATTTCGCGGGTTTCGGGGAAGTGGACGATGTACTTGGTCTCGTTGCAGGGCCAGGGGACGTCCTTTTCGCCGGGCGCGAGGGGTTTGCCGACGGTGTGCATGCAGGGGACGACGCGCTTGATGTCCTTGTCGATTTCGGCGAGCACGGGGGCGCCGATGCGCGCCATGATGCGCATGTTGACGACGACGTAGGCGGAGTCCGTGAGCTGGACGCCGATCTGGCTCATGGGCGACCCGACGGGGCCCATGGAGAAGGGGAGGACGTACATGGTGCGGCCGCGCATGGAGCCGCGGAAGAGGCCCTTGAGCTTGCGGCGCATCGTGAAGGGGTCTTCCCAGTTGTTGGTGGGGCCGGCGCCTTCTTTGCTCAGCGAGGAGATGAAGGTGCGGTCTTCGACGCGGGCGACATCGTTCGGGTCGGACCGGGCGTAGAAGCAGCCGGGCCAGAGCTTCGGGTCGAGGCGGGTGAAGGTGCCGGCGTCGACGAGCTCGTCGCAGAGCTGCTTGTTCTCGGCCTCAGAGCCGTCGACCCAGTGAATGCAGTCGGGCTGGCAGAGGTCGGCCATCTTTTCGACCCAGCGGATGAGGTGCTTGTTCGTTGTGCGGGGGCGCGAGTGGTCGTCGGACGGCGTGCGTGTTTCGGGAGCGGAAAGCGAAGCTGCGGACATGGATCGAAGGCCGCCCTCTCTGAACGGCGTTGGCGCTCTATAGGGTACGCCCGGAAGGTATTTATGTGCTCTGGCTCTCTCGGGTGACTGGGCGCATATCGGCCATCGGGCGCTGTTTTGGGCTGCAGCCGGTGACGCGGACAGGTGGTAGGGTGGCTGGTGCTCGTGCTGAGGGTCTAGGAACCGGCTGGGAGCGTGCCCGGGTAGTCCAGCGGCAGAGGCATCCCCTTGGGCGGCTGTGACCCTCTACAGGAGCAGCATCACGTCCGGTGGTTGCCGAGGCGGGGGCGCAGGTCTGCCCGGCGGTATTGTCCGCTCCCCGGGTGGCGCGCGGGAGGTTTAGGACGATGGAGTTTCATATCGCGCGATCGCTGCGGGACAAGCTGGACGTCGGCGAGTTGCTGTTCAGCTACACGGGCAATGTGGTGTTTGCGAACGTGGCAGCCAGCCGCAAGCTGGCGCTCGGGCTGAATCAACTGCGTGACAAGGAGAACGGCGGAAAGCCGGATCCAAAACGCCAGGTGAACGCAGGTGCGCTGTTCGCGATGGGGCTCATCGACGAACTGAGCCATGCGATGGTGGCGAAGTATCGCAAGGAGAAGGACCCGGCGGTGCTGACGGAGGCGCTGCGGTGGTTCAGCGCGCAGAGCGGCGAGCAGGAATTGGATAAGCTGCTGCGGGCGTTTACGGAGCGGTTTCCGAACTCGGAGATCTACTCGGGCAAGGTGACCGTCGATGAGTGGTTGAAGGGCAGCACGGAGGGGATGCCGAATCGCGAGGCGGCGTTTGAAGAGCTGATGCTGCTGTACCTGGCGAATGCGAACCCGGCGTTTCAGCAGTTTCGCGAGCTGTTTGACGACAAAGCGCTGACGGAGACGACGGCCTACAAAGGCGTGACGCAGGAACTGCCGAAGTACCTGGCGACGCGGCCGCCGATTGCGCCGGAGGTTGGGTCGCTGATGGATGCGCTGCAGGCGCCGATGCGGCTGAGCCCGGATTCGATCACGGGGCAGTTGGAGTACATCCGGGAGCATTGGGGCAAGTTCATCGATACGGACCTGCGCGGGCTTCTGCTGGCGATCGACACGGTGAGGGAAGAGGACCTGGCGATCTGGATGCGGTTCAATCCGCCGGGGCCGGACTTTTATCGGCACGGAGCGCCGGGATTTGGCGGTGAGGGCTTCCGGGGCGATGAGTACATCGGGTTCGATGATGCATGGGAGACCGATGAGTTCGGGGTGCGGCGGCGCAAGCGGTATTCGAGCGACTACCAGGCTCCGCTGAATGAGTATGAGGCGTTTTCGGCGGACCAGGCGTGGATGCCGACCGTTGTGATGATGGCCAAGAGCACGTATGTGTGGCTGGAGCAGTTGAGCCGCAAGTACGGCCGGCATATTCACAAGCTGGACCAGATCCCGGATGAAGAGCTGCGGTTGATGGCTGATCGCGGGATGACGGCGCTTTGGCTGATTGGGCTTTGGGAGCGCTCGGTGGCGTCGCAGCGGATCAAGCATCTGCGCGGGCAGGGCGATGCGGTGGCGTCGGCGTACAGCTTGAAGGAGTACAACATCGCGGAGGACCTGGGCGGCAACGCGGCGTACCAGAACCTGCGTGATCGCGCGGCGCGGTTTGGTCTGCGGCTGGCGAGCGACATGGTGCCGAATCACATGGGCATCGATTCGCCTTGGGTGGTGGAGCATCCGGACTGGTTTGTGTTCCGGTGGGAGAGCCCGTATCCGGCGTATACGTTCAATGGGCCTGATCTGAGCTCGGACTCACGGGTTGAGATCAAGATCGACGACCACTACTACGACCAGACGGATGCGGCTGTGGCGTTTCGCGTGCGGTATCACACGGACGGGACGACGCGGTACATCTACCACGGCAACGACGGAACGACGTTTGCGTGGAACGATACGGCGCAGTTGGACTACTCGAAGGCGTATGTGCGCGAGCAGGTGATGCAGACGATTCTGCATGTGGCGCGCATGTTCCCAATCATCCGCTTCGACGCCGCGATGGTGCTGGCGAAGCGGCATGTGCAGCGGCTGTGGTTTCCGCTGCCGGGCGTGGGTGGATCCATCCCTTCGCGGGCGGAAAACGCGATGACGGATGAAGAGTTCAACGCCGTGATGCCCACGGAGTTCTGGCGCGATGTGGTGGATAGGGTTGCGGCGGAGGTGCCCGGAACACTGCTGCTGGCCGAGGCGTTCTGGATGCTGGAAGGGTACTTCGTGCGGACCCTGGGCATGCATCGCGTGTATAACTCCGCGTTCATGAACATGCTGCGCGATGAGGAGAACGCGAAGTATCGGAGCTATCTGAAGAAGACGATTGAGTTCGATCCGGACATTCTGAAGCGGTATGTGAACTTCATGTCGAACCCGGATGAGAGGACGACGATCGATCAGTTTGGGACGGGAGACAAGTGCTTTGGTGTCGCGACGATGATGGCGACGATGCCGGGGCTGCCGATGTTTGGGCATGGGCAGATTGAAGGCTACACGGAGCGTTATGGCATGGAGTTCAAGATGCCGCGCATGACGGAGTGGCCGGATGAGCATCTTGTGGCGCGGCATAACGCGGAGATTGCGCCGTTGTTGAAGCGGCGGTGGGTCTTCGCGGAGAGCGAACACTTCGTTCTGTACGACTTCTGGACCGGCTATGGGAGCGTGAACGAGAACGTGTTTGCGTATTCGAACCGCAGCGGAAATGAGCGGTCGCTGGTGCTGTACAACAACTCGTATGTGAGCACGAGCGGCACGATTCATGTGTCTGCCGCGTCGATGGACAAGCGCACGGGCGCGCTGCAACAGCGCACGTTGGCGGAAGGCCTGGGGCTGCCGCATGACGGCGATGCCATCATGGCGTTCCGTGATCACACGCGGCATCTGTTCTTTCTGCGGCGGGCGACGGATCTGCGCGACAACGGGTTCTCGTTTGAACTGCGTGGGTACCAATACGCGGTCTTGCTGGATTGGCGCGAGATGCGCGCGACAGCGGAAGAGCCATGGGACAGGCTTTGCGATGCGCTGAATGGACAGGGAGTTCCGGACCTCTACGAGGCGTTGACCAAGCTGCGGATGCAGCCGGTGCATGCGGCGCTGCGGCGCCTGCTTTGCCGTGAGCAGGTGGATGCGTTTGAGGCTGCTTCGAAGTCTGAGGCCGCTAGTGGTGCGAAGGCGTGCGCCGAGGTCAGAGGCGTCCATTGCGAGTGCGGGCGGCGACGCGAAGAAGATGGCCGATGCTGCGGTTGGGCCGACAGCGGTTTCAGGGCAGAGCAAGACGGGAACAAATGGCGACCAGGCGCTGCAGGTACCGGCGTTGGATAGCTTCTTCGCACGTGCGAACGAGTTCTACTGGCGCGCAAGCGAGGTGCTGCCGCCAGACCAGGTGAAGCTGCTGGGTGCGGATGTGCAGAAGGGTGCGGCAGCGTATCGGACGGCGCTGGAGTCAATGGTCCAAGCGGCGATCCGACTGCCGAAGGTGGCGCGCGGGTTCTCGACGGAGTGGCCGCCGTATGTGGGCGACGGTGATTCCGGGTGCGAGTGTAGGTGTCGACCTTGACCGCAGCTGGGCGCTCGTTCTGGCCTACATCGTTCTGCGCGCATTGCCGAGGTCAGCGGATTCGAAGGCGTTGCTGGAGGCGCTGGACATCCGGGCCGCATTGGCCGAGGCTTTCTCCGAACTGGGGATTCAAGGTGAGGACTCGTGGCGTTTCGCTGCACGCGTACACATGTTGCTCGAGTGTTCAGGATCCGATGAAGGCGTTGCGCACGGAGGAGTTCTGGGCGGAGGGCGATGTGCGCTGGCTGAACGCCGTGAACGAGAGCGAAGGTGTGAGGTATGTGAACCGGGAGAGCTTCGAGCAGATGCTTTGCTGGCTGCAGATCCCGGCGCTGCTTGGCGTAGCCGGCGAGGCGAGCGCCCGTGCGCCGCGGCATGCGGACGTGTCGAAGATCGAGACTGATCTGCGTGACGAATGCGATCGCATGCACGAGGCGGGTTATCGGCTGGACGTTTACCTTGGCAAGCGCAGCGCGAAGCGAAGCGGAGAAGACGGACGCCGTGCCGGAGACCGACCCGGTGCCGGAGACGGCCAAGGGCGAGACGATCGCGCATTAGTAACCGGAAGAGGAGAGCGTCGGGGCGCGATGCAAGCACCTGTGTGTAAACACGTTAGGTGTACGGAAAGCTGTTGCGTGGCATCGAAAGCTGTATGGCTTCGCCCCCAAGTTTTGCGCCTGCGAGCACGCAGCAGGAAGGCGAGCGAGAGCCGGGCGTAACGCCAGACCCAAGCTCGCCGGGTAAACCCTTTGCGCCACCCGCACCGTTTGTGTCGCGGCGCCGTGGGCTGACCATCTGGGAGCTGTTGCGTCCGCATCGAGCGCAGCTTTGGCTGGGGCTGGTGGCGATTGCCGGGGAGAGTGTTGCGGACATCCTCGGCCCGTGGCCGCTGAAGATCGTCCTCGACAATGTCATCGTTCATAAGACCTCGCATGGCTGGCTGAACCGTGTGATCCGCGGCACCGTGGGCACGGAGCCGATGCACGTGCTGGTGTTTGCGTGCGTGGCGGTGCTGGCGATCGCCGTGCTGGACGCGGTGTGCACGTATGGCGAGAAGTGGGTGACGACCACGGTTGGCCAGTGGGTGACGCACGATCTGCGGCGGCGGCTGTATACGCAGGTGCAGCGGTTGTCGCTGGCGTATCACGATCAGTCGATGACAGGCGATCTGATCAGCCGCGTAACGAGCGATATCGATGCGATTCAGACGTTTATTGTTTCCGGGTTGCTGAGCATCATCGTCGACGTGGCCACGATCGTCGGGATGATCGCGGTGATGTTCTGGCTGAACTGGCAGTTGATGCTGATCGCGATGGCGGTTGTACCGGTGCTGTTCGCGATTGTGTACACGTACACGCGGCGAGTGAAGAAGTACTCGCGCGAGGTGCGGAAGCACGAAGGCAAGATGCTGTCGGTGGTGCAGGAGGTGCTTGGATCGATCCGGGTGGTGAAGGCGTTTGCGCGCGAGAACTACGAGATTCATCGGCTGGAGGGCGAGAGCCTGGAGACGGTGGAGGCTGCGCTGCGCGCGCGGCGGTTGAAGGCTCGGCTGGTGCCGGCGGTGAGCATTGTTACGGGCGTTGGCACGTGCCTGGTGCTGTACTTCGGGGGGCGGCAGGCGCTTGCGGCGGGTGTGGCGGGTGGCGGCACGATCGTGGTGTTTCTGAGCTACATCAAGAGCATGTACAAGCCGATGCAGGACATCTCCAAGATCATGGACTCGTACTCGAAGGCGGATGTGGGGTATGAGCGGATCAAGGAGGTGATCGAGAGCGATGGTGAGATGCGCGATGCGCCCGATGCCAAGGATGCGCCGAAGCTGCGCGGCGATATCGAATTCGAGCATGTGACGTTTGGGTATACCGCGGAGCGCTGCATTCTGCAGCGACATCAACCTGCGGATCAGGGCTGGGCAGACGGTCGCCTTGGTGGGGCCCACGGGCTCTGGCAAGTCAACGCTGGTGAACCTGATTCCGCGCTTCTATGACGCCACGAGCGGAAGGGTGCGTGTGGATGGGTTCGATGTGAAGAAGCTGAAGCAGAAGAGCCTGCGCGATCAGATCAGCCTGGTTCTGCAGGATACGGTGCTGTTCAGCGGAACGATCTGGGACAACATCGCGTATGGACGTCCCGAGGCCACACATCAGCAGATTGTGGCGGCGGCGCGCGCGGCGAACGCGCTGGAGTTCATTGATAAGCTGCCGCAGAAGTTCGACACGACCGTTGGCGAGCGTGGGATGACGCTGTCGGGTGGACAGCGTCAGCGTATCGCGATTGCGCGGGCGATCATCCGGAATACGCCGATCCTGATCCTGGACGAGCCGAGCTCAGGGCTGGATGCGGAAAGCGAGCAGCTTGTGTTTGAGGCGCTGGACCGGCTGATGCAGGGGAAGACTTCGGTTGTGATTGCGCATCGGTTGTCGACGATCCGTCGCGCGGATTGCATTTATGTGATCAAGGACGGACGCGTGGCGGAGAGCGGGACGCACGAGGAACTGATGGCGCATGCGGATGGGGTGTACCGGCATCTGCACGATGTGCAGTTCAGCTCGGATGAGACCGCGGTGTCGGCTTGACGGTACGGGTGGGGACGGCGGGATGGGCCGTTCCGAAGCAGTTTGCGGCGCAGCTTCCCAGTGAGGGGTCGAGCCTAGAGCGCTATGGCCAGGTGTTCGGGTGCGCGGAGATCAACTCGACGTTTTACCGATCGCATCGGCTGTCTACGTATGAGCGATGGGTGAGCTCTGTTGCCGCGAGTTTTCGATTTTCTGTGAAGGTGCCGAAGGCCATCACGCATGAGTGCGGACTCAAGCCGGAACCGGCGCAGATTCGGAGCTTTCTCGACGAGGTTAGCGTGTTCGGAGACACGCTGGGGCCTTTGCTTCTGCAGCTTCCCCCGAAGCAGCGTTTTGACGGCGAGGTGGCGAGGCGATTCTTCGGTCTGGTGCGCGAGGCGTATCCGGATGGCGATATGGCGCTGGAGCCCAGGCATGCGGATTGGTTCAGCGGGGAGGCTGAGGGCTTGCTGCGTGAGTTCCGGATTGCGCGTGTGGCGGCGGACCCGGCCGTTGTGCCGGAAGCGGGCCGTCCCGGCGGTGATATGTCACTGGTGTACTACCGTTTGCATGGAGCGCCGCGGGTGTACTACTCCAGCTACACGGAAGATCGGCTGAGCAGCCTGGCTGCGGAGTTGCGAGATCACGAAGAGAGATCGCGGGTGTGGTGCATCTTCGACAACACCGCGTCAGGCGCGGCCCTTGGCAACGGCCTTGAAGCTGATGAAGTTGCTGACTAGAGAGACTTCAGCTCGTTGATGCGGCTTTCTACGATGGTGACGAAGGCGTCGACCTCGTCGGGAGGGAAGTTGCCGGCGCGGAAGGCGTCTTCCAGCTGCTTGTGCGTGAGTTGACCGAGCAGGCCGCCGATCCACTTCGCGTCGCCGATGGGGATGTCGTGGCCGATCCAGTCGAGAGGTTCGCGACGCACGGTTTCGCCGAGCAGGATTGGGCCCTGTCGCAGTAAGAGGCCGGCCGGCATCATAGGCGTCCCGAAGCTGACGGACTTGTCGTTCTTCTTGGTGATGAACTTGGAGTGCTCGTAGCTGGCGAGGTTGCCTTTGTCGGTATTGTGATGAACGTGCTCGTCGTTGGAGGCGAAGCTGGCGCCGATGTCGGAGACGAGGAAGATGTCGCGATCCTGTTTGGAATCGCTGTAGACAGCGTTGTTGACGTCCTTCAGGTCCCAGTTGTTCATGACGGCCATCATGACGCGCAGGCCGTTGAACTCCTTGCTGCCGTTGAACGGGTTCTCCTTCCAGCTTCCAGATGCCGATCTTCTTTTCGCCGCCGGGCTTGCGCTCGAAGCGGGCATCGGTGATCTGGTCGCCGTTGACGAGATCGCGGCCACGCTTGATGTGCAGGCCGGCGATCGGAGCGCTGAGGTTGTAGTCGTCGTTGACGAAGTAGCCGACGGCCCACAGGAGGCGCGAAGCGACGACCTCAGGACGCGCTTCGCTGCCCAGCTTGACGCGCCACTTTGTGCCGTCAGCGTCACGCACGTCGAACTTCGGATTGGTCCCGCCGTGGTCTTCCGCAACAAAGGTGAACGGAGGTTTGGGCTGATGATCCTGGCCCCCACGACCCCACGTGAGGTCCTTGGAGGCGATGTCGCCGGGGTCTTCCCAGAGCACGGGATTCTGGATGTGCTTGGGGGACAGCGGGCGGTCCTTGTGGCCCTGATGCTTGTCTGCCTTCGGTGGGGCGGCATCGTTGTTGTCCTGAGCCAGCGCGGCGTTGGGTGCAGCTGCGAGACCGGCTGCAAGCAAGCTGGTGGCGAGGAAGAGGGCGTAAGGGGACCGTGCGGCGTGCCATGTCGAACTCCGTGCCAAGTTCAGAAACTCAGACCATTGGAAGCAAAAGGCGACTCTTGCGCTTGCTGCGGGTTACTAAAAACATCTCGGGCACCTGCCGGAGCATCCGTGTGAGAAGCAATGCCGCCAATAGAAGGGCCTGTACGTGAGACTCCTTGTTCAGCCGGAAGACGGCATTCAGCCGGTCGTCGAGGCGCTTAACGGCGCCAAGAAGACGATCCAGATCCTGATTTTTCGCTTTGATCGCGCTGAGATAGAGCGCGCGCTCGTGGACGCGGCGCATCGCGGCGTGGCGGTGACGGCGCTGATCGCACACACGAACCATGGTGGCGAGAAGTACCTGCGGCGGTTCGAACAGCGGCTGCTGGAACAAGGCGTGACCGTGGCGCGCACGGCAGACGACCTGGTGCGATATCACGGCAAGATGTTCATCGTGGACGGCAAGGAGTTGTACCTCCTGGCGTTCAACTACACGCATATGGACATCGCGCTGAGCCGGTCGTTTGCAGCCGTGGTGAAGGATCCAGACGTGGTGAAGGAGGCTCAGCGGCTGTTTGAGTGCGATGTGAAGCGCATCCCGTATGAGTCAGAGAACGACCGGCTGATTGTGAGCCCGGTGAATGCGCGGGAACGGCTGAAGGAGTTCATCGAAGGCGCGAAAAAGCAGTTGTTGATCTACGAGATGAAGCTCTCCGACCCGGAGTTCCTGCAGTTGCTGGACGAGAAGATGGCGGCGGGTGTGGATGTTCGCGTGATCTGTCGCGGGCCGATCAAGAATGCGAAGATCCCTGTGCGAATTGCGCCGATGCGGTTGCATGTGCGCGGCATGGTCCGAGATGGCAAGAGCGCGTGGCTGGGCAGCATGAGTATGCGTCGGCTGGAGTTGGGCGCACGACGCGAGGTGGGCGTGATCTTCCACGACGCGAAGTGCGTGAAGCACATGATGAGCGTGTTTGAGGAGGACTGGGCGAAGTCGACGCCTGCGCTACCGAACGATCTGCTCACGGCGGCGCTAGACAAGCCCGCGAAGCGCGTGGCCAAAGCGGTGGCCAAGAAGATCGCGGTGAAGCCGGTGATTGAGGATCTGCTGGACAAGATGGTTGAGCCCGGGCGCGATCTGCCGTTCGAACCCGAGACGGTCGCGGAGACGGTGCGTGAGGCGTTTCGCGAAGAGGTTCACGATGCGGTGATCAATGCGCTGCGCGAGGTCATGGTTGGGGCCGCGCAGGAGACTGGCGAGGCGAACAACAAGGATGAGAAGCACCATCACACTGTGAAGCATGCGGATCACGACGCTCGCCGCTAGCGGTGGAGCGCTTTACTTCTGGGCCTGGATGACGAAGGTCGGGGACGGTTCCGCGCCCCAAAGCTGTTTGTACGCGTGTCCGCCGCGCAACAGATCGAGTTGCGTGAAGCCGTTCGAGCGCGCATATTCATGGACCTCATGGAGCAGGAGCGAGCCCGGCGAGAGCTCGGCGAAACGGATACTGATGCCGATGAGGTAGAGGTATAGCGTTCGGGCGGCACGGTTGGGCGGATCGGCGAAGGCATATAAGACGCCCAGGACGTCGTCGTTGAGTGCGAGTCGAAACAGGCGCAGCAGCCCCGCTTCGAGCATCTGCGGGATCGCCTCACGGTGATGGGCGATGACGCGCTCGTCGCTTAGAACTCCAGGTTCGCCGCGCGTCTGCCAGCGTTCGCGATGCAGGTTTGCGAGCTCGTCGAAGATGGTAAGCGCGTCCGCAGGGTTTGCGGCGAGCTCGAGATGAAGCGCACCGCGAGCCTGCCGCATGCCGGCGATAGCGGCGGATGTTGGTACGGATTTTGGGCGGCAACTCACGACCGAGGTCGAGGATGGAGCAGGGGTCGGCCTGTGTGACCGCGATTGCGGTGGCAGGCGCGTTGATCTCCGCGGCATCGAGGAGAGGAGATCCGGATGGCACCTGCATCAGGCTGAGCGTGTCCCAGCCTGTTTGTTGTATCGCACAGCGAAGCGCAGTGGCGGCGAGGTGAGTCGGGTGAACGAGGGAGTGGAAGATTCCGTTCTGGTAGTCGCTGGTTGCTGCGCCGACAAAGAGCAGTTGCCGTGTCCCGGTTTCCGCGTGCGAGTAGATATACAGGGGCAACAACCCAAGCAGCTGGCCGTCTGGCGAACGAAGGGAAACAGAGGCGAGTCGACCGTCGCTGCCGAACTGGCGCCACCAGGGGATCAACCAGGTCGGGTGCTGAAATGGCGTGGCGCTGCTGTCGTGTTGCCAGAGGCTCGTCCATTCGGCGCGGATGCGTTCGAGGTCGTCGGGGCTGGTGAGGATTCGAGTGAAGATGCTGGAAGGCGCGGCGATGCGGGGGCGCTCAGCTAGAGCCGCACGGGGCCTCGCTGCCGGTTGCGGCGCACGGGCGTGCTCGCGGTAGAGCCGGGCATAGGCGGCGAGCATGCGGTCGAGCCCGAAGCGCGCTTCCGCTTCGGCGCGGCAAACGCGACGATCGATCTCGTGCAGGCGCTGGATCGCCGCTGCCATGGGCGGCGCGACGTTGTCTGAGGGCTCGATGAGGAAGCCCGTGCGGCCGTCTTGTACGATCTCGGGCACGGCGCCTGATGCCGCTGCGATGACGGGGACACCGGCCGCGAGGGCTTCCATGGCGGCGAGCGAGCTGGTTTCAGGCGCGAGTGAAGGTATGAGAACGCAAGCTGCTCGAGCGAGGAGCTTGTCCTTCGCCGGGCCCGCGACTGGGCCGATGAAGCGCGCGCTGGCCGAAGCCTCTCCGTCATCGCAACGGTGCTGATGATCCTGCCCGGTTGCGCTGAGGCGTGGTTGGATCTCGTCGCGAAAGTAGCGTTGATGAGCTTCGTACGGAAAGACTTCGCCGGCGAGGATGACTGGCATATCGGCTTCGCGAGCTGCGTCGAGACCACGATGGAGGTTCTTTTCGGGACAGACGCGGGCGAGCATCAGGGCGTAACGGCCTTGCGGCCGAAGCGATGCAGCGTCGGGCAGCGGAACGCCGTTCTCGACGACTGTGACCCGATGCTCGATGTTCAGGCGGACACGCCTGACGCTGCGTCTGCGATACACAAACCAGGTGGAAGTTTGGCGGCAGTTGCCAGATCGATTCGGGGTACCAGGACGGGGGCAGGTGAAGCGTGACGATGACCGGGATGTTCTCAGGCACGGTGTAGCGATGAAAGTCGAGCCCGTGCATGTGGACGAGTGCAACGGAGTCTTCGGCGAGGGCGCGATCGATGTTGGCCTGGTGCGCTCGCTCGACCTCGGCACGTACGGCATCGGTGATGAGGGTGTCGGGAACCCTGGTTGTGAAAAGGCGGCCCTGCGGCTGTGAATCGGCGTGAGCGACGACGGCGGAACGGAATCCGAGCGCCGGGAGAGCGGCTTCAATGTGCGAAAGGATCACCTCAGAGCCGCCGACTGCGCAGGCGCCGACCACGGCGTAGGGGAAGCCAATGCTGAGGATGAGGGGTAAGTCGCCGCTCTCCGGATCGGCAGGTGGCTTGGTCGGGCTCATGCGCCGGCGCTCGCGAGTCGAAGCGGGCTCGATTGCGTTGTCCTGTGGCTTCGGCACACAAGCGGTGGGATGCACGGGTATACCCGTAGGCAGCTTTCTCTCTGGTGTATCAGGATGAGACGCTTCGGCCGCTGGGCGTTTGGGTGGGGTCGGTCGAAGTAGCACTTTCGAGGTATGCGGCTGATGTTTTCGGTGAAGGGAGCCGATGAGCGCAAAGGGAGGGGAGCGCTCAATGGCTGTGCAGTGGAGAGGATGGCGGTGCCGGTGTCGATGGGAGAGCTTACGCGGAGTTGGGACGGGCGCTGACGCCTTTGCTGGTCGCTGCTGCTCTCGTACAGCTGTACTGCGCAGAGGGCAGCGCTGACGTTCGGGGGGACCACACAGGTTGGGCAAACGTCTGGCCCGGTAACGGTCGCGGTGCGGGTGCAGCAGTCGGGAACCCCGGGGAGCCCGAGCGCGTTGACGAGCGGGGTGGGCGGGTTGGATTTCGCCATTGCCGATCCAGGCACGTGCGGAGGCAGTCCGGCTCTTACCGCTGGCCAGACCTGCACGGTGGCCGTGACGTTTACGCCACGATACCCAGGGGTGAGGCAGGGAGCGGTGGTCGTTCTGTCCGCCGACGGCAGGCAGACGCTGGCGAGCGCACCGCTGAGTGGCGTGGGCCTGGGTGGACTGCCTGTGCTGGTGCCCGGCGAGATCAACACAGTTGCCGGCAACGGTGAGTGGGTGTACCGCGGCGATGGTGTCGCGGCTACCTCGGCGTCGGTCTTTCTGCCCACCGGGCTGGCGGTGGATGGGGCAGGAAATCTGTTTCTTTCGGATTCCAGCAACAACCGGGTGCGGCGTGTGGATGCGGCGACGGGGTCGATCTCGACGGTGGCGGGAAACGGTACGGCGGGGTCTTCAGGAGATGGTGGAGCGGCGAGCGCTGCTGAGTTGAACAACCCGTCAGGACTGGTGCTGGACGGTGCGGGCGATCTGTACATCGCGGACAGCGGGAACAATGTCGTTCGGCGCGTAGACGCGGTGAGCGGTTTGATCAGCACTGTTGCGGGAAAGATCGGAGCGTCGGGTTTTGGGGGTGACAGGGGCGCCGCAATCGACGCAACGCTGAGTTCACCGCAGGGGCTGGCCCTTACTCCCGGCGGCGATCTTCTGATCGCGGACAGTGGGAATGCGGCGGTTCGTCTGGTTACGTTTGCGGACGGGTTGATTCAGACGGTCGCCGGCACTGCGACCGCGGGGTACAACGGCGACGGGCAGGCGGCCACGTCAGCGCAGCTGAACAACCCATGGGGGGTTGCGGTGCGGAGCGATGGTGCGATCGCTATTGCGGATTTCAGCAACGAACGCATTCGCCTGGTTGACACCAGCGGGCAGATATCGACTGTCGCCGGCACAGGGCAGAGAAGTTTTTCAGGCGATGGCAATCCGGCGGTGCAGGCCACCCTCAGCGGCCCCGCAGCGGTGACGTTTGATCCGGCAGGGGATCTGATCATTGCGGATTCCGGCAACAACCGTGTGCGTGGCGTGTATGGCTCGCCGGGAGTGATTACGACGCTGGCGGGTAATGCGAGTGAGGAGTTCTCTGGCGATGCCGGGCCCGCCAGCTCCGCTACACTCTATGGCCCTTACGCCGTTCTGTTCGATTCGAAGGGGAACATCTGGATCTCGGACATGTTCCACAATCGTGTGCGCGAGATCAGTGGGTCGATGCTGGGAATCGCGTACCCGACGATGAAGGTGGGCAAGGTCTCCAGCCCTTCTCCGGAGATGCTGTACAACGCGGGCAGCAACACTCTGACGCTTAGCCCGCCTACGCTGATGGACGGCGCGCTGGATCCGAATACAACGACATGTGGCCAGTCTCCGCTGGATCCGATGGTGTTCTGCAAGATGGGTGTGGAGTTCGCACCGACGCAGGTGGGGCAGAACGTGGCGGGCTCGATCACATGGAACTCTGACGCACCATATGTCAGACCCGTCGATGATCTGAATGGGCAGGTGCTCAGCGTCGAGCCGACCAGCGTGGCTGTTGTGGCGGATGCGAATCCTGGGCTGATGGGCAACCCTGTCACGTTGACAGCAACGGTAAGCAGCGCGGGTACGGGCCTGACCGGGACGGTTACGTTTTCGGAAGGCGGCACAGGTTTGGTGTAACGCCGTTGCTTTGAAGCCAAACGCGATGGCGCGTCTGTCAGATTCCGAGCCTTTCGCTGGGGTCCCACACACTGACGGCGAGCTATTCAGGGGATGACAACAACGCAGCATCAACGTCGTCGCCGTATGCCGAAGTGATCAAGCAGCAGCCTGCGCTCGCGTTGGCGGCTTCCAGCAGCCCGGCTGTGGTGACCAGCAGCGTCACCCTGACGCTGACTGCTGCCGATCAGACCGGTACACCTACTGGACAGATCGTCTTCCTCGATGGAACCACAGCATTGGCGACGGTGCCTTTGAATGCTTCCGGGGTTGCGACATGGACGACGCAAGCGTTCACGGTGGGCACGCATGCGCTCTCGGCACAGTACGCGGGAGATAGTGCGAACGCGGCGGGGGTATCGAACGCGGTCAACGAGCAGATTATTCCGGCGACGACGCTTACGCAGATCCAGTCCACGGCTACGAACGTGAGTGTAGGAACGCCGATCACATTTAGCGCAACGACGGTGAGCAACAACGGACCAGCGCCCACCGGGGCTGTGCAGTTTGTGGACCAATCGAACTCTGCGGTGATCGGATCCGCATCGCTGGATGCGAACGGAAGTGCTTCAGTGAGTGTGGCCGGCCTTGCGCCCGGCGGGCATTCGATCGTGGCGATCTATGCAGGCGATGCTGACAATGCCTCGAGCACGTCCTCTGCGATTAATGTCACTGTCCAGCAGATTGCGACGGTGACCACGATCGGTGCGGATGCGGATCCAGCGAACGCCGGAGCAGCCGTCCATTTGACCGCCATCGTGAGTATGGCGTCGGGCGCGACACCGGACGGTGCACTGTCGGGCACCGTGACGTTCAGCGATGGAGCGGCGGTGCTTGGAACTGCACCGATCAACTCGACTGGCCAAGCGACCTTCGCGGCGAGTGGGCTGGCGGTGGGCCAACATGCGATTGTCGCCAGCTTTGGGGGGAACACAAACTATGCTGCGAGCAGTTCGGTTGCGATGAGTGAAGCGGTTCAGCAGACCCCGACGCAGACATCCCTGAGTTTGAGTGCTTCGACCACACTGGCTGGCGAGCCCGTCAGCTTCAATGCGGTTGTAACGAGCGCAACAGGTATTCCGACGGGAACGGTCACGTTCCGTGACGGCAATACGGCACTCGGCAGCACGACCGTAGATCAGAGGGGAAATGCCAGCTTCTCGGCGACGCGGCTGGCGCCGGGAACGCACAACATCACGGCTGCGTATGGAGGCGATGCCAACTACCTGGCGTCTGTCTCTGCCGCGGCCGAAGAGCGGATTGAACTGGCGCAGCCAAACCTCACGTTGCGTGGTCCGTCAGCGCCGGTCGACGCCGGCACAAGCGTGCAATTTGCGGCGTCGCTAGCGAGTCCCGGCGTGACGCCGACCGGGACGCTGACTCTGCTGGACGGTGCGGCCACGATTGCGACGGACACTGTCACCGGCCAGGGGACATTTGGGTTCTCCACGAATCTGCTTTCGATCGGAACGCACGCGCTTACCGCAGTGTATGGAGGCGACCAGGCGAATGCCTCGGCCACTTCCGCAGTGGTGACAGTTGTGGTGCAGCAGGCGGCTTCGACGATTGTGCTTTCTGCAAGCGATAACCCTCTGACGCAAGGCGCCGAGCTTACGCTGACAGCAGCGATCTCCAGCGACAGCCCGAACGCGAGTGGGATCATCACGTTCTTTGATGGGGCGTCGATTCTCGGTACAGCGAACGTCGGGGCGGGTGGATCGCTTCGCTGAGGACCTCGACCTTGACACTCGGGACGCACTCACTTACCGCTGTGTACGGAGGAGATACGAACCACGCTGGGGCGACCTCGGCCGTGGTCCAGGAACTGGTTGTTCAAACATCCTCGATGACATTGAGCTCCAGCAGCAACCCAGCTTCCGCGGGTCAGAACATCAGCTTTACGGCTCAAGTGAACGAGGGCGGTCCGACTGGCGGCAACGGGGACGGTTCAATTCAGGGACAATGGCACACTGCTCGCGGTGGTGCCCGTCAACAGTGCGGGAGCGGCTAGCTATTCTTCGGCCTCGTTCAGTGTTGGAACGCATACGGTTTCGGTGGTCTACAGCGGTGACCAGAGATACGCGACAAGCGTTGCTCAACTCGTGCAAACCGTTGTAAGCGCGACGACGCAGGTTAGCGTCTCTGCGAGCGCAAACCCCGCGACCTACGCCCAGCCTGTAAGTCTTACGGCGGTGGTGACCAGCGATGGCGGCATCCCTGCGGGCACGGTGGAGTTCACGGATGGCGACGTAGTGATCGGGTCGGCGGTGCTGAACCCGAACGGCGTTGCGGTGCTTACGATTTCCAGTCTGCGGCCGGGAGCTCACAACGTAATTGCCAACTACGTTGGCGATGCGAGTGCAACGGCATCGGTCTCCGCTCCGCTGGTGTTGGACGTAAAGCAGACGACATCGCTGGCGCTAACTTCAAATGCCAATCCCGCGCAGACGCTGAGCCCCATCTCGTTTACCGCGAGAGTGAACGGGGATGGTGCAGCGATCGCGACCGGGAATGTGGTGTTCAGCGACGGTGCGAGCGTTCTTGGCGCGGTGCCGTTGGACGGAACGGGGTCCGCCACACTGACAATCCCGCAGATGAGCGCGGGAGCGCACAGTATCGCCGCGGTGTACGCGGGAGACATCGCGAACTTTGGCGCGGCGGCAGTTGCCCTGAATGAGACGGTTCAGAAGAGAGCCACCTCTGTCACGGTGACCGGCTCGTCTACGGACCAGAACAATCCGCAGCAGGTGACGCTGATCGCTGTCGTGAAGGGGAGCGGCTCCGCGGCGCCGACAGGAACTGTGACGTTTATGACCGGGACTCTGACGTTGGGAGTGGCCCCGGTGGACGAAACCGGCGTGGCAGCGATCACGGTTCTCTTCGAACAGACTACGGAGGCGATCACGGCAGCGTATGCCGGAGATGAAGCGTATGCGGGGTCGCAGAGCTCATCCACGTCGATCGCCGCTGGTCAGGCGCCACAGTTCACGCTCGCGTTGAACGCGCCGAGCGTGACGATCGCAACCCAGCAGCATACGACTCTGACGGTGAGCCTTGGTTCGGTGAAGGGCTTCGCGGACACAATCGTGTTGGGCTGTCTCGGACTGCCACGGGCCGCGACTTGTACCTTCGACAGATCGCAACTGAAACTGGCGCCGGATGGAACGGCGACAGCGTCGCTGATTGTTGATACAGGGGATCCGCTGGGAGCGGGCTCGGGAGCGAGCGCGTCCTTGCGATCACGGCCGAGCACACGGTTGTTGTGCTGGCTGCCTATGGGCGTGCTGTTGAGTGTGCTCCGGCGGAGGAAGAACCGCAGGATCGGTCAGAAGCTCGGCACGGCGATGATGTTTGTTGGGCTGGTTGCAGTGTCGCTGACCGCGGTCGGGTGCGGCGGGCTTACAACGCAGTCGACGCCGCCCGGCACGTACACCTTCAAGGTCGTGGGAACGGCGCAAGGGGCGGGTGTGACCGAGGCGCAAACGATCACACTGGTGGTGACCCAGTGAGGTTCAGGTTCGTTCTTCGGACATTGTTATGGCTGACGTTTGTTGGGAGCCGGCTTGCGTATGCGCAGGCCCGGCCTACGGCTAGCGGGCCGGGTGATTATGTCGCTCTCGGCGGCGCAGTTTCCGAGTTCCAAGCCGATTACGGGCACCGCGTGATTGGTGGGGCGGCCATTTTCGCGGATGTACATCCGCATTGGCGAGTGGGGCTCGAAGGCGAGGCGCGGTTCTTGCGCTGGCATGCTGCCGAAGAGGTCACGCAGTCGACATACATTGGCGGTTTGCGCGCCGTTGTGTTGCGAAACAGAGGCGTGGAGGTCTACGGAAAGTTCCTGGCCGGGCGTGGGCAGAATCACCTTGCCATTCGGCTATGCGCACGGTTCGTTCCTGGCGTATGCGCCGGGGGCGGGAGTGGATCTGGACCTTTCGGACCGCGTGTCGGTGCGCGCCGTCGATTTTGAGTATCAGTCGTGGCCGCAGTTCCGCTTCGGACCTCTGCATCCGTACGGATTCAGTACCGGGATCAAGCTACGGCTCAACTCGGTAAGGCGGCTGCCGCGTCGATAGCGCGATTGGTGCGACGCTGGCCGAGCGATCGGGCCAGGGCTCTCGCGTGAGCGAGCTTCCGTTGGGCTCCTACACCCGCTCGAGTCGGATGATCAGCTCGCAGACATCGCGAGCAGCATGAGCGCCGTCTTCCATGGCAAGATCGTCTACGCTGATCCTGAGCGCGGTGCCTAGTTTGCGATAGGCCTCGCGCCACTCGCGACTCCAGTTGCGGCTGTCGGGTCGATCGAGCAGTTCATGCCAGATGTTTTGTGCTTGCCACAGGTTCGATGGCCCCGGAAGGGTGCGAAGGCTTTCTGCAATGGCGAGTGTTTCGGCCATGACATTCATCTTCTGCGTTTTTGTCACAGCCTCAAGAGCGAGCATGGCGCGCTTCATGCGCAGATCGGCGGAGTAGCCGAGGACGGCCGTATCGAGGGGAACGTTGTCCATCTCGGCGCGGCGTAGCAACCGCGCGACCTCGGCGGAGTCGTAGGTGTCGGCTTCGAGCGCGTGTCGCAGGCTGGCGTTGATGGCAAAGCGAGCCGTGAGAGCCAACGCGGGCGGCGCCGGAACGTTTGATTCACCGAGGAAGTGCAGCAGGGTCGCGTGCTCCTCGTAGATGTGCATCAGCGACTCCTCGACCTCGGATAGCGTTTGGTTGAGGATGCCTTTGAGGATGCGGTGCTGTTCGTCGGCGAAGAGCGAGGTGAGCGAGTAGGTTGTGGAGCCGAAGAACGCGTCGATCAGGCGAATGAGTTCGGCGAGATTCGCCCTGCGGATGGCCACGCGGGCGTTCTCATTGAACTCATTCCAGGCCTTGGCGTCCGCGGGTTGGTAGCGCTTTACGGCGGCGGACAGGTTCTGATCGCCCAGATGGACGACGGCGAAGCAGATCTCTTCGGTCTCCTCGGTGATGCGCGAGGTCAGCCGGGCTCGACCGAGCGCAACACGACCACGTCCGGAGGTCAGGACGTCGTAGCTGTGGCGTTGAACATCGAAGCAGAAGATCTGCCCGGTATCCGGGTAGGAGCGGAACATGGACGAGATGGCATAGTGTGCGCCTACATGCTCGAGATCGATGCGGGAGCTCTTCACCCACTTGCGGTACACGTCGGCGCCGCTGCCTGTCTCGGGTACGTTGCTGTCCGCGCGCCCAAGCACGTCGAGGAACTCTGTCTCGAGTGCAACGCCTTCGGTCCCGAAGAGTTTGGCTGCGAGTTGAAGAACACGGCCCGCGTAGGCGATAACCTGCACGGTCTCGATTCCGGAGATCTCGTCGAAGAACCAGCCGCAGCTTGTGTACATGAGCTGCGTGTGTCGCTCGAGCTCCATGAGTTCGAGAGCGGTGACGCGCTCCTTCGGCGTGAGCTTGTGGGTTGCGTGCTCTGCGAAGAACCGGTCGACGCTGCTGCGGCGGCGGTCGAGCATGACCGTGATGTAGGCGTCGCGGGCGGCCCAGACGTCCTTGAACAACGAAGCCCCGAGGCGTTCGGCGAGGGGAGCGGTGCGATCGCGCAGGAGGTTGAAAGCGTCTCGCAGAGGGCCGCGCCAGGCCTGGTTCCAGCCCGGCTTGCCACCGTTGCAGCCGCAGTCGGAGCGCCAGCGCTCGACGCCGTGGAAGCAGCTCCAGGAGCTGTTTTCGACGACCTCCGCCTCCCAGCGTGGAGGAAACTTGTCGAGGAACTCGCCGTAGTTTGTGATTTGCGCGAGATCGTTTTTTTCGATCCAGTGCATGGCGTAGCTTAAGGCCATCTCGCCGTGGCGATGGTGATGGCCATAGCTTTCTCCGTCGGTGGCGACGTGCGCGAGCTGAGGTTCGTCGAAGTCGGCTTCGATCGCGTGCGGTCGCAGACCGGCGAGCACGCGGCGGCCGAAGTCTTCGCCGGAGTTGAGCAAGCCTTCGAAGGCAATCGCGCGTGAGGTGGGGCCGTCATAGAAGAAGACCGCGATGGAACGGCCTTCCTTCAGACGCACCAGGTAAGGACGAGACGGGTTGACGCTGGCGTTGCGCGTCTCGATCCACGGTCCGGGTACCGAGTCGGAGCCGTGGCCGTTGCCATTGCCGTTTGCGAAGAGAGGACGGGTGAAGCCTCCGCCTGCATGCATGCGGCGCACTCGTGCGCACTGGTTGGGCGCGAGGATGGTGAACTTGATGCCCTCCTGCGCCATCAGGTCGAGCACATCGTAGGAGACGGCTGTTTCGGCGAGCCACATGCCTTCGGGCTTGCGGCCGAACCGGTGCTCGAAGTCTGCGATGCCCCAGCGGATCTGGGTGCGTGCGTCACGCTCGGAGGCGAGCGGCATGATGATGTGGTTGTAGACCTGCGCAAGCGCCGAGCCGTGCCCGCTGAAGCGCTGCGCGCTGGCGTGATCGGCATCAACGATCATGCGGTAGGTGCGGGAGGCGAACACCTCAAGCCAGCTCAGCAGCGTTGGGCCAAAGTTGTAGCTCATGCGCGCGTAGTTGTTGAGGATGCGCGTGATCTGGCCTTCTTTATTGGTGATTCGGGAGGCGCCGTTCGGGGCGTAGCACTCAGCGGTGATGCGCTCGTTCCAATCGTGAAAGGGGGCGGCGGAGTCCTGCACCTCGACGGTTTCGAGCCATGGATTCTCGCGCGGCGGCTGATAGAAATGGCCGTGAACGCAGACGAAGCGTTGCGTGCGAACTGTGTCCGGCTGAGTGGAATGTGTGATCGTAGCTTCCTGCACTAGCATTTTCGCCGGGCCCCCAAACTGACAGTTTAGATGGCTAAACCGGGGAGCGCACGTTGCGACTCCGCAAAGCTATCGCGCTGATCGTGCGCGCTACCATGCCACTTGCGTCCCAGCAGGGCCCTCGGTGGGTTACATGCGCGGCGTCAGATGGGCCGCGCAGGCCGCGTGTGGAACGCCGCTGCGGGGAGGATTGTCGCCCCGGTTGAAAACGAAGGTCAAGCCACATCGTGATGGCGATCGCCAGCAGGTACGCGACGATTGCGCCGAGCGTGAAGTAACGGCCGATCAGGACCTTGCCTGCAAAGGTGTCGCGAAAGCGATCCACAGAGGCGATGCGCACGAGCTTGAAGAGCTCTACTGCCACTGCGACGACCGCGGCGACAACGCTTACTAGCGAAGGCTTGCTGTTCGGGAGTATGGCAGCGATGAGCCAGTAGACACCCATAGCCCAGAGCATGGAGCCGCCGTACTTGTAGGCGAACGGAGGCAGGTGCAGAGGGCCGAACCGCCAAGCGAGACCGGCGGGGATGGTGATGGCAAGGAGCGCGAGGCAGACAAGACGACGACGGAAGCCGGAGCGGGATGGAGCGGGCGATGTTGCGGCAGAAGCCCGGAGACCGGAGGTGGGCATCGAGTTCTACTCCGGCTGCACGATCTTGCCGGCGGCGAGATCGCAGGCGCGCCACAGGTACCAGCTTGCGACAGAACGCCAGGGTGCCCACTTACGGGCGCGGCGCTCCATCACGTCGGGCTTGGGCAGCAGATCGGGAGTGACCTTCTGGTCTGGCTTCAGTCCCTGGAATGTGAGGGCGAAGCCCTTGCGCACACCGTAGTCGCTTACGGGAAGAACATCGGGGCGGCCGAGGCGGAACATCAGAAACATTTCGACGGTCCAGCGGCCGACGCCCCGCACCTGCGTTAGATGTTCGATGATGGCTTCGTCAGACATCTTCTTGATCTTGCGCGAGTGAAGGCACGGTGCCATCGACGGTCTTTGCGGCGAGATCGCGGATGGCGAGCGACTTGTTGTGCGACAGACCAGCGGCGCGCAACTGCTCGTTGGGGCTGTCGAGCACGTGCTGAGCGGAGGGATGTTTGCCCATGCCGGCAACGGGCTCGAAGCTGGTGAGCAGCTTGGAATGAATGGCGGCGGCAGCCTTGCCGTGAAGCTGCTGGTAAAGGATCGAACGCAGCAGGGCCTCAAAGGGCGACTGCTGCGCGGGGAGTTGCAAGGTGAATGGCCCGGCACGCTGTATGAGCTTCGCGAGCTTCGGGTCGGCGGCGGACAGAGCACGCACAGCTTCCCCCGCATCGTAGGGCGGCTTGTGCGTGCGGGGATGCGGGTCGACCATGCGCCTAAGTGTGTCATAGGCGTTGCTGAAGCGGGGCTGCAAAACGGCAGCGCTAGTCGCGTCCGGTCCAACGCACGATGGGTAGAAGACTGGAATACTGATCGGTCCAGAGACGCACGTCAGGGCGTGAGGAAACGGGCCTTGAGGCGGCGAAGGCTGGATCGTTGAAGAGGCCGGTTCGGCCGGTGAGGAGTACCCACGAGGCGCGGCGCTCGCCGCGATCGTCGTCCGGAGCGGTGTCGATGCGGCGTGCGATGAGGGGCGGGGCGGAGTTGTTCTGCGTGCTCTCAGCGAGGCGCGCCAGAACGGGTGCGAGATCGAGGTACTGGTTGGAGATGTGGAACGCGATGATGCCACCGGGCGCAAGGTGCCGAAGGTAGAGGTCGAGCGCTTCCCGGGTGAGCAGATGGATGGGGATGCTGTCGCCGGAGAAGGCGTCGACGACAAGGACGTCGAAGTGCTGTGGGGGCTCGGCGGCGAGCGTCAGGCGGGCGTCCCCTTCGGCGATGGAGACGCTGGCGGGTGTGTCTCGGGTGTAGGTGAAGAGGTGGGTTGCAACCGTTGTGACGAGTGGGTTGATCTCGTAGAAGCGGATCGTGTCGCCCTGGCGGCCGTAGGCTGCTATGGTGCCGGCACCTAGTCCGATCACGCCGATGCGTCGTGGCCTGGCGCCGCAGCAGTGGTCAAGCGCCAGGCCGACGCCGCTGTCGGGTTCGTAGTAGGTGAGCGGCGTGTGCCGGAAGTCTTCGCTGAACCACTGCATCCCGTGCTGAATGTCGCCGTTGAAGAGGATGCGCGAGGTGCCGGCCTGTGGGGGCAGGAGTGTTTGCACGACCCGGATGGAGCCGTAGAAGTTGCGTGCGCGCAGCAGGGCGTCGTGTTCGTAGTCATTGCGGATGGAGACGAGGAGAGCGAGGCCGAGGGCGCTTGCTGCGATCCAGAACAGGCGCTGGCCGAGGCTGGTGCGCCAGACGACCACCGCAACGAGCGCGGCAGTGAGCAAGAACGAGATTGGGAGATCGAAGTTGGAGCGAGTGACCAGCGGGCTTACGACAGCAACGAAGAGGGTGCCGGTCGCTCCACCAGCGGCGATGAGGAGGTAAAAGCGCGTGCTTGCGGAGGGTGAGTCTGGCCTGAGGGCGTAGAGCTCGGCGTGCAGGAACCATGAAGCGACGAGGAGCTCGAGAACGAAGAAGGGGATGCTGAGGCCGATTGGGACGTTGACGCCCGTTTGAGAGAGCAGATACCCGAGCGCGAAGAGGAGAACGGCGAGCAGGCGGAGCACAAGGCCCTGGCGGTAAAGGGTCGCGAACTCGAAGGCCAGGACGAAGCTGACGAGATAGGCTGCGAGCGGCAAGACCCAAAGCAGGGGCATCGAGGCGACGTCTTGTGTGAGGTGGCCCGTGACAGCGGCGAGTTGCATGGACGCGACGGCGGGAAGCGCAAACCAGAGCAGGGTTCGGGCGGTGTGCGGTTCTGGCCGAGGCTCAGGCGCGGGGGTGATGCGCGTCTGTTCCGAGGGCGTTTGCTCGGCAACGAGGTGCGCGGAGCGCATCCGGATCGTCAGGACCGTGACGAGGCCGGCGTAGAGCAGGAAGCCGATGTTCCAGAGCAGTTGCTGACGGTTGAGGGTAAGGTAGCGCTCGACGAGGACGGGGTAGGCGAGAAGCGCCAGGAGCGAACTGAGGTTCGAGAGCGCGAAGAGGCGATAGGGGACGGTGGCCCGTTCGCGGTGCGCGTACCAGGCCTGCAGAAGGGGCGCGGTCGTGCTCAGCACCAGGAAAGGCAGCCCGACGGAGGCGGCGAGTAGCAGAAACAGCCTCAGTTGAGGGGGAAGATCCGGACCTGGCCTGAGGCGCGTCCAGGCGGGCAGAGCCAGTGAGACGAGGGCTACCGCAAGCAGCGCGAGATGCAGGACGAGGCGGCCCCGACGCGGCGATTCGGCCTTTGCGGCGAAGCTGGCATAGGCGTAGCCGGCCAGCAGGGCGACTTGGAAGAAGGCCAGCGCGGTCATCCAGACTGCCGACGAGCCGCCGAGTTGCGGAAGCAAGGCCCGGGTGATGATGGGCTCGATGCTGAACAGCAGAAACGCCGAGAGCGCTGCGGTTGCGGCGTAAAGGAGCTTGATGGAGCCCGAAGCCGATCGTGTGGTCATGCGTGCCTACCAGCATGAAGGAGAACGGGGATGGGCGATCAAGCTGGCCGACAATTCGGTGAATGGCTATTGAAGAAATCGGACCAACTTGGACTTAGTTAGCTTTCGGGTACGGGAGATTTGTCGCGAAAACAACGGCAAATTTCCGTGAGACGCACGGTCTACCCCGATCGTGCTTTCGATAATCGCTTGAAAGGGCTTCAGCCCTTGCGCAACGTGCGTCCGTCGTGGTCCGATGATGGCATTGCCACTGCTATACTCGGCATTCAAAGAGTAGGCAAACAGTTCCTCTCAGAGCGCATGTGGAGGCGTGACTCCATACGCGTGGGCGAGAGGTCTACGGAACGGCGCAAGATCAACACCACAGCGCGGCCGCGCGACAGGGCCGGGCATAGCAGGAAAACGCACTCATGGCGCAGGTATTTGACCGCAGTTCGAACGCGCTGGTTCGCGCCAGCCTTGCACTGACGGGCTTGATCGTGATCATCACGGGCGTAACGCTGAATGAACTGCAGCGCTCGCCTTGGGTTACGCGGCAGGGGGTTCGTCCCGACCAACCCGTGCCATTCAGCCACAAGCACCACGTGGAAGGCCTTGGACTGCAGTGCCAGTACTGCCACACCTCGGTAGAGAAGAGCTTTTACGCCGGCATTCCGCCGACAAAGACGTGCATTAACTGCCACTCGGAGATCTGGACGAACGCACAGTTGCTGGAGCCGGTGCGGCAGAGCTGGGCGACGGGGCAGTCGATTCCGTGGATCCGGGTGCATGATCTGCCGGATTACGTGTACTTCAACCACTCGATCCATGTGAACAAGGGCATCGGTTGCGCGAGTTGTCACGGGCGCGTGGACGAGATGCCGTTGATGTACATGGAGAACTCGTTGCAGATGGAGTGGTGTTTGAACTGCCATCGCAACCCGGCGACGAACCTGCGTCCGACCAGCGAAATCTACAACATGGCCTGGGCGGGCGCGTCTCGCGAGCACCCGGTGTGGTGCACGCAGTTGACGGCGATGGGCCCGACGGCGGGTCAGGTCTCGTGCACGACGAAGAACCCCAATACGGGCAGCAATCCGCAGATTGCGATGCTGCAGAACCCGCCGATGCCGCCGGCGACCAACAACGGGCTGAATGGGTCGCAGGCGGAGCCCGGCGTGGGGTACCAAGGCAGCCCGCAGCAGCCTGGGCAGCCGGGTATGACGAAGAGCCAGTCGGGCACGATGGGTGGGGTTCCCTACCCTGAAAACGGCTCAGGCATGACGATGTCAAATACGCCGGTGATCCGGATGCCGGCGAGCTATCAAGAGTTCACTAGCCAGAAGCAGCTTGGGCTGTACCTGATGGACAAGTACCACATCCGCACGGGTGACCAGCTTTCGAGCTGCGAAACATGCCACCGGTAAAGAGCGAAGTCATGGAGCCGATGGAATCTAGGCAGGCGATGCATAAAGAGGAAGTTTCCAAGGATACGGCGGCGCAGCCCGCAAGCGAGATCACGGCCCCGGCGCAGATTGTGACGCACATCGCGTCCGGCAAAAAGCTGACGCTGGCGGAGGTTCGTGCCCGTCTCGACGGCAAGACCGGAAAGCGCTTCTGGAGAAACCTGGATGACCTGGCGGACACGCCGGAGTTCCAGGAGTTGATGCAACAGGAGTTTCCGACCCAGGCAGCCGCCGGCGAGTGGACCAATGCGGTTTCGCGCCGCGGGTTCATGAAGGTCATGGGCGCGAGCTTTGCGCTGGCGGGCCTGGCTGGTTGCACCAAGCAACCGGACGAGCCGATCTTCCCGTACATCAAGCAGCCCGAGGACCTGGTCCTGGGGACGCCAACGTACTTCGCGACGGCGCATCCGTTCCCGACCGGAGCGATCCCGGTGCTGGTGCGTTCGTATGAGTTCCGGCCCACCAAGCTTGAGGGCAATCCGGAGCATCCGCTGACCAAGGGCAAGGCGGACGCGTTTACGCAGGGTTCGCTGCTGGATCTTTATGATCCGGACCGTTCGCAGCACGTTCGTTTCCGTGGCCAGAACGCCAGTTGGCCACAGTTCCAGCAGGAGTTTCAGCAGGCGGTTGGCCAACTGCAGGGTGGTCAGGGGCTGTATTTTCTGAGCGAGACCACAACGTCGCCGACGTTTGGCGCACAGTGGAAGCAGATCCAGGCCAAGTACCCGCAAGCGAAGCTGATCCAGTACGAGCCAGCAGGCGGCGATGCTCACCGAACGCTCTCGAAGGCGGCGTTTGGGGAGTACTACGACACGCAGTACCGGCTGACGGATGCGGATGTGATTCTGTCGCTGGATGCGGACTTCCTGGGTGGCATTCACTTCCCCGGGTTCCTGCCGATGTCTTCCGACTACGCGGCACGGCATCGGTTCGAGGCGGGCAAGCCGATGAACCGGATGTACATGGTCGAGACCATGTCGACCGTGACAGGCTTCAAGGCGGAGCACCGCCTTGCGCTCGCGCCCAGCGAACTGGACGCGTTTGCGACGGCGCTGGCGGCGGGGAATGCTGCTGCTGCGGCAAGCAATCCTGACGTTCAAAAGTTCATGACGGCGGTCATGGCGGATCTGAAGAACGCCGGCGGCCGATGTGCGGTTGTTGCGGGGCCGCAGAGTTCGCCTGCGTGCCAGGCCGCTGCGATGCAGATGAATGCGCAGCTTGGGGCGGTGGGGAAGACGGTCTTCTACACGACGCCGATCAACGCTGCACCGAGTGAGGGTGGAGCGGATCTGAAGGCGCTGGTCGCCGATATGAACGCCGGCAAGGTGCAGTGGCTGGTGATGCTGGGCGTCAATCCGCTGTACAACGCGCCAATCGACCTGAACTTTGCCGAGGCGTTCAACCGGGTGCCGAATACGGTGCATCTTGGCTCGCACGTGGACGAGACGGGGTTCTATTCGACCTGGCATATCCCCAAGGCCCACTATCTCGAGAGCTGGTCGGACTGCCGGGCGTCTGACGGCACGATCTCGATCGTTCAGCCGATGATTGCGCCGCTGTATGGCGGTGTGACACCGCACGACGTCCTTGCGGTCCTGATTGATCCTTCGCAGACGGCGTATGACGTGGTCGTCGCGACCGCCAAGACCTACATCCAGGGTGATTTTGGGACCGGCTGGCGCAAGGCGCTGCATGACGGTTGGGTCGCTGGGACGGCGTTCCAGCCGGCTGGCGGTGTGGGAACCCCGAAGGGTGGGGCGCTGAGCGTGCCTACGGCGCCGACGGGGAACGGCCTCGAGATTCGGTTCCTTACAGATCCTTCGCTGTACGACGGCCGTTATGCCAACAACGGCTGGCTGCAAGAGCTGCCGAAGCAGGTCACAAACCTATCCTGGGACAACGCCGCGCTGGTGAGCGTGAACACGATGTCGAAGCTTGGCATCGACGAGAACCAGGCGGTCGAACTGCAGGTGAACGGGCGCAAGCTGGTGACTCCGGTGCTGATGGTTCCGGGTCATGCAGACGGCGCGGTCACGCTGTATCTCGGATCGGGAAGGCGTGCGGAGGCTGGTCGCGTGGGTGCGGGCGTGGGTGTCAATGCGTACCTGCTGCGCACGGCGGAGCAGCCATACGCGGCGAGCGGCCTGACGCTTAGCGGCGAGAAGGGCATGTACGACCTGTGCGTCACCAAGGTGCACAACATTGAGCACCGCGGCCACTACGCGCAGCATGACCTTGAGCGCAAGAAGTTCGACACAGAGGGAATCTACTCGCTGGCCGGGCACGAGGCGCAAGAGCGTTCGATCATTCGGTACGCCACGGTAGAGGAAGCCACGAAGGAGCCGAACTTCGCGCACGAAGGCGCCAGCGGGACCCTGGTGAACAAGGTGGGTTACAACCCGCAGGGCGAAGCTCCGAAGCCGGACGAGACGTTATGGGCCGGTTCATGGCGCTATGACCATCAGGACCCGTCCTCGCGCGAGGTGCAGAACGCGTGGGCGATGGCGGTCGACCTGAACTCGTGCATCGGCTGCAACGCGTGCGTGGTGGCGTGCTATGCCGAGAACAACATCCCGGTGGTTGGCCGCGAGCAGGTGAAGGCCGGCCGCATCATGCAGTGGATCCGCATCGATAACTACTTCGAGGGCGACCTGCATGGTCCCAAGGCGCACTTCATGCCGATGATGTGCCAGCACTGCGAGCAGGCGGGCTGCGAGCAGGTTTGCCCGGTAGGTGCGACGATCCATAGCCCCGAAGGGCTGAATGTGATGGTGTACAACCGCTGCGTCGGCACGCGGTATTGCTCGAACAACTGCGTGTACAAGGTGCGCCGGTTCAACTTCCTGCTGTACTCGGACTACGACACCGAAAGCTTGAAGTTCATGCGCAATCCAGACGTTACGGTACGTTCGCGTGGCGTGATGGAGAAGTGCAGCTACTGCGTCCAGCGTATCCAGGAGGCCAAGATCCAGGCTGACAAGGAGAACCGCGGGATTCGGGACGGCGAGGTGGTTACTGCGTGCCAGCAGACCTGCCCGACGGACGCAATTATCTTCGGAAACAAGAACGATCCGACCAGCCGCGTCGCGAAGCGCCGCGAGTCTGAGCGCGATTACCAGGTGCTGGCCGATCTGAACTACCGTCCGCGTACGACGTACACGGCCGGTGTCATCAACCCGAACCCGGAGCTTGCATAAATGGCTACCCAGGGACCCATTCACGACCCGCAGATTGCAATCGATCCGATGATCGATCCGCGTACCGGCGAGTACGCGGTGATTGCGCCGGGCCACAACTTCAAGAGCGTTACCCAGAAGATCGCGGGTATCGTGCTCACGCCGAATACGCCGTGGGCGTGGTTCGGCGGGCTGTTTATTGCGGCGAGCGTGGCTACGCTGATGGTGATCGCCATCACGTGGCTGGTGCTGAAGGGCGTCGGTATCTGGGGTGTGACGATCCCGGGCGCCTGGGGCTTCGCCATCATCAACTTCGTCTGGTGGATCGGTATCGGCCACGCCGGTACGCTGATTTCGGCGATTCTGCTGCTGTTCAAGCAGACCTGGCGTAATTCGATCAATCGCTTCGCCGAGGCGATGACGATCTTCGCTGTCTGCTGCGCGGGTATTTTCCCGCTGCTGCACATCGGGCGTCCGTGGCTGGGGTACTGGCTGCTGCCGTATCCGAACACGATGAACGTGTGGCCGCAGTTCCGCTCTCCACTGGCGTGGGACGTGTTCGCGGTGTCGACCTACGCGACGATCTCGGTTGTGTTCTGGTACATCGGCATGATCCCGGATCTCGCGACCTTGCGCGACCGGGCACAATTGCCGCTGGCGAAGTACTTCTACGGCATTCTTTCGCTGGGTTGGCGCGGGTCGACACGCCACTGGATTCGGTACGAGTCGGCCTCGCTGCTGCTGGCGGGCCTTTCGACTCCGCTGGTGCTCTCGGTACACACCACCATCTCCTTCGACTTCGCGGTCGCGGCGATGGCGGGCTGGCACACGACGATCTTCCCGCCCTACTTCGTCGCCGGCGCGGTGTACTCGGGCTTTGCGATGGTGCTGACGCTCGCGATTCCGATCCGCAAGTGGTATCACCTGGAGGATTTGGTCACGCTGCGCCACCTCGACAACATGGCGAAGGTCATGTTGGCGACGGGATCGATCGTGGCCTACGGCTACGGCATGGAGGTCTTCATGAGCTGGTACTCGGCCAGCCATTGGGAGTTCTTCATGATGTGGAACCGTATGTTCGGGCCGATGGGTTGGGCGTACTGGATGCTCATCCTTACGAACATCGCGATCCCGCTGACTACATTGTGGTCGCGCCGGCTGCGCGTCAGCCCGGGCTATCTGTTCTTCCTTGAGCTTCGTCGTGAATATCGGTATGTGGTTTGAGCGGTTCGTCATCGTTGTGACCTCGCTGTACCGCGACTACCTGCCGTCGAGCTGGGGTACGTACCGCGCAACGAAGTGGGATTACATGCTGTTCATCGGGACGTGGGGCTTCTTCACGACGCTGTTCCTGTTGTTTGCCCGCCTGGCGCCGATGATCCCGATGTCCGAGATACGCATGATGCTGCCGCAGACCAAAGTTCGCCGCGGCGGCGAGGACGCCGAGCATGTTGTGCAGGAGGCCCTGTAATGCCGCCGGTTGAAGGAATTTACGGGCTCGTGGCCGAGTTCAACACCCCGTCCGAACTGGTGACGGCGACGGAGCAAGCGTATCGCCTGGGCTATCGGCGTATGGAGTGCTACACGCCATATCCGGTCGAAGAGGCGGCGGAGGCGTTGCGGTTTCATAAGACGCGCGTTCCATTGATGTGCCTGCTGGGCGGCATCATGGGCCTGGCGACCGGCTGGCTGATGGAGATGTGGATTAACGTCTGGGGGTATCCGCTGAACATTCGCGGCATGCCTCTGAACGCCTGGCCGGCGTGGGTGATCCCGGCTTATGAGTGGACGATTCTGTTCTCTGGGTTGTCGGCGGCGTTTGGGATGATCGCGCAGTGCGGGTTGCCGCAGCTGTATCACCCCCTCTTCAATGCAGCGAATTTCCGCAACGGGGCGACGACGGACAAGTTTTTCCTTTGTCTCGAGGCGCATGACCCGCAGTTCTCCCTTACAGAAACCCGAGCGTTTCTGGAAGGATTTTCGCCGGTGTCGGTGGTGGAGGTAGACCACTAAATGCAGCGAACAGGGATCAGGGAGCAGGGACTAGCCCCGGATAGACAAAAGGCGACGATGGTGCAGGGGAAGACAATTCGGGTGGCTGTAGGGGTGGCGGGGCTGTTGCTGCTGGCCGGTTGCCGGCAGGACATGCACGACCAGCCGAAGTTTTATCCGCAGCGCAGCACGTCGTTCTATGCCGATGGGCGTTCGGCACGTCCGCAGGTGGAAAACACCGTGGCGCGGAACCAGTTGCATACGGACACCTACCTGTACACGGGCCTGGTGAACGGTAAAGAGGGTGACGGAATGCCCTTGCCCGTCAACATGGCGCTGCTGCAGCGTGGGCAGGAGCAGTACAACATCTACTGCACCCCTTGCCATTCGCGGGTGGGCAACGGCGAAGGCATGATCGTGCAAAGGGGATACCGTCCGGCGGGGAACTTCCACACGGATCGGCTGCGCGCGGCGCCGCTCGGGCATTTCTTCTCTGTGATCACGAACGGTTACGGGGCGATGCCGGAGTATGCGTCGCAGATCAGCACGGCGAACCGCTGGGCGATCGTGGCGTATATCCGGGCACTGCAGTTGAGCCAGAACGCGACCGCTGCGGATGTTCCGTCGAATGCTCATCCGCAGGATCTGCATGAATTGGCCGCGCAAGAGGGCATGCCGCCGGGTGACGCCGACGAGTGGATGCTCCCGAAGACGGCGGTGTACGGTACACCGGACCCGAGTGCGGGTATTCCGGGGCAGAGCATCAACACGCCGCCGAACGGTGCCGGTGCACATGGATCCGGGGCCGCGACGCAGAACTCAGGAATACGGAACTCACCGGGAGCCCCGGCGAGGGGTCTGGATTCGCAGGCGCCGGGCAGCCTGGATGGACGGCAGCGCTAGACACGATTCGGGGAAACCAGAGCCCCAGAGAACCTGAAGGCAACGACAGATGGCATTGGATCACGATCATCACGACGGGCATCACCACCACGGCCCCAACACGCTACCCGCCGTACTGACGGCGCCGGATTTCCTGGCCGCCTGGCGCATTCGAGCGCTGATCATAGCGGTGGCGTTTGCGCTGATCTCGCTCGTGTTCGTAGGGACGCACGAAGGGCGGAATCACCTGCTTCGCGCGTACCTGATGGGGACGATGACGTCGTTCAACTTCGTTGGCGGAGCGCTTGCGTTTTTGCTGACGCAATACCTGTCGGGCGGCAAGTGGGGACTCATTCTCCGGCGGCCGCTGGAGGCGATGACGCGCACCTGGTGGGTGATCGCAGGGCTCATGATCCCGATCCTGTTGCTCGACAAGCACCTGTATCAGTGGGCCGCGTTTCATACCACGCAGCAGACGTGGGCGGCGTACCGGCAGGGGATTCTCACGCATGAGCAGGAACTCTGCATCAACCTCAAGCACTCGATGCTGAACCCGATTGTGGACTGGGTCCAGGCGGGTCTGGTGCTGGGCTTCATGGGCCTGATTATTACGGCGCTCAACAAGTATTCGCTGAGCCGTGATGCCGACCCCGCCGCGGGCACGATGCGGAGCTATGACCGCTGGAGAATTCTGTTCGAGAACATCTCCGGTCCTGGCATTTTGCTCTACGTGGTCGCGATGACCGACTTCGTGATCGTGTTCATCAAGTCCCTGGACGTGACCTGGTACTCGTCAATCTACGGTCTGCAACTCCTGGTCGCCCAGGGCTACGCGGTGCTTGCGCTGGGGATGCTTACGCTGCTTCTGCTCAGCAAGTACGAGCCGATGCGCACGATGTTCCGCATCACCGAGCAGCATGATCTCGGGAAGCTCGCCTTTGCGTTCGTGATGCTGAACATCTACTTCACGTTTGCGGAGTTCCTGATCATCTACTCCGGCAACGTGCCGGACGAGATCCCCTGGTACCTTCACCGCATTCGTGGTGGCTGGTGGACGATCACGTCACTGGATGCACTCTGCCACTGGGTGATCCCGTTCTGTCTCCTGTTGTCACGGGAGTTCAAGCGTTCACGCCGACGGATGTTCTGGCTTTGCATCTTTATGATCTTTGCGCGGTTCATCGATATGTTCTGGCTGATCGAGCCGAACTTCCCGAACGCAGCCGAGAACCTTCATATCGCGGGCAATTTTGGGATTCTTGCCTACATCACCGTGCCGATCGCGGTCGTGGCGTTCTGGGCGGTGTTTTATCTCCACGAACTTGGCCGCAGGCCGCTGATCGTCGTGAATGATCCGCATACCGCAGAGGTTTTGGAGCCTGAGCATGCACACTGACGGAGGAAGCAACAAGTTGCAGCCGGATAACTCACGCCCGCGGCCTGAGCTGACGCGTGACGCCGAACACCCGGGCTATGAGGTGCAAGACGTCAACGTGGGTGGCATCGTCACCTTCGTTGCGGGGCTGTCTGGATTTCTGGTCATCTTCTTTGTGTTTTGCTTCGTGATGGGAAAGGCCATCAACACGGGCATTTTGAAGGAAGACGGAAGGTCCGATCAGTGGCACCAGGGCGAGCCGATGCATGAGAACGAGGCGGATCGGAAGCGCGAAGACCTTACGTCGAATGCAGCGCTCGAGCAGCGTGAGTACTCGCAGATGACCAAGAAATTCCCGACGCCGCGGCTACAGACCGACGACGGCAACCAGGACACCACCGACCTCCACGCACGCGAAGACCTGCTGCTGAACTACTACAGCATCGGATCTGGACTGCCGGCGGGAAAGGTGAGGATTCCGGTGGACCGCGCGATGGCACTGATCGTGCAGCGTGGTCTTCCGCAGGCGGCGAACCAGGGCCAGCCGACGCAGACGGCGATGGTGGGCGATGATCGCCAGGTGGTCACCGCGCCGCTAACAACGGGTTTTGCGCGGACGGGGTACGAGTTGGACCAGATTGCCTCGCGTGAACAGAAGCTGGAGTTCAACGAAGCGGAAGCGAAGAAGTAGGTCGTTCGACTCGAGGGCAGGCCTGAGCGGATACCGGACCCGTTCTGAACCAGGATCAGGTTGCCCCGCTACACTAAGAAGAATGGGGTTGTTGCAGGAAGAAGAGATGGCAGTCGAGGCGAGAAGGCGGAATGCGGGAAGCGGGTGGGGCGCTGCGAGATGGCGTCTGGCGCTGTGCTGCGCCGTGCTCGCCTGCCTTGGCATGCCTGGCGGCTCGAGCGCCCAGGTTTCAAGCTACGGCGACAAGCAGATGGGCGAGAATCACTCGCAAGAACTCCCCACAGTTCTACAGCGTGTGCAGGTTTCGCAGCACCTCAATGGCCAATTGCCTTTGAATGCGCAGTTTACAGACGACACCGGAGCCCCGGTGACGCTGGGTAAGTACTTCGATGGGAAGCATCCGGCGATCGTTTCGATGGTCTATTACAACTGCCCGATGCTCTGTTCGGAGGAGTTGGACGGTCTGACGGGCGCGCTGGAGATGGTGCACCTGGTTCCCGGCAAGGACTTCCAGATTGTGATGATCTCGATTGACCCGACCGAGACGCCCCAGCTCGCGGCCGCAAAGAAGCGGTTCTACCTGAAGCGCTATGGGCATCCGGAGACTGCGGACGGCTGGCACTTTCTTACCGGTCCGCAAGGTTCGATTGATCGCGTCGCGCAGGCTGTGGGCTTTGGGTATGTGAAGGTCCCGGGACCCGACGGCAAGCTTACGCAGTACGCACACGCCAGTTCCATCCAGATTGCTACGCCTGAAGGGCGGCTGGCGCAGTATTACCTCGGAGTCGAGTATTCGCCGAAGGACTTGCTTCTCGGCCTGATCGACGCGTCGGGGAACAAGATTGGCTCGCCGGTCGCGAACATTCTCACCTATTGCTACCACTATGACCCGCAGATCAATAAGCATTCGCTGATCGTCGCGCGCGTGGTGCAGCTTGGGGGGATGCTCACGGTGGCGATTTTGGGCACGTTCATTTTTCTGATGTTCCGGCGCGATCTTCGCGTTGGACGGGAGCAGGCTTCGCTTCCTCAATATGACTATCGCCGGCGGATCGGGTAAGGGTTAACGATGGGTATCAGTCCAGTTCTTTGGCAGTTCCTGATTAAGTGGTTGCACAACTCGGCGCTGTTCCCGGCCGAGGCGTCGACCATTGCGCCGTACACGGACGCCCTGTACTTCTTTTTGCTTGGCATGACGATGACCGGGATGATCCTGGTCGCCGGGCTGGTGTTTGCCTTTGGTATTCGATACCGCCGAGCCCGCAACCCCGTCGCCAGTCCAGATCGAGGGGTCTACGCTACTGGAAGCGACCTGGACGATCATTCCGCTGGGCATCTTCCTGGTTGTCTTCGTCTGGGGCGCGCTGCTGTACTTCCGCATCTATGACCCGCCCGCGAATGCGATGAACATCTACGTCATCGGCAAACAGTGGATGTGGAAGGCGGAGCATCCTGGCGGGCAGCACGAGATCAACGCGCTGCACATTCCGACGGGTCGGCCGGTGCAACTGACGATGATCTCGCAGGACGTGTTTCACAGCTTCTCCATGCCGGACTTCCGGGTGAAGCGCGAGGTCATCCCGGGTCGTTACACGACGGTGTGGTTCCAGGCGACGACTCCGGGAACGTACCATCTGTTCTGCTCGCAGTATTGCGGCACATTGCATTCGGGGATGATCGGCGAGATCACTGCCATGAGCCCGGATGATTACGATCGTTGGCTGAGGGAGTCTACTTCGGGCATGAGTCTCGCGCAGAACGGGGAGCGGCTGTTTGCCAGCCTCGGGTGCGTTTCTTGCCACAGCGGCAACGCCGTCGCGCGCGGGCCGAACCTGTTTGGGATCTACGGATCGCGAGTGACGCTGGCGGACGGCGGGCAGGTGTTGGCGAACGATGCTTACCTGCGCGACGCCATTCTGAATCCATCGCAGCATGTGCCGGCGGGATTTGCGCCGATCATGCCGACTTACCAGGGACAGATTAGCGAGGATGGACTGATCTCGCTGATCGAGTACATCAAGAACATGCAATCGAACTACCGGGTCCAGCAGACGAACGTGACCTCGGACAGCAACCAGGCCGCGCCGACTACGCCCGCAGTGCCTCAAACCACGGATACGGTGAAGCCATGAGTACCGCATCGACCATCGTCGCCCTTCCTGACCAGAGCACGGCCAGACTGCCGAAGAGAAGCTACCTCAACAATGAGCACGGGCTTTTAAGCTGGCTCCTGACCGGGGATCACAAGCGGATCGCGATCCTGTACCTGATCTCGATCACGTTCTTCTTCTTCATCGGGGGTGCCTTCGCGGGCCTCATCCGCTTGGAGCTCCTGACGCCCCAGCCGGATCTGGTCGCAGCAGACACGTACAACAAGTTCTTCACGATGCACGGCATCATCATGGTGTTCCTGTTCCTGGTGCCATCCGTGCCGGCGACTCTGGGGAACTTCCTGATCCCGATCATGATCGGGGCGAAGGATCTTGCCTTCCCGAAGATCAACCTGCTGAGCTGGTACCTGTACGTGGTTGGCGGGTGCCTGGTGCTTGCAGCGCTGGTGCTGGGCGGCGTGGATACGGGCTGGACGTTTACGACTCCGCTGTCTACGCACTTCCTGAACACGCACGTGCTCACGGCGGCGACGGCGATCTTCGTGGCCGGGTTCTCCTCGATCTTCACGGGCTTGAACTTCATCGTCACGATGCACCGGATGCGCTGCCCAGGTATGACCTGGTTCCGGATGCCGTTGTTCTGCTGGTCGCACTATGCTGCTTCGTTGCTGATGGTGCTGGGGACGCCTGTGCTCGCGATCACGCTGGTGCTGGTGGCGATGGAGCGGATCTTCGGTATCGGTGTCTTCGATCCTGCCAGGGGCGGCGATCCGCTGCTGTTCCAGCACTTGTTCTGGTTTTATTCGCATCCTGCCGTGTACATCATGATTCTGCCCGGTATGGGGGTGATGTCGGAGACGATGTCAACGTTCAGCCGCAAGCGGGTCTTTGGTTATACCGCGGTGGCGTTCTCATCGGTGGCGATTGCGCTGTTCGGCTTCTTTGTTTGGGAGCACCACATGTTCATCATGGGTGTCTCGAACTATTCGGCGCTGATCTTCTCGCTGTTGACGATGCTGGTTGCAGTGCCTTCGGCGATCAAGGTGTTCAATTGGACCTTCACGATGCAGAAGGGCTCAGTGACGTTTGAGACGCCGATGCTGTACTCGCTGGGGTTCATCGGGCTGTTCACGATCGGCGGACTCACGGGTGTGTTCCTGGGATCTCTCGGGATGGACATTCAACTGACCGAGACGTACTTCGTCGTGGCGCACTTCCACTTCGTCATGGTTGGCGGCATGCTGATGGCCTTCCTCGCGGGTATTCACTTCTGGTGGCCCAAGATGACGGGGCGCATGTACTCGGAGCCCCTCTCGAAGCTGGCGGCGATCACGACGTTCATCGGATTCTTCCTGACGTTTATGCCGCAGTTCGTGGTGGGTTATCTCGGTATGCCACGCCGCTATCACGCGTATCCGCCGGAGTACCAGGTGCTGAATGTGCTCTCGACCGCAGGTGCTTCGGTGCTGGGAGTGGGTTATATGCTGCCGCTGCTGTATCTGGCATGGTCCTTGAAGTACGGAGCGATCGCAGGCGATAATCCGTGGCAAGCGACCGGGTTGGAGTGGCAGATTCAGTCGCCCCCGCTTACTGAAAACTTCCTTGAGACGCCGATTATGGACCATGAGGCGTACGACTATGAGTGGCTCGAGCGCAAGCAGCAAGAGGTGACCACCGTTGGATAACGCGATCGCAACCGAGGTACGACCGCACGCCGCCACGTCGACGGCGCATCCTGCCGAGCACGAACACCTAGCCCTGCCGCAACATCGTCATCACTTTGAGACGGAAGAGCAGCAGCGCGAGGCGGGTTCGTTTGGGATGTGGCTGTTTCTGCTGACCGAAATCATGTTCTTCGGCGGCCTGTTCTTTGCTTATCTGCTGTACAGGAACTGGTACTACCCGGCGTTCGCGGTCGCTTCCAACCAACTCAGCGTTCCGCTGGGTGGAACGAACACGGCGGTTCTGATCACGTCTGGCTTCTTCATGGCCTTGGGCGTGTGGGCCGCCGAGGTAAGGCAACGGAAGCTGCTGACGATCTTCCTTCTGCTCACGATGGTGTTTGGCTTCGTCTTCGTGTGCATCAAGGGTGTTGAGTGGACAGACGAGATCGATAAGGATCATGTGCCGGGGCTCCGGTATGACATCTCGCGGTTCGTGAATCCGGCCGCATACAACATCAAGGAAGAGCCGCTGGCCCCGGACATGGCGGAACGAACGCAGGTGTTCTTCTTCCTGTACTTCACTATGACGGGGATGCATGCGCTGCACATGCTGATCGGGCTTGGGCTGCTGGTATGGCTGACATTCCGGGCGTGGCGGGGTGAGTTCAGCAGCGGGTATGTGGCGCCGATCGAAAACTTCGGGCTGTACTGGCATTTCGTAGACATTATCTGGCTGTTCCTGTTTCCGTTGCTTTACCTCATCAACCGACACCCGTTGCGGTGACGTAGAGGCAAGCGTAAGACGCCTGGATTCCAGGCAGCAAGATTCGGGGCAGCAGGATTTCAGGTAAGGAAGAGAGAGCAGGAGCAGAAGATGGCGCAAAAGGCGCACCTGACAGAGGCGGATGATCCGCTATACGTAACGAACCCGGAGCACAGCAGTCATCACATCGTCACACCGCTCCAGTATTCGCTGGTCTTCGGGACGTTGCTTTTGTTCACGCTGTTGACCGTGGTCGCGGCCTACATCGACATGAAGTGGGCAAACCCCGTGATTGCCCTGGGGATCGCATGCTTCAAGGCCGTGATCGTGATTCTGTTCTTCATGCACGCGAAGTATCAGTCGCGATTGATCAAGATGACGATCGGATCCGGGTTCTTCATCTTCGCCGCGCTGATTGTGATGACGATGAGCGATTACATCAGCCGCTCGTGGGGCATGTGGTAGACCATCAGGTCTCGCAAAGCATTTGGAGGCCTGTGAGCAGATGCTCGCGGGCCTTTTCATTTCGTGCCAGCGCCGGGTGGGCCCTGCTCGAGTGACCGTAATACCAGTTTGAAGAGCCCCATCCAGGTTGCAGCTTCGTCACGCGTACTGCCGAGGCTGCCCACAAGCTGCCGGACGACCTCGGGCCGGGAGTTTGCGGGGAAGCGGCGGGCGTAACCGGAGATAGCCATGGTTTCGAGTACCAGTTCGGTGAGTCGCTCGCGGTCCGCCGAGGTGGCGGCTGCGTTGTGCAGGACGGGAAGCTCGCGAGCGCCCTCGAACCCCTCCCGGCCGAGCTCGTAAAGGCAGACAGCAACGGCTTGGCCGAGGTTCATGGAGAGATGCCGGCCTTCCGGGGCGAACAGGGGAATGGTGAGCAGAAGTGAGCAGTGGCTGAGCTGCTCGTTCGTGAGGCCGGTCTTCTCTGAGCCGAACAACAGCGCGGCCCGCGGGGCCTCCTGATCGCCTCGCGCCTGGTCGTGCGGCGCGGTCAGGCCAGCGACGACCTGTGGGGCTGCCTCTCTGAGGGGCAGAACGGGATGCCGCAACTCGCGGCCGCCGATCGCGGTGGTACCGGCGACCAGCGTGCAATCGGCGATGGCTTCCGGCAACGACGCGAAGAGGCGGGCTGAGCGCATCACCTCACCCGCTCCGACGGCGGACTTGGCCTCTAATTGGGCTGCCTCGAAGGGCGGAGCGAACTCATTGACAACCCGCAGATCGGTGAAGCCGAAGTCCTGCATGGCGCGCGCGGCAGCACCGATGTTTTGCGGATTGCGCGCGCCTACAAGAACGACCGCAAGCCTCGAGCGCGCTTGTTTGGTGAGCATGGATTCATTGTAGGGAGGATCTCGAGGTGTGCTCCTGGGGCGGGAGAAGCACCAGGCACACGCCGCTACGGCGAGATCTCGGGCGCGAAGCCGGGAAGCGGATGAGCGGCGCAGGACGCCAAGCTGTGCCGAATACACTGAACAGGACCGAATGGCGGACAGCTTTTCCCAATCCGTGAAGCAGCAAGCGAACATCGTCCAGATCATTGGCGAGTATGTGAAGCTGCGGAAGTCGGGCGCGAACTGGAACGCGCTGTGTCCATTTCACAAGGAGCGGTCCGGGTCGTTCTACGTGTATCCGGGCACGGCTAGCTACTACTGCTTCGGATGCCACGAGCACGGAGATGTGTTTACGTTTGTGCAGAAGATGGAGAGCGTGAGCTTTCCGGAGGCTGTCCGGTCGGTCGCGACGAAGATGGGCATTCCGCTGCCCAAGCGCGAGTGGAGCTCTCCGGAAGAGGCGCAGGAGGCCACGCTGCGGAGGCGGTTGCTCGAAGTGCAAGAGGCGGCAACGCAGTACTTCGAGCAGAACCTGAGATCGCCGGAGGCGGCGCACGCGCGAGAGTACATCAGCGGTCGCGGGCTAACCGGGGAGGCGGTGAAGACGTTTCGGATCGGCTATGCGCCGGAGAGCTTTAACGATATGCGCGACCGGCTCGCGAAGTTCTTCCCGGAGGATCTGCTTTGGGCCAGCGGTCTCTTCAGTGCCAAGGAGAACGAGGGCGGCAGCCGAGGGCAGATGTACGCGCGCTTTCGGAAACGTGTGATGTTTCCGATCTGCAACGAGAGCGGGAAGCCGATTGCTTTCACGGGACGTTTGTTGGATACGAACGATCCCAAGGCGGGCGGCAAGTACGTGAACTCGCCGGAGACCGCGCTCTATACAAAGGGGCACGTCCTCTTCAACCTGGACAAGGCGAAGCACGGGATCAAGGAGACAGACAGCGTCATTCTTGTGGAAGGGCAGATGGATTGTATCTCCGCGTATATGGCGGGGATTGGCAACATTGTGGCCATCAGCGGATCGAAGTTCACTGAATTTCAGCTTCGCTTGCTTGGGACGGTTTACGAAGCGAGCGCTTCTGAGCTTCGACGGAGATGAGCCCGGGTTGACGGCCACGGAGACGGTGATCGGACCGCTGACGGAAGAGGGCTTTGAAGTGCGGGTAGTTGTGCTGCCGGACGCGCAGGATCCGGATTCGTTCATGCGCGCGCACGGGATCCAGGAGTACCAACGCGCATTGCGGAACGGTATTCCGGCTTCGGATTTCCTGATCGAGCGCGCAAGGGAGCAGTTTGGGGCGCGCACGCCTGAGGCCCGGGTGAAGGCGATGAATTATCTGCTGCCGCATATTCGTCGCATCCCCAACGCGATTGTGCGGACGCAGGTAGCGGAGAACGCGGCGCAGAAGCTCGGGATCGAGTCGTCGCTGGTGCTGAGAGAGGTGAAACAGGCGGCGGAGCACCGGCTGGAGAGCGTGCGCGCGGCACAACCGCAGGCGGTGACGGAGGTGGAGCGCATCCTGCTGTGCGCGCTGGTTCTGCCGGAGGCCGACTCGTCGCGGATGTTGGCGTCGGAAAAACTCGGCGCGCACCCGGAGTGGTTTGCGGATCTCCCGACGGCGGCGGTGATGGAAGTCCTGGTGAACGGACCTCCGCCGGACAATCCTCTTGTGGCGGCTCCGGATGAAGTGTCGCGTGCGCTGCTCGCGAGTGCGCTGCACGTCTCCAGCGAGGTGAGCGGGCCGGAGCACGAGACCTCGACCCTGCACGTGGAGAGTGCGCTGGAGGCGTTGCACGAGCGCTATCGTGAGCGACGCGGCAAAGAGATCCGATCGCAGATGGCGGAGGCACAAAGGCGGGGAGACAACGCGATGCTGATGCAGTTGATGCAGCAGAAGATGGCGCTCGATAAAGAGCGGCTGCGATAGGCTTGCAGCATGGAGCGCCGCTTTGCCTCTTGACCGCACCGCACGCTGCACCGTGTGCATTCCGACGTACAACCAGGCGAACTATCTTCGTGAGGCGGTGAAGAGCATCGCGAACCAGAGTGCGCCGGTGCGCCTGATCGTCTCGAACGATGCGAGCCCGGATGAGACTGCGCAGGTTCTGGCCGAGTTGCAGACGCAGTATGACTTCGAGGCGGTGAACCACGCCGTGAACCGCGGGATCAGCGCGAATCTGCAATGGCTGTTGCGGCGCCCGGAGACGCCGCTGATCATGCGGTTGGACTCCGATGATCTGCTGCATCCGGATTACGTCCGCGAGCTGTCGGAGCTGCTCGATCGCTATCCGCAGGCGGGGTATGCTCATTGCGCAATCCAGGAGATTGATGCCGGGGGCAACACGCTCAACGAGCGGCGGTTGGCGCGGACGCAGGAGTTTCAGGATGCAGAGACCACGCTGAAGCGGCTGGTGTACGGCTACCAGGTCGCGGCGAATCTGCTGCTGTTTCGGCGTGAGGCTCTTGCGTCGGTGGACTTTGGGGCTGGATCGGCGGCGGTCAATTTCGTCGAGGACTATGACCTGAGTATCCGGCTGGCGGACGCCGGGTGGGGCAACGTGTACTCGAGCAAGACACTGGGTTTCTATCGTGTATGGGGCGGAGCTTCGCGCCCCGTGGTGGGCCGCAAGCTGACGGAGGTTCGCGGACTGACGCAGATCTTTTCAGGTTCCTTGCAGAGGGCCTTTGAGAAGAGAAATTGGCCGTTGGCGGCGTTGAAGCGCCGGCGTTTAAAGCTGGCCCTGGCAAATGCGGAGGTGCTGGATCGCGCGAGCTTTTCACCGGGAGAACGAGAACAGCTGACCGAGGCTCTGATGCAGCTTGGCGATTCTCCGGCGCTGCGTGGGGCGTTCGGCGAGGGGGCGTTTGCGCGGGCGATACGCCGGTCGCTGACGCTGAGTGATCTGGGGCAGCAACGGGTGAAGAAGCGCATCAAGCAGATGTTGTTTCGGCGCTGACGCCCAGAGGTCTTCCGTTGGGCAACTCGGGGCGGCCGAGCAGGCGTTTATAGACGGCCGATTGTTACAATGAGGCGCATGGGCGGGCCACCGCGTTTTTCAATGTTGGACGCTAGGCGGCTCGCGGCTTGGGACCGCGCGGCTTGCATGCTCGCGAGACGATAGCTCGATGTCTGCGATGGACAGCGGCACGCGCCGCCGGCTGATTCTTGGCTTCGTCTCCAACTGGGTGAGCCGGATGGCCGGCTCGATCATTCAGCTGGTTCAGGTTCCTGTGTTCCTGTCGTACTGGAGCAAGGACCTGTACGGCGATTGGCTTCTCGTCAACGCGATTCCGAGCTACCTCAGCTTCTCCAACATCGGTTTTGGCTCGGTTGCGGCAAACGAGATGACCATGATGATGGGCCGCGAGGACCGGGATGGCGCACTCAGGGTGTTTCAGAGCTGCTGGTGGCTGATCGTCTTCGTGTGCGCCGTGACTATGTTCGTTTTCGCGGCCGTTCTGTATGCCCTGCCTGTGACACGTTGGCTGAAGCTGAGCGACATGACGCAGACCGATGCGAAGTGGGTCATCTTCTATCTCGGTGTGGCGGTGCTTTTTGGCCAGTTGGAGCAGCTGCTGCAATCGGCCTATACGTGCGTTGGGCGTTATCCGTACGGCAGCTTCTTGAAGAGCGTGCTCACGCTCGTGTCGTTCGTAGCCATGCTTGTGCCTGTGATCCTCGGGCGCGGCGTGCGTGCGACGGCATTGGCGTTCTCAGTGGCGAACGCGGCGGGCACTCTGGTGCTCTGCTTCACCGTGCGGCGGGATGTGCCTTGGATTCGTTATGGGTGGCAGTATGCGCGATTCGCCGAGATTCGGCGGCTCACGGGGCCGGCCGTGGCGTTCATGGGCTTTCCGATCGGCAATGCGCTGAACCTGCAGGGCACGCTGATCGCTGTGGGGCAGGTGCTTGGATCGGGCGACGTCGTGATCTTTGGCACGGCGCGAACCGTATCTCGGGTTGCCCTGCAGATGGTTCAGATGGTCAATTCGACCTTCTGGCCGGAGCTTTCGAGTTCATTTGGTGCGGGCAATCTGCCGCTGGTGCGCGCGCTGCACCGGCGCGCGTGCCAGATGGCGATTGCGATTGCGATCGTGCTGCTGGCGGCGATGATGAGCGTGGGCCCGTGGTTCCTGACGCACTGGACGAAGCACAAGGTGCCGCCGAGCCCGCGGCTGCTGTTCCTGTTGTTGTTGAGCGTGTTCTTTTATGCGCTCTGGTCTACGAGTTCTACGTTGCTGGCGGCCATCAACCAGCACCGGAAATTGGCTGCTTACTACATCGTGGCCACGAGTGTCACCATCGTTGCGACAGTGGTGTTGGCCAGGATGTACGGGCTGTTGGGAGCGGCTGGGTCGCTGGTTATCTCCGAGCTGATCATGAATATCTACGTGCTGCCTGCGTCGCTGCGCATATCCGAGGACACGTGGCACGGGTTCCTGAGCTCGATGACGCACATCCCTGACGCGCTGCGGCCGCGCGCGCTGGCGGCTCGGCTACGACGGACGGGCGGCAGGCCTGGCCCGGATGCGCCAGAGCCGGAGGTGTAAACAGGTGCACAGCTCGCACGTTCGCCGTATGCTGAAGAGCATCGGTCCCCGGTGTCCAACTCAACCGCACGCAGGTCTTTGATGAAGCTTCGCCTTTTCGCTGTCGTTGCCGCCCTTGCCTCCACCTTTCTTGCAGCATCGATGCATGCGCAGAAGGTTTACACGACGGAGGATTACCGCAACGCCGAACGATGGATGGGGTATAACACCCAGCCGCTGGTGACGCACACGATCTCCGGCGTTGAATATCTGCCGGATGGGCGGGTGTTCTACCGCGACCCGAACGGTACGGCGACGCTGTACATGATCGCGAACCCTCGCGACAACAAGGCAGCCGTGGCCTTTGATAACGAGAAGCTTGCCGTGGCCTTGCGCAAGGCGACCGGGCGCGACTTTCAGGCCAATCATCTCGGGGTGACCAGCTACAGTGTCGAACCCGAGGGATTCGCGATCGTAGCCTACGAGACTACGTATCACTGCAACGCGACGGGAACGTCCTGCAAAGCGCAAGCGGAGCCCAAGGCGCAACAGCCGGAGCAGCAGCCGAGCGGCCAGCCTCCGGCTAGCGGCGTGAGCACAACCCAGGGCACCGGCAACGCACAGATGACGGTCAATCCAAACGACCGTACGCGCTCGCAGGCGGTGGCGACCAAGCCCGGAGTGACGCGGCCGGCGCGGCCCGCCGTGGGACGCAGCAAGGCGCCGTTTGATGTGTCGCCGGATAAGACGATGGCTGCTTTCATCCGCGACTGGAACCTGTGGGTTCGCAATGAGGCTACGGGCGAAGAGCGCCAACTGACGACTGATGGCGTGAAGGACTTCGGCTACGCGACAGACAACGCGGGCTGGACCCACTCAGACTCGCCGATCCTGGTTTGGTCGCCGGACTCGAAGAAGATCGCGACCTTTCAGCAGGACCAGCGAAAGACCGGCTACATGTACCTGGTGCCGGTGACGAATCGTCATCCCGAGTTGGAGGCGTGGCACTATCCGCTGCTTGGGGACAAGGACGTCACGATGATTCAGCCGGTGATCATCGACGTCGCGGACGCGAAGATTACGCGGCTGAAGATGGAGCCCGGAGCAGCACCGCTCTACGCTGTGCGATGACGTGAGCTGCCGCGGCGGCGCGGGCTGGGATGATGTGCAGTTCTCGCCCGATGGCAAGCACCTTGCCTTTGTTACGACGAGCCGTGATCACAAGGACGAGTGGCTGCGGCTGGCGGATACGTCCACCGGCGATGTGCGCGAGGTGTTCCATGACCACATGGACAGCTACTACGAGAGTGGCCAGGACAAGGTGAACTGGCGTTATCTGCCGGAGTCGAATGAGTTCCTGTGGTATTCGGAGAAGTCGAACTACGGGCAGATGTATCTGTATGACTTCACCACGGGCAAGCTGAAGAATCAGATCACGCATGGTGATGGTCCGGTGACGCAGGTGCTGCATGTGGACCAGAAGAACCGGGTGCTGTACTTCCTTGCGTGTGGCAAGGAGTCGGGGCGCGATCCGTACTTCACGAACTACTACCGTGTGAACTTCGACGGAACGGGACAGACGCTACTTACGCCTGAGGACGCCGATCATGCGATCACGCCGTCCCATGACGGAGCGACGTTCGTCGATGTGTACTCGACCGTGGATACGCCGCGGACGGCGGTTCTGCGCGACAACACGGGCAAGGTCCTGATGACGTTGGGCAAGCAGGACATCTCGAAATTGCAAGCTGCGGGCTGGAAGCCGCCGATGCCGATCACGGTGAAGGCTCGCGACGGCAAGACGCCGCTGTACGGCTTCATGTGGCGGCCAACGAGGTTCACCGAGTCGCAGAAGTACCCGATCATCGATTACGTTTACCCCGGACCGCAGGTTGGATCATGCGGGTCGCGCAGCTTCGCGCCATCGCACGGTGATAACCAGGCGCTCGCGGATCTTGGGTTCGTAGTGGTATGCATCGACGGCATGGGAACCCCGCTGCGGTCGAAGAGCTTCCATGATTTCTACTCGCACGCCGAGACGATGGGAGATAACACGATCCCTGACCAGGTGTCGGGCATCAAGGATTTGGCTTCGCGGTACCCGTACATCGACATCACGCGCGTGGGCATCTGGGGGCATTCGGGTGGCGGCAACGCGACGACCGCAGCGTTGTTTGGATTTCCGGATTTCTTCAAGGTGGGGATCGCGGAGAGCGGCAATCACGACAACCGTGATTACGAGGACGACTGGGATGAGAAGTGGGGCGGCCTTGAACACAACAACGACACGCCCCAGGACAACTACAACGCCCAGGCCGCGCAGAACTACGCCAAGAACCTGAAGGGTAAGCTGCTGCTTGCGCACGGCACGATGGACGACAACGTCCCACCGAACAACACCCTGCTGGTGGTCGACGCGCTGATCAAGGCGAACAAGGACTTCGACCTGGTCATGATCCCAAACGCGCATCACGGCTACGGGGCGGCCTCGCAGTACATGATGCGGCGTCGGTGGGACTACTTCGTGAAGAACCTGGCCGGTGGGGTGCCGCCCGAGAACTACCAAATGGAGAGCTACGACAAGGTCATTCGCGCGCTCTATGGCGAAGGTCCGTCGGACGCGTCCGTCATGGGCCCGGACGCCTCCGACGAGTAGTAGCCGGCTATTGCACGACGCCGTTGTCTCCGTTGGAGGTGTTGTGCGAAGCGGGCGTCTGCACCTGCCAGCCGTTGTTGGTGTCCACCAGGGTTGCCGTCGCGGCTCCGCCGGCGAGGTTTCGCTGCACGTTCGGGAAGGCGTTCTGGACGCCGCCGTCCTTCGCCCAGCCGGCGACCGAAGCGAGGTCATAGTGGTACATGACGCTGGCAGTCGCGCCGGGCTGATCGCCCGTGGCGTTGGACTGGTCGATCGACGTGACCTCGCGATGGCCGTAGCAGAAGTTGCCATAGCTTGGGTCGGTCGTTGACGCGGTCCACGAGGCCTTGCCCTTGTCGGTCAGATCGTAGTTGGTCACCTGCTTGTCGATGAGTCCGAGGAGCTTCTTCTTATCGGCGGTCGTGCGTTGCAGCAGGCCCTGGTTGTAGAGCGCGTCGTACTGCGCGGTCTTGTCGCTGTCTGAGGTGTTTACCTGGACGGGGAACTTCACCGGCTCGGGCCAGAGGCAGCTCTGGTTCTGGCTGAGGTAGGTGTTGATGGCGCTCTTGTAGTTGCTGGTGTTGTCGGCTGTCTTCTTGCAGCCGGCAAGGAGCAGAAGAGCGGTTGAACCAAGGGCGATTGTGCGCAGGTTTACGTGCATCGAGCACCTCACGCTAGCTCAGATGCGCAGGTGCTTGTACTCGGGCGCGGATCTCTGCCGCCGTGACGCCTGCTTCGCGGAGCGCTCGGAGGCTCAGGGCGTCATGGCGCTTGGCGAGGCGCTCGCCGCGATCGTCGCGCAGCAGGTCGGTGTGGAAGTATGCGGGTGTTGGCAGCTTGAGTGCTCGTTGAAGCAGGATCTGGCGCGCTGTGGACTTGAGCAGATCGCGGCCGCGGACGACCTCGGTGATGCTCATCTCGGCGTCGTCGACGATGCAGGCGAGCTGGTAGCTGGGGAGGCCGTCTTTGCGCCAGACGAGGAAGTCGCCGAAGTCGGCGTCTGCGGTGCAGCCGGCGACGAAGGCTTGTGGACCGCAGTGCGCGTCGGTGAAACGGATCGTGGCGCCATCGGGGACTTGAAAGCGATAGTTGGTGTTGGCTTGGAGGGCTGAGGCTGTGGGCTGGTGGAGCCTTGGGCGGCATCGGCCGTTGTAGACCGGTTCGTCGTCGGTGTCCTCGTGCGGAGCCTGCGTTGCTTGTTGCAGCTCTTTGCGGCTGCAGGTGCAGGCGTAGGCGAGGCCTGCACGGAGGAGGTTCTCCATGGCTTCGCGGTACAGTGTGAGGCGCTGTGACTGGCGGACTTCGGCGTCCCACGTTAGGCCTAGCCAGGTGAGGTCGTCTTTCGCGGCTTCGATGAAGTGCTCTTTGGAGCGCTGCGGATCGAGGTCGTCGATGCGGAGTAGGAGCTTTCCGTTCGCGGCTCGCGCGCGGTCGTGCGCAACGAGGAACGTTGCGGCGTGGCCGAGGTGGAGCAGGCCGGTGGGGGAGGGTGCGAGGCGGCCGATGTAGGTCAAAAATATCGCTCCTCGTGTGAGTCGAGACTGTTAGGTTAGAGCAGTTCTCGGCACGTGCTGAAACTGCCGCACGAAGCCGGTCCGATTGCGAGGGCATGCATGCGTTTGATCAGAAGCTTGTTGATCTTTGGAGTGATCCACGGCTGTGTGTCTTCCATTCGTGCACAGGGACCGGCTGTGGCGAGCAAGGGATCGGACGCAGTAGAGCAGCACATCCGGCACGTGGAGACGTGTCTAGTGCCGCAGGTGGTCGTAAAGGGTGACGGCGCGACCTGCACACCTCTGCTTGCGCGCATGCAGGAGGCGCATGTGCCCGGGGTGAGCATTGCGGTCGTTCACAATGGCAAGCTCGAATGGGCGCGCGGTTACGGGGTGATGGCCGAAGGTGGACCGCCCGTCACGCCGGACACGATCTTTCAGGCGGGATCGATCAGCAAGCCCCTGGCTGCGATGGGAACACTGCGGCTGGTGCAGGATGGGAAGCTTTCGCTTGACGCGGACGTCAACACAGAGCTGAAGAGCTGGAAACTGCCGCCGAGCGATGCGGCGCCCGGAGCAAAGGTGACGCCTTCGTGAGCTGTTGACGCATACGGCGGGAATGACGGTGCATGGGTTTCCGGGCTATGCCGCAGGCGCGCCTGTTCCGACCCTGACGGAGGTGCTGGACGGGACCAGCCCGGCGAATACGAAGCCGATCCGGATCGAGAGCGCGCCGGGAAGCAAGTGGAACTATTCAGGTGGCGGCTACACGGTGATGCAGCAGATTGTGGTCGACACCGTTCAGCAGCCTTATCCGCTCTTCCTGCACGACGTGGTGCTGAAGCCGATTGGGATGACGCACAGCACCTATCAGCAACCTCTGCCGGCGGACCGCACCGCCGAGGCAGCGACTCCTTACGACGGCCGAGGGCATGCGGTGCCGGGTGGGGCGCATACGTATCCGGAGATGGCGGCTGCGGGGCTTTGGACGACGCCGTCGGACCTGGCGCGGTACATCGTGGAGGTGCAGCAGTCATTGCAGGGCAAGGCGAACCATGTGCTCTCACAGGCGATGACGCAGGAGATGGTGAAGCCTGGGATGGGGAACTGGGGGTTGGGGTTGGAGATGGGTGGAACGGCTGCGCGCCCTTACTTCTCGCATGGAGGGTCGAACGCGGGCTTTGAGGCGTTCTTCTTCGGCTACGAGGACGGGAGCGACGGCGCTGTCGTGATGACCAATGCGCAGGGCGGGTCAAGTGTGGCGATGGACGTGATGCGGAGCCTGGCGGCGACGTATGGGTGGCCTGACTTCAAGAGCGTGGAACGGACGCAGGTGAGCGTTGCGCCGGAGGTCTTGCAGCGGTATGTGGGGACGTACGAGCTGAAGCCAGCGGGCGATTTCACCTTCACGGTCGAGAACGGCAGCCTGTTCGGGCAGATCGTGGGTCAGCCGAAGCTGCAGCTCTATCCGGAGAGCGAGAACCGGTTCTTCCTGAAGCAGGTTGATGCTGAGGTCGAGTTTGTTTCCGGTGCTGACGGAAAGGTGAACGCGATGATCCTGCACCAGGGCGGCGGGCACTTCCAGGCTGCCAAGATCAAGTAACTGCGAGGTTGCTAAAGCCAGCCGCGGGAGCGGGCTATGCGGGCGGCGTCGGTGCGGTTGGCGGCGCCTAGCTTGGCGATGGCTTCGGAGAGATAGTTGCGGACCGTGCCTTCGCTGAGGCGGAGGTCCTGGGCGATCTCGGCGGAGGAGCGGCCTTCTCCCGCGCGTTGCAGGATCTGGCGCTCGCGGTCGGAGAGCGGGTCGGCGTCGGCGGTCCAGGCTTCCGCGGCGAGTTCGGGGTCGATGGCGCGCAGGCCGCTGTGGACGCGGCGGACAGCTTCGGCGAGTTCGCTGGCGGGGCGGTCTTTGAGCAGGTAGCCGCGGGCGCCGGCGTCGAGCGCTCGGCGGAGGTAGCCGGCTCGGGCGAAGGTGGTCAGGATGATAACGCGGGTCTTGCAGTCGGCCTGCTTGAGGGCTGCGGCGAGCTCGAGTCCTGTCATCTCGGGCATCTCGATGTCGGTGACGAGGACGTCGGGGTGGAGTGAGCGGACGAGCTTGTGGGCTTCGCGGCCGTTGGCGGCGTGGCCGATGACCTCGATGTCAGGCTCGAGTTCAAGGAGCGCAGCGAGGGCTCCTCGGACCATGGTCTGGTCCTCGGCGAGGGCTACGGTGATCGTGGAGGCGTTTGGTTTGGTTGCCATGAAATCGAGCGGGTACCCCTCCCCCCGTACTTAGGTATTAAAGTACGTTCGTTAAGGAGCTTAAGTCTGGACCTCGAGCGCTGGCCCTGTCTGTAGGTGCGGCGAGTAAATGGGCGCCTTAGGCGTGGCCTCGGCGCGTTGTGGGAGCTCGATCACGAGGTGGGTGCCACGTTCGCGGGTGAGCGAAAGCTGGCCGCCGAGCGACTCGACGCGCTCGCGCATGCCGCGCAGGCCGTTGCCCTCGGAGCTGGCGGTGTGGCGGCCGTTGTCTTCGATGGAGAGGCGGTGGTGGCCGTGTTCGACGACCAGGCGCAAACGGCATTCGGTCGCCTGCGCGTGCCGCACGATGTTCGTGACGGCTTCGCGGAGTGCGAGCGCGAGGACGGTTTCTTCGGCGGCGGTGAGGCCGTTCGGTTGCAAGTCGCCCTCGGCGATCATCGTTACCCCGGCGGTGGTCAGGGTCTCTCGTGCGGCCTGGATCTCTGCGCCGAGGCCGCGTGCGCGGTAGCCGCCGATCGCTTCGCGAACCTCGGCGAGGGCGGTCCGCGCGGTGCGTTCTACGTCGGCCAGTTCGGCGCGGGCGCGTTGGATGTTGCCCGTCGGAGAGCCTTGGGAATGGGCGGGGGCAACCGCAGGTCTCTCCACTTCGCTGCGCTCCGGTCGAGATGACAGTTCGAGATTCGAGCGCTCCGGTCGAGATGACAGTTCGAGAGTCGAGTGCTCCGGTCCAGATGACAGTTGCGTTGCCTGTGCGGCGCCTAGCTCTCGATCGAGGAGGCGGCCGGCGAGTTCGGATTTGAGGACGATGACGGAGAGGGTGTGGCCTAGAACATCGTGGAGGTCTCGGGCTATGCGCTCGCGTTCGGCGACCGCGGCGAGGGCTTCGATCTCCTCCTGCTGCATGAGGAGTTTCTTGTTGTCGCGAGCCTTTTGGGCGAAGTGGAAGTTGGTGAGGCCGACGACGACGGTGAAGAAGCAGTTGAGGAAGATCTGCCAGGTGTTGAAGTGGATCAGGAGCCCTTCAACGATGACGATGAGGAGTTCTATGCCGAGCGCGCCAAAGATCAGCCACTGGTTGGTGCTGACGAATGGAAGCACGGCGGCGCCGTAGATGATGAAGGCCGTAGCACCGCCATTGAACGGCATGGTGAGGGCACCGAGAGCCACCATGCACGACGACCATGGCTTTCTGCAAAGCGCAGGAAGAGCCTTTGAGGAACGCCGCGTATATGGCGAGAAAGACGAGAACCAGGCCCAGATTCTCGAGCCAGTACCGGCGTGGAGTGCCTTGTGATCGGCTCGATGAAGACGAAGATCAGGTACGCGAGCCAGAACAGATCCGTCTGTTCGAGTTTGCGGTTGAAGTTGCGGGTGAATGAGCCGCCTGTGATGAGTGTTGCCGACATATTGGCCTCAGTGCCTTGCAGTGTAGAGCCTGCGCATGGTGTTGGTCGCGAATCAGGCTTCGCCGTCCATGCGGCGGAACGCGACGGAGGCCACACCGAGGAAGATGAGCGTGAAAGCTGCCAGCGCTACGACGTGCTGGATCATGGACTCACCGCGCTGCGCGTAGCCGAGGGCGCCGAGCATGAGTTGTGAGAGATGGTAGGTGGGCAGCCAGGGGGCGAGGTGCTGCAGCCAGCGCGGCAGCATGAAGACGGGGATCCAAAGGCCGGAGCAGTAGCTCATCGGCAGATAGATCATGTTGACGATGCCAGGTGCGGCGTTGGCGGGCAGCACCGATGCGAGCAGGAGCCCGAGGCCGGCGAAGGGAACGGAACCGAGCACGGTGATGAGCTGTAAGCGGATGTACTCGGACGCAGTGAGGTGCACGCCGGCCATGGTGACGCCGATGGCGCAGAGGACATTGACGATGAGGAGCGAAAAGACCACCGCCATGATGCAGCGCGCGACGAGATACGCGAGCGGAGGCATGGGGCTCGCGCGCTTGAGCTCGAGCCAGCCGGCACTGCGGTCCATGGCGAGACCGACGCCGATGCCGAAGAGCGCGGCGCCGACGATGCCAAAGGCGCTGTAGCCGCCGAGGAGGTATTTGGCTACGTTGGTGCCGTGCTGCATCGTCTGCCCTTTGTTCACAACGCCGAAGAGCAGGTAGAACATCGTCGGGAAGCCGATGATGGAGAACGCAAAGACGCGGTTGCGGAGCGAGCGGATGAGCTCGAAGCGGGTTTCGCGAGCGTAGAGGCGGAGTGTGTGGGTGAGGGTGTTCGCGTGGGTGGATGGGAGGGTTAGGGCGGTGGTGGCCATTTGGGACTCCGTCTTAGTGGCTAGTGGCTAGAGGCTTGTTCGCGAGGTGGTGGGTGGCTTCGCGGGACAGGGTACCGGTGCGAGCGAGTCACCGGAGTCTATCTCCGCTGCGCAGACGATCAGACCGTCTGCTGCCGGTCGAGATCACGCATCATCGCTGCGTGTTTGCGTCTGCGACCGCCGTCAGGGCCAGGAAGGCGTCTTCAAGCGCCGGGCTGGCTACTTCGAGGTCGGCGAGGGTGGTGTCGAGCGCGAGGAGGTGGCGGAGGGTGGCTTCGGGTTGGGTGCTGGTGATGAGGAAGCGGCCGGCTTGCTGCTGGACGTCGGTAACGCCTGGGGCGTGGCGGAGGGTGTTGATGCCTAGCGCGGTTTCGCAGCGGATGATCTTTACCGGCGTGCTGGTGTCGTGGTGGACTTCGGGCGGCGTCACTTCACCGTTGGAGGCGACTACGCTGGCCGCGCCGCGGGCTTTGACCTGGGCGGGTGTGCCTTCGCAGATCACTCGGCCTTTGTTGATGACGATGATGCGGTTGGCGAGGGCGTCGGCCTCTTCGAGGTAGTGGGTGGTGAGCAGGACGGTTTTGCCGCGAGCGACAAGCGTACGGATCTGGGCCCACATGGAGCGGCGGGATTCGATGTCGAGGCCGACGGTGGGTTCGTCGAGGAAGACGAGGTCGGGGTCGCCGGCGAGGGCGAGGGCGAAGAGGACGCGCTGCTTTTGTCCGCCGGAGAGCTGACGGAAGAGCCGGTCTTCGAGGCCCTTGAGGCCGGCGATCTCGAGGAGTTCGGCCGTGGGCATGGGCTGGGGGTAGTAGCCGCGGAAGAGCTCGACGTGCTCGCGGACTTTGAGGGTTTCGGGGGCGCGGCCGACCTGCAGCATGACTCCGGTGCGGAGGCGGTTGGTGGCGAAGCGAGGGTCCTGGCCGAAGACCTGTACGCCGCCCGAAGTGGGCGCGGTGAGACCCATGAGCAGCTTGACCGCAGTGGACTTCCCAGCGCCGTTGGGCCCAAGAAGCGCGACCACCTCGCCACGGTTCAGGGTGAGCGACAGGTTGTCGAGCGCGACGACGCCGTTGCGGTAGCGCTTGCTGATGTTTTCGAGCGCGGCGACTGGAGCAGAGCCGGTGGAGGTCGTTTGCGCTGTGAGGGTGTCGAGGACTGCGGTCATGCGTCGCTCCTGTTTGCTTACAGGAGTGAGTATGGGCTCGGCAGCGAGGCGGCTTTAGTGTGCGGCGTCAGTGAAGTGTCGTGACGTTTGTCATGGGGTGGCGGGCGGAGAAGCAGGTTCCCTTCGGGAATGACAAAAGGAGGGACAAAGGCAACGACAACGGCAAAAGCAGCGGCAAACGCGGTGTACGCGGCGGCCGCTGTGTTTGCGCGGCTTGGCGTGCGGGCTTGCGTTTGCCGTTGCGGGGTGAGGATTGCTGATGCGTGTTGCTACGGCGTTAGTGATGGCTGTGGTGCTTGTGGTGTTTGCCGGCGCCTGGGCGTGCCGGCGTCTGGGTGGGCGTCGGCGTTGGCGGTGGGTGTAGGCGCCGGTGCGGGGTTCGGGGTTCCGGATTTCAGGGCGGAGATGACGGCCGGACCGTTGGGGCTGCCGAGTCCGGTGCAGGCGTCCCAGCCGGGGCCGGCCTTGAAGGCTCCGTTGTTGCCGGAGGTGATGTCGCGAAAGGTGGAGCTTTCGTTGGCGGCGTAGAGGGGCGGGTTGATGAAGCCGGCGCGGCCTTTGTTGGTGGCGTTGGCTACGGTGATGAGGCCGGCCCAGAGCGGAGCGACGGCGCTGGTTCCGCCGATGACGAGGGTCTGGCCGTCGACGCGCACGCTGTAGCCGGTGCTGGGGTCGGCGTCGCCGGCGATGTCGGGGACGCCGCGGCCGCCGGCGCTGGCTGTCGGTGCGGGGACCTTGGCGTTGGCTTGCCAGGTGGGCTTGGGGAAGAAGTTGGAGACGCCGCCGCCGGTTGCGCCTTCATTGCTCGCTAGCTCGTTCCAGACGACCTCGCTGGAGATGCTGGTGCCGGAGCCCTGGAGCTTGGTGCCGCCACAGCAGAGGACGTGGGGGCTGGAGCCGGGGAAGTCGACGTGATTGGCGCCGTCGGTGACGCCGTCGGTGGAGCCGTTGTCTCCCGCGGCAACGGTGATGCTGACGCCGAGCGCGGCCGCGGCCTGGCAGGCCTGGTCCATGGCGGTGAGGGTTTGCTGGGTCCAGCTTGATTCCGGGCCGCCCCAGCTGATGGAGATGACACCGGGGTTGTGGGTGGTGTCGTGGATGGCGGAGGTGATGGCGTCGAGGAAGCCCTGGTCGGTGTTGGGGGCGAAGTAGACGGCCATTGCGGCACCGGGCGCGACGGCACCGGCGATTTCGATGTCGAGCATGACCTCGCCGTCGGCTCCGTTGGGGTCGCCGGGGGAGTTGGTCCCGCCGTCGACGGAGACGGCCGTGACGGTGGGGACGGGGAGGCCGAGGCCGCTGAAGTAGGTCTGGATGTCGGCCTGGACGAAGCCGCCGCCGAGCTCGATGATGCCGATGGTCTCGCCGGCGCCGCCGGTGCGAGGGATGTTGTAGAAGTTGGCGACCTGGACGGGCGTGTAGGAGACGTTGGAGGCCTTGGGGACGGCTACGCGAAAGTGGGGCTTCGCCTGGGGGCGGTCGTCGAGGCCGAGCACGGCTGTGACGTGGCCCGAGAGTTCTTCCGGGAGGGTGAGGGGGCCCTGGCGGACGCGCAGGCGGCCGTAGTTGGTCTCGCGGCTTTCCAGGGAGGTGCCGAAGGCGCGTTGCATGTCGGCGACGGAGCCGGAGAGGTGAACGGTGCAGCGCCCGGGCGCGAGGTCGGGCTCGACCTGGAGGTTGTACTCCTGCGCGAACTGCTTGACGAGGTCGATCGACTGGGGATCGGCGCCGTGCATCTGGTCGAACTGCTCGCGCGAGATTGGCTGGTGGCCGGGGCCGAAGCGGCTGGGGTCGATGGGGGTCTTGCGACGGACGATGACGGAGACGGTGACGCGGTCGGAAGGGGGTGCGCCCTGTGGCGCTTTGGAAGGGGGATTGGCGAAGGGGAGGCGGGGGTTCCCTTCGGTCGAAAAGGGCTGGCGTTCACTGCCGGGCAGGGGAACTCGGCGTTGCTCGGCGAAGCGGGAGTTAGGCATATCGATCTAGCCTCCGGTGTGGGTTGGATGCTGCAGGGTGCGTGGACGGCGGGGGATCCGCCCGGAAGGGCAGCGTACCACGAAAGGCGAATACAAGGCGAATACGCGCTGGGCTATGGTGTGGGTTGTGGAGGGCCCGGGGAGCGCAGATTGGCGTTAAGAAAGGCTTCTGTGGCGGCGAGATTCGCGGAGTACCAGTGGCGCTTGTGCCAGTAGCTGTGGCCCGCGCCCGTGGCGACAAACGGGGTTACAGGGTCGCCGGCGGCCTGCAGGAGAGCGATAAAGCGGGTGGCCTGCTCGTAGGGGATCAGGCGGTCATGGGTGCCGTGGCCGACGAAGATGGGCGGAGCGCCGGGATGGGTGTGGTCGTCGGGTGAGGCGTCGTTGCAGACGGCGGGGATGGCGTCGCAGTTGCCGCCGAGGTAGCGGCGCAGGACGTAAACGCGGGGGTGGAGATCGTAGCCGCCGTTGAAGAGGACGCCGGCGGCGACTGGGATCGGCGGTGGATCGGGGGCAGAGGCACCGGTGGGATCGACGGACGGGCCTCCTGGGGCGAGCGCAACGAGGGCGGCGAGTTGGCCACCGGCGGAGGCGCCGAGGACGGCGATGTGATCGGGGTCCACGTGGTACGCGGAGGCGTGGGTGCGGAGGAACTGGACGGCGTTGCGGGACTCCTGCCAGGAGTACGGGAACGAGTGCGGGTGGAGGTCGTAGTCGATGGAGAACGAGGCGAAGCCGCGGGCGGCGAGGTCGGTGGCGAGCTTGCGGAAGTCGTGCTTGTTGCCGCTACGCCAGCTTCCGCCATGGATGAGCACGACGGCGGGGAAGGGACCGGGGCCGGGCGGGAGGTAGAGGTCGCCGCGGTAGGTGCCGGTCGCGTCGGTGGTGTAGGGGATGTTGCGCGTGAGGGCGGGGGACTGGCCAAGGGTTGTGGGCCGTAGCGTAGCGAAGGATGCCGCGAGCAGAAGAGACGTACGCAAGAGCGACAAAGGCGACCCTCGGGAAGAACAGATGCGGCTAGCGTGGCTATTGTTTCGCGAAATGGTTTTGGGCGGGGCGAGAGCGACCGTTCAATTCTGAAGGTGCCTGAAATGACCAGGAAGAGGATATGGCATGGAAGTTGTGTTCGAACGTATGCGGCTCGGAGGGTTTGGCGGGAAATGAAGACGGCGCCCCAAATGCAGGGCGCCGTTTCGGTTGAAGTGTTCTGGACAGGTTAGAACTGCAGACGGGCGGAGACCTGCACGATGCGCGGGTTGCCGTTCATAGCCGTGAGCTGGCCGAAGTTGCTGGGGATGGTGATGTCGTCGGAGTTGGTCAGCGTTCCGTTGCTGCCGGCAGCGAACAAGAAGTTGGGGTGGTTGAGGACGTTGAAGGCGTCGCCGCGGATCTGCAAGATGATGCCCTTGTCGGCCTTGATGGCGAAGTCCTTGGCGAGGCCGGCGTCGAGGTCAAAGTATCGTGGGCCACGCAGGTTGTTCCGGCTGCCGATCTGGAAGCCGATGGGGCCCTGGAAGGCGTTCACCGCAGCGGCCGGATCCTTGTAGAGGAAGAGCTGGCCGGCCGAGTTCTTATGCAGGCCGTGCGCGAGAGCGGCGGTATCCCCATCGAAGATGGCGGGAGCGTCGTTTGCATACCCGGCGACAAAGGCGCTGGAGACGGTGGAATAGGCTACTCCACTGTGGAAGGTGGAGATGCCGGCCAGATCCCAGCCGCCGATGATCTCATCGAGCAGGCGCGGAGTGGTGGAACCGAAGCTGCGTCCATGCCCGAAGGGAAGCTGGTATGTGAAGTCGCCAGTGACGTAGTGGGTTGCGTCAAAGTCTGAGTTGCCGCGGCAGAGTCTTGGACGCTGCGCGTCACAGATGAACCCATAGCCGCCGAGCGCGATGCCGTTTGCGATCAGCGAGGTGTTGTCCATGGCGTGCGACCAGGTGTAGTTGGCGTCGAACTGCAGGCCGTGCGTCATGTTCTTCTGCACGGTCAGGAGCAGGCCGTTGTAGGAAGAGAAGCCCTTGTTGGTATAGACGGTGTTCTCAGAGAACTGGGCGCCCATGCCTACGTTGTAGGGCAGAAGGCCGGAGAGGGCCTGGATGGAATCCGCGAAGTCGCCCTTAACGAGGAGAGACTGGATGTTATCGGCAACAAAGGACGTGTTGTTGGGGTAACCGTTTGCGGCGCCGATCCCCGCGGGAAGCAGGTTCTCCATCCAGGGCTGGGCGGGCAGGTTGGTTGGATCGGCACCGTTTCGAAGCTGGACGACCATCTTGGAGTAGGCGTCAGACATGAGCTGACCTGACTTCTTGTCCGGGAAATCGATCAGTTGGTTCGCATCGGCCTGGGCCAGAAGCCGGCGGCCGAGACGGCCGACGTAGCTGGCCTTGAGGACGACGCCTCCGCCGAACTCATGCTGCATACCGAAGTTCAGAACGATCGAGTACGGCGTCTTGAGATTCGGGTCGATCATCTCGTTGAATGCGCCCCCGTTCTGGAGTCCGAACGGCACGCCCGCCTGCACATAAGGCTGGAAGGGAGGCTTGGGGGTGGCGGGGGCGACTGCCTTGGGAGGATTGTCCAGGCGCGGATCGTTCTTCAGTGAGCCGACGGGGTCGGTACCATCGCCGAAGTTCACGGGATTCTGCTGCTGGAAGAGATAGGAGTACTGGTCCTGCTGGTATTGGACGCGCTCACAACTGTGCGGTCGTACACCACGCTGCCCCCAGCGTTGAAGACGGTTTTGCGATCCCAGCTGGGGTTGAAGGCGAAGGCAAAGCGCGGAGCGAGGTCCCTGTAATCCGGGTGATAGAGATCCGGCCCGTTGTTCGCGGGGCCACCCAGGACGTAGGTAATGAACGGAACGGCGTTGGCGCCGGTGAGGCCAGCCGCACTCTGCGCAAGGCGGGCAGCGAAGTAGGAGTCGAACCCGGTGCTCTGTACCGTTTCCAGGCCGTGGACCTCGTACGGCACAGAGAAGATCTGGTAATTCAGCCCGTAGGTCAGCGTCAGGCTCGGGTTGACCTTCCATGTGTCGGAGAGATAAGCGAGGGTTTGGTAGTACTTGTACTCACGGCTCGAGTTGCTGCCCTGAGGAAGGGGGTTGCCCGAAGCATCGTAGTTGAACGTGCTGCTGAGCGAGCCGACACGTCCCAGCGCAGCGGCAAAGGCGCTGTCGTACGTCACCTGTGCGGTGGAACTGGGCTTAAAGAGGTTGGAGGGGCGGAGGGAGGCGGTCAGGCCCTGGATCTCGCCACCGAGGCCGATGCCAAGCGAGTTGTAGTCGAGCGTCGTGTACTCGTTTGTGTGGATCCATTTGAACATTCCGCCAAAGGACAAGGAGTGACGGCCCAGCTGCCAGGCGAAGGTATCGGCGACCTGTGGGATCGGGATGTGCCGTCCCTGGGCGTTGGTGGGATTCGCATAGGGAGTATCGAGCAGGGTAGTGGTGCCCGTCGCAAAGCTGATCTGATTCAGACCGAGCGCGTTGGATGGGCGCGGGAAGTTCCAATCCTGCACCACGGAGCCGTAGGAGAGGTTGTTGATCTTGTTGACGCTGATCTGCCAGTTCATGCCCACAGCGTAGGAGTAGCTGCGATCGACGAACTGGCCGGCCGGCTGATCGCCCGGGAACTGGGCGGCTGACTGGGTTGCGTTTCCACGCTGGACCCTGCCGATACCGTACAGCTTGATGTGATCGGACACGTTGTAGTCGAGTTTGGCGGCGTAGTTGGTCTGGAAGTTGGGATCGGGGAAGTTGAACCGGAAGCCGGCTGTGTTTATGCCATCACCTGCGGAAAGGTCGTTCGGGGCTGGATAGCGTGCCTTGAGGAGAGCGAAGAGCGGCGGGGCTCTCGCCGATGCCGGCGGGATCAAGCGCCTTGACCTGGGCAGGCGTCAGGAAGCTGATGCAGTTCGGGGTGGTGTTCTGGCGGCTGAGGCGATTGCATCCGGGGCCATTGTTGATGTAGGACACGTTTCCAGCGGCGAACGAAGGAAGCGGCACGGTGCGCAGATTCGTCGAGGTAGCCGCAACCCGCGAGTTGAGATAGTTGAAGAAGAAGAAGGCCTTGTCACGCTTGATCGGACCGCCGATGCTGCCGCCAAACTGGTTCTGGACCAGGCGAGGCTTCACGATCCTTGGAGTCGCGTTGTCGTTGAACCAATCGTTGGCCTGTGTAGACGGGTCGCGGTGGTACTCGTTGATGTTGCCGTGGAAGTGGTTGGTACCGCTGCGTGTGATGAGCTGGAACTGACCGCCGCCACCGAAGCCGCTTTCGGCCGTGAAACCAGCGGTGGTGCCGCGGAACTCCTGCACCGAGTCGATGGGAGCGTTGGCGGTGATGGACTCGAAGTTGCCGGTACCGAAGTCGTTGACGTCCAAGCCGTCTACGGTGGTATTCGTCTGGTCGGTACGAGCGCCAGTGGTCGCACCGCTGGACGTAATCCCGGGCTGCAGGGTGAAGAGTGCAGCGGGGCTGGCACGGTTCTGAACGGGCAGATCGTTCAGCTTCTCCACCTGGAAGTTGTTGCCAACGGTGGCGTCTTCCGTATTGATCGTAACGCCGGCGTTTTCGGCGTTTACCTCGATCTGTTCCGACGCGCCGGCACCGAGAGTCGCGTTCTGGGTACGCGAGTTCGCGACGTTCACATAGACGCCTTTTACCTGGTAGCTCGCGAAGCCGGCATGGGAAAAGGTGAGCGTGTAACCGGGGCCAGGAGGAATGTCGGTGAACCGATAGGAACCGGCCGAGTTGGTCACGGCCTTGTAGCTGTTCCCTGTTGCGGGGTCAGACAAGGTGACCGTAACGCCTGGCATGATCGCGCCGGTTGTGTCGGATACGAGACCGGTCACGGTTGAGGTCGCCTGGGCCTGGATCAGACCCGGAGAAGCGAGCAGTGCAGCCAGTGCGAGGGAGGCAAAGATAGAGTTTTTCAACGTTCACTCCTGACGAGCAAAGATCCGACAGGTTGAGTCCAGGTGCGGCTCGCGCGAGCAGATGTTTGTCTTTGGGCGCAACCTTCGGGCCGGGTGGCGGTTGGAAGGCGCTTGATTACGTGCAATTCAAGACCAAACCAAAAGACACGAAACTCGGGAGGAACGCGCTGTTGCGTTCGGATCGAGTCAGTCTGGGTACTGGAAACGGGAGAACCGATGCTGCAAGTGGGAAGAGCAAGCGCTGCTGAGGCGCGCTCTCTTCGTCGTCCGCCTAGGGACCGGGAAGTGGTCGGGATAGCCCGGTTAGTCGCGTTGTGACATGTGTCGCATCCCGAGAGGCGATGTGCGACGCGCGTCGGTGTGGCCGCCGGGAGACTCGTGCGTGTGAGCGGATTACATGTATTCGACGCCGTATTGCACGGGGATTTGTGTGAACGCGATGCGCGTGGGGCGGAGTCTCGTGCGGGGAGCATGCCGGCGAAGTGGACGGTGGTGTGGCCGAACTTCAGGTTGAGCTTGTCCATCGTCGCGGCGAGCTCGTTGCGGTGGCCGGGCTCTTCGAAGAGGGTTTGGGGGAGTTCGGACTCGGGCAGCAGGTTTTTTAGGGTGATGCCAACGAAGAACGGCTTCTGGTGCTCGGGGCCGTTGGGGCGCTGGGCCCAGATGCCGCGGAGGGCTTCGAGCAGGGTGAGGGTGTCCTGGGCGGGTCGGAAGCGGGCTTCCATGGCCCAGGCGGTTTGGGTGATGCCGGAGGAGTGTTTTTTGATTTGGTTTTGTGGGTTGCGGCGTGGGCTCGTGCGTGCGGCCCTCGCGCTTGCAGAATGCGGGGGTCTCTCCGCTGCGCGCTGCGGCGCTCACGAGTCGAGATGACTGCGGAATCGGTGAATCAAGAGGGGTGCTGCGGATGGAGAGGCCGCATCTGTGGACGGCGCGGAGGAGCGAATGGCGGCGGCCTGGTCGCGGGTTAGGGAGAACTTGATGGTTACGGCGAGGGTGGCGGCGTGGAGGTGTTCCATGCGGAGGCGCATGGCGGCTTTGTGAAGCAGTTTGTGCGCGACGGCCCAGGCGCCCTCCTGGGAGCGGTGGTCGGGGCCGAGGACGTGGGAGTGGCCGAGGGATTTCTGCGCTTCGTTGGGGACGGGGGCGCCGTCGTCGCCGGTGGCGTGGCCGCGGAGCCAGTGGTACAGGCGGTCGCCCCAGACGGAGTCCCAGAGTGCGTGCATGCCGGGGCGGTCGAGCGCGAGGAGGTCGGGCATGGTGCGGATGCCCTTGGCGTTGAGGCGGGCTTCGGTGCGGGCGCCTACGCCGGGGAGGTCGCGGAGTTCGAGGTGCGCGATGGCACGTGGGAGTTGGCGAGGGAAGCAGACCGATCAGGCCGTCGGGCTTCTGCATGTCGCTGGCGATCTTGGCGAGGTAGCGGTTGGGGGCCATGCCGATCGAGCAGCGCAGGGTTTCGCCGACGTCGGACTTGATGGCCTGCTTGATGGCGAGGGCAATCTGGCGTGCGCGGGGCGGTTCCTGCTCGCGGCCGATGAGTTCGCAGACCATCTCGTCGATGGAGGGGGTGTGGGCGACGGGGCAGACCTTTTCGACGGCGGCGGCGATGTCGTGCGAGTACTTGGCGTAGGTCTCGTGGGAGCCGTTGACGAGGATGATGTCGGGGATGATCTTTTTGGCTTCGCCGACCTTGGTGAGGGTCTTGACGCCGAGGGCTTTGCACTCGTAGCTGGCGGCGATGATGGTGCCGGTGTCGGCCATGGTGCCGACGACGGCGGTGGGTTTGCCGCGGAATTCGGGGTGGAGTTGCTGCTCGACCGAGGCGAAGAAGCTGTTGAGGTCGATGTGCAGGAAGCCGAAGCGGTCCTGGTCGCCGAAGGTGGCCGCGAGCGGATCGGGATGGACAGTGGGCAGGCATGGGTGCGGCCTGCCCTATTGTATTCGCCGGATTTTCGCTACGCAGAGGGTCGTGGGCGGAGTTTTTTGAGCTTCCGGAGGCCGGCTTCGAAGCCGCCAGTCGGCGTGCGTTCGTCAGCGCGGGCTCGGCGAACTCTTCTGTGCGCTGTGGTGCGGATCGGCATCTTACCCCGGAGCAGAGCTATTGTGGAACTCACGTTTGCTGAAAGAAGGAACGACCGTATGAAGCTTGGATCGAAGACGATTTCACTGGCAGCCACATTCGCAGTAGCAGCAGGGATGGCCACCCCAGGATGGGCGATGACTCAGCCTGGCGCGCAGGAGCAGGAGCATCACGCGACGCAGCACGCGCGCGACGAGAAGCCGACGGTGTACACGAACAATGAGTTTTACCGGACCGGGAACCGCGAAGGGTACGAGGATTATCAGCACCACACGCAGCGCAAGACGCACGACCATAAGTACCGGAACGACGACGACCGGCATGCGCACGACCAGGGATACCAGGAAGGCTGGTCGGGACATCAGTACAACGAGAACGAGCGGCCTCACTAATCGATGTGGAGATTGCGAACATGGAAGCCGCCCAGATGGGCGGCTTTCGTGTTCAGGTCAGGCCTCTTGGGGCTCGGGGCCGCGGGTTGGGGCTGGTGGAGGGGCGAGCTTTACGGGGCGGTTGGTGCGGGCGGATTCGTAGATGGCTTCGATGATGCGGATGTCCTGCAGGCCTTCTTCGCCCGGGGTGTGGGGTTGCTGGTTGCGCATGACGCAGAGGGCCATGTGGTCCATCTCGAGGGCGAACTGGTCCTTGTCGCCGATCGTGGGTTCGAGGTCGGTGGTGTGGCCTTCGAGGAGCTTGTTGGAGCGGAGCTTGAGGCCGCTGTAGCCGAAGGAGGGTGAGAGCTCGGTCCAGCTATCGGCGCCTTCCATGCGCGCGAAGGAGCTGTGGTGTGCGGCGAAGCCGGAGGTGCAGGAGGCGAGCAGGCCGGAGGGGAAGCGAGGGTGAAGGTGCAGGTGGATTCGACCTCGGTGAAGCGCGGGTCGCCTCCGGGCTGGAAGGTCTGGCCGAAGACCTCGATGGGTTCTTCGCCGGACCAGAAGCGCGCGGCGTTGAGGCAGTAGATGCCGACGTCGGGCAGGCAGCCGCCGCCGGAGAGCGCCTTGTGGAGTCGCCACTGGCTGGGGTCGTCCTGGTTCTGCGTGAGGGTGGCGAGGTAGCTGCGCAGCGGGCCCGAGCTTGCCGGCGCGGATCATTTTGACGATCTCGCGGTTCTTGGGCTCGTACTGCTGGCGGTAGGCGACCATGAGCTTGACGTTCGCGGCCTTGCAGGCGGCGATCATCTTTTCGCAGTCGGCGACCGAGGTGGCCATGGGCTTTTCGCAGAGCACGTGTTTGCCGATCTTCGCGGCGCGGACGGTGTACTCGGCGTGCATGCTGTTGGGCAGCACGATGTAGACGACCTTGACTTCGGGGTTTTCGGCGAGTTGCTCGAAGTTGTCGTAGTGATAGATAGACGACGGCTTGATGCCATATTGGGCAGCGATCTTCAGAGCTTTTGAGCTGTCTAGCCTGACGTTGGGCGAGTGATCGTCGCCGCGCTGCCGCTGACGAGAGCTACGGGTTTGCAGAGCCTGGATGCTGCCGAACGCAGGCAGGATCTGGTCGATCGAGAGGCGGCCGAGGCCGACGATTGCGAACCCGATGCGCTGGTCTGTGGGCTCGAAGGGGCCGGGGGCCTTTTCCTGGCCTTCGGTCTGGACGTTCTGGATGGGCGGGAGCTGGACGTAGTTCTGGATGTTCGGTGGCGGTGGTTGCTGCGGGTTTTGTGCGAGCGCGAGCGGCGTGAGACCGGCGGCTGCGAGCAGGCCACCGGCGCCGTGGAGGAACTCGCGGCGGCCTAGAAGGTGTTGATTGTCCTGGGAATCACTGGCGTGCTCAGGATGGGGGCTGGAGGTGTCGTGCCGCGTCGTTGAGCTCATGCTGGCATGGGATGCCGGGGCTCTGAGGCACGTAGCTCGGGCCGATCTAGAGGAAGCCGAGCAGCTTGTGTTTGTGTGCGGGGTCGAGCTCGAGCGTGAAGGTGAAGAGGCTCTTGTCCTGGAAGCGGCTGATGAACTTGTGCTTGGACTGCACGCCGTTCTGTTCTGCCCAGACCTCGTAGTCGGTTTGCGGGGAGAGCTGGTGGAAGTGGAAGCGACCGTTGCTATCGGTGAGGTAGCTCTTGATGGCGAGGCTGGTGGGGTTTTCGAGGTAGACGACGGCGTTGCCGACGGGCGCCTTGGCTGCGTTGACGACCTTGCCGTCGGCGATGATGTCGACCGCGGCTTTGAGGTGCTTGGGGTGCGCTTTGGCGCGGGCGGCGCAAGGGAGCAGAGACGCGACCGCAGCGAGAACGAAGGCGTCGCGAAGGACGCCTTTCAGAGCGACGGCGGGTGGACGTGCGGCTCACGACGGTGGGGGCGGGCAGGCTACTCGTCCTCATCTTCGTCGTCCGCACGCACGTCATCGTCGTCTTCGTCGTCGTAGCCCTCGTTGTCCACGGGGGCGAGCTCGAGCGGGTCGGCGGAGACGACCTCGATATCGGTGCCGCACTCCTCACATTGGATGATCTCGCCCTCTTCGATCTCATCTACATCGAGATCGAGGGGGTTGTCACACTCTGGGCAAACAACGGCCATGATGCTGTTCCTCCTACCGCAAACGGGGCGGCTAGTACGATGGTGCCAATGACGTGGCGTTGGCTTTTTCCCTAGTTCTAGTGGGACGCCTCGGCTTCGTCAACATGGGACGCAGGAAGGCAGTGTGCGGTTTCTCGCGCGAGGAAAGGATGTGGGATGAGACGAAGGCTGAGGGCTGAGGCGGCAGTGGCGTTGGGGCTGGGAACCATGTGTTGTCTTGGAGTTGCAGGCTCGCATGCACAGGATCGTTTGCCCCAGCGCGCGAGCTCGCCGGGGACCGCGGATCGTCCAAGCGAGCGAGCGAACTCGTCGGGGACGCAGGATCTGCCGGTGGGATCGCCGATCGCGCCGGTGCAGGCGGACCCGAAGATCGCCGCGGCGATAGCGCAGATCTCGCCGGAGAAGATCCACGATGACATCGCGAAGCTGGTGTCGTTTGGGACGCGCAACACGCTGTCGAGCATGAGCACGGATTTGCCGCAGGGTCAGGGCATCCTGGCGGCGGCGGACTGGATCGAGAGCGAGTTCAAGGGGATATCGGCGCAGTGTGGCAACTGCCTGGAGGTAAAGCGCGATGACTTCACGGAGCCGGGGAGCGACGCGCCGCGAGCGCGGATCAAGACGCCGACTCGCTTGGTGAATGTGTACGCGATTCTGCACGGAACGAGTGAGAACAAGGCCGCTCCGTGGACGCTGGTGACTGGGCATTATGACTCGCGCGTGACGGATGTGATGGATGCGCATTCGGCCGCGCCCGGGGCGAATGACGATGCGAGCGGCGTGGCGGTCTCGATCGAGTGTGCGCGGGTGTTGAGCAAGCTGAAGCTGACGGGGACGATTGTGTTTGTGGCGGTTGCCGGGCGAGGAGCAAGGGCTCAATGGATCGCACCACCTGGCGCAGCTTGCAAAGAACGAGGGATGGCCGCTGGCGGCGGTGTTGAATGACGACATCGTCGGCGGTGACACGACGCCGGGCGACACGTTGCAGAACAAACACATTGTGCGGGTGTTCTCGGAAAGTGTGCCGGCCACGGCGACGCCGCAGCAGGCGCAGCAGATGCTGGGCCTGGGCGCGGAGAATGATTCGCCGTCGCGTGAGCTGGCACGGCAGATTGCGGAGCTTGCACCGGCGTACTTCCGTCCGGGGAGCTACCGTCCGCCGTCGCGTAACGGGGTGCACAGCAATGTGGTGGGGTATGTGGCGCCGTTCGCGCCCTTGCTGGTGCTGCGGCGTGATCGTTATCTGCGTGGCGGCGACCATACGAGCTTTAACGGCCAGGGTTTTGCGGCGGTGCGGTTCACGGAGTATCGCGAGAACTTCAACCACCAGCACCAGACGCTGCGCACGGAAAATGGCGTGGAGTATGGCGATTATCTGAAGTTTGTGGACACGTCGATATGTGGCGAATGTGGCGCGGATCAATGCGATGACGCTGGCTTCGCTGGCGGATGCGCCGAGCGAACCGCAGAACGTGAAGGTGCTGACCAGCGCACTGGATAACAACTCAGAGCTAACATGGGAGCCAAGCGCGTTTGCGCCGCCGGGCACAACGTACGAGGTTGTGTGGCGCGACACGGATGAGCTGCTGTGGACCCATGCACAGAGCGCGGGCTCCGCAACGCGGTTGAAGCTGGGCGTCAGCAAGGACAACGTGCTGTTTGGAGTGCGTGCCGTGGCGGCCAACGGACATAGAAGTCTGCCGGTTCCACCGCTTCCGGCGCGATAGGAGATCGACGTGGCGTTCCGTTCCGACAGCCCGATCACCGTGGCTCTTCCGCCGTTCCGAGGCGTGACGCGGCGCATCATCCTGACGGCGATCGGGGTGTTTTTCGCGCTGCTGATCGTTGAACTGGTGTCGCGCGAGATGGCCGCGCTGCTGTCCTCGCTGTTGTCGTTTCAGCCCCTGATCGCCTACAAGCTGGTGTGGCAGGTGGTGACGTATCCGTTCATCAACCTCAGCATCATCGGGCTCCTGTTTGCGGCGCTTTCGGTGTGGTTCTTCGGATCGTCGCTTGAGGACGAGATGGGATCGCGGTGGCTGGCGGAGTTCTTCTTTGCGTCCACGATCGGCGGCGCGCTCGTGGCGGGCGATCCTGAGCTACACCGTTGGGCGACGGGTGCCGGGGCTGAGTCCGTGGGAGGTGGAATCAGGGCTATGGCCGTTCTCGATTGCGTTGCTGATTGTGTTTGCGCGAATGCACGCGGACCAGGAGTTGAACTTCAACTTCGTGCTGCGGGTGAAGGCGAAGTATATTGCGGCGATTTACCTGCTCGTGTACCTCGCGATCGCGCTCTCGCGAGGGCAGCGGTTTGATGCGGTCGTGGTGCTGTCGACGTCGCTTTGCGGATGGATGTTTCTGATGTTTGCGCCGCGGCGGGGTGTGCGGTTTGGCGTGAACGAGCGCGTGTATGGGCTGAAAAATGCGTGGCTGCGTGCGAAGCGGCGGCGCGCGGCGAAGAAGTTCAGCGTGTATATGCAGAAGCAAGGGCGCGAGGTTCACTTCGACGCCCACGGGCGGTATGTGGACCCGGAGAGCAAGCGTGACCCTCGGGATCCACGTACTCCGCGTGATCCGAACGACCGGAGTTGGATGAACTGAGCTGTGTGCTCTATCTCCGGTTTAGCCGGTCGGCTGCCTGGCCGATGATCCAACGTGCGAGCTGCTGGCCTCCGATGAAGTTCTGCTCGTTCAGCGGGTTTTTGCGGCCGTCGGTGTACTCGTTGTAGCTCCAGGGATCCACGTTGGCGTAGACGAGGCCGCGGCCGATGTGTGCGACGGCCATGATGGTGTCACCTTTGCTGGTGAGGACCACCTGGGCGGGAGCTGACGGGGTGATGGTGCAGATCTCTTTCATCAGCGCGTGGATGTGCCGGTCGAAGATGCCTCCCGTGCCGGCTGGGATCTCGACCATGGTGTTGGCGTAGTCGTTGTTGAGTTCCTGGTTGTGGAGGACCGGGTTGAAGTGGATGCCGAAGCGATCGCTCAGGATATCGAGGTGGACCTGGTCGGCATGGTCGACGTCATTCTCCATCAGCATGAGGACGCCGCCGGCTTTGACCCAGTTTTCGATGACAGTTGCGCTCTGCGCTTCCATGAAGTGCGCGTTTGGATTGAGCTTCAGGTTGTCGGGCGAGACGATCACGTAGACGGCGACGCCCTTCAGGTCTTCGGGCCGCGGCGCGTGGTCGAGCATGGCTCGCTTCATGCCGTATTGCGCGAACATGTCGCCGAAGATGGAGTATCCGCTATCGGCGTCGTCGGTCCACTTGTAGTGGAAGAGTGGGTTGTTGCCGGCGGCCGTGGGGCGACGTTGCGAGTTGAACCACGCGTCCAGCAGCACGGTCTGGCCGCGCATTTTGGCGAAGAGTGAACCGGCGCGCTGGCGCTGGATGATCTCGCTTTGGGCGAGGAGATAGGCGCCGACTGCCCTTGGCATCGTTGTCGCCGGTGGGCTCGCCGATGTAGTAGTCATAGGTGCCGCTGCGATACGGTGTGCCGCCGAGGCCTGCGACCTTGACGGTTCCGGTGAGCGTGCCGTCGGGCCGGACGAACTGCTTCTGGATCGCGGCCCAGCCACGTTGCGCGTATTGCTCGTCTGCCAACGGCAGCACGTTCAGGCGCACGGCTTTGGCGATGGCGTACACGAACATGCAGCTGGCGGAGGCCTCAGGGAAGTTGCCCTTCTGCGCGCGTTTGTCCATGACCTGCCACCAGAGCCCGGAGGTTGGGTCCTGGTAGCGAATGACGGAGGCGAGAACTTGTCGCGTGACGTCCTCGAGTGCGGGACGCTCGGGGGCGTCAGCGGGCATGCGATCGAGGACGTCGACGAGCGCCATGGCATACCAGCCCATCGCGCGTCCCCAAACCTCCGGGCTGAGGCCGGTGGACTTGTCAGCCCAGGCCATCTGCTTCGACTCGTCCCAGCCGTGATGCAGCAGCCCGGACTTGGGGTCGCGCATGTGCTGGTTCATCAGCAGGAGTTGATTGGCGACCTCTTTGAAGTCTGCGGGTTGGTCGAAGGTGCGGGCGTAGTTGGCGAGAAAGGGCTCGGACATGTAGGCCCCGTCGAGCCACATTTGATTGGGGTAGATCTGCTTGTGCCAGTAGCCGCCGCTTGGGTTTTTGGGCTGCTGGGCCATTTGGTCGTGCAGGAACCTGGCCGCGGTGTAGTAACGCTCCTGGCGCGTGACGCGATAGAGCATGAGCACGCTGCGGCCCATCTCGATGTCGTCCATGGAGTGGCCAGCCGCGGGAAACGGCGCGTCGTTGTCCATGTGGATGAGACCTTTAGGGTCGACGGAGCGATCGACGGCCGCTTTGATGTAGCTGAAGAGGCGGCCGTCGCCGGTGACGCGCCACATGGCCGTCACGCCGTCGAGGAGCACGCCTTCTTCATACGCCCACTCGCCTGGCCTTTTTACGGTGGAGATGCGACCGGCGGGCCACTCGCGCAGCACGCGATCGAGCACGGGGCTCTGGGCGGGGTCTCCGGTGGGAGCGGGGAGGTTTTGTGCAGACGATTGTGGCGGAGCTTCAGATGGTGTTTGCTGTGCTTGTGAGACCGGCAACATGAAACCGGCAACAACTACCGCGAGAACGCCACGACGCATCGACTGCCCTCCAGGAGAGATAGAGGATATCAACCGGAGGGCATCTCGCGCGCCGCGCACCTCAGCGGTGGGGTCGCTCATCTGAGTACGAGAGGAGATGCAATGCAGAAGCGCAAACTTGGCAATTCCGGGCTGGAGATTGTGCCGCTGGTGTTTGGCGGAAATGTGTTTGGATGGACCGCGGATGAGAAGACTTCCTTCGATCTGCTGGACACGTTTGTAGACCGCGGCTTCGATGCGGTGGATACGGCGAATGTGTATTCCACGTGGGTTCCGGGACACCAGGGCGGCGAGTCGGAGGCGATCATCGGCAAGTGGTTTGCGCGCAGCGGCAAACGCAAGCAGGTGGTGTTGGCGACGAAGGTGGGTTTCAAGATGGGCGATGGCTCGCAGGGGCTGAAGCGGGAGTACATTCTGCGCCAAGTTGAGGATTCGCTGAAGCGGCTGCAGACGGACTACATCGACCTGTACCAGTCGCACACCGATGACCAGGAGACGCCGATGGAGGAGACGCTGGAGGCGTATGACCAGCTGATGCAGGAGCGGCAAGGTGCGCGCGATTGGGGCCTCGAACTACAAGGGCGCGCGGTTGACCGAGGCCGAGGAGGTCGCACAGCAGAAGGGTGTGCCCGCGTACACGACCCTGCAGCCGGAGTACAACCTCTACGACCGCGAGGCTTATGAGAGCGATCTGGCGCCGGTGGCGGAGCGTTTTGGGCTCGGCGTCATTCCTTACTTTTCGCTGGCGTCAGGCTTCCTGACGGGCAAGTATCAGTCGCTCGAAGATACGAAGGGCAAGAAGCGCGGCTCACGCGTGGAGAAATACTTCGATGAGCGTGGAAAGCGGATTCTGAAGGCGCTGAAGCAGGTGAGCGAGGAGACGGGCGCGGAGCAGGCGACGATCTCACTGGCGTGGTTGCTGGCGCAGCCGACGATCACTGCGCCGATCGCGAGCGCGACCAACACGCAGCAGATGGACGCGCTGTTTGCGGCGGTGGATCTGAAGCTGAGCGAGGCGCAGGTGCAGACGCTTAGTGAGGCGAGCCAGTACTAGCAGCCTGGCTCGGGGGTGGAGTGGCGATGTCCGGTGTCGCCGGTAGCGGCTCGACGTGGTTGTCACTGCTGACGCGGTACCGGAAGCTGGTCGCCGCAGATGCGGTTTGTTTCGTGTGCCTGCCGGGTGTGGTCTCGGGCGGTTGCAACTCGAAGATGAGCGTGTCTTCGGTGGTCAGCAGGCGCGGCACCTGCGAGCGGAGGTACGGTCGATCGAGGTGCCAGACGACGGTTGGATGCGCGGGGTCGCTGGTGGGCTCGAGCAGGTCAACATCGAAGCGGCTTGGCGCGGAGGCGGCGGTGCAGCCGGGCTGCCCGTGGGCGACGACGAAGCGCCAGTTGCGGTCGTTGGCGAAGCCGGACAGCGGGGTCAGCAGGACGAAGTCGCCGTAGGCGTCCGCGACTGTGTTGTACGTGGGCGCGCCCCAGCGGAGCACCTGGCGCCAGGCGGCGGTGTTCGAGGAGGCGTTCGGGTCTGCGCGGTAGACGAGCAGCAGGTTGTCGTCGCCGCACTCGACGCCGTAGCGGAAGTCGACCTCGTAGAAACGGGGCGAGTTGTAGAGCGGGAAGACCTGCACGGCCAGGTCGGAGCCAAAGGCTCCCTGGTCTTTCTTGTTGCGCGTAACGAGGACGGTCTCGGAGGCGGCGTTCAGGTTCGCGTGAAGCGCGTCCGCTAGGGTGGCCTGGATCTGCTCGGGCGTGGCGGAGGGAGCGGCGCAGGCGAAGGCCGCGTCGGCGGCGAGGGTGAGCGCGGATTTGAGCTGCGCGAGTTGAGACGCGATGGCGGAAGGAACCTCCGGGTCATGCTGCGGGACGGAGGTGGTGTGGAGTTGGTGGCGGAGGCTGCTGACGGTCTCTGCGGCGTGGTTGAGCGCGGCGGGGGTGCATGAGGTCTCCGCCCGCGCGGTGACCGGTATGACGAGCCCGAGTACCACAAGACCGAGGAGATGGCGCATGTGCAAGCGTAACGCGATCGGCGCACACTCGTAACCCGGAAGTGTGATCAATGTCATGGGCGAAAGAGAACCCGGCTCGCTCCATCGTTCTCCGGGAGCAGCCGGGTTCTGTCGCGCAGGTGGGCTATTTGAGGGTTCCGATCTGGGCCAGTGCGGCCTTCTTGGCCTCGCCGGCCTTTTCGGGACCCATCGCTACACCCTCGGCGGTGATGACGGTGATGTCGGTGATGCCCATGAAGGTGAAGACGTGGCGGAGGTACTTTTCCTGGTGATCAAAGGCTTCGAAGGGGGAGCCGGGGCCGTATAGGCCGCCGCGGGAGGAGAGGATGACGACGCGTTTGCCGCCGCAGAGGCCTTCGGGGCCGGAGGCGGTGTAGCGGAAGGTCTTGCCGGCGACGCAGAGGAGGTCGATCCAGGCCTTGAGCTGCGAGGGGATGCCGAAGTTGTACATGGGCGCGCCGATGATGACGAGGTCGGCGGAGAGGAACTCGTCGAGGATCTCCTTGCCGGTCTCGAGTTCGGCTTTTTGCTGCTCGGTGACCTGGGGCGGGGCGTCGCCGTAGATGCGGAGGACGGCGGTGTAGTGGCGGAGGGTGTTCTTGACGAGGTCGCGGTAGACGTACTCTGCGTCGGGGTTGGCGGCGCGTAGCTTGTCGGCCGCGGCTTTGCTGAGCGGGCGGCTGACGGAGTTGACGCCGGTGACGCTGGAGTCGAGGTGCAGGATCTTCATTGTTGAGATGTTCCTCTCAGGGCCGGCGCTTTGGCTGGCCGATGTGAGGTAGATGCGGGCGGCTCCGTTTCGACCCTGCTTTTCGTGCGCTCGGCTGGCGGGGTGCGGCGCAGAGCTGAGGGGTCCCCCCCCGGGGGGTACTTTTCTCTCCAAAGTACGTTGGATATGAGACTTAGGGGTGGACCTCTGTGCGGAGCGGCTGTTTGCGGGGCAGCGTGCGGTGCGGGTGTGAGGTCGATCTAGTTCCCATTGTATGGAAACGGGCTGAATTGATGTGCAACGGGCCGCATGAAAATTCGACGGGGCTTCCTTTGACGGGAAGATTCCTCTTCGGTTGGGATGGTCGAGGTTATCCGTCTGATACAGGGTAGGAACGAGCAACGATACGCGTTGTGAACGCGATAATAGGGACCGATGTCCCTCTCGCTCGCTGAATTTGTTCGCCGCTGGAAGCTGAACACCCTTACGGAACGTCAAGGCTCTCAGCCACACTTCATAGATCTCTGTGACCTGCTCGATCACCCTCACCCCGCGGCTATGGATGCGGTCGGCGAACGCTTCACGTTCGACAAGCCCGTGTCCAAGGTTTACGGCGGAAAAGGATTCGCGGATGTGTGGTTCCGCGATCACTTTGCGTGGGAGTACAAGGGCAAGCACAAGGACCTGAAGGCGGCCTATAAGCAATTGAACGACTACAGGGAGGACCTCGGGAACCCTCCTCTGCTGGTCGTCTGCGATCTGGACCGCTTCGAGGTGCACACGAATTTCACCGCGACGGCGAAGCGCGTGTACGCGTTCAACCTGGACGACCTGCTTCGAAATGAGGTTACTGCAACTTGTCCGCTGCCGCCGTTGGACGTGCTGCGAGCTCTCTTCGGAGATTACAGCGTGCTGCGCCCGGAGCGCACCGACGCGCGTGTCACGCAGGAGGCGGCCAAGGTATTCGCGCGCCTGGCCGAGCGTTTGGAGATTGAGAAGCGCGCTCACACGGCTGCGCCCATTCACACGAAGGAAGAAATTGCGCATTTTCTTATGCGCCTGCTGTTCTGCTTGTTTGCGGATTCGATCGGTCTGCTGCCGGATCACATCTTCCGCAGCCTTGTCCAAAGCGATGACCGGTTTCGCCCGAAGAAGTTCCTGCGCAAGCTGCGGGATCTGTTTGAGGCGATGAGCGCAGAAGATTCCACGTTTGGGATCCATTCCATCAAGTACTTCAACGGAGGCCTGTTCGATTCGGACTCGGTGATCGATCTGGATGTGGCGGATCTCGGGATCTTGTACGAGGTTTCCAAGAACTACAACTGGGCACATATTGCACCCGAGATCTTCGGGACGCTATTTGAGCGTTCCTTAAACAAGGAGCGGCGCTCGCTGATCGGGGCGCACTACACCTCGGCGGAGGACATTCTTCTGCTGATTGAACCTGTTCTCATGCAGCCGCTGCAGCGACGGTGGGCGAAGGTGCGCGACAGTGTTCTGGTGGCGCTGGAAGCTGAAAAGGCCGGGTCAGAATCGGGTAGCGGGAGCCAGCCGCGTCTCCGGACCACCGAACGCGAGTCCGAGCGCCTGCTGAGTGCGTGGATCGACGAACTCACTGCGGTCAAGGTGCTCGATCCGGCTTGTGGCTCGGGGAACTTTTTGTATCTTGCGTTACGGCGGATGCTGGATTTGTGGAACGAGGCTCACGACTTCGCTGTTGCGCACGATCTCAGGCTGGCAGCTAACTATGCCATCGATCACATGGTCTCGCCGACGCAGTTGTATGGCATTGAGGTTGAGTTCTATGCGCATGAGTTGGCGAGCATCGTGGTGTGGATTGGATATCTACAGTGGAAGCATGAGCACGTGTTCACGGAGGATCGTGAGCCGATTTTGCAGAAGTTGAGGAATATTGAGCATGGCGATGCGATTCTGCGGTACGACGCAGAAGGTAAACCGTATGAACCTGAATGGCCGAATTCGGATTACATCGTGGGGAATCCGCCCTTTCTTGGCGGTAAATCGCTGCGACGTGAGCTTGGAGATCACTACGTAGATGACCTATTTCAGATCTACGCACAACGTGTTCGAGCGGAGTCGGATCTGGTGGTCTATTGGTTCGAGAAGGCCCGATTCGCGCTTGCCTCGCGAAACGCGAGTCGTGTGGGCCTGCTTTCTACTCAAGCGATTCGACAAGGCGCAAATCGCAACGTCCTTACGCGAATATGTGAGAGCGGCTCAATCTTTATGGCTTGGAGCGACCGACCCTGGCTGTTGAATGGTGCCGCCGTTCGGATCTCGATGGTGGGTTTCGACGAGGGGACTGAGCGGACGATTCGGCTGGATGGACAAAATGTCGCGAGAATCTTCCCGAACTTAACAGCAGGCCTCGATCTAACCGGAATAAGGCGCTTGAGAGAGAACGATGATCTTGCGTTCCAAGGGCCCGTCAAGGTAGGTGCCTTTGAGATTGATCGGGAACTCGCTGATGAGATGTTACGGGCCGTAAATGTAAATGGGCGCCCAAACACGGATGTAATCAAACCCTGGTTCAACGGCGGTGACATCACCGAGCGTTACAAGGGACGATTCATTATCGATTTTGGGAAACTTGGAATCGCGCTCGCTGCGCAATACGAAGCTCCGTTCGAATACCTCAAAGCGAATGTCTACCCGAGCCGCGCAAAAAACCGTGACAGGCAGAGGCGCGAGAGTTGGTGGCTCTTGGGGCGGAGTGGCGGCAACCTCAAGGAAGCCGCCTCAAGCCTCTGTCGGGTCATCGGGACATCACGAGTCTCCAAGCATAGATTTTTCGTATGGCTGCCGCCCGAGGCAGTCCCAGATACCCGAGTAGTTGCGATCGCACGAGATGATGACTACTTCTTCGGTGTTCTAGGCTCTAAACCACATGTCGTGTGGGCTCGAATGACATCGTCGAGACACGGCGATGGCAATGAGGGCGGGAGACCTACTTACAATCCCTCAGTTTGCTTTGACACTTATCCCTTTCCTTGGTCCCCCGGCAGTGAACCCGCTGAAGACGCTCACCCGCGAGTAAAGGCGATAGCGGAAGCTGCACGTGACTTGGTGCGGCTTCGGGAGGCATGGCTGAATCCGCCCGGGCTCCGAGAGGCCGATTTGAAGGAGCGTACCCTGACGAATCTGTATAACCAGCGCCCTGCGTGGCTGGAGAATGCGCACTGGTCGCTCGATAAAGCTGTGTTTGCGGCGTACGGATGGGTTGAAGATCCCGGGGAACTGGCAGAGCAGGAGATTCTAGCGCGTTTGCTGGCGTTGAACCATGAGCGGGCTGCCGCTCAGCCTCCGAACGCCAAGAAGACCGCGCGCAGCCGGAAGCTAATGCGGCGGTGAGGTTTGCGGATTGACGGCATGGCAAACGCCGTGCCCTCCCGTTCTCGGCTCGGCGGCGGCGGGTTGAGCGGTGCCGCGGTTCGGCCATTCGCAGATCTAGTGGCTAGTGGCGGGTGTGGGTGGCGTGAGCCAGTTGTGGTCTCGGAGCCAGTGTTCGAGGATGGGTTGCCATTGCTGGAGGGATTGGCTGTTGCCTCCGGGGCCGAAGCCGTGTGGGCCGTGGGCGAAGATGTGGAGTTCGCAGTCGGCGCCGGCGGCCTGCATGGCGGAGTAGAAGGCGACGCTGGTGGTGACGGGGACGGTGTTGTCGGTGGTGGTGTGGAAGAGGATGGTGGGCGGCGTGGTGTGCGAGACGTGCATGAGGGGTGTGTAGTCGCGAGTGAGGCGGGCGCACTCGGTCTGGCTGAGGCCGTTGGTGACGGAGCAGTAGTTGATCATCGGTTTGCCGGTGAGGACGTCCGTCATCTGGGGCTGCATGGCGTTGAGCCAGGGGTAGACGAGGATCATGAAGTTGAGGGCGGAGGACTCGCGCTCGATCGGGTCGGGGTCGTTGGGGTTGCCGGCGGTCCGGGAGGGTGCCGGCGGTGGCGGTGAGGTGGCCGCCGGCGGAGAAGCCCATCATGCCGATGCGGTCGGGCGAGTAGCCGTACCGGGGCGCGAGCGAGCGGACGAGGCGGACGGCGCGGCGCGCGTCCTGAAGTGGGACAGGGTAAAGATAGGTTGGGCCGAGCCGATATTTGAGGACGAAGGCGGTGATGCCGAGCTCGGTGAGGCGGTCGGCGGGCTCGCGGCCTTCATGGTTGGCGGCCAGGTGGAGATAGGCTCCGCCGGGGGCGACGATGACGGCGGTGCCGTTGGGGTGGACGGGACGGAAGACGGTCAGGGTGGGCGTGTCGGCGGGGGCGTCGCCTTTGGCGTTGGGGGCTCGGTTGGGCCAGAGCGGGATGGTGGTGATGTCGAGCGCGGGGTCGAGTGTGGGCGAGCATTGTGCTTTCGCGCGTGTGCCAGGGGCGAGGGCGGAGAAGAGAAGAACGAAGGCGGTGAGGAGGATCCGGAGGGTCGGCAGGCGCGCGGTCATGGTTCGTTGCTCGTTTTTCGCTGTGCGTGTTCGTTGGGTGGCTTGTTGCCAAGATACTTGGACAGATGGAATGGATGTGCAACCGCGGGTTGCGGTTTTCGCGCGGCAGAGGTGATGTGTGACGAAGCGGACAATACTCGTGGCGACTTGGAGCGATGGGGTGTTCGCTGTCACAGACGATGGGCGTGTGCAGGAGCTTGCGAACGAGCCGGTCAGAGGGTTGGCGGCGGACGGGCGCGGCGGTGCGCTCGCGGTTGTGGGAGGGCATTCGCTGCGGCGGCGCTCGGCGGGCGGCGGAGTGGACGGCTGTCGCTACGAGCGAGCTTGAGTTTCATGCTGCATGGCTGTCGGGGACGCGATCTATGTGGGGACGGATGATGCGAGGATGCTGCGGCTGAGCGATGGCGGCGATGGGGTTGAGGCTCTGGAGGGTTTTGACAAGGTGCCGGGGCGGGAGTCGTGGTTTGCCGGGTCGGCGATCGTGAATGGGGTGCGTATGGGGCCACCGCTGGGTGTGCGGTCGGTTGCGGCGAACGCGGACGGGAGTGTGCTGTTCGCCAATGTGCATGTGGGCGGTATTCCGCGGTCGATGGATGGCGGAAGGACGTGGGAGCCGACGATCGAGATCAACGCAGATGTTCACGAGGTGCGCGGGCACCCGGAGCATCCGAAGATTGTGGCGGCGGCGTCGGCGGTGGGGCTTTGCCTCAGCCGTGATGGAGGAGCCACGTGGACGGTCGAGAGCGAAGGGCTGCATGCGCCGCACTGCTCTGCGGTGGCGTTTTCGGGGGATGAGGTTCTTGTGTCGGCGTCGACGGATCCTTTTGTGAAGGAGGGGAGAGTGTATCGGCGGCCGATCGGAGCGGAGGGCAAGATTTCGGTGATCGAAGATGGCTTGCCGGCGTGGACGGAGGGCAAGGTGGATACGGGGTGTATCGCCACAAACGGGGCTATGGTGGCGATGGTGGATATGGGTGGGAATCTGTACGTGTCGACGAACTTTGGGCGGGGGTGGTCGCGGATCGGCGGTGGGCTGGACGGTGCGAGTTCGGTGCTGATTTGTTGAGCGGAAGGGTTTTCGAGTTGAATGAGCTATGGGGAGGATCGGTGGATTTGATGAGCGGTGGTGTGAGGTCTTCGGCGGTGCGTGTTTGCGGATTGGCGCTGTTGGGCGATGATGGCGGTTGCTGGGATCGGCGTCGCGCGGGCTCAGCAGGCAGGGGCTGCGGGGGCGGCGGTGTCGACCATGAGTGTGCCGGCGTCGGCGCCGGAGTTGAGCGTGCCGGCCGCGCAGCTTACGCCGCAGCAGGTTGCGGGGATGCAGAAGAAGCTGGCGGACTGGGCGCAGTTGGCGCGGTATCGCGAGGACAACGCGAAGCTGGGCGCTCCGGCGGCAGGGCAGCAGCGTGTGGTGTTTTATGGGGATTCGATCACGGATAACTGGGGGCGAAGATATGGGAAGTTCTTTCCGGATGAGCCTTGGGTGAATCGCGGGATCAGCGGGCAGACGACACCGCAGATGCTGGTGCGGTTTCCGCAGGATGTGATTGCGTTGCATCCGGCGGCGGTGGTGATTCTGGCGGGGATCAACGATATCGCGGGCAATACCGGGGCCGAGACGCTGGGCGAGATCGAGGCGTATTACCGGGCGATGGTGACTCTGGCGCAGGCGAACCATGTGCGCGTGGTGATCAGTTCGGTGCTGCCGGCAGCGGCGTTTCCGTGGCATCCGGGCGTGGATCCACGGGCGGAGGTGGTCGCGCTGAATGCGTGGCTGAAGCAGTTTGCGGCGGAGCAGGGCGCCGTGTGGTTGGATTACTACACGGCGATGGCTGGGCCGGATGGCGGCATGAAGGCGGGGTTGGCGATCGACGGAGTACACCCGAACGATGCGGGCTATGCGGTGATGGAGCCGCTGGCGCGTGCGGCGGTGATGAAGGCGTTGGCGCAGCCCGGGCGATAGGTGTGCGTGCTGCGGCGCGTTCAGGAAGGCTTCAGGTTGGGTGTGTAGGGTTGAGCGCATAGGAGCTGCGCGCAATCAAAGGCGGAGCTCTGCGCGTATGCGCCTGGATGGGGAGAGATCAGTGGGAAGAATGCGGAGTGTTGTGGGTGCGGTTGCGGCGCTGTTGATCGCTGCGCCGCTGTGCGCAGTGGGGCAGGGCGGATGGAAGGTCACGAGGGAGATGCACATCGGCGGGCAAGGCGGATGGGACTACCTGACGGTGGACTCGCAGAACCACCGGCTGTTTGTGCCGCGCGGGACGCACACGATGGTGATCGACTCGGCGACGGGGAAGGTGCTGGGGGATATACCGGGGCAGAAGATCGCGCACGGTGTGGCGCTGGTGCCGCAGGTGGGGCGCGGGTTTATCACCGACGGCGGAGGCGACGGCGCGATCATCGTGTTCGACCTGAAGACCTATGCGGTGCTGGGCAGGTTGGCGACGGTGCCGGACTCGGACGGGATCATCTATGACGCGGGGATTGGGCGGGTGCTGGCGGTTTCGGGCGACAAGGGCGTGCTGATGACGTTTAAACCCGACATCGATCCGAAGAATGGCAAGATTGATCCGCCGATCGAGCTGGGCGGCGCGCCGGAGTTCCTGGCTTCCGATGGGACGGGCAAGGTGTACATCAATCTCGAGGACAAGGACCTTGTAGCCGAAGTGGATGTACCGCAGCGCAAGGTGATCGCACGCTGGCCTGTGGCGCCCGGCGGGCATCCTGTGGGGCTGGCGCTGGACAAGGCGACACACCGGCTCTTCATCGGGTGCCGGAATCCGCAGAAGATGGTGGTGATGAGCACGGAGAGCGGCAAGGTGCTGGGCTCGGTGCCGATTGGCGCGGGCGTGGATGCAACCGCATTCCATGCAGGCCAGGCGTTTGCGAGCTGCCGCGATGGATCACTGGTGGTGGCCGGCGACAAAGGCGGGAGCTTCGCGGTGGAGCAGACCGTCAAGACGGCCGACGGAGCACGGACCATGGGCCTGGACCCGACTGCGCAGACGATTTATCTGCCGACCGCGGAACTGGAGCCTGCAGTGGCCGGAGCACGGCCGAAGGCGAAGCCGGATACCTTCAAGATCGTCGTGGTACAGCGGTAGAGCTTGTGATCTGGCGCCAGGGCCAGCACAGCACGCAAGGGAACGAGGCACCTCTCACGGGGTGCCTTGTTTCATTGTGTGTGATTTCGGCGAGCGGCCGCGATGCTCCGATGCGAGCTGGCGCGCGGTGCTGGTGAGCGGAGAAATTCGCGTCGCTGCGGAGCGCATTTGATATGGTTCGTGGCAATGGCGGAACAGACCAAGCGGTGGTACCTACGCAACTTGCCGCGGTGGCAGGTCTTCCGGGCCGTGCCGATCCGAAGGCTTTGGGTGATGCTTGCGGCGGTATTCGTGCTGTTCTCGGTGAACGGGTTCTACTCGGACCTTCTGGCAAACGGGACGAAGCCGTATGCCGTGGTGCTGATGATTGCGACGTATACGGGGTTGAACGCCTGCGGATGGATCCTCGTGGTGGCACGGCTGCCGTTGTTCTGCCTGCCGATCATGTTCGTCCTGCAGTTCGTCGACGGCCGGGCTAATGGGCGTGCTCGCGCGGTGGATGGTGACGCACTTCCAGTTGCAGCCGGTGGCGCCTCAGCAGGGGATTCACTTTGCAGCAACTGCGATCTTTGTGAGCACGATTCTTTCGTACGTCCTCTTTCTGCGTTTCATCGTGGGTGAAGGAAAGCGATCGCTGAGACTTCAGAATGAGCTGGAGCTGGCGCATGCGATCCAGCGGACGCTGGTTCCGGCGGTGCATCTGCGGACGCCATGCTTTGAGATCTATGGCAGTTCGCAGCCGAGCGAGAAGGTGGGTGGGGACCTTGTGGACTCGGTGGAACTGCCGAATGGAGACGCGATTGCGTATGTTGCCGACATCGCCGGACACGGTTTGCCGGCGAGCATTCTGATGGGGCGTCTGAAGACCGCGATCCGCACCGCGTTGCTGGATGCCAGTGGACGCGAGCCGGGCACGACGTTGCCGCTGCTGCTCCAGCGGCTGAACACCGTACTTCCGCAGGTGAAGGAGCCGCAGATGTATGCGACGTTCACCGGCTTTCGGTTTGGGGCGGATGGGAGTGTTTTCTGCGCGATGGCGGCGAGCCCGCCGGTGCTGCACTGGCATGCGGGCGAACACGTGATGTCGGTTACACAGGAACCGCAGCTGCCGCTGGGCCTGCTGCCGGTGCCGAGCTTCGATGGGTTCTGTATGCGCGTGAGTGCCGGTGACCTGCTCGTGGTGGCGACGGACGGTGTGCTGGAGGTGCGTAGCGGCGACGAGGATGAGTTTGGTGTGGACCGGCTGAAAGAGGTCATCGCGCAAAATCAGCAGGATGCCCTGGAAGAGCTGTCAGGGAAGATCCTGAAGGCGGTTCGCGAGTATGGACAGCAGTTTGACGACCAGACGATGCTGCTGGTGCGGTGCTTGTAGTCAACGGGCTGGATTGTTCCGTGCAAAAAGATGAGCCCGGGTGCCCTGCCGCTTGAAGCGGAGGACACCCGGGCTGTGATGAGCACGAGGCGAGATTTAGAAGGAGAAGCGGCCGCCGAACTCGCCTGTGAAGGAGCGCGGGATGATGGTGCTGCTGGGGTTCACGAAGCCGGAAGGCGTCAGGCTTGTGGTGCCCGCAGCATAGGAGGAGATATTGCCGTTGTAGTTGCCGCCGTAGTTGGCGCGATTGGTGAGATTGAAGCCCTGGAAGAAGAGCGTGACGTTGTAGCGATCCTTGATCACGATGGTTTTGCCGACGCGCGTGTCGAACTGGATGAAGGGCGAACCGCGGTACTGATCGAAGCTGGTTTCGTAGCAGGAGCCAGCGGCGAGGCAGGTTTTGTAGAAGGTTGCGACGCTGCCGCTGGCCTTGGCGGCCAAGTTGAAGGCTACGAAGTTCTGGATGGTCTTCTTCTGGCCAGTGAAGACGGCGGCGTGCGGGTTGCTGCGGCCGGAGCCTACGCCCCAGAGATCACTGGTGGATTCAATGATGTCGCCGTTTGCGTTGTTGACCGGGCGCGCGGTACCGGCCTGGATGATGGGCGAGATCTCAATGTGGAAGGGAAGGGTGAAGGTGCCGGCGGCTGTGATGTGGTGCTTTTCGTCGTTGGGAGCGAAGCCGTAGTCGGGCCGACGGAATTGTCCGAGGAAGGGATTGGTCGCGGTATTGCGGAAGGCGGCCGGATTGCCTTCAAAGGCGAAGGCGCTACCCCAGGTGTAGTTGACGATCGCGGTGACCCACTTGGCGATGGTCGCGCGATAGCTGAGATTGAAGGCGTCGTAGTAGGAGCGTCCGATGGATTCTTCTTCGCCGAAGCGACCGAGGACGGGCACGCCGGCGGCAGCGAATGCAGCGGAGAGCGGCCGCACACCACCGTTGAAGTACTCGAGCGGATTGATGTTCACGGTCTTGTCTTCGTGGATGCCGCGCGCCTGCACGTACTCGGCGTCGAGGACGGAGTGCGTGTTCAAGGCATACTGCACGCCGAAGTTGATCTGCTGCGTGTAGGGGTTGCGGAACTGGGGGTTCATGAGACGACCGGTGGAGCCCGGAGCGAGGTTGTGGCCGGCCGGCGGGATCACGGGAGCGGGGTCGATGCCGTAGCGGTACTTGCTGAGCGGGATGTTGGTGCCGGGGACGAGTTGGGTGCAGTTGACGTCGGTAGGCCCGGCGCAGGAGATGGAGTAGGTATTGGCGAAGACGGTGTTATTCGCCTGCTGAACCATGAACAGCGGGATGTTTAGGAACGTCTGGCCGAAGTACAGACCGTAGCCACCGCGTATGACGACACGGCCAGTGCCGGTGACGTCATAAGCGAGACCTATGCGTGGGCTGATGTCGAGGTTGTCGTTATTGGGCAGGCCTGTATAGGAGCCGCCGAGATAGCCAAGGCTGGGTGTATAGCCGGTGCCGTACTCGTTGAGCCGTGTAGGCGGAAGCGCGGTGGGGTTCGCGGCGAACGCAGCGACGAGTTCCTGGTGGGTGCGGGCGTTTGCCTGCTTGTTGATGCCGTACGTATCGATGTCGCGGTCATAGCGAATGCCCAGGTTGAGCAACAGACGGTGGCTGACGTGCCAGTCATCTTCGAAGTAGAGCCCGAGCATCTTGGGCGAGAGGTCGAAGCTGGGGTCGCCGGAGGTTCCGGTGGAGAGCTGGATGACGCCAGGTGAAGAGAAGCCGTTGGGGTAAAGCGCGGGGTTCAGGAGGTTGGCGGCGGTGTCGAAGAAGTCGAACTCGGGGGTGGGGTTGTTCTCAAAGAAGCCACCGACCTGGGGCTCGTAGAGGAAGTCGACGCCGGCTTTCAGGGTGTGGGTCCCGACGACGTAGGAGAAGTCGTCGCGGAACTGGAACTTGTGCTGACTGGATTTCTGCGGGACGTTGATGTTGGTGCCGAAGCTGACGCCGTCAGGGAAGAGGAAGTATGGCGTGCGGGTGTTGGAGTCGATGAGGTTGTTCCAGTACTGGAAGCCTACGGTGAAGTTGTTCACGGCCTTGGAGCTGAGGATTGAGTTCAGCGCGAAGTTGGTGAGGATGAGGTCATTGAGGGTGTAGTTGCCTTCGGTCAGATCGTTCTGGTTGGTGGACTGATCGTTCTGACTCTTGTTGTCCTGGGCGGTGTAGACGATATAGGCGTGTTCCCGATCGGAGAACTTGTGGTCGAGGCGGCCGTTGTAGCGCTTCTCATCGAAGGGCGTGGGGATGGCGTCCACCGGCTGGGCGCCGAGGGGTTTGGCGAGGGTGAGTTCTGCGAGGGTGTTGGCGTCGACGCTGATGCTGGAGCGCTCACGAATGCCCTCGTAGGCGAAGAAGCCGAAGTCCTTGTCCTTGCGGATGTAGCCACCGAAGGAGCCGCCGTACTGTTGACGGCTGTAGTCGGGCTTGGCACTGCCGGAGGCCTTGTCCAGCGCGTTGATGGTCTGGAAGGTTTGGCTGCGGAAGAAGGCATAGAGCGCGCCGTGGTACTGATTCGTGCCGGACGGGTGATGACGTTGAGCGCGGCACCTTCACTGCGGCCGTTTTCCGCGGAGAAGCGGTTGGTGCTGATCTTGAACTCTTCGACGGCTTCAAGCGGAAGCTGCATGACGGCGCCGCCGACGGTGTTGTCCTTGTTGTCGATACCGTTGACGGTGACGTTGGTGTTGCGGCCACTGGAGCCGTTGACCGCGTAGACGGCGTAGCGATTCTTGGTCGGATCGTAGCTGTCGACCAGCTTGACGCCGGGCGCGAGGATGGCGAGGTTGGCGACGTCGCGGCCGTTGAGCGGGAGATCGGTGATCTGCTGCGGGGTCACGGTTGCAGAGCTGTCGGTCTTTTCGGTGTCGACGAGCTGGGTTGAGGTGTTGACCTCGACCGTGGTGCTGGCGCCCCCGGGATGCATCGGGAGGTTCTCACTGAGGGTGCTGCCGACGAGCAGTTGGACGTTGGCAGTCTTGGTAGTCGAGAAGCCGGTAGCGTCCGCGCTGACCGTGTAGTTGCCCACGCTGAGGAACTCGAAGCGGTACTCGCCCTGGGCGTTTGTATGCACAGTTCGGGTGGTACCGGTTGAGACGTTGGTGACGGTGACGGTGGCAGAGGCGATGGCGGCCCCGGTGGGGTCGGTGACCGTGCCGACGATGTTGCCGCTGGCAGTAGCCTGACCGAGCGCGGGAGCAGCAGAAAGAAGCACGCAGAGAACAGCCTTTGTGCCGAAAGGATTGCGCATACCAACCTCCGGAGAAAAAAGGTCTGCGAACGCTGCACATATGCGCAGAGTCCGGCTGGGCCCGTGCTGAGATGAAATTGCGGTGAACGCGCACAGTCTATCCCGCACAGGGGCGCTGCGGTGATTCTTTTTGCTTCGTGAGGCGATGGAGTTCCGCTGGGCGCACCGGGAAGCGGAGTCGCGTGCCGCCTTGAAGGGGAACCAGACCCGTCGTTTGACAGTGCGATGAATACCCCACCCTGACGACGATCAAGCTGTCGTGAGGATGGGGTACCCGGATTCGGGGGTGGTGCGGGTCAGGCGGAGACCCCGCTCCCGTACAGCACAAGGAGGGTTAGGCCGGCTGCACTCAAGCTTTGTGGGCGATGCGGAGGTTTAGTTCGCGGAGTTGGAGCTCGCTTACGGGGCTTGGGGCGTCGACCATGAGATCGATGGCTTTGGCGGTCTTGGGGAAGGCGATGACCTCGCGGAGGGAGTGGGCGCCGGCGAGGATCATGACGATGCGGTCGAGGCCGAGGGCGATGCCGCCGTGGGGCGGGGTGCCGTACTCGAGCGCGTCGAGGAAGAAGCCGAAGCGCTGGTGGGCCTCTTCGTCGGACATGCCGAGGGTGCGGAAGATCTCCTGCTGCACGTCCTTGCGATGGATGCGGATGGAGCCGGAGCCGAGTTCGGTGCCGTTGAGGACGACGTCATAGGCGAGCGCGCGGACGGCGCCCTTGTCGTTGTAGAGCGCGCCGGACTTGATGTCTTCCTCGTGCGGCGAGGTGAAGGGATGGTGGGCGGCGTCCCAGCGCTTGTGCTCGTCGTTCCACTCGTACATGGGGAAGTCGGTGACCCACAGGAAGCGGAAGTCGCGGGCGGTGCCGGTTTGTTCGAAGAGCTTGTGTTTGTCGGCGAACTTTCTGGCGAGTTCGAGGCGGAGTTGGCCGACGCGCTTGGGGATCCAGTGCCGGTCGTAGTTCCAGGCTTCGGGGGTGCCGGGTTTGGGCGTGATGACGACGGCGAGGTCTTCCTGGGTGAACGGTTCGCCGCTGAAGACGAGTTGTTCGGCGGTGAGCTTGGCGGCGATCGCTTCGGCCAGCGGGTAAAAGGCCTCGTTGGTGCGCAGGCGGGCTACGTCGAGGAAGTCGAGCCCGGTGTCGCCGAAGCTCTTGCGGATCTCGTCGACGAAGGCGCGCTTCTGCGTGCCGGACATGGTGCCGGCCTTGGGGATGGTGAAGCCGTAGATGGGGAGTTTGGGGTCGATCTTGAGGGATTCGCGGAGCTCTGGGGTGAGTTCGGCGGAGAGGTTGACCATCGCCGGGAGGCGCATGTCGGGCTTGTCGATGCCGTAGCGCTCGATGGCCTGGTCGTAGGTCATGTGGACGAAGGGTTCGGCGGGGAGCTCGATGCCGGCGGCGTTGAAGGCCGCGCGCAGGAAGCCCTCGACCACGGTGAAGATGGTGGCCTGCTGCGGGAAGGTCATCTCGAGGTCGATCTGGGTGAACTCGGGCTGACGGTCGGCGCGGAGGTCTTCGTCGCGGAAGCAGCGGGCGATCTGGAAGTAGCGGTCGAAGCCGGAGATCATGAGGATCTGCTTGAAGATCTGCGGCGACTGCGGAAGCGCGTAGAACTGGCCGGGGTGGACGCGGCTGGGGACGAGGTAGTCGCGGGCGCCCTCGGGGGTGGAGCGCGTCATGTAGGGCGTTTCGATTTCGAGGAAGCCCTGCTCGACGAGGAAGTTGCGGATGGCCATGGCGACGCGTGAGCGCACGGCGAAGTTGTGCTGCATCTCGGGGCGGCGCAGATCGATGTAGCGGTACTTGAGGCGGGTCTCCTCGTTGGCGATGGCTTCTTCGGCGGGCGAGAACGGCGGCGTCTTCGCGTCGTTGAGCAGCAGGAGTTGTCGACCGACGACCTCGATCTCGCCGGTGGGCATCTTGGGGTTGGCGAGGCCCTCGCCGCGCTGGCGCACGGTGCCGGTGACGGCGATCGACGTACTCCGGGCGCGCGGCTTCCGCCTTGGCGTGGGCCTCGGCGGAGATGGACTTGTCGAAGACGACCTGGGTGATGCCGGAGCGGTCGCGGAGATCGAGAAAGATGAGCCCGCCGTGGTCGCGGCGGCTGTTTACCCAGCCCATGAGGGTTACGGTCTCGCCGGCGTTGGCGGCACGCAGGGCTCCGCACCCGTGAGTGCGTTGGAGGTTACCTAAAAAGTCGAGGGTCACAATCGTTCTATTGTACGAAGGGTTCTAGGACCCCGCTGCAAGCGCGGGCTGGCGCGTTAGTTTTGGCTTGAGCTTTGGGCCGAGTTGCTGGACTGTGAAGTCGACCGCGAGGGCGATGAGGCCGCCGAGGGCGGTGTTGAGCAGGCGGAGGTCGGCGGCGGAGCGCTCGGAGAAGCCGCCGAACGCGAACAGGAAGACCGTGTACAGGGTCAGAACACAGGAGAAGAGCGCGTAGTTGACCGCCTGGAGCGCGAAGCAGCCGAAGGCGGTGACGACGATCAGGGCGAAGTAGCTCCAGTGGTGAAAGGTGCTGTGTACGGCGAGGAGGGCGCAGGCTCCGGCGCCGACGAGGGTGCCGGCGAGCCGGGCGATGCCACGGCTGAGGGTGTTGGCCCATTTGGGCTTGAGCACAAGCAGCGCCGTCATAGGTGCCCAATAGCCGTTGCGCCAATCGAAGAGGCGATACATCGCCGTGCTGATGAGAAGCGTGACGGAGAGACGGACGATATAGCCGGAGGTCCCGGGGTTCCAATGCAGTTGGCGGCGCAGGCCGGCCCAGAGTTCGCGCATGCGGTTGCGCAGCTGAATGCGGAATGGCGAGACGGGAGGTCCTGCAGGGACGGGGTGTCGAGCCAGCCCACGCGAAAGTGCGAAGAGGACCATCTGGAGGGCGCCGCCGGCGAGCACCATCGCGGTGCGGCCGAGGGCGTAGTGGACGCCGTTGCTGAAGTAGCTGGAGATGATGACGAAGACGGCGCTCTGCTGGCCGATCCAGCCGGCGGTGTTGTCGACTCCGGCGAGCACGCCGTAGTTGAAGGCGGCAAGTACGCAGAGCAGCAGGACCAGCGGAGTCGAGTGGGCGCCAAGGCTGCCGGCCAGGGTGGCGGAGGCGATGCCCAGCGTCAGCAGCGTCATGCTGAGCAGTGTGGAGGACGAGGGCTTCGTGAAAGACGGCGAAGCCGACGGTGAACGCGGCACCCGCGGCGATGGAGCCGGCGCTGCGATGGCCGGTGAGTTCGCCGAGCAGAAGTGCGAGCCCCACGGCGATAGTGGATTCAACCGCGGGGTACGGGGTGCTTTGGTTCCAGGGGAACAGCGCCGTGTCTTCGGAGATGTCGCGAAGGCGAAGCATGCGCGCGTTGGGAGCTCAGCGATGAGATGCGCGCATGCGCGACGGCGAAGTGAAACGCAGGAGAGCGTCGATAGGGTCAGGCCTGAGCGGCTTCGGCGGCCAACAGCTCGAGAGTGGAATGACCCGGATCAGCGTTACCCAAAGCGGCAGCCGGCGTCTCGGTGATGGTCTCGTAGGCGGATGAGGGCATGGTTGCGTGGCCCTGCAGCGCGTCGTGAAGATCCTGAGGATTCACCGGAGAGTCGAGGCCGGCAACCTGGGCGACCGCTGCGGGCACACGCTTCAACTGGAAGCATGAGCGGCAGAAGACCGGGCGTCCCTGGGTGGGCTTGAAGGGAACAGTGGTTTCGACACCGCACGCCGAGCACTCTGTGCGGGTTTCTGTACGGGAAAGGGGGAGCTTGGGAGCGGCTGCGCCCTCGGCCGTACGGCCAAGACCCGCGCGCTTTGCTTTACACAACTTGCAGCGCTTTGGGTCGTTCTTGAATTGACGATCGAAGAAGAACAGCTGTTCTCCGGCCGTGAAGATGAAGTCGTTACCGCAGTCGGAACACTTCAGAATCCGATCCACGAAGTCCATAGCACCCTCTCCCCAGTCTTGCGGGATATGGCGTGAGCCCACGCAGAGGCCGCCTCGGAAGCGGGTCGCTGCAGGTACATCAGGCCTGTACGTCTACTGCAATCAGGGCCCGGAACCGCCCATCGGTGCAATCCCACCGATGGATGGATTGAAACTGAAAGAAGAGGGAGCCGACCGCTCTCCCCCTTCCATCTTCTCGTGCTGTCGGCTGCGAAAGAACAGCTACAGAGTGGGTGGCGAAGGGAGGAGGTTAGTCCTGTTCCTTACGCACCTTCTTGCGGTTGCGCTTGCGTGCCAATGCTTCTTTAACGCGGCGCTTCTCGCCTGGCTTGAGATAGAAGGAGTGGCGCTTCACTTCCTTGATGATGTCCTCGGTCTGCACCTTGCGCTTGAAACGACGCAGGGCGTTCTCGAGGGGCTCACCCTCCTGAACACGAACCTCTGCCAATGGAAAACACCTCCAAACCTGCCAACGTGGCCGCTGTCTAGCATATCGTCCGAACCCACAATTCGCACAGTTTTCTTCGCGAAAATGGTCACCAGAAGCGGCTATTACCAACGTTGTACGGCGATAGCCGTAGACTGGTTCCACCTGAGAGGCCCCTGCTGTGATCCGACCCTTCGCTGGCAAATTGCCCACCGTTCCTCCGAGTTCCTATGTCGATGAATCTGCACAGCTTCTGGGCGATGTGACGCTGGGCGACGGGGCCAGCGTGTGGATGAACGCGGTGCTGCGTGGCGATGTTCACTCGATCCGGGTGGGAGCGAACTCCAACGTGCAGGACAATGCCGTGCTGCACGGGCAGCGAGGGCAGTGGCCGGTCGTGGTTGGCGAGCGCTGCACCATCGGGCACGGGGCGATCGTCCATGGATGCGTGCTGGAAGACGATGTCCTGGTGGGAATGGGCGCGGTGATCCTCAACGGGGCGTGTGTGGGGGCGGGGTCGATTATTGCGGCAGGCGCGGTGGTGACGGAGCGGATGCAGGTGCCGCCAGGGTCGCTGGTGGCCGGGGTGCCGGCCAAGATCCGGCGCGCATTGAACAGCGCGGACCTGGACCTGATCCGGAGCTACGCCCAGAACTACATCGAGTACACGGCGATTTACCTGGCCGAGCGAGAGAAGGCGCGCTGAGGGAGCAACGCCCATTCACCCGACGGGGCGAATGGGCTTGGAATGAGCGCTGCCACCTAGCTAGTGCGGTTGCGCCTTTTCTTCGGCGTCGGTGGCCTTGTCCTGTGCTTTCAGCGCTTTGGAGTTGGCTTTGGCGGCCTTGGCGTTGTCCTTGGCGGCCTTTTCGTCGCGCTTCTGCTGCTTTGCGCTGGGATTTGCGTTCGCCCTTGGTCAACGGCTCCGTGGTGGTGGTCGTCGTTGTGGTGTTGGTGGGCGCGGCTTGGTATGTGCCGGGCGCAGTCGTGGTGGTCTGCGAAGTGGTGGTTTGCGAGGTCTGGGCCGGAAGCGGCTCCGTCGCCAGACAGCGGCGCGGCGATCAGGGCGGCGAGCGCCAGCGAGGTAAGTCGATGCATCGAAAACTCCTTTGCCGTTCACGCCGCGCGCGAGGACGCCGGCGGCGCGGAGAACGGCCACTTTCTCCGATGCCGATGCAGACCGGGATGATGCTCGCGTTTGGGGCGTGAGGCTTGGGCGTCGGGCCGTGCGGGCGGGTCAGTCGCGAAGGCCGACGCGGCTGAGGAGGTAGCCGGAGAGCCCGAGTTCTACGAAGAGCAGCAGTTCGAGGTCGAAGCGCAGGTCTGCGAGGCTGGGCGTCGTGTGGCCAGGGAAGGCGAACAGGGCAGCGGCGACCACCACTGTGGCGACCAGGGTCATCATGGGGCCAAAACGCAGCCTGGGGGCGCGCTTGGGCTGCGGTTGGGTGGCGGCGAGCGCGGCGATGCGGGCGGCGAAGTCCGAGGGGACCGTGACCGCAGGGGTCTGCTCGAGCGCGCGGACCACGGCCGCTTCGAACTGGGGTGTACCGGAGCCGGACGAGTTTGGGGCGCGGTTTGGGATGCGGTGCGGGTCCATCAGGTCCATCCTCTTGCAAGGGCCGGCGTGGCGCTGTTTGTTGGACGCGTGTTGCGCCGGGTTCGGTCGGCTACAAGTTCGGCGAGACGCTTGCGTCCGCGGTGCAGGTGGGTGCGGACGGTGTTGATCGGGCATGCCGAGCGCGGCGGAGATGCCTTCGTAGCTGAGCTCCTCGCCGTGGTAGAGCACGAGGACGGCGCGCTCGTGCTCGGGGAGGGACTGGAGGCAGCCCTGGACGGCGTCCTGGGTTTCGGCGTCGGAGAGGATCTGCTCCGGAGTGTGCGTGTGGGCGCCGTTGCCATTGCTGGCGGGCTGGTTTTCGAGCCAGGCGCCGGGTTCGTCTTCGTCGAAGGCGAGGGGCTCGGGGGCGATGTGCTCGCGTTCGCGGCGGCGGCGCTTCCACTCGTCCTGCGCGACGTTGACGACGATGCGGTAAAGGTACGTGGAGATCATGGCGTCGCCGCGGAAGTCGGGGAGAGCGCGGTAGAGGCGAAGGAAGACCTCCTGGGCGAGGTCTTCGGCGTGGGTTCCGGGGCCGGTCAGGCGGACGAGCGTGCGGAAGACCATGCCCTGATGCTCGCGCACCAGCGTCTCGAAGCCCTCCGGCGATGTCCATCGCTGGTTCAAGGTAGTTGCGGGCCTTTGACCGCGGGGTGGGGAGAAAGTTTCAGGGGCCGTCGTGAAACTTTACGCCTGGCTGCGAGGTCAAAGGGGCGCAATAAGGAGGATTGCGGCGGAGCAGGGCTCCAGCGGCGATCTGGTCCGAGGTTGCGAGAGGGAGTGCAGAGATGACGTATATGGTTGCGATGTTGATGGTTGCGGGCGATATCACTGAGGTGTTTGGGTCGCCGTACATCGTTCCTGTGTTCGGCACGATCATGGTGCTGGGCATTGTGGTGGCGAACGTGTGGTCGAACGTGCGGGCACGCGAGATGCGGTCGCAGGAGCGGCTGGCGGCGATCGCCAAGGGATTGCCGTTGCCGCCGGAGGTCGAGGAGCAGGCAATCCAGCATGTGCACGGGACGGCGGCGGGCACGAGCCTGGAGCGGCAACGCAATACGAGCCGGCGTGCGGGGCTGGTGCTGCTGTTTACGGGCGTGGGACTGGTTGCGTTCTTTATCGTGCTGGCGGTGGTGCTGCAGGTCCGACCGGTGCTGTCGGGCGCTGCGGCCGGCTCTGATACCCGCGGGGATTGGCGTTGGATTCCTGGTGGATGCGAGGGCTCGGACGCGGGACTTGGAAGAGAAGATCGGGGCGGCCGGGCCCGCGACTGGGATGTCGGGAAGCACGTTTTAGGCGCGGCGCCTGAGTTCGCTAGACTTAAAGGTCTATGAGTTCCAGCGATTCGAAGCAACCTAACCGCGCGCCGATCAAGGCGGTTCGCGGTACTCGGGACCTCTTGCCCGACCAGACTCCTCTTTGGAACCACGTAGAGACGACCGCGCGGGCTGTGTTCGCGCGGTACGGTTTTGGGGAGATCCGGACGCCGGTGTTTGAGGCGACGGAGTTGTTTGCGCGGGGCGTGGGCGAGGAGACGGACATTGTCTCCAAGGAGATGTTCACGTGGGAGGACCGCGCGCGGGCGGAGTCGGAGAAGGGCCAATCGCTGACGCTTGAGGCCGGAATCGACGGCCGGCGTGGTGCGGGCGTACATCGAGCACAAGCTGGGCGATACGGGCGGGCTGCAAAAGCTGTACTACATTGGGCCGCAGTTTCGGCGGGAGCGGCCGCAGAAGGGGCGCTACCGGCAGTTCTGGCAGATTGGCGCCGAGGTGATCGGGCCGCCGAGTTCGGGGTCTGAGAGCGCGCTTCGCGATGCCGAGGTGCTGGAGATGCTGGCGTCGCTGTTGGACGAGTTGGGCGTCCGTGGGTGGCGGCTGGAGTTGAACTCGGTGGGCAGCGCGGAGGACCGGGCGCGCTATGACCAGGTGTTGCGTGAGGCGCTGGCGGGGGTGAAGGACCGGATGTGTCCGGATAACCAGCGAAGGGCGGAGACGAATCCGCTGCGGGTGCTGGACTCGAAGGATGAGGCGGACCAGGAGATTATCAACGGTCTGCCAAAGATCGCGGACTACCTCGGGGAGGAGTCGCGGGCGCATTTTGAGCAGGTGCGGGCGGCGTTGGATGCGTGCGGCGTGGCGTACCACGTGAATCCGCGGCTGGTGCGTGGGCTGGATTACTACACGCGGACGACGTTTGAGTTCACGGTGACCACGGGGCTGGGCACGCAAAACGCGTTGCTGGGCGGCGGGCGCTATGACGGGTTGAGTGAGATTCTGGGCGGACCGCGGGCTCCGGGCATCGGCTTTGCCATTGGCGAGGACCGGCTGATTCTTGTGCTGCAGGAGCAGGCGCGGCAGGATGCGGCCGGCGCGGAGCCCGAGTTCGCTAAGCTCGATGCGTACCTCGCGCCGTTGGGAACGGGGCAGAATCCGGCGGCGCTGGCGTTGGCACGGGAGCTTCGGCGCGCAGGGGATCTCGGTTGAGGTGGGCGATGGAACTTTTCGACTAAAGAAAAGCTTCGATGCTGCCGATAAGGTGGCCAGGAGCATTGTGATCCTTGGCGAAGACGAGGTTCGGGACGGTGTGGCGACGGTGAAGACGTTTGCTTCGGGTGAGCAACGCAAGGTGGGGCGAGCGGAGCTGGCGGCGGCGCTTCTGGCGGTTCGTTCCGTGGGGTGAACAGGGCTCCGGGTCCCGTTTTGTGCGAGTAAGAACGGGGTTATTCGGTCGCTGCTGGCAGCCGTCGCGCGGGGGCGAGAGCGTAACTTTGTTCCTCAAAGTACGTCTATGCCAGTGACGATTCCGTCAACATCAGGCTCCAGGTCTCTGGATGGTTTTGGGAAGAGAGTTTTCTGGCATGAAGCAGGTACGTCCTATTCTGTGCGCGGCTGCAGCTGCGGCATTGTTGTCTCTATCGCTGACGGGTGTGGCGCAACGGCCTGCGCCGCGGCTGAAAGGGCCTGTGGAAGAGGGCTCGCCGGTGATGCTGGCGGGAAGCCGGTCGCCGCGTGTCGCGGCAGAAGCTGACATGGGCGCGCTGGCCTCGGACACGCCGATCAAAGGGATCACGTTGGTGTTCAGCCGGTCGGCGGCGCAGCAGGCCGCGCTGGACGCGCTGATCGCGGCGCAGCAGACGCCCGGATCACCGCAGTATCACCAATGGCTGACGCCGGATCAGTTTGCGGCGCAGTTTGGGGTTGCGGACTCGGACATTGCCAGTGTCGAGGCGTGGTTGCAGTCCAAGGGATTCACGGTCGATAGCGTCGCGCGGAGCCGTGACCGGATTACGTTCACGGGAACCGCGGGGCTGGTAGCGACGGCATTCGGGACGGAGTTGCATCACTACAAGTCGGCGTCGGGCGCTGTGCACTTTGCACCCTCGGCGGACCTGTCGGTTCCAGCCTCGCTGAGCCCGATGGTTTCAGGGGTGCTGCACTTGTCGGACTATCGCCCGAAGCCGATGGCGCGGCCTATTGCTGGCGGCGTTCGGCCGGAGTTTACGTCGAGCCAGACGCAGAACCACTATCTGTCGCCCGGCGATGTGGCGACGATGTATGACATCAAGGCGGTTTATAACCAGGGCTTTGACGGTACGGGGCAGTCGATCGCGGTGGCGGGGCAGTCGTACATCAACACGCAGGACGTGTTGAATTTTCAGAGTGCGGCTGGCGTCACCCAGAAGGCGCCGACGCTGGTGCTGATGCCGAACTCGGGCGGAGCCTCGATCTATGAGGGCGATGAGGGTGAGTCGGACATTGACCTGGAATACGCCTCGAGCATCGCAAAGGGGTTAAGCAATCTGTACCTGGTGTACGCCGGCGACAGTCCGAACTACAGCGTCGCGGACAGCCTGATGTACGCGGTGAGCGAAGACATCGCGCCGGTGGTCAGTTACAGCTACGGTGGTTGCGAACTCGACTACACAGCCGCAGGAGTTGAACGCGCTGAGCGCATCGTTGCAACAGGCGACGGCGCAGGGGCAGACGATTGTCGCTGCCGCGGGTGATGCAGGGTCGACCACTTGCGTATTCGACACCAGCCTTTCCACGGCGCAGCAGGAGGCGCTGGCCGTGGATGTGCCCGCCGATCTGCCGAACGTCACCGGAATCGGTGGCCTGCAGATGCAGGCTGGGACCTTCACCAGCGGCACGACGACGTACTTCGGGGCGGCGAGCGGGACGGACAACATCAGTTCGCTGCTGTCGTATGTGCCGGAGGTGGTGTGGAACGAGGATTCGACCTCGGGCGGCATCAACTCGGGCGGTGGGGGAACGAGCCTGTACGTCTCGCGGCCGAGTTGGCAGGCGGGGGTTCCGGGGATTCCTGCAGGGAACTTCCGGCTGGTTCCTGATATCTCGCTGCAAGGCTCGATTGAGAGCCCGGGATTCTTGTACTGCACGAGCGACCAGTCGTACTGGCAGACTGGACAGACGGCAAGCTGCAACTCGGGGTTCCGCGACTCGTCTTCACAGCTTCTGACGGTGGCGGGCGGAACGAGCTTTGGGGCGCCGATCATGGCGGGCATGCTGGCGATCCTGAACCAAGCCAAGCATGGTGCGGGCCAGGGCAACATCAATCCGACCCTGTATGGGCTCGCCAGCAACAGCACAACCTACGCCGCGGCGTTCCATGACGTCACGAGTGGAAACAACGCCTGCACGGCGGGACCGACGTATTGCTCGACCGCAGGTGCGTCGGGATACTCGGCGGGCGTGGGCTATGACGAGGCGTCGGGGCTTGGGTCGATTGACTTTGCGCAGTTGCTGAACGTGTGGCCGGCTGTGGCGGGCTCCACCAACCTCCCAGCGACCACGACTGTGCTGACCGCGGCGACCACTTCGCCCGCTTCGGGCGCAACGGACGTGATCACCATTACCGTGTCATCGGGTTCCGGAACGCCAACCGGCAGTGTGACGGTCACGACGGACGGCATAGCCGCAGCGACGGCGACGCTGACCAACGGGGTAGCGACGTATACCTTCCCCGGGACAGCGACGGGCGGATCGCACGTGGTGACGGCGGTGTACAAGGGCGACTCGGGGCATGCACCCTCGACGGGGTCGATCTCGTTGACGCTTTCGGGAACGGCTACTCCGGGTGGAACGTTCGCGGTGAGCGCGACTGGGGCAACGGTTCCGGTGATCGGGACAGCCAATTCCACGATTACGGTGAGTCCGAGCAGCGGGTATAACGGCACGGTCACGTTCACGCTTACGGGGTTGCCGAGCAGCGTGTGCTATGCGCTGCCGAGCATCGGGCTGCCGAACAGTACGGTGCAGTCGGCGACGCTCACGATTGGCTCTGGCAGTTCCGTATGCTCGGGGACGGGCGCTGTGGGCGCCGAGTGGAGCGCAGGCGGCCAAGCATGCCGCGAACGAGCCGGATGGCAAGCTGCCGTTCCCCCGCAAGCCGTTCGTACCTGCGGTCGCGGGTCTACTGGTCGTTGGGTTTGCCATGCGCCGGCGACGGTTGCCGGCGGCGCTGCTCGCGGCGGTGATGACGGTGCTGGGCGTGGGACTGGTCGGGTGCGGCGGCAGCGGTGGGTCGACCACCACGACCCCACCACAGCCGCAGACCTACACGGTCACGCTGGTGGGTACCGACACTGTCACGCCGAGCATCAAGGCGAGCACAACGTTCAACGTGACCGTGCAGTAGCTCACGGCGGACAAGACGAACGGCCCGGGACTGTGCGTCCGGGCCGTACTTCTTTGTCGCGCGGTTGCTTGGTGCTGAATGTTCGAAGCTTCTAGCGTGCCCTCGCCGTTTTGGGCTGCGGGAGACTGAGGCGAATCCGGCGCAGGGTCATGGGCGGTGGTCGACGGGTGGTGGTTTGGTGTGGGGTGGCTGGCGGTCGGGGTCTAGCTCGCGCGTGGTCGTCGATGTGGTGTTGGGGTAGAGGACGGGGACTGTCTGGTCAGGCATGGCGGCCTCCTCGGTGCAGGTGGGCTGGGGAGCTCGATCAGGCGTGCTTGCTTTGTTCGATGTACTGTTCGATGGTGCTGACGCCGGCGCGGCCGGAGACCTCGCCCCAGGTGTCCTGGTCGCCGTAGCTCTTGGCAAAGTGCGGACCGTATTGCTTGCGGAGTTCGCCGATGGTGGTAGTCGGCGAGGGCTGCTGCGTGGGATTGCTGGGCTGAGTGGCCATCAGTGCTGGTCTCCGGGCGCAGATGCGCTACCTCAGCAGGGATGCCAGGGACGTAGCCTCTGGGTTGTGTGGGTGGCGATTTTCGGCCAAGGCTCGCGGCTCGGGCGCGGTCAAAACTGGAGCATTTTGGCGCAACCGGATCGGGTATGGACGACGAGGCGGCGCGACGCAGTAGAATCTGCTCTAACCCGTTGTCAGCAGTGGAGGAGAGCGTTGAAGCATCGTCTTGAGCAGTCGTGGAGCGCGGCGTTGGGCCGGTTTGCGGACCATTGGTGGTTGGTGTTTCTGATCCTTTTCGGAGCCGCATTCATCTTTGGCGTTCCGTTCCATACTTCACGCTAGAGCGACCCCGAATTGACTCGGAGCACGCGCCGGCTCGATCAGGGCTGCGGCGGAAGCGTGTAGACCAGGGTGTACGCGTGCTTTGCCGCGTTGTTGTCGATCCGAAGCGTGCCGATGATGCCGCGCAGGGCGCCGCCTGAGCCAGGGACCACGATATGCGGCAGGTCGAGCTTGCTGCCCTCCATGGTGTCCCAGTCGCATGAGCTCGAATGTCCCGGTGTGCCTTCGAGGGCGCCGGTGATGGTCTCGAGCGCGACATAGCCGGCGTTGCCCGCCTTGAGGTCGCCGCCCGCGAGCATCTCGCCGGTGGCGTCGGCTGGTGGGCCGTGGTAGTGCTTGCAAGTAAGAAAATCGAGGAGTGTAGCAGGCGCCCTTTGTGGCGCCTTTTGCGTGGTTCGCCGGTTTGAGGCGACAGGCGAGCGGAAGTGTTATGACCTTGCCCGGGCGTTGTATTGGCCGGTAACCACGTTACTCGGCATAGTCGTAACGTGACCTCAGGAAAGGGCCCCAAGCAACCGTTGAGCCGCGAACTGGAAGCCGCTGAAGCACACATTCTGTCCTGCCGTACGCGGCCTGGAGGTAATCCCTTGACGCATGCCGAGATGCCGAACGAAGTCTGGGAGTACACCCCGAGTGGACGGAGCTGGGAGTACCGGTACATGGAAGATGTCCCGGTGGCTCCGGAGCCACCTGCACGCGTGAAGCTGCCGATCCGGTCTATGGATATGGCGGTGCTCGCGCTGCTGGCCTGCGTGGTGTTGTGGTTCGCGCATCAGTACCGGATGGAGCGCGTCCACGCTGCCACGGCGGCGGTGGTTCCAGTGTCGCCCAGGTTCGCTTCGTTCCACGATTGCAAGCCTCTCCTGCCGGGAACTCAGCCGGAGCAACAGGATGGCGATCCAACCCACACGCAGTTTCACCCGTACAACTACACCGTTTGCGACGGGGTTGAAATCACTCTCTGGTCAGAGATTCGATAAAAAGGAGCGGTCATGGAATACGTAATTGCTACCGTGCTGATGGTCTTGATTGGCTGGGTTCTCTGGCGCGTCCGGCACTCAGCTTATGCCAAGGGCGAAGAGAATGGATGTGTCCGCGGCATCGCCATCGGCGAGCGGAACATCATCGCCGAGGTTCGTCGCGACGAGCTGCTGGTGCAGCGCTTTCAGCGGATCCCGCAGGTGCCGTACGGCTACAGCCTCGTCGAGACGACGGAGTTGCGGCAGCTCCAGGCGATGCGTGAGCGCTTCCTTGCGCTGCCGGCACCGGAGATGATGCAGGCTCCGGCACGGCGCGCGCCGATGGTTGTGGGCGGCCGCGCCTAACCACGAGGTCTGAGGGGCGGGCGCTCTCGCACGGCGCTTGCCTCGGAAGATAGGTCCGGACTTCGCCTCGCGAGCCCCCGGGAAGAACGGGCCTGGAACGCGAAAGGGCTGCCAAGTTGGCAGCCCTTTCGTTTTGCTGTGCTTTTCGGCACGAGGCGAGCTTTAGGCGGGGTGGATGGGGCCGCCGGTCGTGGTCCTTGGCGTGGCGTAGGTGAGGTCGGCGTGGTGGGGGCTGGGGTTGCGGACCTTGGAGGGGCGGCCGGTCTCGCGCATGCGGCGGTCGGCGTCGGTCCAGGAGGGTAGCGCGGGGTCTTGCTGTTCCCAGTGCGCTACGGAGGCCTCGTCACACCAGTGGAGGAGCTTGGGCATGGCCTGCATGTGCGCGCCGGAGGTCATGTAGCGGCGCATGTCTGCCTGGCTGTTCCAGGCGGTCATGGTCCAGAAGGTGAACTTGCGGTCGCCGAGGAGGGCGCCGGTCTGGAAGCCGGGGGCCTTGCTCACCTGGCTTCGGGTGCGGAAGGCGTACAGCGCGAACTGCGGCAGGAAGCGGATGGAACGGACCCGGAGGCGCGTGAGGCTGACGAAGGGCATCGTGAGGTCACGATACCAGCCAAGGAAACCGTGTCCGCGGCTCTACGACTTGACTGCGTTGGCGATGAGGTGCGAGACGATGCGGGTCAGGTCGAAGCCGTTCCAGGTGCGGTAGATGCGGCCGTTGCGCAGATGCATGAGCGAGAGGCCGGTGAGGGCGGCAGGCTCGCCGGTGGGCGGGAAACCGAGGCCTGAGCCGGTGTACCTCATGGTGGCGGTCCAGCGGCAGGCGACGCTGTCTCCCTGGCTGACGGTCTCGTCGACGCTGATGTGGATCTGGGAGAAGATGGCGCGGATGTGTTCCGTGGCGGCCTTGAAGGCGGCGATGCCGACGACGGACTCGGGCTCAGGGAAGCCGTAACAGAGGGCCTCTGGATCGGCGAGCTCGTCTATGGCGGATTCCTTGCCCTGATTCCAGACCTCTTCGAACCAGCGGACGACCAGATCATGGTTTGCGTCGGACATGGTGCTCTCTCCATGCGCGATCTTTGTGCGCGCAAGGATAGCAAAGGATATGGACGTTTGTTCAGCGTGGTGCTCGGGGCCCGGAGGTCAGGCCTCGGCGCCTGGTCCAAGCGGAGGGAAAGCTGACGCTGAGGGCGCTAAGGCGAGCGCGGAGGACCGCTACGGGTGTTGGGTTGCTGGGTGTGGGTTGGGGTGGGGTGGAGGGTACCCCTCCCCGGGGGTACTCTTGGTCCAAAGTACGTTGGGTACGGCACTTAGGTCTGGACCTTGGGTGGCGGCGGGGGCGGCGTGGGGCGGCTGCGGTCGCCTGGATAGCGAGGCCTTTCTCTTCGTCCGGGCTGCCGGGTGGCGTGTTCTCGAGTCGCGCCATTTCCTCGAACTCCTGAATCAGGCGTTCGACGGTGCTGAGAGGTTCGTTTTCGCCGACTTCGGCGATGGGTGCGAGGGTGCCGTGGACGGGATCTACGGTGATCTCTTCGACCGTGTCTTCTTCGTCCCGTTGTGCTTCTTTGGTGCGGGTGGGTTTGATGTTGGCGCTGGCGATCTGGAGAGCGTAGAGAAGGAGTCCGGCGCGGCGCGGATCGAGGGCGTTGGCGGCGAGTTTGTTCATGATTTCGCCGAGGGCTTGTTGGACGGCGCGGCGATCTTCGGGGATGGGGAGGACGAAGTTGGTTTCGTTGGGCGGGTTGAGGAAGGGATCGTGGTGGGTGGGCTGTTTGGGGCGGCGGGTGGTGTGGTGGTAGTAGCAGAAGTGCTCGTGGCGGAGCGAGGGGCTGCCGCAGCGGTGGCCGTCGGTGAAGATGTGGCGGCATTGGAAGCGGCGCTGGGCGATGTCGGAGTTGTGGTTGGGCATGGGCCTCCTTTGGGCTTTGTGGGGGAAAGAAAAAGCCCGGCCGCTTGGCCGGGCTCTTTTTCGAACTGTCTAATTCCATTGTAGAGAGTTGAGTGGAATTGATATGCAGGGTTGGGCGGTAAGCGCTATACGGCTTTTGGGGGATGCGTTTGCTGGTCGGGCGAAGGGGAAAAGCTGACGCTAAGGACGCGGAGGGTGCGCTGAGGAGCGCGGAGGAGATGTTGGATGTCTGTGGAACGGGATGAAGCTCTGTTGCAGGTTTTACTGGACTCGTGGGAGCGGAACAACGCGATCCTTGTGAATCTGCTGCGCCTTGTGCCGGAGGGTGGGCTGGAGGTGCGAGCCGGAGAGGGTAGCCCGTCGGTGGCGCAGATGTTTGCGCACATGCACTATGTGCGGCTGGTGTTCCTCTCAGAGGATGCACCGGAGTTTGGCGTAGACATGGCCAACATGGAGGAGTGGCAGGCGGAGGGTGACCGGGTTCGGCTTGCCGCGATGCTGGATGAGAGCGCCCAGGCGGTGCGGGCGGCGGTGCAGGGCAGGATCGAGAGCGGACGGGCGATGGATGTTCATTACGATCACCCGGTCCTGTTTCTGCAGCACATGATCTGGCATGAGGGATACCACCAGGGGCAGATCAAGCTGGCGCTGAAGCTGGCGGGTCATGCGATCAGCGATGAGCAGGCTGGGCCGATGACGTGGGGAGTGTGGATGCGGAAGAGGTGAGGCGGCGGCGGTGTCTTGGGAAAGGGACTCAGCGGTTTCGGCTTCGGCACAGCCGTTTGCAAGGCAAAGCTGACGCGTGGATGTCCGTGGCGCTTCGGAGGAAGGCAATTCAGTCGTTGCGCTTCGCTTCACTCCGGCCTTCGGCAGAGCGGAGCCCACTCATGCGCGATGAAGCGTGCGCATGAATGGGGCACCCGTTCGGGGACTCATCTGGTGAGTGGGCCACCCGCCCCGTCGCGAAGATGGGGCACCCGGCTGACGCGGAGCTGGGGTTCGCACGAGGGCTCGGGAAGCGGGCGTCCGTCCGGTCAGATTGTTAGTTGAGATGCGAACCAGTCCATCACCGAGAGCAACTGCTCCGTACGGTCTCCCTGTGCCAGAGTGGACATCTGGATAGATGGATACCGAGTGATGCAGTCGGGCGGAAGATTCACGTCGGGTATTGTGTTCAGCCTTTGCAACAGTTGCTTTCGCTTCTCTTCTTCATCAAATGGCGGCTTCATGCAATCGTGAAAATCTATTAGAAGTCTTCCCTGTGTCCACAGTGTCATCGGGTAGAGCTTCAGTCCATTGACCAAGAAGTAGCAAGTGAAAGAGCCCTCAATTCGCCCTCGCCCATACACTACCCGAGTAGCATTCTTTTCCATCCACGTAAGTATCTTGCGGGCCGACTCGACCACCGCGGGATTCGACTTTGCAGCTAGCTCACGGAAGAAGCTCGCTTCGTCCCAGCTTGCACCCGCTGGCGTCGACTTGCTCCTGGCGTCCTCAGTCTGCCCGAAAAGGGTTGGAGCGATTGTTTTCAGCCCGTTCTCTCCGGAGTACTGTCTTAGCTCAAGTGCCAACACCTCGACGGGGTCCATCTGACGGTTTAGAAACTCCACGACTCTCCTGAGTTCGCGCGGAATTACGTCGGCAACAAAGAGCAATCGCAGCTTCTGCGCTTCGAGGTTCGTTTTAACTTGACCCCAGAATTTCGCTGGCTCGATATCATCGCCCAAGCGTGACTGTAGTTCCTGCTCTGGATCCTTGGCCTTCTTTGCACATGTCGCTTCGAACTGCGCACGAATCGAATCTATCGTCCAAGAGCTAACGCCGTGCGCCGCATAGTCGAGCATCTGGCCGATGACTTCACGGCGTAAGCGGCTGTCGGTTTGCCGTTTAACCTCCACAATCGTGGGAATTCCGTCTTGATCGAGGAATAGATGATCAGCCGACCACCAACTTGCGGAATCCTCATCCTTCGCTATTCCGAACTCTCGAGCTACAAGAACCCAGCGACGAGGCTCTTCGGAGTCGATCAAATCGCCGACTAGAAGTTCTGGATAGTCCTCGAGTAAGCGTTGGAAATCATCTTCCAAGACAAACTGGGCGGGCTTCAGCGGGACCAACGCCCCGTCTTCTTTCAGGATAAACACTCGTTTCCTTCCGGCCCGCACTGGTTGCGGGCTCCATCGCACGAGAATGTTGCAACGTCGTCGAACAACTTTATCAACACAGACGAGCGCCGAGATAAGACTTTTGTGGCACCGACGTAGGCTCCGAGCGGCGAACCGCCTGCGCAAAATTCGGCGGGAGCGGTCCTCCTATTCTCAGGTGCGTTCTCGAAACGCTGTTTCCCCGAAAACAGCGCCGTTGAGTTCAGGTTCCAATCTGGCCCACAGTTCAGGGTCCGGGCTTCTAGCAATCACGTGCTCTTCCGCGAAGCGAGTGGTGACGCGGTTAAAGAGATGTTGGTCCTCTAGGCTGAGTTCTGTTCTCCACTTGAAGCGCCTTGGACTCGCAACGAATAGTTTGTTGGGTGCAATCGGGAGACATACGGCAACGTCGGGTACGCTAAAACCAAATCCATCGAAAAGCTTCCCGCTGTCATCGAGACGGATAGTGGTAACCGGTGCATCTGAGGTCACGAACTGACCATTCGCAGGAGAGCTAATCGTGTGCCAAGACTTCTCGAGTAGAACACTGGCGATTTTTCTCACGCTTTCAGACATGTAGCGTACGTGTAGGAATGCAGGTTGCTTCGACATCTCCGATCGGACAGCTTCGAGCTTGGTCGCTATCTCTGGCCTACTCACAAGGTGGCCTATTTTGAACAGCTCGTTCTGCATATCAGCCACGTAGCTGGTCTCGGAGTCTTGAGCTAGATGCCTCATGACCATCTGTCTTCGCCACTTCCGAGTTCGTAGAAAGAGGGTTGCAACGAAGATGGACCATTGTTCTGCCTCTGACTGGCCGAGCGTACTTGACGCGAGGACCTTCCAATACATCTTGGCGGCGCGGTCCTCGATTTGTGCCAGCCAACGCTCATACTTGTTATGGGTGGTTTCTCCCGCGACGTTGTACTCGAAAAAATCTGTCTCGGTGAGCAGCGACTTGGTAGAAGCGCGCCTCGCCTCGTTTCCGCGCTGATAGACCCAAACGAACTTGCGGCGATCCGCGAAGTGATTCAGGTAGAAGCGTGGTACTAGGTGCGCTTGCTTCGTTGGCGGCGGAATCTTCTTTGGATCAGTGATGATCACTCGCGACATACATCGCTTATAACCCGTGGCAGGACTGCGGTCACCGCTTTTCGAAGACGAGCATGTAGTCGTTTTGGTCGCCTTTGGTGAAGTCGTATTGGCCTACGAACTGTAGGCCGGCGGCTGTTACTTCTTTGCGGACTGTTTCTGGCGTTTATGCCGTGGTCGGCGCCGTTGCCTGGGTGGTCTATTACGGCGAAGAGGCCTCCGGGTTTTAGGGCTGTGCGGATGTGGGGGAGCATGCGGGGGTGTTGGCTACCTCGTGGTAGACGCGGAGCATGAGGGCGGCGTTGAGGGAGTTGGGGGGGAGGTTGGGGTTGTCGGGGGTGCCGAGGATGGGGGTGATCTGGGGGAGGTGTTCGCGTTGGAGGCGGTCGCCTATGGCCTGGATGGCTTTGGGGTTGATGTCTTCGGCGAAGACGTGGCCGGAGGGGCCGACGCGGCGGGCGGCTCGGACGGAGAACCAGCCGCCGCCGGCGCCGATGTCGGCGACCGTGGAGCCGGGGTGGAGGTGGAGGGTGTCCATGACGCGGTTGATCTGGAGGAGGCGGTCGCGGTTGGGGTCTTCGAAGACGGAGAGGTCGCCGGTGTAGGGGGTGCTGGTGGGTCGAGTGGCAGAGCTTTGGCCGGGGAGGGAGCGGGGTGGGTCGAGCGTGGCGGGGCCGGGCTGGGAGTTTGCGGGTTGCTGTGCCGCTGGGATTACGGAGGGGGCGTGTTGCGGGGGCTCGCTTTGCTGCTGCGCGTGCGGAGCAAGGACGAAGGTGGTGCTGAGGGCGAGGAGGATGAGGGCGAGCGTGCGGCGCATGGGCGGTTGGATGTCGGCGTGCGTGGGTTGAGGTGGACAGGTGCAGGCAGGCGAGTGTTTGCGGCGGCAAAGCGGCGTAGGAGTGGGATAGGCTGCCGGGATGGATGACGGGCAGCAGCGGCGGGAGCCTGGGGTGCAGCTTCCGCGTTTGGCCGGTGGGGGTGTGAGCGCGTCGGCGTTGCTGCGGGAGGCGATGGCGGAGGCGCGGAGGGAGTTTCCGGAGGCGTTTGCGGGCGGGGCGCCGGCGGGGCTGGATGAGCGAGAGCTGCCGGATGCGGTGACCGCGTTTGAGGTGCGGCGCGGGGCTTCGGGGCAGCGGCTGGCGATTGCGCGGTATGTGACGGAGTGGGTGCAGCGGCGGCTGCGGTTTGCCGGTGAGGGCGGGGAGAGCTCGTTGGCGGCGGCGTTTGAGGCGGGTGGGGTGTTGCCGCTGGTGAGCCTCGAGGTGCGTGGCGGGCGCGGGCGTGATTTGAGGGCTGAGGCAGCGGCGGTGGTTGCTGGGCTGGAGCGTCGGCCGTTGGAGTCGACGAGCGAGGCTCGAACGGCGGCGGCGTGGGCGGCGGAGCGGGTGTTTGAGCCGGAGTGGATGGGGCGCAACCTGCGCGGGCGGCGGTTTGCGCTGCTGGGCGGGACGGCGGAGTTGTCGCCGCATGGAGTTTCTGCTGAGCGCGGGGGCGGAGGTGTTTACGACGGCGCGGTCGGATGAGCGGATGGGTGAGTGGATGGAGGCGGCTGCGATTGCGGGTGCGGGTGGGCGGTTGTGGACGGTTCGGGGTGGATGCGATCTGTTGCTGCAGCCGGTGGAGATTGCGAACACGCTGGTGGAGGAGTTTTCGCGGGGGCAGCCGATCGATGTGGTGGTGCTGGCGTATGAGGGTGGGCGTGGGCGGGAGTGGCGGTTGAGCGCGGCGATGGATGGGATTGTGCGGAGGATTGCGGGGGCTGGGATGTTGCGGTCGGTGAGTTATTACCTTTCGCCGTCGGTGTGCACGGAGGTGTCGCGCGAGACGGCGGAGGTGTCGGAGGGGCGTTTTCGCGCGGAGTATGGGCTGGGGCGGCGGGTGGTGAATGCGCTTGCCGGGGGCAGGTTGTGGCAGCGCAATGTGGTGCGTGCGGGTGAGGGGGAGGATGGCCGTGCGTGGTCGCGGACGGTGCTGCGGTACCAGGGCGCGAGTTATATCGCGGCGAACCTGTTTGGGAAGGTGTATGCGGCGGAGGTGTATGCGGGCGGGGGCGCTGGTCGGTGTCGGCGAATGTGGCGCCGATTGTGAGGACGGCGTCGACGAACGTGGGGAGTGCGCGGGTGTTGCTGGAGCAGGCGGAGCACTTTGGGATCACGGTGTTTGAGCCGGCGAGCGACGCGGATGCTGATGTTTTTGCTGATGATGGCGGATCTGTTTGGCGCGGAAGGGAGCGGCGCGGGGCTGTTCGGAAGGCAGGTGCATGGAGGGGTGTTCACGTGCCCGTGGTCGTTGGAGAGCGTGGTAAAGTTGGCGCACCTTCGGTCCATGCTGGGTTCCATGCTGAGAAGGGGAGGCCACCGTGGTGCGTCTTCCGGTGATCAGGGGCTTCGAACACGCTGACGAACTGACGCTGCTGGCGATCATGGTGGCGTTGGCGGCGTACCTGGCGACGGTGCGGTTTTACCTGATCAGCCAGTTTGAGCCGAAGCCCGGGGTGAAGCGCGACAAGGGCCGGATTCACCGGACGCTTTGGGGCGTGGGCGCGGCGGACATCCTTGTGACTACATCGGCGATTTTGATAGCCGTGCATGCGTTGTTTGAGGCGCCTGGATGGACCTTCAATGCGGGCGTGTGGTTTGCGGTTGCGGCGGCGATTCTCCTGCTGGTGTTTCATGTCTTTGCGTGGGGCAAGACGTTTTTCGGGGAGTGGTCCGGGCGGCGAAGCGGGCCGGCGGGGGCGATCGCGGAGTTTGCGCCTCTGCTGGGGGCGTTTACGTGCACGTTGACGTTGTCACCGCAGCGGCGGTTTGAGGGGACGGTGACGGGGACGCTGGAGGACAGCGCGCGTCCGCCGGCGGGCGGCTAAGCGCGGCCGAACTGGCCTGCAAATTTCTGAGGCTGAGAACTTTGTGCATCCGGGCCGAGGAGCGGTCGCGTATAGGCGAGTGTAGGCCGATGACGATGGAGTCCCAGGAGTTGCGGCGGATGATCGAGGCGCATGGGCGCACGGTGTTCTCCATTGCGCTGCGGATTACGCGGGACTACGGCACGGCGGAGGAGGTCGCGCAAGACGTGTTCCTGGAGCTGAACAAGTCGGCGGACCGGTTGGAGAGCGAGGATCATGTGCGCTTCTGGCTGCGGCGCGTGGCGGTGCATCGCGCGACGGATGCGCTGCGGCGCCAGACTCGGAGGCCGGAGGCGAGCGCCGAGGAGTGGATGGACGAGACGCATGGCCAGTGGCCGGAGATGCCGGGCGGCGGTGGAGCGGGCTTGAGTGATGGTGTCGTGCACCGGCTGGAGACGATGGTGGGCAGCCTGCCCGAGGCGATGCGTGTGGCGGTGGTGTTGCGGTACCAGGAAGAGATGTCGGCTGAGGAGATTGCCGCGTTGTTGAAGCAGCCGGTAGCGACGGTGCGCAGCAACCTGCAGCGCGGATTGAAGCTTTTGCGGCAGAAGGCCGCGATCACAATGAAGGAGTATGTACGTGAGCAACGGGCCTGAGTGGATGGACGAACACGAGATAGGCGCAGAAGAGCGCGCAGAGGTGGAGATGTCTTCGGAGAGCGATGTGAACTCGGTGAGCACAGAGATGGACGCATTTGAGCGCGATTTGAGTGCGGCGCTGCGTCCGTTGGATCTGCCGTCGGGGTTTGCGGACCGCGTGATCGCGGAGGTGGAGCGCGACGCGAAGCCCGCGAGGGCTGCCAAGGTGTTGCCGTTCGGTGTGCGTGTGCAGCAGAGCTTCCGGACGTGGCGCGTGGTAGCGGGTGGAGCGATTGCAGCGAGTGTGCTGGCGGGGACGTTTGTGGCGGATGGAATCCATCAGCGGCGCGAGCGCGAGCGGGCAGAGATGGCCGACGCAGCAGCTTGAGACCGCGGTGCAGGTGAGTAATCGGGCGCTGGACGAGGCGCGGTCGCAGTTGCAGCGCGCGGCGTTTCGGATTGCGCAGTAAGAGGTCTGTAAGGCGTTCGACGAGAAGACTGGATGAGACCGGTGGAGGTGGATGTATGAGGGTGGGTGCGATGGGAGCGATGAAGTGGTTTGCGGCTTGTTTGCTGGGAGTGAGCCTGAGTGCGGCGGCCGTGGAGCCGATTGCAGCACATGGCGATTGCGCCGCAGAATGCGGACCCTAGTGCATTGCCGGAGGGCGAACAGCCGCAGGTGAAGGATGACCTGTTTGCGGGGACGGAGAAGTTTGCGAAGGACGCGTCGGATGTCACGGATGTGAACCTTGACCGCAACATGCTGGGCGCGGTGCGCGGGCGTGGCAGGGATGGGCAGCTGGCGAACCAGTTGAACTTCATCGTGGTGCACTCGTACACGTATGACAAGCCGGGTATGTACCGGATGGAGGACGTGGAGGCGTACCAGAAGAAGCTGACCTCGGGCGACTGGAGCTGCTTTGTGCATGTGCGCGAGCGCAAGAGCGGCGAGGCGACGGACATCTGCAAGCGCAACGGCACGGAGGGCGATCAGCATGAGCTGGTGATCATCACGGCAGAGCCCAAGGAGCTGACGTTTGTGCACCTGAGCGGCAAGATGCCGTTCAATGACCTGCAGTCGCTGGGGCAGTTGGGGTCGTTGGGTGTGCTGATGGCGGTTCCGCCTGTGCCGCCCTGTGCCGCCGGTGCCGCCTCCGCCCCCTGTGCCGGGGACGGCGCCGGCAGCGCCCAGGCAAAGACAGCAGCGATTCAACAACGATGCCGACCGGCAGCTCTATCAGCTGCAGAAGGTGAGCTGGCGGGTGTGGCCAAGGCTGCAGATGGTGCTGGCGCGGGCGGAGATGCAGGTGGCGCGGGCGCAGATGCGCGGGATTGTGGAAGTGGAAGCGGCGCTCATGCCCCAGGTGCATCTCCAGATGGCGCAGCTTGAATGCAATCAGCAGATACGCGCGATGCACCTGCAGATGAATAGCCCGGAGTTTCATCTGCGGATGCAGAAGATGCAGGAGCAGATGAACAGCCCGGAGTTTCATCTGCAGATGCAGAAGATGCAGGAGCAGATGCAGAAGATGCAGGAGCAGATGAATAGCCCGGAGTTCCGGGACCGGATGCGTCTGCAGATGGACAAGGCGCAGAGCCAGATGAACAGTCCGGAGTTCCGGCAGCAGATGGAGGAGATGCAGAAGAAGCTGAACGGTCCTGAGTTTCAGAAGCAGATGCGTGAGATGCAGAAGCAGATGCAGGACATGAAGAACCTACCCGTTCAGCCTTAACGAGACGGCGCGCCCTACAATCGAGGGCGATGTCTTTGATCTTCGATGTACAAGAGAACTCCGCTTGCCCAGGACGGCGCGGAGAGCTGCACCTTCCGCATGGAACGGTGCAGACGCCTGTGTTTATGCCGGTGGGCACAGCCGCTACGGTGAAGACCGTGGAGCAGGGCGTGCTGGAGCAGATAGGGCCGGGCGGGCGCGGCGCTGAGATCATTCTTGCGAATACGTATCACCTGTATCTGAGGCCCGGGCATGAGCTGATTCGAAGGCTTGGCGGCGTACACCGCTTTATGAGCTGGTCGCGGCCGATGCTTACGGATTCGGGTGGGTTCCAGGTGTTTTCGCTGGCGAAGCTGCGCAAGATTACGCCGGATGGTGTGGAGTTTCGATCGCACCTGGATGGATCGAAGCACTTCTTTTCGCCCGAGCACTCGATGGCTGTGCAGATTGCGCTGGGTGCGGACATCATGATGGCGTTCGACGAATGTGTGGAGACGCCGGCGAGCTGGGAGCGCACGCGCGATTCGATGGGGCTGACGCATGCCTGGGCCCAGAGGTCGCTGGAGTACTGGAAGGCGCACCGGCATGAGGTGCCGTGGAGTGTTGAGGCTTCGGCCCTAGATGGGCGGGAGCAGAAGCAGATCGCCTTCTGGGGTGACAACCAAAACAACGGCGGAGCACCTGAGTTCGTGAGCGGGTACGATCATGCGCGGTTTGAGGAGAAGTACCAGGCCTTGTTTGGGATTGTGCAGGGTGGGATGTACAAGGACCTGCGGGCGGAGTCGGCTGAGCGGCTGGTGGAGATGGATTTTCCGGGGTACGCGATCGGTGGGCTGGCGGTGGGTGAGCCTCGTGAGATGACACGCGAGATGATTGCGCACACGCTTGAGTTTCTGCCGAAGGATAAGCCTCGTTATGTGATGGGTGTGGGGTATCCGGACGAGATTGAAGAGTATGCGCGCATGGGTGTGGACATGATGGATTGCGTGCTGCCGACGCGGGCGGGGCGGCATGGGTTGATGTTTGTGCGTGAAGATCCGAAGGACCGCGGGAGTGCTGTTTTGCGGCTGAACATCAAGCGCGCGGAGAATACGGAGGATCAGCGGCCCCCGGATGAGGGATGTGCCTGCATGGTTTGCCGGCGGTATACGCGGGCGTATCTGCGGCACCTGTTTGCGAGCGGAGAGCCGCTGGGCGCGATGCTCAATTCCATTCACAATCTGGCGTTCTACCTGGAGACGATGGAGCGGGTGAGAGGCGAGTTAGCGAGCTGAAGCTGGGGGAGTTAGCGACTTAGGGTTTGCGGCGTAGGTAGCCCATGATCTGGCGGGTTAGTTCGGCGGCGAAGACTTTGTCGGTGAGCGGGAGAGCGGTGCGCCAGAGCGAGACCTGCTCGAGTGCGGCGAGTTCGATGGAGCTGGTGACGGAGAGCACGGCGAAGCGGACGGCGCGCTCGGGGTCCGGGTGGCGGATGCTGTCGCGATGCATGAGGAGTAGATCGGAGAGTTGCGCCAGGTTGGCCTGATTGAGTTTCAGGGCTTCGTTCGCGAAGGCGGAGTCGGGCTCGGACTCGATCATGCGGGAGAGCGCGGTGAGGAGCCGCGGGTGCTCGCGGTATTGCTTGAGGAGCACACTGACCAGCGCCTCCGCGGTTTCGGAGAGGGTTTCTCGCGCGACCAGGGAGCGGATGTGCGCGGCGTTGGCGGTATGCGCGGCCTCGAGGATGCGGAGAAAGGTGGCGCGGAGCAGGTCGTCCTTGTCGGCGAAGCGGCGGTAGATGCTTGCGGCGGCGACTTTGGCTTCGGCGGCGATGCGCGGGACTGTGGCGCCGTCTAGGCCGTCGCGGTCGAGGACGCGCGCGGTCGCGTTGACGAGCTTATCGAAGGTGCGCTGGCTGCGCTTCTGCTGGGCCGGCGGGCGCGGCGGCGCTTTGGTGGCAAGAGGATTCGATCGTTTCTTCACGAATGTACTTTACAGCTTCTCTCCCGATGTGAGAATGTGAAATCGCATTCACAAACGAGGACGGCTATGCATGATCTTTTACACGGGCACGCGGGGTTCCTGTTGTTGCTGGGTTTGCTGGTATTGGTCATGCCGTTTCTGGACCTGCCACTGTCGATCCCGCTGAGGTCGGCTCCGACGGATGAGGGAAGGGTTCGGCTTTACCAGTGGATTGTTGTGTATCTGTGGGCGGCGGCGGCTCTGGCATGGGTGGTCCGGGGTGGGGCGGGCATGCAGGTGTTGCATGCGCCGGGCGACGCGTCATGGCTGTGGGCTGCGCCGTGGAGGACGTGGACGGCGTGGGTGATGCTGGTGGCGTTCTTCGGGTTGTTGCTTATGCCGGGCGTTGTTTGCCTGCTGCAGCCGCGGCGGATTCCGGCGTATACGCGGGCGGTCAAACGGATTCCATGGCTGTTGCCACACAATGCGCGGCAGCGGCGCTGGTTTGCGGTGCTGAGCGTGACCGCGGGTGTGTGCGAGGAGTGGATCCTGCGAGGGGTGGTGATGCATGGGCTGCATGTTGGCCTGGGGCTGTCGTTGACCGCTGCGCTGTTGTGGTCGTCGCTTTTGTTTGGCTGGAATCACTTGTACCAGGGGTGGAGGGCGGTGCTGGGGAGCGGACTTGTGGGCCTTGCGTTGGGGGTATTGGCGCTGCTCACGGGCGGTTTGCTGGTGCCGATGGTTCTGCACAGCGTGATGGATCTGCAGACGGTCGTGTACTTTCGGCCGGACCGAAGTAATGATGTGCTGCAACCTGTTCCCGGGTAGGATGGCTGCACGATGCGCTCGGCAACTTGTTTTGGTGCTTGCAGTTTGGTGTTGGTCGTCTGCGGTCTGGCTGGATTGGCGGAGGCGCAGACCGCGCCGGTTTCCGCTACGGGAACAGGCACCGTGACTGGCCATGTGGTCTGTGCGGACACGGAGCGGCCAGCGCGGTTTGCGGGCGTGATGTTGTTTGGGATTCCGAAGGAGGTGACGCTGAACCAGGCGGAGCCGAACCCGAACGACATGGCGGCGATGAAGGCGACGTTCAAGACCTCGATGAACGCGAACCTTGTGCAGGGGCAGACGGGGCTGGATGGCAGCTTTGCGCTGAGCGATGTGCCGCCCGGCGATTACTACGCGTTTTCGTCGGTTGCAGGGTATGTGCAGCCTGCGGCGGTGGTGCAGGCGGCCTACGCAGCGGGGGCGGACCCAAAGAAGCCGTTGCCCGGTGTTGCCGTGGTGCATGTGGCGGCGGACCACACCAGTGATGTCGAGCTTTCGTCGGAACGCGGAGCGGCGGTTATCGGGCGGGTGGTATGGGATGACGGCGCGCCTGTGACGCGCACCATGGTACTGGCAGAGCGCACGGGCAAGGAGAACAAGCTGCCGCCGCAGTTCGCGATGCTGGCCGGTATGAGCGCGGTGAATGGGCTGATGCAGATGAGCGATGACCAGGGCCACTACCGGATCGCGGGCTTATTGCCGGGGGAGTATGTGATTCGGGCGAACGTCAGTACGGGAGCGCAGATTGCGGTGGTGGGCGGGGCGTTCCAGATAGGCAGCATGATGGCGGCGACGCCGCTGGTGGTGTACGCGCCGGACAAGGTGCATAAGAGTTCCGCTACTACGGTGAAGCTGACGGAGGGGGAGGAGCGGGAGCAGGAGATCACGATCCGGCTGGGCTCGATGCATACGGTGAGCGGGCGGATTCGGTCGGCAGAGGATGGCCATGGAGTGAACTCGGGCGTGGTGAAGCTGACCGATACCAGTGATAAGGACTTTGTGCGTTCGGCCGGGGTGGACGCGACCGGGAACTTCACGGTGACGCTGGTGCCTCCGGGGACCTACGCGCTGACGGTCACGGATGCGGAAGACACGCGGCCTTCGACGAAGAAGGCCACCGGGTTGATCAGGATGGAGACGCCGGAGACGGTGCGGAGCTATGAGGAAGGCAAAGCGGCGGTGGTGGTGACGGACAGCGATGTGAGTGGGCAGAATGTGGACGTGCGGCCGTCGGCGGAGATCAAGAAGAAGCCGGACTTTGGCGAGTTGTTGAAGGAGTAAGGCCGCGGGGTCGAGGGTCGGGCTTCGAAGAGCTAGCTGGAACGCTTTGGCCCGCGTCCAAGCAAGTGCAGTCCATGAGAACAGCGAGCGAGTATCGGAAGAGGCGTGTGCAACGGCTGCTGGGTGCGGGGCTGTTGTGCTTCGGCGTGTTCGCGGCCGGATGGGACGTGGCGCGAGCGCAGGTGGTGACGCAGATCCAGCCGGTTGCCCCAGCGGCGACGGGGTACACGGTGACTGGGGCGCGTTCTTTGCGGGGACACGCAGAGGCCGGCGCGATTTGCGGAGGTGATGCTGCTGCCTGCGGCCACGCAGCAGGGCCAGGGCAGTTTTGGGGGTCGGGGGCGGCGCCTGACCGGGCGCACGGACCTGGACGGGAACTTCGCGATCCAGAATGTTGACCCGGGGGACTACTTTGTTGTCGGGCAGATGACCGGGTATGTGAACCAGATCGTCGCGATTGAGGCGGCGTTGAGCGCGGGTACGGACGTCGGGGCGGCTGCCGCGGGCACCCCGGAGGTGCACGTCGGTGCGGGCGGGGCCTCGACGCAGTTGATGTTGCAGCGCGGCGGCGTCATCGCCGGGACGGTGATGTGGGACGACGGCAGCCCGGCGAGTGGCGTGCAGGTAAGTACACAGACGGCGCCGACGACCGGAGCCGCGAGCACGAGCGCCTCGCAACTGCCGGGGCCGGGACAGGGACAGGGGCCGGGGCGGATCGTCGGTGCGCTGTTGGCTTTCGGCGGGTTCAATAACGCGACGACGGATGACCGTGGGCGGTTCCGGATTTCGGGGCTGGCGCCGGGGACGTATGTGCTGCGCGCGAACGTGCAGGCCCCCGCGCCTCAGCGTCCAGGCGATACGGGAGGCTTTATGCGGACGCTGAACCTGGCGGTGTATGCGCCGGACAAGATGCGCCGCACGGATGCGACGGCGATCACGGTGGCGCCGGGCGAGGAGCGTGACGACGTCCCGGTGACGCTGGGGCTGGGGGCGCTGCACAACGTTTCGGGGACGGTGAGTTCGACGAGCGCGGCGGTGCGATCGGGGTCGGTGAACCTGACGGACCAGACGGACTCGAGCCTGAACCGGATGGGGATCATCAACGCGGACGGGAGTTTTTCCGTTCCGTATGTGCCGGCGGGGAACTACACGCTGCGGGTGAATGCGAGCGCGAATGTTATGGGCGCGGGCCGCGGTGGTGCTGGATCGGGCACGTCGGGGAGCACGGTTCGGTTTCAGCCGTTGCAGGAGTCGGTGACGGTGGTGGACAGCGACCTGACAGGCTTGAGCTTGAATGTGACGCCCGTCACGACCAGTTCGCAGTAGGCAAGGCCCGGCGGAGAGCTACACGGCGTAGTCACAGAGCAGAACGGTGAGGTCGTCGGTTTGAGCGGCTGACCATCGCTGGACGGACGAGATGATGCTGTCGGCGGCATCGGTGTGAGAGATGCTGGCGGTCTCGCGGATGAGGGCGTGGAGGCGATCCGGGCCGAACTCCTCCTGATGGATGTTGGCGGCTTCGAGCAGGCCATCGGTGTACAGGACGAGGCGATCGCCGGGTTCGATGGGGTGTATCCGCGTGGCGTACGTGGCGAAGTCGAAGGCGGCCAGCATGAGCCCGTTTTCGACGATCTCCGTGATTTGGCCGTTTCGAAGCAGGAGCATGGGCGGGTGTGCGGCCGCGGAGTAGCGGAGTTCCTGAAGATCGGCGTTGAGGTAGACGTACCCTGCGGTGACGTACTGGCGCTGGGTATTGCCCATGAGCGTCTGATTCATGCCGTGGAGCAGATCGGCGGGGCTGTCGGCGTGGGCACGTTGGCTGGTCGCAGCCAGCTTCACCATAGAGGCGATGAGAGCGGCGGGAATGCCATGTCCGGAGACATCGGCGACGAGGAGGGCTGCCTCGGAGTCGTTTGCCAGCAGGAAGTCGTAGAAATCCCCGGCAACGGAGGTCATGGGCAGATACCGGGCGGCGACACGGAAGCTTCGGGAGCGGGGAAACGCGGAGGGCAGGATGGAGAGCTGAATCTCCTGAGCAATCTCGAGTTCTTTTTGGAGGGTCGTGAGTTGCTGCTCCGTAGCAAGGGTGCGGCGGCCGACGACTATGCCGAGAGCGGCGAGCAGCACAACGAAGCTGAAGGGCTCGATATTGAGATACCAACCCACCAGACCGGTGACGTTGTCATAAACCGCGCACGCGACGAAGAAGAACAGACCCCGGCGGATGAGAGTGACGTCGCGCGAAGTGGAACCCGTGCGAACCAGCAGGATGACGACAACCAGGAGCGCGGCCAGGACGAAGAGGTTGTTCGCCTGACGAATCAGCGGTTGATTGCCGAAGACGAGCTCAGCGAGGGCGAGGCCAAGGGAGACCGGCCAAACGATGTTGCAAAGATTCCGGCCCTTACCGCCGAACAGGTCCAAGTCACGGAAGAAGAAAAAGGCCGGGATCGGGATGAGAAACCCGATGGCTACCGTGATGCGCTGCAGTACGGGAGGGCGAAGCTGCAAAGCCCAGAGAAGCTGATAGTTGAGACAGAGGCGAAGGCCGTAGAGGACCGCGAACAGGGCAAACCAGAGGAGAGGACGGTCCCAGCGGCGGCGGAGGAGCGCAAACGCGGCTGCAAGAAGGCCGATGGTGATGATCGCGTCCCCGAGGAAGAGAAAAAGCTGCGCGTGATTGAAGAGGTGCAGGATAGCGCTTCGGTGAAATTGTGGGTCCGGGGCGACCATGGAAGATCATCGTAGCCCATGGCCTTGGGGCGCCTGATGGGGACCGGGCGGCACGTAGAGATCACGTAGAGATGTTGTGATGGCGGGTTCGGGCGGACGGAGCTCGCCCGGAAGGTTGTAGCTCGGGGGAGGCACTGTGCGGAGCGGAAATCTTGACATGTGGGGCCGGAGCCGCGATGCTGGAGGCTTGGGTGTGCGTTGCTTCGCGCCCTCGCGTTTGTGTGCGCGGGAGGTGCTGGCGGAGATGGACCGCCCAGGATTCGATACGGAAAGACGCTGCGGCGCTGCGACAGGCGCGCTCGCGGCGGATGAGCAGATTCGGTGACGGTGAGTTTGGCTGCGTTAGGTTGGGCGATGTTCGCGGCAGGTGGAGCCCTGGGGTCGTTTACCGGGCTGCCGCTGCTGCTGCTGATGTTTGCGGCGATGTACTTTCTGCTGATCGCTCCAAACCAGCGGAAGCAGAAGCAATGGCAGAGCCAGTTGTCTTCGCTGAAGACCGGGGATCGGGTGACGACCACCGGCGGGATGCGCGGGACGGTGGTGAGCATCAAGGATGACGCCGTGGTCGTGAAGACGCAGCCGGACGGAGTGAAGTTCGAGATCGTCAAGAGCGCCATTGCCGCGGTCACGACCGAAGAGCCGGCCAAGAGCTAAGGCGAAACAGGACAAGAGCACCGATAAGGGAACAGCTGAGGAAGGGGCCGGGACCGGCGCTGAAAGGCGTAAGGGAAACGGCAGAAGAGCGGAATGGGTAAGAATCTGGCCGGAAAAGCAGGCTTCATCGTCGCGGTACTGGTGATCTGCGTTTACGGGATCTTCGGGATTCCGCGAGGTGGGATCAAGGAATCGCTGACGCGCCGCATCAACCTGGGGTTGGACCTCAGGGGCGGCACGCACCTTGTGTTGCAGGTGCATGTGGCGGAGGCCGTGAACTCGGCGACCGATACGGATGTGCAGCGGCTTGCACGGGGATTTGACGGCGACCGGAGCGACAGCGGCGAAGCTGGATCCGGCCAAGCCGGAGGTCATCACGGTTTCGGGCTTCCAGCCGACGCAGGCGAGCGCTGTTCGCGAGGTGCTGAATGGGACCGCGTACCAGGCGTACGACGTGACGCCGGTCGGGGCCAACAGCTACACGATGACGATGAAGCAGGCGGCGATTCGTGACCTCGAGGCGCGAACGCTGCAGCAGTCCATCGAGACGATTCGCAGCCGCGTGGACGCGCTGGGCGTGTCGGAGCCGGTGATCGAGCAGTACGGCCTGGGCGACAACCAGATCCTGGTGCAGTTGCCGGGTGTGAGCGATCCGGCGCGCGTGGAGAACATCATCCAGTCGACGGCGAAGCTGGAGATTCACGAGGTTGTGGGGCCGCCGTACCCGGATGAGCAGTCCGCGCTGCAGGCGCTGAACGGCGCGGTTCCGCCGGATGAAGTGCTGATGAAGGGCTCGGGAGCGGCGGGAGCGCCGGACCAGGTCTGGGTGCTGAAGCGGGCTTCCATCGTGCAGGGACCGGACTTCCGCGACGCGCAGCCGTCCCAGGACCAGAACGGCCGGCCGGACATCACGTTCAACCTGACGACCGACGCGGGCGACCGCTTCTATAAGTACACGGACGCGAACAAGGGCACGGGGCAGATGGCCATCGTGCTGGAGAACCGGGTCCGCGAGGTCGCGACGATCCAATCGGCCATCCGCGACTCGGGCGAGATCACGGGCGGATTCACGCAGCAGCAGGCGCAGGACCTGAGCATGATGCTGCGGACCGGGTCGCTGCCCGCGTCGATCTCGTACCTGGAGACGCGGACGGTGGGGCCGTCGCTGGGCGCGGCGAGCATTCACCAGGGCGTCGTGGCGGCTGTCGCCGGCATGCTGGCGGTCATGATCTTCATGCTGATCTACTACCGCGGCGCGGGCATCAACGCGGACCTGGCGCTGGTCCTGAACCTGGTGATCCTGCTGGGTTGCATGGGCTTCAGCCACGCGACGCTGACGCTGCCGGGCATTGCGGGCGTGATCCTCACGATCGGTATGGGCGTGGACTCGAACGTACTGATCTTTGAGCGCATCCGTGAAGAGCTGCGGCTCGGAAAGAGCTCGGCCGCGGCGGTGCAGGACGGGTTTGCACACGCCTGGATCACGATCGTCGATACGCATATCACGACAATCGTCTCGGCAGGCATTCTGTTCATCTTCGGCACGGGGCCGGTGAAGGGTTTCGCGGTCACGCTGGTGTTCGGTCTGTTGGCTAACCTGTTTACCGCGGTGTTTGTGTCGCGCGTGATCTTCGACTGGTTGTTGCAGAAGCGTGAGCGCGGCGCGGCGCTGTCGATTTAACGGCAGGAATTAGGGAACAGGGATTAGGGATTTGGTTGCGGCACGTTGCGGTTTGGCCGCCAAGGGATAAAGACTGACGTGGAACTGTTTCGCGAGGTAAAGATCGACTGGCTGGGACGGAAGTGGTACTTCCTGGCCTTTTCTCTCCTGTTTTCGGTCGCCGGCATTCTGAGCATGGCGTTCTGGCACCACATTCCGCTGGGAGTTGACTTCCGCGGCGGAACGCAGGTGACGGTGCACTTCGACGCGCCGCCGAACGAAGAGCATATCCGCGCGGCGCTGCACGCGGCGGGCATTCGTGACGAGCGCGTGCAGCGCATCTCCGCGCCCGCGGGCGCGGCGAGCGGGGCCACGCAGAACGACGAGATCATCAACCTGCCGCAGTCGACCGCGCAGGACACGGCGCATGACCAGGGCCGTGCCGAGGTGGAGAATGCGCTTTCGGCGAACTACCATGACTCCGGATTTTCAGTGCAGTCGGTGGATATCGTCGGACCCACGGCGGGCAAGCAACTGCAGCACCAGGCGTGGCTGGCGACGATCTACTCGCTGATCGGCATGCTGATCTACCTGTGGTTCCGGTTCGAGCTGATCTACGGCGTTGCGGCGGTGGTGGCGGTGTTCCATGACACGCTGATCACGGTCGGGTTCTTCTCGCTTGATGAACAAGGAGATCACGCTGACGGTGATCGCGGCCATCCTGACGCTGATCGGCTACTCGATGAACGACACGATCGTGGTCTTCGATCGTATTCGCGAAAACCTGGCCCTGAGCCGCCGCGAGACGCTGTCGCAGGTGGTGAACCGGTCGATCAACCAGACGCTGAGCCGGACGGTGCTGACCTCGGGACTGACGTTTCTGACGGTGCTGAGCCTGTACCTTTTCGGCGGCGAGGTGCTGCATGGATTCTCTTTTGCGCTGGTGGTCGGCATCCTGATCGGAACGTACTCGTCGATTGCGGTGGCCGCACCGATGCTGGTGGCGTACCAGGATTGGCGGAGCGCGAAGGGCAAGCGCGCGGCACTTCCGGCGGCGAGGGTTGTCCGGCGGTAGGCGGCGTTCACTTGGGAAACCGAAACGGCTGCGCGTCTGCAGCCGTTTTCGTGTGTACGGGGAGGCTGCGAGCGGTGCGGCGATCGGGACATCAGCCAGGGCACGGGTGACGTTCGCGGCAGGTGTGGGGTGGTACCTGGCTCGGATATGGGACACCCCAAAGGTGGGATTGCACCACCTTCTGGGCACATGAATTTCCCGGGAACAAAATCCGTCACCCCGGTGTCTAAGCAGAACAAGCTGCGCTCGCAAGCCCCGAGGTTGTCCTCATGTTCGAAGACTCATTAGTTGAATCCACCGGCAGAATCAGGACGAAGTCCCGGTACTGGATGATCGTCACGTTTGCGATCAACGGCGCCATTCTTGCGTTGTTGATTCTGATCCCGCTGATGTATCCGGAGGCCTTGCCGAAAAATATGATGTCGGCCTCCCTCACAGCGCCGCCACCACCGCCACCACCGCCGCCTCCGCCGCCACCGCCGCCTCCGCCGACACCGACCGTGGTGCCGCACGCGGCTATGGCAGCTCCGTCGGAGATCGACCAGACGCTGCGTGCGCCTGCGAAGATCCCGAAGAACATCAACATGATGAAGGACACCGGACAGCCGCCGCCTCCGGGATCGGCGAGCGCTGATCTGAGCAGCGGCTCGGGCGGCAATCCGAACTCGCTGTTTGGAAGCCCGAGCGGGACCGGTGAAGGCACTGGCGGACCTGTGATCGCGGTCAAGAAGAGTGGCCCGGTCCGTATTTCCGGCGGTGTGATGCAGGGTCAGCTCGTCACCCGTGTACAGCCTACGTATCCGGCGATCGCTCGCTCGGCTCGCCTCAGCGGAACGGTTGTGCTGGCGGCGAAGATCTCGAAGAGCGGAACCATTGAGGACCTGAGCGTTGTGAGCGGGCCGGCGATGTTGACCGGAGCGGCGATCGACGCAGTGAAGCAGTGGAAGTACAAGCCGTATATGCTGAACGGTGAGCCGACGGAGGTTAACACGACGATCACTGTGAACTTCAACCTCAACGGTGGCTGAGACCTTGTGCGTAACGCGCTGCCCTGCCTGTGGGATGGGCTGTTCCCCACAGGCAGGGTAGTGTTGCTCCAGAACGGGACACTGCAAGAATTGCAAGCACGCGCCCCAAAGTTTTGTCCTTGTCCGCTGCGGTAGCCGAAGCTGCCGTGCTGAAAAAGAACCTCCCCGTCGCGCCCCAAGCGGCGCGGACGTAACAAAAAGATCTCCCCTCGCACCTGACCCCAGGAGGAAAGAAACACGTGATTCTCGCTCATCTCGTACACACTGCCCACGTCTCCACCGCCTCGCTCGCCATGTTCCTTCAGGACCAGGGCGGCGAAGTCGGCTTCAGCCCCATGCAGCTTTGGGGTCACATGGGTAATCTCGCCACGCGCGGTCGTGATCATTCTCTTCATCATGTCGATCTGGTCGCTGGCCGTGATCATTGACCGTGCGATCTACTTCTCGGCAGCCCGTAAGCAGTCGCGTGAGTTTGCGCCGCGGGTTGCGAACGCTCTGAAGGAAGGCCGTCTGGACGAGGCGATCAAGGTTGCCGACAAGTCCAAGAAGTCGCACCTTGCCGAGGTTGTTACCGCTGGTCTGACGGAGTTCCGTTCGTTCGGTTCGGGTGGCGCGATCACAGAGGAGCAGGTTGAGAGCTCGAAGCGCGCACTTGAGCGCTCTGAGGCGATCGTTCACGCGAAGCTGAAGAAGGGTCTCGGCGGTCTGGCGACGATCGGATCGACGGCACCGTTTATCGGGCTGTTCGGTACGGTGGTCGGCATTCTGAACGCCTTCCAGTCGATCGCGAGCTCGAAGGCGACCGGTATCGGCGCTGTGGCCGGCGGTATCTCGGAGGCCCTGGTAACGACGGCGTTCGGTCTGCTTGTCGCCATCCCGGCCGTTATGCTCTTCAACTACTTCACGAACAAGGTTGAGGCGTTCGACGTCGAGATGGACAACAGCTCGTCGGAGCTGGTGGATTACTTCATCAAGCAGTCGCACCGCTAAATCGTCTGTACCGCAGGAACTCTCTTAAGGGCTGCGGGTCCGGTGTAGTGAACACGGACCCGCTTCCCTGCCAGGGAATGGAAGCGCCGCAAGGGCGGCGCGCCGGATGACCCCATCCGGACGGAGCGAAGGCTATGTCACTAGCAAAGAGGGACGAAGGAAAGAAGGTCAACTCCGACATCAACGTCACACCGATGGTGGACGTGATGCTGGTGCTGCTGATCATCTTCATGGTCGTCACCCCCATGTTGAACAACAAGGTGAACGTCGATCTGCCGGTTGTGACGGCGGCGACGATCATGGACAACGCCAACAAGGAAGACGCGATCAACGTGGCGGTCACGCGCGACGGGCATTTCTTCGTGGGCGGTGACCGTGTGACGAAGGATGACCTCGGATCGAAGGTTGCCGCGCTAGAGGCGAAGAAGACCAATCCGGGCGATGACAAGTCGGTGTACTTCCGTGCTGACACACGCGCGAACTACGGCGATGTGATGACCGCGATCGATGCGCTGCGCACCGGTGGTGTCAGCCAGTTGAACCTGTTGACGGATTCCGTTAACGAGAACCACTAGAGCCCTGCGGCTGCCGGGCGAAAGCGCTCGTGGAAGCCGCGTGGAGGTACAGATATGGGAATGAGTGGCGGGGGCGGCGGTGGATCGGTCGCCAACATCAACGTAACTCCGCTGATTGACGTGCTGCTGGTGCTGTTGATCATCTTCATGGTCATCGTGCCGAACAACCCGAAGGGCCTGGAGGCGCTGGTTCCGCAGCCGCCGAAGAACCCGACGCAGGAGCAGCCGAACCAGCGCACCATCGTGGTGCAGGTCGAGCCCGGTGCGGGCAACAACCTGTCCTACAAGATCAACGACCAGCCGTTCGCGAAGCAGGCTCTCACGCCGGAACTGACAGAAGATCTTCGCGATCCGGTACGGAGAAGGTGATGTTCGTGAAGGGCGATCCGAAGCTGGACTTCGGTCCCATCGCGCAGGTGATCGGTTATGGTCACGCAGCGGATGTCACGAACATCGGCATCATCACCCCGCAGGTTGAGGCCGGTCACTAAGACGGTTTGGAACTGCACGGTTTAGCTGCAGGGCTAAACCGGTAACGAGCACCAGGAGCGCTCTCGCGGGCGGTGAGGTTTCCGCCTCACCGCCCAGCGTTCTTCGGGGCTAAACGGCGTCATCTCGCAACGATGACGCGCACTGAGATCGAGCGCTCGCCCCTTCTTGTGAGGTGGTGTTATGGCGTTCTCTCCTTCGTCTTCTTCTCTTTCTGCTGCACCCAATGTCACACCGCTGATTGACGTGCTGCTGGTGCTGTTGATCATCTTCATGGTGATCGTGCCGGTGTCGCCGCGTGGGCTGGACGCGCTGGTTCCGCAGCCGGCGTCGCGGGCGAGCGCGGTTGCAGCGCCGCCCGTGGTGGTGGAGGTGTTGCCCGGAGTTGCGGGCGGTGTGGCTTATCGCGTCGATGGCCGCGGAGTTGATCAGGCGGGGCTTGTGCGCGAGTTGAAGCAGGCGAGTGCTCTGCGAAGTGCGGCCGCAGGTCTTTGTCGCGGGAGATCCGAGGCTGGACTACCAGGCGGTTGCGGAGACGGTATCGGCGGCCCATCTGGCTGGGTTTGCGGATGTCGGGCTGATGCATCGGCCCGCAGAAAGATAGCGGCGCTTAGGCGGAAGACGACACGGCGGCGCGGCTCGGAAGAATAGGATCACGGCAGACGAGTGTCACTTCGTCCTCGGGTGACCTCATCTGCAGGGTCTCCTTCCCGCAACCGATTCGCAACCGATTTGGCCTCAGATGCTGTGAGCGGAGCCAGTCTATGCGTCGTTTGATCGTCGTTGCTTCTGCGCTTGTCTTTGCGATGCCGTGTGCAGCGCGTGCCGATAGCTTTTCCACCTTCGGCCTGAACGGAAGGTTTGCGAGCGGAACGACGCTCGGAGGCACCGTGACCGTGGACACAACGACGGGCGTGATTACCGACTCGGAGCTGGTTCTGAATTTCGGTCTGTTCGAGTACGATCTGGCGATTGCACCCACGGGCCAAGGCCCCGACATGGGCGCGTATTACCAGTTTGACTACAACAATCTGCTTGGGCCGGGGACGTACCTGTCCCTGACGGTGCCGACGGGCTCGCTCGTCGGGTACACCGGCGGGCCGTTGTGTGTTCAGGGATCGGGGTGCCTTGCGTCGGAGGATTCGTACCTGGTACCGGCGGCGGGTGCCCCGCCCGATCCGCTGACTCAGGGGAGTCTCGCTCCAGTGCCTGAGCCAGGGAGCTTCGCGCTACTTGGTGGTGGCGTGCTGGTTCTGGCGACGCGGCTGCGTGGAGTGAAACGAGCTTAGTCAGCTGCTATCTCAATGCGAGCGAGTTCCTGGGCTCCGGCCGTAAGTTTGGAATAGGCGGTGGGCTCGGTGTGAATCGTGTGTTCGGCGAGGGACTGCGGTGACGCGTGTCTGTGGATTGTTGTGTGATTGCTGCTGTGCGTTTGTGTTCTGCAGGCGCAAAAGCCGGTGTCGGCGAGCTTTGTGAGTGCGGGACGGCGGTTGTGTACGAGGTGTTTGGCGACGGCGGGGCAGGGTCGCCGGTGGTGATCGTGCTTCCCGGCAGCAGCGGACCGGATGCGCCGCTGTATCGGTCGCAGGCGCAGTACTTCGCGGATCATGGGTACACCACGCTGTTGCTGCACTACTTTGACGCGGCTCGCTCGAAGGACCCGTCGGAGGAGAATTACCAGCGGTGGGTCGCGGCGCTGGGCGGGCTGGTGAAGCTGTGTTCGGAGAGCCCGGATTACCGGGGGCGGCGGGTGTTGGTGGTCGGATATTCGCTCGGTGCTTCGATTGCACTCGCGGCCGGGTCGCAGCTATTGCCGGTGGCGGGGATCGCTGACTGGTACGGGAGTCTGCCGGATGCGTTTTTCTTCAAACTGAAGGGAATGCCGCCGTTGCTGATTCTGCATGGCGGGCGTGACCAGAACATACCGGTGCGGAACTCGGAGCAGTTAATCCGGTTGTGCCAGTTGGAACACTTCAGGTGCGAGAGTCATATCTACGCGGATCAGGGACACGGGTTTGCGGACGAGGCGCTGCGGGATGCGGATCAACGCACCTTAGCGTTCTTCCGTAGCGTCAGCGGATTGACGCGATAGTGCCTGAACGAAACAGCGCTAGTGGGTGGCGGAGTCGGGTGGGAGCACGGTACTGTCGTCGCGGACGATCTTCCAGCCTTGAGGTGTTTTTTCGACCACGAGGAGGAAGTAGCCGTCTGCGTTGCCGCCACCAGCGGCGTTGCGCTCGAGGTGAAAGCGGCCGGTGACGGTGGCGAACTGGGCGTCGAGCTCCTGGGCATCGAGGTTGGTGAAGCTGAGGGTGCCCATGGCCTCGTGGGTGGGGTAGTGGGCCTTGTAGGTGGCGAGCATGCCGTCGTAGCCGCGACTGATGTTGCGGCCCATGAAGAGGATGTCGGGCGAGTTTTTGTAGCCGGAGGCGAAGGCCTCGAGGTCGCCCCGGTTCCAGTCGGCGGCCTGGTGGTTCAGCATGGCGAAGATCGCCGCGGCGTCCGCGTTGAAGCGCGCCCCGGAGTGCGAGGCGGGCTGGGCCTGGAACGATGTGCGCGGCGACGCGGCGGGTGGGTGCGGGGCGGCGAGCGCGGCAGCAGACGACGGAAGGAGCGCCAGGGCGGCGAAGGTGAAGGCAATCAGGGGCTTGGGGAACAGGCGGGCGAGATGGGTCAGATGCGGCATGGGCGGGCTCCTGGGGAACGTTCGAGGCGGCTGCTGGGCGAGGCGGATCAGTGCTGGAAGCCTACAATGGGAGTATGCCGACACGCGAGGTCCATGCCGTTTGTACGCATGATTGCCCGGATTCCTGCGGGGTCCTGGTGACGGTGGATGAGCTGACGGGGCGCGCGGTGAAGATGCAGGGTGACCCGTCGCATCCGGTGACGCGGGGGTTTCTTTGCGGCAAGGTGGCACGGTACCTGGACCGGGTGTATTCGCCGCAGCGGCTGCTGTATCCCATGCGGCGGAAGCGGGGTGTGCCGAAGGGACCGCTGCCGTTTGGAAGCGAGACGGAGGCGTTCGAGCGGATCTCGTGGGATGAGGCGCTGGACGGGATTGCGGCTCGGTTGCAGGGGATCAGCGATGAGTTTGGGCCGGAGAGCATTCTGCCGTACAGCTATGCGGGGACCATTGGGCAGCTCGGGTATGGGTCGATGGACCGGCGGTTCTTCCACCGGCTTGGGGCGTCGCAGTTGGACCGGACGATCTGTGCGACGGCTGGGGTCGCGGCGCTGAACAGCGTGTATGGCACGCGGCTTGGGCCGGCGCCGAATGACTTCGCGGAGGCGGGGCTCATCATCGCCTGGGCGGCGAACATTCACGGCAACAACATCCATCTATGGCCGTTCATTGAGGAGGCGCGGCGCAAGGGCGCAAAGCTGGTGGTGATCGACCCCTACCGGACGCGGACGGCGGCGCTGGCGGATGAGTGGCTGGCGATTCGGCCGGGGACGGATGGGCTGCTTGCGCTGGCGATGATGCATGTGCTGTTCCGGGATGGGTACGAGGATCGGGCGTATCTCGAAGCGTGCGCGAATGGATGGGAGCAGCTTCGTGAGCATGCGCTGAAGCCGGAGCATGCGCCGGCGCGGGCGGCGGAGATTACGGGGCTTGCGGCGGAGACGATTGAGCGGCTCGCGCGGATGTATGGCGAGGCTGGGCGCGAGGGTCGGCGGCCTGCGGCGATCCGGTTGAACTATGGCATCCAGCGCGGTGAGAACGGCGGAACCGCGGCGCGTGCGGTGGCGATGTTGCCGCTGATTACGGGGTCGTGGAAGCAGCGGGGCGGTGGGGTTCTGTTGTCGACCTCGGGAGCGTTTCCGTTCAACCAGGCTCGTCTGCAGATGCCGGAGTTGATGTCGAAGAGCCCGCTTGGGCGACCGAGCCGGGTGGTCAACATGAATGAGCTTGGGGCGGCGCTGACGGAGTTGAACGATCCTCCTGTGAAGGCGCTGTTTGTGTACAACTCGAACGCGGCGGCGGTGGCGCCGGATTCGAACCGGGTGCTTGCGGGGCTGCGGCGCGCCGATCTGTTCACGGTCGTGCATGAGCAGTTCTTTACCGACACGACCGACTATGCCGATTTTGTGCTGCCGGCGACGACGTTCCTGGAGCACAACGAACTGATGGGGGCGTACGGGCATTATGTGACGCAGTACTCGGAGCGGGCGATTGAGCCGCTGGGTGAGGCGCGGAGCAATGTGTGGATGTTTGCGGAGCTGGGGCGGCGAATGGGGTTTGAGGAAGCGGCGTTCAGAGATACGGACAATGAACTGATCGCGCAGGCCCTGGAGAGCGCGCATCCGTGGTTTGCGGAGGTGACGCCTGAGGCCCTGCGGGAGCGGAAGCAGATTCCTTTGGCGATGCCCCGGACCGACAGCGGGGATGTGTTGCCGTTCGCTGATGCGAGCTGGTTCAGGACGCGCGAGTGGGAAGGCGGAGATGTTGCCGCTGCCGGAGTGGCGGGCGAATACGGAGTCGCGGTTTGGTTCGGAGACCGTGGGGGCTGCGCAGACTGTTGGCGGGGGCGAGCCCACCTTAGCTCGCGATGAGGCTGCGAGCGAAGATGGGGCACCCGGCTTTCACGGCACCCGGGTTGGGGGCCGCGTCTGTGTTTCCGCTGGAGTTTCTTTCGCGCAAGGCTGACAACTACATGAACAGCACGTTTGCGAACCTGCCGGGGCACCAGACGATGGAGCGGCGGACGGCGGGCGTCCTGGAGATGCACGCGGAGGATGCGGCTGCGCGCGGGATTGCGAGTGGGGACGCGGTGCAGGTGCGGAATGGGCGCGGGCGGATTGAGCTTGTGGCTCGTGTGGGCCCGAGTGTACCGGCGGGCGTGGTTGCGGCGCGGCTGGACTGGCACAAGCTTTCGGCCGAGGGCGGCGAATGTGAATGCGCTTACTAGCCAGCGGCTGACGGATATCGGCGGCGGGGCGACGTTTTACTCGACGCTGGTTGAGGTGGAGCGCGTGCATCCGATGGCCGCGGACTGAGGCGCATCGTATAGCGTATCCGGCCCGATCGCCGGCAGGAGACGCGCGATGAAGACGACGTGGAAGCCGCACGAGGAACACGGAACGCTTTCAAGCAAGGACAAGAAAGAGCTGCCGGACTCGGTGTATGCGTTCCCGAAGGAGCGCAAGGAGCCGATGACGGATGCCTCGCATGTGCGGGCCGCGCTGGCGCGGTTTGACCAGGTAAAAGGTGTCAGCGACGAGGAGCGGGACCAGGCGTTTGCGAATATCCAGGCCGCGGCGAAGCATTACAAGGTCGACATGAAAGAGACCGACTGGCGGGAGCTGGGTAAGAAGCCGCATACGAAGAATCCGGCACAGAGCTGAGAGGTCGACCAGGGCTGCACAGCAGGCGTTGCGCGGAAGACACGGATGGCGGTCTGCTGTCCGCGATCGCGAATCGGTTGTCCTCGGCTCTGTCGCGGTCCGTGGCCGAGTAGCGGGATAGACTGCATGCTGACCGGCTGCCGTCCACCTGGACGAGTGTTCCGGCGCGCGTGAACGGAGACTCGCTACGAATGAGAGATGTGAGAGGCATGCAGGTTCTTTTCCGCTGGTCTAAAGCGGCCCAGTGGGCGCTGTGGATGGCGTGTGCGGCCGTCGGGACAGCGTCAGCGCAGCAGGTGGTGCAACGGGGTGCATTGGGAACGCCGGCGCAGGTTCTGGATGAGACGCAGCAGTGGTCGACGCCTCTCCTGGTGTCGTCTGACCACGACGTGGAGATGTATATCCCTGACGTGTCGGTTCCGGAGTGGCTGGCGCGGAACTATGACGATTACGAGGCGCGGGGTGTTTACGTGCTTTCGATGTTCACGTTTTACAAGACCCCGAAGGCGTGTCGCGCGAACCAGATCGCCTGGGGATTCAGCGATGCGGCCCATGTGGACGCTTGTCTAAGCATCGCGTACCGCGTGCGCCAGGGGTCGATCGATACGCAGCAAAAGACCGTGACGCTTCAGATGGCTGCCATGGTCGACCAGAATGGGAACGTTGAGCCGGACTCGATCGAACGTAGAAGCGTGACACGCGCCTGGTCGGACCTGGACAAAGATACGCAGGCGGCGCTGGAGAAGGCCAACGAGGCGGTCGCAGCGCAGATGCGCATCTACGACCGGCGCATGCGACAGCGGCACTAGACGCCTTCGGCGGGGCGGATGGGCTCTTTGGGGTGGGGCTCGTTGCCCCTGGGGCGCTGCGGTGGATCGGGCATGTTACCCGGGCCGGGAAGAGGTTGGTCGGGCAGGTACTCGTTGTCGCCTTCGGGGGTGGCGTTGAAGTCTGGCCGGTTGTCGGAGGGGACGCGGTCTGGGACTTCGGCGGGGCTTACGGGGTAGTTGGACATCAGTCGTTGCTCCCGCGGTTGGCGGCTTCGGTGGCGTCGCGAGCGGCGTCGCCCTGGACGGCGGCGTCGTTGGCGGGCGAGTCGGCCATTTCGTCTATGGATGGGTCGTAGTTCGGCGGCAGACCGGTCATGCGGCCGTCGATGAGGTTATCGGTGGGCCGGTCGGTCTCATTCCCGGTGAACTCGCCGGGGCCGTCCGGCGCGGGCGTCAGGCGCTCTTCGCTGTGCATGTCCGTGTCGCCGTTGGGGGTGCCGTCGGCCTGGGCGTGGTGCTCGTTGCGCATGGGTTCGATGTTGCGGGCGGCGTCGCCGACGGGCGGACCCGGTTTGAAGTCTTCGGGGTGGACGGGCATGGGGATCTCCTCCTGCACGGCGTCGTTCAGTTCCCCAGCCATGCGCTCGAACTCTTCGATGCTGGGAAGCTCGCTCAAGTCCTTGAGGCCGAAGCGGAGGAGGAATTCTTTTGTGGTTTTGTAGAGGATGGGGCGGCCGATGACCTGCTTCCGGCCGGCTGTGGTGACGAGTTTGCGCGTCATCAGACTGCCGAGGACACCGCCGGAGTCGACGCCGCGGATCTCGGAGACCTCGGGCGCGGTGACGGGCTGCTTGTAGGCGACGACGGCGAGCGTTTCGAGCGCCTGCAGGCTGAGCTTGAGGGGCGGTTTGAGCGAGCGGACGAAGCCGCGGACGGCGTCGTGGTATTCGGGCTTGGTGGCAAAGCGGAAGCCGCCGGCGATCTCCCGGATCTCGAGGCCGCGGTCGGTGTCGCGGTACTCGGCGATGAGGGCGTCGAGGACGGAACGCATGTAGTCGCGGAGGCGGCGTTCGCGGGTGCGGGTTTCGGCTGGTGTGGGATCGGCGAGCGCGGGAACTGCGGGTTGAGATTCGGTCGGCGATTGCTCTGGAGCTGGCTCGGAGGCGCTGGGCGTTGGCTCTGCGTCTGAGCTTGCCTCGGGGGTGGCCGGCGGCTCTGCCGCAGGTTCGGAGGCTTCGAGGGGGACGTCGTTGCCAGCGGCGTCGAGCGGGGTTTCGGCGGCGGGCCGAGCTTCGGTGCTGGCGGCGGCGGTTTCTGGCGCGGCGTCTGAGGGCGGGGTGGGCTCCGGGGCGGTTTGAGTCTCTTGGCGGGCGCGGCTTCGGCGTTTCGAGTCCCGCTGTCGAGGCCGGCGTCACCGAGGGTCTCGGCGTTCAGCGCGTCCTGATCGCCGGACTCGGTCTCCTCGAGGACGACGGTTGTCTCGGGCGTGTCGAGGAGCGCGAGTTCGCCCTGTTGATCGGCGGCAGCGTCGAGCTCGGCCTGCGCCTCCTGGCCGAGCAGGCCGACGAGTTGTTGCAGCGTGACGGGCTCTTCCGCGGCGTAGATGACCGCTTCGATCTTGGCCTTCAGACTCATGGGCGACAGGCTGAGTGTACCAACTCAGGTGCGCGGCGCGGGGAGGGGCAAGAGCTCGCGCCTAATGGCGCGTGGAGGGCCACTCGGGACTGACGAGCTGCATGGACCAGATGGGGCCCTGCATGTACAAGGCGCCGTCCATCTTCAGAAACGCCGGCACTTCACCGCGCAGGACCCAGGCTTGGATATCGGAGGGTTCCTTGCCGATGACCGGGGCGACCACACCGGCGATCCCGCCGAGGTCGATGTGGATGCGGTAGCGCGACGCAGGCGCGTGAGACTCCCAGGATGCGGAAGCGGTCTTCACCGTCGGGTTTGATGTCGAGCTTGACGATGCGGGGCTTTGGGCTGGCGGCCAGGTAAGAGACTTTGAACTCCTGTGTCCTGGCCGGGAGGTTCTGCAGCACGGCCGAGACCAGACCGTTGGCGAGATCGGGCGGGAGGTCCATGTGTTCGGTCTTGACCTCGTCCTTGCCGTCCTTTGCTTCACGGTAGGTCACCTCGCCCTTGGGGACGTCGACGCTCATGTCGAGCGGCTGCGGGAATGAGGGGCCCTTTTGGATGTGGTGGTCGCTGACCAGCTCGAGCGTGCGGCGCTGGCGGAAGACGGTGTGTTCGTCGTCGATGGAGCCGTCGCGGAAGTGGAATACGAGCCGGGAGTCGACAACATCGCCGTGAGAGACGCTGACGTTGTCGCCTATGGCGAGCAGCTTTCCATCCTGCGAGCGGAGGGCCAGGAAGCCGTGCATGGACCCCTGCTTCTGGGCCGCTGGGATGGGGTCAGCGAGTGTTGCATTGGGCATCAAGAGAGCGACGAACGCTGCGAAGGCAGCGCCGCGGACGAGGCGTGGCGTGGGAATCAAACGTACTCCTGGGTTTAGGCGCCCCGGCAGGGGGCCAGAAAAGCTGGGGAGTACGAGGAGAGCTCGGACCCGGATTTCATCGGTGTGCTTATGAATGGTTAGATGTTCAAACGTGAGCTGGAGGCTGCGTAAATCGCGGAGAGCTCGTGGGATTGCGGAGGGAATGGGGAGGCGGCAGTTGGTCGTCGCCAGAGAGGTTCGACCGGCGATGCTGTCCAGTGGAGACGCGCCGGAATGGCTCGGGTCGCGATACTCTGCAGACACACAATCGTTGAAGGATTCGAACGATCCAAGGAGAATTGCCGATGCGTCGACGCAGGTTTCTTGCCACACTTCCGGCCGCTGCTGCGGCAGTGGGAACGCCGCTCGCGTGGGGACAGGCTTCGTCGCATGGGGGTGGGCAGGCCGGGCCGGGGCAGGGCGGAGCGGCGCAGACTGGCGGGTCGAACACCAAGTTCCAGGCTCCGGGGCAGGAGCGGTTTGAGCGCCCGGATGTGCATGCGGGCGACCGGCCTAGCGGGGCTAGCTTTGCGTCACGGTCGCCGGCGCTGGGGCTGAATGGCGCGGCGGGGACGGCGCATCCGCTGGCGACGCAGGTTGCGATCGAGATGCTGAAGAAGGGTGGATCGGCGGCGGATGCGGCGGTGGCGGCGAACGCGGTGCTGGGGTTTGTGGAGCCTACGAGTTCTGGGCTCGGCGGGGATTGCTTTGCGTTTGTGTGGGACCCGAAGACGCAGAAGCTGGAGGGTATGGCGAGCTCGGGCCGGTCGCCGAAGGGGCTGAGCCTGGAGACGGTGCGGTCGCGGGCGCGGACGGTGGATGGCCGGAAGGTGCTGCCGGCGCTAGGGGCCGTGACCGTGTCGGTGCCGGGGGCGCTGGCGGGGTGGTGGGCGCTGCATGAGCGCTACGGCAAGCTGCCATGGGCGGAGCTGTTCCAGCCGGCGATCGAGGCTTGCCAGAACGGGTCGCCGACGCCGCAGATCATCGGGTGGTACATCAAGCGGAACCTGGCGGCGTTTCTGCGGCAGGGCTCGGGCGTGGAAGAGACCGAAGAACGCGATGGCGACGTATGCGCCGGGCGGACGCGGGCCGAACGAGAACGAGGTGCGGCGGAATCCGGACCTGGCGCGGACGTACGGGATGATCGCGCAGGGTGGGCGGGATGCGTTCTACGACGGGCCGATCGCGGACACGATTGAGGCGTACTTCAAGCGCATCGGCGGATGGATGACGCGGGCGGATCTGCGCGAGATGGTGGCGGAGTGGCCTACGCCGCTGCAGACGGACTATCGCGGCGTGACGGTGTATGCGATGGGCGCGAATACGCAGGGGCTCGCGACGCTGCAGATGCTGAACATCATCGAGCACTTCGATATGCGGGGGTATGGGTTCCAGTCGCCGGAGAGTCTGCAGGTGCAGATTGAGGCGAAGCGGCTGGCGTATGAGGACCGGGCGCGGTTTTATGCGGATCCGCACTTCAGCAAGGTGCCGGTGGAGTGGTTGAACTCGAAGGCGTATGCGGCGGAGCGGGCGAAGCTGATCGATCCGCACAAGATCCTGACGCCGGTGTATCCGGGGCAGGCGCCTAGCCATGGCGATACGACGTACTTCACGACGGCGGACAAGGACGGGATGATGGTGTCGATCATCCAGTCGAACTTCCGCGGGATGGGGTCGGGGCTGGTGGCGGATGGGCTTGGGTTTATGTTCCAGGATCGCGGCGAGCTGTTTTCGCTGCAGGATGGGCACCCGAACATCTATGCGCCGGGCAAGCGGCCGTTTCAGACGATCATTCCGGGGTTTGCGGCGAAGGATGGCAAGCCGTGGCTGAGCTTTGGCGTGATGGGCGGCGATATGCAGCCGCAGGGGCAGGCGCAGATCATCGTCAACCGCGTGGATTATGGGCTGGATGTGCAGTCGTCGGCGGATAGCCCGCGGTGGCACCATGAGGGCTCGTCACAGACGATGGGTGAGGATCCGGCGGGGCTGAGCCCGAAGGGGATTCTGCGGCTGGAGCATGGGGTGCCGCAGGCTACGCAGGAGGCGCTTGAAGGCGCTGGGGTGGCCGCTGGGGCCGACGGATGGCGGGTTCGGGCGGTATGAGGGCGATCGAGGTGATGCACTCGGATTTTGGTGGGCATGAGGACCGGTTTTATGCCGCCGGCTAGCGAGATGCGGGCGGATGGTGTGGCTTTGGCGTACTGAGTGGAGGGCGTTCCCGGCAACGATGGGCGGGAGCGCGACCGACGACTTAGCGCTGTCGCGCGAAGATGGGGCACCCGGGATGATTGGCGGGTTGCGGCGCTAGAGGTGGAGGCGTTGGAAGAGCCAGAAGAGGGAGCCGGAGAGCAGGGCGGAGGCTGGCAGGGTGAAGAACCAGGCGAGCGCTATGTTGCGGATGGTGGCCTTCTGGAGGCCTGCGCCGTTGGCGGCCATGGTGCCGGCGACGCCGGAGCTTAGGACGTGGGTGGTGCTGACGGGCAGGCCGAACCAGTCGGCGCCGAGGATGGTGACCATGGCGGTGAGTTCGGCGGCGGCGCCCTGGGCGTAGGTGAGGTGCTGCTTGCCGATCTTTTCGCCGACGGTGACGACGATGCGCTTCCAGCCGACCATGGTGCCGAGGCCGAGCGCGAGCGCGACGGCGACCTTGACCCAGGTGGGGATGTACTGGGTGGATTTGTCGACGAAGGTCTTGTAGTTCTTGAACGATTTGGTGCACGAATCGTTGAGCTTAGGCCCGTATTTGGGCAGCAGACGCATGGTTCCGCTGACGAGGTACATCTGGTTGCGGACGTTGGCCTGGTTGTTGGCGGGGACGCTGCCGAGGGAGCCGTAGTTGACGGCCTCGTCGCGGATTTCGAGGACCATCTCCTGGAGCGCGGAGATGGTGGCGGGCTGCGTACTTGCGCGTCGCGATGAAGTGCTCGAGCTCCAGTCCGGGGTCGCCGTTGAAGGGCTGCTGGACGTAGGGTTGCAGCCCGTTTGAGACCTGCGTGGAGATCTGGGCGAAGGGCTGCACGCTGCCCTGGTCGATGGCGTGGTTGAGCGCATAGACGGTGGGGACGGTGCCGACGAGGATGAGCATGATGAGGCCCATGCCTTTTTGTCCGTCGTTGGAGCCGTGGGCGAAGCTGACGCCGGTGCAGGTGAAGATGAGCAGCGCGCGGATGGGCCAGGGGGGCGGCGCGTCGCCTTCCGGTGCCTTGAAGAGCTTTGGGTTGCGGATGAGGGCTTTGAAGGCGAAGTACAGGATGGCGGCGCCGGCGAAACCGATGAGCGGGGAGAAGACGAGCGCCTTGGCGACTTTGAGGACCTGCTCCCAATCGACGCCGCGCGAGACCTGAGCCGCGGTTCATGAGCTCGTTGGAGATGCCGATGCCGAGGATGGAGCCGATCATGGTGTGCGAACTGGAGGCGGGGAGGCCGCGCAGCCAGGTGGCGAGGTTCCAGAGGATCGCGGCCACAAGCAGGGCGAAGATCATGGAGAAGCCGATGCCGTGGCTGGTCTTGAGCACGAGCTGGATGGGCAGCAGCGAGATGATGGTGTAGGCGACCGCGCCGGAGCTGACCATGACGCCGACGAAGTTCCACAGGCCGGACCACATGACGGCGATGTGGGGTTCAAGCGAATGGGTGTAGATGACGGTGGCGACGGCGTTGGCGGTGTCGTGGAAGCCGTTGACGAACTCGAAGCCGAGGGCGATGAGCAGCGCGAAGCCGAGCAGCACGTAGGGGCTGAGGGACATCTCCGGTGCATGGGCGAGATCGGAGTGAAGCCGGATGGCGACGTAGGCGAGGCCGGCGACGACGACCAGACCGAAGACGATGCCTGCCCAGCGGTTGGGAGGGCGACGCGAGAGCTTTTGATCGAGCCGTGACGGGCCGTTGGCCGGCGGTCGGACTGGATCGGCGGCGGCGGGCAGGGTCGCAGAGCGCGTGTCTAGCATTCGGGCTGGTCCGTTCAGTGAATGGATGCAGGTGAGGTGCGGGATGCATCGCGGCGGATCGACTTTCTGGCGTCGCGGCTGCATCCGAGGGTCACGAAGGGCGGGTGCGATGGCGACGCTGCGGGTCGTAACGGGCGACATCACGAAGCGAACGGTGGATGCGGTGGTGAATGCGGCGAACTCGTCGCTGCTGGGCGGCGGTGGCGTGGATGGAGCGATCCATCGCGCGGCAGGGCCGGAGCTGGTGGAGGCCTGCCGCGAGCTGCATGGATGCGCGACGGGCGATGCCAAGGCGACGCCGGGGTTTCGACTGCCGGCGAAGTGGGTCTTTCATGCGGTCGGGCCGGTGTGGAACGGCGGCGGTCGGGGTGAGCCGGAGAAGCTGGCGAGCTGCTACCGGCGGGCGCTGGAGCTGGCGCGCGAGCACGGGGCGAAGAGCGTCGCGTTTCCGGCCATCTCGACGGGGATCTATGGCTACCCGAAGGAGCCTGCGGCCGAGATTGCGGTGCGGACGTGCCGGGAGATGGCGGATGGGTGCGGCGTGGAGTTGGTGGAGTTTGTCTGCTTCGACCAGAAGACGGCGGAGATTTACGAGCGGGTGCTGCAGGCGGCCTGAGTGAGACGGGTACGTGCGGCGAAGGCGCTCGACTGGGTTCCACCGCAGGTCTAGAATTCCCGGCATCGGAGGCATCGACGATGCTGAAGCGAATCGGGTTGGTCACTTCGTTCGTGTGCTTGTGCGGGTGCGGCGTTTCCGGAGCCGGGGCGCAAACGGCACAGCCGAAGCCGCAGGCCTTTGACGCGCCTCGGTTCAACTTTGGGGGACCCGGTGTGCCGAACGCGGCGGAGCCCAAGGTGTTCCCGGTGCCCAAGGAGTTTCCGGTGCCCAAGGAGTTCACGGCGCAAGACGGGATGCGGGTCCACGTTGGCGCGCCGTTCACGGTCTATGCGGCTGCGGGGGAACCCGTGCACGTCGCGACGGCTACCCCATTGTGCTACGCGCTTCGAAGCTACCGTCGCGAGCGGGAGGATCCACGTTCGGACGTCACGTCGCCCGCAGGCAGCGAAACGTGTACGCCAGCGACGAAGGTGCATGAGAAAGCTATTTCGCCGAGTGCGCGCTGAGCGCTTCTAGCGGGATGCAGCTTCGAACGGAAGGAAGACTGCGGCGACGGTGCCGGAGCGGCCAGCTCGCTGACTCGAGCGCATGAGCAGCAGGCCTTTGTGGCGGTTGATGATCTCGCAGGAGATCCAGAGGCCGAGACCGGTGCCGCTGACGCCCTTGGTGGTGAAGAAGGGCTCGAACATGCGCCGACGGGTTTCCGGGGACATGCCGGAGCCGGTGTCTGCGATGGTGAGCCAGAGGCCCTTGCGGCCGGTGCGCCACTCGGTTCCTGCGCGACTGCGAACGAACAGCTGGCGCCCGGTCTGGTTCATGGCGTCGAGCGCGTTGCCGATGAGGTTGTTGAGGACCTGGCGGATCTCGCCGTCGAAACAGAGGATGGGTTGTTCTGCTCGTTTACGCTTTTCAACCTGGATGCCGAGGCTGTTGATGCGGCCCTGGTAGATGGCGAGGGCGCTGCCGAGGAGATCGAGGCAGGTGACGCAACGGGGCTCGGAGGACTGCTTGTAGAAGCGCAGGGTTTGCGTGGTGATCGCGGCGACGCGGCGCAGTTCCAGCTCCGCGCCCTCGAGGTATTCCTGAGCGTGTTCAAGGGTGTCGCAGTTGCGTGCAAGGAAGAGCAGATTGGTGACGGCCTCGAGGGGGTTGTTGATCTCGTGGGCGATGGATCCGGCGAGGCGGCCGACGGCAGCGAGTTTTTCGTTCTGGATGGCGGCGCGTTCGGCGCGTTTGAGTTCGGTGGTGTCGAGTGCGGTGCAGATGAGCGCATCGACCGTGCCGTCCGGGAGCGTGATGGGCGCGTAGCTGACGAGCCAGGAGAGTCGCTCGCCGGGGCGCTGCGGAAGATCGCCTTCAAGCTCGACGTCGCGGATGACCTCGCCCGCGACGACGCGGCGGAAGAGATCTTCGGCGGCGTCGGCCACACTGGGCGAGATCTCACGGACGGTTTTGCCGAGGACCTCCTCCGGTGGAAGGCCGATGATCTCCGCCTGCACGCGATTGAGACGGCGGTATTCGTAGCGCTCGGCACCGAGCAGCGTGAGGCCGATGGGCGCGTTCTCGTAGATGGACTCGAGTTCGGCCCAGCGGCGCTCGGTTTCCTGGCGAATGAATTCGAGCGCGGCCTCGTCCTCGGCGCGATCCGTGACGTCGCTGCCTTCGGCGTAGATGCCGGAGATCTGGCCGTTGAGGTCGCGGAGCGCCTTGTATTGGAAGGTGAGGACGACGGTGTGAGCTTCGCCGGTGTCGCCGTCGACGAGTTCGAAGCGCTGATCGCGGCCGCGGTAGGTGCGGCCGGTTCGATAGACGGAGTCGAGGATGCGGAGGAAGCCCTGGGGTTCGGCCTCAGGTACGACGTCCTTCACGCGGCGGCCGATGCATTCGCGGTTGCCGATCAGTCGCAGGTAGGCGTCATTGACGAACTCGAAGACGTGGTCCGGCCCGCGGAGGATCGCGAGAAAGCTGGGGGCCTGCTGAAAGAGCCGCTGCTGGCGTTCAAGAGCGGTTGAGAGCTCCAAATTTTCGAGGTCAGCCCCAGTCATCCCTTACCTGTGCATCGTCCGCCAAGACCTCGTCGAACCTGTCTGACTTTTTAAGCAATATATCGCCAAAGCTCTCTGGTTGTCGCAAAAGTATCGCCTGGAGACGTACCAGCTCGAGCATGGCGAGGAAGGTGCAGATGAGGGCGCGCTCGGATTGGGTGTTGCGAAGCAGGCGGCGCAGGCTGACGGGCTTGTCTTCGAGCATGAGCCGGCGCTTCACGTAATCGAGCATCTGCGCGACGGTGACGGACTCCTCGTCGATGCGATGGACGGGGCGCTCGCGGAGGCGATCGAGGACTTCGCGGAAGACGCGAACGAGGTCGACGGTGTCGGCGGCGATCTCGCGCTCGCCGTCGGCGGATTCGAGGCCTTCGTCGTTGAGGAATTGCTTGAGGCCGGGCTTGGTCCAGGTGGCGGCTTCGATCTGCTGCTTCTGCTGGAGCATCTGCGCGGCCGCCTTGAAGCGCTCGTGCTCGAGCAGGCGTTCGACGAGCTCGCGGCGTGGGTCTTCGACGTCGAGCATGCCCTGGGCGGCGTCCTTTTCGCGGGGCAGGAGGGTGCGGCTCTTGATCTGGATGAGGAGCGAGGCGGTGTAGACGAAGTCCCCGGCGGCATCGATATCGACGGCCTGCAGGTGGCGCGTGTACTCGAGGAACTGCGCGGTGATGCGCGCCATGGGGATGTCGTAGATGTCGAGGTTCTGCTTGCGGATGAGGTCGAGCAGGAGGTCGAAGGGGCCGTCGTAGACCTGGCCGATGGCTACGGAGAAGGGGGATTGGGAGGCTTCTTCGGGCTCGGGCTTTTTGGTGCGTTTGGGGTCGGGGGTGGGGGTTGGCGGAGGCGCGGGGGATTGGAGTTGGAAGGACTCGGACGTGGCTTCGTGGGCTGCGGGCGATTGCGGGCTTGCGTCGTCGGGAACGGCTGCCGATTCGGTCGGGTTGGGAAGGTCTTCGGGCATGGTTCTGGATTGCTAGGTGATGCGTGTTTGCCAGTGCTGCGGGTTGCGCTTGGAGTGGAAGCAGGCGAGAACCACGATACGTTCGTCGTCGACGGAGAAGATTAAGCTGTACGTGGAAGTCGGTTACGTGTGCGTGCCGTCTTGCCGGGGTGAAATTCAGCAAAGCGGAATGGCATCGCGCCGAGAGCCTTCGACAGTTTGCTCGACCGCGCGAGCAAAGCGCAGGGATACTTCGGGATTTCGGGCCGCGTACCACTCTACCGCGTGTTTAAACTCGTGGATGGCTTCAACAGCCCAGATTACCGAGCGCATCAGCGCTTAAGGATTGACGCCTTCACCTGCTCCCAGGGTACGGCGTCTCCGGGGTGCTGCTGATAGTCGAGACAGCCTCCGGTCAAGCTCCTCGCATTTGCGCTTCGCTAAGTTGATTCGACTCCGCGGTGATGTCGAACCAGAGTGCGTCGATCAGATCGCATTTCTCGTCGTGGGAGAGGTCGCGAATTGACGGTGGAAGCGCAGCCATGCCCTGAGGGTAGAGGCGATGCCAATGAGTGTCAATCGGGTCGCGGCAGACCTACCGAGCGTGTGTGGTTCGAGCGTCGCGTTAGCCCGTTGCTTCCGTATCCGGCTCTGTGGAGCCAAGATCGCGACGAGGGTGCACGCAATCGCGAGAGTGAACAGCATGCAGATCGCGATGAGAGCACGCTCGTTCATGTGGACTGAGTTCTATCACAGCCCCATGGCGGCCTGGACCTCGGTGATGGTTTCGCGGACGCGCTTGGTGGCGCGTTCGCGGCCGTTGGCGAGGACGTCCTTGATGACGCTGGGGCGGCTTTCGAGGTCGCGGCGGTGGGCCTGGATGGGGGCGATGGTGCGGATGATGGAGTCGGCGCACCAGATTTGCACTCGATGCAGCCGATACCCGCGGTGGTGCAGCCGTCGTAGACCTTCGCGATGGTTTCGGGGTCGGAGAAGACCTTGTGGAGGTCGCCTACGGGGCAGACGTCGGGGTTGCCGGGGTCGTCGCGGCGGACGCGCGCGGGGTCGGTCACCATGGTCTTGAGCTTGGCGCGGATCTCGGGCTCGGGCTCGGAGAGCATGATGAAGTTGTTGTAGCTCTTGGACATCTTGCGGCCGTCGGTGCCGGGGAGCTTGGGGCTGGGGGTGAGCAGGACCTGCGGCTCGGGGAGGATGGCGCGGCGGCCGAAGCCGGTGAGCTTTTTGGTCTGCTCGGCGGCCTGGAAGAGCTGGTGCGCGGTGAACTCGGTGCGGGTGGAGTCCTTGGGTTCGCCGGCGTTTTTGCGGGCGCGCTCGAGGATGGCGTTCATCTCCCAGGGCTTGGCTTCGGGTGAGAGGAAGAACTCGCCGGGGTAAAGGTCATTGAAACGGCGGGCGACCTCGCGGGTGAGCTCGACGTGGGCGACCTGGTCGGCGCCGACGGGGACGAAGTCGGGCTTGTAGAGCAGGATGTCGGCGGACTGAAGGAGCGGATAGCCGAGGAAGCCGTAGGTGTTGAGGTCTTTTTCGGCGAGTTCGGCCTGCTGGTCCTTGTAGGTGGGGACGCGCTCGAGCCAGCTTAGCGGCGTGAACATGCCGAAGAGCGTGGTGAGGCGGTCGTGCTCGAGGATCTCGGACTGGCGGAAGATGACGCAGCGGCCGGGGTCGAGGCCGGCGGAGAGGAAGTCGAGGGCGATCTCGTTGCAGTTCTCGCGCAGGCGGCTGGGGTCGGCGTAGTCGGTGGTGAGCGCGTGGAGGTCGGCGATGAAGAAGAAGCAGTCGTACTCGTTCTGGAGCTTCACCCAGTTGTGAAGCGCGCCCATGTAGTTGCCGAGGTGGAGACGACCGGTGGGTCGCATGCCGCTTAGAACGCGCGGGCGCGGGGTGTTGCGTGCTGTTGAAAGGCTCATTGGCTATGAGGTTTCAGGATACATCGGGGACCTGGTCCACAGGCGAGCCGCCTTCGCGACGATGAGGCCGTGGCGAAGATGGGGCACCCGGGTCAGAGGGTGTTGAGGAGGCCGTTGAAGACGGCGAAGACGGGGCCGAAGATCATCATGATCACGTAGTAGCCCACGAAGAAGAAGGCGATCATGATCCAGATGCCGTACTGCTCGAAGGCCTTGGCCGCGTTGTAGGGCAGGAAGTGTACGAGGATCTTGCCGCCGTCGAGGAACGGAATGGGCAGGATGTTGAAGGCGCAGAGCAGCAGGTTGACCAGGATGCAGAGGTAGAGCAGACAGCAGCAGGGGGAAGACGCCGGGCAGTGTGGGGAGTTCGATGGGCGCGCGCAGGGCGAGCATCTCCACGATGCCGAGCGAGGCGACGGTGCCGGGGACGGTGTGCTTGAGGATGATCAGGATGATGAGGCAGACGACCGCGGCGGCGAGTTGGGCGACCGGGCCGGCGACGGTGGCGACGAGCTCGCCGTTGCCCTGGCGGAAGTTGCGATAGGTCATCGGGACGGGCTTGCCCCAGCCGAGCACCATGGGTGTGCGGAAGATATAGAGCAGCGGCCAGATGGCGGTGCCAAAGAGGTCGAAGTGGCGGACTGGGTTCATGGAGATGCGGCCCTGCATGCGGGCGGTGGGGTCTCCGAGGCGGTTGGCCATCCAGGCCTGTGCGCAGTCGTGCAGCGAGATGGCCAGAAGCATTACGACCAGCTCAAAGATCACCAGAGCCCCGTTCATCGGCATGGGTCTAGGGTACATGTTGGTACATCGGGTCAGAGGGAAGCTGTGCGGGAGGAGCGGACAACGGTACGTCTGATGTGGCATAGTGAAGCCCTCTGCACGCCGCACGCGGGAGGTTCCGTGTACCGCCGAACCGTTCTCCTCTGCTTCCTGGCCCTGGTGGGGAATGCGGCGTATTGCTTTGCGCAGAGTGGCTCGGCTGCCGTTCCGGGAACATCGCAGACCGATTCACAGGCCGAGGCGGTCGCCGCAGACGATCTGTTGCAAAAGCAGAACTTCGCGGGTGCCCTGCCGCTGTATGAGGACCTGCACAAGCGAGAACCGCACAATCTGAAGTACCAGGAGCGCCTGGCGCTGAGCCTGATCGCGGGCGCCGCGCACCAGGCCGGCGACGAGTCGAAGGCGACGCTGGAACGCGCTCGCAAGCTGCTGCTGGAGGCGCAGGCCGCGGGGGACAACAGCAACCTTGTACAGATTTTGCTGGAACATCTCCAGCCCAGTACGGACGCCACCGCGGGCCCACTGCAGCCCGGACAGGAGTGGATCGACAAGGGCGAACGGGCGTTTACGAGCGGGGATCTTTCCGGTGCGCTTGAGGACTACAAGCACGCGCTGGAGGTGAACCCGAAGCTGTATGCGGCGGCGCTGTTTGCCGGGGACACCGAGTTCAAGCTGGGGCATGCGGCGGAGGCCGGGAGGTGGTTCGCGCGGGCGATCGCCATCGATCCGAACACGGAGACGGCGTACCGGTATTGGGGTGACACGCTGGAAAAGGCCGGCGAGCACCAGCGTGCGGAAGAAGAGTTCATCAAGGCAGTGGTGGCGGAGCCATACCTGCGGAGTCCGCGGATCGGGTTGCAGCAGTGGGCCAACGCGAACCATGCGAGGCTGGTCGCGCCGCCGATCCGGCTGCCCGCGGGCGTGAAGGTGGAGCGGCCCAACGGCAAGGGCACGACGACGGTGACGCTGACGGTGCCGTCGGGGGACATGCAGGCCACGCCGGAGACTTCGGTCGCGCTGGCGTTCAGCATGCAGAGCGCGCTGTGGCACGGCGAAAGGTTCCGTCAGCAGTTTCCGGGCGAGCATGATTACCGGCACTCGCTGCCGGAGGAGGCGGCGGGTATCCGGACGATGCTGGAGGTTGCCAAGGACCAGAAGCTCCCGGAGGGGGTGTTGAACACCTCCGTAGGCCTGCTGCGCGAGTTGGACCAGAAGGGGATGCTGGAGTGCTGGATCCTGCTGGAGGATGCCGATGCGGGCATCGCGCGGGATTACCCGGCGTTCCGCGAGGCCCATCGGGCGCTGCTGGAGCGCTACATCGCGGAGTACGAGGTTCACCCGATGTGAGCCGGTCAGCCGAGCGCGGAGTGGTGCCGCTGGGGCTGGTGCACGTCTGGTGTGTGGATGTGTTCAGGGCGCAGGCCTACGCCGACGATGCGGGCTACGAGTCGTTGGAAGCCGGGGAGTTTCGTCGCGACGTGAATAAAGACGGGTGGCTTCATGGGGCCGCGCTGGCGGAAGACCCATTGCAGGCCCTTGTGCGCCAGGCGCTGGATCCCTTGTGTTCCGCGCGTCGGGAATGATCGACGCTTTTGCACGCGCCGAAGCAAAGAATCGGGGTTTCCGCCGTCCTTCAGGCGTTGCGCCAGGATGTTCGCGGTCGCGACGGCGTCCTGGACCGCGAGGTTGATGCCGACACCGCCAACCGGTGACATGGCGTGGGCGGCGTCGCCGATGAAGAGCAGGCCGGGCTCGTGCCAGCGGCGCAGGCGATTGATCTGGACAGAAAGCAGTTTGACCTTGTCCCAGGAGTCGATCTCCGCGGTACGACCGGCGAGAAACGGGACGAGGCGCGCGAGTGTGTCGCGAAAGGCGGGCAGGCCCTCCTGCTGGACCGTGGGGAAGCTGTCTTTCCGGATGAGGAGGCCTGCCTGGAAGTAGTCGTCGCGGGGGATAAGGATCAGGAGCGTGCCGAAGTTGACGTTGCCGAGGAGGTTCTCGCCGAAGTCTTCTGGGCGGCGGCTGAGGCGGAACCAGAGGACGTCGATGGGGACGCCGATTTCCTTGACGGGCAGGGCGGAGCGCTCGCGGAGGGTGGAGTGGCGGCCGTCGCAGGCGATGACGAGGTCGGCGTCGATGCGCTTCGGGCCTGCGGGCGTCTGGGCGATGACGCCGGCTACGCGGCCGTGTTGCTCGATGAGGTCGGTGGCCTCGTGCTCCATCAGGAGGTTGAAGCAGTCGTACGTGCGTGCCTGTGCGGAGAGGAAGTTGAGGAAGTCCCACTGAGGCATCAGCGCGATGAAGGGGGCTGTGACCTTGACGTTTTTGAACGAGGCCATCTCGAAGGCCTGGCCGCCGAACATGACCCTTGCGGTATCGATGCGCTGATGCGGTTGCTGAAGGAAGGCCTCGAGGATGCCGAGTTCCTTCATCAGCTGCATGGTGGAGGGGTGGACGGTGTCGCCGCGGAAGTCGCGGAAGAAGTCCTTGTGCTTTTCGAGGACGGTGACGTGGACGCCGGCTCGGGCGAGGAGAAAGCCGAGCATGATGCCGGCGGGACCACCGCCGACGATGCAGCATTTGGTCGTGATTGTTTCCATGCGGATCTCGACGGTGCTGGTCTGGGCGTTTGGGAGGCGTTAAGGACCCGGCTATTCCAGCGCGAAGACGGCGTATACGGTGGCGGCGGTGTCGATCTCCTGCGCGTTGATGGCGAGCGGTTGTTGTGGGGCCTTGGCCGCCTGCATTCGCATTTCCATCGGCATGGGGCGCAACGGCGGCGCCTCGACCTGGTTGCTGGCGAAGAGGAGGGCGCCGAGATGGACGCCGAGGCCGCTGGCCATGGCTTCCGCTTGCGAACGCGCGCGCTGGATGGCTTTGGTGGCGGCGGCGTTCTGTGCGGCGGTGAGGTCGTGGAGGCTCCAGTCGATGGCTCCTGACTGGTTGGCGCCCGCGTTTACCGCGACGTCGAGGACCTTGGAGGCGTTGGCGGCAGAGGATCGCACGATCCAGCTTTGCTGCAAGGTGAAGGCCCGGCTGGCCTTCTGGGCGGGGGGTAGTGTGCTCCAGCAGGAAGGGCTGGGTCTCGGCGAGGTTCTGGCTTTCGCTCTGGATGGCATCGGCGGGTACGCCGGCGTCGTGCAGGGCCGCCATGATGGCGTTCGAAGCCTTGGAACCGGCGGCGTAGGCGGAGTCCTTGTCCGGGCCGTAGAGGACGAAGCCGATGTGCACGACGGCGGTATCGGCGCGGGTGAGCACGTGCTCGGTTGCGGTGATGGCGACCGTGCGGTTTTCTTTGCTGATGGTGAGGTGCTGGCCGCCGTCCTGGGCAGGGGCGCTGGCAGCGCAGGCGAGGAGCAGGGAAGTCGTTACTGCGGTCACGGAGAGCGTGCGTTTGATCATCGTGCTCAAACCTCGTCTGACTGCGTTGCGCGCTCCAGCATATCTGTAAGCGAGGGCTTGTGCTTTTCGGGGCCGTGTTCGGCCTTGTGTTTGCGGTCGGGGATAGGAGTGCTGGGGGGCGGTGTGCCGACGCGTTCGCGGGCGTTGGCCTTGACCGCCTTGGTGACGGAGAAGGTCTTCGGTTTGGACTTTTTGGCCATCGGCGTTGCCCTGGCTTTCACGGTGCTGGGATTGGAGTTGGGAGTCAAGCGCAAAACGCGCAACGATGCTCCGCAAGGATGCCCGGAGGTCTATGCTGGGAGGGAGCGACGGGAGCGCCCTGGGGCGCTATGCGGGCCGGGAGGATAACCCAAATGCGGAGCGAGTGGGGCAGAGGTGACGGACGCAACGGGCGAAACGGTGGCTTCGGCACGGGTGCCGGGCGCGCGAATGGAAACTCCTCGCCTGCGACGCCGGGGCAGAGCCGGTGGTCCGATGAGCTGGATTCGATCTTTGAGCGTGCGCCCAAGGAGACGGTAGCTCCGGCGAATCCCGCCAAGGATGATGAGAAGAACTTCTTTGAGGAGCGCACCGAGGTGAAGGCGCATAGCCTGACCTGTCCGCATTGCAGTCAGCCGGCCGACTATGCGCTGACCTGGCTGGTGCGGCGGAAGCGGGACCATCCGGCGGGATACGCGGACGATGCGACGCGGGCGCGGTTCGAGAAGGCACGGAGTTACATGGTGCGTCGCGACGACCAGGTGGCGTGCCAGAACGTCCGCTGCCGGAAGCGGTTCGAGATCGTCGGCGTGCAGACCGTGGCGTTTATCCAGGAGAGCGCGGAAGGCTCGGTGGACCTGCGGGCGGCGCGCATCCGGGCGGCGTTTGCGGGGCGTAGCCGGGAGTAACCGGTCGCCTGGTCGGGGTGAACCACGGGAGTAAACAGCGGGTTCAAGTGCTGGTTTAGGGTTTGTGCGGCCGATGTGTTTCTGAGGCTGGCGAGGTTGGCGACACCAGGTTGCGGACGGGGATGACGGCAGGCTCGGAGAGTGTGTCGGTAGCGATGTGCACCTATAACGGTGCAAAGTTCCTGCCGCCGCAGATGGAGAGCATCCTTGCCCAGACGCAGGCGCCGGACGAGATGGTCGTCTGTGATGATGGGTCGACCGACGGGACGGTGGAACTTCTGCGGGAGTTCGCGGCGAAGGCGCCGTTTCCGGTGCGGATTCAGCAGAACTCAAGAAACCTGGGGCCGGCAGCGAACTTCGCGCAGTGCATGGAGATGTGCGGGGGCGAGATCCTGGTGCTGGCCGATCAGGACGATGTGTGGTTTCCGTACCGGCTGGCGGAGACGCGGGCGGCGTTTGCGGCTGATCCGCGACGTGACGTTTGTGTTTTCGGATGCGCCGCTGATCGATGAGGCGGGGCAGGAGCTTGGGAGGACGCTGTTTTCCGCGGCGGCGATCCTGGGCTCGGACCGGCGCGCCCTGGAGCAGGGGACCGCGATGACGGCGGTGATCCATCGATGGGGCATGGTGTACGGGTGCACGATGGCGTTGCGGGCGCGGCATTTACCGGTGGCGTTGCCGATTCCGGGGATGTGGGGGCATGACACGTGGATTGCGTTTGTTCTGAGCGCGTTGGGGCCCTCGGCGCGGCTGCGGCGGCCGGTGACGGCGTACCGGCAGCACCAGGCGCAGGCGATGGGCGCGGAGGACTGGACAGCGCGTAACCGGTTGCGTGAGGCGCAGGAGCGTACGGCGGAGGCTTACCGGGCGGAGCTGCGGCGTTATGAGTTGGGGATGGCGGCGCTGGAGAGAAAGCCGGAGGTGCGGGACGAGTTGTTGCCTGTGCTCGCGGAGCGATACGCGTTCTTGAAGAAACGGCTGCAGATTCGGTCGGGTGGGTGGCGGGAGCTGCCGCCGCTGATGGGTTTGTTGGTGCGGGGCGAGTATTGGAGGCAAGGGGCGGGTCTGCGGTCGGTGGTGAAGGATGCGGCGACGATGGTGGGGGCGATGCCGCGGTGACGGGTGTGATGTGCCCCAGCCGGGTTACTCGCGGGGCATCGCGGAGGGCTCGCGGTGTGGTCTAATGACGGTGTTACGACCAGTTTAGGAGTTCTGTCGCATGCTGAATCCGGTACTGCCCCCTGAAGAGCGCACACTTACGCCGCCCCAGGTCGAGGCGCTTGACCGCCGCCGCCGGCGGGGACAGTTGCTGCTGGTGATGGGCTTTCAGTTCGGGCTTGTGGCGTTGCTGGTGACGTTGTGGTCTGGGCAGGACTTGCAGTACTCGCCGGGCTGGGCGCACCCGATGTTTTATTGGGACTGCATCACGGGGTTCTGCTCGCTGGTGTGCATCGTGGCGGGGCTGAAGCTGCGCCGCGGGATCAACGAGTTTTTCAGCTACTGAGCCGGTTTTTCAGGACTTGCGGCGACTTGGTGGCCTGCAATGCGGCCGCTGCGCCGCGGCTGTGGTCTTCTGGGCGCGGTCGTTCGTCTAAGACAACAGTCAGGTGAGTTTGTCGGCCTCCAAATCAAGGCGTGCGTCCGCGCTCCCCGCCCATCCCGAGTGGATGCGGTGGGTGGCGCTTTTGTGCGTGCTGATCTTTGGGGCAGCGAGTACGGCGCAGGCCGCGCATATCCATGGGGTTGGCGCGAGTGGCGGCGTTCACAAGGCGCATGCGCCCTCGACGGACTCGAAGAGCTCTGCGGACGAGGAGCATTGCCCGCTGTGCGTGGCAGTGCATTGGGCGCTTCCGGCCAGCATCAGCAGCGGTCCAGCGCCGCTGGTCGGGCTGACGGTGCGGCTGCGGCCGTGCCAAGAGCGTCCGGCGCGCATGGCGTGGTACTTTGCCCGGTTCAGCCGGCCGCCGCCAGTGCGGGCATAGCAGAGAGTTTTTCGCGGCCGGATGTACGAGTGCTTCGCTCACGCTCACTCCGACCCGCTATTTGTAGGTTCCGGGCTAGCCCCGCTTGCTGAACGGTGCTGAGTTGCCGCCCCGTTCGCATTACAGGAGTGCACGATGATGGGCCGCCGATTGCGGTTTTGTGTTTTCGCATATTTGCCTGCGCTGCTTTGGGTAGCGTTGAGCGTCGCAACGGCACCTCCGCCCGCTTGTGCCCAGGGTTCGGCAGGGACTGTTACAGGGTCGGTGACGGATACGACCGGGGCGGCGATTCCGGGCGCCAATGTCCAGTTGAGCAATCCGAAGAGCGGGGTGAGCCGAACAACCACGGCCGATGCGGATGGGCAGTTCCGGTTTACGAATATCCCGCCCGATCCATACCGTGTTTCGGCGACGAGCACAGGGTTTCAAGCCGCAGGACAAAACCTGAATGTGACCTCGGCGGTGCCGGTGACGGTCACGCTGCAGTTGGGTGTGGCGACCTCGAGCACAGTGGTGAATGTGGAAGCCGCGCCGGACCTGGTGGAGACGGATCCGACGCTGCACACAGATATCGATCGCTCGGTGATTCAGCACATGCCGATCGAGGGATCGTCGGAGTTGAGTTCGATCGTCACGATGACGTCGCCGGGTATTTCGGCTGACTCGAACGGAATGATGCATGGGCTTGGCGATCACGCGGAGAACACGTTCGTTGTGGATGGCCAGGGGATCAGCGATCAGCAGAGCAAGGTCTTTTCGAACCAGCTTCCGGCAACCGCGGTGCAATCGATGGAGGTGATCGCGGGCGCTCCACCGGCGGAGTATGGCGATAAGACATCGCTGGTGATCAACGTGACAACGCGCTCGGGGCAGGGGGTGAAGACGCCTACGGGAAGTGTCAGCTTTGACTACGGCACGTTTGGAACGACGTCGCTGGGATTTGATCTGGCGTATGGCGGGCAGAACTGGGGCAACTTCATCACCGTGACCGGGCTGCAAAGCGGGCGGTACCTGGATGCGCCGGAGTTTGCGGTTCTGCACGACAAGGGCAACAGCGAAAACGTCTTCGATCGGGTGGACTATGAGTTCGGCCCGAGCAGTTCGCTGCGAACGAACTTTCAGTTCACGCGCTCGCTGTTCCAGACGCCGAATACGTTTGATACGCAGTACAACTTCGTGAACGAAGGGCTGACGCCGGGCCCGACGCGGCAGGGATCGAAGATTGAGACGTTCGATATCGCCCCGACGTATACGCGGACGTTGAGCCCGAACGCTGTGTGGACGTTTGGCGCGTATGTGCGGCGTGATGGGTACAACTACATCCCGAGCGGCGATCCGCTGGCTGACTTTGGGCCGATTCAGCAGGAGTCCGTTGGGCAGTTTCGGTCGCTGACGAACGCGGGTGTGCGTTCGGACCTTTCGTGGACGCACGGGATCAACAGCGTGAAGATCGGTGGCGCATACAACCAGACATTTCTGCGCGAGAACCTGCACATCGGCGTGGTTGATCCGTCGCTGAATGCGCCGGGCAGCCCAACGTTCAACCCGGTGCTTGTGCCGTACGACCTGACGCGTGGCGGCAGCCTGTATGCGTGGCATGGGCAGACGGATGTGAAGCAGCTTGCGCTGTACGGTGAAGACACGATCACGTTCAAGAACTGGCTGGTGAACGCCGGGATTCGTGGCGACTTGTACAACGGACTGGCGATTCAGCGGCAGGTTGAGCCGCGTGTCGGCGTGTCTTACAACCTGAAGAAGACGGAGACGGTGTTTCGGGCGTCGTATGCAAGGACGCAGGAGACGCCGTTCAACGAGAACCTGGTGTTGTCGTCGACGGGCTGTAACGATCCGGTGTTGAATGCGATCTTTTCGACTGTGGGACCGTGTTTGCCGGCGCCGTTCAATCCGGGGTTCCGCAACGAGATTCATGCAGGTCTTCAGCAGGGAATCACGCGGCACTTCGTGCTCTCGGGTGAGTACATCTGGAAGTACACGCACAATGCGTTTGACTTCAGCGTGCTTGGCAATACGCCGATCACGTTTCCGATCGAGTGGCACAACTCGAAGATTCCGGGCTTTGCTGTGACCGGGACCCTAACGGAGATGAAGGGGCTTGACGGTGGACGTGAGCCTGTCGTCGGTGGCCGCGCGGTTCTTCAATCCGCAGGTTGGCGGCGTGGGAGCCACGGGCGCGAACGGAACCAACCTCCCGTTCCGCATCGACCACGACGAGCGGTTCAATCAGACGACGCATGCGGAGTACAAGTTCCCCTTTCGCAAGAGCCTCTGGTACTCGATCAACTGGCGGTATGACTCAGGGCAGGTCGCCGGGTCGGTTCCTTGTTACAACACGGAGGATCCAAACAGCGGGTGCGGGCCGACGTCCACGACCATCAACGGACAACCTGGGATCCTGCTGAGTCAGTTGACTCCGGACGAGCAGTTTCAGGCGGGGCTGACCTGTAATGGCTTCAGGGCGACGCCGACGCAGGGCATTCCGAACGGTGAGTGCCTGGCCTCGCAACTGACCTCGAACCTGGTTCGGATTCCCTCACCGGGGACGCAAGATGACGATCGCAATCCGCAGCGAATTGCGCAGCGCAACCTGTTCGACATGGCGCTGGGAGACGACTCGGTGTTCCGGTGGCATGCCGACCGTTACCACATCGGGGCGCGGTTAACGGCGATCAACGTGGCGAACAAGTATGCGTTGTACAACTTCCTGTCGACGTTCTCGGGCACGCATTATGTGACGCCGCGGACGGTGACGGCGGAGCTCTCATTTCACTTCTGAGGTGGAAGGCGCGGGCGCGCCGCTCAGGGCTTGGCGATTGTGTCAGGCGGAATGAGCGGCGCGGGCTGCCCGCCATCGAAGGAGACGGGGAAGGCGCTCATCGTGCGCAGGGCCTCGTCTGAACTGGCGAGGAACTGCCAGCAGGCGACGTCGGGGCTTACGAGCACGCAGGCGACCATGGCGTTCATCTTCTGGCCTGTGGGCAGCGCGAAGGTGCCACGGATGAGCTGTGCGGGGTGACCGGCGGTGGTGAAGTTGGCAGGCTCGCCGAACTGGGCGTGAGCGCCTGAGGCGGTGAGGCCGGTGACTTCGCCCTTGGTGAACTGCGAGAGCTGGGCGGCCGTGAAGGTCTTCTTCATGCAGCCCGCGTCGGCGCGTACGAGCAGCACCATGGAGATCTTGCCGTCGGCGCTGTCCATCGCGGAGAAAGGCAGCGTGACGCAGCGCAGGTCGTCCTCCTTGGCGCCGGCATCATTGTGGCTGATGCTGGCCTGGAATGCAGGCCCGACCATGTCGGTCGCGTCCTTGAAGGCGGCGGGGTAGCTGTAGGTCAGCTTGAGCGGATCGCTGTGGTATGTCGTGAGCGAGCCGGAGGCGGCTGGCGGCGCTGGCGCGGATGTGGGCGGGGCGGGGGTCTGCGCTGAAGCGGCGAGCGAGACGACGAAGAGGCCCAGGAGGGCCGGACAGACACGCATAGGCGAATGCTAGCAGCAGCGCCCGCGGAGACGCCGACTCGGACGGCGAAGTACACCCGGTATTCTGAACCGATGGGCTCATCCGCTTCGTCGCGTACTCGAGTGCTGATCGCGTTTGCGGCGGTGTACCTGTGCTGGGGCTCGACGTACGGCGCGATTCATGTGGCGGGCGAGCACCTGCCGCCGCCGGTTGTGTCGGCGACACGGTCGATGATCAGCACGGTTCTGATCATTGTGATCGCGCTGATGAACGGCAAGAGCCTGCGCGTGCCCAGGGACGAACGCTGGAAGCTTGTGCTGGTTGGCCTGCTGTTCATGAGCGCGAATAACATGCTGCTGACCTGGGGCGAGACGATGGTGCCGTCAGGGTTTGCGTCGCTGATCGTGTCGATGATGCCGATCATGATTGCGCTGATCGAGTGGGTGCTGCCGGGTGGGGAACCGCTGAACAAGCGTGGATGGACGGGCACGCTGCTGGGGAGCGCCGGGATCTTCGTGCTGATCTGGCCGTCGCTGCACCGGACGCATGCGGGGGAGGCGGCCACGGCTGGCGGATCGCGTCCGGGGCTGGGGATCGTGGTCTGCCTGCTGGCAGCGCTGGCGTTTGCGATCGGTGCGGTGCTGTCGAGGCGCTTTCAGTTTCGCGCGGATACGTTTATCGCGACCGGATGGCAGATTGGAGCGGCGGGGCTCTTTAACACCGTATTCGCCGCAGTGACCGGCGGGTTCCGACATGCGGTGTGGACGTGGCATGGTGCGATCGCGATCGTGTACCTGTCGATCTTCGGGTCGCTGGTCGGGCTGGTGGCGTTCACGTATCTGCTGCAGAACGTCCCGGTGACGAAGGTGGCCACGTATGCGTTTGTGAATCCGATGATCGCGGTTCTGCTGGGTCTGGTGTTGCTGCATGAGCGGCTGGCGCCGACCGAGATTACCGGGATGGGAATCATCGTGTGTGCGGTGGCGATGGTGGTGCTGAGCCGGGTTGGAGGCACGCCTTCCCGGGCGGTGCTGGACCGGGAGCTGATGGGAACCTCAGGCAACGCGGTCGAGTAGGAGGCGCACGATCAGGAGGCGCCGAGGGCGTCGGGTTCGAGCCGGCGTCGCGCCCCGGGCAGCACGGCGACGCGCCGCAGCTTCAACTTGTCGCCTCCGCTGAGCAAGAGGCCGAGGAGCGGTGTGACGTAGCCGCAGCCGAGGATAGCGAGCATGACGCCGATGTTCCCCAGCCAGGTGTACGTGATGGCGCCCCCGATCCCGAGTTCCGGCGCGGCATGCGCGTAGATGAGCACCAACCCCAGGCCCCAGGGCTGGCGCCGGACGTCACCGCAAACGAGGTCGTTGGTCATGAAGAGCAGCAGAAAGATGGGAGGACCGAGGACGAGTATGCCGAACCAGCCGGCGATGTGGAAGAGCTCGGCTGTGGGGCTGAACGAGATCCCGGTGCTCCAGTCGGCATCCGCGAGGGCACCCATCTCGTGCATGTAGGCGTTGCCGCCGACGGCCACTCCCTGCAGCTTATTGGGATCGATGATGTGAGGCACCCAGTTCTCGAAGTAGTACCGGATGGCCTTGGTGCCGAAGTAGTGTCCGTGATCGGAGAAGGAGATCAGCACGGCGTCGTTCGGGAGCATGCTCAGGCGGTCCCAGAGGCCTTGTGGCTTGCCGTAGTAGTACATGCGCCCAGTCGATGTCCGTGACGGGTGCCCAGTCGAGCTGCTTTCTGCGCAGGGCGTCGTAGTGTGTCAGGTAGAACTCGGCTACTTCGAAGTTGTTGCCGTTCTGGGGCTCGTTACGAAGGTTGGAAAGCGGCGCGAGTACGAGCTGGGCGTAGATCGCGAAGCTGATCAGAAAGATGATGTGAATGGGACGCAGCCGGAAGCGTGCCCACGCGGCAGCAATAAGCCAAGCCGCAGTTGGCGTAAACATGCCCTGCTTACTGAACGAGAGGACGCCGTTGTAGAACATCAAGAGCAGCGTGAAAAGGGTCAGCGCGGAGGTACTGCGACGACCTCCGCTGTTGCGAACGGCGGCGATGGTGCCCGAGGAAGACACTGAGCAGCAGGAACGGATTGACCAGGTTGAGAGAGTGAAGGAGCTGGCCGCCGCCGCCGGGCAACATGGGGATGACTCGTTCCATGAGGAACCACAGGAGGAGGCAGCCCAGCGCGGACTCGTTGTAGTCGATGGTGCGGAGGTTGAGGACGCCGGCAAGACCGTCCTTGGTCGTGACGACCCGGCGGGTGATGAACGCCGCCAGAAGCATGCTGCTGATGACGGCGAGATGCGCGCTCATCACGAGCAAGGGCTGTTCGAGGAACGAGTCCGCCCGCTGGCCGAGGATGGCCTTGTACACGGTGCCGACGTCCACGCCCAAGACCGAGAAGAAGAATATGTAGGCGCCAGATGCGCGAGAGAATCCCCCGGCGATGTTGAACGCGAAGACGCTGAGCATGAAGAAGCAAAAGACGAGTCCGCTATAGAGCGGATCGGTGTGCTCCAGCAGCTGTACCAGAACCAGGAGGCAGGTGAAGGCAAATGCCTGGAAGACTGGAATTCGCGTGGGAAAAGTAAGACGCACGTCGTTAACAGTGTAGTCTGCCGGGGCGATCGCGGGAGCGGGCTATCCGGTGGTTCTGGCCGGTTTGTCGGGCCGGAAGACGGCGCAACGTGCTGGTAGCATGAGCCCATTGGCTCCCCTGGAGCGGATCAGGAGCAAGGATGAGGCAAGGTGGCCTCCGCACGCCGGAGGTGAGACTGGCCGTGGCCTTAGGGCTGGTGGTGGCCGGGGTGCGGATATGGATGGCACGGCCGCTGTCGTTCTGCGGTACACCGGACGCGTGCTACTACCTTGGCATGGCCCAGAACCTGGCCTCGGGGCAGGGGTTTCATGCGCGGTTTTTGTATGACTTCCAACTGCCTCACCTGAGCCTGCCCGAACACCGGCATTGAGTACTGGCGGCCGGGCATCAGCCTGCTTCTGTTTCTGCTGAAGCCGCTTGGGGGAGCAACGCTGCACGGAAGCATTGCCGTGACGGTGCTGGTGGGCGTGTTGTATGCGGCAGCGGCATGGCACATTGCGATGCAGGCGTACGGCGATCGCCGGCTGGCGTTGGGAAGCTTTGCCCTGACGCTGCTGAGTTCGCCCGCGTGGAACGGATCGCTGACACCGGACTCGGGGTTGTACTACGGCGCGGCGGTAGCGTGGTTCCTGGCGCTGTTTACGGTTCGATGGCAAGGTGTATGGGCGGACGTGGTTGCGCTGGGGTGTGTGTGCGCGGCTTACCTGATCCGCAACGATGCGGCGCTGCTCGTGGTTCCGTTGCTCGCGGTGCTTTGGGCGCGCCGGCGGTTCGCGGCTGAACGTGGTGCTTCGGCCGGATACGTGGCGGCGATTGTTATCGGGTTCGTGCTGGCGCTGGTGCCGATGCACCTGCTTTACCGGGCGGTACTGGGGACGCCGTTCCCAGGCGGGACGGCGCAGGTGCTGTACCTGAACGAGCTGAGCGACTTCGAGTTGTATAAGCAACCAGCGACCCTGCATACGCTGCTCGGGTATGGCGTGAAGCACCTCGTGCTCTTCCGGCTGACCACGCTGTTTACGGTGGTGTACCGCATCGCAGCGTTGATGATCGGGTACGCGGCTTTGGTGTTTCTGCCCGGATTGTTTGTCGGGCGCCAGCGAACGGTGGACCGAACGACGGAGCAGCGAAGCCTCGAGCGGCACTGGCCTGACCTGACGGGTCCGACGGTGTTCCTGGTCACCATGCTGCTGGTGTACTCGATGGTGCTGCCGGCGATTGGTGGATTTTCCGCGCTGCGGAGCGCGGTGGGCGTGATGCCGTTCATCAGCGTGCTGGTGATGGTGGCCATTGCGCGGGTCGCGAGGACGCCGCGTGTGGCGGTCGTGCTGGCGAGCGCTGTGATTGTGGCCAATGCCGTGAGCGGATTGATGGACGACCGCCGCGATGTGCCTGCGATGAACAAGATCGGCGATACGGATCGCAAGGAGGCGCAGGCGCTTGCAACGCTGGGCGGAGACCCCCGTACGGCGGTGGTGATGACGCCTGATCCCGTACAGTTTTCGGTAACGACGGGCTATGCGACCATCGCGATGCCAGGTAACGGGCTGGATGCCATGGCGCAGGCGGCGCGTGACTTACACGCGACCCATGTCATGCTGGACACCGAAGATCAAGCGGCAACGTCTGAAGAGTTGGAGCGTCGGTTGCACCCGGTGCGTTCCGCGGTGTTGCCGGCGGAGCACACGCTGATTCTGGAGCTGCCGCAGGCGCCGGCAGCTGAGTAGCAAGCAGCAGACGAACTGGGTAGGAGCGGGTAAGCGGGAGGTCGACGGGCTGTGCAGATTTCTGCGGAGCACCAGGTGCGGATAGGGCGAGAGCTGCGCCAGGAACGAGAGCGGCGCGGAATGACGCTCGAACAGGTCGCGCGCGCGACGCGGTTTTCGATGCGACACCTCCAGTCGCTCGAGGCCGATCTGTTTGATGAACTGCCGCCGGGCGTGCTGCGCAAGGGGATTGTGCGGAGCTACTGCCAGTTTGTCGGGCTGGACGATGACGCATGGCTGGAGCGCCTGGCCGAAACTGGCGCGCTGGATGAGCCCGAGCCGGACCTGGAGCAGTTTGCAGAGAACGTCCACCGTGCCCGGCTGGAGGCGATGCCGCCCGTACGGCGACGGTGGTGGGGAGTGGTGCTGCTGGTCATAGGCGTAGCTGCCCTGGCGTACGCGGTGTGGCACTACGTTGTGCAACCCCGGGTGGGACTGCACCGGCAGCCTGCGGGGCCGAACGCGGCGTGGGCGGTTTCGCCACCGCGGCCTGCGTGTCTGCAGGCAAAAGCGGAGTTCGCAGGATAGAATTGGAAGGTTCCGTCTTCAGACTGAAGTTCGGAATGCCCGGCGCTGCGTCTGCAGCCTACCGGGCGTCGGGCGCCCCGCTATTTGAAGGGGCGGGTCCGGCTATCTCATAGAGGAGCACCTCATTTTGTCCACAACCGACCGTTACCTTTTCACCAGCGAAAGCGTCACCGAAGGCCATCCCGATAAGATCGCCGACCAGATCTCCGACGCTATCCTGGACGCCTGCCTGACGGAAGACCCCTACAGCCGCGTTGCCTGCGAGACCCTGACCTGCACCGGCCTTGTGGTTGTGGCGGGCGAAATCACCAGCAAGGCACATCTGGACGTGCAGAGCCTGGTGCGCGAGACGATCCGCGAGATCGGCTACGACGACGCCCTGAAGGGCTTCGACTGCAACACGTGCTCGGTGATCTCGGCTATCAACAAGCAGTCGCCTGATATCGCGCAGGGCGTGGACACCGGCGGCGCCGGCGACCAGGGCATGATGTTCGGATACGCGACGAACGAGACGCCCGAGCTGATGCCGACTCCTATCTCTTTGGCGCACAAGCTCGCGCTCAAGCTCTCCGAAGTTCGCAAGAACGGAAAGATGCCGTACCTGCGGCCGGATGGCAAGAGCCAGGTCACGGTGGAGTACAACGCGCAGGGCCAGCCTGTGCGCGTTGACGCGGTGGTGATCTCGACCCAGCACGCCGAGTTCTCCGACCGTGACACAAACAGCAAGCTCACCAACGAGCAGCTTCACGCGGACATCCAGGAGCATGTGATCGAGGCCGTTATCCCGGCCGAGTTGCTGGATGAGAACACCAAGTACCACATCAACCCGACCGGCCGTTTTGTGATCGGTGGACCGATGGGCGACTCCGGCCTGACCGGGCGCAAGATCATCGTGGACACCTACGGTGGCATGGGCCGGCACGGCGGTGGCGCTTTCTCGGGCAAGGATGCGACCAAGGTCGATCGTTCCGCGGCGTACATGGCACGCTATATTGCCAAGAACATCGTGGCGTCGGGCCTGGCGGATAAGGCCGAGGTTCAGCTTGCGTATGCCATCGGCGTCGCTGAGCCGGTCTCGATCCGCATCGACAGCTTTGGGACCGGCAAGGTCTCCGAAGCGCGCCTGATTGAGCTGGTTCGCGAGAACTTCAAGCTGACGCCGAAGGGCATCATCGAGAGCTTGAACCTCCGGCGGCCCGGGTTCCGGTCGACCGCAGCGTACGGGCACTTCGGCCGCAGCAGCGACCACTTCACGTGGGAGAAGACCGACAAGGCCGAGGCGCTGAAGGCAGGCGCACAGGCGGAGTTGGCCGCGAAGTAAGAGCGGTTGTGGATGTGAGGAGAGGCGAGCCCTTTGGGCTCGCCTCTTTGTTTTGCGTGTGGTTTCGAGCGGACGTGGGTTCGGCTCCGGGCGTCCCTAAATGCGGGGTCTCTCCGCTCCGCGCTTTGCGCTCCGGTCGAGATGACCCATCTGTGGTGGCAAGAGCGTCGCGACACGTCTGTGGGTGCGTATGGAACGAACTCACGCGTGCGGTGCAAGGTGAACTAGCAGGCGACCAGAACGCGGTTGCGGCCGGCGTTTTTGGCTTCGTAGAGGGCGCGATCCGCGCGCTGGAACATGGCGGACAGGCCGTCATCGACGTCGCGGTAGGTGGAAGCGCCGATGCTGACGGTGAGTTGGAAGGCCTCGCTGACCTGCTCCGGGGTGCGGGCCGCGGAGAGCGTCACCTTCTGGATGTTCTCGCGGATGCGCTCGGCGACGATGCGTGTGGCCTCGAGCGGAGCGTTGGGCAGAAGAACGGCGAATTCTTCACCGCCCCAGCGGCAGATGACGTCGATGCCGCGGACTGAGTCCTGCATTTTTTCGACAGCGGCGCAGAGGACCTCGTCGCCGGTGTGGTGGCCGAAGTTGTCGTTGATGCGCTTGAAGTGGTCGAGATCGACCATGAGCAGGGAGAACGGGATGCCGGAGCGCTGGCTGCGCAAGAGCTCGCGTTCGCACCACTTCAGGAAGACGCGGCGGTTGTAAAGGCGTGTGAGCGGATCGGTGCTGGCGATGTGCTCGAGTTCTTCAGTGAGGATGGACGTGGTGGTCCAGAAGAAGCCGAACGCGAGGCCGAGGGCAACGGCGATGTAGAGCGAAAAGGTGATGAGGCCGAGTTCGCGGTTGAAGAGCCGATTGCCGTAAACGAAGAGCTCGGATGCGCTGCGAAGAAGATTGAATAGCCCGAACAGGGTGAGAAGGACGATGCTGAAGATCGCTGGTGGGCGGATCTTGCGCCGTGCAAGGCCCCAGAGCACCGAGGCGGTCACGAAACACTGGATGGCAACCAGGATGCCGATCGCGACGATGCGGGCGGAGTGAGTGGCGACTCCCGTGACGCGCAGGCCATCGACGAGACCCATGATCCCGATCAGCACACCACCGTGCCAGAAGGGAACGGTCGTGTCGTGGACGAGGCGGAGGACGGCGACGTGCAGCAGGATGAAGGTGAGGATGACGCAGAGGTCGGCGCCGAAGATGGAGACGGGCGGATGGCCATGCAGCAGGTTGAGGCTCGGCGGCTGAGGCGCCTGCGGCGAAGGCCCCACTCAGCCAGCCCATCCCGCGCAGCTTGGGGCTGGAGAGATGAACCGTGAGCAGAGCGAGGGTACCTGAACCCAGGACTGTTGCCCCAATTACGAGAATGACAAACGCTGCATCCATACCGAGGCCTTCAAAACGATCAAAATGCTTCCCGCGAGGTTTTCGCTGCAGATGAAGGCCCGTCCGCGCGTCAAGAAGCTGCTGAAGTAGTAGAGGTACTTTCTCCCATTCTCGGGTGAGAGACAAGACCTTTCGGTAACGGCTTGGAGGGTACTGCTGGCGTTTCGGATGGAAATTGTTTCGTGCTGGGACAGCTGATGGGAGCGTGGGCTCAGAAGCTGAAGTTGGTGTGCAGCGTGAGCGTGCGGTTCGCGGCGGTGATGCCGCTCCAGTTGTCGGCGAGCGAGATGGACTGGCCGAAGTGCGAGCAGGGCACGGTGGACGCGAGCGTCGTGCAGAACGGTTGACCGGGCGACGGCAGCACACCGACGGGCGTGCCGGGGTTGTTGTGGTTGGTAAGGTTTTGGGCTTCCACGGAGAAGCGCAGGATGTAGCGGGGCTCAGGCTTGGGGGCGGGCTGGCCGGGTTGTGCGTCGGCGGCATGGGCGGGTGGACCGAAGCGGAACTCCCGGGCGAGGACGGCCTGCAGCGAGGCATACGCGGGGGCGGTGCCGTAGTTGATGGGGATGATGGTCTGGCCGGCGATGGGTTGGGTGTCGAAGTTGCCGAGTGCGGTGCGCACGACCGAGGGCCGCGTGAGGTCGGTGGCGAAGGACGGGCGGTCGTTGAAGATGGTGTCGCCGTTGAGGTCGGTGCCGGTGGTGATGTTGTAGGGCGTTGCGGAGAAGCTGCGCAGGAACAAGTCGACGTTGAAGCCCTTGGCGTTGTACCAGCCACCCATGAAGAGCCGCCTGGGTGTCACGGCAGGGCGACCGTAGTCCTGCGCGAGGTCGTACTGGTTGGAGGGGAACGAGGTGGCACCGAAGCTGTTTCCGCGGCGGAATTGCGCGGCAAAGAACCCCCACATCCCGAAGTGCCTGGAGGGGATGAGGTCGACGTTGGCGATGAAGGTCTGGCGGGTGCGAATGCCGTCGGAGGAGAACTGGTAGATGTTCTCCGTTCCGCCGAGCGGCCGGGTGCCGCTGGACGGATCGGCGGGGTTGTAGGTGCCCGGCAGCGGGGCGTTGATGTTGCGCGAGAGGTATTGGTGCACGCCGCGGACGCCGAGATAGGTGGCGCTGACGCGGCCTTTGTCGCCGAAGCTGTGCTCGGCGGAGAAGCTTTGGACGAGGGAGTACTGGGTGTGGAGGTCGGGGCTGACGCGGTAGATGGTGGGTTCGATGGCGGGGAGCGAGGCTAGATGCGCGGCGATGCAGGCGGCGTCGGTGCAGTAAAAGCCGGGGTTGGCGGCGAAGTAGGCGCGCTGCGAGGTGCCGTTCTGGCGCACGGAGGTGAGCAGGTTGCCTATGGTGAAGCGGTCGTAGAAGACGCCGTACCCGGCCCGGAGCACGGCGATGGGCTGTTTGCGTTTGCCTTGCGGGAGGGAGTACGCGAAGGCGATGCGGGGCGAGGGATCGGTGTGATCGGGGACGGCCGTTTGGGTCTCGAAGCGGAAGCCGAGATCCACGGTGAGGTTCTTGCGGGCCTTCCATTCGTCGTCGGCGTAGACGCCGAGGTCGAACGTGGAGATGGCCGCCGAAGGGACCCCGGTGGTGATGCTGAACTGGGAGGGCAGGCCGGTGGTGTAGCTGTTGTCGATGGGGCCGTCGGTGGCTGGGTCGTAGGTCAGGTAGGGGAAGGTGAACGTGCCGTTGAAGTTGGCGTTCGTGCTGTTGCTGTCGCGATTGAGGCGAAGACGGCCGCCGAGGCGGAGCATGTGAGGGCCGAAGACGCGCGAGGCGTACTCCTGCAGCTCGTAGTGGTCCTGGTTGTCGGTGATGGCTTGTGAGGGGCTGCCGCCGCCGGAGAACTGGCCCTGCACGATGACGGACGGCGCGATGCTGTTCGGGGTTTGGCGCAGGCGTGTGCGGATGTACTCGAAACGGGTTTCGAGGACGGTGTTGGCGTCGAGGGTCTCGGAGTCGCTGAGCTGGAGGGTTTGGGTTCCGGTTGCGGTGGTGACGCCCTGCGTGCTGAGAATCTGGCCGCCGACACCACTGTTGGATTGGCTGGCTTTGTTCCACTCGTAGCGGCCGGTGAGGACGTTGTTCGCTGTGACCTGGCGGTCGAGGCGGATGGAGAGCGTGTCGCTAATCTGCGGGTTAGGAACGGCCTCGGAGATGGCTCCGGTACCGGTGATGGCGTTGACGGCAGCGTTGTTTTGCTGGTCGCTGCGAGTGCCCGAGAGGAAGAAGGAGTTCTTCTTGCCGATGGGGCCGTTCAGGTTCCCGGTGAAGTAGAGGTTGTGATAGGCGGGCTCGGTGCCGACGATGTACGGGTTGCGGGCGTTGAAGGCCTGGTTGTTGCCGCCGGCGTCGAACTCGCCGTGGTAGGTGTCAGCGCCGGGCTTGGTAAAGATCTCGATGCGGCCGAAGCCGTAGGAATCGTACTGGGCGGAGAACGGGTTGCTGTTGATGCGGATCTCGCGGATGGCGGCTTTTGGCGGGAACCGGCCGCCGGAGAAGCCGTCGACGTAGAGCTGTGAGCTCCCGGAATCATCGCCGCCAGCGAGCGCCTGGATCTGCTGCTGGAAGGTCGTCTCGTCGTCGGAGAGCGTCTCCAGAGCGCGGCCGGAGATGCTGATCGCGTTCTGGTTGTTTCCGGATTCGGTGCTGTCGGTGTCCGCCGAGTTGACGTTCACCTCGGTGGCTTCGGCGTTGATCGCCAGCGTGAGCGCGAGGTCAGCGTGGCCGGTCGGGGGCACTCTCACGGCGTCGCGGTCGAGCGGTAGAAAGCCGGGCGCGGAGATGGTCAGGTGGTATGTGCCGGGGGCGACGCTGAGGTTGAAGCGGCCCAGCGAGTCAGCGGTGACGTCGCGATTGGTCCCCGAGCCGACGATGTGGAGCAGCGCGCCGGGCACGCGGGCGCCGGTGGGGTCGGCAACCGTGCCTGAAAGGACGCCGTTGCTGTGGGAGGCCTGAGCCGCCAAGACGGGGCAAAGGACAAGGCCCGGAAGACACACGAGTAGGGGGGCGAAGACTCTGGGGGTTCGCGGCGGCATAGAAGCTCTCTTGTAGGCCCGATGGGGCTTGGACTGACGGCGGGTGGTGAAGTCAACAGGGGAGTTAGAGGAATTTGTGAGCGGACGCAAGGGTGCAAACGACTGACGTCCTGGCGTCGTGAATGGGACGCAAATCAGATGTCAAAGGCAGGGTGACGACTGAGAGTCGCGGTCAGAAGGTGAACAAGCTTTGAAGCAGGAACGTCCGGTTTGAGGAGGTGAGCGGGCTGAAGTCGTTGGCCAGCGAAAGAGACTTGCCGAAGTAGGAGCAGTTGCTGGTAGAGATCAGGCCGGCGCAGACGGGCTCTCCGGGCGAGGGCAGGACGCCGATCGGAAGGCCGGGATTGTTGTGGTTGAGAACGTTCTCGGCTTCCACCTGGAACTTGAGCTCCCATGGGCGGTCCGGCTTCCCGGCCGCGGGTGACGGCTTGCCGTCGGGGCCGGGGCGTGCGGCCTGCATCGCGGGGCGAGGACCGATGTGAAGGCTCTTGCTGGCCTGGATGTCGAGCCAGATGTAGCCGGGCGAGTTGCCGTAGTTGCGAGGGATGATCCGCTGGCCCGTGATGGGGGCTGTATCGAAGTTGCCGAAGGCGGTGCGGACGACCGAGGGACGGGACAGATCCGTCGCAAAGGAGGGACGGTCGTTGAAGATGGTGTCTCCGTTCAGATCCGTGCCTGTGGTGATGTTGAACGGCGCCCCGGAGTGCGCACTCAGGAACGGTTCGATCTGAAAGCCGTGCGGGAGCTTCCAGATGAACGCGGAGAAGAGCGTCTGGAGATGATTGTTCTGCGCGCGGGCGTAATCGGCGCGGAGGTCGTATTGGTTGGAGGGGAAGCTGGTTGAGCCGTCGCTTTCGTTGTACTGCCGCTCGAGGGTGTAGAAGCTGAAGAAGTAAACGCTTTTGGTGAGCTGGAGATTGGCGGTGGTGAACAGGATCGCGGAGTTTTCGTTGCTGTCCGACGAGTACTGGTAGATGTTCTGCAGCGTGCCGAGCGGGCGAGTCCCGCTGTTGGGGTCGGCTGGATTGTAGGTGCCGGGCAGCGGGGCATTGATGTTGCGCAGCAGGAACTCGTGCGAGCCGTGACCGTAGAGGAACGTGGTCGAGACGATGCCGATGTGGCCGATTGTGCGGTCGACGGCGATGCTGCCCGCCTGCTGATAGCTCGAACGGAGTTGAGGGTTTACACGATAGATCGTTGGCTGGCTTGCGGTGAGCGCGCCGGGCGGCGGGATGGCGGGGTAGCTATCGGGGTTTTGGAGGAAGTACGCGATCTGCGAGGTGCCGTTCTGGCGAAGGGCCTGCAGCAGATTGGCGGCCGGGAAGCGGTCGTAGAAGATGCCGTAGCCCGTGCGCAAGGTGAGGAATGGAGCGGGGTTCTTGCCGCGATGAATCGCCCAGGCGAGGCCGATGCGAGGGGCGGGGTCGAAGTGATCGGGGATGCCGGATTCGGTTTCGACGCGGAGCCCATAGCTGAAGGTAAGGTCCTTTTTCGCGCGCCAGTCGTCCTCGGCAAAGAAGGCGGTGTCGGCGTTCCATAGAACGGCTTTGGGTGTGCCCACGGTGATGTTGAACTGCGAGGCTCCGCCGCCGAGTGCACGGATTTGCGCGGCGGTGAGGCCGGCCGCGAGCCCGCGCTCGGTAATCTCGTACGCGTTCAGACCGCTGATGGTTTGGCCGTTTACGACGTTGGCGCCGAAGACGTACTCGCCGTTGTAGTTGGCGCTGGAGTAGATGCTGTCGCGGAGTTCGCGAAAGCGGAAACCGGTGCGGATGGAGTGGGTGCCGCGATCGAACTCGACCAGATCCTGCAGTTCGTAGCGGTCCTGATTGTCGCGGAGCAGCTGCGACGGATTGCCTCCGGCTTGCAGAGCGCCCTGGACTACGAGAGACGTTGCGGTGCTGTTGGGGTCCTGGCGCGCGCGGCTTCGGCTGTACTGGAAGCGGACCTCATTCACGGCGTGAGCGCCGAGCACCTGGGTATCAGACCCCTGCAGCGTGTTGGTGAGGGTGTTGGCGGCGAACGCGGCCTCCGGCAGGATGAGCGGGCTGATGCCGCTGTTGGTGACGTGGTTCTGACTCCACTCATCGCGGAGGTAGCCGAAGTTGGTCGGGCTGAACTGGTGGTCGAGCCGCAAGGAGAAGGTATTCGTATGCTGCGGTGCGGGAAGCGCTTGCGACAGGGTCGTTGGGCTGAAGCTGGGATCCAGGACGATGGCGTTGACGACGGCGTTGTTGGCAAGCTGGAGGATGTTCTCCGCCGCGAAGAACGAGGTCTTCTTGCTGATGGGCCCGTTGAGGTTCCCGTCGCTTTGGAACTCGTAGTACGGGGGAACGAGGCCGAAGGCGTAGGGGTTGCGCGCGTTCAATGGCTGATCGGTTCCGATGAAGTTGAGCGAGCCGTGCAGCTTGTCCGCGCCGGGCCGGGTCTGGATCTCGATGCGATTGAAGCCGAGCGAATCGTAGTAGGCGGAGTAGGAGTTCCCGTTGATACGGATGGAGCGGATCGACGATTTGGGCGGGATCCTTCCACCGGAGAAGCCGTTGATCAGGAACTGGGCGCCCCCGCCGATGCTGGGGCCGGCGAGCGCGGTGAGTTGCTGCTGCAAGGTGGCAGCGTCGTCGGAGAGCATGTTCAGGCGGTCACCTTCGAAGATCACCGCGCTGGCATTCGCGTTTGGGTCGGTCGATCCGAACTCGCCGGTACCCACGCTGAGTTCTTCAAACCGGCCAGCGAGCGCGAGGCGGACGGGTAAACGGAGCTGGCCTCCGGCCTTCAAGCGTGAGCGCGGTGCTGGTGTAGGTTGAGAAGTCCGGAACCTCCACCTGCACCGTGTAGGTGCCCGGATCGAGCGCGAAGGTGAAGCGACCGAGGTTGTCGGTCTCGCTGTTCTGCTCGAATGTGCGCCGGAGAGGCGCACGTGCGCATGGGGAATGACCGCGCCGGTGGGGTCGGCGACGGTACCGGAGAGGGTAGATGAGGGCGCAGTCTGGGCTGCGAGGTCTGGTTGCGAAAAGGGGCTCGGCAGCAACCAGGCGGCACTGAAGACTCTGAAAACCAATTTGCGCTTGAGCGTACGCAGGACCCGAAACTCCACAGTTACATCGAGGCTAAGGCCAAAAGTGTGCTAAGTGATAACTCCACATCTGCACGAAAGGACTAGGTCCGACTATGATGCCCTGCCACATGAAGGCTTGGCAATGGTTAGAAACATCGGCTTACGAGACGATGCCCGTGCCGGCGCCCCCTCATCTGTGCGTCGCCGTAAGGGGCGAAGGTGCGGCACAGCCTGGAGCGAGCCGGGGTTGATTTACTCCGCCAGCTAGAATAGAAGGCCTGAGAGGCCCGAACCGGCGCGCGCATCGAGCCTCCAGCGGCGCGCGTCCAATGCCAGAGACTCCGATGAAACTCCGCCCTGTCGTTCTCGTGCTGCTGATCTTGTTCGCGTTCTACTACCTGTCCGGCCGTATGTTCCCGGCCGGGGCCATCGGTGGTCTGCTGCATCCTTCGGCCGACGCGGCGGGGCACGACGACCTCCGCGGAGCTTTGGGGGACTTTGACCTGAAGGTTGCCGACGCGGCGCCCTCATTCGACTCAGAGGAGCAGCAGAATATTGCGGTGTACAAGCGTGCGCTGCCCAGCGTGGTGAACATCACCTCGACCGAGGTGGCTTACGACTTCTTTTACCGCCCGGTGCCGCAGCAGGGCCAGGGGTCCGGCTTCATCCTCGACAAAGAGGGCCACATCCTGACGAATGATCACGTCGTGGAAGGGGCGCAACTGGTTGAGGTGACGTTGTTTGACAAGCACAAGTACAAGGCGCAGGTGCTGGCGAAGGACCGCAACCACGATCTCGCGCTGCTGCAGATCCAGAGTGCGGCGAACCTGCAGCCCGCGACGCTGGCGGACAGCGCGAACCTGATGGTTGGGCAGCGAGTGTATGCGATTGGCAATCCTTTCGGATTTTCGGGCACGATGACACGCGGCATCGTTTCGGCGATTCGGTCGATCGAGATGCCGTCCGGAAACAAGATCGAGGACGCGATCCAGACGGATGCGTCGGTGAACCCTGGGAACTCGGGTGGGCCGCTGCTGAACTCGCGGGGCGAGGTCATTGGGATCACGACGCTGATTGCGTCGAACCCGAACGGAGGGGCGGACCAGTCGGCCGGCATCGGGTTTGCGATCCCGATTACGACGGCAAAGGCTGTGCTGAGCGATTTTGCGAAGTACGGGCATGCGCGACGGCCGTCGCTGGATGCGGCGATGCGGGGGATTGGGCCCGAGGTGGCGCAGCAGATTGGTTTGCCACCGGACTACGGGGTGCTCGTGGAACGCGTGCTGCCGGGTGGCGCGGCGCAGAAGGCTGGTTTGCACGGAGGAACGCAACGAGCCTATCTGGGCAACGTCCCTGTCGTGATCGGAGGAGATCTGATCGTAGGGATTGACGGTCAGGCGGTTACGACGTCCCAAGATGTTGCGGAGGTGTTGAATGCGCACCATGCGGGCGATAGCGTGGTGCTGACGGTCTATCGCGGACAACATCGTTTCACTGTGCGTGTGACGTTGTCGGATGCGAAGGACAACGACTCGGGGCAGTCCACCTAAGCCTGGTTGCAGAGTTGTCCGCTCTACGCAGTGCCGGGTTCCATCCCCGGAAAGGCGATGCCATACTGCGAGGAGATGGCGACCAGGCGTTCCGCATCCTGTGGCATGAGCAGCGTGGAGATCGCCTCGAGGTAGGTCTCGAGCCCAGCGGGCGCGATAAAGATTACGAGTTTGCCCTCGCTCGCGCCCACGTTTGTGAACTGGTGCACGGAGCCGCGCGCCGCGTGAAAGCTGTCGCCTGCTGAGAGCCTGGTGCGCTGGTCCCCGCAGCAGAACTCGTACTCGCCCTCCACAACGAAGAAGGTCTCGTCCTCGTTTTGGTGCGAATGCAGCGGAACACCGCCTCCCGCGGCGGAGACCTGGGTGATGGTCGCGGAGAGACCGCCGGTCATGCGTCCGTCGACGAGGACTTCCACCGGCTCCCCAAACACCGCAAAACTCCGCACTGCTGCCATGCAGGTCTCCCTCCTTGAAGCTGGGTCAGTTGATGGATCGAAATGGTACCAAAGTGCGCTGGCCGGACCGTACGATAGAAGGGTGGCCGCGCGGTTGATTCTTGGTATTGAAAGTTCCTGTGACGAGACGTCGGCCGCTGTTGTGGCGGACGGGCGCAAGGTGCTTTCAAACGTGGTCGCGTCGCAGATGGTGCACGCGAACTATGGCGGCGTAGTCCCGGAGCTGGCCAGCCGCGAGCATCTGCGCAACATCGTGCCGGTCGTACGCGAGGCGATGCGCACTGCGCAGCGTCGGGTCGTACGGAGATCTGAGCGCGGTTGCGGTGACCGAAGGGCCGGGGCTTGCAGGCGCACTGCTGGTTGGGATCACGTTTGCGAAGGCGCTGGCGTTTGGGGCGGATCTGCCGCTGATCGCGGTCAATCACCTGGAGGGGCACATCCAGGCGGTGCTGATGGAGGCTGAGCAACGGTTTGCGGACGCGTCGCCGTTGCTGGCCGCGGTGGTGTCGGGTGGGCACTCGCACCTGTACCTGGCCTCGCGTGATGCCAGCGGGTTGTGGAGTTATCGCAACGTCGGCCGGACGGTGGACGACGCCGCCGGAGAGGCTTACGACAAGGTGGCTAAGCTGCTGGGGTTGCCCTATCCGGGCGGGCCGTGGATGGATGCGCTGGCCGCGCAGGGGAATCGCGAGGCGGTGCCATTCCGGTTCGCGCAGATCAAGGCGAAGGCGCACGGGCGGGTCGCGCCCAAGCTCGACGGAGCGTCTGGTGAGGGGGAGCGCTTTGACGTTTCGTTCAGCGGGATCAAGACGGCGGTGCGGCGGTACGTCGAAGTACACGGCATGCGCGAGGGCATTGGGCAGCGTGAGGCGATGATGCGCAGCTCCGGGCTAATGGCCGCGAAGCCGAGCGATACGGCGGCGTTGACCGAGGTTCTCAGCCTGCTCGACCGCGAGACGCTGGATCTGATTGCCAGCTTTCAGGAGTCGGTGACGGGGTATCTCACGCGGACGATCGTGCGTGCGGCGGAGCAGTTTGGGGCGCGGGCCATTGCGGTTTCGGGTGGCGTTGCGGCAAATCGTGAGCTTCGTTTGAAGTTGGGCGGTGCGGCGGAGAAGCGGCGGATTGCGCTGGCGTTTCCGTCCCTGAGCTTGTCCACGGATAACGCGGCGATGATCGCTGCGGCAGCGTGGCCGAAGCTGTTGAACGGCCAGTTTGCGGATGACACGCTGGAGGCCGCGCCGGGGCTGCGCTTGGGCTGAGCGCGGTTGGATAGAATCAAGGCTGAACCTCATCACCGGGAAGGAGCCGGGCTGGCCTTGAGCGCTGCGCCGACGGCACAAAAACTGACGACGCGTGGCGGATCAAGCTCTCCATCTTTTCAACACACTTTCGGGCAAAGTCGAGCCGCTGTACGCGGCTGATGGCGAGGCGTTTCGGTTTTACTGCTGCGGGCCCACGGTGTATGACTACGGCCACATCGGCAACTTCCGGACGTTTCTGCATGTGGATGTGCTGCGGCGTGCGGCCCGGATGTTTGGCCTGACGCTGAAGCACGTGATGAACATCACCGATGTGGACGACAAGATCATTCGCAATGCGAGTGCGGCGGGTCAGCCGATCGGCGAGTACAGCGCGCGATTCGAGAAGGCGTTCTTTGAGGACATGGACGCGCTCGGGGTGGAGCGACCCGAGATCATCGCGCGTGCGACGGAAAACATCGAGGAGATGGTGGCGCTGATTCAGCGGCTTGCGGCGCGGGACATCGCGTACAAGGCGGAGGACGGAAGCTGGTACTTCCGCATTGCGCGGGATGCCGAGTACGGCAAGCTGTCGAAGAAAGATCTTGAGGGCATCGAAGACGGCGCGCGCATCGCGACAGACGAGTACGAGAAGGATGCGGTGCGCGATTTCGCGCTATGGAAGGCGACGAAGCCGGGCGAGACAAGCTGGGAGACGGCGCTGGGCGACGGTCGTCCGGGGTGGCACATCGAGTGCTCGGCGATGGCGATGCGATTTCTGGGCGAGAGCTTTGATCTGCATGCCGGTGGCGAAGACCTGATGTTTCCGCACCACGAGAACGAGATTGCGCAGAGTGAGTGCGCGACGGGTGTGACGTTCGCGCGGCACTGGTTCCATGTGCGGTTCCTGCTGGTCGAAGGCAAGAAGATGTCGAAGTCGGAGGGCAACTTCTACACGCTTCGCGACCTGCTGCTGAAGGGGTACAAGGCGTCAGCGATACGGTTTTTGTTGTTGAGCGTGCCGTACCGGCACCAGTTGAACTTCACCTTTGATGGGCTGCGCGAGTCGACACATGCGATTGAGCGGCTGCGGACCTTTGCGCAGCGGATGCGCGAAGGCAAGTGGACGGACGAGGTTGGCGACGAAGAGGTGAGCAACGCGATCCGTCAGCGGCAGCGAGGAGTTCGATGCGGCGTTGGCGAACGATCTGAATACGGCAGAGGCCCGCGCGGCGATCTTCGAGGTGATCCGGACCGTGAACACCGCGGCGGATCACGGCAAGGTGAGCAAGGCGGATGCGGAGGCTACGATGGAGCTCCTGGCGCGCTTCGATTCGATCTTCGCGGTGCTGGTGGACCGGGATGCGGAACTGACGCGCGCGGCGCTGAAGTGGGCCGAGGCGGAAGGCAAGTTGGGCGAGGCTGATCCGGAGGTGATTGCGAAGTTTGCGAACGAGGGGCCGAGCGATGCAGAGATCGACGCGCTGGTGGCCGAGCGGACCCAGGCCAAGCGGCAGCGCAACTTCGCACGGGCCGATGCGATCCGGAACGAGCTTCTGAGCAAGGGCGTTCTGATTGAGGATTCCAAGGACGGCGTTCGCTGGCGGCGAACGTAAGACCGGAAGTCGAAAGGATTGATGTGAACAAGCTGATTTTCGGGAACCTTGTACACCGTCCGCTGCGCTCGATCATCAGCGCGCTTGCGGTTGCGATTGAAGTGGTGATGATCCTGTCCATCGTCGGGATCATGTATGGGATTTTGAACGGGAGCCGCGAGCAGGAGTCGGGCACGGGGTTCGACATGGTGGCACGGCCCGGGGCCGGCAGCGCGATCCTGGCGACGAGCAGCGCGGCGGCGAGCGTGAAGGTGGCTGACGTTCTGCGCACACTGCCGCACATCGAGGTCGTCTCGCCGGTAAACATCAAGATCAACATCGGCGCGTCTGTGCAGAACTTGTTCGGGATCGATTACCCGAGTTATGACGCGCTGAAGCCGTTTGTGTTTCTTGCCGGAGGTCCGTTCCATGGGCCAGACGACATGATCATTGACAAGCTGGAGGCGCAGAGCAACCACTTGAACGTCGGGGACGTGGTGAAGGCGGTCAATCACCAGTTCCGGATATGCGGCATCGTGGAACCAGGCAAGGGAAGCCGGCGATACATCCCGCTGGATACGATGGACGCGCTGGATGGCAATCCCGGCAAGGCGTCCGTGTTCTATCTGCGTACTGAGGATCCGCCGAAGTTCCAGAACGCGGTCAAGCAGGAGATTGTGAGCACGCCAGGATTGAACGGCTGGAGCGTGCAGACGCTTGAAGAGCTTCTGTCGGGACTGACCCCTGAGCGCATTCCGGCGTTTAACATCGCGATCAATGTGGTGATTGGCATTGCGACGGTGATTGGATTCCTGGTGATCTTCCAGTCGATGTATACGGCCGTGATGGAGCGAACACGGGAGATCGGAATCCTGAAGAGCATGGGCGCGGGGCAGGGCGCGATCGTGGGCGTGGTTCTGCGCGAGACGGGGCTGCTGGCCATTGTGGGGATCGTGCTGGGTGTGTTGGCAACGTTTATCTTGCGATTGGCGTTGCACTCCCATTCCCCGACACAGCCGTTCCTGCTCACGGGCAAATGGCTCGCCATCGCCGTTGCCATTACATTCGGGGGCGCCATGCTGGGTGCCATGTACCCGGCCATGAAAGCAGCGCGTAAAGATCCGATCGACGCGCTGTCGTATGAATAGGCTCGCCCGTGCTGTGCCGCGCTCCCTTGTAGGAGAATGAGCGTCGATAGGTCCGCGCGCATCCGTGCTGTTCCACGCTCGATGAGATCAGACTCGCTCCAACCAGCAGCCGCCCAGTTCTGTCGAACGCAGAGGCTTCGACGTTGTGCGGCTTCTGCGTTGGGCGATGGTGGCCTGTGCTGTGGTGTTGTTTGCGTTGCACTTTGCGCACCTCACCGCGGACTTCCCGCACGATTCGCCGTGGAATGACTGGTCGAAGTACACGGACGAGGGCTGGTACGGCGATGCGGCGATACGGCACTTTCTCGAAGGCCACTGGTTTTTGCCGGGAGATTTCAATCCGGCGGTAGCGATGCCGGTTTGGCCGTTGCTCGAGGCGGCGGTGTTTCGCTTTACCGGCGTTTCGCTCGCGGCAGCGCGGGCACTGACCGTCGCTGTGTTTGGCATCATGCTGGTCGCGCTGTATGCGCTGATCAACCGATACCAGCGTGTTCGCCGAGATGTGCGCCGGCCCTCCATTGCGGCGCCGTTGGCAGTTTTGTTCTTCTGCGCGAGTCCTTTCTTCTTCGTCTTCGACAGGCTTGCGATCCTTGAGCCTCCGCTGGCGATGTTCACGGCGCTTGCGTTGCTGGCTGCGTCGTACGTGCGGCCTGCCAACCACGGCAAAGCTGGCGTCGCTGGCAGAGTGCATGTCGCCGCGCCTTCGCTGCTGCTGGGGCTGCTGCTTGCTGCGATGGTGTTGACCAAACCTACGGCTGTTGCATTGCTGCCGGCTGTGCTGTTCCTGCTGTGGCACAAGGGTGGTTACCGGCTGCGCTCGACGCTGAAGCTGGCGTGGGTGCCTGCGCTGCTTGGCTTCGGCATATGGATGGCGTACTACGTTGTGCTGGTCAGGCCGCGGTACCTGGAGGACTACCAATATCTCTTCGCTGCGAACGCGTATACGGGTTTTCAGCTCCAGCCGCTGGCGACGGTGATCTCGAACACGATCACGGATGGAAGATGGATCGGGCCCTTGCTGTACCTGTTCTTTCTTTTGGCGATGATGGTGATCGTGGTCACGCGGCAGCGATTCTTCCGCAATCCCCTAGTGCCGTGTTTCCTGCTTTGGATGGCGGGCTACTTTGCGTTTCTGGCGTATCACAATAACCTGCAGCCACGGTATTACCTGCTGCTCGGGGTACCGATCACAGCGCTTACCGCGATGGCTCTGGATGAGCTTGCCTGGGGCTCCGGGAGTGAACCCAAGGCGCTTTGGATCGGGCGTTGGGTGGTGGTGAGTGCGTGTGTTCTTTTGGTGGTTGTGCCGGATGCGTTGCAGGAGATCGCTTACGTGCGCTTCCCGGAGTACACCTATGAACAAGCGGCGCAGCAGATCGCTCGAGTGGTGCGGGCGGACAAGAAGCAGTCCCCGCTGGTTCTTTCGGTGTCGGGTTCGGACCTGACGCTAATGACCGGGCTGCCTTCCATCGACGACGACTTTGGCACGCTGGATCTGGACGAAAGAGTGAAGCAGTACAGGCCGGGCTGGTACGTGGCGTGGAATGAGATCGACGACGACAAGATGGATGCGCTGCAGCCGCTGTACCATCCGGTTCGCGTCGCGGCGATCCCTGCGATGGACGACCCGGATCGCAATCTGCTGATCCTGTACCGGCTGGATCCGGCGACCCAGCGCGGGCGCGCCCTACGGAACAGGCGGCGCGTGCCGAAGCCATTGCGCACGAGACTCGGCCAACAGCCGACGACGGTGCAACTGCAGCACTGACGCGGCTGCAGGCGGTGCAACGTATGCTGCTTGTAGGGCATGAGATCCTTCGAGCGCCGAACGCAACCTGGTTTGAACTCCCCGACGTCTCTGCTGGTCGCGGTCTTGCTCGTGTTCTCCGTGGCGTGGCTTGCGGTGTGGTTTGCGCATGCGCAGGGCTACAGCGACGAGAGGGCATTCGTGGACCTCGTGTTCGCGCGATCCATCTCTGCGGGGCAGGGTTTTCGGTTTTCGGGGCAGTTGACTTATGGCACCACGTCGCCGCTTTGGGTGTGGTTTCTGGCCGCCGTTCATGTGGTGATCCCTGATTGGATCTCGGCAGCGAAGGTGGCTGCGGTGCTTGCGTCTGTGGCTCTGCTTGGCGGTGTGTATCAGTTTGCACGCAATCTGATGGACGGCGCGGACGATAGAGACAGGCAATCGTTCGCGGGCGCGATGGTGTGCCTGATCGCGGTGAATCCTGTGTTTGATCGTTGGGGGTTCTCGGGTGTGCCCGATGTGGCCGCGGCAGCGCTGTCGTGCTGGGCTCTTGCGCTGGCGAGCGGGCCTTTGGCCAGGCCGATCGCTCCATGGCGGCTTTTGGCTGCATGTACATGTGCGGGTGTCGCGCCGTTGTTGCGAACCGACATGCTGTTGTTCACCGTGCTGCTCGGAGCTGTGTTGTTCGTGCGCTGGGTGAATCTGCCGGCCTCGTTTGGCCGCAAGCTTCAAGTGTTCTTCGCGGGTGTGGCCCTGGCGGGTGCGCCTTTCTTGGCATGGAGCCTGTATGCGCTGCACGCGTTCGGCACGGTTGTCCCGAATGGCTACGCGGCTTCCGTGGCAGCCCCGAACGAGTCGAGCCTCGGTGATCTGCTTCGGATCTATGCGCTCGGTTTTCCTGTTGTGCTCATCGCGCTTGTAGCTGCCATCGCATGGTTCGGAACGAAGCTGAATGCGCGTTCCGCCCAGCGTCGACCGCTTGCGGCGGGATCTCGATGCAGCTGGCTGGGTGGCGCTCGCTTGGAGCGCGGCGATGTGCCTCTTCCTCGCGGTGCATCACGCGCATGTGCAGACGAGATACGTCCTGGCGTCTGCGCCTGGGCTTACGGTTGCGCTGTTTGCGTTAGGGTGGAAGCGATGGCGGCGCATGTACGTTGCTGGACTGGTGGTCGCGGGTGCGCTCGCAGTGGCGACAAGCTTTGGGCTGGCGTGGCCGCTCGTCAGCGCAGAGGCGAGAGCGACCAGCGACTACGCGGGTCTGGCCGCGTTCGTCAGAGGTTTGCCTGCCAACGAGGCGGTTGGGACGAAACGTCCGGCAGAGATCGCGTTTCTCTCCAGCCGCCCAGTGGTCGACATGAGCGGCCTGATGCGCCGCGGGGCTTTGCCGTTCGTCTGGGATGCGACCGACAATCGGCGGGTGTGGTGGGCGCATGCGCAGGGTGCGCGGTACCTCGTGCTCGACCATTCTCCTGAACCGAACAGCACGAAACTCTGGTCACGAGATGTACCGGCAACGAGCGATTCGCTTCAACTGAGCGGCCGAGGTTCATTCGACAAGTTGGTGCTGTGGAGCCTGCCGCCGTCACCGACCCTGCCGGTCCCAACAGATTTGCCGGAGAGTGGGCCCTGAGGCTGCGGTCGCGAATCAGCGCTTGCGCTTCCGTCCCTTGGTTTTGGCTGTCCGCTCGGCTTTGCGAGCCTCGGCCCTAGCCTTTTTGGCGTCAGTGCGGCTTCTTCTCTCCGCGGTGTCAGTCCGTTCACCTTTAGGTTCAGTGCCGGGCGTTAGTGCGAACTGCAGTCGTCGTTGCTGACGATCGATGCGGTCGAGCAGCACCTGCACGCGGTCACCGATGCGGAAGCAGTGACCGGTGCGCGTGCCGCAGATGGTGCGGTCGGTGTCGCGGAACGCGTAGAAATCACCGACGAGTGAACCGATCGGAACGAGGCCCTCGATGAACAGCTCATCGAGTTCGACGAAGAAGCCGTACTTCGTTACCGACAGGATGATGGCGCTGAAGTCGTCGCCGATCTTGTCGGCCATGAACTTCATCTTCTTCCACTCGATCAGCTCGCGCTCTGCGTCCGCGGCGCGGCGCTCTGCCTGCGAGCTCTCCAGCGCGATATCGGCCAGTTCTTCTGCGGCGATCGGATCGGCTGGCTTCGGTTGAGCCTTCGAGCGCTTGCCGCGCTCCTGTTCCTCGGGTGCGACGTTGTTGTGTCCGTACGTGGGTTCGTCGGTCGACCAACCGATGCGTCCTTCGCTTGTTCCACTGTCGCGTTTGCGGCGCGCCGTAGCGCGTTTGTAGGGCACTGGATCGGACACCGGTTCACGATGCGATGACCTCGTCTTGGCTGTGCCGCTCGCTTTGTTGAGCTCCGTTTGCCACGGCTGCTGATCTGTTGAGTGGATGGGGCCGCCCTGCGGATTTGCGCCGCGTTGCAGCATAGCTCCGAAGCAGGCGATGGACGATCAGGTCGGGGTAACGCCGTATCGGCGAGGTGAAGTGCGTGTAACACGGGCTGGCCAGTGCGAAGTGGCCTTCGTTCTTCTCCGAGTAGCGCGCCTGCTTGAGCGACCGCAGCATGAGGTAGGACAAGATGCGCTCTTCCGGGTGGCCCTCGATCCGCCGGATCAGGCGTTGGTACATCTGCGGCGTTACAGGGATGCTCTCCGGGATCTCGCGCGCTTGCGGGCTGCGGGAGTCGCGCCCGCGTGCGGACCGTCGCTGAGCTTCGCGGCGATCGCTCTTCATGGTCAGGCGCTTTACCGGCAGCGCGCCGATTCCAAGCGTCTGCCCGAAGCTGGCCGCGGTCTCCTCGAACTCGACGATGCGTTTCGGATCGGGCATCTCGTGGATGCGGTACATCGACGGGATGTCGTGAGCGGTGAGCCAGGTCGCCACACACTCGTTGGCGCTCAACATGAACTCTTCGATGAGGCGGTGCGACCAGCCCCGCTCGGACCGGACGATCGCCTTCATGTTGCCGTCCGGGTCGAACTCCACGACGGGTTCGGGCAGGTCGAAGTCGATGGAGCCCCGGCGAACGCGTTTGCGGTTCAAACGCAGCGCCAGTTCGAGCATGCGGTCGAAGCCTTCGACGAGACCGGGCGCTTCGAGAGCGATACGCTCACGCTCGAGTTCGTCCTCGGCCGCCGGCCTGGGCGTGACCTGGGCATGCTGGTTCCAGGCCGCCGCGGCGGGCGAGGCGTTCAGGCACCTCTGCACGCTCGTGTAGGTCATGCGGCGGGCGCTGCGGATGATGCCTTCGAGCGACGCGGTACCCGACGATCTCTCCCCGGTCGTCGATCTCCATGACGCAACTCTGGACGAGGCGATCTTCGTCGGGGCGAAGCGAACACATGCCGCTTGAAAGGGCGTGGGGCAGCATGGGAACGGCGCGGTCAGGGAAGTAGACGCTGGTGCCCCGCACACGTGCCTCGGTGTCGAGCGCGGAGCCGGGCGAGACATACCAACTCACGTCGGCGATATGGACCTGCAGCTCGGTGTTGCCGTTTGGCAGGGCTCGGACGAGCACGGCGTCGTCGAAGTCGCGGGCGGTCTCGCCGTCGATGGTCACGATCGGCAGGCCGCGGAAGTCTTCGCGGCGGGCGAGTTCGGCGGCGGGCAGCGCCGCGACCGTCTGCGTGGCGCGTTCTTCCGCTTCGGCCAGGACGTGCGGCGGAAAAGTATGCGGGATGGCGTGCTTGCGGATGATGATTTCGACGTCAACCCCAAAGGCATCTGGAGGGCCGAGGATCTCGATTACGCGGCCCCGGGCGGGGCGGCCCGGCTGCGCGAAGCTGGTAATTTCGACTTCAACGGCCATTCCTTCGAGCGGCCAGCGTTCGTCAAGCCCACTTTTGGTATCCAACTTTAGTGACTCTCCACGGGAACCTCGGAGGTCGCTAAGATCGGGGCTGGATGCATGGGGTGCCTCAAGCGTTGCCTTCGGCGACGACGCCGTAATCCGCTCCTTAGCGGCATTTTTGGTGCGAGAAATCGCACTGAATAGGGGCTGCCTCCGCCCCGATGGTCCGGTGGGGAGATTCGGTGCCCGGAGCCGGGAACTCGTCGCCCTCGGGGATCTCGACGGGACCACCTAACCGCTCATCGAGGGGCTGGACGAAGTTACCGTGAGGCTCAGCACGGTCGGCCTGGTGCTGGCGTGAACTGGCGCGGCGCTGCGGTCGACCGTAGTGGAAGATGCCGACGATGGTCGGATTACGGCGCGTAAGCACGCGAGCGATCCGCCCTGAACGGCGCCCGTCGCGTCCCGGGGGGTCCTCGTCCACGAGAACAACGTCGCCGTGCATGGCACCGTGTAGCGCGTTCGGAGGGATGAAGATGTCCTCGGACGAGGCATTTCGGGCCCCGGAACTGCTGGGCGGGGCATTGGGACGAACAAAACCGTAGCCATCGCGGTGAAGCTCCAGGCGCCCGCTGGCCAGATGTTCGCGCCCGCCGCGAAGTTGCGCATTTTGAAGGGCTTTGCCGGTCGATTCGGGCTTGTGACCGGGGCCTGAGCGCGCTGGGAGTGCGGCTTCGGCAGGGGTCGGTACCGCCCAGAGTTCGTCTTCGAGCTTGCGGAGGTCTCCGCGGGCGACCATGTTGGCCAATTGCTCGAGGAGCAGACGTCGCTCATGCCCGCCACCGAGGCCCAACTCTCGCACGAGCTGTTTGTAGCCGGCTTTGCCGCCAGCGGACCGGGCGATGCGAGCTAAAAGCTCGCGGTCAGAGTGCGTATGGGGAGAACGCGCCATCGTCCGTGAGCATAGCCCAGCGGGCAGTGGGTCCGAAACCGGCTACCGAACACAAGTGGGCGACGGGGCGCATCCGCGGCGAGGCTTCCGTGGTGTGCAGAAGGTCTGACCAGAAATGAAGCGGAGGTAATGCGTGGGGTCGTGAAAAGCGGGGAAAACATATGCGAAGTGAGCTTTGTTACGCGTGGTTACCTCGGTAACCGCCCGGGCAACAGTATTCCCTAAACACGGTGATTCAGGCTTCTGTTTTACCGATATCGACTTTAGTGTGTTCCTAGCCGGTAACCAATTCCACCAATGGTCCAACCGGTACTACTTCCGTGGAGTAATGTCATGAAGACCACCATCGTTCGCGCTTCCGTCCTCGCCCTGGCCTTCGTCGGTTTCACCGCCTCGTCCGTCGTATCCTACTCCCAGAAGACCGTTCACCAGGCAAGCGCGCAGCAGATCATCACGCCCGCTCCGCTGTGCTCGCCGTGGAATGACCCGAGCTGCTGCGGAATGCACTAACCCAAAAGGGTTACCCGCAAAAGTAGCACCCCTGTGCGGCATTGTGATATGACCATCTCACAGGGGAATTGCTATGGCCGTGGAACAACTCCTCAAGTGCTCAGGTATCTTGCAGGGACTGCTGTGCGTAGCCGTAATGGCTGCGATGATCGAAGCGAAGCGCGGTGCGGGATTTCCCCGCCCTGTTCGGGTTCATCTGTGTGAGCGCGCTTAACCAAGCTGTCTAGCATTCCGCTGCTTCACTACCGCGCAGCACTTCACGTTCCAAGGCTGCTCGCCTACAAGATCTATTTCGTACTCGACCTGGAGCGCCAGGCTTCTCCTGCTCGGCTTCAGCGTGATGATCATCTTCGGGCTGTTCATGGAGGCGATGCGTCCGTTCCCCGGACTGCAGCGCATCGGAAAGATCGTTTTTCGTTGGGTCGGCGCAGCTTCGTTGGCGGTAGCCATCGCGTTGGCCACCGGGCCTCAGATGTTCTCCGACGGGCTGACCTCGACTGCGGCGGATCACCGACCTCGCCACTCGTTTTCAGCAGGGCGTCAGCGTACTTACGCTTTGCCTACTTATCTTCGTCTGTTTCGCGATCCGTCCTCTGGGTCTGACGTTCCGAAGCCGAATCTTCGGCGTCGTGCTCGGCCTGGCCATCTCTTCGACCGTGTACATGGTCGAGGCGGCGTGGTTCGCCACGAAGGGCGCGACATTACGTTTATTCGCCGATCTACCTCGTCAGCGCGATTGGCGGTTGCCTTGCCCTGTCAGTGTGGGGCGCGTACTTCGTGATCCCGGAGCCAGAGCGCAGGATGATTCTGCTTCCGACCACATCGCCATTCTTTCTCTGGAATCGCATCTCCGAGATCCTTGGGGATGCGCCCGGGCAGGTGGCCGTGGCTGGTTTCAAGCCGGAGATGCTCGCGCCCGCAGAGCTGGAGATGCTTACCGCAGCTACAGCCCGGGAGAAGGCTTCTGACCTGGAGCGCGAGGAGGCACTGATCGGGGCGTCACTGCCGCCGTCAGTTTCTCGCATGCGCGTACCTTCGCGGCCGTCGCTCGCGCTTTCCCGCTAGCCGCGTCCCGCCATGGAGCCGGTCACGCATGTGCTTACCGGCGCTTGTCTCTCGCGCGCGGGACTGAACCGCCGGGCAGCGTACGCCACGGTCGCGATGGCGATCGCCGCGGAGTTTCCGGACATCGACACAATATGGGGACTGCGGGGCCCAGTCTCCGGTTTTGCCCATCATCGTGGGATTACGCATAGCTTCATCGGGGTCCCGTTCGAGGCCGCCCTCATCGTCGCTGGTTTCTGGGCTTATCACCGGTTTCGCTACTCTGATGCAGCCAATGTTCCCGGGCAGGTTCCGCGGGCGCCCCGACCGGCTGCTCCGGTCCGATGGCCAGCGCTTTACGGCTTTGTCCTCCTGGCTCTTCTTAGCCATTTGCTGCTCGACTACACAAACAACTATGGGATACGCCCGTTCTTGCCCTTCGACGGTCGATGGTTTGCCGGCTCGATCGTGTTTATCTTCGATCCGCTGATCTTCTTGTGCCTGGTGGCGGCGCTGATCATGCCGGCACTATTCGGTTTCATTGGGCGCGAAGTCGGAGCGCGGCGCGAGAGGTTCCGCGGGCGGGGCTGGGCTCGTGCGATGCTCGTGGCCATCGTTTTGCTCTGGAGCGTGCGCTGGCTGGAACACCGTAAGGCTGTCGCGCTGGCCGATTTGCAGACCCTGCGTGCGCCCGGCGATGCTGGTGTCGGGGCGAACCCGCAGCCGGGGATGGATTCCGGGCCCGCGCCCGAGGAATCGCGGTCGCTGTTGCAGCCCATTCGATCCGTTGCCAGCCCTGATCCGTTGAGTGTGTTCCGTTGGTACACCGCGACGGACTTCGGCCCGGCGTATCGGCTTGGTGTTGCGGATACGCATGTTGGCGCGTTCAGTCCGGGACAGATACTGAACAAGCCTGACCCGAGTCCCGCGATCACGGCAGCCGAGACGAGCTTCCTGGGGGAGGCGTACCTTGATTGGTCGCCAATGCCGGTGCTCGCCGTTGATCCGGGCGCCCCCGCGGAGTTCGAGGGTCCAGATCAATCGACGAGCTCCAGCCTCCACACCGTTACCTTTCGCGACCCGAGGTTTATGGCGCAGGTCCCACTGCTGCACAGGGAGGGTGATCCGCCATTATCCGGGCAGGTGGTGCTGGACCAGCAGAACCGGGTGGTAGCGCAAGGTATGGACGGCCGCTTCGGACGTTGAAACGGGTAAGTCCCGCCGCTTTACAATGGGCAGAGCGCCTCTCTTCTTCCGGCGTAAAGGGCACATCGCCCGATTCTGAACCATCGAGGCCCGCATGAGCGCATTTTTTGTTCTGATCCTTGCCGCTTTAAGCCGGCTGCTGCCGTCTATTTTTCACGGAATCGGCCTGAATATCACGGCTGTTGGCGGTGGGCTATTGTTCTTCGGCTCTCGCCGTCCGCGCTGGCAGGCCGCCGTCGGCGCGGGTGTGATGGCGCTCACGGACGTCTACCTTACGCGAGTCGTGTATGGGCTCCCATTTCACGCGAGCGAGTATGCCGTCACATGGGCGTGGTACGTGGGCGTGTGCCTCATCGGCGCGGGAGTTCTGCGCCGGCTTAGCGCACTGCGGGTGGTGGTTGCGGTTTTGGGATCGGCGACCAGCTTCTTCGTGATCAGCAATTTCGTTGTGTGGCTGCGGTCGGGAATGTATGCGCACAGTGCCGCAGGCATCGGCAGCTGCTATGAAGCGGCGCTTCCGTTCTATGCAAACGATCTGGTTTCCACCGGTCTGACGGCTGGCGTTCTGTTCGGGCTGCCCGTGCTCGCAGGGCGCATGGTGAAGGCGCTCCGCACAGGCCGGGTTGGATCGCAACTGTTGGGCTAGTCCAGAAGCTCGGCCTCTTCGATTGGAAGCGGGACGCCACGGCGCCGATCGAAGAGGCGGCGGACGACGTAGACGACCAGTGCCAAGATCGCGAAGAGCGCGACGCCGATCACCAATCCGAGGTGTTCGTGCATGGTTCTGCGGAGGCTGTGCATCAGCTTCGGGCCGAACCAGATGGTGAGAAGCGAACAGACTAGAAACTGTGTCAGTTTGCCGCAAAAGATTGCGAGCGCGAATGGCGTTGCCTTCATCTCGAAGACGCCGGCGGCAAATTCGAAGAGCTTGAGCGGGGTTGGCGGGGGCAGCATCGCCGGAATGAGGATGGCGAAGAACTCCTGGCGCTCAAAGCGGTCCCGAAGCCGCTCGTAACGTTGGCGGTTGATGCGCTTGAGCAGGAATAGCTCGCCACCCGCACGGCCGACGAAGAACGGCACCAGTGCACCGATGGCCGAAGCTGCGGCGGCAACGATGCTGTAGGCGAGGAATCGCTGATGGTTGTTGGCAACATAGCCGATCAGAATCCCGTCCATCGAGACGGGAATTGGGATCAGGGCGGAGTCGACCAGCGCGAGCGCACCCACACCCCAGACGCCGAACTTCATGAAACCCAGAAGCGCGGCGGTGAGTTTATGAACCGGGGCGAGAAGACCAATCTTCACAACGTTTGATTCTACGACGCGCAGGGCCCACGGAAGGGTCGCCGAGCCACGCTAGCGCATCGGGGGTGGTGGCACGTCCGTATGTTCGGTGACTCCAGCCAGCAGGTCGAGCGCGTGCGGCAGGAGCGAAAGAACGCTGCGGAACGAAGTTACGGCACCGGTGGGACTGCCAGGCAGGTTCAGGATCAAAGCCTGCCCACAAACGCCGCAAACACCTCGGCTGAGCGCGGCGAAGGGCGTCTGTTCCGCACCGCGCTGACGCATGAACTCGGCCAGCCCCGGAACCAGCCGGTCGCAAACGGCCAACGTCGCTTCTGGTGTGTTGTCTCGCGCGGAAAGCCCGGTCCCGCCGGTGGTGAGGACCAGCGCTGCGGACGCAGCGGCCTTGCGCAGCGCCTCGGTGATCGCAGGGATGTCGTCGGGGACGATAGATCGTGCCGCGACATTCGCGCCAGCTTCGGTCAGCACCTCCGCGAGAGCGGGTCCTGACAGGTCCTGCTGCGTTCCTTGAAAACACCGGTCACTGGCGGTGATCACGATCGCGGTTCGGCCGCGCAGGGAGGAAGCCATAGCGGCAGGATAGCGAAGCTGCAAAGAGCTGTGTGAGACAGCCCGGCGGATGAGAGAATGGAGTCTCGGGCGAACCTTTGTAACGTCTCCGGACCGCAACCTTCGGAGGGCCTGCTTCGTCAGACACAAAGCGACCGCATGCCAGCTCCCCCTCCCACGTCACCCAACGAAACTGAGCCTCGCCGCCCCGGTTCTGAGAATCGTGAGTCAGGCGACGCCGGGGTAGAGCCGTCAGGCGAATCAGCCGGACAGACCGACAGGTACGAAAGGCTCCGGGCGAACGATCCGGTTTCGTTTGTTCCACATACGCCGATCGAGAAGACGGTTCCGCCGCAGCCGCTTCGGATCCGGACGGGCCGATATGGCGAGTTGGACGAGCACGAGCTGCTGCATCTGCTGGAGTCGATCGAGGATGAGCGTGCCCGGGCGCGGTTCCGGGAGTCGGTCTACCTATCGGTTTTCATCTGGATGGCCATCGCGCTGATCGCGCTGTTTGGACCTAAGTACATCTGGCACGCGCCGCGGTTGGTCCTGCCGTCCGAGGTCCTGCGCGCGCGTGACGTGACCACGTTGAACGCACCGAGGCTGACGGCTCCCCGGCTTCGGCCTGCGCCTCCGGTAGACACCCGAACGTTGGAGCACCTGCGCTCTGCGGAGCCGAAGCTACCTTCGCCGGCTCCTGCTGCTCCTCCGGAGCCTCGGCCCGAGCCGCGGACGGAGACGCGCCCGCAGCCTCCGTCTGCGGCAACGCCTGTACCGAACCTGGCGCCTTCGACCGCACCGCCGAACTTGCCGGTGGCCCCGCCACCGCAGCCCAAGCCGGTCGCGCCCACGCCACGGCCATCTGCGGCTGCCGTGCCGGATGCGCCGACGCCGCAGCCGAATTTCAACACCGGCGCACGTTCGCCGGGTGAGTCAATCCAGAACGCGATCCGAGGCGCGTCGCCCGGTACAGGTGCGCCGCGCGGGATTCACAACAGCGGCCGGTCCGGGACGGACCTGGGCATGGGGCCCGCGGAGATCCTTTCAGATACCCAGGGTGTCAACTTCAATCCGTATCTGAAGCGCATTCTGCAGGAGATCTACGACCAGTGGATTCCGTTGATTCCCGAAGAGGCCCGGCCCCCGCTGCGGAAGTCTGGCGTAACGATGATCCGGTTCACGATTCTGCCTGACGGCAACATTGGAGGCATGAACCTGGACGATTCGACGCATGATGATGCGCTCAACAGGGCGGCGTGGGGATCGATCATCGGTGTGGGGCAGTTCCCGCCGCTGCCGTCGCAGTTCCATGGGCCCAACCTTGAACTGCGGATCCACTTCCTCGTAAATCGAGACACGGAGTAGGTCGGCTTGGGCGGCCTGGAGCAACGGCGAGGGACGAACGAGCCGCAACGGCCGGCAACTACGTTCGGTGAGCGCCAGGTACGCCGCGCCGAGCGGCGGGCTGAGCCGCCTCGTGCGCCCGAGCTGCCAGAGAGGGTCAAGCAGGAACGGCGGGAACGGATGAGGCTCGTGTCTGTGCGTGAGGCGCTGGAGCGCCAAAGCGTACTGCGCGGGTTGATGTTGTTGGCGCTTGTGGTGCTCGTTGTGGCTTTGGTTCGGGCGGGCGAGAGCCGGGCGTTTCCGTCTGGGTGGCTTTCGAGGTGGTGACCGAGCGGGACGCGCCGCTGGTGGTGGTTGCGGGGCCGACGGCGAGTGGAAAGACGGCGCTTGCGTTGTGCCTTGCGGAGAGCTTCGGAGGCGAGATCGTCTCCTGCGATTCGGTCGCGATCTACCGAGGGTTGGACGTTGGCTCCGCGAAGCCATCTGCTGCGGAGCGGGCGCGGGTCCGGCACCATGCGCTTGATCTGCTGAAGCCCGACGAGGCTGCGGATGCGGGCAGCTACGCGCGGGCGGCTCGGGCTGCGATCACGGAGATCAGCGCGCGGGGGCGGCTTGCGATTGTGGCTGGGGGGACGGGCTTGTACCTCCGTGCGTTGCTGCATGGACTGGCGCCGGCTCCGCCGCGGGATGAGGGCCTGCGAGAGCGACTCCGGCGGTCTGTGACGCGGCACGGGGCGGAGTACCTGCATCGGCTGCTGCGGCGACTGGACAAGCGCGCGGCGGCCAGCATTCACCCGAACGACACACCCAAGCTGATCCGCAGCATCGAGGTGACGCTGCTTGGGCGGCGGCCGCAGACGGAGCAGTGGGCGGCGGGGAGGGATGCGCTGCGGGGGTTCGGCGTGCTGCAAGCTGGGGCTGAATCCGCCTCGGGCGGCGTTGTACGGGCGGATCAACGAGCGCGCCGCGGCGATGTTTGGGGGTGGCCTGCTGGAGGAGACGGCGGCGGTGATCCGGGAGTATGGGGCTGAGGCTCGGGCGCTCGGGTCTTTGGGGTACGTGCAGGCGGTGGCGGTGCTGCGGGGCGGGCAGAGCCTTCCGGAGGCGATTGCCGAGGCTCAGCAGGGGCATCGGAACTACGCGAAGCGGCAGCTTACGTGGTTCCGGCGGGAGCCTGGGATGCACTGGCTGAGCGGGTTCGGGGATGAGCCCGCGGTGCAGGACGAGGCTCTTCGGCTGGTGCGGGAGCATCTCAGGAGCATGCGTGCGAGCGACACGATGGTGAGTGGGAGTGAGCCGGCGTGAGCGTGCGGATGGACAAGTGGCTTTGGGCGGCGCGGTTCTTCAAGACGCGGCCGCTGGCGGTGAAGGCGTGTGAGCTGGGGCGGGTGAAATCGAACGACCAGATTGCGAAGCCGGCACGCGAGGTGAAGGTTGGTGATCGGCTGGAGATCACGACCGACGGTGGTGTGTTTGCAGTTGAGGTGTTGGGGTTGAGCGAGGAGCGGGGGCCGGCTAGTGTGGCCCAGGCGCTCTATCGGGAAAGCGACGAGAGCAAGGCGGCACGGGCCAAGGCGCAGGAGGAGCGCAAGGCGATGCTGGCGTTTGAGCGTTTGCCGGCGCTGAAGCCTACCGGGCGGGACCGGCGGGTTCTGGCTCGGTTCCGCGGGCGAGGGTGACCCTCCCCCCGGGGTACTTTTGGTCCAAAGTCTTCGAACGAGAGAACTTAGGTCTGGACCTCGGGGCAAGAGCCCGCTCGTCGGACGAAGCCTTCGAAGGGCAGAGTGAAGTCGATATATCCAGAGTACCGGATTGGGCCCAATAAATACGCAAAGCGCTGACCAAACTCCTGCTGACACTTTCGGGGGAGTGGTCTTGGCAGTGCGAGGCGGCGACGCGCTACCATGAATCGTTTGCCTTCGCGTGGTTGAAGGCTTTGAAGGAGTTGAAAGAGAACGATGCCCACCACTGAAGTGCTTGAGCCCACTGCGAAGCCCGACACGCCGACCACCCTCCCGAAGATGATGCGTGCGCTGGTGAAGCCGGCGGCGGCGCCGGGGATGGAGATGCGGGAGGTGCCGGTGCCTTCGATCGGGCCGGATGATGTGCTGATCGCGGTGGAGAATGCCTCGGTTTGCGGCACGGATCTGCATATCTTCGAGTGGGATCCGTGGGCGCAGAACCGGATCAAGCCGCCCTACATCCCGGGGCATGAGTTCTCCGGGGTTGTCGCAGCGGTGGGGGAGCGAGTTTCAAACGTGAAGCCGGGGGACTTTGTTTCCGCGGAGATGCATGTGGCGTGCGGGCATTGCCTGCAGTGCCGCACCGGGCAGGCTCATGTGTGCCAGTTCGTGAAGATCCTCGGAGTGGACGATAACGGGGCATTTGCCGACTACGTTCGCATCCCTGCCAGCAATGTGTGGAAGCTCGATCCATCGATTCCGCGGGACTGGGGATCGCTGTTTGACCCGTTTGGAAACGCGGTGCACACGGTGCTGTCGGGGCCGATTGCGGCGCAGACGGCGCTGGTGACGGGATGCGGGCCGATTGGGTTGTTCTCGATTGCCGTGGCGAAGGCGTGTGGAGCGGCGCAGGTGTTTGCGATCGAGCCGAATGCGCAGCGCCGTGCGTTGGCGCAGCGCATGGGCGCGGATGTGCTGCTGGACCCGGCGGACCCGGAGACCGAGCGCATCGTGAAGGACGCGACGGCGGGCAACGGGGTGGATGTGTTGCTGGAGATGTCGGGGCACGCATCGGCGATCCGGCAGGGCTTCCGGCTGCTGCGGAACGGTGGGCGGGCGTCGCTGCTGGGGCTGCCGTCGAAGCCTGTGGAGCTTGACCTGGCGAATGCGGTGATCTTCAAGGGCGCGGTGGTGCACGGCATCAACGGGCGCAAGATGTACGAGACGTGGATGCAGAGCGAGACGCTGTTGCGGCAGGGCAAGATCGATCTGTCGCCCGTGATCACGCACCGTTTGCCGCTGGATCAGTTTGATCACGCGATGCATCTGCTGGAGTCGGGCGAGGCGAGCAAGATTCTGCTTCAGGTTCGGCGCTAGCGACGCGAAGGGGTTGCTTGAAAGGGGGAGTGGGGCGCGTGATCGCGCACGCTCACCTGGCGCGTGGCTGACGTGTGGTCAGAAGTTCACGACGGTCAGATCCATCGGGAACTGCTCTTTCCGGTGGCGATGGCTGCGCCCACAGGTTTTGCTCCAATCGCCGAGCACGCCGGTGTCGTCGAACTGTTTTCGGCAAGTTGTCCGGCGACTGAGAATCGGTCGATCACATAGGGAATGCCTGACGACCCAAGCACGGAGGGACTATCCATCAGGTGGAAGTGCAGGTGGGGCGCGGAGGTGTTTCCCGTGTTTCCAAGCAGCGCCAACACCTGTCCGCGCTTCACGTGGGCTCCCGGGCCACCAGAAGCGAATGCTTCTGCAGGTGCGCATAGAAGGCATACCGGCCCTGGCCGAGGTCGAGGATGATGTGATTGCCGTCCACATTGTCGAGATTGATGGTTTTCGGGTCGGGCAGATTCCCCGGGAGCTGGTCCTCGAGCGTATCGAGCGCTTCGACCACGTCGCCGTCGGCGACAGCGATCACCTTTGATCCGTAATCGGAGTACTGGTGCACGCTTTTGCCATTGCCGGTTGTGAGGCGTGCGTCGTGCAGGCGAGTTGCATCCAGTCGATCGCGAACCGCTGTGCAAAGTGAATGTCGCCATTGACAGGCATATAGGTTCCGCGATGGACGGCTCCGGCCTGGCAGCAGCTGTTGAAGGCGACCCATCCCTTGCCTGCCAGCGGTGGTCCGAGCGACATGACGTCGGTGCTCACGGCAATGGGAGCGATGGTGTAGGTGTAAGGCTGGGTGGCGCCGGGTGCGGACCCGGGCTCTCCGCCGGCGAGCAAGTGGAAGCGATGGAGCAGCTGCGCCGGCGGCGCGGTTCCCTGGTCGGTCGTGAAGTCGACAAGCAGCAATCGCGTGTCACTGAACGGAAGCTCGGCTGTGGCGTCCGGGCCCCGGCCCATGGAGCGCAGGCGTTTGAGCAGGCCTGCGCCTTCAAAGGTGGCAAGGACTGTTCGGGATGATCCGCAGTGACGACATGGATCTTGTTGAGCGTGGCCGCGAGCCTGGCCGGTGTTGGTAATCACAAGCTCATAGACAAAGTGTTGCTTGCGATCGGTTCCATCGACGGCGTAGACGGTGGGCCGCAAGGGTGACGCGATGACGGGCGTCCAGACATCCTGTGCTGAACAGCAGACTGCGGTGAGAGGACGCAGCCACGACGAAAGAGGGAGTCGTATAGCAGCCATGGGAGCCAGGCACCTCGCTGGAGCGATGTTCTGTTCGCTGGCCCGAACCGCGTGGAGATTCGAGCGATTAGAGCAGACGAGCGCATCGTTGCACAGGATTTTCGTGGTCCCGATCTCGGTGGCTGCCCGCGAGCGCTTGATTCTGGGGATTGTTGCGGGATTGCGAGTCGGGCGGTGGTGCGGGGCGATAGGCGTTGAGAGTTGAGGATGTGCTGCTTGGCAGAAGACGAATTCGTGGGGCCGATTCGGGCCGTGAGCGGGCAAGTGTACGAGAAGCCCGTTTCTCGTCCACTTGGCTCGTTACTGACGAGAAGCCGCTTTGCCAGTGCTCGTTTAGAGCACGGGCTGCCTGAGGTTAGGCAGCTTGGTGCCAAGAAGTAAGATTGCGCCATGGCGGCGATTCGCACTTGTGATGACATTCCGTAACGTGGGGGTTCATTCTCACGGTCGTTAGCAGCGTTCTTTCGATCATCCTATTTAGGTTTGCAAAGCGCTCTCTCCCAACTTCAACCTATGCTGCCAAACGCTATCGCACGTTGAGTGCTGCCACGCCGTTTCTGGCTCTCGGATGGCTGGTCGCGGCACTATTTGTACAGCACGTTCGTCTCGAACCACCTCGCCCATCAAAGCGTTGGCTACAGCCCTGACCCCTACGTAACTCTACCGAACGGTTACGTGGTAGGAAGTCTGAACACTTACTCGGGTTATGTTCACGCGCCGGGAGTGACCACGGATGCTCCATGGGTCGGGCGTGGTTACGTCCGTGGAATCATTGATCTAGAGCTTCGTGATGGGCGGTTCATTGGCACTTATCTGGACTCGAAGTCACAATTCCAGCCAGAAGCCACCGATCACGTTAAGAACTTCGTGTTTGACACACGGGATCAAACCATCCGCACATCCGATACGAACACTACGGGTGACTTCATAAGTCAACAGAATAGCGTTCACCAAGATCAGGACTCATACTGGAATCTGTACGCTCGAAATCGTCATTCCTGGCCTGCGGTCGTCTTCTGGGTCCTTTTGCTCGGAGGCTGGATTGCTCTTGTCGCTGTTGTTCAGCGACTGAAGCCACTCAGCGGATCTCTCTCAGAGAAACGCAGCATATAGGCTAGTTTAGTTTTCCCACGCGAGTGCATCGGGCAGGTGAGCGGTAGTACCAAGAAACGCCGTTGTCGTCAGTTGACGCGAAGTCGGCTTATCGTACAGTTGCCGGATATGAACGTCCGCGGGCGCGCCGCGCGACACGGTTAGTGAGTTGGGGCCGGGTGCGGTGGCGTGGGTCTTTTCGGGGGCTCCGCCCTGGTCTGTCTCGCCGCGGCAGTCGATCAGAAGCGCTGCGGGAAGGAGAAGGGCTGCTGCGCGGCCGTGGCCCGCTTGCTGCGGGTGGATGGATGGTTCATGCGGCGAATCCTGCTCTGCTGAAGTGAGATGCCGGGGCGGGATTCACTGGGGTTGGTGCTGCGAGTTACCATCGACGAACGATGAGCACCGCGACCGCGACCCCGCCAACCCCCGCCCAAACCCCCAAGCGCCAGCAGCTTTCACACCTGACGGCCGTGCTGGATGACCTGCGCGCGAAGGGAACGTATTTCCGGCTGCGTGTGCTGGACGACGAGCAAGGGCCGGTTTGTCACTATGACGGCCGCGAGGTGATCAACCTGGCCTCGAATAACTACCTGGGGTTGTGCAATCACCCGAAGCTGCGCGAGGCGGCGACGAAGGCGATTGCGGAGTATGGGGTGGGGTCGGGCGCGGTGCGGACGATTGCGGGCACGATGCGCATTCACATGGAGCTTGAAGAGAAGATTGCGGCGTTCAAGGGTGTTGAGGCCTGCGTCGTGTTTCAGTCAGGCTTCACGGCGAATGCGGGCACGGTTTCGAGCATTCTGGGGAAGGAAGACTTCATTCTTTCCGATGAGTTGAATCATGCGTCGATCATCGATGGCGCGCGGTTGTCGCGGGCGAAGATCAAGGTGTTTCGGCACAAGGATGTGGCGCACTGCGAGGAGTTGCTGAAGGAGATCGCGAACGAGCCGGGGCGCAAGCTGGTGATTACGGATGGCGTGTTCTCGATGGATGGGGACATTGGGCCGGTGGATAAGCTGGCGGACCTGTGCGAGCAGCTACGGCGCGATCATGATGGTGGATGATGCGCATGCGTCCGGGGTGCTGGGGCGCAATGGGCGCGGGTCAGGTGGACCACTTTGGGTGTACGCAGCGGGTGGATGTGCAGGTTGGGACGCTGAGCAAGGCCATTGGCGCGCTGGGTGGATATGTTTGCGGGTCGCGGGATTTGATTGACTATCTGTACCATCGCGCGCGGCCGTTTTTGTTCTCGACGTCGCATCCGCCGTCGGTGGCGGCGAGCTGTATGGCGGCGTTTGATCTGCTGGAGAGTGAGCCGGAGCGGATTGAGCGGCTGTGGTCGAACACGCGGTACTTTCAGGAGCAGTTGCGGACGGCGGGGTTCGATATTGGCGGGCGGACGACGCCGGCGAGCGAGACACCGATTACGCCGATCATCGTGGGCGATGGGCGGAAGACGATGGAGTTCAGCCGGGCGCTGTTTGAGCGGGGCGTGATGGCTACAGGGATTGCGTTTCCGACGGTGCCGGAGGGCAAGGCGCGGATTCGGTGCATTATGACGAGCGAGCACACGCGGGCGCAGATCGATACGGCGCTGGAGACGCTGACGGCGACGGCGAAGGAGCTGGGGCTGTTGTCGCAGGGATGAAAGCAACATGCTGGCCCGTAGCGGACGCGAGCTGGTGCCGCGCGCATCTAAGCCTTGGTGCCCGCAGTCGGGCCAAGGAGCATTGCAGATGGCAGATCAGAAAGCGTTGGAGCAGAAGTACGCGCCCTGTGGGCCAGGTGGTCGCGGATTTCAGTGATCTGGGCGCGAAGTTCGAAGGCATCTTTATGGAGGGCGAGAAGCTGATCCTGAAGGCGGATGTGCCGTCGAAGGTGATCCTGAATCGTGTTTGGGATGCGACGAAGAAGATCGATCCGAACTACCAGGACTTTGAGCCGAGGCTGACGGTGACGGGTGGGGATGATCAGCCGTACGAGATCAAGCCGGGCGAGAACCTGAGCAAGATCTCAGAGAAGTTTTATGGGACGGCGAACAAGTACGAGGTGATCGCGAAGCACAACAACATCTCGAACCCGGATCATATTCAGGTGGGGCAGAAGATCAACGTGCCGCCGCTGAGTTAGGTGGTTGAGCTAGACCTTTTGGACGCGGTGGACGTCTCGGACGCCGGGGACCTTGCGGAGGTTTTGTTGCAGCCGGGTCAGGTGGCGCAGGTCTACGGTTTCGATGACGAAGTCTACGTGGACGGCACCGTCTTCGGTGGGGCGGGTGTCGACGGAGCGGATGTTGGTGCCGTCTTCGGAGATGATGGCGGCGAACTCTTTGAGCAGGCCGGAGCGGTCGTCTACGAGAACCGTGAGCTTGACGGGGTAGGTTGTGGGCTTTGGGCGCCTGGTGCCGTTGGTGGTGTTGGCGGCGGCGCCGTTGGACCACTCGACCTCGATGCGGCGGTCGGCCTCGTAGAGGAGGTTCTGGACGTTGGGGCAGGTTCGCGCGTGGACGGCGACGCCTTTGCCGCGGGTGACGTAGCCGATGATCTCTTCGCCCTTGATGGGGTTGCAACAGCGGGCACGATAGACGAGGAGATCGTCCTGGCCTTCTACCTGGAGGCTTTCTGAGCCTTTGCCGAAGAAGACGCGCTTGACGGCCTCGCTCATGTGCGAGAGCGCGTCGGAGACGGGATGGGCGTGTTCCTGGCCGGGCTCGCCGGGGCCTGCGCCGGTTGCTCCGGGTTCGAGCTTGTTGAGGACCTGGCGGGTGGAGAACTTGCCGAAGCCGATGCCGGCGAGGAGATCGTTTTCGCCGCCCAGGCCGTACTCGTTGGCTACGCGTTCGAAATCGGTCTGGCTGAACTTGCTCAGGCCTACTTTGAACTTGCGGGCTTCGCGTTCGAGCAGCTTGCGGCCTACGTCGATGGCGCGCTCGCGCTGGTGCTCGTTGAGCCAGTGCTTGATCTTGTTGCGGGCGCGCGAGCTTTTGACGAAGCTGAGCCAGTCGCGCGAGGGCGAATGGCCGGGTTGTGTCTGGATCTCGACGATGTCGCCGTTTCGTAAGCGCGAACGCAACGGCACGATGCGGCCGTTGACCTTTGCGCCTGTGGTGGCGTGGCCGACGTCGGTGTGGATGGCGTAGGCGAAGTCGACGGGGCTGGCGTCCTTGGGCAGGACGATGACCTTGCCCTTGGGCGTGAAGGTGTAGACCTCTTCGGGGTACAGGTCGATGCGGAGCGTCGACATGAACTCGTTGGGGTCGGACATTTCGCGCTGCCATTCCATGAGCTGGCGAACCCAGGCGAGGCGCTGCTCATCCTTGGCGCTGACGGCGTCGGAGGCCTTGTACTTCCAGTGCGCGGCGATGCCCTCTTCGGCGACCCGGTGCATGTCTTCGGTGCGGATCTGCACCTCGAACTGATGGCCGCCTTCGGCGATGAGCGTGGTGTGGAGAGATTGGTAGAGGTTGGGCCGCGGCATCGCGATGAAGTCTTTGAAGCGGCCGGGGACGGGGCGCCAGGTGGCGTGCAGGAGGCCGAGGACGGCGTAGCAGTCGGGTTCGGTCGCGGTGATGACGCGCACGGCGAAGAGGTCGTAGACCTGCTCGACGGGGATGGAGTGCAGGTTGAGCTTTTGCTGGATGGAGTAAAGGCGCTTGATGCGGGACTCGACGCGCGCGTTGATGTTGGCATCGCGGAGCTTCGCTTCGATGGTGGCGACGATGCGGTCGAGGAAGGCTTCGCCCTCGCCACGGAGGGATTCGACCTCGGTCGGTGAGCTTTGAGTAGGTGTGCGGATCGACGTAGCGGAAGGCGAGGTCTTCGAGTTCGCCGCGCAGCTTGCCCATGCCGAGGCGGTGAGCGAGCGGAGCGTAGACGTCGAGGGTTTCCTTGGCGATGCGCGCCTGCTTTTCGGGCTTGAGGTGCTCGAGCGTGCGCATGTTGTGGAGCCGGTCGGCGAGCTTGATGATGACGACGCGGACGTCGTCGACCATGGCGAGGAGCATCTTGCGGATGTTCTCGGCCTGCGCGTCTTCGCGGTTGGCGAACTTGATCTTGTCGAGCTTGGTGACGCCGTCGACGATGTGCGCGACCTGCTCGCCGAAGCGTTTGTCGATCTCGTCGGTGGTGACGTCGGTGTCTTCGACGGCGTCGTGAAGCAGGCCGGCGGCGATCGCGGTGGCGTCCATCTTGAGCTCGGCGAGCACCTGGGCTACTTCGAGGGGATGGATGATGTAGGGCTCGCCGGAGGCGCGCTTCTGACCCTTGTGCTGCTGTTGCGTGAAGATCCAGGCAGCGCGAACCAGGTCCTGGTCGTCGCTGGGGCGGTTCGTGCGCAGCGTGGAAAGCATGTGCTCGAACCGGTCTTCGAGGTGAAGTGGATCGTCTGGGTCTGGCGAGGTTGCGGGTGCGGAGGCGCCGTCCGCGGAAGCCTGGTCAGCGGCGATGGGCGGAGCGCTGAAGGCGCCGGAGGGCTCGTCGAGCGAAGATGCCGGGTGAACTGGTGTGGCAACAGGAACCTGGGGAAGGGCGGCCTCGAGACGAATGCCTGAGTCGGTGCCGTCTGTGGACTCCGAGGGCACCGGAGGCGCAGACGCGGCGCCTATCCCGTGAACTGGGCTGCCAGTGACAGGTGGCTCGGGCCGGACGGTCGCCATAATCCATTATATCGGCAACGGGTGACTACACTTTAGCGTTCCTTCAGCAAACCGGGCAGCGGGCGTGCGCCGCCGTGGGTCCAGGAGACGAGTTCGTCAAAGGCGTGACCGATCTCTTCCGGAGTGATGGAGCAGTGGCCGTCGCGCGGGACGTATTGCTGCACGAGGCGGTCGCCGGCCCCGACGCCCTCGACCATCTCGTTGTAAAGCGCTAGCTGTGTGGGCGGAACGAGGGGGTCGTAGACGGTGTGGATGGCCAGCATGGGCCGGCCGAGATGCCCGGTAGGCGTGTAGTGACGGGTGAGGTACTCGCGGGCCTTGCGGTCGGCGGCGTAGCGGCGCGCGAGTTCGTTCAGGGTGATGTCGCTGGCGGAGGAAGCAGGGTTGGTACCGGCGTAGATCCAGTTGCGGTTGTCGAACGGGTTGCCACCGGCGCGGCGCTGGAGGTCAGCGATGACGAAGGTGAAGTAGGCGATGTCGCGGGCGACGTTGGCATCGGTGTGGAGGCCCATGAGATTGCGCAGCAGCGTCGCGTCGGCGGGGTTCGCCCGGAGCGCGTTGAGGATGCGTTCGCGAACCGCCGGGGTGTCGTCGTAGTCAGCGGGCACGGGCGCCAAGGGGCCCATGACGCCGGGGAAGTAGGCGTCGAAGGCGGCGCGCATGGCGAAGCGGCGATCGAAGGAGACAAAGGTCGGACCGACTGCACCGCAAAGATCGAGGCCACCGAGGTAGGGCTTTGGGTTGAGTTCCAGCGTGATCATGACGAGGGCTCCGCCCATGGAACCGCCGACGACGTAGGTTTCTTTGGGATGGCCGTACTTGTGCTCGAAGTAGCGGCGCAGAGCCTCGGTTTCCGGGTAGGCCTGCTGCACTGCCCAGCCCGGCTCGGAGTAGGCGCTCTGGACGACGGCGAAGTGCCGGTCGGTGAGGGTCTCCAGATCGGCGTGAAGGCGCTCGGCGACATGGAAGGTGGTGCCGTGTTCGGAGTAGCCGTGGTAGTAGACGACGAGCGAGCCGTTCCAGTCGGTGGGGACATCGATGCGGTACTCGGCACTGTTCAGGAAGCCTACCTCGGCGATGCCCAAGGCGGAGCGCACAACCTGCGGCGCCACGGGGCGCTGCACAGCAGGCGCGGACCCAGATGCCAGAGCGCTTGCCAGCGAGATAGGCAGAAGGCAAGCGGCGGCCGTAAGCAAAGGTCGTCGAATGGAGCGAGGCATTGAGGGTGCAGCCATGGTATCGCGTTCGCTACGGGTGCTGAGGCGTGAACGGAAGTTCACGGTGCGCGGCACTGTTCGCTGCTTTAGCGGATGCGAATGTGGCGGTTCTGGTTGATGTAGGACCCGAGTTGCAGCGACCAGACGGTGCTGCCATCGTCGTGTGTGCGCAGGTGGGTGAAGCCGAGAGCTTTGAAGTGCTCGGCAGCGAGGCCGTTCTTGGGGCTGGGGATGTAGGTTCCGATGAGTTGGCTGAGGCCCGCGGCGCGGGCTTCGGCGACGAGCGCGTCGAGCATGGCGTGCTCCATGTTGCGTTTGAGGACGCGGCAACTCATCAGCCAGAGATCGATGTGCAGGGTGTCGGCTTCGCGATGGCCGAGGACGACGGAGATGAGGCCGTTATCGCCGAAGCGATCGGTGAGGCGTCCGTAGAGCCCGATGTGAGCTGGGTCGTTGGCCGCCCTCTCCATCTCGGCGCGCGTGTAGCGGCGGGTGGTGAGGTTGTACTGGTTGGTCTTGTTGGTGAGTTGCGTGATGCGGTCGAGATAGACGGGGCTGAAGGGTGCGATCTCGGCGGTCATCTCAAGGTGGTCGAGGTACTCGCCGTAGTCGGCGAATTTGGCCTGCAGCGTGGTGCGTTCGGCGTTCGCGCGGTACTGCGTGGCGCGCGCGAGGTCCTCGGCGGAGAGGGTGAGCGGTTCAAAGTAGCGCTGCGCCTGGATGATCTGCGGGAAGAGCGCGGGGTCGGTGCCGATGTCTGGGACGGCGACGGATGGAAGTTGCGCGGCCACGATGGCGCGCTCGGCTGGGTTGTCGTCGACGAAGACGAAGCTGTCGAGACCGAGATTGAGCTCTTGCGCGATCGCCTCGAGGTTCTCGTGCTTCGGATCCCAGTTGGCGCGGAAGGCGGAGAAGTGTTCGAGCTTGAGGACGGAGTCTGGATGCGTGAAGCCGGATCGGGCGATGTCGGGGTCGTTCTTAGAGCAGACGGCGAGAAGGACGCCGCGGTCGCGGAGGGAGAGGCAGAACTCCTGAAACGCGGTGTATGCCTCGGCGAGCGGTGTCTCGCGGCCGATCTGGATGTGGTCGCGGCCGTCGTCACCGATGACGCCGCCCCAGAGGGTGTTGTCGAGATCGAGGACGAGGACTTTGCGGGATCTGGCCGTAGATGGCGCGCACGAGAGAGGTGAGCGAGATCGGCAATCGCTTGATGCGCTTCCGGCGTGTGCAGGAGCTTGTAGTGGAACCAGCGGGTTGGGTCGAACCAGCGGCTTAGGCCGATGTGTGCGGATAAGGAGGCGATGTCCTGCATGGTGAGTCGGGGGCGGCGGCGAGCTTCGTGCGCGAAGGCGGCGTTTAGCTCGAGGATGAAGCGCGTTGAGCCGCCGGCGACGACGCTGTCGAGGTTGCCGAGGACAGGCCAGAAGGGCAGTTCGAAGTTGTTCTGGATGACCTGGCAGCCGAGCGGCTCGAGCGCGTTCCAGATCTGCTGGTAGCGGGATAGCTCGGATCGTACGGCGGCCTGCAGGTCTTCTTCGGAGGCAGAGAGGGACGGCGTCGAGATGAGGTTGCGATTCGAGGTGTGGAGGTAGACGAGGTCGGGAGCGAAGGCCGCGAGGGCTTGCGGCTGCAGCACGGCGTCTTCGTAGAAGCGAGCGTATTCGGATTGGTAGAAGGTGGGCGCGAAGCCGGCAGCGAGGAGGTAGATCTCGAGAAAGTCGACGAGCTCGTTGGTGGTGGAGCCGCCCAGGATGGCGATGCGGATCGATTGAAGGCCCGGGTGTTCGCTGAGCTGTCGCCGCAGCGAACGGCGCTTGAGTAAGAGGTCCTGCAGCGTAAGCGAGTCAACGGCCATGCATGGGCTACGATACGTGCCGCTGAGCTGGCGTTGCAGCGGATGTGAGCTGCGGGGGCCGTACGACAGCGGTGCGGGTGAGGCTTACGGATTCTTTTGTCGAGACTTGCAGGTTTTGGGCAGAGTCCGAGAGGCGCGTAGCTGCGTCGAATCTGTGCCGGTGATGGAGGTGCGAGATGCGGGGAAAGGCTATCGGGCTGGTTTGGTTTGCGATGGTGCTGGCAGCGGCCACGGGTTGCCGGGCGGCTGCTCCGCTTGTGCCCGCGCCGAAGGTGGACGACGTCCTGGCAGCCAAGCCCGGGCGCGAGGCAGCGGTGTTCGCGGGCGGCTGCTTCTGGGGAACACAGACGGTGTTTGAGCATGTAAAGGGCGTGCTGAGTACGACCGCGGGCTACGCAGGCGGCACCAAGGACACAGCGACGTACGCGCAGGTCACGACAGAAACGACCAAGCATGCGGAGTCAGTCGAGGTGGTGTTTGATCCGTCGAAGATCACCTACGGGGAGTTGTTGCGGATCTTTTTCGCAATCCACGACCCCACGACCTTGAACCGTCAAGGACCCGACGTGGGGACGAGCTACCGCTCAGCGATCTTCACCGCGGATGCGGACCAGGCTCGGATTGCGAAGGCCTATATCGCTCAGCTTAGTGCGGAGCACGTGTTTTCGCGGCCGATTGTGACCGCGGTGACACCGGATGCCGGGTTCTACCGCGCCGAGGACTATCACCAGGATTACGCGCTGAACAATCCGGATAACCCGTACATCATGGTCTGCGATCGGCCGAAACTTGAAACGTTGAAGACGGAGTTTCCGCAACTGTACGTGACGTACAAAGGGCATTGAAGCCGCTAGAAGCGATTTATGTGAGAAATGGTCGGGACGACTAGATTCGAACTAGCGACCTCACCCACCCCAAGGGTGCGCTCTACCAGGCTGAGCCACGTCCCGACTTCTTGCGATTTGCGCCGGCGTGGAGCCCGCGCGGGGTGGGTCTAGTGTACATCAGCGACCGGTGAGCGCCCACTGGCGATTCGGAAGAGGAGACTGAGTCGAGGGCGATCTCGGTGCCGGCCAGTTCTAAACGATCCTGCACCTCCTGCAACGAGCCGCCGGGTAGCAAGCAGAACATCAACTCGCGCTGCAGAGCGCCGTGATCCGTCTCGCCGAAATTGCGCTCCTCGAGGATGCCGTCGACGTACCCCCATCGGGTTCGTAGGTGGAGTGGAGGTACTCTTCCACCAAAACAAGTACGGGTGAAGCTGCAGCCGCCATTTCATCCTCCCCTGCAGATCTCGGGCCCGCGGTTCTAATGCGAAGGGGCGACGTATTCCTTGGGGAGATCGCCGCCGGTGCCGAAGAAGAACTCGTTCATCTGCTCGACGAGGAACTCCTGGGCTTCGCGGGTCCAGGGCTGGAGGCGGTACTCGTTGAGGAGCATCTTCTGGCGCTCCAGCCACTCGTTCCAGGCGCGCTGGGAGACGTTTTTGTAGATCTTCTGCCCGAAGTCGGAGTCGAACGGGGGTTCGTCGAGGCCCTCCATCTCGGCCTTGTATCGCGTGCAGAAAACCATGTGCGCCATCTGTGTCGTGTGCTCCTTCGGTGATGCTTTCAGTGTAATGGAACGGCGGCGCGGCGGGTCAGGGGTGTGCCCGCGCAGATGTGCCACCAGCATCCCTATAATCCGACACGATGCCCGCGCACAAACACGAGCAACTAACGGCCGACCAGCGGATTGAGAAGCTCCGCGAAGAACTTCGCCACCACGAGTACCTGTACTACGTGCTGGATGCGCCCGAGTGGACGGACGCGCAGTATGACGCACGGATGAATGAGCTTCGAGCGGCTTGAGGCCGAGCACCCGGAGCTGATCACGCCGGATTCGCCGACGCAGCGCGTGGGTGGCAAGCCGAAGGAGGGCTTTGCGAAGGTGGCGCACTCGCGGCCGATGCTGTCGCTGGACAACGCGTACAACGAGGCGGAGCTGCGGGCGTGGGCGGACCGTGTTGCGGGCGGCGCTGGGCGGTGGCGAGGCGGTGCGGTATGTGTGCGAGTTGAAGCTGGATGGGCTTTCGCTGGCGCTGCAGTATGTGCCGGGCAAGCGCGGCGAGGCGGTGCTGCGGACGGGGTTGACGCGGGGCGACGGGACGGTCGGGCGAGGATGTGACGAGCAACGTGCGGACGATTCGGTCCGTGCCGCTGCATATCTCGCCGGCGCGGCTGGCGGATGCGGGCCTGCCGCAGGCGTTTGAGGTGCGCGGCGAGGTGGTGCTGCCGCAGAAGGCGTTCGAGAAGATGAACGCGGAACGCGAGGCGGCGGGGCAGGCGCCGGCGGCGAATCCGCGCAACGCGGCGGCGGGGACGATCCGCACGCTGGAGCCGAACATCGTGGCGCAGCGGCGGCTGGAGCTATTTGCGTACTTTCTGCTGCGCGATGGGGAGATGCTGCTGGCCGAGCAGTCGGGCGCGCTGGAGGCGCTGCGGCGTGCGGGGTTCCTGGTGAACAAGCATGCGCGCACGGTGTCGAGTATCGATGAGGTGCTGACGTTTATCGCGGAGATGGAGGGGCTGCGCGACTCGCTGCCGTATGAGATCGACGGGGTGGTGATCAAGGTGGACGCGGTGGCGCAGCAGCGCCGGCTTGGGTTTACGGGCAAGGCTCCGCGATGGGCGATTGCGTACAAGTTTGCCGCGCGGGGTGCGGTTACGAGGCTGGAGGACGTGCTGTTCCAGGTGGGGCGGACGGGTAAGGTGACGCCGGTGGCGGCGCTGGCGCCGGTGTCGATCGGCGGCATCACGGTGACGCGCGCGACGCTGCATAACCCGGATGAGATTGAGCGGCTGGGCGTGCGCATTGGGGACTTTGTCGCGGTGGAGCGCGGCGGCGATGTGATTCCGAAGATCACGGAGGTGGTGGAGGACGCGCAGCATCCGCGCGGGCACGCAGAAGATCGTGTTTCCGAAGGATTGCCCGGTGTGCGGCAGCGAGCTGGTGAAGCCGGAGGAGGAGGTCGACTTCCGGTGCGTGAATGCGCAGTGCCCGGCGCGCGTGCGGGAGGAGCTGCTGCACTGGTCGGCGCGGTCGGTGATGAACATTGAGGGCCTGGGCGAGGCGATGGTGGTGCAGTTGCTTGGGCAGACGGCGGATGCGGAGGAGCTGGAGGATGGGCAGCCGGTGCAGACGCGCGAGCCGCTGGTGCGGTCGGTGGCTGATCTGTACCGGCTGACGCGCGAGCAACTGCTGTCGCTGGAGCGGGTGGGGCCGAAGACGGCCGATGCGCTGCTGGCGCAGATTGAGCGATCGAAGACGGCGCCCTTGGCTCGGGTGATCTTTGGGCTGGGCATCCGGTTTGTGGGCGAGCGCACGGCGGGTTTGCTGGCGTCCCATTTTGGGTCGATGGAGGCGCTGATGAGCGCTACTGCCGATGAGCTGATTGCGGTGAATGAGGTGGGGCCTCGGGTTGCTGAGGCGATCGTGGAGTTCTTCGCGGAGGAGAAGAACCGGGCGGTGGTGCGCGATCTGCAGCAGCTTGGACTGACGATGCCCGCGCCGCAGCGGAAGGCCGGAGGCGCTATGGAGGGCAAGACGGTGGTGCTTACGGGGACGATGCCGACGTTGTCGCGGGAGCAGGCGAAGGAGCGGATCGAGGCGGCGGGCGGCAAGGTGTCGGGGTCTGTGTCGAAGAAGACGAGCTTTGTGGTGGCGGGTGAGGACGCTGGGTCGAAGCTCGACAAGGCACGCGAGCTTGGGGTTGAGGTGATCGGCGAGGACGAGTTGCTCGCGCCGGCTCGAACCGTAGCAAACGTTTGTCGAAAAACGCGCGCCGCGAAGTTCCTGCGCGGCGCGATGTACGGGCGTAGTCTTAAGCCAATCAGCAACTTCACTCCGACGGAGTTTTCCTCGATGCACCGCAGGTTTTTCGCGCCTTTGTTTCTTGCCGCCGTATTTGTGTTTCCCTGCAGTGCAACGTTCGCGCAGACCTCCGCGCCGGCGCGAGACCGCCCGTGGATGAACGAGTCGCTGACGCCGGACCAGCGGGCCGACCTGGTGGTGAAGGAGCTCACGCTGGCTGAGAAGATCCAGCTTGTTCACGGCATTGGATGGGGGCCGCTGCGGCCGGGTGCGCCCACGCCGCCGGACAACAACGGCGGCGCCGGTGAGGTGCTGGGGATTCCGCGGCTTGGGATTCCTTCGCTGCAGCAGGCGGACTCGGCTGTGGGTGTGCGCATGGCGGCGAAGGAGAGCCGGTATGCGACGCTGCTGCCCAGTGTGCTGGGTGCGGCGGCGAGTTGGGACCCGGACGCGGCGCATCTGTATGGCGATGTGATTGGGCGCGAGCTTCGGGCGCAGGGGTACAACCAGTCGATCGGCGGCGGCGTGGACCTGGCGCGCGATCCGCGCAACGGGCGGTTGTTTGAGTATCCGGGCGAGGATCCGGTGCTTGCGGGCGTAACGGTTGGGCACCTGATCATGGGCGTCGAGCAGAACAAGGTGATGGGCGACATCAAGCATTACGCCCTGAACGACCAGGAGACGGGGCGCACGGTTGTCGACGCGCAGATCAGCGCACAAGGCGATGCACGAGAGCGATCTGCTGGCGTTTGAGATCGGCATTCGGATCGGGCATCCGTCGTCGGTGATGTGCTCGTACAACAAGGTGAATGGGGACTGGGCCTGCGAGAACGATTACCTGCTGAACAAGGTGCTGAAGGGCGAGTGGCACTATCCAGGCTTCGTGGTTTCTGACTGGGAGGCGACGCATACGGCGGTGAAGGCGGCGCTGGCGGGGCTGGACCAGGAGCAGCCTGGGGAGCGCTTCTTCGGCAAGCCGCTCGAAGATGCCGTGCAGAGCGGGCAGGTGCCGATGAGCCGCCTGGATGACATGGTGCACCGGCTGCTGCGGTCGATGTTTGCGGCGGGTGTGATCGACCATCCGCCGATGCCGCGTTACGTCGTCGATCCGTTCAAGGGGCGTGAGGACTCGCAGCACATCGCCGAGGAGAGCATCGTGGTGCTGCGCAACCAGAACAACGCGCTGCCGCTAAATGCGACGAGCCTGCGGTCGATTGCGGTGATTGGCGCGCATGCGGATGTGGGCGTGATGTCTGGCGGCGGGTCGGCGCAGGTGGATCCGCCGGGTGGAAACGCGATCTCGCCGGACAAGCCGACGATGTGGGGCCACGCGGTGTACTTCCCGTCGGCGCCGCTGAAGTACATCCGCGAGCATGCGCCGAATGCGCAGGTGCGCTTCGATCCGGGCACGAATCCGACCACCGCAGCCGATCTGGCAGCGCAGAGTGATGTGGCGATTGTGTTCGCCGACCAGTACATGAGCGAAGGCGGCGATGCGCCGACGCTGGCGCTGCCGAACAACCAGGACGCGCTGATCGCGGCAGTGGCCAAGGCCAATCCGCGGACGGTCGTGGTGCTGATCACGGGCAATCCGGTGAGCATGCCGTGGGTGAACAACGTCGCCGGCGTGATGGAGGCGTGGTATCCGGGCATCGGGGGCGGCCAGGCGATTGCGAATGTCCTGTTTGGGACGGTGAACCCGTCCGGCAAGCTGCCGATCACGTTCGCGAAGAGCGAGGCCGACCTGCCGCATCCGCGTATCTTCGGCATGACGTACAACACGCCGGCGAACGGCGGGCTTCCGGAGCACTGGGTTGCGGAGGAGAAGAAGGCGACCTTCCCGGCGGACTACAGCGAGGGCGTTCGGTTCGGTTACAAGTGGTTCGAATCGGAGGGCAAGAAGCCGCTCTTTCCGTTCGGCTTCGGGCTGTCGTACACGAGCTACCGGTACAGCGATCTGCATGTGAACGGCGACAAGAAGACGGCCACCGTGACGGTGCAGAACACGGGTCAGCGCGCGGGGACGGAGATTGCGCAGGTCTATGTGCAGTTGCCGAAGCAGTCGGGCGAGAACTTCCGCCGGCTTGTCGGCTGGCAGCGCGTGGAGCTTGCTGCGGGTGAGAGCAAGACGGTGACGATCCCGATGGAGTCGCTGGCGCTGGCGAGTTGGAATGACAAGACGGAGAGCTGGGAGTGGATGCCGGGCGAGTACACGGTGTCCGCTGGCAGCTCGTCGGAGGATCTGCCGCTCACGGCCACCATGTCGATGCGGTAGCGCCGGGCAGGGGCTGTCAGGTTGTCTCGCTGAAGATGAGCTGCCAGCCCGCGTCGGTCTTTTCGAAGATCTCGGTAAAGGTGCCCTGCGCGTCACCGCCGCTGTGCTTGGAGCGGAGGAGCTTGTATCTGCCGGTCGCGAGCGCGAAGTTGGGACCGAGTTCGCGGACCTCAACTTCGGTCTGCTCGAGCTGTCCCATGGCTTCTTTGTTGGGGAAGTTTGCGTGGTAGGCGGAACGGATGTTGGCCAGGCCACGGACAGGGCCGTTCAGGACGGCCTCTGTATCCTTTGCGTCCTTGAAATGGTCGAGGTAGGCGTCCAGATTACCGGCGTTCCAGGCGTTCTCCTGGGCGATAACGACCTTGGTGACGTCCAGTTGTTCGCGGGTGGCGGTGTACATCTGGTCGGGGGCCTGGGACCACGCTGAGAGGCACAAACCTAAGCAAAGAAACGAGAGCCGAGACGGGCGCATCGACAAAGACCTCAACTGGCCCTCATCATACGAGCGCGGATGCAGCGGCGCGCAACTGCCTTATGGAACCGGATCGAGCGCCGTGCCGAGGTCGCCGAAGACGGCGGCCTAAAGGTGGCGGGAGCTTTGCGGGCGCGGCATGTCGGACGGCCGATCGATGCTGGCGACGACCACGCGGTCCCGCCCTTCGGCTTTGGCGCAGTACATCATGGTGTCTGCGGCGCGGATGATGCCGTGCAGGTCGCCGCCGTCCTGCGGAAACGTCGCCAGGCCGAAGCTCGCCGTGATGCGCAGGTTCAGGCCTTCGCCCGCGAGCAGGTCGGTGCCCCTGAGCCGGTCGCGCAATTGATGCACGGCGTCGGTGGCTTCGGATTTGTCGAGGTTGCGGAGGAGGGCCACGAACTCGTCGCCGCCGTAGCGGAAGGCCATGTGCTCCGGCCCGAGGGTGCGCTTGACGAGGTTGCCGGTTTCGGCGAGGAGGCGTGACCCGACGAGGTGGCCGTGGGTGTCGTTGACGCTCTTGAAGCGGTCGAGATCGAAGAACAGCAGGCTGAAGTGTTGGCCGGACCGGAAGCGGTCGCCATTCTTCGCGGAAGCGATCTCGTCCTCGAGCGTGGTGTACAGATAACGCGAGTTGTACAACCCGGTGCAGTCGTCGGTGATGCTGAGGTGATGCACGAGGTTGACCTGGCGCGCGTTCTGCAGCGCGATGGCGGCGTAGTCGCAGAGGATCCGGAGGAAGGACAGGGAACTGCCCGGAAGCAAATCCAGCTTGCTGTTATGCAGTTGCAGAACGCCGAGGGTGCGATTGCCGTGTCGCAGGGGAAGGCAGGCGATCGACTGAAGATTCAGCTCAGGGTGCGCGCGGGCGAAGCGCGACCAGTCGCGATCGAAGCGGACGTCGGGGATGACGAGCGGCTCGCCGCTCTGGGCAACGTAGCCGGCGATGCCTTCGCCCATGCGCAGACGCGCGTCGGAGCCGGGCGAGCCGGCGGTGAGGGCGTAGTAGAGCTCGTCGGTCTCTTCATCGACCATGAGAAGCGACCAGCGCTCGGGGCCGAAGTACTCTTCCATTTTGCCCAGGATGGCGCGAAGCAGCGGCTCCAACTCGAGGTTGGAGGTGAGGGCACGGGCCACCTCGTGGAACAGTCGTAGCTCGTCGGCTGCGGGGGCCTTCGCTATTTTGCGTGTGGTTAGCGTGGTAAACCTCGTGGTGGACAGGGCGCAGACACCTGTCGTGAGAGTCACAGCATAGCTGTTCAACGGGCCTGGGGCCGACACTCGCGCAAACGTTTAACTTCAGCGAAACACCATCTGTTCGCCTAAAGATGACTTTAACTTCAGAATACGAAACTTTGGGGCCGAAGTTCCGCTAATCGATGAGCAAACAACACAGAAGATGTAGAATTCGGCGCCCTGGAGCTGCCGCAGGCGACTGTGCAGGTAGGGACGTGCGGGGTGCGGGGTGAAGTTTCAACCGCTGCGGAGGGCGTCAGCCGCCGATCTGGACCATGCTGCGCGACGGGGCGAGAAAGCCAGCCTCGCCGATGTGGTGACGAGCCTCTTTGCGGTCCACCACACGCCGGATCAGGGCGGAAAGGTCAGCGTCCGAGGCGCCGCGGCTCATCGGGCCGGCGAGGTCGTGGTCCGTCTGCGAGAAGAGGCAGGTGCGGATCTTGCCGTCGGAGGTGAGGCGAACGCGGCTGCAATGGCCACAAAAGGGATGCGAGACGGGGGCGATGATGCCGATCTCGCCGCGGCCGTCGTCGAAGGTGAAGCGGCGCGCGGTCTCCGAGCGGTGATTGGCTGGGAGGGCGACAAGCGGGCGTACACGGCTGAGGCGCTCGACGATCTCTTCGAGGCGGACGACGATGTCGGGGGTCCAGGTGCGGTCTTCGCCGAGCGGCATGAACTCGATGAAGCGGACGATGACGCCCTCGGCGCGGGAGAACTCGGCGAAGGCCTCGATCTCGCCGTCGTTGAAGCCGCGCAGCAGCACGCAGTTGACCTTTACGGGACCGAGGCCGGCGTCCTGGGCGGCGCGGATGCCATCGCGAACCTTGAGGAAGCTGTTCGAGACGCGTGTGATGCGGGCAAAGGTGTCCGGATCCACGGCGTCCATGCTGACGGTCACGCGGCTGAGCCCGGCAGCCTTGAGATCGCGGGCGAGCGGCGCGAGCAGGTGGCCGTTGGTTGTAAGCGCGAGGTCCAGCGGCTCTTCTGCGAATGTAGGCTGCAGGCGCGCGGTCTCGCGGATGAGCTCGATCAGGCCGCGACGCAGCAGCGGTTCGCCACCGGTGAAGCGGATTTTTTCGATGCCGAGCGAGACAAACAGCCGGACCATGCGGGCGTAGTCGGCGAGCGGCAGATCGCCGAGCGTCTGTCCGGCGGCGCCGGTTCCTTCACCGGAGCGGCAGTAGACGCAGCGGAAGTTGCAGCGATCGGTTACGGAGAGGCGAAGATCGGTGATGGCGCGGCCGTGCCGGTCGCGCAGCCGGCCCTGGCCAGGGGCTTCGGGGGCGATCGCGGGAGCTCGCCGGGAGGACGGATCGCCCACGGGCAGCGAGGGTGGCAGATGAACTGCGTCCGGGAGTGGGGGCGTCTGCGTGGCCATCAGCTACTCCAAGGTTAGATGCGATTGCATCGCGGCGGCACCAAAGGTGTGTTCGGACCCGTAGTTGCAGGTTGCGAGTCGGGCGTCTGTCTGGTTTCCGGACAGATTCAGCCCTTTGAAGTCGGGCGGAAGCAGTCAGACTACAACCAACGTGGTACGGAGGTCAGATGTTCGTGGGATACACCGGACGTTCGTGGGATACTTAGTCTACCTCCGGGCATTCGAATAACTCCCGCCCAGAATCAAAGGAGCAGATTACCAGCCATGGTTTGTTTTGGAGCCGCTTCTGCCTGCTTCGTTTCTGAGCCCCTGGGTCGGTGTGGACACCGGTGCGGTTTTGTTGCTGGGTGTGGGTGCGGCTGTTACGGTCGCGTTCGCCAAGTTGGGGGCGACCCGCCGCCGGCTGCGCAGCCCGAGGTTCGCCGCGAAGACCGAGCGCAGCTTCACGGAATACCTGACGCGTTTCGGAATGGACCAGACTGTGGTGGCGGCGACCTATCGGCACCTGCGCGAGATCCAGGACGTGCGTTTCCCGATTTTGCCGAGCGACACCCTGGATTGGGATCTTGGGCTGGATGAGGACAAGGTCGGGCAGGTGCTGCAGGGAGCTGGGCGCGCGACTGGATCGGCAGCCCTTGCGGACCGCTCAGCTTCCGATGACGGTCGAAGATCTGGTTCGGGCGGTTGAGTTGGCGCCACGGCGTGGAGAAGCTGCGGCAGCCTAGAGGTTCGAGGGCTTGCTGGCGCGATGGCGACCTGGAGCAGGAGACAGGCGAAGAGACGAGATCGGTGGAGGCGGGTTAGGTGCCGACGCCGAACTCGAGTTCATCCCTGCGTTCGCCGGCGTGGGCGTACAGGTCGTACGGCGTGCGGCGGTTGAACTTATAACGCTGCCGCAGTTCGCGACCGACGACCACACCTACCGCAAGCGCGGTAATCCCTGCTGACACCAGACCCACATTGCGCAACACCACACGGCTCTCCTGGGCGGCGTAATCGAGCGTGTCTTCGACCCCGTGCCGGACCTTACGAATTGAACGGGACAACCTCATGCCGAGCATCATAGCGTACACAGAAAAGCAGGATATGACTCCGTAGTGACATACACCCAAACGGCTGCGGGAGACAAGTATCGGGGCTGGGTCATGTCCTCTGTCACGTGCCCCTCTTCTACGAAGTCGTTGAGGTGGAGGCGGTTGGGGTGCTGGGTGCAGGAGCGCTGGGCGAGCTGGAGGAGCCGGAGTCAGACTTCGCCGGCGGTCGATTCTGAGCCGGCGCTGGCGGTGGCTGGGGCGCTGTCGCCGGAGTTAGCAGCGGCGGGTTTGGCGGAGGAGTAGAGGTCCTTGTACCAGCCGGAGCCTTTGAACTGAATGGCAGGGGCGGTCAAGGTGCGCTCCAGGTGGCCGCCGCAATGCGGGCAGGTCGTTAACTCCGGGTCCGAAAACTTCTGGATCTTCTCGGTACGGCGCTGGCACGCGGTGCACTGGTACTCATAAAGCGGCATGTCTTTCGTTCCTTCTTGACGCGTTTGATTCAAGGGGCCAACCCGCCGTTGCGCTTCGCTCCACGCCGTGGCGGAGGCGTTAGCATGAGGTGGATGAGCTTCGGCCTTGCTGCCGGGCTCTGTGCTGACCAGCGAAGTTGAACGCCACAGTCGCGTGACGCTGGCTCGTAACCATTGTCTCAAAGCCAGCGGAGCGAAGCGGCTGTATTTCCCGGGTTATCAAACGAGGGTGGTTCGGCGGGGCGCGTGCGTGGCGGCGCTGGCCTGTGTGTTGGGCTGCCGCGAGCGCGAGTGCCTGTGCGCAGGTGTTGGCGCGGCCGGGGTGGGCCGGGTCAGGCGTTGTGACGGAGCCGTGGTGGCGCCGAGCGGTGTTCTATCGCATTGATCCGGCGCGGTTTCAGGACTCGGACGGCGATGGCCGGGGGGATCTCCCGGGCATCGGCGCACGGCTGGATTATCTCCGTGCGCTCGGTGTGGACGCGCTGGTGCTGGATGGCGGATGGGAAGGACACGGCGATCACGGGAGTGAGTTGGGGGACCTTACGGGTGAGGCTAGCCGCCGGCAGATGCGCGTGCTGGTGACGATCACGCCGGAGATGCAGGCAGGCGACCGGGGGAAGCTGCTGGCGACGGTGCACGAGGCGTTGAGCGCTGGGGTCGCCGGTGTTTGGATTCCCAAGCCGCAGGGTGAGCGGAGCGCAGACGGAGGCGACTTACGCCAGTCTGCTGAGTTCGCTCGCGCCGGTGCTGCGCTCGCTTCCGGGGCAGCGGATCCTGGTTACCGATCCGGCGCCGAGCGTGGTGACCAGCGGTGTGCAGACTGGCAGCGCGGCGCGGCGTGGCAGCCGGTTGCAGCCTGGCGCGGAGATCGCGAGGCTCACGACGGCGGCGGAGTTCCCAACCCAGCCGGCGGAGGTGTCGGCGCTGCGGCAGGGGCTGCAGGCGGTTGCGAGCGCGGACGCCTCGCTGGTTCCGTTTGTGCGCTTCGCTACGGACCCGGCGACCAACTCGCGGGATGCGGTCGCGGCTGCAGCGGTTCTGCTGACGTCTCGGGCGGCCGCGATGTTTGAGTTCGGGGATGAGATTGGGTTGGATACGTACGCGGGTTCGGGGCAGAGCGCCGGCGGTGATGCAGTGGACGCCAACGAACCTCCAGCAGGCGCCCATTGAACGGCGGGCGGAGCATGCGGTGGTTACGCCGCCGGGTGGGATTACGCCGTTTGGGGCGTATCGGCCGTATGTGCGCCCGGCGCCCGGTCCGGCCGGCGGACCCGAACGCGCCGCCACCGCCGCCGGACCCGAACACGCTGCCGGGGTTCACGGAGGGGAGTTTGCCGGTTGAGCCGATCGAGGGCGCGAAGATCAATGTGGCGACCGAGGAGCGCGATCCGAATTCGGTGCTGAACGCGTACCGTGAGTTGATTGCGTTGCACCATGGCAACGCGACCGTCCGGAATGGCGAGCAGGTGGTGTTGAACCGCGATGCGCAGAATGCGCTGGTGTGGGTGCGGCGCGCGCCTGCGGGCTCGCGAACGGTGGCGAACGTTGTTGTGGCGGCGAACCTGGGCGACAAGCCGGTGACGCTGCAGATCGATGAGGATCTGCAGCATCTGGGGATCACTGCCGGGGCCGCTGCGGGCGTTGTTTACGTGGGCGCAGCAGCCAATGACGGGCGAGAACACCGGGGCGTTGATGTTGCCCGCACATGCGGTGTATGTCGGCGAGATTGTGCGAACGGGGTACGGGCGGAGATCGCGGGTGCGTCGGGCGGGGCAGTAGGCTGGCCGGCTCAGCGGTGGTACGCGGCATCTGCTGTATTCTTTCGTGGTTAGTGAATAAGTGATCTAGAACTTCCGGCTGGTGGCTGCGTATGGGGAAATGCTGCAGCGGAGTTCCTGAAAGGAAGTCCTTTGAAGCCCACGATTGTTGCCCTCACGTTTGCGGGCATGCTTTTGCCGGTTGCGGTGGGCGCACAGAGCCAGGATGATGCGCGCGCGCGAGAGCCGGCTGGACAGGTGGCGTCGTCGTACACACAAACCGGCTTCATGGGTGCGGTGCTGGTGGCGGAAGGCGACAAGCTGCTGCTGAACAAGGGTTATGGGCAGGCGGTGGTGGAGTGGAACATCCCCAATGCGCCTGACGTGAAGTTTCGGTTGGGGTCGCTGACGAAGCAGTTCACCGCGACGCTGATTCTGCTGCTGCAGCAGGACGGCAAGCTCGACATTCACGACCCTGTGAGCAAGTACCTGCCGGATTCGCCCAAGACGTGGGAGAAGATCACGCTGGCTGACCTGCTGGGGCACACGTCGGGCATACCGAACTTCACGAATGACAAGGAGTTTGGGACGTGGCGAATGAACGCGCACACGCACGAGGAGCAGTTGGCGTTCTTCCGCAATAAGCCGCTGGATTTCGAGCCGGGGACGAAGTTCGACTACAGCAACTCGAATTACGAGGTGCTGGGCGTCATTGTTGAGAAGGTCTCGGGCAAGACGTACGAAGAGATGTTGCAGGAGCGTATCTTCGGCCCGCTGGGGATGAAGAACACGGGCCTGGATCATGACGACTTGGTGCTGCCGAAGCGCGCGGAGGGGTATTCGCCGGGGCCGAAGGGGCTTGTGGTGGCGCGGTCGGAGTCGATGACGGTGCCGTGGGCGGCGGGTTCGCTGTACTCGACCACTGGCGATCTTTTGCTGTGGGAGCACGGGCTGTTTGGGCACAAGATTTTGAACGAAGCGTCGCTGAAGTTGATGACGACGCCCGGCAAGGGCGGGTATGGGCTGGGCGTCGTTTGTGGGTAAAGATGATCAACTGCAGACCGTGGAGCATGGGGGAGGGATTGAGGGCTTCAACACGTATCTGCTGTATGTGCCGGAGCGCCAGATTGCGGTGATTTCGCTCAGCAATGTGAACGGCAACGCGCCGGATGCGATGTCGCGCAAGCTGCTGGATGTGGCGCTTGGGAAGCAGGTGACGCTGGCGTCGGAGCGGAAGGTGCTGCCGATCACGGAAGCGGAGTTGCAGCGGTTTGTGGGGAGCTACAAGTTCAACGAGCACCTGGTGCTGACGATGGCCGCGACCAAGGACGGGTTGACGGCGCAGCCGCCGGGTCAGCCGCCGTTTCAGTTGTTCTATGCGGGGGTTCAGGACGGTCATCCGCGGTTTTTTGCGAAGACGTTCGAACTCGAGTTTGAGTTTGTGCCGGACGCGAACGGCAAGGTGGACTCGGTGAATATGCACGAAGGCGGGCAGAGCATTCCTGGCAAACGGCAATAGCCGTTCAGCTTCGCCGACGCTGGATCAGGACGGGCTGGGCGCGATGTGCGGGGCGGCCCAGCCGCGGTCGAAGTGGACCAGGACCTCCTGCTGGCTGGGCATGACCTGGCCGTTTTTGGTGGCGGGGGTGAAGGTCCAGGTCTGCAGGGTCGCGAGGACGGTGTTGTCGATGGGAGTGCCGAGACCTTTGATCAGGGTCTCGTGCGTGACGCGGCCGGAGGCGTCGATGACGATGTCCACCACGACGCTGCCGGAGGTGCCGGGCGGCAGGCTGGAGAGGTCGGGGTTGGGGTGTGGGTGGAACTGCGGGAGAGCGATTTTGACGTCCTCATCGCCGAGCGCGCTGTCGCCGGAGATCGCGGGGCCGGCGTCGCTGGAGGCGGGCGGAACGGGGACGGAGCGGAAGGGTGCGGTCAGGGCCGGCTTCTCGCGCGGGACGGGGCGTGGAGCGATGTTCTGGGCGTTTTCTGCGCCGGTTTGCGGGTTGCCCGCGACGCTGTAGGTGAGCAGCATGCGTGTGCCCTGCGGGGTTCCGGGCGCTCGCAACGGGGCGATGGAGGGCGCGTGCAGGTAGGCGGCGAGGAGGAGCGCGGTTGCGAGGGCATGCACGCCCAGCGAGGCGGCGACGCTGCGTGACACGGGATTTGGGGTTGGTGACATACGTGCGGCGCGCCTTGGACTCATGCTGGGCGCGTACGAGGTCCGAGTCAAGCGCGATCTGCGGGCGTGTTCAGGGACGGGTCTTGGCTATGTCGGGGCCTAGCTCTTCCTGGGCTGAGGGTGCGGGCTCGCTCGGAACGGGACCTTCGGCGGCGTCGCTTCTGCCGTCGAGGTGGTTCTTGGTGAGACCTTCCGTGAGAACGCGGAAGGCTTCTTCGGGCGTGTCGACGAACTGGAACAGGTCCATGTCCTTCAAGGCGATGGCGCCTTTTTCGGCGAGCAGGTCGAGGTTGATGACGCTGCTTCCAGTATTCGGAGCCGTAGATGACGACGGTGATCTTCTTGGCGAGCTTGCCGGTTTGGGCGAGGGTGAGGAGCTCGAACATCTCGTCGAGCGTGCCGAAGCCGCCGGGGAAGACGACCAGCGCCTTGGCGAGATAGGCGAACCAGTACTTGCGCATGAAGAAGTAGTGGAAGTTGAAGTTGAGCGCAGGGGTGATGTAGCGGTTGGGGACCTGCTCGAAGGGGAGGACGATGTTGAGGCCGATGGTCTTGGCGCCGGCCTCCCAGGCGCCGCGGTTGGCGGCCTCCATGATGCCGGGACCGCCGCCGGAGGTGACGACGAAGCGATGGCGGCGGCCGGGGAGCTTTTTGGCCCAGGTGGCCATCATGCGGGCGAGGGTGCGAGCGTCCTCGTAGTAGCGGGCCATCTCGACGGCGGCCTCGGCGCGTGTGCGCTTGAGGTCGCTGGTCTGGTGGTGCGCGAGTTCTTCACCGCTGGCGGGCTGTTCTTCGGCGGGCGCGGGCTCCTGCGAGCCGGTGTTGGCGAGCAACTCCATCTGGTGATGCGCCTCGTGCATGGCGCGGAAGCGGGCGGAGCCGAAGAAGACGACGGTGTCCTGGATGCGCTCGCGGCGGAAGCGGGCCATGGGCTCGGAGTACTCGGCCATGATGCGGAAGAGGCGGCCTTCGGGGGAGTCGATGAAATTGAGGTCGCGGTAGGCGAGCGGCGCGGCGGGGAGCGGTTCGGGGGGGCCCTCGGGCAGCAGATCTATATCTTCGTCGTGCGTTGCGGTGCGCGCCTGCGTGTCCGCCTGGTCCTGGTCGGCGATAGCCATCGGACGAGGATATCGCGGCCGCGGGGTTCGCTGCGCTAACGCCTTTGGTCGCGGTAGTGCAACAACTCGCTCACACCGATCCAGAGATCGAGCAGGCCGATGCCGCTGATGAGGCCGCGCACCCAACCGCGGAGCAGCCAGTTGGCGGCGCCGGGGTGGCCGAGGATCCAGCCGTTGGAGTCCCAGTACCGCGGCGACCACGGCAGAACCGTCATCAGGCAGCCGATATAGAAGCAGAAGACGACCAGCATGATGAGGCTGAGCCGCTGCAGCCACACGGGCGCGATGTCCGACTTTTCGCGGGCGATCGAGGTTCCGTTCTGGGCGTCCTGGAACAGTTCGCCTTGGCTCGGCGCTGGCATCCACTCCACGTTATCAGCCGGGTGCGGTCCCCGTCTCTCCGGGTAGAGCAGAAAGCGGATGTTTCAGGGCTGCGGGGCCGGGGTGTTGTTTGTGGCGGCATTGGCCTTGTTTTGGGCTTCGGCGCGGTGGCGGACGGCGGCGTTGTGGGCCCGTTCGGCGTCCTGCGAGGGAGGTGGCGTGGGCGGCTCTCGCGTCTTCGGCGTCAGCCTGGGCGGCTTCGCGCCGAGCCTCGGCGAGTTCGCGTTTCTCGCGTTGCTTTTCGCGGATGTCGGTGAGCATCTCGCGTGGGGTCGCGTCGGTGCCGTGCATGGCGAGACCGACGTGCATGTCGCCTTCGGTGCCGGTGATCTCGACGGGGAGTTCCAGGCCGGCGCCGTTCTTCTTCAGGAACGGGTCGATCGGTTTGAGGAGAAAGCCCTTCCAGCCGCCGACCATCGCGGAGGCGGTGGCGTCGGTGCGAACGTGGCCTTTGAACTCGAAGAGGCGGCCATCCATGGAGTAGATCCCGTTGAGCAGAACCGTTGCGCCGGGGATCGAGAAGCGCACGTCACGGGCGGTCATCAAGCCTCCGCCGATCGTGAAGTTCGCGCCCATCTGCGAGCGGGCCTCGGTGCGATGGTCCGCGCTGACAACTTTGACCTCTTTGGGCTCGCCCTGCGCCCGTGCGCTGAGGCCGTCGATCCGGTCCTGCAGATGCGGGTTGTTGAACTGCACACCGGTGAGCAGGAACGTGCCGCTCATCGAGAGTTTCTCGGCGACACGCTCGCGACCCGGGAGGGATGTCGAGCGCCGGCCCGCAGATGGAGCGTGCCGTTCATCAGCGGTGGATTGGTCTTCACCGCGAGACGGAGGAAGTCTTCCATGCGGCCGTGCGGGACGTCGACCTCGAGCTGGATGTCGTGGCCGCGACCGGGCACCTTGACCACTTTGCCGGTGGTGGTGAACTCGGAGTGCAGCAGGCGCGCATGCACGGGGTTGAGGAAGGTGTCGCCGTTGGTGCCGTCCACGATGGCGTGGAAGTCGGTATGCAGCGGAACCGGGCGCTGGCTGATGTCGAGCGAGAAGTCCGGGGTATCGGTGGTGCCATCGATGAGGATGCGGTCGAGCACGCCGGAGAAGTGGCCTGTGGAGGAGAGAGTGCCGCCGATTCCCTTGATGGTGTTGAGGTCGGCGTGATCGAAGCTGTAGTTGCCATCCAGCGGCGTTTGTCCTGGGTCTGCGGAGAGCGAAGTGCCCGCCCAAGGGCCGAAGTGGCCCGTCGCGTGGATGAGGCCGACCGGCTTGGGATTGGTCAACTGCGCGTCATAGAGCATCGCGCCCGGTGAGCCGACGCCGCGGAGATCGACCTCCGCGATGTCGAATTCGAGTGGGGGCTTCAGTTGCTGATCGGGCCCGGTCTTGCCGGATTCGAGGCTCAGCTTCACATCGCGACAGACGAGTTCGTCGACGATGATGGCGATCTTTGGCCTGGTCTTCGGATTGGTTGGGTCCGCGGGCTTCAGGCCTTCCTTGGTGCCGAGGATCAGTGCTCGCTCGCCGGGCGGAGGGATGTGCAGCTCCATGCCATCCACCCGCACGAAGGCGACGCGTGTGGGCTGATGAAGGAGCGACCTTGACGGAGGTGCGGAAGGTGAAGTGCTGCACACCGATCATCGGGTGCCTTGGAGGAGATGGCATGACGCCGGCGCCGAAGGGGATGCGGAGGCCCCAGCCGTCGACCTCGACGCCCTTGACCAGGGAGATGTTCAGGCGGTCGAGTTGAACCGGCGCATCGAAGCGCGCGGAGAGTGTTTCGATGATGCGCTTGCGGAGGATGGGCTCGGCGTGCCGGAGCGATGTAGTTCGCAGCGATCACCAGCGCCAGGCAACTGAGGATCACAACGGAGGACAAGGCTCGGAACCAACGGCGCTGCCACCAGCGCCTCGCGCGGGAAGGCGACGGTGCCGGTTCCCGAACTTCGATCGCGTGCACGAAGGGAAACTCCAGACCTATGAGGTTTGACGCGATGAAACGAGGGCTGGTGGCCCCTTCCGGGCGGTGGGCAACGTTTTTCGTCTGCGAGAATGGAGGGAGCATGTTGCAACTGTCTGGCGCGGGCAAGCGCTTTGGTCACAAGCTCCTGTTTGAAGAGGTCAACTGGCTGATTACGCCCAACGAGCGGACCGGCTTGGTGGGTGGAAACGGCACAGGGAAATCTACGCTGTTGAAGGTCCTCGCGGGCCTGGAGTCGCTGGACTACGGGCAGCGCACGCATGTGCGCGGGATGACGCTGGGGTATCTGCCGCAGGATGGGCTGGCGCTCTCGGGGCGCACGGTGTTTGAAGAATGCCTGAGCGTCTTCGACGAGCTGCGCGCGCTGGAGCGCGAGTACGAGCAGCTGACGCACACGATGGCGCGAGGCTGACCCGAAGTCGACGGAGTACGCCAAGGCGGCGGAGCGGTACTCCGAGATCGCCGATCTGCTGCATGTGCATGACATTTACACGCTGGACGCGCAGGTGGGCGCGGTGCTCGGGCGGGCTGGGGTTCAGCAAAGAGGATTGGGAGCGCCGGACGGAAGAGTTTTCGGGCGGCTGGCAGATGCGGATTGCGCTGGCGAAGCTGCTGCTGCAGAAGCCATCGTTGCTGCTGCTGGATGAGCCGACGAATCACCTGGACCTGGAGTCGCGCAACTGGCTGGAGGAGTACCTGACCAGCTATGAGAACGCGTTTGTGCTGATCTCGCATGATCGCTACTTCCTGGACGTCACCGTGAACAAGACGGTGGAGGTGTGGAACAAGCGGATGCATGTGTACCACGGGAACTATTCGAAGTACCTGGTGCAGAAGGAAGAGCGCCGTACGCAGTTGATGAACGCGTACAAGAATCAGCGCGAACGCATCGAGGATCTTGAGGCGTTCATCAACCGGTTCCGGTACCAGGCGACCAAGGCCAAGCAGGTGCAGTCGCGGATCAAGGAGCTGGAGAAGATCGAACGGATCGAGGTTCCGGAAGAGGAAGCGACGATTCACTTCACGTTTCCGCAGCCGCCAGCATCCGGGCGTACGGTGCTGGAGGTGAAGGACCTCACGAAGCACTACCCGGCGCCGAACGGCGGTGTGAAGCGTGTGCTGGAGAACGTCGACTTCACGATTGAACGTGGAGATCGTATTGCGCTGGTTGGCGTGAATGGTGCGGGCAAGTCGACGCTGTTGCGCATGCTTGCGGGCCTGGAGAAGCCCACCAGCGGGTCGATCCGGCTGGGGCATAACGTTGCGGCGGACTACTTTGCGCAGGATCAGTACAAGGTGCTGAACCCTGAGGCGAAGATGCTGGACGACATCACGGGATCCAACCCGCGTGTGGATGTGGTGACGTTGCGCTCGCTGCTGGGCTGCTTCATCTTCACCGGCGACGATGTGTTCAAGAAGCTGGGCGTGCTTTCAGGCGGCGAACGGAACCGCTATGCGCTGGCGAAGATGCTGGTCTCGCCGGCGAACTTTCTGCTGCTGGATGAGCCCACGAACCACCTGGATATGCGCGCGAAGGATGTGCTGCTGGATGCGGTGCATAACTTCACGGGCACGGTGCTGTTTGTGTCGCATGATCGCTACTTCATCGACGGGCTGGCGACGCGTGTGTTTGAGGTGGAAGACCGCCGTGTGCACATTTATCCCGGCAACTACGAGGACTACATGTTCCGCAAGACGGGTGGCATGCCGGCGAGCGCGGACGAGGCGGCGAAGCGGATCTCGCAGGATTCCGCGACGGGTGGAAGGATCGACGCGGCGACGGGGATGTTCAAGCCGGTGAAGCAGGTGGGCAAGGCCGTGGAGCCAGCGCCCGCTCCGCCGCCTACGCCCGAGGAGGCGCTGGCGTCTGAGAGCAGCGAATCCACGCACGAGATCGAAGGTTCGCTTGCGCCTGTGAGGCCGGCGCCCAAGGTCGCGGTGAAACGGCTGAATCCGCTGAAGCTGAAGCAGATTGAGGACCGCGTTGGGGTCGATCGAGGACGAACTGCCGAACCTGGAGGCACGCATCGCGCAGGCCGAGCAGCAGCAGAGCGTCTTCACAAACGCCGATGCCGCGCGCGCGCTTGCCGCAGAGCTGGACGAGCTGCGTGATCGCCACGCGAACCTGACGACGGAATGGGAAGAGCTGTCGATGCAGCTTGAGGAACAGACTACGGCGTAGTCCCGGCGTAGCTGATCCGCTTCGTTTGCGTGTTGCAACGGAGGGTCTGCATCATAGGCTCGGAGCTATGGAGCTATGGAGCTATGGAGCGTCCCGGCGTAGCTGATCCGCTTCGTTTGCGTGTTGCAACGGAGGGTCTGCATCATAGGCTCGGAGCTATGGAGCAAGGAGCACAGCGAGCAAGGAGCAAGGTCGATGCGGATTTTAGTTGTAGGTGCCGGAGCAACGGGCGGTTTTGTGGGTGGCAGGCTGATGGAAGCAGGCCGCGATGTCACGTTTCTGGTACGCGAGCGCCGAGCGAAGCAGATTCGCGAGCATGGGCTTTCCATTGTCAGTCCGCTAGGCGATGTGAAGTTGCAACCGAAGCTCATCAGCACGGAGGAGCTCCGGCGTTCGGGTGAGAGCTTCGATCTGATTCTTCTCACCGTGAAGGCCTATCAGCTTGAGGGTGCGATGGAGGACATGGCTCCGGCGGTCGGACCCGAGACGATGGTATTGCCGGTGCTCAATGGCATCCGCCATCTCGACACCCTGGACGAGCGTTTCGGAGCGGAGAAGGTGCTTGGGGGGACCATTCGGGTGTTTGCCGACATGGACGTTGAGGGCCGCATTCACCAGATATCGAAGCTGGGCGAGTTGAGCTACGGCGAGCGATCGGGCGAGCGCACGAAGCGCATTGAAGCGGTGCACGAGGCGTTGTCCGGCGCGTTGTTCGATACGCTGCTGCAGCCGGATATTCTCGCCGCGATGTGGCAGAAGTGGTGGATCCTGTCGAGCCTTGGAGCGATCTGCATTTTGGCTCGGGGCACGATCGGCGAGGCGGTGGCGGCGCCGCGCGGGCGTGCTTTCATCGAGGCGGTGGTTCGAGAGCCGACGGCGATTGCGGAGGCGAATGGGTACCCGCCGAATCCAGGGATGCTTGCCGACCATATGAAGCGTGTCACGCAGGCAGGTTCAGGCCTGACCTCGTCGATGTACCGCGATATGATCAAAGGCTCGCCGGTGGAGGCGGATCACATCCTGGGTGACCTGCTGGATCGCACGAAAGGCGTCGACGCGCCGTTGCTGAGTGCGGCGTATGTGCAGTTGAAGGTGTACGAGGGCGCAGCCATCAAGGACTGAAGCTCGCGAACGGTGTGCAGCGGAGCGCTCCACCCGATAGAGTGAGGACATGGCTTCTCCATGGCAGCCCGCGCGTTGGTCGGATCGTCTCGCCGAGCTTGAGGCACGCTCCGGCGATCTGAAGCAGGCGCCGTTGCGGCGCGATGTGCGCTCGCTGGGCGCGCTGCTGGGACAGGTGCTTCGCGAGCAGGCGGGTGAGGCGCTGTATGGGACGGTGGAGAACCTCCGTCGCATCGCCATCGCGCGCCGCGAGGCCGAGTCGGCGGGTGATAGTGGCGCGGCGCACAAGCATCTCGCCGAGGCACAAGCGCTCGCGGAGCAGGCGGCGGCGGACCCGCAACGCGCGTATGAACTCGCACGAGCGTTTGCGTTCTACTTCGAGCTGATCAACCTGGCGGAGACGAACCACCGCAAGCGCAGAAGAAGATCATCGCTGCTGGAGGCGAATACACCGCCACAGCGTGGCAGCGTACGCGGAACAGTGCGGCGACTGCGAGAGGTTGGGCACACCCGCGAGAGTGTGATGGGTCTGCTGGAGCAGATCTGCGTCATTCCGGTATTTACCGCGCACCCGACGGAGGTGGCGCGCCGAAGCGTGATGTTCAAGCGGCGCAGGATCGCCGAACTGCTGGAGCGCCTGGATGGAATCGGAACTCCGCCGAGCGAGTTGCAGGCGCTTGAGAATGAACTGCTGGCGGAGATCACGGCGCTCTGGCAGACGGACGATGTGCGCATTGCACGCCCGACCGTGCAGGATGAGATTCGCATGGGGCTGGACTACTACGAGGCTTCGCTGTTCAGCACGATTCCCGTGTTGTATGCGGAGATTGCGGCGGCGCTGGATGCGGAGTTTCCGGATGACAAGAAGACATCGCTGAACGATCTGCCGATCATGCTTCGCTTCGGTTCGTGGATCGGTGGGGACCGCGACGGCAATCCGTTTGTGACTGCCGAAACGACGGCGGAGGCAGTGGGTATGGCGCGTGACCTGCTGCGCCGCTACTACCTTTCACAACTGCACGCGATCTTCGACCAGCTTGCGTCGTCGACGCAGCAGGCGCCGATCTCTGTGGCGCTGCAAGGGCGATTGGCATGAGTACACGGAGCAGTTGCGGATCGCAGGAGACATAGGGCTGGCGGACCGTTCGCCGCATGAGGCGGTTCGGTTGGCGATTGCATGCATCACGCTGAGGCTGGGCGGGAAACCGCCGGTCACGATGCATCGCAACCTTGCGCTTTCGGCTAGCGCGACGTTGCCGGCTTATCAGAGCGCGCGGGATCTGCTGGGCGATCTGACGCTTTTGCGAGATTCGCTCGCTGAGAACCGCGGCGGCCGACTGGCGGAGCTGTACATCGATCCGCTGGTATTGACGGTCCGCACGTTCGGGCTGCATCTGCATACGCTGGACATTCGGCAGCATGCGCGGGTGCACGAGGCGGCGGTGAAGGAGATCTCGGCGTGGTGCGAGAAGGACAGCGCGTTGCAGTTGCCGCCTACGCCGTCGCCGCAGACCGCGGAGGTGATCGCGACGGTTCGCGAGGTGGCCGTATTGAAAGCACAGGAGCCCGCGGCGGTGTCGCAGTACGTGATCTCGGGTGCAAGCTCGGCGGAGGACGCGTTGCGGGCGCTGTGGCTATCGCGCCTCGGGGGCGTGCGCGTCGAGGGCAGCGATGACCACGCGCAAACGGACGCGGGCCTGCAGCCTGTGCCGTTGTTTGAGTCGATTGAAGACCTGCAGCACGCGCCGGATATATGTCGTGAGCTTTGGAGCAGCGAAGCGTACCGAGCTCTGCTTGCGAGCTGGGGCGGGCGGCAAGAGGTGATGCTGGGGTACTCGGACTCGAACAAGGATGGCGGGATGATCGCGTCCACATGGGAGATATGGAAGGCGCATCGAGCGCTGCATTCCGTTGCCCGCGAGTGCGGTGTGAAGCTGCGTTTGTTTCACGGACGCGGTGGCACGGTGGGCCGGGGCGGCGGACCAACGCATCGCGCGATCTACGTTCAGCCACTGGATAGCTTCACTGGCGAGTTGCGCATTACCGAACAGGGCGAGGTGCTGAACTGGAAGTACTCGGATGTGGTGCTGGCGGAGCGCAATCTGGAGTTGATGATTGCGGCGTCGCTGGATGCACTCGCGCGGCCTGATCTGCAGGCAGCTGGCGCAGGCGAGCCGTCGTCAGCGACGACACATTTGACGGGAGCGCTGGATCCCGCGTGGGAGAGCGCGATGGATGAACTGTCGTCGACGTCGCTTGCGTTTTATCAGGAGCAGATCGTGAGCAGCGCCGAGGTGTTTCAGTTCTTCGAGCAGGCCACGCCGGTGGCTGAACTGGAGCACGCGCGCATCGGGTCGCGGCCGGCGAAGCGAGCAGATGCAAGCGCGACCAGGCAGCGGAGTATGAGCGATCTGCGTGCGATTCCGTGGGTGTTTGGCTGGATGCAATCGCGCATCGTGGTGCCCGCGTACTTCGGCGTGGGCTACGCGTTGGAGCAGTACGCCGCAGAAGCACGAGGGTGGGTTGGAGCTCATGCGGAAGATGGCCGTGAGCTTTCCGTTGTTTCTGGACATTGTTCGCAATGTGGAGATGGCGCTGGCGAAGGCGGATTTCGGGATCGCCGAGATGTACAGCTTTCTTGCGGACGACGAAGCGTTGCGAAGCCGGGTGTTCGGCATGTTGCGCGAGGAGTTCGAGCGCACCCGCCGCATGATCCTGGCGGTGACGCAGCAAGGCGAACTGCTGGAGAGCAACCCCGTCCTGACGAACTCGATCCGGCTGCGAAATCCGTATGTGGATCCGATGAGCCTGCTGCAACTGGAGCTGTTGCGCCGGAAGCGCAGTGGAGAAACGGGCGATGTTCTTGATCGGGCGATCACGGCGACCATCAACGGGATCAGCGCGGGGTTGCGGAACACCGGATGAGGCGCTCTGCGGCCGGGCGAGTCTAGTCTTTCAACGCTTGGTCACGAGTTCACGATCCTAGGGCTTGCATCGCGCATGGCACCCGAGTGCTGGCGGTGGGCGCTTTGCGGGTACACTGGGCAGCCATGCGCCGATTTGTTCGTTCTTGCCGGACTCTTGTCTTTCACCGTATTGGCTCAGCAGCCCAAGCCGGGCACCACGACGACAGCCAATCCGGATGGCTCGGTGACGTTCCGCTATAGCAACGCGGGAGCCCAGGCCGTGAACGTGGAGACCGATGCGGTTGCGAAGCCCCTGCCGATGCAGAAGGGCGAGAACGGGTTGTGGACCGCGACCACACCGCCGTTGAAGCCGGAGCACTACGGGTACAGCTTCCAGGTGGACGGCGTCACGATGCTGGATCCGTTGAATCACACGATTCGGCCGAACATCCTGGGGCTGTCCAGCGACATCCTGGTTCCGGGAAATCCGGCGGAGCCATGGGAGCTTACGCCGATTCCGCACGGCAACTTGACCAGGCACATGTACCGCACCAAGGTGGGCCAGAATCTGCCCGCGACTCAGGAGCCGTACATCGTATACACGCCGCCGGGGTACGACGCGAAGAAGGCGGGCGGGTATCCCGTGCTGTATCTGTTGCACGGATGGAGTGACACGGAGGTCGGCTGGACCGCGGTTGGGCAGGCGCAGTACATCCTGGACACGCTGCTGTCGCGCGGGAAGATCGTGCCGATGATCGTGGTGATGCCGATGGCGTATGGCAACTATACGTTTGTGACCAGTGGACACGACGTATGGAGCGACGCGGCCAAAGTGGATAACAACGTCAACATGTTCTCCGAGATGCTGACCGAAGAGATTCTGCCGGCGGTGGAGCGGGATTACAACGTGTCGAAGGACCGCAATCATCGTGCGATTGCGGGGCTCTCGATGGGTGGCCTGGAGTCACTCACGATCGGGCTGATGCATCATGAGTTGTTCAGCTACGTGGTGGGTATGAGTTCCGCGGTGCACCAGGAGCAGTTCGATCAGCACTTCACGGGGCTGGCGGCGGGCAACGGTGCAAACCTCACGCAGTTGAAGCTGCTGTGGGTTGCGTGCGGAACGGAGGATGGTTTGCTGAAACCGAACCGTGACTTCGTGGCATGGGCCAAGAGCAAGGGGCTGCACGTGACCGCGGTGGAGACGCCGGGGCAGCATACCTGGCTGGTGTGGAGGCAGAATCTGCTGACCGTCGCACCGTTGCTGTTTCGATGAAGAGCGGCGCGGCTGGGAGGGATGCGGTTGAGCTCAGCAGAACGCCTGATCACGTATTGCGCGGCGGCTAGGGAACGAGCAACGGGGCGAGTGCATCGGGTATTATCGCGCCACACCCAGTTTGTGGAGACTAGATGCGCTTCGCCCTATGCCTGCCCGTTGCTGTTTTGTCGTTTGCCTGTGCCTCAGCGCAACAGAAAAGTGCCGCACCGCAGATGATTCCGAATCCGCCGCGCGAGACACCGGCGGCGGTTGCGGAGTACGTCAAGATCCCGGCGGCGGAGTACGTTCTGCTGCGGGACGTGCGGGTGATCGATGGTACCGGCGCGCCGGCGCGGGAACACCAGGACGTAGTCCTTTCAGGCGGCAAGATCAGCGCGGTGGAGCCCACGCAGGCCGGGCGCCACACGCCGGAGCATGCCGTTGTGCTTGAGCTGGCAGGGCACACGGTCTTCCCCGGCCTGGTCGGCATGCATGATCACATGTACTACATCGCGCGTCCTGACCTGGATGCGGAGGGCCACAGCGAGCCGCCCCTGGTTGTGCCGCAGATGACGTTTACGTCGCCGCATTTGTATCTCGGGGCGGGTGTTACGACGATGCGGACGACGGGTTCGGTGGAGCCTTATACGGACCTTAATCTGAAGCAGCAGATTGATGCGGGCATGCTGGTGGGACCGCATGTGGATGTTACCGCGCCGTATCTGGAGGGGCCGCACTCGCCGTTCATCCAGATGCACCAGTTGCGCGACGTGGATGACACGCGGCGGACGGTGAACTTCTGGGCAGACCAAGGCGCGACGAGCTTCAAGGCGTATATGAACATCACGCGTGCGGAGCTTGGCGCGGCGATCGAGGAGGCGCACAAGCGAGGTCTGAAGCTGACCGGGCATCTGTGTTCGGTTACGTATCCGGAGGCGATTGCGCTTGGCATCGATGACCTGGAGCACGGGTTCTTCGTGAACACGCAGCTTGATCCGGGCAAGCAGCCTGATCTGTGTCCACGGACGGTGGGCAACCCGACGCTGACGCAGATGAAGGCCGGGTCGCCGGAAGCGCAGGCGTTGATCAAGCTGATGGTTGATCATCATGTCGCGCTGACGAGCACGCTGCCGGTGTTTGAGAGCATGGATCCGATGCATTTGCACCTGCAGACTCGCGTGCTGGACACGATGACGCGCGCCACGCTGAAGGATTACTTGCAGACCCGCAACCTGGAGTTGCAGCGCGCGGCGACGCCGCAGGGCCAGCAGCGAGCGGCTAATTTCCACAACGGCATGGCGCTCGAGCGCGAGTTCGTTGCGGCCGGAGGACTTCTGCTCGCCGGTCCTGATCCCACGGGGGATGGCGGCGTGTTGCCGGGCTATGGCGATCAGCGCGAGGTGGAGTTGCTGGTGGATGCGGGGTTCAGTCCCGTGGAGGCCATCCGGATCGCCACGCTGAACGGTGCGATCTATATGGGCCGCGACAAGGAGATCGGCTCGATTGCAGCGGGCAAGGATGCAGATCTTGTGGTCGTGAAGGGTGATCCCAGCGCGAAGATCTCCGATATCGAGAACACGCAGATCGTCTTCAAGGACGGCGTGGGCTATGACTCGCAGAAGCTGCTGGATTCGACGAAGGGACGCTATGGCCAGTACTGAGTTTCTCTCCGCGAGCCGGGCGACAGGGGCTTCCGCCGTGCGTTAAGCTTCCGGGGTAGCTGAAGCCAAAGCGCCTGCAGCAGAGCACGTCCAATTTCTTCCCTTCGGAGTCCAGTGTCCCAGAAAATCTCGCGCCGCACGTTTGCGCAACTTGTGGCTGGTTCGGCTGCCGCGCTCTCGGTTCCGGAACTCGCGATCAAGGCTTCGGCTCAGGAGGCGAACCGCGGTCGGAGCTTGGCGGCTCGCACGCTTCCCCGAGGGGTTCTTGTGGGGATCGGCGACGGCGTCGTACCAGGTGGAAGGTGCGGTGAAGGAGGGCGGCCGCGGCCCGACGATCTGGGACACGTTCTCGCATACGGCGGGCAAGACGCATGCGGGCGATACGGGCGACATCGCCGATGACTTTTACCACCGCTACAAGTCGGACATCGGCATCATGCGCGACCTTGGGTTGAAGACCTGCCGGTTTTCCATCGCCTGGTCGCGCATCTATCCGACCGGTACCGGCGCGACGAACCAGGAGGGCGTGGATTTCTACCGTCGGCTGGTGGATGCGTTGCTTGAGGCGGGCGTTGAGCCGTACGCGACGCTGTACCACTGGGATCTGCCGCAAGCCGCTGCAGGATCGCGGCGGATGGGAGAACCGCGACACGGCGAAGGCGTTTGCCGAGTATGCGGGGTTCATCGCGGGCAAGCTGCAGGATCATGTGAAGCACTTCATGACCACGAACGAGATCAGCACGTTCACTGAGCTGGGGTATGGGAACGGAACGCATGCGCCGGGTCTGAAGGTGGGGCGCAAGCGCCTGGCGCAACTGACGCACAATGCCGTGCTGGGCCATGGGATGGCGGTGCGGGCGATCCGTGCAAGCGCACCGAATGCGCAGGTGGGACTGGCAGAAAATCCGCGGGCAACGGTGCCGGTGATCGAGAGCCCGGAGCAGATCGAGGCCGCGCACCGGGCAATGCGGGAAGAGAATGCGCAGTATCTCGGTGTGATTCTCGGCGGCCGCTATACGGATTTGTATCTGAAGAAGCTGGGTGCGGATGCACCGCAGTTCACGCCGGAGGAGTTGGCGATCATCTCGTCGCCATTGGACTTCGTGGGCACCAACATCTACCAGCCGACGTATGTGCGTGCGGATGCGAACGAGGCCGGGTATGTTGTTGTGCCTCCTCCCGCGTCGTATCCGCACATGTACAGCCCGTGGCTGACGGTTGGTCCGGAGGCGCTGTACTGGGGGCCCAAGTTGGTGCACGATCTTTGGCAGCCGAAGGCGTTGTATATCACCGAGAACGGCTGCTCGTCTGCGGACCAGGTCGCACCCGATGGGCACGTGTACGACACCGATCGCGTGATGTACTTCCGCAACTACCTGACGCAGTTGCAGCGAGCGGTGAGCGAGGGTGTACCGGTGAAGGGCTACTTCCTTTGGAGCCTGCTCGACAACTATGAATGGGCCGATGGATACGACAAGCGCTTCGGCATTGTGTATGTGGATTTCAAGAACGAGAAGCGCATTCCGAAGCTCAGCGCGGATTTCTACAAGCATGTGATCGCAGCAAACCGTGTGGTCTAGCGCAGGCCGCGCGGGAGCCGCTTAGGTAACCGGCTCCCGCGCACTGAGCTCCTGCTCTACGGCGATGAGGTCCTCTGCATTGAGGCGGTCGGCACGGCGCAGGGCGGGGAAGAAGACGCTCCAAAGGCCGGTGACGACGACGCTGCCGATGCCGCCGATGACGACGGCGCGTACCGCGCCCCACCAATGCGCAGTCAGACCGCTCTCATACTCTCCGAACTCGTTGGAGGCGCCGAGAAACAGCCAGTTGACGCTGGAGACGCGTCCGCGCATCTCCGGTGGCGTTGCAAGCTGCAGGATGCTGCCACGAACGACGACGCTGACCATGTCGGTGGCGCCGGTGATCAGGAGGGCGATGCAGCTTAACCAAAGGCTTCGGCTCAGGCCGAAGACGATGGTTGCGACGCCGAAGCCCGCAACGCACGCGAGCATCGTCTTGCCCGCATCGCGTTTGATTGGGAAGAAGCTGAGAGCCAGAGACACGGCGAGTGCGCCGATGGATGGCATGGCGCGCAGCAAGCCGAGCGCGTGTGCGCCCCGGTGCAGCACCTGTTCGGCGAAGATGGGCAGCAGGCTGACGGCGCCTCCGAGCAGAACAGCGAAGAGGTCCAGCGAGATGGAGCCGAGCAGCAGGCGGGTGCCCATCACGTACTTCAGGCCCGCCAGCATGGTCTCGAAGGTGAAGCCCTTCTTCTCCGCCGCGCCACGCGGATGCACGATGCTCACGAAGACGAGGAAGCCGGCCAGGCAGATCGAGGTGAAGGTGTAGACCAGCGGCGCGCCGTTGAGCGCGTGGAGGCGGCCTGTGAGGGTGAGCGTGAACAACACGCCACCGATCATGGGACCGATCGCGTTGGAGGTTTGGAAGATGCTCGCGCCCCAGGTGACGGCGTTGACGAAGTGTTCCTTGGGCACAAGCGTTGGCACCATGGATTGCGCTGCCGGGCCGGAGAAGCAGCGGCCGAGGCCGATCACGAAGAGGATCGCGTACACGAACCAGATGTTGTGGACGCCGTGCAGGCTGAGGAAGAGCAGCGCCAGCGTGGCGCAGAGCTGCAGGGTGTAGCAGACGAGAATGACGTTGCGACGGTCGTACAGGTCGGCGACATGTCCGGCCGGGAGCGTGAAGAAGAGTCCGGGTAGAAACAGTGCGAGGCCGGTGTACCCCAGCGCGAGCGCGGAGTGGGTGATCTGGTAGATCTGCCACGCGACTCCGAGCGACTGCGCCTCCGAGCCCATGATGCCGAGAAACCGGGCCACGGAGTAGTACCGGAAGTCGCGATGCTGGAAGGCTACCGTCGCGGTCAGCCGGCGTTGACTGTCAGCCTCTGCCATCCGTCTATGGTCCCACACTATGATCGAAGCCGATGACCTCGAAAATGCCTCCTGCAACCTCGTCGGCGCTGGGCTCGCTTCTTACCGAGACGCGTAACCCCGCTTCGGAGCACCTTGATGAACTGTCAACGCTGGACATGCTTACCGTCATCAACGATGAGGACGCAAAGGTGGCCGCGGCGGTACGCGCCGAGTTGCCCGCGATTGCGCGCGCGGTGGATGCGATTGTGGAGCGGTTCGAGCGCGGAGGTCGACTGTTCTACATCGGCGCGGGGACGAGTGGGCGTTTGGGGGTGCTGGATGCGAGCGAGTGCCCGCCGACCTTCTCGGTGCCGGCTGAGCTGGTGCAGGGCATGATTGCGGGTGGGGATCGCGCGCTGCGGCTTTCGAGTGAGCACTCGGAGGACTCACGGGAGGAAGGTGTTGCGGATCTGAAGCAGGCGGGCTTCGCTGAAGGCAACAGGCCGGACACGCTGGTCGGCATCGCCGCGAGCGGGCGAACGCCGTATGTGCTCGGAGCCATGGAGTACGCGAAGGGTAAGGGCGCGCTGACGATTGGGCTGAGCTGTGTTCCCGGATCCGCGCTGGCGGAGGCCGCAGAGATCGCCATCAGCCCCGCGACCGGACCGGAGGTGCTGACCGGATCTACGCGGTTGAAGGCGGGCACCGCGACGAAGCTTGTGCTGAACATGCTTTCGACGGGCGTGATGGTACGCACCGGAGCCACCTACGGCAACCTGATGGTGAACGTGCAGACTACCAACGCGAAGCTGGTGGACCGTGCGGAACGCATCATCAGCGAGGCGACCGGCTGCGATCGTGTGCGGGCAGCGGAGTTGCTGCGCGCCAGTGGCATGAACGTGAAGACCGCTATCGTGATGCAGCAACTTGGGCTTGATCGCGATACCGCAACCGAGCGGCTTGCGAACGCGAAGGGCGTGCTGCGTGCGGCGTTGCGCGAAGGCTCCTCGCAGGGTTGATGGTCGCGGTTCATGTCTCTTCCGCTGCAACTTGCGGCGCGATGCCGTGTTCAGACAAACGACAGCATCGGTGACGCGCACCGGAGGGTGCACAGCCGAGGAGGAGAGATCATGAACTCGAAGAAGATGGCGGTATCTGCTCTTGCATTGGCATTGGCTGGGAGCGCTGCTGTGGCATCAGCGCAGTACTACGGACCGCAGGGGCCCCCACCGCAGCGCTACTATGACCAGACACCCGGATGGGATGCGGTTCCGCGAGAGTTTCGCGAGGCGCAACAGCGTGGGTTTCGCGACGGCATCCAAGGCGCGCGCAGGGATTTCGAGAACCATCGGCGGCCGGATGTGAACAACCGGGACGAGTATCGGAATCCCAAGTTCATTCGGCCTGAGGATCGCCGCGACTATCGTGAGGGCTTCCGGCGAGGCTATTACGTGGCTGTGCAGCACATGTACGGTCCGGGCCGGTACTGAGCGGGAAAGCCCGTTGAAAAGGTCCGGTCGGATGATCGGGCCTTTTCACTTGGCCAAAAATGGCAGCTGTGCTCACGGTTGATGGCCGCGCAGAGCAGGCATCGAACGAGATGTGGGCGACCATCTACTGGCGGTCTCGAAGACGGTTATTGAGTTTCTCGCGCGGGCGGTGGAGTTTGCGGCGGCCGTCGTTATTGGGTTGGCGACCATCGAGGCGACTTTCAAGGCGCTGGCGTTGTTTGTGCAACGGGATGGGACACCTCAGCAGAAGGTCCAGATCCGGTTGAGCATGGCGCGCTGGCTCGCGTTGGGGCTTGAGTTCGAGTTGGCGGCCGATATCCTGAATACCGCCATGACGCCGACGTGGTCGGACATCGAAAAGCTGGCGGCGATTGCGGCGATTCGGACGGCGCTGAACTACTTCCTCGAGAAGGAAATCGACACAGAGTCGACACCGGAACACCAGGCGGCGCTACAGACGGTTGAGGCGAACAAACCCACCCTGACGGGGGTGCCTGCGAGATCGTCGCGCTAGACGGGCTGCGGGTACTCGAACGGCCGCTGTCGTCTGCTGCTTCTGAAGCCGAACCAGAGCAGCACGCTTGCGGCGGCGGCGTAGGCGCACCACACAGAGGTGAAGGCGTATCGCTTCACGGCAAATGTGATGAGCAGGATGGTGAGGTTCGCGATGCCGAAGATCACCATCGGCCGTATGCGGGAGAAGAACAGGGCGCCGCACGTGACTACGACGTAGAGCACGGCGACGAGCGAATGGTTGGTGGCGGGGTTCATGTAGACGATGCTGCGGTCGTGGATGAAGACGTCGGTCGGGTACGCCGTAAGCGCCCAGAGAATGTAGAGCGTGAGAGCCCCGCCGATGACCACGAACGGCAACATTGCGCGCCGCCGCGGGGCGGTTGGCTCAAAGAGCAGCACACCGAGTGGCAGCAGCAATGGCAGCAGGCCCTGCGCGTACAGCATGAACGCTGCACCGGCATCATGCGCCGCCTTTGGAGGCAGCGAGCCGTCGAGGCCAAGCCAGACGAAGCCTTCGGTGAACTGATGGACTGCGAAGAGCATGGGAAACGAAGCGAACAGAAGCTCGCGGCGATGCTTGACCTCGCGAATCGTGGCGATGCCGATCGCACCGAGCGCGGCGCTGCCCACGAAGTTCGCTGTTGCTGAGAAGCACATGCACGGACCCCCTGGTCAGGCGCTGTCGTGCCTGAAACCAAAGCTTAGCTTATTGGTCGAACAACGTCGGGAGGCTGGGCTGGCGGCGAGGCATTTGGATGCCGAGGTGCTGGTACGCGAGCCTGGTGGCCACGCGGCCGCGCGGTGTGCGATCGATGAACCCGATCTGGATGAGGAATGGCTCGTACACGACCTCCAACGCATCTTCATCCTCGGCGAGAGCGGCAGCGAGGGTATTCAGACCGACGGGACCGCCGTCGTACTTTTCGATGATGGTGCGCAGCAGGCGACGGTCGAGTTCGTCGAAGCCGTGCGCGTCGATCTCCAGCATGTTGAGCGCGCGCTTGGCGACGTCGAGATCGATTCGCCCTTGTGCGCGGACCTGGGCGTAGTCGCGCACGCGACGCAGCAGACGGTTTGCGATGCGGGGTGTGCCCCGTGAGCGAATGGCGATCTCGGCGGCCCCGTCCCGGTCGATCTCGACGCCGAGTACCTCAGCGGAGCGCTCGACAATGAAGCGCAGTTCGTCTGGCGTGTAAAACTCCAGCCGCAGGGGGATGCCGAAGCGTGCGCGCAGCGGCGAACTCAGCAGGCCGGGGCGTGTGGTCGCGCCGACCAGCGTGAATGGATCGAGCTTGACGCCGTGAATGCGCGCCGACGGGCCCGTGCCGATCATGATGTCGAGCTTGTAGTCCTCGAGTGCGGTGTAGAGCTTCTCCTCCATGATGGGCTGCAGGCGATGGATCTCGTCGATGAACAGCACCTGGCGATTCTTCACATTGGTAAGGATCGCGGCGACGTCGCCCTGCACCTGCAGCGCCGGCGCAGAGGTCTGCTGATAACCGACCTCGAGCTCGTTGGCGATGATGGTCGCGAGCGTGGTCTTGCCCAAGCCGGGAGGGCCGAACAGCAGCACGTGATCGAGAGCTTCGCCGCGCGACTTCGCGGCTTCGAGCGCGATGGCAAGCTGTTCTTTGGCCTTGGACTGGCCAATGAACTCGCTTAAGCGATGCGGACGGAGCTTCAGTTCGAACTGTGCGTCGTCATCGACCGCGCCGGCTGACACCAGGCGCTCGGCTTCGGTGCCAGAACTGTTCTTTGCGCCGTTCGCGAACGGGTTGAAGCCGGAAGGCATGAGGCGATGGTACGGCGAAAGTAGCGGTCGGGCAATGCGGATTCCGGTGGGTTTCCGCGTCCCGCCGGAGCTCTAGCCATACAGCATGTCGGGGTTGCTCTGGCCGACCTCGATGAGATACCCGTCAGGATCGCGGATATAGCAGCGTGTTTCGCCGTACTTGGGGATGGGCGCGGTGATGAACTCGGCGCCTCGGCTCTTCCAGAGTTCGTAGCAGGCTTGAATGTCTGCAACGCGAAGGTTCAGGAAGCTGTTGATGTGATCGGGGTCTGGGACGCTGAGGGTTACGGTCGGCTTGTCCGGGGTTGGCCCGCCGCCGACGTTCAAGATCATCCAGATATTCGCGAACTGAAGGTATCCAGGCGCGTTGCCATCGCCGAGGCTCAGGATGCGAGCGCCGAAGACCTTCTCGTAGAAGTGCGCCGACCGTGCGATGTCGGTGACGGTGAGAAAGTGCGCGATGCTGACCCCATCCCGCGGGGGCATCTCGTAACTTTTCTGCTCGATTTCTACGCTATTCATCGACGACTCCTGTTTGATACAGAGCCCGTCGTGATTAGACACCCAAAAGACCGTGCTGGAGCCGCGGATGCCAGCGCTTGCTGGAATCTATTGTCGGCTGTTGGGGGCGGGCTTGGTCAGCCAGAGCACAACTCCATGCGCTGGGATCGCTTGTGTGAACTGGGCATCGGTGGCCGGCGGACCGCCCGACCAGACGTTGCGGACCGTGATGCCGCGTCCGCGCACGCCGAACGCGGACAGATTCGCTTTTGTCGTCGTCGGGGTGTCGCCGATGTTGAAGATGGCGATCGCTTCCTCGCTGCCGGGCAGATCGGCGCGCCAGGCAATCACCTGTCCCTCGGCCAGAACCTGCTCGCTATGTGTTGCGGTCTGGTTGATGCGGATGAGGTCGCGGTTGGTGAGTAGCTGGAGCGTGGGGTCGTCCAGCATGGTCAGGTTGGCACCGACGATGAGCGGGCTCCGGGCGATCGCCCAAAGCGTCAGCATGGTTCGTTCCTCTTCGAGCGTCAGGCGCGAGGTGCGCGGATCGCCCCATCCGGGCGAGGGCTTCAGTTCGCCAAAGGGCAACATGTCGGCGTCGGGCCAGTTGCCCGGCTTTGCATACGGTGCCCAGGCCGCGAGGCGCGGGAACTGGCTGGTTACGCTCTGCGGAAATTCCGTGGTCTGGGTCGCCGCGCGCTTCCACACGTCCCAGACATCGTCGGAGATGCGCCACATGTTGGCGAGCGAGCCGACCTCCGCGGCGTGCGACAGGTTCGTCGGCCCGGGCGAAAGGCTCAGGACGATGGGCCTGCCGGTCTTGTCGATCGCACGGCGGATCTGCTGGATCTCGGAGAGCTTGTAGGGGCGGTCGGCGATGCAGTCGACCTTGAGGAGATCGACGCCCCAACTCGCGTACTGGCGCAGCAGCGAGTCATACCAGGCCTGGCCGGCGGCGTTGTCCTTGACGCCCCAGTTGGTCGGGTCCCAGGGGCAGGCGTCGGTCTGGTCGGCTGCGTCTTGAGCGTGGAACTCCGAGTGCTCGATTGGCAGGTTGTGTTCGACGCTCGCGCGTGGAATGCCGCGCACGATGTGAATGCCGAACTTCAAACCTTGAGAGTGAACCCAGTCGCTGAGCGCGCGGAAGCTGCTGTCCGGAAACGTGACGCTGGGCAGGGAATACGGTGACCCGCCCGAAACCGACGTCCGACGCGAGACGCGAAGGGTTATTGGTTGCGGATGGGAAGCGCGCCGGATCCGGAACGTAGCGACCGTTGTCGTCGATCACGTAGATCAGCTTGGCCGGTGTCGGGCGGTCCTGCGGGTTCACGAAGAACCAGCCCTCATCGACGACCGCATACTGCCAGCCGAAGGGCTTCAGCCTGGTCTTGAGCACATCAACGTTGGCGCGGAACTGCGCTTCCGTGATGGTGAGACCGTAGGCGTCCCAACTGTTCCAGCCCATCGGTGGCGTGGGCGCGACAACGGCCATCTGCGCCGGTGACGTGGTGGAAAAGCTCACGAGTGAGAGAAACAGGCTTGCACAAACTGAGGTTGCCCTGCGCATGCGCTGAGTTTACCCGTGTGCGCTGAGCCTTGGGCGCACGTTGCGGCCCAAAAGCAACGGGCACGGGGAGCCCGTGCCCGATGTGCGGCCTTCACCGCGGGAGACGGTTACATCCCGAGGAACGCGCGGTATCTGGATTGCAGAACACCTGTGCTGCGCGCGAGGTTCACCTTTGCCAGGTTGAACCGAAAGAGCGCGCTGACGAGCTGAGCCTGCGCGCTTGTCACGGTGGCTTGTGCGTCCACGACTTCGAGGTTGTCGGCCACGCCGGCGGTGAAGCGCTCGCGCGAGTCGGATTGCGCCTGTTGAGCAAGCTGAACGTTGCTTTGTGCCACCTTGACGAGTTGCTCCGCGGAGCCGACGTCCAGCAACGCCGTGCGGATCTGCGCGTCGATCGTTCCCTTGAGATTGCTTTCCTGAGCGCGCAGGGTGAGCAACTGGGCTCCTGCGGTCTCTTCTTCCCCGCGTTGGCCGGCTTCGCGGAAGATCGGGAACTTCAGCGAGCCCTGCGCGGTGAAGACGCCGTGGTAGGGTCCGGCATCCTCGCCGAGGATGCCGTAAAAGCCATTCACCGCGAGCGTCGGCAGTCGCTGGTACTTCACCGCCTTCAACTCGCGGGATGCGACCTCCATTGCGTCCGTGAGCGAGAGCAGATCCGCGCGATGGGTGTATGCCGTCTGCCGTGCCTGGTCCAGATCGATGTCCGCGAGCTCGGAGAACGGTGTGCTGTCGGTAAGGTCAAGCTGCTGACCGGCTGGGATGCCCATAATCCGGTTCAGTTGAATGCCGTCCTTGTCCAACTGCGACTCCGCGGAGAGGTGCTCCTGCTGTCGCTGCTGGTAGGCCACCTGGGCTCGAAGGACGTCGAGCTTAATGCCTATGCCGGCCTGATCGCGCTGCACGGCCTGGTCGTAGAGCGCCTTGGCGGCCGCTTCCTGTCCGATGGCGTTGGCGATGGTGGCCTGATCCGCCAGGACCTGCAGATACGCCGCAGTGACCGCCTGCACGATCTGCTCGTTGGTGTCGTTCACCGTCTCTGCAATGGAGCGCTCCTGGGGCTTCACTGCTTTCAACAACTCGAAGTCAGGGACGTTGAAGAGCACCTGGTTCAAGCTCAGCTGTACCGAGGTGGTGTTCACCTTGACGATGGTCGGGAATGCTGAGGTGCTGAGGCCGTACTGCGAGAGAACGCCGGCGAGTGAGCCGGGCCGAAAGCCCATGGCGACAAGGTCAATCTGCTGCGCGCTGGAGGCGGCGCGAAAGTTGAGGTTGGGGATGATCGCGTTGTAGATCTGGCCGGTGTAGCCGCGGACGAGACGTTGATTTGCACGCTGGTACTTGATGCGCAGATTGCGCTGGAGCGCAAGGGAGACGGCGTCGTCAAGCGAGAGCGGGAGGCCGCGATCGACGGGCTTCTCCACCTGCGTTCCACCCGGTCCGGCGAACGTCCCTGGGGCGACGAAGCGGGCGCCCGAGCCTGCGGGGCGGACGAGGCGGAGGTCCTGAGAGACGAGCAGTGTGCTGGGCGCGTTGGGCAGCGCCGGTGTGCTGGCCTGCGCCGGGGCAGGCGTCTGCGCGGAAAGGGGGGCTGCGCCGGAAGAACTTGGATTTTGGTTGGTCTGGCTGCTCTGTGCGACGGCCCCCCAAGGCAGCAGGGCGGCGGCGGCGGTCGCCGTCAGGAGCTTCAATCGAATCTGCACGTTCCTTTAGAGTGCCGTGCCGGGCTCCGGGATGCGAATTCCGGGTGCGTTTTCGTGCCACTTGCTGGTCATAAACGGGGGTCTAGTGCGTGATTTGCTGCTCGGCGGCCTGGAGGTTCGGCGCTGTGGAGAGCTTCCACTCGGTTTTCACCTCATCCTCTTGCTGGCCGATGGTCTTGAAGAGCAGCGCGTGGCCGCCGATGTGGACGTGGGTGTCCGTGATCTGCCAATGTCCGGGCGAAACCTCGCGCCGCTGGACGGAGAAGGTTCCGCCCTTGGTCGATCTTGCCGAAGATGCCGAAGCCGAACTTTACGTCATCGGTCAAGGTGCCCTTGAGCAGCTCGATCCGGTCGCCGTTGCGGGCGATGACCATTTCGCCGGCCATTACGGCGAGAACGCGCGACTGCATGTCGGGCGGATGGAAGGCGGGGTTGGGCTTGAAACGCAGCGTGATCTGCTGGGCGTTTTCGCTGACAGTATTCCAGATGAACGCGTCGGGGAGCATGGTGAGCAGTTCGCGAGCCTGCGCATCGTCGTGGGCGGAGGCTTTGCGCTCCTTTTCCTGCTCGGCGGGGCTGTTCACGTACTGGCGAATGCGTTCGAGTTCCTGCTGCTCGGCCTGGCCGGTCAGCGGTCGGCCGTTCGCCTGCAGCAGGCGCTTGAGATCACCGTGCGGCGTCTCGATCACACGGTAGATGTCGTCTTTACCGGGCTGCACGTCGTGGTCGCGGTAGTCCCAGGCCGTGTGGTCGTTCCGGGCTGCGGCGAGTTCGGCCTTCACGGCGGTTCGGAGGGCGTTCAGAGCGGCAGGGTCGGAGGTTTGGGCCTGCACGGGCGCAACGGCGAGAAGACTGCTCGCAAGCAGCAGAATCGGAAGCCGAGAAGAAAACACGTCAGACATATCCTTCCACTCCGGTGCTGTATCGCACCTTAAACAGGGCAAACGTCAGGCCTACTCCGGGATGATCTTTACGAACGACCCTTCCGGCAGTTTTGCGCTACCCAGCGGATGGACGACCCCGTCGCGCACAAAGCCGCGAAGCATGCTGGCTTTTTGTGGCTCGGGTGCCGGCGAGGTTATCTGCCGGACCTGCACGCCGCCGAAGTTCGCAGGGGAGGCGGGCGCGGAGGCTGCTGCAGGGTAGGGTGTGGCCCTGGGCGCCTCGGCGCTGGTGCCCTTGCCCATGCCGCGATCCATCGCCTCGTTCGCCAAGCGGTCCGCCACCTTGTTCTTATGACGGAGCGCGTGGTGGATCTGGAAGCCTTCGAGCCGGGCGATGCGGCGGCGAGCCTCTTCATGCAGGGGCTTGAGGTCGGGCGAGTTCACCTTGTACTTGCCCTGGATCTGCTTGACCATCAGCTCGGAGTCGGAGACGACGCGCAGGTTCGGGTGGCCGTGCTCGAGCGCCCAGGCGAGAACGGCGAGCAGCCCGGAGTACTCGGCGAAGTTGTTGGTACGAAAGCCGAGGAACTCGCTCAACTCGGCGAGGGGCACGCCGGCGTCGTCGACCAGCACGGCCCCAAAGCCCGCAGGGCCGGGGTTGCCGCGTGCCCCGCCGTCGCAGTGGGCCAGGATCCAGCCTTCGGGGAGTGGAGGAACTTCGGTGTCCACGGCTTTGGGGCGCGGCGGGAACTTGCGAAACGGCGGCTTGGGTTTTGCGGGCCGGTCTTCAGGGAACAGGGACGACATTGGTTCCTAGTGTAGCCGTGCGCTGACCGGCTAAGCGCTCAGCGGCTTGAGCACATCGACCTTGCCGCCCGGCGACTTGCGGAAGGCGTGCAGCTCCTGCCCGTTGGCGTCGATGTGGCGGAGGATGACGGTTCCGTTGTCGATTTCGAGGTCGGAGAAGCCGAGGACCTTGGCGCCGAAGGGGCCGCGCTTGGCGGGATCGGTGGTCCAGTTGACGAGTTCCGCGCCGCCTCCGCCGGAGATGACGAAGCTGGTGGGGTGCCCGGCGAATTCGATGTGCTGCAGGTCGTGATCGTGGCCGGTGATCCAGAAGTCGACCTTGGACTGCTTGACCAGGTCACCCCAGCGCTTGATGAGCAGCTTGTTGTCCTTGTGAACGCCGTTGGTATACAGCGGGTGATGGCAGACGACCGCGACGAAGGGCGTCGTGCGTGGCTTGGCGAGTTCGCCGCGGAAGAAGGCCTCCTGCGCGTCGACGAGGTCGTGCTTCATGGTGAAGCTCCAGGGGAAGGGGTCGTCCTTTGTGCCCGGGAGGTTGCTGTCGAGGCAGATGAAGGTGATCACCGGGTTCTGGTCGGGCCACTTGAAGGTGTAGAAGTGGTTCGGCATCGTCCAGCGGGTCTTTACATGTTTCGGGTAGGCGAGCTCCAGCTCGACCTTGCTGTCGATGCGGAACTCGTAGTCATGATTGCCGAGCACGGCGTAGAACGGCCCGGGGAAGTGCGAGGTTGGGTACATCTGCTCGAAATCGTTCTGCCAGCGCGGGCTGTTGACGCCGCCGATGAGGTTGCCGTACCAGTTGTCGCCGAGCAGAAAGACTGCCTGGGGGTGCACGTTTTTTGTGTCGACGTAGTGCTGCATGGCGGCCGCAGTGGCCTTCTGCTGCTGCGGATAGTGGTCCGCACCCCAGTCGCCGATCAGAAGCATATGGGGGTTCGCCGCGCCGGGGGCAGGCGAGTTTCCAGTGAAGTTCTGGGCCAGCAGTGTCCCCGGGCGCATGGCCGCGAGCGCAGAGAAGGCAACGGTTTGGCGCAGAAAGGCGCGGCGGTTCAGCTGAGACTGCTTCACGTCAGACAACGAAAGACCTCCAGCGGGACCGGCTCACCGCCTCCAGCCGCAAAGGATTGGACGCGGCGAAGCGGACTGCGGTCTCGCCGGAGGTTTCATTGCGTACGGAGGCGCTAACGGACAGCGGGTCTGGTACCCGTGGCCGGCAGGGCTGCCGCCGACGTGCGCGGTGGCCGGGCGATGAAGGGGAAGATGGCTGAAACGAGCAGTACGACGGCAAGGATGTGTAACCCGCTGGCGTAATGGCCGGTGGTTTGCCGCGTGTGCGCGATCAACAAAGGACCGAAGGCGCTGGCGAAGCCCCACGCCGTGAGCATCAGGCCGTAGATCTGGCCCACGTACTTCGAGCCGAAGTAGTCTGCCGCGAACGCCGGCATGGTGCCGAAGCCGCCGCCGTAGCAAAGAAGGATGATGAACGCCACGATGGTGAGCGGCGTCTGGGTTCCGACCCCTGGCAGGATCCAGAACAAGACAGCCTGTAGCAGAAACATGATCAGAAACACAAACCGGCGGGGGATGAGATCCGAGACCCACGCCCAGAAGATTCGTCCGGCGCCGTTGCCAAAGCTGGCGATGCCGACCATGCCTGCCGCGGCGAGTGCCGTGACGCCCGCCAGTTCGTGGAACATCGGCGCTTCCTGCGAGATGACGGAGATGCCCGCGGTCGTATTCAGGAACAGCAGCAGCCAGAGTAGCCACCACTGCCAGCTGCGCAGCGCGTCGGTGAGCGTGAAGTCGCGCGATGACTCGGTCTTCTGCAGCGCGGCCGAGGGAGTCCAGCCGGCCGGCCGAAAGCCTTCGGGCGGGTTCTGCATGAAGTACCCGCAGATGACGGTGACGATCAGGAAGACGATGCCGAGATAGCGGAAGGTGGTGAGCACGCCGACGCTCTGGATGAGCCGGGTGGCGACAGGGGCGGTGATAAGAGCGCCTGCGCCGAAGCCACCGACGGCGATGCCGGTCATGAGGCCTCGTTTGTCAGGGAACCAGCGGACCAGGACGGCGATGGGAACGATGTAGGCAAAGCCAAGGCCGATACCGCCGAGCACGCCATAGGTGGCGTAGAGCCAGCCGAGGCCGTGATTCGAGAAGCCGGCGAGGAACACGCCGAGGCCATAGAGCAGGCCGCCGGTCATGGCGACGATCCGGGGACCGCTGCGCGTCGCCCAAAGGCCACCGAAGTAGGCGGCCACACCCAGAACGAAGATGGCGATGGTGAAGGTCAGCGTGACCTGTTCGATCGTCCAGTGGAAGCGAGTCGAGAGCGGTGTTCTGAAGACGCTCCACGCGTACACCGCACCCAGCGCGATCTGCAGGATCACGGCTGCAAAGGCGATACCCCAACGCTTATTGCCCATCTGTGAAATTCCTTTCGAATGCGGCATGCGATCTGGCCGTCCGTTCGTCACGGGGATTCAGATGCGCGCAGAGCACCGGATGCCGTGACGGGGCCGGGTGAATGTGCCGAAAGGTCCCGGTTCGCCTCGGATGGCAGCCGCAAATCCGAGTGCCGAGGGAGCAGCGTGAAACGGTGGGTGGCCGCTTACTGCGCCCGCGCCAGTTGCGCCAGTTCGGTGTAGACCTGATCCGCCGAGCGCTCCAGGGCCGAGATGTCGCCGACGTTTTCGACGCGGATGCAGCCTGCGGCGACTGCGTCCGGGATGCGCTGCGCGGCGAGCCTTCTGCGGGCATCGTTCTCCAGCGCCTCACGCTCGGAGTCAGGCAAGGTGCGGCCAAACGCCATGCGCTGGACGTAGCGAGCGATCTTCAGGTCATCAGGCGCGGTCACCAGAATGACGCGGTCGAACCGGGATTGCCAGGGACCGTCGCCGGCGTACTTCGTTGTGAAGATCAGCGCCGATTCGATGATGACGATGGCGTCCGGGCGAGTCCCGCTCGATGCGCGCGATCCGCCGCTCCTGCTCTTCGATCACAGGAGGATGGACGATGGCGTTCAATTCATCCACCCGAGGGCGATTCGGATCGAAGGCGAGGTCGGCCAGCATCTTGCGGTTCAGCGACCCGCCGGGCAGCAGCACACCGCGTCCGAAGTGGTCGACGATCGCACGATAGACCGGTTCGGCCGGCTGCATCATGTGCCGGGCGATCTCGTCGGAACTGAGCACCACCGCGCCACGCTGACCGAGCATGCGGCCGAACGTGGTCTTGCCACTTCCGAGTTCTCCAGTGAGACCCACGCGCAGCATAGGTTGTCCTCGATTCGAGGTATGGGGATGAAAAGATGGCCCGCAGCGGACAAACCGTCCGCCGAATCCGTTGGCCGGAGTTACGGCTAGATGCCCCGGCGGAAACGCGCCGCTTTCACAGTGTTTGACATCAGCATAGCAATAGTCAGCGCCCCGACCCCGCCGGGGACCGGCGTATACGCACCGGCGATGGCAAAGGCGGCCGGGTCGACGTCGCCAATGACCGTAGATCCGCGCTTACGGAACCCCTCGATACGGCTCTTGTACTCGGGCGTGTCCGGCGGAAAGAAGCGTTCGAGTTCGGCCTCGCCCGTCAGGCGATTGATGCCGACGTCGATCACCGTGGCGCCGGGCTGGATCATGTCGGGCTTGATGAAACCAGGAGCCCCGATGGCGACGATGAGGATCTCGGCGTTGCGGGTGTGCCGGGCCAGATCACGGGTGAGCGAATGGCAGATGGTGACGGTGGCCTGCTCGTTCATCAGCAATACGCTCATGGGTTTGCCGACGATGTTGGACTTTCCGACCATGGTGGCGCGTTTTCCGCTCATGGTGATGCCGCTGCGCTTCAGGATCTCGAGGATGCCGGCGGGTGTGCAGGGCGCCAACACCTCGTCGATGGGAGCGCCGTGTAGCAGGCGACCGCCGTTCAAAGGATGAAAGCCATCCACGTCCTTGCGCGGGTCGACTGCCTCAAGGATGCGGTTGGTGACAACATGCGGTGGCAGCGGTAGTTGGACCAGGATGCCGTCGATTTCATCCCGGCCGTTCAGGTCAGTGACGAGCGATAGAAGCTCTTCTGTCGTGATGCTCGCGGGTGGGGTGTGCAGCTCGGAGTAGATGCCGAGTTCGCCGCACGTACGGACCTTGTTGCGGACGTAGATCTGCGAAGCTGGGTTCTCGCCCACCAGCACCACCGCCAGGCCGGGGCGATGGCCGGCGGCGCTCATCTCGCGCACGGTCTCGGCGACTTCTGCCTTGATGTCGCCAGCGATCGCGAGCCCGTCCAGGACGCGCGGCGTTGTCTCCACATCCACCATGTTTCCAAGCATAGCGTGAGCGGAACGGGGGATCGCACGCGGATGAGAGAGGGAGAAACCGCTCCGCCGGCTGCTGGCCGGTGCTCTGTGCGCTGCCAAATTGGCGGCCTTGGTTACCGTGGCCCGGAAAAGTGCTGATGTTTCTGGCGCAAGCGGCAAACTAACGGGGAGGCGGGCGCCTCTAACGGTTCAGTTCCGGTGTAGCTGCCGGGTTGAATCTTTGAGGGGAAGCCAGATGACTGACGGTCAGGACAGAACTTATATCGAGAAGTTCACGCCCACGGACCTCCTTGCCCTTCGCGCTGAGCTCCTGCGCTCGGGCGTGGATAGTTTTCAGGCGGCGGAGATCGTCTGCAGCTTTCTGAGTGGCCGCGGCTATGGCGTCTCCTCGATGGATGCGAGACACGTGGTCTCGAAGATCGAAGGTCCGGGCGCCACGCCGGAACACATCCAGGCAGAGCTTGAGCGCGTTGCGCGCGTGATGTGACTCGGGCCCCAGGGGCCTCGAAAACAGCAAGTAAACACCGTAGTGCGGTGCACAAATGGGTGTGCATATTCATGCACGCTGCTGCGGATAATCATTAGCATTGACGGGCTTGTTTTGCATTTGCCATGCTCCTGAGAAGGAAAAGGACATGGCCGCGATGACCGCCCTCCGTGAACAATCCAGACAGGATGCCGAAGCGTCCGGCGCGCTGCGACCGGCACTGCTGATGTGCGCGCCGAGCCTGTACTCGGTGAACTACGTGATCAATCCGTGGATGCTGGGGAACGTGGGCGCGAGTTCGCAGGGGCGTGCGATGCAGCAGTGGCACCGGCTGCACGAGGCTGTGACACGCATCGCCCAGGTACACCTGATTGAGCCCGTTGCGGGCTCGCCGGATATGGTGTTCACGGCGAACGCGGGGCTGGCACGCGATGGTGTGGTTGCAATCAGCAGCTTCCTGCATCGCGAGCGCCAGGGAGAGGAGCCGCACTTCCGGCAATGGTTTGCGAGAGGCGGGTTATCACGTCGTCGACCTCCCGCGCGAGACGCCGTTCGAAGGTGAAGGTGATGCGCTGTTCTCGGCTGGGGGTTCGCGGCTTTGGGTGGGCCATGGCACACGCACGGATCAGGCCAGCCACGCGCTGCTTGCGAGGCTTTGGGACGTGGAGGTGGTCGGGCTGCGGTTGATCGACCCGCGCTTCTATCACCTTGATACGTGTTTCGCTCCGCTGGCCGACGGCTCGCTGCTGTACTACCCGGCCGCGTTCGATCCCGAGTCCCTCGCGCGCATCGAGAGCTTCTACGCACCGGATCAACGCATCGCCGTTGCGGAGGCGGATGCGCTGCGGTTCGCCTGCAATGCGGTAAACGTTGGGCGTACCATTGTCCTTAACCAGATCAGTCCAGAGCTCAACGGCGAACTGCGGCTGCGCGGCTTTCATACCGTGCAGGTGCTGCTGGACGAGTTTCTGAAGGCCGGGGGCGCAGCCAAGTGCCTGGTCATGCAGCTCACGCCTGAGTTGCACGCCGCTGATCTGTTGGTCGCGACGCGGTTTGGACAAAGCTCCGTCCATGCCGCTTAAGGAGGGCTCCATGACCGCCGTAGACGAGATGCTCAGCTCGCAGGAGTTGATCGCGCTTGACGACCAGTATGGAGCCCACAACTACCATCCGCTGGACGTCGTGGTAGAGCGTGCGCAGGGCGCATGGGTGTATGACGTCGAAGGAAGACGGTACCTTGACTTCCTCGCGGCGTACTCGGCGCTCAACCAGGGACATTGTCATCCGGCGATCCTGGCGGCGATGCAGGAGCAGGCACAAAAGGTCACCCTGACCTCGCGTGCGTTCCGCAACGATCAGCTTCCGCTGCTGTTGCGCGAGCTGCACGAAATCACCGGCTTTGATGCGGCGCTGCCGATGAACTCCGGGGCGGAGGCGGTCGAGACCGCGCTGAAGCTGGCGCGCAAGTGGGGCGAGACCGTCAAGCGCGTCACGCCGAACCAGGCCGAGATCATCGGCTGCCGCGGCAACTTCCATGGCCGCACCATTGCGATTGTGGGTTTGTCGACGGACGCGCAGTATCGCTCCGGGTTCGGTCCCTTCCCGGCGGGCTTCCGTCATGTGCCGTTCGGCGATGCGGACGCGCTGCGGGCAGCGATCACGCCCAATACGTGCGCGTTCATCCTTGAGCCGATCCAGGGCGAGGCCGGCGTGATTCTTCCGCCCGCAGGCTATCTGCGCCATGTGGCTTCGATCTGCCGTGAGCACAACGTGCTGTTGATCTGCGATGAGATTCAGTCGGGGCTTGGCCGTACCGGAAAGCTGTTTGCGTTCATGCACGAGGGCATCCGGCCTGACGTCGTCACGATCGGCAAAGCACTCTCGGGTGGCTTCTATCCCGTCTCTGCCGTGCTTGCCTCACGCGAGGTGATGGATGTCTTCCGGCCCGGTGACCACGGAAGCACGTTCGGCGGCAATCCCCTTGCGTGCGCGATTGCACGTGCGGCGCTGCGGGTCATCGTAGATGAGGACCTTTCGGCGCGATCCGCAGAACTGGGCGCGTATGCTCTCGGACGCTTGCAGCAGATGCGCAGCCCGCACGTGGTCGACGCGCGTGGCAAGGGCCTGTGGCTTGCTCTGGAGTTGAACAAGCCGGCACGGCCGTTCTGCGAGGCGCTGCGCGATCGCGGCGTGCTTTGCAAAGAGACGCATGAGAACGTCATCCGTATCGCACCGCCGTTGATCATCCAGCGCGACGACCTGGAGTGGGGGTTGGAGCAGATCGAAGCCGTGCTGCAGGACGCGTCGGCTCCCCCGTACGACGAGGCCGACGCGGCTCTGCTGAACATCTTCTGAAGCACGAGCGTCAGTAGTGGAACCGATAACGGACCTCGGCGTAGATCTGCCGCGGATCGTTGTAGTGGAACCCACCGAACGTGAGGCTGTTATCGAGTAGCACACGAGTGTTTGCCACATTGGTGCTGTTTAGCGCGACGCTGAGCGTCTCGCCGAAGTCGCGTGCGAGCCGCAGATCGAACGTGGTGTGCGACGGCAGGTATGCGCCCGTGTAGGGAGACGGCGGGTCGGGGTAGCCGTTTGAGAATCCCGAGCCGTAGTAGACGTTTGTCGAAGCGTTGATCCGATACGGCAGAGCAACGTCTCCGCCCACGTTCAGTGTGTTGCGTTGATCGTGATCCAGCGGCGTGTATCCGGGCTCGACGTCGCACTCCGGCGACGTGATGGGATAGCAGATGAGTCCACCGGTGATCGCGCCTCGTTGTTGTGCGATCTGGTTGGAGTAAGCGAGGTGCAGCTGTGCGCGGTTCCACAGGCGCGGTGAGCGCAGCGTCAACTCCCATGCCTGCACAAGCGCGCCCTGCACCGTGAGCGGGATGTAGACGCTTGACTCACCGATGTTGGAGTGATCGAGGAAGTTCGAAGCTTGCGTCTGAAATGTGTCTGCATCCAGCAGCCAGCCCTTGAGTGGAATCTGCACACCGAATTGGTGCTCCTCGTCCCGTTCCCCATGCAGCGGGACGAAGTTCGTGTTGTTGCCCTGCGCGTACTGGATCAGTGAGCCCGACACGGTGACGAGCGGTGGCGGCTGATAGAAGTGTCCGTAGAAGGCGCGAAAGACCCAGTGCAGCTTCGGGACCTGGAACGCTACGCCGACCCGCGGGTACGTCGCCGTCTCCGTGATCCCACTACCCGAGAACCAGCTATTGCGAAGACCCGCCATGAAGGTCAGGAACGATGTGGGCTTGTAGCTGTCGGAGACATACTCCTCGACGAGCCCACCGCTGGTCGTGTCTGCCTCAGAGAAGTTGGTCTGGGTAGGATCACTGAAGTTCACGCCGAACCGAGTGCTGTCGTGCTGGCCCCAGGCGTAAAGGCCGGCTTCAAGGTGATTGCGCGCGATGTCGCCGCTGACGCTGGCCTGCACACCGCTGTAGTTTGACGCGCGATCGGATGTGGTTGCGGTGGGAGCATCGTTCGGCTTCGGCTCGTAGTTGGCGCTGTTGTAGTGATAGAACGGCGAAACTGTGAGCACCGTGCTTGGAGTGAAGCTGTGGGTCCAGGTAAATGCGACGACGCCATCGGTCTCGTGCTGCGCGTCACGTAGGCCACTCGAGTCGTAGAGCTGGTTTTCGTAGTCGTCGGGGTCGGGGTCGTACGGGATCTGAAAGAAATCGGATCGCAACTGGGTCAACAGCCGGAACTGGTTGTGCGCATCGTGGTTCAGGATGAACGACCCGAATCCGCCGTATCCGTTCTCCGCGTTGTGTATTGCTTGCTCGATTGGAGGAGACAGTCCATAGTCGCTGCGGTTGCCGTTCAGGCTGACGTAATACGCCGCGCGCTGCGAGTGATCGCCAAAGGAGAGTTGATCGTCGGTCTGCCAGCGCGCTGCCTGCGGTAAGCGTGAGTTCAGCCTCGCGGCTGCGTTCGAAGCCGCTCTTCGGGTTCACGTCGAAGACGCCGTAGGTGCGGTCCCCGAGATCGGCGTTGTAGCTTCCGCGGTCCACCTGGAGGTACTGGATGTCACGCGGATCGATCTGTGGGCCAAGGTTGCTGGCGATGTTGGTGTTCGGTATCTCGACGCCATCAAGCAGCCAACTGACCTGGTGACCACCGCGCATGTGCAGCATGTCATGCGTCATGTAGGCGCCGGGCACATAGTCGGTGATCATCGCAAGCGAGTTGGTGCGAGCCGCGCCGGGTGTGTCCGCGATGGTCTGCTGGCTCAGCAGCGTCGTCGGCGTGACGGATCCAACGTTCGTCTGTGTGGTGGCGGTCACGTTCACGGTCTCGCGTGCGGTCGCGACGGGCAGCGCGATGTGGAGCATGGGCGAGGTATCGGAGGCGACGGTGATCGACTCCGTGACGATGTCGAAGCCGTTGTGCCTCACGGTGACGACGTACTCGCCAAACGGCACAGCAGCGAAGTGGAATGCGCCGCTTGCGTCGGTTTGTGTGTGCAGGATGGCGTCCGAGTGCGCCGGCTTCAGGTCGACGTCTGCGGATGCGATCGGGCGATGCTGCTGGTCGTGAACGATGCCGGACACGGCTGAAAACAAGGTGGCTCGTGCGTGTGTGGTGCAGAGCAGAAACAGGCCGGCGAGGGCCAGCAGCAGGCTAGGCAGTGAATGGCAGCGCGCAACGCGGTCGCGTGCAGAAGCCGGTGCGGTGCGGCCAGGCCGACGCGCCGGAAAGAGGGCGGTTCATGGTGTCTCCAGATGGCGTCAATCGCCGGTGACGGTGCTCTCTGCATGAAGCCGTGTGGCGGCGCCGGTGCGTGCGCGTCAGGTGCGCGCCGCACCGGAGCCAGCGGGTTCATGCCGGATAGGCGAGAGACACTGCTGGAGGACCGCGCTTCTGCCGCGAGCGGTCGCGTGCAATGCGGCATTTTGATTCGGTCTGCGCGACGCCCGAGGGATGGCTGAAGAACGCGATGGCGCTGGCTTGTTGTGCAGGTGGAGCCAGCGACACCGGATGCGACGTGACCACCGAGGAAGGGCAGTATGGGCAACGTGCGACCGGTGCCTGCCAATGCGGCAAGTTGGAGTCCTGACCGGGAGCTTGTGTGCGGTCGCCCATGCTCATCGCGCAGTGATGTTTGCCGTTTCTGCGGCAGCACGCGGGCAGGCCAGCGTCTGCGTCCTGCCCCAGCGCGAGCAGGGGCGCGGCAAACGGCAGCATCAACGCCGCGAACAGCAGGATGGCGGAAAGACGTCGCACAGCTTCAGGCTCGATTCGGCTACACGGAAAGACTGCGTGCAGATGAACTCGATTAGATTCTGAACCTAAGATTCAGAATGCGCCAGCGCAGGTGCCCCGTCGTCTGGGCGACAAGCAAAAGCCCCACTCGGGATGCGAGTGGGGCTGAGTGGTGAGGTGAGAGGCGCTAGCGCGCGTCCGCCTTCTTCGGGTCGCCTACCCGCTCCTGGATGGGCTCGCCGATGCGGTCCTGCCAGGGGTCGATGACGATCTTGGTGACGTTGTCGAGCTTCTTCGCCCAGACGTTGTACATCTCTGGCGCCTCTTCGATGCCAATGCGATGCGAGATGAGGAAGGTCGGATCGATCTCCTTGTTCTCGATGCGCTGCAGCAGCGGGCGGAGGTACTTGTGCATGTGCGTCTGGCCCATCGCCATCTTGATGCCTTTGCCGAACGCCGCGCCGAAGTTCACCTTGTCGAGCACGCCGCCGTACACGCCGGGGATGGAGAGCGTGCCGCCCTTGCGGATGGACTGGAACGCCTGCCGTAAGACGAACGGACGGTCGGTTTCGAGCCGCAGCGTCTGCTTGATCTTGTCGTACATGCCGACCAGGGTGTTGGAGTGTGCCTCCATGCCAACGGCGTCGATGCAGACGTCCGGGCCGATGCCGCCGGTGAGGTCGCGCAGCGCTTCGACGACCGTGACATCGTCCTCGCTGTAGTCGATCGTGGTTGCGCCGCAGTACTCGCGCGCAAGACGCAGGCGCTCCGGGAAGCGGTCGATCGCGATCACGCGTTCCGCGCCCATCATGTAGGCGCTGGCGATGGCGAAGAGACCCACGGGGCCGCAGCCCCAGACGGCGACGGTGTCGCCGGGCTGGATGTTGCCGTTCTCCGCGCCCATGTAGCCGGTGGGGAAGATGTCGGTTAGGAACAGCACCTTCTCGTCGGGGATGTCGGACTCGATCTTCAGGCAGCCCGACATCGGCATGCGGCACGCGCGCATACTGCGCTTGTCCACCGGCATAGCCGCCGTAGATATGCGAGTAGCCGAACAGCGCGGACCCTGTGTAGCCGTACATCGTCTCCGCAGACCTGCGCGTTGGGGTTGGTGTTGTCGCAGAGGCTCCAGAGATCGCGCTTGCAGAAGAAGCAGTTGCCGCACGAGATCGTGAACGGCACGATCACGCGATCGCCGCGTTGCAGATTCTTCACCTCCGGGCCGACCTCTTCGACGATGCCCATGAACTCATGACCGAGCACATCGCCGGAGACCATGGTGGGGATATAGCCGTCGTACAGGTGAAGATCCGAGCCGCAGATCGCCGTGCGCGTGATCTTCAGAATCACGTCATGCGGGTTCACGATCTTGGGGTCGGGAACGGTAAGAGTTTGTATGTTGCGTGTGCCCATCCAGCAGACAGCCTTCATTGCAGATCTCCGAAGAAGTTTGGGGCTCAGCGTTCAACGCGCGAGCGAGAACCGGGGGAAAGATGTAGGAGTTAACGGCTGCCTTCGAGAGCAGGATCCGAGGTCGTGCTGGTAGGCGCCTCTGCATGCCCGACCACGCTCGTACCCGGGGGCGTCGGGTTGTTTTCGCCGTAAAGCCGCGTCTTCACGGAGCCGGAGAAGCCGCGCGGGCCATGAGGGTTGTCGATCACGGACGGGATCTCGCCGGATTCGACCAGCTCTTTGAAGTGGCGCAGGTCTTCGATGACGATCTGGCGCGGTGTGCGCTTGGCGAGCGCGGCGGCGGCGATGGTCAGGCGGCCTCCGGGCACCTTGAAGTTCTCGATCAGCGTGACGCGCGTGCCGCGGCCGCCGGGCGCATCTTCGAAGTGCACTTCGCCCTGCTCGTCGAACTCGGTGTCGACGGAGCGCCAGGCTATCTTCTCGCCGGGTATGTCTTCGTAGACCTCGGTGTCGTAGCTGACGCGCTTGGCCTTGGGATCTTCGGGGTCGCCAAAGGTCCACGTGGAGCGCGTCTGTGTCTTGGGTTCGACCGAGACGACGTACTCCTGGAACTTGGGGGCGTTGGTCACGTCGCGCCACATGTTGTAGAGGGTCTGGCGGTCAGCGCCAATGGTTTGCAGAGTGTGTGCGCGAACCTTGCCGTCCTCAACGTCCTGGGGCAGCGGTTTGTAGTGCGTGCCCTTGCCCGCGCCGGCGGGAAACGTGGGGAGGTGTGTCTGGTCGACGATTTCTGGCATGTCCTCGAGCCTCGTGTATGGATGCGTCTACGTGCGGCGCTGTTAACGGCTTGGGATGGCAGCGTGTGGCGCGGCGATGCCCGGAGTGGTGTTGCGCAGGACAAGGAGCGGCCGAGGTGGTTTCAGCGAATCAATAAGGACCGGATGAACGGGTTCGCGAAGCCGGCGAGAACGCAGCCGACACCTGCGCGCATCACAGTGTCTTGAGTGTTGTGAGTGGGAGAAACCATGCGCAAAACGACGGCCGATGAAAAAGAGATCCGTCGATGGGCGGCGGCACGCAACGCCCATCCTGTGGAACATGCACCGTTTGTGCCGGACGGCGAACCCGCACAGCTAGGGTTCGTCTTCGGACATCCGCCCCAAGCGGACGCCAGCCTTCAGCCCATACCGTGGGAGCGGTTCTTCGCGGTGTTTCGGCTGATGGGGCTTGTGCTGGCGTATGGCGGGGATGATCAGTATGAGCTGCTACGCGTCGAGGAGCACCACTTCGGCAGCTACGACGGCAAGCCGTTGCAGGCGTAATCGGCGTAGGCGACGCTAATCGGCTGCGGAGGAGCGCCCGAAGCGTTCCGCGACCATGGCCTCGATGGCGGGATTGACGTTCTTGGAGGCGAACTCCGCGGCGACGCGGATGCCGTTCATGATCGCGCGCTCGTTGGAAGAGCCGTGCCCGACGATGCAGACGCCGCGCAATCCCAGCAGCGGGGCGCCGCCGTATTCGGAGTAGTCGAAGCGCTTTTTGAAGTTGGAAAAGGCCTTGCGGCTGAGCAGCGCGCCGACCTGCGCGGTGACGGTGGACTTGAGGCTTTCCCGGAGGCTGGTTCGGACGAGCTTGATGAGGCCCTCGCTGGTCTTCAGCGCCACATTTCCGACGAAGCCGTCGCTAACCACGACGTCCGCGCGGCCGTTGTAGAGGTCACGGCCTTCCACGTTGCCGATGAAGTTCAACCCAAGCTCCCGGAGCAGGGGCAGAGCCTCGCGGGTGAGCGCGTTGCCTTTGCTTTCTTCTTCGCCGATGGAGAGGAGGCCGATGCGCGGATTGGGCAGGTGCAGGACCTCCTTCGCGTACATGTGGCCCATCACGGCGAACTGGAGCAGGTTGTTGGCGTCGCAGTCCACGTTGGCACCTACGTCGAGGAAGACGCAGGGGGTGCCGGCACTGGTGGGCAGGACTGTGGTCAGGGCCGGGCCGATCGACGCCGGCCAGGGAGCCGAGGACCATCTTGGCGGTGGCCATCGCGGCCCCGGTATTGCCGGCCGTGACGAAGCCGCCCGCCTTGCCCTCGCGGACCATCTTCAGGCCGACGCGCATGGTGGAATCACGCTTGGAGCGCACGGCCTGGGCGGCCTTGTCTTCCATGGTGATCCACTCGCTGGCTTGCTGGATGAAGATGGGGAGGCGCGGCTGCTTGGATCCGGGCAGTGAGAGCGGCTGGTTCCGCTCGGAGGCGCGCAGGGCCTCGCGCAGCCGCGGGCGCAGGTCAGCCTCGGGACCAACGAGGTGGACCCGGACGTCAAGCGTGCGGCAGGCCAGAATGGCTCCGCGGATCTCCGGATCGGGAGCCTTGTCGGAGCCCATGGCGTCGAGAACGATGTCGATCGGCATCAGGCGCTAAGGGCACTCGCTTGCAGACGATAGCTGCGGAGGAGGAGGCCCGAGTCCAGACTAACGCGGGCTGAGCACTGCGAAGGATTTCCGCAGATGACTAAGCGGCTTCCTTTACCGGGACGACAGCGCGGCCCTTGTACTCCCCGCACTTCTTGCAGGCGCGGTGCGGCAGCTTGCGCTCGCCGCAGTTGGAGCAGGTGGAGACGCCGGTCGGTGTCAGGAAGTCGTGGGAGCGGCGCTTTGCGGTGCGCTGCTTGCTGTGGCGCCGTTTCGGATTCGGCATGGCAAACCTCTCAAAACTCAGATGGCCGTCCGTTGCGGCGGAGCGCTCCCGGAACCGGCTTACTACCAAACTTGTCGCGAGGCTCAGGCCTTGGGGAGCGTGACGGCAGCCAGTGCACCCCAACGGGGATCTCCGGTGTTCTCAGCGCATCCGCAGTCGCTCGCGTTGCGATCGGTACCGCAATGCGGGCAAAGGCCCTTGCAATCCTCCCGGCAGAGCGTCCTTCCGGGCAGGGTCAACAGCACCTGCTCGCGCACGACGTCCTCCAGCGGCAGGCCGCTCTTCTCATAATACCCGATTTCGGTCTCATCCTCCGAGATCGCGCGTTCGCCCGCCTCGGCATCGATCCCGCCGGGGCGGAAGATCAGGTCGAAGCTTGCGTCCAGGGGCGTCGGGACGGCGGTCAGGCAGCGGGCACACAGCAACTCGAAATTGCCCTTCAACGCCGCCCGGACCCGGATATCTTCCACGGTCTCGTTGTGGCCGCGATGTTCCACGAGCAGCTCTGCCCGGCCGTTCACGGAAACGGGGCCGACCTGCCGCACGTCGGGCGTGTACTCAATGTTGCCCTCGGGGATCTGCAGGTTGAGCGGAAGGGGCTCGTCGACAAGCTGGGCCGGTTTGATGACCATCACCCCTCCATTTTCTCACGCGAAGAGCCGTATTCCCGCAACGCCCGAGGCCCCCGCGCTCAGGCACTCGGCTGCGTTTGCCTGTGTGATGCCTCCAAGCGCCAGCACCGGCAGCTCTCCTGATTCGCCGCAGGCCTCGCGCAGCCGTTCGAGCCCGAGGCCTTCTACGACCACCTTGCCCGCGACCCGCTTTTCGTAGACAGGCCCGAACAGGACGAGGTTAGCGCCGGCGCGTCGGGCCCGCGCGACGGCTTCGGGCGAGTGACAACTGACGCTGACCAGGCACTCGCGCAGCCCGGCGGAGGCGAAGATACACCTGACCTGTTCCGGTTGCAGCTCGCCGGCGGCAGAGGTCAGGTGCACGCCGTGTGCGCCGGCGGCCGCAGCGACATCAGGCCGGCCGTTCACCAGCAGGCGAGTGCCAGCCCGCGGCTGCTCGCGGAGCACGGCCATCGCGCTCTCGGCCAGGGCAAGCAACTCACCGCTCTCGAGCTGCTTCTCTCGAAGCTGTACGAAGTCCACGCCCTCGGCAGCCCACCGCCGCACCTGGTCGAGCAAGCGCCTCCTGCGTGCCTCGGGCGAGTGCAGGCCGGAGCCCGTGAGGTCCGTTATGGCACAGCGCAGCGCTTGGGTTCCCGATACAACCATCCTGTCAGTTACCCTCCCCGCGCCGTCTCACCGGCGCAAGTGCAACTCAGGTCTATGATAGGGAGCGGCAAGTCGCGATTTTGACCCAGTCTGAACGAATCCACTGCGAACCGAGACGGCCCGTCTCCAAACCCAGGAAGAGTTAACCCACCTTTATGGGAACTGCGTACGACCTGATCGTCATCGGCTCCGGCCCTGCGGGCCAACGCGCTGCCATCTATGGCGCGAAGCACGGAAAACGCGTTGCACTCGTCGAAATGCGCGAGGTTGTCGGAGGCGCCTGCATCAATACAGGCACCATCCCCTCCAAGACGATGCGCGAGGCGGTGCTGCACCTTTCGGGCTACAACTACAAGTCGATCTACGGGATGAACTACCGGGTCAAGGAACGGATCACCATGGCCGACCTTGCGTTCCGGGTGCAGCACGTGATCAAGACCGAGATCGACGTCACCGAGGCCCAGCTCTCCCGCAACAACGTGGACATGCTGACCGGCACGGCCAGCTTTGACGACGCGACCCATGTTCGCGTGACCAACTCGCGCGGGTCGACGGTCTACGAGGGCAAGAACATCATCATCGGCACCGGAACGAAGCCGGCGACCTCGCCCAAGGTGCCGATCAACGGGTCGACGATCATCAACTCCGACCTGGTGCTGAACCTGAACACCCTGCCCAAGACGATGATCATCGTCGGCGGCGGCGTCATCGGCGTCGAGTACTGCTGCATGTTTGCCGCGCTGGGCGTTCGCGTGACGCTGATCGAGCGGCGTCCGCGGCTGCTGGAGTTCGCCGACCAGGAGATCGTCGAGGCGCTGAGCTATCACCTCCGCGACGCCCGCGTCACCATGCGGCTGAACGAAGAGGTGGAGTCCGTCGAAGAGGCGGAAGGTGGCGGCTCCGTCGTTGCGAACCTCGAGTCGAAGAAGAAGGTGCAGGGCGACGCGCTGCTCTATGCCGTCGGGCGGCAGGGCAACGTCGATGAGCTGAACCTGCCGGCGATCGGGCTGGAGGCGGACAGCCGCGGCCGTATTCCGGTCGACAAGGACTTCCGCACCAAGGTCCCGAATGTCTTTGCGGTGGGTGACGTGATCGGATTTCCGTCGCTCGCGTCCGTCTCGATGGAGCAGGGCCGCATCGCGGCGGCGCGCTCGATTGGCGATGAAGGCATCGTCTCCAACCCGAGCTTCTATCCGTACGGCATCTGGACGATTCCGGAGATCAGCTTCCTCGGCAAGACCGAGGAGCAGCTGACCGAGGAGGACGTGCCCTACGAGGTCGGCGTGGCGTACTACCGCGAGATCGCGCGCGGGCAGATTCGCGGCGACACGACCGGACGTCTGAAGCTGATCTTCCATCGCGAAACACACGCGCTGCTGGGCGTGCACATCATCGGCGAGGGCGCCAGCGAGCTGGTGCACATCGGCCAGGCGGTGATGACGCTTGGGGGCACGCTGGATTACTTCGTGGAGACGGTGTTCAACTACCCGACGCTCGCGGAGTGCTACAAGGTGGCGGCCTTCAACGGCCTCAATCGGCTCGCGAAGTTCGAGTAGATCTCCGCGGTTCGAGGTCGGGTTTTCGGTTCCGCGTTGCAGCCGGGCTTGCAAGTCGGGCGCCGCGGTTTCAGTTTGACGACGGTAGGCGAAGCAAGCTACCGTCTCTTGCACGCTGACTCGCTGGCGCGCTTTCACTGGTACGCGCGATCGCGTTCATCCGCGGAGATCTCCGCCATCGCCATATTGGGAGGGCAGCCATGATTGCCATGGGTACTTCGGAACCAACCGAGAAGAACTCTGGCCGCTCCAACGTTTGCGTTGGGGTGGTCGTTGCCGAGCGTCTTTACGCCGGCCTGCTGGTCGACGGCAAGCTTTCGGGCTCGCTGCACAGCTTTCCCGAGGTCGACAAGGCCCAGGACCCAGAGGATGACAACTCGCTGCTGGAGTTCCACACGGACGCCCTCGTCGCGGCGATCTGCGATCTCACGCTGCAGCGTCGCGGGCGCGCACCGCGATGACATCTATGCCGTCGGGCGTGGCGATCCCGGGCCTGGTTCGCAACAGCGTGGTCGAAGAGGCCCCGAATCTGCCCCAGTTGAAGGGCGCACGCATCGGCGAACTGCTCACGCAGCAGCTCAACAGCCGTGGGTTGAACGCGACGGTCGTCGTCTCCAACGACGCGGACGCCATAGCGGCGGGCCTGGCCGCGCAGCGCGGCAAGCTGGACCATCACATTCGTGTCTGGACGCTCGGAACCGGCATCGGCTATGGCGCGTATCCGCAGACCGAGGGCGTATGGGAGGGCGGCCACATGACCGTGACGCTCGACCCACGCGAGAACTACTGCGGCTGCGGCGGCCGTGGGCACCTGGAAGGCATCATGGGGCATCGCGCCATGCGTCTGCGGTTCCTTGACATGGAGCCGGAAGAGGTCTTCGACCTGGCATGCCGGCGCAAGGACCCGGATTCCCGCTGCGTCGAGTTCCGCGAACTGTGGCATCGGGCTCTGGCCGCGGCGACCGCCTCGTCCATTCACATGGGCGGTGCAGGGAAGTTCTTCTTCACCGGGTTCAACGTCCGCTTTCTGGACCTGAACCTGCTGCGCGAATACCTGCATGACCAGGTGAAGATGAGCCCGCTGCAGAGTTACCAGCTCGAGATCGTCGCCGACGACCAGGTCACTCGCGTGATCGGCGCCGCGGTTACCGCCGAGCACTGCGCGGCGAAGGCGTAGCGCTCAGCGCTGGCACTTCGGGCAGTACACGGTGGTCCTGCCGCCAACGATCAGCTTCTTGAGCGGGGTAGCGCAGCTGGGCGCAAGGTTCGCCGGCGCGGCCGTAGACCTTGTGCTCGATCTGGAAGAAGCCCTTCGCGCCGGCCGCGTCGACGTAGTCGGAGATGGAAGACCCGCCCAGCTCGATCGCTCGTGCGAGCACCTCCTGCAGGGCCTGGTGCAGGCGGTCGAGTTCGGCACGCGTCAGCCGGCCCGCCGCCTTGCGCGGCCGGATGCCCGCCCGAAAGAGCGCCTCGTCCGCGTAGATGTTGCCGACGCCGTGCAGCAGCGACTGGTTTAGCAGCGCAGCCTTGATGGCGAGCTTTCGTCCGCGAAACAGCTTCGCGAAGGCATCAGGGCTGATGGTGGTGGGCTCGCTTCCGGGGCCGGCGTAGGGGTCGTCCCGCACCACACTGAGCCGGCCGAAGCGCCGCGGATCGACGAAGCGCAGCTCGCGACCGTCGCTGAGGGTCAGGACCGCGTGGGTGTGGGGCGGCCACGGAAGCTCGGCGTCCGAGACCAGCAGCCGGCCGGTCATCCCGAGGTGAACGAGGAACTGGGCCGTCTCGCCGCTGCTCCGTTCGAGGTCCAGCAACGACCGTCTTGCCGACTCGCCGCACACGCGCGATGCGCGCGCCGGTGAGCGCATCGACGATCTCCGATTCGGTCGATTTGAAGGTCTGCGGCTTGCCGCTGGTCCACACGCGTTCGATCCGCTGCCCGGCGACGCGCGCGTGGACGCTCTTGGCGACAGTTTCGACTTCGGGGAGTTCGGGCACGGAGTTTCGATGCGGCAGACCCCCCAAAAGCGGCGAGGTCGCGCGAACCAAAAGATTTAACACGGGCGAGTGGCCCTTTTTCGTTCCCATTCGCGCGTTAGGGGATATGAGAGTGCTTCCGATGTATCCACGCGAACAGATGTGTGTCGGGGCCCCCGCATTCCAGCAGAGCACGCCGACACGCCGGCCCAGTTCCAACCCCCTGACTTTGCCGCGGTTGCGCCCGCGCCTGCTGCCGAGCAGCCAGATGCAGCGCAACGCCCAGTTTGGGTCGCATGTGCAAGTGCGCCCGGCGACGGTCGCCTCGTCACCGGTCGCGATGCGTAGCTCCGTCGCTAAAACCAGCGAGCCAAACGGATCGCAGCCTAGACGGGACGTCACCAGTCGTCTGGGTCAGCGCATCCGGCGGCTCCGGGTGGAGCGCGGCTTGACGCAGACCCGCATGGCAGAGGAGTTCGGGATCGACCGCACCTACCTGTCGGATCTCGAGTGCGGCCGCAAGTCCGTTACGCTGCCCACGTTGGAGACGATCGCGCGCGGCTTCCACATGACGCTTTCGGAGCTCTTCGAGGACGTTTAGGGCGGTCTAGCGGGCCGGCGCCACTCGTCGGCGCCGCATGCGGTAGAAGGCAAATCCGAGCGCGTTCAGGACCCCTGTTGTGCCCAGAATCTTCACGGCAAAGACGCCCGGGCTGGGGACGTCGAGGAACGGATACGCGTTGAAGACGAGGATGAACAGGATCGTCATCACGCCCAGCCAGCAGACCGCCTTGACCCAGAGGGGCAGCGGCTTTCGCACCGCTGCCGCCCCGGCGATCGGGATCAGGAACATGGCGAGGTAGGCGAGCGCATACAGCTCGGACGAGGTGTCGTTGAGCACCGCGAAGGCCTCCGCCGCGCGCACGCCGGCGGACCCCAGCACCAGCAGGCCAGCGATCACGATCGTGGTCACCGTGATGGAGTTCGTCGGGGTCCGGAAGCGCGGGTGCAGGCGCGCGAACCACTCCGGCACAAGGTGATCCCAACCGGCGGCCATCGGCAGCCGCACGACCCCGGTGAAGATGAAGCTGGCGGCGCCGAGGATACGGATCTGGAGCAGCAGGATCGCCAGCTTTGCGACCAGCGAGGCCCAGCCGGTATTGCCGAAGGCCAGGCTCAGGGTCTGCGGGATGGGTGCGATGTAGTTGATCGGCACCGTGCGGTGCAGCTCGTGGAAGCTCAGCACCGCGGCCGTTCCCAGCACAAACATCAGGAAGATGATCGGCGAGGCGATGATGACAGACCGCCCGATCTCGCGGTTCGCGGCGTGCGTCTCGCCGGCCATGATGGCGATGTACTCGAGCCCCGCCGCCGCGAACAGCGTCTGCCCCAGCAGGCTGAGCGAGGTTGGGTCGCGAGCGGGCAGGTGGAAGGCGAGCGGGGCGTAATGGAGGTGCTCGCCGTGCGCCCAGGCCCACAGCGGCGACGCGATCAGCAGGCAGAAGACGGCCAGCATGGCCGCGCCGCTGAAGTTGTGAATCCACTTGCCGAGCGAGAGGCCCCGGCGCGTGGTCCAGGCCAGCAGCAGCAGAAATCCGGTCAGGATGCAGGCCACCGCGAGCGCGGTTCTCCGGCAACCCAGCCGCGCGCGGGCCGATCAGGTAGCTCAGCTCGCTCGGCATCTGGGTCAGAAGCACGGCGATGACGGCGAGGCCGTAGGTCCAGATGTTCCAGGCGGTCATGAAGCCAGCCAGATCCCCGAAGGCGCGCCGCGCCCAGACATACAGGCCACCCTCGAGCGGCATCTCGCGGTTGAGGTAGTAAACCGCGACCGCCATGGGGATATAGAACAGCGCAAAGGCGGTCAGCCAGGCCACAAGCTGCGCCCGGCCCAGGCCCGCCGCGATACCCACCCAGGAACTGCCCACCACCGTCAGGATCTGGGCGAGGACGAGGTCGCGCAGCCGCAACTGGCGATCGAGATGGTGCTCGCCGGCCGCCGCCGGGTCGAGCGTGATGGCTGTCTGACGTTCCGTGCTCACGTGAGTGCATCGTCGCACACCGTGTGGCGGCTTCAGCCAGAAGCTTTTGGCCAACCGCAGCCGAGGCACGAGCTTGGCTGATCGGGCCGATGCGGAGGAGGGGCCCGAGCGCTCGCGTAAGATGAATGATGGCGCTCTGGCGCCTACACCCCGATCCCAGGAAGCTTGTGAGCCAGCCCTCGAACCAGGCAAGTAAGTCCACGTCCCGCCGTCCCTCCGCCGTCATCCTTGGAGCCCAGTGGGGCGATGAAGGTAAAGGCAAGATCGTCGACGTCCTCAGCGAGCGTTTTGACATCGTGGCCCGCTACGCGGGAGGCCACAACGCCGGTCATACGGTCATCATCGAGGGCAAGAAGTTCGTTCTGCAGTTGATCCCGTGCGGTGTGCTCCGGCCGGGCTGCAAAGGCGTCATCGGCAACGGCGTGGTGCTGGATCCGGCCGCGTTCCTGAACGAGGTTCGGAAGCTGAAGGATGCCGGCCTGGAGGCCTACCGGCCAGAGGCGAAGCAGCTTTTTATCTCCAATCGCGCCCAGGTGATCCTGCCGTACCACCGGATGATCGAGCTGGCCGCCGAGACCGCGCCGGGGCGGCAGACGATCGGCACGACGCGCCGCGGCATCGGTCCGGCCTACGAGGACAAGATCCACCGCAACGGCCTGCGAGTAATTGACCTGCTGAACTCGTCGCTGCTGCGCACGCACATCATCAACGCCTGCCACGAGAAGAACACCATCGCGCATGCGCTGTTCGGCACCGAGCCGCTGGATCCCAAGCAGATGTACGAGGAGTACGCCCGGCTGGCCGAACAGATCGCGCCGTTCGTCACGGATACCGCCGTGCTGCTGAACAAGGCGCTCGACGAGGGCCAGAATGTGATGTTTGAGGGCGCGCAGGGCGCTCTGCTGGACATCGATCACGGCACGTACCCGTTTGTGACCAGTTCGTCGTCCACTGCCGGTGGTGCGGTGACCGGGACGGGCGTGGGACCGACCAGGATCGGCACGGTCATCGGCGTGACCAAGGCGTATGTGACCCGCGTCGGCGAGGGGCCGTTCCCGACGGAGATTTCGGACGCCTCTGGCGACCTGCTTCGTGCGCGCGGCCAGGAGTTTGGGGCCGTGACTGGGCGACCGCGCCGGACCGGCTGGCTGGATCTGCCGTTGCTGCGCTACTCCAACATGATCAATTCGACCGAGTGGCTGGTCGTCACCAAGCTGGACGTACTGGACGAGTGCCCGGAGATCCCGGTGTGCACGGGCTACAAGATCGACGGGAAGGTGACCGACGTCATCCCGGCCGACGTCCGAGGCTTCAAGGCCATCGAGCCCATCTACACCACCCTGCCCGGATGGCAGAGCTCGACGCTGGGCATCACCAACTTCGATGAACTGCCCAAGACCGCGCAGGAGTACATGCGGTTTATCGAGCGGGAGTCCGGAGCCAAAATCGGCATGATCTCGACGGGTCCGGATCGTGCGCAGACGATGACCTTTGGCGAGTTCGAAGAGGCGTTGGGCTAGAGAATGATCTCCTTCACCGTCCGCATGCGTTTCCGCCCCGAGGACCGCGAAATGATCGCCGCCGCACTTCGCGAGCTGACGGAGGGCTCCCGGCAGGAGCCCGGGTGTGTCTCCTACATCCCGCACACCGTTGAGTCGGATCCCGATACCGTGCTGATCTACGAGCAGTATCGGGACCTGGCCGCCGTCGAGGCGCACCGGGCGACGCCACACTTTGAGCGCCTGGCGACGGGGGTCCTGTACCAGCGCATGGTGGAGCGGTCGGTCGAGAATCTCGTTGCGCTCGCGTGAGGGCGGACCGCCGCTCCCGGATTCGGCGGACTGACCCGATCGGTCGGTAGCTCTAACAAAGCACGCGAGTTCGTGCGGCTTTCGTGGCAGCGACAAACCTTTGACTCGCTGCGTGCAACGGGCTTAGTATCCGCCCATGCGCGGGTCTCGTCGCCTTTGGGGCTGCATCACGACGGTTCTCGTCCTGTCGCGTGACGGGTGCCGTGTGCCGCGGGCAGCACCAGGAGCACAAAGCGGGTCGAGCGAGCCGAAATCGAGCAGATGGAGCGGCAGTGGCGAGAGGCGCAGCTTTCCGACAACATCCCGGAGATGGATCACCTGCTCTCGGAGGACTTCCTGGGCATCACCGCTGCCGGCCAGGTGGTCACTAAGGCGCAGCAGCTCGACCGCATGCGGACCCGTACGCTGGATATCACGCAGTTGGACATCTCGGACACTACGATCAAGATCAGCGGCAGGTTAGCGGTCGTGACCTCGCTGGCGCACCTGGACGGCACCTCCGACGGACACCCGCTGCGGGGCTACTTCCGGTATACGCGTGTGTACCAGCGGGCGGTCGGCGACGGTTGGAAGATTACGAACTTCGAGGCGACGCGCGTGCCCAGCGGCAACCACGCGTACGGTGCCGGGCCTAAGCCTCCTGGGGCAGGCGCTGAAGGGTCTCCCGCAGCCGCTCCCAGCTCTGCTCCAGCATCTCCGGCAAGACCCGGGTCTCCGCAACCACAGTCATAAAGTTGGTGTCGCCGCTCCAGCGGGGCAGAGCGTGCATGTGGACGTGTGCCGCGACGCCCGCGCCTGCGGATTCGCCGAGGTTGAGTCCAAAATTAAGCCCGTGGGGCTTGTAGACCTCGCGTAGGGCGCGTTCCGCGCGCCGGGCAAAGCGCATCATCTCCTCGGCGGTGGCCAGCGGCAGACCGGCCAGACTGGCCTCGTGCTGGATAGGGCACCACAAGCAGATGTCCGCTGTTGTAGGGGAAGCCATTCAGGACCAGAAAGCAGGTTTGGCCGCGTTCCAGGAGGTAGATGGCGCGCTCGGCTTCACCGGCGGGCATGCCGTTCTCGACGGCCCAATCCAGCGCGCCGATCATGTTGCAGAAGACGCAGCCGCGGTCGTCCGGCCAGCCGTCCAGAGCCTCCGGAACCCCTTTGCGCTGGGGGTGCTGGTCGTGTCCGGTGACGTAGCTGTAGCGCCAGGGGGTCCAAAGCCGATCCATATCTGCAGTATAGGGATGCGGTGGGGAGGGGTGCGTGAGGGTGGCAGCCGCGAATCTGCGTCGATTTCACCGTTTCCGCGTCTAACTACGTGGGACGATGTTTCGCTGGCCCAAATCTCCACATCCTGCGACGGGCGAGAGCTCCGGATTCATTGACCGGACTTTCTCTGGTTGTTACACTAAATTTGTAGCTGTTGCGCACGGGATTCAGTCGCAGCCGTTTCTGAATGTTTCACCCGATTCCTTCTGACATCAACGCGTAGTTCGCCAGTCCCGAAGGCTGGGCGGACGTTTCGTCGTCCGTAGTCGCTGTCGCGCCGAGGCCAGACCCGGAGCCATACTGAATCCCGGAGCATCACATGGCCGACTTCGACCAAAATTCCCTCATCACCGAGAGTAAAGCCCTGAACACCACACTCGATCCAACCATGCCCGAAACCCTACCGAAACCCCTACCGAAACCCTCAATCCGGAGACCGTCGCGCAGCACAATGCTGGCGGCGAGCAGACTCAGCCCGAAGCTCAGAGCCAGAACCAGGTTCAGGATCAGATCCAGAATCCGATTCAGGACCAGCCCGAAGCCGTCCACGGTGCGCACGCGCCGGAGAGCGGTGTCATCGCGCCGCGCCACGGCCGCAATGTGCAGCCGAGCCTCTCGGCCTCAGGGGAGGCGTCTGAGCCGGAGTACGACGCGGATGACTTCGCGAAGGCGCTGGAGAGCTTCGACCGCGAGCAGGCGGCCGAGAAGGACGCCGCCCAGGCGCTAACCGCGGAAGAGTCGGTAGTCACCGGTACGGTGGTGAAGATCACCGACAAGCACGTCGTGGTCGACATCGGTCTGAAGTCCGAGGGGCTGATTCCCCTGGATCAGGTTGTGGATCACGCCGGCACGCCCAAGTTCCAGGTGGGCGACACCGTTGAGGTGGTGGTCGAGCGCGAGGAGCAGGAGGGCGGCGGGTATCTCGTGTCGCACGAGAAGGCGCTGCGCCACAAGGTGTGGGACACGCTGGAAGAGGCGGCCAACACCAAGACTCCCGTGAAGGGCATCGTGGTCTCGCGCGTCAAGGGCGGCCTGACCGTCGATATCGGGATCAAGGCGTTCCTGCCGGGATCGCAGGTTGAGGTTCGCCCGGTGCGCAACCTGGACGCCTACATCGGCCAGGAAATCGAAATCCGCGTCATCAAGCTGAACAAGAAGCGCGGCAACGTGGTTGTCTCCCGCAAGGAGATCCTCGAGGAAGAGCAGAACGCCAAGAAGGACGTCACCCTCGCCAATCTTGAAGAGGGCGCAGTGTTTACGGGCGTTGTGAAGAACCTTACCGACTACGGCGCGTTCGTCGACATGGGCGGCCTTGACGGCCTGCTGCACATCACGGACATGAGCTGGGGCCGTCTGACGCACCCCCGCGACCTGGTCAATGTCGGCGACGAGATCCAGGTGAAGGTGCTGAAGTTCGACAAGGAAAAGCAGCGGGTTTCGCTGGGCTTCAAGCAGTTGACGCCTGACCCGTGGCTGGACGCCGTCGAGCGGTACCCGATCGGCGCGCACGTCCGCGGACGCGTACTTTCTGTCACGGATTACGGCGCTTTTGTGGAGCTTGAGCAGGGAATTGAAGGCCTTGTGCACGTTTCCGAGATGACCTGGTCCAAGCGCATGAAGCACCCCAGCAAGATGGTCAAGCCCGGCGACGAGGTCGAGGTGATCATCCTGCAGGTGAACCCGAACGACCGCCGCATCTCGCTGGGCATGAAGCAGCTCCAGGAGAATCCGTGGGAGGCGCTTGAGGACAAGTACCCGACCGGTGCCGTGGTCGAGGGCCGCGTCCGCAACCTCACCGACTTCGGTGCGTTTATCGAGATCGAGGATGGGATCGATGGCCTGGTTCACGTGTCGAACCTGAGCTGGACCAAGCGCATCAAGCACCCGTCTGAGGTTCTGAAGAAGGGTGAGAAGGTCAAGGCTGTCGTCCTGGGCGTTGAGCCCGAGAACCGCCGCCTGTCGCTGGGCATCAAGCAGCTTCAGCCGGATGTGTGGGACACCTTCTTTGACCAGCACCGCTCGGGCGACATCGTCCACGGCAAGGTTCTGCGTACCGCGCAGTTCGGCGCCTTCGTCGAGATTGCCGAGGGTGTCGAGGGTCTGTGCCACGTCTCCGAGGCTGCCGACGAGAACGGCCGTCCCGTCACCCTGAACGTGGGCGACGAGCACGACTTCAAGATCGTCAAGATGAGCCCCGAGGAGAAGAAGGTCGGCCTCAGCCTCAAGGCGATCGGTGAGGAAGCGAGCCGCGCCGAGGTGGAAAGCTACAAGGAGTCCTACGCCAACAACAAGGGCAAGGGCAACCAGTCCAGCTCCTCCAGCTCGTCGTCGTCGACCACCCTGGGCGACCTGATCAACTGGAAGCGGAATCAGTAAAAAGCAGCAAACAGCAAACAGGAAGTAGCAAACAGCAAACAGGAAGTAGGAAGTAGCGAGGAGGGCCGCCCGGCAGGGCGGCCCTTCTGGTTTGTTCTCGCGGTGCTATCCTCGCGCAAGCTGCGCATCTGTGCAGCGCGGAGGACGATTGTCAGCGTTCCGTACGTGTAGCCTTTCTGCCTGTCTGCTTGCGACTGGCCTCATCGCCCATGCTCAGCTTGCGCCTGCAGCGGAGCAGCAGATCGACGCGACAGCGCAGCGGATCCTGAAGGAGACCGGCGTTCCGTCGGCGTCGATCGGCATCGTGCAGCATGGACAGATCGTCTACACCCGGGCGTTCGGGATGGCGCGTCTGCAGCCGCCGCTGCCTGCCACCGCCGAGATGCCTTATCCCGTCGGCTCGATCTCGAAGCAGTTCACGGCGACGGCGATTCTGCTTCTGCAGCAGCAGGGGAAGCTCAGCATCGACGACCCGGTGGCGAAGTACTTCCCGGAGCTGACGCGGGCGAAGGAGATCACGATCCGCAATCTCCTGACGCACACCTCGGGGTACCAGGACTACGCGCCGCAGGACTACACCATCCCGGCGTGGCGTGTGGCGGGCGACCCGCTGAAGCTGATCCACGAATTTGCGGGCAAGCCGCTGGACTTCGAGCCCGGAACACAGTGGCAGTACTCGAACACCAATTTCGTCATTGCGGCGCTGATTGTCGAGAAGGTCGGCGGCATGCCGTTTGCGCAGTTCCTGCACGACCGGGTCATCGAACCCGCGGGCCTGAAAGGTGTGGTGAACCTGAACACGGAGCGTGACCAGGTGCAGGTGGTCGGGTACATGCGCAACGCGCTCGCGCCGGTGCGGCCGGCGGTCCTGGAAGGCCCCGGCTGGTACTTCGGGGACGCCGATCTCGCGATGCCGGTGGGCTCGCTCGACACATGGGATCTGACGTTCATCAACAAGAGCCTGCTTTCGCCTGCCAGTTACCGCGAGATGGAGACCCCTTTCACGCTCAAGAACGGAACCGACAGCCACTACGGCCTGGGGATCTTTCTGCGTACGATCAGCGGTCACAAGGCCATTGAACACTCGGGCGAGGTCGGCGGCTTTGTGGCGGAGAACATGGTGTTTCCGGACGACGGCGCCGCCGTCGCGGTGCTCACGAACCAGGAGGCCTCGGGGGCGGCGTCGGAGATTGCGCAGGCGCTGCTGCCGGTGATCCTGGCGAGCAGCAACGCGGCCTCCTCGTCGCCGGCGAATGCGACCGCGGAGGCGTTTGCGCCGCAGTTGAAGACCATCATGTCCGGCCTGGTGCAGGGCAGGATCGATCGCGCTCTTTTCACCTCGGACTGCAATGCTTACTTCGACGCTGACGCTCTGGCCGACTTCAAATCCAGCCTTTCGCCCCTGGGTACGGTGGATAGTGTGACGCGGGAAAGTTCGGCTTTGCGTGGCGGGATGACCTTTGGCGTGTACCGGATCTCGTTCTCGAGCGGTGCGAACGTGCGCGTGACCGTGTACCTGGAGCCGGATGGCAAGATCGAACAGCTTCTGGTGGAAGGGAAGGAATAAGGTCGACACCGCTGCTGCCGAGCGGCGAACCTGCAGCGAAAACAGGCTCTTACTCGATGTGCCCTCTAGCCGACAGTCGAACGTTGTTGCGCTGGGTTACTATGAGCGGTCGTCAGCGCCCTGTAACACCAACGGGTACTTGCAAATGGGCGGGACGAGAGCAACATGGGAATCCGAGGTTTTTCGCGATGGGCAGGCCACAGTCGTTCAAGTACGCGTTCGTAGCACTTCACCACACGCCTTACACCGAGGTGGACGAGCAGCGACGGGTACGCCCGTCGGGCGGCGTTCTGAGCGAGGGCCAGATTGTTTGGGCGGACCACCTGCACCAGTGGCAACCGTCCCTGGCGACTGCGTTCGTTGAGTCGGTGGGGGTCGTCGCACTGGATCCACGCTGGCTGGTTCCAGCGGAGGAGTATCAACGCAACCCCAACCTCAGCGCACTTCGCGGAGGCGCCCAGGCCTGAGGCTTGAGCGGGTGCCGGCCAGTTCGGGCGCGGCACCCCCTGAGCGCACCATCACTCGTTCCCGAGCGTGTCCTTGCGGTGGTAGTTGGGGTAGGGGGGAACAGGCGCGGTCGGTACAGGGTGGTCCTTTAGCTGCTCCATCACGACGGCGACCGCACGCTCCAGTTGCACATCATGGCCGGCGGCTACGTCCTTGGGTAGCTCCTCCACCTCGATATCCGGCGCAATGCCGTGACCTTCGACCTCCCACTCGCCTTTGAGCCCGTAGATGCCGAAGCGCGGCGCGGTTACGCCGCCGCCGTCCAGCAGCGTCGGATAGCCGCCGATGCCTACCAATCCTCCCCAGGTCCGCACGCCTACCAGCGTCCCCAGGCCCGGCCTTGCGGAAGTACCAGGGCATGGCGTCGCCGCCGGAACCGGCGGACTGGTTGATGATCATGGCCTTGGGGCCGAAGATTGCGCCAACGGGGTCGTGGATCGACTTGCCATCGCGCTCGATCATGCCGCTCAGGGGTTTTTGGCCGAGCAGGTTGACGACGTAGTCGGCGATGAAGCCGCCCTCGTTGTAGCGCTCGTCGAGCACCACCGCCTGCTTGTCCAGCTGGGCGTAGAAGTAACGGTTGAAGTTGCTGTACCCGGCGCCTCCGGTGTTCGGCATGTAGATGTAGGCCACCTTGCCACCGGAGAGATCACCGACCTTGCGGCGGTTGGATTCGATCCAGTCCAGGTTGCGCAGCCCGTGCTCGGAGTCGGTGGGGACAACGGTCACATCACGCCCATCACTGCCGTCAGCCTTGTAGCCGACGCGGATCACGGTTTGCTTGCCCGCGGTTCCCTCGAAGAAGCTGTCGAGGTTGTCGGTGGCGTGCAGTTCGCGGCCGTTGACGGCGAGCAGGTACTCGCCCTCGTGCACGTTGATGCCGGGCACGGTCAGCGGCGCGGTCAGCGAGGGTGTCCAGTTCTGGCCGTTGTAGATCTTGACGAACTTGTAGCGGTTGTTCTCGACCACATAGTCCGCGCCGAGCAGCCCGGTTTTGGGTGCATCCGACGGCTGCTCCGGCCCACGGACGAACATGTGCCCGACCTCGATCTGGCCCAGCATCTCGTTGGAAAGATAGGTGAACTCATCGCGCGAGGTGACACCGTCAACGTAGGGCGCATACTTCGCCTGAACCTTGGCGAGGTTTAAGCCGTGCAGGTTCGGGTCGTAGAAGAAGTCGCGTTCGATGCGCCAGGTCTCGTGGAACATCTGCTTCCACTCCGCGCGGGGATCCACCGTCGCGAACATGTTGCCGTTGTTCAGGGGCTTGCCTTGCGGCGCCTCCGGGGAGCCGGCCTTCAACTCCGCAACGGGCACCATGAACCAAGCGTCGTGCTTGGTGTAGAACAGCTTCTCGCCGTTGGCGCTGATGCGGAAGTCGCCGAGCCCGGTGAGGATCTGTTCGGTCTCGCGCTTTTCGGTGGTGAATCGCCAGAGCGCGCGGATGGGTGCGCCCCCGCCAGCGGACTCGCGGCCAACAGCGGAGCCCTCAGCGAGGAACAGCACACCGGTCTTGGCGACCTGCAGGTCGACGTAGTTGCGCGGCGGCACGGGAATCGACAGGATGCGGTTGCCGATGCCATCGAGGTCGACGACGGTAGGTTTGACCTCCGCTTTTTTGGCGGCGTCCTTCTTCTCGTCGCCCTTGGCGATCTCCTTGTCCTGGCTCTTTTCGGCAGCGTCTTTCTGGTCGGGCTTGGTGGTGTCGGTCTTCTTGTCGGTGTCCTCGTCCGTCTTCTTGGCTTCTTCGTCGCTCTGCGGCGGCACGGGTGAGATTCCGTACTTGGCGAGCACGATCACATAGGGGCTGTTGTCGCTCGCGCGATCCAGCGAGGACAGATCGATGCCGGCGCGTGATGGACCGTTGTTGGTCGAGGCGGTGAAGTAGACGAACTTGCCACTGGGATCGAAGACCGGGTGCGCGGCATCGCTCATGCCATCGGTGATCTGCGTGGATTTGTGGCTTGCGAGTGAGTAGAAGAAGACCGCGTGCAATTGGTTCTCGAGATCGCGGGTGTACGCGATCCACTGAGAGTCAGGCGACCAGTTCACCTCGCTGTTCTGATCAAACCCGCCGCGCAGTCCGGTGTCGATCTTGACCGGCCTGCCGCCCGCGACCGCGACGTACCAGATGCGGAGGTGCTTGTCGGTGTACGCGATGTACTTCGAATCCGGCGACCACTTTGGCGAATAGAAGAACGACGGGTCTGGGCCAAGGTCGATGACCTTGGGTGCTTGCAGCCCATCCTGGTCTCGGATGAAGAGCTGGTATTCGCCCGATTGATCGCTGAAGTAGGCGATCGATTTGCCGTCGGGCGACCATGCCGGGTCGCGCTCCGCGGCAGCGGGTGTCCTGGTCAGATCACGGGTGTCCCCTTTCTCGACGGGAACGGTGAAGATCTCGCCATGAGCTTCGGCCACCACGCGTACGCCGGTGGGCGAGACCGCCATGTTCTGCACCTCGCGTGCCGGGATGTGGGCCAGGTGCGGTCGAAGTTCCGGCAGGTCGCCGTCAATGCGAACGTTGACGGGGTGCTCGGCGTGCGAGGCGAGGTCGTAGAGATGCAGCGACCCAAACTGCTCGTAGACCAGAGCGCCGGGGCCCGCAGAGACGGTCTTCAGGTCGTCGCCGTGGTTGTCGATGACCTCCTTTACAGCCTTGGTCTCGGTGTCATAGCTGAAGAGCGACATGGGGCCATTGCGGTCGGAGAGGAAGTAAACGGTCTTCCCCTCCCACACCGGGTTGCTGTCGTTGGAGTTTTCACGCGGGACCTTCACCAGGTCCAGCGTCTTCATATCGACGATCCAGACCGGCGTTGTCTGGCCGCCGCGGTAGTGCTTCCAGGCCTCCTGCCACTGCAGCACGGGGACATACGCGAGCGTGGCGCCGTCGGCCGAGAAACTGCCCGTCACGGCAGAGGGCAAGGGAAGTCGGGTGGGTGAACCGCTGCCATCCGCGTGTGCCTCGTACATCTGGAAGTAATCGGAGTGGCTCGCGTGCATGGAGGCGAACAGGACGTCTTTGCCGTCGGGCGTCCAGCCCACCGCGTAACAGCCGGTCGGCTCCCAGGTGATCCGGCGAGGAACGCCGCCTTGAGCGCTCACCACGTAGACGTTTTCCGTGCCGTTCTCGTGCATCGAGTAGACGATCTCGCGGCCGTCGGCTGAAAAGAACGGCCCGGTCGAGACGTCGCCGACGGAGGTGAGCCGACGCGCGTCGCCGCCCTCACGCGGCACCGTCCAGATGTCGCCCGCATACAGAAACGCGATCTGAGTCGCGCTCAAAGACGGATTGCGCAACATCATGGGACCTGCGGCCCGGGCGCTGCCTGTGAAAGCCGAAGTGGTGGCGAGGGTGCAGCAGGTCAGCAGGAGCGAGCGCAGCCAAGGGTATTTAGGGTATTTAGGGTATTTTGCGCGGAGAACGGTTGGCATCCGGACTTTCCTTCAAGCGTGGGGTAGCAACGTTATACATCGGCGCGGCGGTGCTGCCCGGGTTGCCATTGCGGGTGAGGCGTCTCGGTGCATGGGGCAGCGCCGCGGCTTTAGTTTGTAATGCGACCGCGTGCACCTCGTGTCGCGTAAGCGGTGGAGAACTTGCGGTTAAGCGCGGGGCAGAATACATGCGAGTTTGAACCTGCGCATGGCTCGGTATGAGTAAGGCCTTCGCTTGCAGGACTAAGCGTTTGTCTGCTGGGGTTCGCCGCTGGCCTTTGCACTTGACGCTTGTTAGAGCGGCCCGATATTTTCAAAGCGCCCTCAAAAATTTGAATAAGCAGCGGGCCAGCCCCAATGAGTGTTTCAGGGGTAAGGCCGAGGGCAGGAGACGCCATGATGGTTCGGACTTCGAACAAATGCCGAGGTTTCGGTACTGCCCCGGGCAGCAATGACGCGACGTTTGTCTCGACTCGCCCGGCGCGGCGCGCCAGCCGCGTCGCTGTCCTCGCAACGCGCTGGATGTTGGCGGCTGTTACGTGCTTTGTTCTGCTCATGGGCGGCGACCTTGTGCGCGCGCAGCAGATTACGGGAGCGATTGCGGGTACGGTGACCGATCCTGCAGGCGCTGTCGTGCCCAATGCCGTGGTGAAGGCCACTAATCCGGAGACCGGATTTACGCGCTCCACGACCAGCGACAACGCCGGCGCGTTCACGATCCAGTATCTGCCGGTCGGCGCGTACAGCGTGAACGTCACCGCGGCCGGATTCAAGACGTTCGTACAGGAACGGCTGGTCATTACAGTGGACGTGACGCAGGCGCTGAACCCGACCCTGCAGGTCGGCGCGGCCGCGGAGACGGTGGAGGTTACGACGACGCCGCCGGTCGTGAATATCACCAGCGAGACGCTGGGGCGAACCGTCACTCCGGAGGAGATCAACACACTGCCGCTGGTGAACCGCAATGCGTACCAGGAGATCTCGCTGACGCCGGGCGTGCAGGTGAACAGCAGCAGCAATCAGACGAACTCGCAGGGTAGTCCGAACTTCGTTCTCGGCGTGCCGTCGACGCAGGTGATCATCAACGGTGGTGTGGATGGCGGCGTTCCGATGGTGAGCTTCTACCTGGACGGCGGCATCAACATGACCGGCCTTCGCAACTACGGCAACGCGTTGCCGAACCCAGATGCGCTGGAAGAGTTCCGCGTCGAGACAAGCAACTTTGCCGCGCAGTATGGCCGGATGTCCGGTGCGGTGGTGACCGCGGTCACGCGCTCCGGGACGAACAAGTTCCATGGCTCCGCGTTTGAGTTCGTGCGCAACACGGATCTGAATGCCTATAACTGGGGCTCGACGATTCGGCTTCCGTACCATCGCAACCAGTTCGGTGGAGTGATCGGCGGCCCGATCAAGCGTGACCGGGCGTTCTTCCTGTTCAGCTATGCAGGTCTACGGCAGACCGTCGGGCAGTTTCTTAGCGGTGCGGTTGTGCCCACCGCACTGGAGCGCGTGGGCGACTTCACGCAATCGAAGGTGATTCCGAACTTCCCCGGGACCTCGACGCCAATCAGCGGCGTGAACAGCTCGCCTAACTGCGCCGTAGCCAAGGTGGGTTGCATCCCGACGTCTCTTCTGGACCCGACGGCCGCGAATATCATCAAGACCTTTGTCCCGCTGCCGAACTCTGCCAACAACGCCTGGGTAGGGTCATACACGACGCCGACTACGCAAGACGAATACCTGGGCAAGTTTGATCAGATGCTCGGCGAGAAGGACCACCTGCAGGCGGCTTACTTCACCATCAAGTCTGTCAGTGGGGCGTTTGGCGGCGCCGGAACAAGCGGCTATATCCCGTACTCGGTGAATCAATCGAACGCGCGCCAGCAGAACTTCAACCTGAGCGATGTGCACACGTTCAGCGGGAACAAATTGAACCAGGTGTGGCTGACGTTTACGCGGGTGGCGGGCGGTCGCGTGAATCTGCCGGCCACCTCACTTGGGGATCTCGGATCGAATTTCACGATCCAGGGGCCGAAGGCTCTGCCGCAGTTGATCATCTCCGGATACTTCAGTGCGGGCGGCGCCCTGGCTGGTCCGGTCAGCAATACGGACTTCTATGGAATCCGCGATGTGTACAGCCTCATTCTCGGCAGACATTCTCTGAACTTCGGTGGCGAGGTGTCGCTGGAGAAGGACGCCATCGAAGGCAATCTGTACAACTTCGGCGTGTTCAACTTTGCCACCTCGGCCCCTACGAGCACGAAGAACGCGCTGGCGGACTTCGTGACCGGCCAGGTAAGCACGATGGAGCAGGACACCCCTTACCATGGCCTGCTGAACTACTTCTACTACGCGGGGTTCGTGCAGGATACGTGGAAGGCGACACCACGTCTGACCGCCAACCTCGGCCTGCGCTATGACATTCAAGAGGCGCCTGTGGAGTCGCAGAACCTGACCACGGGTTTTGTGCCCGGGCAGCAGTCGACCGTTGTGCCTTCAGCTCCGAAGGGCGTTGTATTCCCCGGAGACGCAGGGATTCCCCGGGGCATCGCGGCCACGCAGTACGGACACGTTTCGCCGCGCGTGGGCCTGGCGTTCGATCCCGTTCGGCGATGGCAAGACGGCCATTCGCGCGGGCGCCGGAATTTTCTACGGCAGCGTGTCGGCTAATGAGTGGAACCAGCCGGCGAATGCACAGCCATTCGCCATTCGGCAGACGTTTAACTCCATCACCTCGCTGACAAACGTATACGGAAACCGGGCGTCGTTCCCCAACGGCGATCCTTTCCCCTACACCTACAACCCGCAGAGCCCGCGCTTCCTTCCGGCGGCTGCGGTGGAGTCGATCGATCCGGCGTACAAGTGGCCGGTGTCGTATCAGTTCAACGCCGCGGTGCAGCAGCAGATGCCGGGCGGCTGGGTGATGCAGACGGCTTACGTTGGCAACTTCGTGCGGCATGTGCCGTTCGGGATCGATGGCAACAACCCGGTCTGGGCGCCTGGCGCGAGTACCACGCAGACCAGCATCAACGCGCGCCGGCCGTACGATCCGGGTGTGCTCGGACAGGTGATTCTGATCACTTCAGGGCAGAGCGCAGACTACAACTCGCTGCAGGTTTCGGTACACAAGCCCTTGACCCATGGTGTGCTCCTGAACGGCTTCTACGTCTGGAGCAAGTCGATGTGGAGCGCGAACCCGAGCGCCATCGGCCTTGGGACAGCGCAGAACTTCAGCAACCTCGCCGAAGAGCGCGGCCCCTCGGACAACGATCGCCGCAACGTCGCGAATGTCTCGGCGATCTGGAACCTGGACTACTACCATGGCGATCACCGCGCCGAGCGGTGGCTGGCCAACGGATGGAAGCTCTCGACGATCATCTCCCTGCAGAGCGGAGCACCGTTCAACATCACCACCGGCGCTGACAGGAATGCCGACGGGTACACCAACGATCGACCGAACCTGGTGCCCGGCGTAAACCCGTTCCTGGATCCGAAGCGGCCGCGGTTCGTTGCGGCCAACCAGTGGTTCAATACGGCAGCGTTCACCCCCAACGGTCCCGGACTGCCTGGCGGGATCGGGCCCGGCGCGGCCGACGGAAATACGCCGCGCGACTTCCTCCGTGCTCCGGGATACCGCGACGTCGACCTCAGCCTGGAACGCGACTTTCAGTTCACGGAGGGCGTGGGGTTCCAGTTCAGGGCCGATTCGACCAACGTGTTCAACATGGTCAGCTTGAATGCGCCGACGGCCACGCTGTCGTCCTCCATCAACGGCCACATCACGTCTGCGGCTCCGAACCGGATCATCCAGTTGGGTGCCCGCATCACGTTCTAGCTAAGCCCAGCCACCAAGGCGCGAGACGGTTGCCGTCTCGCGCCTTGGTGCCCGCGACGCGTCGGCATTTGTTTTGTGTCGATACGTTGCAGCCGACGGTCCTGTTTCGCTGGTATATTGCAGCGATACGTCCTCCCAGCGGAGAAGGTCCAGCCGCAAAGCGGCTGGCGAAGACAGGACCAAGGCGGAACTGCGTGCGTCTTTCCAACGGAGTCGGCCGGGCGTCCAGCCTGACTCTTTTACTTTTGTGTCTCGGCTTCCGGGCGCCCGCGCAGCACGCAGCCGCAGCCTGGGCGGCCGGCGCGCTTCCCGATTCGCCAGGGTTTCTGCAGAGCGCAGCCGGGCAGGAGCCGCAGGGAACAGCGAGCATCTCGGGCCTCATCACTGACGTGAACGGCGGGGTCGTTCCCGGCGCGGTCATCGCGATCCTGGATGGCAGCGGGGCAGCCGCGCGGCAGACGACCGCGGACGCGGCGGGTGGGTTCCGTCTTGACCGGCTTCCCGCCGGACGGTACCGGCTAAAGATCGAAGCCGCGGGTCTGCAAACCTTTGAGCCGCCGGTCGGTCACGCTGTCGGAGGGGCAACACTACAATCTGCCCGATACCGCGCTGCCCATTGCGTCAGCAAATGAGACCGTCGAGGTGATCGTCACGCGCGAGCAGATCGCGGAAGAAGAGATCAAGGAAGAGACCAAACAGCGCGTGCTCGGCATCATGCCGAACTTTTACACGAGTTACGTTTGGGACGCGGCGCCTATGAATACGCGCCAGAAGTTCAAATTGAGCCTGCGCGCCTCGACCGACCCATGGGTCTTCGCGCGAACCGCGATTACCGCAGGAATTCAACAGGCGAACAACACCTACCCGGAGTACGGCGATGGCGGGAGCGGCTACGCCAAACGCTACTTCGCAGCGTACGGAGACGCCCTTACCGGACGCATCATCGGTTCAGCGGTGCTTCCGTCGATCTTCCACCAGGATCCCCGCTATTTTTATCGCGGAACGGGAGGCGTTCCGCGCCGCGTGCTGCACGCGCTGGTCAGCGCGGTGGCCGCTCGCACGGACGGCGGCCACATCGAGCCCAACTACACCCACATCCTGGGCGATTTCACCGCGGGCTACCTTTCAAAGACGTGGCACCCGGGCAGCGAGACCGGCTTTACTCTGGCCGCTGGAAGACACACTGATCGGGATCGGCGACTTTGCCGCCCACAACCTTGTACAGGAGTTTCTGTTCAAGAAGATCTCGCGCGGAACGCCGCCGTTTGCGAAGGGCAAGCCGCCGGAGGAGAAGGAATCGGCAGCCCATCCGTAGAGTGCGCCTGCTCGCGTCAGCGCTTCATTGAACTGCCCAGCTACAGCTCAGCCGGCCGACGACCGAAACGGCAGCGTCGGCGCCCTTCGAGAAGGGGGTGCTGATTCGGGGCTCCGATGAGCTAGAAGATCTGAAAGTTCACCTCGACGTAGATCTCCACCGGGACCGGAACACCGTTCCGGGTAGCGGGAGCGAACTTGTACCTCACAACCGCGGCCAGCGCCTGTTCATCCAGGCCCAGCCCTGCTGGCTTGAGGATCTCGAAGTGCGATGGTGTGCCATCCCGCTCTACGTGGAGCGAGATCGAAACCACTGCCGAATATTTGAGCGCGTGCGCGGCCTCAGAGAAGCGCGGGTCGACGCTCTTCAGCACGCGTGGGGCAGTCACATCTCTGCCCGACGTGCTGTACCTGCGCGCTCGTGCTGGCAGTGGCGTTATCCGGCGGCGCAGCGGCTGCGGGCAGCCAACGTCCGGCTCCAAAGCGCCGCCAGTACATCGCGTGCGCGAACGGTACCTCGGCAAGGTCCGTCGCAAAGATAGCATCCAGCGCAGGACCGAAGTTCAGGTCAGGCGGCGCCGCGATCTCCAGTTTCATGCGAGTGATCTTTACGCGGGACATGTTGCCGTTCTTGTCGAATTGCAAGCCGACGCGTTGCCCCTCGAGCCGTAGAACATCACCCCGGAGGCGAACCTTCGTCACATCCATCCCGGAGGTTGTGAAAGCTGCAGGGTTATACGACTGCGCTGGATTTCCCGCGGAATCGAACTTCAGGTCATAACCGTCCCAGCAGCCCCGCAGATACAGCGGGTGGCCTACGAGGCGGGACGCAATCTCGGGCTCTGTCGTCTGGCCGGGCGACGGCCTGGACCAGAACAGGCCAAGCACGAGGGTTGCGAGCACCCAAAGCGCAAACCTGAGTTGGCGGGGCATTTGCAAATGAATCAGCGGAAGGTTTCGCGGCTGGCAATCGGCCCTGTGAACCATTGACTCCATCCCACCGCTCCGTTATCCTGAACACTCGCGCAGTTTCGCGCCCGCACCTCTGTGCGTCCGGATGTTGTTCGTTCGGGTAGACGTTCAGGAGGCGAAAGCAGGTCCAGCGGACACGAAGCACTGAGGCGAGACGCTCCCCGGCAGCCCGTTGTACCAGGCGCAAGCAGCATCGCCCGAGAGCCGTCCGCTCCCCAGCCTGACAGCAATCAGGCTCTGTGCGCCCCAAAACGCAACGTCGGTTTTCCAGCGCCCGGCATCGGGTCGTGCGCGTGGAGTGCCGCCCGTACCTTAGGCACAATATCTTCGCGCTTCACGCCGGCCACGAAGACGGCAGATGTAAGGAGTAACTCAATCATGTCGACCGTTATCCCCAGCGGCAAGGACATTCAGCGCAAGTGGTTTGTGCTGGATGCAGAGGGCAAGACCCTCGGCCGCCTCGCGACCGAGGCCGCCACCGTCCTCACAGGCAAGCGGAACCCGCTCTACACGCCCTACATCGATATGGGCGACCACGTCATCGTCGTCAACGCCGAGAAGATCCACGTGACCGGCATGCGCGCGGAGCAGAAGGTCTATCGCCGCTACACCGGCTTCCCCGGTGGTCTGCGCGAGGAGAGCTTCACGAAGCTGCTCGCCCGCCGTCCCGAAAAGATCCTCGAAGAGGCGATCAAGGGCATGCTGCCCAAGACCAAGCTGGGCCGGCAGATGGCTACCAAGCTGAAGGTTTACAAGGGCGCCGATCACCCGCACAAGGCACAGCAGCCGGTCGCGCTCGAACTGCGCGGCTAAGCGAACAAGGATTCAAGGGGCTAAGCCCCCAAAGGGATAACGATGGCAGATCTGATTCAGTACTACGGCACGGGACGGCGCAAGAGCGCCATCGCCCGCGTGTTCCTCCGGCCCGGTTCGGGCGAGTGGAAGGTGAACGGCAAGAGCTTTGAAGAGTACTTCGTGACCCCGGCGCAGCGCGCCGCCGCGAAGCAGCCCTTCGGCATCGCCGACATCAACGAGACCTTTGACGTCTTCACGACGGTCAAGGGCGGCGGCGTCAACGGCCAGGCCGATGCGGTCAAGCTCGGCATTGCCCGCGCACTGATGGAGTTCAACATCGAACTGCGCAAGACCCTCAAGGCTGCAGGTTTCGTGACCCGCGATTCGCGCGGCAAGGAGCGCAAGAAGTACGGCCAGAAGGGCGCTCGCGCTCGGTTCCAGTTCTCGAAGCGCTAATCGCGCTTCAGCGAAGTAGGGAGCAGGAGATAGGAAATAGCAGGTTTTTGCTGCTTCCTGTTTCCTACTTCCTGCTTCCTCGCAACTCCCCGCACCACCCACGCGCGCCGCGCACGTGGCCCGGAACTCAATCTCCCAACCCATCGGGATCAATCGTCTGTCGCCAAGGCTGCTGCTTCACTGCAGCAACCGGATGTACAGACAGCGATGCCCCCAGAAAGCGGAAAACGATCATGGCGTCTATCACAATGAAGGAGCTGCTCGAAGCCGGCGTTCACTTCGGGCACCAGACCAAGCGCTGGAACCCCAAGATGAAGGAATACATCTTCGGCGAGCGCAACGGCATTTACATCATCGACCTCCAGAAGACCCTGAAGATGTTCAAGGAGGCGTCGAAGTACGTCACCGACCTGACCTCCTCGGGCAAGACGGTGCTGTTCGTCGGCACCAAGCGCCAGGCGCAGGATGCGGTTGCCGAAGAGGCGAATCGCGCGGGTATGCCGTACATCAACTCGCGCTGGCTCGGCGGCCTGCTGACCAACTGGGTCACGGTCCAGAAGTCGGTCAAGCGCCTGCAGGAGCTCGACGACATGGCGACCGACGGCCGCTATGACCTCCTCACCAAGAAGGAAGTCATCAAGCTCGAGCGCGAGCGCAAGGCCCTTTCGACCTCGTTGAGCGGCATCAAGAATATGCGCCGCCTTCCGGATGCGCTCTTTGTCGTCGATTCGAACAACGAAGCGATCGCCGTCTCCGAGGCTCGCAAGCTCGGGATCCCGGTTGTCGCTGTTGTCGATACGAACTGCGACCCCACGGTCGTCGATTACGTGATCCCCGGCAATGATGACGCGCTGCGCGCCATCCGCCTGTTCACGACCAAGATCGCCGATGCTGCCTTTGAGGGCACGCAGATGGTCTCCGACAAGGCCTTCTCGACCGAGTACGCCGACGTTCAGCAGATCGCGCCCGAGTCCCACCTGGTTGGCGAGGATCAAGACGTTGCGCTGCACGAGGGTCGCATCTCGGCCGGTGCCGCAGCCGATTCTGCTGAGGAAGAGACCGAGGAGGACGAGAACATCGACCTCAACGCCGCGCTCGGCGGCGGGATCCGCAAGGCTCCTGCAGCCGAGACCGAGGCCGAGCCCGAGACCCAGCCGGTCGAAGCCAGCGCCTAAGCTCCGCACCTTCGGGTTACGGATCGAGGGCGCGGGCTTCGGCCTGCGCCCTTCGCACACCAACCGCTCGCAAAGGACAACGTTATCAACCCGAAGAAGTCTGTCCTGCTTGCAGGGGTGTCCACCGTCGCGTTTGCCGCCTTGTCCGTTGCGCATGTGTACGCACTGGACTGGCTGGGTCGGCGGCTGGCACAGAAATTCGGCCGATAGGGGCGCAAGCTCCGGTTCATCGGCCTCAATCAGAATCAGAAGAAGGAAGGGAATTCAATGTCCACCACCGCTGTCAAGATCGACGCCAAGCTCGTGAAGGAGCTCCGCGAAAAGTCCGGCGCGCCCATGGGCGACTGCCTCAAGGCCCTGCAGGAGGCCAACGGCGATATGGAGAATGCCTTTGTCGTGCTGCGCAAGCGCGGCATGGCTTCGGCTGCCAAGAAGGCCAGCCGCACCACCAATGAGGGCGCGGTCGGCACCTACATCCACGCCGGCGGCAAGATCGGCGTGCTCCTGGAGCTGAACTGCGAGTCCGACTTCGTCGCCCGCACCGAAGACTTCCAGGAGCTGCTCCGCGACATCGCCATGCACATCGCCGCAGTCGACCCCCGCTACGTCTCGAAGGACGACGTCACCGCCAGCGACATCGAGCGCGAGAAGGACATCTACCGCGCCCAGGCGGCGGCATCGGGCAAGCCGGCCAACATCATCGAGAAGATGCTCGAAGGCAAGATGAGCAAGTTCTACGAGGAGGTCTGCCTGCTTGAGCAGCCCTTCATCAAGGAGCAGTCGCTCTCGATCCAGCAGCTCATCTCGCAGAAGGTAGCGAAGCTCGGCGAAAACATCAGCGTCCGCCGCTTCGCCCGCTTCAAGGTAGGCGACCCGAGCTTCACCGTGGCTTCCACGAAGGCGACTGGCAGCGAAGAAGCTCAGGCGTAATTAGCAGCAGGGTAGCAGCGACAAAAAGCCCGGGCTAAAGCCCGGGCTTTTTCATTGCCCGGAGGCTGTGGCCATGGCAGACAGCGTCGCGGGGGGTCGTAGAGTGCCCTCCGACAGTCCACATGCGACGCTTCGCGCAGAAATTATACACACCTCGAACCCCGCGTGCTATGTTGCCCAGGCAAACGAAGGCCAGTTCGCGAATAAAGACGCCGACTGCCGATCAGCGGGTTGAACGCACGCGAAGAGGAGATTACTATGCGTTTCACCAATCGCCCAGGGCGACAGACCTTGGCTGCTCTTGTCGCTGTAGTCTCTGCTTTGGGTTGCGCCTGCGCTCAACGCGCAGCTTCCGCTGACCAAACTCGCGGATAACCAAACCACAGACTCCGTCGGCACTCCGATGTCGTTTGGTTACGCGACCAGAGGCGCGCAGACGGATGGTACCCGGGCCTACTTCTATGTTGGGCCGGCCACCACGGCTGTGACCTTCCCCCCAGATCGACTCGATTCCCATTGGCGGCGGAACGCCAACACCTCTCGTATTGCCCGACTCCGGGCGTAAGCATCTGCTACGAGCCTGAAGATTGCCTTTTCTCTCAGGGAGCTATCTCTACTTTCACGTCCAGCCGCTCGGAACAGCGACAACGTGGTCTATATGTCGTCCCCACCTCGGGCGGTTCCGCAAGGGATGCGGTCATCCCCGGCGACCCTTCTCCGATCGGAACCGTGTTCGGATGTCAACTACAGCGGCCCGGAGCGGCTTAGGAAATGCTTGGGTCGCCCTCAGCAACTCAGCGAGTGCCCCTAGCGGTTTGTTCGCTTCAGTGACCCCAACTGGCCAACTGCTGCCGGATTCCGACAGCGGCGTCACCTGCGATGGTGTGACGATCACCGAAGCGGCCCAGCGCTAGCGACGGAACAGTGTATGCCAGGATACTCTCCGGCGCTGCGAACGGGCAGCGTCGATACAACTTGATCACAGCCGCGACCGGCGCACCGTCGACGAGTTGCCAAAATGTCGTGTTCAAGATGCGCAGTGATGGATCTGGATGTCGTTCCCCCCGGGTTCCCGGCTCCCTTCAAGATCCGGGAATCGGGGTCGCACATGGCGTGGTCTACCTCGGGTTCATCGGTGGAGACCCGGAGGGCTTTGTTCGGTACGGCATCTTCGCCCTGCAATCCGGCGTGCTGACGCAAGTGGTGGATGGAACCGACCAGTTCGCGAGTGCGGGCAATTACATCTCGTTCGACGTCGTCAATGGAAACGGGTTCGGTCTGCCCCTAAACGGTCTTTACGGGGCCGACATGAGCACGGGGCAGCTCCAGTTCGTGACAGCAGCCAGCTCAGGCCATACGCTGATCCCACCGGTGCAGGGCACGCTTTCAGCAAACGGCCGTCTGGTCTTCCTTGACTCGTACACGAGCCCTCAGTCGGGTACTGCGCTCTACAGTGCGAATCTCGCTGTGCCGTCAGATCCGGCAGCGCAACTTGTTCCCGACGGGTACTACCAACTGGTCAATCACGCCAGTTCCTTTGTTCTGGACGACCCGGCATCCTCCTCTCTAGCGGGCACCGCGATCTATCAGTACCCGATGGACGGCGGAGATAACCAGATCTGGCGGCTTGCTTCTAACGGGCGCGGGTTCTACACGATCCAGAGCAATGCCAGCCATCAGTTTTTGACGGCGATTTCATCCGACCCAGGGACCCACCTCGTTCAAGAGCCCGCAACCGACGACGACAGCCAACTCTGGTCCTTCACCCCAGCCCGGCAGGGGCCGTCATCACCAACAAGGCAACCGGAAGCGTACTGGACGATGCGGGTGGAACGCTCGCGGCGGGCCCGACGATCATCCTGTGGCCACAGAACGGCGGCGGAATCAACCAGAACTGGACAGTGCATGCCAGCGCGAACGTATTTGCACGGAAACTACAACATCCGGAACTTCTCGAGCGGTCTCGTCCTCGACGACCCTGGTTCCAGCTCTGTTTCGGGTACGGCGATGTACCAGTGGACCGCTGACGGTGGCCCCAACCAGGCCTGGTACTTCAGCTACAACGGGGCGGGCTTCTACACGATGTTCAATCAGGCAAGTGGCCTACTGCTGACCGGCACGGCGAGCGGCCAGTCCGTGGAGCAGGCTGCAATCACGAATGACGACACGCAACTCTGGTTGCTGAGCCAGGGCGTCACCGGCGCTCTGATCAGAAACAAGGCTACGGGGCTGGTTCTCGATGAGGCCGGTGGGACGACGGCGCTGGGCCCCTACATCGTGATGTGGCAAGCGGATGGGGGCTCCAACCAGAGCTGGACGTTGAGCCCAACAGCGCAATAGCAGGTGCAGCGCTCATGACACGAAAGAGCCCGGGTAACGGCCCGGGCCTTTCTCATTTTGTTTGGCACTTTTTCATCCCGCCCCAGCGCATTCGGGAGTGGAGGCGCTCACACCGCGACGCCTCCTCATTCACTGCCGTTGCGCCGGGCTGCCGGCCGCCGGGAAGGAGAGCGCCATGCTGGACATCATCGCCGCGTCCGCCATCGTCATCTACTGGATCGCCCTCCTCGTGGTGCTGGAGTACTTCGATTGTGGCTGCACGCGGTTTCTGGCGCACGTTCGCCACACTAAGCCGACGACATCAAAGCCTGCGGGCGATGTAGCCCATAGCGAACGGCGCCGGGCTCCTCACCGGGCCCCATAAACTGCATCCCGCACTTCTGCATGACGCGCAGCGATGCAGCGAGAGTCGGGAAGGTCTGGGCTGTGATGGTGTGGAGCGACGGATCGCGCAGGAGTTCTGCGATGAGGGCTTGTGCAGCCTCGGTGGCGAAGCCCATACCTTGCCAGCCGGGCAGCAGGCCGTAGCCGATCTCGGCCTCGTGCTGGCCGCGCGGAGACGCCCCAACGCTGCCGACGAGGATCGACGGCGTTGACCGCAGCGCAAGGTAGCGCGGCCAACCGTACGTCTGCGGGTGCGTCGCGTACATGTTCAGGATGAACTCGAACACGTGCGGCTCCCAGTGCTCGGGTGGCCAGATCGCGGGTAGTTCGGCTTCGAGCAATGCCGAGAGTCTGCGGTAGTCGCGCGAACGGTCCGCGTCGATCATCTCCGGCGTGAGGGTCACGAGCCGAAGCCGCGGCGTAAGGATGTCAGACGTTTGCATGGGGATCTCCGAACGAAAGCTTGCAGGCACACAACCGTGCGGAACGTTGGGTGAGCACCGCGGTTCCGCAAGTCGGGGAAGCTAGCGTTCGGAGACAGTCATAGGCGCGGACTCACTATACAGCCCGATCGTGGACGCAAGCGAACCTATTCCGCCGTCACCACCAGCGAGTAGGTTGCTGAGTGCTTCAGAAAGCCGTCCGTCGCGGTCACGGTGTAGCTGTACGTGCCGGACGGCGTGTAGGGGTTGTTTTGGGCTGGCTGCTTGCCGGAACAGCCGGTCAGCGCCGAGCTAATTGCGAAGACGCACAACGTCAGGCCGCAGAGCCGGACCAGCTTCGCGCTGAGCCGCCGTTTGCTGAGGAGCAACAGACCGGTGCCGGGAGCAAGCAGCGTCAGCATCCACCCCGGGTCAAAGCCACCCAGGCCGATGACGGCGTACTTGGAGGTCGTCGTGATGGTGACCTTGTCGGTGATGGATGAGCTCGGGGTGAACCCGTCGGACGCCAGCGCGCAGGTGGACGCGGGTGCGGTCGTGGTGCACGTGATGGTGACGGCGTTGGCGAAGCCAGCAAGCGGCGAGGTGGTGGAGGTCGTTGTTGTCGTGATGCCCGCGACCACCTGGCCCGACGCCGGCCCGACCGCCTCGGTGAAGTCGATTCCGTTGCCGGTCAGGGTCGCCGAGACCAGCGGGGCGCTGTTGCCGGAGGCGCCGACCACTCCGTAACTGATCGATCCGGTTTGCGATCCGGTGCTTGTGGGCGAAAACACGACCGTGATCGTGCATGTGCCTTGCGCCGGCAGGCTGGAACCGCAGCCGCTGTTGATGGTGAAGCTGCCGGAGGTCACCGGGTTTGCAAGCTTTTGCGCCACGCTGGTCTGGTTGGTGACCGTCAGCGTTTTGGATACGGTCGCGCCGACGTCCACGTTGCCGAAGTCCAGCGAAGTCGCCGAGATCGCGAGCGGGGTGATTCCGGTCCCGGTGAGCGCGGCGGTGAGGTTGCCCGTGTTGGCCGTCACGGTGAGCGTGCCCGTGCGCGCGCCCAGCGCGGTCGGCGAGAAGATCACATCGATCTCGCAGCTGCCGCCGACGGACACGGTCCCGCACGTGTTGGCGGTGATCGTGAAGTCGCCCGTGCTGGTCGCGCCGGTCACGGCGGCGGGGAACAGGGTAGTGTTCGTCCACGAAAACTTCTGGATACCGGTAGACAGACCGACGGCCTCGTTGCCGAAGTCGGTCTTCGCGGGAAGAAGCGTGGGCGGCGTGCCATTGCCGGTCAGGTCAAAGAGGCTGAACTCCAGCAGCTTCTCCTGCGGCGTCATGGAGGTGCCAACGCACTCGTTCGGGAACGGCGTGCGGCTGCCGCTTCCGATCGGGTTTTCGACGTGGTACTCGTTGAAGAGCACGCGCCCGCAGGCCGCCGTCGTCGCGCCCACCGGGGTGTCGAAGGTGAACTGCATCACGGGATTGCCGTAAGCGGCATTGTTCAGCGTGAGCCACGACTGTGTCGGGGCAATCACGTTGTTGAAGTCATGGCGCAGTGTGGAGATGCCGATCTGCCCCGGAGCCATGGACGCGCCTACCAGCGTTAACCACTGTGAGAGCGTCTGGGCCTGCGCGAAGCTGTTGTCCACCGTGGCGGTTCCGTCGGGTGGGTCCGCCTGTTGAGGCGCCCATTGCACGACGCTGTCGAACGGCGGGTTCCGGTACATCCAGTCATAACTGTAGTGGCTCGCGTAGACGCGGCCGCCCGCATTCGCGTACTGCACCAGGTTGCCGAGTTCGCCGGAGGGCTTCAGGAAGGCCGCGCCCTCGCACGGAAGCATCAGCACGTCGTAGCTGTTCAGGGTCGTCTGGTTCGCCAAAAGGGCGTCGGCCGTCGGCGTCGACGTGTCCATGATCGCGCCTGCGCTTCCGGTGCCGGTGAAGACGTTGATACGCCCATTGCCGCTGGGGTCCGTGAACTCGGAGTCGGCGATGCCCACCTTGCGCAGCACGCACTCCACCGCGTCGGCCGAGCCGGTCACCACGGCGAACTTGGGGATGTCGCCCTCGCTCTGATTCTTCGCAAACCGCGTAGAAAAGCTGGTGGCGCTGCAGGCCGTTGTTGCGGGAACGACGAGTTGACGCCGCCAGCGGCCAGACTGGATGACCAGCGGGATGTTCGTGCCGACCGGCACGTTGGCCAGCGTGAAGCTGCCGTCCACGCCTGTGGTCGTTCCCACCAGCGCCGAGCCCGGGGGTAGCTGACTGGCATTCGCGCAACTCACACCAGGGGTAAACGCGGGCACCGTGCCGGTCGGGATGTATACGATGACGCCCGGAATCGGGTCGGTCCCGTTCGGGGCGTACACCACGCCGCTGATCGTTGTCGATCCCCCGTTGGGGCAACTTACCTGTTGCTGCGAAAGGCCCGGGTACGTCTGCGCGGCTAGCGCCAGCGGCAAGGCAAGAGCAAAGATGGAGCGCATCGGGGATGCTCCGAAAGTTGTAGTCTGGATCGTGTCAGAGATTCTGACACATCCGAACCAAACTGGGCACCCAATCTTTGGAGTGCGGCAGTAACGTCACCACCGCGTTCCGGTTCGGCAACAACCCTGTTCCAAAGGCGTTCGGTGGCTGCTGGTTACCGTTTTGGCTGTTGCCGGACGACAGCCTCGCCCTGCAGAGCCTCACCGCGCAGGAACGCGCCGATGTTCTCGTTCAGGAACTTCAGGTCCGCGGGGCTGGCGCCCGCTCCTGCGGGATGGCCCCAGAGCGATGGGATCGGCATCAGCACCACATGCGGAATGAACTGCGCCTCGTACCGCGCGTCCCCGACAGGGAAGTACATGTCCGTTGCCGACGGCATATACAGCACCGGCACCTTGATCGACCGCAACGCTTTCTGCGTGTCGCCGCCGAACCCTGGCGTGGTGCCCACGTCGTGCTTCTCCCAGGTACGCATCTGCAGGATCAGGTTGTTGGCATCCGCGCCGGGGATGAAGTTGTCGCGAAAGTGCGCGATCTCCTGGTCGAGCGTCTCGTTCGGATCCTGCGTCTTCCAAAGCTCGTCGCGCCACCACTCCTGCGAGTACAGCCAACCGGCCCAGACCATGCCGAACGCCGAGATCCCCTTCTTCGGCTCGGCCGTGTAGTCGCCGCCCTTGAAGTCCTCATCCGCCGTGATTGCGGCGATCTGCCCTTCGTTGCGCACGATCCCATGCGGCCAGGTACGGGCGGTGCCGCTGGTTGCCACGACGCGGTCCATGTAGTCGGGATAGCTCACGGCCCACTGGAACGCCTGCTGCGCCCCCATCGAAAAACCGACCACCGCACGCAAGTGCTGGATCCCAAGTTGCTCGGTGAGCAGCCGGTGTACTGCCTCGACGTTGTCGCGAATCGTCATGACCGGAAAGCGGGGCCCATGGAACGGCTCGGGCGTATTGCTCGGCGAAGACGAGCTGCCGTTGCCGAACAACTCGGTGCAGACCAGAAATAGCTTCGCCGGATCCAGCGCGCGTGCGTTCGGCCCGTCCGGCGACCCGATCAGCCACTCATAACCGCGGTACTTCGCCATGTAGTGCGAGGGCAGCAGCACGGCGTTATCCTTGGCCGCATCCAGCGTGCCGTAGGTGCCGTACACGACGTGCAACTCCGGGACGACGGCGCCGCTCTCGGTCTTGAAGTTGTGCAGCACGAACTCGTGCTTCGTCGACTCGGGCGGTGCAGGCTTCTGAGCGGGCGCGATCCCCACAACGACACAGGACAACACGATCAGCGCAGCGCTGCGCAGGCCGATTCTCATGAGTTTCCCTCTCCAGATCTGTTAACGAACGCCGCCCATCAACTGTACCCAGCGCCGGAACGCGGCCTGCCGTGCAGCCGAGTTCGGAGCATTGGCGTCAGGCGCCTCACCGGCGCGCATGAACCCATGCCCCGCGCCGTCATAGATCACCGCTTCATACGTCTTGCCGGCAGCCTTCATATCAGTCTTGGTCTGGTCGACGGTCGAGGTGACGCGGGCATCATTCTGCGCATAAAAGCCATATACCGGAGCGGAGATGTTCTTCATCAGATCCGCCGCGGGCGGCACGCCGTAGAACACAAACGCGGCGCTCAGATCGTGGCGGTGCGTTGCGAACAGGAAGCTCTTGCCTCCGCCGTAACAGAAACCAGCAACGAACAGCTTGCCGTTGGCTGCGGGCAGATGCTTGCCGTAGTCCGCGGCCGCGTCGAGGTCGGCGAGCACCTGCGGGTCGGGCAGGGAAGAGACGGCGTGCGTCACTGCGCTCTGATCCGGAAAGGCGGACGTGCCTCCCGGCGTTGCGGGACCATAGGGCGCGCCGGGTCCGGCGGTTCCTGCGGCTGCAGGCCCAAAGCCGCTCAGCAGATCGGGTTCCACTACGATGTAGCCTGCCTCGGCGATCTCATCGGCCATCTCGCGTGCCCAGTCGCTTAGGCCGAAGATCTCGTGGATCATCACGACGACCGGTGCCTTGCCCTTCACCTCGGGGTAGACCACCCAGGCTTGCAGGTTGCGTCCGTCGGGCTCGTGTATGGTGACGTACTCGCCGTGGCGCGAGCTCTTGGCCAGGTTCTGCTTCGCCCAGTCCTGGGCACTGGCCTGGCTGCGCGCGCCCAGGGCACACAACATCACGACACCGCAGGTGCGGAAGAGGTTCACCGATTGCCGGATCATGGCCCCGAGTCTAGGGTCTTCGCATAGCGCAGCGCAACGGGAAACGGATCGATATTCGCGTCCTGCGTCCCATGGGAGCTGCGAACGCCGCGTTCGACTGAGTACGCGGCGCGAACGCAGCGGGGGCATCGAACGGCCAGACACGCCGCAAGATCGCGTCGGCCGCCGCCGCTGCGTTCGCAGTTCCGTATGTTTCGCTACATCATTCCCGGTGTATAGCCGGACTGCCGGGCGGCGAATTCGCTGATCGCTGGGATTTTGAGATAGCTTCCCTGCGAGGCCTTCACCAGGCACATGATCCAGATGACAAACAGGACCAGATATCCGAGCGATGCGATGATCCACCCAAAGAACGGAAGGATACGCAGCACACCGATGCAGAAGGACAGCACGGCGAGGCCAAGGCATTGGATACTGTGGAACTTCACAAAGGGCCGCGTGTTGTAGGGCGGCATCACCAGGAAGATGATCGCCGGAATGATGGTGATATAGGCCAGCACGCCAGCGGCGGTATCGCTCAGACCCTGGCTCGCGGCGGGGCCTACAGGAGGATAGGGCTGCTGCGTATAGCCGCTCGGCGGTGTGGTGTACGCCTGCGACCCGGTTGGCTGATACGGGGGCTCGGGAGGAATGCCTCCCGGCATCTGCGGATTCTCCATCTTGTGCCTCACATGTTGTTCGGCACCACAGCGCACCGCGGCAGTTTGGACTCTGCAGACCGCCTGCATGCGTTCCGAACATTCGGTGCAGAACTTCTATCACGAACACCGTAGCGAAGACTCGCGCTGACGTCGATTGCCGACGCGCTTGCTTCAAGGACGGCGCATGACCACCACACCCGGCGGCAGCGTAGTGACGAAGCGGTCGAATTCATCCTGCACATCATCCTCCTCGGGGCCGTTCACCGCGTAGTACGCCACGCACGTCCCCCCAAGCGCGACCGGCGTCTCCGGCAGACATAACTCACCGAGGAAGGTCCAGTCTGGCGGTGCGGGCTTGAACCAGCCGCGGTAGTCCATCACCAACCCGACGTTGTGCTGCCGCACCGTAGCGTCCAGCCACGCTGTGGACTTGTCCTTCTGCCGCGCTGCCTCTATCGATCCGAGCCCCCAAAGATCCAGCACATACGTCCCCGGCGGGCGTCGATAACTCACCAATCCGAGGTCATTCACGGCTACGTTGCCCTTGTAGAAATCGGTTTCAAAGCGGTGCATCTGGAACTGCTGGCGGTAGACCTCGCTTGCGCTGCGTGGCACATCCTGGAACGCCTCGATATACAAGAACGAGCAGCCCAGCAGCCCCAGCACGTACCAGCCCAGTACCCCGCGCGCGCGCTCATGCACGACATGCAGAACGACCAGCGCGCTGAAGAAGACGATGTACACCTCATACCGGTGAAACCAGTGAAACCGGCCCACCAGCAGATGCAATCCAGCCGCGGCCGCAGCGCCTGTCAGCGCAAACCGCCGTTCGCGATTGTGCTCGTTCCAGGCCAGCCCGGCGAGCGTCAGAAACAGGACCGCCACCAACATCCGGTGGCGTCCGGTCGGCGCGTCAGCAAAGCCGTCTCCGAGAAACTGCGCTGTCCGGCTCACCATCCCATGCCCATTTGCCGCGGCGGCCATGCGGCCCTTCACGAGCACAGACGTAGGCAGCCACGGCAGGCCGATGTGGTGCAGATACACGGAGAACACCAACAGCGGCACGACACTAACGACCAGCAGCCCGGCAGCGCTCCGCATCCGCCGCTGACCCAACAGCGCGATTGCCACGGCGACCGAGATCGCCAGGTTCTCGTAGCGCACAATGGGCCCAAGCGCGACGCAAACCAGGCACCACCACGGGATTGCGCGGCCGCGCAGGCACGCAATGATCGCCCATGCACCGGCACCCGCCAGCAGCACCTGCAGCGTGTGTTCCATGCCGATAAACGTGAGCCCGACCAGGTTGCCGATGAAGACCAGCGCCAGGGCCGAGACGCAGTCTTCGAAAGCGCTCGGTCCGCGGCGCCGAGTCACCTTCAAGCGGAGCCGGCCAGCGCGCCACGGCAGCTCCCGCCAGCAGCGCGACTCCGATCCCCGCGACGAGGTTCAACAGCAGCGGGACGTACACCTGCCACGCATAACGCGCGAACGGCGCCAAGATGAACGGCCAAAGGACGCTCGATGAAGGCGAGGCCGGCTCGCCTGGGTTGATCCCGTAGTGGCCGTGCGCGATGCCCTCGCTCAACGCAAGGTGAATGTACGGATCGTCCAGCGCATACGTGAAGTGGCCCTGGTTCAGGTGCCGAATGTCCGCGAAGGAAGTCCAGCACAGCAGCAGGTAGAAAGCCGCCGCGAGAACTCCCAGGACAAGACCTTCGTTCCGCTGTCCAGAGCTCTCCGCAAAAGGCCGATGCACGCGGCCAGACTACCATTCGGCCGGCGCTGCAGCCTCAGCGGTCGCGGTCCAGCAGGCCTCCGACGAGTCCGCCCAGCACCGCTGCGGTGCCCACACCCGCGGCGGCACGCTCGCCTGTACCCTCGCTCGCCAGGTACGGCTGTAACGCATGCGCCAGGTTGACGAGCGGCAGCGTTTGCAGCCACACGCGCCCGGGCCCCGTCAGCGCCGCCAGGAAGATCCCATCGCCGCCGAAGAAGAGGTTCCGAATGCCCTGAATACGCGTAATCCCGAAGTTGACGCTCGCCTGGAACGCGCCTACGTGGCCCGGATGGACGCGGAGCGTCTCGCCGGGACGAAGATCGCGGACAACGACCTCACCGGAGAGCTCCAGCCACGCCGTGCCGACGCCGCTCACCTTTTGCAGCAGAAAGCCATCGCCGCCAAAGATACCCGCCCCCAGCGACTGCTGAAAGCCAACGCCAAGCTGAACCTGGGGCGTCGCGCAGAGGAAGCCATGGCGGTGAATCAGGAACTCATGTCCGGGAGCGATCTCCATCGGCAGGATGTGCCCCGGGACGTGGGTCGCAAACGCAACCTCGCCCTGGTAGCCCTGCGCCTGGTACTCGGTCATGAACAGGGTGCCGCCGCCGGCCATCCGCTTGATCGCGCCGAAGAATCCTCCACCACCCGCGAACTGCGTGTGCGTGGTCATCGCGATCGACTGCGACATCCAGCTCAACTGCCCGGCTTCGGAGATGACGCTCTCGCCGGGCTCGAGCAGAAGCTCCAGTGCCGGCATGGTGGATCCAACGATTCGGCTTTGCATGTTTCCTCTCGCACCTCGTCACGAAGCGTTCGCCGCCTCGCGTGACAGCACGATGGTACGTCATGCGCGGCGCGGTGGTTCCCTTCCGAAGCTCTGCAATCCAGCGCGCGGCCGGAATGCAAGATCTCGCACCACAGCCGCCGTTTAAGCCGCACTGAAATGCGAAAGGCTGGCGACCTTGCGTCGCCAGCCTGTTCGCGCTCAAAGATGCGTGGGTTACACGGCCTTGTTCATGCCCAGCTTGCGGCGCGCCGCCCCTGCGAACGCAAGGACGCCGCTACCCAGCAGCAGCAGGGAAGAGGGCTCCGGAGTTGCGGAGGTCGGGTTTACGCTCACCAGCAGGCCGGTCGGTCCGCCGCCGTTGTACACATCGAAGTCAAGGGTGTTCACACCGGTCAGAAAGCCCGACGTGATCGAGAACGGGAAGAGGTTGTACCAATTCGCGGCATAGTCTCCGACCAGGTTGCCGTTCAGATAGATGGAACCGCTGTCGTCCGCCGCCCACTCACCCGAGATCGAGAAGTTGGACGCCTGGCTGGAGCTCAGCGTGAAGAACGTCTGATAGATATACGTGCCGACTGCGTAGTTCTGACCCGGGGTCTGGTCGGCTCCGATGCTGATCCACTGGCTTCCGGCCGGTGCCGTAATCCATCCGCTGTTGGGTGTGGTCACGACCGCCGCCGCAGCACCGTACGGGCTGCTCAGAATCGAGTAGTTCGGGTCAACGGTACCAGAGGACAGAACATTTCCACTGGAATCGACGCCGGTGCTGGGTGGAACCGTGGACGCTGACGCGAACGGGGCAACCATCGCCCCGCAAAGAACTGCCGAAAGAACGCACATCCGCAAACGCATGTAAGACCACCTTGACGCAAGAAAATGACCGACTGAAAATGGCCCGACTACGTAGAGATACGTACAACTTTGGATGTACAGTCTGCAACCAGGGCCATAAAACGTTGGTAACCCACCGCTCCGTGGAGATGGTTACCGTGCCGACGGACGGGCACCGCATACCCGCATAGCCAGCGGCCCGGCTAGCTCGTCAGCATCCAATCGAGGACTACTACGGAAGCGAGGACACGCTATGGCTCCGATCAATGAGACGAACGAGGCGGCGAAGCACCAGGACGCAGCGACAAACGATGCTCGAGGAACACTCCCGGGGGATCGTGGCGACGCCAAGGCTGAGCCCTCCGGCTACCGCGGCGAGAACCCCGCCACCGCAGGCTCCGGCGAAACCCACGTCGAATCCAAGACACCCGACAACGCCCAGCAGCAGCTCAACCCGTCTTCGCCTGGCGACACCGGCACGACGCCCGGCAGCAACGCAAAGATAGGCTAGGCAGGCGTGACGGCGGACGACTTCCGACGCATCGCCCTGAGCTTGGAGGGCGCGGAGGCAGGCTCGCACATGGGTGCGGAGGACTTCCGCGTCGGCGGCCACATCTTCGCCACGCTGGCGCATGTCCAGCAGGGCTACGGCAATCTGATGCTCTCGCCCGAAGCGCAACAGGAGTTCGTACGCGATGCGCCGGAGGTCTTCCTGCCCGTCCACGGAGGCTGGGGACGCATGGGCGCTACCCACATCCGTCTCGCCGAAACCGATGCCGCCACCTTAGAAGGGGCCCTGCGTGCCGCTTGGAAGCTGCGCCTCGAAAAGAACGCGGCCGCGAAGAGACCAAAGGCCCGCAAGACCACCAAACGCCCCGCTGCGCGCTGACGGTAAAATCTCCCTGCGGGCCTATAGCTCAATCGGTTAGAGCAGCGGACTCATAAACTCCCAAACGGCGTCTCACTCCCGTTTGGCTGTGCTTGTATTCTCTTGCATTTAGGTCAGATTCGAAGAGAGCGAATATGGCGGGAACAAGCGCCTCTAAACGGGTACTCGCTACAGCCTGCGCTACAGTCATCTGGCTACAATTGCTTGAGAATGTCCTTTCTTCGTTCTGAACCCTACAACGAACTCCCGCTCTTGCCGCCAGCTGCGGATGTAGAGACGAAAGAGATTCTGCGGCAGACCGTGCGCTCCGCGCGTGCGCTAGCAGACCTCCGCGGATCTGCAGCCAGAATGCCCAACCAGAGCATCTTGTTGAACGGAATCGTTTTACAGGAGGCAAGGCTCTCATCTGAAATCGAGAACATCGTTACCACCACTGACGAGCTATACAGGGCGGTAGCCAGCCCCGAGGAAGTGACCGACCCACAGACTAAAGAGGTGCTCCGTTATCGCGAGGCACTTTGGGCGGGGTTTCGACGCGTTCAGGACCGGCCCTTGTGTACGAATCTATTTTTAGAGATAGTCAGTGCGATCCGAGGCGTTCAGATGGAAATCCGCCGAGTGCCGGGTACGAATTTGAAGAACAAAGCTGGAGACGTGGTCTATACACCCCCACTGGGGGAAGACTTGATCCGGACAAAGCTTGAGAATCTTGAACGTTACATACATGAGGAAGGGGGTCCCGACCCTCTCATCCGATTGGCGGTCATGCACTACCAATTTGAGGCGATACATCCATTCACAGACGGGAATGGCCGCACCGGACGGATCGTTAACATTCTGTACCTGGTCGAAAAGGGGCTCCTCAAGTCTCCCGTCCTTTACTTGTCTCATTACATTCTGCAAAACAAAGCCGAATACTATGCAGGGCTCAGAGGGGTCACCGAACGCGGTGAATGGGAACCTTGGATTCTGTTCATGCTTAGGGCGGTCGAGCACACGGCGCAACAGACGTTGGCGAAGGTGAGTCGGATCGTGGACTTGATGGAATGCACGGCGAACGAAGTCAGAAACCGGCTGCCCAAAATCTACAGCAAGGATCTGATCGAGGTCATCTTCAAGAATCCTTATTGCAGGATCCATTTTCTCGAAGATTCAGGTTTAGGGAATCGTCAAACAGTTTCGGGGTACCTGAAGAAACTGTCCGAAATCAACGTACTGCGACCGTTAAAGGTTGGACGTGAGGTCTACTACATCAATGACCCTTTGGTGACGGCACTCAGCAACTCGTAGAAATCGAAGTAGGAAAACGTATACGTTCCTTAAACACATTCCAAAGACATGTCTAAAAACGATAAGAATTTATACATGTCCCCTTGAACATGTCGAATCTTCGAACACATTCTATTGCTATCGATCTTTATTTTCAACGATATAGGAACGCACAAATGCGACTTCAGGCTGTGAGGCCGAAGTCGCATTCCAAGACCTCTCTCGCCTACTCTAGGCACCCGAATCCGAAGAGCAGTATTCCCACTACTCCATCGCTTCACACACCCGAACCGAAAAGTTCCAATGGTGGCCCACAGCACAGCCACTTTCCGTTAGACGCGTGCCGGGCCTCCTTCGCTTCGAACCGCCCAAGCATATACCACGTCGCGGTTCTGCGTCGAACCCAAACAGAACGTCAGTAGAGGTCGATCAAAAGGCTCAGAGCTTCGGGCGAGATCAACTAGCCGCTGAACCGAACTGGCTCGATCTATGCCCCCGTTAGGCTCCCAGCCGACTGCCGTTCGCAAGTGTGACCTCGGGACTTCCATTTTCGCGAATTGGGTGATTGTGAACCGTTAGCAATCTCATGACCTGAGTCGCGGTCCAGTCGCCTCCGCGCGGGGTAGTCAACCCTGCGGCATTCAGGCCAGCGGCAAGGTCCCGAAGGGACACTGCGCCGTTTCGGTTCAATTCCTGGATGACGGGAAGCAAATCCGCCCTCCGCTTCTCGGACGCACTCTTCCGTACGCTAGCGCTTGCTCGCGCACCTCCGCTTCGGCTACCTCCGGGTTCGTGAGGGGAAGAGCAAGAGCGCTCGCCGGATTGTCCCTCTCACGGATCGCTGCACGTCGATGCTGCAGACCCGAGAAGCGTGTTCACCCGGGCCGTTCGTGTTCTCCAATCGGAACGGCTCGAAGTACCTCTCAACGTCCATCAATCACATGCACAGGGACGCGTTTGCTCCCAAACAGGACGGCAAGCGCCACCAGCTCTTTCCGGGCGAATTTGTTCTGCACTCACTGCGACATACAATGCTCACTAGACTCGGGGAATCAGGAGTGGACGCGTTCACGATTATGAGGATTGCTGGTCACAGCAGCATCGTTGTCTCGCAACGCTACGTCCATCCCACGCCGGAATCCGTCGAACGCGCGTTTGAATCGCTCCAAAGAGCGAATCGGCGTGCCTCAATGGGCGAGGGCGATTCCGCCGTGTTGATGCAAGCACCCGCTACAGATTCCGCTACATTGAATCTTGGCGGTGCCGTAACTCATTGATGGGCCTATAGCTCAATCGGTTAGAGCAGCGGACTCATAATCCGTTGGTTCCAGGTTCAAGTCCTGGTGGGCCCACCAACCTCGCTGCGTCTGGCTGTTGCGCGGCCCGCATTCGGCGCGGTCGTGCTGGATGTAGTAGCCGCGTTCCTTCACGGCAAGTCCCATCCGCAGGCAGTGATCAGAAGAGAGATGCGCTGTAGCAGATTCCGTCAGCTTAGTACTCGATCACATGCGGCGACGGGTACGCGATGCTGCCATCGGCGCGGCTTACGTAGACATCGATGCCGTGTTTGCCGTTCAGGGTCGAAGCGACGATGATCCCGGAGCCGAAGGGCCCTGAGCCATCGGTGCGCGACACGTCGACGTGATACGACGTGACTGGGCCGCCGGCAGGGCTGTACTGCGGGTTGGTCCAGTCGTCGGTGAAGCGAGACAGTGGGTATCCCGTGTACTTCTCCGGGTGCTGTTGCCAGTTCGGATCGCCTTCGTAGATCCCGTAGGCCCTGGTGTAGTCCTTGTCCTCGAGCGCCTGGTAGAACTGGCCGACCTTGTGCTCGGCCGGGAGGTTCGAGAAGAGCCAGCCATGGCCCAGGATGTAGCCCAGCACCGTCAACACAAGCAGCAGCGCCAGCAGCGAGAAAAAGCCGATCAAGAGAGCCTGGGTTCGCCGTGCGTGGCGTTCGTCGTAGACAGGTGCATCCATCAGGCTCATCGGTTTTGGTCGTCCTCGCGTCGGGGCGGAAGCCCTTGTGCGTTATTAGACACCGGAGCGTGCCTGTTTGGTTGACCTTCGTAGCGGAGCACAAGCTGCACGCGCTAGCGCAGCGTAGCGATCAGCGGGAACGCACTCCGGATGTGCTCGAACTCCGGCCCACTGGGCAGGTCGTAGACGCTGAGCACGTCGAAGCGGAGGGGCACCAGATCGCGCCAGGGCTCCGGCAACCTGCGCCGATAGGCCAGCGCCATGCGACGCAGCATCTTCTGCTTGGCTGCATCGACAGCGGTCTCGGCCGGTGCAAGATCGCGCGCCGTCCGGGTCTTCACTTCGAAGATGACCAGCGTGTCGCCATCCCACGCGACGAGGTCGAGGTCGCCCTTTAGCCGCGCCGATACCCAGCGTCGCGCGACCACCGTGTAACCCTTGTCTCGGAGATAGAACCAGGCCAGGTCTTCGCCGCGACGGCCTGTTACCAGGTGTTCGGGCTTCGGTGTGCGGCCGCGGCTGAGGGCGCGTGCGGCGCCACGAGCGTCGGCCCGGCGCCGCAGGGCACAGTACAGCCGACGTTCCAGCGAGAGAAGGTTCTCAGCGACTCGCATCGGCCTGAGAATACCAGTGCCCGTCCGGAACCCGCGCGGTATACTTGATCGTGCACACCACGCACAAGCCAAACAACAATTCAAAAGAGGTCGTAAGCGTGTCCGCAAAGTACATCTTTGTGACGGGTGGCGTCGTGTCTTCGCTGGGCAAGGGGCTCGCCGCGGCCTCGATCGGTTGCCTTCTGGAGGCGCGTGGGCTTCGGGTCAACCTGATGAAGTTCGACCCGTACCTGAATGTCGACCCCGGCACGATGAGCCCCTTTCAGCACGGCGAGGTCTTTGTTACCGACGACGGCGCCGAGACCGACCTCGACCTCGGCCACTACGAGCGCTTCACCCACGCTCCGCTGTCGCGCGACAACAACCTCACGACCGGCCGTATCTACGAGTCCATCATCACCAAGGAGCGCCGCGGCGACTACCTCGGCAAGACCGTCCAGGTGATCCCGCACGTCACCAACGAGATCAAAGCGGCCGCGAAGAAGATCGGCGAAAACTGCGACGTGGCCATCGTCGAGATCGGCGGGACCGTCGGCGATATCGAGTCGCTCCCGTTCCTCGAAGCGATCCGCCAGATGCGCCAGGAGATGGGCCGCGATAACACCTGCTTCGTCCACGTCACGCTGATTCCCTGGATCGCCGCCGCGCAGGAGCTCAAGACCAAGCCCACCCAGCACTCGGTCAAGGAGATGCTCTCCATCGGCATCCAGCCCGACATCCTGCTCTGCCGCGCCGACCGTGAAGTGCCCCGCGAGATGCGCGAAAAGATCGCTGCGTTCTGCAACGTGGAACCCGCCGCCGTGGTCATCGCGCGGGACGTCCCCTCGCATCTATGAGGTTCCGCTGAACCTCCATGCGGAAGGCGTCGATGCGCTCGCCCTCAAGTACCTCCGCCTCGATGCCGCTGACGCCGACCTGAGCGAGTGGCGCGACCTGGTCTACCGCGCCTACAACCCCAAGGATGAGGTCCGGATCGGCGTCGTCGGCAAGTATGTCGAGTACGAGGACAGCTACAAATCGCTCAAGGAAGCGCTCGTTCACGGCGCGCTCGCCGAGAACCTGAAGCTGAAACTCGAATGGATCGAGGCGCAGTCGCTCGAGGGTGCCGATTACACCTCCATGCTCGAGCAGTACGACGGCATCCTCGTCCCCGGCGGCTTCGGCAAGCGTGGCATCGAAGGGATGCTGAACGCGATCCGCTATGCACGCGAGTCTGAGACACCCTACTTCGGTATCTGCCTCGGCATGCAGACCGCCTGCATCGAGTACGCGCGCAACGTGTGCGGTCTCGCTCGCGCCAACTCCGGCGAGTTCGACCCCGCAACGCCCTTCCGCGTCATCTACAAGCTCCGCGAGCTCACCGGCGTGGAGGAGATGGGCGGCACCATGCGCCTGGGGGCGTGGGAGTGCGTGCTGCAGCCGGGCTCACTCGCCGCACAGGCCTACGGAACGGATAAGATCAGCGAACGCCACCGGCACCGCTACGAGTTCAATCGCGAGTTCGAGCGCCCGCTTACGGAAGGTGGCCTCCGGCTCAGCGGCGCCAGCGAAAGCGGAACCTACGTCGAGATCGTCGAGATCCCAGACCACCCGTTCTTTCTTGGCTGCCAGTTCCACCCAGAGTTCAAGTCCAAGCCTCTCGAGCCGCACCCGCTCTTCCACGCCTTCATCAAGGCCAGCTACGCGAACCGCGGCCTTCGCGACGCGCAGCGGGTCGTCGAGGCCGAGGTAAGAGCCTGAGTCATCGTCCGGCCCCGCCGACGCATCCAAACCGATGTACACGCGGGTCATCTGAACCGCATAGATCGCAAGGTGAGGGCAAAGAGACATGAAGAGTTTCGTGTGGACAGTGGCTGGTCTGTGCGCCGCAGCCGCCGGTTTTTTGGTTCTGGGACGCAGCCGGCAGGCTGAACCCGTTCAAGAGCTGGCGCATCGATTAGAAGAGGCCTGGGCTGACCATCACACGCAGGTGTGATGGCACCTGGACGGATACGTCCACTAGTACTAATGGCATTTGGCACGACCTTACCTAGGGCGTACCCTTGTCCAAAGCTGTACCCGCCGCTGCCGTTCCCGTTCCGGGCGTCTCTGCACGCCTCTCCCGGGAAGACCCAATGCGTGGGGCATTTCGCATTTGTTCTTGAGGTCTGTATTCCTGAACTCTGCCACTACCGAGCACCGTACCGGCCAGTTTTCTTGACGAAGACTGGCGCAGACGATCTCAGCCTGGGGTACATCGTCAGGAATACAGCCAGCCGGAGGTGGCGTTGAATCAACAGGTCAAAAATCTTATTCAGAAGCTCGGCGAAGCCATCCACGAGTCTGTGAGTGAGTCCGAACAGATCGCCGATGTTGTCCGCGAGATCCGCGAGCAGGGGTTTGACGTCCTGCTGATGCTCGAGGCGACGATCGGTCTGAACCAGGTGGAAGACCCCGAAGAAGCCGCGGACCCTGCCGACGAGGCGGTCGAAGGCCCCTTCACCCGTAACGATCTGAACTTTCTCAAGAGTCTGCGGATCACCACGGAAGAGAACGGCGCGCGCGAAGACGCCTCCGGTTCTAAGTCCTAGCACCGGATAGAAGTTTCAGTTTCCGTCGTGCTACAGTCGGGCGTCCCACTGTCCCACTTCTGCGTCACAGGGTATTGGGTTCCGAGGTAGCACCATGTTGAGAGACACACTGGGCGTTCTGCTCGCCGGTGGCGCCGGTGAGCGACTTTTTCCCCTGACGCGCGACCGCGCCAAGCCGGCCGTTCCCTTCGCCGGCATGTACCGCATCATCGACATCACGCTTTCCAACTGCATCAACAGCGACCTGCGCAAGGTCTACATCCTCACGCAGTACAAGGCCCTTAGCCTGAACCGCCACATCCGCGAAGGCTGGGGCGGCGTCGTCGCCACCGAGCTGGGCGAATTCATCGAGATCCTGCCGCCCATGCAGCGCGTCTCCAAGTCGCTGGTACCAGGGCACGGCCGACGCGGTCTTCCAGAACATCTACTCCATCGGCGCGGAAGAGCCCAAGTACGTGCTCATCCTCTCCGGCGACCACATCTACAAGATGAATTACGCGCTGATGATGCAGCAGCACCAGCGACTCCGGCGCAGACGTCACGATCGCCACGCTGCCGATCAAGCCGGAAGAGGTCTCGCAGTTCGGCGTGGTCGAGGTTTCGCAAGAGCGGCGAGGTCATCGGGTTCGTCGAGAAGCCGAAGCAGACCGACCTCCGCTCGCCCTTCAACCCGGAGATGGTCGATGCCTCCATGGGTATCTACCTCTTCAACACCGACGTCCTGCTGCCCGAACTGATGCGCGACGCCGAAGACCCCGACTCCAAGCACGACTTCGGCCACGACATCCTGCCCAAGCTGCTCGGCCGGTACCGGATGTGCGCCTACAACTTCGTCGACGAGAACAAGCAGCAGGCGCTCTACTGGCGCGACGTCGGAACCCTGGACGCCTACTACGAAGCCAACATGGACGTCGCCAGCTTCGTGCCGACGTTTAACCTCTACGACAAGAGCTGGCCGATGCGCAGCCGGTCGTACCAGTACCCGCCCGCCAAGTTCGTCTTCGGCGAGCCCGGACGTACCGGCACCGCGATCAACTCCATCGTCTCCGGCGGCTGCATCGTCTCGGGTTCGGTGGTGCGCAGCTCCGTGCTGTCGCATGATGTGCGCGTGAACAGCTACGCCGATGTTGATTCCAGCGTCATCTTCTCGCATGTCAACATCGGCCGCCACTGCCGCATTCGACACGCCATCATCGACCGCAACGTCAACATCCCGGATGGGACCGTGATCGGCTACGACCCCGCCGAGGACAAAAAGAACTACTTCGTCTCGCCCAGCGGCCTCACCGTCGTCACGCGCGACTACTCGGTGTACGAGAACCCGGTCTCGCCAGAGTTCCTGGCGCAAAACTTCTAAAGAGCAGGGTTGGGTAACAGGGATCAGGGTCACAAGAAAGCATGAAGGGCAGCGAGTGAACCCGCTGCCCTTCATGCTTTGTTCGCTCTTTGCGACTTACGATTCACCGCCGGTCGCTAGACCCTAATCCTGCTGTTCCCCTGCCTTACCGCCTCTTCCCGAACCGGTAGACCACGCCACCACCGATCGAGAAGAACTCGCGTGTCTCCGTGCCGAAGTGCTCGAAGATGATGTCCGGCGACAACCGCACGGCCATCTTCGGACTGGCGTTGAAGTCGATGGAGCCGCCTGCGGCGCCCCAGGGCGTGGTGCCGTTGTCGTACAGGCCCACGTAGCCCGCGGTTGGTCGCGGGGTGGCATTCGCGGGGTAGCCGGTGATCGCCGAATCAAAGGTGCCGCGGCTGGCGCCAAACAAGCGCGTGGTAGTCGACGGCAGCGTAGCGGTTCTTTGGCCCGCGGTACTCAACGCCGCCGGAGATGATGTTTTGGTAGACGAGCACACGGTTGAACCCGAACTGTCGGCCTGCGGGCAGCACCGGCGTGGTGCCGGCCTCCAGCCGGTAGTCGGCCGAGACGCCCAGGCGTGCGCCCGAGCCAATACGTTCCCATCACCTCGCCGCCGCCCATGTTGTAGCGCTTCGGCAGGTTCTGTCCTGCTTGGCCGTTCATGAAGCTGAGGCCGCCAAACAACTCCCAGCGCTCGTCATAGGTCGCTACCTTTACCGGCGCGATCGCCTCTTCGGTCGCACGGGGGCGCATGGGGGCGCTGCCCGGAGCGGCGGTCCCGGTTTGGCCGGTCTGGTCTGAACTGGAGGTGGCCGGGGGCATGGGCGCGGTGCCCGGCGCCGGGTTCTGGGCCAGCGCGGTGCGCCGGTCAACGCCAAGAGGCAGGCGGCAAAGGTGTAGCGAGCCGCCCGGGTCTGCAATGTCGAGATCTTTGTGAACATCTTCCTCGTCGAAACCGTGCGCCGGTAAGGGCCGGTGCTTCGGATCTCCCGCGCAGGCGCGCTGGGCAACCTGTTCAGGATATACGCTCTGACGCGCACACCACGCGCCATCTGGCTTCACAACAGCCGTCGCGGACCTCCGCGCCTCGTTTGCACTCGTCGCGTCAGCTTTTCTACCACCCCATCACGGCGCATGCGCATCTGACGATACAGACCGCCGACGTGCCGTGCGAGAATGGACAGTGCTGTGCTTGCCGCAATGGGCGCCATAGCAGGAGATAAATCATGGGTGAACTATTCACACCGACCCACCTGATCGTGCTCGCGGTCGTCGCCATCTTCCTGTTTGGTGGAAAGAAGCTGCCCGAACTGGGCAAGGGGCTGGGTGAAGGTCTGCGCGGCTTCAAAGAGGGCATGAAGGGCATCACCGACGAGCCCAACTCGAACACCAAGCCGGGCGAAACCGCCCACATGGTCACCCCAAAGGCCGCCGAAGAGACCCCCAAGACGCCGACCGCCTGACCAACGCCGCAGGTTCAGCTCCGCTGGGAGCGGCAGGGTAAGCCTGAACAGATCTTCCCCGCGCCGCGCTTGGCACCGTAACGAGAGATACCCAGCTTGAAGCTGAAATCGCCGTACCTCGTCAAGCCGGGCAGCAAGGTGAAACTTGCGCGCCTGTCAACGGACGACACCGGGAAGATTGAGGACAGCGAAGCCGCGGAACCGGTGCTGGACGAGCGCCAAAAGAGCCTCGACGACCTGCAGGACGTGCTTCTACGCCTCGCAATCCAAGGCTGTGCTGATCGTGCTGCAAGGGATGGACACCGCCGGCAAGGACGGCGACGATCCGCCACATCTTCTCCGGCATCAACCCGCAGGGATGCGAGGTCGCCGCGTTCAAGGTGCCTACCGCGCTGGAGGCTCGCCACGACTTCCTGTGGCGCTGCCACCTGAGCCGTGCCACCCCGCGGCATGATCGGCATCTTCAACCGTTCGCACTACGAGGACGTCCTGTCCCCGCGCGTCCACGGCAACCATCTCTGGCAAGCAAGCGCGCAAGCATATGGACGACATCAACGCGTGGGAGAAGACCCTCACCGACAACGACGTCGTCCTCCTCAAGTTCTTCCTGCATATCTCGCACGAAGAGCAGACCCGGCGCCTGCAGGCCCGGATCGACACCCCGGACAAGTACTGGAAGCTCTCCCCGGCGGACTTCGCCGAGCGCCGCTTCTGGGACGACTACATGAAGGCCTACGAAGAGATCTTCGAGGCGACCAGCCACAAGCACGCGCCGTGGTTCATCATCCCGTCCGACCACAAGTGGTACCGCAACGTCGCGATCTCCAGGATCGTCGTCGAAGCGATGAAGCACCTGAACCTGAAGTACCCCGAGCCCACCTTCGATCCGAGCGGCATCGATCTCAAGTCGCAGAGTCCGCAGGCGGTGGCCGAAGAGGTAGCTTCCCGAGCGGTCCCCGGTCGCGAGAGCGCGGCCAAGCAGAAGACATCCCACGGCGGAAGGGCTTAGCCCGGCGCCTCGCCGGAGCCTCCTTGCTGGGTCCTGCCTCTTTCACACTGTAACCATCACCACAGCCGCAATGGCCACGGCCATCCCCACCATCTGCTTGCGCGTGGGGTGCTCTTTCAGCAGCATCGCTGCGAGCAGAATCGTCGACGCCGGGTAGAGTGACGCCAGCACCGCCGCCACATCCAGCCGGCCCGCCCGGGTAGCGGCGATAAACAGCAGGTTCCCGCCAGTATCGAGCAGCGCCACGCCCAGCGCCCACATCCACGCCGGCCGGCTGAGCCAGCCGGGCGACCCGTCCGCGTTCGCAGGCCCGCGCACCACGGCCAGCAGCACCAGGCAGGTCGCCAGGCTGCCGCAGCGTGCCAGCGCCATCGGCTCCAGCACACCCGCACCGATTCGCAAACCGCAGCGCGACAAAGTAGACCCCAAACCCAACGCCTCCGCCGACCGCGAGTAGAAACGTCCCCTTGGACCCGGGCGTCTCCGGGTCCAGCTCCGACCCGGGCCCTGCCGCGATGAGCCAGATGGCCGCGGCTGCCAGCGCAAACCCCGCGAGCCTCAACAGGCTCGGCGCACCCTCGATGACCATGCCCACCGCAGCCGGAATCGCTGCCGCCAGCAGCCCGCTCACCGCGGCGGAGGTCCCCATCGCCCCCCGCGCCAGCGCAATGTAGAACGCGGTCAGCGACAGCCCCGCCGCAACCCCCGCGCCCAGCCCCCACGCGATCGACACCCGGTCAGGAAACGGCGCCCGCTCGGCCCCTAGAACCACCAGCAGCACAACGAGGCTCATCGCATGCGCCGCGATCACGACACGCAGCGCGCCGCGCGTGGAGCCGCCCACCACCTTGACGCCCATTCCGCCTGAAAAATCACCGCCGCCCCAGGACAGGGCGGCGAGGAGTGCCAGGATCGCGCTTGCCGCGCCCGGCGATGGTTCACGGAACATCCGTTACTGCGTGGCCGCGCCGGTGGTCGGCGATGCGGCCGCGGGTGTCGCCGCCGGTGCCGTGGTGTTGGACGAGGTGGCGTGCGGCACCGGCGTGCCGGGCTGCTCGGCTCTCGGGTAGTAGCCCTTGCGCGCAATGACTTCGAGGCTCGGCCGCATGACGCGGACCTCGTTGGTGCGGTACTTGCCGTCGATGAACGGCTCGTGGCTGTAGTAGCCCACCGTGTACTGCACCCGGACCTGTTCGGTCAGCTTGGCGAAGTCGTTCTGGATGGTCTGCGGCCGGAACGCCGCGTCGTAGTCGCCGCCGGTAGTGGTCGACGTAGCGGGGCAGGGCGTTGTCGCGCATGGTCAGCGGCAGGTGGAACTTGTCCAGGAAGTCCACGCCTGGGACGGAGGTGTCGCCCACGAGCGTCGCGAAGACGGTGATCTGGTTCGTCTGCAGGAACTTGATGACCTCCTTCTCCTTTGCCTGCGAGCCGTACTCCTTGCCGTCCGAGATCACGTAGATGACGCGGCGGCGGCCCGGTCCGGCCTTCGCCACCGTCTCTGCTGCCTGCAGGATGGCGTCATTCAGTGTGTGGTACTCGCGCGGCGGGGTCTGCTGCTGCTGCAGCGTGATGTTGTTGTTCCCGTTCGTGTTCGGATCGACCGCCAGGTTGTTCTTGCAGGTCGTACAAGCCAGCGGCCCACCGAGCGGCATCAACGGCTCGCGCCCCTGCGACTTCGAGTTCTCCAGCGCATACGTGACCCGAGTGCTCTGGCCGCCGCTGAACCCCGTCTGCTCCTTCACGCCGTTGTTGTAGGTGAAGACCGCGACTTCGTCATACGGCGCGAAGGCGCCCTGCAGCGCGGTCAGCGACGCGTTGATCTTGCGCATGGTGTCGAACGTCACGCTCTGGTCGATGACGAGCGCCACCGACATGCGGCAGCGGATCCCGCGTAAACAGGCTGATGTGCTGCCGCAACCCGTTCTCATAGACCCGAACATCGCGCCACGTCAGTCCCGGCACCAACTGGCCCTTGGAGTCCTTCACCGTAAACGGCACCTGGACGAAGTTCACCTGCACCCGGATGGTCGAGAAATGCTGGGCGGGCGCCGCTCCCGTCTGGGGACTTTCCGCGTCCGTGGGGTTCGTGGTCGGTTCCTGCGGTTGCGCGCCCGGAGCGGTCGCCGGCAAACTCGTGCCCGGCGTAATCCCGCCGTTGTCCTCCACGCCCGCATCTGGCTGCGGAGTCGGCGCATTCGGCACGGCTGCCGGGGCACCCGGCGTCGCTGCGGCGGGAGGCGTGATGGTGTTGATCCGCGGCAGCGCCTGCGGCTTCGGAGCATCCGGGATGCTGTTCTGTCCTGGCGTGGGATTCTGCTGAGGCGCGGGCGTCTGCGCCTGCTGCGGCACCGCCGCCGGAGCTCCCGCCAAACCGAGCCCCAGACTTACCAGTCCCGCTCCTAACGCCTTTGCTGCTGAACGCATGCTGTCTTTCACTCCCAAGAGCCCTGGGCGACACGTCACGCCGCGGGGCACACCCCACAAGACTACCAGCCGCCCTTGTCGCTCTATCTGTCAGACGCAGCGGCGCGGACGTTCGTTGCGCCCGCCGACCTCAGCCGGAACGGCTGGCTCCACGGACCAGGCACGCCCGTCACCAAAACGACGACCCGGTACGTCTAAACGAGTATGCTCTCGGTTGTGTTGCGTCGTGCCCTTGTGTCCGCTGCTTTGCTCTGCGCTGCGCCCCTGCTCAGCGCCCAGGAGGCGCCGTCCGTCGACGCGCCGCCGCCCATGAGCTCTGCTCCCGCGCCCAAGCCGGACCGCGACATCCCGACCACCACCCTCAAGGTCAACGTCAACCTGGTGAACGTTTACTTCTCCGCCCGGGACAAGAACGGCTTCATCACCGGGCTCACCAAGGACTCCTGCCAGATCGCCGAAGACCACGAGCCCCAAACCATCAAGCGGCTCACCCAGGAAAAGAACCTCCCGCTCACCATCGGCATCCTGCTCGACACCAGCGGCAGCCAGATGAACGTCCTCCCCCTCGAGCAGGACGCCGGCGCACGCTTCCTGTCCGAGGTGCTCACGCCGAAGGACATGGCGTTCCTGATCTCGTTCGACGTCAACGTCGACCTCCTGTCTGACTTCACCAACAGCCCCAACGAGATCCGCAGCGCCATCAAGAAGGCCTCCATCAACACGGCGAGTTCGTCGGCGGGCGTCCCGGGCATCGGGGGCGGTCCGTTCCCCACCGGCAACCCGCGCGGCACGCTGCTCTACGACGCCGTTTACCTGGGCGCACATGACAAGCTGCAGTCCCAGACCGGCCGCAAGGTGATGATCATCCTCACCGACGGCGAGGACCAGGGCTCGCAGGTCAAGATCAAGGAAGCCATCGAGGCCGCGCAGAAGGCCAACGTCATCGTCTATCCCATCCTCATCGCCGACCGCGGCTTCTACTCCGGCGCGGGCATGCTCTACACCGGCTCCAGCCAGATGGACCAGTTGGCCCGCGAAACCGGCGGTCGCGTCATCAACGTCGGCAACAACGGCCGCAAGCTCGAAGACGCCTTCGACCAGATCCAGGACGAGCTTCGCACCCAATACCTGCTCAGCTACACGCCGACCAACAAGAAGGCCGACGGCAGCTATCGCAAGATCGAGATGACCTGCGGCAAGGACGCCAAGGTCCAGGCCCGCAAGGGTTACTACGCGGTCGGCAGCGAAGACCAGACCGCCACCGAGTAGCCGACCACATCTCGCCACCCAGAAACGCTGCGTGCACACTGCGTACTTCGCGAACACCGCGTTCGCAGTTCTGAAGCACTCACATCCGCAGTGCTCAACAAAAGACGTACAGATTGGATGGCGGGCCGCGTTGCTATAACCGCGACATGCGCTGTTCTGCCGTCCTTCGCGCCGCGCCCGCCGTCCTGGGTCTGGTATTGCTGCCCACCGCTCTGAGCGCCCAATCCACGCCTCCGGCCACGGCCGCCCCGCAGCCCACACCCGAGCAGGTGCAGGTCACCTTCTACTCCTCGGGCAGCTTCTTCAAGGGCGCCGTGCCCGGGTACAAGTACGGCATGTTCAACGGCCGCATCATGGACGAGTACGATCAGCTCGCCATGCTCACGCCCGGCCACTTCGTCACGTTCAACCTCGACGCCGGCCCGCACACCTTCTCGTCCAATTCCTGGATGATCCCCCGGCCGGAGGGCGGCGGGCACCTCGAACTGGACCTCGTCCCGGGCCACCACTATTTCATCGGCACCTATCTCCAGAATCTGCCGTTCCTCTCCCTTTACCGCATCGAGCAACGCACCTGCGAACAGGCGCAGCAGGACAACGCGCACACATCTCCGCTCGCACCGAAGCACCTGAAGAAGTACGGCGGACCCAGGGTCATCGCCGAGACCTCGTTTCCTGCCTGCTCCTGAGCCAATCGCGACTCGCGCACCAACCATCATCTTGCGCGCCCCTTGTGGGTTCGCCGCTCCAGGCTCATGATGGGTGGTTCCTGAACACTTTCCCGTTCAGGAGAGCCAAAGCGCTCGGTCTGCGGATAATCCCGGGCGAAGCTCCTGGAGGTGCGGTATGTCGGCTGCGATCAATGCCCCAAATGCTTTCCGGAGCCGCGGCACCGTCCGCGCCGTCGCCTCTCTGGTCGTCGTTCTCACGGGCGCACTTTTCTGTCTCTCGCCAGCCGGGATCGGCCAGAGCGCGGGCGTCAACCAGGGCGGTCCCGAGTACCTTCACTCCCAGGCCGGAGCCGATCCCTTGCATCAGCAGGGCAGCTCAGAGGCTGCCAACAAGGTTGAGCAGATGCGCCAGGCCGAGCGCCACCGCCGCATCGTCGCCGATACCGCCAAGCTCCAGGAACTTTCCAACCAGCTAAAAGCCGAGGTCGATCAGGCGCCCAAAGACCAGCTCTCGCTCGACGTCGTGCGCAAGGCAGCCGAGATCGAAAAGCTGGCTCATGACCTTAAAGAGTGGATGAAGTCCTGACCCAGGTTCCAAGCCACATGGTCGAAGGGCGCGGCGGAAAAGGACCCCGCGCTGACTATTCACCGACGGGCGTCCCCTGGTGAAAGACCGCCTGCCACACTCCGTGCAGGTTGCGTCGCCACAGCGTAGATCGCATCGAGGTGCGATCGCCGCGCTCGAGCCGATAGGTCATCAGCACGAGCGCTGGCTGCAACTCGTGCATATGCTCGTCAGATCGCGTCCATTGCTTTTGGTCCGGGTGGGCGCGGCGTTCGCGCAGCGTACGGATTCCGAAGCTCCTGTCGAACCGCTTCCCGGAGGCGCCGATCTCGTGGAAGTCCTCGGCCAGTAACAGCTCGAGTTCCTCGTCGGACACATGCGCGTCGGGCCACAGCAGCATCGATTCCCGCTCGTGCAGAACAGAAGGGAGCGTGTTCGGAATTGCCGTTCCCATCTACGCCTCCATCGCGCCTGAGTACACCGCCATCCCCGCCACCGCATCCACACCCATCGCGTCCAGCGCGTCCACCTCGGCGCGTTCTTTGATCCCGCCTGCCACGATCAGCTGTTTCGCGGTCGTCGACCGGAGCACCGCAGCCACATCGATAGGGAAGCCCTGCATCGTGCCCTCCGTGTCCACATGGGTATACAGGAACGCGGAACAATAGTCCTCAAGCCACGTAATGGCCTCCTCGGGCGTAAGCTCGACCTGCTCCTTCCATCCGCGCACCGCCACCTTGCCGTTCTTCGTGTCGACGGAGAAGCACAGCGCATCCTCGCCCAGCTCGCGCTTCAACGACTCCGCGAACTCCAGCCGGATCAGCTTGTGGCGGCGGCCCTCCGGCTCCATCGGCCCCGGCACGCCCGCAGGCGCAACCGATCCCAGCCCCTCATCAACGATGTCTCCCACCAGCGGCGCACCCGTGAGGGTAAACGGCGTGACGAACCCGGGCTCATCGCCGGCTGGACGTGAGTTCATCAGAGCCAAACAGGCTCGACCCGTAGATCACCCGCTTCGCGCCCGCATCCAGCAAGCGCCGGCCGTCTTCGGCGGTCTTCAAGCCACCACCCACCTGGCACGGCAATCGCTTGCAGATCATCTCGATCAGCGCGCGGTTCTCCCCCTGCCGCATCGCCGCATCGAGGTCGATCAACTGCACCAGGGGATACTTCGAAAACCGCTCAATCCAGTAATCAAAGTCGTCGAAGGACAGCTTCAGCTTCTCACCCTGGACAAGCTGCACGATGCTGCCGCCCATCAGGTCAATCGAAGGAATCAACATGCAGCTATCTTCGCAGGGATCCGCAGGGTCAGCAGGGCAGCCGCATCGGGACGCCGCTCTGAGCCACTTCCTGCTTCAGCGCGCGCGAGTCCGTCACGCCGAAGTGAAAGATGCTCGCCGCCAGCGCCGCATCCGCCTTGCCGCGCAGGAAACACCTCCGCAAAGTGAGCCGCCGAGCCAGCTCCACCGGAAGCGATCACAGGAATCTGCACCGCCTCCGACACCCGAGCCGTAAGCTCGCAGTCGAAGCCCGCACGCGTACCGTCCGCGTCCATGGAGGTGAGCAGGATCTCGCCGGCGCCGCGCTGCTCGGCCTCGCGAGCCCACTCCACGACGCGCCGGCCGGTAGGCTTGCGCCCACCGGCAACGTAAACCTCAGCCTCACCGACCGGATCGGCGCTGACCCGCTGCGCGCCGAGCATCGATGGCAACGATCACCGCCTGCGCGCCAAACGCGCCGCCGATCTCCCCAATCAACTCCGGCCGCGCGATCGCCGAAGAGTTGATGGACACCTTGTCCGCGCCCGCATCGAACACCGCCGCCGCATCCTCCGCAGAGCGAATCCCACCACCCACAGTGAACGGCACAAACAGCGCCTCCGCGGTCCGCTTCACGGTGTCCAGCAGCGTTCCGCGGCCCTCATGCGTGGCCGTGATGTCGAGCAGCACGATCTCATCCGCGCCCGCCGCGGCATGCCGATGGGCCAACTCCGCGGGTCGCCCGCATCGACGATGTCGACGAACTGAATGCCCTTGACGACGCGTCCGCCGCGCACGTCCAGGCAGGCAATGATGCGCTTCGTGAGCACTACTGACCCAGCGTCCCGTTCATCACCGGGCAGCCCTGAGCCTTCGGCGCCGCCTCGCCACCTGCAGGAGCGAAGCCAAGATCCTCACCGCCGCCGAAGGTGATCCGGTGCATGCGGCCCATGCCCGCAAGCTGGCGATGCACCATCGTGAACGCCTCCTGCAGCGCGTCCACAGCATCGACGCCGCGCGCGGGTGAGACATGCACGCGCCCCATCGCGCTCATCCGGAACACGCAAGCCCAACCCTGGCCTTCGATCAGCACGGGCTTGCAAAGCTGACCGTCGAACGGGCCCTTCTCAATGCCGTTCGGCCCTTCGGCCTCGATCTCCAGCACGCGCTCGGCGATGAGATCGAAGGGCAGCTCGTTCGCGACCGGTCCAGTTGTTGATCTGGTCGACCTTGATCGAGCACGGCGAGCCAGATGCGGTCACAGCGTGCCGTGGTGGTGTCGACCGGACGTCCACTGCAGCTGCTCAATCGATGATGTGCTCATGTCAGACCTCCGCAGGTTCGATGCTACAGCGCGAGGAAGTTCTTCAGCACGCGCAGGCCGGTGTCCGCAGACTTCTCTGGATGGAACTGCACACCCATGACGTTGCCGCGCTCGACAGCGCCCGTGAACGCGCCACCGTAGAAGCGTGCGTCGCGGCAGTGTCGTCCGACACCGGCGCGCGCCACGAGTGCGTGTAGTACACGAAGCTGCCCGGCTCAACGCCCGCCAGCAGCTTGCGAGTCTGGCCGAACGTTCTCGAGCGAGTTCCAGCCCACATGCGGCGACTTCAACTCCGCGCCTTCGAACTGCGCAGGGAAGCGCTCGCAGTGACCCGCAAACTGGCCGAAGCCCGCGCGTCTCCGGAGCCTCCGTCGAGCCCTCATACAGCCACTGCAAGCCAACGCAGATGCCCAGGAACGGCGTGCCTTCGGCGACTGCCGCGCGCGTCGCCTCGGTTAGGCCGAGGTCATGCAGCAACTGCGTGGACTGGAAGTGTCCTACACCGGGCAGCACGATCTTCTTCGCGCGCCGCACATCACTCGGCTCTTGCGTGACGACGATGTCGTCCGCGCCGAGATAGCGCAGCGCCTTCACGACGCTGGTGAGATTGCCCGCTTTGTAGTCGATGACGGCGATCATCTGCTTCGCTTGCCGGCCTTCGTCCAGTACTGAAATTCATCCGCGAACAGCTCGCCATCGAGGTCGGAAACGCGCTGTTGCAGGCGTGCCTGGGCGTCGTGGATGGCTTTGTTGTAGATCACTGGGCCGATCTCTTCGAGGATGAAGTTGAGCAGCAGACCTGCCGGTAGATCGCCGATGGGCTCGGGGAGGTTTTCTTCGAAGTAGCGCTTGATCGAGGTGATTGCCTCTTTGCGTGCCTCGTTGGAGAGTTCGATCTTCACAGCAGGCCTTTCGTGCTGGGGAGCAGGTCGCGCATGCGCTCGTCGCGGGAGCAGGCGCCGCGCATGGCGCGCGCGAAGGCCTTGAAGATGGCTTCGATCTTGTGGTGATTGTTGCGGCCGTACATGGTTTTGACGTGGACGTTGGCCTTGGCTCCGCGGGCGAAGCCGTCGAAGAAGTCGGGGACGAGTTCGGTGACGAGGTCGCCGACGATGTGCGTGCGTGAGCTGGTCGTCCACGACGCAGGCGACGCGGCCGGAAAGGTCGACGGCGGCGACGGCGAGCGTCTCGTCCATGGCCATGACGAAGTAGCCGGCGCGCAGGATGCCGCGCTTGTCGCCGAGCGCCTTTTCGAAGGCTTCGCCGAGGGCGATGCCGACGTCTTCGACGGTGTGGTGCTGGTCTACGTCGAGGTCGCCTTTGCAGGTGAGGTCGAGGTCGAAGCCGCCGTGCTTGGCGAAGCTTTCGAGCATGTGGTCGAAGAAGCGGATGCCGGTGGAGACGTGGTACTGGCCGGTGCCGTCGACGTTCAGGCGCAGCGAGATCTTGGTCTCAAGGGTGTTGCGCTCGACGGTGCCCGTGCGCAGGTCGGCGCTTGTTGTCACTTCAGATTCCATCAGATTCAGGATAAAGCTAGCGCCGAGCGCGGCGCGCTTCGAGCACGCGTACCAGCACGTAGGCGAACAGGCCCGAGATGAGGATGCACCAGACCATGACGAAGGCGGACAGGTAGCGGGTGCCGTGGAACTGGTCAATTCCGAAGATGCCGAGGATGCCCAGAAACGGGATCAGTGGCGCGACGAGCATGGGGCGGCTGCGGCGTCTTCCGCCCGGCTTGCCTAAGGGTGTTCGGTTCCAGAAGTCGGGCACTTAGGGTCTTCCGGGGACGTGCCGGCGCAGGTCGCGGACGTGCTGCACGGCGAGGTACAGGGCGGGGATGCCGAAGGCGAGGAAGGCCAGTGAATACAGGATCATTCCTGCGGGCGTGAAGTCACCCATGTCGAGAACGTTCATGAGCAGCGGCGCAACCGCGAGCACGGTTAGGACAATGAAGAGCCTGGTCAGGCGGTGTTGGCGTTCGCGAAACGTCATACGAAACCTCTATGTGCGTCCTGGTCTGCGCGCAACATGCTACTCCTGCGATGCAAGGACTTGCTTTGCAGGTGAGCCGTGTGAGGGTCACTCGAACTCGCGGGGTTCGGCGGCGGTGCGGCGGGCGTGGATGCTCTCGGCGGGCGTCCAGCCGATGTGAGCGAGGGCGGCGCGGAGGGCTTCTATGCCGCGGGTGACGTGGTCTTCGGGGCCTATGGTCAGGCGGACGTAGCCTTCGCAGCCGGGGTCGGAGGAGCGGTCGCGGAGCAGGACGCCGCGCTCGCGCATGGCCTGGCAGAGCTCCTTGTGGCGCGGGCCGATGTCCATGAGGACGAAGTTGGCGGCGCTGGGCCAGGTGCGGACGCCGAGTTCGCGGAGGGCCTCGAAGACGCGCTCGCGGCCCTGGTGGACCTGCAGCGTGTACCAGTTGAGGTAGTCCTGATCGGCGAGAGCTTCGGGGAGGACGGCGAGGGCGATGCCGTTGACGTTGTAGGGCGAGCTGACCTTGCGGAGGAAGCCGATCAGGCGCTCGTTGGCGGCGAGCATGCCGACGCGGAGGTTGGCGAGGCCGTAGGCCTTGGAGAAGGTGCGGGCGACGACGAGGTTGGGCGTGGTGGCGATGTCGTGGAGGACGGTGTCGCCGAAGAAGTGGAAGTAGGCTTCGTCGACCATGACGACGGCGTGCGGAGCGGCTTTGCGCGATCGCGAGGAGGTGCTCGCGGCTGACTACGGAACCTGTCGGGTTGTTGGGCGAGGCGACGATGATGAGCTTGGTCTCGCGGCGTGATGGCGGCGAGGAAGCGCTCGAAGGGGAAGGCGAGCGAGTCGTCGGTCTGGACCTTGATCGAGGCGCGAGGTCATCATGCCGATCGAGACGTCGTACATGAAGAACGTCGGCGTGCAGATGAGGGCTTCGTCGCCTTCGTCGAGGAAGGCGCAGGCCATGAGGTGGATGGCTTCGTCGACGCCGTTGGTGAGGATGAGCTGGTTGCGGTCGAGGCCGTGGTGCTGGGCGACGATGTGCTCTACCGGCTCGCGCTCGGGGTAGATGGTGAGGCCTTCGGCGGTGATTTCGCGGAGTTTGGCGAGGACGCGCGGGCTGGGCGCGAGGGTGTTCTCGTTGAAGTCGAGGCGGAGGGCGTTGCGGCTGGCGAGCGGGGGGTGGTACTCGGGCATCGCGAGGACGCGGGCTCGGGGCTGGGGCAATGTGGTTGGGTCTGCGGGTGGTGCGGCTTCTGTGGCGGTACTCATCGTGTCTCGGCTTCGGGAGCGTACCCCCTCTCCGGGGGTACTTTGCGGGTAAAGTACGTTCAATACGCGACTTAAGGGCGGACCTGGACGAAGTAGGGGGTCACTTTTTGTCGCTGGTACCGATCCGAGTGAGGTGACTTCAGCGCATGCGGACGCGGACGCTTTCGGCGTGGCCTGTGAGGCCTTCGGCTTCGGCGAGGGCTATGGTGTGGGGGCCTACTTCGCGGAGGGCGTCGCGGGTGTACTGCTGGACGGTGATGACTTTTACAAAGTCGAGGACGCTGAGCCCGCCGCGGATGCGGCCGTTGCGGCCGGTGGGGAGCACGTGGTTGGGGCCGCTTACGTAGTCCCCCATGGACTGCGGCGTGTGGTGGCCGATGAAGACGGAGCCGGCGTTCTTGACCCAGCGGAGGTCGCTGCCGGCGTCGACGGTGAGGTGCTCGGGCGCGAGGCGGTTGGTGAGTTCGCGGGCCTCGTTGACGGACGCGGTGACGAAGACGTAGCCCTGGGCTTCTATGGATTGCTCGGCGATGGGGTTGCCCTGGGCCTGGCGCTTGGCTTCGAGCGCGACCTCTTCGGCTAGCTCGGCGTTGCTGGTGATGAGGATGGGGAGGGCTTCGGGGTCGTGCTCGGCTTGCGCGACCAGGTCGGCGGCGATGCCGTTGGGGTCGCCGGCTTCGCTGGTGACGACGATCTCGGTGGGGCCGGCGGGCATGTCGATGCCGGTCTCGTGGGAGACGGCGATCTTGGCGGCGGTGACGTAGAGATTGCCGGGGCCGACGATCTTGTCGACCGGCTGGATGGTTTCGGTGCCGAAGGCCATCGCGGCGATGGCCTGGGCGCCGCCGATGCGGTAGAACTCGGTGATGCCGGCGAGATAGGCGGCGGCCATGGTCTCGCGCGCGGGCTTGGGGCTGCAGACGACGATGCGCTCGACTCCGGCGACCTGCGCGGGCGTGGCGGTCATGAGCAGCGTGGACGGGCAGCGGATAGCGGCCGCCGGGGACGTAGCAGCCTACGGAGCCTAGCGGACGGATGATCTGGCCGACCTCCATGCCTTCCTGAGGGCGAAAGCTCCAGGCGCGGGGAAGTTGGCGCTCGGCGAAGGCGCGGATGTTGGCCTGCGCGACGTGCATGGCGGCTTGCAGTTCTTCGCTGGTGGATTCCCAGGCGGCCTGCATCTCTTCGCGGCTGACGAGGAGTGGCGTCTCCGGCGAGAGCGAGTCGAAGCGGGCGGAGTACTCGCGGATGGCCTGGTCGCCGCCCTGGCGCACGTCGGCGAGGATGGTGCGGACGGTGGCATCGACCTTGGCGGTCGAGACAGCGCCGCGCATCTCGATGTGCTTGATGGCCGTCGCGGCCTGCCTGGCGTTCTCGCCGAATGTTTTGAGGATCTTCATCAGGGTTTCTAGGAGTAGGAAGTAGGAAGTAGGTAGTAGAAGTGAGGGAGGTAAGGACTCGCGCTTTAGCGGCGGGGGCGGAGGACGGAAGTTGGTGGCTGGTAGCCGGGGTTCTGTTGCTGGCGGTTCAAGCCCTGGGCGCGCATCTGGCGGCGTTCGAGGCGTGAGCCGGTGATGACCGCGCGCTTGGCGGCTTCGGGGCTGGCGGGGTAGACGCGCTTGGGGTTGGTGGGGTCGATGATGACGGCGACCTTCATGCCGGCGGTGAACTTCTGGCCGGCTTGAACACGGGTTCGGATGGTGACGTCGCGCGCGGTGTTTTGGCCGGGCTCCTGCACGCGCATGGCGATCTTCTTGATCTGGGCGTGCTTGTAGAGACCGCGGGCGTCCTCCATCGAGACTACGGTGGCGTAGACGACGACGCCGTCGCGTTCGGCCACGTTTTTGGCGGCGCTTTTGGAGGAAATAGTTGATGAGGCCCACTATGACGAGGGCGAGGACGACGATGCCGAGGACGATCCAGAAGATCTTCATAGCGATGCGATCGTAGCGATCCGGCGGAAGAACGGTATGAACAGCGGATTCCGGTGCTATCGGGAATGACAGAAAGATGAAACTGTTGCAACGGTCAATGGCACGTCCGTGGCAGACAGACAAAGCGCAGATCCCCTTCGGGAATGACAAACAGAAAGACGTAGCGCAGACAAAAAGAGCGAGCGCAAAAAAGGCTACAGCACGACCTTGCTGAGTGGGTACTCGACGATGCCGGTTCCGCCTGCGGCCTTCAGGCGGGGGATGACGTCGCGGACAAGGGACTCTTCGAGGATAGTGTTGACCGCGACCCAGTCTTTGTCGCGGAGTTCGGAGACGGTGGGGGAGTTGAGGGCGGGGAGCACACCGAGGACGTCGTTCAGGTTGGCCCGCGGGACGTTGAGCATGAGGCCTACCTGGGTTTGCGCGGCCATGGCGCCGTTGAGCATCAGGCTCAGGGTCTGGATCTTGGAGCGCTTCCAGTCGTCGTTCCAGGCGGTTTTGTTGGCGATGAGCTGCGTCTCGGATTCCATGAGGGTTTCCATGATGCGCAGGCGGTTGGCGCGCAGGCTGGAGCCGGTCTCGGTGACCTCGACGATGGCGTCGGCGAGCATGGGGGGTTTGACCTCGGTCGCGCCCCAGCTGAACTCGACGCGGACGGGGATGTTGCGCGCTGGCGAAGTAGCGCTTGGTGTACTCGACGAGTTCGGTGGCGATGACCTTGCCGGCGAGGTCTTCGGGGCGCTGGTAGGGCGAGTCCTCGGGGACCGCGAGCACCCATTTCACGGGCACGCGGCTTTGCTTGGAGTAGGTGAGCGAGGTGACGCGCTGGACGTCGCTCTCGTTTTCGAGGATCCAGTCGTTGCCGGTGAGGCCGGCGTCGAGGGCGCCGTGCTCTACGTAGCGGGCCATCTCCTGCGCGCGGACGAGCATGCACTCGATCTCGGGGTCGTCGATGGTTGGGAAGTAGCTGCGGCCTGAGGCGTAGATCTTCCAGCCAGCCTGGGCGAAGAGGGCGATCGTGGCGTCCTGGAGGCTGCCTTTGGGAATGCCGAGTTTCAGTTTGCTGGACATGCTTAGCGGACTGGTGCTCCGATACGCAATGGGCTTGGTGAAGCAGCTTACGGTGCCTTCGTGGCAGACGAGGCCGTCGCCTTCTACCTCGACGCGGAAGAGCAGGGCGTCGTTGTCGCAGTCGGTGGAGGCGGAGACGATTCGGAGGCGGTTGCCGCTGGTTTCGCCCTTCATCCAGAGCTTGTTGCGGGTGCGGCTCCAGAAGGTGACAAAGCCGGTTTCGCGGGTTTTGGCCCAGCTTTCCTCGTTGAGGAAGCCGAGCATCAGGACCTCGCCGGTGCGGGCGTCCTGGACGATGCCGGCGACCAGGCCTCCGGCCTTGGCGAAGTCGATGCTGGTTTGTTCATCTACCTGGGTCATTGAGATCCTTTCGCTCGCTTGTGCCGATGTTGGCGGCGGGCAATAGAAAAGCCCGCTCGCGGAAGGCGCGTCAGCGGGCCGTTGATTCTGTGATGCGTTCTGCTCAGATCGCTGCACCGGAGGCCGCCGACACGCCCGTAGCGTGGTGGTGAGGGTGGCGATGGTGCTGTGCAAAAACGTGCATCCACAACCAACGCTAAGCGCCCCGAGGGGGAAAAGTCAACGCGGCGGCCCGGTGGAAACCGACCCGCTACGCGCGGTGGGGACGGGGTGGGGTGCGGAGGGCGTGGCGGTGTCATGACAAAGAACGGCGGCAAAGTTGGCGTGCTGAAATCGTTACGGGTGCAGACGACCTCCCACCATGGAAACCGCATCTTCCCGAGTACGGCAACTGGCCGGAGAGAGATGACTATGGCGGCAGATTATCGGGTGACGGCCGGACAGGCCCAGGAAGACCAGTTCACAGCAGCGATCGAGCAGTACACCTCGCAGCTCCCCTCGAGCGCGTACCTTGGACTGGCGATTGCGTCGATTCTTGGCTCGGTTTCGTTTCAGCTAGCGGGCAAGAAGCACGAGGCGCTGTTTGTGGGTCAGTGGGTGGCGCCGTTCCTGCTGTTGGGGATCTACAACAAGATGGTGAAGCAGCACGGGTCGGACGCGCAGACGCGTAGCTAGGCCTGTTGTTGACGTTTAAGCTGTTGCGGTGAACGCGCCGGTTGACTCGCTGTCGACCGGCGCGAACTCGTTTGAGGGGTCTTCGGCGATGCGGACGTCGCCGTGGCCGATGTCGTAGACCCAGCCGGAGACGGTGAGTTCGCCGGAGGCGAGCGCGCTCGCCACGGAGGGGTGCGTCCGCAGGTGCTGCAGTTGCAGCACAACGTTTTGTTCGGTGAGCAGGGCGAGCCGGTCACGACGCCAGCCTTCGCGGTTGTGCAGGGTTTCGGTGACCGCGAGCGCGGCTTTGGCGTTGGTGAGCCAACTGGTGACGGTGGGCATCTTGGCGGTGGATTGAGGGTCGAGCAGGGCCTTCATGGCGCCGCAGTCGGAGTGTCCGCAGATGACGACGTGCTGGACCTTGAGGCCGGTGACGGCGAACTCGATGACTGCGCTGACGCCGCCGAGCATCTCGCCATAGGCGGGAACCATGTTGCCGATGTTGCGCATGACGAAGATTTCGCCGGGGTGGGACTGTGTGAGCGCGGCGGGGTCGATGCGGGAGTCGGCGCAGGTGATGAAGAGGGTGTGGGGGCGCTGGGGCTCGGCTTCGGCGCGCTGAAAGGCGGCGGGATCAGCCGCGTAGACCTCGTGATGGAAGCGGCGAATGCCCTCTTTTAGCTTTTCGAGTGGGGTCTGCATAGGTTCCTGTCGTGCGTTGGGATGCAGGGCCGGTTAGGAGTCGCGCCATTTGATGTTGCAGCCGATGGAGCTGCGCTGGTTGGGGTCGGGGCGTTTTCCCGGCGATGACGGCGTCCAGGGCGCGGCGGAGGTCTTCGCCGGTGACCGGGGTGTCGTTGCCGAAGTCGCCGCGGCGGGGGCGGCTGGAGTCTAGCTGGCCGCGGTAGACGAGGCGCATTTCTCCGTCGAAGAGGAAGAAGTCGGGGGTGCAGGCCGCGCCGTAGCTGCGGGCGACCTCCTGGGTGTCGTCGAGGAGGTAGGGGAAGGTCCAGCCGAGGCGTTGGGCTTGCTCGCGCATGCCGTCGGGGCCGTCTTCGGGGTATTGCTGGATGTCGTTGGACTGGATGGCGGCGATGGCGATGGGGCCTTCGCCGTTTTGGCCGAAGTAGTCGCGGCCGATGCGGGCGAGTTCCTGCTCGACGTGCTTGACGTAGGGGCAGTGGACGCAGACGAACATGACGAGCAGGCCGTGCTTTTGGCGCGGGCCGCCGTGGGTGGCGGTGTTGACGGCGTCGCTGAGGTTCGAGTCCCAGCAGAGGGCGAAGACGTCGTCGCGGCCCATGGCGCGGCCGGTGAGGACGTCCGTGAGTTCAAAGGCCGGGGCGAGGGTGCCGAGTTCGACCATCGCGGATTCGGTTCTGGACATCGGTGGCTCCGGTTTCAATGATAGTGAAGAGTTGGAGTGAAGAGTGCAGGAGTGTGAGGCGGACGTTGCCGGAGGCGGGTCGCGCGACGGGGGCGGCGGAGGTGGGGGCGCATGGACGGCCGCTTTGCCGCTGGTGCCGGCTGGAGATCCTGGCGTCGCGGCGGCGGACGTTTTGCTCGGAGTTTTGCGTGCACCAGTGGCGGCTGCGGTCGGATCCGGGGTATCTGCGGGACCAGGTGTTTGCGCGGGACAAGGGCGTTTGCGCGATGTGCGCAGACGGACACGGTGGCGGCGTACCGGGAGTTGAAGCGGAGCCGGGGCAAGGCTCGGGAAGAGGCGCTGGCGATGTGGGGGCTGGCTTCGGTGAACGCGCGGCGGTCGTTGTGGGATGCGGATCATGTTGTGCCGGTGGCGGAGGGTGGCGGGCAGTGTGACCTGGATAATCTGCGGACGCTGTGCCTGCCGTGTCATCGGGAGGTGACGGCCGATTTGAGGCGGCGGCTCAAGGCTGGTGCGGTGGCGGGTTTGGGCCGATAGCCGGGGGACTTGCGGTGAGTCCGCGAGGGGATTGCACCGAGTTAGGGCAGGCGCGGTAGGGTAGACTGGCCTGAGACTCCCTGCGGCTCGCGCCCCCAAGTGTGCGACAGTGCTTAGTTTCAGGAACATTTTCGCGTGAACGCATCTTTCTTCGCAGCAAGGTTTCTCCCGCGCTTCGCACGAGCCGCGGTGGCGGTTGGTTTTGTTTGTTTGGGCCCGATGGGATCGCTTCAGGGGTCCGCGCAGACGCCGAACACGCAGACTACGACTCCGGTGCCGGTTGCGCCGGTGACCTTGCCCCCGAGCACGCAGACGCAGGGGACGGCGTACGGGACGAATAACCAGAACCAGTACCAGACGAACCAGACAAATCAGGCGAACCAGCAGACGCGGAACAACAGCGTTGAGAACAACCAGGGGCGGCTGCAGATCCAGGCGCCGGAGCCTCCGACGGAGTTCCAGGAGCTGGTGGCGGGGTCGACCGGCAGGATCCTGCCGATCTTCGGAGCGTCGCTGTTTGCGGGTGTGCCGAGTACGTTTGCGCCGGTGATGGATGTGCCGGTGGGCTCGAACTATGTGATCGGGCCTAGTGATGAGCTCACGATCCAGGTTTCGGGACAGGTGAATCAGCAGTACGACCTGACGGTCGACCGGAGCGGCAACATCAATGTGCCGAATCTCGGGGTGGTGCACGTTGCGGGCGTCCCGTTCAACCGGCTGAATACGTATCTTGAGGGGCAGTTTGGCCGGATCTATCGCAACTTCACCCTGAGCAGTAACCTGGCGTCGCTGCGCACGATCCAGGTGTTCGTGGTGGGCGAGGCGCGGCGGCCGGGAAGCTACTCCATCTCGTCGTTGAGCACGCTGCTGAATGCGGTGTTTGCGTCGGGCGGACCGAAGGCGGATGGGTCACTGCGCAACATCGAGGTGAAGCGCGACGGCAAGACGCTGGTGCACTTCGACCTTTACGATCTGCTGCTGCACGGCGACAAGACCAACGACATCCCGCTGCTGTCAGGCGATGTGATCTACATTCCGTTCGCCGGGCCGCAGGTGGCGATCGCGGGCAGCGTGAGTACGCCGGCGATCTATGAGCTGAAGGGGCCGACGAGCATCGCAGATGCACTGAAGCTCGCGGGCGGCCAGACCGCGGTCGCTGGCCAGGGCGACATCCGGCTGGAGCGCGTATATGAGCACGAGATGCGCAGCGTGCAGGATGTAAACCTGGCGACGCAGGGCGCGGAGGTGCTGCAGAACGGCGACATCGTGTCTGTGAATCCGATCGTTGACCGGTTCAAGAACGCTGTGACGCTGCGTGGGAATGTGGCCAATCCGGGGCGGTATGTGTGGCATCCGGGGATGCGGCTGAGCGAACTGATTCCGAATAAGGCGTCGCTGATCACGCGGAACTACTGGAACAAGCAGAACCAGCTTGGGATGTTCATCGAGGAGTACCAGCCGACGCAGCGGGCGACCCCGCAGTCCAACGAGGGCGCGCTGGGCCTGAACACGAGGCCGCAGGCGGTGGAAGCGAACGCCCAGACCGCGCATGCAGACGACCGACGCAGGGAGCGCAGGGTACGAACTCGCAGACAACGCCAAGCATCAGCGCAAAGCGCCGCCCAGGGAGTCGGACCAGACGCAGCAACAACAGCCGGCGGTTGCGACCTCGCGCAATAACGGAGGCGTGGAGGCGGGAGGCAGCGCGGTGGCGGGTGCGCTGACGGCCAACAATGGCACCTTTGCGGCGCGGAATGATGTGATTCTGAGCGCCCCGGATATTGACTGGAGCTACGCGGTCATTGAGCGCTTGAGCACGGAGAATCTGAAGACGTCGCTGATCCCGTTCAACCTGGGCAAGCTGGTGCTGGACCGCGATGGATCGCAGGACCTCGAGCTGCAGCCGAACGATGTGGTGACGATCTTCTCGACCGCGGACATCCGCGTGCCTTCGACGCAGCAGACGCGCTATGTGCGGCTGGAAGGTGAGTTCGTTGCGCCGGGCGTGTACAGCGTGCTTCCGGGCGAGACGCTGCGGGGTCTGCTGCTGCGCGCGGGCGGGTTTACGCCCGAGGCTTACCTGTATGCTTCGGAGTTCACGCGCGAGTCGACGCGGCGGGTGGAGGAGCAGCGGTTGCAGGAGTACGCCGATCAGTTGGAGGCGCAGATCTCGTCGGTGACGGCGAACAACTCGGCGCGAGCGGTTTCGAGCTTCGGATCAGGCGGCGGCGAACCGCGTCGGAGGCGCAGGCCCGGGCGGCGGTGGCGCGGCTGCGGCGCGTGGTTCCGAGCGGGCGGATTGTGCTGGATCTGAAGCCGAACAGCGTGGGCGTGGACACGGTTCCGGACCTGGCGCTTGAGGACGGTGACCGCTTTGTGGTGCCGAGGGTGCCCTCGAGCGTGACGGTGGAGGGCCAGGTGTATAACGCCAACGCGTTTGTCTACACGCCGCGGAGCCGGATGATGGAGTACCTGCGCCGGGCGGGTGGGCCGGATCGCGATGCGGACAAGAAGCGGTCGTTTATTCTGCGGGCGGACGGCTCGGTGGTGAGCCAGCAGTACAGCGATGTGAAGAAGGCGCCGGTGTTTCCCGGCGACACGCTTGTGATGCCGCCGGTCATCGACCGTCGGGCGGGTTTCCAGCGTGTAATGGACATTGCTTCGATCCTGACCGGCTTTGGCTATAGCGCGGCGACGCTTTACCTGTTGTCGCGGCCGTAACGGTTTCAACGCGGCGCTCGGAGGTCGAGGCCGCCTGCAAGAAAGCAATCAGGGACATGAACAACGGCGACGTGATGACAGAGAACCTCCCCTACGACACCGAATCGGTGCCGGAGGAGGGGATCGATCTGGTTGCGGTGTTTGCGGCGCTGGTGTCGCAGTGGAAGCTGGCGCTGATCGTCTTCGTTGTGGTGTTCGTGGCATCACTGGCGTACGTGTACTCGCTGAAGCCGCAGTATGTGGCGACGGCTACCTTTCTGCCGATCGCAGGGGCACACAGAGGCCGATACGCTGTCGTCGATCTTTTCGCCGCGCGGGCCGGGAAATCTGTACCTTGGGCTGCTGGCCAGCCGGAGCGTGCAGGACGATATCATCGACCGCGCCCACCTGCTGCAGTTGTTTGGGACGCACAGCTACGAGACTGCGCGGAACATCTTGACGACAAAGAGTACGTTTTCGGTGGGCGGCGATTCCATCGTGACGGTTGCGGTGCGTGACAGCAACTCGCAGAACGCGGCGATGATTGCCAACGCGTATCTGCAAGGGTTGCAGGACCTGAGCGACAAGATGGCCCAGGCGCAGGCGACACAGACGCGTCGCTTCTATGACCAGCAGCTTGAGGAACAACGGACGCAGTTGAACCAGGCGGAGGACGCGTACGCACGGCTGCAGGAGCGCACGGGCGAGGTCTCACCTGGCACACAGGCTTCGATCGGGATCGGCAATATCGCGGGGATACGGCAGCAGATCACGGCGCTCGAGGTGCAGCTTGCGGTGCTGAAGCAGAGCGAGACGGACCAGAACCCCGAGGTACAGAGGGTACGGTCACAAATTGCGCAGCTTGAGACCGAGGAGCGCGTGCAGGAGGCTGGAGGCGGATCGACACCGGTGGGTGCGGCGCCGCCGGCTTCGAAGATCCCTGCGGTGACGGTGGCGCTGAACCGGGCGGAGCGGGATGTGGCGGCGCATGCGGCGCTGGTGAACTCGTTGAACACGCAGTTCCAGAACGCGCGGCTGGATGAGGATTTTTCGCACCCGGCGTTTGAGGTCATCGATCGCGCGTTTGCACCGGAGACGAAGGCGTGGCCACCGCGGAAGACGTATGCGGAGGCGTGCTTTGCGTTCGGGGTGCTTGCGGGGCTGTTTGCAGTTGTGCTGAAGCTGGTGATCGGCCGCGTGCTGGGCAATCCTGAGCACCGCCATAAGCTGCACCGGTTGCGCGGCGCGTTCTGAGGTTGCGGCGATGGAAGCTGTCCGGCCACGAGTTCCACGAGCACCGTTAGCGACCGCGTGCGGCTGTCTGCTGATCGTGTTCCTGGTGCTGCTGCCGAAGGGCGGCATCCGGTTCCTGGCGGGCATCCCGCTGACTTGGGGTTATCTGCTGCTGGCGATCTTCGCGCCGCTTGCGCTGGTGGTGCGGCTGCTGGCGATGCCGCTGCGATTCCCGGTACGGGTGATGGCGGCGGTTCTGCTGCTGGTGCCGATGCAGGTGCTGTTTGTGTATGCGGGCGTGGCGTATGGCGTCGAGAGCATGCAGTTCACGGTGAGCACCTTTGTGGGGCTGTTCGGTCTGCCGTGGATCTTTCTGCTGGCGTTTGCGCCGTACTTCCCGATGCTGGATGCGGACCGGCTGGCGCGATGGTTTCGGAACTGCGTGTTCTACGCCGCGATCTACGGGATCTTCCTGTTTGTGCTGCATCCGATCACGGGGCACTTCATCGAGATACCGTATGTGACGATCAACGCCGCGGACTACGGCGAGTTGGAGACGACGAAGAGCATCGCGCGCGGGTTCTTCCTGAAGCTGATCTCGACGTATAACAACGGCAATCTTTACGGTGTGTCGACGCTGATCATCCTGCCGATCTTTTTGCGGCTGGAAGGCTCGCGCTTTCGGCGGTTCACGGTGCGGCTGGCGCTCCTGTTGACGTTGTCGCGCACCGTTTGGGTAGGGTTGATCTTCCACGAGGTGTTGTCGCTGGCGCTGCAACTGGGGCGGCAGGTGAGGACGTTTCCGGTCCTTTACCTGGGTGCGGCCAAGCGCCGATTCATTGGCGTGATGGCAACGTTGGCGCTGGTGTTTGTGTCGGTGGCGTTTACGGGGTTCAGCGGACACTATGCGCAGTTTCTGTTTGACGCGTCGTTGGGCAGCCGGATGGGAGAGGTGGAGGTAGCGCAGCATCCGACGTTTCTGCCGTCGCGGCCGCTCTATGGCTTCCAGGAGGTGCTGTACGCGTCCGCTGCGGAGTATTGGGGGTTTACGGGGCTGATCGCGTTCACGCTGATCATGGTGAGCCCGGTGCTGTTTCTGTTCTGGGATCCGCGCGTGCTGAACTCGCCGATGAAGCGTGCGGCGCTGAAAGGGCTGCTTATCTACATGGTGCTGGCGGCCGGGGACGGTGCGTTGGATTACATCCCGGTGATGGCGTTTTACTGGTTCACGTATGCGGTGTTCTTGTGCGATTGGCCGGGCGGTCTGCCGCAGTACTTGCGGGTGCGGCGGCGTGCGCCGGCACCGGTTGCGAGTGGGCCTGACGCCGCTGATCGGCAGCCCGGTCGAGGCGCTTTGAGCGACCTCGCGGCGTTTGCGCGGGCGAACGGGTGGACGCGCTTGCTCGGGCGCGCATGCCGGAGCGCGGTGTGGCGCGTTCGCGACGGGTTTACGGCCCGGCAGATGAAGGCGCCGGGGTTCAGGGCGGAGCGCTCGCCGCGGTTGCTGGGCTTGAGCCATATCCGGTTAGGGAGGGATTTCCATGCGCGGGATTTTCTCTGGCTGGAGGCGGTCGTGGGGTATAGCGAACGTGCAGCGGGTGACCGGTTCGAGCCGCAGTTGACGATCGGGCACTCGGCGCGGCTGTCGGACAACGTGCACATTGCTTGTTTGAACCGGGTGACGATCGGCGATCACCTGTTGTGCGGGAGCCGCATATTGATCAGCGATCATGCGCATGGCGCGTATGGTGCGGAGGCTGCGAGTGATCCGACTCTGCCGCCTGCGCTGAGGCCACTGATGTCCAGCGCTCCGGTCGTGATTGGGGACAATGTGTGGCTGGGCGATGGAGTTGTGGTGTTAGCGGGGGCCGAGATTGGCGATGGCTGTGTGGTGGGGGCGAACTCGGTGGTGACGGGGCGGATCCCGGCACGGACGATCGCAGTGGGCGCGCCGGCGCGCGCTGTGCGGCGGTGGGATGGGGAGGCGCGTGCGTGGGTGCGGATCGGGGATTCAGAGCGTACTGGCTTGGTATCCTAGGCCCGATGCTGAACCGTAAAGCGGCGGTTACGCTGTGAGCCGGGCCGCTTGTACGATCGTCTCGCCGAATTACCTGGCCTTTGCGCGGACGCTGGCTGCTTCGTATGTCGCGCAACATCCGGATCAGCGGTTTTTCGTGCTGATTGTGGCGGATCTGGCAGACCCGAAGCCATTCGGGATGGACGCGGCGTTCACGCCGGTGATGCTGGGCGAGATCGGCCTGCGCGATGTGCGGGTCGAGGCGATGAAGTACGACATCCTGGAGCTGAATACCAACGTCAAGCCGACGTTTTTGAAGCACCTGATGCGGGCGTACGCGCTTGACGCGGTGGTCTATCTGGACCCGGACATCTTTGTGTATGCGCCGTTGGATCCGGTGTTTGCGGCGCTGGATGCGGGGGCGAGTGCGGTGCTGACGCCGCATATGACGACTCCGGTGTTGGATGGGCGCTCGCCGTCGGAGCAGGACCTGCTTTATAACGGCACGTACAACCTTGGGTTTATCGCGGTGAAGCATAGCGGAGAGGGCTTGCGCCTGCTGGATTGGTGGGAGCAGCGGTGCCTCGCGCTGGGGTTCAGCGAGGGCCGGACGGGGCTGTTTGTCGACCAGAAGTGGGCGAACCTGATGCCGGGGATGTTTGAGGGCGTGGCGATCTCGCGCGATGCCGGTCTGAACATGGCGTACTGGAATCTGCATGAGCGCGTGCTGGTAAGTGATGGCAACGGGTATGAGGTGGAAAGCCCGGTGAGCGGGCGCGTGCCGCTGCGGTTCTTCCATTTTTCGGGCGTGGAGTTGGGCGAGGATCAGGTTCTCTCGCGGCATACGAACCGGTTTACGCTCGCGTCTCGGCCAGACCTGGTGGGTTTGTTTGCGGAGTATCGGAGAGCGGTGGCGGCGAACCGGTCGGAGGCGGAGCAGATGCCGTATGGGTTCGACCGGTTCTCGGATGGCACGGCGGTGACGCGGCTGGCTCGGCGGCTGTTTGCGGCGCATCAGGAGCACTTCACGCCGGCGGAGGGCGGGAGTGCGGATCCGTTTGCGGCTGACGGGGCGTTTGCGCAGGTTTGCGCGGGCGCAGGGGTTGGTGAAGGGCCAGGCGGCGCCGGCGAAGTCGACGTGGAAGCAGTTCAATCCGGAGGATCGGCGCGTGGCGATGGTGCATCGGCTGTTGCGCACGGCGCTGCGTGTGCTGGGGCCGAACCGGTATGAGCTGCTGATGCGATACCTGGCCCACATCAGCGTCTTGCGCCACCAGGGCGTGTTTCTGCGCGATGAACGTTGGCCGGCGTCGTCTGACGCGGGTGTGGAGTAAGGTGGGTCGCCTGTGAGCTCGCCGAACGGAACAGTTGATACTGCCCACTCTCGCGTTGCACAGCGGGAGGGCAGCCAGAACGGCGCCAAACGGCTGCTGATTGTGAAGCTGGGCGCCATTGGCGATGTGGTGATGGCAATTCCGGCGGCGGCGGCGATGCATGCGGCTGGGTATGCCGTGGACTGGGTTGTGGGCGAGGGTGTCGCGCCGGTGCTGGCGCTGTACCCCTGGCTGAACGCGATCCCGGTGGATGAGCGAGCAGTTCTGGGCGGAAGCATGCTGCAGCGGTTGCGGCATTTCCTTGCGCTATGGCGGGTGTTGCGCGCGCGTGGGCGCTACGACCTGTGCGCGACGTTGTACTACGACCGGCGGTACCGAGCCCTGACGGCGCCGGTGCGCGCGCGGCGCAGGATTGAGCTGTCGAAGGACCATCGCGCGACGGCGCTGTTGCAGGGCCGTCACCATACGGATGAGTATGCGCGGATTCTGACCGGACGCGTCGATGCCGAGACGTCTTCGCAGTTGGCTCCGGTGCGCGCGCCGAGACCTGCCCCGGTGCGAGCGGCCTGCGGCGGCCAGGGAGAGAGCGGGTCGTGTTGGTTCCGGCGGGCGCGAAGAACCTGTTGCGTGATGATGGTCTGCGCCGCTGGGCGATCGCGAACTACGTTGTGCTCGCGGAAGAGTTGGTGGACCGTGGGTACGAGGTGGTGCTGGCGGGTGGGCCTGACGATCGTTGGGCGTCGGCGCACTTTGAGGGGCTTGCGACGAGGGCGAGTGACCGCTTCGTGGATCTGATCGGTGGACTGAGTTTGGTGGAGACGCTTTCGTTGCTGGACTCGGCCGCGGTGACGGTGACGCATGATACGGGGCCGCTGCATCTCGCGGGGATTACGTCCACCGCGATTGTGACGATCTTTGGGCCGACGGACCCGCATGGACGATTGCCGCAAAGGGCGAACTGCGTGGCGCTGTGGGGCGGCGAGGGGTTTGCTTGCCGGCCGTGCTACGACGGGCGCGAGTATGCGCCGTGTCCGCACAACGGCTGCATGGACCAGGTGACGCCGGGGATGGTGCTGGCCCAGGTGGAGATCCTGTTGCGGGTGCGGGCAGAGGGACGGAGTTTGAGGCCGCGCGTGCTGACGCCGACGCATACGGGACTGCTGCAGATCGAACCGCACGTGCGAGTGGAGTCGTGATGGAGCGAGGAGCACCGGCGCTGTTTCTGGATCGCGATGGGGTGATCAATGAAGAGGTGGGGTATCTGCACCGGCCGGAGGAGGTGCGGTGGGTGGATGGAATCTTCTCGCTGGCTCGGACGGCGCGGGGGCTTGGGTACAAGCTGGTGGTGGTGACGAACCAGTCTGGAATTGCGCGGGGGTACTATACGACGGCGCAGTTCCAGGCGCTGATGGAGTGGATGGGTGAGCACTTCCAGCGTGAGGGCGCGCCGCTGGATGCGGTGTATCACTGCCCATACCACCCAGAGCATGGCGTAGGCGAGTGGAAGCGCGAGCATGAGGATCGCAAGCCCGGGCCGGGGATGTTGCTGCGGGCGGCCCGGGATCTTGGACTGGATCTTGCGCGGTCGGTGATGGTGGGGGATCGCTGCGGCGATGTTGCGGCGGCGAATGCGGCTGGGTTGCGGCAGGCGTTCTTGATGGAGGGCACGGAGACGAAGCCTTGTCCGGGGCAGGCGGAGATCGTCCGCTCGCTGGCCGAGGTGGAGGCCTGGATGCGCGCGTCGGGTGACGGTTGAAAGATTCCCGCTATGCTGGACGTAAGGAGATCCAGAAAGCATGCCCGCTCCACAAGTCGGCGAAGTTGTAGAAGATTTCACGTTGCCCGATCAGGATGGGCTGCCCGTCACGTTGTCGAACTTCCTCGGCAAGCCTGTGATCCTGTTTTTCTATCCCAAGGCCGATACGCCGGGCTGCACGGTTGAAGCGTGCGGGTTTCGCGATCAGTTTGCGGCGTTGGAGCAGGCGGGCGCGGTGGTGCTGGGGATCTCGCGCGACACGGTGAAGGCGCAGAAGAAGTTCAAGGACAAGTTTGAGCTGCCGTACACGCTTCTGGCGGACAAGGACCAGGAGATCATCAAGCGGTTCGATCTGCTGAAGCAGAAGACGATGTACGGCAAGCCGGTCACCGGAGTGGAGCGCACGACGTACGTGATTGGGTCCGATGGTCGGCTGCTGCATGTGTTCGCGAACGTGAAGCCGCAGGGGCATGCGGAAGAGGTGCTGGCGCTGTTGCGTTCTAACGTTCCTAGCGTAGATGTTGCAGCTTGGTGCACGAAGCTGGCTCTCTGCAACTGACGTTCGGTGTTGCGGGCGAGGTTTCGTTGCTGTGCCCGGGCGGGAATGGGTAGACTCGCAGCCAGTGTCCACAGAGCAGGGAAGTACGTTCGCGAAGTCGAAGACCAAGCTGATCATGGGCGGTGCCGTTGCGGCCGGATCGCTGGGCGCGCTGGCGTTGCTGGCGAGAAAGCCGGAGTCGCAGTTGCTGGGCCGGACGCTGGTGGCGGGCGATGATCCGAACGAGATGGCGCTGACCTATGACGACGGCCCTAATGACCGGTCGACGCGGCCGTTGCTGGAGGTTCTGGCTCGGTTTGGGGTGCGTGCGACGTTCTTCATGATCGGCGAGTTTGTGCGGCAGCGGCCTGACATCGTGCGCGAGGTGCACGCGGCGGGACATGTGATTGGGAATCACACGATGACGCATCCGTTTCTGGCGAACAAGCCGTTGCGGCTCGTTGAGGATGAGATTCGGGCTTGCAACCGGGTGTTGGAGGATGCGCTGGGTGTGCCGGTGCGGTACTTTCGCGCGCCGTTTGGGGCCCGGCGCCCCGGGATTGTGCGCCTTGTGCGCGAGATGGGGCTGGAACCTGTGCAGTGGAATGTGCAGGGGAATGATTGGGAGCCGATTGGGGTTGGCGGGATTTTGCGGCTCGATCGATCGCGGGATGCAGACATGTTGCGAGCAGCGAGGGCGCGGTGCGAACATCCTGCTGCATGACGGCTTCGACGAGCAGATGGGCTGCGACCGCAGCGACACGGTGCGCGCGACGGAGTTGCTGCTGCTGGAGGCGCGTGAACGCGGCAGGAAGGTCGTCACCGTGGACGCGTGGGGATGACCCGCGATGGTGCATCGCGGGTGCGACTGTGTCCAAAGATTTTGAAGGATGGTGCGCCCGAGACGATTCGAACGTCTGACCTACAGCTTCGGAGGCTGTTGCTCTATCCAGCTGAGCTACGGGCGCTTGTGGTGGGAAGCGGCTACCTGTCTAGGGTAGCATGGCGTGCGGTGGTCGCCTTATGGTGGCTGGGGCCCAAGAGACTTCTGATGTGAGGTGAGTTTGTGCGTGCTTTTGTGAGTGGTTGCTTGGCAGGAGTGCTGTGCGTGATGCCGTTTGCGGCGCATGCGCAGAGCGCGACGGCGAATGGTCAGACCGACAAGATTGTGATGGCGACCGATAAGAGTGGGAAGCCATTGCCGAGTCCGCGACACCTGCTGGCGTTGTCGCATGATGCGGGCGGGGCCTCGACGAAGATTGAGATCTCGTATGGGGCGCCCTCGGTGAAGGGACGGAAGATCTTTGGCGACGTGGTTCCGTATGACAAGTGGTGGCGAGCGGGCGCGAATGAGGCTACGAGCTTTGTGACGAGTCGTGATGTGCGGATCGGGAACTTGTTGGTGCCGGCTGGGTCGTACACGCTGGATGTACTGCCGACTGCGTCAGGGTGGCAGTTGATTGTGAACAAGAAGACGGGGCAGTGGGGGACGCAGTACGACGAGAGCCAGGACCTCGGGCGGGTGCCTATGCGGGTGACGGATCTCTCGTCGCCACGGGAGACGCTGTCGTATAGCTTCAGCGACATCACGCCGAAGCGGGCGATGTTGCATATCCGGTGGGCGGATAAGGATGCTGTGGTGCCTTTGGAGTTTGTGGCGGGTAGAACTGACGCTAAGGGCGCAAGGGTGCGCTAGGTTTCGCGGGTTTTTGGCGTCCTTTGCGGTACCTGCGGCCTTGCGTTGATTTCGTTTAGAAGCGTTTACTACCGAGATGCCGTCTTGGAGCTACGTTGAAGTTGAGCGAGCCAGGCGGCGGCCTGAGAGCAGGTAGCAGCAGTTGCGCGGTGCACTGGGCTATGCTCGATGGACTTAACCTCGAGGATAGTTCGTTCGACGAGGATATCGAGCCGGTAGCCAACTCGGTTAGCTTCTGCCGTCATAGACGAGCGGTACAGGGACCTCGGCGGATTCAGCCCGATGGCAGTTCGAACACGAGCAAGCTGTAGGCGCTTCCAGCAGGCCGGGACCTAGTCGCGGAACGCAGCATTGAGGCTGCGCTTCGCTAGTTCGTTCAGTCCGTTGTCTGCCGCGCTACCACTCTTTGGCGGCGGTGTCCGGGGTTACTGGGGTGTTGGCTGGCGGGGCTTTCCAGCGGAGGATGGGCTTGCGGGCGGCGGTGGTTTCGTCCAGGCGTTGCAGGCGGGTGTTGTGGGGCGCTGTGGCTACGAGCTGGGGGTTCTCTTCGGCTTCGCGGGCGATCTGCTTCAGGGCGTCTACGAGGAGGTCCAGCTCTTCGCGGGATTCGCTTTCGGTGGGCTCGATCATCATGGCGCCTTGCACGACCAGCGGGAAGCTGACGGTGTAGGCGTGGAAGCCGTAGTCGATGAGGCGCTTGCCCATGTCGCCGGTCTTTACGCCGTTGCGGGCCTGCAGCTTGTCCGAGAAGACGACCTCGTGCATCGAGGGCGACTTGTACGGGCAGCTCGAAGGTGCCTTCCAGCTTCTTGCGGAGGTAGTTGGCGTTGAGGACGGCGTCTTCGGTGGTCTGGCGGAGGCCGTCGGGGCCGTTGGCGAGGATGTAGGCCAGGGCGCGGATGAACATGCCGTAGTTGCCGTACCAGGCCTTCACGCGGCCGACGGACTGCGGGCGGTTGTAGTCGAGGCCTAGCGTGCCGTCCTGACGCGTGGTGAGGACGGGTGTGGGGAGGAACGGCTCGAGGATCTTCTTGCAGGCGACCGGACCGGAGCCTGGGCCACCGCCTCCGTGCGGGGTGGAGAAGGTCTTGTGGAGGTTGAGGTGCATGACGTCCGCGCCGAAGTCGCCGGGGCGGGTCTTGCCGACGAGCGCGTTCATGTTGGCGCCGTCCATGTAGAGCAGGGCGCCCTTGGCGTGGAGGATGTCGGCGATCTTGTGGATCTCGGACTCGAAGACGCCGATGGTGGACGGGTTCGTGAGCATGAGGGCGGCGACGTCTTCGGTGACGAGCTTTTCAAGCTCGGCGAGGTCGACCATGCCGGTGTTCGGGTTGGACTTGAGGTTGGCGACCTGGTAGCCGCAGATGGCGGCGGTGGCGGGGTTGGTGCCGTGCGCGGAGTCCGGGATGAGGATCTTGGTGCGGGGATTGCCCTGGCTCTGGTGATAGGCGCGGGCGAGCAGGATGCCGGTGAACTCGCCGTGCGCGCCGGCCGCGGGCTGCAGGGTGATGCAGTCCATGCCGGTGATCTCGATGAGGCAGTGGCTGAGCAGCTTCATGATGCCGAGCGCGCCCTGCGAGAGCGACTCGGGCTGGTAGGGGTGGGCTTCGGCGAGGCCTTCGAGGCGGGCCACGGCCTCGTTGATGCGCGGGTTGTACTTCATCGTGCAGGAGCCCGAGCGGGTACATGCCGAGATCGATGGCGTAGTTCCAGGTCGAGAGCCGGGTGAAGTGGCGGATGATCTCGATCTCGCTCAGCTCAGGCATGGCGCCAAGGTCATCGGTGCGGGCCGCATCGCCTAGAAGTTCCGCGGCGTTGACGGCGGGGACGTCGAGTTCGGCGAGGCGGTAGCCCTTCTTGCCGGGCGAGGACTTTTCGAAGATGAGGTCTTCGTTCTGGTTGACGTGCGTCGTCGCTTTGCGGGGTGTTCCGATGAACTTTTCGTCTGGCATGCGTGTTCCTACGGGGTTCCCGGGCAGGGTTTCAGCCGGGCGCTGGCCATGTCTGGCCGCTCGTTCAAGGTTCTCATATCCGGCTTGGCGGAGCGTTTGAGCGGTGGAGCGCCGGGAGCGGGTTTTTCGCAGACTGGAAGTGACTTTGATGAGAGTCGGCCAGGGCGGCATCTCGAAGTGCGGCCGGAGGTTGCCACCCTAGATTCCCACAGGTGCTTTTCTATCGCCGTGCGATGAACCGGGAGCACACCCTGTTCGCGTCATTGACAATAGAGGGGAGCCATTAGTAGCTCCGGGCGACCTCGTGTTTCGAGCTAACCAGCTCGCTGTGCCCGGAACGCAAGTGCTATCCACAAGAATCGGAGCGAACTTCCATGCATCTTTGGACAGAATACGAAGGCAGGACCATCGCCGGGGCGTACACGCTCGGCCGGCTTCTGCGCTCTGAGGGCCGTAACGGGTTCTTCACGACATCAGACAACTCCGGGCACTCTGCCGTCATTCGCCTGACCGAGGCGCACTACGACGAAGACGAGCAGTTACGGCGCTGGAGCCAGGTTGCCGAGGTGCACCAGGACAACCTGATCGAGATTGAGCAGGTCGGGAAGACCACGTTTGATGGCGTGCCGCTGACGTATGCCCTGATGGAGCCGGACGACGCGAACCTGGGCGACGTGCTGAAGGAGCGGCCGCTGACGGCAGCGGAGACGACGCAGGTCGCGAAGAGTGTTGTGGCGGCGCTGCTGGCGCTGCACGACAACGGGCTGGTGCATGAGCATGTGGAGCCGTCGAATGTGCTGGCGGTGGGCGAGACGGTGAAGCTGCGCAGCGACTGCGTGCGCGAGTGCGTCGCCGATGTGGAGTTCAATACCCCGGAGGGCTGTGCGGGGTTGCGCAAGCGCGATGTCCACGACATGGGCATGCTGCTGTTCCAGTGCCTGACACTGGAGAAGGAGTGGAACCCGGCGCTGAACCTTCCGGAGCCGTTTAGCCGCGTGATTCCGCGGGCGCTGGACGGAAGCTGGACGCTTGAGCAGATTGGGGCGTTTCTGGATCCGGTGGCGTTTTCGGCGAAGCCGAAGGCGGCGGCTGGTCCTGTGAAGCCGGCTGACGCCGGGGGCGAGTAACGGCGCGGCTCAGAAGGCAGCGGTGTCGCAGCCTGCGACGCCTGCGGCGCGTACTGCCGTTCCGGTGGAGGCGAGGCCTGTTCCTGTCGCGCAGGTTCGGCCGGAGCCGGCGATTCCTGTGCGTGCGGAGCGCGTCGCGCCGGTCGAGGAGACCAACGGGCTGTCGATGGGCAAGATCTGGGCGGTGTGCATTGCGTCGGCGCTGGTGATTGCGCTGCTGGCGTGGCACTTCCTGGGCAGCAAGTCCGCGCAGCCTGCGCCAGTGGTGCAGTCGGCCCCTGCTGCTGCGGCGGCCCCGCAGCAGACCGCTGCGGCACCGGCACCGGTCGCTGCGCAACCTGCTGCCCCGGCATCCGCAGCCTGTGGCTCCGGCTCCTGTGGCCGAGCGCGCGCCTGTGGCCCCTGCGGCTGCTGCCGGGCATGGATGGTATGTGATCGCGTGGACCTATAACCACCAGGGGCAGGCGCAGGCGAAGGCGGATCGCATCAGCCGCAGCCGCGGTGTGCATGCGGAGGTGGTCAGTCCTTCAGGGCACGGACCGTACCTGGTGGCGCTGGCTGGGCCTACGAGCGAGGCCGAGGCACGGGCCGCGTTGCGGCATGCGCGGCGGGCTGGGATGCCGCGGGATACGTTCATTCGGCGGTACTGAGCTGTGACTGCAGAAGCGAGCGGAGGCGTCCCGTTTGGGGCGCCTTGGTTCGTTGGCGTGCAAGGGAGCCTGAGTCTTCGCAGTTGAGCGTCGTGGCGCTCCGGACAAAATGCGGGGGTCTCTCCATGCGCGAGACGATAAAGCCGTCTCGCTCCGGTCGAGATGACGCTTCTTAGGTGGTTCGAGATGACGCGCCTTGGTGTTCGAGATGACGCGTTTGCTAGGCATGTCAGCTTCTATGCGGGTAGATCGGCTTAGAACTCGATCTCGCCTTCGCCGCTGCCGTCTTCGGAGTAGCTGCCCGCTTCGGGGCCGTCGAGGTCTTCTTCGCGGAGGCTGAGGGCGAGGACGGTGCCGGATTCGAACTCGAGCGTGAGGGAGTCCATCTCTTCGAGGCGGGCGGTGGCGACTGGTTTCGCCGATCTGGGCGCAGAGGGCGTTGCGGTATTCGGGCTCGCCGAAGGCGATGGAGAACTCGGCCAGCAGGATGTGCGGCCAGGCGTAGAGCGTGAGCATGGGGCCTGCGGAGCCGGGCGCGTCGGCGAAGCGGAGGCGCAGGTAGTCTCCGACGAACTCGACGGCGGTGAGTTCCTGGCCTTCGATGGCGCTAATATCCAACGGCTGTCTCCGTGGTTGGCTGCTCGGTGACGACGGTCGCTTCGTTGAGGACGGGGAAGTTGACCGAGTTGGCGATGAAGCAGAGCTCGTGCGCTTTGTGATGCAGTTCCTGTGCGAGCGCCGGGTCGGACGCGGCGGTGATCTGGACCTCCGGCCGCAGGATCACCTTTTCGAAGCGGCCGGCGCCGGTGGCGGAGTCGAAGCGCATGAAGCCTTGGGCGTGGTCTTTATAGGCGGTGACCACGATGCCGTTGACCGCACAGAGGTGGAGGTAGCTGAGCTTGTGGCACGAGGAGAGCGCGGCGACGAGCATCTCTTCGGGGTTCCAGCGGCCGGGCGTGCCGTGAAAGACGGTGTCCGCGGTACCCGCGATGGCGGGTTTGCCTTCGGCTTCGAGCGCGAAGTCGCGGCTGTAGTGCTTGTACCCCGTGGTGCCTGTGCCGAGATTGCCGGTCCAGGTGATCGTGACGTTGTAGGTGTGGAGATCGGTCATGGTTCGCCTCGGTACGCTTTTCCAGCGTACCTCAGCGGGGAGGGGCGGCTATCGTGACGCGCGTGTCTGGCGTGAAGATGCGCGGTCACACGGAAGGGAATGTGGTGTTGCGTGAGGCACGGTTGTCACGCTGATTGGGGGCGGAGGGCATACCGCAGAAAGAGGTCGCCGCTACGGAATCGCCGCTGCTCGACCAATTCCAGATCCAGCCGAAGACCACTCGGGAAGTACCGTTTTCCGCCGCCGATGACCACGGGGCAGACACGCATCTGGAACTCGTCGACAAGCCCCGCCTGTATAGCCTGTGCGGCTAGTTCAGGGCCTGCCACGGCGATGTTGGCTTCGGCAGTTGCCTTCAGCTGACGGATGGCATCAGGGTCGAACGCGCGCTGGATTGTTGTGCGTGCGCTGCGCGGCTCGGTGAGGGTCGTCGAGTAGACGATTTTCTCTGCTGTCTGCCACTGCCTCGCGAACTCGAGCACGAAGGCTCGCTGATCGGAAAGGGTGTGTGCGGTCTCCCAGTACTGCATCGTCTCGTACATTCTTCGTCCGTACAGAAGCGTGCGGAATGACGACACATGCGCGAAGATCCAGGTGTGCACCTCTTCGTCTTTGGGTGCGCCCCAGTCAAAGCGGCCATTCTCGTCTTCGGTGTAGCCATCGAGCGACGTGTTCATCATGTAGATCAGCTTCGCCATGCGACGGCCTTCCATGTACGCGACTATGTATTCATGGGTGCGAGCCCCGGGGCAAGTTCATCGGCGGCGATGGGGTGCAGTCCTGGTCCGGCGTGCTTGACGAGGCTAATCCGATTAGTGCAGAGCGGGGCGGGATTGCACGAGCGCTCGGTGGCGGCGCATGAGCAGGACCAGGGCGCGCCGGATGTAGACCGCCAGCAGAGGCATCGCTATGGCAGCGACGACGCCCCAGACGATGAGGGCGTGCCACTCCCATTGCCAGATCTCGTGCACCAGGCGCAAGGGATGGTGGGCGAGGTGCTCGATCTGGCGGCGGTTGAGCGGGAGGCGGCGGGTGTGGAAGAGATGCACGCCTAGCTGCATGAACGGAATGATCAGAAGGATGTGAAGCGGTGCCACGACGTGGGCGCCGATCTGGGACGCGACCTGGTTGAGGCCGAGGGTCCAGGCGAGCATGATCACCACCAGCGTGGTGACGCCTACGGAGGGGTTGATTCCGATGACCATGCCGAGGGCGATGCTCCAGGCGAGACGGCGGGGGGTGACGCCCCCGCGTAGGAGGCGCAGCAGAGGGCGCAGCACCTTGCAGCGAAAGAACTCGCGGATCGCCTCGGGCACAAGCACATGGGTGTGACGCCCGGGGCGCGGCGTTGGTTGTGGAAGAGGTGGTTTGGTCGGCGTTAGTCGGCGCTGACCAGATCGCGTTGGCCCACGGTGGTGAGGACTTCGGCCGCGGCGTCGATCTGGGCGCGGGTGGTGAGTTCGGTGGCGCACCAGAGGGTGGCGTTTTCGCCGAGTTCGGGGTACCACTTCGCGAGGGCGAGGCCGCCGATGATGCCTTTGGCGAGCAGGGCTTCGTTCACTTCGGCGGCGGGGGCGCCGGTGTCCAGGACGAACTCGTGGAAGCGCGGGGAGCCGTCGAAGAGGGTTTTTGCACCGTTCTTCAACAGGGATTTGCGCAGGTAATCCGCCTTGGCGAGGTTTTGCTCCGCGAGTTCCTTGAGGCCCTGCTTGCCGTAGACGGTCATGAAGATGGTGACCATCATGGCGACGAGCGCCTGGTTGGTGCAGATGTTGGAGGTGGCCTTTTCGCGGCGGATGTGCTGCTCGCGGGTGGAGAGCGTGAGGACGAAGCCGCGCTTGCCGTTGACGTCCTTGGTTTCGCCGACGAGGCGGCCGGGCATCTGGCGGAGGAACTTTTCCTTGCAGGCGATGACGCCGCAGTAGGGGCCGCCGAAGCCGACGGGCACGCCGAAGCTTTGGGCCTCGAGGGAGACGATGTCGGCTTCCTTGGGGGGCTTGACGATGCCGAGCGAGACGGCTTCGGCGATGGAGACGATGAGCAGCGCGCCCTTGGCGTGGGCGATCTCGGCGATGGCGGCTACGTCCTCGACCGTGCCGAAGAAGTTGGGGGACTGGATGAGGACGGCGGCCGTGTCGGGCTTGATGGCGGCTTCGAGGGCGGCGGTGTCGATGCGGCCGGTTTGGCGGTCGTAGCCGAACTCGGCGATGTCGATGCCCTGGTGCTGCGTGGAGGTGCGGAGGACCTCGCGGTACTCGGGGTGGACGGAGCGGGCGACGACGCAGCCGGATTTGCCGGTGACGCGGCAGGCCATGAGGACGCGCCTCTGCTGCTCCGGTGGAGCCGTCGTACATGGAGGCGTTGGCGATCTCCATGCCGGTGAGTTCGCAGATCATGGTCTGGAACTCGAACATGGCCTGGAGGGTGCCTTGGGCGATCTCGGGCTGGTAGGGCGTGTAGCTGGTGAGGAACTCGCCGCGCTGGACGAGGGCGTCGATGACCACGGGGCGGTAGTGGCGATAGGCGCCGGCGCCGAGGAAGCTGGCGAAGCGCTGCGAGCTGGGGAGCTTGGCTAGCTCGTTCGCGTCACCGGAGGCGAGGTTGGCGGCGTAGGCCTTGAAGCGGTCGAGGATCTCGCTTTCGGACTGCTGGCGCGGGATGTCGAGGTCGCGGGAGAGGCGGTACTCCTCGGGGATGACGGCGAAGAGGTCGTCGATGGAGGAGACGCCGATTTCGGCGAGCATCTCGGCGCGGTCTTGGGGCGATTTGGGGAGATAGCGCATGGGCTTCAGTACCTGCTTAGCTGCAACAGCTGACGCTGAGGGCGCCAAGGGTTCGCTAAGGGCCGCGCGAAGGCAAACGCAGCGGACGCGGAGACGCGGTGGACGCAGCTGGCTAGTGGCCGGTTTCTTCGGCGACGAACTTTTCGTAGTCGGCGGCGGAGAGGAGGGCGTTGGCCTCGTCGGAGTTGGTGACGGTGAGCTTGAGGATCCAGGTGCCGTTGGCGTCGGCGTTGAGGGTCTCGGGCGCGGAGTTGAGGTTTTCGTTGACCTCGGTGACGGTGCCGGAGATGGGGGCGTAGAGGTCGCTGACGGCCTTGACGCTCTCGACGGAGCCGAAGGTGGAGCCGGCCTCGATGTTCTGGCCTACCTTGGGGAGTTCGACGAAGACGATGTCGCCGAGGGAGTTCTGCGCGTAGTCGGTGATGCCAACCGTGCCGTTTTCGCCGTCGAGCGCCAGCCACTCATGGGACTTGGCGTAGCGGTAGTTCTGGGGGTAAGCCATGCGTTTGTTATGTCTCCGAGGCTGATTGTAGAGGATGCGATGGGAGGGCGAGAGATCGGTGCGTTGGCGCGGTCGAAAAGACCGAAGGCGGAGTTCGGCCGACCAACGCGGAAGTTGGCGTGGCGCTAGGTGGGGTGGCTACGGCGGCTGGCTCAGTGGAGTTCGCGGACCCAGATGTTGCGGAAGCTGATGGGATTGCTGGGGTCGCCGTGGGCCTGGAGCTTGATGGGGGCGGTGTCGAAGGCTTTGTAGAAGGGCTTGCCGATGTAGCGGGTTTCGCCCTGGAGGTGCGAAGTGGTTTTCGACGAGGACGCCGTTGAAGAGGACGGTGGCGTAGGCGGGGTCTTGAGGGTGCCGTCTGGGTTGAAGGGGGGGCGGTCCAGACGATGTCGTAGGTTTGCCACTCGCCGGGTTTGCGGGCGGGGTTGGCGAGGGGGATGGCCTGTTTGTAGAGGCTGCCGGCCATGGCCGTTGACGTAGGTCTTGTTGTTGTAGGAGTCGAGGATCTGGAGCTCGTAGCCGGCGTCGCCGGGGCCGGTGGAGGCGAGGAAGACGCCGCTGTTGCCGCGGGCCTGGCCGCTGCCGGTGATGTTGTCGGGGATGCGCCACTCGAGGTGGAGTTGGTAGTCCTTGAAGCGGCGCTTTGGTTTCGATGTTGCCGGCACCCGGGCCCTTTTTTACGGTGAGGATGCCGTTGGCTACGGTCCAGTTCGCGGGCGAGTGGTCCTGTGCCATGACCCACTGGTTCAGGTCTTTGCCGTTGAAGAGGATGATCGCGTCGGAGGGCGGGGCGCTGTCGGTTGCGCCGGGGGTGACGACGGGCGGGACGGGCTGCCAGACCTCGGTGTCCTCTGGCTTCGCCGTGGTGGCCTGCTGCGCGGCGGCGAGCGCGGCGCAGCAGGCGAGGACCAGAGTGGCGATCGCGCGAGAGGACGTCATCGTGGGTTAGGAGAGTGGGGCGGTGATGACGGGCGCTGTGCTGCTGTGGTGGCGGCGGGCTTGGGGCGCCTGTAGAAGGGCGTGGGGACTACTTTGGCGCGGACGGGCGCGTTGCGGACTTCGACCGCGACCTCTGTGCCGGGCTCTATGTACGCCATGGGGACGTACGCTAGCGCGATGTTCTTCTTCAGGAACGGTGCGGGGGAGCCCGAGGTGACGTAGCCGATGCGCTCGCCGGTTGGGGAGAGGACGGGGTAGCCGTCGCGGCCGATGCCGCGGTCGAGCATCTCGAGGCCGACGAGGCGCTTGGTGGGGCCGCCGTTGTCGTGGATGGCCTGGAGGGCTTCGCGGCCTACGAAGTCGGTGCCCTTGTCGAGCTTGCAGTAGCGGCCGAGGTTGGCCTCGAAGACGTTGAGTTCGTCGGAGATCTCGTGGCCGTAGAGGGCCATGGCGGACTCGAGGCGGAGGGTGTTGCGGGAGCCGAGGCCGCAGGGGACGATGCCGAACTCCTGGCCGGCGGCGAGGACCTCGCCCCAGACCCGGGCGCTGGTGGGCTCGTCGGCGGGGATGTAGATCTCGAAGCCGTCTTCGCCGGTGTAGCCGGTGCGGGCGATGAGGACGTTGTGGCAGCCGGCGACCTGTCCCCAGGTGAACCAGTAGTTCTTGATGGGGGTGAGGTCTACGCCGGTGAGCTTCTGCAGGGTGTCCTTGGCCTTGGGGCCCTGGATGGCGAGCTGGGTGTAGTAGTCGCTGACGTCCATGATGTGGACGCCGGACATGCCGGCGAGGACCTTGCGGACCCACTGGACGTCTTTTTCGCGGGTGCCGGCGTTGATGACGATGAGGTAGTCGTTTTCGCCGAGCTTGTGGAGGATGACGTCGTCGACGAAGGTGCCGTTGGGGTAGAGCATGGCCGAGTAGTGGGCCTGGCCGATCTGGAGCTTGGAGGCGTCGTTCATGAGGAGCTTCTGGACGGCGGCGAGGGAGTTGGGGCCGCGAAGCTGGATGTCGCCCATGTGGCTGACGTCGAAGAGGCCGACGCCGGTGCGGACGGCCATGTGCTCGGCTACGAGGCCTTCGTATTGGACGGGCATGTCCCAGCCGCCGAAGTCGACCATGCGGGCCTTGTGGCTGTGGTGGGTGGCGTGGAGGGCGGTGCGGCGGAGGGAGATGGGCTGGTCGGTGAGGACTTGATCTGTGGTGGCCATGTGTTTGGGTCCGTGGGGCGGGATTTGGTAACTGCAAACGCTGTGTTCGCGGGGTACGCGGTGTTGGCGCGGCGTTTGAGTTGGCTCCGTCAGGGTAGCAAACTGAGAGTGGGCTTGGCTGGTTAGCGCTGGGCGGCGCGGCGCTCTTTGAGGCTGGCTCGGACGAAGCTGCTGATGGCGAAGTAGCCGAAGAGCGTGGCGAAGAGGAGGTAGGCCCAGAGGCGGTGCGGGGTCGGCGTACCGGGGGTGGGGTGGAGGGCATTGCGGAGGTGCCAGGCTCCGCCGGCCATGGTGATGGCGATGAGGGCGAAGAAGAGGCCGGTGACGCGAAGCCAAAGGGCTCCGGAGAAGGCGGCCAGGGGGTGCCAGAAGGAGCGTTTGAAGTTGCGAGCGCCGGCGCGGAGGTTCGCGGGCTCCGGCGGACGGAAGCTCGGGGGAGCGGGTTCACGCCGCGGCCGCGAGGGGGGCGGCGGGGCGGCTGGGCTAGCTGGATGGTGGGGTTGGGCTGAATCTGGGGCGGCGGCGGCCTCGACCACCGCGGCGAGGGTCTTGGCGGCATGTCGTGTTCCGTAGCCTAAGGCGCGGCCTAGACGAACCCTGTCCACAGAAACAGTGTACCGAGCACGGAGAGCGGCGGCGGCGCGCTTATGATGGCCAGGCTGGGCGTGTGCCGCGGGTGCGGTGGACGCGGGTCGGATACGCTGGACGCAGGCGAGAAAATGACGACGCAATACCGGGTGGAAGAGCGGCGGAGTGGGGCGGCGGGAGCGGTTGTTGGCGTGCTGCTTGCGGTGGTTCTCGGTGCGTGCGCGCTCGGGTTCTTTGTACACAGCGCGCGGACGGGGCTGGCCGGGCGGCTTGCGAGCCTGATCAGCGGGCGGACCCAGACGTTTCTCTCGGCGCCGGATGTGGTGGAACGGGTGCAGCGGCTGAATCGGCTGGAGACGGTGACGTACTCGCTGGACACGGTGGTGGAGAGCAAGGAGTCGAACCCGGTGCTGCCGGATGTGCTCGCGGGCGACCGGCTGCTGATGATCGTGCATGGGCAGACCGTGGCGGGGATTGATTTCAGCAAGCTGAAGCCGGACAGTGTGCAGATGAGCGGCGGGCCGCAGGGGCGAGCGATCCGGCTGGTGCTGCCGCCGAGCGAGGTGTTTGTCACGACCATCGACAACGCAAGAACGCGGGTGTATCAGCGGGATACGGGGCTGTTCGTGGGGCCTGATCCTAACCTGGAAACGGCTACGCGGGCGAAGGCGCAGGGTGAGTTGCAGCAGGCGGCATTGACTGACGGCATCCTGGATGTCGCGACGAAGAACGCGCGAGAGACTGTGCGGGCGATGCTGGAGGGACTCGGGTTTACGAAGGTGGATCTGGAGTAGTTAGGTTGCACAGCAGATAAACTGGCTATTCGGCCGCGCGAGTGGACTTCTGGCGGCGAGTGTACGTCCAAATCTCTGTGCCCTTACTGCAAGTGGAAGAACGTTCGGCCCCGACCTCAACGGGTGAGCCTGCTCTAGAGCTGCAACCCCGCGCGGTACAGGCGGCGCGGAAGCCGGCACTGCCAGCCCTGACGGGGCTTCGGACCTTGCTGGCGTTGACGATCCTGATGTTTCACTTCACGCCCGGCACAGGGCTGACGTGGACGGCGCATCCGCGGTTCACGTTGTATCCGATCGTGAATATCGGGTATGTGTTTGTCAGCTTTTTCTTTCTGATTTCGGGGTTCATCCTGGCGTACAACTACGCGGACCGGCCCGGCGGCGTGCGCAAAGCAGATTTCTGGATGGCGCGGTTTTCGCGGCTGTATCCGGTATATCTGCTGACGATGCTGATCTCCATCCCGATGCTGGTGCTGGAGTGGCATGCGCGCAGCACGGGGCAGTTCTGGGCGGGGGCGATTCTGACGCCGATGTTGTTGCAGGGCTTCTCGCCGCAACTGGCCACGTTCTGGAATACGGTGAGCTGGACCTTGTCGTGCGAGGTGGTGCTGTATATCGCGTTTCCGTATCTGCTGAAGCTGCGCTGGCCCACATCGCCGGTAAAGCTTACGGCGATGCTGGTGGGCCTGTGGATGGTGGGGCTGATTCCGCACACGGTGTACTGGCTGACGAACCCCGATCACCTCGCGCAGCCGATCACTCGGTATAGCGACGGTGTGTGGCTGAACACGCTGAAGTACACACCTGTGGCGTACCTGTGCACGTTTCTGGCTGGGCTGACGCTGGGGCATCTGCATGAGGCGGCGAAGCTGCAGGTGCGCGGACGGATGTGGGCCGGGCTGGCGGGGTTTGGGCTGGCGTGGCTGGCGGCTTATCACATTGCACCGCACGTGCCGTATGTCCTGGTGCATGGCGGGCTGTTTACACCGGTGTGGTCGCTGGTGATCTTAGGGCTGGCTGGAGCGAGTCCGTTGGCGCGGGTGTTTTCGATACGGCCCCTGGTCGCCGTGGGTACGTCGACGTATGCGCTGTACCTGCTGCACTTCAACGTGTTTCAGTTGCTGCAATGGCACCATGTGGCCGAGCGGCTGCATGTGTCGCGGCTGGATCCCTGGATCAGCTATGTGTTTGTTGTGCTGCTGGCGATGGCGGTCAGGAAATGGGTGGAGCATCCGTGCCAGAAGGCTATCCAGGCTTGGTGGAAGCAGCGACAGCAACGCGCCGCGTGAGAGCTATTGAGCGTCCTGGATCATGCGGAAGCCTGAGGGCGGCTGGAAGAGCTTCGGGTCCGGCTCGCTGAGGTTCACCTGCGTGACGTCGATGTTCTGCGATGCCGAGGCGCGCGGGTCGAAGCGCTTGGTCGCGACGTTGATTTGCAGGCGCGGCGAGTACCAGAACTCCTTGATGATGGGCTGGGGCTGCTCATTGCCAAAGGTGCCGACGTTGAGGGTCATGATCTCGCGAGTTCCGACGACGTCGACGCCCTCGAGCGACTTGCGGCCGAGATCTTCACGCGTGAGGGTGCCCGCGCCGTGGGGAAGTGGGCCGGCGGGTTGCACCCTGAGCGCGGGAGGCACGAAGAGACGCGACACCTCGCAGACCTTGGCTAGCGGGCGGCAGAGGATGCGCTCGTGGCGATTCGGGTCGTCGTACTGGAGCATGGAAAGGCGGGTGGTCGCGGTCTTGCCGTCGGGTGAGAAATATCGGCGCTCCTGAAAGACCCGTCCGGAGCTGTCGCGGGCGACGGTTCGGTGGTTGTACATGGTGCTCTTGGAGCCGTCGGGCATGATGCGGGTCCATTCGGTCTCGACCACAGCGGAGAACGGCGCGTTGGGCGCGGGGAGAATGTACACGCTCTCCATCTGCTCGCGGGTTCCGCCGTCGGGGGCGTGCGGGACGGTGTCCTGTGCCATAAGAACGGGGACAAGGGCGAACGTGCCGACCAAAACGGTGAGACCGAGACGACGCATACGAGCGAACTCCAGTTTGGGCAGAAGTGTGGCACAAGGAAGGTTGAAGCGAAAAGAGTTTTCTGCTGGGGGAGTCCAGTGAGCCGGGGCCGCGTCGGGCCTGGGAGGCGCGGGGTAACCATTCAGGTGATTCGCGCTGAGGCGCCCGTTCCGTATGATGGGCGACGGAGCGACTGATGGGTGAGCTTTGGCGCAATGTCTCAGAGACGATGTGGAAACGGCCATCTGTCTGGGTTCCGGTACTGGTCGCCGACCTGATCGGGTTCTTCATTAACTTCGGCCGGCTGGCGCTGCTTCGGGCGATGATCACGCACAAAGTGGAGTACCACTCAGCGCTGGGCGGTGCCCCTGTACATGCTCAGGTGACGGCAGCCACGGCACATTCGCTTTCGACGCTTGCGCTGGTGGTCGACTGGAGTTCGTACTGGCTTCGGCTGCTGTTGTATGCCGCCGCGCTGATCGCTACGGCGGCGCTGGTGCGGGCGTTTGCCGAGCGGAACAAACGGCCGTGGGGTGAGGTCGGACCGGCCTTCCGTGAGAACGCCAGCGGCATTGTTTCACTGAGCCTGCGGGCGCTGGCGATCTATGGCGCGGGTGCGCTGATCTTTGGGTGGATTGGGAACCTGATCGTGTCGCATGGGCATAAGGCGTCGCTCGCGAACGGCTGGCTGGAGAGCACAGCCACGCTAGTGATCATGGTGGCGTTGGCGTTGGTGCTTGCGCCTGTGGGTATCCAGATCATCGCGAGGCACCATGCTCCGGCTGTGTTGAAGCGCCGCGCGCAGTATTTTGCGCTGTCGCTTGGCGTTGTCGCGCTGCTGCTGGGAACGTATGTGGCGGCGAATATGCGGACGATCCGGGGTGGACCGTCGATCGGCCGGACGCTGCTGGAACTGACCGGGTCGTGGATCGTGGCGGTGCCATACGCCGTGCTGTTCACCGGGATCAGCTTCATAGCTAAGGAGATCCCGTCGGAGACGGAAGCGGAGACGCCGGCGACAACCGCTTAAGCGGTCACCAGCGAGCCTAGCTTTTCGCCTTCCACGACCCGCTTGATATTGCCCTGTTCCCGCATGGAGAAGACGATCAGGGGCAGGTTGTTGTCTTTGCAGAGCGAGACGGCGGTGGTGTCCATAACGCGCAGACCGAGTCGCAGGATGTCCATGTAGGTGATGGTGTCGAACTTGGTGGCATCGGTGACCTTTTTGGGATCCGCGGTGTAGATGCCGTCGACGCTGGTGGCTTTGAGGAGCACTTCGGCGCCGATCTCCATGGCGCGGAGACTGGCTGCGGTGTCCGTTGAGAAATACGGGTTGCCGGTGCCTGCGGCGAAGATGACGATGCGGCCTTTTTCGAGGTGACGGATGGCGCGGCGGCGGATGTAGGGTTCCGCGACCTCGTGCATCTCGATGGCGCTCATGACGCGGCAGTGGAGGCCGGTCTTTTCGATGGCGTCCTGGAGCGCGATGGCGTTGATGACGGTCGAGAGCATGCCCATGTGGTCGGCCGCGACACGATCCATGCCGACGGCCTGTTCGGCTACGCCGCGGAAGAAGTTTCCGCCACCGACGACGACGCCGATTTCGCAGCCCAGCTTGGCGACGTCAGCGATCTCCTGCGCTATGACCTGAATGAAGACGGCATCGACGCCGAAGCCGCGGCCTGCGGCCAGGGCTTCGCCTGAGATCTTGAGGAGCACTCGCTTGTACATGTTCTGGCCTAGGGTACAAGCGCGGCGGGGATCAGAGGCGAAGAGCTGGTCGGCGGTATACCTCAACTGAGTGATATCGGGAGGGGCGAAAGGCAAGGGAAGATGGAGCGAGCCGCTCCAGATCGGCAGTCCAAGGCGTAATTGCAGGGGTGACAGGATCTCGCCGTAGACGGTGCGACAGATGCGCTCTCTCGATGATCAATAGTTTTCTTCGGGAAGCTGGGACAGTTATGGCGCAGCAGGTTATGGCTGAGAGGGACGTCAGGAGGCGGGCTCGAGGAAGTCGGTGAGGAGCTTCTTTTCGCCGATCTTGAGGAAGCGGACGAGGGCGTTTTTGCCGTGGATGTCGCGGATCTCGCCGATGCCGAAGCGGTCGTGGTGAACGCGGTCGCCGCGTTTGAACTTTTCTGGGTCGGAACGGACGATGGTTTCGGGTGCGGTGGTGTGGATGGCGCCGTGCGCGGTGGAGATGACGGTGACGCCGTGTGCGTCGACGGTGCCTGCGGTCGGGTCGGGTGGAGTGTCCGGGATGGCAGGTTTGCGGCCTTTGCGACCGCGGCGAGGGCTGGCTTCGTTGGCGGCGCGCAGCTGGGCTTCGGTGTCGACCAGACCGCGGTCGCAGTTGTCGCAACGGCCGCATGGGTCGCCGATGTCCTCGCCGAAGTACTGGCGGAGGACCTGGGTGCGGCAACCGGCGGTTTCGGCGTAGTGCATCATGTCGGCGAGGCGCTGCTTGTCGGGTTCGGCGCGCTCTTCGTAGGTGGTGAGGAGCTTGGTGACTTCGTCTTCGGTGGGTGGCTCGGCGACGTTGAGCAGATAGCCGCGGCGGCTGCGGCGGACGAGGCCGGCGTCGGCGAGCATGTACAGGATCACCTGCGTGCGGCGGAGGCCTACGTCGGCGTACTCCGCGATGGTTTTTAGGTTCAGGGCGAGGGCCTTGGCGTTCTGCATGGCCTTCGCGACGGTGGCCGCGTGGGCTTTGATGGCTTCTTCGGGCGGTTTGTGGCTCGGCGCCGCAGGCTCCACTTCGTTAGCTCGGTCGAGATGACGACCGCGTGCTCGGCCGGTGACAGACTGGGGCGGACTCCGCGATCTTCGATGCGCGATCGAGTTGTGTCGGCGGTTGGTCTGCGGCTTGTTGCTTTGGCTTCTACGCCCGGGAGTTTGCGGCCGAGGGCGAGGGCTTCGAGGACGGCCGAGACCTCCTGCGCGCGCGGGTAGCGGCCGGCCATGAAGTAGGTCTGGATGCGCTTGTCTTCGAGCCGGTAGAGGAGGACGGCGCGTGAGGGAAGGCCGTCGCGGCCGGCGCGGCCGGCTTCCTGGGCGTAGGTTTCGAGCGAGTCGGGGAACTCGAAGTGGAAGACGAAGCGGATGTCGGGCTTGTCGATGCCGAGACCGAAGGCCTTGGTGGCGATCATGACCTTGTGCTCGCCGCGCATGAACTCCTGTTGCACCTGTTCGCGGTCTTTGGTCTTCATCTTGCCGTGGTAGTGGCCGACGGAGATGCCGTGCTCCTTGAGCCAGTCGTGTAGTTCATCGGCGGAGCGAATGCTCGCGGTGTAGATGATGCCGGTGCCTTCTTCTTTCTCGAGGAGTTCACCGATGCGCGCGAGTTTCGCGTCCGCGTTGACGGTGGGGTAGACGGCGAGATGCAGGTTGGTGCGCTCGGAGCCGGTGTTGACGACGACGGCGTCTTTCGCGTGGAGGACTTCGAGGATCTCGTCGATGACCTCCTGGGTTGCGGTCGCGGTGAGCGCGAGCACGGGCGGGTTGCCGAGTTGCTGGCGCGCGAAGCCGAGGCCGAGATAGGCGGGGCGAAAGTCGTGGCCCCATTGCGAGATGCAGTGCGCCTCGTCGACGACGAAGAGGCCGACGCCGCCGGACGTCTTCAGCTCGGCGATGAACTCGGGGTTTTCCAGCTGTTCGGGCGTGACGTAGATGAGCTGCGAGCGGCCTTCTTCGATGTTCTCGACGGCTTGCTGAGAGGCCTTGATGCCGAGCGTGGAGTCGATCTTTTCGACGGCGATGTTGGCTTCGGCGGCGTGCTCCTGCTGGTCCTGCATGAGGGCGATGAGCGGGGACACAACAACGACGGGGTGCTCGAGGAAGAGGGCGGGGAGTTGATACGTGAGTGACTTGCCGCCGCCGGTGGGCAGGATGCCGAGGGCGTTTTGTCCCGCGAAGACGGCTTCGAGGATCTCGCGCTGGCCGGGGCGAAAGCCGTTGATGCCGAAGCGCCTGCGCGCCTCGCGCACGATGTCCTTCCAGGCCGGCTGCGCAGACTTGTTCCGGGTGTGGTGGGTTGGGTGAGCCGGTGTTTCAGCGGCTTGGGTGTCGACAGCGTCCATCACGGGCATTTCGGAGACTCCAGCGACGTTGGATGCGGCGCGGGGCGATTATTTCGTGCGCGGAGAGCCGCAACTTCCCGCCCGAAGTTGCGTTTGAGCGATGTGTGGACGCGAGCGAGGTCCTCGCGAGACGACAGGATCGCGAACTCGAGGTGTTTCTCTTTCGAGATTGCTGAAGATGGCGCGTGCGTACACCGCGCCTGCGGAGGAAGGGATGGCGATTCGGCACCGTCATCCCTTCTTCTTGCGCCTGTAGAATCAGGCAATGCCCGAGACACCGGCCCCGCTGACCGCAACAGAGACCTCGAACGGAACGCAACACCTGACCGCAGAGGACAGGGCGCGGCGCGTGAAGGTGCTGCTGTTTGATGTGGATGGCGTGCTGACCGATGGCGGCATCACCGTGATGCCCGGCTCCGACGGCAAGGCCGTTGAGGTGAAGACGTTTTCCGCGCATGACGGCATGGGCATTGCGCTGGCGCATGTGGCGGGTCTGAAGGTCGGGTGGGTGACGAAGCGCGACTCGCAAGCGGTGCGCATTCGCGCGAAGGACCTGCGCATTGATCACGTTTATCAGGGCCAGCACTACAAGGTGGAGGCGCTGGAGCAGATCGTGAAGGACGAGGGCTGCTCGCTCGACGAGATTGCGTATGTGGGCGACGACATCATCGACCTGCCGGTGATGCGGAAGGTTGGATTGGCGATCGCGGTGGCGAATGCGCGGCCCGAGGTGAAGAGCATGGCGCACTTCACTACGGAGCACAACGGAGGCTTTGGTGCAGGGCGTGATGCGATCGATTTTCTGCTGAACGCGCGCGGTGTGCTGCAAGCGACGATCGAGAAGTACCTGGATCCGAACGATGCCGAGGCGAAGAGCGCGGATATCGGTGTGGGGAATATGTAAGACGGTGAGCTTGCCGGTTGTGGGGCGGGCCTAGCTGTCTTTGCGATAGAGCAAGTTCTTGATCGCTTTGCGGCGCTCGGCGTTCATCTCGCTGTTGGCGTCGTCCGAGCCGGCCGCTTTGCGGGCCGCTTCCTCGCGCGCGTCTTCGGCGCTGCACTCGGGGCAGCGGTTGGCGTAGCCGGGCTTGCCGGGCCTTAGTTCGAACTCTTCTCCACACGCAACGCAGGTCTTGATCGGAAACGGCATAACAGATCCATCATAGGACGGGTTTGCCGTGCAGTTCTGCCCGGTTGCGGACGCCTGGATGGCGCAGATGTACAGGCGAAGAGATTGCGAAGCGGCGGGATAGAATGCTGCGTATGCTCTGCGAGCCTCTCGACACCCCGGATATCACTGTGCACGAGGCCCTCGCGTGGGCGCATCCGGTGATCCAGGAGTGGTTTACGGGGCGATTTGGCTCGCCTACGGAGCCGCAGGTCGAGGGTTGGCCGGCGATCCTGCGCGGGGAAGGCACGCTGATTTCTGCGCCTACGGGTTCGGGCAAGACGCTTGCGGCGTTCCTGGTGTGCATCGACGGGCTGCTGCGCCAGGCGCTGGAGGGGCGACTCGCGCCGGGAACGCAGGTTGTTTATGTGTCGCCCTTGAAGGCGCTGTCGAACGATGTGCAGAAGAACCTGGACGGGCCGCTGGCGGAGATTCAGCAGCTTGCGCTGGAGCGCGGGTACCTGTGCCCGGAGATCCGGACAGGTGTGCGCACCGGCGACACGCCCACGAAGGACCGCGTGGCGATGTTGAAGCAGCCGCCGCACATCCTGGTGACGACGCCGGAGTCGTTGTACCTGCTGCTGACGGCGGGGAAGTCGCGGCAGAACCTGACGCGCGTGCACACCGTGATCGTGGACGAGATTCATGCGGTGGCCGATGACAAGCGCGGATCGCACCTGGCGCTGAGTTTGGAGCGGCTGGAGGCGTTGGTCTGTGGGGAGAATCGCTTGGCGGCGGGCGCGATGCTTGGCGGAATGAGCCGGGCGCCGCAGCGGATTGGGCTTTCTGCGACGCAGAATCCGATTGAGCTTGTGGCGGATTTTCTTACCGGTGTTGGGCCCCAGCGCAGGCGCGCGACGATCGTGCAGGTGGGGCAGCGGCGCAGGTTGGATCTGGGCATTGAGGTGCCGTCGGATGAGCTGAGCTCGGTGGCCTCGACGGCGATGTGGACGGAGCTGTATGACAAGCTCGCGACGCTGGCGCAGCAGCACCGGTCGACGCTGGTGTTTGTGAACACGCGGCGGCTGGTGGAGAAGATCAGCTTTGAGCTCGCGGAGCGGTTGGGCGCGGATGCTGTGGCGGCGCATCATGGGTCGCTTTCGCGGGCGCTGCGGCTGGATGCAGAGCAGCGGTTGAAGGACGGCGAGATCAAGATTCTGATCGCGACGGCTTCGCTGGAGTTGGGCATCGATATTGGTGCTGTGGAGTTGGTGTGCCAGATCCAGTCGACGCGGGCTGTGTCGGTCGCGATGCAGCGCGTGGGGCGTGCGGGGCATTGGCGCGGGGCCACGCCAAAGGGACGGTTCTTCGCGCTGACGCGGGATGACCTGATGGAGCAGGCGGCGCTGGTGCGCAAGATGGTTGCAGGGGAGCTGGACCGGCTCGAGATTCCGGACCTCCCGAGCGATGTGCTGATGCAGCAGATGGTGGCGATGTGCGGCGCGGAGAGTTGGGACGAAGAGGCGCTGTTCCAAACTGTGCGTCGCGCATGGCCGTATCGCGAGCTCACGCGCGATGGGTTCGAGGAGCTTGTGTCGCTGCTGCACAACGGCATCGAGAACACGCGTGGGCGGTATGGGGCTTATCTGTTGCGCGATCGGGTGCAGGGGCAGTTGCATGCTCGGCGCGGTGCACGGATGACTGCGATTGCGAACGGTGGGGCGATCCCGGATACATCGCTGTTTGCGGTGATGTTGCAGCCCGAGAACGTGCAGATTGCGACGCTGGATGAGCACTTCGCCGTGGACTCGCACCCGGGTGATGTGGTGTTGCTGGGGAACACGAGTTGGCGGGTGCAGCGCATTGATCCGCAGGGCAAGGTGCTGGTGGAGGATGCGCATGGCGCCGCGCCGAACATTCCGTTCTGGGAGGGTGAGGCTCCGCAGCGTACGGCGGAGTTGAGCGACGGTGTTAGCGAGCTTCGGGCGGAGATCGACCGGCGTACACGCGATGTGAAGCCTTCGGCGATTACGGGTGCTGGTTCTGAAGAGGACGTGTCGGTTAGCCCGTATCGCGATGATCGCTGGGGCGCGCTGCATCCTGAGGTGCGCGCGTGTGTGGAGTGGCTGAAGCGCGAGTGCTGCGTGTGCGACTCTGCCGCGCTGCAGCTTGTGACGTATGTGGTTGCCGGACGGAGCGTGCTGGGTGCGGTGCCGACCAAGAGCACGATCATTGCGGAGCGGTTCTTCGATGAGGGTGGCGGGCAGCAGTTGATCCTGCATGCGCCCTTTGGTGGCCGCCTGAATAAGGCGTGGGGGCTGGCGCTGCGCAAGCGGTTCTGTCGAGGTTTCAACTTTGAACTGCAGGCGGCAGCGACGGATAACGGCATCAACATCTCGCTGGCGGAGCAGCATAGTTTTCCGCTGAGCGATGTCTTCCAGTACCTCACGGAGATGACCGCTCGCGAGTTGCTGGAGCAGGCATGCATTCCATCGCCGCTGTTCAAGAATCGCTGGAGGTGGGCGGCTGGGCGCAGTCTGCAACTGTTGCGGATGCAGAAGGGGAAGCGTGTAGCGCCCCAGATTCAACGCACGCGATCAGATGATCTGCTGGCGAGTGTTTTTCCGCATGCTTCGGCGTGTCCGGAGACGATGGTTGGCGATATCGAGATCCCGGATCATCCGCTGGTGCGGGAGGTGATGCGCGACACGCTTACTGAGGCCATGGACATTGATGGGCTGGAGGCGTTGCTGCGCGGCATTCAGTCGGGCGCGATCACTTGTCTTGCGGTGGACACGCCTGTGCCTTCGCAGTTCGCGCATGAACTGCTGAATGCGATGCCGTACTCGTACCTCGATGATGGGGATCTGGAGGCTCGGCGGGCGCGTGCGGTGCAGCTTCGTCGCACGCTGCCGGATGCTGTCACCGAGGGCGCGGGTCAGGCTGGACCAGGCGGCGATCGAGACGGTGCGCGAGGGGCTGTGGCCGGATGTTCGGGATGAGCATGAGTTGCATGATTTGCTGCTGCAATTGGTGGCGTTGCCGTGCGGGTTTATGCAGGCCATGGGCGCGGCGAGGCCGCGCGGGATGGGGCATTGGCCGGAGTTGCTGGCGAAGCTCGCGGAGCAGCGACGCGCGTTTTGCGTGAGCGCGGCGGATGGGCAGATGTGGATTGCGGCGGAGCGGCTCGCCGACGCCGGCCTGTTGTGGCCTGAGGTCAGCTTCCCCAGCGAGGCTGCGTGCACCGTTGAGGCGCGTGAGGAGCGCACGTTGCCCGGCACGGAGTATCGGCCGGCACAGCCGTTGTCGGCGATCGCGGTCGCTGCTGCCGACTTTGGTCCAAGGATGGTTGCAGATGCTGGGTCCGCTGACGGCGAAGAGCCTGGGCGCGATTCTGCAGCTTGATCCTGAGCCGCTGCAGCAGGCGTTGCTTGTGATGGAGATGCAGGGGCTCGCGATGCGTGGCGTGTTTGAGCACGCGAAGCCGGCGGATGACGAGCCACATGAGATCGAGTGGTGTGAGCGGCGGATTCTGCAGCGCGATTCATCGGCTGACGCTGGCTGGACTGCGCAAGTCGGTCGAGCCTGTCGCGCCGGTGGTGTTCAACCGCTGGCTGCAGGACTGGCAGCACGTTGCGCCGGAGACGCAGTTGACGCGGCGAAGAGGGTGTGCTTGCTGCGCTGGAGCAGACTGGAAGGGTTTGAGGCGCCGGCGTCGGAGTGGGAGCGGACGTTGTTGCCGGCGCGGGTGAAGGACTACGATCCGCGGTGGCTGGACAGCTTGTGCCTCGCGGGGATTGTGGGCTGGGGGCGCATCTCGCCGCACCCTGGGTGGAGTGGACAGGATGGAGCGCCGCGGCGGGTCATACCGACGGGTGCGGCTCCGATCACGTTTTTCCTGCGCGAGGCGGCGGAGTGGTTGCCCGAGGCGCTGGCGGCGAACTGCGTTGAGGAGTGTGTGCTGGCGCAGGCGCTTTCGGCCGAGGCGCAGCGGATCCGTTCGTTGCTGGCGGAGCGTGGCGCGGCATTTACGGCGGATCTGCAACGAGCTGCGGGGTTGGCGAAGCAGCAGGTGATGGGCGCGTTGTGGGAGTTGGCGGCCGCAGGGTTGGCGGCGGCGGATGGGTTTGATCAACTGCGTGCGTTGATGGACCCGCGGCGCAAGTCGGTGCACATTGAGCAGACACCTGCGGTTAGTCTGCGCAAGCGTGCGGCGGCGCGGACTACGGCGGGGCGGTGGTCTCTGCTATGCCCGTCTGCTGGCACTGCCGTGGATCCGAATGCGATCGAGAAAGCTCGGCGGCACCAGGCCGCGATGGACGCGCATGCGCGTGTGCTGTTGTGCCGCTATGGCGTGGTGTTCCGGGAGTTGCTGGCGCGTGAGGCGAATGCGCCGAAGTGGCGGGATCTGCTGCCGATCCTTCGGAGGCTGGAGGCTCGGGGTGAAGTGCGTGGTGGACGGTTTGTCAGCGGGCCGTTCGGCGAGCAGTTTGCGCTGCCTGAGGCGGTCGAAGGGCTGCGCGACGCGCGGCGTCGGCAGGTGGCTCGGAGCACGGAGATGCCGATCACCGTCGCAGGCGCCGACCCATTGAATTTAGTCGGGGTACTGATTCCGGGTGAACGCGTGGCGGCTGTCCCGGGGCGCTCGGTGGAGTTCCGCAATGGTGCTTTGGTTGCGGACGAGAGTGTGACGAACACGGCTGCGGCTACGGTGCGTGCGCCGCGACGGTCGGTCGCAGCGATGCTGCGCGAGACAGCAAGTCCGCGCACGGCGGCGGCAGAGAGCACGACGGGCGCGGCGAACCTTTCGTTGTTTCAGTAGCCGGATATGCGGCGCTAGTAGAAGAAGCGGTGCCACCAGTGGTGGGCTTTCGCATAGACGGTCAACACGCCGGGTGTGGGTGTGGCGTGCTGGTGACCGCAGCGGTCGGGGCCGATCACGCCGGTTGCGAGGATGTCTTTGACCGGGAAAGCGGGCGGCCCGAGGCGCTTGCGTTCGGAGTCGTGCTTGTAGGCGCAGGTGGCGTGACGAGGCACGGTGACGGCGATCTCCATCTCGGTTGGGGCGAGGATCGGAGCGAAGCCGTTGCGGTCTGTCGGGACCAGGACGGGGCTCGAGAAGGTGCTTTCAGGGAGCATCATCGTGGAGGTCTGGACGTTGCGGATGGGCTTGCCATTATGGCCGTTGAGAACGTGGACGCGGATGCTCGCGACCTGCATCTGAGCGCTGGCGAGCGGAGCGAATAGCGCGCAGACCAGGGCGAGACAGAACGACTTCATGCAACCTCCGTGACGCGAGCAAGGGCCTCAGCTCTGGTGGTTTTGATGCGAGTCGATCTAGGCGGATGCGGGCCGCGGTTCAGGCATGGAATCGCGTGGTGGAGTCAAGCTGCCGGAGGTGCTCGAAGGTGCGCATCGTGTTTTCAAGGACCTCGGGCTTGGAGGTGAGCTTGGCCGACCGGATCTTCCCGCCCGGGCCGACGAAGAGCTCCCAACCGATCTTCTTGCGCGAGTCGACCATGACGTACTTCTGGAACTCCGGTGTGACGTCGCGGATGAGCACGGTGTAGACCTCGACGCCGATCTGATCCTGGCTGACCAGAATCTGACGGATCTCGTCCTTCTGCAGATCAGCTTCACTCTCGAGAAAGAAGATCCGCTTGATGGCGCCGCCGCGTTGGATGAACGTTGCCATTGCCTGGAGGACGGAGGGACCGGACCAGAAGAATACGACGGTGGGGGTGCTGGTGGCGTAGAACGTGGAGCCGGCGTATTGTTCGAAGGCCTTCTTGTAGTACGAGCGGAAGAGGTCGATGTCCGTGAGTTCGAGCGTGCGCTCACGGATAAGGAACTGCATGTTCGAGATGACCTCGGTGACGTAATCGCCGAAGATGACGTCGAGGTTGGGGTCAATCTGCTTGCGGAGATCGCTGAGGGCCTCGAGTGTGTTGCTTTCGGACTGAACCCGGAGTTCGGCGATCGCGGTGCTGATCTGCTCCAGGCGCACGGCCAGCGCGCCGACCATCAGGGCGGCGAGCACGGCGAGGGCCATGGCGATGGCGCCGAGGTGGGCCTTCTCCCAGGTGTCGGGGAGAAGATGCGCGACGCTGAGGACCGTGATAACGGCGCCCACCAGCGCGCACGCACCGAGGGTCCACAGATCCAGCTTGGAGAGGAACATCTTCCAATTCATCTGTAACCTTCGTTGCGGGGTGATTGCCGATTGTGCCGGTGCAGCGGTGTCGCCGAGACCGTTGTACTACACGCTCTTCGGGGCGAGCCAGAATTCGTTGTCGTGCTGTGACTCGTAGCGGGTGAGTTCGTCCGCGTGGAGGAGGGTCAGGCCGATGTCATCGAGGCCGTTGAGCAGGCAGTGCTTGCGGAAGGGGTCGATGTCGAAGTGGGCGTGGAAGCCCTGGTCGTCGGTGACGGTTTGTTGCTCGAGGTTGATGGTGATCTTGTGCTGCGGGTTTGCGGTGGAGCGCTGGAGGAGCGTCTTCACGTCCTCGTCGGAGAGGCGGACGAGGATGATGCCGTTTTTGCCGGCGTTGGAGAAGAAGATGTCCGCGAAGGTGGGCGCGATGACGGCGCGGAAGCCGTACTGGTTGATGGCCCAGGCGGCGTGTTCGCGTGAGGAGCCGCAGCCGAAGTTGCGCTCGGCGATGAGGATCTCGGCGCCTTTGTGCTCGGGCTTGTTGAGGACGAAGTCGGGGTTCGGCGTGGTGCGGCCCTTGTCGTCGAAGTTGTAGCGCCAATCGTAGAAGAGGAAGTCCTCGTAGCCGGTGCGCTCGATGCGCTTGAGGAATTGCTTGGGGATGATCTGGTCGGTGTCGATGTTGGGGAAGGGGAGCGGGGCGGCGGTGCTGGTGAGGATGTTGATGGGTGTCATGACTTGCGGGCTAGCGGCTGTAAGTTGTCACTCGTAAAGGCGAAATACAGAGGTCTCTCCACTGCGCTTCGCTCCGGTCGAGATGACGCAGCGTTGGCTAGCGCGAACCTCCTTCTGCGAGGACTTGATCGACTTCGAACGTTGGTGCGGGTGTCGTGTTGCCGCTGTTTGCGGTGCGGGTGTCGTCGAACGTCCAGTTGCGGATGTCGGTGAGGTGGCCGGTGATGGCGGCGGCTGCTGCCATTTCGGGGGAGAGGAGATGGGTGCGGCCTCCGCGGCCCTGGCGGCCTTCGAAGTTGCGGTTGCTGGTGCTGGCGCAGCGCTCTCCGGGCTGGAGGATGTCGGGGTTCATGCCGAGGCACATGCTGCAGCCGGGTTCGCGCCACTCGAAGCCGGCGGACTTGAAGACCTCGTCGAGGCCTTCTTCTTCGGCTTGGCGCTTGACGACCTGCGAGCCGGGGACGACCATGGCGCGGACCTTGGTCGAGACGTGATGGCCGCGGACGACCTTGGCGGCCGCGCGGAGGTCTTCGATGCGGGCGTTGGTGCAGGAGCCGAGGAAGACGGCGTCTACGTTGATGTCTTCGAGCTTTGTGCCGGGCTTGAGGTCCATGTACTCGAGCGCGCGGGTGAAGCTCTTGCGGTCGGCTTCGCTGCGGGCGTCTTCGGGCGAGGGAACGGTGCCGTCGATGGTGGTGACCATGCCGGGGGAGGTGCCCCAGGTGACGGTGGGCTTCAGGTCGGCGGCGTTGATGTTGAGTTCGCGGTCGAAGACGGCGCCTTCGTCGGTGACGAGGGCTCGCCAGTTTTGGAGGGCCAGGTTCCAGGCGGCTTCGTCGATGTTGGTTTCGCCAGCATGGGCGGGGGCAGAAGCAGATCCCTCCGCTGCGCTGCGGGATGACAACGCAGAGGATTCGTCGCCGCGAGGTGACCGGTCGACGCGCGTGTGCCGGGGGAGAAGCGGCGGCCTTTGAGGTAGGCGAAGGTGGTGTCGTCGGGGGCGATCATGCCTGCGCGGGCGCCGGCTTCGATGCTCATGTTGCAGATGGTCATGCGGCCTTCCATCGAGAGCGAGCGGATGGCGCTGCCGGCGTACTCGATGACGTAGCCGGTGGCGCCATCTGTTCCAATCCGCCCGATGATGTCGAGGATGATGTCCTTCGCGGTGACGCCGTAGGGGAGCTCGCCTTCGACGTTGATGCGGAAGGTTTTTGGCTTGTCCTGCGGGAGCGTTTGGGTCGCCATGACGTGCTCGACCTCGCTGGTGCCGATGCCGAAGGCCAGCGCACCGAAGGCGCCGTGCGTGGAGGTGTGTGAGTCGCCGCAGACGATGGTCATGCCGGGCTTGGTGGCGCCTAGCTCCGGGCCGATCATGTGCACGATGCCCTGGCTGGCGTCCTGCACGTCGAAGAACTCAATGCCGAACTCGGCGCAGTTTTTGCGCAGCGCGTTGACCTGGGCGGCGGAGATCTGGTCGGCGATGACGAGCCGGTCGTGCGCGCTCGTTGTTGGCACGTTGTGGTCGACCGTGGCGATGTGGCGGTCGGGGCGGCGCAGCGTGCGGCCGGCCAGGCGCAAGCCCTCGAAGGCTTGCGGGCTGGTGACCTCGTGGACGAGTTGCAGGTCGATGTAGAGGATCGTGGGCTCGCCTTCGGGTTCGGCGACGATGTGTTGGCTCCAGACCTTTTCGAACATGGTGCGGGGCTGGAGTGCCTGCGGCTTGTCGTTCTGTGCGATTCCGTTCGTCATGGCGTTTGTCTGTTCTGCGTGCGGCGAAGAGAGAGGATCACTCCGACTCCGGTGTCTTCGGGGTCACCGTGTCCGGTTGCGGTGGAAGGGTGTTGGCTCCGGCGAGTGCCGGGTTCAGCGGAAGTGGCTGGCCGTCGGGTTCGACGAGAAGCGCGCGGGTGATGTGCGGAACGCCACGGTGAGCGGAGGCGAGGCGCGCATCCCAATCGGCGATGGCCTCAGTGAGCGCGACGGGCAGGGAGTCGGGCGAGAGGTGGCGTGAGGTGAAGAGCCAGAGGTTGTAGTCGGCATTTGGCTCGTCAGTTGTGTGGCCTTCGCTGGACCAGTTCACGGCGGCGAAGACGAGCAGAGGATCAGGCTGGCCGAGGTCGACCCAGAGCATGCCGTGCGCCGCGCAGAAGCTGGGCACACAGCCGTCGACCATGAGGTAGCGATTCTGTTTGGTGTTGACGGCGCCGTACATGGAGACGAAGCGCGGGATCACGAGGGCGAGCGGAGTTTTCGTGCCCCAGAAGGCCTGCGGCTGCTTGAAGTCGGCTTCGAGCAGCTGCTGAAAGCGCTCGTCGGCGCGCAGGGCGACGGCGTTGCCGTTGGGTTCGGGTTGGGCGTACTGCCAGAGCCACTGGAGAGTGCCGCTGTTCGGGCCGCGCGGGAGCGTGCGCGTTTTGGGCGGCTTGGGCGGGCCGGAGACGAGGTCGTTCGGGTTGGATATTTGCGCTCGCAGGGCCGCTGCACCTGCGACGAGCAGGCAAAGAGCCGCGAACTGGGGGAAGAAGCGCATCACTGGGTTAGACGGCGTGCATGGATTGGGTGCGATCCAGCGCGGCCGCGAGCGCCTCGCGTACTAGATCGCCCATGCGCCGGGTTTGGACGGTTGCGGCGGAGTCGCCGCGCGCGATGTCGGCGGTGCGATGACCGGCTGCGAGCACCTTGCTGACTGCGGATTCGATGGCCTGGGCTTCGGATTCGAGGCCGCCGCTGTGACGGAGGACCATGGCCGCCGTGAGGATGGCCCCGAGCGGGTTGGCCTTGCCGGTGCCGGCGATGTCCGGGGCGGAGCCGTGGACGGGCTCGTAGAGGTTGACCTTGCCGCCGATGGTGGCGGAGGGCAGCATACCCAGCGAGCCGGTGATGACGCCGGCCTCGTCGGAGAGGATGTCGCCGAAGAGGTTTTCCGTGAGCACGACATCGAAGTCGCGGGGGCGGTTCATGAGGTGCATCGCCATGGAATCGACGAGCTGGTGCTCGACGGTGACGGCGGGGTATTCGGCCTTGAGTGCGTCGACGGTGGCGCGCCAGAGTTGAGAGCACTCGAGCACGTTGGCCTTGTCGACCTGCGTGAGCTTGCCGCGGCGCTTGCCGGCGAGATCGAAGGCGATGCGGGCGACGCGCTCGACCTCGTCGCGGGTGTAGCGCATGGTGTTGATGGCCTCGCCGGTTTGCTTGTCCCACCAGCGTGGCTGGCCGAAGTACAGGCCGCCCAGCAGTTCGCGGACGAAGAGGATGTCGGTGCCGCGCTGTGATCTCCGGACGCAGCGGCGAGTTATCTGCCAGGGGTGGGTAGGCGACCGCCGGGCCGCAGGTTCGCGAAGCCGCCGAGTACCTGCCGGATCTGCAGCAGGCCGGCTTCGGGACGCTTGTCGGGTGTGAGGTGATTGAAGCGGTTGTCGCCCACGGCGCCGAGGAGCACGGCGTCGGAGGCGAGACACGTATCGATCGTAGCCTGGGGCAGAGGGGTGCCCTCAGCGGTGATCGCGACACCGCCGATCAGGGCTTCAGTGAAGGTGAACTCGTGGCCGCAGGCTTCAGCGACGGCGCGCAGCACGGAGACGGCTTCCTGGGTGACCTCTGGACCGATGCCGTCGCCGGCAAGGATGGCGATACGAAGCTTCATGCGTTGTGCTTTCGACCTCTAGTCAAAGTTGGTGGGCAAGACGGTTGTTGCCGCCGCGGAATCCTGATGAGCGCCGGGCGAACTTGATCCCTAGGCCACCGCGAGCGGACCCTGCAGTAAGGCGAGCAGGTCGGCGTCATAGATGGACTTTTTGCGGTCGGCGAGCTCGGTGAACCGGTGGTAGACCTGGTCGAGTTCGTCGCCGGTGAGCTTGTGTCCAAGTTGCTGAAGGCGGTGTTGCAGCGCCTTGCGACCGGAGTGCTTGCCGAGCACGATGTTGTTCGTGGGTACGCCGACCGAGAGGGGCGTCATGATCTCGTAGGTGAGCGGGTTGTTGAGCACGCCGTGCTGGTGAATGCCGGACTCGTGCGCGAACGCATTGGCGCCTACGACCGCTTTGTTTGGGGCGCAGTTGCAATTGATGATCTCGGAGAGAAGTTGACTGGCCGGGTACAGTTCGCTCATGACGATCCGGTTCTGAAGGGGGAAGCGGTCGCGGCGAACCATGAGCGCGGCGGCGATCTCTTCGAGCGCGGCGTTGCCGGCACGCTCGCCGATGCCGTTGATGGTGCACTCCACCTGACGAGCGCCGGCGGCGACCCCTGCCAGGCTGTTCGCGACGGCCATGCCGAGGTCATCGTGGCAGTGAGTGGAAAAGATGATGTTGTCGTCGGCGACGCCCTGCTTCAGCATGCGGATGGTGGCGCCGTACTCTTCGGGCGTGGTGTAGCCGACCGTGTCGGGGATATTGATCGTGGTTGCGCCGGCCTGGACGGCGACCTTGACCATCTCCAGGAGGAACTCAGGCGCGCTGCGGGTGGCGTCCATCGGCGAGAACTCTACGTCTTCGACCAGCGAGCGCGCGAGGCGGACGGATTCGGCGGCCTGGTCCAGCGCCTCGGCGCGGCTGATGCGCATCTGGTGTTCGAGGTGGATGTCGGACGAGGAGAGAAAGGTGTGGATTCGGTTCGAAGCGGCGGGTTCGACGGCACGGGCGGCGACCTCGATGTCCTCTCGCTTGGCGCGGGCGAGCGCGGCGATGCGGGGTCCGCGGACCTCGCGTGCGATGGTGCGAACCGATTCGAAATCGCCGTCGGACGCGATCGGGAAGCCCGCTTCGATGACATCGACGCCCAGCTTTGCGAGCATTCGCGCCATACGGAGCTTTTCCTGGTGGTGCATCGTGCAGCCCGGGGATTGCTCTCCGTCGCGCAGGGTCGTGTCAAAGAAAACTACGGAATTCTGTTCGCTCATATGCTGCTTTCAACCTTTGATAAGGATAAGGCTGTCTCATCCTCGGTGCATCTTCCGTTCCGGCTCTCCGGTCTGCTCCGGCCTTGGCTGCCGGACGGTTGTGCCAGGATCCGGGCGCGGTTGACCATTGACGTCACCGCACCGTAAACGACGCCAGCAACGACTGGCAAGGGTACGTCGGGTTTGAGCCCTGAAACGTGGCACGGAGAGGGGGCGTCTACCTCCATGAGCGCTGAAAGGCACATCGACGCGCTCCTCAGGTATTGAGGGCTGCGGGATGTCTTATGTTTCGCGGGTACCTCGGCGTCGTCAGTCGCCAACCGGAGCCGGCCCCCAAACTCGCAGCAGGTGAGGTGTGACGATGTTCCTTTCAAGCAGGATCGCGGGACGCTGTTTCGCGATCGCATTTTGCGGTGCAGCACTGTGTGTTGCTCCGCTCGTAGCGCAGACCGATGCGCCTCCACCGCCTCCCGGCCAAATGCAGGGACCACCGCCGCCGTACGGGGGCCCAGGACGCGGTGGACCCGAGCGGCACCTTCAGATGCTGCAGCAGGAGTTGAGCCTGACCCCGGACCAGACGACCCAGGTTAAGGCTCTTTTGGAGTCCGAGCGCACGAAAATGGAAGGGCTTCGGGCGAACACGACCTTATCTGCCGATGACCGGCGATCGCAGATGATGAGCATCCGTCAGGACGAGAACACGAAGCTGCGGGCCCTGTTGACCCCTGACCAGGCGACGAAGTACGACGCGATGCAAGCTCGCATGCGTGAGCGTATGCAGCACGACGGAAACGGTGGACCGCCGCCCCCACCACCACCGCCCCCATCGCCGGGCAATCCGCAGTAGCGGCTCAGACATATGGGAAGGGAAGGGGCTCCTGTTTGGGCGCCCCTTCGCCTTTACGGGAGGCCTGAACGGGCGGGTTCTCTCAGGGCGGCGTCTAAGCTACAGGTACAATAGCGGTTGATCGTCTGCTTGAGACCGCTCTGCCCCTCGAGGGCCCGGGCAGGAAGGGCAGAGCGCATCGCGAAGGGATTTCTCGAAGGCATGAAGAAGATTGTTTTGCTTGGCGCTCTGATGGCGAGCGGCCTTGCCGTAGGGCATGCACAAGAAAGCCGCCAGGATTTCAGCGTGAGCATGATTGGGGTCTTTGCGCCAAACGTGAACAGCGGCGTGGCGTTTCCGATGAGGACGACCTCAACGGGCGGGATCTTAGGCAGCTATCGGTTTCTGCTGACCCCGCGCAGTGGACTGGAGGCGAACTACAGCTTCGCTGCAGAACTCCATTCACTACAATGCGCCCTCCATCTCGCACCCCAATGACCGTGTGCATACACGTCAGCAGGAAGGAACGGCGGCGTACGTTTACTCCCGCAACTACCGAAACTTCAACCCGTTCCTTGAGGGCGGCGGCGGAGCCCTGTTCTTCACGCCGATCCTGGACCAAGGTACGGCGGGTCCGATCGGAGAGGTAAAACAGCAGATCCGGGTTGGCGCGCTGTTTGGCGGCGGAGTCGCTTACGAGATCAGCCCCAGCTTTGATATCCGGGCGGAGTACCGCGGCATGGTCATCAAGGCCCCGACGTTTGGGGTGTCGTACCTGTCGCCGGTCAACGCGTACTACCTGATCTCGATGCCGGCAATCGGCATCGCCTACCACTTCTAAGCCGGGCATATTCGCTTCGCTAGCGTGCGGAGCGATCGCAAACAGAAAGGCCTCGTCCGAAGACGAGGCCTTTCTCTTTGCTGCGAATCGCTTAGAAGCGGTATGCCGCACCGAACGACAGCACACCGGGAGTGAGACCGTTCGGGTGATACCGCAGCCATTGCTGTTGCTCGTAGTCGATGGCGCGGACGGTGATGTGGTGCTCCAGGCGGATATCAAGACCTCCGCCATAAGCGACCACCGGATAGCTGCCCGGAGCATTCAGGAGGTTGACGTTGGCCGGGGCATTGGAGCTGGAGTTCGCTCCTCCAACGAGGAACTTGGCATAGCCCATGTACCGTCCGCGGGAGTACTCGCCCCGAGCGCCGATCAGATAAACGTGCTCGAGGAAGACAACGTTGGAGAAGGCCGTCTGGAAGTTCAGTTCGGCTGTAGCGCCGAAGTGACGGGTCATGTCGTAGTTCGCGAAGATCCCAATACCGGAGGACCGGGACGGACCGTAGTCTGGGTTGCTGTTCTGGTAGGCGGCGCCAACGGAGAGCGTTCGTCCTGTGGCCGTTGCCGTCGCCTGAGCCGAAGCCCCGGGAGTGGCGATCCCCAGGGCTACAACAAGAACCAGAGCAGAAAAGCAGTACTTCATCATAAGGTCTCCTGAAAGGCGAGCGCCCTGAGCTGGTCACGCATGCATTTCGCATGACCACTCGGGGCGCCCACTTTGGGTCCAGCGCGTCTTTGGGCCCGGTGCCTTGGTGGTGAAAGGCTGCTATCGCTGTGGGCTGGCCGGAGCCGCAGGTGCTGTGGCCGGAGCGGTCGCAGGTGCTGCGGCAGTTGTGTTGTCCGCGGGTGCCGCCTGAGTGGCGGGGGCGGAGGTTGCGGCGGCTCCGGTGGTTGCCGGCGCAGGCGCCGGAGGTGCCGGAGGAGCAGGTGGTTGCCAGTAAGCAAGCTTCAAATAAACAGGGGTTATTTCGAACGGTAGTTTATCACGTGAGCTCAGCAGGGGAGCGTAGGCCGAGTGCAACTGAATGACCTTGTCCGTCCAGGGATCGAAGCGCAGAAGCTGTGCCAGTGGCATCGCGGCCTGCTGAGCCAGATCCGTGTTGTTGAGCTTGGGGCTCTTGGAAACCAGAGCCTGCATCCAGAACTGACCGCTGCCGTCCTCCTTCACCAGGCCGTCGCCAATCTGCGGCTCGGTTAGTGCCTTTAGACCCTTTTCGCGCGCCTGGAGTTGCTGCAAGTACAGACCGAAGTACTTCTGACCGTCAGCAAGATCGGGCACGGAGAGAAGTTCGATGGCCTTCTTCGCGGCGTCGACGTTCTCCTGATCTGTGTGATGCATGGGAATGCGCTGGAAGGCGGACTCCTGCGGGAACATCAGGTGATCGTTGAACGCGTACTTGGTGTCGATGTGGTGACCGAGGAGGATATGCGCGATCTGGAATGCGAGAACTGCATTCAGGTCGCCTTGCTGCTCGGCCTGCTTACCGTCGGCGGAGGGAACCGCAGTGGTGTCGAGAAGGCTCTTGGAGATCAGGATGGTGTTTCCAACGGCGAGCGTCTCCAGCGGTTCGGTCAGCAGGGTGCGGACCTTCAGGGGACGGTCGAGCGGAATCTTGTTATAGGCAAGGATGTTGTTTGCGAGCAGCTCAAGCGTCTGATCGAACTCGCTGGGCGCATCGATAAGGCCGGCCTGGTAGAGCCGCTCGATGACGTTGTCCTCTGCCTGCTGAACCCACTCACGCTGTGCCTGCAGCGGGCTGACGTCCGGCGCATCCTGCGACGCATCGGTTGCACCCTGGACCTCAAGGGAGGCCTGGTCGGCGTCCTTCGGCGGAACCTTGAGCGAGTAGCCCCAGATGTAGTTGACCGCCTTGAACTTCAAGGTGTGATTCGGGCTCTTCGGATCGGTCTCTTCGATGTACACCGAGGTGGGCATCCAGAGGCCATCCTGTACGTTCGTGCGCCACGAATCGAAGTGGTAGAACTCCGAGATGTCCTTCTCCGAGCCGGCGAAGTCGCCGTTGAAGCGGACGATGTTTCCGCTGTTGCGCTCGATCCAGACACGGCCGGCGAAGCGGCCGGTGGCGTTGTGCTTGGCGGGCGCTACGTCGAAGACGACCGTCGGGATGGTCCCGAGAAAGTCGTTACGAACGAAAGAGAACTCATACGTGCCGCGGTTGTAGCTGTTGCTATCGACCAGCAGCATCTGCACGAAGCCCGCCTCGTGGAAGGTCAGGTGCAACGCGCCGGAAAGGTTGGTGAAGTAGCTCAGCGAGTGCTTGAATGCACCGAGTTTGCTGGTCTTCTCGTTCGGCTGGGTTCCTGCGGCGTAGCTGTTATCACCGATGATGTGCCCGAAGTTGACACGACCGAGGAAGTGAACGTCGGATTCAGGAGTCGCGCCCATGACGGGGTCAGGCCGCATGTTCTGAATGTACGTTTCGACGATCGGCATCCGCTCTTTGAGCGTCTTGATGATGACCGCTTCCCGAGCGATGGACTTATCGATCAGCTGATTCTGAGCCGCCGTCGGCTTGCGGTAGTCGACGAAGGTCGTGTCGGTTTTTGCCTTCTTCTTGCTCAGGGGAAAGGCCACAGCAGGCAGCGCCGGAGCGGTTAGAAGGGCGAGTGTCACAGCAGCGGTGAGTTTCGTCCGTGTGTTCATGTGGGGTGAGGCTCCTTTGTACGGCGTGCGAGTCAGGGCTTTTCAGATAGTGATTTCAGGTTGAGACGGACGCCGGCCACTGGGCTCTGATCGGCAGGCGTCCGTACGAGTTAGCTCATCTGGAACTTGACGAGAACGACTCCCTCCCAGGGGACCGGGTTTCCGGAGGCGTCCAGCGCTGGCTTGAAGCGAGTGCCAGCGGCCGCTGTTTCCGCAGCCTGGTCAAGACCATGACCCAGGCCATGCTCGATACCAAGCACTTCTACGGTACCCGCCGCGGTGACGCGGATCCGAACCGAAACGCTTCCTTCGAGGTGCATCGCCTTGGCCTCTTCTGTGTAGACAGGCTCAGGCTTGTAGACCACCGTCGGCGCGGACTTCGCCGCCGAGGACTGGACCCTTGGCTGCTCGACTGGACGGGCCAGCGGAGCTGTATTCATAGCCACGTTGTGGATCTGCGTGGCCTTGGAGTTCAGCGGTCCGGTGCAGCCTACGCAGCCCATCGCGACGCCGGCAACAGGGCGGGGCGAGGTGGCAGCGAGGTTGGTGCCGTTCGGCGAACCAGAGCCGAGGCTGACGTTAACCGCATGCGGTCCACTGCCGGTGTTGCTGCCGGGCATCCCCGGCATACCCGCACGGCCCATGTTGACAGGCGATACAGCAGGGCCGGACATCGGCTTCAGCGGGTTGTCCGGCGCGCCGAGGCGAACGGCGCTCGGGTGCAGGTCATTGTTCGGCAGGTGGGCGGCAGAGCCCATCAGGTTGACGGCCTTGGGCGCGGGCGGCGCGGGCTGCAACTTCGGCGGCGGCTGCTGCAGGACCGGCTTAGGCGGCTCCGGCACAGGCTTCGGCGGAGGAGGCGTCGGCGGCGGCGGCACGGGCGGCGGCGGCACCGGCGGCGGAGGAACCGGCGGCAGCTTCGGCGGCGGCGGCGGGGGCGGCGGCGGCGGGATCTTGATCTTCGGCTTGGGCGGTGGCGGCGGCTCAGGCGCGGCGGCGTGGATGGGATCGACTAGTTCCGCACGCTGGACCTTGGGCTTTACCACCGCAGCCTTGACGAGGAACAGGACCGCCAGTGCGATGAGCACATTGATGGTGATCGAGGTAATAGCCGCACTCTTGCTTCGCTCTCCATCGTTCAGGACACCGAAGTCGCGGAAGCGTATATCTCCCGGGTTGGGCTCATTGCTGCGAAGTGGTTTGGGCATCTCGGTCAGAACCTCGTGAGAACAGTTGAATCAAAAGAGGGCACATTACCGGAGATAGTTACCAGAACGATACCAGATCGCCGGTAAGATCTCGTTGCGTAATTGGGTGCCATCGCTAAAGGTAGATAGCTCTCCGATGCTTGCGGGAGGCTGCAAGCATCGGCGAACGTTGATCTCTCGGCGCAACCGGTCCGTGCGGAACCAGGACGGCCATTGAAGGGCGTGTCTATACGGGAGGCGACGGTGTGCCCAGGGCCGCAGTGCTGGAGGCGGCGCGCATGCAGATGCGCTAGCTGCCGATTGCGCTCGCGGCTTGGGAGCAGGATCTGTTTCACCTTCCCATACCTTGGACGGAGAAAATTGTCGGATCGCTGACTCTGCGGCTGGGTCTGGGTGTCAACTTGCGGCCCAGCGTGAAAGGCGAACTTCCCAGATTGAACCCCGGCAGCGGAGACGTGTTGCTGAGGGTCGCTGGGAAATGCGACAACGGGACGGCAAACCGCGGTTACTCCTTGGGAGACCGAGAGATCCGGGCTTGCAGCCTTTGAAGCCGCTGCGGGGGAACGGAAGGGCAGCGTCGCGTACGGCTGCCCGATAACCGCCCATATAGATCGAGTACATGACCGCCAGCGCGCAGCCGATTCCGAAGGCGAACCCCAGGAAGAAGCCGATGATCGAGCCCCAGTAGAAGGTCACTGGATGTAGGATGGCACATCATCGCGGCGCTCTCGATCTCCAAAGGTTTGAGTGAAGCGCGTCAGGTTCGGCGCGCGGCTTATGCGAAATCCCAGGGTTTTGGCGATGGGCATTACCATCGGGTGTCCCAGAGGCTCACTGGCGTAACTGGAGTGTCGCGGATTCATTCACCAGCAGCTATCCCACTTCAGCAGCAAGGGGTTGCCGGACAGACGGAAGGTAACGTAACCCTTTTCGGGGAGGTAACCGCCGCCTTGCCGACGCTTTGTTGGATGCCGTACCTTCGAAAAGCATGCCTTGGGACGAGAAGTTCCCCCCTTGGCACCGGATGGGAACCATGTCTGCCGAAACGACCCCCGATACCCTGTCTTCTGCGCCAGCTCCCGGCCACAGCGAGCATTTCGAGTCTTTGCTGCGCGAAAATCGTGTTTTTCCGCCGCCCGCCGCCTTTTCAAGCAAAGCCTGGGTAGGCAGCGAGGCCGAGTATGACCGTATCTACCGGCAGAGCATCGAGGATCCGGCAGGGGTTCTGGGGCGAGCAAGCCAAAGAGCTGGAGTGGTTTACGGCTCCGCAGTCCGTGTTGGAGGGAACTTTTCCGGATGCGCGTTGGTTCGCAGGCGGAAAGCTGAATCTGTGCCACAACTGCGTCGATCGGCACGCGCTGGGGGCGCACGCGGGGAAGGCGGCCCTGATCTGGGAAGGGGAGCCGGGCGAGGTCCGGCGGCTTACGTACGCCGACTTGCACGAGCAGGTTCAGCGGTTTGCGAACGTTCTGAAGGAGTTGGGGGTCCGCAAGGGGGACCGGGTCGCCATTTACATGGGCATGGTGCCGGAGCTGGCCATTGCTCTGCTGGCGTGTGCAAGGATCGGGGCGGTTCATTCGGTGATCTTCGGCGGGTTCGCCGCCCACGCGATCTCAGACCGGGTGAACGACTGCGATTGCCGGGTTGTGGTGACGCAGGACGTGAGCTATCGCCGTGGGTCGCCGCTGAAGCTGAAGGCAATCGTCGACCAGGCGATGGAACGCTGCCCCGGAGTCCGAAGCGTAGTTGTCTTCCAGCGAGCGGCGACCGAGACTACGCCGATGCGGGAGGGACGCGACCTGTGGTGGCACGAGGCGATGGCCGCAGCCGCGGCCGAGTGTCCGGCGGAGCCGATGGACGCGGAGGATCCGCTGTTCATCCTCTACACGAGCGGAACGACAGGAAAGCCGAAGGGCCTGGTGCACACCACCGGCGGCTATGGCGTGGCGATGTACCTCACGACGAAGATCAACTTCGACATCCACGACGCAAGATGTGTACTTCTGCACGGCGGATATCGGCTGGGTCACCGGGCACAGCTATGTGGTGTACGGTCCGCTTGGCGACCGCCGCGACGGTGCTGATCTATGAGGGTGCGCCGAACTGGCCGGAGCCGGACCGGTTCTGGAAGCTGGTGGACGACCACAAGGTGACGGTCTTTTACACCGCCCCGACGGCGATTCGGGCGTTCATCAAGTGGGGCTCGGAGTGGACGTCGAAGCATTCGCTCGAAAGCCTTCGGCTGCTGGGGACGGTGGGCGAGCCGATCAACCCCGAGGCCTGGATGTGGTACCACCGCGAGATCGGGCAGGAGCGCTGCCCGATTGTGGACACCTGGTGGCAGACGGAGACGGGCGGCCACATGATCGCGCCGGTTCCGGGGGCGGTTGCGACGAAGCCCGGGTCGGCGACCAAGCCGTTCTTTGGCATCGTCCCGGAGGTGGTTTCGAAGAGCGGAGAGCCGGTTCCGGCCGGTCATGGGGGCTTGTTGGTGATCTCGAAGCCGTGGCCGTCGATGGCGCGGACCATCTGGGGCGACCACGAGCGCTTCGTGAAGACCTATTTTTCGGAGATTCCGGGCGTGTACTTCACCGGCGACGGCGCACGCCGAGACCAGGATGGCTATTTCTGGCTGATGGGCCGCGTGGATGACGTGATCAACGTGAGCGGGCACCGGCTGGGGACGGCCGAGATCGAGTCCGCGCTGGTGGCGCATCCCAAGGTGGCGGAGGCCGCGGTGGTGGGTCGTCCGTGCGAGCTGAAAGGGCAGGCGATCGCGGCGTTCGTGTCGCTGGAGGGCGGTCACCAGCCCAGCGAGGAGCTGAAGGCGGAGTTGCGGCAGTGGGTCGCGAAGGAGATCGGCGGACTGGCTCGACCTGACGATGTACGGTTTACCCCGGTGCTGCCGAAGACGCGCTCAGGCAAGATCATGCGGCGTCTGCTGCGCGAGTTGGCGACGACCGGCGACGTGAAGGGCGACGTCACGACGCTTGAGGATTTCAGCGTCATCGCAAAGCTACGCGAAGGCGAGGAGTAGGCCGGGAGTCTTTTCAGCCTGAGCAAGACTGGCCCGGGAACCTTCGTGGCCTGGCATGCGTCCATTGATAGACTGGTTGGCTGGACCACAAGCAGCGAGTCTTTGTTGTTGGGCGGGTGTTTAGGTTTTTGATGAGCGAGTATCTGAGCAGGATCAAGTCGCCGGCAGATGTGAAGCGGCTCGGCCCGATTGAACTGGAACGGCTGGCCGAGGAGATCCGCGAGCGGCTGATTCGCGGTGTAGCCAAGACCGGCGGACACATCGGGCCGAACCTTGGCGTGGTCGAACTGACTATCGCGATGCACTACGTCTTTGACACGCCGCGCGACAGCTTTGTCTTCGACGTCAGCCATCAGAGCTACGTTCACAAGCTGCTGACGGGGCGCGAGGGACTGTTCGATACGATTCGGCAGCCGGGTGGACTGAACGGCTTCATGCTGCGCACCGAGAGTGAACATGATGCGTTCGGCGCGGGACATGCAGGAACAGCACTGAGCGCGGCGCTGGGTATGGCGGTCGCCCGCGATATGAGCGGCGGCGATGAGAACGTGGTCGTGCTCGCGGGCGATGCGGCGTTCACCAATGGCATCAGCTATGAGGCGTTGAACAACGTCGCGGCGCAGACCAAGCGACTGATCATCATCCTGAACGACAACGAGTGGTCGATCGACAAGAACGTCGGCGCCATCGCGGAGTACTTCCACAAGATCGCGACCAACCCGACGTATGTCAGCATCCATGACCGCGTCTCAGGGCTGCTGGAGAAGTTCGGCGGGAAGGCTGCGCGGCACATCGCGCGCAAGGCAGAAGAGGCGGCCAAGGGGATCGTCGGACGCGGCATGATCTTCGAGGAGTTTGGGCTGAGCTATTACGGTCCGGTCGATGGGCACAACATGCCGATGCTGATCGAGACGCTGAAGTTCCTCAAGACGCAAAATCGGCCAGTGGTTCTGCATGCGTTGACGCAAAAGGGCCGGGGCTTTGGGCCGGCGCTGGAGAAGCAGAAGAAGTTTCATGGGCTTGGGCCCTACGATCCAGACACCGGTGAGACGAAGGCCGCGGGACAGAAGACGTACTCGGAGATCTTTGCCGAGAGCCTGACCAAGCTCGCGAACCAAGACAAGCGCGTGGTGGCGATTACGGCTGCGATGCCGAACGGAACGGCGCTTGATCTGTTCCGGCCGCATCATCGCGGACCGCTACTTCGACGTGGGCATCGCGGAAGAGCATGCGGTTTTGTTTGCCGCGGGCATGGCGACGAAGGGTTACCGCCCGTTCTGCGCGATCTACTCGACGTTTCTCCAGCGTGCCTTCGACCAGGTGGTGCATGATGTCGCGTTGCAGCAGTTGCCTGTCGTGTTCTGCATGGATCGCGGCGGGTTGAGCGGCGATGACGGCCCGACGCATCACGGGCTGTTCGACATCAGCTATCTCCGCGGTGTGCCCAACCTGATCCACATGGACCCGAAGGACGAGGACGAGCTGCAGGACATGATGTACACGGCGCTGCAGCACCACGGGCCGAGCGCGATTCGCTACCCGCGAGGCACAGGGCCGGGTGTCACGCCCAAGGAGCATCCCCAGGCGCTTGAGATTGGGCGCGCCGAGGTGATCCAGGATGGTTCCGAGGTCGCGATCTTCTCGTTGGGCAACATGCTTCCGCAGGCTGAGAAGCTTGCACGCGAGCTGGACGCCGAAGGGCACAGCGTCGCGATCATCAATGCACGTTTCGCGAAGCCAGTCGACGCGGAGTGCATCGCGGCGTACGGGCGGCGATGCGAGCTTCTCGTGACCATGGAAGATCATGTGCTCGCGGGTGGCTTCGGATCGGCGGTGCTGGAGGCGCTGAACGATGCGGGGTTGGAGACGCCGGTCGTTCGCGTGGGCTGGCCTGATCACTTCATCGAGCACGGCAAGGTAGAAGATCTCCGCGCGAAGTATGGCCTGACGGCTGAGGCTGCGTTGGAGCGTGTGCGAGCGATGCTGCGTAAGCCGGTTACTGCCTGAGTCCAGCAGCGAAGCGCGGCAGCAGCTCTGCCGCGCGCGCCTGCCGATAGCGGAAGGTCGCTGCCATCGTCGCCTGCATGACTGGATAGCCGATCTGGCTGATGGGCTCGAGCGGCAAGGCATACGTCACGTGATCGTGGACGATCGTTCCAGGTCTGCCGTCTTCAGACGGCGGCGTCCCGGACGGAGTGACAGTGCTTCCAGTACGCAAACGGCCCACTTAGCTGGACGTCGCAGAAGCCTTCGTTCCAGCGGAAGTCCTCGATGCGGGCGTGCCAGCTTCCTCGCAGAGGTATGCCGGGGAGACCTCGCGCGGTGATGGTGAGGGTGGTGCCATCGCCGGCAGCTACGGTGGGGAACTCGCGACTGTCGGGCGGCTTGGGCGGTGGCGGACGAAATGTCGCCTCGTCGATGCGGGCCTGCTGCCATTGCGGCATGAGCGGCGGCAGATTCGCCGGGTTCGCGAAGAACGCGAATACGAGGTCGCGCGGGAAGGGCAGCCACTGCTCGGTCTCGAAGCGGCGCATGTTTGGGTTGGATGCGAAGTCGCTGTGAAGCTCAAACAGAAAGCGGCGGCATCGCGCCGCCGCTTCAAGTGCAGTTGAAGCATTTAGCTGGGCATCAGCACCGCATCGACAACATGCACGACGCCGTTGGATTGGTAGACGTCGGGCGTTGTGACGATGGCGGACCCGCCTTTGGCATCGGTGACCTTCACCATACCGCCGTCGAGTGTCAGGGTCAGGGGCTCGCCCTGCACCGTCTTGAGTTGGAGGGAGCCGCCGTTCTTCTTGATCTCGCGTACGAGGCGCTTGGAGTCATAGGTGCCGGCGACGACGTGGTAGGTCAGGATCGTAGTCAGTTGAGCCTTGTTGTCGGGCTGCGTGAGCGTGTCTACCGTGCCGGCGGGGAGCTTTGCAAAGGCTTCGTTGGTCGGCGCGAAGACCGTGAATGGGCCGGCGCCGTTCAGGGTGTCCACCAGGCCAGCGGCCTTTACCGCTGCGACAAGAGTGGTGAGGTTCGGTGCTGCGGAGGCGTTCACGGCGATGGTCTTGCTGGCGTACATGGCGGCGCCACCGACCATCGGATCGGCCTTCTGCGCCTGGAGGATAGGTGTAGCGATGATCGCCAGCGCGGCGCCGGCCAGGCATGTGAGGAGGGTCTTCTTCATGGGGGTGCAATCCTTTCGGGATCTTCTCGCGAGCTTAGGGCCCTCGTCATCTCGCACTCGCGTTCGAGACGGACATCCTGCTAACGGGAGATCTGGATGAGCGGATTGCCTCTGTGAAAGAAAGTTCTTCGCGCTGTCAACGAAAACTCGAAGGTGTTCGATCAAGCTCGCGTCCGTTGACAAAGCTCGGTGCAGCCCGTCAACTGAAGACCAGATGGCGTTGGTAGATCAGTCCGGAGTGATGACGGACGCGGAACGTGACAACGTGGCGGCGCCCGGGGAGATCGCTTGCACGCCGTCAGAGAGGCGCGGCCTCTTGATCGTGGGGTGCTACAAGATCCTGGAGGGGCTGTTCTTTATCGGCATCGGAGCGGGAGCTCTGCACCTCGTTCACAAGGATCTTGCGACCCTGGTGCTGCGCATGACGGATGCTCTGCCCGTTGATCCTGAGGGTCGCATCGTCCGGTTGCTGATGGACAAGGCGGACAAGATCAATGCGCACGACCTGCAGCGCATCGGGGCATTCGCCTTTCTGTACGCGGCCACGCGCCTGGTCGAGGGCACAGGCCTGATTATGCGTAAGGTCTGGGCCGAGTATTTCACCGTGGTCCTGACAGCACTCGGGCTGCCGGTCGAGATCTTCGAGCTAATACGGCGCGCCAACTGGTTGAAGGTCGGGGCGTTGGTGGCGAACCTGGCGATCCTGCTCTACCTGATCTGGGTTCTGAAGCGCCACAGGGCGGCGGACGCGCCGCGAGCTGGAGCGAGCGCCTGACGGGTTTCGCTTTTTCTTCGTAACACCTCTAGGTCATTCCGGCAAGTCTGGCAAGAGGTACGAACCAAACCAGTAAACCGCTAGGCGTCGTACTCAGGCGGGAAAATGCCCCAATAGGCCGGGTTTTCCACACTTCTTTGCTGCAAACCGTGTGGGTGCCACTATTTTCCACTCGACAGAAATCTGTAGAAGAAGCATTCTTGGTTCACGCGGTGGTAGAAAGTGGCAAAAAGGGGAGTAAAGGGGACCGAAAAGGTCGAAACCTCTCCGAAGTGGGACCGAGTGGAAGCAAGCGGTCCCGAGCCATGGAGAAGCAATGAAACTTCGTGGCAGCCAAATCACGCGCGTGGACGAGAAGGGCCGGTTGAAGGTCCCTGCCGAGTACAAGCGGCAGTTGGACGACGAGGGAGTTGAGGAGTTTTTCATCACGAGCAAGGACGGGGAGCGCGCCGAGGTCTACCCGATGAAGGAATGGGAGCGAATTGAGGCGGCGCTGGATCAACTTCCCTCCACGAACGTGGCGAAACGCAAGTTTTTGGACGTAACGAACTACTACGGCCAGGTGGCGACCTTTGACGCGCAGGGCCGTTTACTGATTCCGCAAACCCTTCGCGAGGCCGCCAAGTTGAGCGGCGACGTAGCGGTGATGGGGCAGCGGAACATGCTCGTGGTGATTAACGACGAGCGCATTCGGGCTGGGTTTGAGCATAATCCGCTGTCGGACGCGGAGTTCGGCGAGTTGGCGGCGGCTGGCGTTTAGCAGTTTGAGTCCCCCAGGGGACGCATGGGCGGGAATGAAATGGAACAGCCCCGACATGTACCGGTTCTTCTTGAAGAGAGTTTGGACCTTCTTAAGGTGCGGCGCGGTGGCGTATACGTCGACGCGACGCTTGGACTCGCGGGGCATTCGGCGGAGATTGTCCGCCGCCTCGGGCCGCACGGAACACTGATCGCGTTTGATCGTGATCCTGAGGCGATGGCCTTTGCGCAGCAGCGTTTGTCGGCAGTAAAGGAAGAGCTGAAGGCCACGGCGCCCACGGTGAAGTACGTGAGCCGTCCCTTTTCGGCGATCGCCGAGGAGATCGAGCCGGGCACGCTGGACGGGCTGCTGGCCGACTTCGGCGTAAGCAGCCTGCAGCTGGATGAGCCGCACCGGGGTTTTAGTTTTAGGGCCGAAGGGCCGCTGGACATGCGGATGGATCCGCGCAGCGAGCTGACGGCCGAACAGGTGGTAAATCAGGCGGACGAGGAAGATCTCGCCAACCTGATTTACGAATTCGGAGAGGAAAGGAGGTCGCGGAGAATCGCCAGAGCCATTGTGAGGGCCCGGCCGATCACTACCACCGCTGAACTGGCGAAGGTAGTGTCGGCCGCGGCCCCAACAATGAAAGGCGACAAGATCCATCCGGCGACCAGGACCTTTCAAGCGCTTCGAATTCGTGTGAATCGTGAATTGGCCGAGATTCAATCGCTGCTGAAGAGCGCGGAATCTCTGCTCAAACCGGGCGGGCGGGTGGCGCTGATCAGCTTCCACTCGCTGGAGGACCGGCTGGTAAAGGATTACCTGCGCGATGCGGCGCGCGCGGGAACAATAAAAGTACTCACGAAAAAGCCGATTGTTGCCGATGAAGAGGAGGCAAGGCGAAATCCGCGGTCGCGAAGCGCGAAGCTTCGAGGTGGAGAGCGGATCTAGCAGGGCCCGGTTCATCGCGCGGTGTTAGTCCTTCGTCAACAGACGAAGGGATATGGGCATGCAGTTGCTGTTTGTCCACAGGATTTAGGCAGCAGGAACCACAGTAGATTCTCGGGCTTTCCTTTGGGCGGGTAACCGGAGGCAAGCCGCGAACGCAAGGGCGAGGCAGAACATGGAGCGCATTCACACAAGGCGGGCGAGCAGTGGGCGGCCGGCGAGCATCGCGGTCCTGAACCGGGACAGGTTTGAGGCGCAGCGTGTGCGGCGGCGCGGACCGACGCCGGAGATGTTCTTCGCCAAACACATCGACAACAGCCGCATCGTGAAGGCGGACGACCCGGAGCGCCGGCGCGAGGTGCGCCAGTTCACCGCTGTGATGAGCGTATTTTTCGCGCTGATGATGGTGTATGTGTGGCAGCACTTCTCCGCGATCGAGGTTGGCTACCGTGTCGAGGCGCAGAAGACACAGGTGGAGCAGCTGCGCGAGCAGAATCGCCAACTTCGGTTGAACGAGGCGCAGCTGAGCGATCCTGGCCGGATCGACCACATCGCGAAGCAGCTTGGGCTGGATGCTCCGCTGCCGGGCCAGGTGGTTCGTCCCGATGGCGCGACTGGTACGCAGCCTGTGCTGGCTCAGGTGCAGGTGCCGCAACGCCCCGCGGTCGAATAGCCCCGCCTCGAACACTTTAGCGCTGTATCACTTGTTACCCGCGACACCTCTTCATGAAGTCCAAACAGACACCCCGGCCTGCCTACAAACCTGCTACCCGCTCCGGCGGCCCGCTGACCGCACCCATTCGCCGGGTGCGGTTTGTGTGGGTTGCGCTCGCCTTTTGCTTTTGGGTTGTGGCGATTGGGCTGCGGCTCACGTGGCTGCAGGTGGTCCAGCACGATCACTTCGACAAGATGGCTGCCAAGCAGCAGCAGCGCGGCTTCGAGGTCGCGCCTCGGCGTGGTGTGTTATATGACCGCGATCTGAAGGAACTCGCGATGACCGTGCTGGTGCCCAGCATCTACGCGGTTCCGAGCGAGATCGGCGACGAGAACAAGGACGCCGATGCGGCACTGCTCGCGAAGATCGTCCATTACGACCCGCTAGACAACTTCACGACCAGGAACCGCATTCAGGCGCGGTTGGAGGCTTCGCGGAACTTCGCGTGGGTCGCGCGCAGAGTCAGCCCGGAGATTGCCGAGCGCGTGCAGGAGTTGAACCTGAAGGGCATTTATGTCCAGAAGGAGTTCAAGCGCTTTTATCCGAACAACGATCTTGCCGCGCATGTGCTGGGCTATGTGGGTACGGACGACGAAGGCCTGGGCGGGCTGGAGCGCGAGTTTGATGATGACCTGCATGGCGCGCCCGGCCACATGCTTACGGCTGTCGACGCGAAGCGCCACGTGATGGGTTCGGAAGAGAGCGAGCCGATGCCGGGCGAGAACCTCGTGCTCTCGATCGACTCCAACATCCAGTACATGGCGGAGCGCGCGCTGGATGAGCAGGTGGCGAAGCTCAAGGCCCTGCACGGGACGGTTGTGGTGCAGGACCCACACACCGGCCAGATCCTTGCGCTTGCCGTGTCTCCCCGATTCAACCCCAACGACCAGCACCACATGGACGCGGACGTGCTGACGGATTTGGCGGTGAGCGATATCTACGAGCCGGGTTCGACCTTCAAGCTGGTGACATACTCTGCGGCGCTCGATGGGGCAGGCGTCGAGCCGACCGACAAGGTCGATTGCCAGGGCGGCGCGATGACGATGTACGGCCGCACGCTGCACGACGACAAGTCCGATCACATGGGCGTGGTGACGGTGCAGCAGGCCCTGGAGCACTCGAGCGACGTCGGTGCGGCAAAGATGGCGCTAAAGGTCGGGCCACAGAAGTTTTACGACTACATGCGCGGGTTCGGGTTCGGCGACCGCAGCGGAATTGAACTGCCTAGCGAGACGCGCGGCTTGCTGCGTCCGCCGCGGAAGTGGGGATCGACCAGCATCCTGTCGCTGGCGATCGGGCAGGAGATCGGCGTAACGCCCATCCAGCTTGTGTCCATGGTTTCCGCGATCGCGAACGGCGGGACGTATATTCCGCCGCACATCCTGCTGCAGTCTACGGACGAGATGAAGGGCGACGCGCGGTTGAAGCCGCAGCCGTTCCATCCCGAGATGCAGATGCCGGCGAACCTGCCGGACGGTTCGCACCGCGTCATCAAGGAACTGACGGCCGCGAAGATGCGCGCGATGATGCAGGGAATCGTCATTGAGGGCACCGGCAAGAAGGCGCAGTTGAACGGGTACAGCTCGGCCGGCAAGACCGGGACGGCAGAAAAGGTCGATCCGGTGACGCACACCTACTCGCATACGAAGCTGGTCGCCAGCTTCGCGGGTTTTGCGCCGGTGAGTGATCCGGCGATCGCCGTGGCGGTGGTGATCGATACCCCGACCGCAGGGGGAGAAGACCTGCACTACGGCGGTGCCGCAAGTGGTCCAGTGTTTGCTGAGGTCGCGCAGGAGGTCCTGGAGTACCTGGGCGTGCCGCACGATCAGCCGCTGAAGACGAAGCAGCAACTGGAAGAGGCCCGCAAGACGGATGCGCACGAGGACGGTCCCACTCAGAACGATGAACTGGCGGATCTGAACTCGATGTTTGAGGAGATTAACAACCTGCCTGCGGACGATCCGCTGAGACGGCCCGCTGCTGCCGCGGCGATGGCAGAGAACCTGCGCGCCGACAAGGCCCAGGAAGCGGCGGCTGCATCCGCGCCACCGCGCAAGGACTGGCTGGCGCTGCCGGACCGTGTTCTGGCGACGTTTCATCGCAACGGCAACACGACGTCGGTGATGCCGGATGCGAACGTGGCGATGGACAGGCCGATCGCGATGCCGCACATCGCCCCAGCGGTTCAGGAGCGGACCAACGGTGCGGTTGTTATCGATGCAAGCAAACGCGTCGCTGTGCCTGATTTCGGCGGGGCCGCGCTGCGCACGGTCGTTGAGCGCGCCAGTTCGATGGGGCTGCACGTCCAGACGGTGGGAAGCGGGCTGGCGCGCGAACAAGCGCCTGCGGCGGGCACGATGGTGCCTTCTGGAACGGAGATCGTCGTGCGGTTTTCGCGGTAGCGGCGGGAAGAACTCGGTCTTGCGAGAAAGCTGAATCAGCCTCGATGACCGTTCGTGCCCGTCGGCGGCCCTGCACGTAAGATCAAGCCTATGCAGTGGGCCGAGGCGATCAGCGCGACACGAACGCTCGAGACGAGCGGACGGTCTGACATCGAGGTCCGCGACGTTCAGTATGACTCCCGTCGCGTGCACGCCAGCGATGTGTTCGTGGCGATGCGCGGAGCCAGCGCGGATGGTAACCGGTTCATCCAGAGCGCATTGCGGCAGGGTGCGGCGGCGCTCATCACTGATTCGCGAGAGGTATTCGCCGAGCTTCAGTCAGACCAGCCGGAGCTTGCGCTTGCCCTCGTGGAGCACGGGCGGCGTGCGTTGGCCGAGGTCAGCGCCGCGGTGTTCGGGCATCCGGAGCGGGCCCTTTCGCTGACCGGCGTCACTGGAACCAACGGCAAAACGACCACGACGTTTCTTCTTGAACAGCTGCTGCGAGCAGCCGGAAGGAAGAGTGTGTTGATTGGCACCGTGGAAACGCACATCGGAGATGAGGTTCGCGCGAGCGAGCATACGACGCCTGAGAGCCGTGATGTGCTCGCGCTGTTCCGCGATGGCGTGCAGGCGGGATGCACGGAAGCGGTGATGGAGATGAGTTCACACGCGCTGGAGCAGGAGCGTGTGTGGGGCATACCGGTCGATGTGGCGGTGTTTACCAACCTCACGCAGGATCATCTGGATTATCACGGCAGCATGGAGGCGTATGCAGCGGCGAAGGCTCGGTTGTTTGCCGGTGTGGGTGCGCCTGCGCCGCGGGTGGCCGTGATCAACGAGGATGCACCGTACGCCTCGGAGATGGTGCATGCGTTTGGCGGCGAGCGCCTGATGCGCTACGGGCTCGACCCACAGTATGGAACGCATCGCGCGCTGAATCTGACGCTGGCGCTCGGTGGGACGCGCTTTGATTTCGTTACGCCCGAAGGGACGGTCGCCGATTGAGTCACCGCTGAGTGGGCGCGTGAACGTGTACAACCTGCTGGCGGCGATGTGCGCTGCACTCGCGCGTGGGCTGACGCTGGATGAGATCGCAGCGGCGACGCCGGGCGTTCAGCAGGTGCCGGGTCGTTTTGAGGTGGTGCCGGGGTCGAGGGACGCAGGCTTCACCGTTGTGGTCGACTACGCGCACACGGATGATGCGCTGCGCAACCTGATCCGTCTCGCGCGCGAGAGCGTGGCGCCGCATGGTGGCAGAGTGATCACGCTGTTTGGTTGCGGCGGGGATCGTGATCGAACCAAACGCCCGAAGATGGGGCGCGCGGCAGGCGCGGAAAGCGATCTCGTGATCGTGACCACCGACAATCCGCGCAGTGAAGACCCGATGTCGATCATCAACCAGGCGGTGCTGGGCGTTCGTGAGACACAGACGCCATTCGTTGTCGAAGAGGATCGTGCTGCCGCCATTGAGATCGCGGTTCGCGAGGCAAGGCCAGGGGACATTGTGCTGATTGCGGGCAAGGGGCATGAGAAGCAGCAGATCTTCGCCGACGGAGCGGTGCCGTTCGACGACGTCAAGCACGCCGCGGCGGTGTTGCAGACTCTGAAGACTGAGGTGAGTGCTTGAAGCTAACGCTGGGACAGATCGCCGATTGGATCCATGCGGAAGGTGAGATCGACGGTGAGGCCGTAGCGCAGGGCTATTCGATCGACTCGCGGACGATCGCAGCGGGCGAGTTGTTCTTTGCGGTTCGCGGCGAGCGCGTCGACGGTCATGACTTTGTGGAAGCGGCGCTGAGGAACGGTGCGGTCGCAGCGGTCGTCAGCATGCGTTGGCTGGCACCAGCGACGGTGGATGGCAGCAAGCTGCTGCGTGTGCCGGACGAGGACGCAGACTGCATTTTGGCGTCTATGCAGAGACTGGCGCGCGAGGTGCGTCGCGCGTGGGGGCGGCGTGTGATTGGGATTACCGGCTCGGCCGGGAAGACGACCACCAAGGAGTGCGTCGCGACAGTTCTGAGCGCTCGATTCAGCGTGCTGAAGACGGTGGGTAATCTAAATAACCACTTCGGATTGCCGCTGCAGTTGCTGCGGCTTGAGCCCGCACACGATGTAGCGGTGCTTGAGATGGGCATGAATCATGCCGGGGAGATCGCGGCGCTGGCGCGAATCGCCGAGCCGGATTGGGCGGTCGTTTCCAACGTTGCGCCGGTGCACCTGGAGAACTTCGCTGACGGCATAGAAGGCATCGCCAAGGCAAAGCGTGAGTTGGTGGACGCGCTGCCGCATGAAGGCGTGGCGTTTCTGAACGGGGATGACCGTCGCGTCGCGGGATTCGGGGCTGGGCGCGCCGAGCACGCTGTGCTGTACGGCACCGGTGACCATTGCGATGTGTGTGCGGTCGAGATCGAAGAGCTTGGGCTTGCGGGGTCGCAGTTTCTGGTGAAGGCGGCCGGTCGCCAGCATTCCGTGCAGTTGCGTTTACTGGGGCGGCACAATGTCTTGAACGCGTTGGCGGCGATCAGTGTGGGACTGGCAAGCGGCATTCCGCTGTCTACATGCTGCGAGGCGTTGGAGGCGCTCGAGCCCACCGAGAAGCGGGGCACCGTCAAGCACTTCAACGGTGCGCGGATCATCAACGACTGCTACAACTCCAACCCGCATGCATTGAACGCGATGGTGGCGACGCTGGCGAATACGGCGGCAGAACGTCGCATCCTGGTTGCGGGAGAGATGCTGGAGTTAGGCGTGGAGGCTCCGATGTTGCACGAAGAGTGCGGGCGGGCTGCGGCCTTGGCCGGAGTTGACTTGATCATCGGGGTCCGGGGGCTGGCGCGGGAGTTGGTGGAAGCTGCGAGCGAAGCCGGAGCGCAGGCCATGTTCTTCGAGACGCCTGAACAGGCCGGCGAATGGCTCCGCGATCATCTGCGGACAGGGGACCTTGCGTTGTTGAAGGGATCTCGCGGGGTGCGGCTCGAACGCGCGCTGGACGCCCTGGAGACGGCGGCGGTGGCCGAGAGCTAGGAACAATGCTGGATGCGCTTTTGCGGCCAGAAGAGCGACGAAAGATAAGATTGATGGGAGACTGCGGGCCTGGCGCGCAGTTCGCCTATGCCAGCGCCTGAAGCGCGGCTTCTGGTTTCTGGACTCTTCGATCCCGTGCCCCGCAGGCGCATGAGGCTTACCCGTTGCTCTTCTGGCTGCTGTATCAAAAGCTGTTTCCTTACTTCCGGTTCTTCCGCATCTTTCGGTACGTCACGTTTCGCTGCGCGTTTGCGAGCCTGACGGCGCTGTTGATCGGGTTGCTGATCGGTCCCTTTGTGATCGACCGGCTGCGGCAGTTTCAGATAGGCCAGTACATCAGGGAAGAGGGGCCGCAGAGTCACCAGAAGAAGGGCGGCACGCCCACGATGGGTGGGGTGCTCATCTGCATCTCCATCCTGGTGCCCACATTATTGTGGAGCGACCTTTCGAATCCGTTTGTCTGGCTGGTGATCTTTTCGACGCTGGCGTTCGGCGCGATTGGGTTTGCGGACGATTACATCAAGGTAGTGCACAAGCGAAATCTTGGCCTGACCTCGCGCCAGAAGCTCTTCTTCCAGATGCTTGCGAGCATGGCAATTGCGGTTGTGTTGCTGGTGTTGCGGGCCGAGGGCGCGTACTCGACGAGGTTGGTGGTGCCATTTCTGAAGCGCCAAAGGCCTGATCTGATCTTCTCCGCACTGTTGCATACCCACGTCTGGCCGCTAGCTTTTCTGCCGTTCGTGATCTTCGTGATGATTGTGATCTCAGGCTCGAGCAACGCCGTGAACCTGACGGACGGCCTGGATGGCCTGGCGATCGGATGCACGATCATCGCTGCCGGCGCTTTGCTGGTGCTGACGTACGTGAGCGGCCACGTCGTCTTTGCGGACTACCTTGAGCTGCAAAGGATGCCCGCTGTCAGTGAGCTAACGGTCTTCTGCGGGGCGATGGTGGGCGCGAGTATTGGGTTTCTTTGGTACAACGCGCATCCCGCCGAGGTGTTTATGGGCGACGTCGGATCACTCGCGCTTGGGCGGGGCCATCGCGACCGTCGCCGTGATCATCAAGCAGGAGTTGCTGCTACCGTTCATCGGCGGCGTCTTCATCCTGGAGGCGCTTAGCGTGATGTTGCAGGTGGGCAGCTATAAGCTGCGCGGAGGCAAGCGCATCTTCCGCATGGCGCCGCTGCACCACCACTTTGAGTTGGGCGGATGGTCGGAGTCGAAGGTGATCGCGCGGTTCTGGATTATGGCTCTTGTGTTCGCGCTGTTTGCGCTGACGACGCTGAAGCTGCGGTAGAGGCGAGACTCAGACGACCTTCTTCCCGTCCCAGCGGACCGGCTTCTGCTCGAAGTAGGACTGGTTGGCCATGTGGCAGGCGCCCGCGGCGTGGTGGCCGAAGATGACGTCCTCGACGACCGGCTGTCGGCTGCGAACGGCCGAGAAGAAGTTGCTGAGATGTGGGCGCTGGTCGTCCCAGTTCGCGCCGGTCCACTCCTGGATGTCTGTGTAGGGATGCGCCGCGAGGTCGGCGTCGTGCTCGGCGTGCCACTGCTTCTCGTACGCTGAGCGCATGGCGGAAGGGAAGCCGTTGAGGCCGTAGTCGGGGGAGCGATCGACGCCTGCCTGGGGCTGCAAGGTCACGGTGTTGGCCTGGACGTTGATGATGCCGTGAGGCCCCATGATGCGGGTGATCTCAGGCGTCTCTGTGCCCTGGGTTAGGCGTACGGTGACGGGCACCTTGCCGTACATGAACATCGTGGTCATCAGGTCGGGCATGTTGCGGCCGTCGGGCCAGCGTACGATGCCGCCGACAGAGACAGCGTAGTCGGGCATCTGGTTGATGCCGGTGATGAATTGCATGCCGCTGAGGAGATGGACCATGAGGTCGCCGGCCATGCCGGTGCCGTACTCGTGCCAGCAACGCCAGCGGGCGAACGTGGCGGGGTCGAACGGCTTGCGGGGTGCGTCGCCGAGCCAGGCGGTCCAGTCGAGGTTGTCGGGAGACAGGCCGGGCGGCAAGGGGTACTCCCAGGCGCCCATGGGCGAGTTGCGGCCGATGAAGAGTTCGACCTGGTGCACGGGCCCGATGGCGCCGGCTGCGCAGAGTTCGTGCGCCTTGGCGAAGACGGCCGAGCTTACGCGCTGCGAGCCGACCTGGATGAACTTGCCCGTCTTCTGGACGGCGCTGACCATGGCTTCGCCGTCGGCGATGGAGTGCGACATGGGCTTTTCGCAATAGACATCCTTGCCCGCGTGCAGGGCCGCGATCGCCAATCGCGCGTGCTGATGGTCGGGAACGGCGAGCACGATGGCTTCGACCTGCGGGTCGGCGAGGATCTGCTTGTGGTCGCGGGTGACGACCAGGTTCGGCCCAGCGATCTCGCGGGCGAGGGTGTGCCGCGCGTCGTAGACGTCGCAGGCGGCGACACATTCAGCGTGGGGCAGGGTCATGCAGTGGCGCAGCAGGATGGAGCCTTCGATCCCAACACCAATGCTGGCGAAGCGGACAGGGGCACCCGCGGGCAGCGGCTGGGTTTGCGTTGTGAGCTGCGTGGCGTCCGCGAACGCCGGCGGAGCGAGCGTGGCGAGCGTGGCACCGCCGCCAACCTGCAAGAAAGATCTGCGTGAAAGCTTCACCACATCACTCCAAGGTGCTGAAAAGACGAGGCAAGTATAGCCAGAAGCACGGGGCATGTGGACGCAGCGACGTGGAGGTCGGCTAGGATGGCGGTGGCGGCCTTGTGCATTGCTTGCGACGCCGGCGGAGTGGATGTGGAGCTGAAGAACAAGCGGGTGTTGGTGGTTGGCTTAGGTAAGAGCGGGCTCGCCGCGGCTCACTTTTTGAAACAGCACGGGGCTCGGGTCACGGTCAGCGATTCGCGGTCGGCAGCTACGATCCCGGAGTTGCCCGAACTGCTGGACGCGAACATCGACGTCGAGGCCGGAAGTCACGGGCTGCTGACCTTTCGCCGCCAGGACCTCATTGTGGTTTCGCCGGGCGTTCCGCTGAACGTTCCTGAGCTGAAGCAGGTGCGCGCGCTGGGCATGCGCGTGCTGGGCGAACTGGAGCTTGGGACGCAGTTTCTGCCCGGGCAGATCGTTGCGGTTACGGGTTCAAATGGCAAGACGACCACGACCTCGTTGCTGGGCGAGATCTTCGGCGCGAGCCGGCGGCCGACACTGGTGGGCGGCAACATCGGCAAGCCCGTGGTGGAGATGGTGGACGAGGCGACGCCGGAGACATGGAGTGTGCTGGAGGTTTCGAGCTTCCAGCTGGAGACGATTGAGCAGTTCCACCCGCATATCGCGCTGGTCCTGAACATCACGCCCGACCACCTGGACCGGCATGGCACGTTTGAGAACTACGCGGCGGCCAAGGCGCGGATTACCGAGAACCAGACGTCGGCGGACTTCCTGGTGCTGAACGCCGAGGACAAGCCGACCCAGATGGTCGCGGCGAAGAGCAAGGCGCAGATCTTCTGGTTCAGCCCACGGCGGCAGGTGAAGCAGGGTGCGTTTGTGCATGGTGAAACCATCTTCTTCCGCGCCGCAGAAGGTGCCGGCGCCCGAGCCGGTGATGCCCGTTGCGGAGATCCCGCTTCCAGGCGCACACAACGTGGAGAACGTGCTGGCGGCGGTTTGCGCGGCGCGCTTGGCGGGTGTTGAGGCCGAGGTGATTCGGAAGGCGGTCGCCGGGTTCAAGGCGGTCGAGCACCGGCTGGAGTTTGTGCGCGAGTTGGATGGGGTGCGCTACTTCAATGATTCAAAGGCCACGAACGTGGATGCGACGGCGAAGGCGCTGGAGGCCTTTCCCGGCGGCATTCACATCATCCTGGGCGGCAAGGACAAGGATTCGGATTATCGCACGCTGGGTGAGCTGATTCAGACACGGACGAAGACGGTTATCACGATTGGTTCTGCCGCGGAAAAGATAGAGACGCAACTGGCCGGGGTCGCGAAGATAGAACGAGCGGGCACGCTGGACAGGGCGGTGGAGTATGCACACGCGCATGCGCAACCGGGAGACGTGGTTCTGCTCGCGCCGGCCTGCGCCAGCTTCGATCAGTTCGAGAACTATGAGCAGCGCGGGCGTGTGTTCAAGCAGCTTGTGCAGGCGTTGCAGCCGCAGGCGGCGCACGCGGCGCGTTGAAGAGGGTCTACTCGACTGTCCAGCCGGCAAGTGTAAGGAAGCGGGTCACGGGTAGAGCATGGCGAAGCGCGTCGGTGTAGATAAGTGGCTGTTCGGCACGGTGTTGTTGTTGGTGCTGTTCGGGCTGGTGATGGTGTTTTCGGCGTCGGCCGTGATGGCGAAGGCGACGCTGGGGTCACCGTACGCGTATGTGCGTAACCAGGCGATCTGGGTTCTGCTCGGGATCGTCGCGCTGTTCGTGCTGATGCGGATTCCATACCGCAAGTACAACAATCCGAAGCTGATCTTTCCGGTGATGGGCATCACGGCGTTGTTGCTGATGGCAGTGTTCGTGATGGGCGGCATGAACGGCGCGCATCGCTGGGTGCGGATCTCCGGGCTGACGCTGCAGCCGTCTGAGCTCGCGAAGCCGATCATCATCATCTTTCTCGCGTGGTTTCTGCAGAACCGCGTGCACGAGATCGACAACATCAAGGAGACGATCCTTCCCGCCGCGCTGCCTCCGCTGGTGTACATCGCGCTGATCCTGAAGGAGCCTGATCTTGGCACGGCGCTGGTGTGCGCGGCCGTCGTTCTGATGATGCTTTACCTCGCGGGCATGCAGATGAAGTGGATCGGCATTGCGCTGGCTGCCGCTGCGCCGATCCTGTACTACATGCTGTTCCATGTGAAGTTCCGCGCGGCGCGCATGAAGATCTTCCTTGACCCGGAGTCCGATCCCAAGGGTGCGGGCTTCCACATCTTGCAGTCGCTGATCGCAGTCGGGACGGGCGGGCTGCATGGCAAGGGGTTGATGGAAGGCGTGCAGAAGCTCTTCTTCCTGCCGGAGCCGCACACCGACTTCATCTTCGCGAACATCTGTGAAGAGCTGGGCCTGATTGGGGCGCTGTGTGTGGTCGGCGCGTTCGCGGTGCTTGGGTATCGCGGGCTGCGGGCGGCGTTCCTCTCGACCGATCCGTTCGCGCGCTTTCTTGCGTTCGGGCTCACCACCGCGATTCTTGTGCAGGCGTTCTTCAACATGAGCGTTGTACTCGCGCTGCTGCCGACCAAGGGCATCCCGCTGCCGTTTATCTCGTCGGGCGGCACCAGCGTGTTTGTGACGCTGGCGTGTATGGGCATTTTGCTGAACGTGACGCGCGAGATCGATTAAGTGCAGCGAAGCAGCGGGTAGGCAAGCAGCAAGCAGCGGGTTCGTTGCGGGTTGTGATTGCCGGTGGCGGAACCGGTGGGCATGTCGTGCCTGCTCTCGCGATCGGCCGTGAGCTGCGGGACCGGCATGGGGCTGAGCTGTTGTTCATCGGGACCTCTCGCGGGCTTGAGACGAAGCTGGTGCCCGAAGCTGGGTTTCGGCTGGAGTTAGTGCGTTCGGGGCAACTGAAGAATGTCAGCCTGGCGACTCGGGTGAAGACGCTGACCGACCTGCCTGTTGGCGTGCTGCGCTGCATAAGCCTGCTTGCGGGAGTTTCGGCCGCAGGTCGTGGTTGGGGTTGGCGGCTATGCGAGTGGGCCGGCGATCCTGGCCGCGGCGGCGCTGCGAATCCCCACCCTCGCGTACGAGCCGAACGCGGTCCCGGGCATGACGAACCGCATTGCAGGCAAGTTTGTCAGCGCAGCGGCGGTGAACTTTCCGCAGACGACGTCGTTCTTTCGGAATGCGGAGGTGACGGGCGTTCCGGTGCGGCCGGAGATCTTTGAGATCGCGCCGAAGCCGCCGGGCAGTCCGCTGCGGCTGCTGGTGACGGCGGGCAGCCAGGGTGCGGCGGTGTTCAATGACATGCTGCCACGCATCGCGCATCGGCTCTTGCATGAGCTGCCGACGCTGAGCATCGTGCACCAGTCAGGACCGCGGCACCTGGAGATGACACGGGCGGCTTATGCGGAGTGCGGTGTTGATCCGGCGCGCTGGCGCGTCGAGGCGTTCCTGAGCGATATGCCGGCGCAATATGCCGCCGCGGATGTTGTGCTGGCGCGGTCGGGCAGCACGGTGGCCGAGTTGTGTGCGGCGGGCAAGCCGTCGTTGCTTGTGCCGTTTCCGCAGGCGGCTGACGATCACCAGCGCAAGAACGCTGAGGTGCTCGCGGAAGCGGGAGCGGCCGAGATGCTGCTGCAGGCAGACGTTACACCGGAGTCGCTCCAGTGCGCTCTGGTTGCACTGCTGACCGATGCACCACGGCGCGAGCAGATGGGCGTCCGGGCACGCGCGCTGGCGCGGCCGGGAGCGCTTGAGCGAATCGCGGCTATGGTGCTGCGGCTAGCGGCTGCACGACCAAAGACATGACGTGAAATGAGAAGAGCCGAGGCGTCTGCCTCGGCTCTGTCGCCTGTTGACCTGGATCTAGCGCTGACCGCCACCACTGTGGCCGCCACCGCCGTGGAATCCGCCACCGCCGCCGCCGCTGAACCCGCGTGCGCCGCCGCCACCGAAGTTCCCGCCGCTGCGGGCGCCGCCGCCGAAGCTACCGCCAGCTGCGCGCTCCGCCGTTGTAAGCTCCACCGCCGAAGTTACCGCCGCTGACGCGCTCCGCCGTTGTAAGCCGCTCCGCCGCCGATAGCCGTTGAGCCCGCCGCTGCCGGGCACCGCCGTTGTAAGCCTGACCGCCGAAGCCGCGAGCGCCGCCGTTGAAGTTGCCGCCACCGGTGTAGCCGCGCGCCGTGCCTGCATTTCCGGCAAAGCCGTTGGTGTGCCCGTATCCGCCAGCGTAGCCGCCGCGCCCGTTGATGGCTGAGGCGTGATTGAAGGCTGCGCCGCCGCGCTCACCGAAGCCGGCCGGGTGCGAGTTGAACGCTGGCCCGCCAGGACGTCCACTGAAGCCGGCGTACGCGCGGTCATAGAAGTTGCCGCGGAAGCCCGGTCCGAAGTGGTTGTAGGCGCGGTTGTACCAGAAGTGGCCGCCATTCCAGTAGCCGCCGTAGAAGCCGGTGCCGAAGTAGCCGAAGCCGTAGTTGATCCCGCCGTAGTAGCCGACGTTGCGACCCCAGTACCCTGGGTGCCAGAAGTAGCCTCCGCCGCCCCATCCCCACCAGCCGGGTGTCCAGAGCGCGTCAACATAGGGAGGCAGCACCCACGCGCCTTCGACCCAGTAGTACTGTGCGCCGTCCCAGGCCCAATAGCCCGGGGTCCAGATGTATCCATCACCGGGGCAGAGAGGCTGGGCGTAGACCGGAATCGCCGGAGGTGCGAACGCCGCGGTGATAAAGACCGCCGCGTGCGCCTTGGACGTCGCTGGCCCGGCCACCGCAATGCCGGCCGCCAGGGCCGCGCCAATCATCATGTTGCGAACTGCTCGCTGAATCTTCATATCGATCCTTCTGCCGCGTTTCGGCTTGCCCGTGACCGGGAGCCCTGTGCCGCATTGGGAGAATCCCGGATCGAACGCTTCGCCCGGTTCCGTCTCCCATTCGGTTAGACACAGACCCGACAGCATTTGTTGCGCGAAGGAACGTTCGTCCGAAGTGCCCGGCGCCTATGGTTTTGGTAACGCGGTCGGCAGCTTAGGACCTGTAAACAACACTTTAGGGCACATGACGTGGACGCCGTCGTTCGTGTCGACCAGTTCGCTGATGTCGACGTCACAGGCGGTCGAGATCAGCGCGTACGCGTCGTCTCGCGAGAGATGAGGATAGTCCGGATTGCCCTCGGAGAGGAACTGGATCATGTTGCGGACCGCCATTTCGGTAGCGGTCTTCAGGTCCGGGCTGAAGCCCATGCTGATGTACGCGGAGGGGGTTTCAGCGCGCGGCCAGAGCAGACGCTCGCGGGCGGCTTCGCCTTTGTGCAGGATGAACTGGAAGGTGCCGGTCAGCGAGGTTTCGAGCGCGGTGATATCGACCTCACCGTTACCCTGGCCCGCATGGCCATCACCGGCCTCGAAGAGCGCTCCGGGCGCATGGACCGGGTAGAAGATCACAGACCCGGCGGTCAGTTCCTTGTTGTCCATGTTGCCGCCGTGCATCCACGGCGGGGCCGAGTTGTACTTCCCGGCGGACTCCGGCGGCGCGACGCCCATGGACCCGAAGAACGGGTGCAGCGGGATGGTGATGCCGGGGGCGAAGTCGGCCGTCATCTTCGTGCGGTCGAGCGGGATGATCTTGGTGCGGCCGTAGGGGAAGTCGTCGGGCAGAAACCCGCGCCCAGCGCCAAAGCCGTTGCACGCCCAGGGGACGTCGATCGAGATCTTCACGACGCGAACTTCGAGGACATCGCCGGGCTCCGCGCCTTCGACTGCCACCGGGCCGGTGAGGATGTGGCCGCCGGGGCCGCGATCGGCCTGCGGGACGCCTTCATAAAGTTTGCCGAGCCAGTCAGGGATGTCGGCGGGCTTCACGCCTTCGGACTGGAGCCGCTGCGGAGGGCCGCAGGTCGACGCGGTCTGCATGATGACGGTGTCGCCCGAGTGGACCGTCAGGGCTGGCTTTGCGTGGGCGGAGTAGTAGCCCCAGGCTACCGTGGAGGGCGTGGCGAGGAGGGTATGCGTGGTCTGTGCGGCGGACAGCGGTTCGACGGTAAGGGCGAGCGCGCCGAAGGCGAGCGCCAGGAACGGCACGGGGCGTAACTCCATGGGCAACGTATAGCACGGCGACCGCAGTGGCGGGTTTGCACATCCCGTTTCGGCCGCGGCGGGGCAGAATAGAAGGGCATGGACGTTCCTCAGCACGCAATGTTCGCGCCCTCGCAACGGGTGCACTTTATCGGTATCGGTGGAATTGGCATGAGCGGGATCGCCGAGATCCTGCTGACGATGGGGTATACGGTTTCGGGGTCTGACCTGCGGGCGTCCGGGGTCACGGAGCGGCTGGAGCGGTTGGGCGCGCGGATCTATGTAGGGCACGCGGCCAGCAATGCGGCCGCGAGCGACGTCGTTGTCATCAGTTCAGCGGTCGCGCGGGATAACCCCGAGGTGGTGGAAGCTCGGCTGCGGCGGATTCCGGTGATTCCGCGGGCGGAGATGCTGGCCGAGCTGATGCGGCTGAAGTATGGGATTGCCATCGCCGGGATGCATGGCAAGACGACCACGACGAGCATGATTGCGGCGGTGCTGGCCGGCGGGGAACTGGACCCGACGGTTGTGGTCGGCGGGCGCGTGGATGCGATGGGCTCCAATGCGCGGCTGGGCAAGTCACATTACCTGGTGGCCGAGGCGGATGAGAGCGATCGGTCATTTTTGCGCCTGTCGCCCATCATGGCGGTGGTGACGAACCTGGATCGCGAGCATATGGACGCGTACCGGGACATGGCCGACGTCGAGGACGCGTTTGTGCAGTTCATGGACGAGGTGCCGTTTTATGGCGCCGTGACCGCCTGTGCCGATAACGCGCAGCTACGCGCGATTCTGCCGCGGGTGACGCCCCGGGTCTACACCTATGGCGAGTCGCCGGATGCTGATTTCCGGCTGCGGGTGATGCGGGCTGACCCAGGCTGTCATGCGACATTCCAGGTGAATACGCGGGGGCTGGTGCTGGGGCCTTTTCATCTGCATGTGCCGGGCAAGCACAACATCCTGAATGCGACTGCGGCGGTCGCGATCGGGATCCAGTTGGGCCTGGCGCCCGAGAAGATTTCCGCGGGGCTGGGGAGCTTCCGGGGCGTCGACCGCAGGTTCCAGACCAAGGGGCAGGTGAACGGGGTCACCGTGATCGACGACTACGGGCACCATCCGACGGAGATCCGGGCGACGCTGCAGGCCGCTCGGGAGTGCGGGTACGGGCGGGTGCTGGTGCTGTTTCAGCCGCACCGGTATACGCGTACCCGCGACCTGATGGCCGAGTTTGCGACGGCGTTCGGCGATGCGGATGCTTTGCAGGTGCTGGATATCTATGCGGCAAGCGAGCAGCCGATTGAGGGTGTCACGGGTGAGGCGCTCGCGGAGGCGATCCGGGTGCAGAATGGCGGTCGTGTGGCGTATGCGCCCTCGGTGGCGGAGGCGATTGAGCAGTTGGCGCGGGATGCGCGCGAAGGTGACATGATCCTGACGCTGGGGGCGGGGAGCGTGTCCCAGGCGGGGCCGCAGTTGCTGGAGCGGTTGGGGGCGCGCGGCTAAATGCGGCTCCGATCCGTCTATTGTTGTAAGTGCGTTCTATGGCCGCGCATTTAGCGTGGGTTGGCGCGACGGTGGCACCCGAGGTGGCGGATGTGCAAGGTTCTCTTCAATGCAGCGTGGTTTGTGCTGCTGGCGGGTCTGGCTGGCGCGCGGGGCGCAGAACCAGCAGCTGGGACTGCCAGCCGATACCGGCGCCGTACACGCTTGCACGTGAACTCGCGGATCGTCCTGACGGACGTGCTTGTGACGGACCGGCACGGGCAATCCGGTTCATGGGCTGGACAAGTCGGCGTTCCGGATCTTTGATAACGGCCAGCCAGCAGCAGATTGCGTCCTTTGTCGAGCACACCGGCAGACGAGAACGTCGCGCAGCAACCGGAACCGGCGAACCCGGAGGTTCATACCAACGCGTTTCTGCGGCATCCGCCGCCGGCGCTTGGACGTGATCCTGCTGGACCTCACGACGATTCACGTGGTCGGACCAGATGTACCTGGCTGCAGCAGCTAGACAAGTTTGTCGATGGCATGCCGCCCGGGTGCGCTGGTTGTCGGTTTACTGCAGACTGGGCGACTACGCCGTGCCAGTTGCAGGATTTCACCTCGGACCAGGGCGCTGCTGCACGCGGCGCTGCGCAAGGCAATTCCGCGCCTGCAGCAGCCCGGGATCATGGGCGGCGAGCGAAGTCGACACACTGCAGCAGATGGCTCATGCTGCTGGGGCGGTATCCCGGACGGAAGGATTTGATCTGGTTTTCGGGAGGGTCGAACCTGGCACTGATGGTGGACGCCGGTGACCTGCCGTTGAACGTCAACATGCAGCCGATCTACGACGAGTTGGAGAGGCTCGCGCATCGCGGTGTATCCGGTGGATGCCGCGGGCTGATGGTCACCGAGTTCGGCGGCGGTGCAGCTGGCAGCACATCGATGATGCAAGACACGGCGGAGGCGACGGGTGGACGCGCTTTCTACAACAACAACGGGCTGGAGGAGATTGCGCGAGAGATCGTCAACAGCAGCTCGGATTTCTACACGCTGACGTATTCGCCGCAACGGAGTCACAGTTCGACAACAAATGGCACAAGGTGAAGGTGACGGTCGAGGGGCACGGTTACGAACTGAGCTATCGGCACGGCTACTTCGACGACGGCAGCAACATCCCGCCGCCGCCGGCAGCCGGGGCGGACAGTGTTGACCGCAAACGGCAACACGCGGCAGAAGTTCACGGAGCTCGCCAGAAGACCCGATCGTGTTTCGGCGAAGGTGAGGCCGGCGGCGGAGGTTCCGCCCGGTCGGTTGATCACGGCCTCGAATGCAACTCCGCTGCCACCTCCGAAGAAGAACGAGAGAACGTACGACATCGAATACATCCTGCCCGCGGCGGACTTCCTGCAGCCAGACGGCCGGCATGCAGTGGTTCGAGACCGGAATGGTTGGGCTGAATGCGTTCGGTCGGCCGGTGGCGCGCGCAGTGAGGAGCTTCGAACTCGGGATCGACCCGGAGAAGCTGAAGGAGCATCCGCAGGGACGATCCGTTTCGACGAGCAGATCAACTCCCGGCTGGGGAGGAGTTCCTTAGCATCGCAGTGTGGGATGAGGCGTCAGGGCGGGTCGGGACGTTGGAGGTTCCGGTGACACGTCTCGAAGTGAGGCGAAGTGAAGTCAAGCGAAATCCGCGGGTTGCCTGCTCCGGAGGGCGGTTCGTTCCTGACGCGGTACACCGAAAATGTCATTGCTGCGGAGCCCGGCGGCAGCGGCTATAGTGGTTTCACTGGCGATTGCTCCGCGGCCTTGCTCGGGCCTGCGGAATGAAGTTGGTGTACAAGCGCAGCTCTGCGGCGACGGCCCTTGCGGTGCCGGAGGAGGCTTATGTCTCTGGACCGGGTTACCAGGAGCCCTCGCCCGCGCCAGCTGGCGCATTGCATCGGGTGTACCCGGCGGCAGATACGTCGCAGCACGCCGAGCCGGAGTACATTCCGCAGCGCGGGTCGTATGGCCATCGGCTCCGCGGCGGCATTCCTCGCAGTGTCGCGGGACGAGTGCTGCTGGGCGCAGGCGCTGTTGTGGTGCTTACAGGACTGGCGCTCGCCGCAGCGGGAGTGCGCAGTTATCTCCTGCATGATCCCCGGTTTCTGATTACAAGCTCTAGCGCGATCGCGATCGACGGGAACGACCATATTCCGCGCGCTGAGATCCTTGGGGTTTTTGGCTCGGACCTCGAGCGCAATATCTTCAAGGTGCCGCTCGCCGAGCGCCGCGCTGATCTTGAGCGCCTGCCGTGGGTTGCGCATGCGACGGTGATGCGGCTTCTGCCCAGCCACATCCGCGTGCAGATCACGGAGCGCACACCGGTGGCGTTTACACGCCAGGGCACCCAGATCGGGCTGGTAGACGGCGATGGCGTTCTGCTGGATATGCCACCGGACTCGGCCGGCGATCCGCACTACTCGTTCCCGGTGCTGACCGGCCTCGCAGCAGAACGACACGCCGGAGGCGCGGGCCTCGCGGATGGAGGTCTACCGCCGATTTATGGCGGAGCTTTCGAGTGGGGGCCCCAAGGTGGCGCAGTCGCTCAGCGAGGTGGACGTCACCAACCCCGAAGACGTGAAGGCGCTGATTACGAGCGGTGGCTCGGACATCCTGGTGCACTTTGGAGACGAGGAGTTCCTGCACCGGTATCGCGAATTCGAACAGCACCTGCCGGAGTGGCTGAACCAGTATCCCAAGCTGGCCTCGGCGGATATGCGTTATGAGCGCCAGGTGGTGCTGGAGATGCAGCCGGGAACCCCAGCGCCGCTCGCCGAGTCGCCTCAGAGTCGCCGCGACTCCAGAGACCCGGCCTGTGGCGAAGGAAGCAGCGCGTTTCGCGCCGGCGGGAAGGCCTTCCGCGGCCTCGGTTGCGGCGCGCCGGGCACCCGCGGTGAGGCCGGGGACGAACCAGCGTGTATTCGCGCAGCTCGCTGCGCAGCACCGTGCACAGGCGAACAGGGCAAGATGGCAATCGGGGCGTTAGTTTTTTTGAGATCTGAGGCTGCATGAACCCGAAGGCGAACAATCTGATCACCGTGCTTGACGCGGGGAGTTCCAAGAGCGCGGTTCTGGTCGCCGAAGCGGGTGAGGGTGTGCGCTACCGCGGGCATGGCATTGAGCCGTCCAAGGGCATGCGCCGCGGCATGATCGCGGACCTTGTGCCGGCGGCCGAGGTGATCGACAGGGCGGCTTTGGCGGCCGAAAGGGCGACAAAAGCTCCCATCGAGACAGCCGTTGTGGGCATTGGCGGACCGCATATCAGGGGGATGAACTCGCAGGGCGGCATCTCGATGGGCAGCCGGATGAAAGAGATCACGCGCGAGGATGTGCGCTCGGCGATCGACCGGGCACGCTCGGTCGGGCTGGCGCCGGATCGCGAGGTGCTGCATCTGCTGCCGCAGCAGTTCATCCTCGATGACCAGGCCGGGATCCACGATCCCGTAGGGATGGTCGGCAACCGGCTCGAGGTGAACCTCCACTTGTCGACCTGTTCGGGCTCCGCTGCGCAGAGCGTCGTGACGTGTGCGAACAAGGCGGGGCTTGAGGTGGTTGACACGGTCTTCGAGGGCATCGCGGCTGCGGAGGCTGTGCTGCACCCCGACGAGAGGGAGTTGGGCGTCTGCCTCGCCGATATCGGCGCCAGTTCGACTGAGATTGTCGTGTACTTCGAGAGCGCGGTTGCGCATACGGCCGTGTTGCCCATCGGCGGCGACCACTTCACCAACGATCTTGCGGTGGGTTTGCACGTGAGCGTGGACGAGGCCGAGATGCTGAAACGCAGCTACGGCCACTGCGTCGTCACGGCGGTGCCGCAGTTGAATGAGATCGAGGTCGGCGGAGACCTGTCGGCCGGCGGGCAAGGGCCGCGGCTGGTCCGGCAGCGGTTTCTGGCCGAGATCCTGGAGCCACGCGCGCGCGAACTGCTGACCATGCTGCGCGACAACCTGCGCGCCGGGGGCGTGTTGGAGGCGATGGGTACCGGTGTGGTCTTTACCGGGGGCGGCGCGCTGCTGCCGGGGTTTCTGGACCACGCGGAGAGCCTGCTGCGGGTGCCCGCGCGGATCGGCTATCCGGTGCCGCTGCCAGGGATGCCGCAGGAACTAGCCAGGCCGGAGTTCTCTGCGTTGATCGGCATGCTGCTGTACACGCATCGCACACAGATACGGAAGGCGAGCGAGGAGCAAGGGCTGCGGCAGAAGATCCAAGGGCTGTTTAAGGGGAGCTTCTAAGCCGGCGGGGGCAGCACACGGCTCGGCATAGGTAGAATGAAGCTCATGTCGTTTCGCAAGCTCCTGCCGCTATTCGCCGTCTTTGCTCTCATTTACGTTTGCCCCGCAAGGGCGCAATTTGCGATCTATGGCACGGTGGCTGGCGAGCGTATGTCGGGCTTCACCTGCCAGGCTGTGAACAACCAGTGTGCCTCCAACGACGGCGCGGTACGTCCGTTCGGGTCGAACTTCGGCGTCTACTACGACTTTCGCAGCGTTGGTCCCGTGCGCCTCGGTGCGGACCTGCGCGGGAGCTATCTCAGCTACAACAAGAGCGCGGTGGAGTACCTGGGCGGCGCTGGTGTCGTGAAACAGTACGGCGCACTGGGCGGTGTGCGTGGCAGCATCGGCACACCGATCAGGATCCTGCATCCGTACGCGGAGGCCCTGGTCGGGTTCGCCAAGATGAACGCGGCGTCGACGAACCCTCAGATCTACTCGAATTACACGCAGGTGCAGGGGTTCATCGGGGCGGATGTCGCGATTGCGCCGTACCTGGACATCCGTGCGATTGAGTTTGGGGCGGGAGCTTTGTTTGGCCCCGACACGCATGGCACTCAGTCCATCGGCGCAGGGCTTGTGTTTCACATGCCGCGCTAGCGCAATCGCACGCGGACCGGGCGGTCTGCTCCCGAAGCGCTTCGGCGTCACCGTGTTCCACAGAAAACGGAACCGACTTAGATTCCGAGTGCCCGTGGTGCCCTAAGCGCGGTGCACGAAACCGCGCTATTTCGTGCAGAATCAGAGCACCGGCCTGGCTAGCTCCGGACGAGATCACGCGCCGCTAGCCCCCGGAGGAGATCCCCCACATGTCCTCGCAGCCCGCTACGTCGCATCAGCCAGACGATGCCCTTCGCATTCACTACCACGACGAGACGCAGCGGTCGGCGCGTATCAAGGTGATCGGCGTGGGTGGAGGCGGAAACAACGCCGTCAATCGGATGATCGCGGCCAAGGTGGAAGGCGTGGAGTTCATCGCCGCCAACACCGACGCGCAGGCGCTGGAGACCTCGAATGCGCCGGTGAAGCTGCAGCTTGGCGTGAAGCTGACCGCAGGTCTGGGTGCGGGGGCTAACCCGGATGTGGGACGTCGTGCCGCTTTAGAGGACTCGGACAAGATTATTGAAGCGCTCGAAGGTGCCGATATGGTCTTTGTGACGGCAGGCCTGGGCGGCGGAACAGGGACGGGCGCGGCGCCGGTGATCGCGTCGCTGGCGAGCGAGATGGGCGCGCTGACCGTGGCTGTCGTGACGCGGCCGTTCGCGTTTGAGGGAAAACGCCGCATGATGCAGGCCGAGCGCGGTATGCAGGAGCTGCTCGAGTCGGTCGACACCCTGATCGTGATCCCGAACGAGAAGCTGCTGGCGGTGGCCAAGGATGCGGGCTTCTTTGAGAGCTTTCGAATCGCTGACGATGTTCTGCGGCAGGGCGTGCAGGGCATCTCGGACATCATCACCATCCCCGGCGTGATCAACCGCGACTTCGCTGACGTAAAGACCACGATGGCGGGCATGGGCTACTCGGTGATGGGAACGGCGCAGCGCAGCGGCCCGGAGCGTGCCAAGGAGGCCGCGATGGCCGCGATGGCATCGCCGCTGCTGGAGTCCGGGGCGATTGACGGGGCGCGCGGCATCCTGATCAACATCACGGGGTCGAGCAGCCTCAAGCTGAGCGAGGTCAACGAGGCTTCGACGATCATCCAGAACGCGGCTCACGAGGACGCCAACATCATCTTCGGCGCGGTGCAGGACGAGAACATGGGCGATGACGTCAAGATCACGGTCATCGCTACCGGGTTCCGCGAATCGCAGCCTCAGCGCCGCGAGCGTATGCTCAGCGCCGAGGCTGTCCCCGAGCCGACCTTCAGCGCCGGCAGCTATACGCCCGAGGATCTCGCCGCGGATGCCGCAGGCCCCCTTTGCGAGCGAGGTGAATGGAAGCGGGAGCGCGAAGGCGCCCGTAAGTGACGTCTCCGCTCCGGCCCCGGCCGCCGGCTCCGGCTCCGGCGGCTGTGAGCGAGAGCTCTACGGGTATGGCGAACGAGCCCGTGGCCAGTATTCGCGATGAGGCCAACCGCGGCCCTCGCATCAACTACCCCTCGGGTGCCGAGGAGCACCGCGAGAACGGAGTGCGGGCAGGCGGTTGGCTTCAGTCCGGCGCGGATGGCGAGCGAGCCCGTGGACCGCATTGTTTCCACGCCCGGCGCGTATCATCCGGCTGCATCCAATGACCCAAAGGCGGAGCTTGTACCGGTACCCGCTTCGGTCTTCGATGATGAGTTCTTCCAGAAAGGGAACGAGGAGCTTCGGGCCGGCAACCATGGGTGGGCGAACCAGCCCGTGGGAGCGACCATGGGTAACCTTTCTGCAGAACCGATGTCAGGTACACAACGGTCTGAGGTGCGCGTACCATCCTTTGCCGGATACGCAGGTGAAGGAAATCCGGCGCCAACCGCAGGCGACGAACTCGACATCCCCGCATTCCTGCGACGCAGCCACTAGAGGATGAGGCTCTTGATCCGGACTTTGTCTTTGCTTCTCTGCCTTTCGTTTTGGTTCGGTGGCTCTCTTCAGGCCGCCGCGCGCAGGCACATTGTCCGGCATGCGACCGCGGTGAGCCGCTCCAGCGCAGGGGCCGCACACGGCCGCCTCCGCTATGGGCACGGGGCGCGGCACGGGCTCGCGCGGGCATCCGTGCATCGGCTGCCTCGGTATACCGGCGAGCGGTTCTACGTCAGCAGCTTTGCTGACGACCCGAACAGCATCACCGCAGCGGACGTCACGGCGGGTGAAGACCCGGTAGTACGCGCTGCCGCTCTCCAGGCGCTCGGCAACATGAACGGCACGGTTCTGGCCATCGACCCATCATCCGGGCGCATTCTGGCGATGGTGAACCAGAAGCTCGCGCTCAGCTCCGGGGCCGAACCGTGCTCGACCATCAAGGTGGCGGTGGCGCTGGCGGCTTTGAAGGAAGGCCTGGTCACGGCGAACACTCCCGTGAACCTGGGCGGCCACTACTCGCTCGACCTGACCACCGCCCTGGCGAGGAGCGTGAACCTGTACTTCGAGGTGCTTGGCCGGGCTATGGGCTTCGAGCGCGTGAAGCACTACGCAAACGAGTTCGGGCTGGGAGAGCTCGCGGGCTACGGCATCGAAGGCGAACAGCTCGGGGTGTATCCGGACGTGGAGCTTCCGCACGAGAAGGGCGGCGTGGGCCGGATGTGCTCGTTCGGCGAGAGCATCTCGATGACGCCGCTGCAGCTTGGGGCGCTCGTTTCTGCCATTGCGAACGGCGGAACGCTCTACTACCTCCAGCACCCGACCACTCCCGAGCAGGTCGCGGATTTCCAGCCGAAGGTGAAGCGGCTCCTCGACATCCAGGACGTCATTCCGCAGATTCTGCCGGGCATGAACGGCGCGGTGAACTGGGGCACAGCGCGCTCCCTGAAGTCGAACTTCGTTGAGTTTCCGGTGTTCGGAAAGACCGGCACGTGCTCCAACAACGGCACGCGGTATGGCTGGTTCGTCTCCTACGGCGACGCGCCGACGGGCCGCATCGTGACTGTGGTGTTCCTTGAGGGCGGCCGACCGACGTTCGGACCCAAGGCTGCCGAGCTTACCGGCGAGTTCTACCGCGCGATGTATGACCGCAATTACTTCGCTCCGCATGCGCCATCGCTCGCCACCACGGCCATGACGACGGGACGCTAATCGTTTGCGGTGTTTCGGTCTGCATCTGAGAGGCTGAGGTCAGAATGCAGATCGTCACAGCCGAGGAGATGGGCGCCGCGGACCAACGCTCTGTCGAGCAGGGCGTTGCTGTTCGCACCCTGATGGAGAACGCTGGCGCCGCTGTGGCCCGCTTTGCGCTGCGGCACGGCCCGGCGCAGGGCCTTGTGGTCGCACTCTGCGGCAAGGGCAACAACGGCGGGGACGGAATGGTCGCCGCAACCCATATGGCAGCGTGCCGGACGGCAGGTGCGAGTGGCGCTGCTCGGATCTGGCTCCGAACTGAAGCCGCCTGTCGCGGGGGTGCATCAGCAGGCGCTCGAAGCTGGCGTACAAGTGCTGGACATCGGCGATGAATCCGCACTTCGGGACGCGTTGGGCGGGGCGGCGCTGGTGCTGGATGCGGTGGTGGGTACGGGCTTTCGACCGCCGCTGCGAGGTCTCGCGGCGACGGCACGGGACCTGCTCCGGGACAGCAAAGTGCCTGTGATCGCCGTCGATCTGCCCAGCGGCTGGGACGCGGACGATACCTCGATGAACGGCGCAGTTGACGCAGACGGCAGCGAGCGAGGCGTTTCGAGCGGACGCCGTCGTGACCTTTGCTGCGCCCAAGCTCGCGCACATCTTCGGCCACCTGACGCCGGGGACTGCATTCGGGCCGGTGGTGGTAGGGGATATCGGGACGCCTCCCGGTGCGTTGCAATCGGACACGCGGCTGCACTGGGCCGGTAGCGCGAAGGCCATCGCTGAAACGCCCCGTGGAGTCGACGGCAACAAGGGCAAGTTCGGTCACGTGTTGCTGATCGGAGGCGCGTTCGGCAAGTCCGGGGCACCCTCGATGATGAGCCTCGCGGCGTTGCGCACGGGCGCTGGGCTGGTGACTGCGGCGGTCCCGCGCTCGATTCTGCTGGAGGTCGCGCGGATCACGCCGGAGTTGATGACGACGGCGCTCGAACAGAGCTCTGCGGGAGGGCTGTCGGTCGATGTGCTGGAGGCTGAGCCGCTGAAGCTGCTGTTGAAGGGCATCAAGGTGGTCGGGATCGGGCCTGGGCTCGGGCAGGAGGGCTCGACACCGGAGTTTGTGCGGCGTTTCGTCGAGCGGGTCACGTTGCCGATGGTGCTGGACGCTGACGCTCTCAACTGCGTGGCCGGCCATACGGATCTGCTGAGGCACGCGGCCGCGGGTAAGGATCAGAACGGGAATGCACGGACGGTTGTGCTCACGCCGCATCCCGGGGAGATGGCGCGTCTGATCGGCGGCTCGGTGAGGGACGTCGAAGCCGACCGCGTGAACATCGCGCGGCGCTTCGCTACAGAAAACGGCGTCACACTTGTGCTGAAAGGATGGCGCACACTGATTGCCCATCCTGACGGACGCGTTGGCGTCAACACGACCGGCAATCCGTCGATGGCAAAGGGCGGAAGCGGCGATATCCTGACCGGCATTGTGAGCGCAATGCTCGCGCAGTATCCGGACCAAGTTGCAGAAGCGGTAGAAGCCGCGGTGTTTCTGCACGGCCTGGCTGGAGATTTTGCGTGTATCGAGCAGGACGAGCACACGGTGCTCGCGACCGACACGGTGAACCACCTTGCCCGTGCGTTTCGGGCGCGTGTGACGGACAGCGACGGCCTGACCTGGATCGCGGGGTACGGCTACAAATGGGGCGCTGACGCCGCGGCCGGAAGGGAAGCTGCGCTGATGCAGTTCAATCGGGAAAAACGGCTGCGGACGCGCAGCGAGGCAGGCACACTCGGGCTGGGGCAGTTGCTGAGCGAGCTTTTGCGGCCCCCGAAGCTGGTGATTTTGCGGGGCGACCTCGGCGCGGGGAAGACGACCCTGGTGAAGGGGATTGTCGCGGCGTTGGGGGCCGCCGACGCGGAGGGCGTGACCAGCCCGACGTTTACGCTCGTCCACGAGTACAAGGGCCACAAGGTGCGGGTGTTCCACCTCGACCTGTACCGGATCGAGACAGAACCGGAGTTGGAAGGGATCGGCGTCTGGGAGCTTGCGGATGCGGGCGATGCGCTTGTGCTGATCGAGTGGGGCGAGCGCTTCCCCGCGCTGGTGGCACGGGCGGACGCGGAGATCGCGATCGAGGCGGGCGAGACGGAGACACGAACGGCTGCTGCTGGTGCGTTGGCACGAGAGCTAAGGGTTCTTGTGGCAATGAAAAGGCCGCGCCAGATGGCGCGGCCTTTGCTCAAACGTGCTGCCTTACCGCTTGCGCCGGGTGATCTCGGCTTGCGCTTCGGTCCGGGCACGGATGCCGATGAAGCTCGGAACGAAGACTGTGGCTGCAAACGCGGTGGCTACGAGTAGGGGGTACATGCTTGCTCCTCTTTGGGCCGCGCACTCATGGCCGCGTACGCCCAAACTGGTTGGTTGTGTGTCTTCAGCGGGGGCGGATATCAGGTCTTGACTGAGCCGTCACTCGCGCTGGCTTCGGGTACAGACTGAGCCGGCGATCCAGTCGCGTGCCGCACCTCAGTAACTCACCCAGACATGGGACGACGCCGCGGCGCGAAACGTTGCATTATTCGCACGTTTGTGCGTTTATAGAACGCAGCATCGCCTAAATCGTTGAAATCCAGCGGTAAATTGCGCAGGTTTCGTCGCCGGTCGACCCATACTCCTGCTGCTCGGCGATGGCTGCGAGGTCGGCCAGATGATCCTCTGTGGACATCGGGACACGACCGAACCAGAGCCGGCGGAGGTTCCTGGCCGTATCGAGCAGCGAGTCGTGTTCCGCGTTGACGTACACGAGGTCGAAGGGACGGGGCTGGGCTTTGACCGATGCGGTGACGTGCCGCATGAAGCGGCGCAGGAGCCCGATCTCGAACGGGTGGAAAAGGTAGGCCAAGGTAGGGGCGGCGGGCAGCGGAAGGCGTGTTGCATCGCCTTCGCGCAGGACGATGGGCGCCAGCGCATCGGACTGCGGGTGGTTGCTCCAGCGCGCGACGTTGGCGCGCGCGACGTCCGCGAGGTGCGGATTCAGTTCAATGCCTTCGACCTGCAGGAACGGGTACTGCGAGGCGAGCAGGACCGCGCGGCCCTTGCCGGCTCCGACGTCCAGAAAGACGGTCTGTTCGATGGCTTGCTGCGGGGCGCATTGGTTCAGCCAAACGTCGATGACACCCCGCAGGATGCTAGGCGCCACGCCGTAGTACGCGGTCAGTTCTTCAGCCGCAAAACCCGTGCCGAAGGCGATCTCATTCCCCGGAAGCAGCCCCGAGGTGTCGGTGCCGTACTGGGTATCGAACGGATGTACTGCGGGCGCGGCGGGGGCTTTGCGGCGTGGAGGCATGGGTCGGCTAGCGCGAGCTCAGGATGGGAAACAGGGGCGGCACAAGGGTTAGATCGACCCGAGAGATCGCCTCGAGCCCCAGCAAACGGTTCTCAACCGCGGCGTGAACCTGCGCGTTGACTGCGTCGTCGGCTGAGGGCTCGGTGAGTTTGATCTCGGCGATGTATCGTTGCGGGACACCGGGTATGCCCGCGCCGGGGGCTTCCGTGTCGGGCCGCAGCGTGGCGGAACGCACCAGGCTCGCGCTCACGACATCGCGACGCAGGGCCGGGACGAAGCAATCTCGCAGAGCGTTCATCAGGTCGGCTTCCGTGAAGGCGTTCATGGAGCGGGGTCAGCGCGTCAGCGACCGACGTCGCGGTGCTCGGTCATGCAGATGTGGACGTGGCTGGTCGCGAGCATGCCCCAGTTGCCGCTGGTTCCGGAGGCGGATGGAACGCTGTGCCGGTAGTACTGAAGCCACATCAGGCAGTTGCGGAGGTCGGAGGCATCGGGTCCGGTCGCGGCGTCGGCCTGTTGGCGCAGACCGTCAAGCGCCGGCGTGAACTGCGGGTCGGGCGCATCGCGCAGGCTGGCGGCGTTGTCGAACGCCTGCCAGGCCGGAGTCTCAGGCCCGCGCGTAGCGACCGGTGCGTGAGGGTGGCGGAGGCGAACGATGTTCCATATCGCCAGGGCGACCAGAACGGCGAGCAGGATGTAGTGGCGGGGATGCAGTCGCATGGGGGTCAGTGGGTCCGGTCTACAAGGTAGCGAGCGACGGCCTTGAGTGGGTCGGCGGTTTCGCCGAAGGGTTCTAGCGCGGCGAAGGCGTCGGCGATGAGTTCAGCAGCATCGCGCTTTGATTGCTCGATGCCGAACACGGCGGGCCAGGTGGCCTTGTCGGTGGCCTGGTCCTTGCCGGCGGTTTTGCCGAGTTGCTCGGAGCTTTGCGTCATGTCGAGCACGTCGTCCACGATCTGGAAGGCAAGTCCGGCCTTTTCGCCGAAGGTGCGGAGGCGGGCGACGGCGTCCTCGGCTGTGCAGCGCATGCGGGCTGTGCGTTCGGGCGAGCCGAGGCAGTGTCCGAGGCCGAGCAGGCCTCCGCAGACGATCGAGGTCGTGATCAGCGCGCCGGTCTTGGCGCGGTGGATGCGTTCGACGAGAGCGGCGTTGGGCTTCTGGCCCCCGCTCTCGATGTCCAGCACCTGGCCACCGATCATGCCGGGAGGCAGCGCGCCCGGGGTGTCAGAACCGGGCAATGGACCGACGCCGGTGCCGATCGCGACGGCGAACTCGCGGACGATGGCGACCACGGTAGCGGCGGGTGCGGGTAGTTCAGAGATGGTCTGAAAGGCGAGCGTCTGCAGAGCGTCGCCGGCCAGGATAGCGATGGCTTCTCCGAAGGCCACGTGGCAGGTGGGCTTGCCGCGGCGGAGGTCGTCGTTGTCGAGCGCGGGGAGGTCGTCGTGGATGAGCGAGTAGGTGTGCACCATCTCGACCGCGGCGCCGAGTTCTGGCGCGCCGGGCGGGAGGTCACCGGCAACGCAACGCGCGGCCTCCTGCACGAGGATGGGACGCAGACGCTTGCCGCCTGCAAAGGTCGAGTGACGCATCGCCCGGTGAATGGAGTGCGGTTCAACGGTCGCAGCGGGAAGGAGGCGCTCCAACGCTTGATCAGTTAGCGTCGCGCCGGTTTGCAGCAGTGCTTGTACATCGAAAGGCATCGTTCAGGGTTCGATTCTACGCGAGCGCCAGCCGAGCCAACTGCAGAGGGCGAGCGCGCAAGCAGTGAGCGCGTCACCGGCCCACATGTCCGGTAAAGAGCGCCAGCGGAGGTCGACAGTGTCTTCGCCCGCTGGCAGGGCGACCGCGAGCAGGCCATCATCGCGCTGCAGATGGGTTGCCGGCGTGCCGTTCACGGAGATGCGCCAGGTTGGGTAATCGCGCAGGTTCAGGACCAGGTCTTCAGGCTGTTGCAGGTGAACATTGAGGTGCGCTGGTGCGTGGCCCGAGATCGTCTGCTCGAGCGGGGCGGGCTGATCGTAGTCCGGGATGGTGGACGCCGGGTTGGGGACGGTGTTGGGAGCGGGTGCGTTGGGGTTTGGGGTGAGCCAGAACGGGGGATCGCCCCACCGCAACTGGTCGTTGTCGGCGTCGGTTGGCGTGTACTCGTCGGTGGGTTCCACTCCGTGGTTTGAGAGGAAGAGCGCGAGGCGCTCGGGAAGGCGATCTGTGACTTCACAGCCCTGCCGAAAGGGACGGATGGCTACGAACGCCGCGCCCGTCACGATGAGCAGGCCGGCGATAACGGCCGTGGAGGTTGGGATTCGGAGGCGATCAAATGCGAGCGCGACACCCAAGCCCAGCACGCAGCCGAGGACGCTCAGGAGGCGCCATGGGAATTGAAGGAAGGCGAGTTCAGGGACCACGTGCCACAGCGGAAGCGTGAAACGCCAGAGCAGGACGGTGATGAGCACTGCGAGCACGGTCAGTACGGTGGCGGTGACCGGGCGCGAGGCAATGAGTTCCGGTTCAGCGGCGCTATTGGTCTGGGGACGTCGTCGGACCCAGGCAGTCGCGAGCGCGGCGAAGCTGAGGAGAAGGACGGATACCGCAACGAGGCTGGCGGTGTGCAGTACCTGATCGTGCGGCCCGTAACCTGTGTGGCCGAACAGGAAGTTGTCGTCGACCCTCATGTTCGGGATGATGGCCATGGCGATCTGGACATAGCGCCGCTCCCAGGCGGCGGGCAGCAGATAGAAGGCCGGCAGAGCTAGCCCAGGACCAGACCGAGCGCGGCGGATCGCAGTAGATCCCATGCCGATCGGTGCGGCGCCAGCCCTGGCGTGAAAGCGCTCGACGGCGAGTCGCGTGAGCACGATGAGCGACAAAGGCGTATGTGCCCATCACGGCGGCGGGCGCGTTGGTCAGCCATAACAGCGCGATGGGAACCGCGATGCGCAGTGCGGAAGGTGCGCGGGCAAGCGCGGCGGCGAAGAGCAGCGGCATCCATGCGGCCGCGAGCAGTTCCGCGTACGCCGTGCGCTCGAATGCGGTGAAGAGCAGGTATGGGTTCGCGATGTAGATGGCGGAGGCGAGCAGCGACGGCGTTGCGCGTCGCATAGCCGCGGCTGAGCCGGTACATGCTCCATCCGGCAGCGCTGAAGCAGAGCCAGGTGTACAGCGTGGTGATGCTCGCAGCAGGAAAGACGAGCAAGAGGACCGAACCGAGCAGCCACGACACCGGCGGATAGAAGATGAAACGTGGCTCGCCGGCGTTGTAGGCCGGAGAGAAGGCCCAGCGCGGAAGCAGATCTCCGTGGCGGATCTGTTGCGCGGCATCGATCCAACTCTGCAGGTGGAAGCTGAAGTCATGACCGCACGACGGGCCGTGCAGGATGAGCGGAAGAACGAGGCACAAGGCGAACGCCGCGATCGCGAGCAGAGGCCAAAGCCTCTCGCGGGCTTTGCTTCGTTCCGGTGCTCTGGCTGGCGCTTTCATCGGCGGTGATCTGAGTTGGGCTAGACCGGCGCGAGCGGCAGATGCGGTTCAGGAGGAAGCTCTACACGCACCGTGTCGTGTGGGCCCACGGCGCCGCCTTGGCGCACGATGCTCATCACGCCGGCGCGGCGTGCGCGTGTGCCGGTGGCGTCGCGCTTGCCCCAGACCCGGTCCTGAAGACCCGGCCGATGCGCGTCGATCTGCGAACAGGGAGTGCGCAGGCCGGTGATCTCGACGACGGCCATGGCGCCGAGGTGAAGCCGCGTTTGCTGCGGCAGTGCGAGCAAGTCGATGCCGTGCGTGAGGATGTTCTCGCCGATCTCGCCGGGTAGCAGTGGGAATCCCTGCGCGGCCAGTTCGTCGAGCATCTCGGACGCGAAGAGATGCACCTGGCACAGGTTGGGCCGCGACGGGTCGCGGCGGACATAGTACTGGTGGCGCACGGTCACGCCGCGGTGCGCATCGCCTTGGACGCCTTCGCCCGCGATCAGCGTGATGCTCGGTTGCGGCTGCTTGCTGAAGCTGTGCTTGGGGCTGAGCGAGACCGCAAGCACTCGACCTGGCGCGGACGTGGTCATTGCGGAAGCAACCGCAGCGTATGTGTTCCGCTGCCCTCTCGCGAGGGCAGGTCAAAGGTGGTGCCGGTCAGCCAGCTCTTGAACTGATCGAGATACCACTGACTCCTTCCGTCTTCCGACTGGCCAGTGGTGATGTTGCCGTAGGTCGCGTCGGGCGAGGACAGATCGGCCGTAAAGCGCTCGCTGGGGCCAAAGTGGCGCTGCATTTGCTTGATCGTGGTGTCATCGCCGGGTGCGGGTTGCTGGCCGGTGGTTCCCGCAATTCCCAGGAGAGCGCTAAGGATCTTCTGGTCTCCGAACAGCGGGTCTGCGATCTCCACCGTGTGGATCTGGCCGTACTGCCAGGTGCTCAGGTCTGAAGGGGCGCCGGTGGCCTTCAGCGCGCGTTCGGTGACGGCGGCGAGGAAGTCGTTCCAGTTCGCAAAGCCGTTTGGCAGCCAGCGCGCGGGCTGGTTCTGCAGCAGAAGTTCAAGCGCCGTCGTTTGCTCGTCCCAGGTGTACAGGAGCGCGATCCGCGCGGCCTGGCGTGCGTCCGTATTCGAGCCGTCGTGGGCCATGATCTGCGGCACCAGGAGCGAGGGCCAGAGCACCTTACGGACGGTGCTCACGACCGCGGCGCCGGCGGAGTTCGCCTTCATGTCACCGTTCCACTGGCGCATCAGGTCGGCGGCCTGCTTCAGTCGTTTGCTGTCGTCCCCGAGCGCCTTGGGCGAGGCGTGATCGAGCGCGTACGCAAGCCGTTGGGCGATGGCATGGTCAACATCGGAGTGGACGTCGTTCTGGATGCGAAGCATGTCGGCGGGGGTGAGGCCGGTTCGGCCGCTTAGCAGGTGCACGATACGCTCGGCGCGGAAGGGATCGGGCCAGTCGTTCGCAACCGCCCAAGGGTAGTCGTCGGGTGTGATGCGGCCGTTTGCGGTGGAAAGAAAGCCTCCGGGAGGGTCGGTTACGGAGGGCAGATCGCCGTAGCTGATGTAGCCGGACCACTCCTGCGAGGGGTCAAGCGCATCGACCGGAACCGGCGAGATTGGTGAGCCAACGGTGTAGTCCCGTGGCTGCGGCAGAGGGATCAGAGGGGCTTCGGCCGGGGCGCGTTCAGGAACCGCTGCCGGGCGGCGAGAGCTTCGCGCAGCTTTGGCTACAGTTCGGCCGCGTCCGGCGCGCGCGGCTTGCGGTGCAGTCCTGCCTCGGCGAATCGGGTGATACGCGCTGAGCACAAGGTGCGGAGATTCGAGTTGCGCCTGCGGACCAGCCGGTTCTGCGGTGGGTTCATCGTCGCCTTCAGGCGGTAAGGGCACCGCGTCGCCGCCGGTGGGGACAGGCGATGCGATCGCTCGCGGGTGCTGAAGGGGAAGGCCGCGGATGGGGATGATGCCCGAGCGCGTGGTAGCCGATATGCCCGCCGGCATCGGCCCAGACCAGGTTCAGGCTGGGACCGCCGAAGGTGGAGAACGCCGCGACCAGCGAGGCGCCGTCCGGGGCCGCGTTGATGCTGCGCAACGGGAGACGCAGCGCGTTGGGGTCGTAGGCGCTCCAGGCGAGCGAGAGAGCGCGGGCTTCCGTATGGAACAGCGGCGAGACGATCGGCGTCTCCATGCTGTCATTACCGACCGCGTGCCTGGTCGTAAGGACGTCGAGAGTCACATCATGCCCGCCGCGCACACGGATCCGTTCCTGATGATGACTCGCGAGCGTCCAGGAGCCGTCGGGCCGCTCGTACTCGGTGTTGTCGCCGGTACCGCGCAGGTGCTCCACGCGCAGGTCCTGCACATCGCCACCGAGATTGGTGACACCCCAGGCCACGTGGGGGTTGCGGCCGACGATGACGAAGGGCACGCCCGGCAACGTGAAGCCGACCACGTCGAGCCGACTGGCGGGAGCGTCACCGTTCGACAGGTCCGCGTGCAGGCCAGCTTCGTACCACGTGTCGGGAATCATGAGATTCAGGTGCATGTCGTTCGAGACGAGCGGCGCACCTGAGGCAGTGTGCGCGCCGCTGACGACCCAGTTATTGGACCCGGGCCGGCAGCCTGGGCAATGGTCGATGGCGGTCAGTGCAGCGGTGACGGCGAGCAGGTCCTTCGGCGCCGCAGTCGGCGACGCGGGTGGATGCAGCCCGCGACTGCGACGGGTCCAGCGGAATCTGCTCGACGTCATGTGGCGTGGTGAGGTTGCGGCTCTGCGCGTCTGGCGGTTGGTCACGCCACGAGCCGACCGGATACATGTCCGGGAGCAGATCGGGCGCGAGGTGAGCGCTCAAGAGTTCGCGGTTGAGCTTCTGCGGAAACTCGGTGGAAAGGTCCTGCCACATCGCCAGATCCACGAGGATCGAGTCTCGCGGCGACCACCGTGCGGGCTTATAGGCCAGCAACCGGAACTGCACGGGAAGCTTGTCGCGATGCGTGTCGATGTACGCGTTCACGCCGCGCGCGTAGGTTTCGAGTTCTGAGATCTGATCGGGTGGAAGATGTTCGACGGCGCGGTCCGCGGTGGCGCGAAGCTGCAGCAGGCGCTGGCGGCGGTCATGCTCGACCATCGAAGGCCCGAGGACCTCTGCGAGTTCACCGGCGGCGTGGCGGCGGATGCCCTCCATCTGCCACAGCCGGTCGCTGGCGGTGACGTAGCCTTGCGCGAATAGGAGGTCGTCGAGGCTGGACGCGGTGATGGAGGGCACCCCGTGAGCATCACGCACCACAGTCACCGGCGCGTGCAGTCCGGCGACGTGGAGATCGCCGTCGATCTGTGGCAACGAGGTGACCAGCGCGTGACGGAGGTCGACCACGAGCACCAGGCCGGCGATGAAGATCAATCCGAGCACAACCCCCGCGGTCCAGAACAGGACACGCGTGCGACGGCTGCGCTGGCGCGCGGGCTCGGAGCGATCTGCGATTGCGAGGCGGCCGGCCCAGGAGCGCACGCCGTTCTCGCGGTTGTGTTGCGGTTTGCGGGCCGGCTGCGTTCGGTACGGTCGGTCGTCGTCCGCGGGTTCAGGCCGGGTCAGGAGCCGTGGCTCAGGTTCCCGCTCCGCCTCTCGCAACGGAGGTCCGGGCTGCTGCTCATCATCGAAACGGCTCATGATCCAGCCCTGATTCTATGCGATGGCTTCGGGATCAGAGACTGTGTATGAAGGAGGGCAGCGACTCGGGTTCGAGGGGCGGTTGATCGCCTGCAGGATGAAGGCGGATGGCCACGGCATACGAGCAGAAGGATCGGAAGGACGAGGATGCTGCCTTCGGGGCCGGCGGGTCCACCCGAGAGCAGAGGGCGGCCTGTGGCGTGCGTCGCGAATAGGCGGCCTTGGGACAGGATGCCGCTGTCCGGGACGCCGTAGAGGAAGCTCTGCGCCCAGTCCCACGTCATGTGGAAGCCGATGCCCCACCACAAGGAGCCGGTGCGCCAGAGCGCGTAGCTGAAGACGATGCCGGCGACGAAGACCATGGCGAGTCCGACGGGGTCCTCGCCGGCGTTACCCATGTGGACGCAGAAGAAGAGCAGTGACCAGATCACGGCGCTCATCCAAAAGGCGGCGGCGCGCTCGTGCGCGGGCGCGATGCGGCGGGCCAGGCTGAGCAGGCCGCGCGTGAGCGTGTACTGGATGTAGCCGCGGAAGAGGAACTCCTCGAACAGTCCGACGAGGGCGAAGGTAGCGAGCCAGCCGAGACCGTAGCGGGCGATCGCGGCTCCGTGCAGGAGTTGGCCATCGAACGTGAGCAGATGGAGGGCGCGCAAGGACGCCTACGAGCGCGGATAGCGCGACGAGGCCAGTGATCGCTCCGGGAAGTGCGTCGCGGAGGTGGCTAAGCCGCAGACCGTAGACGCCGAAGCGGCGGCGCTCGAGGAAGCTGAGCGCAAAGGCGGCGAGCAGGACAGCAGCGGTCTGCGGCGCTTCGGTGAGCAGGGCAGTCGAGAGATGTTCCGGGTGAACGGGAGCTGGCCTATGCGCGGCCTTGGCCTGTTTGGCCTCGGTACGGGCCTGCTGCTGTTGCGCCTGCATCTGCCGTGTGCGTCCGGTTGCGCGCAGCGCGCCGAGAACCAGCAACGTGCCGATCAGCGCTGTGAAGACGAAAAAGATCAGAATTCCCCAGCCCGCACGCAGTCCAAGCGGGCCGAAGAAGAAGTGGGTGCCGGGCGGTTCCGGCGCCGGGGTGGAGAGGATCGGCGCGGGGATCAGCGGCTGATCGAAGTCAGAGGGCTGCATGCAAAGAGGGCTCCGTTCGCTTCACCATACGGCAAGCGAGACCCGAGGGTTCCGTCGGGGGTGTCAGCTATGCTGAGGAGGTTTGGTTGAACGCCAGGAAGTCAGGGGTCTATACACGTTTTGAACTGCCGCGTCTTTTATCACGATCGTTGCTTCGATGGAGCCTGTTCGGCGTCGCTGTTCACGCGGTTTCACCGCGAGTGCATTGGGACGGCGTCCAGCTTCGACTACCGCGGGCTGGCGCATCGCGCGGGGGCGCTGTTCGAGGAGCAGTGGCTGGACCCGAACGGCGAGAACGCGATTGTGGACTTCAAGTATTCGCCGCTGCCGGGCGTGACGTGGTGGTTTGACCATCATCTTTCGGCGTTTCTGAACGCGGAGGATGAGGCGCACTTCCGGGCGGGGCAGAGCGGGGCCAGCAGGCTATGCGGCAGTTCTTCGATCCGAGCTACATCAGTTGCACAGGGTGGATTGCGCATATTGCTCGGACGCGGTTTGGGATGGATGTTGCGCCGTTGGAGGAGCTGATCTACTGGGCGAACATCGTGGACGGTGCGAAGTACGAGAGCGCGCAGGCGGCGGTGGAGATGGCAGCGCCGGCGATGAAGCTGACGATGGTGATCGAGAGCGCGCCGGACTCGGAGACGGTCCAGCGGTTTATTCCGCTGTTGACGACGATGCCGCTGGCGGAGGTGTTGGCGCAGCCGTGGGTGCAGGAGTTGGTTGGGCCGTTGCTGGAGCGGCACTGGAAGGGTGTTGAGCTGTTGCGTGAGCGGGCGAAGGTAGATCGTGGGGTGATTGAGTTCGACATCACCGATCAGCCAACGGAAGGCTACAACAAGTTCATTCCGTACTATCTGCATCCGGAGGGCGTGTACAACGTTGGGTTGTCGAAGTCGAGCTTCCGGACGAAGGTGTCGGTGGGGACGAATCCGTGGACGACCTTGCCCGCGAGTGATCTGGCGAACATTTCGGTGATCTGTGAGCGGTATGGCGGTGGCGGTCATGCGCGGGTTGGAGCGATCAGCTTCCCGGTGGAGCGGGAGGATGAGGCGAGGGCGGCGGCTGGGGAGATTGCGGCGGAGTTAAGGGCGGTAGCAGTAGGTAGGTACCCCCCCGGGGGGTACTTTTGGTCCAAAGTACGTTCGATAAAGGATTTAGGTCTGGACTTCGGGTTGCTCGTTCCTGTTGGGGCGTATTGCAGGGGCGTGCGGCGGTGATTGCGGTGGTGGATTTCTCTAGTTTAGAGAGAGTTCGGGAATTGATGTGCAGCCTGGAAGTGCTTTGCTTGCAAGCGGTTGCGGGCGGTGGGGACTTGACAGCGTTGCGGGCTAGCCGGAACGCATCGAGCAGGCATACTGACGGTGCTCGCGGGGCAAATGCGGCGGTGTCTCCGCTCCGCGCTGCGCGCTTAGGTCGAGATGACGCGGTTGTGGTAAGGTCGAGAGGGTCGTTTGTGGCGCGCGGACTGGCAGCGGCCGCGCGAGCAAAGAAGCAGATTCCCTTCGGGAATGACAGAAAGAAAGACAACGGCCCAGGGCCCTCTGGCCGTCGTTCCTGTGCCCTGTGCCCTGTGCCCTGTGCCCTGTGCCCTGTGCCCTGTGCCCTGTGCCCTGTGCCCTGGCTTTACGGCTTCAGGTGGAGCTTGGTGATGTCGTTGAACATGACCAGGGCGGCGAAGATGACGATGCAGACGAAGGCGACCTGGTAGACGCGCTCCTTGATGGCCTGGTTCACGTCGCGGCGCATGACGGCTTCGACGATGAGGAAGAGGATCATGCCGCCGTCGAGGACGGGGAAGGGCAGCAGGTTGAGAATGCCGAGGTTGAGCGAGATCATGGCCATCGTCTGGAGCAGGGTCCACTTGCCGTACTGGACGGCCATGTCGATCTGTTGGGCCATGCCTACGGGGCCGCTGACGGATTTGACCGCGACCTGGTGGGTGAACATGCCCTTGAGCACGCGCAGCAGCAGGGTGGAGAACTCGGCGTTGTCTTTGAAGGACTGCTTCAGGGCCTGGCCGAGAGGGAGTTCGACTACGTCTGTGGGCGGCTGCTGCGGGCGGAAGCCGAGGCGGAACTCGGGTTGGCCGGCGTTGCCGGAGAGCTTCTTCGGCGTGATGGGAACTGTGAGTTGCTTGCCGCCACGGTCGACCTGGAGGACGGCGGGGGCGCCGTTGCGGTCCTGCAGATAGGCGAGGAGCGTCTGGACGGAGTGCGGGTAGAGGGCGTCGATGCGCTCGATCTGGTCGCCCGGTTGCAGGCCGGCGTTGGCGGCCGGCGTGCCGGGCTCGACCGCCTGTACGGTGACGGGCTCAGCCTGTTCGCGGGGCAGCAGACCGATGTGAGGCAGGGCGACGGCGGGGTTGAAGTCGCCGTTGCGGTCACCGGTGTCGATGAGCAGCGAGGTGGAGGCGGTCTGGCCGTTGTGCGCGAAGGTGACCGGGAGGCTGGCGCCCATGTGGAGGGCCGACTCTTCTTCGACCTTTAGCCACGTCGGATTCGCGCGGTTGTCGAAGTTGAGGATGGTGTCGCCGGGGGTCAGGCCGGCACGGGCCGCGGGGGTGTTCGCGGGGACGTAGTCGACGACCGCTGGGCCGTTGAGGTACTGATCCACCTCGTGGTGGAAGTGCGCGACTACGGCGAGGATGAGGAACGCGAGGATGAAGTTGGCGATGGGGCCGGCGAGGGCGATGAGGGCTCGCTGCCAGCGGGGATGCGCGTTGAACTCGCCCGGGTCGGTCATGCCTTGCTGGGTCATGCCGTGCTGGGTTCCAAACACGCTCGCCGTCGCAGGCATCTGGGCGGTGGGGTCGGGGTCGGCGGGCAGGGGCTGCATCTCGCCGGCGAACTTAACGTAGCCGCCGAGGGGCAGGAGGTTCACACGATAGTCGGTCTCGCCGTACTTGAAGCCGAAGAGACGGGTGCCAAAGCCGAGGGCGAAGGCCTCGATGCGAACCCCGCATAGTTTGCCGACGATGAAGTGGCCAAACTCATGGACCAGCACCATGATGCCGAGGACTATGGCGAACTCGGCGACGACCTGAAGAAGATGCATAGGGTTCGGGGATGGATCCTTCGGGGAGAGTTGGGGTGAGGGCAACGCGAAAAGCAGATCCCCTTCGGGGATGACAACCAAAAGAAGACCGCGAATGTCGAGCTCAGGCGGTCTGCAGAACGACCTCACGCGCCTGCTCGCGCGCTCGTTTATCGGATGCGAGCACCTCAGCGATAGACGCGGGTGAGCCTGAGGGCGTGAGCGAAAGTACGGCTTCGATTGTACGCGGGATGCCCATGAAGGGGAGATCCCCCTTTAGGAACAGATCGACGGCGACCTCGTCGGCTGCGTTGAGGGCGATGCAGTGGTTCTGGCTGGCGGCAGCGGCCTCGTAGGCGAGGCGCAGGCAGGGGAAGCGCTGCATGTCTGGAACTTGAAAGTCGAGCTGTTTCAGGGCCGTCATGTCGAAGGTCAGGTTGGAGGCGACGCGCTCGGGCCAGCTTAGGGCGTAGAGGATGGGCAGGCGCATGTCGGTGACCGAGATCTGCGCGAGGATGGAGCCGTCGATGTACTCGACGAGCGAATGGATGGTGGACTGCGGATGGACGGTGACGCGGACGCGCTCGGGCGGGAGGTTGAAGAGGCGGCAGGCCTCGATGATCTCGAGGCCCTTGTTGAGCATGGTGGCGGAGTCGACGGTGATGCGCTGGCCCATGTTCCAGGTGGGGTGCTTGAGCGCCTGCGCGGGGGTGATGCGGTCGAAGTCGGCGAGCGGAGTGTTGCGGAACGGGCCACCGGAGGCGGTCAGCCAGATCTGTTTGACCTCGTTGGGAGCGCCGCCGCGCAGGCATTGGTGGATGGCGTTGTGCTCGGAGTCGATGGGGAGGAGGACGGCTGCCGGATTGGCGGGCGGCGTCGAGGATGAGGTCGCCGGCGGCGACGAGGCATTCTTTGTTGGCGAGGCCGACGGTTTTGCCGGCGAGGACGGCGGCGTAGGTGGCTTCGAGGCCGGCTACGCCGACGATGGCCGAGACGACGAGGTCGACGTCGGGGAGGGTGGCGACGCGGACGGTGCCGGCGGTGCCGTGAAGGACTTCGATCCCGGTGATGCCGGCCTCGCGGAGGCGGGTGCTGAGCTGGGCGGCGAGCGGCTCGGTGGCGAGGGAGACGACCTGTGGACGCCAGCGGCGGGTCTGCTCGAAGGCGAGGTCGAGGTTGGAGCCGGCGGCGAGGGCGACGGGGCGGAAGAGCTCGGCGTGGGAGTCGCAGATGGAGAGGGTCGACTGACCGATGGAGCCGGTCGAGCCGAGAAGGGCGATGTTCTTCACAAGGGCTATTTTCGCAGGTTCAGGGCGGTAACGGCTTAGAAGGCCTCTTTGAGGACGAGGACGAACCAGAGGACGGGGGCGGCGACGAGCAGGGCGTCGATGCGGTCGAGGATGCCGCCGTGGCCGGGGAGCATGGTGCCGGAGTCCTTGATGCCGACGCCGCGCTTTACGGCGGATTCGACGAGGTCGCCGAGTTGGGCGGCGATGTTGACGAGGACGGCGAGCAGGAGGAACTCGTACCAGGGTTCGTTCGCGTGCGAGGCGGCTGAGCCGCCGCCGTGGGCCTGCAGCCAGTGGCCGAGGAGAACCAGGCCGACGCCGAAGCCGGCGCTGGCGACCACGGAGGCGATGGCGCCTTCCCAGGTTTTGTTGGGGGAGATGGCGGGGGCGAGTTTGTGGCGGCCGATGGACTTGCCGACGTAGAGGGCGGCGATGTCGCCGCACCAGACGCAGAGGAAGAGGAAGAGGAGCAGTACGGTGCCCTCTTCGAGCGCAAGGATGCGCGGGATGAGTGAGAGCGGATAGGCGACGTAGAGGAGGAGGAAGGCGCCCGGCGGCGGTCTTGGGGAGGACGCGGTCCATGGAGGCGCCGAAGGTGTTCCAGACGAAGAGCAGAAGGACGAGGAAGGAGACGGCGGTGAGGGTCTCGAATGGCCGCGCGGCGCTGACGGTGAAGAAGACGGCGACGGCGACGATCATCCACCAGAGCGGGATGGGGCTGGAGGCCTTGGCCGCGAGGGTGCGGAACTCGAGTGCGGCGAGCAGGGCTACGAGCGCGCTGAAGGCCGTGATCAGCCAGGGGATGTCGAAATAGATGAGGGCCGCGACGATCGCGATCAGAACGGCCCCTGTAAGTACGCGCTTCATTGGTTTTGTTGAGGATACATGGAGGCGGTGCCGGGCTGAGGTGATGCGGGCCCATGCGTTGAACTGCAAACGCTGTGTTCGCGGAGTGCGCGGTGTTTGCGCGGTGTTGTGTGCGGCGGTAGGCCTTGCGTGGCCTGGCTTTCGGCGGCGCGCTTGCGGCGGCTTAGGACGGAGGAGCGGCGGCGGCGGTTGTCGCTGGCGTGGTCGATCTTGTTCCAGAAGGCGACGAAGTAGTCGACCGCGGAGATGATGGAGACGATGGCCATCCAGTAGATCGCGGTGACGGCGATGAGGTGCACGCCGACGACGAACGGGCCACCGAAGTCCCACTCGTACCAGCGGTGGTTGAGGATGGCGGCGACGACGGAGACGATCTGGATGACGGTTTTGAGCTTGCCGATGTCGCTGGCCTCGATGGTGAAGCCTTCGGAGGCGGCGATGGAGCGGAGGCCGGAGACAAGGAACTCGCGGCCGATGACGAGGACGGCGATCCAGGGCTTGACGACGCCGCGGGTTGTAGGCGACGAGCACGATGTACGCGGCGGTGATCATCAGCTTGTCGGCGAGCGGGTCGAGCAGCATGCCGATGGTGGTGATCTGGCCGCGTTTGCGGGCGAGGTAGCCGTCGAGGCCGTCGGTGATGGAGGCCGCGATGAAGATGAGGGAGGCGAAGATCTCCTGCTCGCCGTGCGCGCCGCGGAACGGCGAGTGCGCTGAGAGTGCCCAGATCAGCACGGGAACGGCCGCGATGCGGGACAGCGTGATGGAGTTCGGGAGGTTCACCGGAGGCAAGGGTCCCAGAGCGTAAACACAGTCATTCTCCCATAAAGGCTAGACGTAAGAAGGGGGACCTCGGCTCCGTCGTTCGCTTCGGATGTCGCACGCATCCACTGATGCATGCAGAGTTCGGAGAAGCGAATTGCGTTGATCGCGGGTGCGACGGGCATTGTGGGGCGAAACCTGGCGGAGAGACTTGCCGGGAGTGAGTCGTGGGAGGTGCTGGGGCTGGCGAGGCGGCCGGGAGATATGCCGGGCGTCCAGCCGATCTCGGCGGACCTTACGGATGCGGCATCGCTGCGGACGGCGCTGCGTGAGTTGCGGCCGACGCATGTGTTCTTCACGTCGTGGTTGCGGCAGGCGACCGAGGCGGAGAACATCCGGGTGAACGCGGGGATGGTACGGAACCTGCTGGAGGCGTTGCGGGATGGCAGGTCAGTGCAGCATGTGGCGCTGGTGACGGGGTTGAAGCACTACCTGGGGCCGTTTGAGGCGTATGGCAAGGGAGCGCTGCCGCAGACGCCGTTCCGCGAGGAGCAGGCCCGGTTGGAGATCGAGAACTTTTACTACGCGCAGGAGGATGAGGTGTTTGCGGCGGCGGCGCGCGACGGGTTTGGGTGGAGCGTGCACCGGCCGCACACGATCGTCGGGTTTGCCGTCGGCAATGCGATGAACATGGGCGTGACGTTGGCGGTGTATGCGACGATGTGCCGCGAGACGGGGCGGCCGTTTGTGTTTCCGGGGTCGGAGGCGCAGTGGAACAGCCTTACGGATGTGACGGATGCGCGTTTGCTCGCGAAGCATTTGGAGTGGGCGGCGACGACGCCCGCGGCGCGGAACGAGGCGTTCAACGTGGTGAACGGTGATGTGTTTCGGTGGAGCTGGATGTGGGGTCGGATGGCGGAGTGGTTTGGGGTGGAGGCGGCGGAGTTTCCGGGCGAGCGCCGGCCACTGGAGGAGCAGTTTGCGGAGATGGATGCGCCACGGATGTGGCGGGAGATCGCGGCGAAGTATGGGTTGGTTGAGCCGGATTTGAAGGTGTTGACGTCGGCTTGGCACACGGATGCGGACCTGGGACGGCCGATCGAGGTGGTGACGGATATGAGCAAGAGCCGGCGGCTTGGGTTCCGCGAGTACCAGGCTACGGATGAGAGCTTCTTTGATCTGTTCGGGCAGTTGCGGGCGGCGCGGTTGATTCCTTAGCGGTGCGATGGGTCCTGCTACGAAGGTGGCAGCGCATTTCGCTGGCAGGCGAGCGTAGCAGCGCTTAAGCTAAGTCCTCTACAAGGTGAGTTATGAGTAATTTTGAGGGATTTCCCCGGATCACGCCGTTTCTTTGGTTCGACTCGAATGCGGATGAGGCGGTGAATTTTTACCTTTCGGTGTTCAGGAACTCGCGGCGGCTGGATACGTTGCCGAGCGATGGCGCACCGAATCCGCCGGCGAAGACGTTGACGATTTCGTTTGAGCTGGATGGGCAGAGCTTTATCGCGCTGAACGGCGGGCCGGCGTTTCAGTTCACCGAGGCTGTGTCGTTTGTGGTGCGGTGCGACTCGCAGGCCGAGGTGGATGAGTACTGGGCGAAGCTGTCGGCTGGCGGGAGCGAAGGGCAGTGCGGGTGGTTGAAGGATCGATTTGGGTTGTCGTGGCAGATTGTGCCCGCGAGGTTGCCGGAGTTGATCACGAAGCCGAAGGCGATGCAGGCGATGCTGGGGATGAAGAAGATCGATCTCGCGGTGTTGGAGCAGGCGGCGCGGGGTTGAGCGGACCAAAAAGAGCCCCACCCGATCGCGTTGTGGCTGCGAAGGGATGGGGCCTGTGGAGAAGTTCGTTGCGGATCGTTACTGGTCGTTGCCCTGGATGTTTTCTACGGGGGTGATCATGCCGAACAGGCCGGATTGTTCGTTGTTGGGGCCGGCGGTGAAGTAGAGTGCGGTGGCTGAGCCTGAGGTGCCCCCGCTGCCGAAGGAAAGGGCCCAGAGCCCGTCGATCTTGATTGCCTTGCCGGTGGCATCGAGCAGGCGGCCGTCGAAGTGGCCGTTCAGCGGGTTGAAGGCGAGGATTTCGCCGTTGCCGAACTGGCCGACGAGGATGTCGTGCGTGAAGGCGCCGAAGTCGCTGGAGGCCTGCGTGAGTCCCCAGGGCGCGTTGAGGGCGTTGTTGTGGTCGAACCGGACGAGGAGTTTGCCGGAGGCGGAGAAGGCGTCGACGTAGCCGAGGCCGGGGCCGTCGAGTTCATCGTGCCTGGCTGAGTCCTGCGCAGCGAAGGTGACGAAGAGATTGCCGCCGATGTTCTGGATGTTGAAGGGAACGAAGCCCGCGGGGAGATCGCGGTCCTGGAACTTGCTGGCGAGGTCGGGGACGGGGTTGAAGTTGGTGTCGTAGATCTGGATGACCCCTTCGCGGAGATCGGCGACGTAGAGGTATTCAGTTGGGCCGGTGAGCGGGTCGTTGACGGTGGCGATGGTGGCCCCTTTGAAGACGGACGCGCCTTTGCTGCTGAAGACGGTGGTGGCGACGGTGCCGCCATTCCAGGCGGCGATGGTGCCGTCTTCCGTGACGAAGAGGAAGGTTGCGGGTTTGCCTTTGAGTTGGAAGCCGGTGCCGCCGTTGAAGACGGTGCCGGTGGGTGTGCCGGGTTTGCCGCTGGTGGGGTCTCCGGGTGGGATGGTGACCACGAGCGGGGTGATGGATCCGGTGCCGGTGTAGAGAGTGGAGAGTCCGGAGGTGTTATCGGAGATCCACCATGGGCTGCCCGAGGAGCGCGACATACCCCAAGCGTTCACCAGGTTGGGATCGGTGACGGGAGCGACCCCCGGTGTGCTGGCGGTCAGGTTGACCTGCTTATAGTGCTGCGTGGCCTGGGCTTGCACGCTGGGCGCGCAAAGCACGGAGGCGACGCTGAGGAGGGCGAGGGCGGATAGCTTGCGAGGAAGGCTCATTCTTTCTCCTGGCGGTCGATGACGACACGATCGGGCCGTTGAACCGCGCGCCTGGCCAGCGTGTTGGGGTCAAAATGGCACTGACCATTCCGGCGCGCAGGATGAGCGTATGTCTCGCTGCGGGAGAAGTTGTTTCCGCAATGTCTTTGCGATGTAAATGCTTGGGCAAAGAGATGGGGTGGAAAAGCGAAGGCCAGATCCGAGACTTCGGATCTGGCCTTCGCTGCAGAGGCGGATGAAGATCAGGCGTACATGCCGCGCTGCTTGGTGGTGTAGGCGACGCGATCGATGGCCAGCATGTAGGCGGCGATGCGGTTGTCTACGTTGTGGGCGACGGCGTACTGGAGGACGTCGGTGAAGCTGTCGGACATGATGCGGTCGAGGCGCTGGTTGACCTCGGCTTCGGTCCAGAAGTAGCCCATGCGGTCCTGCACCCACTCGAAGTAGCTGGTGGTGACGCCACCGGCGTTGGCGAGGATGTCGGGGATGACGAAGACGCCGTTGCTGGCGAGGATCTCGTCGGCGACGGTGGTGGTGGGGCCGTTGGCGCCTTCGGCGACGATGCGGGCACGGATCTTGGCGGCGTTCTGGCTGGTGATGACGTTCTCGGTGGCAGCGGGGACGAGGATGCCGCACTGCCGGGTGATGAGATCGTCCTTGTCGGCGGCTTCTGCTTCCTTGAAGCCGTGGATGGAGCCAGCGCGGTGCTTGTGCTCGAGGAGTTCGGAGATGTCGAGGCCGTTGGGGTTGTAGAGGGCGCCGTCCCACTCCGCGATGCCGATGACCTTGTAGCCCTTTTCCCAGAGGTGCTTGGCGGTGTTGGAGCCGACGTTGCCGAAGCCCTGGACGATGACCGTGGTGTCTTCGGGGCGCATGTTGAGGTGCTTGAGCGCCTCATCGCAGCAGACGGAGACGCCGCGGCCGGTGGCCTCGCGGCGACCGCGCGAGCCGCCGATGTTGACGGGCTTGCCGGTGACCACGGAGGTGACGGTCTGGCGCATGTGCATGGAGTAGGTGTCCATGATCCAGGCCATCGTCTGCTCGTCGGTGTTCATGTCGGGGGCGGGGACGTCTTTTTCGGGGCCGATGAACTCGATGAGCTCCGCGGTGTAGCGGCGGGTCATGCGTTCGAGCTCGCCCTGGCTCATCTTCTTGGGGTTGCAGATGACGCCGCCCTTGGCTCCGCCGAAGGGGATGTTGACGACGGCGCACTTCCAGGTCATCCAGCTTGCAAGAGCACGAACTTCATCCAGCGAAACATCGGGTGAGTAACGGATACCTCCCTTGGCGGGGCCGCGTGCGACGGAGTGCTGCACGCGATAGCCGGTGAAGACCTCGACGGTGCCGTCATCCATGGCAACGGGGATGTGCACGATGATCTCGCGCTGGGGGTAGCGAAGCACCTTCCAAATGCCGTCGTCGAGGTCGAGCCGGCGAGCGGCGTTATCAAAGCGGGCGGCCTGTGCCTCCCACGGGTTCGTCTCCTGTTCGAGCGAGAGCGTTTTGTTGGTGGGTGTTGCGAGCATACTGCTGTCCTTCTTTCCTGCGGGTACCGGTCCGGCAGCGAGCGCCTCAGCGGTAGGTACCAAGTGTTCGATCGCCATTGTTTCGTTCTCCTTGGCTCTCTCTGGGGCCCCACCTCTTAAGACGCCAACGGGTGGTTCGGAGTCGGTAGAAATACTTGCTGCCGAGCCTCATCTCGGCCAAACCGGGCCGATTCTAGGCCCGCCCGATGACCTTCCGCAACCCCCGAAGGATGTACGAGTTTGGGTACTATGAACCCTATGCCTGCGAGTTCGACTTCCCCCGATTTCAGCGAATTTTCACGTCTCGCAGAACGACACACGCTGGTTCCTGTGACACGCACGGTGGCAGCCGACCTGGAGACACCGGTGGGCGCGTTTCTGCGGGTTGCGGCAAATGAGCCGGAAGCCTTTTTGCTGGAGTCAGTTGAGGGTGGCGAGAAGATCGGGCGGTACACGTTTATCGGAGTGCGGCCGTACCGCACGCTGACGGCGCGAGATGGCCAGGTGACGGTACGCGAGGCCGGATCTGAGCACGTGAAGGACGCGGATGTTTTTGCGGAGCTGAAGGCGGTACCTGGAAGGGCACACTCCCGCGAAGTTGCCGGGTTTGCCCCCGTTTACCGCCGGGGCGGTGGGCTTCTTTGCCTATGACGTGGTGCGGCGGATCGAGCGGCTGCCGGAGATGGCGGCGGACGAGCTGCACGTGCCGGATGCCCACCTGATGTTCTTCGACCAGGTGCTGGCGTTTGATCATGTGAAAAAGGCGATTCACCTGATCGTGACGGCGGGGGCGCGGTATCCGCTGACGCGCGGCGAACGCGGGGGAGGCGTTCGACGATGCGGAGGCTCGGCTGGATGAGCTGGAGGCGTTGCTTGAAGGGCCGCTGCAGAGGCCGGAGAAGGCGAGCGTCGAGGCGCCGTTGGAGATAGCGGCGCGGACCCGGGCGGAGGACTTCCTGGCGGCGGTAGAGAAGACCAAGGAGTACATCGCTGCGGGGATGTGTTTCAGTGCGTGTTGTCGCAGCGGTTCGATTGCACGCCGGCGGTGGATGCGTTTGAGATGTATCGGTCGCTGCGGATTGTGAACCCGTCGCCGTATATGTACTTTCTGCGCTTTGGGCTGGAGGAGCGGATAGGGCAGGAAGCAGGAAGTAGGAAGCAGGAAGCTGAGAGCGGGATCGCGGCGGTGTCATATTGTGGGGTCTTCGCCGGAGTTGCTGGTGCGTGTGAAGGATGGGCGGGTGGAGTATCGGCCCATTGCGGGAACGCGGCCTCGTGGGGCGGATGAGGCCGAGGACCTGGCGCATGAGGCGAGTCTGCGCGCGGATGCGAAGGAGATCTCCGAGCACGTGATGCTGGTGGACCTGGGGCGCAATGACCTGGGGCGGGTGAGTGAGTTTGGATCGGTGAGGGTTCGCGAGTTGATGTTTATCGAGCGCTATAGCCACGTGATGCACCTGGTGAGTGCGCTGGAAGGCAAGCTGCGCGAGGGACTGGCGCCGCTGGATGCGTTTCGGTCGTGTTTTCCGGCGGGGACGCTGTCGGGGGCGCCGAAGATTCGGGCGATGGAGATCATCGAGGAGCTTGAGCCGGCGCGGCGCGGCGTGTATGGCGGCGCGATTGTGTATGCGGACTTCAGCGGCAACTTTGATTCGTGCATCGCGATCCGGACGCTGTTTATGGATGGCGAGAAGGGCTACATCCAGGCGGGCGCGGGGATTGTGGCGGATTCGGTGGCGCAGAAGGAACACGAAGAGTGCATGAATAAGGCTCGGGCGGTGGTGCGGGCGATTGAGCGGGCACGGCAGGGATGAGTCAACGCGAGGCCGGCTTTCGCACGGGACGGGTGATCTGTTTCGCGAAGCTCACCTGATCGAAGTGCGATGAAGGTTCACCGGGATGCGCGGCGTCGCCGGTGACCTCTGAAATGGAGACCTCGGTGCAGCGCTGCAGGTCCAGCGCGGAACCGAAGTAGGCGGGCGTTGGACCGGGCCAGTGCACGTCGATACCGGAGAGCGAGAGGCCAGCGACATCGGCGGCGAAGACTCCGGCGGTGCGGCGGCGGTCGAGGCCGCTGGTGCCAAAGCTGTCGGTTGGGCGCATGTCGTAGAAGCCGCCTTCGATGCTGGTCGTCTTGGCGATCGAGAGCTCGATGTTGCGGAGGCTGATCTGCGAAAGCGGAGCGCCGACCGAGCCGCGCATGTAGATGCCGCTTTCAGAGCGGCAGAGCAGGTCGGTGAAGGAGATGCCGCGAACGAGGCCGGCGGAGCCGCCCTTCTGGCGCGGAACGCTGGACAGTGCGATGGGTTCGCCGGAGCCCCACCACATCATCGGGCGCATGCGGGTCTCGATGACGAGGTTGCTGAACAGCAGGTCTTCTACCGTGGCGCCGTCGCGGTTGAGGAAGCTGATGCCGCGGTTGCTGCGGAGGATGGTGCAGTTGGTGATGGCTGCGGAGCGGACGGGATACGGGCCTTCGGCTTCGATCTTGATGCCGGCGGAGGAGGATTCGAGCGTGCAGTTGGCGATGGTGACTCCCTCGCAGGGGCCATACTGGCCGAAGTTGCGCGAGGCCTTGAGGACGAGGCAGTCGTCGCCGGCGACGATGTGGCAGCCCTCGATGCGGACGCCGCGGCAGTGATCGATGTCGATGCCGTCGCAGTTAGGGACATCAAGGTCGTTAAGGATGGAGATCCCGTTGATGTGCAGGTCATCGCAGCCGACCGGATGAATGGTCCAGGTGGGGGCGTTGCGAATGGTGAAGTCCTGCAGCAGAATCCGGCGGCAGCCTACCAGCAGGATCATGCGCGGGCGTCCGTCTGGCGGGTTGCGGTTGGAGGGCGGATAGAGCGGATCAAAGGGGCCGAGGAACGGTTGCGGAACGGGGTAGCCGTCGGGCCCTTTGGGCGGGAAGTAGACGGCAAAGTTGCCGTCGATGACGCCGGTACCGGCGATGTGCAGGTCCTCTGCGCTTTCGGCGAAGAGCAGCGCGCCGGTGGCGTGGAAGTCTTCGCGATCAGGGCTGGTTTTCAGGGTGGATCCGGCCGAGAGCCACAGTGTGACGTGCGGGCGCAGGGTGAGGCTTCCGGAGAGAAAGGTGTGGTTCTCGTCGAGGGCGACGGTGCCGCCGCCGGCGGCGGCGCAGGCGTCAAGGCAGCGCTGGATAGCGGCGGTGTCTTTGGTGGTGCCATCGCCTTGTGCACCGAAGGCGAGCGGGCTGTAAACCCGCGCGGCGATTGGCTGCGGCTGGGATGTGGTCTGTTGCGCGAAGGTTCGCAAGGGAGTGAGCGCCGCAATGGCGGAGGCCGCGCCTAGCTGTTGGGCGAAACGGCGGCGGCTAAGAGGCCGCGAGCGCATAAGTTGTGGGTGCATGCGAGGCGATTCTAGCGCTGAAGGCGCCGAACGGAAGTGAGCGCTCCGCAGGTGCGTAGAATTGGGGTGTGGTCTTTGTTCTCGATAACTACGACTCGTTTACCTACAACCTCGTGCAGTATATGGGCGAGTTTGGGGCGGAGATGGTCGTCAAGCGTAACGATGAGGTGACGCCGGAGCAGGTTGTGGCGATGCGGCCGGAGCGGATTCTGCTTTCTCCGGGGCCGTGTACGCCGCAGGAGGCGGGCGTGCTGATTCCGCTGATCCGGCATCTCGCGTCTTTGCCGCAGAGCGAGCAGATCCCCACGCTGGGCGTGTGCCTTGGGCACCAGGCGATTGGCGCGGCATTTGGCGGCACTGTGGTGCGCGCGTCGCAGTTGATGCATGGCAAGACCAGTGTGGTGGAGCATGATGGCAGGACGATCTTCGAGGATCTGCCGCAGCCGATGACGTGCACGCGCTACCATTCGCTGATCGTCGATGAAGCGAGTGTGCCGGACGCTTTGGAGGTTTCGGCGCGGGTGACGGGCGAAGGGACGATCATGGGTTTGCGGCACCGCACGCTGCCGATCGAAGGTGTACAGTTCCATCCGGAGAGCGTGCTGACGGAGCACGGCAAGCAGTTGATCGCGAATTTCCTCCGGAGCTAGAAAGGCGCTACCCAGACGTGTGCATGCGAATTGTTGGTGTTGGCGCCGCAGGCGTTGCTCTTAGTCTTGGCGTGCTGCCAACGGCTCAAGCACAGCAGCAGCGGGCGCCGATCGGAACACTGCCCACCGCGGACGCGCTGGTGAACGGGCAGGTGCAGGTGGCGGGCGGGCAGGCCTCGCTGATCAGCAATGTGAATGTGACGGTGTATGACCACTCGACGCCGGTGACGCTGGGCCGGGGCGGTGAGTTGCTGGCGTGCTCGACGAGCGAGTTTCATCTGCTGCGGTCGAACCCGGGTGAGTCGCTTGTGGTGGGGCTGGATCGCGGGGCGCTAGAGCTGCGGTCTGCGACGCAGACAGGCGATATCGTGATGACGCCCGATCTGAAGTTCACGCCGGTGACGAACGGCCACTATGACCTTCGGCTGCGCGTGACACGCGAAGGCGATACGTGCGTGGAGAACGATGGAGCGAATGCGCCTGTGCTGAATGCAACCGACGCGTTCACGTCGTACAGCTACCGTGTGTTGCCGGGGCAGCACCTGCTGTTCGTGAAGGGTGATCTGCACAGCGTGGTGGATCATGAGCGCTCGCCGTGTGGATGTCCGGCGGCGCCGCGAGCGGTGGCGCAGAACGGGAAGCCGCTGACCGCGGCTGAAGCGCATCCGTTCCCGGAGGCGCAGAGCCAAGGGCTGGCACCTACCGCGACGCCGGGGAACGAGGTGCCCGCAGGCACAACAGGATCGCAGGTGACCACGACGATGAGTTATGGCGGCGAGACGGCAGCGCCGGAGAGCGGGGTCACCGAATCTCGGCGGCAACGCGGGGCCGCCGGTGCTGCCAGCGCCCGAAGAGCCGCATGGCTTCTTCCACGCGATTGGCCACTTCTTCCATAAGCTGTTTCACCCGAACGAGTGAGGCCGCGGAGGCACCGCGAAGAGCGCGGGCGCTTACACTAGGATCAGCAGCGGGCACCGCTCGTCTTTTTTTCGCGCACGTCCCCCAGCCAATTCGTAAACAGGAGTTTTCTCTTATGGCGATTCCCGCCACGCAGATGCGCCCCGGCATGATCATCAAGTTCAAGGATGATCTTCATCTTGTGTTCTCGGTGGAGCACCGGACGCCCGGCAATCTGCGCGCATTTATCCAGGCCAAGCTGCGCAATATCCGCACCGGTTCCATGTTTGTCGAGCGTTTCCGCTCGCCCGATCCGATCGATCGTGTTGTGGTCGACGAGATCAAGATGGAGTACCTGTACAACGACGGGGACGACTACTACTTCATGGACCAGGAGACCTACGAGCAGACGCATCTGAAGCGCGAGACGCTGGGCGATGCGGTGGAGTACCTGACGCCCAATCTGCTGATCTCGGTCAGCTTCCATGACGGCAAGGCTGTTGGTATCGAACTGCCGCCGTCGGTGGAGATGACGGTGGTGAAGACGGAGCCGGGCATCAAGTCGGCCACTGCGAGCTCTGTGACGAAGCCTGCGGAGACGGAGACAGGGCTTGTGGTGCAGGTGCCTCCGTTTATCAACGAAGGCGAGAAGATCAAGGTGGATACGGCCGAAGGCGCGTATATGAGCCGCGCATAGAGGTGAAGTGAGGAGTTAAGAGTGGGGAGGGGCGAATCGCCTCTTCACTCTTAACTTCTCAGTGTTAGGTTTTGCGGTCGTTGGCGTGTGTAGACGTGGTTTGGGAGACTTGGGCTCCATGGTGGTGCACTTTCTTGTTCGTGGTCGAGTGCAGGGCGTTGGCTTTCGCTGGTTCGTGCATCGTGAGGCGGCGGAGTTGGGCCTGCGGGGCACGGTGCGCAATACCGAGCAGGGCGATGTTGAGGTGATCGCTGCGGGTGATGCGGAGGCGATCGGGGAGCTTCGCCAGCAGCTGCACAAGGGCTCGCGCGGGAGCCGCGTCGACAAGGTGATTGAGCACGAGTTGCAGGAGAGCGAGGCTGAAGCGCTGGGGCCGTTTCAGATCGAGGGCGCCTGGTGAGGCGATAGGCGTGCTCTTACCCGGGCGAACCTGCTAAAAGAGAGCTATGTATGACATCAACTGCGAACAACTGAAGGGGCTCATCCGCACGATCCCCGACTTCCCCAAGCCTGGCATTCTTTTTTACGACATCACGACCTTGCTGAAAGACAAGGCTGGGTTTGCGCAGTTGATCGATGCGTTTGCGGCGCACTTCATTGGGCGCGGTATCGACCTTGTGCTGGGTACGGAGGCTCGCGGTTTCATCTTCGCGCCGGCGATTGCGTATCGGTTGAATGCAGGGTTCATTCCCGTGCGCAAGCCGAAGAAGCTGCCGGCAGAGGTGATGAAGGCGAGCTATGACCTCGAGTATGGATCGGACGGGCTGGAGATTCACCGTGATGCGATCAAGCCGGGGCAGCGTGTGCTGCTGGTGGATGATCTGCTGGCGACGGGCGGCACGATGGAAGCGACCGTGAAGCTTGTGGAGCAGCTTGGCGGCGAGGTGGTGGGTATCGCGTTTGCGATCGAGCTTGACTTTTTGAAGGGCCGAAATAAGCTGGCTGGACATGAAGTTTACAGCTTGTTGCATTACTCGGAGTAAGCTCCGCGGCGGTCCTGCACCTTCTGCTTTTGGTCTCTTGCTGGCCAGCCTTGCACTGAGTGTGGCTTCGGGACCGCTGCTGCATGCGGAGGATGACAGCCCGGATACCAGGATTCAGGCAGTCGCGTCCTTGAATTCGCTTGATGCTCCAGACATCAAACCCTGGCACTTGAAGGTCACCTTCACGACCTTCGATGGCGCTGGGAAGCCTTCAGGCCAGGGCACGGCGGAGGAGTGGTGGATTTCGCCGAACAGTTCTCGGTTGGAGATCTCGGAGGGCGGCAAGACCTCGGTATCGTTGCGGACAGCGGACGGAGTGTTTCACTCCAGCGAAGCGCAGAGCGTGGCGAGCCGGTGCAGTTGATGCTGGAGCAGATCGTTCATCCGATTTCGCAGTCGGACTTGCAGGATGTACAGATCGTGGAGCACGAGGAGAAGTTCGGCCAACTGAAGGCGAACTGCATGATGCTGGCACAGCCGATCAAGGGAGCAACCGAGATTCCATTCGGACTGTTTCCGACCTATTGCGTTCTGGGCGACTCGCTGAGGGTGAGTTGGCTTGCGACGAACATCAATGTGTTTTCGGTGCAGACCGGGATGTTTCAGGGCCACAAGGTCCCGGTGCGCGTTGAAGTCTTCACAGGCAAGACGAAGCAGTTGGAAGCGCAGGTCGTGGAGCTTCGGGCGGTGACTGCGGACGAAGTGGATCTGAAGAGCGCAGGTCTGCAGCAAGGACCTCCGGGGGTGGTGCGGATCAGTGGCGGAGTCATGGCCGGGCAGCTGTTGAACAGGGTCCAACCGCATTATCCCGAGCAGGCCAGGCGGGACCGGGCCACCGGGACCGTGGTGATGGCGGCGAGGGTCGGCGAAGATGGCAGAGTTCGGCGACTTCGGGTCGTATCGTCTGCTGATCCGGAACTATCGATTGCGGCTCTGCAAGCGGTGCAGCAGTGGACGTACAAGCCATACTTCCTGAACGGTGTGCCGACTGAGGTGAATACGACGATCACGGTGAACTTCAACCTGAACCGTTGAGGGCCGACGTGCTCGACGTCCTTGCCATGGATGGGGAATTGACATTCTGAGCGGCCGCAATAGGCTGGCGACAGATGAAGTATCAACGTCGTTGCATTTCTCGGATTGGTCTGCGCGGATCCGTGTGCGTGGCCTTGGCGGGGCTTTCGATTGCACTTCCTTTGCCGGCACAGCAACGGGTCTTGGCGGCAGCGCCGGACGATTCAGCGTTGTCTCACTTCGCGCAGATGTTGGACTCAAACCGGCTGACCGTAAAGGGCAAGGTTGCGTTCCATCTTGCGATGGAGATTCAGCTTTACGATCTCGACGGCAAGGCTTCCGAGCAGGGCACGGTCGACGAGTGGTGGACCGAGTCGGAGGGCTCGTTCCTTACGGTCAACACGCCATCGCTGGGGACGCTGCATAGCCTGCGCCTTGACGGCTCTTCCAACAATACGGGGAAGCGGTCGCTGTACTTGATCGGCGAGTTGCTGCGAGACACGCTGGGGCCGGCGAATACCAGCGGACTCCCTGTTGTTGCGTAGCGGCCCATGAGAAGTCGTTTGGGCCGGTGAAGCTTCAGTGCCTGACGCCGCAGATTGCGGGACCGAAAGGGCCTGCCGCGTTGCAGCAGACCTTCTGCGTCGACGAAGCGGACACTGTGCGGCTGGTCAGCGGTGCGGATGACGTCTTCGTTCGGGACAGACCGGCGACCTTTCACGGAACAAAGGTGGCGCTGAAGGGAGGCTTGCTGTACTTCGGCCGCAACGCGATTACGGGTACGGTGACGAAGCTGGAGAGCTTCGACCCGGCGCATAGTCCTGTGACGCTTGAGAGAGCGAGCGTCGATGCTGCCGCAGGTGTGAGCGGGCGGATGATCCCTGGCGCTGTAGTTGGGGGAGAGCTTCTGGAGAAGGTGCAACCCGAGTACCCGCTCGACGCGAAGACGAAGCACCAGACCGGAACCGTGCTGCTCCATGCGGTGATCTCACGTCAGGGGACGGTGCAGGAGCTCTTTCCCATTGCGAGGCCAAGCGACAGTCTTGCTGGTGCGGCGATGGCGGCAGTCAGCCAGTGGCGCTATCGCCCATACCTGCTGAACGGAACGCCGACACGCGGTGGAGACCACGCTGACGGTGAACTTCAACTTGAATTGAGCCGATCCTGACGCTTGGGACTCGCGGCAGTGTTCTCGCGTCGGCGTCGCTCAAGGATGCGTAAGGGCGTTCTGTTTGCCGGGACGGCTGTATGACCCGAACGTGTCATTGGTAACCCCGAACGGGCCACTGATGGCACAGGTCCCCGGTGCGAACGCTCGTTATCTTTTCTCTTTTTCGGAATCCCGCGATAGTTGCAATCAAGCAACGCCCCAGAGTTAGTGCTTTCGGTTCCCCAGAAGCGATGGAGGCGCGGTGAATTTCAAAAAAGATTGCCGTCAGGCATCAAGCGAAGGCTTGGCCGACAGACAGGCAAGAGAAGAGAAGATGATGAAACTGTCGAAGAGTTTGGCGCTTACGTTTTGCCTTGGGCTGGCGGCTTTGCCGGCGTGTGCGGATAGCTTGAAGCTGGTTGGGACCGGCCCGACCGCTGTAGATGGGGTATACGTCTACCCGTATAACTTCAATGTCACGAGCCACGGGACCACGACGAGCACGAGTCTGATGTGCATCGACTTCAGCCTCCACACGGATGTGAATGAGCAGTGGACGGTGGATACCAGCTCGATCCCTACGGACAACTCGACCTACTCGACCCAGCTTCGTGCGCTTTCGCTGATTGATTACGCGCTGGCGACCGGGTACGGCGGACTGTCGCCAACCGATCTGCAGTTTGCGGACTGGAGCATTCTTGAGCCGACGGCCGTGGACGGCCTGAAGGGATACACCAGCGGCAACGCCGCGACGATTGCAGCGGACGCGATGTTTCTCGCGGGCAACCAGAGCCTGATCGCGAGCGGATTCTACTCACAGTTCACGCTGTATACGCCGGATGCGAACAACGCGCAGGGATGGACGGACGGACCGCCGCAGGACTTTATCGGCTACACGCCCGCGGCACCGGCGCCTGAGCCGTCGAGCCTGGCATTGATGGGTTCCGGCCTGCTGGGTGTGATGGAGACGCTTCGCCGCCGTGCGAAGGCCGTGCAAGCGTAAGCAAGGTCAGGCAGCGCGGCAGCGAGCAAACGCGCTGTCAGCAAATGCGCCCTGGAGTCAAACCAGACTCCAGGGCGCTATTTGCGTGAATGGGCGAGCTACTTCGGTGCAGGGCCGCGCACGACCTGCACGAGGTTAGCGGGGTTAACCTGGCGGGCGAAGGCGGCTTTTACGTCAGCCGCGCTGAGGCCGATGTATTGGTGAGCGGCACGAACGGGCTCATCGAGCGGAAGGCCCATCTCCGCGCGGGCGAGCATGCCGCCCGCCACGGCTTCTTCGCTGGATTCGCTGAGTGGGATCTGCCGGAGCAGAAGCGCCTTGGCCTGATGCAGGTCCGCGGGTGAGACCTCTTCGGTGCGCATCTGGTTGAGGTCGCGTTCGACGAGGGCGCGAGCCTTGGAGACGTTGGCTGGGTCACAGCCGTAGTCGACGGAATACGATGCGCGAGTCTTGGAGGCGCTCAGCGAGACGTCCACCGAGTACACGAGGCCGGCGACCTGGCGGAGATCGTGATACAGCCGTGTCGCATAGAAGCCGCCGCCAAGCACGTGCGTGCCAAGTTGCAACGGGTAGTAGTCGGGGCTGAAGCGGTTGATCTGCAACTGCTCCGCCAGGGTGACGGAGTCCTGCACCTGCTCGGCGTCGGCGACCGCCTGGGCGGAGGGCTGATTGGAGGGAACGGGCGGAAGAGTGGTTTCGGGCTTGGGTCCGCTGGCCTTCCAGTCGCCGAACCACTTCTCGATCACCGAACGCGCTTGTTCTGGCGAGACGTCGCCGATGACGACGATCGTGGTGAGATCGGGCCGGATGGTTGCGTCGTAGTAGTGCTTGACCTCGTCGAGCGTGAGCTTGCTGACGGTGGCCGGTGTGGCTTCGCGCAGCGTGGGGTCCTTGGGCGGCAGCAGTGCCGTCTGCAATGCGCGCAGGGTGCGGTACCCGGGGCTTTGCAGGTTGCCGGCGACGAAGCTGGCCGTCTGCTGCTGGGTGATCTGGAAGGCCTGTTGCGGCAGCGCCGGGTGGAGTTCGTTGTCCGCGAGCAGCTGCACGCCGCGCGAGAAGTTGTCTTTGAGGACCGTCAACATGAAGCGATCGCCTGCGGTCTCGTTCGCCGCGATGTCATCGAGCGCCTTCTGGAAGGCGATGCGGTCCAGCGACGTGGTGCCATAGGAGTAGAGCTGGTCGAGGACGTCAGAGACGCCTTCCTGTCCGGGAGGCGTCTGCAGATCGGCGTTGTGTTTCACGGAGCCGACGACCGTGATCGTGGGGCTGGTGTGGTCGGTGCGGACGATGAGGCGAATGCCATTGGGCAGCGTGACGTCGCTCGGCGTGATGGTGTCTGCGGGTGGCTTCAGCTGCTGGAGTTGCGAGGCGGCCCATTCAGGAAGGACGACGGGCTTTGTGGGCGCGGACGTGACCTTTTCGGCGCCGCCGAAGCCCTTGGACTCGACCGGCTGGCCGGTGGGCACGGGCTTCAGGGTGGCGGTGACCGTGGGCACGTTGAACAGGTATTGTTTGGCGACGCGGTTGACGTCCGCCACGGTGACCTTGCGCATGGCCTCGACGTCCTCGTCGGGTGAGTTGCGGCCTTCGGATGCGAGTGCCTGCGACCACACGCTGGCGAGGCCGGGGATGGAGTTGCGCTGAAACTCGGCCTGTGCGATCTCGCTGCGCTTGGCGGCTTCGATGAGTTCTTCAGGAAGGCCGTTCTGCGCGTACTTTTCCAAGATCTGCCTTAGCTGGGTGAGGGCGGGCGCGGGGTCGCCACCGGCGGGCAGAGCGACCAGCCCGATCGCCGCGCTGGCCTTGGGATTGTTTTCGGCGATCTCGAATTGGACTGCGAGCGCCTTGCCTTCGACGACCATGGTGTAGGGGTCGGCGCGCTGCGAGTTCAGGACGTCGGAGAGGATCTGCGCGGCGGCGTAATCGGGCGAGTCCGAGCCGGGCAGACGATAGCCGATGAGTCCGAGAACATAGGGCAGGTTGCTGTCGAGCGTGAAGGTCTCGGCCTTGACGGGTTGCAGATCGATGGCTGGATGCGCGGGCAGCGGATGGCTGGGAATGGGCTCGAAGAGCTGCTTGATCCTGGTGATTGTGGCCGAGGGATCGACGTCGCCGGCGATGACGAGGATGGCATTGCCGGGCGTGTACCACTTCTTATAGAAGTCCTGCAGCATCGTCGCGGTGGTTGCGTCGAAGGAGGGACGGGTGCCGAGCGGATCGTGCGCGTAGGGCGTGTTGGCGAAGAGGTCCTGGTTGAGCCGCTCGAGGAACTTGTAGGTCGGGCTGGAGATGTCGCGTGAGACCTCCTGCTCGATCGCACCGCGCTCCTGGTCCCACTCGGCCTGCGTGTTGTCGACGCCGCGGAGGCAGGCGGCCTGGGCCTGGAGGGCTACATCGACGTCAGCGGCGGGAACGGTCGCGTAGAACTGGGTGATGTTCTGCTGGGTGTCCGCGTTGTTGTCGCTGCCGAGCTGCGCGTAGATGGCTGCGGTCTGGTCGGCGGTCATGCCGGTGCAGCCGCGAAAGGCCATGTGCTCTTCCGCATGGGCAAGGCCGGGGAAGCCCTGCGGGGTTTCGTCGCCACCGACCATGAAGTTGGTTTCGACGGTGACCACTGGCGCGAGGGCGTCGCGGATGATGACGACGCGCATGCCGTTGTTGAGCGTGGCGCGCGTGACGTCAGCGTGCGAGACGGGCTTTGGTGTGGAAGGGGTCGGGGTCGCGGTCTGCGAAGGGAGAGGGCAGGGGAAGAGGAACAGCAGCGGGGCGGCGAGCGGCAGAAAACGGGATTTCACGATCACGTAGGTTGGACTCCGGACAGGCTTTGATTGTCTCAGAGGGCGTGCCGAACCCCGATGAGGGTTGGACGGAACGGGATAATGGCTCCATGATGTTCGCTCCTGTGGTGCTGAGTGCGGCGATCTGGGCATGGCTGCTTGTGGGTCACGGGCAGTTCTGGCGTTCCGGCCCTGTGTTGCAGCGGCGGCGACCGGCGGGTGCTGTGAAGGTCACGGTGGTGATCCCGGCCCGCAACGAGGCGGAGCATATCGGGGCGACGCTGCGCTCGCTGTTGGCACAGGACGTTGACGGCGAGTTGCGAGTCATCCTGGTGGACGACAACAGCTCGGATGGGACTGGTGCGATCGCGCAGCAGATGGCCGATGAGGATGGACGGCTTCGCGTAGTGCACGGCGCGGCGTTGGAGGCTGGGTGGAGCGGCAAGCTGTGGGCGGTGGCGCAAGGTTTGGCGCAGCCTGAGGCGCTCCGGGCCGCTTATGTGCTGCTGACCGATGCGGATATTGTGCATGGGCCGGGACACGTTGGATCGTTGGTGGCGCATGCGGAGGGTGGCGGGTTTGGGCTTGTGTCGGAGATGGTCCGGTTGCGCTGCGAGGAGTTTGCGGAGCGTGCGACGCTGCCAGCATTCGTGTTCTTCTTCCAGATGCTGTATCCGTTTCGTTGGGTGAATGATCCGCTGAGGCGAACGGCTGCAGCCGCGGGCGGCACGATGCTGGTCTCCCAGGCTGCGCTGCGCAGTGTGGAGGGTGTGAACCGGATTCGCGGGGCGCTGATCGACGATGTGGCGTTGGCGCGCGAGGTGAAGGCCGAGGGGCACCGGATATGGCTGGGACATGGTGAAGAGGTGGAGAGCCAGCGACGCTACCTAGAGCTCAGCGAGGTGTGGGAGATGATTGCGCGCACGGCGTATGTGCAGCTTGAGTACTCGCCCGTGCTGCTGTTGGGGACGTGTGCCGGTATGGCGGTGATCTATGTGCAGCCGGTGCTGGCGAGCTTGTTTGCAAAAGGCTGGCCGCGGTATGTCGGCGTTGCGTGCTGGGCTGTGATGGCGCTTGCGTTTCAGCCGACGTTGCGGCGCTATAAGCGATCGCCGCTTTGGGGAGTGGTGCTTCCGGTGATCGCGGTGTTCTACCTTGGGGCGACGGTCGCTTCAGCGATGCGGTTTTACAAAGGGCGAGGGTGGCCGATGGAAGGGCCGGACCTATGCCGCGGAAGGTTGATTCGCTTCTTGAGCTCACGGACGGAGCGGATTGCGGGGGGTGCGCTTCCAGGGAGTCAGTGCTGTGTAGACGGGAGTGGCCGTGACGCTGGTCCGGTCGGCAGCGAGCAGCTCACGCCCGAGCAGCCAAGCGATAGCCGATTGCGCTGTGCTGCGGGAGAGGCCGGTTTCCTCAGCAAGCTGCGCGTAGCTGGCCTGCACGGACTTGCCTCGCCGTTGTTGCTCGAGCGCGATCCAGAGGTAGAGAAGAAAGGCTGCGGGGCTGTGGTCGTGACCGACGAGGTCGCGCATGAGCGTGCTGTGGATGTACGGGTCGAGCGCGAGGGCGTCAGGCATGCTGTACCGGTAGCGAGTATAGCAACCGATAGCACATTGTGTGTGCGAGCGCGGGGTCCATATGCTGGGCGGCGAGGAGACGACCCATGATTCGTGGAGTGAAGTTTGTGAGTATTCCGGTGCGCGATCAGGATGCCGCACTGAAGTTCTACACCGAGAAGCTTGGATTTCGAGTGGCGACGGATCAGCCGTTCGGACCGGGACAGCGGTGGATTGAGCTGTCGATTCCGGGCGCGGAGACGGGCGTGGTGTTGTTCACGCCGCCGGGGCAGGAGGACCGCGTGGGGTCGTTCACGGGGGTGTCGATGTGGTGTGATGACGTGTTCGCGACGGCGAAGACGCTGAAGGAGCGCGGCGTGACGTTCACGCAGGAGCCGAAGAAGGAGTCGTGGGGGACGTCGGCGATCTTTGAGGATGGGGAAGGGAATAAGTTTGTGCTGTCGAGCCGATAGCCTTCGGATCACGGTCGCTAGGAAAGCGAGGAGAGCAAGACATCCGGCTTGTTCTCGTCTTGTGGCTCTGCGGCAGTTTGAGCGCTGAAGAAGGAGCGGATCTTTTCGGCGGTGGCAGCGTTGACCACGGCACGGAGTGCGTCGGGGTTCTTTTCTGTCGCTTGCTTCAGGGCGCGGACGCTGCCGAAGTGGGCGAGCAGGCGCTGGCGGGTGGTGGGGCCTACGCCTGGGATCTCGTCCAGTTCGCTTACGCGGTCGCGCATCTCGCGGCGTTTGCGGTGATAGCCGATGGCGAAGCGGTGGCTCTCGTCGCGGATCTTCTGGACTACGTGCAGGACGGGGCTGCGGCGGTCGAGGACGACCGGGTCGTCTTCCTGGCCGTGGACGTAGATGACCTCTTCGCGTTTGGCGATCGAGGCTAGCGGCTGCGTGGTGAGGCCCAGCTCATTGAGGGCTTCGGCGGCTGCGTGCAGCTGACCTAGGCCGCCGTCGATGAGCACGAGCGAGGGTAGGGTCGAGTCCTTGCCGGTGGGCTGCGCGCCGTTGGCGAACTTGCTGTAGCGGCGCGTGACGATCTCGCGCATGGAGGCGAAGTCGTCTACGCCGGTGACGGTTTTGACCTGGAACTTGCGGTAGTCGGACTTCTTCATCGCGCCCTTTTCCCAGACGACCATGGAGGCGACAGTTTCGGCGCCCTGGATGTGCGAGATGTCGAAGCACTCGATGCGTTCGGGCGGTTCGGGGAGGTTCAGCGCGTCCGCTAGGGCTTCGGCCATGGCCTTGGCCGTGGGTTGCAGCACTCGGAAGCGCTGGTCGTAGCTTTGCTTCGCGTTCTGGCAGACGAGGTCGACGAGGGAGCGCTTGTCGCCGCGTTGCGGGGCGGCGATCTCGATTTTGTGGCCGCTGCGCTCGCGGAGGAGGTCGGCGAGGATGGCGCGGTCGGGGAAGTCTACGGGGACGTAGATGTGGCGCGGGACGTAGTTCTGGTCGAGGTAGAGCTGTTTGAGGAGTGCGGAGAAGAAGGAGGCTGGGGAGAAGCAGGGGGTTGATGGGCAGGGGTTGGGAATCGTTATCAGGGAGGTAAGCTCGCGTTCCGCATCGCGCGGCGAAATGCGGGGGTCTCTCCACTCCGCGCTTTGCGCTTCGGTCGAGATGACACCGCTTGCGGCGGTGTTGGCTGCGGTCGAGATCACGTGGGGAGTTGAGCTGTGCCCTCGATGCAGTCTGTCGGCTGGTCGAAGGGCGAGGTGAGGACGGAGTGCTGCTCGGATTCGGGTTGGTCTTCGACGATGCCGGGTGCGGAGACGGCGGGGTTGGGGTCGAGGTAGGGGTCGGATTCGATGTCGGTCTGGTCTTCGGCCTCTTCGGCGGGAGAGGTGGTGACAGCGTCTTCGAAGTCGGGGAGGTCTTCCCAGAACATGTCGCGGCGGTCGACGATCTTGCCGCCGCGCATGTGGAAGAGGTTGACGGCGAGCATGTCGTTTTCGAAGTGGAAGCCGAAGACGTCGGCATCGTCGGAGTCGGTGGTGGCGATGCGCTGGCGCTCGCCGGCCTGGTGCACGGTCCCGAGCTGGTCGCGAAGGCGCGCGGCGAGCTCGAACTGCATGTTTTCAGCGGCCAACTCCATGCGCTGCATCAGGCGCTGTTCCAACTCGCTGGTTTTGCCTTCGAGGAAGAGCTGGGCGTCGCGGATGATGGCGCGGTAGTCGTCCTGCGAGACCAGGCCGTCGACGCAGGGGCCGACGCAGCGCTTGATGTAGTACTGCAGGCAGGGTCGCGGGTGGTAGCGCTCGAGGTCGACCTTGCAGCCGGGGATCAGGAAGCTTTTGCGGACGACGTCGGCGAGCCGGTGGGCGAGATTGCCGGGGAAGTAGGGGCCGAAGTAGGCGGAGCCGTCTTTGCGCAGGCGGCGGGTGACGAAGACCTTGGGGTGCCGATCGCGCGAGCGTGAGCTTTATGTAGGGGTAGGTCTTGTCGTCGCGGAGGAGGATGTTGAAGCGGGGTTTGCGCTGCTTGATGAGGTTGTTTTCAAGCGCGAGGGCTTCGTGCTCGTTGGCGACGGTGATGTATTCGAGGTCGACGGCCTCGCGCATGAGGGAGCCGGTTTTGGCGTTGGCCTGCGAGGCCGCGAGGAAGTAGGACCGCACGCGCGAGCGGAGGTTTTTCGCCTTGCCGACGTAGATGACCTCGCCCTCGGCGTTCTTGTAGAGATAGCAGCCGGGGCCGGTGGGGAGCGTGCGGATTTTCTGGAGGAGGTCCATCGGGGGCTTCTTGCGGGTGGTCGCAGGCTTCAGATTAGACGTTTGCGGGCTCGGGGGGATGCTGAGGCTGCGATGGGCGAACTGCGCAACGCGGTGCGCAGATGCGCGGAGGTACGCGGCGGTGACGTTAGCGCTTGGGGGCGTTTGGCGTCTGGGCTGCTTGCGCGATAGCATCGAGGCATGGCTGACGACGAGGTGGCTCACGGTCGGCGAGCGGCAGGAGCACGCGGGCGAGGCGGTGGCGAAGGCGGCGGCGATTATGGCGCGGCTGCGCGCGCCGAATGGATGTCCGTGGGATCGAGAGCAGACCTTCGACACCATCAAGCGGCACACGTTGGAGGAGACCTACGAGGTCTTCGACGCGATCGAGCGGCGCGACTGGCCGGAGCTGCGGGATGAGCTTGGGGATCTGCTGCTGCAGGTGCTGTTTTATGCGCAGATGGCCGAGGAGGCCGGGCATTTCAGCCTGCGGGATGTGGCTGAGGGGCTGAATGCGAAGCTGATCCGGCGGCATCCGCACATCTTTGGGGACGCGGTCGCGACGGATGCGAATGCCGTGCTGCGCAACTGGGAGCAGATCAAGCAGGAGGAGCGGCGGGCGAAGCCGGCGCAGGCCGAGCGCGCGTCAGCGCTGGACAATATCCCGCGGTCAATGCCGGCGATGCTGGAGGCCGCGAAGCTGGGGTCGAAGGCGGCCAAGGCTGGGTTTGACTGGCCGAGCGCGGAGGGACTCTTCGACAAGCTGGCGGAGGAGACCGAGGAGCTTCGGGACGAGGTGGACGCCGGTGACCTTGATCTGGTGGAGGCCGAGTTCGGGGATGTGCTGTTCACGATGGTGAACCTGGCGCGGCACCTGGGGCTGGATCCGGAGTCGGCGCTGCGGCGGACCAATGCGAAGTTCCGGAGCCGGTATGCGGCGATGGAGGAGATGGCGGGCGGAGCGGAGGTGTTTGACGGGGCTTCGCTGGATGAGAAAGAGGGATTCTGGGGGCGGGTGAAGTCTGGGGAGCGCGCAGGGACGGAGTAGGGAGCGCTGCTGGGAGCAGATGGGCCTCTTCGCTGCGCGGGATAAAGAGCTGTCTCGCTCCGGTCAAGATGACGGCCGTGAGAGGCTGGCCGCGAGTTAACGCGTGGGCACCGGCATCGCGAGCAGGGCGCGGATGGCGTCGCGGAAGGAGACGGGCGCGGGCAGGACGTGGACGTCGGAGGCGTCCATGACGGTGTTCTCGCGCACGGTGTGGACCATGACCTCGCGGATGGTGAGGTGCTCGCTGAGATGGGAGTAGAGCCAGCGGCGGTCGGAGGCCTCGGCCTGCTCAAGCTCGACCGTGCCGCCCTCGCTGATGCGCGCGAGGAAGCCTCCCCAGCCGAAGTCGACCGGATGAAGGATGTGGCCCTGGATGCGGACGACGCAACGGGTCTCCGCGTCGATCCAGATGCGGCCGGCGATGCCGGTGAGGCCCTCGGTGATGATGGTGGGCGGCTTGAACTTGGGATCGGGCACGAAATCGACGACGATCTGCGCTCCGCGCGCGTTGGGTAGCTGCGGCTGGCCGGGAGCATAGGTCCAGATCATCGCCTGCGGCATGTTCCGGATCAGTTCCAGCGCGTAGCTGCGCGCGCCGCGTTCGCGCTGGCGTTTGCCGAGGAAACTGCTCGGCGAGTCGAGGATGTCCTGAAGTCGCTGACGCTCGGCGTTGTTTTCATCAGCGGTGAGGGGCGCGCCGTTGCGTTCCATCAGGCGGGCGACGGTGCCTTCGCGGGTCTCGATCACCTCGCGTGTGCTGCTACCTTTGGCGTCGACCTTGTGGATTCGGTAGCGGACCGGGATGTTGTCTTCCTGGTTGATCAGCTGCGCCTGATTGGAGGCTGCGGCGTCGACCCAGGCCCGCACCGGCCCTGCGGGCGTGGGCTGGCTGCCTTGCGCGCTAGCGAGGAGGCCTGAGCCTGCGAGCTGTCCCGCGAAGACGAAGAGTTGCAGCACCAGCAGAGGGAAGAGCCCGCGAGCGCAGTTTTTGGAGATGTTTTTGCCGCGCACCAATGACTCCGTGTCCTGCTCAAAGTGATAGACGGCGCAACCCGGCGATAGGTTCAGGCCCAAGCGGTCGCGGACGCGGCAATCTGCGGCGTCAACGGTGACGGTTCAATCCCGCAGTCGTACCATCACGCATAACTCTCCCGTGAACACGAGAGTGCCAGGACTTGCTAGGCTGGTGGCAAGAGTCTTTCATGATGAAGCTGTTTAAGCGGAGCGGTGCGGCTGGGGAAGGGAACGTGCCGGAGCGGACACGGCACTCCCGAGGCTGGGCCGAGGTGTTGAAGTTTCTGAGCGCCGAGCCGTCGCGGTCGTTGCGTGTGCTGGACTTCGGAACGACGTCCCCGGCGAACATCAACCTGCTGACGTCGCTGGGGCATAGCGTGTATATGGCGAACGTGGTCGGCGAGGCGGCGAAGCCGGAGTGGCTGCTGCCGCGCCGAGGCGGGATCACGGGCCAACGCCGCACCGGAGTATGATCTGCAGCGGTTTGCGGCCGCCAACCTGGACTTTTCAGGGCGCGATTTCGACGTCGTCCTGTTGTGGGATACGGCGGATTATCTGCCGTCTGCGCTGGTGCCTACGTTGTTTGAGCGGCTGCGGGCAGTTACTCGGCCCGAAGGTCGTCTGCTGGGGTTCTTCCACGGCAAGGCAGATGGGCCGAACGTGGGCTATGCGCGATATCAGATTACGAACTCGGACGAGTTGAAGTTGCTCGGGAACGAGAATCTGCCGATCCGGCAGGTTATTCAGAACCGGCAGATCGAAAAGTACCTGGAAAATTTTGCTACGGTGCGCTTCTTCCAGGGAGCGGATAACGTGCGCGAAGTTATGGCGATACGGTAGCGAGCTCAGGACAAGAGAAAGCGGGGAAGGATGACCTTCCCCGCTTTGAGTTTTCCGGTCGGGACTTACTTTTTCCCTTCGTTGGACGATCCTTTGCGGCGCTCGGCCCAGCGGCGCTTCATGGCTTCCTGGATGCGCTTGCGGCCTTCAGGGCTGAGATTGCGCTTGCGCTTGCGCGGAGTCTCCGCGGCAGCGGCGGTGTTCTTTTTAGGGCGCCCACGGCGCGGCTGTGGAACTGGGCTGCTGCCCTCGAGTGCGGCTACAGCCTCGCGCGCCTGCTGCAAACGCGCGATCTCCGCATCGATGGCGGAAAGAATTTGACTTACGTCCATAACTTCCTTTCTTGTTCGCGCGCTGGCCCAGTGTGAATGCGCGAGTTACGAGCTTGTGTGAATGCTACGTCTGTGAGACAGATATGTGCAAATTGGAAGCGAGCTAGAGGAGCAGAGTCGAAGGTGCACGCATCGGCGATTGGTACTTTGTTGAGTGCTAGACTCGGAGCGATGCGTTCGGTTCCCCTTCGGCTGTATGGTCTGGCGTTGCTTTCAGCGGCTCTGATGTTAGTGCCGTTTCCGCTGGCCGGGCCGGTTCCGTCGTGGCGAAGGCTGTTTTGCTGGATATGCCTTGTCCCGCTGCTATGCGCCTTGGCCGGGCGAAACAGCGAGAATCAGCCCCTAAGTGCACTGCAGTCCTCTGCGATTGGTTACATCTGTGGCATTGCCTGGTTTGGGGGTAATTGCTACTGGATTTATCAGACGATGTTTTTGTACGGCGGGCTGCCTGCGGCGGTATCGTTCGGGATACTTATCCTGTTTTCACTGTATCTTGGGCTGTACTTTGCGCTGTTTGGCGCCTGCTTCGCACTTATGCGGCGGTGGAAGAGCGAAGCCGCAGCGTTGCTGATTTCGCCACTGCTGTGGGTTGCGGTGGAGCTGGCGCGGGCGCGCATCACGGGCTTTCCGTGGGACTTGCTGGGCTACACGCAGATCGACAACCTGTTTCTCACGCGGCTGGCGCCTGTCACCGGGGTGATGGGCATGTCTCTGGTGATCGCGGCGATCAACGCGCTGTGGTTCTGGCGGTTCAGAGTGCAAACGGGGAAGAGGCGGTGGATAGGAGCGGCAATCGCCGTTGTGCTGATCTTCGCGATCAATCTGCTTGGGTTGAGACGGGAGGCGCCGTCACCAGAGTCAGCCGTCGCTACGCTGATGCAGGACAACCTTAGCGTAGGTGCGCAGGCCGGCACTCATCCGGAGACCGCGCCTGAGTTAATGTACGATTTCGCGCAGCGGACGCTACACCCTGCGATCTCGAGCGCGGCGAGTGAGTTGCTGGCCAGGACAGCAAGCGCGCATGTTACGCAGCCGGGAACCGACCTGGTTCTCTGGCCTGAGGCGCCGACCGATTTCATGAGTGGGGATCCGCGTTTTCGGGAGGCGATGGGCGAGGTAGCGCGCGCAAGCCATGCGCCGGTGATTGTGGATTCGGTCGGCGTGGCGGAGGCGCGGAACCCCGAAGGACGGTTCGACGAATTTGTTTCCGCGAGCTTTTTCCTGCCGGACGGCAGTTATGCCGGGCGCTATGACAAGATGCACCTCGTTCCGTTTGGGGAGTACACGCCTTATAAGTCGTTGTTTTTCTTTGCGGGTCACTTGCTGGACGGGTTGAACTTTGTTCCCGGGACGCAACGGACGCTGTTCGACGCGAAGGGCCATAAGTTTGGCGTTTTTATCTGTTATGAGTCGATCTTTGGGGACGAGATACGGCAGTTTGCGCTGCATGGCGCGCAGGTGCTGGTGAATCTCTCCGACGATGGCTGGTACGGCGACACCAGCGCTCCGTGGGAGCACCTGGATATGGCGCGGATGCGTGCCATTGAGAACGCCCGGTGGGTGCTGCGAGACACGAATACCGGGCTTACTGCGTCGATCGATCCGCTAGGGCGGATTGTCGCGCAGATGCCGCGCCATATGCGGGGCGCCGTCGAAGTGCCGTTTGATTACCGCAATGACCTGACGTTTTATACGCTGCACGGGGACTGGATCGCGTGGCTGTGCGCGATCGTCAGCGCTGGCGGCGCTGGTGGGAAGTTATCTGCTGCGGCGCTACCCGCAGCAGCGGGCTACGACCAAGTAAACTAGAGACATGTTGGATGATCTGGAGTTTGCTTACTCCCCGGTTCGCGAGAAGGTTCGCGATCTGCGGGAGTATCTTTGACTCGGCCCGCGTGAAAAAAGAGCTCGCCCAAGTGGAGGCGAAGATCGCCGACCCCGCTGTGTGGGCTGATGCGGCGAGGTCACAGCCGCTGATGCGCGAGCGCAAGCGGCTGGAAGAGCAGCTTGGCTACGACGCCGAGTTGAACCGCCGCGCGGGCGACATCGAGTCCTATTTCGAGCTGATGCGCGAGGGCGAGACGTCGGTTGAGGACGATCTGCGTCGCGAGATCGAATCGCTGAGCACGTATGCCGAGCAGCTTGAGTCGCGCACGATGCTCTCTGAGGAGCACGATGCGCTGAATGCGATTGTGACCGTGCACCCGGGCGCGGGCGGAACCGAGAGTCGCAGGACTGGGCCGAGATGCTGATGCGCATGTACCTGCGCTGGGCCGAGCGCGAGGGCTTCAAGACGGAGATCAACGAGATCCAGGATGGCGATGAGGCGGGGATTAAGTCCGCTACGTTCACCATCACGGGCGAGTACGCCTTTGGTCTGCTGCAGGGTGAGACCGGCGTGCATCGGCTGGTGCGCATCTCGCCGTTCGATCAGGCCAAGCGCCGTCATACGAGCTTTGCGTCGGCGTTTGTGTCGCCGGAGATCGACGATTCGATCGTGATCGATATCAAGCCGGATGAGTTGCGGATCGACACGTACCGGTCAGGCGGAAAGGGCGGTCAGCATGTGAACACGACCGACTCCGCGGTGCGGATTACGCATCTTCCGACGGGGATCGTGGCCGGGTGCCAGAACGAGCGCTCGCAGCACAAGAACAAAGAGAGGGCGATGAAGATGCTGCGCTCGCGCCTGTACGAGTTCGAGTTGGAGAAGAAGCGAGCAGCGAGCAGAAAGCTGGAGGACTCGAAGCTGGAGATCAACTTCGGGTCACAGATTCGCAGCTATGTCCTGCAGCCGTACCGGATGGCGAAGGACCTGCGCACGCGCGTGGAGGTCGGCGATGTCGATCGCGTGCTCGACGGTGACCTGGAGCCGTTTATCCGGGGATATCTGAAGATGCGGCGCGAGGGCGGTGTGCCGGCGGCGGTGGGTGACGTGGAGGACTAGCGCTCAGTCGCCCTTGCCCTCGAGCCAGCGGTGCAGCGCGCTGATGTGGAGGTTGAGCGCGACGGAGGTGGAACTGAGCAGCTCGTGGAGCAGACGCTGCGCCTTGTCGAGGTCGTCGATGTGGCCGAGCGGGGCGCGCGGCGAGGTGTAGACGGTCAGCCCGGCGCGGCGGCAGAGCAGGGCGATGCGAAACATGTGGGTGCCGTCGCTGACGACATCCATGGTGTGAATATCATGCGCGTCGGCGATGTCGGCTAAGTCCTGGACCTGCTGCTCGGTGTCCACTGAGGTGGTTTCCGCGATGATGCGGTCCAGCGGAACGCCGTTGGCGAGCAGGTAGTTGCGGCCGGCGGCGCCTTCGGTGTTGCCGGCGTCCTTGGGTGAGCCGCCGCCGAGAGTGATGATGACCGGGGCGAGGCCGCGCTGATAGAGCGCGAGGGCCTTGTCGAGCCGGGCGTGCAGCACGGGGGAGGGCCGGCCGGCGTACTCCGCTGCGCCGAAGACGGCAATCGCGTCGGCCTTGCGGGCGTCGTCGATTCCGGCCATGTAGGAGATCTGGCGGTACAGCCAGATGAACCAGATGGCGCAAACGATGAGAAAGAGGATCAGCAGGCGCACGAACAGGCGCAGACCGAAACGCCGTGCGTTCGCGGGGCCCTTAGATCTCTGCCGGGTCAGACTCATCGTTGATGTTGTTCAGTATGCCAGTGAACCGGCTTGCGTTCTGCACGCGATGTGACAACGCCCTCAGCGATGCAGGGTGAGGGCGATCTCGTGGGTTGGGATGGCGCCCTCGCGGAGGATCATCCAGGAGTTCTCGCCGCCACTGAGGTCGACGATGGTCGTCGCGACGGAGCGGGCGGTCGGGCCGCCGTCAACGATCAGCGGGATCTTGTCGCCGAACTGCTCGCGGACGCAGCCGGCCCAGGTGCACTCGGGCAGGCCGCGGAGGTTGGCGGAGGTTGCCGTGATCGGCAGGCCGAGTTTGCTGACGACGGCGCGGCAGATGGGGGCCTCCGGGACGCGTAGCGCGACGTTGCCGGTGTTGGCGGTGACGCGCAGCGGGATCTTGCTGCCGGCGCGGACGACGATGGTCAGCGGGCCGGGCCAGAACTTTTCCGCGAGGCGATCGAAGCCGGAGTCGATGCCGCGCGCGAGCTCGTAGGCCTGGGCGACGTCGGAGATGAGCAGCGAAAGGGGCTTATGGCGCGCGCGCGTCTTCAGGTCGTAGATACGCTCGACCGCGCGCAGATTCACGGGGTCGACGGCGAGGCCGTAGAAGGTGTCGGTCGGCAGGGCGACGACGGAACCGGCATCGAGCGCCTGCGCGACACGGGCGACGTGCTCTGCTTCCGGCTCGTCCGGATGTATGCGAAGAACCTCAGCGTCCAAATCTGGTCCCTTGAGCTCCTCTCCAAACTCTACCGCATCGAGGAGATACGGCTAAGCGGAAGCGTACGCGGGTAGACTGAGGCGGTATGCCGACGCTGCCTCCGCCCATCACGAGCCGCACGAATGCGCGCGTGAAGGAGCTGCGGCAAGCGTTCAGTGGCAGGTCCGCGAACCCGGGAGAACTGGTCGGGGTTGAGGGTTCGACGCTGCTGGATGAGGCGATCCGGTCGAAGGTCCGGGTGGACACGCTGTTCGTTCGCGAGGGAGCACAGGCAGCTTGCTTCAGAGGGCTTGCTGGTGCGCAGGCGCAACCAAGGCAAACGCTGGTGCTCAGTCGCGAGGTGTATGACTCCGTGGTGGACACCGCCACGCCGCAGCCGATCGCCGCAACGGTGGAGATTCCGAGACCCATCAAGTCGCAGCCGGGATCGCGTACGGGAACCTACCTGCTGCTGGAGGACGTCCAGGATCCCGGGAACGTGGGCACGCTGATCCGGTCGGCGGAGGCGTTTGGCGTGGCAGAGATCTTTGTGACGCCGGGATGCGCGAACCAGTGGAGCCCAAAGGTGATTCGGGCGTCGGCCGGCTCGGTGTTTCGAAAGCCCATACAGAGGATGAGCCTCAACGAAGCACTGGAAGTGCTGCGTCGTGAGGGGGTGCGGATTGCGGGGGCCGTCGCGCACTCGGAGCAGGCTGTGCCGTCTCCGGCCGCGAAGCTCTGGCAACCGATAGCGGTTCTGATTGGGAACGAGGGCGGGGGTTTGTCGCAGCAGGCGCTTGCGATGGTGGACGAGCAAGTGAACATTCCGTGCCAGACGGAGTCGCTCAACGCGGCGATTGCGGGTTCGTTGCTGATGTACGAGGCGCAGCGCCAGAATGCGTTCCGGAGTGCGGGTACGGACAACGAAGGCAGGGGCGCGATGAGTCTCTTCGACACAGCGCCGCTCGGGGGAGAACAGCGCCGGTCTGCGCGAAGTGCGCCGCTTGCGGATCGCATGCGGCCGCGGTCGCTGGATGAGTTCTTTGGGCAGGAGCATCTGCTGGGCCCGGGCAAGCCGCTGCGGTTGCAGATCGAACGCGATGATGCGGCTTCGCTGATCTTCTGGGGGCCGCCGGGTGTGGGCAAGACCACGCTGGCGAAGATCATCGCGCGCACGACGCAGGCGAGCTTTATCGAGTTTTCGGCGGTGCTGTCGGGCATCAAGGAGATCAAGCAGGTGATGGTCGAGGCGGAGAAGGCTGCCAGCTTCGGCTCGCGCACCATCCTGTTTATCGACGAGATTCACCGGTTCAACAAGGCGCAGCAGGATGCGTTTCTGCCATATGTGGAGCGTGGATCGATCCGGCTGATCGGGGCGACGACGGAGAATCCTTCGTTTGAGATCAACGCGGCGCTGTTGAGCCGGTGCCGGGTGTATACGCTGCGCGGGCTGGAGATGAAGGATGTGATCGCGCTGCTTGAGCGTGCCATGAGCGATGAGGAACGCGGGCTTGGGGCACTGGGTCTGAGCGCCGAGCCCGAGGCGCTGGAGGCGATTGCGAGCTATGCGAGTGGCGATGCGCGCTCATCGTTGAATGCGCTGGAAGTCGCGGCTCAGCTTGCTCTCGGACGCGGCGAGAAGATCATCACGCGCACGCTTGCGGCCGAGGCTCTGCAGCAGCGCGTGCTGCTGTACGACAAGAAGGGCGAGCAGCACTACGATCTGATCTCGGCGCTGCACAAGAGCGTGCGGAACTCGGATGCGGATGCGTCGCTGTACTGGCTGGGGCGCATGCTGCAGGCCGGCGAGGACCCGATGTACGTGGCGCGGCGCGTGGTGCGGATGGCGGTGGAGGATATTGGGCTGGCGGCGCCGGAGGCTTTGAACCTTTGCCTGTCCGCGCGTGATGCGCTGCACTTCCTGGGGTCGCCGGAGGGCGATCTGGCGCTTAGCGCAGGCGGTGGTGTATCTGGCGCTGGCGCCGAAGTCCAACGCGGTTTATACGGCCTACAACGATGTGCTGGCGGACATCGAGGCACAGCCTGCCGAACCTGTGCCGCTGCATCTGCGAAATGCGCCGACGAAGCTGATGAAAGAGCTCGACTACGGCAAGGGGTACCAGTACGCACACGATGTGGAGGGCAAGGTGGCCGATATGGAGTGCCTGCCACCGTCGTTGGCGGACCGGCGCTATTACCAGCCGACCCACGAGGGCAGGGAACGCTTGCTGGCGCAGCGTATGGAAGAGATTCGAGGGATGAAGGCGAAGGCGCGCGGCGAGAGCTGAGGCGACTGGCTACTGCCAGCCGCCGCCGAGCGCCGCGTAGAGTTGGACGAGGCTGAGCGCCTCGTTTTGCTGTGCGCTCGATAGGTTAAGCTGCGCCGCGAACAGGTTCGAGTCCGTTGTGAGCACTTCGAGGAAGCTCGTGGCGCCGCCCTGGTACCGGATGCGGGCGAGTCGTGTGGCATCCTGCGCGGCCGCGACGAGTTTTTCCTGCTCGATACGCGCCGCACGCTGCTTGTTCACCGCGATGAGCGCGTTGGAAACATCATGGAATGCAGTGGCAATGGCTTTCTGGTAATCCAGCACCATTTCCTGCTTCTGACGCTGCGATAACTCGAGCTGGCCGCGCAGCTTGCCCCCGGAAAACACGGCCTGTGTCAACTGTCCGAGGCCATACACCGTAGCCCCGCCGGGATCGAAGAAGCTTGAGAATGTGTTGCCGCCGAACCCGCCCGAGGCGCTTAGCGGCAACTGCGGAAAGAACTGCGCGCGCGCGACGCCCACCTGCGCGTTCGCGGCGCGCAACTGTGCCTCCGCCTGCTGAATATCCGGCCGCCGCTCCAGAAGCTGCGATGGAAGACCTACGGGCAAGTCCTGGGGCACGGGTGCCAGCGCGTTCGGATCGCTGTGCGCCACCGGTCCCGGATTTTCACCGAGCAGCAGCTTCAACCCGTTCTCGTCTTGCTGGATCTGCTGCTCCAGCAGCGGGATCTGGTTCGACGCTGTATACAGCAACTGCTCAGCCTGGCGCACATCACTCAGCGGCGCTGCGCCGCCCTGCTCCAGTGTCCGCGTGAGGTTGACGGAGTTCTGCCGAACTTCCAGCGTCTGCTTCGCCACCGCAAGCTGTGCATCGAGCGTCCGGAGTTGGAAGTATGTCGTCGCGACCTGCTGGACCAGCGTCAACCGCACGGCCCGCTGCGCCCACTGCTGTGCGAGCAGTTGATCTCGCGCCGCCTGCGTCTGCTTCCGGTAAATGCCCCAGAAGTCTGGCGTCCACGACGCTGAAAGGCTCAATGAGCCTTCCACGAAAGGATCAGGGAAGGATGAGTTGCTGCTGGAGTTGCTATTCGACGACGAGTTGTTCGAGTTCACCACCGAGTTCGGGATGCGCGCGCCCACGCCCAAACCGCCGATAGAGATCTGCGGAAATTCCTGCGAGCGCGTGATTCTCACCTGCGCCTGCTGCTCCAGGATGCGCTCGGCCGCGATGCGCTCATCGAAGTTGTTGGCCAGCGCGGTCTTGATCAGCGCCTGGAGCTCGGGTTCACGGAAGACCTGCGCCCATTGTTCATCTCCGAGCGACGACTTCGGGTCGCTCGAGACGGAGGCGTCGTCCGCTCCGCGAAATGCCGGCGGAACAGGCGCGGCGGGACGGGTGTACTTGGGGCCGACGTTGCAGCCCAGCGGGCTTGCCAGGACCGCGCAAAGAGCGAGAGCCCACGAAGCTTTGAAGCCGTTGCGGAGAGGCGAAGAGAAGGCCGCTCATACCTGCACCTCCTCGCCTTCGCGAATCGGTTCTGGATCGCCGTGGCCGGTGCGTTCCGGTGCATGCGGCGAATCCATGGTCGTGCCCTTTCCACCACGGCTGAAGCGGTGCGAGAGGTACTCGACGACGGAGAATGTGACAGGGATCATCAGAATGCCTAAGACGGTTGCGAGCAGCATGCCCCCGATGACGACGGTGCCAAGGATGCGGCGCGAGACCGCACCCGCACCTGAAGCGGTCCACAGCGGCAGACAGCCGAAGATGAACGCAAACGCGGTCATGATGATGGGCCGGAAGCGAAGGCGCGCAGCGTTGAGCGCCGCCTGTGCAATGGGCTGGCCACCTTTGTAGTTGGCGACCGCAAACTCGACGATGAGGATGGCGTTCTTCGCGGAGAGCCCAATCAGCATGATCAGGCCGATCGTCGCGAAGATGTCATTCTCCAGCGAGCGCGCGGTGAGTGCGAGGTACGCGCCGAGGATCGCGACGGGTGTCGAAAGCAGAACGCTGAAGGGCAGCGACCAGCTTTCGTACAAGGCAGCGAGGATGAGGAATACGACGAGCAGGGAGAGTCCGAAGACCGCCCATGTAGGCACGCCCTTCGCCGCCTGCTGCTCCTGGAAGCTCATGCCCTGGTAGTCGTAGCCCATGCCCTTCGGCATGGTCTTCGCGAAGACATCTTCGAGCGCAGCGCGAACCTGGCCGGAGCTATATCCGGGAGCGCCGGTGATGTTGAGTTGTGCGGCGTTGTACTCGTTGAACCGCGTGACGAACTCGGGGCCTGTTATCTGCTTGACGTGCACCAGAGAAGACAGCGGTACCTGGCTGCCGTTCGCACTGCGCACATAGAACTCGCCGATATTGGCGATGGATGTACGCGAGCTGCCTTCCGCTTCGACGTAGGTCTGCCATTGCCGGCCAAAGCGGTTGAAGTAGTTCACGAGGTAGCCACCCATGAAGGTTGCCATCGTGGTGTAGACGTCGGTGAGGCTCACCTGCTGCTGCGAGACCTTTTCTCGGTCTACGTCGGCGTAGAGCTGTGGCACAGCGGGGAGATACGACGGGATCGCCGCTGCGATCTCGGGCCGCTTGGAGATGGCGCCGAGATAGGCGTAGAGATTGTTGGTCAGAAACTGCGGATCATCATTGCCGGAGCGGTCCTCGAGCACCATCGTGACGCCACCCGAGGTGCCGATGCCCGGAATCGCTGGCGGTGGGAAGCTGAAGGCCAATCCCTGGCTGATGCCGCCGAGCTTGCGACCGAGGCTGGCCTGGATGCTGGCGAGTTGTTCGGAACGCGTCTTACGCGCATCCCAGGGCTTCAGCGAGACGAAGAAGAACGCGGTGTTGGTGCTCTGCGTCAGCGTCAAGAGGCTGAATCCATTGACCTGCACAACGCCGGCGATTCCTGGCGTTTGCAGCAGAGCATCGCTGACCTTCAGACCGGCGGCGTCGGTGCGCTGCAGGCTGGCGGCCTCGGGAAGCTGCAGGGCGACGAACATGTAGCCCTGGTCTTCCGTCGGCACGAAGCCGGTTGGCAGTCGCGCACCCATGAAGACAGCGACCGCCGCCACGATGGCGAGCGCAAGCATGGAGATTCCAGACTTGTGAATCAGCACGCTGGAGGTCGAGACGTAGCTGTCGGTGGTCCGATTGAAGAAGCGGTTGAACCAATCGAAGAATCGGCCGAGCAGCCCACGCTTGCGTTGCTTGTCGCGCGGTTTCAGGAGCAGGGCGGCGAGTGCCGGGCTGAGCGTCAGAGCGTTGAATGCGGAGATCAGGACAGAAATGGCGATGGTGACCGCAAACTGCTGATACAAGCGGCCGGTGATGCCGGGGATGAAGGCGGTCGGGATGAACACGGCCGCAAGGATGATGGCGATGGCAACGACGGGGCCACCGACCTCCTCCATCGCGAGCACGGTGGCGTCGCGTGGAGTCATGCCCTGGTCGATGTGATGTTCGACGGCCTCCACCACGATGATGGCGTCGTCGACTACGAGTCCGATGGCCAGCACCAGGCCGAATAGGGACAGCGTGTTGATGGAGAAGCCCAGCACCGGGAACAGAATGAACGTTCCAATGAGCGAGACCGGGACGGCCATCAACGGGATCAGCGTCGCACGCCAACCCTGCAGGAAGATGTAGACGACCAGGATCACGAGCGCCAGCGAGATCGCGAGCGTGATGACGATTTCGTGAATGCCCGCGGTGACGGCCTTGGTGGTGTCGAGCGGAATCTCGTACTGCAGACCGGCAGGGAAGCGCGTCTGCAACTCGGCTAGCCGCTTGCGCACGGCGGCGGCGGTTGCGACTGCGTTGGACCCGGGCAACTGGTAGATGCCCATCACGCCGGCGGGGCCCTTGTTGTAGCGGGCGTTGAGGTTGTAGACCTGCGTGCCGAGCTCGACGCGGGCGACGTCCTTGAGGTGCAGGATGGAGCCATCGGGGTTTGCGCGCAGGATGATGTTGCCAAACTGCTCCGGCGTGACGAGGCGACCCTGCGTCTGCACCGTGTACGTGAACTGCTGGCCCGCAGGAACGGGCTCGGCGCCGATCTGGCCGCCGGGGTTCACGTTGTTCTGAACCTGCAGGGCGTTGATGACGTCGGTGGCTGTTACGCCGAGTTGCGCGAGCTTGTCGGGCTGCACCCAGATGCGCAGAGCGTATTGGCCGCCGAAGACCTGCACGCGGCCTACGCCCTTCACGCGCGTGAGCTCATCCTGCAGATTGATGATGGCGTAGTTGGTCAGGAAGTCCGGGCCGTACTTGCCGGAGGGCGAGCTGACGGAGACGATCATCAGCGGCGAGGACAGCGCCTTCTGCACAACGACGCCCGCGGTATTTACCTGGGCGGGCAGTTGCGACTGCGCCTGCGACACGCGCAACTGCGTGAGCACCTGGTCGGTGTCGGAGTTCGTCTTTACGTCGAAGTCCACGTACACGGTCGCCTGACCGTTGTTCGCGTTCTCCGAGTACATGTAAATGCTGTTGTCGACGCCGTTGATCTGCTGCTCGAGCGGCGTTGCGACCGCCTGCACCAACGTGCGCGCATCGGCTCCCGGGTAGGTGGCCTGCACCTGCACTTCGGGCGGCACAATGTCGGGGTACTGCGAGGTCGGCAGGCTCAGCATGGAGACCAGGCCGACGATCACAGTGAGAATAGCGATGACGATGGCGACGATTGGTCGCCGGATGAAGAACTTGGACATCGCTTACCTTCCGGTCGAGTCGGGATTCGGGGAGTCCACAGGCTGCGTGTTCGCGGCCACAATGTGCGCGTCGACGGGAGCGCCTTCCTTGAGCTTCTGCAGGTTGTCGGTCACGATCTCCGCGCCTGGTTGGAGGCCGCTGGTGATCACCCAGTCGGCACCCACCTGCGGCCCCAGTTTCACGTTGACGATATGCACCTTGCCATCCGCGCCTACGGTGTAGACCTGCTGGATGCCCTGCAACTCGGTCACCGCGACCTGCGGAACGAGGATGGCATCGTGCAGGACCTCGGTCTGCGCGCGCACGCGGCCAAACTGGCCGGGGCGCAGGACGTTGCCGGGATTGGGGAAGGCTGCGGCGATGCGAATCGCGCCGGTCTGTTGATTCATCTGCCGGTCGACGAAGACGATGTGGCCAGTCTGCGGATAGGCCTCGCCGTTGGCGAGCGTGAGGCTCAGCGGCAGATTGTTCGAACTGTGCAACAGGTCGTGATGACCTGATTCCGCGCGCCGCGTGAGGGCGAGGTATTCGTTATCAGAGAGGGAGAAGTAGACCTTGATCGGGTTGACCTGGGATACCGCCGTGAGGACAGACTGCGGGCTCACAAGATTGCCGACCTGTGTCGTGGCCTGCCCGGCGATGCCCGAGATCAGCGAGCGCACCTGCGTGAACCCGAGGTTCAGCTTTGCGCTGGCGACGTTGGCCTGCGCCGCTGCGATCGCCGCCTGTGCGGTGCGCACGCCGGCCTGGGCCTGTAACGCCTGCTGCTTGTCGTTATCCAACTGGCTCTGCGCGATGGCGTGCTGCTCGGCCAAGGGGGTATCGCGGTTGACGTTGATCTGCGCCAGCCCAAGCTGGGCCTGCGCCTGGCCCAGTTGGCCCTGAGCCTGGCCGACCTGGCCCTGCGCCTGCTCGAGCGCGGCCTGGAACGGGCGCGGGTCGATCTCAAACAGCACCTGCCCCTTGCTTACGGGCGAACCTTCTTTGTAGAGCTGGCGAATGAGATACCCGCTGACCTGGGGTTGGATCTGCGCATTCACAAAGCCATCCAGCGTTCCGACCCACTCGCCGTGGAGCGGAACGTCCGCCGTCGTGACGCGCACCGCTGAGACCGGCATGGCGCCGCCCATGGCCTGCACGGGCTGGACCTGGCGGTGGCCATCGCAGCCAGTCAATGCACAAAGCAGCAGCGGCAGGATGGGAATCCAGGCGCTGGATTTTGATGAACTGTGTTGTAAACCGCGTGTGAAAGATGCGGGTGTTACCTTCATGGGCCGGCTCCGTCGCTTCGCGCATGCGACGCGTGCATGCTGAGGTGTCTAGACTCAGACTTCCGGCGCGGACCCGAAGATTCAAAAAAGCCGCTCGACGTCCCTACGCCGGGAGCCGCGGCTGCGAGCAGGTGCCCCGACAGCGCCGCTAGCGGTGCGCTTCGGCCCCGTTCACCGGTGCGTAGGTTGAGAGGCCTCGCTCGATCTCGCCGATGCGGGCGTCCAACTCCACCTGCTCCGGTTGCGTAAGGGGCTGTTCGGCCCGCTTCGCTCGCACGGAGACGAGGGCGTTCTGCGCGTTTCGGACAGAGTTCCACTTGCGATCAGGCTGCACGATCTGCTGTGCATCCTCGAGGTAGGCAAGTGCCAGGGAGGCGTCGGACATCAACGTCTCAAAAGCAGTCCTTTGGGTAGCTGAATACATCAGGCCTTCTCGCCTCCAACGGTGAGAGCTCGCGCGAACACGGCCGGATGGGTCGAGGGTCGCGCGGCACAGAGGGATGATCTCAAGATTCACAAGGATCTTCAGTCGGCTAGCGTGCAAAGCGCCGAGCCGCCCCGGCTTCGCACGCGCGCCCCGATCAACTCCCGTTCAGACCACCAGGCGAGCGGCTGCGTGTACGCGCTCGGGCGGCGTGGTTCTGCATGCGAAGAGGCCCTCGTTTCCGAGGGCCTCTTCAAGAACTGGCGGAGAGTGGGGGATTCGAACCCCCGATAGAACTTTTGGTCCTATAACGGTTTAGCAAACCGCCGCCTTCAGCCTCTCGGCCAACTCTCCTGCGGGGTGAATGGTCAGATTATACCTGAGCCGGGTGCGAACCCAGCCAGCGGCAAAGCTACAACGGAAGGTCCACGAAGGCGCTTGAGTGCTGGCTGCCTAGCCCTGCACGGCACCGCCGAATTGCGCATGCAGCAGAAACTCTCGATTGCCTTCCATGCCGAGGATCGGTGAATCGATGACGTCGCGGACCTCGCCGCCGATCTCCCGCACCGTGGCCTTGACGCGTTCAACGGCGAGTTGATGCGCTTCGGGGTCGCGGACGATCCCGCCTTTGCCGACGTGCTCGCGCCCGGCCTCGAACTGAGGCTTGACCAGAATGACGGCCTCGCCGCGCCAGGCGCGATCGGGCTCGGCGAGTGCCTGCAGCAGCGGTGGCAACACAAGCGCGGCGCCGATGAAGCTGACGTCCATCGCGAACACGGTAATGGGAGCCTCCGTTCGAAAGAGGGAACCGGGGGCAAGCGTGCGGGCGTTGGTGCGCTCCATCAGGCTTACGCGCGGGTCCGTGCGCAGCTTGTGCGCGATCTGCCCATAGCCCGTGTCCACTGCCAGCACCGACGCGGCACCGTGCTGCAGCAGGCAATCGGTGAAGCCTCCGGTGGACGCGCCGATGTCGGCACACGGCCGGCCGTTGACGTCGATGTTCCAGGTCTTCAGCGCAGCCTCGAGCTTCAGCCCGCCGCGTGAGACGTAACGCATATCGTCGCCCAGCAGCCTCAGTTCGGCGTCCTGTGCGACCGCAGCGCCCGGCTTGTCCACCTTTTGTTCCTTTACCAGCACGCGGCCGGCGAGGATGAGCGCCTGGGCCCTTTCACGCGAAGCAGCAAGACCTCGCTCGACCAGCAACCGGTCGAGCCTGAGCTTGGTGCTGGAGGACTCTGGAGCTCTTTGTGACATCGCTGCATTCAGCATAGTCAAAAGGCACGTTCAACCGCCGAAGCATGGGCTACACTGGCAGGCGGCATCCCGGAATCGTATCGCTTTATGACTCCTGACGGGCGCTGCCGTGCAGATCGAGATCGTGGCGGCGCTGATGACACGTTTGTGTGACAATCCGTCCGCGCCGCAGGTGCGTTTAGATGAGTAGAGCAATGGAAAATCCGGTGAGCGGGACCGGTGCCGAGGACGACCTTGCTCTGCTGGAACGGGTCCGTCGCGGCGATGAAGCGGCTATGGCAGTCCTGTACGACCGCTACTCAAGGCTCGTCTACTCGGTATCGCTTCGCGTGTTGCGCGATGCGCCCGCGGCCGAGGACGTGCTGCAGGAGATCTTTATGCAAGTCTGGCGCAATCCGAACAGCTTCCTGGGAACAAAGGGAAGCCTCGGCGGCTGGCTTGCCGTAGTTGCGCGCAACCGTTCGATAGACCACCTTCGCCGCCGCCGCCCGACCGACCAGGTGGAAGAGGTCGCGCTCGCGTCGCCGTTCAACCTGGCCGATGAGGCCGAACGCAACAACATGATGGAACGCGCGCGCGCCGTCATGGTGAAGCTGCCGCTGGAGCAGCGCAAGACATTGGAGATGGCCTTCTTCGACGGCCTGACCCATACAGAGATCGCAGAGGTCACGGGAGATCCACTCGGCACGGTGAAGACCCGCATCCGCAGCGCGTTGCTGACGCTGAGAAAGGCGTTCGGCGCATGAACGGCACAAGCCACATCCCGGAAGACGATCTCGCGCTGTTCGCGCTGGCACTGCTGCCGCCGGATGACGCTGCGGCAACTGCCGCTCACGTGCAGCATTGCGACCTTTGCCGCGCCGAGGTTGCGCGTCTGCAGGGCGATCTCGTGTCGTATGCGATGACCGCCGAGATGCACGAGCCTCCGCCCAGCGCACGCTCGCGTCTGCTGGCAGCGGTTGCAAATGAGAAGAGGACCGTGGCTCCGCAGCGCGCGCCGGAGCCAGTGTTTACGCCACGGCGAAGCCACGCGCTCGAGGGTGGCAACCGATCGGACGAACCTGTACGCACGCGCACCGGATGGTTCGGCTGGGCAGGCTGGGCGCTGGCCGCAGGACTTGCCGCGGGCACCTTCTGGCAGTTCCGCCAGGCGCAGGATCTGCGCGGACAGGTGGCTCAACAGGCCGTTGCGCTCGATCAGGCGCAGCGTCCACAGGCCGATGCCGCCGAGGTTGCACGGGCGCAGCAGGTGCTCAACACGCTGACGGACCCTGAGGCGATGCACGTGGCGTTGCACCTTCCGGTGACGCCGGGCACGGAGCCGAAGCCCGAAGGGCACGCAGCGTACATCGCGTCGAAGGGACAGCTTGTCTTTGTGGCCTCGCATCTCCGGCCGATCGACCCGAACAAGACCTATGAGCTTTGGGTGCTGCCTTCGAAGGCGGGCGAGAAGCCGGTCCCGGCAGGCGTCTTCCGCCCGGACCTGAAGGGGAACGCCTCGGTGGTACTGCCCGATGTGCCCAAGGACGTCGCGGCAAAGGGCTTCGGCGTCACGATCGAGAACGCGGGTGGATCCGCCGGTGCCGACACCCCCGGTGGTCCTGGTAGGAACACCGGGCTAAGGCTCGAGCACGCGCGGTAGGCTTTGACTCGTGGTGCCTCGGCTAGGGCGCGCTTACCCGTACCCGGACGCCTGCGCCCTGCAGGTTGATGTGCGTATCGACCACGTCGCGGTCCGTCTGGATCACGGTCATATAGTTGCTGTCGCCGGCGGTCACGTAGACCTTACCGGTGGGTGTTCCAGTCGTCGACGGCGATGGTGTTGGGCGTGCCGTAGACGCAGGTCAGGGTCGAGCCATCAGGGCACGTCGGGGGCTGGGTCGGCTTGCCGTTGGTAAAGGCCGCGGGGATGGTCGCGGTGACGGTGGCCGTTGCCAGATTCACCACGCTCACCGAGCCTGCAATGGCAGGCGAGGCGCTTGGATTTCCCTGGTTGATCACGTAGGCCCGGCTGCCATCGGAGAGCACCGAAACCTCGACGGGATTCACGCCCACCGGGACGGAGCCGACCACGGTGCCGAAGGTTGCCGCGTCGACCGGGTTGGTGGGATTGCAGGAAGGGTTGGTCGCCTGGGCCGCGGCGTTGCAAAGCGGGATGCTGATGATGCTCAGCGTGCCCGGGTGGACGCCATCGCCCTGGTTCAGCACGACGAGCGTGTTGGTCGCGGTCACCAGGTCAGCCCAGACGGGGTTGACGCCGAGTGTGCCCGACCTGGGAATCACCGGGTTCGCTGAGTCGAGCGCGTTGTTGGTGACGTTGATGACCGACACGGTCCCCGATCCGCGGTTCAGGATGAACGCGCGCTGGACGTCCGAGGTTTCTACGCCATACACCGGGTTGTTGCCAACGGGGATCGTTGCGGAGATGGAAAGGCTCGTGCCCTCGATCGCGGAGACGATGCCCTGCGAGTTGGCTCCGGTATTGCTGATCGCATAGGCGCGTGGCGGTAGTGTCGACGCCCACCACATAGACGGGGGTAGCGGGAACCGTGATCTCCTGCTGCAGCGCGGGCGTAGTCCCGCTGAGCACGGCGACGGCGGATCGGCCGGCCTCCGGGATCATGATGCGAGCTGTGCCGGCGAGATCAAAGCCGACGATGCTCGGTGCGTTCGCGGGCGGATTGGTCGGCAACGCCGTCTGTATGACCGCGCTGGTCAGCAGCGTGGAGGGCTGGCCCACCGGGACGGTGCTCAGCAGAGTTTTGTGCGTTGATCGCGAGTGCCGTAGCTCCGCTCGCGTAGAGGGACAGATAGGTCGGATTGGGCAGAATCTGCGGCGTCGCAAGGATCGAGTCGCCGGAAAAGTCGACCGCGGTCAACAGACCGGGGTTGCTGGCGCTCGGGTTCGAGATCGCGATCGCGTACTTCGTCGGCTGACCCGCCGGACCGACCGGGTTGATGGCGCTGACCACCGGCCGGTACTGCTGTCCGCATCCAAGCAATGCGAGGAGCAACGATAGCGAGAGACCCTTGCCGAACTCCGCGCCCTGACGACGCTTTCCTGCTCTCTTCCTCACAAAGCCGTAGTGCAAACCTGCTCCCACCAAGGGCCGCTTAGGGCCCCGGAATACGCCTCCGATTGTAACCGAACGCATCGTCCGAGCTTGCATGGCGAGCGGCGGCACGCATCCAACGGAGGACGACATGAACGAGCCTGAAGTCATTCTGGACATGCTCGGCGGCCCGGCGCACGCGCCTCGCACGTTAGCCGTGATAGGTCTGTCAGACGACCCAAGCCGGCCGAGTTACTCGGTTTCGGCGTACATGCAGCGCTCCGGGCTACGGCATCATCCCGGTGAACCCCAGCGTCCCCGAGGTGCTTGGCAAGAAGAGCTACGCGAGCCTGCGCGATCTCCCGGCGCGGCCCGATGTGGTCAACGTCTTTCGGCTCCCGCGCTACATCCCGGCTATCGTCGACGAGATGATTGAGCTTGGGCTGCGGGATCTTTGGGTGCAGCTTGGGATCATCAACACTGGAGGCCGCGAAACGCGCCGAGGACGCCGGTTTACGGGTCGTGATGGACCGCTGCATCCTTATTGAGCACCGGCGGTTGAAGGCGTCCGGAGCGCTTTAGGGCAGCGCCAAGGCCGACCTTTTTGAAGCCAAAGCGAGCCTGGCGGAGTCCTACAATCAGCCTATGCCCTCACCGCGTCCCCGCCTCGTCGCTGCACGCTCGCTCCTCGCGCTCGCGGCGATGTTCGCGCTGCTCCTGGCTCCGCTCTTCTGGGCTCCGCTTTGCCGCGCCCAACTTACGGAGGTCGGCGACGGCGGTCCCGGGCCGGTCAAAGCGCCACACCTGACGGTCGAATTGACCTCGCTGCGCCCGCAGATTGCGGCCGGAGGCACGCTCGACCTTGGCCTGGTCTTCACGCTGGAAGAGCACTGGCACGTGTACTGGGTGAACGCCGGCGACTCCGGCGAGCCGCCCAAGATCAACTGGACGCTGCCCAAGGGCATCACGGCGGACCCGATGCAGTTTCCGCCGCCGCAGCGCCTGCCGCTCGGCCCGCTGATGGACTACGGCTACGAGACGCAGGTCGCGTTTCCGGTCCTGCTGCATGCGGCTGAGGGCATGAAGCCCGGCAAGACTCACCTCGACGCGCACGTCACGTGGCTGGTCTGCGCTGCGCAGTGCATCCCCGGCAAGGCGCATCTCGGGATCGACCTGGACGTCGTTCCCGGCCCGCTGCCGGATCCGCCGCTGGTGGGGGCGCTCGGCGCGGCGATCAACAGCCTCCCCAAGCCGCTGCCGCCCAACATGAGCGTGAGCGCGGTGGGCGGCGCGAAGTCAATCGGAGTCACCGTACACACGGGCACCGAGCAGAAAGAAGCACAGTTCTATCCGTTCGATACGGAGCAGATCGACAACCCCGCGCCGCAGGGGATTGAGCCTCTGAAGGACGGTGTGCGCCTGGTACTTGCGCGCGCGTCGGACTCGGTAAGCCTGCCCAAGACGCTGCACGGTCTTGTTGAGCTTACTGGCGGTGACGCTTACGAGTTCACCACGCCAGTCACGCCGGGCATCGTTGCGCCCGCCGCGACGCCGCCCAAGAACGGCGCGCTTGCACCGGCGCCTTCCGGCTCCGGGATCACCTTATTGGGCGAACTCGCGCTCGCGTTCGGTGGCGGCCTCATCCTGAACCTGATGCCGTGCGTCTTCCCCGTGCTCTTCCTGAAGGGCCTGGCGCTGGTGCAGATGTCGAAGCATGAGCGGCAGCATCAACGCGCGCACGGGCTGATGTACACGCTCGGCATCCTGATCTCGTTCTGGGCGGTGGTGGCCGCGCTTCTGCTGTTGCGTGCCGGCGGGCGGTCGGTGGGTTGGGGATTCCAGATGCAGTCGCCCGGCTTCGTCGCCGTGTTGGCCGCGCTGGTCTTTTTCCTGGGATTGTCGCTTGCCGGTCAGTTCGAGATCGGGCTGTCGCTGACGAGTGCCGGCGGTGGGCTCGCGCAGAAACAGGGTTTGGCCGGCAGCTTCTTCACCGGCGTGCTGGCGACGGTGGTCGCCACGCCCTGCATGGGCCCGCTGCTGGGCGCGGCGGTGGGCTTCGCGCTCTCGCAGCCTGTCGGGCTGACGTTTCTGATCTTCACCGCACTGGCGCTGGGCCTGGCTCTGCCGTACCTGCTGTTGACGTTGCAACCACAGTGGACCGCGATCCTTCCGAAACCGGGCGCGTGGATGGAGACGTTAAAGCAACTGACCGCCGTTCCGCTGTTTGCGACGGCGATCTGGCTGGCCTGGGTCTACGGGCAGTTGTTTGGCGCTGATGGCATCAACCGCATGGCGCTTCTGCTGTTCAGTTTCCTCGTGCTCGCGATTGCTGGTTGGGCTCTGGGGCGCTGGCCCGCGCGTTGGGGCTCGAGTATCGCCGCGCTGGTGCTGATTGCTCTGGCGCTGCTGATTCCTCTGCGCCCGCAGACGGTGGAAGCGGAGACGTGGGAGCCGTGGTCGCCGGAGAGCTTCACTGCCGCGCGCGCCTCGGGCGATCCAATCTTCATCGACTTCACCGCCGCGTGGTGCCTGAGCTGCAAGGTGAACGAGGCCGCCGTGCTGCGCTCGCGCGAGATCGAAGACAAGCTGGCCAAGGGGCACTTCAAGCTGCTGAAGGCTGACTGGACGCAGTACGACCCGAAGATCACCGCCGAGCTTGCCAGCGTGAACCGCAGCGGCGTTCCGACCTATGTGATCTTCCCTGCCGGCAAGGACTCCAACGCAGACGTCCTGCCGGAGCTGCTGACGAGGGACATCGTCTCCAAGGCGATCGACAAGGATTTGCTGATGGGGACCGCATCGAACACGCACTGAACGCGATCAACGCTGGAGGAAGGATGTCCATGACGCGCATACGAAGCTGCTGGCCACCTTCGCCATCGCATCCACCGCATGCACGGCCTCCGCGCTGAAGCCCGGCGACGTGGCGCCGGAGTTCAAGGGCACCGACTCCAACGGCAAGACCGAATCGCTCGCGCAGTTCCGCGGCAAGTACGTTGTGCTTGAGTGGGCGAACAAGGGCTGTCCGTACGAGCAGAAGCACTACAACAGCGGCAACATGGAAAAGCTGCAGCGCGAGTGGACCGCAAAGGGCGTCGTCTGGCTCAGCGTCCTGTCCTCCGCGCCGGGGCAGCAGGGCAACGTCTCGCCGGGGAAGAGAACGAGTATCTGCGCACGATGCACGCCGCGCCGACAGCGGCGATCCTCGATCCCAGCGGAGAAATCGGCCGCCTGTACGGCGCAAAGACCACGCCGCACATGTTCATCATCGATCCGCAAGGCAAGCTGATCTACGAGGGCGCGCTGGACGATCAGCCCACGCCCGACCCCGCCAGCCTGAAGGGCGCACACAACTACGTCAGCACGGCGCTGGAAGAGGCGATGTCGGGCAAGCCTGTGACCACGGCGGTGACGCGGCCATATGGCTGCTCCGTTAAGTACGCGGAGTAACCCGGCCACACTGGTCATCGCCGCGCTCATTGCGTGGGCACCGCAGCGCGACAGCTCTTGCCTCCCACGGATCCGTTCGCAAGAAACGCGCGAACCTCGGGTGAATCCGGGTTGATCTCCTGCAGTCGCTCCGCCAGCGCCTTGCTCTGCTCGACTTCACCGATGCGACACTCCAGGAAGGCAAGGTCGAGCCCTGATTGCGTCTGGCTCGGGTCGGCGCGAACCAAGCGGTCCAGCAGACGGACCGCCTCGGAGACCTCACCCGCGCTTGCGTCGAGGACCGCGCGATTGGTCAGCGCGCTCGGCTCGTAAGGGTTTTCGCGCAGCGCCGCAGCGTACTCGGTACGTGCGGATGCAACATCCCCGGCTTGCTGCTCGAGAAAACCGAGGGTTACGTGTACCTGCGCATCGCTGGCCCCGCGCCTGTTCGGCGCGGCGAAGAAGCGTCAGCGCGCGCTGGCCCGCAATGCGGTCGCCTTTGCGCGCAAGCTGCGCGTACGCCAGACCAAGCTCGCGATCGCCAATCTTTGCGTCCCCTACTGGGACCAGATCCTCCGATCGCGCTCCGCCGAGCCGGCAATGACGTGAGCTGCAGCGGGATGCGCTCGATGTTGTGATCCGTCTCCTGCTCGTGCGAGATATCGGTGGTGCTCCGCCGCGGCATGTGACACGCAGCGCAGTCCGGCTGCTCCGGATGATGCGTCGTCGCGAGCGCAGGGGATGTGTGGCAGTTCAGGCACTTGGCCCGGAAGAACGCAACGCGTTCGCCAGGTGATGGACTGCTATGCGGATCGTGGCACGTCGTGCAGGTGAGTTTGTCGCCGCTGGCTCTCTTGCACGCGCTTTGCAGCAGGGCTTCGTACTGGCTGCTCGCGCGCCGTCCTCCGTCAGCCTGGTCTGCGCGCACAAAGTACACGACGAAGTCGGACAAGGTATCGCCCGGCCGGAACTGCGCGAGCGATCTGCCGGGCCGATACACAGTCGCGTTGCCTTCAAGATGGCACTGAATGCATGCGCTGTCGCGCGCGGCCACGGAGAACTTCGCCGGATTCAGGATGGGACCGCGCCCGTTGTCTGCGAGATGCTGCGCAGGGTCGCCATGGCAGGCGCTGCAGCCGATGCCGCCCTGATCGAAGGGCCGATGCGGAAAGCGATTGCGCGCCTCCGGCAAGGCTGTCTCCACCTCCGTCGCGTGGCAGTGAAGGCAGTTCGCATCGACCGGCAGCGCCGCCGGCATCGTCTTCGTTCCTTCATACGCAGGGGCCATGTCCCAGCGATTGCGCCGGCCATAGAAGTTCACCGGAAGCTCAAACCACTGATCGCCATCGCGGTACAAAAACGTGCGGCCATGCGTGCCGGAACCGACGAAGTACAGCAACTGCCGCTCTCCGTTCAGCTCGCCTTCGGCGCTGTCTGGCGGCCGCGAGAAGCTCATCCACGCATGTCCGTCACGCGCAAAGATGCGGTACGTCACGTCCGAGGACTCCTGGTGAAACTCACCCGGGATCAACCCATCCATCGCTGCGCCGCTGCCCTGGGCCATCTTGGTCCGCTGATAGCTGGCATAGATGGCCGCATGACATCGCGCACACACGGCATCCGGGTGTTCCAGCGGGGCAGGCGGATTCGGCCGTCGCGGCGCGTACTGACCGCAGGCGGGGGCGTCTGCAGCAACGCAGCGCACGCGAGTAGCGCGAACAGCAGAGATCAAACACCGTCGCAAGCTGTCGTGCGGCATCATGGCAGCTTATGGCTGCTGCAGCTTCGGCGCCGCTGCGGCCTGGACCTTCTCGGTGAGTTGCAGTTCGCGCGTGGCATCGGCGGAGCGGCCCAGCGCGCGGTAGGCCTGCGCGAGCAGGTTGTGCGTCATGAAGTTCGCGGGGTCCATGGTCTCGGCCTTCTCCAGGAAGTTCATCGCGCCCATGGGCTGGCCCTGCTTCAGCAGCACCTTGCCGAGCAGGATGTAAGGTCCTGTCGCATTGGGTTCCAGCAGCACAGCCTGCTGCAGGACGCGCTCCGCATCGGTGTAGCGTGCGGCGCGGCTGTACGCGTCACCCAAGACGTTCGTAGACGGCAGGTTGAAGAGGATTCGCGGTGCGTTCTTTCTCCAGCTCTGCGATGGCAAGGTCCGGTTTGTTCTGTGCCAGCGCGATCTCGCCCAGCAGCTGGTGTGCGAGTGGCAGGCGCGGATCGAGCGCCACGGCCTTCTCCGCGAACTGCTGTGCAACCGGAACGTAGCCACGTCGTAACAGCATGCGCGCGGCCAGAAGATACGCCGCGGCGGACTCGGGAGCCATACCGTACTGCAAGGCGAATGCTCTTCGTGCATCGTCGTAGTGCAATGTGTCCAGATAGCAGAGCGCGAGCACATACGTCGGGTCTGCTTTGGTCTGCGCGCCAAAGGCGTGATTCACCTCGAGCAGTGGGATCGCATCCGCCGGTCGGCCGAGCCGAAACAGCGTAAGTCCGCGCATCTGGGCGGCCGCTTCATCATGTGGATTCGCAGCGAGCGCGCGAGCATAGGCGGCCTCCGCGTCGCGCAGACGGTTGAGATCGTATAGCGCGTCGCCCTCAAGCCGGTCTACGCCGGCCATGTTCGGGGTCGCCGTATGCAGGCTCTGCAAGCTCATCGAGCGCCTTCTGATCCTGTCCGCCAGCGATCAGCCTCGCGATCGCTGCGAGCTGCGGGTCGAGCGTGCCTGCGCTTGCGCCAGAGGCGGGCTGAGGCCGCTGTGTCGCCGTGGCTTGCGCATCAGCCGCAAGCCCGTGAACGGCGCAGGCAAACAGAGTGGCGATCGCAAGCGTGCTGCAGCGAAGGTATGCGGGCAGGCCCATGTTGCTCCGTGTAGGGAAGTGTAAACAAAAAAGATGAGAAGAGCCGAAGCTCTTCTCATCGAGGAGAAGTGAAAGTTTGAGGCCTTTAGAACTGCACGCGAGCAGAGAACTGCATTTGGCGAGTTGCGCCAGTGGTTCCTGGCGGGTATGGACCGCTCGTGATGGACCCACCCTGATCGATAGTGCCGTTTGGCGTGCCCCAGTTGATGTGGTTGAACGCATTGAACGCATCCGCCCGAAGCTGGAAGGTGAGGCGCTCGTGGATGGAGAAGTTCTTCTGGAGAGAGATGTCCGTGTTGAAGAAGTGAGGACCGAATGCAGTGTTTCGGCCCACGCTGCCAAAGGTGTCTAAGGCCGGGACAGTGAAGGTTCCTTCCCCGGGTGCTGTGAATGTGTTGCCACCGTTACTGGTCGCGAACTTGGGATAGTAGAGGAGTCCATTACCCGGAGATCCACTGATCTGCGCGTGGAAGCTACGGGGATTACCGTTCACATAACACGGAGCCCCGGATACGTTGCTGATCGTGCAGTTGGAGAAGTTGAGCGTAAAGGGCAGGCCGCTGGAGTAGTTGACCACCGGGCTGATCTGCCATCCGCCGACAACCTGGTTGATGAGGCCGTTCGCGTGACTTAGAAGCAGCTTGTTGCGGCCGAAGGGTAGCTCAAACATGCCGTAGACGATGACCTGCTGCCGACGAAGATCACCCGCATTGCCGTACACAGCCTTGCGGTCCCAGGTGGAGTAGCCGGTGGCATATGCCTGAGCCGCCTGCCACGCATAGTTGCCATTCAGCGATACGCCGTGTGACAACTGCTTCGAGATGGTGACCTGGAGCGCGTTGTAGTGGGTGTCCAGATTGTCGCCGAAGTAGGTGACGTCCTGGTTCCACCCGCAACCCCCGTTAGGAGCCAGAACTCCGCCTACGCTGGCGTAGTTTGGATCTTTGCAGGCTGGCAGCGTTCCCCCGTAGTAGCGGCGGAGGAAGGTGGAATTCTTGGTCTGCCCGTTTTGGATCAGTGTCGTTCCGGAGTTCACTGCACCGCCCGAAACAATGCCGCCGGGCACGCAGTTGACGCCCGCCGGATAGCAGTCGCCGCCGTTCGGGTTATACGTCAGAGCGCTCCCGGTGATGCTGTTTGCGGCGGGCAGGAAGTCGCCCGGCTCGTTGGGGTTTGTCGTGTTTCCGGTGACATCACCGAAGGTGTGGGTGCCCTTGTTGCCGACATACGCGATGGTCATCGAGACGGTCGGGCTAAGCGACTGCTGCACGCTCAGATTCCAAGCGTCGAGCGTGGGCAGACGAAGGGTCTGTGGGCGAGAACGTTCATTGACCAGGTTTCCGGGATCGGGAAGCAGACCGCTCGACGGAACCGCAACCGGAACCGGTGCCGAGGGGCCTTGCGCCAGGTGAATGCATATCCCGTGTTCTGGGCGGTGTCACCGTTGATGTTGGTGACTACCTGGGTGGCCAGAACCGGGAGGTTCTGCGTGGCGGTGTGCCCGAATACCGAGCCGAAGACACCGATGTCGAAGCTCCGGCCGTACCCGGCCCGGAGCACCAGCCCGGGATTCACCTGGTAGGCGATGCCCAGCCGCGGGTTATACGTGTGAGACGCCATGCCCTGATTCATGTCGCTGTTGATGCTGCCGTAGCCCGCCACCTGGAGATAGCCGGTGTCAAGGTTCAGAATCGAACCATTGCCCTTTCCGTTGACACTCTCCGGGAAGTAAAACTCATAGCGCAGACCGTAGTTGACGGTCAGCTTTGGCGTCGCGCGCCAGGTGTCCTGCACATAGAAGAAGTCGCGCTTCTGGAACTCCTTCGCGTTCGTTGAGGTGGAGACATAGCGCTGGAATGTAGTTACGTCGCCCAGCAGGAAGGTGGCGAAGCCGAGGCCGGTACCGGTGTTGCCGTTACCCGAGCGGACCCGTGCCGAAGTTCAGCAGGCCTGTGCGGTTGTTGTCGCTGGGTACCCGCAGGTTGCGAGCGTAACGAAGATCGGCGCCAAATTTGACGGAGTGATTGCCCAGAACCTTGGTCCAGTTGTTGGCGATCTGGAACTGATCCTCGCGTTGCGCCAAGGCGCAGTTGCAACGATTGATGTTCAGACCGGAGCCGTATTCGGGGCCACCCGCCGTCGGGTCATCGCCATTCTGGCCCGTTGGGCCGAAGTATCCGGGATCGTCCAGAATGAAGCCCGGCGCGCCGCTGGTGAAGGGGTTTGACGTGTTCAGGCCAGGGATGCCGAGCTGTGTTGCAAAGTCGGAACCCTGGTCGTACTTGCCGGTGATGACGTTGTAGCGGAAGTAGCCGAGACGGATGTCGGTGACCAGCTTGGGATTGAGAGCGATGTCTACGCCCGTCGCAAGGCTGTCATTGGCGCCTGTCGACGAGCCGCCGTATCCGCCCAGGCCAAAGCCAGCGCCTCCGGCGCTGCCGAAGATGGTGGTGCCGGTAAGCGTATCGGTGAAGCGGCTAAAGCGGGCAAATGCGTGGGTGCTTCCGCTCACCGTGAAGTCGATGCGGGCATCCCACTGGTCGCTGTTGAATCCGCCGGTGCCGCTCTCGGAGTAGTTTTCCCGCAGCGCGCCGAAGGCGCCGCCGCTGTTTGTGTTCGGCGCATACGGTTGAAGGAGCTTCAGCAGGTTGATCGCCTGCGGCGACAACGAGCCGGACGGGATGATGTTGCCCGCGAAGGGAACGGGAGTGCCGGATGCGTTGTTGTAAACCAGTTGATACGCAGACGGGTTTGCCACGCCTTGAGCTGCTCCCTGGGCTGCGGCGTATTCACTGAAGTCGCAGGCGCCGGCAAGACAGGTCGAGACAAGATGCGGGGTCGGGACCGTCTGCGACGGCGGAGATGCCGACCTTCTGGCGAACGCCCTGGTAGTCGCCGAAGAAGAAGAACTTGTCCTTGAGAATGGGACCGCCGATGGACCCGCCGAACTGGTTCTTCAGGCCCGCCGGGAAAGCGGTCGACTTTGGCTGCGTGAACGGGTCGCGGGCAAGATTGGCGTTGCTTTGCCGATAGTCGAAAGCGGATCCGTGGAAGCTGTTCGTGCCTGACTTGGTCTGCGCGGTGACGACGGATGAGACCGCTTTGCCGAACTCAGCGTCGAAGTTCTGCGTGGTGATCTTGGCCTCCGAGAGGGAGTCCGCGTTGGGGTTCACGACGATGATGCCAAGGATGGGATCCTGATTGTCTGTCCCGTCAAGCTGGAAGGCGACGCCCGCAAACGCCTGACCATCGACCTCGATCTGCTTCGATCCCTGAGGGTTTTCGTCGGCGGCGTGAGACCAGCCAAGAAGCTGCGCGCCGGGTAGCAGAAGCTGGAGATTGGTGAAGTTCCGATCCGGGATCGGCAGATTGACGATCTCCTGCGAACTGAACGTAGTCGCAACATCCGCGCGGTCTGTTTTCAGCAGCGGGACCTGGTCGGCGTTGACCTCGACCGTCTGTTGTTCGCTGCCGACCGGCAACGCCGCTGCCACTTTTACGGACGTGTCGGCGAAGACGCGGATATCAGTCTGCTGGAAGGACTTGAAGCCCTGCATCTCGACCTTCACCGTATAGGTGTCGGGGATGAGGTGGTTATTCGTGAACTCGCCGCTATCGTTCGTCTGCAGCGTCACCGAGGTTCCCTTCGCGGTATCCAGGATGGTGACGTTGGCTTTGGGCACCGCCGCGCCTGAGGCGTCGGTCACTGTGCCGTAGATGGTGCCGTAAACCGCCTGGCCACTTGACGTTCCGCTCGCCGCAAACAGCAGCGGAAACGCAAGCAGGACCAGCCGGAAAAGACAGCTCCTGGGTGAATTACGCATACAACGCCTCCAAAGGAAACCAAAGAAGGCGATCGCCCCCAGCACGGGAAGATCGCGACCACAAGTTCGGGGCCCGGTGGTAAATCGTTTGTGGAACTGGTGAACACTATGAGAGTGGGGCGGGAGATGTCAACGTTTTTCTGGCCCGCTTTCGGTGGTGTCGCAAACAGACTGTTATGACATTTGCGGACCAACCGCCAATACTGCTCCCGTACAGGGCGCGCACCTTGGAAGTCACGCCGGCGTTCCCGCAGCGCAGCCGGAGGAGGTGAAACCGGTCTGCGCTGTGTGGTAGGTTTGTGCGAACCTCGATCCGTTCGGCGGTCGTGCTCAGCATGCGTAAGTCGGCGTACACCCTCCTCCGTCCATCCGGCGAGCTCTTCCGGCCGCTTGGTTGCCTGCTGCTCGGTCTCGCCCTTGTGGCAGCAGCACAGGCGCAGGTGCCCGCGCCCGAGGAGCATACCGCACCGCCGGGCAGTTCGGACATCCTGGGGTATATCCGGACCGGGTGGGACCGGCTGTCTCGATCTACCGCGGACTGCGCGTCCGTGTATGACCCCAAGGTGACCAGCGCTCCGATCGTGTACATGCCGGCGGGCATGGCTCCGCCCGAGGCTGTGGTCGAGCTGGAGCAGAAATGCCACGTGCACGTCCAGCATCTGCCAAGGCCGGTCTCCAGGCTGGGTGATGTTCGTCCCGCGGAGCTTCCCGCAGAGGGCCTGCTGTTTTTGCCCAACCGTTACGTCGTTCCGGGCGGGCGCTTCAACGAGATGTATGGCTGGGACAGCTACTTCATCATTCTTGGCCTGCTGGATGATGGCCGCGACGACCTCGCGCGCGGCATGGTCGAGAACTTCTTCTTCGAGATTGAGAACTACGGCGCGCTGCTGAACGCAAACCGCACGTACTTCCTCACGCGCTCGCAACCGCCGCTGCTCTCGTCCATGATTCGCGAGGTGTACGAGCACCAGGGCGCGACCCCGCTGAGCAAAGAATGGCTTGCCCATGCGTATGACATGGCGCAGCGCGATCATGCGCTGTGGACCTCGCCCATCCATGCGGTAGGGAACACCGGCCTGGCGCGCTATCACGACATCGGCCAGGGCCCCGTGCCGGAGATGGCGGACGACAGCAGCTACTACCCCGACGTGATTCGCTGGATGCTCGCGCACCCCGATGCAGGCGACAGATATCTGCTCACCGCGCCCGCCAAACCGACGCCCGCGCAGGTGGAAGAGCTGGCAAAGACGAGCTGCGACATGCGCACCTCGCACGTCTGCGAGCGAGCTGTCGTAGAGGGCCATCGGCTTACAGCGGGCTATTACGAGGGCGACCGCGCCATGCGCGAGTCCGGCTTCGATACCAGCTTCCGCTTTGGTCCGTTCAGCGGGTCCACAGAGGAATATGCGCCGATCTGCCTGAACAGCCTGCTTTACAAATACGAGCAGGATCTGGCGCACATCGCTTCGCTGCTGGGGCGCAACGACGACGTCGCAAAATGGACCGCCGCAGCCGACGCACGACGCACGGCCGTGAACAAGTTCATGTGGAACCCGCAAGCCGGGTTCTTCTATGACTGGAACGTCAGCGCCGGCAAGCAGTCGAGCTATGACGATCTGGCCGGGTTCTATCCTCTCTGGAGCGGGCTCGCCAGCCCCGAGCAGGCGAAGGCCATGGTGCGCCACCTCGCGACGTTTGAGCATGGCGGCGGATTAGCGATGAGCACCAACAACTCCGGAACACAGTGGGATCTGCCCTATGGCTGGGCGCCAACCAACTGGTTTGTGGTGGCTGGCCTGGAGCGCTTCGGGTATCACGAGGACGCCGCGCGCGTGGCGCAGGAGTTCTCGAAGACCGTGCTTGAAAATTTCCAGCGGGACGGAACGGTCCGCGAAAAGTACAACGTAGTGAGCGGTTCTGCGAACGTCGCGGTCGCCGCCGGCTACAAGGCGAACGTGATCGGCTTCGGCTGGACCAATGGTGTGTACCTCCGTATGCACGATCTGCTGACGCACGGAACCACGCCGGCCGTCGCTACCGGGCAGTGAGGTCGCAGGTGAACGCGAGTTCCGGGCTTTCGGTTCTGCTGCTGGGTTTGGTCATTCCGCTGGGCACCGCGAGCAAGGGCCAGGCGGCGGCCAACAAGCAGCAGAAACCACAGTCCTCCGCGGATGCGAGCGCCCTGTTCCAACAAGGCTCTGCGGCGATTGCAGCGGGCGATCTGCCCAGGGCTCATCGGGCGTTTGCCCGTCTGGTGCAGGTGGCACCACGCGTGGCGGCGGCGCACTCGGCGTTCGGAGCGCTTCTGCTCGCGGAAGGGAATCTACACGCAGCCGAAGCCCAGTTGGCCGAAGCGCGAGCTCTGGACCCCAGCCAACCTGAGGCGACCATCAATCTCGCCGTCACGCGAAGCCGCTTAGGCGAGTACGCCGCCTCCGTATCGCTGTTTCGGGAACTGCCGGCCGGAGTTTCGTTGCAGCCCGCAGAGAACCTTGCCTACGCGGTCGCGCTCGCGGGCACAGGGGATCGAGCATCGGCGAAGTCCCTCTTGAGCACGGCGCTCGCGGGCGCTTCCCCCGCAGCCCCGGAGACCGCAACGTTGTGGGACGCGCTTGGGTCGTTGCAGGCTCAGGAACGCCAGTACGATGCGGCCGCCGACAGCTTTGGAAAGGCTCTGGCGCTGAACGCGCAGTACGCTCCAGCGCACGCCCATCTGGGTTCTCTGCTGATCCTCACCGGCAGGTATGCGGAGGCGCTCGCGGAGCTCCGTACGGCGAAGCAGATGGGCGACAACAGCCTGGCCTCGCAGATCGAGCTTGGCCGCGCTCTGAGCCTTACCGGCGATGATGCCGGCGCGATCGCATGCCTCCAGGGCATCACGACAGCTCACCCCGACTCGCTGGATGCACAGTATGCGTACGCTTTGGCGCTGCAAGCCGGCGGACAGGTGGAACGAGCGCTGCCACTCTTCGCCAAGGTGATTGCAGCGCGTCCGCAGGATGCTGCAGCTATGACCAACTACGGTCTCGCGCTCGTGCAGAGCGGCGATGCGAAGGGGGCGCTCGCTGTCTACGCGCGCGCCGCTGCGTTGGGTTCGCCATCTACCACGCTGGTCGAAAACACCGGGGTTGCGTACCTGCAGACCAACGATGTCGATCATGCAATCGAGCAGTTTCGGCGGGCGCTTACGACCGACCCGCAAAACCCGCAACTCCACTACGATCTGGGTCTCGCTTACAAGTTGAAGGACGATCTCGCCACAGCCGTTGCGGAGCTCGAGCGCGCGGAGGCGCTTGACCCGAAGCTTCCCGATCCGCCGTACACGCTCGGTGTGATTCACATGCAGCAGGGCAAGGCAGCGGATGCGGTCCGCGATCTTCAGCGCGCGGTCACACTGAACCCAAAGAATGGAGCGGCATGGGCGCTGCTCGGCTCCGAGGAGAAGGACGCCGGAGACACGGATCGAGGCCAGCGAGGCGCTGCATCGCGCCATCGCGCTGGAGCCTGATCAGCCCAGCCCGCACATCATGCTCGCGGCCATCCTGTCCTCGAAGGGCGACAAGCAGGGTGCTCTCGCGGAGCGCAAGACCGCTGCCGATCTGAGCCGCAGTGCGATGAAAAAGCAGCGTGCAGGGTTCGCATTGCAGAGCGGTCGAGCGCTGCTGCAACAAGGTGACCTCCCCGGCGCGATCACTCAGTTCAATGATGCCGTCGCTGCTGAGCCCGATCTGAAGGAGGCACATCTGCTCCTTGCTGAGGCGTTGCAGAAGCAGGGACGTCCTGCCGATGCTCTCGCCGAGCGGCAAAAGGCAGAGCACCTCCCGGCCACTCCGCAGTGAGTCGCCGAATATGCGCCCAAAGATGGATTGCCGAGGCTCGGTCGCTTTTCTATACTCAACTTCATTCCCGGCACAATGAACGGCGCCGAGTGTGTGCGGCAAGCGTGGCCTGAGGACGTGAGGAAGCAGCAGCCATGACGTGGACGCGCCGCGATGTTGTGAAGTCACTCTCTCGAACCGCGCTTGTGCTGCCGTTTCAGGATGTGTTGAAGCTCGCGTTGCCCGCGGTGCGTCCGCAGCAGCCATCGCCGCAACAGCAACAACAGCCTGGCTCAGGGATGAGCCGCGAGGCCTACAGCGCGCAGGCTCGGCCGGCACCCAAGACGCTGCCGTCACCGGTCACGGGAACACCGCTTGGCTACAGCTACACCGACGTGGCGCATGCCGCGGGGCTCAACGTGAAGACCATCTACGGAGACGAGCACAAGAACCGCTACCTGCTCGAGACCACCGGCTGCGGCGTCGCCTTCTTCGACTACGACCAGGACGACTGGGTCGATATCTTCCTAGTGAACGGATCGCGGCTCGGCAGGCTTCCCCAAGGGACAGGAACCCATCTCGCGGCTCTTCAAGAACAATCGCGACGGTACGTTTACGGACGTGACCTCGAAGAGCGGCCTGGGCCGCAGCGGATGGGGCCAGGCTTGCTGCGTGGGCGACTACGACAACGATGGCTGGAACGATCTTTTCGTCAGCTACTACGGCCAGAACGTACTTTGGCGCAACAACGGCAACGGCACCTTCACCGATGTCACCGCAAAGGCGGGGCTCATCCAGCCGAGAACGCGCTGGAACTCCGGCTGCGCGTTTCTTGACTACGACAAGGACGGCCATCTCGATCTCTTCGTGGCCAACTACATCGACTTCGACCCCAAGACTGCGCCGTTGCCCGAGGCCGCCGGATGCGCGTACAAGGGCATCCAGGTCGCGTGCGGACCGCCGGGCTTGCAGGGCGGCAAGAACATCCTGTATCGCAACAACGGCGACGGCACCTTCACGGACGTGAGCGAAAAGGCCGGCATGCTGGACACCGTTGGCACCTATGCGCTGAGCGTCACGGTCGCCGATCTCGACAACGATGGCTGGCCAGACATCTACGTCGCCAACGACTCGACAGCAGCGACCTTCTATCGCAATCAGAAGGACGGCACCTTCAAGGACGAGGCCATCGAGAGCGGCATCGCCTACTCGCCCGACGGCAAGCCGCAGGCGGGCATGGGTGTCGCGGTCGGCGACTTCAATCGCGATGGCCTGCTCGATATCGTCAAGACGAACTTCGCGGGCGACACGGACTCGCTTTATCAGAACCTCGGTGACGGCACCTTCGAGGACCACACATACCTGTCAGGGCTAGGCGTCAACACGCGCTATCTCGGCTGGGGCGTCGGCTTCTTCGATCCGGACAACGATGGCTGGCTCGATATCTTCATCTCCAACGGCCACGTGTATCCAGAGGTCGACAACTCGCAGATCGAAGCGCCGTACGCGGAGCACAAATACCTGTATCGCAATCTGCGCAACGGCCAGTTCGAAGAGGTGACCAACATCGCGGGCCCCGGCATCACCGCCGCTGCGCCTGCGCGCGGCTGTGCCTTTGGCGACTACGACAACGACGGCAATATGGACGTCGTCGTGAACTGCGTGAACACCTATCCGCAGTTGCTGCACTGCGGCATGACCGCCGACGCACCGCATCGCAACTGGATCAAGATCCGCACCGTGGGCACGAAGAGCAATCGCACCGGCATCGGCGCGCGCATCACCGTCACGCGCGCAGAACCAGCCTGGAAAGTCGATGGCCCAGATCGAAGAGGTGCGCTCGGGTGGGAGCTACTTCTCGCAAAATGATCTGCGCCTTCACTTCGGGCTGGACCAGGCCACAGCAGCGGATGTGGAGATCGTCTGGCCCTCGGGTACGAAGGACAACGTGAAGGCGCTCGCAGCCAATCATCTGTATGTCATCGAAGAAGGGCGGCAAGATCCTGAAGACCATGGCCATGGGCAGCGGCACGAAGCAGGGCGCTTCGAAGTGAATCGGGGACGGCGATTCGCGCAACCCTGCTTGCATCTCTTCGCGCTCTGCTCTGTGTTCGTGACGTGTCTGCAAGCCCAGCAGCATGCAAGCCCTTATCCCGCGACGGCAGAGCACCCCGGTCCCGCATGGTTCGTCGATGTCGCCCCGAAAGCCGGCCTCACGGTCCGCAACGTCAACGGCAGCGAAGCCAACCAGCAGTACATCCTCGAAACCAGCGGCTCAGGCGTGGCCATCTTCGACTACGACAACGATGGCTGGCCCGACATCTTCCTCGTCAACGGCATGTACCTGCCCGGTTCGCCGAAGAACACCGGCGCGAACGCGCCCACCAGTCATCTGCTGCACAACAACCACGATGGCACGTTCACCGACGTAACGCAGCAGGCCGGCTTGACGGCGACAGCATGGGGCCAGGGCGTCTGTGTCGGCGACTACGACAACGATGGCTTTGAAGATCTCTTCGTCACCGCCTATGGCAAGAACCGCCTCTATCACAACGAAGGCAATGGGCACTTCCGCGAGGTAGCGGAGACCGCCGGCGTCGCGGGCACAGGAAAAGAGTGGGGGACCGGCTGTGCCTTCGTTGACTACGACCGCGACGGCAAGCTCGACCTCGTCGTGGCCAACTACGTGCACTTCGATCTCGCCAAGGTTCCGAAGCCGGGCGCAGAAGCCGGCTGCATCTGGAAGGGCGCGCCGGTCATGTGCGGGCCTCGCGGCCTGCCCTCCGCGCCCAACATCCTGTATCACAACGTCGGCAACGGCCACTTCGAAGACGTCAGCAAGAAGAGCGGTATCGAAAACACGCCGGGGCACTACTGCTTCAGCGTGACGACGCTTGACTACAACGAGGACGGCTGGCCGGATATTTACATCGCCTGCGATTCAACGCCCGCCATCCTGTATCGCAACAACCACGACGGCACCTTTACCGACGTCGCGGCGGAGATGGGCGTGGCCTTCAACGAGGACGGCCGCGAGCAGGCCGGCATGGGCTCCACGGCAGCCGACTACGACGGCGACGGCCACATCGATCTCTTCAAGACCAACTTCTCTGACGACACCTCTACGCTGTACCACGCGAACGGCGACGGCACCTACAACGACGTGACCGCCGACGCTGGTCTCGCCATCAACACCGATGCGCTCGGCTGGGGCGCCATGTTCGCCGACGTGGACAACGATGGCTATCCAGACCTGCTCATCGCAAACGGCCATGTGTACCCCGACGTCGACGCCGCCCATCTCGGGTCGAACTTCAAGGAGCCCCGCTTCCTCTACTACAACCTCGGAAACGGGCACTTCCGCGACCTCTCCAGGACCGCTGGTCCAGGGCTCATCGAGCGTATGTCCGGCCGGGGCCTTGCCATCGGTGACCTGTGGAACGACGGCCGGCTCGAAGCTGTCATCAACAACCTCGACGACCGCCCGCTGCTGCTGGTGAACGAGGCGAAAAACGCGAACCACTGGCTGGGCCTGCGGCTTGTGGGCACCAGATCGGTTCGCGACGCCATCGGAGCGCGTGTCGTGCTGCACGGGTCGTCGAGCGGCAGCCAGCGTGTGTGGGTCGACGAGGTTCGCTCCGGCTCCAGCTACTCCAGTTCCAGCGATCTGCGCCTTCACTTCGGCCTCGGCGCGCAGCCCAAGCTGACGTCGATCGAGGTGCGCTGGCCTGCTGGCGAAACCGAAAGCTTTGCGGCCCCGGCGATGCTGGACCGCTTCGAGACCCTCACTGAAGGCAAAGGTCACATACCGTAGCGACAGCGCAGGTATAAGCGCCGCAATCGGCAGGCTGTCATAACATCTTCTCGACACCCGTAGACGCAGGATGCTATTGTCGCGGAGCCCAAACTGTGTACATGGAGATCGGATGAGCGATTTTCGTAAGTCTCTGTTTCTCGCTGCGTGTTTTTGCTCTCTGTCCATGCTCCCGGCCTATGCCGTCGCCCAGACCGGCGACACGGCAGCGGACCTGGCAGCAGCCGCCAAGCCCAGCACCGACCAGACGTGGTGGAAGCACGCGGTGATTTACGAGATTTACCCGCGCAGCTTCAAGGACTCCAACGGCGACGGCCTCGGCGATCTGAACGGCATCACCGAGAAGCTTGGCTATCTGCAGACAACTGGCGTCGATGCGATCTGGATTGCGCCGATGTACCCTTCGCCGCAGGTCGACTTCGGTTATGACATCTCCGATTACGAGAACGTCGATCCGCAGTACGGCACGCTTGCTGACTTCGACAAGCTGCAGGCCACCGCGAAGCAGCACAACATCCGCATCATCCTGGACATGGTGCTGAACCACACCTCCGACAAGGACAAGTGGTTCATCGAGAGCGCAAGCTCCCGGACCAACCCCAAGGCCGACTGGTACGTGTGGAACGATGGAGTGCCGGCGACCAACCCAGGCGTCACGCGACTACCAGAAGCGCTTCGAGCACGATGGCATGGTGCCGCCCAACAACTGGGTCTCGCTCTTCGGTGGCTCAGCGTGGGAGTGGGTCCCCGCCCGCAAGCAGTTCTACTATCACAAGTTCTACAAGCAGCAGCCGGACCTCAACTGGCGCAACCCGGCGGTAGAGCAGGCCATGTTCGGCGTCATGCGCTTCTGGCTCGATCGCGGCGTCGCCGGCTTCCGCCTGGACGCGATTCCGACGCTGTTTGAAGATCCGCAGCTCCGCAACGAGCCTGAGACAGGCGGCGTGAACGCCCAGGGCGATCCCAACCTGCAGGAGGTCTACACCAGCAACCTGCCCGGAGGTGCACGACGTCATCCGCCGCATGCGCGCGATGGTCGCGCAAGTACCCCGGCGACCGCGTGTTGATCGGTGAGACGTACCTGCCCAATACGGTCGAACTGGACAAGTGGTACGGCGGTGCAGCGCAGAACGAGCTACAGCTTCCGATGGACATGCTGGTCGGCTTCGGACGCGGAGAAACGCTCAAAGCAACATACTTCCGGCAATACATCACCGAGGTCGAAACCCAGGTTCACGGCTCGCAGCCACTCCTGGTCTTCGACAACCACGACAACGTACGCTCGATCGATCGCTTCGGCGATGGCGTGCATGACGTGGAGATCGCCAAGGTGATCGCGACGGTTCTGTTCACCACTCGCTCCACCGCGATGACCTACTACGGTGCAGAGATCGGCATGCACACCACGCCGCCGACCCGCAAAGAAGACGTGAAGGACCCCATCGGCATCACCGGCTGGCCGAAAGAGAAGGGCCGCGACGGCGAGCGCACGCCGATGCAGTGGACACCCGGGCCGCAGGCGGGGTTCTCCACGAATCCGAACACATGGTTGCCGATCCCGCCCAACTACAAGACCATCAACGTTCAGACGGAGTCGGGCCAGCCTGATTCGCTGCTCAATTGGTACAAGAAACTCATGCAGGTGCGGCGGGATAATCCTGCGCTGCACAACGGCGGCATCATCATGCTCAACCGCGATGATGAAGATGTGCTGGCCTACGTGCGCACAGCACCGCAAGGCGCAGCGCCGGTCATTGTTGCCATGAACATGAGTGCACAGCCGAAGACAGTCTCGCTGGATGTGGCGCACGCCGGAGTGACGGGCAAGACCGCCGTCACGCTCGCCGCCAGCGACCCCTCGCTGGAGCACGTGAACTCGTTGGGATCGTTGACCTTACCGCCATACTCGGCTTGGGTCGGCTCGATGCGGTAACCGCGACGGGGTGACAGACGGTCCGTTCGTGCAAGCCGTTCGGGTGAGCTGGGTTTGCGTTCCGTTGTATTCGGGCCTCGATACGCATCTGTCTATAGTTGAGACGCCCACATGGCTCAGGCTCACCCGACGAACACGGCAGAGTCAACGGCGCCAGAGACCGTCACGCTTCATCGCGCAATCTATCAGGAGCTTGCGCGTGAAGTGAACGAAGGGGTCTACCGGCCCGGCGATCGCATGCCCAGCGAAGCTGCGCTGTGCGAACGCTTCGGCGCCTCGCGCATCACTGTGGCGAAGGCGATCCACGCCTTGCAGCGCGACGGTCTCGTCACACGAAGGCCGGGCTCCGGAACGTACGTGCAGGCTCCCACCACGGTCGAAAGCTATCGTTTCGGCCTGCTTATCCCGCAACTCGGCAACACGGAGATCTTCGAGCCCATCTGCCAGGGCATCATGCGTGCGCCGCTCGCCAAATCTCACGTGTTGCTCTGGGGCCATGCCTCCGGCGAGAACGACGGCGAGACCCTGGACCACACGGCCGAGCAGCTCGGTCGGCAGTTCATCGATCAGAAGGTCTCCGGGGTGTTCTTCGCTCCGCTCGAATACACACACGACCGCGACGTCTCGAATCGCCGCATCGTGGACATGCTCGCCAAGGCGAACATACCGGTCGTGTTGTTGGACCGCGACTTCGAGCCGTATCCGCGGCGCTCGAAGCTCGATCTGGTTGGAACAGATAACTACCGTGCCGGCTACGTGGTAACGCGGCACCTATGGGATCAGGGGGCTCGCCGCATCGTGTTCGTCGCGCGCAAGCGCTCCGCAACCACGATCGTGGAGCGTATCGCCGGCTACCAGTTCGCGATCTCCGAGGTGCAGGCGAGTGCAGTCGGTGTCCTTCAATCGGGCGCTCCCGCCAAGGTTCTCCTCGGTGACGCGAACGACCCTGCCTTCGTCCGCCGCCTCATGAATGACGAGCGCCCTGACGGGATCGTCTGCGGAAACGACTTCACGGCCGCCAGGATCATGCGATCGCTGCTGGACCTCGGTGCGCGCATCCCGGACTCGGTCAAAATCGTTGGCTTCGACGACGTCAGCTATGCGCAGTTCTTGCCCGTCCCGCTCACGACCATCCACCAGGACTGCGCCGAGCTTGGCCGCGCTGCGCTGCGGCTCATGCTGGCGCGGCTCCGTGAACCCGACCGCCCAGCATGGGATGTGCGTGTGCCGTTCCACCTGGTTGTGCGGCAGTCCTGCGGTTCGAATGCTGCCGCCTCGCACAAGCCTTAGCGCCGTTGCAGCAGCGCGTGCCCTGCCGCAAAGCGCTCCACATTTACGACACGTCGAACGTAACGCCCTGCGCGAGCGGAAGCCCCGCGCCGTAGTTGATGGTGTTGGTTGCGCGCCGCATGTACTGCTTCCACACGTCGGAGCCTGACTCACGGCCGCCGCCGGTCTCCTTCTCACCGCCGAACGCACCGCCGATCTCAGCACCCGACGTCCCGATGTTCACATTGGCAATTCCACAATCCGATCCGGTGACCGACAGAAAGCGTTCCGCCTCGCGCAGGTTCAAGGTGAAGATCGATGACGAGAGCCCATGCGGGACATCATTTTGCAGCCGAATCGCCTCATCGAAGTCGCGGTAGCGCATGACGTACAGAATGGGCGCAAACGTCTCGCGGCGAACGATCTCGTTTTGTTCAGTCACCTCGACCAGCGCGGGCCTAACGTAGAACGCCCCGTCAGCATCCTCATCTTGCGGCACGCGTTTGCCTCCGGTGACCACCGCACCCGCAGCGCGCAACTGCGCAAGCACATCCTGCATTGCTTCAAACGACCGTCCGGTCGATCAGCGGCCCAACCAGGGTCTCCGGTTGCAGAGGATCACCGACGACCACTGATGCATACACCTTCTTCAATCGCTCGATCAACCCGTCGTACACATCTTCATGCACGATCAGTCGACGCAAGGTCGTGCAGCGTTGACCCGCGGTGCCCATGGCGGAGAACGCAATCGCTCGCAACGCCAACTCGAGGTCCGCGCTCGGACACACGATCGCGGCGTTGTTGCCGCCCAGTTCCAGAATCGAGCGCGCAAACCGTGCCGCCAACCGTGGCGCAACCGCCCGGCCCATGGCGGTCGATCCCGTCGCCGACACCAGCGGCACCAGCGGCGAATCCACCAGCACTTCGCCAAGCCGAGCATCTCCGATGAGCAATGTTGAGAGCCCGGCAGGCACGCCCTCCAGCGTCGCGGCCACGCGTTCGAAGAGCGCTTGCACCGCAAGAGCGGTGAGTGGTGTCTTCTCCGACGGCTTCCAGACCACGCTGTTCCCGCAGACCAGCGCCAGGGCGGCGTTCCACGACCACACCGCGACAGGGAAGTTGAACGCCGAGATCACGCCCACCACACCCAACGGGTGCCACGTCTCCATCATGCGATGATCCGGCCGCTCCGAAGCAATCGTCAGGCCCGTAAGCTGCCGCGAAAGCCCGGCCGCAAACACGCAGATGTCGATCATCTCCTGAACTTCGCCGTAGCCCTCGGAGAGGATCTTGCCCGACTCAATCGTGACCAAACGGCCCAGCGTGCGAAGGTTCGAGCGGAGCTCTTCGCCTAGCAGCCGAACAAGCTCACCCCGTCTGGGCGCCGGTACATTGCGCCACTGCTCAAACGCGGTCCTCGCTTGCACAATGGCGTCGCGAGCCGCCTCCGGCGAGATCGTGCGCACATGCGCGATCACCTCGCCGGTGATGGGCGTCCGCACAGCGAGATCACCACCGGCGTACGCCGCTGGAGGCACCCCGCACCGCGAAAGCAGATCCTCAACCTCGTGTGTGAGCGAGCTCTCGATCACTGGCATCCGTCTTCGTCCTTTCCTGCGCGATCACGCTCGCGCGTGCGAGCACCTCAGCCAGATGCAAAGGCCGCGCGGTTGTGTTCTGGGTGATCTGTTCACAACAACTGAACCCGTCACTCACGATCAGTGCGCGGTCCATCTCGCGGCGAACCGCGGGCAGCAAGACCCGCTCGCCAAGTTGCTGGGAAACCTCATACTTGTCGTGCTCAAACCCAAACGGTCCGGCCATGCCACAGCAACCTGAATCGAGCAGCTCGACGTCGGCTCCCGTCGCGCGCAGAATCGTCATCTCGTCCTGCATGCCCATGGTTGCGCGATGATGACAATGCCCGTGCACAACGATTCGCTCAGAGACCTTCGGCGGCTGATACTTCGGTGCATGCCGCACCAGGAACTCGCTCAACAAGAACGTCTGTGCCTTCAGCTTCGCCGCCCGGGGGTCGTGCGGTAGCAAGTTCGTCAGTTCGTCGCGGAACACACTCGCGCAACTCGGCTCCAGCACAACGATCGGCGTCTCTGCCGCAAGCTGCGGTTGCAGCGCGTCAAGGACACGCAACAGATACTCCTTCGCAGTATCCAGCATGCCGAAGTCATACAAAGGCCGCCCGCAACAGAGGTGCTTGTTAGGCAGCGAAACCCGAAATCCCGCAGACGTGAGAACCTGATGCGCCGCCTGCATCGTGCCCGGATGGAAGTAGTTGTTGAATGTATCTGCCCAAAGAAACACATCGCGGCCGCCGCTCTGGCTCGCCGCTCGCGTCGGGGTCTTCCCGCGCGTAAACGGCTTCGCAAAGTGGGGAAGCGTTCTCTTGGGATGAATATGCAACGCACGCTTCAGCAACGAGCCTAGCGGCGACCGATTCACAAGGTTCACCAACCCTGGCGCAAACGAAGCCATACGCGCCGCGACATCGATTCGCCCAAACGCATAATGCGCCAGCGGCCGTCGTTCGCCTTCGTAAAAGTGCGACAGAAACTCCGACTTATACGTCGCAACATCCACAGAGACAGGGCACTCGCTCTTGCACGCCTTACACGACAGGCACAGGTCAAGCGACTCCTTTACCTGCTCGTTCTTCCAGTCCTTCGGCAGGACCTCACGCTGCATCAACTCCCATAGCAAATGCGCACGCCCGCGCGTCGAGTGCATCTCTTCGCGTGTCACCATGTAGCTCGGGCACATCACACCACCATCGTGCTTGCGACACGCGCCCACGCCCACACAGCGCAGCGTCGCCGAAGCCAGCGAACCATTGTCCTCCGCGAACGCGAAGTGCGTGTCCGGCTTCCAGGGCTTGTAGTCGGCACCCAGGCGAAGATCCTCATGCGCCTCATGCGCCTCGATCAGCTTTCCGGGGTTCATGCGGTTGGCCGGGTCCCACAGCCGCTTGAACGTGCGAAACGCCTGCATCAACTCCGGCGAAAACATCTTCTGCAGCAGCACGCCGCGCGCCTGCCCATCGCCGTGCTCACCCGAAAGCGAGCCTCCATGCGCAATGGTGATGTCCGCAGCACGCTCGATGAATTCGCGAAACTTGCGGATGCCGGCCTCGGTCTCAAGATCGAAGTTGAGCCGCATGTGCACGCAGCCCTGGCCGAAGTGCCCATACATGGCGCTGCGATAGCCGTACTCACGCATGAGCGCCGTGATCTGCCGCAGGTACGACCCGAGCCGGTGCGGATCAACAGCCGCGTCCTCCCAGCCCTCCCAGCCCGTGCCTTGCCCCGGCACAAACGCCGTCGCACCCAGCCCCGACTCGCGCAGATGCCACACACGTTTGCCCTGCGCGGACGTATAGATCCGCGCGGTAGGCGACGACGCCAGCGTGGTCACGACCGAAGCAAAACGCGCCGCCTGTGCGTCTGCATCGGCCTGCGAATCACCGCCAAACTCCGCGAGCAAAAATCCATCTCCCGGGGGAACCAGCTCAAGATCCTCCAGTGACTTGCCCTTGCGCCGATATGCATCCAGCAGATAGCCGTCAATCCCTTCAAGCCCGATGAGGTTATGCTTCAGCAGTTCGGGCACGGCATCGGCAGCGATGAAGATATCTTCGAACCCGACGCCCACAAGCGTCCGATACTGCGGGCTTTGCACCAGGCGCAGCGTCGCACCGAGCACAATCGCGCACGTGCCTTCACTGCCCACCAGCGCGCGAGCCACATGAAACCCGTTCTCCGGAAGCAGCTCGTCGAGGTTGAACCCCGACACGCGCCGCGGAATGTTGGGAAACCCACTGCGAACCTGGTCGGCATACGCGTCGCGCAGTTGCTTCAGTCCGGCGTAGATCTCGCCCTCACGACCTCCACGCGCGATATGCGCTTCGAGCTCTGCCTCGCTCGTCGCGCCCACACGCATACGAGTGCCGTCATAGAGCAACAGGTCCAGCGCAACGATGTTATCCACCGTCTTGCCGCCCATCAGCGCATGGATGCCGCAGGAGTTATTGCCGATCATCCCGCCCAGCGTGCAGCGGCTATGCGTCGCCGGATCCGGCGCAAACGTAAGCTGAAACTCCTCGGCAGCTTCGCGCACACGATCGAGAACTGCACCCGGCTGAACCGTGACCGTCTTGGCAACCGGGTCTACCTCCCCGATGCGATGCATGTACTTCGAGAAATCCAGGATCACCGCGGTGTTGCAGCCCTGGCCCGCAAGACTGGTGCCACCGCCGCGCGACAAGATCGGCGCGTCGAAGCTGCGGCATACCTCCACTGCAGCGATCACGTCCTCCTCATCACGAGGGATCACAAGCCCAATCGGCATCTGCCTGTAGTTCGAGGCATCCGTCGCATACAAAGCGCGAGAGGCCGGATCGAACCGGACCTCTCCCTTCACCCTGCGACGAAGCTGCGCCTCCAACTCGGCGGACCGGGGAAAGCTCTCGCGCGAACGTGCGTGAGAGCTCGGAAGAAGAACAAACGGAGAACTCGCCATCTCTTTGAGTCTGCTCTTACTTCGCGTTCGCTGTCATCTTGAAGATCGCCTGCGCGTTCGAGCTGTCGAAGCTGAGGTCCACCCCGGACTTGCCCTCTTCTTCGGGAAACGGCAGCCGCGTGATGAACTCATAAAACGACCCCGGAACCTCCTTCGTCACCGTGTTGCCGTTCTCGCGAAACCTGCGCTGCACGCGCGCTGCCAGGAACGCCGTCTGCCGCACACGCCCAGACTGCGAGCGCTCTACCGTTGCCTTCATCGGCCGGCCCAGCGACTTCTGCTCCTCCGCCAACTGATCGACGTCCGGGACGCGATCCGTGGCATGGTTGAAAGCATTGCCCTCGGTCGAGATCCAGGCCATCTCCGGCGACTCCTTCAGCAGGATCTCGTAATCCTCGACTGCAGGCTCCTCATGCTGCCGCTCGAATACCTTCGCCAGCACCGGCAGCAGCTTCACGGCCTTATCCACCGGCAGTGAGCGCTTCTGCTCCAGTTCACTCAGCAACGACTTAGCTTCGTCCGTCAGCGGATCGCGCGAGGTGCTCATCACCCGCTTCACCGCACCTTGAAACTCCTCCGAGAATCGCTCCGGGTGCAACTCACTGATGAAGAACTGCGCCAGTTCCTGCGGGTACTCCGCCTGGGCATGAGAGCGGCCCGTCATCTTCAAACGTTCCAGCGGATACGTTCCGTTCTGCGCATAGCCAAGCGGTCGCAGCACGCGTGTGATGGCCTCTTCTCCGGCCGGAATCTCACCCATGCCCTCAACCGCCACGGTGCGCACAGCGCCATGGTCGTGCATGATCTTGGTGCCCTGGCGAATCCGGTCCTCCGCATAGGCCTTCGCATCGGGAACGCGGTTCAGCAGGTCCTCGAACAACATCATGTTCAGCGCCTGCGCGATGCCCGCACGTGAGATCGTGTCACCGCTCTCCCGCATCAGCCCCTCGGGCACAACCAGCACCTCGAACAGCCGGTCCGCGCGTTCCTTGCCCGACTACCTGCTCCAGCGTCTTCCGTAGAACACTGTCCTGTGTTGCCATGCTTCTCTTCGCTTTCTCCGGAGTCACATCTCCGGTGTAGATCCCTCAATGGCTCGCGATCGCGATGCACTCTTCCATGATGTCCAGCGCGACGTCCGTCTCCTGCTGCGTGACGATCAACGGAGGGCACAGCCGAATCGTATTCTCGCCGCACCCCAGCAGCAAAAGCCCGCGCTCAAACGCGAGGTCCACAACACGATCGCGCAACCCATGTGCAGGCTTGCGCGTGTGCTTGTCCTCCACCAGTTCCACGCCGATCATCAACCCGCGCCCGCGCACATCGCCAACCGCCTCATAGCGATCCACCCACGTTGTAAGCCTCTCGAGCGCCGCGGCGCCCACCGTGGCCGCATTGCTCATCGCCTCGCGTTCGATCACGTCCATCGTCGCCATCGCCGCCGCCAGGCATAACGGGTTGCCGCTGTACGTGCTGCCGTGCGACCCCGGCACCCAGTCCATCACCTCGGCCCGGCTCACGCAAGCGCCGATGGGCATGCCCGAGGCGATTCCCTTGGCGGTGCAGAAGATGTCCGGCTCCACACCGGCATGCTGGATAGCCCACCATTTGCCCGTCCTGCCCGCACCCGACTGAATCTCATCGGCAACCATCAGGATGCCGTGCCGGTCGCAGATGCGCCGAATCTCCTGCAGGAAACGCGTCTGGAGGAACGAGGTAGCCGCCCTCGCCCTGGATAGGCTCGACAAAGATCGCGGCAACTTCCTCAGGAGGCAGCGTCGTCTTGAACAACCGATCCTCAATGAAACGCGCGCACTCCAGCGCATGCGCCTCAGCCTCCGCATCGTCGAGGTAGCCGTGCCGATACGCATTCGGATAGGGCACATGCGTCACGCCCGGAACAAACGGCGCAAACCGCCGCTTCTGCTGCGTCTTCGAGCCCGTCAGCGATAACGCACCCATCGTGCGCCCATGAAAGCTGCCCAGGAAGCTGATCACGTTCTGCCGGCCCGTGTGATATCGCGCCAGCTTCAACGCGCACTCAATCGCCTCCGCCCCGGAGTTCGCAAAGAACACACGATGCGGTCCCGGCATCGGCGCAATCGCTGACAGACGCGCCGCCACCTGCGGCATCAGGTCGTAGTAGAAATCCGTTCCCGACATATGGATCAGCTTGGCCGCCTGTTCCTGGAGCGCCCGCACCACCTCCGGATGGCAATGCCCGGTCGAGGTCACAGCAATACCCGCGGTAAAGTCCAGGAATTCGTTTCCATCGACATCTTCAATCCGGCAACCAAAGCCTCGCTTCACCACCAGCGGATAACAGCGCGTGTAGCTGGGCGACATCAACTGATCGTCCTCGCGTATCACGCGAACCGCATTCGCTCCCGGTACCGCCGTCGTAAGCCGTGGGCCGAAACGCGCGTGCACCTCGGGGCTGGCAGTGCGCTCAAACTCCTGTATCAACGTGCTCATAAACGTTCTCCGTGCTCAGTTGAACCGTCACTCGTGACCTCCCGGCGGATGCAGCCGGGAGCAGCAAACCTTGCGCTGAAGGCGCACGTCCGCTAAGGCGTGAGTTGGTCTTGACGGGAAGAGCAGCTAGTCGCCGGAGAAGAGATTGGGCCGGCTAAGGCTCGGAAGAGCACAGACACCACCGCGCACGCGGGCGATCATCAAGACGCCACGGCGAGGCGGGAACAACGACGAGTTTTGGCACACAAACATAACGGCACCTCGTTGTCGCCCGGATTATATGACACGCGTTTGGCAACGCGCACCTGCATCTTCGGCTCTGGCGCTATCAACGGAGCGAACCGCGGTTACCTTTGGGCTGCGCGCTCGTTCAAGCGCCAGACTGGGTCTTCAACTCAAAGCGGCGCAGGTGCTCGTATCGCGCTCCGCGCGGGTCCAGCCAACTCCGGTACAGCACAAAGCTGTCCGCCACGAACTCCGCCACCACCGGGGCGTGCGGCGGAAACCTGAACGTCTTCTGCCGGCTGCGCGCCAGCGTGATGTGCGGCCGATACGGCCGTTTTTCCGCTGGAAACCCGCACCGCGCCATGCGTTGGGAGACCTCCGCCGCCAGCGAACTCAGCCCACCATTTGCCGCAATGTTGGCGATCGCCGAGCCCGGGAAGCTGCCCAGGCCCTCGACGCGCAGCGTCAACGCGGATCCTCTCAACCGCCGAAAGTTCCTCCGCGATCGCGGCTACCCGGGCCTCCTCCACCTCGCCCAGGAAGACAAGCGTCACATGCATGTTCTCCGTGGGCACCAGTCGTGCTCCCGGAAGAACGCGCCGAGCCACATCATGCAGTGAATCCGCAACCTGTTCGGGTACCGGGATGCCGATAAACAGCCGCATACAGTTTCGATGCGTACCGGCCACGCGCTGCTGCGCCCAAACGCTACCATACGAAGCAGGAGAACACCCTTGCGCGTCCTCGTGGTCGAAGACGAACCCCGGCTCGCAGCCAACATCGCCACCGCGCTGCGTGAGGGGCCCGGCTACGCCGTCGATCTCGCCAACGATGGTGAACAGGGCGCCTTACTCTGCGCGGCAGGCTCATACGATCTCGTGCTGCTGGATCTCATGCTTCCCAAGGTCCGCGGTGAAGATCTTCTACGCAGAATGCGCGATCGCCACGACAGCACACCTGTGCTCGTGCTCACTGCCGTCGCAGACACCCGAAGCACCATCGATCTCCTCAACCTGGGCGCCGACGACTACATGACCAAGCCGTTCGACCTGGGCGAACTGATCGCCCGCGCCCGCGCACTCATCCGCCGCGGCAAAGGCATCCGTCAAACCGTCGTGCGACTCGGTTCGTTGACGCTCAACTTGACCGAGCAGAGCGTAAGCGCCGCCGGCCGAACCATCGACCTTTCCCCGACCGAGTACCGCATCCTCGAGTACCTCGTGCACCGGCCCAGAACCGTCGTCTCCAAGCGCGAACTCCTCGAACACCTTTACGACTTCTCCTGGGAACACCACTCCAACGTCATTGAAGCGCACATCTCCAACCTCCGCCGCAAGCTGCGTTCCGCGCAGGACGCCGCGATCCTGGAGACGTTGCGCGGTCGTGGCTACCGCCTCGCCTCCATCGCCGAGGAACTCGTATGAAGCCGACCTCACTCGCCCGCCGCGCGATCTCGATGGTGGTCATCGTCGAGCTGCTCTGTGCCGTCGGGCTCTCCGGCACCGCCGTGTGGCACGAGGCCAGATCTCGTCTACACGCCTTCGATGTCATGCTGCAGGGCCGGTCTGATTCGCTGCTCGGCGCCGTTCAGGATGCTGAAGATCCAGAGGACAACGTCACCATCGACCCAGCGGAACTCAACCTCCCGCCGGCCCACGTCTACGCCGTCTATAACCAGGGCGGTCGCCTGCTCGGCACCTCGCGCAACGCCCCTGCTCCGCTTATTGCAAGAGGATCGGATGGCTTTCGCACCGAACGTGTAAACGGCGACAGCTACCGTGTCTTTCAGCGCGAAGCGCTCCGCATCATCGATCGCGCGGAGAACGACGGCGTGGGCCTGCGGCGTCCCGTGACGATCCTGTACGCCGTACCCACGGGAGAGATGTGGCACGAGATCCGCGTCGCCGCCGGCTTCTACATCGGCGTTAGTCTGCTTCTCGTCTGCCTGACAGCGGCGATCCTGGTCCTCCTCACGCGTCGCCTGTTGCAACCGGTCCAGGCTCTCGCAACCGCGGCGACCAACGTCGATTCAGGCTCGCTCGCCTTCACCCCGCCGGCGCGCGCCGCCAGCATCGTTGAACTCCGGCCGTTGTGCGACGCGCTCGAAGGCACCCTTGGCCGCTTGCGCCTCGCGTTCCAACTCGAACATCGCTTTGTCGGCGACGCCGCCCACGAACTCAAGACCGCAATCGCGGTTGTACGCTCCAGCATCCAGGTGCTCATGATGCGGCCGCGCACAGCCGACGAGTATCGCAGCGGCCTGGAACGCATCCTCAACGACAACGAGCGGGTCGAAACGCTCGTCTCGCGCATGCTCACGCTGGCTCGCCTCGAAGAGCACCCTGAGCGCGTCCCGGAACCGGTCAGCGTTACCGAAAGCGTCCAGGATGCACTCGAGATCCTCGACAGCTTCGCCCACGCCCACGGCGTCGCGCTGAAGGCGACTCTCGCACCCGGAGTGAAGGCGCGCTTAACGCCAGAAGCCGCGCGTGTGCTTGTCTCCAACCTCGTCGTGAACGCGGTGCAGCACAGCGCGCCGGGCGCGGTAGTCTCGGTGGTCCTGCGCGACGAACCCGCGGCGCAACCCAACGCGATCCTCGAGGTGCAAGACTCAGGCACCGGTGTCGCGGCCGAAAACCTGCCTCACGTCTTCGACCGCTTCTTTCGCGAAGACAGCTCGCGTTCTCGAGAGACGGGCGGCGCCGGCCTCGGCCTCGCCATCTGCAAAAGCATCGTCGAAGCCGCCGACGGTCACATCGAGATGCAGAGCGTGCGAGGGCAGGGCACCGTAGTGCGCGCTTCCTTCAACACCTAAGCTAGGCCGTGACGGCCGTCGGCGAGTGATGTCGCGTCATCAGGAAGTAGATCACCGGCGTAACCACCAGGCTAAGCAACATCGAGATCACCAGGCCGCCAATCACCGCGATCGCCAAAGGCTGCAGCATCTGCGATCCAGCGCCCAGCGCAAGCGCGAGCGGCAGCATGCCCGTGACCGCCGCCAGGGCGGTCATCAGGATCGGCCGCAGCCGTCGTTGTGCCGCCATGACCATCGCCTGCCGCGCATCCATGCCCTCGGCCCGATAGCGTTCATCCGCATCCAGCAACAGGATGCCGTTCTTCGCCACGATGCCGATCACCATGATCAAGCCCATGAAGCTCGCCACGTTGAAGGTCGTGCCGGTGAGCATCAATGCGCCAACCACGCCGGAGATCGACAGCACCGAGGACGTAAGAATCGCCACCGGTGCGGCGAAGTTACGAAACTCCGTCAGCAGCACACCAAACACTAGCACCAGCGCCATCAGTAGCACGCGTGCCAACTGCGCGAAGCTCTGCTGCTGCTCCTGGTAGGTTCCGCCATACACCACGCGCACGCTCGCGGGCAGGTGCATCGCCTGCACACGCGCCTGTACACGGCCGACGGCTGTACCCAGGTCCGTGCCCTCCAGGCGCGCCGTAACCGTGATCAGCCTTTGCAGGTTCTCACGCCGAATCTCGTTCTGCGGCGGCAGTTGCGTGATGTCAGCCATCGAGCCCAGTGAGGCCGTATGCCCCGATGCTGAATTGAACACCGTGTTGCGGATCGTATCCAGCGACTGCCGCGTCTCGTCCCCAAGCCGCACGCGAACCGTGTACGGCCGACTATTGCTGATTACGGGTGTCGACGTCTCCACACCGTCCAAGATGGAGGTCGCGTCCTCGGCAACCTCACTTGGCGTAAAGCCCAGCCTCGCCGCAAGCTGCGGATCAACCGCAAAGTTCGTCGCCGGCCCGCTCACGGTGTTGTCGATTCCGTTCTCCACATCGACCACGCCGGGGACCTCGCCAATGGCTTTTCCCACCCGCGGTCCAAGCTCGTTCAACAGCGCGGGATCCTGCGAAAACAGCTTGATCTGGATCGGCTCGGGCGCGTTGGAAAGGTCCCCGATGTTGTCCTGCAACACCTGGGTAAACTCCACATCCAGTTGCGGCTCCTGCGACTTGATCTGCTGGCGCACGTCCGCCATTACCTCGTCGATGCCACGCTTGCGGTTCTGCTTCAGCTTCACCGTGACGTCGCCGGTGTTGGCCTCCGTCACCGCTGCGAGACCCATCTGCAGTCCTGTGCGGCGACTCGTGCTCTCCACCTCGGGCGTGTCCCGCAAGATCTGCTCCACACGGTCCAGCACCTTGCCCGTGGATGCAAGCGAACTCCCGGCAGGCATCACGTAGTCGAGCACAAACCCGCCCTCATCCATCTCCGGCAGCAGGTCTGAACCGAGCCCGCGATACGCGAAGTAACTCCCGATCGCAAGCAGGACACAAAGCCCGAACAGCAGCACCGGTCTTCGCAACGACCACTCCAACCCCGACCTGTGCCACGACATCAGCCGACCCAGCGCGCGTCCGGCGTGCGGCTCCTTCGGCTCACCCTCCGCTCCAACCTCAGTGTGCGCTTTGGGCTTCAGCAACTCCATCGCAAGCCCCGGCGTCCACGTCAGCGCGAGCACCAACGAAGTCAGCAGGGAAACGGTCATCGTGATCGCAAGCGCGCGAAAGAACGTCCCTGTCACGCCCGTCACAACGACCAGCGGCAGAAACACAACGACTGGCGTAATCGTGGATCCAAGCAGCGGCCGCGTGATCTCATGCAACGCTTTGCGCACCGCCTCAACGCGACCTTCGCCGGCATCGCGGTGCAGCACAATGTTCTCGACCACAACGATGGCGTCATCGATCACCAGCCCAATTGCGGCCGCCAGACCGCCAAGCGTCATCAGGTTGAAGCTCTCGCCGATCAACCACAGGAACAGCACCGTGATCGCTACTGTGACCGGGATTACAAGCCCCGCGATGACTGAAGATCGCCAGTCATGCAGAAACAGGAACAGGATGATGCACGCCAGCACCAGGCCGATAAGAATCGCGTCCCGCACGCTCTTGATGCTCTCGCGCACAAGCTGCGACTGGTCGTAATAGGGCTCAAGAACAACGCCCTTCGGCAGCTTCGTCCGCAGTTGTGCAACAGCCGCTGCGACCCCATCCGCCACGGCTACCGTGTTGCTCGAAGGCTGCCGCGTGATATTCAGCAACACCGCGGGCTGCCCGTTCGCGGAGACATAGGTGTACACCGGCAACGGCGCCTGGATCACATCGGCCACATCTCCAATGCGCACCGGAGCGCCGCCGGTGGTCGTCTTCACTGTGAGCTGCTTCAGCCCATCGATGTCATGCGCCTGCGCTCCCACGAGCCCCAGCACAAGCTGGTGATCCTGCTCATACAGTCCAGGCGAGTCAATGATGTTCGAGTTGTTGATCGCATTTGTCAGGTCGAGAATCGTTACGCCCGCGGCCTGCAGCCTGGCCATGTTCGGGACGATGTGAAACTCGGGGACCTGCCCGCCTTGCACCGTCACGGTGCTCACACCGTTCACGCGATTGAGCGGCGGCTTCAACGTGTATGTCGCCAGCTCCCACAACTGCGACTGCGACACCGTCTTCGACGTCAGGCTGTAGCCCAGGATGGGAAAGGTGGCAAACGTCAGGCGGTTCGTGGTGATCTTCGCTGTGGACGGCAAGCTCTGCTGCACTCGGCTGACCGCCGAGTTCACCAGCTCCAGCGTGCGGAACATGTCCGCAGACCAGTCGAAGAACAGATCCACCTCCGCGGACCCGCGACTCGTCGTCGACCGAACCGTCTGCAGACCGGGCACGCTGTTGACGGCATCTTCAATTGGCTGCGTGACGGTGACCTGCATCTGTTCCACCGGCATCACGCCGTTATCCACGCCGATCACAACACGCGGAAAGTTCGTCTCCGGAAACACCGCGATCGGCGTTTGAAAGAACGCGTACACGCCTGCCGCCGTGAGCGCGATGGCCACAAAGAAGATCGTGCGCACCGCGCCTGCCAGCCAGAATGGCTTCGGCGGCACGGCTCCGCCTTCACGGTTTGCCTGTTGCGATACGGCGGCAGTGGCCATCAGTCCTTGTCCCCGGCCTTGCCGTCTTTCCCTGTCGCGCCTTTGCCCTCAGTGGCCTTGTTATTGGGCGCAGAACTGTGGTTGTCGGCATCGCCTTTGTCAGCATTGTCCTTATCGCCGGCTCCCCCAAGCGTCACCTTGGTTCCGTCATCCAGGCCGTACCCTCCATCGGTCACAACGGTGTCGCTGGTGGAAACGCCAGAGACGATCTGTACGGCGTCCGCCGTGCGAATCCCGACCGTCACCGGCCGCTTGTGCGCCGCGCTATCCGCGCCCACCACAAGCACCGAGGTACCGCCATCCTCGGCCGGCAGAATCGCCGAAGGAGGTATGAGCAGAGCATTCGGCACGGTGCGTCCGCGGATCACCGCATGCACGGGCGTTCCGACACGATATCGCCCGTCTGCATTCGGCAGCTTCAACCAAACCTCCACCGTCGTCGACCCCGGATCCAACGCAGGGCTGATGAAGGAAACGGTAGCCGCCTGCGGATTCGGCACGCCGGGGATCGTGATCCGTGCTTCATCACCCAGCTTCATCTGCTGCGCCGTAGGCTGCGCGACATGCAACTTCGCCAGCAACGCCGAGGTATCCATCACCGTAATGACGGCGGTCCCCGCCGCTGGGGTCTCACCCGCAAAGAACGGCCGCTCCGTCACCACACCGCTGATCGGGCTGCGCAGATTCGCATAACTCACCTGCGCTTCGGCGCTTTCGAGCTTGCCCTTCGCGGACGTAAGCTGCCCCTGTGCCGCCTGCGCGTTGGTCCTGCGTGTTGTGTTCTCGACACTTGCCAGGTGCTTCACCGCGGTGTCATAGGCCGCCTGCGCCTGCACGGCGGCTGCAATCGCCGTGTCGACATCGCGCCCGGCAATCGCTCCTTGTGCGAGCAAGCGCTTGCGCTCCTCCGCTGTGCGGTTCGCGACATCCAGATTCGCGCGCGCCTGGTCCACATCCACGCGCGCCTTCTGCACGTCTTCAGGAATCGTCGCCTGCGTGGCGGTCGTGTACGCGGCCTCAGCAGACGTAAAGCCACCCTTCGTATCCAGCGCATTGCCGCGCAGATCGCGATCTTCCAGCGTCAACAGCAGTTGCCCCTTGCGCACATGAGCCCCGCGCTGCACATACTGCGCTCGAATCGGCGCGGCTGATCCGCGGTGCAATGGCCGCCTGCGCCAGCGGCGCAAGAATCGCATCCGCCGCAATCTCTTCTGAGATCGGCCCCACAGACGGATGTTCCGCCTGCACACTTACGGCCGCGTCCTTATCGCCCGCATCATCGCTGCTGGCGCTCTTCTTGCAGCCACTGCAAAGCACAACGCAACAGGCGAGCAGGCATACAGCCTTCGAGAGATGTGGTCCGAAAGAGCAGCGCAGATTCACGAATCAAAGCCTTCCTGTAAGAGTCTCAAGCTGCGCATACGCAATCCGGAAGCGAGCCTCACCATCCAGCCGCGCATTCTCGGCCGAGATCAACGTGTTCTGTGCGTCCACAACCTCAAGCACCGTGCTCTCGCCGTTCACATACCGCAGGTTCGTCAAGCCGCAGGCTCTCGCGCGCATCCACCACGCTCTCGGTCCAATGACGTCAACTGCTGCCGCGCCACATCCGCCTCGGCATAGAACTCCTGCAAATTCGCCAGCATCCGCCGCTGCGCCGCCGTAACCGCGCTCTTTGCGGCGTTCGCGCGAATTCTTGCCTCTTTCACCTTCCGCTCGGTCGTCAGCCAATCCCAGATGGGAATATCCAGCGTCGCGCTCGCCGAGTATCCAAGATTCTTCACGCCTTGCGGCCCGGTCGCGGCAAACTGCGGCGCATCGATACCGTAGGTGTAGTTCAGTGCCAGGTCCGGCAACAGCGCCGCCTGCGCATTCAGTGTCTCCGCCTGGTTTGCCTGCAATGACGCCAGTGCGCTGCGAAGTTCAGGGTTGTTGCTCGTGGCCGCTGCATTCACGCCCGCACGGTCCGGCAACATTGGCGGAGCCTCAACCGACGCAATGCTGAAGCTCGTCGCCGGGTCAGGGAAGAGCAGCACCCCCAGCTCCAGCCGAGCCTTCTCCGCTTGCAACTGCGCATCCATCAACTCGCGCTGCCGTTGCTGCTGCTGCAGTTGCGCCTTGATCACGTCCGCATGCGCCGCCTCGCGCCCTGCCTCACGCTTCTGGGTGATGTCGACGAACCGGTTCGCCTCATCCAGCGCTCGCTGCGCCACCGCCAGCTTTCCATTGCCCGAGCCCAGGTTGAAGTACAACGAGACCACCGTCGTCACCAACCCCCGCCGAGCCACCTCCAGCTCTGCCCGCGCGCGCGCCGCATTCGCATCGGCCAGCCGCACCGCGCCAACCTGCGCCAGACCCAGCGTCTCGTTCACTACGCCCTGCGAGTAGTACTCATGCACCGCGTTGTTCGCGATGAACACAGGCAGCGACTGCGAAACGCCCTGGTTGTCGAAGTGGCTGCCGCCCGTTCCGACCGTCGTCGATGTGTGGTTCGACTCCGTAAACAGATACTGGTTGTGAAACTGCGCGTTTGGCAACAGAGCCGCGCGCGCGTCCTTGCGTTCGAGCGCCGTGGCCTTGCTCTCGGCCGCTGCCACGGCAAACGCCGGCTGGTTCGCCTCCGCGCGACGGATCGCCTCATCCAGCGTCAGCGGAGCGCTCGGTTGCGCCGCATTTCCTTGTGCTGCCGTCGTTTGCTGCCCATGGCTGTGCGTGCTCGCCATCAGCAACAAGGGCAGGCAACAGCTGACAATCCGCAACAGGCGCATCGGTCGAGAGTAGCCGCTGATCCTTAAGCCAAGATGAAGACCCTGTCTCCGGCGTCCATCAAACCTCCGCCTCCTCCGCCACGGGTTTCTTCGCACCAGCCGCAATCTTCTCCGCGATCGCCGGCGGCACAAAGTCGTAGTGGTCCATCTCCATCCGGAAGCTCCCCCGTCCCTGCGTCATCGAGGTCAGCGTCGTCCCATACGTCAGCATCTCCGACAGCGGAACCTCCGCGCGCACCACCGTGCCCGCTCCGCTCGACTCCATGCCTTGCACGCGTCCGCGCCGGCTGTTCAGGTCGCCCATCACCGCGCCCGAAAACTCATCCGGCACCTCGATCTCCACATGCATCACGGGCTCCAGCAGTGAGGGCTTCGCCTGCTCCATACACGCTCGAAACGCCAGCCTGCCCGCCAGCTTGAACGCCATTTCGCTCGAGTCCACGTCATGGTAACTGCCGTCGTACACCACCGCCCGGAAGTCCACGACCGGATAGCCCGCCATATACCCGCGCGCCGCGGACTCCTGGATACCCTTCTCCACCGCCGGCACATACTGCCGCGGAATCGACCCCCCGAAGATGTCGTTCACAAACTCAAACCCACTGCCACGGGGCAGCGGCTCGATCCGAATCTTGCAATCGGCAAACTGCCCATGACCTCCGGTCTGCTTCTTATGCCGCCCATGTCCGTCCGCCTTTGCGCGGATGGTCTCGCGATACGGCACCTTCGGCGACTTCAGCGTCACCTCCGTATGGAACCGCCGCCGCAACCGGCTCACCACCGTCTCGATATGCAACTGACCGGTGCCGGCCACAAGGAACTCGTTCGTCTGCGGATCGCGGAAGAACCGCAGCAGCGGGTCTTCTTCCATCAGCTTGTGCAACGCCGGCGCCAGCTTGTCTTCATCCGCTCGTGTCTTCGGCTCGATCGCATACGTCATCGCGGGCTCCGGCATCGCCACCGGGTCAATGCGCATCTCCTGTCCCTTGGCTCCGAGCGTATCGCCCGTCTGCGTCACACGCAGCTTCGCGACTGCGCCAAGATCGCCCGCATGCAACTCCGGCACCTCGATCAGCTTCTTGCCCTGCACAATCGACAGGTGCGACAAGCGCTCCGTCTCGCCGCGTGCGTAATTCTCCAGCGCTGCGTCGTTGCGGACACACCCGCTCACGACCTTGAAGAACGAGATCCTTCCCGCAAACGGGTCAACCATCGTCTTGTAGACGTACAACGTCGCCGGCTCCGCATCGCTCACCTTGCGCGTCACCGGCGTCGGCCCTGAGCCGTTGCTCGCGGCCTGATCTCCCTTACGTCCGCTGATCGGCTCGCGCTCCTCCGGGCAGGGCGCATACACCTTCAGGAAATCCATCAGGTGGTCCGTCCCGATGTTCCTCAGCCCGCTGACGTACAGCACCGGAAAGATCCGGTCCTCGCGGATCGCCTCATGCAACGCCGAGATCAGGTGTTCTTCGGGGATCGTGCCCACCGCGAAGAACTCCTCCATCAATTCATCCTTGCCCTCCGCCACAAGCTCAATCAGCGCCTCATGGGCGGACTTCGCATCCTCCTGGAACGCCTCGGGAATCGGCCCAACGGTCCCGCGTCCATCGCCGTCCGGCTTATAAAAGAACGCGTCCATCGTCACCAGGTCCACGACGCCCTGAAACCCCTTGTCGTCGATCATCGGCAGCTGCACCGGGACCACCTGGCGGCCCCAGCGTTCGCGCATGGCCTCCAGCATCTGTGTGCGGTGGGCGGGCGTCGCAGCCTTGGGATGGTCACTCTGCGTGATCACCACAACGCCTGGGCAGGTTCACATCGGCCGCAAACTTCCACACACGGTCCGTGCTGGACTCAATCCCGTTTTGCGCGCTGACCACCACCGCAGCCGTCTCCGCCGGAAACATCGCCGCGCGCGCCTCGTGCACAAACGAGTGGAACCCCGGCGTATCGATCAGGTTCGCCTTGATGCCGTTCCACTCCGCAAACGCGACGGCATTGGCCATCGTCATGCCGCGGGCAAGCTCTTCGTCGTCATACGCCGTCACCGCGCTCCCGTCGTCCGCCCGGGACGAGGCCTCCGGCATGCGTGCCGTTCGTAACATCGCGGAGATCAGGCATGTCTTGCCGCTGTGGGCGTGTCCCACCAACGCCACGTTGCGAAGTTCGCTCCCGGTGTGAACCCTCATACGCGTCTGTCCTCCTTGTGCTCGTCCGGTCGCCGCCTCAGAACGGTTGCTCGCAGGCTTCTCAGGCGAACGGCTGGCGCCAACAGCCGGACGGCTTTCTTATCGGCCCGACATTCTAGTCCCGTGTACTCACCCCCGTAACCAGCGCGCTCCCGTCCGGTCTCCGTATCGCCCAGGGCGCGCCCTCGCTTCAACCTCCGGCGCGCCGTCTCCGGCCTACAACTTCCGTTCGGCCCCGGTCCGTTCGCAACTCGAGTCTTGCCAAGCGTTGGTGGAAACAAATTGGTCGCAACTTCCGTCATTCCCTCGTCGTCTTTACAAACCAGGGACCCTTCCACAAAACCGATTCAGTCGGACAGGAAAAACAATGGCTCTTCAGTTGAGATATTGGTCGTTGACCCTTCTGTTGTTCTTCGCGCTTGGCCTCTTTTTTGAGCGGCCGGCTCACGCTTACACCGATCCTGGATCGGCTCTTCTGCTCTTCCAGAGCCTCGGCGCGGTTCTTTCGGGGACCCTCTTCTACTTCCGCCGCCGTCTCAAAAGGCTCTTCTCGCGCACACCGAAAGACACTCCGGTCAGCACCCCGGCCGTCATGTCCCGGGCTGACTCGTAGAGCGGTCGAGGTCGCATGAAAGCTGGCTTGCTTTCGGTCCCCCGCGCCCGTCGCACCTTCCGCGACCCCGCCGGCAGTCTCGAGATTCGAGCCGATGGAGCCTACCGCTTCATCCAGCCCGCCTTTGAGGCCGAACTGCTCGAGTTCCTCACTTCACCCCTGGCCTCACGACTGGTGGAGGAGGGCAGGCTCGTCAGCAGCGAGGTCCTGGCCCCCGGCGTCGCCTCTCCGTCGACTGCCTCACACGCAGACCGCGAACCTGTCGTCCTCCGCCATCCGCTCATCCCATTCCCGTCCTATCCCTGGGAGTGGGCGCCCACGCTTTGGCTCGCCGCGGCAGAACTCACCCTGAACCTTTGCCGCGACCTGCTCGCCGAAGGCTGGATTCTCAAGGACGCGACGCCGCTGAACGTGCTCTTTCGCGGCACACAGCCGGTCTTCGTCGATGTGCTCTCCGTCGCAAGAGTGGACCGCACCCAGCCCATCTGGTTCGCCTACGGCCAGTTCGTTCGCACCTTTCTGCTGCCCATCATCGCCAACGCGCAGCTTGGCTGGCCGCTGCGGGCCGCCATAGCCCGCCGGGATGGCTACGAACCCGAAGAGCTCTACCCTTTGTTGCCGTTCGCCGCTCGCGTGCGACAACCGGTGCTCTCGGCCATCACGCTGCCTTCGCTGCTCACGCGCTCCGGGAAGGGGAAGGGAACTGCGGCAGCCCCAAACCGCCGCGAACAGGACCCCGAACTCGTCGAACATGTGCTCCGCTCGACCTTCGACAAACTCCACAAACAGATGCGCCGTGCCGTCCCGCCCGCGCGCGACTCCAAGTGGACCGCCTACTCCGGGACGGCCACCCACTACAGCGAAGCCGACCACGCCGCCAAACGATCCTTCGTCGCCGAAGCCCTGCGCTTCGCCAACCCCAGCCGCGTCCTCGACGTCGGCTGCAACAGCGGAACCTACTCCGAGCTTGCGGCCGATGCAGGCGCCGACGTCGTCGCGATCGACACCGATCAGCACACCGTCGATCGCCTCTGCACACGCCTCCAGGGCACCGGGAAATCCATCCTGCCGCTGGTCGTTGACCTCGCCAACCCGACGCCTTCCGCTGGTTGGCGCAACACCGAAAGCGCCTCTTTCCTGTCGCGCTGCACAGACAAGTTCGACACCGTGATGATGCTCGCGGTGATCCATCACCTGCTTCTCCACGACCACATACCGCTGCCGGATGTCGCCGAACTCTGCGCGACCCTCACCACCGGCGCGCTCATCATCGAGTGGGTTCCACCCAGCGACATCATGTTTCGCCAACTGGTGCGTGGCCGCGATGCCATCTTCGCCGGCATCACCGAAGCGGCCTTCCGCCACACGTTCGCCACGCACTTCAACCGGGTGTCCGAGCGTCAGCTCGCCAACGGCCGCATCCTCTTTCATTTCGAAAGAAGACGCGGGGAGTGAACCGGACCGCCTGGACTGCAGTCGTCGCGTTTGCGTTTGCCAACCTCTACTGGCTGTTCCTCACCGGTCCGCTCGTGTCGCCGCAGCACCAGCTCATCTTCCATCTGTCCGGCTCGGCGACCGCTCTCTTCGTGCCGGTCATCATCGACCTCCTGGCCACAACGGCCGTCCTCTTCGCCGCCCTTCAACTCGCCGGCCGGCATCCGCGTGCCGAACTTCTGCTCTACGCTGCGCTCATCCTGCCGCTGCCTCTGGTGCTCATCGAAACCATCGCATCCTTTGCAGCGCAGCCCGCCAAACGGGCCGCTCCTGTCGGCAGCAATCTTCTGCTCCGCGGCGGCGTTCGGCTTTGTGCTCGTCCGCGCGCGTTCGCTGCTGCCGTGGTTCACGCGCGTCCGCCCCGGCGTAACGACGGTCCTGAGCTTCGTCGCGCTCAGCGGGGTTTTGCTCGTCGCACAACTGCTTTGGTTCGGCTGGCAGGCACGCGATCTCAATCCGCCGTTCACGCCGCGCCCGGCTGTGTCGGCGAACTCGCAAGCGGGCAAGCCGCGCATCGTCTGGATCATCCTCGACGAGCTCTCCTACCGGCAGGTCTACGGCCATCGCTCCGCCGCGGTCGCGCTGCCGAACTTCGATCACCTGGCCGCCACATCCACGATCTTTACGCACGCCTCAGCCCCGGCCGAGTACACCCGTATCGCCCTTCCGTCCTTGCTGACCGGGCAATCCCTCGCCGCAACCTCACCCTCTGCCAGCGGCCAGACCTTGCGCCTCCACGCCCCGAATGCACCGCACTGGGTCGCCTTCAACCCGCACGACACCCTCTTCGCAGACGTCGCCGACCACGGCCTTCCGACCTCCGTTGCGGGTTGGTATGAGCCCTATTGCCGCCTGCTCACCGGCGTTCTCGATCGCTGCTTCTGGACCTACAGCGACGACATCCCCGGTGGCCTGTCCGGCGGAGCCTCCATCGGCCAGAACCTGCTCACGCCGCTTCGCCTCGCTGCGCTTTCCGGATTGCGCATCATCGGCATAGGACCCGGCGCGCCGTCCGAAGGAGCCGTTGACGTCCAGCATCACGCAGCCGACTTCCGCCACCTCTCCGAGGCCGCAGACGAACTCCTCCGCACGCAAAACGCCGGGCTCATCTTCATCCACATGCCCATCCCGCACCCGTGGGGATTCTTCGACCGCCGCACCGGCACCTTCCCACCCCATCGCACGTCCTACCTCGACAACCTGGCGCTCGCCGACCTCTGGCTCGGCCACATCCGCTCCACGCTCGAGCAGGACGGCTCCTGGGACCGCACCACGGTGATCATCATGGGCGACCACGGCTGGCGCACGGACCACGTCTGGAAGAACTCAGGCTTCTGGACCGCCGAAGACCAACAGGCCAGCCAGGGCGCCACGTTCCCGGACGCCCCCGCCGTCATCATCAAGCTCGCCGGCCAGAGCTCTCCAGCCCGCATCGACACCCCGTTCGGGACGGTCCGCACCCGCGCCCTCGTGCGCGCGCTTACCAGCAGATCCGTACAGACGCCGGACCAGCTCGCCGCCTGGGTCGCCTCCGGCCCTGGTTCGCAGCCAGCTTCTAAGTCGCGCTAATCTGCCTCCATGGCCATCGTTTTTGCCTCGATCTCCGACCGCCTGAAGCGTCTCCTGCCCGCGCTGTGCCTGGCCGCGCTCACCTCCGCGCTCGTCGCTCAAACCCCTGACAGCCTCGCGTTTCAGCACGCGCGCCACCTCCAGCGCGGCATCAACGCCAGCAACTGGTTCGCGCAGGCTCCCGGCCGCTACGACGTCGAGCGCCTCCGCTCCTTCACCACTCCCGCCGACCTCACTCTCATCCACCAGCTAGGCTTCGACCACATCCGCCTCAGCATCGACGCCGATCCCCTCGTCCAGTGGCTCTACAACCGCCCCGCCGGCACCGCCTTCATGGCCGAACTCGACCGCGTAGTCCAGGCCGCCAACGCCGACTCGCTCGCCGTCATCATCGACGTCCACCCCGAAAGCGCCTACAAGCAGCGCCTCCTCCAGGGCACTGAGGGCGTCGCCGGCTTCGTCCGCCTGTGGTCCGCGTTAGCCGGGCACTTCAAAAACACTGACCCCAATCTCGTCTTCTTCGAGATCATGAACGAGCCCGAACAGCCGGACACCTATCGCTGGCAGGGCATCGAAGGCGCGGTCGCGCAGACCATCCGGCAGGTCGCCCCGCAGCACACCATCATCGCCGCCGGCGCGCGCTGGTCCGGCCTTCAGGACCTGCTCCAGATGCAGCCCATCGCCGACCCCAACGTCATCTACACCTTCCACGACTACGAGCCCTTCACCTTCACCCACCAGGGCGCCACATGGACCGACGCCCGCGAGATCCCCCTCCGCGGCGTCCCCTACCCCTCCACCCCCGACAACGTCGCCGCCAACATCGCGCAGGAACCCACGCTCGACGGCCAGCTCTTCGTCCAGGACTACGGCCTCGACCGTTGGGACCTCGACCGCGTAGACCGAACGATCGCCTTCGCCGCCAAATGGGGCCGCGAGCACCACGTCCCCGTCTACTGCGGAGAGTTCGGCGTCCACCGCCCCTACGCCCCGCCCGCGGCCCGCGCCCAGTGGCTCCACGACATGCGCGTCACGTTCGAAAAATACGGCATCGGCTGGAACATGTGGGACTACCAGGACAACTTCGGTCTCGTCACCAAAACCAACGGCGGCGCGGCGGTAGTAGACCCCGCCATCGCCGAAGCCCTAGGCCTGAAGCAGGTGCATTAGCCGCCTCGGAAGCGTGCTATCCTGCGTCACCCTCACCATGACCCCTGTTCGCGTGCTCGGTCGCAGGAGACACCTATGTCCGTAGAGGCCTGGGCCATGATGCTCGCGGGCCTCGCCGCGCTCCTCGCCGGTCTCATGCTCGTCCGCCCCCGCTTCACGACGGCCGACAGCATCGGCAAAATCCTCATCCTCGGCCCCATCTTTGAGGCCGTCGCCCTCGCCATGTTCGCCGCCGAGCACTTCACCGCGGCCGCCGCTCTTTCAGCCATCGTCCCGCGCTGGCTGCCCGACCCGCTCTTCTGGACCTACCTCGTCGGCCTCGCCCTTCTCGCCGCCGCCATCAGCTTCATCGCGTGGCGGCACATCCGCTGGTCCGCGCTGCTGCTCGCGCTGCTCTTCGTCATCATCGTCGTCAGCATCGACCTACCCGGCCTCCCAAAGGGCCTTCATTCGCGCCTCTTCTGGACCCTCACGGTCCGCGAACTCTCGTTCGCCAGTGGCGCCCTCGTCCTCGCCGGCAGCACGTGGCCGCGCCCCAGCACCGCACACAAAGCCCTGACCCTGATCGGCCGCAGCTTCGTAGCCGTCGTGTTCATCTTCTACGCCATCGAGCACTTCCTGTTCCCGCACAACGTCCCCGGCGTCCCCCTCGAAAAACTCACCCCCACCTGGATCCCCGCGCCAACCGTAATCGCCTACGCGGTCGGACTCACGCTCCTGGCTGCCGGCATCGGCCTGTTGATCCCGCGCACAGCCCGCATGGCCGCCGCCGCCGCGGGGACTGTGCTCGTGCTGCTCACGGCGTTCTTTTACGTCCCGATCTTCCTCACCGAAACCCACACCCCGCTAGCGATCGAAGGGCTCAACTACATCGGCGACACACTCCTGTTTGCCGCCACAGCCCTCCTTGCCGGCTTCGGCGCGGACTAGGCCCCTCGCACGCCCAAAACCCTGTACTCTGCTCCAAGCGCCTCGCCGCGCCCCCCACAACAGGAGACCCCGGAAGATCCAACCGACGCGCAAGCTCCGCCTCCTGCCGCTCATCGCCGCGACCTACTTCATGGTCTCCGGCGGCCCCTACGGCCTTGAGGACATCATCGGCAAAGCCGGCTACTGGCGCGGCCTGCTGATGCTCGCCGTGATCCCGTTTTTCTGGAGTCTGCCCACCTCGCTGATGGTCGGCGAGCTCGCCAGTGCCATCCCCGCCGAGGGCGGCTACTACGTCTGGGTCCGCCGCGCCCTCGGCCGCTTCTGGGGCTTCCAGGAGGCCTGGCTCTCGCTCGCCGCCAGCGTCTTCGACATGGCGATCTACCCCACCATCTTCGTCCTCTACCTCGGCCGCCTCGCCCCCACGCTCACCGCCGGCTACCGGGGCACGCTCTGGGCGCTCGCCGTCGTCATCGGCTGCACGCTCTGGAACCTCCGCGGAGCGAAGGCCGTCGGCGAAAGCTCCGTCGCCCTGTTCTGCATCCTCCTCGCGCCGTTCGTCGTCCTGGTTGCGGTCGGCCTTTGGCGCTGGCACGGCCACGGCCTCGGCGCGCTCGCGGCGCCGCGGTCCCGCAACGCGACCTCCCCGGCGCCATCGCCGTCGCGATGTGGAACTACATGGGCTGGGACAACGCCTCCACCGTCGCGCAGGAGGTCGAAGACCCCCAGCGCAACTACCCGCGAGCCATGATCGGCGCCGCCGCCCTCGTCGCCTTCACCTACGTCCTTCCGCTGCTCGCGGTCGGGCTCGCCGGCCTCGGCTCCGCCCGCTTCTCCACCGGCGCCTGGACCGACGCCGCCCGCATCCTCGTCGGCCCATGGCTCGGCCTCGCGATCGTCCTCGGCGGCATGATCAACGGCGTCGGCATGTTCAATCCGCTGATGATGAGCTACGCGCGCGTCCCCTACGCCATGGCCGAAGACGGCCTTCTGCCGCGCATCTTCCGCCGCGAAAATCGCTTCGGCGTACCGTACATCGCGCTCGTCGCCTGCGCTGTCCTGTGGGCCTCGGCGCTGGGCTTCAGCTTCGAGCGCCTCATCTCCATCGACCTCGTCCTCTACGGCGCCTCACTTCTGCTCGAGTTCGTCGCCCTCGTCGTACTCCGCCGCCGCGAACCCGGGCTCCCTCGCCCCTTCCGCATCCCCGGCGGCCTCCCGGCGGCGGTCCTCACCGGCATCGGCCCCGCCGCGCTGATCGCCTTCGCCCTCTGGTCCGCCCGCGACGAACGCGTCGGCCCACTCCCCGCGCTCGTCTTCGCCGCCCTCGTCGGCGCCGCGGGCGCAATCGTGTATGCGGCAACGAGGAAGCAGGAAGCAGGAAGCAGGAAGCAGGAAGTAGGAAGTAGGAAATAGGAACAGGGAACAGCGAAGCAGCTGCGGGCGAGTCGTGCCAGAAGAAGAAACGAGGCGCTAGCAAGCAAGAGCGGGGTCCGACGCAGCGAACCCAAACGGCAACGCCAGCCAAATCCAAGTGTCACCTCGGAACGGCTGGCGTCGTTTGCTACTCGCTACTCCTTCTATTTCCTATTTCCTACTTCCTACTTCCTACTTCCTACTTCCTACTTCTTTCTTCTCCAAAAACGCCCGCTGCGCCTTTCCCACAATCTCGCGCGCCACCTCGGCGTCCTTCCACCCATGCACTTCCACCCGCTTGTGCTCCAGGTCCTTGTAAATCGAGAAGAAGTGCGTAATCTCCCGCAGGATATGCGGGTAGATCTCCGAGTAGTTATTCACATCCTTGTAGCGCGGATTTCCAGCGCCAACACACAGGATCTTCTCATCGCCCTTGCCCTGGTCCGTCATCAGCAGCACGCCGATCGGACGAACGTCCATGACGCAGCCCGGAAAGCTGGGCGTGTCCACCATCACCAGCACATCCAGCGGGTCGCCATCATCGCCCAGCGTGCTCGGGATGAAGCCGTAGTCTCCGGGGTAATGCACCGGCGAATACAGGTTCCGGTCCAGCCGGAACACATGAAGCTCCTTGTCGTACTCGTACTTCGAGCTGCACTCCAGGGGAATCTCGATAACAGCATTGATCAGCTCCGGGGGATTGGACCCGACGGGCAGCTCAAGGTAATTCGGCATAAAGGGAAGACCAACTCTCGTGTGGTGAATTTGCAAAGGAAACTGCAGGAGAACCCAGTCTCAGTGTAGCCAATCCAGTCCCGCCACGCCCGGCCGCCGATTACCGCCGCGCGTCGACACTCGCCGGAACCCCGCAACTGGCACAGCCGCCATGGGTTCGCATCCAAGAGGGCAACACTGCTCGGGCTCCAATCTTTCAAAGACGTGGTGATCCGCAATGCCTTGCATTTCTCGGCTGTACCTTGCCTGTTTTCTTGCTCTTGCCTTTGTTCTAGCGCGCCCCGCCGCTGCTCGCGCAAGCCAGTTCCACCGCCAGCCGCGGCGCGGCGATCTCCGCGTTCGGCGGCCTGGAACTCGCCAACCCCGAGTGGGGGCCCAACCACATCAACAAGGGCGGCGCTGTCGGCTTCGACTTCACGCGCTTCATCCACTTCCCGGTCCAGCCCTCACTCGAGGCCCGCGCCAACTTCCATAACGGCCCCTACGCCAACGAGCGCTCCTACCTCTTCGGCCTCCGCGCCATGGCCCTGTACGGCCGTTTCCAGCCCTACGCCGACTTCCTCGTAGGCCCCGGAACCATCCACTTCCCGCATAACAACGGCTACATCGGCGACAACTCCACGGTCTACAACTACGGCGTCGGCGTGGACATGGGCGTAACCCGCAACTTCTCGCTCAAGCTCGACGTCCAGGCCCAGCATTGGAACACCGGTGAATACCGCTTCGAGCCCATCCTCGGCCTGGTCGGCATCACCTACCAGATCCCCTTCCGCCCCCACGTCTCGCAAGCCACCATCGTCCCCTGAATCGTCGTTTTGGTTGTCATTCCCGAAGGGAATCTGCTGTTTCCTCCTGCTCGCTCCCACCCAAACCGCGTCATCTCGACCGGAGCGAACAGCGTCACCGTTCGCGCAGTGGAGAGACCCCCGTATTTCGCTCGGAGCGCCACCTCGGCCTCCGCCGGAACGACGCGATGTACGCTGAAAGGGCGATGACGCCAGCACAGACACAACCAGCGCAGGGAACCAGCCGCTTCGTCCGAGCCTGCCTGCGCCACCCGGTCGACCGCACCCCCGTCTGGTTTCTCCGCCAGGCGGGCCGCTACATGCCCGAGTACATGGCCGTCCGCCGCCACCACAGCCTGCTCGAGATCTGCCGGACGCCGGACATCGCCGCCGAGGTCACCATCACCGCTGCCGAGCGCCTCGGCGTCGACGCCGCCATCATCTTCGCGGACCTCCTCTTGCCCTTCACCCCCATGGGCCTCGACTTCGAGTTCGTGAACGGCGAGGGCCCCGTCGTGCACCAACCCGTGCGCTCGCTGGACGCCGTACGCGCCCTCCGCACCGACCGCACCGACGAACTCCGCTACGTAGCCGAAGCCATCTCCCGCGTCTCCACACACTTCCGCGCCCCTCGCGCCGATGGCGACCAACTGGGGATCATCGGCTTCTGCGGAGCGCCCTTTACGCTCGCCAGCTACATGATCGAGGGCGGCTCCTCCCGCAACTACGTCGAGACCAAGCGGATGATGTACGCCTCCGAAGCTCGCCTTCCCGAGGAGGCGTCATTTCGACCGGAGGCCGAAGGCCGTGGTGGAGAAACCCCTGTATTTCGCCCCGGGGCCACTGCCGCCCACCCCGACTCCGCCGCCTGGCACCTGCTGATGGACAAACTCATCGACGTCCTCGCCGCGTACGCCAAGCAGCAGGTCGAAGCCGGCGCCGACGTCATCCAGATCTTCGACTCCTGGGTCGGCTCGCTCTCGGTCACCGACTACCGCCAGTACGTTCTCGGCCCCACGACAGAACTGGTGCGCCGCATCCAGGGCTTCGGCGTTCCGGTCATCTACTTCGGCGTGGATACCGCGACCCTCCTGCCCGCCATGCGCGAGACCGGTGCCGACGTCATCGGCCTCGATTGGCGCATCCCCCTCGACCAGGGCTGGCGCGCCGTGGGCACCGGCTGTGCGGTGCAGGGAAACCTCGACCCGATCACGCTTGTTCGCTCCTCCCGAGGTGCTCGAAGCCCGCGTCCGCGAGATTCTCACCTTGGCCGCCGGCCGCCCCGGCCACATCTTCAACCTCGGCCATGGCATCGTCCCCGGAACGCCAGTCGAAAACGTCCTCGCGGTCGCCGATCTGGTCAAACGCTACGGCCAGCCCGCCCCCACACCCCGCGCCCACGACGAAGCCGCGAGCGATTGGGCCGTCCGAGCCTGAAATCGCGGCCTCCTGCCTATTGCTGGTGCCTTCTTTCTTTGGTCCCGCAGTGAACGTGCTCTTGTCCCGCTAGGACCTCCGCCGCTGCGTCACGCTGCGCAGACACCGCGAACTCCGCGTTTGCAGTTCGCCGAAGTTCCATAGCCGAATATCGCCAGACGTTGCACATCAATTCCATCAACCTCCCTATACTGGAAATGACAGCAAAACAGACAGGCCCGGCGCCCCCCGCCGGGCCTTTTGCATCTGGTTTAATTGCGTTTGAGCACTTCGAAACAGCGAACGGGACCTCCGGTACCAAAGTCCGGACCTAAGTTCCACGTTTCGAAGACTTTGACAGAAAAGTACAGGGGGAGGGGTACCATGTCGCCGACCAGCAACGCCAACGGCAACACGGCCGTCCTTCTGCTCGCCCACGGCACCCCCAACCGCCTCTCCGAGATGGCCGAGTACCTGAGTAAGGTCACCGGCGGCCGCCCCATGCCGCAGCACGTCGTTGAAGAACTGCAGCACCGCTACGCCGAGATCGGCCTCCGCGAAGACCCGCTGCCCGCAGGCCCACCGCTGACCCGCTGGACGCTCCGCCAAGGTGACCTGCTCTCAGAAGCGATCGCTCAGCCTGTCTACGTCGGCATGCGCAACTGGCACCCCTACATCACCGACGTAGTCGCCCGGATGAAGGCCGACGGCATCACCCACGCCAAGGTCCTCTGCCTCGCCCCCCAGAACTCCCGGACCTCCACCGGCCTCTACCGCCGCGCCCTCGAAGCCGCCCTAAGTGCCCGCCCGAGACGCCCGGCGAGCCGTTCACCTACGACTTCACCGCCGGCTGGGCGGACGAACCCCTCCTCGCGGAGGCCTTCGCCGAACGCCTCCAGCCCGCCTGGGCCGAAGCCTGCGCCGCGCCAGGGCCGCCGCGTCCCCGTCCTCTTCACCGCCCACTCCGTCCCCTGCCGCACCATCCGTGCCACCACCCCGGACGAGGCTACCGCCCGCCCCGGCGCCCCAGTGCCCGCCGAAGGCATCCAGAACTACGGCCCCGCCAGGGAAGGCGACCCCTACCCCGTCGAGTGCAAACAAACCGCCGCAGCGGTAGCCAGACTCATGGCCCCGCTCGGAATGACCGAAGCCGACTGGGTCTTTGCCTTCCAAAGCCAAGGCGTTGCCGGAGCCCCCTGGATCGGCCCCTCCGTCGAGGACACGCTGAAATCGCTCGCCGAAGCCGGGCACAAAGCGGTTGTTATGCAGCCAATCGGCTTCCTCTGCGACCACGTCGAGATCCTCTACGACATCGACGTCAACTTCCGGGACTTCGGCCAAACGCTCGGCCTCGAGGTCACCCGCGCCGAGAGCCTGAACGACTCACCCACACTTATCCGCGCCATCGAGCACGTCCTGTCGACACGCTCAGGCGCAACGGAGCTTCCGAGCGCACCACGCGCCTCCAGCACCGCCGAACTCCGCACGACGCCGCTGCCGGAGCCAGCCCTGGCCGAAGCCTCGGCATGACCCGCGTCGCCATCCTCGGAGGCGGGATCGCCGGCCTCGCAGCGGCCTACGAACTGGAACTGCATCGCCGCGCCGGCAAGCCGGTCGACTGGCACCTCTTCGAGGCGTCCGACCGCCTCGGCGGCATCATCCAGACCACCCGCCTCCAAGGCCCCGACGGCGAGTACATCCTCGAAGGCGGCCCCGACGCCTGGGTAACCGAGAAGCCCTGGGCCCGCGAACTCGCCGAGGAACTCGGGCTCGGTGCCGAGATCATCGGTTCCAACGATGACGTTCGCAAGACCTGGATCGTCATCGACGGTCCCTGCAACCGATTCCCCGCGGCATGCGCCTGATGGTGCCGGAGAGATCTGGAGGCTCTCGACGACTCGCCCCTGTTCTCGGCCGATGCGAAACGGGCTTTCCGCGACAGAACTGCTCCGGTCTGCCGAGTTGAAGGCCTCTATCCCGAAAGCCGACGAGTCCGTGGCGAGCTTCGTGCGGCGGCACTTCGGCCAGGAGGTCCTGGGCAAGCTGGGTGCGCCCCTGCTCTCGGGCGTCTTCGGCGGCGATGTTGAAAAGCTCAGCGTCCGAGCTGTGATGGCCGCGTTTGTCCACATGGAGGCCGAGCACGGCAGCCTCATCGCGGCGCTGCAGGCACGCCGTCGCGAGCGCGGCGACAAGCCGGCGCAGCCCACGTTCACCACTCTCCGCCGCGGCATGGGATCGCTGGTCGACGCTATCGTCGCGGCGCTCCCTGGAGAACGGTTGCACCTTGGACAGCGCACCGTCTCGGTTCTCCGAGAGCGGATCTATATGGCATCCTGCGATCCAATCTCAAGACCGCAGCCGGAACGAAGGGGCGCAAGGATTCGAACATCTCCTGTTGGCGCTGCCCCTGGACGAAAGCCGCCGACTGCTGGCCGATGCTGTCCCCGGCGCCTCGGAGTTGCTGCCCGCCGAGGCTAGTTCCGCCGTGCTTGTGACCCTGGGCTGGCCGAGCAGGACAGTGTCCGGCCGACCTCTCCGACAAATAACCGTGCCAGCCGGATTCGGCCTGCTGAACGCGGAGCAGAGGAGCGGCTGCGGCGGGGGCGCAACAGCCAACCCGCAGCTGCTGGCTGCGACCTTTGTCGACCAGAAGTTCTCTCACCGTGCTCCGGAGGGCTCTCGCGTAATCCGCGCGTTCTTCGGGAGCGAGGGCGCCGAAGCGCTGGGGGCCGCAACTGACTCTGAGGTCGCAACGGCAGCGCTAGAGGAGTTGCGCCGGATCATGGGGCCGCTTCCCGAACCGGACCCGGCGCTCACAACGGTCCACCGCTGGCCTCGCAGCCTACCCCAGTACGAGGTGGGGCATCTGGACCGCATCGGGAGAACTCCGCGACTTTGGTCGCCCGCCTCCCCGGTCTGCACCTCCTGGGGAACGGCTACCGCGGGGTGGGCGTGCCGGACCTGATCAGGGACTCGCGCGCGGCTGGCCGATCGGTAGTGGGCCGAATCTGAGGGAGCCGCGGATCTGAATCTTTTCCCTTGCGACTGTATCTAAGATATAACTTACGACATATCGTAAGGAGGTGAAAGATGATGTTCAGACAATCCATGTACTCTCCCTTTGAACCCCGCGAACGTGCCCACTCGCGCGGTTGTCACGAGCGCGGGTTCGCGCGTTTCGGCGGGCGTCATGAGCACTTTGAGCGCTCGTTTGGCGGCGGTCGGGAGCGGCTGTTCGACTCCGGCGATCTTCAATTGATCATCTTGCAACTCGTCGCTGAAAAGCCGAGCTACGGCTACGAGCTGATCAAGGCGATCGAAGCACGCATGGCGGGCGGCTATGCACCCAGTCCTGGTGTTGTGTACCCCACGCTAACTTTGCTTGAAGAGCGTGGCCTCATTCGCATCGAGTCGTCCGAAGGTGGGCGCAAGGTGTACGGGGTAACGGATGCAGGCAAGCAGGAGCTTGCAGATCAGGCGGCGCGTCTTCGTGAAGTTGCGGAGCGCGTGGAACAGAGCGGCCGGCGATTTCGGCGTGGCCGTTCGCCAGAACTGATGAGAGCGTTTATGGAACTCCGCAATGCGATTCGCTCTCGCATGACCCGCGAGGGAATCACTCCCGAACAGATCACGAAGATTGCGGAAGCAGTTGAGCAAGCCGCACGCAACATCGACAAGATCTAAAAACGACAGCGATGATGAGACGCTGGGTCGGTCGGCAGACCTTAAGCCGCAAGACTCAGCGCCGTTGTTCTTGCCGCGCGGTCTTCAGATCTTTGCGAAGTCGCTGAACGCATAAATGATCGAAGCGAAAGGGTTTTCGCTCCAGCTTATGTTCGGAACGCAAACATACGGCTACCCAAGAACGACAAACAACGGCCTTCCGTCTGAACCTCTGAACAACTCCAGAGGCCAAGAGACCTTCTAATAGGAAGCTTCTTGATGCCTCGGCGCCCGCGATGCGTACGCAGAGCTTCGCTCGCCCTGAAACACCTTCTTCAAACGCTCGTTCGCTGAGCGACGTTTTCGCGCGGAACCGCGCGCATGGAGTTGCCTTTGAACCTACATCAGAGTACACAGCCGTCTCAGAACGGCAGATTCGCCAGCCCGGCTCTCCTTGTGTTCTCTCATCTGCGTTGGCACTTCGTAACGCAGCGGCCGCAGCATCTGCTGAGTCGTGCATCCGCGAGCCGTCCGGTGTACTTCTGGGAAGAGCCATTCGTTCACGATCCGGAGAACCCGCCCGCACACGCGAAGGCGGGTGGCTCATTGGAGTTTCTCTGCGATGAGAACGCGCCGAACGTCACCGTGATTCGGCCGCACTTTCACCGCGGAGATGACATCGAGGCTGGCCAGCGCCGACTGCTGGACGAATTTCTGTCCAAGCACGGTATCAACCGGTTCGATGCGTGGTTCTACACGCCCATGGCGTTGGGCTTCGCGTCTCATCTTGCGCCTGAGGTCACGATCTACGACGCGATGGATGAGCTGTCGGCATTTGCGGGAGCTCCACCCGAACTGCTTGAGCGTGAACGCGAGTTATTCCGCCGCGCAGACGTTGTGTTTACGGGGGGACACTCGCTGTACGAGCGCAAGCGGACACAGCATGCCAACGTCCATGCATTTCCCAGTTCGATCGAACAGAACCACTTCGCGAAGGCGCTGCTGCCGCAGCCTGAGCCTGAGGACCAGGCGGAGATTCCGCATCCGCGGGTTGGGTTCTATGGTGTGCTCGACGAGCGCTTCGATATCGAACTGATGGGAGAGGTGGCACGTCTGCGCCCGGAGATTCACTTTGTGCTGCTTGGCCCGGTGGTGAAGATCAATCCGAGTGCGCTGCCGCAGGCGGGGAACATCCACTACCTGGGAGGTAAGAGCTATCGTGAACTGCCCGCCTATCTGGCTGGGTGGGACGCCGCGATGCTGCCCTTTGCGCTGAATGAGTCCACGCGATTCATTTCGCCGACGAAGACTCCGGAGTATCTCGCGGCAGGCAAGCGTGCTGTTTCTACGCCCATTCGGGATGTTGTGCACGATTACGGAAGCGCCGGCCTGGTCGAGATCGCATCGACACCGGACTCATTCGCTGAGGCGCTGGATCGCGCACTGGATGGCGCCAAGGACACCGCCTGGGAGGCGCGTGTACAGCAGAAGCTCGGCGAGTCCTCGTGGGATTCTACCTGGGCGGCAATGAGCCAGCAGATTGAGAATGTACGGCCGGCACAGGCGGTCAGCATGAAGCCGTCGTCGTCCAGCGAGGTCTTCGCACTTCGCATCACGCGGCCCTCGCTGGAGACTTATGACTACATCATCGTAGGTGCCGGATTCGCGGGCTCTGTTCTAGCTGAGCGCCTGGCGAATGGTCTTGGGAAGCGCGTGCTGCTGCTCGACAAGCGCCACCACATCGGCGGGAATGCATACGACGAGGTGAACGAGCACGGTATCCTGATCCACCCTTACGGTCCGCATATCTTCCACACGTCGTCGCAGAAGGTGTTCGACTACCTTTCGCAGTTCACGGAATGGCGTCCGTATGAGCATCGCGTGCTTGCGTCTGTCGATGGCAAGATGCTTCCCATTCCGATCAACCTGGACACCATCAATCGGATGTACGGGTTGAATCTGGATGCGAAGGGGATGGAGCGCTTTCTCGCAGAACGCGCGGAGATCCGTCCAGAGATCCGCACGTCGGAAGACATCGTTGTCTCGAAGGTGGGACGGGAGCTCTACCAGAAGTTCTTCCGCAATTACACGCGCAAGCAGTGGGGTGTGGATCCTTCGGAGTTGGACAGCAGCGTTGCCGGCAGGATTCCCGTTCGGCTTGACCGGGACGACCGCTATTTCTCGGACACGTTCCAGGCGATGCCGCTTGAGGGCTACACGCGGATGTTCCAGCGAATCCTCGCGAACCCAAAGATCACCGTGATGTTGAAGACCGACTATCGCGAGATCGCGGGCTACTACCCGCAGGCGAAGATGATTTACACGGGGCCGATCGACGAGTTCTTCGACTTCCGCTTCGGCAAGCTGCCGTATCGATCGCTGCGCTTCCAGCACGAGACGCACAACGTCGAGCAGTACCAGCCTGTGGGCGTGGTGAATTACCCGAACGAGCACGCGTACACGCGCATCACGGAATTCAAGCACCTTACGGGTCAGAAGAATCCGAAGACCAGCATCGTTTACGAATACCCGATGGCCGAAGGCGATCCGTACTATCCCGTACCAAGGCCGGAGAATGCGAAGCTATACGAGCTGTATCGAGAGCTTGCCGACAGTACGCCGGACGTGTACTTCTGTGGCCGGCTCGCGAACTACAAGTACTTCAACATGGACCAGGTTGTCGGCCAGGCGCTGCATCTGTACCGGAACATCGTCGAGGACGAGGCCGCAGTGTCGGTGCTCACCGGCAAGCGGCCTTCGGGTGCGGTTGTGGCCGCAGCGAATGCGCGACGAGCGGAAAGCGCTAACTAAACCGATGAAGCCGGCAGGACATTCTGCCGGCTTCTATTTTCTCAGTGTGCGAGAGCGGTATTGAAGATCACGGTTGTATCACCGCATCGTGACGACGCCGCTTTCTCGCTGGGGCTGGCGATCGAGCACTGGCTCGCATCAGGGCACACGGTACGCGTGTTGAACTGCTTCACGCAAAGTGCGTACGCCCCGTATTCGGATGCGGAGATGCTGCACCCAAATGATCGTGTTTCGTTTGTAGCCGCGCTGCGGAAGCGCGAGGACGCGGCGTGGAACAAGATGCTGGGCGGCAAGCTTCAGTTCACCGATCTGGATCTGCTGGACGCTCCAGTCCGGCTTGCTTGCGAGTTCGGCGAGATCTTTACCGTTGAGATCAGGCCGGGAGATCGGGCCGTTGCACGGGTTGCAGGAGCAATTTCCAAGATGCTCAGAGGCGCGCAAGGCGCGCTCGTTCTGCCGCTCGCCCTTGGCGATCACATCGACCATCGGGTGTGCAGGCAAGCGGGGCTGGAGGTAATTGCAAGCAGTCCAGTGCCGGTGGCCTTCTATGAGGATCTGCCGTATGTTGCAAGGATCGATCCGCAAGCGATAGCGGCCATGGCAGCAGATACGGGGCTGGCACTTGAACCGGGGTTCTCGGAGCCTATCCCTGCGAATCGCGGTGAACGGGTCGGCCACAAACGCCGCATCACAGAGTCATACGACTCGCAGATCGACTCGGATGTGGCCCAGGAGATCGGGCAGTTCTCTGAGCGATACGGTGGGCGCGAGAGGCTCTGGGCTGCCCAGAGTTGGCGCGAATCCGAGCTGTGGACTGGAGCGGATTGACGTCTCGTCCGAATTGATCCTGCGAGCCGCACACGAAGTCGTGGAGTCAGTTCGGAGGGAACGTCGCGAGCAGGCGAGAGTCGTCCGGGACGTGTGTGGAGCGTAGATAGCTCGCATGGGAGTGCAGCAGCATCGCTGCAGCGCCATGCAAACGGGCCGACTCACCGTCTCCGGCGGTGGCTACTCGCGGCGGGGCGCCTGCGAGTGTCGCGCTCTGTAACTCGCGTTGGACGATCGGACCGAACCTATCCCAAACGCATGTGATCTCGCCGGTGACAAGGATCAGCTCCGGCGAAAGCGCCGCGATGATCAACCGCATGCCTCGGCCGATCGCCGTTGCTTGACGTGACACGGCTTCCAACGCCGCTGGATCGCCTTCTTCGGTGAGGCGCAGAAGCGTGTAGATATCAATCGAGCCTTGACTTGGGTTGAGCTCTCCGTAGTTGCGTAGGGCCGCCCTGGACGAGGCCGCCATCTCCCAACAGCCACGCTGGCCGCAGCCGCACTCCGGGCCGTTGGGGTCCGTCTGAATGTGGCCGAACTCGCCGGCCAAACCGTTGTGGCCAGAGTGAACCTGTCCGCCCGCAAGGATGGAGGTGCCGAGCCCTTCTGAGACGGCGACGAGCACCGCGTGCTGAACGCCGCTCAGCCGGCCGGACCAGAGTTCCGAAAGCAGACAGGCGTTCGCATCGTTGTCGATTTCTACCTGCAGGTCTTCCAGTCCATCCTCCAGGGCCTTTTTGATGTTGAAGCCACCCCAGTGGAGATTGGGTGCAAGTAGCAACTGCTGAGTGACCGGATGAACGCGGCCAGGTACGCTGACGCCGATCCCTTCAAACCGGTTGCCGGGATATTGCGCCCGGAGTACACGCATCTGCTCAACGATGCGACGCATGGAGAGCTCGGGGTCAGAGACGGTCATGACGTTCTGGCGAGACAGAAAGCGGCCTGCAAGGTCGACAACAGCGACGATCGCGCGATCCGGGCGGATGTCTACCGCGAACATGAGAAGGGCGTCGTTCACGGTCAGCATGGTGGAGGGGCGACCGCGAGCACCACGAACCAAAGCGCCTTCGCGCACCCAACCTTCTCCGAGCAACTGCTCAACAATCTCCGACACGGTGCTGGGTTGAAGGCCGGAGAAGCGCGCGAGTTCCACCCGGGATACGGGCTGTCGGAACCGGATCAATTCCAGCAGGATGTCGCGGTTGATGTCGCGTGCGGTTCCGCTAGACGCGACCTGAGCAGAGGAGAGGTCAATGCGACGAACCCCATTCCGTCTCGGTAAGCGACGAGTCAGCGTACGGCCCGGCGGGTTTACCTCGTTCATCCGGTTCATGGTACGTCAAAGGTCCGCCGGACGCACGCTCTATCCACGCTGCTGCAGAACGCGCGCTCGGTAATCCGAGGAAAATTTATTACGGCTGGGAAAACAATGTGGACACTCGTGCGTGGGCACGGGTAGTATGCGTCGTGCACCGTTGCATTCTGGTGAGCGAAGATCGCCGAGGCTCGCTCAAAGCTTTGCCGAGCAGGCGGGAATGGCTCGATCGCAGCTCCGGGCGCTGCTCTTTCCGCGCTCCAGACGTTGCGGCGTGTCGTGCTGCAGTGTTTTGTGAGAACGCGGAATGTAATGACTTGGGTCCCGCCGTTCGGCGCGGGAGCATGAGGAGAGTCTAGATTGCGTAAGCAGAACCGGGTCCGCCAACCTTCGAGGCGACTGATCGGCATGAATCGGAGAGCTGCCTTCGCTTGTTGTGCAGGGGGTGGTTTGTTCTGTGCAGCCATCGCTCTGCAGGCTCAGGTGCCTTCTACGCCGGCATATCTGGATCCGAAGTTGCCGGCTCAAGAACGTGCGCACGATCTTGTGAGCAGAATGACGCTGGAGGAAAAGGCGTCGCAGCTAGAGGACTGGGCGGTTGCGATTCCGCGCCTCGGCGTGCCGAGTTACCAGACATGGAGCGAGGCGCTGCATGGGGTAGCGCGTGCAGGGTATGCGACCGTCTTTCCGCAGGCGATCGGCATGGCAGCGACCTGGGACCCGCAGATGGTGCGCGAGATGGGAGATGTCATCGCGGTAGAAGGACGAGCGAAGTTCGACCAGGCTCAACGCGAAAACAACCACCGGATCTTCTACGGCCTGACGTACTGGTCGCCGAACATCAACATCTTTCGCGATCCGCGCTGGGGTCGCGGACAGGAGACCTACGGCGAGGACCCGTTCCTGACTGGAACGATGGGTACGGCGTTCATTGAGGGTGTGCAGGGACCGGACCCGGATCATCCCAAGGCAGTGGCTACGAGCAAGCACTTCGCGGTGCACTCCGGGCCGGAGTCACAGCGCCACACGTTCGACGTTGTGGTCAGCCCGCGTGACCTGGAAGAGACGTATCTGCCCGCGTTTCGGAAGACCGTTGTTGACGGCCACGTGAAGTCAGTGATGTGCGCGTACAACGCCATCGATCACCACGCGGCATGCGACAACACGATGCTGTTGCGGGATCATCTCCGCGAAGCATGGGGGTTCAAGGGCTTTGTTGTCTCGGACTGCGGCGCCATCGTCGACGTAACTCACGGCCATCATGACGCGCCTGATATCGAGCATGCGGCGGCGATCTCGCTCAAGGCAGGCACGGACCTCTCGTGCAGCATCTGGGCTCCAGGTTTCAACACGCTCGGACAGGCCGTGAAGCAGGGACTTGCGAGTGAAGAGGATGTGACGCGAGCCGCTGAGCGGCTGTTCACGGCGCGGATGGAACTGGGGATGTTTGACCCGGTGGGCAGCTCGCCGCTGGATAACGTACCCGTATCGGAGATTGCATCGGAGACGCACCGCGCGATCGCACTCAAGGCCGCGGAGGAGGCGATGGTTCTCCTGAAGAACACGGGCGTGCTGCCGCTGAAAGCAGGAGCCGGATCGATCGCGGTGGTGGGACCGACGGCCGACCTGCTTCCAGCATTGGAGGGGAACTATAACGGGCAGCCGCTAAACCCCGTCACCCCGCTCGACGGCATCCGCGAACAGTTTGCGGCCGAGACCGTGCGTTATGCGCAAGGAGCGAACCTGGCTGACGGCTTCAACGTCCCGGTGCCCCGGACGGTGTTCGGCGACGGTTTGCGGACCGAGTTCTTCGCGACCCCCGATCTGACTGGCGTTCCGGTCGCGGTGAAGATGCAACCCGAGGTGCAGTATGACTGGCACGATGTCTTCCCGGTGCCCGAGTTGCAGACGCATGACTACTCGGTGCGCTGGACCGGCAGCTTCCGTGCGCCCGCTGCCGGGCAAGTACACGTTGATTGTGGCCGACACGGGCGACTCTTTCCCTTACTCGCCGAAGGAGACGTACAAGCTGGTGCTCGACGGCAAGGTGTTGGGCGAGGGCGACCTGAACGGCGGCAAGCTGAACATGGGTCACTTCGAGGTGGGAACAGGCGCGAACGCGACAGCGCCGCCGGTGATGTCAGGGGCTAAGCCAGCGCGCATCGAGGTGACGCTGAACGATACGAACCCGCATGCTTTTGTGCTGGAATACAGCCACTCCGGCGAGCCGACTGGCGGGGGCGTGACGTTGAGCTGGGAGCCTCCCGCCCAGCCGCTACTGGACGAGGCGGTGACAGCTGCTAAAGCGTCGGATGTGGTGATTGCGTTCACGGGTCTGTCGCCCCAGCTTGAGGGTGAGGAGATGCCGGTGAAGATCGAAGGGTTCTCCGGTGGCGACCGAACGAGCATCGATCTGCCGGCGTCGCAGCAGCGGATGCTAGAGGCCGTTGCCGCGACGGGCAAGCCGGTGATCGTTGTAAACCTGAGCGGAAGCGCGGTGGCGATGCGCTGGGCGAACGAGCACGCGGCGGCCGTTCTACAGGCGTGGTATCCAGGCGTAGCTGGTGGCACTGCGATCGCCAAGACCCTTGCGGGAGAGAACAACCCAGCCGGGCGTCTGCCAGTGACGTTTTATGCGGGCACACAGGATCTGCCGGACTTCACGGACTACTCGATGAAGAACCGGACCTATCGTTATTACACGGGCAAGCCGTTGTGGGGTTTTGGTTACGGCCTGAGCTATACGGCTTTCGCCTATGGGCCTGTGCAAGTGCCGCATGAGCTAAAGGCCGGGGAGCCGCTCAGCGTCAAAGTGAACGTGCGGAACTCAGGAGCTCTTGCCGGAGATGAAGTCGTTCAGGCGTATGTGAAGACACCGCAAAGCGATGGTCCGATCCGTTCGCTCGCGGGCTTCCAGCGCGTTCGGTTGGAACCCGGCGAGAGCCGAGACGTGACGCTTACGCTTGATCCGCGCGCGATCTCCAGCGTGGACGAAAGGGGCGAGCGCTCCGTGATCCCGGGCCGTTATCGGCTGAGCGTAGGCTCAGCGCAGCCGAGCGAGACGCAGCAGAGGTCGGAAGCTGAGTTCACGGTGCGAGGCAGCGCACCGCTTGCAAGGTAGCGAGGCCCAGTTGATGAAGCAGCAAGGAATTCCGCGGGTTATTCGGGCAAAGGAGCGCTGTCTTTAGCTGTACCTTCGCGGCCGCGGGCCTGCTGCTGACGTCTGGCTCCGCGGTATCGCAGCAGAGGGCGGACGTGAACTCCGCAACGCGGTATGTAGCGTCCTGGGCGGCTTCGGAACAGGCGACCGAACCGCAGAACAATCAGGCGGGGCCTGATGCCAACACGCTGGCGGACACGACAGTCCGGCAAATCGTTCACCTATCAACGGGCGGCGCCGTCGTGCGGCTGCATCTTTCAAATGCATTCGGGACGCGGCCGCTGCGATTCGACAGTGTGCATGTCGCGAAGCCAGTGGCCGTGGACTCAAGTGCGATCGTGCCCGGTACGCGACGTCGCGGTTCGCTTCGCAGGTCAGGATGCGATCACAGTCCCGGCTGGGCGCGGAGTATGTATCGGACCCGATTTCATTCACTGCCGCCCCGCTCTCGAGCCTCGCCGTCACGTTTCATCTGCCTGGCGCGCCTGCGGTTCCAACTTCGCATCCAGGGTCACGAGCAACCTCCTACCTTGTGCATGGGGTCCATTCGGAGGACGGGGACTTGCCGGGCGCCAGCAGGCAAGACCACTGGTTTCAGATTGCAAGCGTGGATGTCGCATCCGGACCGGGGGCGAAGGCCCTGCTGTGCTTAGGCGACTCGATCACGGACGGCCACGCTTCGACTACGAACGGGAATGACCGCTGGACGGATGTGCTCGCGGCGAGGCTGCAGTCCAACCCTGGGACGCGCGAGCATTTCAGTAGCGAACGAAGGAATCGGGGGCAATCATCTGCTCACAGACGGGCTGGGCGAGAATGCTCTCGGCCGGTTTGATCGCGACGTGCTGGGCCCAAGCGGCTGGAGCCTACGTCATCGTATTCGAGGGCATCAACGACATCGGTATGCTGGCTCGCGGAACGAACGCCACGCCTGAGCAGCATGCAGAGCTCGTACAGAGGATGACGGCGGCGTATCAGCAGATCATCGACCGCGGGCACGCACATGGAATGAGGGTGTTCGGTGCGACGATCACTCCATTCATGGAATCGGACTACTACAAGCCGACAGCAGCTAACGAGGCCGATCGACGTGGCGGTAAATCGATGGATACTGCAGCCCGGCCACTTCGATGCGGTGGTTGACTTCGATGCCGTGCTACGTGATCCGTCGCACCCGGATCACCTTCTGCACGCGGCGGACTCCGGGGATCATCTGCATCCCGGGCCGACGGGGTACAAGATGCTGGGGCAGGCGGTGCCGTTGTCATGGTTTCAGTGAGCGCGTTTCGCGAGAACCGAGCTGCCGCGTCACGCGGCGGCATGCCTGGCATGAACGAGATTCATCTGCTACGCGGCAAGCACGCTCCTCTTACAGTTCCAGCGCCATCACAGTTACCACGCAGCTTGTACGACTGCTGTTACCGAAGGACTGCAGCCCTTTCCAACACCTAGAGGTCAATGATGCCGGACACTATCTTCAGCAACTTCCAAACCGTTAAGTACGAAGGTCCCAATAGCCAGAACGCGTTGGCGTATCGCTGGTATAACCCCGACAAAGTGGTCATGGGCAAGCCTCTGCGCGAGCACTTGCGCTTCGCGGTCGCGTACTGGCACTCGCTTGCCATGACGGGCAGTGATCCATTTGGCGGGCCGACCATTCATCGACCGTGGATGGCCGCGGGGGACCCGATTGCGCAGGCCAAGGTGAAGGCCGATGCGGCGTTCGAGCTGTTTCGGGCGCTCGACTTTCCGTTCTTCTGCTGGCATGACGCGGACATCGCGCCCGCCGGCGAGACGCTTGCGGAGACGCTGAAGAACTTCCATACGATGGTGGACTACCTGGGCGAGAAGATGCAGACCTACCAGACCCGTCTACTGTGGGGCACTGCGAACTTGTTCTCGAATCCGCGCTTTATGGCTGGCGCCTCGACGAATCCTGATCCGGAGGTCTTTGCATGGTGTGCGGCCACGGTGAAGAACTGTATGGACGCGACCAAGCAGCTTGGTGGATCGAACTATGTGCTTTGGGGTGGGCGCGAGGGCTACGAGACCCTGCTGAACACGAATATGAAGCAGGAACTCGAGCAGATGGGACGCTTTCTTGCTCTCGTCGTCGAGTACAAGCACAAGATTGGGTTCGATGGACAGATTCTGATCGAGCCCAAGCCGAAGGAGCCTACGGCGCATCAGTACGACTTCGACGCCGCGACTGTTTACGGGTTCCTCAAGCGTTTTGGGCTGGAGAATGAGGTGCGCGTGAACCTTGAGGCCAACCACGCGACGCTTGCAGGCCACAGCTTCGAACACGAGATCGCTACCGCGGGCGCATTTGGCATTCTTGGCTCGCTGGATATCAACCGCGGCGACGCTTTGCTGGGTTGGGATACCGATCAGTTCCCGAACGACCTCTGGACGATGACCATGTCGATGTATCACGTCATCAAGGCGGGTGGTTTGGGCAAGGGCGGATGCAACTTCGACGCGAAGGTTCGCCGACAGAGCTTCACGCCAGAGGACCTGGTGCATGCGCACGTCGGCGGTGCTGACCTGTGTGCCCGGGCCTTCCTGACTGCGGCGAAGATCATCGAGGACGGCCGGTACGAGTCGATTCTGAACGAGCGCTACGCAGGATGGCAGAAGCCGGACGCCCAGGAGATGCTTGCGGGCAAGCGATCGCTGGATCAGATTGAGGCGAAGGCGCTGAAGGACGGCATCAACCCGCAGCCTCGGTCCGGTAAGCAGGAGCAGATCGAGAACTTGTTGATGAACCTCATTTACTCCGACCAACTCTGATGAGGAGAGCGATCTACTGTGGCGATGCTGGTAGCAACTGTGCTGCTTCCAGCATCGCTCCAGCCCTGAATGCGTTGTGCTGAGCGGTGCACATCAAGACCTCAGCCGAAAGGGTGTTGCGCGTGCGTAATCATCGAGGCTGGGCTTTTTTTGCTGGACTTGATTTGCGTGTTCGTGAGCGCACCCGCCCCGCAGGCGCATGCGCTAGGAGAGCCCCAGGTTGTGTCCTTCTCGCCGGCTGCCGGCGCGTTCGCGGTCGTTGCACAAGGACGGGCGGCACCGATTGTCGTAAGTGCCAAAGATTGGGCAGGCGTTCAAAGGGCCGCCGGCGATCTCGGCCAAGATGTGCAGCGTGTCACGGGAGTGCTGCCGAATCAAGAACAGATTGCAGGCGGGTCGGGCGAGGTCATCATCGTCGGGACCATCGGAAAGAGTCCGCTGATTGACGATCTGGTGCAGCCAGGGCAAACTGCAAGTTGCAAGTATCCGGGGCAAGTGGGAAGCAGGCGTGACCACGGTCCTGGAGCATCCGTTTCCGCATGTGCGTAGGGCGCTGGTGATTGCTGGAAGCGACAAACGCGGCACGATCTTCGGCCTGTACACGCTTTCAGAACAGATCGGAGTTTCGCCCTGGTACTGGTGGGCGGACGTGCGCGTGCCTCATAGAGATGCGCTGTACGTGAAGCCCGGCACGTACGTCATGGCATCGCCCGCGGTGAAGTATCGAGGCATCTTCCTGAATGATGAAGCGCCGTCGCTGACCAACTATGCGCGCGAGAAGTTCGGTGGTTTCAATCACGAGTTCTACACGCATGTGTTTGAGCTGTTGTTGCGTTTGCGGGCGAACTATCTCTGGCCTGCCATGTGGGGCAGCGCGTTCAATGAGGACGATCCAGCCGACCCGAAGCTGGCGGACGAGTACGGCATCGTGATGGGCACCAGCCACCACGAGCCGATGCTTCGAGCGCAGCAGGAGTGGAAACGTCACGGCAAGGGACCGTGGGATTACACCACCAACGGTGAAGAACTCAGGGAGTTCTGGACGGAGGGCATCAAGCGCAACCGGGATTACGAGAGCACGATCACCATCGGAATGCGCGGCGACGGCGATCTCGCGATGAGCCCTACAGCGAATACAGCTCTGCTGGAGCGCATAGTGGCCGACCAGAGGAAGATCATCGCTGCCAATGCGAATCCGGAGGTGAAGGATCCGCAGATCTGGGCGCTTTACAAAGAGGTGCAGGAGTACTACGAGAAGGGCATGCGCGTGCCGGATGACGTCACGTTGCTGTGGTGCGATGACAACTGGGGCAACATCCGCCGACTGCCTACACCTGAAGAGCGTAGCCGGGCAGGCGGGGCGGGCATCTACTACCACTTCGATTATGTGGGCGATCCACGCTCGTACAAGTGGCTGCTTACGTACAACATCACCAAGGTTTGGGAACAGATGAATCTCGCTCTGCAGTACAAAGCGGATCGCGTCTGGATTGTGAATGTTGGTGATCTGAAGCCGATGGAGTTCCCCATTGAGTTCTTTCTGACGATGGCGAGAACTCCGGAGCGGTGGGGAAGGGATGCGCTCCAGGACTACACGACGCAATGGGCGGCGAGAGAGTTCGGCTCCGAGCACGCGTCTGAGATCGCTGATCTGATTTCGACATATACGAAGTACAACAGCCGCCGCAAACCCGAGCAGTTGACGGCTGAAACGTACTCCTTGACACAGGATCATGAAGCCGATCGTGTGGACCAGGAATGGCGTGATCTGACGGCGCGTGCGGAACGCGTGAACGCGGCGTTGCCGGAGAATGAGCGACCGTCTTTCTTCGAACTTGTGTTGTACCCGCTGAAGGCGTCGGCCACAGTTGGCGAGATGTATATCGCAGCGGGGCGCAATCGGCTGTATGCAAGAGAAGGTCGCGCCAGCGCGAATGATTATGCGGATCAGACACGCCGGCTCTTCGCCCTTGATGCGGAGCTAACGGACGAGTACAACCACAAGCTCCTGAACGGCAAGTGGGACCACATGATGGACCAGACCCATATCGGGTACACGTTCTGGAACGAACCGCCCCTGAATGCGATGCCTGCGGTGCAAGAGGTACAGCCGCTCGGCGGAGCTCACATGATCGTGTTTGCCGAGGGTTCTGATCGACCCGCTACTGCGCTGCCCGTCTTTGACGCCGCGAATCGGCAGACTCGGACCTTTGAAGTTGCGAACCGTGGGACCGAGCCGTTTCATTTCAGTGCGAACGCCAGTGAGCCATGGATCATCGTCAGCCCGCAACAGGGTACGGTGACCCGAGACCAGACGGTATCGGTCCAGGTTAACTGGGCGCAAGCACCGGCCGGCGATGCTCAAGGCTTCATCACTGTTAGCCAAGACAAGGGTACTGAGCCGCCAGTCAGACTCGCGGTCACGACACTTCGCCCGTCACAGCCCTTGCGTGGCTTTGTAGAGAATGCAGGAGCGGTAACGATCGACGCCGAACATCATGAGGAGAACCATAGCGCGGGTGACGTGAGTTGGCGCTTGATCCCCGGTTTCGGCGAGACGCGATCGGGGATGGAGGCATTCCCCGTGACGGCCGCCAGTTCGCCCGTGGGTTCAGCGCAGGCATGTCTCGATTACACGTTCAGCTTGTATACGCAGGGGAAGCGCACGCTGCAGGCCATACTCGCCCCGACGTTGCCGTTTGTTCCTGGTCACGGGCTGCGATACAGCTTCTCCGTCGACGGCGGCCGACCGACGACCGTGGATGCATGGGCCGTGAATACGGATGAGGAGTGGCGGCGCGTGGTCAGTGATGGAGTTCACAAGGTCTCGACGGAACTCGGCGATCTCGACGCGGGCGTCCATCGGCTCAGCTTCTGCCGCGTAGATCCCGGGCGTTGTCCTGGAAAAGCTGGTGATCTACCAAGGCACCGCACCGGCGACCTACCTGGGCCCACTGGAGAGCGCTCGAATCAGCGCGGCGAAAAAGTAGCGAGCCACTTGAGGGCATGAGAGCGATGTCAATGAAGAGGCGCTTGATGCGCAGGTCGCGTCGAAGCTCGGCGCTGCTGGCCGTGAGCGCAGCCGCGTTCATCGGTGGAGCGATCCAACGCGTCCGGGGCTCAGCAGATCGCGTTTACGATGGACGATCTGCCGGCCCATGGTTCTTTGCCGCCCGGTCTGACGAGGATGCAGGTCGCCGACCAGGTGATCCGGGCCCTCCACGACGCGGGCTTGCCGCCGACCTACGGCTTCATCAACGGCGTTCGAGTTGCCGAACAGCCTGGAGATGCCGCCGTGCTGGAGACCTGGCGTAAGAGTGGCAACCTGCTCGGCAACCATACGTGGTCGCACATGAACTTGAGCCAGCATTCCGTTCAAGAGTTTGAGGCGGACCTGGCGAAAGATGAGCCGCTGCTGCAGGAGAAGATGGCGGGCGCTGATTGGCGCTGGCTGCGTTACCCGTTCCTCGCCGAGGGCGATACCCCGGACAAAAAGAGCGAGGTGCGACGCTATCTAGCCGAACATCACTACCGCATAGCTGCCGTGACCATGAGCTTCGGGGACTATCTCTGGAACGAGCCTTACGCGCGGTGTTCTGCGAAGGGAGACCAGCGACGCTATTGCCGCGTCTCGAGAAGAGCTACCTTGAAGCAGCGCAACAGGAGGCTGCCTATGAGTTGCAGAGCTCAACGGTGGTGCTGGGCCGCCAGATCCCCTTCGTGCTACTGATGCATATCGGGGCGTTCGATGCACGGATGCTGCCTCGGCTTCTTGCCCTGTACAGGAATATGGGATTCAGCTTCGTTTCGCTCGAGAGCGCGGAGCAGGATCCGTTCTACCGGTCAGATATGGATCCGTCGCTGAGCGCGGGGCCGCAGAATCTGCAGGGAGCGGCGGCAGCGGAGGGCATCACTCTGCCGAAGCCGCCACAACCGCCAGCGCTTGATGGGCTTTGCCGCTGAACCACTGAACTGGTCGTGAGATGGGAGCGAAGCAGCTCTTACGTCCAAACGAAAAGAGGATGCGCCGTGAGCGCATCCTCTTTCGCTGTTACGCTCTTCTGGTTAGAAGTCGTAACGGAGCCCGAGTTCCATGATGCGACGGCCCTCACGGAGCGGAGCGAAGCCGAACTGCGAATTGGCCGACGCGCTCGCGCTCTGCAGAGCCTGGTTGACGCTGTTCGAGTTGCTGCTTTGGCTGAAGTTCATGGTGTAGTTCGCGTTGTTGACCACCGTGAACGTGTTATTGGCATGGTTGATGAAGTTGAACGCCGCTACACGGAGCTGAATGGTGCTGCCCTCTGTGACACGGAATCGCTTCGCGGCCGTGAGATCAGCATTGAAGAAGCCAGGTCCGGGAAGGAAGCCGTACCGATAAGCTCCGTTCGTGCCGAGCGCGGGAAGCGAGAATGCGTTGGCGTTCATGTACTGATGAGACCCGCCGGTCTTCTGTGCCGGGTCGCCGACGATCCGCGGCTGCAGATTCACATCTGGAGTGCCGAGGATGTTGGTGCTGCTGACCGACACGCTGCAGGTGCCCGTACCGGAGGTCGTGGTGCACGTGCTTACGTTGCCGCTATTGGCGACGGCGACGGAACCCACCGGAACAGCGATTGACCCGCCGATGCCGAAGTTGGAGCTGACCACAGAAGGCAGGTTCGGTCCGCTCTGGTAATTGTCGATGCCCGAGATCTCCCAACCGTTCGTCACTTCACCGATCCAATGGTTCTTGACGAGGTTGCCGAACTCATACGAGTACGACGCGTTGAAGATGTGCCGCCGATCGAACGGCATGTTGCTGTAATCGTTCGCGTAGTTGAACGGATCCGCCGGGTAGCTGTACGTGGCGGATCCACCGATGCCCATGATGCCGAGCGCCTTCGAGAACGTGTAGTTGACGTTGTAGTGGGCCCTGCCGCTCTGACGCGTAAGTCCGACCTGCAGCCCGTTGTAGTTTGCGTACGTGTTGTGCTCCGGAACGAACACATGGTTGTAGAGCGGGAACTTCTTGAAGGTATCGATGTGGGCCTGATCCAGCGAGCCCACACTGACGTTGTTGCCACCGGCCGCCGGTCCAAACTCCGGATAGATCATGCCCGCCGTCGAAGCGGTGTCCGGACGCGAGTTAGGCTGAGGCGTGAACAGCGCACCCACCGGCAGCGAGTTGAGGTTGTCCAGTGTGGTGTTCTGCGTGGAACCGTCGTTCAGCAACTTGTCGCTCTTGTTGCCGACGTAGGCGATTTCAAGCAGCATTTTGCCAGGTAGACGCTGATCAACCGAGAGGTTGTAGGTCATGACGCGCGGTTCTTCATCGTCGGTCGGGTCGAAGGCGTAGATCGAAGAGTCGGGTACGAATGCCCCACCCTTGCTGGCCTGCGACTGGTACGAGCTGATCGAAGAAAGCAGAATTGGACCGTTGACGGTGTACGTCCGCAACCCGGCCACTGTCTGGCTCTGGTTGGACGCATCGTTGTAGGCGTCGTGCGCGCGGTAGATGCCGAAACCACCGCGGATGATGGTGCCACCGTTTTTGTACGCGTCCCAAGCAAATCCGACGCGCGGCTCAGGGAAGCCCCAGCGGGTTGGGCGACCACCGTTGGGAATGGCCGAGTTCTGTCCATGCCACTGGACACCCGGGAGAACAGCCGAGTTGACGCCAGCAGCGTAGGCGGCCGGCGTAAACGTCGCGACGCCGACGTTGTGTGTGTCTTCCCATGGCGTGAAGTGCTCGATGCGGACGCCAAGGTCAAGAGTCAGGTGCGGAGACAGACGCCAGTGATCCTGCAGGTAGCCCGAGAGGTTCCAGAAGTACAGGTTCGGTTCCGGCATGATGTTCGTCTGGTTGTACTGGAAGACCATGCCTTCGCCGAAGTCGGCGAGGAAGTTGCCACCGTTGCCGCTGCCAACGATACCCGTGCTGTGAACCGTGCCCTTCACCGGGTCAGAGATCGTCTCGCCGATGTAGTACACGTTGACGGTGCCGTTGGTGTTGATGAATGGCGCGACCTGCGGATTGTTGTCCCACTGGTAGAACACGCCCGCGCGGAAGGTGTGCTGCCCGATAACCTTGCTTAGGTTGTCGCCGGCGATCCGGACCTGCTTCTTGGCGAAGATACCGCCGAAGCTGGTATCAGGCGTACGCAGCAGGGGGAGACCGTCATTGCCGTAGTCCTCCAACGTAGGCTGAACCGTGCTGCCGTTGTTGAACACGCCCTGATACGGGTTATTCGCAATGGCAGAAGGCGTCTTGGCCACGAAGTTCTGGTCGGCATACGCACCTGCCGCATAGAACTCGTTGGTCAACGTGGGGCTGAACACATGCGTGTAGTTCAAGCTGCCGATATGCGAGCTGAACGCGCTGATCAAGCCGCCACCGGGGATGTTGATGCCGCCGAGGTTGCCGCGTGCAGAGTAATACTCGTTCTGCGGAACACCGGACGCGCCTTTTTCTACGCTGTAGCGGCCAAATACGTGGTCGTTGTCGCTGGCCGCGTAGTCAACGCGCCCACCCGCCTGCCAAAGATCATTGCGGATGAGGTTGGTGGTGATCCAGTTGTAGGTGCCGTTGCTCGTGGTGTTCGGCAGTGGCATCTCGTTCAGAACGATCTTGCCCAACGGGTCCAGATACGGGCCGATGTTTCCGTTCACCAACGCCGATCCGTTTGGAGCGGTCTGAGGAACGCGGCAGATGTTCGCGTCGGGGATGTAGGTGGAACCGCTGGTGAGCGAGCAAGCGCCGCCATTGGGGTCAATGATGTACGAGGGTCCAAGGTACTGCTGCAGTTGCGCCTGGCTGAAGTCGCCGGTGCGCATCCCTGCGGTCGGAACCAGCGCTGTCAGTGTGGCGTTGGAGGCGCTTCCGTACGCATACGCATTGCGCTGTGCGTAATCCTCCGCGCCGGCAAAGAAGGTGAGCTTCTTCGCGGACCCGAGCTTGGTCCCGGGAATCATGATGGGGCCGCCAAAGGTGAAGCCCGGATAGATGTACCGATCGGGTGGCTTGCCCTGGCCGCTGTAGTTCGCGATCCAGTCAGTCGAGTTCAGCTGGTAAGTACGAGCAAAGGTGTAGAGCGAGCCGTGGTACTTCTGCCCGCCAGATTTGCTGACTGCATTGATCAGGATCGGGCCGTGAGCAGTGTCCGCGGTAAAGCTGGAGGTCTGGACCTTCACCTCGGCAACCTGCTCGTAGTTCACGTTCTGCAGGGCACCACCGAACGCGCCTGGGTCGGTGATGTCGACGCCATCCGACAGCAGCGCCTGGCCGTTCACCGGGGTGCCGTTGGCGGCGTACTGGCCAAGCGCACCGGTCGGATTGACTTGAGCCGGATCGTACTGGGTGTTGCTGAAGTTGCCGCTGCCGCCGTTGGAGATGGCGAACCCGGGCAGGATCTTGAGCAACTCCGTGACGTCGCGACCTTCGACCGAAAGGTGCTGGATCTCTTCCGATGAGATCAGCGAACTCTGTTCGCCGGAGTCCAGGTTGATGGTGTTCGCCGCCGTGGTCACTTCCACCGTCTCGTTTGCGCCGCCAGGGCGTTAGGTGGATGTCACGCACGGAACGCTGGTCGCCCGGATCGAGGTGAATCGCGGTCTGTTCGAAGGGCCGGAAGCCCTGGGCCGTGATGGTGATGTCGTAGTTTCCGGTAGGCACGGCGGAAAACGAGAACACGCCGGAGTCGTTTGACACCGAATTGCGCTTGTCGCCAGTTCCCTCGTTCTTCAGAAGGATGGTTGCGTGCGGAATGACTGCACCGCTGGGGTCGGTTACGGTGCCTCCCAGGGTGGCTGTCGTACTCTGCGCGAATGCGGGGTGAGTGCAGGCTAGACCAGCTAGAAGAAGCGGCGAAGGTAGCATCCGGACCATGGCGGTCCGAACCCCACTCTTGCGCTTGCGGGATCGAGCATCTTTGATCGTCATCTGGTTTCCTCAGTGGTGCTTACGGTGTTTCTGTTCTGCCCACCCTGCCGGTTGCCGACCCGAATAAACCTTGCGTGGGAGTTCGGCCCAAGCGGCTGTGAGCGCGGGTTATGGGAGCGCTTTTCTCCCGAAAAAAGGCGTGGCTCTCGGCTGGATGCAGTGGCTTTTCTAAGCTCTCTTCATCCGCCGAGGCCCGATGGGCCCCGAAAATCTTTATGTTCGATTCGAGGTTTTACTAGCGTCGACGTACGATTGTCAACGCGTCGGCTCGGGTGAGCGCTGGATTTATTTCGAGGGAAAGAATAGAGGATCGATGCCAAGCGTTCCGAACGCCTCGCCCGCGTTCGGCCAAGAATATGCGAACGTAAGGACGTCACAGGGCGGACGAATGGGATTAGTTTCCGCTTCGAAACAATTTGACAGCGGACCTCCGCCACAGCTAGGATGCGACTCGTTCCAGCCGGATCAACTTGCGTGCAGCGTTCACAGTGTTTTGCGTGCTGCACATATTTGAGGGTGACTTGAGCGTTTTGGTTGGCGCTTCCGAGTTGTATCGAGGTTGCCGGGCGCTTCATATAGTGAGAAGCAGGATTTCGCATGCGCTTTGGCTGGCGCCGCGCGATGAGGGCGCATGTTCTTAGGGATTGACTGCGGCACGCAAGGCACGAAGGCGCTCTTGGTCGACGAGCACGGGTCCGCTCTCGGACGCGGGTACGCTCCGCATCGGATCATGGAGAGTGCCTCCGGCGCTCGCGAGCAGGACCCCCAGTGGTGGGTCGATGCGATGCGCGAGGCGGTCCGGTCGGCCCTATCGGGTGCCCCGGGCGCGAGCCAAGTGCAGGCATTGGCCATCAGTGGGCAGCAGCACGGTCTCGTCGTCCTGGATGAAGAGAAGAAGGTCATTCGTCCAGCCAAGCTGTGGAACGACACGGAGACGGCCTCGCAGAATGCGGAGCTAATCCGGCGCTTCGGCGGACGCGAAGCATTCTTCGAGCGGTTCGGAATCGTGCCGCTCACCGGGTACACCGTTTCGAAGCTGCTGTGGATTGCAGAAAACGAGCCAGAGAACTTCAAGCGGATCCGCCATATCTTGTTGCCGCACGAATATCTGAACTTTTGGCTGACGGGTCATATGCGCGCGGAGTTCGGCGATGCCTCCGGGACCGCTTTCTTTGACGTGCGTGCCCGTGAGTGGACCCGAGAGGTTCTGGACGCGATCGATGGGGGCACCGGCCAGCTATTCGGCGCGCTTCCGCCTCTGCTGCAGGCCGATGACATCGTAGGCACTCTGCGCCCCGAGGCAGCAGAGGAACTCGGTCTCACCAAGGATTGCGTCGTGGCGGCCGGTGGTGGCGACAATATGATGGGGGCAATCGGAACGGGCAATGTCCATGAGGGCGTTGTCACCGTCAGCCTCGGGACCTCGTCCACGGTCTACTCGTACAGCGACCGTCCCGCCCATGATCCAACCGGCAGTGTGGCTCCTTTTTGTTCCTCGTCCGGCGGCTGGTTGCCGCTGGTCTGCACGATGAATGCAACGAACGTCGTCACCTCGACCGTTCAGCTTTTAGGAAAGACCGTCGCGGACATCGATCCCGCGTTGGACGCGACGGAACCCGGAGCAGACGGGCTTGTCTTTCTTGCCATTCCTGAACGGAGAACGCACACCTGACCTGCCGAATGCGCGCGGTTCGATGCATGGCATCTCGCCGATCAACTTCACTCCGTCCCATCTGATCCGCGCTGCGGTTGAGGGTGTCAGCTTCGGCATCCTTAGCGGTCTGGACCTGATCCTGGAAGGCAAGCCGGCTGAGGTGATCCAGGTGATCGGCGGCGGAGCGCGTTCGCGCGCGTGGAGGCAACTGCTTGCGGACGCTACGGGGGCCACGATCCATGTGCCCGCGGAAGCGGAGTCCGGCTGTTTGGGCGCGGCGATTCAGGCGATGGTGGCCTGGAGCAAACGCGTCGGGCCATCCCCGCACATTCGCCGAACTCGCAGACCGCATGGTTGCCATCGAGCAGACCGGAACCTGCGTACCGCGGCCGGAGATGCGCGCACGATATGATCATGCACGGTTGACATACCGTGCTCAACTGCAGCGGCTATACCCCGAGATCGCGGAACTCGGCGGGGCAGGCGCTCCGGATTCGATGAACGACGAAACTCTCAGTTGACCTGGGTCTTAGACCCACATCTTTGCTCGGAAGCGGCCGATTCGATGAATGGTTTGGCGTTTTTAGCCTCAACGCAACTGGTCCACCTCTCGCCGGTGGACATGCTGATCCTGGTGCTCTACTTCTGCGTCGTTCTCTTCATTGGCTTCTATGTGAAGGGATCGACGAACACCAGCGAGGAGTTCTTTCTCGCCGGACGCGAGATGAGCGCGTGGATCGCCGGTCTGAGCTTCGTGTCCGCCAACCTGGGGTCACTGGAACTGATGGGGTGGGCGGGCTCCGCTTATCAGTATGGGATCCTGGCGGCGCACTGGTATTGGATCGGTGCGATTCCGGCGATGCTGTTCCTGGGCATCGTCATGATGCCGTTCTACTACATCTCCAAGACGCACTCTGTTCCGGGCTATCTGCAGTTGCGTTACGGCGAGGGCACGCGCGCATTGGCCGCTGCGAGCTTCGGCTTCATGACCATCCTCATGTCGGGCGTGAACATGTACGCCATGGCAGTCGTGATGCAGACGGTGCTGGGCTGGAACATGACCTTTTCCATCTGGGTCGGCGCGGCCACGGTGGCGATCTACGTGATGCTTGGCGGTCTGCGGTCCGCCATCATCAACGAGGTGCTGCAATTTGTCCTGATCTGGGCGGGTGCGGCACTGATCCCGATCCTGGGATTGATTGAGGCTGGGGGCTGGACCAATCTGAAGGCGCAGATCGCCCACAATGTCGGCTCCAACGATTACACACACCTCTGGTCGACCCTGGGCCACTTTAAAGACAACCCGATGGGTATCAATTGGGTGGGTATTGTCTTTGGGCTGGGCGCCATCATCAGCTTTGGCTACTGGACCACGGATTTCCTGGTCGTCCAGCGCGTGCTGAGTGCAAACAATCTTCGCGCGGCGAAGATGGCACCGGTGATTGGCGCGGCGTTCAAGATGGCGGTGCCGTTGATCGTCATCCTGCCCGGGCTTATCGCGCTGGGCATCACGGACCCCGCGACGCATCAGCCGGTGTACCACCTGGTTCCGGCCGAGGTTGCGAAGCGAACCGGCGAACACGCCTACGATCAGGTCCTTCCGCTGATGTTGATCCGATACTGCGGGCCCGGCCTGCTGGGGCTGGGCATAACGGCGCTCGTGGCAGGGTTCATGAGCGGCATGGCCGGTAACGTTTCGGCGTTCTCGACGGTGTGGACCTATGACCTGTACGGGGCGTACATCAACAAGCGCGCGTCCGATCAGCACTACGTTTCCATGGGCCGGTGGTCGACGGTCGTGGGCATGCTGATCTCCATCGGCACAGCGTATCTTGTCGCGCGCGCCGCTTCGATCATGGATTACGTACAGGCCCTGTTCTCGTTCTTCATCGCGCCGCTCTTTGGGACGGTGATCCTCGGGATGCTGTGGAAGCGGGCGACGAAGCAGGGTGGATTCTGGGGACTGCTGGCGGGTACTGCCAGTTCTATCGGGATGTTCGTCTACACCTCGACCGGCGGACAGGCCGCGTTGGCGCACATCGCACTCTCCCGGGACGCTCAGCCCATGGCGGAAAATATGTTTCGCGCTTTGTGGAGCTGGATCATCTGCGTTGTGGTGACAGTTGTCGTCAGCTTGATGACGGCGCCGCGCTCTGACTCCGAACTGAAGGGGCTCGTGTACGGTGCAACCGTCATTCCGGACGAGGGAGCGATCAGCCTGTGGCATAGGCCGGCGTTCTGGGCGGCCGTGGTTGCGGTGGTCTTCATTGGGATCAATATCGTCTTGTTCTAGCAAGACAGCTCGGCGCCGTGGTGAACGCGCCGGCAGAGGAGGTCGAAGATGGCAGAGGGAACAGGACGCGGCGAATCGCTATCGATATGGTTCTTCGTCGGGATCATGACGCTCGCGTACGGCCTGGTGCTGCTGCCCTACGGTGCATACGAGTGGTTCGGCGGCCACGAGCCGCCAACTGTGCTCAACAGCCTCCATCCAACGTTCTGGTGGGGGTTGCTGGTGACGCTGTTCGGCGGCTTCTATACCCTGAAATACCGCCCGCGGAGGGGAGACAAGAACCGGGTCTGAGCTGGGGTGTTCGGATCGGTCGGCGCAAAAGCCGCCGGACAGCTTGACGCTGCGGTGAACGCGTTCGGAGAGTGGTACGGTCTGCCGCGTCGCGCGGCCCATGCACAACAATGGTCGGGGCGAGAGGATTCGAACCTCCGACCCCCTGCTCCCGAAGCAGGTGCGCTACCAGGCTGCGCTACGCCCCGAACCTGTGTGCTTGTAGTGAACCGTCGGCCTCGGGTGAATCCGCAGCCACACTGCCCTGAGGGGCGGAGCCGCATCATCGCCGACCAGTTGAGTCTAGCAGAAAACAGCGCTCCATGTTCGTCGGCAAACAGAGCCAGGCGAACGTTGCCGCGTGTGCCTGAGTTGCGTTATGACCGTTGCCGATTTGGCCGAAGCTCCCCACATCTTTCGGAGGGGCCTGCCCGTCTAAACTTGCAATGCGGAGATTGGGCCCGAGACATGGTTGAGCGGCGCAACATCGTGGAGATGTGGCAGGCGGGCAAGGCTGCGGCGCTCGCAACATTGGTGCGCGTTGAAGGTTCGAGCTACCGCCGAGCAGGTGCTCGGCTGCTGATCGGAACTGACGGATCCTACGCGGGATCGGTGTCGGGTGGCTGTCTCGAGGCGGAGATCGTGCGCAAGGCTCACTGGCTCACCCGCGCCGGTGCAACGGTTCAGCGCTACTCCACGCTGTTTGACGACACCGCCGAGATTCCCTATGGACTGGGCTGCGGCGGAACCGTGGATGTGCTGATGGAAGCCGCTGACACCCCGGAGTTCGCCGCTCTGATGCATGCCTTTGAGAGGTCGCTCGCCGGAGAGCGCCTTGAGGTCATAACGCACCTGCCCGAACAGCACGGCAGCTTCTCTCGCGAGATTCGCGGGCCCGATGGAATGACCATCTTTCGTACCGATGACTTTGAACGGGGCGCACGCGCTGCGTTCCGCGAGACGCTCGAACCTCCGCAGCGCCTGTTCGTCTTCGGCGCAGGCGAGGACGCGCGCCCGTTGGTGCGTATGGCTGCCCTTCTGGGCTGGCGAGTGTTTGTGCTCGACGGCCGCCCGCAGCTCGCGCGACCCGAGCGCTTTCCCGAAGCGGAGCGTGTGATCTGTGCGCAATCTCTTGATGAACTTGTACCGACACGCGACGATGCGGTGATCCTGATGACGCACAGCTATGAGGCTGACCGCGCCTGGTTGAAGGAGGTGCTGCCGCTCGCGGCCAAGTACGTCGGCTTGCTGGGATCGCGGCACCGCAGTGCTTTGCTGGTGAGCGAAGCTGCCGCAATGCTCGGTTGGAGTGTTGAGCGGGCCTGTGCGCATATGTTCTCGCCCGTGGGTCTCGACTTAGGCGGGGACGGGCCCGAGGCGGTTGCGCTGAGCGCGATTGCGGAGATCCAGGCGTGCACGCAAGGAAAGCTGGGCCACTCGCGGCGAATGACTGCGGAGAGCATCGCCGAGCAGATCACGAAGGGCGGATCATCGCAGTTCCTACAGGCTCAGTGTGCCGTATGAGCATCGCTGGGGTGGTGCTAGCTGCGGGTAGTTCGCAGAGGCTCGGCCGTCCGAAGCAGACGCTCGAGATCGGTGGCGAGACGCTTTTGCATCGCACCGTCCGGATCGCTCGCGAGGCAGGCCTGCGGCCGGTGTTCGTTGTGCTCGATGCCCAGGGGCGTTTCGCGGAGACTTTACGCGGCCTGGGTGGCAGCCTTGTGCTGAACCAGGAGGCGGATGAGGGCATCGCCGCGTCCATACGCGCCGGCGTGCGCGCAGCAAAAGGCATGCCCAGCGTTGAAGGCGTCGTCGTGATGACCTGTGACCAGATTGGAATCACTGCTGACCATTTAAGGCAGTTGCATGAGGATCCTGCCCGCATCACCGGGTCGGGGTACGGCGGCAGGACAGCGATACCTGCCTATTTCCCACGTTCAGGATTCGAGTCTCTGCTTGCTTTGCAAGGGGACGTGGGCGCCCGTGACGCACTCCGAGGAGCGCATCGTGTCGACTCTGAAGCGTTGGCGGTGGACGTTGACACGCCCCAAGATGTCGTACGGGCAAACGAACTGTTCGGCGAGTCCCTGTAACGACGTAAGTTGAGGCATGGTCGATCAGCGACCTTGGGCTGCAAGCTTCGCCTGCACTAAGTCTGCCAGGTGGCCGACCGTTTGCAGGGATTCGAGTTCGGCGGTCTTGAACTTCACTCCGAACTTCGACTCCACTGCAACGAGCAGATTGATGTGATTGAACGAGTCCCAGGCGGGAACATCGCCGGCGGTGAGGCCGGGCCGAAGCTCAAGGCTCTCGTCGTCCAGGACATCGCGAAAGATGCCGGTCAGTTCGGCGTAGATTTGCTGCTGCTGCATGTGCTCTCGATGTTTCGCGTACCGGTGATTGGCGAAGGTTAGAAGTGCCGCAAGCGGGTGCGCGCGGCCGCCTGATCAGCGCTCCGCGTCGCCTCGGGTGTCGGCACGACTGTCGGCCGCTCAATCCGCTCGATGGACCGGCTGACCAGGTCCCTCGAGCCCAGGCCTACTGCCAAAGACAGCGCGAACACGATGCCACCAAAGAGGATTCCGAACGCCAACTCGACGATGGTGCCGCCAATCCGAAGATGATCGAGCGCCATCGCTGCCGTAAGCACCAGGACCAGCCACTTCACTCCAAGGGAGAGGATTCTCGCGTACTGAAGCTGCGCGTTAACGGCGCTGATGAGTACAGAGCGCGACAGGAAGCGTGCGATCAGGCCACCTGCGAACAGCAGCAGAATCGCGCCGATGAGGTGAGTCAGGTAAGGAAGAACGAAGAGCTCTACCTGCGAATTCGCCTGGTACGCGGCGTCGAATGCGGTGATTCCAATAGCAACGCCGACCACGATGCAGATCCACAGAATGGTTCGGGAAACCAGCAGTGTTGGAGAGTGGGAAGGTGACCAATCACCAAGGCTTGTCATCGCCCCCGGGATGCGACGCGGCGCGACCTGCTCGTCGAACTTCACGCGGGCGAGGATGGCGCGACAGATACCCGCAAGCAGCAGCCCGAGCGCGGTCAGCATGACGATTGACAGCAGAAAGACCAGTACACCGGGCAGAAAGCTGACGAGCACCACGAGCACGCGGTGCGTGGACTGTTTCAGCGCGAACTCAATCTGGGGACCCATCGTCGACCCTTTCTCTAGAACATTTATCGGCCGCCCTACTTAGGGGTTGAATCGATCCGGCCAGCGCCAGCGTGAAACCAAGTAGGGTTTTTCCTGTTCAAACGCGGCGGCGGTGGCGTCGAGCAGGTCGGCGGCGGCCTGCTCGCCGGCTTCCGCGGTGCGTAGGAAACTCGCAACCCAGCCAAGATAAAGGGGCGTGAGCGCGCCGAGCAGATGACCGCGGTTCAACGTGCGCAGGTGAAATGCGAGCGCGAAGTCATAGACACTACGAGCCCACAGACCCGGTGCAAACGCGAAGCCTTCGGGAGGACTGGCGGAGAGCTTCTTCAGCGCGAGCAAGGACTGCGGAGGCAGAACCAGCGACCAGATGTCGCGCAGATTGCTGAAGGCGAGCCGGAAGTTCTCCACCAGCGATCGAACCTCCTCGGCGCCATCGTTCGCAGCCGGCGCCATCTGGGACCGAGGACCTGCTCCGGCCCGGGGCGGCAAAGCGCGCGCGCGCTGCCAATAGGTCGCCTTTGCTTCTACGTCAGCAAACAGAGATCCCGTAACGGCAGGGAAGATGGTGTTCAGATCGGACTCCTGCGGTTGAGGCAGTGCCCGCGTGCCTCCGTCCACCTGCTTGATAGAGAAGCCTGCCACCGAAGCTTCCGACACGGGCCAGAGGAGCGAAACGCCGTCCTCGGCGCGCGCCCGTTGTGCCGCGCTGGCCATTCGGTTCAGCATTCGCATGGAAAGCCCGGCATCGAACGGCAGCGGGAAGCGTATGTCAGCGCCAAACAGCGCGCGTGTGACCGGGTATAGCAAAGCCGAGTTCGCTAGAGCTTCAGCGACGCCCGTTCGGTACCGCGGGATGGCGAGATCAGCGCCCGCGTTCAGTCCTGCGACGATGGCGTGCAGCGTCGCGGGCTGCAGGGAGGCCACCTCCGCGCCGAGCAGCAGGACACCGCTGGCGCCCCGTTCCTCTGCTGCCCGTGCAGCCGCGACGTAATCCTGCGCGGTAAGCACCCATCCACTCTCGTCGCGTGGCTCCGGGTACGGCATCAGCGCAGGAACGCCCTGCGCTGCCGGCTGTTCGGTGGCGATGTCTGGCGACGCGATCACGACAGGAAGCTCCGCCAGACCCGCCTGAAGCGCAGTCAGCGTGGGGTTCACGGCTTCGCTGGGCATCGATGGCAGACAGATCAGCAGGGGATTGCTCGCACGCTGGGCGGGCGCGCCAGCTGTCTCCGGGTTTCCAATGTCGACGGTTGGCGAAGTGGACATCAGCGGGCTCCGGGACCAGAGGTTTCAGGCGGAAGGGCCAGCAGCGCGAGCAGACCACTCAGCGGAATGGAAAGCCAGGTCGGGCGATTGTTCAGTTCGTACAACAGCTCGTAAAACGCCTTCTCAAGCAGTAGAGCCGAGAGAAGTGTACGCGCCTCCGGACCGTTTGGCACAAGGCCGGGACGCGCCGCGATCGCTTCGGAGTACCCTTGCAGGAACATCGCCGAGCTCGCATGCTTCCCACATCGCCGCCCACGGGCGGATGGCGTCCGCGTTCTCAGGACGGCGCTGCGCGTGGCGTTGCAGCGCCGATTGTGCGGCATAGCTGAACGACCGGAGCATGCCCGCGACATCCCGAAGCGGTGACTGTTTGCGCCGACGCTCTTCGAGGCTGCGCGCCGGCTCGCCTTCGAAGTCCACCAGCATGAAGTCGGAGCGAGCCCGCAGGGTCTGACCGAGGTGGTAGTCGCCGTGAATCCGTATGCGCTGACCGAAACGCGCAGGGTCGCCGTCCAACCCAGCGAGCAGGCCAGCGATATTAGAACGCTTTCGAGATGAGTGTCTCCGCGCCGGCCCGAAGCTCCGCCGGCACGCGGTCAAGAAGCTGAGACAGTGTGCTGATTGCGGCGTCCGCTTGCGCGGTGATGCGGTCGCGTTCCGCCGCGAGATCGTGGGTGGTGAAAGACTCGGCGGCAAATGCCTGGTTTTCCGTGGGCGTTCCTAAGGCAACATGCAGTTCGCCGGTGCGGCGGCCCAATAGCTGGGCTGCCTCGAGTGACATTGCCGCATGTTCGCGAAGTTCTGGAGCGATCTGGGGCGTGTCCCCGAGCTGCAGGGTTGACGGCGCAGACGAAGGTGCCGGAGTTCGAGCGACACTGTCGAAGAATCGGTCCAGTTCTTCGAGCGTCCAATCCCAGCCGTCGCCCTCGTTTGGCGCGAACGCCTGCAGGAACGCAAGGGTAGTGCGATCGTCTGTGCGATGCACGTCGCCGAGGTACGCGGGAACGTTTGGATAGTGAGCGACCTCCGTGAGGAAGCGGGTGATTTCGACGTCGGGGTTTTCGCCGGGCCGCAAGCGGCGAAACAGCTTCAGAATCGCCTTCTCGTCAAACAGGATGCTCGTATTCGACTGCTCAGCGGAGCCCACGCGCGAGGGAAGATCCAGCAGTTCGCGCCCGTCCAGGTTGCTCGCCTTTGCTGCGGAAAGGGAAGCATTCGAGACGCCAAGATTCATGGCAACCTCAGATCCCCTGGTGATCATGTTCAGCAGTGACGTACGGAACTCGGCATTCGCGGTAGCGTCATAAACGGTTACGGGACCGTCTGACCTGGCGATCGTTGCGATTACCGATCCCGGCGACTGATGCAAAAGCTCATCCGCCTCTCGCCCGAACGCCATCGCAAGCGGCAGTTGATACAGGTCAGACGTGCCATCGTCGTAGACCACGTTCACCGCCGCAAGCGCAGCGTCAATGCCCGGGACGGCCGTCACGGTCGCCATGTGTGCTGACCGGATCGTGCGTGACTTGCCGCCGAACCAGCGGCGCTGCGAGATGTACTGCGGCAAGACCTGCTCGAGCACCGCTTGGCCTGATTCGTTCAACAGGGCACCGAGCCGGTTCACAGGCACAGGCGCTGTGTCTCCGAGCCTCTCGGCCAAAGCGGCCTCCGGATGTTCGACGGTTGGAACCTCCGGCATAGGGCTTCCCTCCTGCAATTCAAGCCACAGAAAACTGTAGGGCGCCAAGGTCAGAGGATAGAGTCCTTTGCCGACCTGGGGAAAGGAAACATATCCGAGCATTTCGACCGGTTGGCGGCCTGCGTACTTTGCCAGATCGAGCGCCACGGGCTGCGCGAAACGCGACAAGTTCGCGACGCAAAGCACGGTTTCGCAATGCCCGTCCTCGCTCTCGTAGCTGCGGATGTACGCCAGGATCTTGCGGTTGGAAGGATGCAAGAACTCCAGGGTTCCGCGGCCGAATACGCGAAACAGCTTCCGGAGCGCGATCATGTTTCGCGTCCAATGCAGCAGCGACGATGGGTCCGACTGCTGTGCCTCGACGTTGATCGCCTGGTAGCCCCAGATCGGATCCATGATCACGGGGAAGTAAAGCTTTGCAGGGACAGCCTTGGAGAAGCCCGCATTTCTGTCGGAGTTCCACTGCATTGGTGTCCGGACCCCGTTGCGGTCTCCGAGGTAGATGTTGTCGCCCATGCCTAGCTCGTCGCCGTAGTAGATGATCGGCGTCCCCGGGAAGCTGAACAGAAGTGAGTTCAACAGCTCGATGCGACGACGGTTGTTGTCGAGCAAGGGCGCGAGACGACGGCGGATACCGACGTTGATGCGCATCCGAGGGTCGGCCGAATACGCCATGTACATGTAATCGCGCTCTTCGTCGGTGACCATCTCGAGCGTGAGCTCATCATGGTTGCGCAGAAACAGACCCCACTGGCATGAAGGTGGGATCTCCGGCGTCTGCGCCATGATGTCTGTGATGGGTAGCCGATCTTCCTGCCGCACTGCCATGTAAATGCGGGGCATGAGCGGGAAGTGGAAAGCCATATGGCACTCGTCCGCGTCGCCGAAGTATGGGCGCACGTCCTCCGGCCACATGTTCGCTTCGGCCAGGATCATGCGGTTCTCGTACTCCTCATCAATGACCTTACGGACCTCTTTTATCTTGACGTGGGTCTCCGGCACGTTTTCGCAACTGGTTCCGTCACGCTCGATGAGGTAAGGGATCGCGTCAAGTCGCAGGCCATCGACCCCCATGTCCAGCCAGAAGCGCATCGTGTCGAGCACCTCTTCCATCACGCGCGGGTTGTCGAAGTTCAAGTCAGGCTGATGCGAGAAGAAGCGGTGCCAGTAGTACTGTTGCGCGACCTCGTCCCACGTCCAGTTCGACTTCTCGGTGTCGGTGAAGATGATTCGCACGCCATCGTAGAGCTTGTCGGTATCGCTCCAGACGTACATCTCACGTTCCGGCGAGCCCTTCGGCGCCTTCCGCGCTGCCTGAAACCACGGATGTTGGTCAGAGGTGTGATTGATGACCAACTCAATCATGACCTGCATGCCGCGCTCGTGAGCGGCATCCATGAACTCCTTGAAGTCGTCGATCGTCCCGTAACTCGGGTTGACATCCCGGTAGTTGGAGATGTCGTAGCCGTCATCCTTCAGCGGCGAAGGGAAGAACGGAAGGATCCAAAGGCAGGTAACGCCGAGGTCCTGCAGGTAATCGAGCTTGCCGATCAGCCCCTGGAAGTCGCCGATGCCGTCGGCGTTGGAGTCCGCGAACGCACGCACGTGCAGTTCGTAGATGATCGCGTCCTTGTACCAGAGCGGATCGCTGGCGCTGCAGGGCTTCTTCACTCTTGCGGGACCTTTCACGCGGGTTCCTGAGACGGGTTGGATGCGGTGCGGACGGTCGCGGTGGTCAGGGGCATTTCAAGGTCATCCTTGTGAGTCGTTTCCGCGGGTGCGGAAACATCCTCCGCAACTACGGCCACCTTTGGCGCGGGGACTACGCGTAGAATATGCGCCGTCTGCTCCGGTGTCAGGGCGACGTAGCTCCACTCCTTCCATGTGTACCGCGCGCCGGTGAGCAGGTCCTCGACTTCAAAGGTCGTATCCCACGGGACGCCGAGGTAGTCCAGCCGCAGCCTGATCCACGCGGTCTGCTCCTTTTTGGTGTCGAGGTTCACGACGACGATGACGTGGTTGGCGCCGTCCTCGCTCGCCTTTGAATAGCACATCACCTGATCGTTGTCTGTCGAGTGAAAGTGCAGGTGTTCGTTGCGCTGCAGAGCCACGTTTTCGTGTCGGATCTTGTTCAGTTGCGTGATCAGCGGTGCGATCGAGATAGGGTCGGAGCGGTCCCACTCGCGAATCTGGTACTTCTCGCTATCCAGGTACTCTTCGGAACCCTTCTTCCCGGCCGCGGGCTTGGCTGGACGCCCCTCGCACAGCTCGAACGCTGGTCCATAGATGCCCCAGTTTGCGCTGAGCGTAGCCGCTAAGATGGCGCGCTGCTGGAACATCGCGCGTCCCCCCGTCTGCAACTGCTCGTGCAGGATGTCCGGGGTATTCGGCCACACATTCGGACGGAAGAAGTCCGAAACCGGGGGATTGCAGATCTCGGTGAAGTACTCCTCGAGGTCCTTCTTGGTGTTGCGCCACGTGAAGTAGGTGTAGCCCTCGGTGTAGCCGCCTTTTGCAAGCTGATACATCACGTGAGGACGAGTGAAGGCTTCCGCGAGGAAGATCGCCTCCGGCGTGTCCTCGTGAATCGCGTTGATGCACCACTCCCAGAAGGGCAGTGCCTTGGTGTGTGGGTTGTCGACGCGGAAGACACGCACGCCGCGGTCGATCCAAAACGTGAATACGCCGTACAGAGCGTCCCACAACCCCCGCCAGTCGCTCGATTCGAAGTTGAGCGGGTAGATGTCCTGATATTTCTTCGGGGGGTTTTCAGCGTATTGGATGGTGCCGTCGGGCCGCATCTTGAACCACTCTGGGTGCTCCTCTACCCAGGGGTGATCGGGCGAGCACTGGAAGGCGATATCAAGCGCGATCTCCATCCCGTTCTCTTTCGCGGCGGCCACGAGCGCGTCGAAGTCCGCGAAGGTGCCAAGTTGCGGGTGAAGCGCCGTATGTCCGCCTTCTGGGCCGCCGATCGCCCACGGGCTGCCGACGTCGCCCGGCTCGGACCTCACGTTGTTGTTCTTGCCCTTCCGGAACTGCATCCCGATCGGGTGAATGGGTGGCATGTACACGATGTCGAACCCCATGGACGCGATCTCGGGCAAGCGCGTGATCACATCGCGAAAGGTGCCATGCTGGCCGGGAACGGGCGCTGCGGAGCGCGGAAAAAGTTCGTACCACGCTGAAAACCGCGCACGTTCGCGATCCACCCAGACCGGAAACTCGCTCTCACAGCGGGTCGCGTAGGTCAGGTCGGGGTAGCGCGCTGCCAGCTCGACCATTTCGTCTGCCAAAGGCGTTTCGTAGAACGGGCGATTCTCGTCGGCGAGTTTGCGAAGTGCGACCGCTCCAGCTTTGAGCTTCGCTGCATCCGCGCCCTTTGCCCGCCCGGCCGCCTCCTCGAGCAGCCCTGCTCCAATCCGCAGCTGCAACGGGATGTCCTGCGGCTCTACCTGCTGAGTCGGCTGCCTGGGGTCGGGCTGGGCCGCGAGCCGTTTGCCGAGATCAACAATCCAGGTGTCGAAGTGATCGACCCAGCCCTCGACGGTGAAATGCCAGGTGCCAAGCCTGTCGACCGGAAATCGCGCGGTCCACATATCGTTGGGCAGCGCGGTGAACGGAACGGTGCTCCAGGCCTTCTCGGAGCTATGGCGGTAAAGCAGCCGCGCGCCCACATGGTCATGGCCATCGGAGAAGATCGCGGCCGTGACGGTCACCTGATCGCCGACTGTGCGCTTGGCAGGGAAACGCCCCCCGTTGACCACCGGTTGAATCTCCTCGATGACAACGCGGCGGCGACCTTCGGTGGGCTTCATATCTTGGTGCTCCTCCTTTACGGCATCGAGGCCGATGGAAACGGCTTCTTTTGGTGGCTGCAGGCCTGCATCTTACCCGCAGGCTTCGTGCGGGTTTGTTGGATCAACCTGACGGATGCGTGACACTCAGGGCTGGTTGTCGGCTGTGCCGGTCCGGGGAAAGAGCAGCGGCGGAGGGGCGTTTGCCTGAGGGGTTTGGAAAGAAGTCCAGGTTGCCGCTGCACGCGGCGAAGATCGAGGATTACGCTCTCATCGGTGACCTCCAGGCTGCCGCGCTTGTCAGTCGAGATGGCTCTATCGACTGGCTGTGCTGGCCAAACTTCTCCTCGCCGGCGTGTTTCGCGGCTCTGCTCGGAACCAGGGAAAACGGCTTCTGGCGAATCGCGCCGCAGGGCAAGCTGCGCGACGTTCGTCGCCGGTACCGCCAGGACACACTGATCTTGGAGACCACGTTCGCGACCTCCGCGGGCGAGGTCCTGCTGATCGACTTCATGCCGCCGCGTGGCAAGCACTCCGACGTGATCCGGATCGTGCGCGGAATCCGCGGGCGAGTGAAGATGCGCCTGGATATGGCGTTACGGTTTGACTATGGTCTGACGGTTCCGTGGGTCACCATGGACGACAACGAGATCCGCGCCATTGCCGGCCCGAATATGGCCGTACTCCGAAGCCAATGCATGCAAGGGATCCAGACGCCTTTTCGGGCCGAGGGCCTGAGCACCGTCTCCGAGTTCACGGTGCGCGAGGGCGATTCGATCTGCTTTGCACTTACGTATGCGAGCTCAGTCGAGCCGTTACCGCCGAAGGTGGATCCAGCACGGGAGTTGCAGGACACCGAGTCGTTTTGGACCGAATGGTCCGCGAAATGCAAGTATTCAGGCCCGTACCGCGAGGTCGTCCAGCGCAGCCTGCTCACGTTGAAAGCGCTGACCTACGACCCGACGGGCGGCATCGTCGCCGCACCGACCGCCGGGTTACCCGAGAAGATCGGTGGCGAGCGGAACTGGGATTACCGGTATTGCTGGTTGCGTGACACCGCTTTCACGCTACTGATTCTGATTCTCGCCGGGTATACCGACGAGGCGGTCCGCTGGCGTTCATGGCTGCTGCGCGCCATCGCTGGCGCCCCGGACCAGATGCAAACCGTGTACGGCATCAACGGCGAGCGCCGGCTACAGGAGTGGGTCGCGAACTGGCTCCCCGGCTATGAATCATCGCACCCGGTTCGCATAGGAAACGCCGCATCAGAACAGTTTCAGCTGGATGTGTTCGGCGAGGTTGCCGCAGCCCTGAACCGCACTCCAGAGGTCGATGACGATCTCCGCGCGCCCTCCACCGACCTGCAGGCAGCGCTTGTCGACCATCTCTGCGACATCTGGATGCTGCCCGATGAGGGCATCTGGGAGGTTCGCAGCCGTCGCGAGCAGTTTGTACACAGCAAGGTGATGGCCTGGGTGGCGCTCGATCGCGCGGTGAGGAACTATGAACGTTTCGATGGTGCCGGCAATGTAAAGCTCTGGCGTAAGAACCGGGACAAACTGCGCAAGGAGATCCTCGATAAAGGGTTCAACAAACGGCTGAACGCCTTCACCCAAAGCTATGGGTCTCGGAACCTCGACGCGTCCTGCTTGCGCATCGCACTGACCGGGTTTCTCGCGCCTGATGATCCCCGGATGGTCGGCACCGTGGACGCGATCCAGAAGCACCTGATGCGCGACGGGCTGGTGCAGCGTTACAACCCCGACAAATCTCCCGATGGGCTCCGCGGCGGCGAGGGCGCGTTCCTCCCGTGCAGCTTCTGGATGGTGATCTGCCTTCATCTGATCGGGCGGGAACAGGAGGCTCGAGAGCTCTTTGAGCGGCTTATTGGTCTTTGCAACGACGTGGGCCTGATCAGCGAGGAGTACGACCCAAGAGCCAAGCGAATGCTCGGGAACTTCCCCCAGGCGCTCACGCACTTGGCGCTGGTTCACGCGGCGTTTACGCTCTCCGGACAATGGAAGCCGCAGGCTCCCGACGACGGCCGCCGGTAACCAGGGGATACAACCCCCGGGTTTCCGGGGGACTCTATCAGCCAAGACGGCGGCCAATCGAGCGGATGGAGGGCAGCGCTCTCCCAGTCTGGCGTGCCCCGAAACATTGAACGCGGAGTAGTGCAATGGCGCGTGTTCCAGGCTCAACCTACCGGCTGCAGCTTCATGAGAACTTCGGGTTCGAGAAAGCGGCCGAGATTGCGCCGTACCTGAAGAAGCTGGGCATCACGCACGTCTATAGCTCGCCGTATCTGCAGGCTGCGCCCCACAGCATGCACGGCTACGATGTCGTCGATCATCGCAAGGTGAATGAAGAACTGGGCGGTGCGGCTGCGCATGAGATGTTCTGCAAGCGCTTGGGAGACATCGGGTTGGGGCAGGTTCTGGACATCGTCCCGAACCACATGAGCCTCGGCCGGCAGAACCGCTATTGGTGGGATGTTCTCGAGAACGGTACGAATAGCCGATACGCGGGCTTCTTCGATATCGACTGGCAGTCCAACGAGGAGCGGCTCCGAGACAAGGTGCTCGTGCCCATCCTGGCCGATCAGTACGGGCGCGTTCTGCGCGATGGCGGCGTCAAGATCAAACGGCAGGGCTCCCAGTTCACCATTGAAGCTTCCAGCCAATCGTTGCCGATCTCGCCCACAACCCTGCCGATGATTCTTACAAAGGCAGCAGATCGCGCAGGAAGCGACACCCTGCGGTTCCTTTCCGCGAGCTTCGGCCGGCTGCCATCGGCAGAGGAATGGGACCGCTGGAAGCTGAACGCGCGTGATCGTGACAAGCGCGTTCTGCAGGGTTTGCTGGACCGGCTCTGCGCGGAAGAGCGTGACACATGCCGCGAGATCGATCGCGTAATCGAGGAGATGAACGGAGATCCTGACGCACTCGACGAACTTCTATCTCAGCAGAACTACCGGTTGTCGTACTGGAAGACGGCGGATCAGCAGCTTGGGTATCGACGTTTCTTCGACGTGAACACGCTGATCGGTGTGCGCATGGAGCGCGAGTACGTGTTCGAAGAGACGCACGCGCTCATCTTGAGGTGGTTGCGGGACGGAGTGCTTGACGGAGTGCGTGTGGACCATCCTGACGGCCTTCGTGATCCGTTGCAGTACTTCCAGCGTCTGCGCCAGCACGCCCCGGACGCATGGATCATCGGCGAAAAAATCCTCGAACCCGGGGAGTGGCTGCGCAAAGAGTGGCCGATCCAGGGAACCAGCGGCTATGACTTCATGAATCAGGTTCTTGGGCTGCTGGTGCAGCCCCAAGGTCTCATCCGTCTGGGCGAGCACTACCGTGAGTTCACCGGTGACGAATCCATGTACCCCGTCATCGCGCACGATAAGAAACTCAATGTCACACAGGAGGCGCTCGGCTCTGATGTGAACCGTCTCGCCAGCCTCTTCGTTGAGATATGCGAGATGAACCGTGAGTACCGCGATTTCACTCGGGCTGAGATCCGTCGTGCGATTCGCGAGTTCGCCTCGTGCTTCTCCATTTATCGCACCTACGTGATCCCTAACCGGAACGAGATCACGGATGAGGATCGCGAGATCATTACGAAGGCTGCGGAGTGCGCCAAAGACAATCGCCTCGACATCGACGGATCGCTGTTTGACTTCATGCGCGACGTGCTGCAGTCCAAGGTCACCGGTGAGCGAGAAGCGGAGTTCGTCTACCTGTTTCAGCAGTTCACCAGCCCGGTAATGGCCAAGGGCGTCGAAGACACTGCGTTTTACTGCTACAACCGCCTGACCGCGCTGAATGAGGTTGGTGGCAACCCTGCGTGCAGCGGATTCAGCCTTGAGGAATTCCACAACTACAACGCGACGATTCAGCAGACGTTTCCAACCACCATGACCACGTTGAGCACACACGACACGAAGCGGTCCGATGACGTCCGTGCGCGGCTCTGCGTGTTGAGCGAGGTCCCCGACCGCTTCGCAGAGAAGGTACAGCAATGGCATGACATGACTGCCAAGTACCGCAGCGATGAGGTGGATACGGGAACGGAGTGGTTCCTGTACCAAACGCTCGTCGGAGCGTGGCCGATCGACATCGAGCGAATCAAGAAGTACATGCAAAAGGCGATGCGCGAGGCCAAGGTCCGGACAAGCTGGGTCGCGAACAATGCCGAGTACGAGGACGCCCTGAACCAGTACCTGGAGTCGTTGTTGAAGGACCAGGCGTTTACGCGAGACCTGGAGGGCTTCGTTGGCGAGATCCTGCAAGCGGGCCGCGTAAACTCGCTAACGCAAACCCTGCTGAAGCAGACAGCGCCGGGCGTGCCCGATCTGTACCAGGGCGGCGAACTATGGGATCTGTCGCTGGTCGACCCGGACAACAGGCGTCCCGTGGACTACGGCCTCAGGTCGAAGCTTCTCGACGAACTGCATAAGATGAAGGCGGCGGAGATCGTTACGCGCATGGATGACGGTCTCCCAAAGTTGTGGGTAGTGCATCAGAGCCTCACGTTGCGCGCCGAGCATCCGGAGTGGTTCGGAGCCGAGGCCGGGTACAAACCGCTACAGGCCAAGGGCGCGGACGCGGAGCGCGTCATTGCGTTCCAGCGTGGGGATGCCGTCATCACCATCGCACCACGCTGGACGCAGTCGGGGCCGGTAAACAACGCAACCCTGCAGCTTCCGCAAGGTCGTTGGCGCAATTGCCTCAGTGGCGAAGAGGTGGAGGGCGGCGCGCAGAGCGCATCTGCGCTTCTGAGCGCGTTCCCTGTAGCGCTACTGGTTCGCGCGGATCTATAGCTAGAGGTCAGATAAGCAAGGAGAGCGACTGTGTACGAATTCAGGATCTGGGCGCCGCGTGCGCACGAAATGCGGCTTCAGGTAGATGGTCGTGCGCCGGTCGCGATGCAAGGTCCTGAACAACGTGGCTGGTGGAAGCTCAATCTGAAAGAAGCCGGCCCAGGTTCAGACTACGCGTTCTTCATCGACAAGGATTCCACTGCGTATCCGGATCCGCGAAGCCTTTGGCAACCGCAGGGCGTACATGGCGCGTCGCGAGTCTATGACCAGCAGGCATTCCAGTGGACGGATTCGAACTGGCACACTCCGCCGCTCGCAAGCGCGATCATCTATGAGCTGCATATCGGTACCTTCAGCAAAGAAGGGACCTTCGATAGTGCGATCAAGCACCTCGACTACCTCGTGGATCTCGGAATCACTCACGTCGAGGTGATGCCGATCAATGAGTTCGCCGGCGATCGAGGATGGGGCTACGACGGCGTCTTTCTCTACGCGGTGTTCGAGCCTTACGGCGGGCCGGACGGCTTCAAACGATTCGTCGATGCTTGCCATGCGAAGAACCTCGCCGTGCTGCTGGACGTCGTCTATAACCACTTCGGTCCGGTAGGCAACTACACAGGGAAGTTCGGTCCGTACCTCACGGACAAATACCACACGCCTTGGGGCGCGGCGGTGAACTTCAATGAGAGCGGCAGCGACGAGGTGCGGCGGTTTTTCCTGGACAACGCGCTCATGTGGCTGCGCGAGTATCACTGCGACGGCTTGCGCCTGGACGCGACGCACGAGTACATCGATCGCTCTGCCGTGCACTTCATGGAGCAGCTTTCGGCGGAGGTAGAGCGGCTGGGCAACACGTTGAATAAGCGCTTCGTGTTGATTGCGGAGAGTGATCTGAACGACCCCAAGTTTGTGCGGCCGCGCGAGGGGCATGGGTACGGCATGGATGCGCAATGGAGCGATGACTTCCATCACGCGCTGTTCACGTTGCTGTGGAGCGATCCGGGCCGTGGATACTATGACGATTTCGGCAGCATGGATGACCTTGTGAAGTCGTTGCGGGCGGCGTTCGTCTACGACGGCAAGTTTTCTCGGTACAGGCACCACACGCATGGGCGGCCGGTGGAGGGCCTCTCGGCCCACCACTTCATCGGGTACATCCAGAACCATGATCAGGTGGGGAACCGCGCGGCGGGCGAGCGGCTCGAGCACCTGGTCGGGCTGGAGGCCTCGAAGGTGGCGCTTGGGCTGGTGTTGATGGCCCCGTTCATCCCTATGCTGTGGATGGGCGAGGAGTTCGCGGCAAGCAATCCGTTCCAGTACTTCGCCGACCACGAGGAAGAGGAGATGCGGCGGCTGGTTTGCGAGGGGCGCAAGCGTGATTTCGCGGCGTTTGGGTGGAATGAGGACGAGGTGCCGGACCCGGAGTCACGGGAGACCTTCGACCGCTCCAAGCTGAACTGGAGCGAGGTGCACGAGGGCGAGCATGCGGAGATGCTGGCGTGGGTGAAGGAGTGCATCAAGCTGCGCCGGTGCACGGTGGACCTGAACGACGGCGACTTCGGGCACACGGAGGTCTCCTGCACGTCGGAGGACAAGGCGCTCATCCTTCGTCGAGGCTCCGTGCGCGTGCTGATGAACGTCGGTGAGGCGGAGGTGAGGCTCGCAGCGCGGGAAGGAGAGGCGATGAAGCTGGCCTCGCGCCCTGAGGTGAAGATCGAGTCCGATCAGGTTCTGCTGCCGAAGATGAGCCTGGCTGTGCTGCAGATTCAGTAAGGAGTGTGTGTTTGTCGATCAAGACCATCAGCAGCCGTGAGGTGTATCGGAATCCGTGGACCAGCGTGCGTGAGGACGTGATCGAGCGGTCCAACGGGCAGCGTGGGATCTACGGCGTTGTGGACAAGGACCCTGCGTGCATCGTGATTCCGCTGGAGCGGACCGATGCAGGCGATTTCTTGTGGCTGGTGCGGCAGTATCGGTACACGGTGGGCGGGACTTACTTTGAGTTGCCTCAGGGTGGATGGGAGCAGGCTGAGGTGGATCCTCGGGAGATGGCCTTGGGGGAGCTCCGGGAGGAGACGGGGTTGCGCGCCGGGCGCGTCACGGAGCTGGGGCGGTTGTGGATTGGCTATGGCGTGATGCGGCAGATGCATCACACGTTTCTGGCTGAGGACCTCAGCCCGGGCGAGCATGATCGTGATCCTGAGGAGCACGATATGACGGTGCACCGGGTGCCGGTGGGGGAGTTCGAGGCGATGCTGTTGGATGGCCGCATCATGGACAACTGCACGGCCGCGGCGTGGGGGCTTTACCGGGTCTGGCGCGACCGCAACGGCGTAGGCAGGTACCCCCTCCCGGGGGGTACTTCTGACCTAAAGTACGTTCGATTCAGGACTTAAGTCTGGACTTGTACGGAGGTCCAGTTGAGGTCGCCACTGCGGGGCGGGGAACACGCGGGCGACTAAAGACAGGATACCGAATCGAGTGGAATTAATATGCAGCCTCAACTCGAAGCAATTTCATTTACGGGCTGAACGCGGTAGGCGACGGTGTGTTCCTCGGTTGAGTTGAACCGGTCGGCCGCGGTCTCTTCGGGCGTGAGCGCCGACGTTTGCTGCCAGAGGCGAACGAGGCCGGGTGTGGCGTCGAGCATGGGCGCGAGTTCGGGGTTGGTGTAGAGCAGATAGATGTCGCGCGCGTGCGGTGCGTGCGGATGCGAGCACGTGATCGAGGAAGCGCTGCATCACCGGCGCGGCGAACGGGTGGTAGAGGAAGAGCAGAAGCGGGCCATCGGGCAGGGGAACGGTGGTCGCGTCGGCTGCGACGGTCGCTTGGCGTCAATGTCCGGCTGCCGCCACGGCGCGCGGAACGCGGCGAGGTTGCGTTGGGCGACGGCGGCCAGATCGGGCGAGAGTTCCACGCCCAGGAAGCTGCGAAAGGGATGACGTGTCGCGAGCAGCAGAGCGCGACCTTTGCCGCAGCCGATGTCGACGAAGGTGAAGCGGGCCCAATCGAGCGCGAGGCGGTCGAGCGCGGCGTTGAAGGCGGAGGGTGCGATGCCGTAGTAGCCGGTGGCCCAGTACTTGGCCGTGGAGGCAGGGTCGGCGCTGTCGAGCGATTCACCCCAGACGAGGCCGGTGGTGTCGACGTTGTATTCGCGGTCGAACGGATGCGGGCCTTTGTCGGGGCCTTCGCGGCCGGGAACCGGCTTGCGTTTCAGTTTCAGCTTGAGCCGCCATAGGACTTGTTCGAAGAAGCCGCCCCAACCGCGATTGGCGATCCAATGGCGGGCACGGCGGAGATAGGCGGTACGGGAGGGCATCGAGGGTTAGGGTATCGTGCGTCCCGCAGATGTTTGCGTGTTGAGCGCGACAGCAGGGGCATTCGAACCTGAGTTTGAAAAGCGTTTGTCATCGGGAGCGACAAGCCCATTTCGCCACTTTGGCCGCCTGTTTCTTTGCGCTGGAGCCGTTGCTCGATGAGTTCGAACAAGTTGCCCTTTTTTACGATGACCGGCAACCTTGGATGACGACCTTACGTCCATAGTTGTTACTTTGCCCGGGCAGTTCTCCGGCAGCACGCAGCCGGGCTCCGCATGAGCTCGGATCCCAGCGGGTACGCACCGCTTTGGGATGGCGTACCTGGCGTTAGTACGTCACCGACATCAGGCCACCACCTTCATCGCAGCGCTACCCGAACCTCCTTGCGAGTCCTCGGCTCTTTCCCGAGGCGCCGTGCACAGGCACGGAAGGAGTTTTTCGATGCAGCCTACTGGGTCGTCCAACAACCAGTCCCGTCAGCTTCCATTCGGTCCGAAAACCATGGTGTTTGGTGCGACTGCACTGATCGCTTATGGCCTCACGCGTCGTTCCAAAGCCGGAACCGCCCTGGCCGCAGCGGGCGGCCTGCTTGCGTATAAAGCAGCGCAGGCCCCGTCAAGCCAAGCAGATACTCACGCGGTCTTCCTCGTAAACGCTTCACCTGAGCAGGCATACGCTTTGTGGCGCGACTTCGCCGGGCTGCCTCGTTTCATGGTCCACCTTAAAACGGTCCGAGAACTCGACAGCCGCCGTTCAGAATGGACCGCCCTCGGCCCCGGGCAACGCGAGATCCGGTGGAACGCGGAGATCACCGAAGATAACCCGAACCAACGCATTGCCTGGCGCTCCCTTCCTCCCTCCGACATCCGGACGAGCGGCTCAGTCGACTTCCGCGCCGACCCGCAGGGACGCGGCACGTTCATCACCGCCAACGTGCAGTACGGCCTGCCGGGTGGCCCGCTAGCATCCGGTCTCGCTACCCTCTTCGGCAAGAACCCCGAGTTCGTCGTACGCGAGGACGTTCGCCGGTTCAAACAACTGCTGGAAACCGGCGAGGTGCCCACAACGCGTGGCCAGACGCATGGCCCTCGTGGTCTCCACGGCCACATCGAGCAGGCCCTTTTCCGCGAGAAGAACAACCTGCCTGACCCGCAAGTCGCGCCAGCTTACAGCCGATCCGCGTAGAGCGGATACAGGCCCTGCTGCTTCGCCGTGCGTGGGTGAGCCCATGCCGCGCGTCCGCTCCATCATTTCTCGATCCGCTTAGGAGTTCACCAAGGAGTCTTGATATGAAAGCCGTCTGCTGGATGGGCAAAGAAAAGATGCAGGTGCACGATGTGCCTGACCCCAAGATCCTTAACCCGCGTGATGCCATCGTCCGCATCACCAGCACCTGTATCTGCGGCTCCGACCTTCACCTCTACGATGGCTTCATCCCCACGATGGAACAGGGCGACATCATGGGCCATGAGTTCATGGGCGAGGTGGTGGAGGTCGGACCGGGCGTAAACAAAGACAAGCTCAAGGTCGGCGACCGCGTTGTTGTTCCGTTCACGATCGCGTGCGGCAACTGCTGGGCGTGCAAGGAGCAGCTTTGGTCCTGCTGCGATAACTCCAACCCAAACGCCTGGATTGCAGAAAAGATGATGGGTTACAGCCCCTCCGGTCTGTTTGGCTATACCCACATGTTGGGCGGCTACTGCGGGCGGGCAGGCGCAGTATGCGCGTGTTCCGTACGCTGACGTCGGTCCGATCAAGATACCCGACGGCATCCCTGACGAGAAGGTCGTCTTCCTGTCAGACATCTTCCCAACGGGCTACATGGGTGCGGAAAACTGCAACATCCGCCAGGGCGACACGATCGCTGTCTGGGGCTGCGGTCCCGTGGCGCAATTCGCCATTCGTAGCTGCTTCATGCTCGGAGCGGGCCGCGTTATCGCGATCGACCGTGTGCCGGAGCGGCTCGAATTAGCTCGCGCGGCCGGCGCGGAGACGCTCAACTGCGACGAAGTGGACGTGCTGGACGCCTTGCACGAGATGACCGGCAACCGTGGCCCCGACGCCTGCATGGATGTGGTCGGCCTGGAAGCCTCAGGTCACGGTGTGATGTATGCCTATGATCGCGCGAAACAGATGGCCCGCATCGAGACCGATCGTCCCATCGTCCTTCGCCAGATCATTATGGCGTGCAAGAAGGGCGGAACCATCTCCATTCCCGGCGTTTACGGGGGCTTTATCGACAGAGTTCCTATCGGCGCTTACATGAACAAGGCCATCACGATGAAGACCGGCCAGACGCACATGATGCGTTACATGGGCCCGTTACTAGAGCGTATTCAGAGAGGCGAGATCGACCCGTCTTTCGTCATAAGCCACACACTGCCGCTGGATAGCGCGCCTGAAGGCTACCGCATCTTCCGCGACAAGCAGGACCGTTGCATCAAGATCGTCCTGAAACCCTGGGAACAGCCCATGGCCGCCTGATGACGGTGCGAAAGGAAGACCCATGTTTCTGATCGAATCCGCCAACCGTCCCGAGGCTGGTTTACCCAAGGTGATCAGCCCGACAGTGCACGGCATCATCGACTACTGCCACGCCGCGTTTTTCTTCACCGTGGGCGTGGTTTGCGCCCGGTCCAACAACAAAGCTGCGGCACGGACAGCCTTCGCCACCAGCGGCTTCATCCTGGTGCAGTCCCTGCTAACGGACTACCGCTTCGGCGCGAAACCCGTCTTCTCATTTGAGACTCACGGCAAGATGGATACGGTCTTCGCCTCAAGCTCGTGGGCGTTGCCGCTGCTGTTCGGCTTCAAAGACACGGCGGCGGCCAGGATCTTCGAGGGCAACTCGCTTGCCGAGGCCTCTGTGGTCGCCACCACCGACTGGAACAGCCAACGCGCCCACCAGGAACGCCTCGCCGCCTAAGACGCGTTCTGGGGAGCAGCATGTTCATGACCCGAGTCCAGCAGATCAGCGGGATACTCCTTGTCCTGCTGATCCTGCTGGACGTATTCCTTACGGTGCTTCGATTCGAGACTTGTGAGCGCGTTGTACCCGGAGCTGCGAAATGAGGTGGCCCAATCGCAAGAGCAGGTCAGTGTTGATTGCCTGACTGCAGGTCCGCTTTCCTCGTGAAGACGATGTAGGTCACGTTGTCCCAGGCATTGTGGATGCCGTTGAACAGGAGAACCAGGGCCGCGGCGGCGAGGACGAAGAGAGCTGGCCGGCGCGCAAATGGCGCGATGCAGGCCGAGGTGGCGACGGCGACGTATCCGGTGAGAGGGACGGCGAGGCGGAAGATCCAGTCCTCGAGGACCGGCTTGTACACGTGCTGGACGCGCATGCGCCAACCGGCGACGAGGGTGTAGGCGGTTCCGGCGGCACCGGCGATGCCCCAGATGATGGCGGGCGCGGTGACGCCTCTCCAAGGCATGGCGAGGAGCGCGGCGACCAGGAGAACGGTGCCGAAGTAAACGACGGTGGGAGTGGAGAACTCGGCGCCGATTTGCGACTCAGCGGGGCCCATGGGCAGGTCTGCGACGAGCGCCATGGTGACGAACTGGAGGCCGGTGAGGGCTCCGGCTGCGGAGCCCATGATCTCGTAGAAGGTTTGCCACTCGGTGAAGGGCGTCATGGGCTCGCTTTGAACGATACGCGAGTGCTTGGCTTAGTTCACGAGCTTGGAGCGGCGGGTCATGTAGTCCTGCAGGAGGTATTGGCCGAGGGTCTGCGGCGTGGTGAAGTAGGCTTTGCCTCGGCACATGGCGGACATCTTCTGGACGAACTGCACTAGCTGGAAGTCGTCGGCGAGCATGAAGGTGTTGATCATGATGTTGGCGCGCTTGCAGCGGCCGACCTCTTCGAGGGTTTCGGCGATGACGAGAGGGTCGAGGCCGAAGGCGTTTTTGTAGATGCGGCCGTCCTCCATCGTTAGGGCGGATGGCTTGCCGTCGGTGATCATGACGATCTGCTTCATGTCCTTGCCGCTGGAGCGGAGGATGCGCTGCGCGATGCGGAGGCCTTCACGGGTGTTGGTGTAATGCGGGCCGACCTTGACGCGCGGGAGTTGCGAGAGCGGGATCTCTTCGGCGGAGTCGTGGAAGAGGACGAGCGAGAGCTGGTCGCCGGGGTACTGCGTGCGGATGAGGTGACTGAGAGCGCCATCGCGACGCGTTTCGCTGGAGTAAAGCGGTCTTCGCCGTAGAGGATCATGGAGTGCGAGCAGTCGAGCAGCACGACGGTAGCGCAGGAGGATTGGAAGTCTGCCTGCTGCACGTGGAGGTCGGTGTACTCGAGGTTGAGGGTGCCGGAGCCGTCCGGCGGCCCTTCGCGCGCGAAGACGGAGTTGAGTGTCTGGCCGATGTCGAGGTTGAGGGAGTCGCCGAACTCGTATTGCTTGGAGGAGCCGTTGGTTTCTACGCCGGCGGCCTCGTAGCGGGTGTCGTGGCGGCCGAGTGAGCTCTTGCCGAGCGGGCCGAGGAGATCGCGGAGGGCTTTGAAGCCGAGGAAGTCCATGCCCTTGTCGGTGACCTCGAAGCGGGCGTTTTCAGATTCGCCGTCGCCTTGCTGGCCCTGACCTTCGGCGGGGTCTTCGGCGTTGAGGAAGGCTTCGTTCTTCATGCGCTCGATGATCTTTTCGACGAGCTCCTGCTTGCCTTCTTCGGGGAGGGCTTCGTATTTTTCCTGGGCGTCTTCGTCGAGGATGTCGCCGTTGTCGAGGGCCTGGCGAATGGCCTCGCGGAGGTCTTCCATGGAGTTGTCGCCGTTGTTCTGGTAGGGCGAGAAGGGGTCCTGGAAGCCGGAGTCCAGGAAGAAGTCGCTGAGGGATTCCATGAGGTCTTCGAGATCGAAGCTCGTGGAAAGATCGCCGGTGAATTTGGTGTAGCGCGTGAGCTTCATGCGATAGGGGCCCTCATGAACAGATTAGACGGTCTGGCAAGCAGACGGTCGCGGACATGCGAGTCGCTTGCGGCATGTGAAAGGCGACATGGATGCTTGCGGAGGCTGATTGAGTTGGTGCGGAGCGGGGTGTTCCGGCCGGAGCAGTTCTTTACGCAAAAAGTGCCTGTGGCGTCAGCAATCGACGCGTACAGGCACTTTGACCAGCATGATGACGGCTGGTTAGAGGTGAAATTGAAGTGGGCGGCCGTTTAGCCGTGTGCCCCTGTGTTTCGTTGGTGTGACGAAGTCGCCTCACCGGCAAAAATGCGGGGGTCTCTCCGCTCCGCGCAGACGATGAAACTGTCTTTGCTCCGGTCGAGATGACGCGGTTCGAGCGGCTACGCTTCGGTGGTTACGGGGGCGGACTTGCGGCGCTTCTCGATGTAGGCCTTGATTTCGCTGCCGAAGTCGAGCACGGAGGTGGTCTGGGCGGCGGAGCGCCTGCCGGGACCCGCGATGGCGGGCGGCTCGGGTGCGGGGGTGGCCTGGACGGCAGCTACCGGGGCGGCCTCCGGCTCATCGCCTCGGAGGGAGCGGGGAACTTCGGAGTTCTTGAACTCCACACCCTCGTCGGCCATCTGGCGCGCTGCGCGAACGAGCTGTTCGCGTTTGGCGGCGAGCTTGGCGGCGGCTGTGTCGCGATCCTGGTCGGAGGCGAAGCTGTCGTACTTGAGGAGGTGGGCGAGCTTTCGGTCGAAGAGACCAATCTCTTCATGAAGAGTGCGGAGGTAGTACTTGTCGCGTACGGGGGTAGCCATAGGAAGGCTCCTTTAAGCCTGATGTGACCTGCGAAAAGAGGACTCTTGCGCACGTCCGCAAGCTTTGGATCCAAGACATAGCCTTGGAAGGCTGAAGGCCGATCTTGCGATCGGCCTTCTTGATGGTTACGCTACCTGGACCCGCTCTGCCTGCCAGCCCTTGGGGCCTTTGACGAGGTCGAATGAGACCTTCTGGCCTTCCTGAAGGCTGCGGAAGCCGTTGCTCTGGATCGCGGAGTGATGGACGAACACATCGGCTCCATTCTCACGCGTGATGAAGCCGAAGCCCTTAGTATCGTTGAACCACTTGACTGTACCTTGTTCCATGACTTGTTCCTTGAGTGCTTTGATGTACCGCTGAACGCAATTTGGAATTGATGCGAGTAGAGCGGTAAAGCCGGAACAAGCAAGAAGACCAGATCGATCCTTCGATTAACTACAAGTATACATGGCTGGCGGGACGCAGTATGCTGGCGGGCCAAGAAATGGCCGGCGGGCCGCCCCTGGGCTTAAACGTTGGCGTCGGTGAGCGACTTGATGGTTGAGACGAAGCGGTCTTCGGGAACTTCGCCGCTTGCGCTGAGGGGAACGACGGCCATGGCCTCCACGACGACGGGGTGAAGCGTCACGAGCCGGGGATCCTCCGCACAGGGCTCAAGCCAGGGGGACACAGCGGCTCCGCCAGTGTTTTCCATGAGCAGGTGGAACCCCAGCACACGGGCGCAGACCGATACCTGCTGATCGTGCCCCTGGAACTGTTGCCAGAGACTCCAAAAGGCCTCAGGCAACGTGATTTCGCCGGAACGCGGGCGGTCAGGTGGCTCGGCGGACGGGATTCCGGAGCAGAGCAGGCGAAAGAGCCGGCCACATTCGCGACGGCTGGAGACTTCATCGGCGATCACCGGGGTTTTCAGCGACTGAAAACGGCCGCTTCCGGCAGCGACAAAGAACGACAGAGCAAACGCCATCTCGCCGGCGCCGATGGAGGGAAAACGCAACATAGTCTGGTCGGGATCTTCGAGGGAGTGGACCTGGTCAGAGGGTAGAAAGGCCTGATCGCGATACGGATGGGAGCCCATGGCCGAACCTCTTTTGGGAACGATCTTGGAAACTGGTAATTGGGAACAGTCAGGGCTGGAGAGGACGCTTGCGCACGGCGTCAGCTTTGGAGGAAGCACCTCCGCAGGCCAGATGGTTGGCTTCTCATACGCGGCGGATGCTCGTGTATGTTCGGTACCGGACATAGGATACCGCAGAGCAGCCGAAGATGCGAGCCAGGAATCCCAACTATGTTCGCTGATGGACAGGTTGAGCAGCCTTTTGGGCGTAGACTCGAGACGTTCTTCATCGCACCTTTCCGCCTGATACGTGCGGCTGTTCCTTGCGAAGGATCTCGGAACGGATGGTGTGCGGTGGGAGTACCCCTTACAAACGGATTTCTGGAGAAACTGCCGGCGGAGGTCAGGCGTGCGCTGACCCTGGTGCTTGAGCCTGTGTCGCTCCCGGTCGGAGTGGTTCTGTTCGAAGCACATGACCGAGCACGGTACGTCCACTTTGTCACTTCGGGAATGGCTTCGATCGTCACTGCGATGGGCGATGGAGCGATCGTGGAGGTTGGGATCTGTGGCCGGGAGGGTTTTCCGGAGGCGGTGCAGCTCTTGGGGCCGCAGACTGGGTCCAGACGGTGCCTGGCGCAGATCGGCGGAACGGCCCTGAGGATGAGCTTCAAGCGGTTCGAGCAGGAGTTTCTGCCCATTGACGCGGTACGGAAGCTGGTGATGCAGCAGGTGCAGTGCGAGACGCTGGCGCTGGCCCAGATGGTGGCGTGTAACCGGCTTCATGAGGTGGAAGAGCGGCTGGCGCGGTGGCTGCTGATGGTGCAGGACAGGCTCGGCGAGTCGAAGGTTGAGCTCACGCAGGAGTTTCTGGGCCAGATGCTCGGGACGCGTCGATCTTCCGTGAGCCTGGCGGCAGGGGCACTGCAGCGGGTGGGGCTGATTGAGTACCGGCGCGGAGATATCCGGATCAACGACCATCACGGGCTGGAAGACGTCGCCTGTGAGTGCTACCGGGTGATCGAAAAGATTTACAACGGCTGGATTGACCCGATGAGGAAGGCCTCAGGCGATCTCGCCGAGACCGGCGGCTTCGCCCTCGGCGCCTGAACAGGGAAACGAGAGCGTGAAGGCGGTCCAGCTCATAGCGGGCTTGTCGCTGCTGCGCACGTGCATGGAACCGCGGTGTTTCTTGAGAATTTTGGCGGTGACCCAAAGTCCGAGGCCGGTTCCGCGATTGCCCTTGGTGGTGAAGAACGGTTCGTAGATGCGCTTGCGAGTATTGGGGTCGATGCCGAGGCCTGTATCGGAGACGGTGATGCGGACCCCGGGAGCGCCGCTGGGCCAGTAGGTCGCGGGCTTGATGCGGACGTGGAGATCGCCGCCCTGGGGCATGGCATCGATGGCGTTGCGGATCAGGTTGGAGAAGACCTGGCGGATCTCGCCGGCGTAGCAGACCAGGTGGGGCGTATCGCGCTTGTCGAGGTGGACGCGGACGTGCGCCTGCAGGAGCTTTCCTTTGTAGAGGGTGAGCACGGACTGCAGCAGCTCAGAGACGTCGTGGAAGTCCGGTTTGCTGCCGCTCTTGCGGAAGCGGAGGGTGTCGGTGGCGATCTGGGCGACGTTTCGGACCTGCAGATTCAGCCTCGGCGGCATAGCGCCGGGCCTCTTCAAGGTCGGTGCTCTCATGCGCGAGGAAGAGCAGGTTCATCGCCGCTTCGATGGGGTCGTTGATCTCGTGGGCGATAGACGAGGTCAACTGACCGACGGTGGCGAGCTTCTCGGTCTCGAGGAGGAGGCGCTCGGCGCGGCGGCGCTCGGTGATGTCGTCGCAGATGAGGATCATGTGGATCGGGGTGTTGTGTTCGTCGCAAAGCAGCGAGAACGAGTTCCGGACCCAGACCGACTCCCCTGAGGGGCGAACATAGCGCTTTCTCGATGACAAAGCTGGGGATGGTGCCGGAGAGCAGCGCGTTCAAGTGCTGCTGGCAGTTGTCGCGATCTTCCGGATGTGTGACGGAGAGGACGGTTTCGTGACGCAACTGCTCTTCCGTGCGGTCGAGAATGCGCTCGTAAGCCGGGTTGGTCTCCTGGAAGTGTCCGTCGAGATCGGTGATGGCCATACCTGCGGCGGCGTATTCAAACGCCTCGCGGATTCGATCTTCCCCGATTGGTGAACCTTGTCGTGCGGCTTGCGGCATTCCCCGGACCCCTCGTTCAATAGGGCTCCAGGGCCCTTCCTACATAGATGCAGGATTTGCGTAGGGATGGTTGTCCTGGGTTAAATCCTGGATCGCGTTGAGGAGACCCACCGGACCATCGAGCGCGGAGAGGTCGAGATCGGCGCCGACTTCAGCGCATTCGGAGCCGAGGCAGGTGAGTGCAAGGATCTTGCTTCCGGGCCAGCGATGGCGTGCGATCTGGGTTGCTGCCGCCGATTCCTGCGTGGTAAGCGAATGGCAAAGCAGGAGGATATCGAAAGCGGAGGTAGAGGGCAGCGCCCCGAGCTCTTCGAGGCTTCCGACGGACACGACGTCGTAGCGCTTCGAGAGCACCGCGTGCCGTGTGTGCAGCAGGACCGGATTCCGGCCGAAACAGAGGATGCGGGTCGGATTAGGCATGGGTGGCTGTTGCGCGAACTTACCGATAGTAAGCACTCCGCTGCGGGCCGTCTGCACGGTATTAGACAAACTATCGTTTGATTCCCGAGTTACCGGCGGAGGATGGGCGGCACAGACCAGGAGCTACGCGTGCGCTCTATACTCAAGTTTCGCTGACGGACGCGCACCTTCGGCAGCTCCGGGAGATGCAAGATGAGCGGGCCGAATGGGAGGGACGGGCAAGGGAAGATCGCGGCGGAGTGGGTTGCCACGGATACGGATATCAGCCCGCCGCGAGGCAATCCTTTTCCCGTTGTGGGCGTTGGGGCGTCTGCAGGTGGGCTCGAGGCGTTCAGCCAGTTGCTGGCCGCGCTGCCGGACGATACCGGCATGGCCTTTGTGCTGGTGCAGCACCTGGATCCGATCCACGAGAGCCTGCTGCCTGAGCTGTTGGCGAAGCACACGGCGATGCCCGTAATCACGGTGGAGAACGACCTGGCGATCGAGCCCAATCGCGTGTACGTGATTCCGCCGAACACGAGCATGGAGCTGCAGGACGGAACGCTGAGGCTGGTCGCGAGGGGGCCCGGGCTTCACCTCCCGATCGATATTTTCTTCAAGTCGCTGGCGCGGGTGCAGGGCAGCCGGGCGATCGGGATTGTTCTGTCGGGCAATGCGTCGGACGGAAGCATGGGCGTGCGGGCGATCAAGTCGGAGTGCGGCCTCACGTTTGCGCAGGATGAGGGCACAGCGCGGTTTGGGGCGATGCCGCGCAATGCGGCGTCTACGGGCGCGATTGATTACATTCTGCCTCCAGCGGCGATTGCGCGTGAGCTTGCGTCCATTGCACGACATCCGTACCTCATTCCGCGGAATGACGGCGATGCGCACTCTGAGGTTCTGCCGGGCGGCGACACGGAGTTGCGGCGGATCTTTTCGTTGCTGCGCGTGGGAACGAAGGTGGACTTCACGCGGTATAAGCCGACCACGATTCGGCGCAGGATCGGCCGCCGGATGATGGTGACGCACAGCAACTCGATGGCCGAGTACATCCGGGAGCTTGAGGACAATCCGGGCGAGTTGCGCGAGCTTTACCGCGATCTTCTGATCAGTGTGACCAGCTTCTTCCGTGACCCGCAGAGCTTTGAGGCGGTGGAGAAGCTGGTGACGACGAATCTGCTGGCGCGGCGGGACAAGGAAGAGGCGTTCCGGGTGTGGGTGCCGGGTTGTGCGACGGGTGAAGAGGTGTACTCGCTCGCGATGACGCTGCTCGGCGTGTTGCAGGAGAACCGTTTGCCAGTCACGCTGCAGATCTTTGGCACGGATATCAGTGAGCTTGCGCTGGAGAAGGCGAGGCATGGGCTATATCCGAGCACGATCGAGGAGGATGTCTCGCCGGAGCGTCTGCGGCGATTCTTCAGCAAGATGGACAGCGGATATCAGATCAGCAAGACGGTCCGCGAGTGCTGCATCTTTGCGCGGCATGACGTGACGTCTGATCCGCCGTTCTCAAGCCTGGACCTGGTGAGTTGCCGCAATGTGCTGATCTATCTCGACCAGGCGGCGCAACGGCATGTGCTGCCGATCTTTCACTATGCGTTGAAGCCGTCAGGCCTGCTGATGCTGGGGAGCGCGGAGAGCACGGCTGCGGCGGCTGACCTGTTTGTGGCTGTGGACCAGCCGAACAGGATCTATTCGCGTACAGCGAGTCTGCCGCGGCTGCCGCTGGATATGAACAGGGTTGGACCGCAGGGCGATGGGATGGCGTTCCAGAGCGCGCCCGTCCCGTCCAGCGCGATGGATCTGCAGCGTCGTTTGGAGCGAGTGATTCAGAACCGGTACTCACCGGACGCGGTGCTGATCGATTCTGAGTTCCAGATTGTGCAGTTCCGGGGTCACACGAGCCTGTATCTTGACCCGTCGCCGGGGCAGGCGACGTTGAACGTTCTGCGCATGACGCGGGAGAGCCTTGTGGTTCCGTTGCGGCGCGCAGTGCAGACCGCGGCGGACACCAATGCTCCGGTGCGGGAGACCGGCGTGAACCTGGAGCTTGCGGGCGAGCCGTACCGCGTTGGGCTGGAGGTCACACCGGTTACGAGTTCTGAGCCGGGCGAGCGCTATTTCCTGGTCGTGTTTGTGCGGGAGAAGCTCCTCGGCAGCTCGGATGGCGAGGAGCCGGGTGCGGCCTCGCTGCCGGTGGACGAGCAGGTCACGGCACTGCAACGTGAATTGAATGAGACGCGCAGTTATCTGCGCAACATGACGGAGCAGTACGAGGCGCATTCGGAGGAGTTGCGCGCGGCGAACGAGGAGGCGCGAAGCTCGAATGAAGAGCTGCAGTCGACCAATGAAGAGCTGCGTACGACCAAGGAAGAGCTGCAGTCGACGAACGAAGAGCTGACGACCGTCAATGAAGAGACTGCAAAGCCGCAACCAGGAGCTGAACGCGACCAACAGCGATCTCAGAAACCTGTTGAGTTCGGTCTCCGTGCCCATCGTGATGCTGGACGCTGAGCTTCGGGTGCGGCGGTTCAATACGGCGGCCGGCGTGCTGCTTGAGCTGGGCGCAGTGGATATTGGGCGCCCCGTGGGCCATATCCGCGGCCGCTTCGAAACACCGAAGCTGGAGCAGCAGGTCAAGCATGTGATCGAAACGCTGGATCCGCACTCGGAGGACCTGCAGGACGCGAACGGCCGCTGGTACGGGCTGACGATTCGGCCTTATCGCACGATCGATGACCGCATCACGGGAGCGGTGATCACGCTGCAGGACATCGATCCGTTGAAGCGTGGGTTGAAGGCAGCGGAAGAGGCGCGAGACTATGCCGAGGGCATGATCGAAACGGTCCGCGAGCCGCTGGTTGTGCTGGACTCCGATCTTCGCGTGCAGCGAGCGACGCAGGCGTTCTATGACATGTTCCTGGTGTCGCGTGACGAGACCCAGGGACGCTTTCTGTACGACCTTGGCAACGGGCAGTGGAATCAGAAGAGGCTACGCGAGCTGATTGGCAATGCGCTGTTCCGGTCGGAGCCGTTTTACGACTTCGAGGTGAAGCACGAGTTTCCTCACATCGGCTCGCCGCGTAATGCGGCTGAACGGGCGCCGGATCCCGTTTCCGCATACCGACCGGCGCATGCTGCTGCTCTCGATTGAGGACGTGACGGAGCGCAGAGAGATCGCGGAGATCCGGTTCCAGAGGCTGTTTGAGACGGCGAAGGATGGGATCGTGGTGATCGATGTCGAAAGCGCGACCATCCAGGACGTGAACCCGCACTTCGGGGACATGACCGGCTATCCACGCGAGGAGTTTGTCGGCAAGCAGGTGCAAGATGGGGCGCAAGGCTGGGCCTGACGCAGATGGCAGAGGCCATCGAAGCGACCAAGCACGAGGTGGTTCGCTATGAAGATCTCGACCTGAAGAAGAGCGATGGGTCCAGGATCAAAGTGGATGTGATCGGGAACTCGTACAAGGTGGGGACGCAGCCGGTCATTCAGTACAACGTGCGCGATGCTTCGGTTCGCAACAAGGCGTTGAGCGACCTGCGCGAGAGCGAGCAGAGGTTCCGTCTGCTGGTGGAGAGCGTAGGCGATTTCGCGCTGTTCCAGACGGACACGGACGGCAGGATCGTGACGTGGAACTCCGGTGCGCAGCGGCTGCTGGGGTGGAGCGAGGAGGAGGTTGTGGGCAAACCGTCCGCGATCATCTTCACGCCCGAGGACAAAGAAAAGCGCGCGCCGGAGCACGAGATCGAAGTGGCGAGGGCGCAAGGGCGCTCGGAGGACGAACGGTGGCACATCCGCAAGGATGGAACGCGATTCTTCGCGAGTGGTGTGATGACGCAGGTTTGCGATGAGGATCGTGGCCTGGTTGGGTTCGCAAAGGTGATGCGAGATATCACCTCCAAGAAGCAGCAGGATGAGCAGCTTCGGCGATCGGTGTCGGAGAAGGACACGCTGGTGCGCGAGATCCATCACCGCGTGAAGAACAACCTGCAGGTGATCGTCAGCCTGCTCAGCATGCAATCGCGCTACACCAGTGACGTGCAGGTGCTGGCGGCGTTCCAGGAGGCGGAGAGCCGGCTGCGCGCGATCGCACACATTCACGAGAGGCTGTACGCCTCCGAAGACCTGTCGCATATTGAGTTCGGCGGCTATGTGACCGGCCTGGCGAACGAGTTGGTGCACCTGTATGCCGAAGACCCCGGGCAGATCGAGCTTGAGCTGGATGTGTCGAGCCTTGTGCTGCAAGTCGAGCGCGCGGTTCCGCTTGGGCTCATCGCGAACGAGTTGATTCAAAACTGCATTAAACACGGGCTGAACCGACGAAGAGGGCGGCTGACCATCACGCTTCGGCCGCTGCCGCGAGGAGCAGAGACCACATCCGGCACTGTTGAGGAGGCCGCGGCGGAGTTGTTTATCGCGGATACGGGCCCCGGTCTGCCGGCGGGTCTCGAACTCGGGAACGCGAGATCGATGGGCCTTCGGCTGGTGGCGATGCTTGTACGCCAGTTGCACGGGAAGCTCGAAGTGTTACCGGGGCCCGGAGCGGCAGTGGCGGTCAAGTTCCCGCTGCAGCTTGCGACCCACTTACCGGAGGGCGACCATGAGCCGCAGGGTGCTGATCGTTGAGGACGAGATCATCGTTGCGGATGATCTCCAGTGGAAGTTGACGAAGCTCGCGTACGATGTGGTCGGGATTGTGCCCTCGGGCGAGGAGGCCGTCACAGTTGTCGATCGTGAGCGACCCGATATCGTGCTGATGGACATTCAATTGGAAGGGACGATGAATGGCCTGGAAGCGGCGAAAGAGATCCATGGCAAGACCGGCGCAAACATCATTTTCATCACGGCATTTCCTGCCGTATTTCTGCGGGATTCGGACCAACAGCGGCTGCCGGGGCAGTGTCTCAGCAAACCGTTTTCTGCGCTGCAACTGAAGACGGCGCTTGAATCCGTGACGCCTGCTTCGACCGGGACCGGAGCGCGGGATGACGGCTGAGCACACCGGTACTGCCCCAATCCGGGGCGGCGGGCCGGTGAAGCGTCCGCGCGTGGTGATCGCCGAGGACCACGTTCTCATCCAGGAGTTGATACGAGAGGTTGTGGAGCGGGAGTGTGACGTTGTCGCTGCGGTGGAGGACGGGCGCGCCGCCATGGAGGCAGTTGGCAGGCTGCAACCCGACGTTCTGCTGGTGGATGCCGCGTTGCCACTGACGAACGGGTTTGCGGTCGCAGAGAAGCTCCGCGCAACCCATCCGCAGGTAAAGGTTCTATTCGTGACCGCGCATGCGGAACCCGCGTACGTGAAGCGAGCCTTCCGGATTGGGGCGAAAGGATACCTGATGAAAGGGTCCATTCGTGTCGAACTGCTGAAGGCCATCCGCGAGGTACTTGCTGGTGGGCAGTACACCTCGCCGATGCTGCAGGAGAAGGCGGAGACGGCTTAGACCCCCGCGGGCCGACTCTCTTTGCCGCACTTGACGCCCCAGCGAGCCTCGGTCCGCTGTGATGTGAGTCTGCTGAATACGACAGAATTTCGTTCCCATACCCATCAGGGAAAGGGAGTAGGATCAACGGCCAGGCCCCGAAATCGCATGGGCGCATGGTTCTGATGAGGATCACGGCTTCTTGCGATTCAGCCGGAGGTGAGGCGCTGCTGTGAATCGCGTGAACGACGAAGCTAGACACTGCAATGTGCCCTTGGAGAGCTGTGATCGGCTGGTGAGCGTCCTTCCCATCAAGTGGGGCAGGCTTTCCGAAGAGATCGAGCCGGCGACGGCCGTAGACGTGTTAGTGGCAGAGAGGCAACCGCAGACGAGCGACGCGGCTGAGGTTCGGCATGCCTGACCTGCTGTTTCGCATACCGGAGGTCAAGGCGGTCCCTTTCGCGGCGACACCAACGCTCTCCGCGCAGCTGCACATAGCGAACACGGTGATGAACGAGACGGTGCAATCCGTCGCGTTGAATTGCCAGGTACAGATCCAGCCGCTCGGCCGCGCGTACACGGCGCTCGAAGAGGCGCGCCTGTTGGATCTCTTCGGGGAGCGCGAGCGCTGGGCTCGTACGATGAAGCCGATGCTCTGGATGAACACCGTGCTGCGCGTGCCCCCGTTCACGGGTAAGACGTCCGTTGAGTTGACGCTGCCGTGCTCGTTGGACTTCGAAGTCGCGGCCAACAAGTACTTCTACGGTCTCGATGCCGGAAGCATTGCGGTGTTCGTGATGTTCAGCGGCACGATCTTCTATACGGGAGTAGATGGGGCGGTGCAGATTACGCAGATTCCGTGGGATCGCGAGGCGAGCTTTCAGCTTCCTGTCGAGACCTGGAAGAAGGCAGTGGACGCGCACTACGGCAACTCGGTGTGGCTGCGCCTGCCGAAGGATGCCTTCGATCGGCTGTATCGGTATAAGGTCGCGCGCGGCATCCCGCTGTGGGAGACGGCGATCGCACGTTTACTGGATGACGCAGAGCGCGCAGAGTACAGCGCAGTGGATGCCGGCCCGACGTTGCCGGATGCGGCGACGGGGTGAACGCCGACACGGCCGGGGCCTGCTCTCAAGCGAAGACGTCGTCGCGAAACAACGAGGTCTACAGCTTCGCCAGCGCCGCTTTCTCATCCGGGGACAAAGCCGCGTACTTGCCAACGCCCACCATGGTGAAGACCTTGGTGAAGTGAGGCGAAAGCCCAAAGATGCCGATGGTGCGCTGGCCCGCTTTATGCGCCTCTACCAGCATCTGGATGATGATGGCGATGCCGGACGAGTTGATGTAGTCCACATGCTGGAAGTCGAGCAGCACGTTTTTCACCGAGCCGTTGAGGGACTGGTAGTTCTCCAGGATGGCGTCGCGGGACGTGGAGGCGATATCGCCGGCCAGGGCGAGGATGGCGACAGTATCTCCGGAGGCTGCGGTTGCCGTTCGCTGGCTGACCTTGCTGGGAGTTTGCATCAGTTGATCTCCGAGGCCGGGTTTTGGTCGAGGCGAATCATGAGGCGAACGAAGCTCTTGCCCGGCGGTCCTTTGTGCCATTCGGCCTCGTCGACGAGCGCCTGGATGAGAAACATGCCCATGCCGCGCGGATCTTCCTTGCCGAGCATCTTGCGATCGATGTCTGGCGTGTGGGGAGGGCTATCGACACCGACACCGTCGTCCATCACCTTGACCTCTAACTCGTCCGCGGAGCGCGACAGCACAACGGAGACCCCAAGCGAGGCATCGAGCTGGTTTCCGTGTTCGATGGAGTTGATGCAGGCTTCCGCGACCGCTGTTTTTAGGTCTTCGATCCGATCCGTCGAAAACCCCATCAGCGCAGCCATGCTTGCGGCGGTGCTCATCGCGACCTTTTCGAATCCGAGTTCAGAGGGCAACCGGACCTCGACGCAGCTTCCGTTCTTCATGCGTTTGGCACCTGTTCAGCGTTCGGTAAGGGAGCCCTATGGAATAGCGCGAGAGCTGTCATGTCGTCCGTCTGAGCTTGCGAGCCGCCGTATGCACGAAGCTGTGACCAGATGGCGTCAAGCACCTCGTCGGCGTCTTCCGTCGAACCCGTTCGGAAGGCTTCGGTGAGGCGTTCGCAGCCGAACTCCTCTTCGCCACAGAAGACCTCAGTGAGCCCGTCTGTGTAAAGCAACAATCGTGAGCCTGCGGGGAAGGGGAACCGCTCATTGCGGTAGGTCATGCCTGGGAGCAGCCCCAGCGGTGTGCCGGAGGCCTCGATCATGCGGGTGTGGCCATCGGGCAATATCAGCAGCGCGGGGTTATGGCCCGCGTTGACCACCTCAAGTGTGTCCGCTGCGGGCGACAGGCGCGCGAAGACGGCGGTCATGTAGCGGCGTTGCGATTCGGCGCCCTCGCGCCAGTGTTGTTCGCCGACCCGGGCGACGACGTGCTCCAGCGGCACCGGCTCGGTAAGCAGGGCGCGAAAGGCGGCGCGGATGCTCGTAGCAGCGATGGCAGAGGTGAGGCCTTTGCCGGCGACGTCGGCGACGACGAACAGGTGCGAACCGTCGGGCATGCGGATGGCATCCAGATAGTCGCCTCCGACCTCATAGCAGGTCAAGGAGCGGGCGGCCAGCGAGATCCCAGGAATGACCGGCATCGCCGGCGGGAGAAGCGAGCGCTGCAGTTTGCGTGCGGCCTCCAGATCGTGCTGCACGCGAGCCCACTCGAGATCGCGCTCGTGGAGAACGGCGTTCTCGAGCGCCACGGATGCCTGCAGCGTGAGGCCTTCGATGAAGTCCTCGTCGTACAGAGAGATGTCAGCCGTATCTCGCGGAACCAGGAATAAGGACGCGAGCAGACTGCCATCCTTTGCAAACAGCGAGTACTCCCGGGTCTTGTCCGTGTCGGGCATCGCACGCGTGCCGTACCCGGCCATGATCTCGTCGGTTCCCGGGCGCTTGAAGACTGCAGCCTGGACCTCGAGTTCGCGAACGAGAATGCGCGCGGTTTCGGTCAGCACGTGCTGAACAGAGATGCTGGAGTGAACCTGGCGAGTCGCTTCAAGCAGAGCCTGCAGCCGCGCGACCTGCTCCTCCAAGGAGAGGATGCCCTGCGACGCGGAGGAAACGGCTGGATTCATAGCTATTTAGGAGCGGCCAGTGTACACGAGAGCTCCACGGGAGTGTCGATCGCGGAACCGCGACTGCAACGCCCAGGTGGCGAGCCGTCGTGTCCACGGCGAAACGGAGGCTGATACTCTGAAGGCACGCTGCTGTCCTGGCACACGCGTCCGCGGAGGGATGTGTGAGTGGTTGAAACAGGCGGTCTTGAAAACCGCTTTGCCTTAACGGGCAACGGGGGTTCGAATCCCTCTCCCTCCGCCATGAATTTCCACGCCATTGCTGTGTGAGTGCGCGATTCCGCCGCAGTTACTGCGTGGGCGCTTGGGCCGGTTTGCGTTGGTCGACGATCTTGTAGCCTTCGGGCGGCTGGAAGAACTTGGGATCGGGATCGTTGGTGGTGAGTTCGCTGACGGTGAAGACCTGACGGCCGACCTGCGCTGCCTCGAGGGTCGACGAGAGATTGAAGCCGAGTTCGGGGCTGTAGCGGAACTCACGCACGGTGGACATGGGAGCGTCGTTGCCAAAGACGCCGGCGTTCAGGGTCGTTGTGTCGCGATAGGCGTGGACGGGCATGCCGGCGACGCTGTCGGCCCCGAGGTCCTCGTGCAGGAAGGTGCCTTTGCCGCTCTTGAGCGGGCCGGACTTCATCCGGGCCGGGTCATAGTGCTGCAGGCCGGCGATGGAGGTGCGCAGCGCGCAGACTTTCTGACGTACATAGCATTCGTAGAACATGTGCGAGACGGGGTCGTCGATCTGGATCGCGCTCATCTGCGACGCGGATGCCGCTGTTTTTGGGGGCGAGCAGCCAACGCTCCTCGTAGATGCGGCCGGCGCGGTCACGCATGATCGGGCGGGAGTTCACCACCGTGAAGGTGCCCCCGTTGGGCAGCGTCTGAATCCACTCAGTGTGCAGGGTGAGGCTGAACGGAGCGTTCGGCAGGTTGGGGACGTAGATGCTCTCCAGCACACCCGTGCCGCCGCCGTCGGTCAGGGTGGCCCCGCCGTCCTCCTGCGCTTGCATGCGCTGGGGGCAACACAGAAACACGCTGGCGGTCGCCAAGGCTAAGAGCGGAAGGAAGTTGAGGCTGCGCACCGGAGCACCTGTGTCGACGGCGAGGATCTGCCGAGAGCATCGTACACCGGGTGCGCAGGCCAGTGCGCTCGTGTTCTGAGGTTCGGGTACTCGCCGCAGGGATCACTCGTGCTGGCGCTCTGACTGAAATGGGGCGAAGAGATTGGTGGGCACAGCAGGATTTGAACCTACGACTTCGTGGGTGTGAGTCGCACATGAATCAGTCGAATCAGAGACTTACAAATCGGTGCACAGGGCGAAGAGGCCTGAGTCGGACGCTCGGAGCGCCCGCGCGCTTCACCCGCCGCTGATCGAGCGGGAGAATCATCGGAGATCTCGCGAGGGGCGCAACGAAGCTCAGACTGTTCAGGGATCTAGTCGGTGGTTGACTCTGGATGGACTTGGGAGCGCGGAGAACTGTCCGATGGTCCCCCGGCCGATACGGAGCGGCTTCGCCGAACCGCATAGAGAAGGACGCCGAGGCAGGCCCAAGCCGAACCGACGATCTTTGCCTTCGAGTCCAGGTTCCACCAGAGGAACGTGCACGTGGCAAAGCCGATGCTCGAGGAGAGCAATGGGAGTATGCGGTTTTGTTGCTGTCGCCAGGCGCGCACGGCTGAGGAGAAATTCACGCCCATGAAGGCGAGCAACGCTCCGAAGTTCAGCAGGTCGGCTCCCAGCGAGAAGCTGAAAAGCATCGCTCCAATGAGGCAAACCACGCCGATCAGCACCACGTTGTTGCGCGGAATGCGGTGGCGATCGTCGACCACACCGAAGAAGCGCTGAGGCAGAGCGCCGTCCCGGCCCATCGCGTATAGCAGGCGTGCCGCACCGAGTTGCGACGCCATCCCGGAGCCGACGGTCGCAAGCAGCAGCGCGAGGTTGACGACTTTGAAGAGTGTTGCTCCGCCGATGTGGCCGGCGACGAAGACGTAGGCGGTGTTGATGTCGGGGAAGACGTTGCCGCGCGGCCAGACCAGTTCAGCGAAGTAGACCTCGACTGGCGCCGAGAATGCCCGTGGCGAAGCACGTGATGACGATGGCGCGTGGGATATCGCGGTGCGGATTGTGAGCTTCGTCGGCCAGAGTGGAGATGCCGTCGAAGCCGATGTAGGCAAGCACGGCGGTAGCGGTGCCGCGCATGACAGCGGCGCGATCGGCTGGACTGCGCGCGTACAGCGGCTCCAGGAGTGCGGCGGCGTCGGGATGTACCACGCGTGAGCAGCCAGTGCACGGCTGTGGCGAGGATCCACACCACAACCAGTGCAAGGGCGGCGGCGACGAAGGCGTTGATGCGCGCGGAGGTCTCGATGCCATTGCAGTTAAGCGTCGTGAACAGCGTGACGAAGCCGACGGCCCAGGCGACGTACGGGATCTGCGGAACGAAATTCATCGCCGCGCTGCTGCACCAGATGGTGCAGATCAGCGGGTTGATGACGTAGTCCATGACGAGGGCCCAGCCGGTGAAATAACCGAGGGCTGGGTGGAGCTCCTTACCGACGTACAGGAAGGCGGAGCCACCGCGCGGATACGCGCGCGCCATGCGGCCGTAGCTGATCGCGGTGAAGAGCATGGCGACGAGCGCGAGAAGGATGGTGAGTGTGACGTGGCCGTGCGACTTCTGATAGAGCACACCGAAGACGGGCATCGGTGCCGTGGGTTGAATCAGCACGATGCCATAGAGCACGAGGTCGCGGAAGCGCAGGCTTCGCTTGAGTTCGAGCGGCTGTTCCATGGGTCCCGGCTCCTCGTGCTGCGTGCGTGACTAGCGGAGCTCCCAACGCAGTGGCTGACCGGGCGAGCTCGTGCCCGTGAAGGTGATCGCCTCCCCGCTGCGGCGAAGCGGCGTGCGTGCGCCGTTGACTGTGAGCTGGCGAACGCCGGCGAGCTCGGCAGGTGGAAGCTCAATGGAGAGGGTCCAGCTTCCGGCGGCGCTCGGTTGGTACCAGCCGGAGTAGCGGCCGCTCGCCGACTTGCGCAGGCCAAAGAGCGGAGAGGCGAACTCGTAACTTCGGTTCGGGCAGGACTGGGCGGAGGCTTAGGCCCGCGCTCGTTGAAGTCGAGGCCGAGCAGCTTGGTCGCGGTGTAGATCGGCCAGGCGTGCGAGTGCATGTTGAGCACGGGGAAATCGGGCGAGGTGGAACCGGGGCGCTTGGCGAGCACGGAGTCGTAGGCGTCGGGGCCGCTCCAGATGCCAAACCACATGTCGGGGTAGTTGGTCGGCGTGCAGGGCGAAGGTGTTCTTCTTCCACTCGTCCCAGGCCATGGCGCCGTCGACTTGGGAGAGCGCCCAGATGAGCGTGGCGTTGATGGCCGCGAAGATGCCGCCGTTGGTGCCGTTGCCCGGCTCGTCTTTCATGGTGGGGTCGGCGGGGTACTGCATGAGCGCGCCGATGGGTGAGCGGCGACGACACATCTCGTCAATGGAGCGGACAAGAGTGCGGGTCTGTTCGGGCGTGGTGCAGCCGCCGAGCAGCGCCCACGGTTGTGGCTCAAGCCAGAGCTGCTTTTCGCCGTTCCAGCCGAGTTCCTGGCCGAGCCACGCGCGGCGGAACCAGCGGCCGTTCCATTGGCGCTGCACGGCTTCGCGCTGGGCGGCGGCTTTTCTGCGGGCGGCGGTGGCCGCTTCGGGGCGATTGGCGACGGTGAGCAGGCGGGCGTAGTTGTCGAAGACCCAGGTTGCCATCGCTGCATTCAGCACGCTTTCGCCGTGCGCGGTGACCTCGGCGACCTGCGCGGGGGTGAGGCGGTTGACGACGATGCTGTCGTTCCAGTCGCCGTTGAGCAGGCGCTGCAGCCCGTGCTCGCCGGTACCGATGATTTCGGTGAGGTGGTGGAAGCAGAGGTCGAGTAGCTCGAGGACAGTGCTGGGCTGGCCGTGCGGAGCGGTGGGCGGGTAGGTGGGGACGCGCTCGGAGAGGAAGGCGTTGTCGCGGGTGGCGAGGACGTACTCGGTCGTGAGCCAGAGCACCCAAAGCTGGAGGTCGCTGGGACGGTAGCGGCAGGGCATCGGTACGCCGGCGCCGACGATGGCGTAGGGAATGGCGCCGTCGGGCTGGATCTCTTTGAGCGTGTAGCGGAGGATGCCTCGCACGATGTCGGGCGCCGTGAAGATGAGCGGCAGCACGTGCTGCAGGGGATCGCGGGCGGCACCCTGCAGGCCAGCGAGGTACTGGTAGCCGGCGCCCTGCGAGAGGATGTGCTCCTGGAAGAAGCTGTCAAAGGTGAGCGCGCTGCGGATGTAGCCGCTGTTCCAGGCGATTTCGCGAGCGACCCAGGGCTCGGAGTCGACGCTGAAAGTGACGCCGGTCGAGCGCCATCTCTGGCTGGATGTGGCGAGGAGCGTTGTTGGGTTCGTGCTGTACTTCGCGACGAGGGCGTTCAGCGGACGCGCCGTCCGGGAGGTAGCCGTAGAGGAAGTAGAGCGCTTTGCTTTCTCCGGGTGCGAGGTCGAGTTGGCGCTCGAGAAAGAAGGCCGTCTCGGGACTGGCCGGGTGGAGGTTGCTATCGAGCGGTGACTGCGCGCCGAGGGGATGCTCGACGCCGTTGCGGAAGAAGGCTTCGGCATCGGTGGTGAAGGCATCGGCGGGAGCGCCGAGCGAGACGAGGAAGGTCGGCGGTGGGGCGGTGTCGTCCATGCTGGCACCGGGCGCGAGCGGGGGGACGGGCCCACCGAAGTAGGTGTTGGGGTTCTCGCGAAGCGAGGCTTGCACTTTTGCCCAGAGCGCCTCCTCTTCAGGCGAACGGCCGAGGAAGCGCTGGCGCTGCAGCAGACCGGCGTTGTTGCGCGACGCGTTCGAACTGAGGCTGCAAAGCGGCGGCTAAAGTCGCGGCGGAGCTGCGGGGCGGCGTCGGCGGAGCTGGTGACACCGCCTTCCATCAGGGCTCGGTAGGAGAACTGGTAGTGCGTGCAGCCCCAGTACTCGATCCAGCGCGGGTGTTGGTGTTGGGCGGAGCGGTTAGTGACGGTTGTTTGCGAGACGAGGACTGGGTCGTCCCCGAACGGCGCGAAGATGGTCTGGTCAATTTCGTAGCGTGCGGATTGGAGTTGTTTGCGCACGTAGCCGGTGCCGAAGAAGCGCTCGAACGACGTCGCCGCGGTGGCGGGATAGTGGGTGCTAAGGATGAAGTCCCCATCGGCGAGAAAGCCGATGCCGCCGCCGAAGCGATGCTGCGCGGGGGCGTAGTCGTTAAGGAACTTGGGGCTGCCTTCGTCCTGGCGGACTTGCACGTAGCCGTAGTTCGAGGCGACGACGACGAGGCGGTCGTTGCCGAACTGGTGGATGTGATCGGTCTTTGAACGCCAGGCTTCGTTCACCGGCAGCACGGCTTTGGGATCGCGGGTCTGGTCGCAGGTGTAGTGGTAGGCAGGCAGGCCAAAGGCGTCGGTGATCCAGCGGCCGAAGTAGCCGGAGCCGAAGGCGGGGTCAGCGCTGGCGGGCGCGTTTGTGGCATTGGCGGCGAAGGCTGAGGGCGCGGCGTGGTGCAGGGCTCCGAGGGCGGCTAACTCGAGAAACGTACGACGTTGCAAAGCGCTGTTGCCTTTCTGCCGCGATGGTCAGGGGCGGCTGAGGGAGGGCGGTGCGTCCTCGGGGCGCGCGCCCCAGGTGCGGTCGGGCGCGGATGTGAGGGTGAAGCCGAGCGTGCTGCCGCGGCGAATCTCGTCGAAGCTGATCCAGTTCTGCGGGCGCGGTTTGCCGTCGATCGTCACCGCACGGATATACGGTGTAGCGGAGGTTGCTCCGGAGGCCGTAATGGTGAACGTTCGCCCGGAGTAGGGCGGCTCGAGATGCACGGTGACGTGCGGAAACGTGGGCGCGACCAGTTCGTAGGCGAGGCTGGTGGGGTCGACGGTGTAGAGGCCCATCATGCTGAGCACGGCCCAGGCGGAGGTTGCGCCCAAGTCGTCATTGCCTGGGATCCCATCGACGTCGTCGCGGAAGTTTTCGTTCAGGATCCGGTGGACGACCTGCTGCGACTTCCAGGGTTGACCGGAGAAGTGGAAGGCGTACGGCGCCTGGAAGTCGGTTTCGTTGAACGCGTTGAAGTAGTTTCCGTACCAGCCGGGGATCGGGTAGTTGAAGAAACTGGTCATGCGCTCATTGAAGCGATCGCGGCCCATGGCATCGACGAGCCAGGTCATATCCGCCGGGGCGAAGGACATGTAGTGCCAGCCGGTGCCTTCGACAAAACCGTGGCTATCTTGTGCAGGGTTAAAGTCCGGAGTCCATGCGCCGTTGGACAAGCGCGGGCGGAAGAAGCCCGTAGCGGGGTCGAACAGGTTGCGATAGTAAAGCGCGCGCGCCCGCAGTCGCGAAGCATCGTTCTCTTTGTGCAGAGTGACTGCCAGCCGATACAGCGAGGCGTCGGCGAGCGCGTCCTCGAGGGTCTTGCCGACAGAGCCATAGGTGACCTTGTCGGAAGGGAGGTAGTGAAAGCGGTTGAGGTACTCGATGCTTTCCTGGCCGGTGTATGGCATCCCGGGCGGTGCGACTTCGGTGGCGTCCTTGAGCATGCCCTGCCAGGCTGTGTCGATATCGAAGCCATGCAGGCCGTAGAGCCAGGTGGTGGCAAGCGCGATGGTGAGCGGGCTGCCCACCATGTCGTTTGTGTAGAGGTTGATGTGTGGCCAGCGCGGCATCCAGCCGCCCTGCTGGTACATCTGCACGACGGACTGCGCCATGTCCTGCATGCGCGCGGGCTCGAGCATTGCGAGCAGCGGGATCTCCGTGCGGTAGATGTCCCAGCCGGAGAAGTTGGTGTAAACGAGGTGGCCGCGGACGGCGGTGTGAACCTGGTGATCGAAGCCGAGATAGCGGCCGTCGACGTCGCTGAAGACGCTGGGACTCAACAGGCAATGGTAGAGCGCGGTGTAGAAGACGTGTCGCTCTGCAGCGGTGCCGCCGGTGATCTCGATGCGGCTTAGTTCGCGATTCCAGGACTCCTGTGTTGCGCGGCGAATGGTGTCGAAGTCACGATCGTCGGCTTCGGTCCGCAAGTTCTTCTCCGCGCCGGCCATGTCGACGTAGGAGATACCGATCTTCGCGGTGATGGAGTGAGCAACAGGTTGTGCAGGCCAGGTGGCCCACGCGCCGAGCCACTGCTGATGGCCCTGTTGGGAGGCAGTGCGACTTTGTGGTGTGACGGTGCCGGTGTTGCCGTACTCCTTGCCGGTCCAGGTGCCATAAGTGGTGAACGGCTTGTCGAACTGCATTACGAAGAAGACCTTGTATGTGCCGGGCTTGTTGCAGAAGGCGTGATCTTCGACGTAGCCCTCGATGCGGCGATCGCCCACGATGCGCACCTGCGCGCCTTCGGTTTGATTGAGCGTGTGGCTGAGCGGCAGCAGGATATTCGCCGGCTGGTCGGCGGGAAAGGTGAAGCGGGCGATGCCGGTGCGCTCGGTCGCGGTGAGCTCCGCGCGGATGTTCCACTGCAGAAGCTGCACGCTGTAGTAGCCGGGCTGCGCGGTTTCGTGGGCGTGCGAGTAGGGCGTCTGGAAGTCGTTGACCTGCGTGACGACGGGCCCGGTAGTGGCGGTGAAGAAGACGTCGCCCTCGTTGGCGCAACCGGCGCCACTCATATGGGTCATGCTGAAGCCCTTGAGCCACTTCTGGACGTAGTGATAGCCCAGTCCATGGTCCTCGGTATCGGGGCTGAGCTGCACCATCCCGAAGGGAGCGGCTGCGCCCGGGAAGACATTGCTGCCATCCGCCGGGTCGCCGCCCGTGCCGATCAGCGGGTTGACGTTGTCGAGAGGACGGGCTTGACCGTGGATGTTGGAGACGCTGAGCAGCGCAAGCCAAAGCATGGCGATTGTGCGAATGAACCCGGTATGTGCGACTGGCTGCATCGTGACGGCCGTGCTCCTTTGCCGGCTAGCGTCGGATTTCGTCGAGAGTGACGGGGCGGCGCTCGTGCGCGGAGCGGATGGCGGCGAACGCGACTTCCGTGGCGAGCACAGCGGCGTCAACGCCGCAGACTTCCGGGCCAAGACCGAGGATTTCGTCGACGAACATTTCGAGGGCGTGGGCGTGGCCTTTGTCGGGTTCTGCGGTGAACTGCAGCAGTGGATCATGAGCTGCGGCGGCCTCAGCGCAGGCCACGCGCTTCTTGGCGAGCCAGCCGGAGACGCCACCCTCGGCGCCGATCAGCGGATGGCGGTCCTGGATCATGGGGAAGGTCAGGCGATCGGGTGCTCCTTCGATGCCGGCGGTGCGGATCTCGAGCATGTGGTCGATCGCGAGATAGGCGCCGTTGCCCATGAACTCGTACAGCTCCTTGCAGTAGCCGAAGGTGCCGTTGTTGCCGAGCACGATGGTGGCGAGCGCGCCGCTGTCGTAGCGAACAATCACGGCCTCGTTGAGCATGCCGCTCGCGACAGCGGTGACCTCGACCGGCCGGTCAGCGAGGAACCAGTTGCAGATATCCGTGAAGTGCGTCATCTCGAAGAGCATGGGGCCGTGTGGCGCCTGTGTCTTGTCAAAGACCCAACCTTTCCAGCTATGCCAGTCGTCGTTGATGCGCACCGAGACGGAGGGCACGCCGTCCTGGGGCAAGTGGGGTAGGTCGGGTTCGCGCTGCCAGCGCCACGGGCAGGGCTTGGGGTGTTCCATGTGCTCGCGAAAGATGCGCTGGGCTGTGAGCATGGCCGGGCTGGCGCGGCGATTATGGCCCACGCAGAAGGGGATCCGCGTCTCATGGACGACCGCGGCGATGCGGTGCATCTCGTCAAGCGTGGTGGCCAGTGGCTTTTCGACGTATACCGGTTTACCTCCGCGCGCTGCGGCTTCGATGACAGGAAAGCGCAGCTTCTCCGTTGTGGCGAGGCAGATGACGTCGACCTCGGGATCGGCGATCGCAGCCGCCCAGTCGTTGCTGGTTCGGAGCGCGCCGAAGCGCTCGCGGCACTCGGCAAGCACGGCCTCGTCGAGGTCGACGCACGTGTGTAGTTGCATGCGCGGCGACGCCGCAATGTTGGGGATGTGCTGTGCTCGCGCGACCGAGCCGCAACCGATCACGGCGAAGCGTAGAGGTCGTGTGGGATCAAGCGTGGCCATCAGCTCTCCGGGGGTGTGTCATGCAACAGGCCGGTTCTGCACAGGCAAAGGGCCGAGTTGGGCGAAGTAGTCGCGGCGTGAAACGAGGCCGAACTCGCGCATGATCTCGGCCACCGTGATATCGGGTGAGCGCGATTCGAGCAGGAAGTTGCAGTTGGGCTGGTCGAACCGGATGCGCACCTTTGCGCCGTAGTGGCGCTGAACGTCGGCAACCTTGGCCTGGTTGAAGTCCGCGAACAGTGTGACCGCGTCGAAGTTGATCGTGGCTTGCTGGATCGGCGACCCGAATCCGGCGCGCAGGGTTTCGGAACGATATCCGCCGGCGGCGAGCTCTCGGCCATCGCGGTCGAGGATGCGGCTCCATGGAGAGTAGGCCAGCACAAACGGCACCCCATAGGTCACCGCATAGGCTTCGAGCAGCGAGCCGCCGGGCGTCATGCTGGGCAGGAGGAACGCATCCACCCCTGCGGCTGCTTGCGGCTCGAAGACTGCTTGCGGGTAATAGAGGTCGACACAGATGCCTCCGCCAAAGCAGAGGCCCTCCCAGCGTATGGGTCGCGGAATGCCGGGAACGACGCCGCAGGCCGCTTCGCCGGCCGACGGTACGCATTTCTGGTACTGACCGCAGAGGGTAGCCGTCGCGGTCGAGGAAGAAGAACACGTTCGCGAGGCCGCTTGCGTTGTGTATTAGCAGCGGCAAGACCAGCGCGACATGTTCGCGGGCCGCTGTTTCGCAAAGTCGCGAGGTCGGCTGCTGCCAATTTTCCAGCGCGACGCGCTCGAGCGGCGCAGTGCGCACGCCGCGGTGAAGGAGGTTGATGGTCTCGGGGAGGACGACGAGGTCGGCGCCCTGTTGCGCGGCGAGTGCGACCAAGTGCGAAGCGTCCTCGAGCGTCTCCTCGAAGCTGTCGTACTCGCCCTCGCGAAGGGCAAGCGTCGCGATGTTCTTCTCGTTCACGTGCGTTCGGCCTCGTGGGTCAGGATGCGGCTACGATAACCAGCGGTCGAGATTCTCTGCTACGAAGGCGTCGTCGTTGAGCAGCGGATAGGACGTGTAGACGCGCTCGATCTCTTCAAGCTGGCCGGGCGAAAGGCTCTCCTGCGGATCGAGGCACCAGCGGCCGGCAAGCAGGCCCTGCCGGCGGAGTACCTCGTGAATCCCCGGGATGCAGCCGCGGAATTCGTGGCGGGCGTCGAAGATGGCGGCGTTCGCGTCCGTGATCTCCGCGCCACGGGCGAGAACCGTGTCGAGGCGGGCGCGGTTGCGCTTGGCGTCCTGAACGGAGTGCAACAGCTCGACGGCCCGCGAGGTCCAGACGGCCCATTGGCCGAGGAGACCTCCAACGAAGTGCGCGGTTCGGTCACCGAAGCGGAACTCGGTCAACAGGTCGGCGACGATGTTGTCGTCATTACCCGTGTATAGGGCGATTTCTGAACCACGGCCGCTGTGCGCCACTGCGCGGAGAACCTCCATCGTCTGGTATCGATCGAACGACGCGACCTTGATGGCGACGACAGACTCGATTTCGACAAATCGCGCCCAGAACTCCGCATTCAGCGGACGGCCGCCCACCGCGGGCTGCAGATAGAAGCCGATGAGAGGGATGTTTTGACTGACGGTGCGGCAGTGCTCGATGAGCTGATCGTTGGTGGCCTCGGTCAGGGCTGCCAGGCTGAGCAGGCCGGCATCGTAGCCGATGCGGCGCAGAGTTTCGGCTTCGCGGCAGGCGCTGCGGGTGTTGCCGCAGATACCGCCGATCTTCGCCAGCGTCTTGCCCGTGCGGCGCTCGAAGGCGTGGACTTCTTCAAGCGCGATCTGAAGGACAGGCTCGAATAAGCCGACATTCCCGTCGCGGATATTGAACTGGGTAGTGTGGACGCCCACGGCCACGCCGCCGCTGCCCGAGTCGCAGTAGTAGCGTGTCAGCGCGCGCTGGCGTCGTTCATCGAGCTGGAGATCTTCGGTGAGGGCCAGCGGATGCGCAGGGATCACCAGCCCCTGCTGCATGAGTTCACGGAAATTGGCCGCGGGGTCAGACATCAGAACTTCCCATCTGTGACTTGGAATTTCGTTGCCTTGTTCAAGCTGGCTCCACCGGCTTCCACCCAGCCGGCCACGGCTTCCATGAGTTCGTGCGCGGTCATGGACGGGTAGCCCAACGCTGCGTGGCAGGCCCCGGCGCTGTTCAGCAACGCAAGGCGGCCGGGCTCGCCTTTGAACTGCAGGTCGTGGCCGAAGCGCGTGGCGAAGAACTCGGCCGCACGGACGACGGAGAGTGTTTCCGGGCCGGTGACGTTGAGGATCCGCGCGGGAGATTCGCAGAGTTCGAGAGAGCGCATGGCGTACGAGTTGGCGTCTCCCTGCCAGAGGACGTTCACTGCCGGAACCGAGATGTCGACCGGCTTCTTGTCGAAAACCTGGCGGGCAATGTCGACCAGAACGCCGTAGCGGAGGTCAATGGCGTAGTTGAGGCGGAAGAGAAGGCAGCGTGTGTTGAACTTTTTCGAGTAGTACTGGAACACGCGCTCGCGGGCCAGGCAGGATTGGGCGTACTCGCCGAGAGGAGAGGGGCTGTCGGTTTCTACCGAGCCGCCATTCTCCGGCGTGACAAAGGGGTAGACGTTGCCGGTGGAGAAGGCGACAATCCGCGAGTCGCGGTAATGCTGTGCGACCCAGGCCGGAACGAGGGCATTCATGGCCCAGGTCAGTTCGGGGTCGGAGGCCGACCCGAACTTGCGCCCAGCCAGAAAGAGCACGTTTTCGACCTGCGGGAGCGAACGGACGGTCTCGGGATCGAGCAGGTCGGCGGCGATGGTTTCGACGCCAGCGTCGTCGAGTTCACGGCGAGCGGCAGAGGACTCGAAGCGGGATATGGCGAGGACGCGCTGGCTGCCCCCTGCGCGCTCTATGGCCAGGCGCAAGCGACGAGCAAGTGTGGGACCCATCTTGCCGCCCGCCCCAAGGATGACGGTGTCGCCACGGAGACGGCGGGCGAATTCGACGTCCGCCTGACTGGGGTGGGTGAGCAGGGCTGTGAGTTCTTCGTCAGATTCGATTCTCGGCATAGGAGCCCTGCGGAGGGTCGGGTATTGGAGTTGAGCGGCGCGGATCTGCATCGCGACATATCGGTGATTTAAGAGCGGCAGTTTCGCAATGCGAACACGGTGTTTGAATAGCGGATGAAGAATAGCCGCGAATGAAAAAATTTGTCAATCAACAAAATGGTGTCTTAGCCGCGCATCCAGCAGGCGGCCTGCGCCGCGTGAAGGAAGGGCACGCTCCAGTACTCGAGCGTGTTCCACTCGATTGCCGTGGACTGCTCGAGGTAGGGCGTGTCGTCCGGACGGCCAATGAAGCCCGTGAACATTGCCTCTGGAATCTGAGGGATGCGGAAGGAATAGCCGACCGGCTGGCGGTAGCCGATGCCGGAGAAGAGGGAGCGGTTGAGCGGATTATGACCGAGGCACCAGTGCAGCAGGCGCTCGGCAGCAGAGCGCCAATGCGGCTGACCGAAGTGGCTGGCTGCGCGGCTCATCAGGTGGGCGTGACTCATGAGCACCGAGCTGGTGCCGTGAACGATCCCCTGCTCGTTATAGGGGTGGATGAAGGTGCGAACGCCGCGTTTTGCGCCGGCATCGCGGAAGCTCTGGCGGTCGGATTGCGGCTGTGTGAGGTAAACGCCGTAGGGCGTCAGCGCAAATGGGTTGCTGCGGCTGTCGGCGATCAGGTACTGCTCGACGAACTCGGTCACAGAGCGGCGAGCCTGCTCGGCGAGGTTGTGTCGGTAAGCAGGTGACGGAGTTCCCACAGGCGCAGAAGGGCCAGCGCAGGATCGGCCGAGAAGGCAATGGAGCGAAAGGCGTCGGTGCCGCCGTCTTCCAGGAAATAGCCGCTGAGTCCGTCCGTGCTGGTGGCCTGACGTGCGAGTAGACGGCGCGTGAGGTGTGCGATGGAAGCCTGCGTGACCGAGGGATCGCCGGCGGCCAGGAGTTCGAGATGGCCGCGCAACTCGGCGGCGAGGAAGAGAGTACGGCCGTCGTGCCGGTGGATCCGGGCGTACTCGGCGGCGCGCTGTGCGAGTGCGAGGCAGCTTGCGGCCTCGGAGCGCGGCAGATGGCGTGCGATACGTGCCTGCGTATAGACAAACGCCCACTGCACGAGCGGGTTGTAAGTTGTGCGGATCATGCGCTCATCGCCGGAGGCTAGTTGGTTGTCGGTCCAGCGGTTGTCGGTCGCGTCGGCGAAGCAGCCTGGATGGTTTTCAAACCACCAGTCGCGCTCGTAGGTGAGCGAAGTGCCAGCCGGGGCGTGGCCGCCCGCAACGTCCTCGAAGACCTGGCCGTCGGGAGCGATCATGCCGTGGAAGAAGCGATTGCCCCAGGAGATCTCTTCTTGCAGTGAGGACCGCAAGATGCCGCCGTGCGCGAGGTCATCCGCACTGGTTTCGAGCAGCGTCGCGAGAGCGTCGAGATGATGCAGTGTGAAGGCGAGCCATTTGCGGAAGTCCCCGGCGTCGTGCCAACCGCCTGTCACGGGCCAGACCGAGCCGTCTCGATCGAGAACGCCGTCATCCAGGTGGCAGGCGTCGTGAACGCCGAAGACGGCGGTCCCGCAGCGCTGGGCCCGCAGGAACGTCAGGTAGCCGGCGATGATCCGATCGTAAACGCGTTCGCGTATTGCGAAGGGCGGCGAGATCTGGCCGTCGGTTTCGATCTGGTAGCTGCCAGGTATGGTGAAGTCCGAGAAGTCCGCCTGCCAAAGAGTGCCCCAGCGAGTGGAGCGGCGCACGAGCTCGCCGGTGTAGAACGCGGCGCTAGTGCCTCGTTCTGTGAGCGGCCCTCGGAGCAGGTCATAGGGTGAAGGAAAGCGCGCCGAAAATCCGGCTTCGGCGGGGCGGTCGCGTTCCATGCGAATGCAGTTCTGGCGCAGGTAAAACGGCACGCGCTGAGGCAGCGCATCGGACGTTGCGGGAATGAGAGTGACGGTCTTGGGACTTTGCGGAAGGTATCCAAGGTGGCTGAGGCTGAGCTGCATGCGGAACGATGATAGTCGTCACCTTCGGCCCGGCCCGCGCAGACTGCCTGCAATCAGCGGGCGACGAGGGTGCGGGAGACGATGTTCGGTCCCAACTGCAGGGAGGTCTTGCGGGCTGCTTCCTTGACCAGGGCGGCGATGCTCGCCTCCCGCTCGGGGGAGAACTCTTCGAGCGGGAGCGTGATGCTGATGACAGCCGCGGGGAAGTCATCCTGCCCGCTTCCGACGCCCGCCGCCAGGACACAGAATCCGGGGATGAGCTCTTCGATGTTGCGCGCGTAGCGTTTTTTCCGCACGTTCGCCAGTTCGTGTCCCATACGCTCGGGATCGGTGATCGTGCTCTCCGTGTACACCTCGGTGCACTTGGTCATGATGCGGTCGACCTCGGCGGGCTTCATGCCGGCAAGAAAGATCTTCCCCGAAGCCGTGGCATTGAGCGGGCGCCGTAATCCCACATCCGCGAAGGCATGCGGCGCTCCTGAGTAGCCGACCGAGTGGATGAACAGCACGTAGTCCTGGTCGAGCACGCCGAGTTGGACGCTGCCCGGGAGCTGGCGTGCAAGCTCCTGCATCGGGAAGAAAGCCGCCCGGTAGAGCGGCGAATGGCGAAGGTACCCGGAGCCGATCCAGAGCGCATGGCTGTTGAGCATGTAGCGCCGTGTGGTGGGCTCCTGCGTGATGAGGTTGGCTTTGATGAGGGTTGTGCAGAGACGGTGGGCCGAGGCCTTGGGGATATCGAGGCGGTTGGCGAGCTCGCTGAAGGAGAGCTCAAATGGTTCGTCCGCAAGAAGTTCCAGCACTTTGAGACAGCGCAACGTGGAACTCATCGCGGTGGAGACCCTGGGCATGGATATCAATGTCTCATTCAGTTCTTGACATTGCAATGCGGTTTCGATTACGTTGCCCCGCATTACAAACATCCATTTCGCATTGCGGAACTAGGCATCGCAAAACGGTCTAAGCCCGGGACGCGAAAGGAAGAACGAGGAGACGGGAGCATGAACGCGTTTGCGAGAGGTGCATTGCGGGAACATGTCATCGCCCTAGCGCTGTGTGCTGTTCCTGTGGCGCTTGGCCTAGGGGTTCGTCCTGCGATGGCCCAAGAGGTGACGGCAACAGTCAACGGCATCGTGACGGACCCGGGAGGGGCAGTCATTCAGAATGCCAACGTGGTCGTGAAGGACCTGGATCGCGGAACAACATGGCCCGCGAAGACTAACGAGACCGGCTTTTACAACGTGAGCCACTTGCCAGTGGGGCGGTACGAGATCCGGGTCGCAGCGACCGGGTTCGCGTCTGCGGTTCACCCTGCCGTTCAACTGCACGCGAACCAGGTCTATCTGGCTGATATCCGCATGCAGCTGGGTGCCGAAACACAGGTCGTGAATGTGACTACCCAGTCGCCGCTGCTGCAGACGGAAACGACCGACGTGGGCACCACATTCGACGCGGCCACAAACGTCGCCCTGCCGCTGGCGAGCCGCAACTATCTACAACTCGCGCTGCTGACGCCGGGTGTTGTCACGGCAGAGCCGGCTGGATTCGAGAACGGTCAGAATGTTGGCCAGACTGCGCGTCCGGAAGTGAACGGAAATCGTTTCACGGCGAACAGCTACCTGCTGGACGGTATGGACAACAACGATGCGGGCAGCAATTACGTGGTGTATTCGCCGCAACCGGACGCGCTGCAGGAGTTCCGCATTATCACGCAGAATGCTCCTGCTGACTTTGGCAACTACATGGGCGGCATCATCAGTGCCTCGATCAAGGGAGGCACAGATCACTTCCACGGCACGCTCTTTGAGTTCTTCCGCAACGATAAGCTGAACGCGAACGAGTGGATGAACAAGTTGAATCCGAGCAGTCCGGTTGGCCGCCAGAAAGTGCGCTGGAATGAATTCGGCGGCAGCATCGGCGGGCCGATCCTGAGAAGCAAGCTATTCTTCTTCGCGGACTACCAGGGAGAACGCTTCGACTATCCGACTTCCGCCAAGCTCATCACGGTGTTCACCGCGAAAGAGCGGACGGGCGATGTGTCAGAACTGGTAGCCGCCGGGAAAAAAGTCGTCGATCCACTGACGGGACTCCCTTTCCCGGGTAACGTCATTCCTCAGAACCGTCTAAGCAAGTCGGCGCAATCCATTCTCAACTCCTCACTCTATCCGACACCCATCAACGGCAGCATCCAAAACAACGCGTATAACAACGTTGTGACCCAGACCAACGTCGATCAAGGTGACGGTCGTCTGGACTATACGGCGAGCGAGAAGAATCACTTCATGGGTCGCTTCTCCTACTCCAACCTGCACAACCCCACGCTGAACTCCTTCAGTTACGCATACAATCCATCCAACCTTGTCACTTCCTGGAACTTCGTCACGGGTTACACTCGCACGCTTACGTCGAACTTAACCAATGATGCGCGCCTTGGGGTCAGTTATGTCGAGGTAGGCCAGGGGCAGGTATCGGCCAACTTCCCGGGTGATGCGGGCACGCTCTTCGGCATCCCTGGCCTGACCTCCAGCTTCCTTCCTGCGATGGGGTTCAGCGGGGGGTATGTGACCGGCTTCGGAACGAAGAACGGCATTACGAATAACTACGACACGTCCATTCAGTACTCGGACACCCTGAACTGGGTACACGGCCGGCACAACACGCGCTTCGGGTTCCAGGGCTGGCGGATACGGGTGAACGGCCTTTTTGCGAGCAATAATGGTCAAGCAGGCAGCTTCAATTTCGGATCGACGTATTCAGGTAGCCCGGAAAGCAACTTCCTGCTCGGTCTTGCCAACCAGGTCAACGTAGGTTCGCTTCCTGCTGAGTGGGGACACCGGAACAACGTTTTCGCAGGATTCATCCAGGACGACTGGAAAGCGACCAGGAAGCTGACGTTTAATCTCGGCCTTCGTTACGAAACGCATACTCCGTTCGTTGAAGCCCGCGACCGCCAAGTCAATTGGGATCCGCAGACAGGCGCTATCGAGTTTCCCAATCAGAACGGCAACAGCCGCGCTTTGTATAACTCGTACAACGGTTACGGAAACTATCAGCCTCGCATTGGCGTTGCATATCAGGTAATGCCGACCACGACGATCCGTGCCTCCTATGGACTGTCATCTTTCATGGAAGGCACCGGCCTGGGGTTGCGCCTCCCTCAAAATCCCCCACGCGCTGTTGCTACTAGCGCCAATTACACGTCGCTGAGCTACCCAACCACCACCCTTGATCAGGGCTTTGCGCCGATCGCGACCCCAGCCGGATGCACGGCTGCCGGTCTGGTCAGCGGGGACCCGCTCTGCTACAAGGGATCCATCATCTACTCGTGGGATAAGAAGGTGCAGCCGGCTCACTCGCATCAGTGGAGCTTATTTCTGCAGCAAGAGGTCTGGAACAATGCCACGTTCCAGCTTGGGTATGTCGGGCAAACGACGCAGCACTTGACGAATGCGGAGTTGCTCACGCAAGGGGTGTGGCAGGCGCCGGGGGTGGTTGCTCCTTCGCCTTTCTTTGCAAATAACCGGCAGTACATCAACCAGGTTGCGTATATCTTCGGAACCTTCGCCGAGGCGCACCAGAACTACAACGCATTGGAAGCTCAATTCGATGGCCGCAACAACCATGGTTTCTCGTACGAACTGAACTACACCTGGTCGCGTTGCATGACGAACTCGCAGGGCTTCTTCGGCGAAGCGGGGCAGTCTTCCGGGCCAAGTGCATGGTGGCAGAACACCTACGATCCCGCCGGCGAAACCGGCGCCTGCTACTACAACGTTAAGAATGTCTTCAGCGGCTACGTCATCTACGAACTGCCATTTGGTCGCGGCAGGCAGTTCGGCGGGCACCTGAATCCGGTCGCCGATGCTGTGGTTGGCGGATGGAGGGTCGGCGTCATTCCAACATTCCGGGGCGGTATGCCGCTGACGCTGAGCTCGAATGACGACCATTCTGGAACGAACTCTTTCCAGAACCGTCCGGACTGTGTGGCGCCGCCTCGTGTGCTGCACAAGCAACCGATTGGGAACGGTCTGTACGGGTACCGTTGGTTCGATCCCAATTCGTATGCCGAGCCCAAGGCTGGCTACTTCGGAAGCTGCAGTGTGAGCTCGGTGTATGGTCCTGGCGAGCAGAACATAGACGCGAACGTGTCCAAGGCTTTCCCGATCGGGGAGCATCAGAACCTCGAGTTCCGTGCAGAGTTCTTCAATGCTCTCAACCACACCATCCTCGACGCGCCGAATAACGGGGGCATCAACACCGCTAACCCCAACGCCGGCACGATCGGTCAGATAAACAAGTCAGAGGGCGCACGGAATATCCAGTTCGCTCTGAAGTACAACTTTTAACCTTCAGCCGCCTGCGCTGGCACAGGTAGGCGGCTCTAGGCTTGCGGTCAACAGAACTAAGATCCACGAAGAAAGACTTCTTAACGGCCGAGAAGCCAACGTAAGTAAGCGGTTGATGATGCAGAACAGGGATCTCATCGCCTTTCTGAAGCCGGTCGCAAACCAGTTCAGCAGGGCTGATCGGGTCGAGTTGCTCGACTTTACCGGTCAGGTGACCGACGTGGAGGCGAATCTCTACCGAGTGTGCGTGCGGCTGAACCTGCGAGCGGGGCTGTATCGCGGACGTTTGCAGACGAAGGCGCAGGCCTTTGACATGAGCACTGCCGCAATCGACATGGTTCGCGTCCCGGATGGCAAACGCGTGCCGGTCGGGCCGTGGGATCTTGATCATCTGCACAACGTGATGGCGATCCCGATGGCACGCACGTATGTGAACGGTGCGTTCAAGGGAGGCCTTTGGTTCGCCATGCCTGGGCCGGAAGAGATTGCGCAGGGACGGCTCTTTGCAGAGTTCGGCTTCGAGGCAATCGAGGGCAGCAACGAGCTGGTGCTGGAATTGGTTGAGCGGGATCGCGATCGGCTGGATTGGGGGCGACTCGAGTTCTTGGAACTCCGTACAGACGACCGATGCACGGTCGCGCTCACGCCGGCATCAACCGAACGTCCTCGTTTGTTCATGCCACGTGCGGACGCAAAGCAAGTCGCAGCGCGCTGGTGCGGCACGGCAGAGTTCCAGGCGCTCATCGAGCAACTGCGGCAGGACGAGCTGGTCATGCTGACGGATAACAGCCAGGGAACGCTTTCGCTCGCATGCATTGTGTATTCCTTCACGGGCGACACTGTCGTCGGGGAGCGTGCGCGCGCTGCCATTCTGGAGTTGGCGCATGCGCCGACCTGGAGTGGGCGGCCTGACCCGCTGCTGATGGGGGGAGAGAACGATCGTGGCATCTCGCTGCGACTGTTTCACGTTGCGCTGGCGTGGGATCATCTGCAGCCGCTGCTGACGGACGAGGACCGCATGGCACTGCTCGCGAAAGCGGATGAGTACCTGCGCAAGATCTACGACTTCACCGTGCTGCAGCGCGCGTATATGGGCTGCCCGGCGATTGATCCGCATTCGTTGGGAAGCTGGAACGGGGCGGCGATTGCCTGCATGGCGTTCTACGAAGAGTTGGAGATTGCCAGGCACGCTCTGCCGTTCTTTCATGGACTGTTCAGTGACAGCCTCAAGCTGTTTCCAGCAAGTGGCAAGGCAGCGTGGGCGACGTACTTCCCGTTTCATCTGGTTCTGTATCTCGCAGCGGCGCACACCTTTGCGGGACCGCGGGAAGAACTCTCGAACAGTGAGTTCCTCGATAACCTTGGAGGCGCGCTGTTGTCTTCGTTTGAAGCGCCGAATAGCCAGGAACTCCAGCGCGGTCTGCGCACGCGAGAGCACCGGTTCCTCACGGCGTTTCTCTGCGCCTTTCACCCGACGCCCGGAATCGCTGCGATCTATCGTGCGTTTGCGGACAGGGAGCGCAAGGCTGCGGGTGATCTATCGCTAGGCATCTTCGACCTGTTGTATGCGCCAGATCCGGAGGGCCCGGTGGCGGAGTTTCCGGATCGGCCGCTCTTTGCGAAAGACGTTGGCGATGTGATCGCGATTGCTCGCGGGGAGCACACGATCGCGGTGTCGCTCGCGGCGGGTGCAAAGGCAGGAAGGCGCGCGAGTTTCACGCTGAGGCCGCAGAATCGGGAGTTTGCTCCATCACTTGGCGCCATCGAAGTAACGATCGACGGAACACCGGTCCTATGCAACGTAAACATCAGCGGATACGGCATCAACAGCGCGCTAACAAACGCGATATGCCTGGAAAGCGGAGGCGGCGTCACGAACGGACAATATCTCAATGGTGCTGTCCGGCCGGAGCAGTGCAGCGTCGTGCGGCGGTGCTCTGCTGGGTGAGCGCTTTGTGTATGCCCATGTGGTTGTGACCGGTGCGCTTGATCCGCAGCTCGAAGTGGTGCACGCTGACCGCATCTTCGTGTTTGACCGCAAGACGGGAGTGATCGTGATATCGGATGCGTTTGCAGGCGCGCGACCGCTGCTGTTTGCGACCCATCTTCACTGCTCGGGATCGATCACTGAACCGCGCGAAGGCGTCTACCGGCTGACCGGAGGCCAGGCCAATCTCATCGCAGGCATCAAGCGCGGAAGTAAAGGACTGGATGATGCTGAACGTGGAGAGATCTTCGTCGAGGTGCTGCGTGCTTCGACATCAGCCCGCGTTGTGGTCGAGGAGCCGACGTGGGTTCCGGGATACATCTACGGCCTCAACCTCACCGGTCGTGAAGAGCTGAGCGGACGGGCGGTTCCCGCATTACAAACGTTGGCGGTTGGAGGCTGCTGACCGCGTGACCGAAGGGTCGTTCTTGACCGCGCTCAGTCCACAGCCGTGCATGGCGAAGCTCGCGGGAGGTGACGTGCTGCTGCCTGAAGGTGGCGTCAGCCTTGGCTTCGGAACGCGAAACGCAATGGGCGTGCAATGTCGGTGCGAATGCCTGCTGTGGGATGAGTCTACGCAACGCGTGATGGCGATGGGTGCTGTTTCGTTGGAGCACGAAGGACGAAGCCTCGTATTCTCTATGCCCGTGGATCTCGAGTACAGCGTGGACGCAGGACGAGGTACAGCGTATTCACAGTCGATGCAGCCCGGGGCAGGCGAGGGCTTCTCTCTGGAGTCGTGGCACCCGGTTGGGGAAGAGGATTGGAAGACGCACGCGACGCTCCGTGCGTCGTTCGAGAAGCGATGAGGATGAGCGGCAACGGCGGAGGAGCTGTTCGATGAGCAGTGTTGAGGGGATGGACGTCGCCATCCTGGGTGGCGGACAGATGGGCGTGAACGTGATCGAGCACCTGCGGGACAGCCCGCTTGTGCGTGAGATCACGGTCTTCGATCCCAAACAGCAGCGGCTGGAGGAACTGCGGCAGAGCCACGACGGTGAAAACGTCGCATTCGCTTGAGCGGGTGCTGGACGATCCGGCGATACGGCTTGTATTCATCACGGCCGCCAATCACGCTCACAAGGATCTTGCAGTGCAGGCGCTCGAGGCGGGTAAGGCGGTGATGTGTGAAAAACCGATGGCCACCAGCCTGAATGACGCTGCAGCGATGGTGGAAGCCGCTGAGCGGACGAAGGGGTTTCTGCAGGTGGGTTTCGAGTTGCGGTACTCGCACCTGTACACGCGGGTGAAGGAGTGGATCGAGCGTGGACTGCTGGGGCAGGTGGTGAACACGGAGTGCACGTACTGCACGAGCGCGTGGGGTCGCCAGAATGTCTGGCGCGCAGCTTCAGACACGAGCGGGGGGATGTTCGGCGAGAAGTTGAGCCACTACGTTGACTTGGTGAGATGGTGGATCGGTGATGAGGTCGAGGAGGTGTACGCGATTTGTGCGCCCAACGTCATTCCGTATTACGAGGTGCATGACAACTACCATTGCAGCTACCGTTTCAAGAATGGAGCAGTCAGCCACCTGACCTTCATGATGGCGCCGGCGGCTACCTTCAAAGGTGATCCGCTCCAGAACGCGGTGTCGCAGCAGGCGGGAGATGGACACGTGCTGCGCTACATGATCTACGGAGAGAAGGGCGCGGCGGAGACAGATGTGTTTCCGCGCACAATCAAGCGTTGGGAGTTTGGCGAGGACGATTACGGCCAAACGAGCACCTGGGTTGAAAACCACACATGGCATCCGGAGCAGGACTTCGCTTACTTCCACAACACGCATGACCAGGCGCTGGACATCGTGCGGCGTGTGGCTGAAGGCCAGCCGCCGATGACGAGTCCGCGGGATGCGCTGGAGACGACGCGGCTGTGCTTCGCGGCAGAGCTTTCCGCGACGGAAAAGCGGGTTGTGCGACTGGATGAGTTGAAGCAGAGCAGGTAAGCCATGAGTGAGCACGCCAACGTGGAGCAAACCATCCCGGGCTGTTTGGAGACAGCGCAGGAGAGGCATGACGCTCGACTGCAGGCGTTCTTTGCCGACAAACCGAGGATGTGGCGCAATGTTTTCTGGACCACATTCGGGCAGTTCGGTATGGCGCTCTCGATGACGATCGTAGAGCCGCTGATGAATCTGCGGCTGAAGGCGGTCGGCGTGAGCGACGCGGGAATCGGCCTGCTAGCCTCGGCCAATCTGTGGGGCGTGAGCTTCCTGGTGATGTACTACTCGTGGAAGAGCGACCACTGCACGAGCCGGTTGGGCCGGCGGTCGCCGTATGTGCTGGCAGCGCTTCCGTTCCTGACGCTGGCGCTGGTGCTCTTCCCGCTGTTCAGCGCGAAGTGGTTGCTGATTGGCTTGTTCATCGTGTACTGGTTCTTCAACGATGTGAAGGCGTCGACCTATCCGCTGCTGGCGATTGATTGTGTGCCGAAGGCTGTGCTGGCGCGAGTGTCGGGCCTTATCGCGATCATGACGAGCCTGGCGGGCTTTCTGTCTTCACGAATCGGCGCGAAGATGGCGGACGTGAATGAAGCTCGCGTCTTCATTCTGGCGGCAGTCACAAACATGATCATGACGCTGCTGGCGATGTGGCAAATCAAGGAACCGCCGATCGTGAATCCCGCGACGGAGCGCTTCAGCTTTCTTGCTCCGATCAAGGTGGCCACGCGCGACAAGCGGATTGTGGTGCTGATGATCGCGATCGCGCTGCTGAACGCCTTTCCCATGGTTTTCAAGACGTGGGTGTGGTTCTACGCGAAGTCGAAACTTGGCCTGACGATCGGCCAGACGGGTGTCGCGATGTCGTGGGGGCTGCTGTTGCAAATGGGCGTGTCATATCCCGCGGGTTGGCTGATTGATCGCTTCGGCAGTTATATTGCGCTGCTGCTTACGTGGGTGCTGATGCTTGCACTTGCGGTGTTCTCGCTAGGCGTGAGAAGCGTTTCGGGACTGATTCTCCTGACGGTCTTTTATTCGCTGGTGCTCGCGCTCAAGGTGGCGGGCGACACGATTCTCTGGAAGACGATGGACAAGGCAGATACAGGTTCCTACACATCGACCGTGGCGCTGTGCCGCAACTTCTGCACGGGTACGGTGATCGCGATTTCGGGCTTCCTCATCCGTTGGACGGGCAGTTACATCGTGGCTTTCTGGTTCGGATTCCTGCTGAGCTCGATTGCGCTGGTTGTGTTCTTCGTGTATCGGCGGCTGATGCGCGAGGGCGGACCGTCAGAAGCAGCACTTTGCGATGGCGGGGAAGGTGTGGATGGCTGTGTCAGGTCGGCCATGCTGGCGTAGCGGCTGCTCAGGCTCGAACGTAACGGACGGAGGAATGAATGGAAGTTCGAGTGGCGGAATCAGCAGCGGAGCTTGGCGCGATGGCGGCGCGCGACATCGGCGAAGCGTTACGCCGCACTCTGCAGATGCAACCACGTGTGCGGGTGATCTTCGCGGCGGCACCGAGCCAGAGTGCCATGCTGTCAGCGCTGCTGCGTGAATCCGGCATCGACTGGCAGCGCGTGACGGCGTTTCACATGGACGAGTACCTGGGCCTTGCACCTGATGCTCCGGAACGATTCGGGAACTGGTTGAAGCGGGAGTTCTTCGATCATGTGCCCCTCGGTGAGGTCCACCTGATGCAGCCGGAAAACAAGGACGCGTGCCGCACGTATGCAGCGCTCTTGAACGAGGCTCCGATTGACATGGTGCTGCTGGGGATTGGAACCAATGGGCATCTGGCGTTCAACGATCCGCCCGCGGACCTGAAGGATCCTGAGCGCGTGCGCGTGGTCACATTGGATCAGATGTGCCGTGAGCAGCAGGTCTACGACGGCTGCTTTCCTCGGCTCGATGCGGTGCCGAAGCAGGCGCTCACGCTCACGGTGCCGACGCTGATGGCGGCAGAAGAGATGTTCTGCTGCGTGCCGGGCAGGCATAAGAGCGAAGCCGTGAAGAACATGCTCGAGGCGCCTGTGAGTGGGATGTGTCCGGCGACAGCGTTGCGAGAGCATCCGCGCTGCACGGTGTACCTCGATCGCGATTCAAGCTCGCTCAGCCGTGAGTACGCGCGTGAGTGAAATGATCGGGCGGGATCCGCGCACGGGCAAGATGCTGCGCATCGTGGCGCAGGGCGGGCTCATTGCGCGTATGGAGGAGACATCGGAGGAGAACGATCTGTTTCTCTCGGCGGGCTTTGTGGACCTGCAGGTCAACGGATTCGCAGGCTTTGATGTGAACGCGGTGGATGTGTCGATCGAAACCGTGCGAGGCATGGTCGATGCGCTGTTGGCGCGGGGCGTTACGTGCTTTGCGCCGACGGTGATCACCGCCAGCGAGGAGAGGATCTGCCGTGCGCTGATGGTGATCGCAGAGGCGCGCAGGAGCTTCGCCGAAAGTGGCGGCGTGCGTCCCGTATGCGCATGTGGAGGGCCCGCACATCTCGCCGCTCGATGGTTATCGTGGTGCGCATCCGGCTGCATGGGTTCGGCCGCCCTCGATCGCAGAGTTCGAGCGATGGCAAGAAGCTTCAGGCGGCATCGTGGGCATGGTGACGCTTTCGCCGCACTATCCCGAATCGGTGGAGTACATCGCACACCTGACGAAGCGCGGCGTTCATGTGGCGCTGGGTCACACGCATGCGGGGCCGGAGGAGATTCGGCGCGCGGTGAATGCCGGGGCACGGCTGTCGACACATCTCGGCAATGGCATTGCCGGCGAGATCCCGCGGCATCGCAACCCCATCTGGAGCCAGTTGGCCGATGACAGACTTACGGCGACGGTGATTGCGGACGGGCATCATCTTCCGGAAGAGATGCTTCGGGTGACACTGCGAGCCAAGGGTTTGGGGCGGGTGGTGCTGGTGTCGGATGCCGTGGCGTTGGCCGGCATGACCCCTGGGATCTTCGAGACGCCCGTAGGCGGCAGGGTGGAGCTGCGCGCCGACGGCAGGTTGTTTGTGCTCGGCACAGAGCTGCTCGCGGGCTCCACAGCGACGCTGGCAGATTGCATCGGGAATATGGTGTTGCTGACGGAAACGTCGCTGGCCGATGCGCTAGCGATGGCGACGGTGCAGCCAGGGCGCTTCGCAGGTGGGAGGAGCGAGCTGAAGGTGGGCAGCTTTGCCGACGTGGTGCGCTTCCGGTGGAATGGGCGAATCGAGTTGGTGGATGTGTGGCTGCGTGGCGAACACGTGCAGGTGAGCCATGCATGACCCGACGTTGAGGCGAATCGGCGCCGTTGATATCGGAGGCAGCAAGGTGGCCGTCGCGGCCGTAAGAGAAGACGGCCGCATGCTGACCCGTCGCCAGTGTCCGACGCTGCCGGAGCGAGGCTTCGCGGATGCTATCGCGCGCATCGAGAAGATGTTGCACGAGGTGAGTGACGAATGCGGTGCACTGGATGGGATTGGTGTGGGCTGTCCGGGGCCGCTCGATCCATTCAGTGGCACCGTACTTCAGGTGGGAACGCTGCCTGGCTGGAGCGGAGGCGAACTTGCACTGGAACTGCAGTCGCGCTTCGGTGTGAGGGTCGCGGTGGAGAACGACGCCGATGCGGCGGCGCTCGCGGAGTTCCACTGGGGTGGAGCGCGCGGCAGCGAGAAGCTTCATCTACGTCGCGGTCAGCACGGGCATCGGTGGCGGCATCGTGCTCGAGAGGCAAGCTGTATCGCGGTGTCGCCGGAGCGCACCCGGAGCTTGGTCACCAGGTGATCGAGGCGAACGGGCCGGAGTGCTACTGCGGTGCGCGCGGGTGCTGGGAAAGCCTGGCGAGTGGCACGGCCATGAGTGCGTGGATGCGCACCATGTCGCCTGACACAGAGCGGATCTCCGCGGCGGTGATCTGTGAACGGGCGGCGAGAGGTGATGGGCTGGCGTTGCGCGCGGTGCAACGGCGAGGGGTACTACCTGGGGCTGGGACTCGCGAATCTCGTGACCCTGTTTGCTCCGGAAAGGATTGCATTGGGCGGGGGCGTAATGGCGAGCGGTACCTTGTTTCTGGATGAGGCCAGAAGCGTCGTCAGCAAGATCTGCACGCAGGTACCCGCCGAAAAGATTGCGATCGGGTACGCGTCGCTGGGAGCAGATGTGGGGTTGCTGGGTGCGGCGCAGTGCTGGTTGCAGCGCTTCGGTCAGCAAACTTAACGAATTCCGATCGGCGCCGAAGATTCGCCGGGGAGAGATGCCGAACAATGAGTTCTGAAGCGATGTTGGCCAGGATTGGTGCGCAGGCAGCGTCATTGGCGCGGGTGCTGAAACACCAGTGTGGTGACGGTCGCGAAGCTTTGGTGCGAGCTGCCGAGCTTATCCGTTCGCGTCCGCAAGTGGTCATCACGGGCATGGGCGCATCGTTCTTCGCGGCCCTGCCACTGGAGACGCAACTATGCGAGCTGGGCATCAATGCGGTGGCGGTAGAAGCCGGTGAACTGCTGCACTTCCGGCATCGCGCGTATCGCGAAGCGGTGGTGCTGGCGGTATCGCGCTCGGGCGAGTCGATCGAGATCGCGAAGCTGCTGGAGTTGCTGAAAGGACGCCAGCCGGTGATTGGTGTGTGCAACCGGCCGCAGAGTCGGCTTGCGCACGAGGCCGATGTGGCGATCTCGATCGGGAGCCTCGAGGACGATATCGTGGCGCTGCAGACCTACACGGGAACCGTGCTGGCGCTGACGTTGCTGGGCAGTGCCGTGGAGGACTCGCTGGCAACCGCGAAGGGGGAGATCGAGGCGCTGCTGCCGCACTTTGACCAGCTTGTGCAAACAAGCCTCGCGAGCTTGCGCGACTGGGATGAGTTCTTGCAGCCAGGAATGTCGCTTTACCTGTTGGCACGTGGTGCGTCGCAGGGCTCGGCGCTGGAGGGTGCGCTGCTGTTCAACGAAGTAGCGAAGGTTCCGGCGGTAGCGATGGCAACCGCGACGTTTCGACACGGGCCCGTGGAGGTGGTGGACGAGAACTTTCGCGGACTGATTTTTGCGCCTGAAGGGGAGACGCAGCGGCTGAACCTCGCGCTCGCCCGCGACATCGTGCGATTCGGCGGGCAGGTGCGGGTCATAGGTCCGCTTGCGGGTGATGCTGCCGAACTGCCGGTGATCCGTCTGCACAGCACGCGGCCGGTCTGGGCTCCCCTGTTCGAAGTAGTGCCACTTCAGGCTGCCGCGCTTCGTCTGGCGGAGTTGCGCGGGGTTGTGCCAGGAAGCTTTCGCATCGCTCCTCCGGTGGCGATCGACGAGGCGAGCTTCGGCTAAACGGCAGGAGGTTATCGCGCCAGAACCGGTACGCCTGCCGCTCTCTGACGCCGAGCACGGAAGGTGCCGCAAGCTCTCAAGCGCTTTGTGATCAGGTGTTTAGGAGATGGTGGGCACAGCAGGATTCGAACCTACGACTTCCACCGTGTGAAGGTGGCACTCTACCGCTGAGTTATGCGCCCGTCCTGGGGTGAGGGCATCGGAGCCCGAGGGGCGTTCCGATCGCTTTCTGCAGAATAGCACTGAGCTTCGCCAGGCCCAACCCGGGCCGGGGGACAGGTCCGCGATTTCGGTCGCGCGTCCGGAATGGACGCAGCCGGCCGGGGCCGCCGGACCGGAAGTGCTAGGGCGTGTTGTGCGGCTAAACCGATACAATACCGCCCTGATGCAGCACGATCCCACCACGGGGTCCGGGCATGACCCGGAGGGCCTTTCGCAAGACGACGATCCGCCGCAACCTCCTGTCGAAACACGGGTTGATGAGGATATGAGCACGCTTGCGATCCATCCGGGACTGCTGCAGGGCGAGGCCAGTGGCCCGCATGGAAGGGCGGGGCTGCCCGGAAGGTTCGAACCCGCCGCTCCCGTCGACATGTCGCCCGAGGCGGAACGCCGGCGCTCTGAGGCGGCAGCACGGGGCGACTATTCGGAGCTTTCCGACGCCGAGATCATGCTGGAGTTGAAGGCCGGCAACATGGCGGCCTTCGATGTGCTGCTGGCGAAGTACCGCAAGCCCATCATTCACTTCATGTTCCGTATGGTGCACAACCAGGCGGTTGCCGAGGAGCTTGCGCAGGAGGTCTTCCTGCGTGTGTACCGCTCCCGCGAGACCTATCGGGCCGAAGCGCGGTTCAGCACCTGGCTGTACCGGATCGCAACCAATCTGGGCGTCAATCACGCGCGCGATACCCGCCACGAGCGCAACGCCCAAACCGTACACCTGGACGAGCCGGACACGGACACGGGAACGACCCCGGATCTTGCGGACGACCGTCCCACCATCGAGGCCCGGCTTCTTCGCGACGAACGCATGAAGGCGATCCGGGACCACGTGATGGCGCTCCCCGAGCGGCAAAGAACCGCCGTTCTGCTGCACAAATACGAAGGAATGGACTACAAGGGAATTGGGGAAGTTTTGAAGCTCTCCGAATCCGCAACCAAGTCGCTTTTGTTCCGCGCGTACCAGACCTTGCGCGAGCGACTGAAAGGGTTTGTCTAAAGATTGGGGGATCCGAAGCAGGGTCCCACTTGAACGAATGGTTTTCGGCCGATTACCACGGCCCCAAGCGAGAGAAGGAGCCCCAACCCGAAATGGGAGGCCCAAGATGACCACAATGGATTGCAAGACCTGTCGCTCGTTGTTCCCCGATCTGCTCCTCGATCCGGAGCTCGCGGTGACGCCTGAGACGAAGGCGCATATCGCTGCCTGTGAATCCTGCCGCGTGGAGCTGCAAGAGCTCCGCGGCACGTTTGCGCTGCTGGACGAGTGGGCGGCTCCTGAGCCGTCGCCGTACTTCGATGCCCGGGTGCGGGCGCATCTTCGAGACGCGGAAAGGGCAACTCCCGAAGGGCTCTGGGAACGGCTGTTGAACACTCTGCGCTTCAGTACCGGGCGCGGTTTCCGGTCCGCAGTGGCGTTTGCCTTTGTGCTCGCGTTGCTGCTGAGCGGAGGAACCGTGGCCACGATCTGGACGCATCAGGGTAACGCTCCGACAGCTTCACCCACCGTCAACGACCTCAAGATTTACGACAACAACGCCCAAGCGCTGCAGCAGATGGACATCCTCGATGATGCGGGGTCCGACAACGGCGCGGCGCAACCGCAGAGTTAGTGAGCAGTACGCTTGCCGGACGAAACCAGGGGATGGCATTCGTTATGATGAGCTCTCGCGAAAAACTTCAACCGTGACCGCAGCGCAACCAGCGGCGGGCCTCGGGAGCAACACAGACACGCTGCAGAATGGAACGTTTAGAGACAAATCGTCGTACCCCAAGGGAGCTCAAACGCTCTCTTTTGGTGCTGGCGTCCGTTTTTCTCTTCTGCTTTTCGACCCTGGCGATTGCCGAGCCTCGTGCTTCCGGGCAGGAGCAGCAGCCCGCGCCTATTGAGCGGCGTCCTCCCCCACCGGCCCGGTTGCCGGCCACATCCCCCACCGGCGTCTACGTGCAGCCGGCGCCGAGCCCGGCGCCCGCGCCGATCGAACGGCGTCAGCCGCCCCGCGGTGAGCACCTTGCGCAGTGGATGGATCAACACCGCAATCTCACGCCGCAGCAGCAGCAGCAGGCCCTTGGACACGAGCCAGGCTTCAACGCCCTGCCCGCTGAGACGCAGCAGCGCATGCGCGAGCGGCTGGCGCAGCTCGACGCGATGAACCCTAAGAAACGGGACCGCCTGCTGGAACGCAACGAATTCATGGAGCGGCTGACGTTACCGGAGCGCGCCGAGGTCCGCGGGGCGTTGGCGCAGCTGGGAAGCCTGCCGATGGACGAGCGCATGACGGTAGCCCGCTTGTTCAACTCGCTCCGGGATCTTCCGGCCGACCAGCGTGTGCCGGCGTTGAACTCTGGCCGCTTTGGGCCGCCTTTGAACGCCTCACAGCGCGCAGTGCTCAGCAACCTGCTTCGCGTGGAGCCGATGCTCCCTCCGCCGCATGCCGGGCAGCAGGTTCAGGCGCCTGTTCGCTAAGCAGGGAAGCGGCTAGTTTCGCATCAGGTTCTTGGCGAGGAACAGCACGTTTGCTGGGCGCTCCGCCAGCCGCCGCATGAAGTACGGGTACCACTCGGTTCCGAACGGAACGTAGGTGCGCATCCGGAAGCCTTCGGCGACGAGCTTGTGCTGCAGATCGCGGCGCACCCCGTACAGCATCTGGAATTCGAAAGCCTCCGACGCCACGTTGTTGGCGCGAACGAAGCTGCGCAGCTGGTCGATGATGGCTTCGTCGTGCGTGGCCATCCCGCAGTACACGCCGCTGGTCACCATGCGTTTCATCAGCTTGACGTAGTTTGCGTCTACGTCTGCCTTGTTCGGGAAGGCGAGGTTTGGCGGTTCTTTGTAGGCGCCCTTGCAAAGACGGATGCGAATGCCCTGGCGCAACAGGCGCTCCGTGTCGTCCGCGGTCCTGTACAGATAGGCCTGCAGGACGGTGCCCACGCGGCCCGGGTACTGGCTGTGCAGCCGCTCCGTCATCGCGATAGTGGCTTCCGTGTAGTCGGAGCCCTCCATATCGAGCCGCACGAAGCTGTTCGCCTGGTCTGCATGCGCGACCAACTCGCCCACGATGCGTTCCGCCAGCTCAGGACCCGCACCGTGGCCGCCGATGTCCATACCCATCGCGGTGAGCTTCACGCTGATGTTCGCACGCAGGTTCTGTGCCGAGATGCGGTCCAGAAGCTGGTGATAGAGCGAGGCGCTCTCCTCCGCCTGCCAGACCTGGACGACGCTCTCGCCGAGCGAATCCACGGAGGCCTCGATGCTCTCGGCATTCAGTTCCTGGACGACGGAGATGGCCTCATCGACGGTCGTTCCGGCGACGAAGCGGCGGGATACACGCTGGCCAAGGGAGTTGCGCTCGGAGAACGCGCGTAGCGGTTTGCTGGTGGATAGGGCGATGAAGAGGGAGCGCAACATTCGAGACGGGCTTAGCAGAGCTATTGTCGCATGCAGACGAGCGTCGCGGGAGCGAGGTACATCGTTTGCACCCTACGCCAGCATCGCCGCGAGCAACGCCATGCGCACATAGAGGCCGTTTCGCGCCTGGCGAAAGTATGCGGCGCGCGGGTCTGCATCGATCTCCGGCGCGATCTCATTGAGCCGGGGCAGCGCATGCATGATGACGGCGCCTGCCTTCAATCCGTCGGCGATATCGAGGTTGAAGATATAGGCGTCCTTCACGGATTCGTACTCGGCGGCGGAGGCGAAACGTTCGCCCTGCACGCGCGTGACGTACACCACATCGGCTCCGTCGATCGCGTTGCGAAGGCCGTCCGTCTCCTCCACGTGCACGCCGCTGGCCCTGAGCGACTCCGTATACCGGGCCGGCAGACGCAAGGAAGGCGGTGAAACGAGCACCACCTCCTGCCCGGGAAACATCGCCAACAGTGGAAGCAGGGAGTGAATCGTACGCCCATACAGCAGGTCACCGACCAGCGCGACGCGCAGGTGGTCGAGTCGCCCAACCTCGCGCTGGATGGTGTAGCCATCTGCCAGGGCCTGCGTTGGGTGCTCGCCCACCCCGTCTCCGGCGTTGATCACAGGCACAGGCGAACTGGCGGCAGCAGCGGCCGCGGAGCCCTCCTGAAAGTGCCGCATGGCGATGGCGTCGGCGTAGCCGGAGACCACGCGCACGGTGTCCGCCAGCGTCTCGCCCTTCACGGCGGAAGAGCTATCCCGTGCGTTTTCGACCGAGAGCACGCTGCCGCCAAGCTTCTGCATGGCTGCCTCAAACGACAGCCGCGTGCGTGTGCTGGGCTCATAAAACAGCGTCGCGAGGATGCGGCCCTGTAGCACGGGGTAGATCCGCCGCACCTCGTCGTCGGCCCGCATGCGGTCGGCGGAGCCGAAGAGTTCACTGAGGCTGGCAGGCGAAAGCTGGCTGATGCTGATGAGGTGCTTCAGTTCGTTCATCGATCTTTCTTGGAGCGCAAATCTGTCTAAGTTCAGGCAGGTTCGTGCACGGTGCCGCGAACCACGGTGTACCGCACGCTGCCGGGAAGCGTGTGCCCTTCAAACGGCGACCAGCCGCACTTGCTGCGGACGCTCTCGCGTGTCACTTCATAGGGCTTTGTCAGGTCAAGAATGGTGAGCGAGCCGACGTACCCGGGAGCGATCAGGCCATAGCCCTCGCCGAAGCCCTGCGGAAGAAACTCCCGCACAAACTTTCCCGGGTTCCAGGCGCACACCCGTGCGATGTCCTGCGGAAGGAAGTTGTGCTCGCGCATCAGCCACGCAGCGAAGGCGCCATAGGTGTCCAGCAGCGGCACCCCGCTCGCTCCAACAGCTTTCTCTTCAAGCGTGTGCGGCGCGTGATCGGTGGCGATGTAGTCGATCTGGCCTTCGCGCAGAGCTTCGATCAACGCCAACCGGTCTTCAGGGGAGCGCAAAGGCGGGTTCATCTGGAGCGCTTTGCGGTTCTCATCCGTCAGCATCGACGTGTCGAAGAAGAGGTGATGTGGTGTGACCTCGCAAGTGACGCGCGCGCCACGTTGACGTGCGCCCGTGATCTGCTGCAGGCCGTCTTTGGTGGAGTAGTGGCAAAGCTTGCCTTGTAGCTCGTAGGTCTGGATGAGGTGCAGCGCGAACTGCGTGGCGGTGATCTCAGCGCGTGCGGGACGGCGCTCCTCGTGCGTCGGTTCGTCGCGAGATGCTTCGAGTACTTCGGGGTCTTCGCAATGAAAGCTGACGTTGCACTTGCGGTAGCGCTCCATCACCGATTCAAGCTGCGCCTGCGAAGTGAAGAAGAGGTCGCCGACGCTCGGGCCCATGTACACCTTGTACGGAACGTGCCGCGTGAGTGGCCTGGTATCGGGGCCAATCCCCGCATACAGCGTCACGTGCACTGGTGTGTTTGCGGCGAGCTTCTGCTTGGCTTCGTAACGTGCATCGTCCACAGGTGCCGTGGGGTTATTCGGCATATCGGCCACGTGGGTCACGCCGCCATGAACCGCAGCCGCAGACGCGCTGGCGAAATCTTCCTTATAGTTTTGCGTTCCGCTCACGTCCTCGCGTGCATGGATGTGAACGTCGCCAAACCCGGGAAAGATGAGACAGCCGGTTGTGTCCAGATCGCTGTGCCCGGTCTTCGGCCCTGTCGCCGTGATCAGGCCGCTTGCCAGGTCAATCTCCAGCGCACCTTCTGTGACCCAATCGTGATTGACCAGCGTGCCCTCTACGCGCAGGACACCTTCCCTGTGCTCATCGGCTGGCATGAAATGTCTCCCGTGCGAGGTTGATGAGGTCGCGCGTCGAGCGTGCAGCTTCGGCCGGAGCGTCGGCGTAAAGAATGGCGCGCGAGCTGGAAAGAATCAGGCCCTTGCCATCATCGCGCAGGCCCGCATCTACGATCTCACGAACGTCGCCTCCTTGCGCGCCGATGCCCGGCACCAGGAACGTCATCTCTGGCCCAACCTCACGAATGCGCCGCATCTCCTCGGGCCATGTGGCCCCGACCACTAACATGCAATTGCCGCGCGCATTCCAATCGCTGCTCACCGCCTCGGCTACGTGCTCCCAAAGTGGACGTTGGTTCAGCACGCGATCCTGGAACTCACCCGCACCCGGGTTGGATGTGCGGCAAAGGATGATGGAAGCTTTGTCGGCGCGCTCAAGAAAAGGAGCGAGCGCCTCCTGCCCCAGGTAAGGATGCAAGGTGATGGCATCGGCGCCGAGGCCGTCGAACACTGCGGTCACATAGCCGCGATTGGTCGATCCGATGTCCGCGCGTTTCGCGTCGCAGATGGTGAAATGCCCGGGATGGTTCGTACGAAGGTGCACGAAGAGCATCTGCAACTGGTCCCAGCCGCGTGCGCCATGCGCCTCAAAGAACGCGGTGTTCGGCTTGAACGCGCAGGCAAATTCCGCAGTCTTATCCACCACATAGCGGCAGAAGGCGAATAACGGATGCTGCTCGCGCCGAAAGCGCTCCGGCAGCCTTTCCAACTCCGGATCAAGACCAACGCAGAGCAGCGAATCCGTGGCGTCCATCCGCCGGTCGAGCTTTTCGAGAGCAGGGGAGAGCGGCATCACTGCGCTCCTTGCCGCGCAGCCCAGCCGTAAGGCTCGCGCAACCAGCCGCGTATCGATTGCGCTTCGTTCTCCTTCAGCATGCCTCGTTGCAATGCGTGCGAGAGAACATGCTCAAAGGTGGTCAGTGTGCGCAGGCGCACGCGCGCTGTTTCAAATGCGAGTTCGGCCTCCGCGAAGCCGTAGCTGATGATTGCGAGGCAGTCGGTTACGATCGCACCCGCATCGCGTAGCGCCTGCACGCCGGAAAGGCTGCTGCTGCCGGTCGTGACAAGATCTTCGATCAGCAGCACGCGCTTGCCCTCCACCGCGCCGCCTTCGATCCGGGCACGTTTGCCATGCTCCTTCGCCTGCTTGCGGATGAAGATGGACGGCCGCTGCATCGCATACCCAAGCGCGGCGCTATGCGGGATCCCTGCGGCTTCGATGCCGCCGATAATGTCGAACTCTATCCGGTCGCGGTCGGTCAGAGCCGCAAAACCTTCGATGACCTTCTTCCACTGTGCAGGCCAGAACGGAAAGGTGCGGTTGTCGCAGTAAACAGGGGACACGATGCCGGACTTGAAGGTGATTGGCTGGTCGAGGCGGAAGCCAACGCCACCGATCTCAAGCAGCGCGCCGGCGACCGCGAGCGCCTCATCCGGCATGCGTCAACTCCAGGACGTGTTGCTTGATCTGCTGTGCCAGCAACGGGTTCCACATCGCTCCGGTGGCCGACATCACCGCATCTGCTCCCGCGCTCCGATAGGCGTTGTAGTCAGCCGCGTCGCTGACGCCACCGACGCCCACCACCGCGAACCGCATGGCGAACTCGTTACGCAGGCGGACCAACCGCTCAGTCATCTCCAACCCCGCCCAGCGAATACCTGCGCCACAGACGCCGCTGCGCAGACGCCCTTCACCGGGGAGCGCCTGTTCACCGGCCTCGTCCACAACCTCGGCAGGGATGGTGTTGATGGCTTCGAAGCCATCAACCGTGCGTCCAATGGCCTGGACGAGTCGGCGGAGCGCCTGCTCGTCGGAGAAGTACGCAATCTTCGCGAGCAGCGGTGTGGATCCCAGTTCGGCCTTGATTGCTTCCACTACCGCCTGTGCGCGCTCTGGATCGAAGCACAGCAGGTGCGCGGTGCCTTCGTTGGGGCAACTCAGGTTCACCTCGACGATCTTGACGCCTGTTTCGCGCACCAGCCGGGCCCCAAGCGCAAAGTCGGCGATGTACTCCTTTGGGCCTCCACGCTCGGGTTGCGTTCCCTGGAAGCTGCCAATCACAACCTGTCCCGGACCTTGGTGCGCAACCGCATCGGCGAGGTCCGGCTGCCATACATCAGGGTCGAACGAGGGCACACCAAAGGAGTTGGTGATGGAAAGAGGAGTCGAATAATCAGAATGCCCGCGCAATCGATTCGTGGTTGGGTGCAGGTCCCCGCTCGCTTGCACCGCGAGCACGTTCGGCCACGCATGGCTTAGCCAACGACGGGTGCGCACGGTCTTGTACACCGGGAGATCGAAGCCCGCGTCCAGGGCCGCCTTCACAAAGCGTCCGTTGAGCAAAGGCCCCGCAGGGATGCCGAAGGGCAGCGTGACTGGCAACCCAAGAAACCGAAACCCGGGTGCGTCGTCCGCTCTCTGGCGAACCTCGCTGCCCGCGGCTGCGAACGCACCAAACGGTCCTTCGCGGTAGTTCTCTTCGTAGCTAAGCGCGGGGTCGTAAAACGGGGTGAGCGAGACTGCCGTATCTTGCTCCGGGTTCCTTCTCTCAGAAACCATGCCTCTCGCTCGACCTCTCTACCATTTATAGACCAGCACCGTGCTTCCGGGTTTCCGCAAACGCATGCGCCCCGCGCCTCGGTCGCGTCCCGTTCGCGAGTGTTGAAGCGCATCTGCGGTTAACAAATGCCCCAACGGATCTTGTGAGCCGACACCGAAACGACCAGGGACCGCAAAGCGGCCGGTTGGAGGTATGCAGAAGTCTCTTTGGATCGAGGCACTTACGTCCAAACCAGCAAAAATCGCGGGTTTTCTTCCAAAAAGCTCTCCTCGCCACAACCGTTCGGACGCATCGTAAATGTGTGTACGGCCGATGGAGTGGGATGTCGAGGCGACAGGGTAGACGGCTGGATGCACCTTGGGCTCCGCCCCCCGATGTGGTTGCCAGGGGTGGCTCTGAGATAGATTCCGAGCTCAATGAGCTTTTGATTCGGCTCGTTGAGGTCACAACCGACCTGCACGTCGGCTTTGGCAGCGAGGACGATCTGCTGCGCGAGCAAGAAGATCTGTTACGGCGCGCACAGGAGCGCGGCCTTTGTCTCCGGCAGTTCCACGCCTGACCTGCGCTCGGGGCCCTGGACCGGGTTGGGCGGAGATCGCACGACCCCGGTACAATGGGTAGTGATGACCGAAGAGACTTCCACAGCCGTCGCGGAGGCGCCGGCAGCTCCTGAAAAGCCTCACGCGACCAAGTACACGCGCAACCAGCCGTATCTCTCCCGCGTGCTCACCAACGCCCGCCTCACCGGTCCTGAGAGCGAAAAAGAGACCATCCACATCGAGCTCGACATTGAAGAGGGCATGACCTACACGCCCGGCGACGCAGTGGGCATTATCCCCACGAATCGCGAGCAGCAGGTGGATGATGTGCTGGAAGCGCTTGGGTTTACGGGCACCGAGCGCGTGCTCGATCACTACAAGAACCCGATCGATCTCCATGAGGCGCTCACGCGTCACCTCGGCATCGGCAAGCTCGCGCGCGGCAGCGTGAATCAGTACATCAAGCTCTTCGGCGAGAACATCCCGCAGGGACTGAAGGCCATCCAGGGCCAGGAAAACAAGGCCGCGGCAGAGGAGTACGTCTGGGGCCGCGAGTTTGTCGACCTCGTCCGCGAGTTTCCGGGCGCCGTCACCGAACCGCAGCAGCTCTTCAACATTCTGCAGCGCCTCACGCCACGCATGTACTCCATCGCCAGTTCGCAGGCCGCGCACCCGGGAGAGGTTCACACGACGGTGCGCGTGATCAAGTTCCACTCGCACGGTCTCGACCGGCAGGGCGTCTGCTCTGGCCACCTCGGCGAACGCGCGCCCGTTGGCAGCATGATGCCGATCTTTCTGCACGAAAACAATGCGTTCCGGCTGCCCCAGGACCCCGACGCTCCCGTCATCATGATCGGCCCCGGCACCGGAATCGCGCCATTCCGTGCGTTCCTCGAAGAGCGACAGGCCAAAGGTGAAAAGGGCCCCATGTGGCTCTTCTTCGGCGAGCAGCGCCGCCACTCCGACTTCCTCTACGAGCAGCAGTTCAACGCCATGCTCGCGGACGGCACGCTGGCCCGCATGGACACCGCGTTCTCGCGTGATCAATCCAAGAAGGTCTATGTCCAGGACCGGATGCGGGAGCACGCCAAAGATCTCTATGACTGGCTCGAGCGCGGCGCGTACTTCTACGTCTGTGGCGACGCGACCCGGATGGCCAAGGACGTCGAAACCGCTCTGCTGAGCGTCATCGAGGAAGGTACGAACGGCACGCTCGAACAGGCGAACGAATACCTCGCGGCGATGAAGAAGGCCAAGCGCTACCAGCGCGACGTCTACTAGCGCGCGATGCCCGCGGCCACCCAGCCCAGCTCCAACGACCGGCAGCGCACGCTGCCGGTTCGTCTTGCTGCCATCGCCGTTATCGTGGCCGTGCTGGGCCTTCTTTCCCGCAACGCCTTCCTCGACGACGCACTCATCTATGCGCGCTATGTGGCTAACGCCCTGCACGGTCTCGGCCTGGTCTTCAATCCGGGCGAACACATCAATGCGCTCACGTCGCCGCTCTACTCCTACGTCGTGCTTGCGGGCGCGAAACTGCTCGGTGGACACGTCCTTGGCGTCAGCGCAACCATCTCCGCGCTCGCACTCTTCGCGGCCTGCGTCATTGCGGAGACCCTCGTACCCTTTGCCGGCCTTTTGCTTGCAGCAACCGGATACTTCTATTCGCTTGTCGGCATGGAGAGCTCGCTCTTCCTGTGCCTTATACTCGTCCCGATTCTGCTGCTCGACCGCGACCGGATCGACTGGGTCCCGACCGCTGCGGCCCTGCTGGTGCTCACACGTTTCGAGGGTGCGGCACTTACAGTGCCGTTGGCGGTCGAGCTACATCGCCAACGCCGTTGGCCTTCTTCGAAGGCCTACATCCCTGTAGTGCTGATCGCGGCCGCCTACCTGCTCCTGAATCACCACTGGTATGGAGCCTTCCTGCCCGCTTCCGCAGGCGCGAAGCTCGGGCAGGGAAGATCAGGGCTATGGGGTCCCTGGCCCACTGCGTTCTTCCGCACCGCGTACCAGCTCAAGCCGGAGTTCCAATCGACGCTCTACGTTGTCCTCGCAGTTGTCGTGCTCGCAGTTCCCGGCGCGTGGAAGCTCAGGCGGACGCCGCTGCTTCGCCTCAGCCTGCCATTCCTCGCGATCCTGCTCGCGTTTTATCTGCTCTTCAATCTGCCGGGATACAAGTGGTACTACGCGCCGTTCATCTGCTTCGGCATTCTCTACGCCTGCGCCGCGATCCCAAACCAGCGCGGGTGGCGTGCCGTCGCGGTCCTCGTCGTCCTGCTCTCGGCCGCAACGGCGATGCGCCGCTACCGCGCGGCCGAACTTGCCGCGGCGGCTGAGCAGACTCAAGGCTATCCGGCGATCGCGCACTGGCTCGCGGCGAACGCGCCCGCAAATGCGCGGGTCGAAGCCGGCGAGATCGGCACGCTTGGCTGGTACTGCCAGCGCTGCTACATACTCGACATCCTCGGGCTCACCTACCCCAAGAACGCCGAGCACATCGCGCACCACGACACACGCTCCTGGCTGGCGCAAGACCGCCCAGATTTCGTTGTCGTGCACCAGCAGCCCTGGGTCTTCGAGGACGTCGTCAAAGCCGACCCGGGCTATGAACGCGTGCCGGTCAGCTTCGGGCCGATCGTGTACCTGCTCCAACGCAGGCCCTAGCGCTCAAACGCGCAGGTTGTCTGGCCGCCACACCGTGATGGCCTGCTTGATCGCTTTGGGTGGAAGCTGCTCCGCGACAGCCCTTTGCATCAGCGCCGGCAACTCTGCATCCGACGCAAACCGCAGCGCGACGATCTGTCTGACGGTCAACGCCTGCGAGGTCGCCATCTGCTCGGGTGTCAGCAGTTGCGCATAGCGTAGCCGCTCCTCCAGCCGGATCACGCGATCCTGCACCCCGTTTGCATACCGTCGCGACGTGCCGAGCATCATCAACAACACAATCGCGATGATGAACAGCCACGCGTGCAGTACCGTCTGATGGCCCCAATGGTGAATCATCACCACCAGCGTGAAGATCACGTTGATCAGCAGAATCGGTACGAGAACAAAGTGAAACGGCGGGTCAAAGCGCGTGTGGTTCTTGTAGTTCTGCGACTCTTGCATGCATGCCTCACGATCAGGATTGCGTCTGAACTACGCGCCCATTTAACCACTGCGATACCCTGAATCGATGGCAAAAAAGAGGATCGGAGTGCACGTCGGAACCTCCGGCGGCTGCTGGACAGCGGTGAAACGCGCCGTGGATGCGGGCGCGAATACCTTTCAGATCTTCTCCTCCAGCCCTCGCACCTGGAAGGCTGGCCCGGTGAAGCCCGAGGACGCGCGCCGCATGCGCGAAGAGCTTGTAGCAAATGACGTCGGTCCGCTCGTCATCCACGCGAGCTATCTCATCAATCTCTGCTCCCAGACCGAGGCTGTGCGCACCAACTCCATCGCAGGCTTTCGTGGCGAAGTGGAGCGCGCACTTGCCCTGGGGGCGAGCTTTCTTGTGCTGCACCCGGGCTCCTGGAAGGGCCTCACCCGCGAAGAAGGCCTGCGCCTCGCCGCGCAGGGAATCGAGCGCGCCATCGACGGCGTGCCGTGGCGCGACGCGGACTTTCGCATCCTGATCGAAAACACCGCCGGAGCCGAGTTCTCGCTAGGCAGTAACTTCGAGCAGGTCGCGGAGCTTGTCGCCACGCTGAAGGCCTGTGCGCCGGTGGGCGTCTGCCTGGATACCTGCCATTGCCACGTCGCCGGGTATGACATTGTCTCAACCGAGGGCTACGAACACACCGCCAACCAGATCGCTGCCACGATCGGGCTCGACGATGTGCGCGTCTGGCACTGCAACGACGCAAAGGCCCCCATGGGCTCAAAGCTGGATCGTCACGAGCACATCGGCGAAGGCACCATCGGCGCGGCAGCGTTCCGGCGCTTGCTGCACGATCCACGCTTCGCGCATGCTGCATTCATTGCGGAGACCCCGGTGGATGAGCCCGGGGACGAGATGCGCAACGTCAGCGCATTGCGGGCGCTATCGGCGCCCTAAGCCGCTAGGTGTGCTTTTCCGCCGGCTTCAGCGCGACCGGCGCCCCGACGGCAACGCCGTCCGCCACCGTCGGCGCGACGTACGCCGATGGGGTCCGCTCGGTCACATAGCCGCTCGTGTCCTTGAGCGCCGCGATGGCGTGATCGTACTGGCCCCGCACGGAGTTGCTACGGATTTGCAGCATCTCGCGCAACATTTGCGAGCCGTCACGCAGGTAGCTGATGCGGCTGCGTTCATCGTGGCCCCAGGTCACGGGCACCTCGACGATTCTGAATCCCAGCTTCTGAGCGATGAACAGAATCTCCGGGTCGAACCCCCAGCGCTCGATGGTCTGAAGCCGAAAGATCTCGTGCGCGGCCTCGCGGCGAAACGCCTTAAACCCACACTGCGTGTCCTTGTACGGCAGTCCCATCACTTTTCGGGTCAGCCAGTTGTAGCAGCGCCCAAAGAATCGCCGGTACAGGGGTTGATGGATGGTCTGCTTCTGGCGGTCCAGCCAGCGTGACCCAATCGCCACATCCGCGCCGTTGCCAATCGCCTCAAACAGCCGCTCGGCCTCTTCAATGGGGGCTGAAAGGTCTGCGTCGGTGAACATCACGATCTCGCCGGAGGCCTGCAACAGCCCATTCCGCACCGAGTAGCCCTTGCCCCGGTTCCCCTCGTTCTCTATGAGGTGGAGATTGGGGTGCGTCCGCGTCCACTGCTGAACGCAGGCTGCGGTGTTGTCCGTGGACCCGTCATCTACGACGAGGACCTCCGCATCCCAGCCCCGGTCCGCAACACAGGCAAGTACGGTTTCGAGTGCCCGGCCGATACGCTTTTCTTCGTTATAGGCTGGGATAACGATGCTGAGATGAGGGCCGCTCATCGCGCGGGCATTTCTCCTTACAGCGCCTTCCGATAGGCACTCTATCCAGAATAACGCAGCGTTACAAGGACTTTGCGCGGCGAGTGTACCTGCGAGACGTCCGGAGCCCGTTCCGGGTTACCGCGTGTACGCCAGGCTCTGCCGTTCGACCGCCGCTTGAACTGTGCTGCTCCGAGCCAGTGGCATGGCGCCGCACCTCCCAAACGAGGAGGCCGATGGCCGTCGTTGCGAGTACAAACGGGATCGGCAGGTCGTCGCGGTTGGGAAAAAGACCCCTCAGGAAAGGCTGGTACGCCATCACGATCGCAGTCTGCATCATCGCCGCCGGAAGCAGCAATCGTGGTTGAACGACCGCTGCGATCGCAAGGAGCGTGTCGCCCGCAATGAAGTACCGCTCATGCATCTTCGGCAAGACGTAGGGCAGCCCGATCAAACTCAGGCTGAGCGACATGAGGAGCCCAATGCCCCGGCGAAGGTTCGCGTACCGTACAACATAGAAGGTCAGGCCTGCCGCGAACAGAACCGCCAGCAGAAATCCGAACGCTGTGAGGTGGGCATCCGTGAGACCGGCCCGCACCGTGGCTTTGAAACGGTGCGTGATGAAGTCGAACGGGACGAAGATGTTCGGCGCACCCATCGTCAGCTGCGTGTAATAGCCGTACTGACCGCCGTAGACACCCATCAACGATCGCCACGGACGGCCCGCAAGATGCGCCGGCACCAGCATGACGATGTAAGCCGCGATGCCCGCGAGCACGCTGAGAACAGGGACGTCACCCGCAATCACCAGCGCCAGAATCACCGGCCCCAGGAAAATCGCCTGCAACTTGAACGCGAGAGCCACGCCAAGCGCAATCAGAGCGGCGTAGCCCCGGCGCCGAAACAGAAACGCCCTCATCACCAGGAGCAGGGATGTGTAGATGACATCGCATTGTCCCCACCGCCAGCAGTTCTGACATATCTCCGGGAGAAAGGCGATGAGCCCGGCACCAAGCGCCGCACGCAGTCGCGTGCAGCCTAGTTCGCGGCACAGCACGAAGCCGGCACCGGCCGCAAGCAGCACAAACGGAAGATCCAGCAACTTGATTACCGCGACCGGAGAGAGCATCCCCTTCAGCAGCGACGCGATGCAGAGCAGATAGATGTACGGCGGGCTGTAGTTGGCGAAACTAGCCTCTGCGGAGTGCCATCGTCCATACGCCAGAATGTGCTGGTACCACGGCAGCACAAAGTCTCTCAGATCGCCGCTGACGTACGGCAACCACGAGTGCAACCTCAGTAGACACCACAGTACGAGGCACCCTAAAATGGCCCCAAGCCACGTGTCTGCTACCCGTCGCTTTCCTGACTGCATTCTCGGAGTTTAACAGTTGATCTTCGATTGCCTCAGAGATTGCGGCGCGGACGAAGGCATGCTGAAACCGGCTTTGAAGAGCACTCCAGCACCTGAGATCAGCGCCTTGCAACGCGGTTCGGAAATCGCGTTTTGGACCCTGCTGATCCTGTTCGAGCTGTTCGTCGCCACGTTGCCTTTGTTCCCGACCGGTGACGGTGGCCTGCACCTGTATTACGCGGCTGTGCTCCGCGCCCTTATCTCCCATCAGCCCTCGCCATACACGCAGTTTTATGCGATGCGCCGCCTCGTGCAGCCCTACTTGCTGCACTATTACGCCCTCATGGCGTTTGAGACCGTCGTGCGTCAGGACACGGCCGAGAAGATCATCGTCATGATCGATCTCGCTACGATGGCTCTTGGGTTTCGACGTCTGGTCCGCGTGCTCTCGCCGAGGGCAACGGGACTTTCGCTCATGGCCTTCCCGCTTCTCCTAAGCTGGCCGCTCGCGATGGGCGCCGTGAATTACACGTTTGCGCTTGGCGTGATGTTCTTCGCACTCGCCGAGTACGCTCGTGCGAGGGAGCATCCCGGCGTCACCCTGCGCTGGGGTCGTTTCTTCGGGTACCTGGTGGTGCTCGTGCTGTCGCACCCCGTGCCGCTCTTTCTGCTGCTTTGCATCTTCGCCGTCGACCTCCTTGCTGCAATGGTGGAACACTCGATTTACCCGATCGCTCCAACCACTGCGTCCATCGCTCGCCGCGTTCGGCCTGACGCTCTGCATGTTTGCGCTTCCGATGCTCATCGTGGATAAGAACCGGATCGCCAGCTCCGCCCATGACACGTTCTTCCACGTCAGCTATCTCAGGATGATCTACAACACCAGCAGGCTGACCATGTTTGGGCGTTCTAACTTCGGCGGCTTGCTTTACCGGAGAGCATATCTGCTGTTGCTTCCGGCGAGTTGGTTCCTCGTCTGGCGCAGTGGTCTGCTGGCGCGCTTTCGCAGCCGCAACCTCACCACCGCAGACCGGCTTGCACTCTTCAGTGCGTTGTTTTTCATCGTCACCCTGTTTGCTCCAATCAAGGTGAACGGCTCCGGAAACTTCTCCGTACGTCTGTGGCTACCGTGCTGGATGCTCGCGACCGCCGCTGCTGCAAGCGCTGTGGCAAAGCTCCAGGTGGATCTGTATTGTGCTGCAGTTGCTGTGCTGCTGGCCGCAATGTCCCTCGTCTATGCCGAGGGCACTCTCAGACCGATCGCCCGCATGGAGTCCGAGTTGGAGAACGCTCCACTTCCGAATGGCCAGCGGGGTCTCCTTATCCACACCGAGAGCACGTCAGACGCCGGCAGCACGGGCGCGCAGTACCCGCTGTTCTGGTGGAGTGGGGCACGGGCCTTTGCTGCGCATCGGGACGTCATGCTGAACAGCGCATGGCTCCATCTCACAATTCTCCCCATAAAAGAAAACGGCAGTTCAGGCCTCATCCGGGACTACACGGAGGAGATCGCAACCGAAGACCCGAACCTTCTCGCCGAGTACCTTGTTGCGCACCCGGCCGAACGCGCCCGGGCACTCAACGAAGCCGACTTCGTCGTTCTCATGGACCCCACTGGATCGGATCCCGGCAATCTCGTACGATTCCTATTCGCTGCCGATCTGCCGCACTGGCGCTGCGAAACTCGCGACTACTTCAGCATCTGCACTAAGCTGCCTGCTCCGTCCTCGCAGCCTCGCTGAGACGGCTGGGCCGTGCGCCGCTAATGGCGGCGTAGCCGAGCCGCGCGACGACTAGCTCGCTCGCAAATAGGACCGCCGCGGCGGTCGAAAGCGCCAGCGGCAGCAGCATCTGCCGGTTCGTCGCCATAGCCCGATGCAGGTTGAACGAGTACGAGATCACGGCCGCACCCTGCATTAGCGCCATCGGAATAGCGAGTCGCGGGCGCACAACCGCCAGCACAGCAAGGAAGCAATCGCCCGCAAAGAAATAGCGCTCGTGCATGCGTGGCAGCAGGTAGGGCATGAACAACAGCGACGCTGTAAGTACAACCATCACGCCGAACCTGTTCCGAAACGCTCGGCGCTGCCGTGCAAACCACGCAAACCAAAGCACAACAGCGGTAGTGACTGCGATGCCGAGGCGCGCCAGCAGCGTCTCATGTTGCGCGGTCACCATCTGCACCAGCACGTATGGGTTTGGGGCGTCCATGCTGAGGCTTTGAAACTGTGCCATCTGCTGCGTGTACACGGCGCTCGCGCTGCTGAAGGGTCTACCGGCAAGGTAGGCCGGGACGAACATCAGGAGGTAGCTCAAGGCTGCTACCGGAAGGCTCGCCCACGGTACCCAGCCAATGACGAGCAGCACCAGCAACGCAGGCGCGGCGAGTATCGCCTGCAACTTGAATGCAACGGCCACGCCAAACAACGCCATGGCCCAGTACGGACGAGCCTTCACCAGCAGCGCAGCCATGCACAGCAGCATCGCGGTGGGCAGCATGTCGGACTGCCCCCAGTGCCAGCAGTTCTCCATCACTTCCGGCAGTAAGAAGAGAAACGCAGCAGCGCAGCCAGCCCTGAACCGATCACCACCGAGATCTCTCGCAACGCTCCACGCAGCCGCACTGCCCAGCACCATGAACGGAAGATTTGTCAGCTTGATGAGGATGACCGCAGGCAGGTGAGAGTAGAAGATAGAAGCGGCGGCGAGCACATAAACGAACGGTGGGCTATAGCTGCAGAAGCTGCCGTTCAGTGAGCGTAGGCGGCCAAACGCGACGATGTGCCGCAGCCACAGCGTGTAGTCTTCCATGTCTCCGCTGACGAAGGGGAGCCAGGCGCGCGCCTTGAGTACCAGCAAGACAAACAGCATGCACAAGCAGACCGTAAGAGCTGCGGGCCAGCGTCGGGACTCGACCATGCCGAAGTCTAGCAAAGCGGTACTCTCGCCACCGGTCAGTTCGAGCCCTCCCTGCGTCAAAGGTGCCGAACGAATCGCCCAGTTGCGCCTCCGCGCTCAAGCGGTGTGCCGACCGCAGCAGATATAATCGGGGGAAAAGCAGCTCCCGATCCTGATGCAAGTGACGACGCCGAAACCTGAACTGAGTATCATCGTCCCCTGCTACAACGAGGAAGAGGGGCTCGCGGCCTGTCATGAGCGCTTGACCGCCGTGATGGCCGGCATGGGTCGCTCTTACGAGATCGTCTACATTGACGACGGCTCAAGAGACAAAACCGCAGAGCTCCTCCATGATCTCCACGCCCGTGACCGCGGACATGTTGTAGTGCTGCGTCTGTCGCGCAACTTCGGCCACCAGTTAGCGGTCACGGCCGGCCTCACCGCGGCGCTCGGATCCGCTGCCGTCATCATCGATGCTGACCTGCAGGACCCGCCTGAGCTTATCCCCGAGATGGTCCGCCTATGGCGCGAGGGCTACCAGGTCGTCTACGGTGTGCGCGAGAGCAGGGAAGGCGAGACCGGCTTCAAGCTCGCGACGGCAAAGATCTTCTATCGGGTCATCAATCGCTTGTCGGAGGTCGAGATCCCGCTCGATACTGGTGACTTTCGCTTGATCGATCGCTGCGTCATCGACGCGTTCGGCCGCATGGGCGAGCGCCATCGCCTCTTGCGTGGCATGGCGAGTTGGATCGGCTACAACCAGATCGGGTTGCGCTATCAGCGGCAGCGCCGCTTCGCCGGACACACCAAATACCCGCTGAAGAAGATGCTCTCCCTGGCCCTCGATGGCATCGTCAGCTTCTCCACCGTGCCACTTCGTCTGGTCACCTTCATCGGCTTCTTCTCCGCGCTAGTTGCCATCATCGGGATCATCTACTCCCTCGTGGTCCGGATGTTTACTGAGCACTGGGTGGCAGGCTGGGCGCTCAGCTTTATCGGCATGTTGTTCATGTCCGGCATGCAGATGCTTTGCATCGGCATCCTCGGCGAGTACATCGGCCGCATCTACACGGAGAGCAAAAAGCGCCCGCTCTTCTTTCTCCGCGAGGTCCTGCGCGGACCCGGCGTTGTTGAACCCGAGATGCTCGAAGAGACCACCGAGGTCATCTGAGCCAGGCGTCGCCAGAGGGTACCGCATCATCTGCCGCGCGCGCGCCAGCCTGGCGCCGCTCGTTCTCGCTCGAATTCACTGCGGCCCTGCTGATTACGCTCGTCTACGTCGGCTGGATGCTCTCGCTGCCGTGCTTCCCCTCCACAGACGGTCCCGTGCACATGTACTACGTGCACATCCTCGGGTCGCTGCTCTCCGGTCACGACCAAACCTTCGCGCCGTTCTTCCGCATACGTCATCTGCTGCCGCCGTACGCGCTCTACTACTACGGTCTGCTGCTGCTCTCGCGCATCATGCCGATGCTCCTCGCCGATCGCGTACTCATCTGCATCTACCTCGTCTCCTTCGTCTGCGGCTTCCGGTATCTCGCTCGCGCCATCGGTCCATCTGCAGATCGCATGACGCTGCTCGCGACGTTGTTGCTGCTGAACTGGCCGCTCGGCATGGGCTTCGTCAACTTCTGCCTGGCGCTGTCGCTCTGCTTTTGGGCCGCAGGCCTCTGGCTTCGCATCATGGGCACGCGCAACCTGCGTGGCAGGGTCATCTTTCTCCTGCTCGTTACGGCGATCATGTTCACGCACCCGGTGCCGTTGCTGCTCGTGCTTGGAGTCGCGGCCATCCTCCTGCTGGTGCATTGGGTTCACTTTGCGCGGCGCAACCGGGACCTCACATTCCCGCCGCATGGCCGAGCCGACCTCCTGACGCTAGCGCTCGCATCACTGAATGTGGGCTACGTGAAGCTATTCGCAAACGCGAATCCGCTGCGCCAAAGCCGTGATGTGATCCCGTCCTCGCTGGCAGCGCAGATCCTCGGTCGCGCGCGCGACTACTATGGTCACCAGCATTCGCTGGCCTTTCTGCTCGGGCATCGGCCCGACCTGGCCATCTACCATGCGGCTTTGGTGCTGACCGTAGTCGTGCCTGCTCTGCTGGCGACGCGTCAGTGGTTCCGCAACCGGCGCGGAGAGGGATGGAACGATCGGAGACACCTTCCTCCTGATCGCGATCGCCAGTCTGATCATCTTGCCGCTGATGCCGTCGCAACTGAATGGGTCCTACTACTTCGCGGACCGTTTGGTTCTTTGCGTCTGGCTCGCGTTTTTGTTTGCGGCATGTGGGTTCAACACCTCGAGCGCCGCACGTCTACCCATTCCGTCATGGGGCTGGATCGGCTTTGCTCTCATCGCAAACGCCTCATTGCTCAGTGCCTCAGAACGACTCGTTCGTCCCGCGGCGCAGCAGACCGCCGCGCTCGAGCACGCATCCATCGCCCCACCCGGTCAGGTCGGCCTGCTCTTTGAAGATCCGCGCGATCCCATCGGCGGCCAGCGCGAGGAGCTTTCGTGGAACCCCTACACCTGGGCTCTCGCGCACGTGTTCCGGGGCAGCGACGCGGTTCTCGCGAACCCGCCCTGGATGGATGTATCCATCATCCCCATCGGTGCCGCATCGCAGCTCCCGCAACTCTCGATCGCCGCGCTGCAGGAACCCATACCTGCGCGAGTACAGGACGCTCTGCTGCAGTCGCCTGCCGACCTCGCGCGCACCCTCAACGTCGCTGACTTCTTTCTGGTCAACGACTTCGACCGCCCAGCCCTGAATTCCCCCGAGCCTCTGGTTTCATCTCCGGTGGCCTCCGCTGCAGGTTGGGATTGCTCTGTGGCCACGTGGTACCGCGTCTGTTATCGGCCGCCCGCGTCTTTCAAGCCGCAGTAAGCCCGGGCGCAGCGTCGGCTATAGCCTGCTTTTCTTGGTGAACCCTGCTTCAGCCGCGTCCAACACCCAAAGTGGAATCACACCGAACGCCGCGCCCTTGACCTGGGCCTGACCTCGCAGCACCGACCATCGTCTGGATGTGGCTGCGGCCCCGTTTCCTTTGCACGATCAACCTGTCGCCTGATGATCTTGACGTATTTGGACGGATTACTGGCGGGCTGAGCATGCGATGCGTTCTTCTCGACTTTTCAAAGCTCGCGGCAGTTTCCTGCCTTTGCTGTTCTTGCTCGCGTTCGTCTATATCGTGTGGGTGCTCTCGTTGCCGGCGTGGCCTTCGCAAGATGGTCCCATGCACCTGTATTACACGCGGGTGTTGTCGGCGCTGTTCTCCAGCGCTCCGTCACACTTCCGTTCCTACTTCTTCATCAAGCACCTCTTGCCTCCCTACGCGGTGTACTACTACGCGCTGCTGTTGCTTTCGCGCGTCACGTCGCTGCTTGTAGCCGACCGTCTCGTCGTTTGCATTTATCTGGTTGCGTTCCTGTTTGGTTTTCGTTACGCCGCTCGCGGCATCGGTCCGAACGCTGACCGGATGACGCTGCTCGCATCGCTCCTGCTGCTGAATTGGGCACTGGGGATGGGCTTCTCGAACTACTGCCTGTCGCTGGCGTTCTCGCTGTGGGCTATTGGGCTCTGGCTGCGTGTGGCCGACCACTTCACCTTCGCACGCGCCGCTCTTTTTATCGCGTTGCTCTGGGTGGTGACGCTTTCGCATCCCGTGCCGCTGTTGCTTGTGCTCGCGTTCGGCGGATTGGACATGATCTGCCGATTCGCGTTCGCGCGAGGCGCAGAGGCGCAGCAGCGGAGAAGGCAACTCTTCGAGCGCGCCGCAACGCTTGCGGGCGGTGCCGTTTGCCTCGTCTACGTCAAGGCGTTCACAGCCCCCAATCCATTGCAGCAACGCGACACCCCGATGAGCCTCGGTGCGCAGATCGTGCGCCGCCTGAAGGACATCGTCACGGTCAAAAACGTCGAGCTGCTCTACGGTTCATGGTGGGAGGTTCGTGTTTATCGCATAGCTCTCGCGACGACCATGCTCGTCGCACTCGCGTTTGCGATTCGCCAATGGCGGCGTAATCGCCGTGACCATCGCTGGACCGCTGGCGACAGCATGCTGCTGTTTACGGCAGCGCTGTTTGTTATCCTCCCCGAACTACCCTCCGACATAAGCGGCGCCTACTACTTCACCGAGCGCCTGATGTTGCTGCTCTGGGTCGGTGCACTGCTCGCCGGCAGCGCCTGGGACCCTTCACCAGAGGCCGCAGCCGAGGACCCATCCCCAGCCGAAGGCTCCGTCTTGACGTCGCGCTTCACCTCGGCCATTCTTGCGGGCGGTGTCGTGCTGACGACGGCTCTGCTGCTGCACGCTGCCGACCGCATCCTGCGCCCGCTCGCTGTACGAGACTATGCGCTGGCGCACACGGCGCTTCCGCTGCAGGGCCGCCTGGCGATGGTCGTCGATATCGGCCCGCCCGTCTTCCAGCACGGCGGTCCTACCTGGGATCCCTTCTTCTGGGACACCGTTGCCGTGCTTGCGCAACAACGAGGGCATCCTGGTAAACGCGCCCTGGCTGGACTCCGCCATCATCCCGCTGGCAGCGACGGCCGCACTGCCGGCCTCCAGCCTTCCGCCCCTCTACGCGAACTCTCCGTACTTCCTCGGGCCGGCGCTTCAGCCGGGCTCCGGCGTCCGATCCCTCACGCTCGACCACGTCGGAATCGCGCTGTTCAGCACGCACCCGAACCGCGATCGGATGCGCCCGGCAGACGTGCTCGGTGCGGGCTGGACCTGCGAAAAGTCAACTGATGGCGCGTTCCGCTACTGCACCGCACGCCCGTCGAAGCGCAGGCGCAACCGCAACGCCTTGCGCTGAACCGCGCCGCGATCTCAGGCCCCGGCAAAGGGCCCGCCGACCGTCTTGCACGTGGGCGTCTCGCTCGCTTCATTAGAATGAAGTCAGCATGCCCGAAACTGCCGCACAGCCCGCCCAGACCGCGACCGAGCCCGTCCGCTACAACCCTGCCGAGATCGAAACCAAGTGGCAGGCGCGCTGGGACGCCGATCCTGACCTGTACCGCGCCGACGATCACGCGGGCGGCAAGCCCAAGTTCTACTGCCTCGAGATGCTGCCCTATCCCAGCGGCCAGCTCCACATGGGCCACGTCCGCAACTACGCCATCGGCGACGCGCTCGCGCGCTACATGTGGATGCGCGGCTTCAACGTGCTGCACCCCATGGGCTGGGACGCCTTCGGTCTGCCCGCTGAAAACGCCGCCCTCAAAAACAACACGCCCCCACGCGAGTGGACGCTCTCCAACATCGCCGCCATGCGCACCCAGATGCGCCGCATGGGCTTCAGCTACGACTGGGCCGGCACGGAGCTCGCCACCTGCCTGCCCGATTACTACCGCTGGAACCAGTGGTTCTTCCTCAAGATGTACGAGCGCGGCCTCGCCTACCGCAAGACCAGCAAGCTCAACTGGTGCCCCAAGTGCCAGACCGTGCTCGCCAACGAGCAGGTCGTCGCAAGGCTGCTGCTGGCGCCACGAGGACACCCTCGTCGAGCAGCGCGAGATGGTCCAGTGGTTCCTCCGCATCACCGCCTACGGCAGTGAACTCCTCGACGGCCTGGACCAGATGCCCGGCTGGCCCGACAAGGTCCGCACCATGCAGCGCAACTGGATCGGCCGCAGCGAAGGCGCCGAGGTCACGCTTCCAGGTCGCCGATCCGCCTTCTTCTGAGTTGTCATCCCGCAGCGAAGCGGAGGGATCTGCTTCTGCCCCCGCCCACGCTCATGGCGACCAGCAAATCACCGTCTTCACCACCCGCGTCGACACCATCTTCGGCGCCACCGCGCTCCAACTCGCCCCCGAGCACCCGCTCATCAAGCAGTGGACCCAGAACGACCCCAACCTCGCCGGCGAAGTGCAGGGCATGCTCAACGAGCAGGAGGCCGCACGCGAGTCCGGCGACATCGGCAACATCGAAAAGCACGGCGTCTTCACCGGCCGCCACGCCACCAACCCGTTCACCGGCGAGCGCGATGCCCATCTGGGTCGCCAACTACATCCTCGCCGACTATGGCACCGGCGCCATCATGTCCGTCCCCGGCCACGACGAGCGCGACTTCGACTTCGCCACCAAGTACGGCCTGCCCATCAAGCGCGTCGTCGCCCCCAACGTCGACACCGAAGACCTCCCGCTCCCATACACCGGCGAAGACGAAGCCGTGCTGATCGACTCCGGCGCGTGGACCGGCGAATCGCCGCTCGAAGCCCAGGACAAGATGGGCCGCTACGCCGAAGAACACGGCTTCGGCAAGCGCACCACCACCTTCCGCCTCAAGGACTGGGGCGTCAGCCGGCAGCGCTACTGGGGCACGCCCATCCCCATGGTCTATTGCACCAACGGCCATGCCGGTGTTGAACCCGGAGGCGTAGTCCCGCTGCCCGAATCCGCGCTCCCCGTCATCCTGCCCGAGAACATCACCATCACGCAGGAGGGTGGCTCGCCGCTCGGCAAAGTCCCCGAGTTCCTCAACACCACCTGTCCGGTCTGCAACGGCCCCGCCCGCCGCGAAACCGACACGATGGACACCTTCGTCGACTCAAGCTGGTACTTCTACCGCTACACCGATGCCCACAACACGCAGCGCGCCCTTCGACTCCGCCCGTGCCAACTACTGGTTTCCCATCGACCAGTACATCGGCGGCGTCGAGCACGCCATCCTGCACCTCATCTACTCGCGCTTCTGGACCAAGGTGATGCGCGACCTCGGCCTCATCAATAACTCCGAGCCCGCCGCCCGCCTGTTCACGCAGGGCATGGTCATCAAGGACGGCGCGAAGATGTCGAAATCCAAGGGCAACGTCGTCTCGCCCGACGACATGGTCGCCCGCTACGGCGCCGACGCCACGCGCATGTACGCCCTCTTCGCCGCCCCACCCGACCGCGATCTCGACTGGCAGGAGGACGGCGTCGCCGGCGTAAGCCGCTTCCTCGCCGCGTCTACCGCCTCACCACCAAGTACGCGCCGCTGGTCCGAGATATCGCCCCGCGTACCGACGTGTCATCTCGACCGGAGGCGGCAGGCCGGAGTGGAGAGAACCCTGCATTCTGCCGCCGCTCATGTACCGGGAAACCTCAACCCAACCTCCGCCGCCCTCCTCCGCACCCTCCACCAAACCATCGCCAAACTCACCGAAGACTTCAGCGGCCGCTGGCACTTCAATACCTGCGTCAGCGCCATCATGATCCTCGTCAACGAGATCTCCGCCGCGGAACCCAAGCTCGACGCGGCGAGGTCCCCGCGACCACCATCGCCGAGCTCTTCCGCTCGCTCACCCTTCTGCTCGCCCCCTTCGCCCCTTCGTCGCCGCGGAGCTCTGGGAGCAACTCGGCGGCACCGGCGTGCTCTTCCGTCAGCCGTTCCCGGTCGCCGACCCCGAACTTGCCAAGGAAGACGAGATCGAGGTCCCCGTCCAGGCCAACGGCAAGCTCATCGTCGTCGTCAAGGTTCCCGCGGAGTCCGACGAAGAAGCCCTCAAGGCCGCCGCCCTCGCGGACCCCAAGGTAGCCGCCCGCCTCGAAGGCAAAACGCTCGTCAAGACCATCATCGTCAAAGGCAAGCTGGTCAACCTGGTCCTGAAGTAGGAAAGCTTCTCCCGTCCTTCTCCTGTGCGGCAAGAAAGGGAAGGCTGCGCTTGCAGCTGCTTCTCTAATGATGCCGACCAGCGCAGCGGCTTCGCCGCTGACGTACGCCCGGCACCAGTGCTCACGCCATGCCGCCACCACTCACGCCGCCCGAGCCGGATCGCCCAAACTCGCTTCCGCCGGCTCCAGATCGATGCTCGGTTCCTCACGTGGCGTCCCCTGCGGATCCTCATACACGAAGAACCGTTTCAGCCGCAGGCACGGCAACTCGATCACATGAAAGCTGACGATCGCCACCCCGAGGCAAAGCGCAAAGAGGACAGCGCAAGCAAGCGGTCGCGACAGCCACAGCGGTCCTGATGCCTGTTCAATGCGCCGCTGCAGCATCTCCAGTAGCGGCCTTGGCGCCTCATGCCACAGGTACAGCCCATAGCTGTACCGCCCCACAAACCGCAGCGCCGGGCTGTTCAACGCGCGATTCACACTGTTCTCAATCAGCGCCAGCCCCAGCACACCAACGCACCAAAGATCGTTGCCCAGGTAGCCAACCCGCAGCATCGGCGCCCGCTGGTCAAATAGCGAATGGCTGACCAGGCACGCATACGCGAGCACCCCAAGACCGACCGCAACAAACACCCACAACACCTTCTTGTTCAGCCATAACGCAGCACTTTCGCCCCGAATGGCCAGCGCGAACGCCGCGCCGCAAAGGATCGAGTCCATACGCGTAAACAGGTTTTCGTACAGCACCAGCGGCCCCACATGGCCGACGCCGACGGCGCGCAGCACAGCCGCGGTGATCACCCCAACCGCGCAGGCCACCATGATCCGCCGGCGTCCCTTCAACAGAAACACCACAGGCGCCCACAGCAGGTAGAACTGCTCCTCCACCGCCAGTGACCACAGGTGATCAAACCGCAGATACGGCCCAAACGTCGGCCGTACACCGAACGCGTCCACCCAGTTGGCCGCGTACGCAAAGAAGGGGATATCCCGCCAGCTCAAAGGCACCTGGAGCGGCTTCGCAAACACCAGCACCAGCCCAACCAGCAGGAGGTAAACAGGGAAGAGCCGCAGCGCGCGCCGCGCAAAGAAGTTCTTGAGCGTCTTCGGCGTATGCAGCGTATCGAACAGGATGCCGGTGATGAGAAAACCGGACAGGACGAAGAACAGGTCCACGCCCACCCACCCCAGGCTCGCAACCGCGGCCAGCGGACCTTGCGGCGGCCGCGGGTAGTAGTGGTGTAGAAACACAACGGCAATCGCGACGCCCCGAAGGCCATCGAGGCTGCCGATGTGGCGCTTGTAATTCACGGGCCCCGGCTGCACGAGCGCTCCAGCGAGTGCGAGATTCTCGTTCTAACTTCAGTCTAGCGGTCGGTGTCGCCCACGCCTTCCTCTTTGCTCTTGCCCTTGCCTTTCTTTCTGTCATTCCCGAAGGGAATCTGCTTCTTGCCCGACCAAGCAACGAACGCCGTGAATCAGCCACGACTCGGGAAGGGCACGGCTTTAGCCGTGCCGCAAACGGCCAATTGGGGCAGCGGCTTCAGCCGCTGAGGTACGCTTGGCCCCGTTCGGGGCCGCGTCACCGCTCTACACTGAGGATGGTGCCCACCATCGAGACAATCCGAGCGCGAAGCACCGCCCCGTTGCGCGGCACACAATCGTTCGTCGCGGTGATGGGGATGGTCTGGAAGCGTCCTGGCCTCCTGGCGCTCGAACTGCTCTGGCGCTGGGTCGTCGGTATTCCTCTTCTATGGCTCGCCTCGCGCGCTTTGGCCGGGGTTCACCTGGATTGGACCGCGCTGCACGCCATGACCGTCTTCAAGCCCACCGAAGCGGTCGAGACCCTTCGCCGCCAGTTGGATCATTCGCTGCCTGCAGTGACTCCGGTGCTGCGCTGGCTGCTGCCGGTCGGCCTGCTCGCGTGGACCGCCTCCGCCACCCTCGGGCAGACGGCGATCTGGCGTCGTCTCGATCCCGCGCTTCAGGCCCGGCTTGGGACGGTTGGCGCTCTGAAACTCCTCCGCAGCCTTGCTCTGCTCACGGTCTTCGTTGCCTGGATCTGGGGCCTCGCCCGCATCGTCGTCCACACCATCACCGGGCCAGCCGCCAGCGGTCTTGAGCCTAACCTCGTCGCGTCCACTGCGCAGGTTGTCGTGATGACGCTCGCGCTGTTTATGTTCTGGTCGCTTACGGTCTGGCTTCTGGACTCCGCGCCGCTCTTTGCGATGGCCACCGGGGACGGCTTCGCCTCGAGCCTTCGCGCCGCGCTGCGTTCCCGCCCGCTCCGTTCCAAGCTCATCGAGACCAACCTCGTCATGGGCATCGTAAAGGTCTGCCTCCTGGTGCTCGCGATGGTCTTCTCAGCCTCGCCGCTGCCGTTTGAAACCGTCGAAAGCCAGGGATTTCTGCTGGTCTGGTGGATCATCGTCGTCGCGCTCTACCTCGCCGCTTCGGACCTCTTTCACGTAATCCGCCGCGCCGCGAACCTGGCGATGTTCCGCGCCCTGGTCACCTCGCCGCCAGACACCACTCCGGGGCCAGCCCGCGCATCCTAGCCGCAGGGCCAAATACAAAATCTTCACTGAACGGAGAACGATCCATGTCGTTCGGTATTTACACGCTTGGAACCATCATTCTGATTGCCGGTGTCGTCTATGTCTGCCATCTCGCTCACGTCCCGGAGCGCTGGATCATCGGTATCGCCATCCTGTTGCTGGGGGCCGGCATCATGGGCGCGGTCAGCAAGACCCGCTCCAAGGATCCAAATTAGCGGCCGCTAACCGGTCGCCGCTTTGCATATCAATTCGGCGCGATCGGTACACTTGTCTTAGGTGTATTGGCGAAGTGGAGGTCTCGACCTGTGCGCGCCTCCGCGCCGACGGTTGGACTTCGCGGCCAAAAGTACACCCTTAAGTTCTTTGTCGAACGTACTTTGGACCAAAAGTACAGGGGAGAGGGGTGGTACCCCCTCCGTCCCGCGCGGGTACACTCGATCTGTGGACCTGAGTAAGCCAGAATTCCAGGCTGCGGCCGAGACGGCAACCATTGTCATCCTCGACTTCGGCTCGCAATACACCCAGCTCATCGCGCGTCGCATCCGCGAACTGGACGTCTTCTCCATCGTGCTGCCGTGCACGACGCCGCTAGCCGATGTCCTCGCGCTAAGGCCCAAAGGGATCGTTCTGTCGGGCGGACCGTCGAGCGTCTATGACGCCACGGCGCCCAAGGCCGACCCCGAGATCCTCAACACCGGCGTGCCGCTGCTCGGGATCTGCTACGGCCTGCAGTTCATGACCCACCACCTGGGCGGCCGCGTAGTCCCGGCGAACGCCCGCGAGTACGGCCACGCCGAGGTCCACGTCACCGAGGAATCCGCCCTCTTCCACGGCCTCCCCGAGGCCCTGGAGGTCTGGATGAGCCACGGCGACCACGCCGAAACCCTGGCCCCCGGCTTCCAGGTAGTCGCCCGAACCAGCAACGCCGTCGCCGCCATCTCCAACGAGCAGCGCCGCATGTGGGCCGTCCAGTTCCACCCCGAGGTCGCCCACTCCCGCCAGGGCACCGAACTGCTACGCAACTTCGTTGTCGACATCTGCGGCGCCGCACAGGACTGGACCCCCGAGCACTTCATCGAGACCACCGTCGCGCGCATCCGCGCCCAGGTCGGTCCCACTGGCCACGCCATCTGCGGCCTCTCCGGCGGCGTCGACTCCTCGGTCGCCGCCGTACTGGTGCAGCGGGCGATCGGCGATCGCCTGACCTGCATCTTCGTCAACAACGGCGTCCTGCGCAAAGACGAGTTCGAGACCGTGCAGAAGACCATGCGCGAGGGCCTCGGCCTGAACGTAGTAGCAGTCGACTCCAGCCAGCGTTTCCTCTCCAAACTGGCCGGTGTCACCGACCCGGAGAAGAAGCGCAAGATCATCGGCGCCGAGTTCATCGCCGTCTTCGACGACGAGGCGAAGAAGATCTTCGAGGCCGAGCGCTCTGCCGGCGAGGAGATCGCCTGGCTCGTCCAGGGAACCCTCTACCCCGATGTCATCGAGTCCGTCAGCGTCCACGGGCCCTCGCACGTAATCAAGAGCCACCACAACGTCGGCGGCCTGCCCACCGACATGAAACTCAAGCTGATCGAGCCCCTCCGAGACCTCTTCAAGGACGAGGTCCGCCGCGTCGGCCGCGACCTGCAGATGCCGGCGGAGATCCTCGAACGGCAGCCGTTTCCCGGCCCCGGTCTCGCCGTCCGCATCCTCGGCGAGGTCACGCCCGAGCGCGTCGCCATTCTGCAGGAAGCCGACGCGATCTGCAGCGATGAGATCCGGCGCGCCGGCCTCACCACGAAGCTCTGGCAGAGCTTCGCGGTGCTGCTTCCGGTCAAGTCCGTCGGCGTCATGGGCGACCAGCGCACGTACGCCTACACCTGCGCCATCCGCGCCGTCGAGAGCGAGGACGGCATGACCGCCGACTGGGCCGCGCTCCCCTTTGAGGTCCTGCGGGCCATCTCCGGCCGGATCGTCAGCGAGGTCCGGGGCATCAACCGCGTCGTCTACGACATCACGTCCAAACCCCCGGGCACGATCGAGTGGGAGTAGCGCACCGGCAGCGTCTAACCGACATGTGCGCGTTTCGCATCGCCTGGCGCGTCCTGTTGCTTCTCGCGATCTTTCTTGGTGTGGGCTTCGGCACATCGCACGCGGTCATTCAACACGCTGTTGAGCGCGGCGCGCGTGAGTACGACGTCCGGCTCGCTGGACTGATGGCTGGCCTCTTCGTCGCCGGCTTCACGACCGTGCTTGCAGGACTCGCGCTGTTCCTTGGCGGTCGCAAAGCCAAGCCCTGAGCGCTTCATCGCTGGATTCGACCCCGATCGCAGCTCGTCTAGCGCGACTCTCGCGCGCCGAAGATGGCGGTTCCGACGCGCACTACGGTCGAGCCTTCCTGGATGGCGACTGCGAAGTCGCCTGACATTCCCATCGACAGCTCCACCAGGCCGGGATACCGGCTGCGCATAGCCGTCCCGAAGCTCGCGGAGCTGGCGGAAGAAGGGCCGCGCTGCTTCAGCATCTTCGCTTAGCGGCGGCACCGTCATGAGACCCCGCAGCTGGAGGTTCGGAAGCGCAGCGACCGCCTCGATCAGAGCCGGGAGGCCCTGCGGGGGGACGCCGTGCTTGGTCTGCTCGGGCGACAGCTTCACCTCAATCAGAACCGGCAAAATGCGCCCTTTTGCCTCTGCCGCGGTGTTCAACCGCGCAGCGGTTTTCGGTGTGTCGAGCGTGTCCACGGCAGAAAACAGCTCCGCAGCCTTACCGGTCTTGTTGTTCTGGAGCGGCCCGATCAGGTGCAACTCCAGGCCCTGGAGGCCGGCAAGGGCGGGTGCCTTTGCCGCCATCTCCTGGACGCGGTTTTCACCAAAGAGGCGCTGACCGGCCTCGTAGGCGGCCAGGAAGGCCTCCGGCGGGTGCGTCTTGCTGACCGCCATCAGCCGGACCTCCTCCACCGGTCGGCGCGCGCGAGCGCAAGCCTCCGCGACCTCCGCGCGCACGCGTGCAAGATTTTCTGCTATCGACATCCCGGTTCTTAGTGTACGGAGACGCGAGCGCGCAGAAGTGCACGATTGCGTTCCCTGCATCTGATTGCGTGTTTGCCTCGTCTCAGTGGAAGAGGCGTTTGACGACGCAGCAACAATTTACGTGATTGCGGGTCAACCGCCGTGGGAGTTTCGTCAAAGCAACAAGGAGTTCAACCCCGATGTCGACGTATTTCTCGCTTCAGAGTTCACTGCGCCGCAGCCTGGCGGCGGTTGTCGTAGCCGGTTCGGCGATCGCCGTAGCCGGTGCACAGACGCCGGCTGCCCAGGAAAGCGCAGCTTCAGCCCAGCCGGTAAACTTCGCCACGTCCGCGGCTCCGCAGCTCGGCAGCGGATCCGGCTCGCTATTTTCCAGCTCCTCCTCCAGTGCTGAGGATGCGGGCACGGTGGCGGCGAACACGAACCTCGCCTCGCTTGAAAAGAATTTCAACCTGCCCAACGCGAACCCGCAGTACGGGCGTCGCCGTTACGGCGCGCCGCGCTATCGCGGCGGCAACACGAATGCGGACGGCTCGCAAAAGTACGCCTTCTATGCCGGTGTAGGACTCACGCTGCCCGTGGGCACTAACTCCAACTACCTGACGACCAGCTACGGGATCCAGGTGGGCGGCGGTCGCAACTTCAACAAGCACTTCGGTCTGAATCTGGAGTTCGACTATGACCGTTTCGGCATGACGGGTCAGACAATCTCCAACCAGTCGTACATCTACACAGGCGACTTCACCAACTCGGCCGGCATCGACGCAAACAGCCACATCTGGAACTTCTCGCTACAGCCGGTCTACCAGATCTACTCTGGTGAGGGCCTCGGTGCTTACGTCACCGCCGGTGTGGGTTTTTACCATAAGGTCGGCAACTTCACGGCCCCGCAGCAAGGGCGAGTACTGCGATCCCTATTACGGCTGCTACGGCGTCGTCCAAAACGAGGTGTTCGATCATTACACCTCCAATGCACCGGGCTTTGACGGCGGCATCGGTGTAACGTACAAGTTCTCCCGCTTCGCGAATCAGAAGTTCTACGCGGAGGTTCGGTATGTGTACATGGACAACAGCTACCGGCCGGGCTACACCGTTTCGAACATCAACGATTACAACGGCGGTTATAACTTCTTCCCGCAAAACAGCAACACCACCTCATACATCCCGCTGAAGTTCGGTCTTCGCTTCTAAGTTGTGGATGACCTCAAAGCAAAAAGGCCCGCTTCGGCGGGCCTTTTGCGTGTCTGTTTCGTTTGCGCTAGACGCCGACAGGATAGGGCTTTTCGTGCAGGGCCTCGCCGGCGCTCCCTCTGCGTTCGAAGAGTCCCTGCGTGAGGCTCAGCAGGCCGGTGTACCAGTAGCCGAGCACGAAAAGCAGCAGGAACGGGACAGTGAAGTAGTTCTCGGTGGACACCGCATACCAGACCGTCGCGGCAAAGTAGCAGCCAATGAGCAACTCGATCCACGGGATAATCCCCAGCCGCTTGCGGTACTTCTTGGCTCTGGACTTCTCGCCCTTCTTCTGGACGCGATACTTGGGCGTGCGTGCAAAGGCGCTCTTGATTCCGAACAACGCCTCAAATACGGCCTTGGTATTGGTGATCGCGAGCCCGGTGCCCATCGCCATCAGGAACGGCAGATAGATGACTGTCTTGTACCAGCTCCGTGGGTACAGTTCCTTTTGGCTGATCATGTAGAAGCTTGAAACGGATGCCGTCGAGGCGAGAAACAGCGGCAGATCGATCAGCAGCATCTGGATCGGTCCTTGCCATGAGCGGATGATCATCGCCGGCATCAGCAATGTGCTGAGCACAATCATCAGCGGGTAGCTGATGTTCGCGGTGAGGTGGTACCACGCCTCCAGCTTGGTGTGAAACGGCACATCGGAGCGCAGAACGCGCGGCAGGATCTTCTTGCCGGTCTGGATGAGGCCCTTGGCCCAGCGTGCCTGTTGCGTCTTGAACGCGGTCATCTCGATCGGCAGTTCGGCGGGGCATTCGACGTCCTGTAGATACTTGAACTTCCAGCCCTTCAACTGCGCCCGATAGCTCAGGTCGGTGTCTTCGGTCAGCGTGTCGTGTTGCCATCCGCCGGCCTCTTCGATCGCCTCGCGCCGCCACATCCCAGCGGTGCCGTTGAAGTTGAAGAACACACCAGCGCGGGAGCGGCCGCCGTGCTCCAGCACGAAGTGGCCATCCAGCAGGATCGCCTCAACCTGCGTGAGGAAGCTGTAGTTTCGGTTCAGGTGGGTCCAGCGGGTCTGGACCATGCCTACGCCCGGTTCGGCAAAGTGGTGCACGACGCGCAGGAGCCAGTCGGGTGAGGGAACAAAGTCCGCATCGAAGATCGCGATCAGATCGCCCTTCGCGACGTGCAGGCCCTCTTCGAGCGCGCCGGCCTTGTAGCCATGCCGGTTGGTGCGATGGATGTAGTGAATCGGCTGCGGAGAGAGATTCCGCATGCCTTCGGCGTAGCGCGCGACCACCGCGGCCGCGACCTCTGTGGTTTCGTCGGTGGAGTCATCCAGCACCTGGATCTCGAAGCGGTCGCGGGGGTATTCCAGCCGGCAGCAGGCGTCGATCAACCGGTCGACCACAAACTGCTCGTTGAAGATGGGTAGTTGAATGGTGACGAAGGGCAGATCTTCTTCCGCGAAGGTCGCCGGGGGCTCATTCGAGCGCGACTCTTTGCGCTTATTCCGGAAGTACAGCCAAACCAACTGATAGCGGTGAATCCCGTAGAACGCCAGGATGATCATCACCACGAAGTACGGGATCAGAAGGCCAATGTCGAAGCTGTTCCAGCGGTATGCGTTGCGAAAGGTGTGGTCCGCGTAGTGGGTCTTCCAGTAGTGCCCCAGGCCGTGCGATGCCAGCAGAGCGAGCGCGTTGAGCGAACTTTGCAGAGACGGTCTCCGGGGGTTCAGACGAACAGATTCATTTTAAGGCCCGGAACTCTGAGTGCGGACCTGCTTGTGGCAATGCAGAACGCGCGGCATCGACGTAAGATTTTGATGAGCAGCCCCCGCGATGCGCGGCCTGCATTTTCGCTGAGGAGAACGAATGTCACGCCGGAGACCCGAAAAGAATATGTTGGAAGACGCCCATCGTCGGACATTTCTCCGCGATGCGGGGGCGTTGGGGCTGATGGCGGCATTGCCGCTAGGGTTCGCAGACGCGCAGGCGAACGCCCCGCAGCAGGAGATGGCGCCTTCCACTCCTCTGAACATCGCCAAGCCCAGCCGGACCGTGCGCTTTGGGGTCTGCGGGATGAGCCACGACCACATCTACGGCATGGTCGACGCCATGATTCGGGGCGGGGGCGAACTGGTGAGCGTTTATGCCGCCGAGCCAGAGCGTGGGGCCGCCTTCGTGAAGCGCTATCCACACGCCAAACTGGTCTCCACCGAAGACGCTGTCTTGCAGGATCCGAGTCTGCTGCTGGTGCTCAGCTCAGCCGTGCCGGTGCAGCGCGCGCCGATTGGGATCCGCGCGATGCGTGCGGGTAAGTGCTTCCTGTCCGACAAGCCCGGCGCCTTGACGCTCGACCAGCTTGCTGGCATTCGCCGCACCATCGCCGAGACGGGTAAGACCTACGCCATCATGTACTCCGAGTTGCTCGAGGTGAAGGCGGCCGTGGAGGCCGGGTACCTTGTCCAGGCCGGCGAGATCGGCAAGGTCATCCAGACCATCAACATCGCTCCGCACCAGGTGTTTCAACGTGCCGGCGACGCCGGGGGAGCCGGAAGCCGCCCAGACTGGTTCTGGGACCCTGCACAAGCCGGCGGCATTCTGAACGACATCGGCTCGCACCAGGTGAACCAGTTCCTGTTCTATACCGGCTGCACGGAAGCAGAGGTGGTCGCCTCGCAGGTCTCGAACGTGCGCCACCCAGAACACCCCAAGTTCCAGGACTTCGGCGACATGATGCTGCGCGGAAACCATGGATTCGGGTACGTGCGGCTCGACTGGTTCACGCCGAACGGTCTCGGAACCTGGGGCGACGGGCGCCTGTTCATCCTCGGCACCAACGGCTATATCGAGCTTCGCAAGTACGCCGACATCGCCGGCCGACCCGGCGGGAATCATCTCTTCCTCGTAAATCAGCAGCGTGCTCGCTATATGAACTGCAACAACGTTGTGCTGCCCTTCGGGCCACAGTTCATCGCAGACGTAGCGAACGGAACGCACGTCGCGCAGGACCAGACGCAATGCCTGCTCGCGGCCGAGCTGGTCATCCGTGCCCAGATGAAGGCCACTCATGCGGTCATCACCTAACCCGGCTCTGGTCGCATCATCGCTGGCCTGATCCGCGAAAAACGGGAAGTACACTATCCACGAATGCCTCTTGCCGCCATCATCTCCAAGCCTCAGAGGCCGGAGCTGGAGAAAATACTGACCGACCTCGTAGCGTGGTTGTCAGACCACGGCTACACGTCCATCCTCGATCCCAACAGCGCAGCTTATCTCGACCGCGAGGACGAGGCGGTCGACCGCACCGAGATGCCGGAGCAGAAGCCGGATGTGGTCATCACCTTGGGCGGTGACGGCACGCTGTTGTCCGCGGCGCGTGCGTTCGCGCATGCCGATGTGCCGCTTCTCGGCGTGAACCTTGGCTCGCTTGGCTTCCTTACGGAGGTCCCGCTTCACGAGCTCTACCTGACGCTCGAAGCCTGGATAGAGAAGCGCGGCGTGATTGACGAGCGCATGCTGATGCACGCCGTTCTTGTGCGCGATAGCCGCATCTTCCGGCACTGGGAGGCGTTGAACGACGTTGTGCTCGCCAAGGGCGCTATCGCCCGCATCGGCGAGTTTGCGATCGAACTCGACGGCCAGTTTGTCGCCCGGTTCCGTGCGGACGGCATCATCGTTTCCACGCCGACCGGGTCAACCGCGTACACTTTGGCCGCAAATGGGCCGATCGTGATGCCTTCGGTCGACGGCCTGGTTTTGACGGCGATATGCCCGCATCTGCTGACCATCCGGCCGATTGTGGTGCCGGGCTCGGCGGAGATCGCCGTCACCATCGATGTCGTTCCGCACGAGACCTATATCACTGTTGACGGGCAGGAGGTCGTAGAACTTCTCTTGGGCGACCGCATCGTCTGCCGCCGCTCAGAGCGCACGATCAAACTGCTTCGCTTGCGCGAAAACGGCCTGTTCAACGTGCTGCGCTCGAAACTGAGCTGGGGCGAGCAGTAGTCCGGGAGCGACCACGCTATCGGAATAGATGGGTGATCGCCTGGTTCACCACCAGGGCGGCCACGTAAGCCACGCCTGTCATGTATGCGAATTGCAGGGCCGGCAGCTTCCAGCTATTCGTCTCGCGCCGCACAACGGCCAGCGTGGACGTGCACTGCATGGCGAACGCGAAGAACACCACCAGCGCAATCGCGCCGCCGATTCCCATGTCATGCCGCAGCGCGGCCTGCAGTCCTACCGCGTGAGTGGCGGGGTCGACGCCGTAGAGCGTGCCCAGCGTGCCCACGATCACCTCGCGGGCAACGATGGAGCTCAGCAGGCCGATGCCGATCTTCCAATTGAACCCAAGCGGGTGCAGCACTGGTTCGATCCACTGGCCAATGCGGCCGATCACGCTGGTTGACAGCGCCGAGAACTGGCCGCCATGCACAGGCAGCACGCTTAGCACCCACACCAGGAACGTGACGCCCAGAATGATGGTTCCGGCCTTCTTCAGGAAGAGCTTCCCGCGGTCGTACAGGCGCAAGGCCAGCGATTTGGGCAGCGGGAACCGGTACTGCGGCAACTCCAGCACAAACGGCGTTGGCGCCGCGTTCAGCACGGATGACTTCAGCAGCCGGGCGGTGACCAGTGCGGCCAGAAATCCCAACGCATACAGACCAAGCATCACCAACGCACGCAGCCCGATCACATGGCCCGCGAAGCTGCGATTTGGCACGAACGCGGCGATGATCAGCGTGTAGACGGGCAGCCGCGCGGAACAGGTCATAAAAGGCGCAATCAGGATGGTCGCCAGGCGCTCGCGCTTGTTCTCGATCGTGCGCGTGGCCATGATGGCCGGCACGGCACAGGCATAGGCGGAGAGCAGGGGGATGAAGGCCTTGCCGTTCAACCCGATAGCGCGCATCGCACGGTCGGCGATGAGCGCCGCGCGGGCCAGGTACCCTGAGTCCTCGAGCACGCCGATGAACAGGAAAAGCAGCAGGATCTGCGGCAGAAATACCAGCACGGCCTGCACGCCGTTCCAGATGCCATCGCGCAACAACGGCCTCAGCCAGTTGTCCGGCAGAGCGTTCGCGACGTGCGCACCCCAGTCAGTGAGGACCTTGCCCATTCCATCGCTAAGCGGCTGACCCAACGTGAAGACGACCTGGAAGACCGCAAACACCACCGCCAGGAAGATCAGCGGCCCCCAGAACCTATGGAGCAGAACGCTGTCCAGCCGCCGCGTCCAGGCGTGAGCCTCCGGGGCGCGATATTGCGTGCGCTGCGAAACCTGCGTGGCCCATTTCCGGCTCACGGCCGGACTCTGCAGAACCGGCAGACGCAGCGACTGTGGCCGGTCCTCCACGGTCTCGCTGAGGCTGTGGAGATAGCTGGAGATCAGGTCCAGTCCTGTGCCGCGGGCGCTTGAGATCAGCGCGACGGGATGCCCGAGCTCATGCGAGAGCGCCAATGGGTCCAGCTTGCCGCCGCGCTCCTCCAGCAGATCGCTCATGTTCAGCAGCACCATGGTCGGCAGGCCCAGCGAAAACACCGTCTGCGCGAGCATGAGCTGCCGGTTCATGTGCACCGAATCGAGCACCAGCAGAACAACGTCAGGCGGAGGCACACCCGGCATCCGTCCGGTGAGCACATCCACGGCGACACGCGCGTCCTCGGAGTAGGTTGCGAGCGAGTAGATCCCCGGCAGATCGATGCACGTGAGGTCAGGGCGTCCGATGCCCTTCATGCGACCCGAATGATGCTCGACGGTGACGCCAGGGTAGTTTGCGACCTTCTGCCGGAGACCGGTTAAGCGGTTGAAAAGGGTGGACTTGCCGCAGTTGGGAGGGCCAACCAGGGCGACGGTGCGCAGCCGTCCTCGAACGGGCGGTGTTGCCGCGGGTGGCTCCGCAACTGCGACGTGACAGCTCATGAACGATCGTTTTCCGCGGCGGGTTCCTGCTCGATCAGGATGTGGCTCGCCGTCTCGCGGCGCAGCCCAACCTCCACCCCGTCGATGCGGTACACGGTAGGGTCGCCCGCCGGGGCGCGCCGCAGCACCTCAAACGTCGCGCCGGGCAAAAAACCCAGGTGTGCCAGATGATGGCTGACCTCTTCGGGAAGCTCTACGCTCTCCAAAGTCCCTGAACCGCCGACCTTTACCTCGCTCAATGCCGTCACGCGCGCTCTGCCCATGTGAACTAAGACCGGAACGGTCCCATATCCATCATACGCGTTTGATGCGCAAACGGCTGATTGGGCGGATTTGTTCGCCAACGAGCCCTGCAGTTTCAGGATGAGGGGGGAAGTGGTGCGCCCGGAAGGAGTCGAACCTCCGACCTATTGGTTCGTAGCCAATTGCTCTATCCACTGAGCTACGGGCGCACATTGCAACGACGGCAACTAAGTAAGAATACCGAACCCCTGCGCCTGCGGCAAGTTCTTCCGCGTCAACAACGAGCTAACTCGCGGAAGATTTCGCGATCGCCTGGCCGAAGACGACCACACCACCATCGGGGGCCAGGATCATCAGTTCGCGCTGGCCGTAGGCCTGGTTTACTGGCCCCTCGACGTGGTCGTCAGGCAGGTCAGCGAGCCTGGGCTGCAACTCCTGCCAGATCGCCTCGACATCGCGCACATCGAGGTAGTACCGGAACGGTCGTCCGACGGGCTTTTGTCCCATGTACTCGGGCCCGTTCTGCATGATTCGGACCCCGGCACCCTCGCGCTCCACGTAGGCGTAATCGCGATACCGGAGCCGCACCTCGAATCCCAGCAGGTCGCGAAAGAACGCGATCGCCTCCTCGAGATCGATCCGCGTACATGAAAGGCGTGATCTGCAGGATGTTCGGCACGTGCCTGCCTGACTGCTTCTGGGGCCTACTTCGCGATCGCGGGCGTGGCGGCCGGTTCGGGCGCGGGCTGGTCGGGGATCAGCGAAACTTTGTCCACCAGATCAAGGCCCGTACGGCGCAGCAGGCTCAGAACGACCGCTTCGCCCAGCCGCGAGGCATCGTATTCGACCCGGACGGTGCGCTCCACCTCGTTCACCGCAAGGTTGCGGATCCCATACACCTCGCGCACCTTGGCGAGCGCCATCATGGTCGGTTCGCCGGGCGGGCGGTCATACCGATACATCACATCCAACTGTGTCATTTCGCCTCAATGCTAGCAGAGCAGCGCCGGGGCCTCAGCTTGCGAGCTGGCGTAACGAGTTCTCGATCTCGGGGCTGGTCCAGTCCTGCGGGCCGATGAACTTGCGCCGGATGACGCCGTTCTTGTCGATCACGTACGTTTCGGGGAACCGAAACGTCCCGTAGAGCGAGTTCGAACTCTGCGCGGAGTCCAGCACAGTGAACAGCGGCACGGGCCGGCGTTGCAGGAACTCCCGATAGCTTGCGGCGTCCTGGTCAGTCGCCACCGCGATCACCTTCACCTCTGGAAGCTGCTGCTGGAGCAACTCCAGCGAGGGTAGTTCGGTGATACAAGGCGCGCACCAGGTCGCCCAGAAGTTCAGCACAACGACGTGTCCCCGAAGGTTGCGCAGGTCCACCGAGCGCTGGCCGTCGTTCACGGCGAACTCCGGCGCGGGTGTGCCAATCTGCCCTGGGCGGGTGCCTCGGTCGCACCCCGCTGCCATGGTCAGCACCATGGCGCATACGGCAGCAGATCTGCCGAGGGCGCGGTACATCGGAGCTTTCCGCACCAACATCATCACGCTTTCTATAATACGAACCTGTGGCACAAGGCCCCGACCAGCAGGACGACAAAGCGACGAAGCCCCGCAGCGCCGGCAGCTACACACCCGTGCTGGGGCTGTTTGCCGAAGGGGAAGAGCGGCCTTCGTTGGCGCCACAGCCCGCACCGGCTGCGGAACCCGGCCCGCGCGCGCCGCTCGAACTCTCGGTAGTCATCCCGGCCCGCAATGAAGAGCGCAACCTCGGCCCCTGCCTGGACAGCCTTCTGATTCAGGACGAGCACATCTTTCCGCTCGGCACGGAATGGGAGATCATCGTCGTCGACGACGAGTCCACCGACGGCACACGCTCGCTCGCGGAGTCGTATGCGGCCAAACATCCGGGGGTTCGCGTGCTCTCGGCGCCGCACTTCGAAAGCCGTGGGGCGCAGCGGAGCTTCACTGGCAAAAACAATGCCTGCTGGGCCGGTGCACAGGCCTCACAGGGTCGGTGGCTGCTGTTTACAGACGCCGATACGCGTCATGAACCCGGCGACCTTCGTCGCGCGTTGCATGAAGCGGAGCGCCATTCGTCCGCTTTACTCTCGTACTCGCCGCGGCAGGTGCTTTCCGGTTTCGCACAGCACACGCTGATGCCGCTGATCTTCGCGGAGCTGGCCAGCGCTTACCCGCCCGCAAAGGTCAATGATCCCGACGACCGTGCCGCCGCCGCGAACGGCCAGTTTTTGCTAGTGGAGCGTGGGGCGTACTTCGCGGTTGGCGGTCACCAGGCGATAGGCAAGTCTGTGCTGGAAGATGTCGAACTGGCATGGCGCGTGAAGCGCTCCAAACGCGGCATTCGCCTACGCTACGCGCCGGATGCGCTCAGTACGCACATGTATCGCGGCTTCAGCGATATGGTTGAGGGCTGGACGAAGAACCTGGCCCTGCTGTTTCCGTATGCGCTTCGCCTTGCGCTCTGGCGATTTCTTGACATCCTGCTGCTTCTGTTGCCACTGCTGATCTGGCTGCTTCCGTACCTCGTCATGTGGCAGCGCGTGGGAATCGTGGCGCTTTGGGCACGAACGGTCATTCGTTTCTACCAGCGAGTAGCGCGCGCGCACTTTCCGTTCTTCGACTCGCTGATCTCGCCGTTGGGCCTTCCGCTGTTCTGCACGTTGCTGTTCGCTAGCTGGATACGGCACAAAGTGCTGCATACGGTGACGTGGAAGGGCCGGGAATACCGCATCTGAAACGCGTTTCGCGCATCTCCCCGCGCTGGTGGGCATCCAACCTCTAAGGTCCCGCTGGTCTACACGCGTCATGGAAGTGCGGGGTCCGCTCGTTCTTATGATTCTGCTCACACGTAAAGCCGACTTCGCCGCCGCGCACTTCTACTGGAACCCGCAATGGACGGAGGAAGAGAACCGTCGCGTATTTGGCAAGTGTTCCAATCGGCAAGGGCATGGGCACAACTACACGCTTGAGGTCACGGTGAAGGGCGAGGTCGATCCCATCTCCGGCTTTGTCGTGGACCTGAAGGACTTGAAAGAGATCCTCGAGCGCGAGGTCGTCTCCGTCTACGATCACCGCCACCTGAACCACGAAGTCCCCGAGTTCGCCACGATGCAGCCCACAACGGAGAACATCGCGCTGTCTATCTGGCGCAGGCTCGACGGCAAGGTGCCCGGCGCGCAACTGCATCGGGTTCGTGTCTACGAAGCCCCTGACCTATTCGCCGACGTCTACGGAGAGACCGCATGAATCCCACCTCCGCGCCTGTGGCCCATCTCTCGCGGCGTTACCGCTTCTCGGCGTCGCATCGGTTGCATGTGGAGTCGTTGGGCGCCGAGCGCAATCGCGAGCTCTTTGGCAAGTGCAACAACCCGTTCGGGCATGGCCACAACTACACTGTGCAAGTCACGATCGCTGGTCCTGTTGACGCCGCAACCGGCATGGTGGTGAACCTCGCGGACCTTGACGACTTTGCAGCGACTCAACTGCTGGAGCGCTTCGACCAGAGCAATCTGAACGAGCACGAGGTATTCGCAAATACCGTCCCCAGTACGGAGAATCTCTGCGAAGAACTCTGGCGCATCTTCGAGCGCTTCACCGCACAGCATCCCGGCGCAGAACTGAAACGGATCCGGGTAGAAGAGACCAACAACAACTCCTTCGAATACTTCGGCGACAGAAAGCCGCATACCCTCGCCGGACAACTCTTTGAAAGGCCCACAAGCTGCATGACAACCAAAGCTCCTATTGAGGCGCCCAGCCCGGAACATCCCGGCCGCGACTGCTGCCGAGCAGGCGCGGAAGGCCGGCCCCGTGACACTGAAACAAGCCACCTTGCGCGAGATCTACGCGGAGGTCTTGACGCGCATTGGAGAGGACCCCGCACGCGACGGCCTGGTGAACACACCCAAGCGCGTCGCAGAAGTCGCTCGAGTTCCTCACCAAGGGCTACCGGCAGACGGTACAAGATGCGATCGGTGGCGCGCTGTTCGATGTGGACTATGACGAGATGGTAATCGTCAAGGACATCGAGTTCTATTCACAATGCGAGCATCATCTGCTGCCGTTCTTCGGACGCGCGCACATCGCCTACGTGCCGGAAGGCAAGGTGATTGGTCTCAGCAAGATTCCCCGGATCGTAGACGTATTTGCGCGCCGTTTGCAGGTGCAGGAGCGCCTGACCCGCGAGATCGCCGATGCGATTGAGGACGCAATCCGTCCCCAGGGCGTGGCTGTGATCCTCGAAGCACAGCACCTCTGCATGATGATGCGCGGTGTGGAGAAGCAAAGCTCCAAGACCGTGACCAGTGCGATGCTGGGCGTCTTTAAATCGCAGTTGCAGACGCGCAACGAGTTCCTGTCGCTGGTCGAGCGCAATCGTTAATCCATCTGTTTGCAGCATCGTCTCGTCCCAGCGAGAGTGATTCAGATCGCGCGCACTCGCGCGTCCAACAGGGTTCCGTGCATGAATGGTCTCATTGTCATCGACAAGCCAGCAGGGATGACGTCGCATGACGTCGTCTCCGTGGTGCGCAGAGCGACGGCAGAGCGCTCGGTGGGTCACCTCGGAACGCTCGACCCCATGGCCACCGGCGTGTTGCCGCTGTTGCTGGGCAAGTACACGCGTCTGGCCCAGTTCTTCGGCGCGGCCGACAAGCGTTATACCGGATGCATCCGGTTTGGCTGGAGCACAGACACGTTCGATGCGGAGGGAGAACGGACGTCCGAAGTTCGTCGGCTCTCCTTATCGCTGGAAGAGCTGCGGGTGCTTGCGCAGCGGTTTCATGGCGAGATCGAACAGGTGCCGCCTGTGTTCTCCGCGAAGAAGATCAACGGCGTGCCTGCGTACAAGCTGGCGCGCGCAGGGAAGGAAGCCCCTGTGAAACCGGCTCGCATCACCATTCACAGCTTCGGGTTGACGTCGCTCGAAGGTGATGCCGCCACGTTCGAGATGCATGTATCGGCGGGTGGATATGTCCGATCGGTTGCGCACGAACTCGGGGAGCTCGCCGGCTGTGGAGCGCATCTCGCGAGCCTGCGCCGGAACAGCGCAGGTCCCTTCACGCTCGACGATGCGATCACGCTGGACGAACTTAAGAGAGGCGCTCCCGCAGATATCGAGGCACGGCTGATCCACCCCAGGCTCCTGCTGCCGGAGATGCCCTGTGTCACGGTCGACGACCTTACAGCAGGGCGCATTCGCAACGGGATGCAAAGCAACGTGCCGGAGTTCTCTAGAGCGGCGATGGTGAAGCTGTTTACAAGTCAGCGCGATCTGCTGGCGATCGCTCGACGGGTTGCCGGGACACTCGTACAGCCTACCGTCGTGCTTGGGTAGCGAGGTTACTTGCGCAGCAGCGGAAGAACCACGTGTTCGACGTTCGCCGCTACTTGCTGCGCGCCCTTCGCGGTCGGATGAATCCCGTCCTCTTGGATGTCGCCCGGGCACCCCATACACGTTCTCCAGAATGAACGGCAGCAGCGGGACATGGTACTTGGTGGCGATCGCTGGAAACATCGCGTTGAAGCTCTGGATGTAGGCACCGCCGTACTGGGGAGGAAGCGTGATGCCCGCAATGGCTATCTTGGCTCCACTCGCCTTCAGCATCCGCACCATGGCATCCAGGTTACGTTCTGCCTGCGTGGTCGGCAGCCCACGCAGGCCATCGTTGCCGCCAAACTCCACCACGACCACCTGCGGATGCAAGCGCAGCACCTCGTGGATGCGATCCAGCCCATCCTTGGTTGTGTCGCCGCTCACGCCCTCATTGACGACCTTGTAGTTGTAACCCTCGCGGTCGAGCATCTGCTGCAGCACGGCAGGATACGCTTGGTCGTGCTCGATTCCGGCGCCCGCAGTAAGGCTGTCTCCGAAACACACCAGCACGGGCCGGCTTTCGGCATTCCCTGCGGCGCCGCGTGGCGCTGCGGAGACGCCAGCAGGGGCGTGCGCTGCAGCGGAAGCAGACTGAGGGCGTACGTCACGGCAGAACGCGCCGCTGGCCAATGTAGCTAAGATGAAGAAGAGCTTTGCTCGCCGCACACCTCTAATCTTATCCAAAAAGGCGCAACCACTTGCTGCAGAACGATCTCGAAAGCTCCGGTTCGTTGATGGAACAAAGCTCCGGTTTCGCCCCTATGATTGCGGTAAGCGGGCTGCGTAAATCGCTGGGTGCAGGCAGTGCAAAGGTCGACATCCTGAAGGGGATTGACTTCAGCGTTGCGCGCGGCGAGTTTGTCGCCATTATGGGCGCGTCGGGCTCCGGCAAGTCGACGTTGCTGGGGCTGCTGGCAGGGTTGGACAATCCATCATCAGGGACCGTTGCGTTGAACGGAACCGTGATCAGCAACCTGCCCGAGAACCGGCTGGCGCAGTTACGCGGTCGCACGGTTGGGTTCGTGTTCCAGAGCTATCAACTGATCCCGACACTCACCGCGCTCGAAAATGTGCTGCTCCCTTTCGAGCTGAATGACGATACCGAGGATCGGGCTGCGGGCCTGGAGCGTGCACGTGCGCTGCTTGACTCGGTTGGCCTCAGCGCTCGCATGGACCACTATCCCGTGCAACTCTCCGGCGGGGAACAGCAGCGGGTTGCGCTTGCGCGCGCCTTCATCCTGCGTCCGCCGATCGTCATGGCCGACGAGCCCACGGGCAATCTCGACTCGGCCAACGGCCAGCACATCCTTGATCTGCTGTTGCGACTGAACAAGGCCGAAGCGACGACGTTGGTTTTGGTGACGCATGATCCCGCGCTTGCGGCGCATGCAGGCCGGCGCATCGTGCTGCGTGACGGCCTGGTGATCGCAGACGAGGCTACCGCCCCTGCCGCCCAGGCCGGGAGATAGCATGGCCGCGCTCTCCTTCGCGACCACCGCTCGCATTGCCACACGCGAGCTACGCTCATCGCGCGGTAAGTTCGCCTTCGTGGTTCTTTCTGTCGCGATCGGCGTGGCTGCGCTTACGGGTGTTCGCGGCTTCTCGTCAGCTTTTCGCGCGATGCTGCTGCTGCGTGCGCGCACGATCATGGCGGCAGACCTTGCGGTGCGTTCGAACCAGGCGCTCACGCCCGCGGAGCAGGCCAAGCTGGACAACATCGTGGCGAGTAACCGCGCGGAACAAACGCCCGTCATTGAGATGCTCTCGATGGCGTCTGCTTCGACCTCGCTTGACCCACTGCTGGTATCGCTCAAGGCGGTCGATCCTGCGCACTATCCGTTCTACGGCTCCGTGCAGCTCTCGCCCGCGATGCCTCTGAGCCACGCGCTGACTGATTCGAGCGTCGCCGTCGCTGACGATCTTCTGCTCCGCTTGCACCTTCATGTTGGCGACTCGATTCGGCTTAATGATCAGATCTTTCGCATCGCTGCGACGGTAGTCAACGAGCCCGATCGTCTTTCTGGGGCATTCGCCGCCGGTCCTCGCGTGCTCATCTCAGAGCAGCGCGCTCGATCGCACCGGTTTGCTCGGCTATGGATCGCGCGCCAGTCGCCGGATCCTCCTGCTGCTGCCGCAAACCTCGCCGCGGCAAAGCGGCGTCTGACGAGACCATCGCCAAAGTCCGTGATCAATTGCAAACGGCTCTGCCCGAGGTCGGCGTCTCCGACTACCGTGACGCCAACGAAGGGCTCACCCGCGCGCTGGACGGCGCCACAGGCCTGCTCTCGCTGATGTCGCTGGTTGCGCTTGTGTTAGGTGCGATCGGCGTGGCCATGGCGATCCGCGCACATCTCGCCCAGCGGCTTGATTCGATTGCCATCATGAAGGCCCTGGGTGCGGGCTCGGGCCACATCATGCGCATCTACGTGCTGCAGACGCTCTTGCTTGGGTCTATGCGGTGGGCTGTTGGGGTTGCTGCTGGGTTTCGGCGTACAGCTTGCGCTGCCGTTGTTCCTGGCGCGCCTGCTGCACCTTACGCCGGCGTTTCATATGGACCCGCATGCGCTTGCGTTGGGCCTGGGTGCGGGTCTGCTCACGACCTTGCTGTTCAGCTTGCCGCCGCTGCTCGATATCCGCGATGTCCGCCCGATCCTCATTCTTCGCCGCGCAGTCGAGACGACGGAGGACCCGTTTACGCGCAAGCTGACCCGGAAGCTGCGCGGATCGTGGGTGCAACTGACTGCGTTCGTGGTCATCCTCGCCGGTCTCATGCTGCTCGCAGCGCACGTTTCGGAGTCGCGAGAGATCGGCTCGATCTTCGGCCTCGGGCTCGCTGCCGTTCTGCTGTTGCTGCTGGCTCTTGCGGCGGGCCTGCTTGCCGTGTTGCGAGTCCTTCTGCGCCGCACCAGCCTTCATCTGCCGTCCGTTCTGCGGCATGGGCTGGCGAACCTGTATCGTCCCGGCAACCCGTCCGCAGCGCTGCTCGCCGCGCTGGGCTTGGGCATCATGCAGATCGCTACCGTCTACACGGTGCAGCACGCGGTGGTCAGCGACATATCCACCACAACGCTTAGCAAGCTGCCGAACCTCTTCCTGATCGACATCGGCCCGAAGGAGGTGGACGGTGTGCGCGCGCTGCTCTCGCATCAGCCATATGTACAGGGCGCGCCGGAGCTTCTGCCCGTCATCGGCGCGCGGCTCGCTGCGGTGGACGGAACACCCATCGATCAGCTCAAGGTCGAGCACATGCCGAAGCGCTTCCTGCGCTCGCTGAACCTGTCCTGGGCGCCTGAGTGCGGACCAGCCTCCGCCGGGCGATCGCGTGCTGGACGGGCGCTGGTGGACTGCGGCGCAGAGTGCGGATGCCGCGAGTCATCCGGTGATCGCGGTGGACCGCAACTTCGCCAAGAACCTGAACCTCAGGGTCGGGCAGACGATGACGTTTGAGGCCGAGGATCAGCCGTTCACGGCGAAGGTCGTGGCGCTGTTCGAGCCGGACTCGCAGCATGCGTACTCGCGTGCACAGCTTGTGTTGCCAGAGGCCGCGCTGAGCAAGTTTCCGCCGATCTGGTACGGGGGTGTGCATGCTGATCCGGCGCACACGGCGGAGGTCCGGCGAGTGTTGTACGAGCGCTATCCGTCGGTCACGGTCATCGACGTTGCGGCGACCATTGAGACGGTGCGCGAGGCCGTGTTGCAGATCGTGTACGTCATCCAGTTCCTGGCGGCGTTCTCGACGTTTGCGGGGATCGTGATCCTTGCCAGCGCCATCGCGGGGACGCGCTATCGGCGGATTCGCGAGGTGGTGGTGCTGAAGACGCTGGGTGCTACGCGGCCGCGTATCGCGACGATCTTCTCGATCGAGTTCGCCACGCTGGGGCTGATTGCGGGGGCTGTGGGGCTGGTGTTTGCGAACATCGTTTCGCGCATCCTGCTGCGGCGGGCGTTTCACTTTGACTACCATCTCCAGCCGGGGGTGATGCTGGGGGCGTGGGTGGCGGCGGGGCTGCTGACGGTGGCTTGCGGGTGGCTGGCGAGCCATCGGGTGCTGGGGCAGAAGCCGTTGGAGGTGCTGCGGGAGGAGTAGGGCGGAGGTTGACCCTGCTGCGCAATCTCCGTACACTCACAGAGGCGGCTGATGCTGGCCTGCACCCCGCGCAGGACTCCAGCCGCAGCAACACCTGAGTGTTGCCCTCTCGTTCAATGGTAGGACAGTCGGCTCTGAACCGATCAATCGGGGTTCGAATCCCTGGGGGGCAACCAAGATTCTCTGACCACCCCTCCCCCCGGTGTACTTTCCGATCAAAGTCTTCGAAACAGGGAACTTAGCTCCGGACTTTGACGCGTGGTCTCCAGGCCAGCCACAGGCGAACGTGTGCGGGATGCTGGCGTGGGGTTGAGCTCGTACTTCCAGAGTACCGAATCGACCTTATTCAATATGCAGCCGTGTGCGATGTTCGACTCGCTTTTTGAGCGTCCCTAGGCCGATAGCGCGGCGCTGACGAGGGCTTTGGCTTCCTCCTGGATGCGGCGGAGGTGCTCTTCGCCTTTGAAGCTTTCCGCGTAGATCTTGTAGACGTCCTCTGTGCCTGAGGGGCGCGCGGCGAACCAGCCATTGGCCGTGGTGACCTTGAGGCCGCCGATGGAGGCGCCGTTGCCGGGCGCTTCGGTCAGGATCGCCGTGATCGGGTCGCCGGCGAGTTCCTTCGCCGAGACCTGCGAGGGCGACAGCTTCGCCAGCTTCGCTTTGTCTTCCTTGGAGCAGGCGGCGTCGATGCGCTGGTACACGGGCGAGCCGTACTTCGCGGTGAGGTCGCGGTACAGTTCGCCGGGGTCCTTGCCGGTGGCGGCGGTCATCTCGGCGGCGAGCAGGCCGAGGATGAGCCCGTCTTTGTCGGTGGACCAGACGGTGCCGTTGCGGCGCAGGAAGGTCGCACCGGCGGACTCCTCGCCAACAAAACCGAGCGTGCCGTCGATGAGCCCGTCGACGAACCATTTGAAGCCTACGGGGACCTCGAGCATGGGGCGGCCAAGCCCGTTGGCGACGCGGTCGATCATGCTGGACGAGACCAGCGTCTTGCCGATGCCGACCTCTGCGCTCCATTCGGGGCGATGCGTGAAGAGGTACTGGATGCAGACCGAGAGATAGTGGTTCGGGTTCAGCAGGCCGGTGGAGCGGGTGACGATGCCGTGGCGATCGTGGTCGGTGTCGCAGCCCCAGGCCACGTCGAAGAGGTCCTTGTTCGCGATCATGCTGGCCATGGCGTATGGCGAGGAGCAGTCCATGCGAATACGGCCATCCCAGTCGAGCGTCATGAATCGGAAGGTCGGGTCGACGTAGGGGTTCAGAATTTCGAGCGGGAGGTTGTATTGCTCGGCGATGCGCGGCCAGTAGTGCACGCCCGCGCCGCCCAGCGGGTCGACCGCGAGACTGCAAGGTCGGTGCCGCGCAGCACGTCGAAGTCGATGACGTTGGCGAGGTCGCCCACGTACGCCGCGATGTAGTCGTGGCGATAGGTTGTGTCTGCGGTCAAGGCGCGCTTGAACGGGATGCGTTTGACGCCGGCGAGCTTCGCCGCGATCAGTTCGTTGGCCCTGTCCTGGATCCACTTGGTTGCGGTGGTGTCGGCGGGGCCGCCGGTCGGCGGGTTGTACTTGAAGCCACCGTCCTCGGGCGGATTGTGCGATGGCGTGATGACGATGCCGTCGGCGCGATGGAGCTTGGGGTTGGCGTTGTGCGACAGGATGGCGTGCGAGAGCGCAGGCGTGGGCGTGTAGCCGAGATCCTTGTCGATGAGGACCTCGATGCCGTTCGCGGCGAGCACTTCTAAGGCTGCTGTGAACGCGGGCTCTGAGAGCGCATGCGTGTCCTGCGCGAGGAACAGCGGGCCGTATGTGCCTTCCTTGGCGCGGAACTCGCAGATGGCCTGCGTGATGGCAAGGATGTGGTCCTCGTTGAAGGCCGTATTCAGCGACGATCCGCGATGCCCGCTGGTGCCGAAGCTGACACGCTCGGCTGGGTTCGCAGCGTCTGGATGGAACACATAGAAGGCGGCGAGCAGACGCGGCAGATTCACCAGACGGTCAGGCGAAGCGTGATGGCCGGGTGTATTGAGCTCTGAATTCTGGTCTGAGGCAGACATGCGCGGAAGCATACCGCAACTGAGATGCGGGGAAGTAGGAAGTAGGAAGTAGGGAGTAGGGAGTAGGGAGTAGGAGTAGACAGGAGGCAGTAGGGGCAGAGAGCAGGGGACGGGAAGATCTTGGACGTGAGGGCTACTGGGGCGGCTGCGGTGCTTCGGAAGCCAGACCACGGCGAGCAGGGGAAGGATCGAGTGCCTTTGACCCGATTCCTATCCCCGACTCCCCGGTTCTCAATTTCCTACTTCCTAACCCCTATTTCCTACTGTCAGTAGCTGTACTTCGGATAGGTGGGCTTGTGCGGCTCTGCGTTGGGGTGCTTGGCTAGTTCGTCCATGGCTACGGACACGGCCTTTTCGAGTTGTGGGTCGTGACCTTCGGAGACGGCCTTCGGGTCTTGCTCGACGACGATGTCCGGGTCTACGCCGTGGTTTTCTACGTCCCACTCGCCCTTGGGAGAGAAGAACGCGACTGATGGCGAGGTGACGTTGCCGCCATCCATCAGCACCGGGATCTCGCCGATGCCGACCAGACCGCCCCAGGTGCGTTTGCCGACGAGCACGCCTTCGTCGTTGTGCTTGAAGAGCCACGGCATGGCGTCGCCGCCGGAGCCGGAGAACTCATTCGCGAGCATCACCTTCGGGCCGTAGATGCCGGCGTTGGGCGTGCGTTCTACAGCGCCGTAACGCGGAGCCCAGTACGCCTCGATCTTGCGGCCCAGCACCTCGATGATGTAGTCGGCGACCTGGCCGCCGCCGTTGAACCGTTCATCGACGATGGCGCCCTGCTTATTGGTTTGTGCGAAGTAGTAGCGGTTGAAGTTGGTGAAGCCGCCTGCCGCGGTGTCGGGCAGATAGACGTAGGCGAGCTTGCCGCCGGACATCTGGTCGACCTTGCGCTGGTTGGAGTCGATCCAGTCGACGTTGCGCAGCGGGGTCTCGTTTGCGATTGGCACAACGACCACGTCACGCGGACGTTCGCCGTTCGGGCCAGCGATATGCAACGTGATCGCGTGGCCGGCGGTGCCCTCCAGCGGCTGCTGGATGTTGGTGGCCGCGGTCACCGGCTCGTTGTCGATGGCGAGAATGCAGTCGTTCACCCCGATGTCGAGGCCGGGTTGTGCGAGCGGTGCGTGAAGCTGCGGACTCCAGCTGCCGCCGGTGTAGATCTTGGCGAGGCAGTAGTGGTCGTTCTTGATGACGTAGTCGGCGCCGAGCAGGCCGCCGGGGACGCGGGGCGCCTCAGGGATGGCTCCGCCGGTGCCGCGCAGATGGCCTACGGAGAAGGCGCTGAGCATCTCCTGGAAGATGTAGTTGAGGTCGGCGCGCGAGGCGATGGAGGCGACGTATGGGTCGTACTTGGCCTCGAGTTCCTGCGTGTTGGCGCCGTGGAAGTGCGCGTCGTAGAAGTAGGCGCGCTCGACGCGCCAGACCTCGTGGTACATCTGCGCCCACTCGGCCTTGGGATCGACGCGGACCTCAACCTGCGCGAAGGAGACTGCGCCCTCGCCCGGCTTCACTGGGGCGTTCGCGGGGACGATGACGACGTGGGGCGGGCCGCCGCGACCGCCGGGGCCTTCGCCAGCACCCTCGGGCCGCTCGGGCGCGAAGGAGATCATCATCTTTTCGCCGTCGGCGGAGAGTTGGTACGCTTGCACGCGTTCCGCGAGCTTTTCGGTCTTGCGGCTTTCGAGAACCCAGCGGTTGAGGGTTCCACCTCCGCCACCGCTGAAGCGGCCCGCGGAGTTCTGCTCGAGGAAGTAGAGTGTGCCGGGTTTACCGGCTTTGAGTTCCGCGTAGGAGTGCGCGGGGAGGGGGAGCGCGGTGATGCGGCGGGCGATCGCGTCGACGGGCATGCCTACGAGGTCGATCTCGGTCGGCCTGGGTGCGGGCGGGGCGGGGTGCGGCGCGTTGGGGGCCTTTTCCACTTCTGCCTTGGCTTCACCCGCTTCGCCTGCGGGTGTTTTGTCGGCGTTCTCCTTGGCCTTTTCCTTTGCCTCGGCGGGGGTCTTCTCGTCGTCGAGTTCAGGGGCGACGGGCGAGGCGGTCTTTGCGGTCAAGGTGAGCGCGTAGATCGACTCGGTGGGCTGATACAGATCGCTGGACATGTCCAGCCCGTGCTGCACGGCGCCGTCGTTGTTGGAGGCGAGGAAGTAGAGGAACTTGCCGTTGCGGTCGAAGGCCGGGGTGCGCGCGTCGGCCATTTCGTCGGTCAACTGCGTCGACGCGCCCTTGTCGATCGAGTACAGGAAGAGCGAATGCAGGTGGTTCGGCATCGAGCGCGGGTATGCCAGCCAGCGCGAGTCGGGCGACCAGGCGAGGTCGCTGGTGGAGGCGGAGAAGCCGCCGAAGGTGCCGGGTTCGCCGAGGCTCGAGAGCTTGCCGGTGCTGACGTCGAGGACGTAGAAGTGCAGGCGATTGTCGTGGAAGGCGATGTGCTTCGAGTCGGGCGACCAGACGGGGCCGAAGTAGTACGCCGGCTCGGGCGCGAGGGCGAAGTGTTTGACGGGTGATGTGCCGGTTTGCGAGGCGACGTCCAGGTGGTAGAGGCCGGGCTTGCCGTTGGGGCCGGGGTCGTCGGAGAAGAAGGCGACGGACTGGCCGTCGGGCGACCAGGCGGGGTCGCGGTCCATGGCGCCGGGGGTGTTGGTGAGGTTGCGGACGGGGCCGTGCTTGGCGGCGACGGTGAGGATTTCGCCGTGGGCCTCGACGGCGACGCGCATGCCGGTGGAGGAGATGGCCATGTGCTCGATCTCGCCGGCGACGTTCTTGAGGTGCGGGCGGACTTCGGGGAGGTCGGCGGTGACGTCGATCGGGACCTGGTGGGGTTTGGAGCCGGGCTTCGGATCGAGCAGGTAGATTTCGCCGAGTTGATCGAAGACGAGCTGATGTCCGTCGGTGCCGAGTGAGTGGAGATCGGTGCCGGTGTTGTGGAAGACCTCGGTGACCTGCTTGCTGGCGGGCTCGTAGCGGAAGACGCCGATGTGGCCGTTGCGGCCGGACAGGAAGTAGACGTCGTTGCCGATGTAGACGGGCGAGAAGTCGGAGGTCTTTTCGTGGGGGATCTCGCACGGAGTCGAGGCCGGGGAGCGTGGTGATGCGGATGAAGCCGGCCTGTCCGCCGTGGTAGTTGCCCCAGGCGACGTAGCGGGTGAAGTCGAAGCCGAAGGCGGGCGGCAGCGGGGTGTAGGCGATGCGCGAGCCGTCGGCCGAGTAGTCGCCGGCGTAGGCCATGGGGAGCGGCAGAGCGACTGCCTGGCCGCCGTTGGCCGGGATGGTGAAGAGCTGCGTGTAGCGGCTGTAGGACGGCGCGGCCGGAGCGGAAGACGATGTTGCGGCCATCGCGCGTCCAGCCGACGGCGAAGTCAGGACCGGGGTGATAGGTGATGCGCTTGGGGATGCCGCCGGTGACAGGGATGGTGAAGACGTCGGTGTTGCCGTCGTACTCGCCGGTGAAGGCGATGGTCTCGCCGTCGGGGGAGAAGACGGGCTGGCTCTCGATGCCGACGCCGGCTGTGAGCCTGTTGGCTCTGCCGCCGTCGCGGGGCACGATCCAGAGGTCGCCGGCGTAGCCGAAGGCGATGTACTTGCTGCTCAGCGCAGGCCGTTGAAGGATGTTCGGGTGGTCTCCGCCTGTGGCGGCGAACGCTCCGGCGGTGAAAGAAAGCACAACGACGGCGGCAGCGGCGAACAGCTTGCGCATCCGGTTCTCCTGGTTGAATTGGTGCTGACCATCGTACACGCGCAGGCGCGGGCGCTGGTATGCTCTGCGGACGGTGAGAACAAGTTTTCCGTCGAGGCAGATGAAGTCGGGCGAGGTGAGGTGGATCGCGCCGGCGGTGCTGCTTTTGAGCATCGGCGCCGCGGCGCAGGTGCTGCACGCGCCCGTGTGGCTGGCGGAGGTCCTCGCGGTGGGTTGGCGTGTCTGCTGCTCGTGGGGTTCGCAATCCGGCGGCGCAGCCTGACGCCGTGGATCTTTGTGGCGATGGTGGCGGGCGCGGAGTTCGGGTTTGACGCGCCGCATGCGGCGGCGCAACATGCGTGTGTTTTCCGACATGTTTCTGCGGCTGATCAAGGCGATCGTGGCGCCGCTGATCCTGGCGACGCTGGTGGTGGGCATCGCGGGGCATGGGGATCTGAAGGGCGTTGGGCGGATCGGGCTGAAGTCGCTGGTCTATTTCGAGGTGGTCACGACGCTGGCGCTGGTGATTGGGCTGGTTGCGATCAATGTGAGCAGGGCGGGCGTTGGGCTGGTGGTGCCGGTCGAGCAGGGGACTGCGGTGGCGGCGCCGATTGCGGCTGGCGCCGGTGCGCTGGGACGACTTTCTGCTGCATATCTTTCCGGAGAACATCGCGAAGTCCGTCGCTGAAGGACAGATTCTGCAGGTGGCGGTGTTTGCCGTGTTCTTTGGGATTGCGCTGGCTACACTGAGCGAGTCGAAGCGCGGGCCGGTGCTGCGGCTGTGCGAGAGCCTGAGCGAGGTGATGTTTCGCTTCACCAATGTGGTGATGTACTTCGCTCCGCTCGGTGTCGGCGCGGCGATGGCGTACACGGTCGGGCATATGGGGCTGGGCGTGCTGGTGAACCTGGGCAAGCTGCTGCTGACGCTGTATGGAGCGTTGGCGCTGTTCGCTGTGCTGGTGCTGCTGCCGGCGGCGATCCTGTTCCGGGTGCCGATTGCGGGGTTCCTGGCGGCGGTGGCGGAACCGGCGACGATCGCGTTTGCGACGAGCACCAGCGAGGCCGCGCTGCCGCGCGCGATGGAGAACATGGAGGCGTTTGGGGTGCCGCGACGCGTGGTCGCGTTTGTGATCCCGGCGGGGTACAGCTTCAACCTTGACGGCTCGACGCTGTACCTGGCGGTGGCCAGCATCTTTGTGGCGCAGGCGGCGGGGATTCACCTGAGCATCGGCCAGCAGCTGTTGATGATGGCGACGCTGGTGCTTACGAGCAAGGGCGTTGCGGGGGTGCCGCGGGCCACGCTGGTTGTTCTGCTGGCGACCGCGTCGACGTTTCATCTGCCGACGGAGCCCATCTTTGTGATCCTCGGGATCGATGCGCTGATGGACATGGCGCGCACCGCGCTCAACGTCGTGGGCAACTGCCTTGCGAGCGCGGTGGTGGCGCGCTGGGAGGGTGTGTTCGGGACCGAGACGCCCAGCGCCGTTGTGCTGGCCGGAGCGAACGACTAGGCTTTCGGCCCGGGTCGCGCCGCTGGAACGAGTGGCCGCTTCCAACGTCCAACTGGGTATGAGTTCTCGCAGTCTGCTCGCCGGGTTCGTGTTCGGGTCGGTGTGTCTGGTCGCCGGCCGGGTCGCCGCGCAGGAGGCCAAACCTGCCCCCGCCACTGCAGCGAATACCTTCTCGGTCGACGCCAAACTTGTGATGGTTCCGGCCGTTGTTTCGGACAAGCATGGATTTGTCACCACGCTGACCAAAGACAGCTTTGCGATCTCCGTGGACGGCAAGCCGCAGACGGTCCGGTACTTCGATCGCGACACCGACGTGCCGCTCACGATCGGACTGCTGGTTGACGTCAGCCAGAGCGTGGCCAGTGAGTTGGAAGAGGAACAGAAGGCCAGCCAGACGTTCCTGGACAGCATGCTGGCGCCGGCCAGCGGCAAGCGCGCGGCGGATAAGGCCTTCATCCTGCAGTTCGCCCGCACGGCGGAACTGTTGCAGGACGTCACCGACTCGCATCCTCTGCTGCAGGCGGGCTTGAAGGAGATCGGGACGCAGGCTCCTGGGTCGACCGGACGACACGCAGCAGAGCAGCAACTCCGGAAGCGGCAACAACCCGAACGGCTCAAACAATCCGAATGACCCGCAACAACCCAAACAACAATGGCGGCTACGGCCGGGGCGGGTATGGGCGCGGCGGCTACGGCGGTCGCGGGAACGGCGGGAACAGTCCCAGCATGGCCAGCCGGGGCGGGACTGTGCTGTATGACGCGGTCTTCCTGGCGTCGAATGACGTGATGGCGAAGCAGACCGGTCGCCGCGCGCTGATCCTGCTGACGGACGGTGAGGACCGGCACAGCAAGGAGTCGCTGACCGAGGCGATCGAAGCCGCGCAGCGTGCCGACACCGTCGTCTACGCGATCTACTACAAGGGCGAGCAGCGCTTTAACGGCTTCCCGGGTGGTCACCGTGGCGGCTATCCGGGCGGTGGCTATCCGGGCGGCGGCTATCCCGGCGGAGGCTATCCCGGGGGCGGCTATCCGGGCGGCGGCTATCCGGGCGGCGGAGGGCGTCCCGGCAGCGACGGCACCTATGCGCAACCTGACGGCAAGAAGATTCTGCAGCGTATCTGCGGAGAAACCGGCGGCCACATGTTCGAGGTGAAAGGCAAAGGTTCCGTCGACAAGATCTACAAGGAGATCGGCGACGAGCTGCGCGCGCAGTACCGGCTGGGCTTTACGCCGAGCGGCGACGCTGGCGATCCCGGGCTATCACAAGGTTCAGCTCAGCCTGACCAACCCCGCCGACAAGAACATGGAGATCCAGACGCGGGAGGGCTACTACACGGGGCAGGCGAAGGCTCGCTGAGCGGACGCCCTATGCGGCTAGCTGCCCCGGCGTGGGTACTGACGAGCTGTGACACCGGATGTTTCGTAAACGGCGGCTTTTGTTTGCTGTGGTCCCGCACTTTGAGGATGATCACTGCGGCGATGAAGATCAGGATGATCGTCACCGCAGAAAGCAGCCACAACGGTGCCAAAGCTGGGCTTGTTCGGTTTTGTCTGCTCGAGCTCCATAACGGTTTGGATGCAGGCGCTCCCAGGCGGGTACACACTCGTAGCGTCGAAGAGGATCCTTGTTTGCCGTTGCGTGGCATCTGCGTTTGCCCGATGATGAAGTTGCCGCTGCTGCGGCTCAGTGGGGACCCGTATGTGCTGGAAGCAGATCCTTCGTAAGGCCGCGATCATCGCCGTACCCTCAGCGCTTGCCGGCGTGCTCACGTTCTCCGCCGGCGCGCAGGTCGTCGCAACCTCCATTCCGCACAATCACATTTACCCGACCGTGAACGCCTCTCCGGGGAACATCCACGCCGCGATCATCCAGGCGAGCCGGGAGCACAAGCGCGTGATCCTCGACTTCGGCGGAGACTGGTGCCCCGACTGCCAGGTGCTGAACATCTACTTCAACCAGAGCCCCAACCGCGAGCTGATGGACAAGTATTTCGTCCGGGTGAACGTGAATATCGGTCACCAGGACGCGAACGTCGATATCGCCCACCACTACGGGGTGCCGCTCACCGGGGTACCTGCGCTCGCGGTGCTCGACAGCCACGGCAAGCTGCTGTACGCGCAGAACGAAGGAGTTCTCGAGATATGCGCAACATGCAGTCTTCTGACCTCACGCGGCTTCCTGAACAAGTGGAAGCCGTGATGTGTGCGCAGTACGGAGCCTGAGCCCTTTATGCGCACGGTACAGGCGGTTCCGGGTCCAAGATGGCATACCTGGTCTGCTCCGCTGCATGGAAGCGTGGCCTACATCGGCCTGCTACGGCGCTCCGCGCTCGCCGCGCTGGACCACGACGCGCTCACGGTAGCGCAGGCGGTTGCGTACTCCGCGATGATGGCGCTGTTTCCCGCTCTGATCGTGACCGCGGCGGTGATCGGGATGCTGCCTTCGTCGCTGCCGTTCCGGTCGCAGCTCGCCGTTTTCTTCGTGCGCATCCTGCCTTCAAACGTCATCCCTGTGCTTCAGGGCTACTTCAGCGTGACGCACCGTTCGCAGACGGCCGGTGCTCTGCTGGGGTCGCTGGTGGTGAGCCTGCTGGGCGCGGGAAACGTGATGGCGACGCTGATGGAGGGGTTTCGCCGGGCGCATGATCTTCCGCTGGTGCGCGGACACTTCCTTCGCCGTCGCGGACGTGCGCTGGGGCTGGTGCTGCTCGCATTCCTTCCGATGGCGATCGCCAGCGCCCTCGTCGTATTCGGGCACTTCATCACGCACTGGCTCACGGCGGAGCTTCCCGGCCCGTTCCGGACCTCCGTCGCGGTGGTGGCGAACCTGCTGCGCTGGAGCGTCGCGCTCGCCGGCAGCACCGGGATCCTCGCGATGATGTACTACCTGGGGACGGATCTCGACACGCACATGCGCGCGCACCTGGAGCCATGGGTCCGTGAGCCGTGGAATATCCTGCGGCGCAAGTGGACCTGGCGTGCGAGCCTGCCGGGTGCTGTGCTGGCGACGCTGCTGTGGTTCCTGGCCACGCTGGCGTTCGGGTTTTACGTCACTCGTTTTGCAAACTACAGCCGGGTCTATGGCTCGCTGGGCGCGGCCATCGCGTTGATGATCTGGCTGTACATCATCGCGCTGTGCGTGCTGATCGGAGCCGAGTTCAACGCGCAACGGGTGCAGGCGCATCGCAAGGCCCGCCATGTTGCGAGCTTCGGCGATTCGCGTCAACCGCACGCCGATGCGAAGGTGTGAACGCGCCGACATTTAGAATGACGTTTTAGCGCCGGTACGGTTCCATGGGACCTAATCCGGGCAGCAGGTGGGTGTTAGTGTCAATGAACGGATCGAGGCCCTCGAACATGGGCAGAACGGCGCGGCGGGCCAAGATTGTGGCGACCCTGGGCCCCGCTTCCAACACTGAAGAGACCTTTCGCAAGCTCGTTCGGGCGGGTCTGGACGTGGCGCGTCTCAACTTCTCACATGGCTCGCACGAGCAGAAGGCAGAGCTGATCGCGATGGTGCGCAACGTGGCGCGCCAGGAGAAGAAGCCGCTCTGCATCCTCGCCGACCTGCAAGGGCCGAAGATCCGGACCGGAACGCTGGTGGGGGGCAAGCCGGTGATGCTGGAGGCCGGCAAGCGCTTCGCGATCACGCCCGAGCGCGTGGAGGGTACTGCCGAACGCGTGAGCACGGTGTTCACAACGCTCGCCGAGAACCTGAAGCCGGGTGACCGCATCCTGCTGTCGGACGGGCTGATCGAGCTGCGGGTCGTCGAACTGCAGGGCTCGGACGTCGTGACGGAGATCATCAACGGCGGGATGCTGGGGGAGAAGAAGGGCATCAACCTGCCCGGCGTTCCGATCAAGGTGCCCTCGCTGACGGAAAAGGACGAGCAGGACCTCGAGTTTGCGATCGAGCAGAAGGTCGACACGATTGCGATCTCGTTCGTGCAGACGGCTGATGATGTCCGCTACGTGAAGGGCCGCGTTGCTGCGCTGGGATCGGATGCGTGGGTGATTGCGAAGCTGGAGAAGCCGCAGGCGGTGGATCACCTCGACTCCATCCTGGAGGTCTCGGACGGCATCATGGTGGCGCGCGGCGACCTGGGCGTGGAACTGCCGCCCGAAAAGGTTCCGGCGATCCAGAAGCACATCATTCGTCGCGCCGCACAGTACCGCCGGCCTGTGATTACCGCGACGCAGATGCTGGAGTCGATGATCGAGAACCCGCGGCCGACGCGGGCCGAGGCCTCTGACGTGGCCAATGCGGTCTACGACGGGACCGATGCGGTGATGCTTTCTGCGGAGACCGCGGCGGGCAAGTACCCGGTCGAAGCCGTGGCGATGATGTCCAGCATTGTCATGGAAACGGAGCAGCAGATGCTGCTGGAGCCGCGGCCTTTTGTGCCGTGGCAACGGCGTTCGCTTATCGATCCCGGAGACCATCTGCGAGTGCATGGCGCACTCCGCGCAGGATATGGACCTGGCGGCGATCGCGATCTTTACGGAGTCGGGGAATACGGCGCGGTTGCTGTCGAAGTACCGCCCCGAGGCGCCCATCTACGCGATGTCGCCGTTTGAGCCGGTGGTGCAGCGGATGATGCTGCTGTGGGGAACAAACCCCATTCGGGTCAGCCGCTTTGAAGGCACCGACACCCTGGTCCAGGTCGCCGAAGACGTGCTTTTGGGATCAGGTATTGTGAATCCGCGACAGGTTGTCGGGATCGTGGCCGGGACGGCGACGCGCAGCGGTGCGACGAACTTCATGCGGCTGCACTCGATTGCGGATCGGTAGCGTGATGCGGATTCGGGCTGTTGTGCTAGCGGCGGCGGTGCTGCTGTTGGGTGCCGGCATCGAGGTGCGCGCGTGGAATTTGCAGGAGGCGCACAGTGGTGCGGCCTCGCAGACGGAGATTCCTGCGGCGGACCTGGTGCAGCCGGCGGAGTTGGCGCGGGTGCTTGAGGGCGCGGACAAGCCGTTGATTCTGCAGGTTGGCCCGCGGACGATGTTCGATCAGGCGCATATCGCGGGGGCCGGGTATGTTGGAGCGGCTGGAACGCTTGCCGGTCGCGAAGCTTTGCGCAATCGTGTGGCGGGCTTCAAGAAGGATCAGGCGATTGTGCTGTATTGCGGGTGCTGTCCGTGGGAGCGGTGCCCGAATATCCGGCCGGCGTTTGCGCTGCTGCGGGAGCTTGGGTTCACGCGGGTGCGGGCGCTGTACATTGCGCAGAACTTCGGGGCGGATTGGGTTAGCAAGGGATATCCGACGGCTCGATGACGGGTCGCTGGGGTGTTGGGGTGCTGGCGGCGGCGTTGTTGGTCGGCGCGGCGGGCGCGCAGTCCCCGCGACTTGCTCCTGACTTCACGCGGAGTGACCTGAGCCAGCATGCGGTTTCGCTTCGCCGGCTGCGTGGGCATGTGGTTTTGCTGAACTTCTGGGCTACGTGGTGCGGTCCGTGCCTGGCGGAGATGCCGGTCTTTGCCCAATGGCAGCGTGAGTATGCGTCAAGGGGCCTGCAGGTCGTGGGCGTGTCGATGGACGATGATGCTGCGCCGGTGAAGAAAGTGGCTGCGCGACTGGCCTTGGACTACCCGGTGGTGATCGGTGATGCGAGGCTCGGAAAGGCATATGGCGATGTGCTTGGGTTGCCGGTGACGTTTCTGATCGGGCGCGATGGAGCGATTCTGAAGCGGTATGACGGCGCTGCGGACCTGAAGGCTGTTGAGCGCGATGTGGAGTCCGCGTTGCGTAGGCGCTGAGGGCAGTTTCGGCGCGGTGTCCCACAGGGGTACGGTCGCTACAATCGCTGGATGGGCAGGATCCACGTGCTTTCGGACCAGGTCGCTAACCAGATCGCGGCCGGAGAGGTCGTGGAGCGCCCGGCTTCGGTGGTTAAGGAGCTGCTTGAAAACTCGCTGGACGCGGGGGCCACGCGCATTCGGGTCGAGGTCGAAGCGGGCGGGCGCAAGCTGATCCGCATCGTGGATAACGGTCAGGGGATGGGCCGGGATGACGCGCTGCTCGCGTTTGAGCGCCATGCGACGTCGAAGCTGCGCAGCTCGGACGACTTGCTGTCGATCGCGACGCTGGGGTTTCGCGGGGAGGCGCTGCCATCGATCGCGTCGGTAGCGCGGGTGACGCTGGAGACCCGCGCGGCCGAGGATGAGGTCGGGACGTCGCTGGAGATCGCCGGCGGGCAACCTGTTGCGGGTGGAAGACGCGGGGCTTCCGCCCGGAACGACGCTGGCGGTGAAGGATCTGTTCTTCAACACGCCCGCGCGGCGCAAATTTCTGCGCTCGGAGCAGACAGAGCTAGGACATGTCGCCGCGCTGGTGACGCACTACGCGCTCGCGCACCCGAACAAGCACTTCGAGCTGCACTCGGCGACGCAGGCGCTGGTGGTGGCGCCCGCCGTGGCGAACGCGGGCGAGCGGCTGTACCAGATCTTCGGCCGCGAGACCTTCGACAGCCTGATTCCCGTTGCGGCGGAGATCGACTTTACCCGGGCCGGCCTGCCCGAGCCCCCGCCCTGGAAGCGGGCTGAGGACTACGAGCCGCCGGAGCCGGGGTTGGTGCGGCTGACCGGGTTTGTGTCGAAGCCCGAGTTGCAGAAGCTGAACCGGAACTCGATCTACATCTTCGCGAATGGGCGACTTATTCGTGACCGGCTGATCCTGCACGCGCTTACCGAGGCGTACCGCAACATCATTCCGCCGACGAGCTTCCCCGTGGTGCTGCTGTTCCTTGAACTGCCGCCGCAGGAGCTGGATGTGAACGTGCATCCGGCGAAGACGGAGGTGCGGTTCCGGCAATCGGCGTTCATCCATGACTTCGTGCGGGATTCGGTTCGGACCGCGCTGATGAAGGCGCGTCCCGCGGCGAGCTTCTTCGCGGCGCTGAACTCGGCGCCGCATGCGGCGGAGTCGCTGATGATCGACGTCAGCCCGCTGCCCGGGGTGGATCAGCCGGTGTTTGAGCCCAATGCCGCCGTCGCTGACCTCACCGCCCAAAGCGAAGGAGCCATCGAGCCCGGCGATGTGGCACGTTTCGAACTGACAGAGCCGGTGGTGCCGCCGTCACCTGGCCGGCTCGGCTTTGCCGGGCCGGGGATGGCGGTTGGCTATGAAGAGGCAGCGGTTGCAACCGAAGTGGGTGTCCAGCCCGAAGGCGCGGAATCGCCAGCAACCGACGCTGAATTCGCTTGGCGACGCTGAAGCCGCTGGGCCAACTGCGCGACTCGTTCATCCTTGCCACCAACGAGGAGGGGCTTTGGATTGTGGACCAGCACGTGGCGCACGAGCGGGTGTTGTTCGAGAAGATCCTGCGCGAGCGCCAGGTTGAAAGGGTGCAGCGGCAGCGGCTGCTGATGCCGGTGCTGGTCGAACTTCTTCCCGAGCAGATGGTCACCTTTGCGGCGATCTGCGGAGGAGCTTGAGCGGAACGGCTTTGAGGCCGAGCCGTTTGGTCCACGCACGCTGGCGGTGAAGGCGGCGCCGGTTGGCCTGGAGGGCCGCGAGCTGGAGCGGATGCTGGAAGAGGTGCTTGCGGTGGCGGATCGCGAGCAGCAGGCGGAAAACGAGGAGGCCCGGCGTACGCGGATCGCCGCTTCCATCGCGTGTCACGCAGCGATCAAGATCAACACGCCGCTGGACCCCGCGAAGATCGACTGGCTGCTGGCGGAGCTTGCGAAGACCGAGCACCCCACGAGCTGCCCACACGGCCGGCCGATTGCCTTGCGGTATTCTCTAAAGGACATCCAGCGCGCCTTTAGCCGCATATGATGGTGTGCTCGGGCCCGCACGTTTTCGCGCCACGCGCATCGAATCCGTAACAGATATAACGTACAGGGCCTGCCGAGTGCAGGCTTCTCCTTCGCGCTCGCGCATCGAAAGAACGAGGCAGTTTTGGCAACCACACCGGAGTTACACGAGCCGCAGATTGCGGCCGCACGCGCGAAAGCGTGGCACCAGGCAGGCGAGCCTTTGCTCACCCTGGAGGCCGCACGCGACTTTCTGAACGAGCACGGACTCGTTCTGTTCGCTCCACGTCCGCTTGGTGCGCCCGCGCCTTCGCTGGTGGAGGCCACCGTTGGCGAGCCCAAGCCCGCGGCGACCGCAGCGGACATGCAGACCGCTCGAACCCTGGTCGCACGTCTTGTCGGGGAAGGATCTGCCGTGCCGCTGAACCTGCTCGGCAGCCCCGGCGATCTGCCGGACTTTGTGGTTTCTGCTGCGGCGTTTCCCTTTGTGTTCACGCTGCGCGGCGACAAAGGCTGGAAGCGCCCACCTGAGACCTCCGGAGCGGTCAAAGTGACGCCGCTGGGCCTGCGCGTCTACGAGGTTCTGAGCGAGCGCGGTGCGATGCCGGTCGCGGACATTGTGTCGGAGATCGGCCGCGAGGTGACGGACTCGGCGATTGCGCGCTCGTTGAACGAACTCTGGTCGATGCTGCGAGTCATTCCGGTGCTGCAGCAGGGCGAGGGCGAGACGCTCTGGGAGCTGACCACCACGCGCTATCTCAAGGCCATCAAGGCGGGTGCAAACGCCGGCCAGCCCACAGCCCTGAGCGCGCTGGTCTCGCTCTATCTCGGCCAGGCCTTGATCGCGAGCGAAGAGGAGATTGCCAGCTTCCTTTCACCGCTCACCGCGCGTTCGCGTGTTCGCGACGTGCTGCATGGGCTGGTCGCCGGACGGCAACTCAGCGAGGCGTGTGCTCGAGGGCAAGACGGTTCTTTACATCCCTGACGCGCTGCCCGACTTCGCCCAATTTGCCTCGGCCGAGGAAGCTGCGGAGCCTGACGAGACCGAAGCGGAACCTGGGGAGGCGACCGACGCTGAAGGCGGCGAGCGCATTCGCCGCTTCGATGCCGGCGAAGGCGGCGCTCGCGCCCGCAATCTGCGCGGCAAGCCGGCAGCACGCGAAGGGGGATTTCGTCCCGCGGCAAAGCGCAGCGCACGCGAAGGCGGATCGGATCGGCCTGCTCGCAGACCTGCCGGCGCAGGTGGCCGCCCAGACCGTGACAGCACCCGTCGCGAGCGACCCAGTTTCTCTGACCGCGGCGGCCGTCCAGATCGAGGCGACCGTCCGGCGCGTCCGGCGCGTCCGGGCCGTCCAGCAGGGGCGGATCGCCCCGACCGCCCGGCACGTCCTCCTCGCCGCGAGGGCTTTGACCGACCTGACCGAGGCAGCCGACCTGACCGGGGAGCCCGGCCGGATCGCCCCGCTCGCTCTGAGCGGCCTGACCGTCCTTCCTTCACGCGGCCTTGGGATGAGGAGCGCGGGGCTCGTCCGCCACGTGAGAACCGAGGCCCCGCGCGCTCGGATCGTGGTTCTTCGAGTGATCGCCCGCCTCGCCGTGAGGGTGATCGCGAGGCGCGTCCGTTCCGCTCCGATCGTCCTGCGCGTCCGTTCGATCGGACAGATCGCCCCGCGCGCGCTCCTCGGACCGACCGGGAAGGTGATCGCCCGGCGCGGCCAGCTCGGAAGTTCCCGTCGAAAACCCGCGAAGGCGGTCCTGGCGCTGGACGGGAGCGCAGCGGCGATTTCCGGCCGCGTGAACGCCGTTCTGACACCGGCGAGCGTCCTCAAGGTGATCGCGCGTCGCGTCCGCGCCGCGACTTCGGTGGTGATAGAGAACGTTCGGGCGGCTTCGATCGTCCGCGTGCTCCGCGCCCGGGCGGCGCATCGGGGGGGCGCTCCGGTGGCCCCGCTCGTGGATTTGGCGGAGGCTCGCAGGATCGTCCGCCGCGCCGCAATTTCGAAGGCCGGGGCCCAGGCTCGGACCGCGCGGGTGGGGATCGCGGCCGCCCGGGACGTCCGCCGGGGCGCCCTGGCGATCGTCCGCGTCCACGACCGGAGGGTGCTGACCGCGGTCCTCGCGCCGGCGGCGCCGGACCGCGGCGTGGTGGGCCACCCGCCAAAGGAGCCTCGCGCGGGCGTCCAGCGCCACGTGCTCCGCGTCCCCCACGGCCGGAGGATGAAGCATGACAGGGAGCGGTCAGGACCGCAGACGTCCCGTAATCGCTATCGATGGACCCGCCGGAGCCGGCAAGAGCACAGTGGCCGCTCATCTGGCGCGGCGCTTCGGCTTGCTCAACCTTGAGAGTGGCGCGATGTACCGCGCCTTGGGGTTGAAGGCGGTTGAAAACGACGTCGATGTGGACAGCCAAGATGAGTTGATGGCGCTCATCGGCCGCACGCGCATCGCCCTGGAGCCGCAACGCGAGGGCAATCGCGTGTTCCTGGACGGAGTGAACGTGTCGCATCGCGTGCGCGAAGCGGATGTAACCGCCGCGGCGTCCCGTGTCTCGGTGCATCCACGCGTTCGCGAATGGATGGTCGACCGGCAGCGCGCGATGGGTTTGCAGGGTGGCGTGGTGATGGAAGGCCGGGACATTGGGACAGTCGTGTTTCCGGATGCGGATGTGAAGATCTTTCTGGATGCGGCGCCGAAGGTTCGCGGGGAACGCCGGTATCTGCAGAAGGCTCCGGCGGCGGAGCAGGAGACCAAGGCGGAGGTCCTTCGCGATCTGAACGAGCGCGACCAGCGGGATCGAAGCCGCGCGGATTCGCCTCTCCGCCCTGCGCCCGACGCGGTGGTGCTTGACTCGACGCGACATGACCCTGCCGGAGGTGCTTACGGCGGCGGAGCAACTGGTGATTGAGCGCTGTGGAGCGGACCCTGTGCACTGATTTTTGTGCATGCGGCAAACTACAAAAAAAAACCTCGTCTCACTTGCCTGTCGTGCTAACATTTGCTCACCGTTTGAAACAAGTCAGTTTCTGCCGATACAAACGGCGTCGACCCGACTTTGGATTCAGCGCACCATCGAAACACAAGGGAATTGCGAGACATGGAACAGGGAACAGTAAAGTGGTTCAACGACGCCAAAGGCTTCGGCTTCATCAGTCGCCAGAACGGTGAGGACGTGTTCGTGCACTACTCGGCCATCAACACCAACGGGTTCAAGAGCCTCCAGGAAGGTCAGGCGGTTCAGTTCAACGTGGTGAAGGGCCCCAAGGGCTGGCAGGCATCGGACGTTCAGCCGCTGTAAGTCGCGTCCGTACCACAGAGACATGTTCAGAGAAAAGGGGGCCTCTGGCCCCTTTTCCCTTAGCGCTGTGGTGCCGGTGACGTAAGTTGCTGTCCGTTCGCCGGGGTTTGGCTTGCGGGCCGGGTTTCATTCTGAACGGGGTTGCCGCTCGCGTCCACGACGGTCTGCCCGGGCAGGATCTTTGCGCTGGTCCGAAACTGCCGATAGTCGCTTGTCACAAGGTGCAGGCGGCCATTGAAACCTGCGAAGAGCAGCAGGCGGATGCTTCCGTGACCATCTATGGTGGCGGGTAGCCATACTGAGTCGTTCACGCGTTTGGCCTCGAACTGAAAGCTCGAGCCCTTTCGGATGTCCGCGAGCAGGCCGCCGCCGATCCTGAAGTCGTTGAGGAAGTGGCCTTCGCCGCGCACGAGTACGTGGTCGGCCTCGTCGATCCACACCGTCCCGACCAGGTCGCGCACGACGGCCTCGAACTCTGTGTGTGTCTTTGCGCTGGGGTCCCCGGCGTAGTCCAGCACGATGGTCGGTCGACCGGCAAAGTCGACACGCCGCTCGTTGGAGAACCGGCCGAGCTCCAGGATGCGGGCGGCCGAGAGGATTGTGTCGCCACGCGCATCGGTCTGCTGTCCTTTGCCTGTGGCCTTGGCCTGGCGTTCCTTTGCCTTCGCGACCTGTTTATCGATGCGCTCGTTTTCTTTGGCCTGCTCCGAAGGGGTGAGTGGCTTGCCGTCGCGGGCGACGACCCGGTCAACACGGACGCCGTCGATGGTCAGGCTCTCCGAGTCGCTGACCTCGCTCTTCTTCACCGAGCCGTCGCCGCGGAGCTGTTGTTGCTCGAGATGAACGTGGTAGGTGTAGTCCTTGCGCAGCGCTTCGAAACGCCTGTCGTTGCGTTCTACGTCCAGAAGAAGCGCGCGTGGATCGGGGAGGGGAGCGTTGGCCCGATCCAGCGTCGGTTTTGATCGCGGCGGCACCCGGCGCGGCGATGGTCTGTGCGCCGGCTGCCCCGCAGAGGCTCAGCAGGGCGGCAGCGGCGATGGCGCGCGAGGGCATGCCTGATTTTACGTTCCGGCGCCCGGCGAGCTTTGGAGCACATGCTGGAACGAACGTGGCATCCTATCCGGCGTGAGCGAGACAGCCAAGGTCGACTCCACCGACCTGAGCATCCCGGTACGTGCGGCGGAAGAGGCGCAGGCGGTTGGCGAGGGCGCGTTCGCTCCGCTCCGGATCCCGCTCTTTCGCGATCGCTGGATCGCGTCCACGGTCTCTGGTGTGGGGACGTGGATGCAGGACACCGCCGGCACCTGGCTGATGACGGTGGTGACCACCTCGCCTCTGCTGATCGCGCTGATGCAGACGGCGGCGAGCCTCCCGGTGCTTTTTCTCGGTCTGTTCGCCGGAGCCACGGCAGATATCTATGACCGGCGCCGGCTGCTGATCTTTTGGCAGTGCTGGATGCTGGCGAGTGTGGCTGTGCTGGCGATCCTGACGTTTGCCGGCGTGGTTTCACCCGTGGCTCTGCTGGCGTTTACGTTTCTTTTGAACATCGGGTCGTCGATGAACAACCCGGCGTGGCAGGCGATTGTTCCCGAGCTGGTTCCGATTGAGCAACTGCCCAACGCGGTGACCCTGAACGCGGGCAGCAACAACCTGGCGCGGGCTGTTGGACCGGCTTTGGGTGGGCTTCTGGTCGCGGCCTTCACGCGTGCCGATAGCGGCGCCGGCTGGGTCTTCGCCCTGAACTCTGCGTCGTTTGCCGGCGTGATCTGGATTCTTTGGCGCTGGCACCGGCAGCCGGTGTTCAAGAGCGCTCTCCCGACCGAGCGGCTTGCCGGGTCGGTGCGTTCCGGCCTGCGGTATGCGCGCTATGCTCCCGATCTTCAGGGTCCGCTGATCCGGGCGTTTGGGTTTACGTTCTTTGTCAGCGCGGTCTGGTCGCTGTTAGCGCTGGTCGCGAAGCGCGACCTGCGCCAGGGTGCGATGGGGTATGGCATCCTGAACGGCTCGTTGGGGGTCGGGGCGGTAGCCGCCGCTTCTACGCTAGCGCGTATGCGCCGCCGCGTTGACGCCGACACGCTGCTGACAGCGACTTCGCTTTACTACGTCGTCGCGTTGGTGCTGCTCGCGCTTGTACACAATCCAGTCGCGGTGATTGCCACGCTTCTGGGCGCGGGATTTGCGTGGACGAGCACGATGTCGACGCTGAACGTGTCGGTCCAGCTCTCGGTGCCGCGCTGGGTCAGCGCCCGCGCGCTCGGGCTTTACCTGATGGCATTCCAAGGCGGATTGGCCCTGGGCAGCGTGGTGTGGGGCGCGATCGCGCAACGGAGCTCCACACGCACGGCGCTGTTGTGCGCGGCCGCAGGGATGACGGCGACCTTGCCGTTCCTGCTGCGGATTCACATTTTGAAAGGCATTCTGCCGGATCTCACCCCTTATCAGTGGAAGCGCCCGGTGCCCGCGGCGGCACAGGCCGATCCAGAGGCCGGGCCGGTGCGCGTGTCGATCGAGTACCGGGTAACACCCGAAAACCTGCCCGCGTTTACGGAGGCGATTTACCAGCTACAGCAGGTCCGGCGGCGCGATGGAGCGATCCGCTGGGGCGTATATCGGGACGCCGCCGATCCCAATCATTTGAACGAGACGTTCGTGATGGAAAGCTGGCTGGAATACCTGCGTGCGCGGGAGCGCGCCACGGCCGCCGACCAGGTCGTGCGCGAGCGCGTGTACGCTCTGCACTCCGGCCCGGAGCCGCCACGGGCGACGCACCAGGTTTGGCTGAGTGAAAGTCCGCAGCAGGGCTTCGCCACGGGTAAAGAGGAGCTCAGCCGGACCTAGTGCCCCCGGCACGCCGGGCGGAGGGGGCGCGGGTGTGCGGCTGTGTCGCCTGGCTGTATGACTTCTTAACGGCTTTCCTACGGTCTTCTTCGCGTCTGCGGCCTTTACTTGGCGTAGAGGCAATCCATGTCACCAGGTCTGATCGACTTCGTTGCGTTCGCTGTTCCCGTCGCCCTCAGCGTTGGCGTGTACCTGCTCGCAGCCCGCACGGGAGTCGACGAATGCGATACTCAGCCCCCGAAGGTTGCTGGTGCGGACCAGCCGGAGATCGCTTCCCGCTCCCCGGCCGCCGCTACCAGGGCAGGCGGCGAGCGGGACCGGGGTGCGGCGGTGGCGGACGCAGGGACGTTAGCGCGAGGCGACTGACTGGTTCGCACCGGTGTAGGTGACACGCCACACGGAGCGGCTGCCGTCGTCCGTGACGTACAGGCTTCCATCCGCGCCGACAGCTACGCCCACCGGACGTCCCCAGACGTGGCCGTCGGGGGTGACGAACCCTGTCAGGAAGTCCATGTACTCGCCGGTGGCGCGGCCGTTGCGCACCGGCGCCATGACGACCTCATACCCTCCGCGACGGGCGCGGTTCCAGGACCCGTGCTCGGCCGCGAAGACGGCGCCGCGGTAAAGGGCGGGGAAGGCGTCCTTCCGGCCGGCGGCTTGATTCGGGATAGAAGGTCATGCCCAGCGAGGCCATGTGCGGCTGGACGAGGATGTCCGGCGTAAGCACGCGCGAGGCGATGTCGACGTGGTTGCAGGAGGAGCCCGCGGATGCTGGAAGGGCGGGCGCCTGCGGGTTCGCGCCGGTGCCGTTGGCACAGGGCAGGGCGAGCCGCGGATCGCGGTGGCCGCCCATGTAATACCAGGGCCAGCCGTAGAAGCCGCCCTCCTTCACCGAGGTGATGTAGTCCGGGACGAGGTTGTTGCCGAGCGCATCTCGCTCGTTGGTGGAGCACCAGAGTGAGCCCGTGACGGGATTGATCGCCTCGCCGACGCAGTTGCGAATGCCGTAGGCGTAGACCTTCTCGAACTTGCCGGAAGGTGTGAACTCAAGGACGTCGGCCCGGTGGAACTCGGTCGGGTGGGTGTCGGGGTTGTCGATGTTGGACGCTGACCCGACCGAGACGAGCATGTGCTGCCCGTCACGCGTGAAGACGACGTCGCGCGTCCAGTGACCGCCGCCGCGCAACTGCGCGTACCCGGGGATGTCCGGCACGATCATCTGCGGCCCGGCGGTCGCCTTCAGATCGCCCGTGTGGTACGGGAAACGAACCACGGTCGTGGTGTTCCCGATGTACACGAACTGGGGGTTTTCGGCCGGGTAGAAGGAGATGCCGAAGGGGTGGTCGAGATCGGTGGCGAAGCGCGAGACGGTTTTGGCGCGCCCGTCGGGCCCCAGTCCGCGGAGCACAAAGATCGTGCCTGCGGCTGAGTCCGAGACGAAGAGGTCGCCATTGGGCGCGGTGCGGATCAGGCGGGGCTCGCGGAAGGTGCCCTTGGTTGCTGGACCGACGACCTGACGCCGGTTGGCAGACTGGCTCAGGTCGTTATCGCCGCCGGCGTAGAGAGTGACTTTGAAGCCTGCGGGTGCGGCGGGCCAGGCGCCGTTGGGGCGCTCGATGAGATCGGGGCCGTTATCGACGGATTCGGACGGGGCGGGCTGCGGAAGGTCGGCCACTGTGATGCGGCGCATCACCCCGGGCTTCTGCTGGGTCCAATCGGCGAATGCGGCCTGTCCGGTCACGGTCTGGGACGGTTGTTGGGCGCAGACAGCGGCGGGCAAGGCACAGGCAAGGACCGTATACAGCAGGGGCTTCATGTTCACGTAGCGGGCCTTTCTTCGGCGACGATGTGGTTGGTTTAACGAAAGCGGCGGTAAACAAGTCGCAGGCACAACAATGCGCAGCAAGTGCGAACGGCGGGCGTGCCATTCGCACTTGCTGCTTCTGCTGAAGGATGTCACGGAAGAAGGACCGCGTTGCACCGTTCGATTTACGCGATGAACGACGGGGGTTCGACGGCGGTTGGCCGGTTGCGAACCCGATTTCCTGGGATGTGTGGCACAAAGATGGCGCTGGCGATGTTCCTGGATCTCGCCAGCGTGCTGAGTTCTGCACCGCGACCGTTCGGCTGACCGGAACTGAGTGGACCTGGGACCCGACTAGGGTTTGCCTTGCCTAGTTCATCTCCTTGACGCGGATGACCTGATCGGCCTGGGGTCCCTTTTCGCCCTGCACAACGTTGTACTCGACGATTTCACCTTCTTTCAGACTCTTGTAGCCTTCCGTCTGAATCGCAGAGTAGTGAACGAAGACATCAGGTCCGGCTTCCCGCCCCAGAAATCCGTACCCCTTTGCGTTGTTGAACCACCGAACTGAACCTTGGTATTGCGCCATAGCCGACCCCTTTTTGAAGGTATATCGATCCCTACCTTCTTTCGTAACGTAGAAGTCGGGGAGACGTACTGTAACTAGGCAAAACCCTAGGTACGTAAAACTTTTCTCGCCGTTTCTTCTTTGCAATCAGGACCGGTGGCCGGCGGCGCGGAGATGAGTGCGAGGCACTCATAAAACCTGTCGCGTCAGGAATTTACTATTCCGTGCGCGATCGCGTACCGGACCAACTCGGCGGTGGAGTGCATGCCCAGCGTGGTCATCAGCGCACTCTTGTGAAACTCCACGGTCTTGGGGGAGATCTTCAGCGTCTCGGAGATGTATCGCGTGCTGTGGCCTTCCGCGACGAGCTGCAGGACTTCTCGTTGCCGCGCCGTAAGCACCTCATCTTCGGCGCGGGGACTGCGGCGCAGTTGTTCCTGCTCGGAACTTTGATAGGCCTCACGGAGTAGTGGCGTGATGTAGGTTCTGCCGAGCAAGGCCCGGCGCACCGCAATCAGCAGCTCGGCGCTGGCGGACTGTTTGGCCACAAAGCCGAAGGCGCCGGCCCGCAGCGCCGCCCGAAGGTAGCGGACGTCGACCTGCTGCGTGACGAAGACGATCTTGACGCGGGGCAACATCTGCAGAAGCTGCCTCACCGCTTCCAGGCCGTTCAGGCCGGGCATCCCGATATCCACGGTGATGATGTCCGGCTGCAGCCGTTGGGCATCTGCCAGCAGTTGGCGTCCATCGACGGAGATCCCGACCACGTTGTATGCAGGCCGCAACAGGCCGGCGATGCCCTCGGCGAGTAAGGCGTGGTCGTCAGCGATCAGGACGCGCGGCCTTTCCATGGGCTCCGAAGAACGTAGCCCGGCGTGCGGTTGCGAGTGGCCGGGACGTTGAGTGTACATGGTCCGTTCATCTCCGCCAGAAGATCGTGCTTCCCCCGAGCGTAGGATGAATCCGGAAGTGAGCACGACTATGCCAGACGGGGAGATTTTGGGGCCTGAAGTTCAGGACCAAACAGACCAGCCCAAAGACCTCGCGTTCGCTGTCCCGTCCGAGGTTCTTCCGTCAATGACCGCGACGGTCGAGACGGACCGAAGCCCCGGTATCGTGGCACCGGACAAGCTGGCCGATGGTGGCCATGCTTTGCCATTCCCGGTGGTCGCGATCGGGGGATCGGCGGGGGCGCTGGAGGCCTTCATCCAGCTGTTTCAAAACCTGTCCCCCGAGACGGGGATGGCGTTTGTCGTTCTGCTGCACCTGGCTCCGAACCACGAGAGTCACCTGACGCCGATCATCGCCCGGCACACCCGCATGCAGACCGTGACGATTGAGGACGGGATGGCGCCACAGCCGAACTGCGTGTACGTGCTGCCGCCGAACGCGGAAGCGACCCTTCGGGGCGGCCGGTTCAGGCTGCAGCCGCGCAACGAGGATGGCCCCTTTCTGCCGATCGATGCACTCTTTCTGTCGCTCGCCGCGGAGCAGAAGAACTATGGCATCGGCGTTGTGCTTTCGGGCATGGACGGCGATGGAGCGTTAGGACTGCGCGCCATCAAGGGCGAGGGTGGCTTCTCGATGGTGCAGAGCCTGGACACGGCGCGGCATGGGGCGATGCCACGAGCCAGCATCGCTACGGAGCATGTGGATATGGTCCTGGCGCCCGAATTGATTGCGCGCCAGCTCATGAGTCTTTCGGCGCGCTTCGGGGATCCGGGGTGGCGCCGGTTTGAAGAGGGCGAGACATCGCCCAGCGACGAGCGCGTGTTTGCGCGCATTCTGCGGTTGTTGAATACGGTCTCTGGCGTGGACTTCCGGCTGTACAAGCCGACGACGATCCGGCGCCGTGTTGCGCGCCGCATGCTGCTCGAGAAGATCGAGTCGATCTCGGAATACTCTGCCTACCTGCAGGGCAACGCGACGGAGTTGCGGGAGTTGCAGGAAGACGTGTTGATTGGGGTCACTCGATTCTTTCGTGACACCGAGGTTTGGGAGGCGCTGAAGGCGAACGTCATTCCGCAGATCTTCGATCGGCACGAAGGAGATCAGCAGATTCGTGTGTGGGTGGCGGGATGCTCCTCAGGTGAGGAGGTCTACTCCATCGCGATGCTGCTGCTGGAGCACCTGACGGGAAGCTCGACCGAGCCAGCCATCCAGATATTCGGGACCGATGCGAGCGAAGCAAGTATTCAGAAGGCCCGGCTCGGGCTTTACCCCGAGAGCATCGTGCACGAGGTGTCTCCCGAGCGCCTGCGCCGCTTCTTCACCAAGACCGAAAAGGGCTATCAGATCGCAAAGAGAATCCGCGATCTGTGCATCTTCGCGCGCCAGAACCTCTGCTCTGACCCGCCCTTCTCGCGGCTGGACCTGGTGAGCTGCCGGAACGTGCTGATCTACTTCGGCGCCGAGTTGCAGCGGCAGGTGATCGCGACCTTCCACTACGCGCTGCGGCAACATGGCTTCCTGCTGTTGGGAAGCTCCGAGATGATTCGTGAGTTCGGCGACATGTTCGCGCTCGAAGACGGATCTCAGAAGATCTTTGTGCGGCGCGGCGAGTACAACGGAAGATCGGTTGTTCAAACCTCACCGCAAATGAGCTCCCCGACCGTTCCTGTTGATTTGCCGATGCTGATGCAGCCCGAGCTGCGCAAGGACTACGACCTGAGTCGAATGGCTGATCGCATCATCCTGGCGCGTCACGGGCCGCCGGGCGTGGTTGTCAACGATCAGATGGAGATTTTGCAGATCCGGGGCAGAACGAGCCCGTTCCTGGAGATTGGTCCAGGACAGGCTTCGTTGCACCTGGCGCGCATCGCTCGCGAGAGCATCGCGGCAGAGGTCGTCGCGGCGGTGAGCCGCGCGATCCAGGCGGACTCGCCCGTGCACGCGGCAGGCTTGCAGATCCTGGAAGCGGGGCAGGTGCGCGAGGCGAGCCTCCAGGTACTGCCGATGCACTCGGCCCTGGGCGGCCCCAGGTGTTACCTCGTGCTGTTTCTGGTTGACCCGCAGCCCGCGGACGTAGATCTCAAGCTCGCAGTTCCGGCAATCGCGGAGAGCGTCGGCCCGGACCGTTCCACGTCCCAGCTTCACCACGATCTGGCCTCCACGAGGCTCTACCTGCAGTCGTTGCTGGATGAACGCGATACCAAGAACCAGGAACTGGTCTCAGCGAACGAGGAGATCCAGTCCGCGAACGAAGAGCTGCAAAGCACCAACGAAGAGCTGCAGACGACGAAGGAAGAGCTGCAGAGCTCGAACGAAGAGCTGCAGACCGTCAACGATGAGCTTTCCAACCGCAACACCGTTCTTACCGAAGCCAGCAACGATCTGACGAACCTGTTGAACAGCGTGAACCTGCCGGTGCTGATGCTGAGCAGTTCGCTTACGATTCGGCACTTCACGCCGCAGACGCAACGGCTGATGAGTGTGCGTGCAACCGACGTTGGCCGCCCGTTTGGAGAGATTCGGCTGAACCTGAAGGTGGACAACCTCGAGGCTCGTCTGCTGGAGGTGCTCGAGACGCTGACCGCGCAGGAGTTGGAGGTCCAGGACCATGATGGGCGCTGGTACCTTCTCCGGATTCGGCCCTACCGCACGACGGAGAACAAGATCGATGGCCTGGTGTTAGTGCTGGTGGATATCGATCAGCACCGGAAGACTCAGCAGGAGTTGCGAGATGCTCGCGACTTTGCGGCCTCGGTCATCGCGAGCATCCCGCTACCGCTGGTGGTTGTGGACTCGTCGTTCGCGATCTACTCGCTCAACGACGCGTTCTGCACGCTCTCTGCATTGAGCCGACAAGCGCTCGAAAGCCGGTCACTGCCGGGCGTTGCGGCGGGGCTGTGGAAGATGGAGGCCCCCCTGCGCAAGCTGTTGAACGACCTGCAGCAGGGCCGCCAAAGCGAGGCGAGCTTCGAATGTGAATATGGGCGAACCGGTGGTGTCACCGGGACACTCCTGGTGCGCGGGCGTCCGCTCCAACCCGATGGCCATCGCTTCATCCTCGTGACCTTTGAGGACATCACGGCGCACAAAGAGGTGGAAGGGCTCTTGAAGCGCGAGGGTGAGCGGCTCGCGCAGCAGGTGGCGGTGACGACGCGGGAACTAGATCGCAGCCGCGAGGAGTTGCGCGCGTTGACCGACAACCTGATGACTTCCCAGGAAGATGAGCGGCGGCGGCTTGCTCGCGAACTGCACGATGATGTGAGCCAGCGCATGGCGCTGTTGGATATGGAGTGCGAGGCGGGACTGCAGGACCTGGGCAGCGATGTTGCAAGTGCACGGGCGAAGCTGGAAGGCGTCCGGGCCCGGATTGCAGAGATATCGCAGGACGTTCGCACGTTGTCGCACCGGCTGCACCCGTCCATCATTGAACATCTGGGGCCGGCCGCGGCTTTGGAGTCGCTGCTGGATGAGTTCGCGAGGCGCGATGGGATGCTGGTGACGTTTTTCACCCAGAATGTGCCGGAAAACATCCCGCTGGATGTCGGAACGGGGCTGTACCGCATCGCGCAGGAGGCGCTTCGGAACGTCGCCAAACACGCCGGACGCGCGCATGTGAAGCTGTCGCTTACGGCCGCGGATCACCATCTGAATCTTGAGGTGGCCGACTCCGGCGTGGGCTTCGATGCGCAGGCTTCACGACCGGGATTGGGGCTTGTGAGCATGAAGGAGCGCGCTCGTCTGATCGGGGCCACCCTGAGCGTGCATTCGGAGCCACGCCAAGGAACACGAGTTGACGTCCGTATCCCGCTGACGATGAACCCGCCCACCGACGAACGTGTTGGTGCTTGCGGTGCGCCAGGCGAATGCGCCGTTTGATAGATTGTGTTCCACACCACGTGCGAGACGAGATGAGATCGCTTCACTTCTGGTATCTGGTTCTTGTTTTCTTTGGGGCGACTTCCACGGGGGTTTCGCAGTTGCCTCCACCTCCTGTTCCAACCCCGCTCTCGTCCTTGCCGGCGTTTGCCGTCCATGCGCGCGATCTGCCGTCCATCACGCGTGAGCCGGTGTTCACGAAGCCATTCTCCGTGGTGGGTCCACGCGGCGCTCTGCTCGGCCAGCAGGATGGGACGTATGAGGCGTGGGTATTTCCGTGGAAGATCTTCAGCGGCATGCAGATCACGGCGGAGATGCAGAACTACCCTGTGCCGATCAATGTGAACGAGCACGCGGCGGAGATACAGGTTCAGCCGCACGTCACGACCATCACGTACTCGCATGCCAACTTCACGATTCGCCAGATCATGATCGCTCCAAAGGAGGGAGCGGACGACTCTGGCGTGTTGGTCTTTTATCAGATCGAGGCCGTGCGGCCGATGACGCTCACCTTCAGCTTCAATCCTGTGATGAAGAGGATGTGGCCTGCGCAGACGGATGACTCCGCATCGCCGGAGTGGGTCTCCGATGGGTCGCAGTCTGGGTTCTACATCCTGCACCTGAACTTCCCGGACCAGGCGGCTGCGCTGGCGATGCCGGGAGCTCAGTCGGGCATCATGGCTCCGTACCAGGAGCGCGCAAAATCGTGGCCGCTCCAGTTTGTCCTGCACTTCGATCCGGCCAAGGACAAGGACCGGATGTATCCGTTGTTGCTGACGTTTGCGAACACGACGGCGGCGGCAAGGAAGGATGCACTGTCGGCGCGTCTCGCTGCGCTGAACCAGTCCGCGCAGGGATCGTTTGAGAAGAATGAAGCGTACTACCGCAACCTGCTTGCGTCTCACACGAGCATCGAGACGCCGGATGACAAGCTGAACGCGGCGTTCACATGGGCGATTGCTGCTATCGACCAGTTGAAGGTAAAGACCACGCCCGATCTGAAGGAAGAGGCGATGACGGCGGGCTTTGTTGCATCCGGCGATGCGGCGCGGCCGGGCTTTGGATGGTTCTTTGGCCGCGATGCGTTGTGGACGGCGTACGCCGTGAATAGCTACGGCGATTTTCAGACGACGCGATCGGAGATCGAGTTCCTGCTGCATCGGCAACGCGCGGACGGCAAGGTGATGCACGAGTGGTCGCAGACGGCCAACCTTGTGGACTGGCAGTCGCTGCCGTACGAGTATGCATCGGCGGATGCTACGGAGCTTTTGCAGATGGCCATGAGCGACTATCTGCGGATTAGCGGCGACAAGCAGTTCATCGCCGCGCATTGGGATCAGTTGCTGAAGGCATGGCAGTTTGAGACCTCGCATGTCTCAGCGGATGGGATCTACAACAATCGCGAAGGCTCGGGCTGGGTCGAGTCGTGGATTCCGAGCATGCCGCGGCAGGAGATCTATATGGCTGCGCTCGATGAGCAGGCGAGCACAGCTTTCGCACAGCTCGCGCGCGCGACGCAGCATGAGGATCTGGCGAAGCAGGCGGAAGCAGCGTGCCGCGCGATTGAGGCCTGTGATCGAGCAGGAGTACTACCTGCCGCAGGACAAGTTCTATGCGTTCAGTCGCAATGATGACGGCAGTACGGACAACACGGCAACCATCTTTCCTGCGGTGGCGTGGTGGGACGGTACGTTTGGGTTGAATCGGGCGGAGCCCATGCTTCAGCGCTGGGCATCGAGCGAATTTTCGACGGACTGGGGCACACGTCTGCTCAGCGAACGCACGAGCTTTTACGATCCGATCAGCTATCACCAGGGCTCTGTGTGGCCGCTGTTTACGGGCTGGGCCTCGGTCGCGGAGTATCGGGCAGGGCATCCGCTGTCTGGTTATGCCCACCTCATGCAAAACGCGGACCTGACCTGGGCCCAGGATCTCGGGTCGGTGACGGAGCTGTTGTCGGGGCAGTTTTACCAGGTGCTCGGGCGAAGTACAGCGCATCAGCTTTGGTCGTCTGCGATGGTGATCTCGCCGACGCTGCGCGGGCTCTTCGGGCTGGAGTGGAATGCCGCGGAACGGTGAGCTTAGCGTCACACCACATCTTCCTGCTGACTGGAACGAGGCCACGATTCACAAGCTCCCGTTCGGCAGCGGGCAGGTGGATGTGCACCTCCGTCGCGAAGGCGAAGCGCTGATGGTGAGCGTCAGTGGCGCGGCCGCTGGGTCGATCCATCTGGCCTCACACACGCCTGGCGCAAGGGTCGAGCACGGCGTCCTGCGTGTGCCTCTGCCGGCCTTGGAGGTCGCGGTGTCACATGGTCTCCCGGAGTTTGGTTCGGAGACCCGTCAGATGAAGGTATTGGCTGAGGAATATGGCCCGCGCTCGCTTCGGCTGACGCTCTCGGGACCGCATTCCTCAACGCAGGTGCTGAGCCTTCGCGTGAATGCACCTGGAGCTCGTGTCCGTGCCGAGAACGCCAGCATAGGCGCGCTGAGCGCTGGCCTCGCAAGCATGACGGTGAGCTTTCCAGCCTCGCAGCCATCGGAGCCGCAGAGCGGACCTTATGTGCAGCAGATTGTCACGATCACGTGGTGACCGCGCAGCTTGAAAACAGCGTGCCGGCAGGAAGCGCGACGAGATGTCACTTGCCGCGAATGGATTCGAGTTCAACCCAGCGCCGTCCAAGCACGAGTTTGACCGCGGTTGATGAATCGGCAAGCACCTGGAGAGGACGCGGCCGGCGCAGGTCGGCATCGGTCTGTGTGGGGCCTTGCGCGACGGTGTGACCACCGAGATCCATCAGCTCGAATTCATTTCCAACGAAGCCGCCGCCGTAGGCTCCGGGACCGATCTTCGCGTTGCCGATGCGTAGCGGCCCTTCGGTGACCAGATAGAACTGGTACTTCTCCTGGATGCCGCTCGCGTACCCGCTGCTGTCGACCATGGCAACCCAGAGAACCGCACCATCAGCAAACGCCGTGCCACCTGCGTTGCGAAGCTGCAGCGGAGCGGAGCGCCCCTGGAAGTAAACGGATGGGGGTAGCAGCGAGGTGAGCTTGTCTGGCGAGAACGGGACGCCCGGAGCGCTGACCGCAGATGATTGCGCTTGGCGGTTAGACGCGGTAGCGGTGCCGGACTGCCCGCGGGCGCGGAGTTGCAATCGATGTTCCCACGGCGAGCGCAATCAGTAGCGGGCGGAGGTGCTGCGGGAAGCGAGGTGTGCACGACTTTACGAAAACGCGATCAGGCATAACCATCTCCCGCACTGTTCTACCAGAAGTGGGATCGGCGCGCGATGCGTCTTCAGGGAGCGCACACCGGCGCGGCTTCACTCGTCCAAGTTCTGAGCGAACAGCAGAGCGCAGCCTGTCCTACTTCAGCAGCGGGTACGCCGATTGCGGCGAAGCCGAACGGCAGCATCCGTCCGCTTGAGTGCATGAACAGTGCTGTCGCAATCGGGAGTGCAACGGTGCAAGCTTGATTCCATGCCGCCGTTCTTCGATGAAATACGACAGTTCGAGCCGACGCCCGACGAGGCTCGTGCGCGCCGCTGGATCTATGTGCCGTATGACCGGTTGCACGACGGTGTGGGCCCATTAGCCGAGACGAAGCCTGAGGACGCGGTCATCGTTCTGATGGAGTCGCGCGCAAAGGGGACGCGTCGCGAGTACCACAAGAAGAAGCTTACGCTGGTGCTGAGTGCCATGCGTCACTTCGCCCTGGAACAAGGCGCGCGCGGATGCCGGGTGGCGTATGGATCATCGCCGACCAGCTTCAGCGATGGCCTGTTCGAGTTGCAGACTCGGTGGCAATGGCCAGAGATCGTGGTGAATCGGCCGGCAGAGCGGGAGCTTCGCATTGAGCTGCGAGAGGCCAAGCAGAACGGCTTGCGGATTCGAGCGGTCCGCGACACGGCTTGGCTTACGACCACTGAGGACTTCGAGAGTGTATTCGGGACACCTGCACCGGAGAGCACGCAAGGAGGGCAGGGCAGCGGCCGTCAGTACCTGATGGACAGGTTCTATCGGGCGATGCGACGCAAGACCGGCTTCCTGATGAACGGTGCCAAGCCGGTCGGAGGTCAATGGAGTTATGACGCTGAGAACCGCAAGCCATATCGCGGCGAGGTCCCGATCCCCGCACGACCGAGCTTTCCTCCGGACGCGATCACACTCGAGGTGATGGAGCTGATCGAGCAACGGCATCCGGAACACTTCGGCAAGATCGATGGCTTCGATCTGCCGGTTACGCGCAAGGATGCTGAGAGCGCCTGGCAGTTTGCGCTGCGCGAGCTGCTGCCGCACTTTGGTCCGTGGGAGGACGCGATGAGTGTGGAGCACCCCGACCTGTTTCACTCGGTCATGTCGTCGTCGGTAAACATCACGCTGTTGAGGCCCGCAGACCTGGTGCGGGATGTCCTTGCGGCGTACGAGGCAGGACGCATTCCGCTGGCAGAGTGCGGAAGGATACGTTCGGCAGTTACTGGGCTGGCGCGAGTTCATGCGGCACATCCATGACGCAACAGACGGGTTTCGCACGTTGCACAAAGAGGGCTCCCCATCTTTCCTCGACGCGCACCGGAAGTTGCCGCCGGTGTACTGGGGTGCGCCCAGCGGGATGCGCTGCATGGACACGGTTGTAGGACAGGTGATCGAGAAAGGGTGGTCCCATCACATCACGCGGCTGATGGTGCTCAGCAACCTGGCGACGCTTGTGTGGGTTCTCTCCACGCGAGCTGACGGACTGGTTCTGGTTCGCGTATGTGGATGCGTATGACTGGGTGGTGGAGCCGAACGTGCTGGGCATGGCGACCTTTGCCGACGGCGGGCTGACGGCGACCAAGCCATACGTAAGCGGCGCCGCATACATCAACCGGATGAGCGACTACTGCGGCAAGTGCGCGCTGGATCCGCGCCGGAGTACGGGGCGCTGGATCGTGCCCGTTCACTGCCTTGTATTGGAGCTTTCTGGAGCGGCACGAGCGATAAGCTCGCCGGCAATCAGCGGATGCGTATGCCGCTGAATGCCATGCTGAAGAGGTCTGCTGAGGAGCGGGCCGCACTGCGGGAGCGTGCCGACGAGGCGATAGGGGCACTCTCCCGCGGTGAGCTTGTGCGCTAGCGTTGTTACGCTGTCGCGTGGTTCGCCTGTTGCCGCTTTGCGTTGCGCCGGAGTTCGCCGTTCTCCGCGTCAAAGCTGATGATGAGAGCCTTGGCGGGCTCGTTCTCGATCGAGCGGTAGTTGCGGTCCGTCTCGCCGGAGATGTACATCACATCGCGTGGGCCAAGATCGTAGTGCTCGCCGTTGCGTTCAACAGCCAGCGTTCCACTGAGCACGTAAACCATCTCCACCCCGGGGTAACGCTCAGGGTAGAAGGGCGCGCGGTCGTCACCGGGGAGGAACTCAGCCATGCACGGCCGCATGCCTCCTTCGGGTACAAGGATGCCGAAGCTTTCGGCGATGTAGTCAGGTCCTGGCGATCCCATCGGCAGCCGGACGCGGTCTTTGCCGCGCTGCACGCGAAAGACGCCGCCCTCACCGGAGTCGAAGAAGTACGACAGGTCTTTGCCGAACACCAGCGCGATCCGCGCAAGATTGCGGAGCGTGGGGATGACCCGCCCGGTCTCCAACTGGGAAAGGAAGCTTGCGGACAGGCCGGTGTGCTTCCCGAGTTCCACCAGGCCCATGGAGCGCTTCAGGCGAAGCCGCTTGATACGTTGGCCAAGTCGCGCTTCGGCGAGCAGGTCTTCTGCCGCGTCTGGATCAACAGAGGCTCGCGGGAGCGTTTCGGGGATCGGTTCAGTCTCAATCATGGGCTGCCTCAAGCAGTTGCTCTTCAGGATGTGTCTTGGATTCAGATGCGGAGCGCATGCGCCCGGTTTCGAACGATGACGGGTTCGGGCAGGCGAGCCAACTATAGGCTCCGTACGCGGGCGGGATCAAGCCGCTGTTCGAGGGTGAGCATGCGTTTCCAGGGATCGCGCCGAAGCCGGTCCTGCCACGATGCAAAGTCGACTACGGTGAAGACGGGCCGCTCGTCGGCGCTCAACTCCTTCCAGTCAAGCGTTGCGGAGACATGAACGCCGGGACGCGCGCGTGGAGAGAAGGGTGCCACGGCCGTGGCGCCGCGCTCGTTCCGCAGGTAATCCAGGTAGATCTTGCCGACGCGTGCGGACTTCGTCATCTTGGTCAGGTACAGCCGAGGGTTGTTGCGCTCCATGCCGAGCACGAAATTGTGAGCGGTGTCCTTGACCTCCGCGAAGGTGAGGTCTGGAGCGATGGGCGCAACGATGTGGAGACCCTTGCCTCCGGTGGTCTTCAGGAAGCTTTCGAGGCCGATCTTCTTCAGCCTTGCGCGGACCTCCATGGCAGCTTCGCAGACGACACTCCAGGAGAGGCTCTCGTCCGGATCGAGGTCGAAGATCAGGCGGTCGGGGTGCTCGAGATCGTTGTTGTGCGAGCCCCACGGATGGACCTCCAGTACGCCCATCTGCGCGAGTCCGGCGAGTGCTTCCGCGGAGTTCAACGTGATGTAGGGCTCTGGTTTGCCGGACTTCTTGTCCGTCACCATCACCGACCCGATGCCCGGCGGCAGCATGTGGTTCACGTGCTTCTGATAGAAGCAGGGCTTGCCGGCGCCGTCGGGGCAGCGGACCAGGCTAAGCGGGCGGTCGGCGATGTGCGGCAGCATGCGTTCGGCGACGGCCCAGTAGTAGTCCGCGAGCTGCTGCTTCGTCAGGCCGCTCTCCGGGTCGAGCACCTTGTTTGCATGCGTCAGGCGAACAGGCGCGGTCGCGAGCGGCTTCGCTTGGGCCGGGGCTGCGTTGGCCCTGGTTGCAGGCGCCGCACTCGCGCGCTTCGCTGCGGAGCTTCCGGGTGTTGCCGCGGGACGGTTCTTTGGCGGGAGCTGGTTCCGGCCCTGAGGCGGCGTTGCGCGCGCCCGGGCGTTTGGGCTGTGGAGCGGCGTTGGGCTCTTCGCGGAAGACCTCTTCCGGCTTCTTGTCTTCGCGCAGGCCCAGAAACGCGGCCTGCCGAACGAAGTCCTCGGCGGTCCACGTCGCGAAGCGGACCTGGGCCACGAGCTCGGGCTTTACCCAGAGGGAGCCGCCGCGCCGGGCCTCAGCGGGAACGACAGCGAAGGGAGCCTTCTTGGTTTCCAGCTTCGCGAGCCGCTCGCGCAGGTCGCGGCGCATCTTCTGCGTGAACCCGGTGCCCGTTCGCCCCGCATAGATCAGCTTGCCGTCGCGGTAGTAGCCGAGCAGCAGGGAGCCGATGCGGTCAGGCCCGTCGGAGGACAGGCTGAAGCCACCGATGACGAACTCCTGTTCGTGCAGGCACTTCGATTTCAACCAATCGGTGGTGCGGCCGGCCCGGTAGGCCGCGTCGGCGCGTTTGGAGATGATGCCTTCCGCGTGCAACTCGCATGCCTGGTGAAAGAGAGCGGTGCCGCCGCCCTCGATGTGCTCGCTGTAGCGCACCATGCCGTTCTCTTCCGTCGGCATGATCTTTTCGAGCAGGGTCTTGCGTTCGCGAAGCGGCAGATTGCGGGTGTTGTGGCCTTCGAGATGCAGCAGGTCGAAGCAGAAGTACGTCAGAGGGTTCTTCGCGCCCTCCTGGAACGAGGCCTGCAGGTCGGCGAAGTTGGTCGTGCCGTCTTCGGCGAGCACGACGACCTCGCCGTCCAGCGTGACGTTGTTCACGGGCAGCTTGGCGATCTCATCCGCGACGGCCTGCACGCGATAGGTCCAGTCGAGACCGCTGCGCGTCAGCATCTGCACACCGCGAGCGCTTTTGCGCGCCTGCATGCGGTAGCCATCCAGCTTCAACTCATGGAACCAGCCGTTGCCTTCCGGGGGAGTTTCGGTCTCCTGCGCCAGTTCGGGTTGGATGAACTCCGGTTGCGGCTCCTTTGGGCACTCGTCGAGAGCGTCGGCGATCCCAGCGCGCCATGCTGGCAGCGGGTTTGGGGGCAGCCGGCTTTGCGGGCCGCCGCGGAGCTATGGTCAGCTTCGCCTCGGGGCTCGGGGGTGCCTCCGAGCCCGCGCGATCTGCCGGCGACTCCTGCCGGTACCACGCCTGCCCGGTCCCGGCGGTCTCCTTGGAGTTCCAGACGTGGTCCTCCTGGTGCGCGATCTCTTCCATGGTGCGTCCGGTCAGGGCAGAGTTCGGCGCCTCGTCGGTGATGCAGGGGGCGTCCTTACCGCGCTCGAACTCGTCGTGCTCCTTGATCAAGAGCCACTGAGGCTTGTCGTTGGATTTCCAGCGGCCGCTGTCGCCGCCATAGGGCTTGGTGGTGTGCATGCGAACCAGCGTCCACTTGCCCTGCATCTTGCTGCCGTGCATTTCGAACTTGAGGCTGCCGGTGCGCAGGCCAGCTTCCACGTTCTCGTGGCCGGGTTGCGGCCACCACGTGCCCTGGTCCCAGACCATCACTGTGCCGCCGCCATATTGGCCCTTGGGGATGATGCCCTCGAAGCCGCCGTATTCCATCGGGTGGTCTTCCACCTGCACGGCCAGGCGACGGTCGCCCGTGTAGTAGCTCGGTCCCTTGGCGACAGCCCAGCTCTTCAGCACGCCGCTCCAGCCCAGCCGGAAGTCGTAGTGGAGATGGCTCGCAGCATGCTTCTGGATAACGAACGGGAGGCCCCCCGTGGATTTCGCCTTTGCGGGGGCGGTACGGGCGGCGGCCTTTTGCACCGCAGCCTTGCCCTCGCCGCTGGGTTCGGCGGTGACGTGGAAGTCCCGCATGCTGCGGTACTTCGCGAGCTGCGAATCGACCAGGTCGGAAGCGGAGCTTGCGGCCGGAGCCTCGGGCGGCTCGGGTGCGGGTTTGGCGGGTCTGGCGCGAACCGGTCGCTTGGGCGCGGCTGCACGCACCGGCTCCTTGGCCGATTTTGCTGCTTTGGGTTGCGCCATGGCTAGGCTCTATGCACTCTTCCGCTTGGACGAGGCGGTCTTGGCCGCAGGTTTGCTCTCGCGCTTGCCATTTGCCTTGGCGGGAGGTTTCTTCTCGGATCCTTTCACCAGCGAGAGGCCGGCGCGCTTCGCGGCGGCCTTGGCGGGAGCATGGGCGGCGGGCTTGGAGATGCGTTCGGCCTCGTGGTCGGCCTCCGGCGCGGCCCCGGTGCTAATGCTCTTGCGCAGCGCGTCCATCAGGTTCACGACCTTGCCGCGCGCGGGCGCCGGCTCGACGTCCTGCGGGACCGGCAGGTGATTCAGCTTCGCCTGGACCAGCTCGTGGACCGCGACCTCATATCCGTCGACGAACTTCTTCGGATCGAACGGGGCGGTCTTGCGCTTGATGAGTTCCTTGGCCAGGTCGAGGGAATCCGGGCTGACCTCGACCTGCTTGATGTCGCGGAAGTAGTCGGCTGCATTGCGAATTCGGCGGCGTAGCGCATGGTGTAGGCCATCATGCCGCCGTGGGGACCCGTGCCGTCGGGTGCGATGCAGACCACGTGCTCCCGGCCGCCAAAGGCGATCTTGGTGAGCGCGACCTTCTTGGTGTCGATCATCGCCTGGCGCACGGTCTCGAAGGCCTCAGTCTGGGCCTCGTTGTCGGGCGTCACGAAGTAGGGCTTCTCGAAGTATGCCGGTGAGATCTGGGCCTCGTCGACGAACTGCAGCACCTCCATGACGTGCTTGGAGGGCACGCGGAGGTGAGCGAGCTCTTCGGGCTCGATGGTGACGTATTGGCCCTTGGCGTACTCGTATCCCTTGACGATGTCGCTCTGCTGGACCGGTGCGGGCGCGTCGCCGGGGTCGGCGGGCGGGTTCTCGACGGCGCTGGCGACCATCTTCTGGTAGCGCACGCGCTCGCCGCTGGCGCGGTCGATCTGGTGGAATGAAATCTGGCTCTTGGCCTCGGTGGCAACGAACAGCTTCACCCCAAAGGAAACAAGGGAGATGGTGATCTGTCCGCTCCAGTACGGTCGTGCCATGCTGCACCTCGTCTAACTGCACATAGGAGTGTGAGAGGCCCGAACGGGATGTACCAGCAAGCGTTTCCCAACGCGCATCCTCTGCGCTGTTGGCATCTAAGTCAACCGTTTGCCGCGCATCGCCGACGCAGGAAGTGTAATCCTTACCCGAAATACAGGTCGACCCGGCCGACGGTAGAGAACTCCGCCGATATAGATGAGGTAGTCTCCGCCGGCGTGCTTCCGGTCCACGACCCCGTGGTGATCCACTGACCGGCTCGCAATCCGCCGGTGCGTGCCGCGCCTTCATTCGCCAGCCAGGGCAGCAGCTTCAGCAGGTCGCCGGAGGTGTTCGAGCCCGTGCGCTCCACGCGCACCACGCCGTCGACGATCAGCGTCACGTGTTCCTTGGTGAAGTCCACGGTCCGCCAGCCCGAGAAAGCTGGGCCGTAGATGAAGCCGCCGTGGATCTGCAAGTCGGCCAGCATGGCGAGCCGGGGGACGTCGGTCGGGTTCTTGAAGGCGCTCTCGAGAATCTCGACCGCCGGGTGGCAGGACGCCATGGCCTCGAGGACCTCGTCGCGCGTGTACGGCTCGGGGCGCGGCGGAAGGTCCCGCCCGACAAGGAAGGCGATCTCGGCCTCGAGTCCGCGGTACCGCCACTGCGGGCCGGTCATCGTGCTCTCGCCGGCGGCGATCCAGGCCAGCGGCATGGGCGCGAACACGGGCGTGGCTTCTGGTGAGGGCGCGCCGACCTTCCAACCGCCGATCTCGCCGAAGGCCGCCGCGAGCTTGTCCTGCACGAAGTAGACCTCGCTGAGGTCGGCTGGGGTCAACGCGGGGTCTAGACCGTCCAGCAGACGCCCCGTCCGGCGGGCGTCGAGCAGCAGGTCAACGAGGTTGGTGAGGACAGCTTCGCGCGCTCCGGTCATGAGGTCTCCTTGCGGCGGTCGCAGGTTCGCCGAATGCTTGGATGCGGCTGTGCCGGTCGACTCGGCCCGGCTTACTCGCCCAGCATGAGCCGGCGGATCGGCGTACGCGCGGCCCGTTCCGCCGTCGCACTCGATCAGTGTCGCGCAGAGCTTGGGGTTTCCCTTGGCCGCCTCGAACTTGCCGGGCATGCCGGTCAGGAAGCGCTTCAGAATCAGCTCGGTCTCGACGCCGATGACCGAATCGTACGGCCCGGACATGCCAACGTCGGTCTGGTACGCCGTGCCGCCGGGCAGAATGCGCTCATCGGCCGTGGGGATGTGGGTGTGCGTCCCGAGCACAGCGGTGACGCGGCCGTCCAGGTACCAGCCCAGCGCGACCTTTTCGCTGGTGGCCTCGCCGTGAAAGTCGAGCAGGATGACCTTCGCGGTGATCGCTTTCAACAGGTCATCGGCCTTGCGGAACGGGTCGTCGCAGGAACTCATGAAGACGCGTCCCTGCAGGTTGAGGACGGCGTAGGCCTGGCCCGTGGGCAGCGTGCCCTCGTAGACGCCGAAACCGGGCGTTCCCACGGCGTAGTTGGCGGGGCGAATGATGCGCCGCCCGCGCGTGTGCGAGTCGGCCGGCACGGTCATGTACTCGAAGATCTCTTTTTTGTCCCAGATGTGGTTGCCGGTCGTAATCACGTGCGCGCCCAGGTCGAACAGCTCTTCCGCAATCGCGGGCGTAATGCCGAAGCCGCCGGCAGCGTTTTCGCCATTGATGATGAGCAGGTCGACCTCGTTGGTCTCAACCACGTGAGGCAGGTGTTCATGCACGATATGCCGGCCGGCGGAACCGAAGACGTCGCCGACGAAGAGAATCTTCATTGAAGACAGGGTACAGGGCGCCCTGTGCCCTGCGCCCTGTACCCTGTCTTCATGATCGAGATGCAGTACAACTTCCCTTTGCTGCCGGGTCTCCCGGAGCAGTGGCGGGACCGTTTGCGTTGGGCGGTGGATTCGCTTGGACCAGAGGATTATGACGCGCTGCGGCCGACCTTTCGGCATCCACAGCCTGAATTGGTGGAGAGCGCGGCGAAGTGGCTGCGAATGCCTGCGGACCGGCTGTTTTTGACCGATGGGGCGCATCACGGCTGCCTGATCGCGATGATGGCTGGCCGATTTGCGGGCAAGCCGATCGCGATGGATGCGGCTGCCTACACGGGAGCTCTGGAGCAGGTGCGAGCTTTGGGCGCGACGCCGGTTGGCTGCGCGGTCGACGCCGAAGGCATGACCGCGGACAGCCTGCGCGCGGCGTGTGAGCGCGGGCGGGCGAGCTGGAGCGCCGATCGCAGCGATCTTCTGCACGGTGACGGTCCATAACCCGCTGGGCTGCACGGCGTCGCTGGAGCGGCGGCAGAACATTGTGGCGATCGCGCGCGAGTTCGATCTGCTGATCGTGGAGGACGACACGTACGGCTTCATGGAGCCTGACGCGCCGGCTCGGCTGTATGACCTCGCGCCCGAGCGCACGTTCTATGTGGGGTCGCTGAGCAAGAGTTATGTGCCGGCGTCGCGGATGGGTTTTCTTGTCGCACCCGAGGCGTTCGATGACGGGATCCGTGCGGCGGTGAAGAACACGGCGACGGGCAGTTCGCTGGTGCACCACGTGGCGGCGTGCTCGTTGCTGGCCGACGGCAGCGTGGATCGTGTGATTGCGGCGAAGAACGAAGAGGGCGCGCGACGGAATGCGGCGGCTCGGGCTGTGCTTGGCGACCGATGTTGGCCGGGCGCGGTGCATGCGTGGCACCTGTGGGTGTCGTCTGCCGGAGAGCGTGACGGCGGAGGCGTTTGAGGCCAGGATGCGCGAGCGCGGTGTGTGTTTAAGCGGCGGCAACTGGTTCAAGGCGTGTGATGGCGCGCCGCATGGGTTTCGGCTGGCGCTGGGTGGTGAGGTGGATCGAGACGTGGCGCAGCGTGGGGTGGAGTTGGTGGCTGAGGAGTTGGGGCGGCTCGAGGCGAGCTAGGGACGGTCGGGCGGGCTTCGATCGGGTGCATCTAAAGGTGCATAGGCGCACGACATTGCGCCGTTCGGGAGTCGCTATGAATCAGGAAGCAGTGGTTGCCCACATTGCCACGCCGGTGCTGGGGTTCAGTACCGGTATTCGATCGGTTACGCCATTGGCTGTTGTTGCGTGGTTTGCCTGGAAGGGCGAGCTGCGCGTGAAGCGGACGTGGGCGTCGTGGATTGCGCACCCGACAGCGGTCGGCGTTCTAACCGCAGCGGCGGTCGGGGAGTACGTGGCGGACAAGCTGCCGTCGACGCCGAACCGGACGGCTCCGGCGCTGCTGATCGGGCGTCTGGCGCTGGGTGGGTTGGTTGGAGCGATTGTCGCGACGGCTTTCCGGCGGCCGGTGATTGGCGGCGTGGCGATGGGAGCCGCAGGTGCCGCAGCGGGGACCTATGGAGGGTTTGGGCTGCGGCGTGCGTTGACGAAGGGCGCCGGGCTCCCGGATCTGCCAGTGGCGTTGAGCGGAGATGTGGCTGCTGTGGCGCTCGCGGTGCGGTCGCTGGACCGCCTTACGGACTGGTGATTTGCACGCAAGGATGAGGCCCCGCGATGACTGCGGGGCCTTTTGCTTATTCGGCGGATTCGCCGTGGGGTTGTTGGTCCGCTGTCTTCCTTTCGGGGTTGGCTGTGGGGCCGGGGCCTTCGGTGCGGGGGCGCATGAGCGGGAAGAGGATGACGTCGCGGATGGAGCGGCTGCCGGTGAGGAGCATGGTGAGGCGGTCGATGCCGATGCCTTCGCCGCCGGTGGGCGGGAGGCCGAAGCTGAGGGCGCGGACGTAGTCCTCGTCCATCTGCATGGCTTCGTCGTCGCCGCGTTCGCGTTCTTTGAGTTGGTCTTCGAAGCGGCGGCGCTGGTCGGCGGGGTCGTTGAGCTCGGAGAAGGCGTTGCCGACCTCGAAGCCGCCGATGTAGAACTCGAAGCGCTCTACCCAGTCTGGTTCGTCGGGTTTGACTTTGCGAGAGTGGGGAGACGGCTAGCGGGAAGTCGTAGATGATGGTGGGCTGGATGAGGTGGGGTTCGGCGAGGGCTTCGAAGATCTCGGCGACGATCCTGCCAGTTTCCAGCGAATCGTTGTGGGACTCCAGGTTCCTGGCGACCTCTTCGAAGTAGACCTCAATGTCGGCGAGCTGTGACCGTGCGCGGCCGGCGTGGGTTGAGGGTGAGGTGTCTTCGATGTGGAGAGCGTCCTGATCGTCGCCGCTGCTGCCGCGGCGCGCCTTCATTCGCCGGCTGGCAGAGCGGAGCCGCGCCGCGAGCTGGGTCGCGGTTTCGAAGTCACTCATGGTGGGCCGTGGAACCTGTTCGGGCCAGAAGTTGATGATCGCCTCGCGCATGCTGAGCTTCTGCCATTTGCCGAGGTCGATGTCGTGGCCGTTGAAGTGGGTGATGGTGGTCCCGTTGACCTCCATCGCCACGAACTTGATGAGTTCTTCGGTGAGGTCCATCAGGTCGTGGTAGTTGGCGTAGGCCTGGTAGAACTCGAGCATGGTGAACTCGGGGTTGTGCTGGGTGCTCACGCCCTCGTTGCGGAAGTTGCGGTTGATCTCGTAGACGCGGTCGAGGCCGCCGACGACGAGGCGCTTGAGGTAGAGCTCGGGCGCGATGCGGAGCGAGAGCGGGATGTCGAGCGCGTTGTGGTGGGTTTTGAAGGGCCGTGCCGCGGCGCCGCCCGCGATGGTGTGCATCATCGGGGTTTCGACTTCCAGGTAGCCGCGCTCGTCGAAGAACTTGCGGATGGCGCGGAGGATGTGGGCGCGCTTGACGAAGACCTCGCGGACGTTGAGCGGGGGCGTCGAGGTGCTCGTTGTTGGGGGCGGCGGTGTCGGTTACGGGGGAGGTGCCCGGTGGCACAACTGCGGGTCGGCTCCGACTCCGGCGCTCTGCGCCTGCGGTGCGAGATGACAACCGTCGGTGGAAGGTGTGGCGGCTTCGGCTTTGGCTAGCGTGCCGGAGTTCATGATGAGGTCGACGTAGCGTTGGCGGTAGCGGAGTTCTACGTCTTCGAGGCCGTGGTACTTGTCCGGCAGGGCGAGCATGGCCTTGGCGAGGAAGCTGATCGCGGGCTTGTCGCCGACGGGCAGGGCCTTGAGGGTGAGTTCGCCGGTGCGGGTGCGCATCAGCGTGCCGCGGACGCCGATGTGGTCGCCGAGGTCGAGCAGTTTGTAGAGTGCGAAGACGTCTTCACCGACGTCGTCCTTGCGGACGTAGATCTGAAGGCGCTTGCCGCCCTGCTGCAGGTGGGCGAAGCCGGCTTTGCCCTGGAGGCGGATGGCCATGATGCGGCCGGCGATCGCGACGGTGGGGTGCTCGGCTTCTAGCTGCTCGCTGGTGACCGGGTTTTGGGGGTCGTCGTAGCGCGCGATGAGGTCGGGGATGTGGGCGAAGGGGATGGGCTCGTCCGCGGAAGGGAAGCGGTTGGGGTAGATGCTCTCGAGCGGCGTGAGGCCGAACTTTTCGCCGATGGCCTGGATCTCGCGCAGCTTTTCCTGGCGCTGGGCGTAGAGCTTCTCTTCAAAGTGGCTTTCAAACTGGGACAAGGTGGGCTCGCTGTATCAGGAGTTAGCGACCGGCAGATTTTGAGTGGAAGCCGTAAGTGTCGCGACACCTCAGTATATCGAGCGGGCGTTGGCCCGGCGCGGTACGGAGTGGTAGTGTTTGGGTCGGGATGGCGGACGAGAGCGGCAGGCCGGAGAAGGGCGCAGCGGGCAAGGGCAAAGGCGCGCTCGGGCAACTGGTGCAAGCCGAGAGCTTCATCCAGTTCGCCATTGCGCTGCCGGCCGGGTGCGTCATCGGATGGCTGATTGGGGCGTGGCTGGACAGGCACTTTCATCAGCACTGGATTGGCGTGGTCGGGCATTCTGCTGGGCGCGGTCGGCGGCTTCATTCAGATCTTCACCATGGCCTCGCGCTACCTGAAGCGGGACGAGTAGACGTGCGCGAGCTAGAGAGCTTTTCAGACCAGGACTTCCGCCGCACGATCCTTCGGGCGATTCGGCTGATCGCCGTGCTGACGGTGGTGGCCCTTCCGCTGGTGTGGTGGCGGCTGGGCGGTTGGCGCAGCGCGGCGATGCTGCTGGTGGGGTCGGCGATTTCGGCCTCGGGGCTGTGGGAGTGGCTGCGCCTGATGACGGCGCTGATGCAGCGCATGGATGCGAGCGGCGAGCCCCGACAGGAACCGCGGAATGGCGCTGCTGCTGGGCGGTTTCTTCCTGCGGCTGGGGCTGGTCGTGGTGGTGCTCTATGGTAGTCTGAAGTTTCTGGAAGGCTCTGTTGTGGCGCTTGCCGTGGGGCTCGGTCTGGGTGTGTTTTCGCTCACAATCGAGGGTTTACGGTTGGTAAAAGCGTGGACGGTTTAGGGTGGCTGCGAGCCCCCGGACAGCAGAGTCTGCCCGAAGTTTGCCCAACGCATCATGCATACACAGCTTTTGTTTACCCGCCTTCTGAACCACGCCTTCGCGCGCCCTGTGGACGCGCTGATGGGGGCATTGCACATGTCGCCCGCAAATCCGAACGCACCGATTACGAACGCGGTCGCGATGGAACTGCTGGTGTTTCTGGTGCTGCTCGCGTACTTTCTGGTGGTCCGTGCGAGCCTGAGCGTCGAGACGCCGGGCGGCATTCAGCACCTGGCCGAGATGACCCATGAGTTCGTTTCGGACCAGGGCGAGCAGATCATCGGCGAGGGCCACGAGCGGTTCACGGGCTACCTGACCGCGCTGATCCTGTTCATCCTGCTGTGCAACCTGGCGGGCCTGGTTCCGGGGCTGGAATCGCCCACCGCGAACCCCACGGTGCCGCTTGGCTTCGCGATTATCACGTTTATCTACTACCACTACCACGGCATCCGGGTGAACGGCTTTGGGTACATCAAGCAGTTCCTGGGACCGATGTGGGCGATCTCGTGGCTGATGTTCCCGATCGAAGTGATCTCGCACTTCGCCCGTATTCTTTCGCTCACGGTCCGTCTTTACGCGAACATGTTCGCGGGTGACCTGCTGACGCTGGCGTTCTTTTCGCTGATTCCGATCGGAATTCCGCTGGTCTTCCTGGGGCTGCACCTTGGTGTGGCTGTGATCCAGGCGTATGTGTTCATGCTGCTGGCGGCGATCTATCTGTCATTGGCAGTCGCGGGCGAGCATTAGAGCGCTGCGCGGGTCGAGTCAGGGCTAAGCAGATTCCCTTGCGGGAATGACAACTAGCCGTGGAATCGGCCAGAGACTTTGACATTCCCACGTGGGGGCGCCCCCTCTGCGTGGTGGGCACTTCCGCCGCTTCAGTGTGAGGGGGCCAGCACGGTGAGCTTCAACCACCAACTGGCGGCGAGATCTACGGGGGCAGGAGCAACACCATGTTGACGACAAACACCCTGCGAATCATGAAGTACATGTTCGCCACGCTGGCCGCGCTGCTGATCGCATCGCCGGCCTTTGCCCAGAACGCGGCGGCTAGCCCCGGCGCACAGTGGGTTCCGCTCGGAGCCGGTTTGGGCATGGCCCTTGCGGCTGGCCTTTGCGGCATCGGTCAGGGCCGCGCGACGGCTTCGGCCACCGAGGCGCTTGCGCGTAACCCCGGTGCACGCCCTGGCATCTTCGTGTTCCTGATTCTGGGTCTCGCGTTTATCGAGTCGCTGGCGCTGTTTACGTTCGTCATCATCTTCCTCAAGGTGAGCTAACGGATCGGCGGGCTTCGTGCCTGCAGGCAACAAGAAAGGCCTCCGCTGCGGCGGAGGCCTTTCTTGTTTGTGCGGTTGAGTTGAGGCTTAAGGCTGCGGCGGCGGTGTCGGCCTGGGAGGTTGGCGGCGTCGGCGGCAGCGTCGAGTCAGGTGCTGGTGTGTTGTAGGCCGGCTCCGTCTGCGGCGAGGCGCGCTGGACCAGGTTCAGCATGTGCCCCGGAAAGATACCGAGCGCGAGCGTGGCCAGGGCCGTGCCGGCGAGCGCCAGGCCCGCGGGAACCGTGAGCTTGCGGGTGGGTGCGTGGCCGAGGGAGTCGGTGTGGGGCCGCGCGAACAGGGCGGCAAGCAGCCGGAGGTAGTAGAAGCAGGCGACGCCGGAGTTCAGGAGGCCGATGATGGCGAGCCAGACGTAGCCGCTACTGATGGCCGCGGAGAACGAATAGAACTTGCCGAAGAAGCCGCCGGTGAAGGGGATTCCGATCAGCGAGAGCAGGAAGAAGGCCAGCAGGACGGAGAGGCCCGGCTTGCGCTGTGCCATCCCGGTGAAGTCGTCGATGGTGCGCGAGCCCTCGGCGTAGCCGGAGAGCTCGGTGAGGACCAGGAAGGCGCCAACGTTCATCGCGGCGTAGGCGGCGGTGTAGAAGAGCGCTCCAGCAACGGCGGTGGACTCGACCGCGGTGAACGCGACGAGCAGATAGCCGGCGTGGGCGATGGAGGAGTAAGCCAGCAGGCGCTTGACGTCGCGTTGCAGCAGCGCGCCGAGGTTGCCGATCGTCATGGAGGCGACCGCGAGGATGTAGATCAGCACGCACCCACTGCGCGTGAAGCGTCGGGCTCGGCGTTGAAGAGGAAGCGGAGGAGCACGGCGAAGACCGCGGCCTTGGGGCCGGTGGACATGAGCGCGACGACGGGGGCGGGCGCGCCCTGGTAGACGTCGGGGGTCCAGACGTGGAACGGCGCGGCGGAGGCCTTGAAGCCGAGGCCGATAAGGACCATCGCTACGGCCAGCAAGCCCATGCGCGGTGTCGGGCTATGGACCATACCGGCGGCGATGGCACCGATGGACGTGGAACCGGTCGCGCCGAAGCAGAGCGCGATGCCGTACAGGAAGAACGCCGTCGCGAAGGAGCCCAGGAGGAAGTACTTGAGCGCGGACTCGGAGGCGGTGGCCTGGCCCTTGCGGAAGCCGGCGAGGATGTAGGTGGAGATCGACGAGATCTCGAGGCCGATGAAGACCATGAGGAGCTCGACGGAGCTGGTCATGAACATCATGCCCGTCGCGCCGAAGAGGACCAGCGCGAAGTATTCGCCGGCGTGGGTAGTCGGGCCTTCGAAGTAGTCGAGCGAGGCGAGCAGAACGGCGATGACGATGGCGGCGATGAGCAGGTGGAAGAAGATCGAGAACTCGTCGATCTGCACGGTGCGGTAGAAGGCCATCAGCGGGGCGCCGCCTTCGCTGTCGATCCAGCGGTGCTGGTACCAGGTCGCCCCACCCGCAGCGACGGTGCCGAGGATGGCGAGCCAGCCAAGGCCCTTGCGCGAGCGGTCCGCTGGGATCACAGGCTCGATCAGCATGATGAGCACGCCGGCGATGGTGAGGATGAGCTCGGGCAGGAGCGCGAGGAGGTTAGTGGACACTTAGCGGACCTCCTGGGTCGTTTTGTTCGGCGAAGCAGCCGCGACCGGGCTATAGCTCTCGCTTTCGATATGTTTCACACTGCTGGGCTCGAAGCGCTCGGGGCGGTCCGCGGTCTGCGGTGCCGTAGGTGTCGATCGAGTGCATCCAGTACGGCGAGGCCAGGCCCATGATGAGGAAGAGCGCAACGAACGGCCAGAGCTCGACGTGTTCGCGGCCGGTGAGGTCCCAGCCCGCGACCTCCTCGGAGCGCAGACCGAGGCGACCGTAGAAGACGCGCTGGATCATGACGAGCATGTAGGCGGCGGAGAAGATGACGCCGGTGGTGCCGATCACGGTCCAGAGAATGTGGTGCGAGACCAGCGAGACCATCGTGCCGGACAGGATGAGGAACTCGCCGACGAAGCCGTTGAGCATGGGCAGGCCGACCGCCGCGAGCGTGGTGATCACGAACATGGTGACCATCCAGGCGTGCTTCTGGGCGAGGCCGCCGTAGTCGCGCATGTCGTAGGTGCCGTAGCGCTCGTAGAGCAGGCCGATGAGCGTGAAGAACGCGGCGCCGATGATGGACTCGTTGAGGATCTGGAAGACGCCGCCGTCGAGGCCCGCGACGGAGAAGGTGAAGATGCCCAGGACGATGAACGAGACATGGCTGAGCAGCGAGAACGCGGCCAGCTTCTTGAGGTCGTTCTGCACAAGCGCGAGCAGCGCGCCGTAGACGATGCCGATGGCTCCGAGCGCGATGAGCAGGGGAGCGATGTGGCGCGACTGGTCGGGGAAGATGCCGAAGGAGAAGCGCAGGATGGAGTACAGCCCCAGCTTGCCGGCCAGCACCATCATTACGGCTGTGGGGGCCTCCTGCATCGCGTCAGACAGCCAGCCGTGCAGGGGGAAGATGGGAGCCTTGACGCCGAAGGCGACGAGGAAGGCGAGCGAGCACCACCAGAGCGCGGCGTTGTGGCCAGAGATGTGGTGTGCGGCCGCGAGGGCCTGTAACTGGACGAAGTCGAAGGTGCCGGTACGGAAGTACAGCCAGAGCAGCGCGACCAGCAGGATGGCGGACGGGATGAACGCGTACAGGAAGAACTTGATCGCAGCGCGGCGGCGGTTCTCGGTGCGGCCGAAGGTGGCGATCAGGATCGTCAGGGGGACGATCGAGAGCTCCCAGAAGCCGTAGTAGAGGAACAGATCAAGCGCGGTGAAGACGCCGAACATCGCGACCTGCTGCAGCAGGAACAGCGAGAAGAAGAGCTTCGCGCGCGAGGTGACCGTGTTCCAACTGACCAGCACACCGATGGGCGCGAGGAAGCCGGTGAGCACGACCAGCCACATGGAAAGGCCGTCGACGCCGAGGTGATAGCGGATGGACGGGACGCGGATCCACTCGGAGTTCTGCTCGAACTGGAAGCCGGGCGCGCCGTAGGTGAAGTGCGCCGGCAGATGCAGGGTCATCACGAAGGTCAGCAGCGTGACGACGAGCGCGAGGATGTGGTGCGTCTTCGCCCCGTCACGCTCGGGGATGAGCGCGGCGAGGATGGCGCCGGCGAGGGGCACCAGCAGGAGCAACGTCAGGATGAGGTGGTTTAGGTCCATTTTGGTTTGGTGGCGCTCCGAAAAGCAGATCCCTTCGCTGCGCTACGGGATGACAAAGTTGTGTCTCCGCGAGACTGGGTTAGCGGTGAAGTGGGTGTCCTCCGAAGAGCACGACGGCGATGACGACGGCGGCGCCGAGGGCGAGCCAGCCGGCGTAGGAACGGATGTTGCCGGACTGCATCCGGCGGGCGACCCAGCCAAGACCCTGGGTGCCGGCCGCGAGACCTTCTCCCGAGCCCTGCACCACCGCGCCTTCGACCACACCGCCGAGGAAGATCCGGGACGCCATCAGCAAGGGCATCACGATACCAACGCCGTAGGCTTCGTCGACCCAGTACTTATGGTCGAGCAGCCGGTACAGCGGACGTGCCGACTGCGCGAGACGGGAGGCGGTGCCGGGTTTGCGGAAGTACCAAACGTAGGCGACGAAGAAGCCGAGAAGGGCAACGGCGACGGAGACCGCGGCGAGGCCGAGTTCGGTCGCGTGAGACACCTGGTCGGCGTTGACGGCGTTTTCGAGATGCGTGCTGGCGGCGAAGACAGGGTCGAGGAAGTGCTCGAAGTGGTTGGAGCCGCCGAGGGCCGCGGGGACGCCGATCCAGCCGCCGACGAAGGCGAGGATAGCGAGGATGATCAGCGGAACCGTCATGATCGCGGGCGACTCGTGCACGCCGTGGGCGTGGGCGGCCTGGCCCTTGTCGTGCTCGGGCTCGGTGACCATGTGGTCGGTGGCCTGACCGTGCGTGGAGCCGCTGGTGGCGTGCAGCGCGTGCGCCTCTTCGTGGCCGTGGGCCAGGGCGTGCTCGTCAAAGCGCTCGGGACCGAAGAAGGTCTTGAACCAGAGCCGGAACATGTAGAAGCTCGTCAGCCCGGCGGTGAGCAGCCCAACCGCCCAGAGCAGCTTGCCGATGGGGTTCGGTGACGCGAAGGTGCGGTACAGGATCTCGTCCTTGGAGAAGAAGCCCGAGAGCGGCGGGATGCCCGCGATGGCGAAGACACCGGCGGTCATCGTCCAGAAGGTGATCGGGATGCGCTTGCGGAGGCCACCCATGACGCGCATGTCCTGCTCGCCGGAGAGCGCGTGGATGACGGAGCCGGCCGCGAGGAAGAGCAGCGCCTTGAAGAAGGCGTGCGTCATCAGGTGGAAGATGCCGGCCGAGTACGCGGCCACGCCGCAGCCCAGGAACATGTAGCCGAGCTGCGAGACGGTGGAGTACGCAAGGACGCGCTTGATGTCGTGCTGCACGCAACCGATGGTGGCCGCGAGCAGGGCCGTGGCGCAGCCGATGATGGCCACTACGCCAAGCGCGTACGGCGAGCGGTCGAAGAGCACATGGCAGCGCGCGACCATGTAGATGCCGGCCGTGACCATGGTCGCCGCGTGGATGAGCGCGGAGACCGGTGTGGGGCCTTCCATGGCGTCGGGGAGCCAGATGTACAGCGGAATCTGCGCGGATTTGCCGGTCGCGCCGAGGACCAGCATCAGGCAGATCGCGGTAAGGAAGCCGCCGGTGACGGCTGGCGGAAGCGCGTTGACGCGGGCGAAGACGGTCCCGAAGTCGAGCGACCCGAAGTGCGCGATCAGGAGGAACATGCCGATCAGGAAGCCGAAGTCGCCGATACGGTTGACGACGAAGGCTTTCTTGCCGGCGTTCGCGGCGGAGTCACGCGTGAAGTAGAAGCCGATGAGCAGGTAGGAGGCGAGACCGACGCCCTCCCAGCCGACGAACATCAGCAGGAAGCTGGCCGAAAGCACAAGCACCAGCATGAAGAACATGAACAGGTTGAGGTAGGCGAAGAAGCGCCAGTAGCCCTCTTCAAGCGCCATGTAGCCGACCGAGTAGACGTGGATGAGGAAGCCCACGCCGGTGACGATCGCGAGCATGACCAGCGTGAGGTGGTCGACCGCGAGCGAGAAGTTCACCTGGAAGCCGGTGACGGCGATCCATGGACGGCTCGTAACGGAGATAGCCAGCGGAGCGCCGGCAGCGGTCATCTTCAGCCAGAGATTGGAGACGATGAGGGCGGGCAGAAGCGCGCCCACGAGCGCGATGGCCGAGACCACCTGGCGTGGTGCCTTGCGGCCAAGCGTGCCGTTCAGCACGAAGCCGATGAAGGGAATGATCGGGATGAGCCAGAGCAGGGAGGTGTTCATGCGGTTTCGGGGCTCGGATTGAAGTGCATCAGCGGCATGGTCAGCAACAGATTCCCTTCGCGAATGACAGAACGAAAAACAACGGCCATGAGTGCGCTAGTTCTTCATCAGGTTGACCTGGTCGACATTCAAGGTCTGCCGGGCGCGGAAGAGCGCGATGATGATGGCCAGGCCGACGGCGGCTTCGGCCGCGGCGACGACCATGACGAAGAAGACAAAGATCTGGCCGGAAACCTGGTGCCACATGTGGGCGAACGCGACAAACGTCAGGTTCACGGCGTTCAGCATGAGTTCAATCGACATGAAGATGGTGATGACGTTGCGCTTGATGAGGAACGCAGCGATGCCGATGCAGAACAGGATTGCGCCGAGGACGAGGTAGTAGGCGATGGGGACCATCGGTCTAGTTTTTCCTCCTGCGGCGCATCGCCACGCGTGCCGCAAACGAGCTGATCAGGGCGGCGAGGACTCCGGCCGCGATGGGAAGCGCCTGGTTTCTTTCGATCAGCATCGGTTAGAGCTCCTTCCGCGCGAGCACGACCGCGCCGAGGATCGCAACCAGGATGAGGATCGAGGTGACCTCAAACGGCAGCAGCAGCGTCGTGAACAGCGTGTGCGAGAGCACGACGATGTTGTTGGCCGCGTTGGTGAGATAGCCGCTGAGGTGGGTGGTGCCGAGGTGCTGCTTTTCGGAAAGAAACACGAAGGCGAGCAGGCAAAGAATCGCGGCGGCACCGGGGAAACCTGCGATCGAGGCGATGCGGGTCGTGCTCTTGGAGCGGTCTTCTTCGCCGGCGTTCAGCAGCATGATGACGAAGACGAACAACACCATGATGGCGCCGGAGTAGACGATCACCTGTGCCGCGGCGAGGAACTCTGCGCCGAGCGAGAAGTACAACACTGCCAACGACATCATGACCACGATCAACGAGAGCGCGGAGTTGATCGGATGGTGCTGCAATAGCAGGTTCACCGCAGCGGCGACCGCCAGCAGACCGAAGAGGATGAAGATAAACAGTTCCATCGTGTGCGCAGGGTCCAAAAGCCTCGCGAGTGCAAGAAACGAAGCTGATCTGTGCGATGCCTTCTTATTGTAAAGCGTTCGTTCGGGTTGACTGCAGCTTAGCTTCGGTAAGCGAGCACGAGCGAGGTCGCAATGATGTTGAGCATGGCTACCGGCAGCAGGAACTTCCAGCCGAAGCTCATGAGCTGGTCGTAGCGGAAGCGCGGCAGGGTCGCACGGACCCAGATGTACAGCAGAATGAAGGCAAACACCTTCAGCACAAACCAAAAGATCGGCAGAAAGAAGGCCGCGACCGGACCGGTGAGGATGTGAGCCGTCAGCGGCCCGAAGGGCGAGGTGGCTCCGCCGAAGAAAAGCAGCGTGGCGACGCAGGCGACCGTGATCATGTTGGCGTACTCGGCCATGAAGAACATGGCGAACTTCATGGAGGAGTACTCGGTGTGGTAGCCGGCGACCAGCTCGGATTCGGCCTCGGGGAGGTCAAACGGAGCGCGGTTGGTTTCGGCGTAGGCGGCCATCAGATAGATGAAAAACCCAACGATTTGCAGCCCGCCGAAGATGTTCCAGCTCAGCGCGCCGTGCGCAGACTGCGAGCCGACGATATCGCGCAGGCGCAGCGACCCGGCGCGGAGCACCACGCCGACCAGCGACAGGCCGAGCGCCAGCTCATAGCTGACCAGTTGCGCCGAGGCTCGCAGCGAGCCGAACAGCGAGTATTTGTTGTTGGAACTCCAACCGGAGAGCGCGATGCCGTAGACACCGATCGAGGTGATGCCGAGGATCACCAGCAGGCCGATATTGATGTCGGAGATCTGGGTGAGAACGACGCCGCGATAGTAGACAGGGCCGCCGAACGGCACGACAGCGATGGAGATCAGCGCGCAGCCAAGGGCGATCATCGGCGCCAGGATGAACAGGGGCCGCTCCACCGCGAGGGGCATCATGTCTTCCTTCAGGAAGAGCTTGATGCCGTCCGCGAGCGGCTGCAGAAGCCCGAACGGGCCAGTACGCGAGGGGCCCCAGCGGTTCTGCATACGGCCCAGAACCTTGCGCTCGAGCAGCACGGTATAGGCGACCGCCGTCAGCGTGATGACCAGCACCACAATGATCTTCAGGATGCTGAGCAGAAAAAAGACTTGAAACTCGGAGAGATGGCTCATCGGGTCAAAGGTGTTCAGGGTCTATCGTACGCCGTTCAAGGTGACGGCTTCGGTCTGTGAACGACATCTGCGCGACGAAGAGGCGCGTTAAGCTCGGAACAGGCGAGCGCAGGACAACCGTAGTCATACCTAGAGGATTAATCGCCGCCAAGAGTGGCGAGGTGGTCGGCGACCTCGCGCTCCTGGTGCTTTTGCAAGGCCTGCAGGATGGGCGAGTAGTTCGTCAGCGTGCCGGAGCTGAACAGGCCGTCGCCGCTGGGCAGAACGAGGTCTTTGCGGTTTTCGATCTGGACGAGCCCTGCGGATGCCGGGGTGATGTGCTGGTCGTTGCCGCTGAGCAGTTGCAGCCGGAGCAGCTTGTCGTAGCCGGGCACCAGCCGCTGGATCTCGTCCAGGATCGCGAACGGATCGAAGGGCGAGAGCTTCGGCTCGAGGTTGTTGGCGGCGAGGAAGATGGCGTGGCGGTCGGCCTCGCCCATCTGCGCGCCGCGGGACTGCCCGAGGTCGCTGCGGACGCCTTTGCCGAACGGCACGAGGTGCTTGACCGGGTGGCCCATCTTGTCGGCCAGGCGGACGATCAGCTCGAAGTCGCTGCGCACGCCGGCCTTGTCAGCGGCCTTTTGAACCAGTTGCAGGTCGCCATAGGAATTGGTCACCGAGCCGGACTTCTCGTACAGATTGGCTGCCGGCAGGACGACGTCCGCGAGCTGCGCCGTCTCGGTGAGGAACAGGTCCTGCACCACCATGAAGGTCTTCGCCAAAGCGCTGGGGTCGACAGAGAAACGCGCGACCGGGTTGGCGCCGACCACGTACAGCGCGGCGAGCGAGCCGTTCTGCGCCGCGTTGAACATCGCCAGCAGATCCAGGCCGGGTTCGGTCGGTGAACCGTACTCCGTCGCCAGCGCCGAGTCGCCGAGCGGCTGGTAGCCGGGAAGCATGTCGGGCAGCACGCCCATGTCGGAGGCACCGCGCGAGTTGACGTAGTCGGCCAGGCAGGCGAACTTGGCGTTCGGCAGGGTGGCGATCAGGCGTGCCAGTTCGCCGTTGCGCAGCTCGTTGCCGACGAGGACGACGAGGTTGGCCTCGTTGCGGACGGCGTCGCGGAAGGTCGAAAGCTGGTCGGCCTGCGCGACCACCGAGGCCGCCGAGGCCTGGGCGTCGTCGCCCGCAAGGTACGCGACGAAGCTGCCGTACCCGAACGGAGCGACCTGGACGAACGCCTTGGCCTGGCGCCGAATCTTGATTTCGTCGGTGTTGGCGACGTAGACCTTGGCGCGGTTCAGGCGAACGTTGGTGCGCAGGTTCCACCCGGTCAGCGGGGCCTGCTCGGTGGGGTCGCCACCGATGACGAGCAGGGTGGAAGCGCTTGCCACATCGCGCTGCGAGGCGAAGCGGCCGGACGTGCCCTGGAGCGCCGTGGCGAGCGTGACGAAGTCGGCGGTGCGGTGGTGGTCGATGTTATTGGTGCCGAGCACCGTGCGCGCGAACTTCTGGAGGAGGTAGTTTTCTTCGTTGGTGGTGCGGTTGGAGCCGATCACGCCGATGGATTGCGGACCGCGCGCGGCGTGCAGTTCGCGAAGCCGGTAGCCGGCAAACGTGAGCGCCTCTTCCCAACTCACGGGCTCCAGTTGGCTCCCTTTGCCGTTCTTGCGGATCATCGGCTGGCTGAGGCGCTCGGGCTCCTTGGTGAAGTCAAACGCGTAGCGGCCCTTGTTGCAGAGGAAGTCCCCGTTGATGCCGGATTTGTCGCGGTTGTCGCCACGCATGATGACGGCGCCTTCTGCACTGGCGCGAACCCCAAGCGTCGTCTTGCAGCCATCCCCGCAATGCGTGCAGATGGTCGAGGTATGGTTCATCTCCCACGGGCGGGTCTTGTAGCGGTAGGGGCCGGGCAGCAGCGCGCCCACGGGGCACGCGTCGATGCACATGCCGCACTGCTCGCAATCCACCCGGGCGAGGTGGTCGGGCGAGAGCTGCGCAGGGACGTTGGGCGCGATGACAGAGGCCGAGCCGCGGTTCTGGATGCCGAGCGCGAAGACGTCCATGCCTTCGCCGCACATGCGCACGCAGCGATAGCAGAGGATGCAGCGCGGGCGGTCGAAGAAGACCACCGGCGACCATTGCTGCTCTTCGCGGTGGTTCTTGGCCTCGGCATATAGGCTTTCGCCGGCGCCGTACTTGAAGGTCATGTCCTGCAGCTCGCACTGGCCGCCCGCGTCGCAGACGGGGCAGTCGAGCGGGTGATTGCCGAGCAGGAGTTCGAGCGTGGACTTGCGGGCCTGCGCGATCTCGGGGGTTTCCGTCTGGACGACCATGCCCTCCGCGACCGGGGTGGTGCAGGCGGTCTGCAGCTTCGGCATCTTCTCGATGCGCACCACGCACATGCGGCAGGCGGCCTGCAGGCTCAGGCCGGGGTAGTAGCAGAACGCGGGGATTTCGATGCCCGCGTTCTTGCAGGCGTCGATGAGCAGCGTGCCCGCAGGGGCGGTGAGCTTCTTGCCGTCAACGGTGAATGTAACGTCTGGCATAACTTTGATCCTACTTGGTGAAAGCTTGCGGTATCCCGGGTTGGATGGAGCAGAGGGAGTCCGGCGGTGCGTTGCCGTGAGTGTTTTGCACGATGGCCTGCTGCGGGGGCGTGCCGGCGACGGCCTGGCCGCGGGTCAGCACGGGCGTTGACGAGTTCTCGAGCCTGGTGACATCGGGCGGCAGGATCGTTGTGATCGGAAGCGAGAGCTCTGCGGAGGCATCGTTCTTGTCGATCGCCGAATAGGTCGGGAAGGCAGCGCCGAGGTGGTCCAACAGGTTGCGTGCGATGTCATCGTTCGTGTAGCCGCTTCGGGCGAGGTCGGGCCAGCACGCCTTGGCGGCGTTAATCCAGGAGTTGTCGACCGACGCCGGCTGGCCGGGTTGAGGCCATGCTGCCGTCCGCGGTCCGTTTCTGCTGATGGCAGCCGAGGATGCTGGAGTTCAAGAGCAAGGTGGTCATCCAGAAGAGCGCGGTCGGCAGCTTGGAGTGTTTCATCGGCATGTGATACGTGCTGGTCGATCGCTCCTTTGCGGCAATCAATGCGCTCCTGCGGTTTCCATCTCCATCTCACCAACAGGCTGGATCTGGATCAGCGGGTTGGCGACACGCGCACCCGCGAGGTATTCCTCGAACTCACCGCGGAACTTCTTGATGAAGCCGAGCGTGGGCATCGCAGCGGCGTCGCCGAGCGGGCAGAAGGTCCGGCCCATCATGTTTTCGGCCAGGTACTGGATGTTGTCGATGTCCTTCTTCGTGCCGCCACCCGCGTGGAAGCGCGTCAGGGTCTTCTTCAGCCAGTCCGTGCCTTCGCGGCAGGGAATGCACCACCCGCAGGACTCATGCTGGTAAAACTTGATGGTTCGGAGCGCGAATTCGACGATGGAGACCGTCTCGTCGAGGACCACGACGCCCGCCGACCCGAGCATCGTGCCGGCCTTGGCCATCTGGTCGAAGTCCATGCCGACGTCGATCTCGTCCGCGCGAAGGACCGGGCAGGAGCGAGCCGCCGGGGACGACGGCCTTGAGCTTTTTGCCGTTGGGAATGCCGCCCGCGACCTCGTAGATGGCCTTGCGGAGCGAGTAGCCCATCGGGCAGCTCGTACACGCCCGGGCGCTCGACGTGGCCGGAGATCCCGAACAGGCGCGTGCCGCCGTTGCGCTCCGTGCCGAGTTTCGCGTATTCCGCGCCGCCCATCAGCAGGATGTGCGGGGCGTTGGCGATCGTCTCCACGTTGTTGATGACAGTGGGGCCGCCGTAAAGGCCGACGACGGCGGGGAAGGGCGGCTTAATGCGCGGAACGCCGCGCTTGCCCTCCAGCGACTCCATCAGCGCCGACTCTTCGCCGACCTCGTAGGCGCCCGCGCCGGTCTGCGTCACGATGTCGAAATCAAAGCCCTCGCGGCCGAAGATGTTCTTGCCGAGAAAGCCCTTGGCATACGCGTCCGCGACGGCCTTTTCCACGATCTTAAGCAGATAGCGGTACTCGCCGCGCAGATAGATGAAGCCCATCTTGGCGCCGATCGCGAGCCCCGCGATCATCGTGCCTTCGATGATCGAGTGCGGGTCATGGAGGAAGATGACGTGGTCCTTGCAGGTGCCGGGCTCGGATTCGTCGCCGTTGATGAGCACGTACTTGGGCTTCTCTGACTGCTTGGGGACGAAGCTCCACTTCATGCCGGTCGGGAACCCCGCACCACCGCGCCCGCGGAGGCCGGAGGCCTTCATCTCCGCAACGATGCCGTCGGGGCCCATGTCCATGGCCTTCTGAACGGCTTTGTAGCCGTCCAGTTCGAGGTACTTGTCGATATCCGCCGCGCCCTGTCCAAAGCGCTTCTTCAGGACGATGACCTCATCCGGGTGCGAGACCATGTTCGGCATTACTTGGCGTCCTTTCCGCGACCTTCGGCGTAGTCGGCGAGCACCTGGTCCATCTTCGGCGGGCGTCAGGAACTCGTGGAAGTCGTAGTTCACCTGGCACGCCGGAGCCCAGCAGCACGCGCCGATGCACTCGACCTCTTCCAGCGAAAACAGGCCGTCCGGCGTCACGCCCTTGTGCCCGATCCCGAGCCGTTCCTTGCAGTGGTCGAGGATCTCGTACCCGCCCCGCAGCATGCAGGAGATGTTGGTGCACACCTGCACGTTGTACTTGCCCGCCGGCTTCGTACGCAGCATGGAGTAGTAACTGAGCACGTTGCGGACGTCGAGCTCCAGCAGGTCCAGCCGTTGCGCGATCTCCGTGACGACCTCGTCGGAGACGTAGCCGACCTCATCCTGCGCATACAGCAACATGGGCACAAGCGCCGACCGCTTGACGGGGTACAGCGTCACAAGCCGGTCAAAGCGTGCGGCCAGCTCCGGGGAAAAGATGGTGTTGGCGATGGCAGCCATAGACACTCTTCATCTTACGGCAATCGGAAGCCGGATTCCGCCAGGGCGTGCCGAGCCTTGCGAGCCCGCGCAAACTGGCGCGAGCGGCGCAGCCTCCGCCTATTGCCTACATCTGTACGGAATTCGCGTGGCGCGGCAACCGCGAGGCATATGATTCGCCCGGTTGTCTTTTGCACGGCCGTGCTGCACGACCTGCCCCGCAGCGTCAGGGAAGGCCTGCCAAGCGGGGCCGGTGTGAGAGCGAGCCGAACGACAGCAGCAAAGCTTCGCCCATCTTCCCCCGGAGATCACCATGCATTCTGCTAAACCGCTTTTTCTTGTCAGTGCCTTCGTTCTTATCGCCCCTGCCTTGCCCGCTGCGGCCGCTACCTTGTGCGTAAACACGGGAGGCGCCGGCTGCTACACCACCATCTCCAAAGCCCTCTTGGCCGCCGCCCCCGGTGACGTCATCAACGTCGGCCCCGGCACCTACAACGAGTCCCTGCTCATCAACAAGTCCGTCTCGCTCGTTGGCAACGGAGCCACCATCGACGCCACCGGCATGCCCGTTGGCATCTTCGCCGACGGTCTGCACTACCCCGGCCTCAACGCCGTCCGCATCGCCGGCTTCACCGTCAAAAACGCCGACCGCGAGGGCATCTTCGTCCTCAACGCCACCGACGTCGCCGTCTCCGGCAACACCGTCCTCAATAACGACCGCAGCCTCACCCCCACCGGTTGCCCCAACCTGCCCTCCTACGAGCCCGGCGAGGCCATGGACTGCGGCGAAGGCGTCCACCTGCAGGGCGTCAGCTACTCGATCCTCACGCAGAACACCGTTCAGAACAACTCCGGCGGCATCCTCATGTCCGACGACACTGGCCCCACGCACCACAACCTGGTCAGCTTCAACACCGTCAGCGATAACGTCCTCGCCTGCGGCATCACCATGGCGTCCCACGCTCCGTCCACCGCGCCCACCGGCAACGGCGTCTTCCAAAACACCATCTACGCCAACCGCTCGCAGCGCAACGGCACCAATAACTCCAGCGGCGCCGGCATCGGCCTCTTCGTCGGAGTGCCCGGAGGCGCAACCTACGACAACACCGTCGTCGACAACCTCGCCACGGAAAACGGGCTTCCCGGCGTCGCGATGCACGCCCATGCCCCCGGCGAAAGCCTGAATAGCAACATGATCGTCGGCAACACGCTGAGCGGCAACGGCGCCGACACCCAGGATGCCTTCACACCCGGCCCGACCGGCATCAACATCTACGCTGTCCCGCCGTCGTACGGCAATCGCGTCTCCGACAACATCATCCAGAACGAAAGCTACGACGTGGTCCTCAACATCCCCGCCCTGCAGTTCGTGCAGTTCAACAACCTGCTCGGCCTGGGTGTCGGCGTGCTCAACGAAGGCAGCGGTCCGGTCGACGCCACCCAGAACTGGTGGAGCTGCCCCAGCGGCCCAACCATCGCAGGCAGCTGCTCCATGGCGGTCGGCGGCAACATCGTCTGGCAGCCCTGGCTGACCTCGCCCATCCCCTCACAACCCAACTACTGACCCTGAAGCATCTCGCGGGCGATCCCCTCGGCCGCGATGTCCATCTCCTCTTCGGCACCGTCGCCCAGCGTGACGGTGCCGTTTTCATTCAGGCGAAAGGGGATCGGTGCCTGCTCGCTGCCTTCGAGTTCCGTATGTGTGAAGCGGACCCAGCGCGGACCCACGCGTACGGTGATCGAGTCGGCACTGACCTCCACCACCGCATGCTGCGAGGCATTAAGGCCGTGCGCCGCGGCGTAGGACCGCAGCAACGACGCCCACGAGGTCCAAAGTTCGGTTTGCAGCTGTGCGTTCAATGGTGTGCGATCTCGTTCAGCCGATCATTGCATGTCGCGAGGTCCGATCAGTTCGAACAAGCGAAAAGGGCCGCAGCTTCGCGGCCCTCTGGGCGTATGTGAAGTGACTACGCGGCCTTCTGCAACTGCATGCCGTGCGTCCGGAACATCTCGACCATATGCTTGTTGAACGTGCGTAGATCCTGCGGGCCGCGGCTCGTCACCAGCCCGTGGTCGACGACGCAGCTCTCGTCCACCCAGTGCGCGCCTGCGTTGCGCAGATCGGTCTGCAACGAGGGCCAGGAGGTCAGCGTTCGGCCGCGCACAACGTCCGCCTCAATCAGCATCCAGGGAGCGTGACAAATGGCCGAAACCGGGCGTCCCGTCAGAAAGAACGAGCGCACAAACTCCACTGCCTGCGGGTTCTGGCGGAGGATGTCCGGGTTCATCGCGCCTCCGGGCAGATGCAGCGCGTCGTAGTCGAGGCTCCGAACGTCCGTCAGCGCCCTGTCCGTCTTGAAGGTGTCGCCCCACTTCACCAGGTTCCAGGCCTTCACCTTGCCCCCGAAGGGCGAGATCAGGTGCACCGTCGCGCCGGCCTCGCGCAACGTCTTCAGCGGGCTGGTCAGCTCGACCTGCTCGACACCCTGGGTAAAGAGAATCGCGACGCGCTTTCCCTTCAGCTTGCCTTTGTTGCTATTGAACAATCCCATCTATTTCCTCCAGCGTCTTTCGTCATGCACCGTGCGCACGCGTTCTGGTGGTTAGAAATGGTTCGGGGGCGTGGCGTTGCACTCAGGAACGGCAGCGAATACGAATGCGCTTCAGTGTGCGAAAAAGGGGCCACGGCTGAAGCCGTGCCCCTTCGTCTTGTGCGCTTGGCTGCAGCGCCCACGTATCCCTACCGATCGATCGCCCCAAGCACAATATCGATCGACCCAATCACCGCCACCACATCCGCCAGCAACCGGCCCTTGCACATCGTCTCCAGCGCCTGCAGGTTGGCGAAATCTGCGTTGCGCATGTGGACGCGGTAGGGCTTGGCGGTGCCGTCGGAGACCACGTAGTAGGTCATGTGGCCGTGGGGGTTTTCGATGCAGGCGGTGGCCTCGCCCGCCGGGACCTGGAAGCCTTCCGTCACGATCTTGAAGTGGTGGATGAGCGATTCCATCTCCGTCTTCATCTTTTCGCGGTTGGGAAGCATGATCTTGGGGGCGTCGGCCGCGACTGCGCCCTCCGGCAGCCCGTCGAGGGCCTGGAGTGCAATCTTTACCGACTCGCGCATCTCCTGCATCCGCAGGACGTAGCGGGCCCACACGTCGCACTCGTTCGAGACGGGGACCTTGAACTGGAACTTCTCGTAGCTGGAGTACGGCATGTCGCGGCGCACGTCGAAGTCGATGCCGGAGGCGCGGGCTACGGGGCCGGTGACGCCGAGGGCGATGGCGTCCTCGGCCGAGAGCAGGCCGACGCCTTTGAGGCGGCCGGTCCAGATCGGATTGCCGGTGAGCAGGCCCTCGTACTCGTCGATCTTGGAAGGGAAGTCGTTCAGGAACTCGCGGATCTTGCCGGGCAGATCGAGCGGCATGTCCATGGACAGGCCGCCGATGCGGATGTAGCTGGTCATCATGCGCTGGCCGCTGAGCGGCCTCGAAGATGCGCAGCAGTTGTTCGCGCTCGCGGAAGCAGTAGAGGAAGACGGTGAGCGCGCCGATGTCCATGGCGTGGGTGCCGAGCCAGACCAGGTGCGAGTTGATGCGCATCAGCTCCATCATCAGCACGCGGATCCACTGCGCGCGGGGCGGGATCTCAAGCTGCAGCAGCTTCTCGACCGCGAGCGCATAGCAGAGGTTGTTCGACATCGGCGAAAGGTAGTCGATGCGATCGGTCAGCGGGATGACCTGCTGGTAGAACTTGGCCTCGCAGGTCTTCTCGATGCCCGTATGCAGATACCCGATGTCAGGCGCGAGGGAGACGATCGTTTCGCCGTCGACCTCCAGCACGAGGCGGAGCACGCCGTGGGTCGACGGGTGCTGCGGGCCCATGTTGAGGACCATGGTCTGGTCGGAGAGTGGGTCGTTGCCGTGGTGGTGGCGCTCGGAGTCGGCGATGACGTCCTCGACTCCGGGGATGAGTTGGCTGGCGTTGCGCATGCCCGCCAGCGTGGCGCCGGTCTGCTCACGGTACTGCGGCTGGGCTGTTGCGGTCTCTGGCTTTTCGAGGTCGGCGATTGCCATTAGCGGTAACCCTCCACGGGGTAGTCCTTGCGGAGCGGGTGGCCCTTCCAGTTGTCGGGCATCATGATGCGGGTGAGGCGCGGGTGGCCGGCGAAGGTGACGCCGAACAGGTCAAAGACCTCGCGCTCATAGAAGTTCGCTCCGGGCCAGACGCCCGTGATGGAGTCGATGACCGGGTTATCGCCGAAGACGCGGGCGATGATGCGGATGCGCTGCTTCATCGAGTGCGAGAGCAGTTGGTAGGTGACCTGGAAGCGCGGCTCCGAGGGGTACCAGTCGACGCAGGTGACGGTCTCCATGAAGTTGTAGCCGGCGGCCTTGGCGGCCTCCATGGCCTGGACGATGGTCTCGGGAGCGACGGTCAGGGTGAGTTCGCCGCGATCCCACTTGGCGTCGACGATGAGGTCGCGGAGGGACTGGATGGCGACGTGCTCCGCGAGCGCCTCGGCGACGGCGTCCTTGCCGAAGATCGCCTCCTGCGTGGCGGGGGTGGTCAGCTTGTCAATGGGTTCAGCCATGGGTTCGGGGGAGCTCCGCTGGTCGGGGGGTGAAGGGATCGTCGGGTTCGGTATCCCTCACCGGATGTGATTCAAAACGTGCCTGAAGCGCAGAAAAGGTACTGAAACGGCTACAAAAGTGAGCAGGATTTCAGGCGCGGGCTACAGATCGGCCTTGTCGTTGGTCAAGTTCAGGACGCCCTTCTTCCAGACGTAGAACAGGCCGACCGCCACGAATCCGAGGTAGACAAGCATCTCCCAGAAGCCGAAGAGGCGCGAGCCGGTGATGTGCGGCAGTTGCCGGTAGATCACCGCCCAGGGAAGCATGAAGACGGCTTCTACGTCGAACAGAATGAACAACATGGCGACCATATAGAAACGAACACTGAAACGTCCGCGCGCGTCGCCAACGGGGTCCATGCCGCACTCATACGCGCCCAGCTTCATGCGCCCGCGCTTGTGCTTGCCGAGAAAATAGGAGGCGCCCACCATGAACCCAGCCAGCCCAACGGCGACCAGGATCTGCAGCGCAAGCGGAAGATATTGCCAAAGATAAGGAGTCGGCATCGTCAATTTCGAGGGTAGGAGCGGGCCGGGTGAGTGTCAAGGCGAGCAGGCAGGAAGTAGGAAGTCAGGAAGTAGCAAGCAGAAAGCTGCTGCTCGCTTAGAGCAGGCCCTTGTACCAGGTGAGGAGGGCTTCGCCGACCAGCGCTGTGACGAGGCCTCCGGCGGCGAGGAAGCTGCCCAGCGGGAGCTTCGTCGTGGCGTCGGCTTTGCGTCGGGCCAGCAGGTAGACGGCGTAGGCGGCGCAGGCGATCATGCCGACGAAGAAGCTCAGCATGGAGTCCCAGAAGCCCAGGAAGGCGGCGATCATTGCGAGCAGCTTGGCGTCGCCCAAGCCCATGCCTTCGCGGCCGCGAAGGGCCTTGTAGACGCCGCGGATCAGCAGCAGAACGCCGGCTGCCGCCAGGATAGCCGCGAGGCGGCCGAAGACGATGGCCTCGGCGCCGGTGAGGAAGACGTCTCCCTTCGCGGCGAAGGACCCGGGACTGGACATCCGGAGGTTGTGGCGCGGGCTGAGGTGGATGTCGCCTTCGCCAGGCGCGAGCAGAGCGGCCTGAACGCAGGCGAGCAAAAAACCGAGCGCGGTGCCGGTGAGGGTGAAGGAGTCGGGCAGGATTTGGGTCTGCCAATCCATCACCATCAGGCCAATGAGCAGGAAGCCCAGGACGGAGACGCCGATCCCTTCCAGGACTGCGTGCACGGCCACGCTGCCCTGGTTCGCGACGGGGGCCATCAGCAGATCGTGGTGTATCAGGGCGGCGCTGACCGCAAACCAGAGTCCGGTCCCGAGTTCAACCAGCGGATACCGCCATGGGATCGTGGCTTTGCAGTGCCGGCACTTCCTCGCGAGCAGAATCCAGCTCAGGAGCGGGACGTTGTCGTACCAGCGGATGGTCTGGAGGCAGTTGGGGCAGTGCGAGCGCGGCGTCGAGATGCTCTTGCCGTGCGGCAACCGCGAGATGCAGACGTTGAGGAAGCTGCCGAAGAGCAGGCCGAGGAAGAAGACGGCGAGCTCAAGCGGAAGTGCGGACGTCATTACTTCGAGTATAGGGGCGCTCAGAACCGAAGCAGCACGAGCGGGACGATCACCCCAGCGGCGAGCAGGCCTGTGACCATGAGTCGGTTGCGTTCGTACTTATAGGCCATGTAGATGCCGCTGAATGTCGAGGCGAAGAGGCCGAGGGAGACCAGCAGGAAGAAGATCTTCAACGGGAGGTGCTGCTTCTGCTTGGTCTGAAGCGTGACCGGAGCCCGGGGCGGCGTGGAGGGCGCCGGTTGGGCGACTCGGCCGGGTGCCGCTGGGCGACGTCGGCTGCTGGTGCGGAGGCCGCTTTGTGCATCTGCAGCGTCTGGTTTTTGTGTACCTGGGACAGTTCCGCCAGCCACTTCGGTGGGGCATACGAATCCCCGGCACCCTCGTGGAGGCTGAGGGTCTGGACAGCGCCGGTGAAGGCGAAGAAGAGAAGCGCCGGTGCGATGAACAGACCAACGTACAGGTGCAGTTTGCGCAGGGACTTCAACAGGTTGGCGGAGGTGGGCCGCCTGGCAGGGCTGGGCGGTGCGGGGGTCTGAAGCATCAGTTTTTCTCTCGGGTTATGCCGATACTACCGTGGTCCGTCCGGCGGCCTGGGCCAGCTTGGATTAAAAGTCCACGTGGGTGCGGACACTGAAGACGGCGACGGGGCCGCGGTCCTGGTTGTAGCCGGGGTGGGCGATCAGTTGCATGTCGAAGGCGGTGAAGAGCCCGCGCCAGTTGTGGGCGGTGTAGTAGGTCTCCAGGATGTCTTCACGGGCGTAGTTGAGGCGGCCATCGCCGAGCAGAAAGCCCTTGCCGCCGAGCGCCAGATAGTCCTGGTGGTCGCGCTTGATGGCGTTGCGTGACGCCGGTGACGCCGAAGCGGTCGTTGGTACGGTTCCACCGCCTGCCGGCCATATCGGCGCCGGCCGCAAAGGTCTGGTCGACCTCGGTGTACGCGAAGCTTTCATGCTGGCCTTCGTTCCAGCCGAAGCGGCCGTAGGCGCGGATGTCGGAGGTGATCTGCTGGTCGGTGTTGAGGCCGAAGCCGTACTTGGCCGTGGTCTGCGGCGGGTGAGCGGTGATGTCCGGTGTGGCGCTGGGGTGGCCGGAGGCGCGCTCAGCCAGGGCGAGTTGATTCTGGCGTGCGGTAGACGCCCATGTTGCCGTAGTTGACGAAGCTGAGGAGACGGAGCGGTGCCGTCGCGGTCGGGTTGGCCGAGGTGCGCGAGCAGACGCGCCAGCGGCGGTTTGCGGTACTCGAGTTCGAAGTTCTCGCCGCGCGCGCGATGGAGGTTCCATTGAGGTCGATGCCGTTTGCGACCGTGGGCATCAGCGCGACCGCCGCGCGGGCGGACCAGCTTCTGTCGTCGTACTCGGCGACGGCGGCGTAGGTGTAGCCGCGGGTGTCGGCCGCGTAGTCCCAGGCGCCGTTGTTGTCCACGGTCCAGTTCATGAACTGCAGGTGGGAGTCGGAGCCGACCAGGTTGAGGTCAAAGACGTCCGGCAGGCCCATGCGGCCGACGCGGAGATCGAGGCGCCGCGCGGGCAGTTGGGTCGAAAGGGAGAACGGCGTCCGGGCGCCCTCGACCATCTGCGAGGAAAGGCCGATCACCTGGTGCATCTGGACGCGGGCGACGTAGGGCGTGGGGCCGAGTTGGGGATTGCGGACCACGTCGAGGTTGGTGAAGCCGGCGAGGCCGAGGGCCTCGGAGATGCCGCGGCCACCGGCGGATTCGAGGTTGAAGATGAGGTCGGTGGCGTAAGCGCGGGTCGCGGTTGAGCTGGTAGCCGGTGAAGAGGGTGCCGACGAGGGAGGTCTTGTATTCGCCGATCGGGAGCAGGGAGTTGTCGCCCTGGTAGGGCGAGTGGAACGGCGGATGCGACTGAAAGATGATGTTCGCCTGCCCAACGAGCAGCCAGCGTGTCGTGTCGGAGTGCTGGAAGACGGTTGTGGGGACGACGGCGGGGGTGCCGGGTTCGTTGGTGGGCTGCTGCGGTTTCGCCGGCTGGTCGGTCGTCTGGGCTCCGGGCGCAGGCTCCGCGTGCTGGGCGCGCGTGGGTACCGCACAAAGGCAGAACAGTACCGCTGCGAGGCTCAGGCGAGGTGGCATGAAAGGGTCACGCGTTGGATGCTCGCGACTGTGAACAGAGGGTTGAATCGGGCCGGTTGACGAGCGGCGAACAGATGTCTTATTTTAGAAATACACGGGAAAGGAGGGCGATCCTAATATCTATGAAATCTGACAGTTGCAGTACCACAACCGCACGTGAGGTGACTGAGGCTTAGAGCATCCGTTGCTCTAGACCTGGCGGGCTGATTCAGTTCAGCCGTAGATACCCTTCGCCGAGGCCCATCCGAGAACGGATGCCTCAGGTCAATCTCAACAGCTCACCGACAAACGGCTCGTCTGCGCTTATGCGCGGCGGGCCGTTTGTGTTTTGGTGGCGGGGGCCAGGGCCCAGGAATTAGGGATTAGGATTTTGGTATGAGCAACACGGTGCTGGAACGGGCTGAGTCGGTGGGCGTTGGTGTGGATGCGGACACGTTGGTGATCGCGGGACGGCGGTTCCGGTCACGACTGATTGTGGGGACCGGGAAGTACAAGGACGGGCCCGAGACGAAGGCGGCGATTGAGGCGTCCGGGGCGGAGATGGTGACCGTGGCGGTCCGGCGGGTGAACCTGGACCGCAGCCGCGAGAGCCTGCTGGACTTCATCGACCCGAAACAGGTACTTTCTGCTGCCGAATACGGCTGGTTGCTACACGGCCGAGGAGGCGATCCGGGCGGCTCGGCTGGCGCGTGAGGTGGGGCTGTCGGACTGGGTCAAGATCGAGGTCATCGGGGACCAGCCAACGCTGTACCCGGATGTTCAGGCGACGGTTGAGGCGACCCGGGTGCTGGTGAAGGAGGGCTTCACCGTCCTGCCGTACACGACCGATGACATTGTGTTCGCGAAGCGGTTGATCGATGTCGGCGCGGCGGCGGTGATGCCGCTGGGAGCGCCCATCGGGACGGGGCTGGGAATCGCGAATCCGTACACGCTGCGGATGATGCGCGAGCTGATCACCGAGGTCCCGCTGGTGGTCGATGCGGGGCTGGGAACGGCGAGCGATGCGGCGCTCGCGATGGAGATGGGCTATGACGCCGTGCTGCTGAACACGGCGATGGCCGGGGCGAAGGACCCGGTGCTGATGTCGTCGGCGATGCGCAAGGGTGTGGAGGCCGGCCGTGAGGCGTTTCTGGCGGGCAGGATGCCGAAGAAGCTGTATGCGAGTGCGAGTTCGCCGCTGGAGGGGATCTCGCGGTGAGACGCTGGCTCGCCGTTACTAACTACAGCGCGCGAGCTTAGGGCCTATGAGCCGCGCGTGATTGGCTTACGGGAGAGCGTGGCGAAGTGCCGTTCTTCCAGGTCTCTTGCATCGGCAGGGCCGACGGCGTGATTGCGCTCGAGCGCCTCCACGATCTCGGAGCGAAGCGGCGAGCTCCGCTTTACGAGCCAACACTCTCGATCTCCCTCTCCGTAACGCCAGTGCATCCGGCGCCGATACGTCTCGGAGCCATAGAAGACGAGCCAGAGTTCGTACTCGTTCCCAGTCCCGATCAAGAGGTTGCGGGTGAGGTGTGGCCAGGTGCGAGTCGTGTAGCCCTGCGGCAGGCCAGCTCGGCGAAACAAGGCAGCTCTCATCCAAATCCGGATGCAGAACAACAACATCAGCGCTGAGTTGAGACACATCAGCGGGTGAGATCAGGTGGTGAGCGAAGCGGGGGGTATTGAGGCCCCAAGCGTCCGTCGTCTCCCAACCGGAGAAGTAGGGGATCATTCCCGCCTCGGTGCTTAAGATGGTTCCCCGAAGCGGCTGGCGACCGAGGTCCTGGGCGAGAGCCTTGATTCCTGTGAACTGCGTGTCGCGATAAACCTGCAGTTCCCGCATGAACGGCTTGAGGAGGAGAAGGAGCCAGACCATCAGCCCAGCGCTAAGCAGAACCCGTCGTGCGCGTGGAGACGCTGGGAGGTTAATCGAGACGAGAATGGCCAAGCTCAGAGGCAGGTAGTAGAAGAATCGCTTGGCCACGTTCTGGTCTAGCCTCACGCTCCAATAGAAGAGGGTAGGGAGGACTATGAGTGCTACGACCAACCAGCGATTTCTAGTCCGTTGTGCCCTGTCCAGAACCTCCGTCCTGAGGAGGAGACCAAGAACAACCAGGACGAGGATGAGATACACGAGGCTTTCTCTCACCGAGCGGAAGACGAAGGGGCCTAAGACGCGTTCCGCATCCGACTTCACCAGGAATGGAATAGGAAGCAGCTCGTGGAAGTAATGAGCGCGCCACAAAAAGTACAGTAGTCCGGGCAAGACGTAGGTGAGCGAGACTGTTGCGATGTCCTTCAGAACAGGCCGTCGTTGAGAGCAGTTGCTATCGCGACGAAGGAGGACAACATACACCAACATCGGTACCGCGAAGAGCACGCCGTCGGGCCTGAAGAGGGATAGAGCGAGAGCAAACAGACCCGAGAGTACGACTCTTCGCCGCAGTGTGGCCCAAACCAGCGAGACCAGCAGGAGCGCGTCCGGCAGTATCGCGAACCCTGACGCCGCGGCAAAGATCTGCGGCAACATCGACGCCATCCCAACCACTGCGAGGATGTGCATCAACGTCCGGGGCAGGTTGCCAAGTTTCAGAATCAGAACTGCGATGCCGAGAAGGCACAACACATTGGCGATCGCACAGAACGCGAAAGGTGAGAGGCCAAGCCGTATCGCCCCACTCACCAGGAGCATCCACAGGAAGTCTGTCGCACCTTCTATGTGCCCGCCGCCGGGCATGTAGGTGATCGCACCATGTTGCGCGAGGTTGCGGCTGTATTGAAACAGGATGACCACATCTTCAGCGGGCAACTTGAAGTGTGGAAGCACAGCGAACAGCAACATGCTGACTGAGCCGTAGATCGCCAAGGAAGCGACGATTGCTCTGTAGAGAACGGGCTGCGCAGCGAGGTTGTAGATTCTGCTCTGCTTTGCGTGCTGACTCGTGAGGATGCTGGCGAGCAGCGTACACGCCTTTCATCCATGGCTGCGCTTGAAGGATACCGTTCGCGTCCGCACTGGTCTAACCATTTCGGCCCGACGTTGGTCCGGGCACCAGCAGCAGATCCCTCCGCTGCGCTACCGGATGGCAACGCAGGGGCTCTAAGGGTCAAGAACGGAAGCGGGGTCTGCAGGTTGAATGCCGGAACGGCGCTTGTGATTTAACCAGCGGACCCGGCGGCTGCGGCTAATCCAGCGCGTACATGGCCAGGCCGCTCAGGAGCTTGGGGTAGAAGTCGGTGGACTTCTGGGGCATGACTTCGAGGTTGAGGGAGATGTCTTTCATCTGGTCGAGGGTGACGGGCTTGATGAGGAAGGCGATGTCGGCGGTGCCGGCTGCGACTTGTTCAAGGGCTTCGTTGGCTTCGCGGAGGTAGCGCACGTTGTTGCCGGCGCGGACGGCTTCTTCGTTGAGGCCGAGGAGGTGTTCGAGCGCGAGTTTGTGGAGTTGGACGACGTCGAGTTGGGCCTGGCGGGGGCTTACGCCGGTGACGATGCGCTGGACGGCTTCGGGCTTGGGCGTGAGCAGGAAGTTGCCGGTGCGGGTGGCGGCGATGAAGGCTACGCCGGGGGTGTCGTTGAGCTTTTGCAGGAGCGCTGGCGGCGTCGGAGGTTGTGGGGGAGCGGTTCGACGGTGAAGAGCTCTTCGGCTTGCTTGAGGAAGGTGGCGGGGTCGAACTGGGCGAGGCCGAAGAGGACACGGTGGGTGGGGAGGATGGTGATGCCGGGGGCGTCCATGTTGACGAAGGTCATCATCATGGCGGCTTCGGGGAAGGGTGGGGTGGGAGGCTCGTGCCTTCGCGCCCTCGCGTCTGAAGAACCAGTATCTCCACGTCGCGCTTCGCTGCGGAGATGACAAGCTCAGAGAGGCGTCTGTCCAGGCCGAGTTCTTTGGCGCGCTCGTGCATGTAGGCGACGGAGGTTTCGTAGCGATGGTGGCCGTCTGCGATGAGCAGCCATTTGTCGCTCATGTTTTCGAGGACTTTGCCGATGAGGATGGGGTCGGTCAGTTTCCAGACGCGGTGCAGGACGCCGTACTCGTCGGTGATCTCGAGGTCGGCGGGGCGGGGCTGGCCGTTCTGGGTCTCGAAGATGAGGTGTTCGGCGGTGAAGGTTGGGTCGGAGTAGAGCATGTAGATCTGCTCGGGGTAGGCGCGGATGGCTTTGAAGAGCGCGAGGCGGTCGGACTTGTGCTTGGGGAAGGTTTGCTCGTGCCGGTAGACGACGTGGTCGGCGTAGTCGTAGAGGTGGCCGAGGGCGATGAAGCCGCGGCGCTCGCGAGTTTCTGTGCGTTCCGGGCACGGTGTAGGTCTGGGAGTAGCCGTAGAGGGCGGGCTCGGCTTCTTCGCGCAGGATGCCTTCATCGCGCCAGTGGTGATACGTGTCGGCCGCGCGGGTGTAGACGTTGTTGCTGTCCGTGTCGCCGGGTTCGCGCTTGCCCAGGACGATGCGGATGAGGTTGTAGGGGCTTAGGGCGTAGTAGCGCTCCTGCATCTCCGGGGTGATTTTGTCGTAGGGCTGCGTGACGACGTCGGCCATGTTGACGCGGGAGGTGTCGTAACGGAGGGCGCGGAAGGGGTACAGGCGGGCCATGAGGTGATTGTATGAGGCCGATTTGGAGTGATCGCTGGCTCGCTACGGCGTCTTCTGGCGAAGAACGAAGCCGTCAAAGCGGCCGTGTGTACCGGTGAACTGGTACTGCGTCCAGAGGTTCCGAAGGGCGGGGTCGCGGAGGAACCAGGCGAGGAGATCGTCGTGGCGGTCTTCGAGTTCCTGGCACTGGACGGCAGCGTCCTGGCAGCGCTCGACGAGGATGAGCTTCGGCTGCCAGCGCTGGAGGTCCTCGAGCATCCAGTGATGCTGCAGGGCGTCGAGGGTTCGCAGTTTTGTGGCGGTCAAACGGCGCTGTTGCTGGGCGTACGTGGGCCCTTCGGCGCGGAGGATGGCGGGAAGCAGCCACAGATTGTCGGTGCGCTGGGCCCAGACGAGGTGGTAGCGCTCGATCGGCATCATGGCTTCGTCGACGGAGGTGGTGAGGATGGCGACGGGCGTGCGCGGGCGGCAGGGTGCGGAAGAAGGATGGGTCGGGCGAGGTGATCGCGAAGGCGCGATCGGGCGTGAACGGAGGGCCGGAGAACCAGGTTGTGAGTGCGACGGCGAGGATGGCTACCGTGGCGGTCGCGGTCGACAAGCCAGCGGGGTGCGGGTCGTGGGTGTTGCTGTTGCAGATCGAGCAGGTGCAGCGCGAGCCCGGCCCCGACGAGTGTGATCGCGGGCAGTTGCTGGTAGTACCAGCCGGTGCCCTGCACGAGGTAAGCGGCGAGCGCGCCGAGGCCAGCGACCAGGAGCATCGGCACGCGCGGAGAGACCTTCCTGGACCGGCCGACCACGACCGAGGTGATGGCGATGAGGACGACGAGCTCCACGCCTTCCCAGAGGAGCTGCGGAAGCGAAAGGTGGCCGATAGCCCAATACGTGGCGTAGACCAGCGGGAGGGCCGCTGTGAAGTAGAGCGGAGCGAGGAGCCGGATCGCGAGCAGATACAGCAGGCCTGAGGCGAGGAGGATGGGCGGTTCGGGGCGCTTGAGGACTGAGCGGAAGGCGCGTGGCCAGGAGCTTGAGAATCGGCGGGCGCGGAGGATGAGGGCGCACTCGACCGCGATGGCGACCAAGGCGTCCTGTGGCTTGAGGCAGAACCCGAGGGCGGCGAGCAGGGCTGCGGCGATGCGTGCGCGAGGGCTGACGGCAGCCGCAGCGGCCGCGGAGCAGAGCACGTACGGAAGCACAAGGAGGGCGACAAGCTGATCGCGCTGGCCGAGATCGCGGGCTGGAACCACGAAGACGAGGGTGATGAAGGCAAAGGTGAGCGCGGGCCACTCGGAGGCGAGCACGGGGCGCCAGCAGCGCGGGAGAAGCCGTGCGCAGAAGCGTGCGATTGCGGCTCCGAGGACCAGCACGAGGGTCTTTGCGACGCAGGTCGCGGGAAGGTGGACGAGATGGCTCAACGGCGACTGGGACGGCGGATAGCCAGACGATCATCGGGGGATTGGAGTCGAAGATCTGCGGGCCGTAGAGGGTGGCGCCGTCGAGCCAGCGGCGGGCCATCAGCAGAAACCAGAGTTGGTCGTGCCCTGCGGCGGGGAGAAATCCAAGCAGAGCGGCCATGGCCGCGGCAGCGACGAGCAGGAGGACGAAGCTGCGGCGGAGGGTGTCTGACATCTGTTCCGAGGGACTCGAACGCCATGGTACCGGGGCGCAGTTTGAGGATGTGGATGTGCGGAAAGCACATGGCTGGCAGGGAATAGACGGCGAAGGGCGTTCGGGGTAGTCTAGGCGCACGCAAAGCGGGGTTTTGGCAGTGCGCCTTCGCTGCGGAGGGGCCATGGGACGGGGCAGCGGTTCGGTGAACAGCGCGAAGGTGTTACGGCGTGGTTTGCGGCTTGTTTCCAGCGTTGTGGTGATGTGTGCGCTGCTCGATGGCGGGACGGGTCTTGGGTTGGCACAGGAGAGTCCGCTGGACACGGTGCATACGTCTACACCGCCGCCCGCCCCGGCCAAGCCGGCGGCCCCTGCGCTTTCGGGACCGGACGCGGCGGCCAAGGCGACATCGACGCGGACGCGGTCGATTGTGGTGAACGCGGACCTGGTGCTGGTGCCGCTGACGGTTACGGATCCACAGAACCGGCTGGTGACGGGACTGGACCGCGAGAACTTCCAGGTCTTCGACAACAACTCGCCGCAGACGATCAAGAGCTTTGCGACCGAAGATGCACCGCTTTCGATTGGGATTGTGTTTGACCTGAGCGGGAGCATGCAGTCGAAGTTTCTGCGAGCGCGGAAGGCGCTGAGCGCATTTCTGCGGACCTGCAATCCACAGGACGAGTTCTTCGTGATCGGGTTTAACGACCGGCCGGCGGTGCTGGTGGATTACACCTCTGACGTGGAGGACGTGGAAGCTCGCATGGTGATGCTGAAGCCCGAGAACCGGACGGCGCTGATCGACGCGATGTATCTCGGAGTCAACAAGTTGCGGGATGCGAAGTATGCACGCAAGGCGCTGCTGGTGGTCTCAGATGGAGGCGATAATCGCAGCCGGTATACGCGAAGGTGAGCTGAATCGGGCGGTTCGCGAGAGTGAGGTGCAGATCTACTCGATCGGCATCTTCGACGCGTATGCGCCGACGATCGAGGAACAGAACGGGCCGATGCTGTTGAATGAGCTCTCGGATGTCACTGGCGGCCGTCTATTCCAGGTCCGGGATGTGCAGGATTTGACGGATATTGCGCAGCGAATCAGTGAAGAGCTGCGCAGTGAGTATGTGATTGGGTATACGCCGACCGACCGAAGGCATAATGGGGTCTGGCGTAAATTGAACGTGCGTTTGCTGCCGCCACCAGGTCTTCCAGAGCTGACCGTGCACAATCGCGAGGGGTACTATGCACCGTCGCAGTAACACGGGTTGGTTTTGGGCGCAGGCGGTCCTGATCGTCATTGCGCTTTGGGCTCCGCAGCAGACTTTGGGACAAAACAACACGCAGCAGCCGTCACAGGCGCCAGCGGCGGTCCCGTCGCAGGTGCCACCTGCGGTGGACAGCGATCCGGTACCCGCGCCGGAGGCCGTTTTGCCGCCGACCGCAGCGAAGACGGGGGCGCCCGGTGGCCAGACGCACACTTCGGGCCCGGTCGGCGAGGTTACGAAGGAAAACGGCCGGTACACGCTGCGCGCGGACGCCTATGAGGTCCGGCTGAACGCGTCTGTGGTGGACAACTACGGGCCGGACGATCGACAACCTGCCCCAGGACGCGTTTCACGTGTACGAGGACGGCGTGCCGCAGACGATCATCGGGTTTCGGCACGAAGATGTGCCGGTGTCGATGGGCATTTTGATCGACAGTTCGGGGTCGATGTATGACAAGCGAGCGGCGGTGGATGCGGCGTCGCTGGACCTGGTGCGGCTTTCCAATCCGCAGGACGAGGCTTTCCTGGTGGACTTCAGCTCGGAGGCGTACATCGACCAGGACTTCACGAACAGCATCCCGAAGCTGCAGCAGGGGCTGAGCTATATCAAGTCGAGCGGCGGAACGGCGCTGTATGACGCGGTGATTGCCTCAGCCGACTACCTGGCGAAGAACGGCAAGCGATCCAAGCAGGTGCTGCTGATTGTGACGGACGGCGATGACAACGCTTCGAGCGCGACGCTGGAGCAGGCGATCCGGCGTGTGCAGGAGTTGGACGGGCCGGCGATCTACTGCATTGGGCTGTTGTTTGGTGAGGATGTGAGCCGCAGTGAATCGCGGCACTCGCGCGAGGTGCTGACCGAGCTTGCGGAGCAGACGGGCGGTGAGGCTTACTTTCCGCACTCTCTGAAAGAGGTGGACGGGATCACGCGCGAGGTTGCGCAGGACATCCGGCACGCAGTACACCATCGAGTACCGCAGCACCAAGCCGCCGTCGCAGGGCGGATACCGGCAGATCCATGTTGAGGTGAAAGAGAAGGGTCTGCGCGGCTTGCAGGTACGGACGCGCGCGGGGTACTTCCCGCGCGTGAATGCCGCCGCCGCGAAGGGGTCAGGGAACTCGGGCCAGTAGCGCAGGGCCGTCCAGGCGGCCGTGCCGCGATTCCAGCACTCCAAACGGGCCTTGTGCACGAATGTGCATCCAATCTGAAGCAAACCCAAGGTCTGTGGCTGCGAAGCAAGGAGCATGAATGCTGGATCTGACGACCCTGAACGACGTTTTTTTGACGGTCGCTGCACGCGGAGATGAGACGGTCGCTCAATGGCAGAGCGGTGGTGAGTGGAAGCCCATCACAGGCAAACAGATGTACGGGCGTGTCCGGGCGCTGGCTGAGAAGCTGCAAAGCTGGGGCATTCAGCGCGGGCGACCGCGTAGCGCTGGTGGGGGAAAACCGCTGGGAGTGGCCGGTGGTGGACTTCGCTGTGCTGGCTGTGGGTGCGGCCGACGTGCCGCTGTATCAGACGCTGACGCCGGAACAGATGGGCTACATCCTGAACAACTCAGGTGCGAAGGCGATCTTCGTTTCCACAAAGGATCAGTACGAGAAGCTGCTGAAGGTCTCCGACAAGGTGACCACGGTGGAGCACGTGGTGGTGTGGGATGACGGGCAGTTCACGGGTGCGGAGAATTTCAGCGAGATCATGAAGCGCGCGCCGGAACTGGAGGCGCGCGACGAAGCTTTTGATCAGATGCTGCGGTCGACCAAGCCGGACGAACTGGCCTCACTGATTTATACGTCCGGGACCACGGGTGAGCCGAAGGGCGTGATGCTGACGCATGACAACATGGCGACGAACCTGCAGCACTCGACGGATGATTTGCACATAGAGCATGGGCGACAGCTCGATCTCGTTTCTGCCGCTTGAGCCATGCGTTGGCGCGGCACCTGGATTACGCGATGTATGCGCATGGGGCGACGATCTCGTACCTGCCGAAGTTCGATGACCTGCCGGATGCGATGAAGACGGTGAAGCCGACGATCTTTCTTGCGGTGCCGCGCGTGTTTGAAAAGGTGCGGCAGGCGGTCGAGGGGCGGGCAAAGGGCTTCAAGAAAAGGATGCTGGTCTGGGCGCTCAAGACCGGGGCCGCAGCACAAGGATGAGGTTGCGGCGGGTAAGACGCCGGGCGCGTTGACGTGGACGCTTGCAAACAAACTGGTGTTCCAGAAGGTGCGCGACGCGTTTGGCGGACGGGTGAAGCTGTATGTGTCGGGTGGAGCGCCGCTGGGCAAGGAGACGACGGACTGGTTTCTGTCGCGTGGGTATCCGGATCATTGAGGGCTACGGTATGACGGAGACGTCGCCCGTCATTGCGCGCAGTACGTTCAAGGATTTCCGGCCGAACTCGGTGGGTAAGGTGGTTCCGAACCTCGATGTGCGGCTGGCGCCAGATGGCGAGGTGGAGGTACGCGGGACCTCGGTGTTCAAGGGCTATTGGCAGAACGAAGAGGCGACGAAGAAGGAGTTTACGGACGACGGCTGGTTCAAGACCGGTGATGTGGGCAAGATGGAGGACGGATTCCTGACCATCACCGACCGCAAGAAGGAGCTGATGAAGACCTCTGGCGGCAAGTACATCGCGCCGCAGCCTGTGGAGAGCAAGCTGAAGTCGGACGGGTTGGTGGAGCATGCGGCGCTGATCGGAGACAACCGGAAGTTTGTCAGCGTGCTGATCTCGCCGAACTTCCGTGCCCTGGAGGGATGGGCGAAGCAGAACGGCGTGGGCGCTACGGATCGCGCGAAACTCGCGGAAGACCCCAAGGTGCAGAAGCTGTACCAGGGAATCGTGGAGAAGGTGAACCAGGGCCTCGCGCACTTCGAAACCATCAAGAAGGTGATCGTGGTGCCCGATGAGTGGAGCGTTGAGGAGGGCGAACTGACGCCCAGCCTGAAGCTGAAGCGGCGGGTGATCGTGGAGAAATACAAGGACCAGATCGAGCGCATGTACAAGGGCGGAGGGGGGCAGGGCTGATGCTGCGTGCACGGTTGGCTGCAGGGCTGCTGCTGGTTGCTTCGTTCGCGGTAGCACAGACACCCGCGCCTGTGCCGGTGCCCACTGACCATTACGGGCCGCCTGCTTGTGCCGGCTTTCATAGACCTGCGCACCCGATGACGGTGGACGCGGCAAAGGCTGAGGAGGCACAGGGCGTTGTTCTGGATCACGCGCTGCCTTCGGCGGAGCCGCTAGAAAACTTTGGGATCGCGCGGTACCGGCTGGCCGACTACGGCGATTGCGTCGGCAGCAGCGGATGCTATTGGGCCGATCTCGACGCGCAGTACCGGCGCGCAGAGCTGGCGTTGGACGCCGAACTGGCACGGCACAAGTCCGGCGAGAAGCTCGCCATCGTGATGGACATCGATGAGACGTCACTCTCGAATTACTGCGAGATGAAGCGCGAGGACTTTGGGTACATCAAGCCGCTTTACGACGCGTGGACGCTGAGCCCGGAGTCAGGCGTGGCGATTCCCGGAGCCTTGCGGCTGTTCAACAAAGCCAAGGCGGCGGGTGTGGCGGTTTTTTTCATTACGGGGCGGCCTGGTAAGCCGAATCCGGCCGCGACGAGCCATTCGGACGATCAAACTCCTGCGACGGCGCGGAATTTAGAGGCAGCCGGGTTTCATGGATGGGCTGGGCTTGCGCTGCGCAATGGTACCGAGAACGGCATGCCGACGATCGAGTACAAGTCTGCTGAGCGGGAGCGGATTGTTGGGCAGGGGTATCGCATAATCCTGAGCCTGGGGGATCAGTGGAGCGATCTGCTGGGGACGTCGCAGGCTGAGGTCAGCGTGAAGCTGCCGAATCCGTTCTATTTCCTTCCTTAGGAAACGGGCGAGTGAGCCGACGGAATTCGGCCCACCCCCCGGCGAGTTACTGGAAGGCGGCGGCGCCTGCTTCGGCGACGGCTTGATCCTGCTGTCCTGAGCCGCCGGAGACCCCGATGGCGCCGATGACCTTGTCGCCTTTCTTGATGGGCAGGCCGCCGGCAAAGATCATCACCTTGCCGTCGTTGGACGCATGGATGCCGAAGAACTGGTCGCCCGATTGCGAGTTCTTGCCGAGATCCTGCGTGGTGATGTTGAAGGCGCGGGAGGTCCAGGCTTTCTTTTGGGCGATATCGACCGAGCCAAGCCACGCGTTGGCCATGCGCTCGAAGGCGAGCAGGTAGCCGCCGGCGCAGACGACCGCGATGTTCATGGGTTGGCCGATCTCTTCGGCTTTCTTTGTGGCTGCGGCGATGATCTTGCGGGCGTCCTGCAGATCGAGGCTTTCGTGGGTGGCGCTCATTGGTTCTCCTGTGCGAGTTCGCTGAAGCGGTTGGATGCAGCGCGTGAAGCGTTACGTGAGGCGAATGTACGTGGAATAGGCGCTTTCATGGATTGCGAAGAACGGAGCGAGGTAGAGATCTCCGGCGGGGCGGCGGACGCGCCACTCTGCGGGGCCGATGCGCTCGGCGTTGAGTAGCTGGTTGGCGGACGCGGTGGTATCAGGCTCAGTGGGGAGCAGGACCCAGGGGCCGAAGCACAGCGCGACGAGGTCGGGGTGGGGTGGGCCTCCGTCGGCGGGGAAGGGTTCGAGGCGAAGGCTTGCGGGGAGGTTCAGCTCGATCAGATCCCCGTTGCTCCAGGTGCGGCTGACTTGTGCGAAGCCTTTGTTGATGTGCAGCGGCGTTGGCTGGCCGTTGATGCGCAGTGTTGGAGATTGGCACCAGTGGGGGATGCGAAGCATGAGATCGAAGTGCGCGGGGCAGGTGGCGAGCAGTCTCAGCACGTATGGGTCGCCTGGCCAGCCCAGGCCTTGGCTCAAGGTGAGCTTCGCGTTGTCCTGTTGCCATTCAAGGCGAGAGGGCAGATAGAGGTTCGCCCAGACTGCGTGCTCGGCGGGAGGGGAGAGCATCCAGGAGTTGATGCCGTAGTCGGCGGCGACCTGGGTGTACGTGCCGGCGCAGCACGGCCAGCGGTGGTCGGAGTAGACGCGACGCGCGTCGTGGCTGAAGTCGGCGTAGTAGAAGGTCCGGCCGTCTGGCTGAAGCGGCAGGGCCCCGAACATGGTGTTCCAGAGCAGGCGCTCCATGGCGTCACCGTAGCGTCCGTCACGCGTGATCTGGAGCAGGTAGCGCGAGAGCTTGAGAAAGGCGTAGTTGCCGCAGGGCGTTTCGAAGCTGTTGTGCGTCCCGATGAGGCTGGCGAACAGCTTGCCGGAGGCCGGCTTTTCGAAGGTCTCATCGGGTGCCCAACCGCCGGTTGCATAGGATTGCGCGGCGATCATGTCGTAGCCGTTCAAGGCAGCTTGGAGGTGCTTTTCGCTGCCGTCGACGATCCAGGCCTGTACCGCGGAGCAGAGCGCGTTGACGTGGCTGTACCCGTGCAGGCCCCCGAGGACGTTTTCGCCTCGAGCGAGTGGATCGAAGAAGCTGTCGAGCAGATAGGCCCGCGCCATGGTGCGGTAGGCGTCGCCCGCGCCGGCCTGGTAAAGGAGGTAGAGATTCTCGGGAAGCGTGTAGCTCTCGTCCCAGGTGTAGGACTGGTCGCGATCCTTGCGCCAGACGCGATCGCGTTCCAGCGCGGAGCCCGGGAGACTGGGCAGCGCGCAGCGGCGAATCTTTTCGAGGATGCTGAAGGCCTCTGGGGCTTGCAGCAGGACGTGCGCATCGAGCAGACCGCAGTTCAGCTTGTCGAACACGTAAGCGGGGAAGCGGTGCTGCGCGAAGAAGGCGGGCGTGATGGCCTCACCGAGGAGGTGCTGAACATGGAGCGTGCGCTGGCGCTGCTGGGTGTCGTTACGGGCGGCAGCGAAGCGGGCCATGGCCGAGGTCCACTGGCCGAAGGCGTGGCCGGGCGCGAGACCGGCGTCTCCGGTGTGCCAGTTGTAGTCGGGGAGGTACTCGTACCAGCCGCCCAGGTTGCGGCCGGGTGCGGGGAGGCCGCCCATGGCGCGAAAGGGTTTGAGCAGGGCGTCGTCTTCGAAGCTGTCGAGGATGGAGAGGGCGTTTTTCTGCTGTTCGCCGGCGGTCCAGCCGATTGCGGAGACTTGGTCGTAGCGCGGCGAGCGTAGCGGCGCCGCAGCGGGTCGATGACCGTCCGCCCGGATCTGCCCGGGGAGGAACGCGGCGGCGGCGGCGCCGACACCGAGACCGACGAAGCGCCTGCGACCGAGCTGCATGGCGTTGAATGTACCCCGCGAGGTCTGCGCCGAGTGGTTATCGGCGGAAAAAGTCCTTGACCTGCTGCACGAAGGCGTCGCGGCCGATGTCGCTGATGGCCTCGGTGAGGGGGAGTTGTTTGGGGCAGGCCTGAACGCAGTTCTGGGCGAAGCCGCACTCCTGCACGCCACCGTCTCCGGCGAGTGCGCGGAGCCGTTCTTCTTTCAGCACGGAACCGGAGGGGTCCATGTTGAAGAGCTTGGCCTGGGCGATGGTGGCGGCGCCGACGAAGTTAGTGGCGTCGTTGAACTGTGGGCAGACCTCCATGCAGATGGTGCAGGAGATGCAGTTGGAGAGCGGGTAACGCTGTTCCTGGATCTGCGGTGCCTGGCGGGGGCCAGGGCCGAGGTCATACGAGCCGTCGACGGGAACCCAGGCTTTGACGCGCTTGAGGTTCTCGAAGAGCACGGAGCGGTCTACGGCGAGGTCGCGGACGACGGGGAACTTGGAGAGCGGCGCGAGGGTGATCTCGCCTTTCCCTTCGGGGCCGAGCAGCTTGTCGACCAGCGCGGAGCAGGCCATCATCGCCTTGCCGTTGATGAGCATGGCGCAGGAGCCGCAGATCTCTTCGAGGCAGTTGGAGTCGTAGCTGATGGGCGTGGAGGGCTGGCCGTCGGCGGTGACGGGGTTGAGCGCGATCTCGCCCAGGACCGAGGTGATGTTCATGTTCGGCCGGTAGGGGATGGCGAAGGTTTCCGTGCGCGCGGGGGCGTCAGGCGTTGGTTGGCGCTTCACCTTGACGGTGAAGGTACGACTGGAGGCGGCGTGACCGGGGGTGGTGACCTCTGCGGGCCTGTTGGTGGTTTCAACTGCGCTTGCTGCCATTTTCCTGCTCCTCTTCGCGGGCGTGCACCTCGCCGGTGGAGTCCGTCACCGGGTGCAAGCCCTTGTCCCGCATCTTCTGTCTGCGGCCGTCGATGTATGCCCCGTAGAGCACGAACGCGCCGTAGAAGACCACGGCTCCGATCGTGAGCACGATGCTGAGTGCGGTCGTGCTCAGGTGGAGGTGGCTCATGTGCGGGTCCGGGCGCTAGTGGCGGTGGTGCTCCCGCCGGTCGTGTCTCATGGCGTCCTGCGCCTCCAGGATGCCCATTTCTTTACTGTCAAAGTGTGTGCCGCTCTGGCTTTCAAGCTTCTTTTCGCGATCTTTCGAACGTTTGCCGTAGAGGAACATGTAGGTGATGATGCCGGCGAAGATGATGGCCAGCAAGACGTACCACGCGTGAATGTGCGGATAGGGATACATAGCGATATGTGATGACGGGGATGGCCCTCCGGGGTAGCTGCCCGCATTCGCCGAATCGTCAGGCCGCCGCGTCATACCTCCTTGGTCTGGGAACAATGTACTCGGTGTCGACCTCTTCGTACTCGATCGCCGGGGCGTCGTTGCGGAAGAAGGCCTTGGTGGTCTTGAGGAAGCGCTCGTCGTCGCGATCGGGGAAGTCGGGCTTGTAGTGCGCGCCGCGGCTTTCGTCGCGTAGCGCCGCGCCCTGCACGACGACCCGGCTGAGGTGGAGCATGTTCCAGAGCTGGCGGGCAAAGGCGAAGCTGGTGTTGGCCCACTGGCTCTTGTCGGAGAGGTTGATGTTCTTGAACCGCTCCTGCAGTTCGACGATCTTTGCGTCGGCTTCGGCGAGGCCGGCGTTGTAGCGGATGATCGTGGCGTGGCGCGTCATGGTGTCGCCCAGCTCGCGCCAGATGCGGAAGGGGTTTTCGGTGCCCTGGTTGTTGAGCAGGGTCGAGTTCATCTCGAACTGGCGCTGGCGCTCGGCTGCGTGGCCGCCGTCGCCGGGCGCTGCGGCCAGCGACTTGGCGTAGGTCATCGCAGTGGGGCCAGCGACGAAGCCGCCGTAGATGCAGCTCAGAAGCGAGTTCGCGCCGAGGCGGTTGGCACCGTGGATGGAGTAGTCCGCTTCACCGGCGGCGAAGATGCCGGGGATGTTGGTCATCTGGTCGTTGTCCACCCAGAGGCCGCCCATCGTGTAGTGCATCCCGGGGAAGATCTTCATGGGGACCTTGCGCGGGTCGTCGCCTACGAACTTCTCGTAGATCTCGAGGATGCCTTCGAGCTTGTGCTGGCGTTCGGGCGGCAGGTGCGAGACGTCGAGGTAGACCATCGGCTGACCGTCGATGCCCATGTTTTCCTGGTAGACGATGCGATGGATGGCGCGGGTGGCGATGTCGCGCGGAACCAGGTTGCCGTACTTGGGGTACCACTCCTCGAGGAAGTAGAAGCGCTCGTTCTCCGGGATGGATTGCGCGGCGCGGGTGTCCTTGGGGTTGCGCGGCACCCAGACGCGGCCGCCTTCGCCGCGGGCGGACTCGGACATGAGGCGGAGCTTGTCTTCGCCGGGGATGGCGGTCGGGTGAACCTGGATGAACTCGCCGTTGGCGTAGGCGACGCCCTGCTGATAGACCGCGGACTGGGCGGAGCCGGTGCAGACGACGGAGTTAGTGGATTTGCCGAAGATGGCGCCGATGCCGCCGGTGGCGAGGATGATCGCGTCGGCGGGGAAGGTGCGGACTTCCATGGTGCGGAGGTCCATCGCGCAGATGCCGCGGCAGACCCCCGTGGTGTCGAGCACGGAGGAGAGGAACTCCCAGCCTTCGTACTTGGTGACGCGGCCGTCGGACTCGTAGCGGCGAACCTGCTCGTCGAGCGCGTAGAGGAGCTGCTGGCCGGTGGTGGCGCCGGCGAAGGCGGTGCGGTTGAACAAGGTGCCGCCGAAGCGGCGGAAGTCGAGCAGGCCTTCGGGCGTGCGGTTGAAGGGGACGCCCATGCGGTCGAGCAGGTCGATGATGGCCGGACCTTGTTCGCACATCTGCTTGACGGGCGTCTGGTTGGCGAGGAAGTCGCCGCCGTAGACGGTGTCGTCGAAGTGGTTCCAGGGGCTGTCGCCTTCGCCCTTGAGGTTCTTGGCGGAGTTGATGCCGCCCTGGGCGCAGACGGAGTGCGAGCGCTTGACCGGGACGATGGAGAAGAGGTCGACCTTGCCGCCGGCTTCGGCGATCTTGATGACGGCTGCGAGACCGGCTAGGCCTCCGCCGACGACGATGATGCGTGGTGTTGTTGCTGCTGCCATGTGCAGTTCCGTTACCTGACCTTCATGTGACCATTAGCGAGGCGTTCTAATCTCAGCTGCGGCTCGATGGCTGCGATGTAGTATGACACGGACGTTGCTCTGCAACTTCGAGAATGCTCGTGCGTCGATGAACAGCGATTCCACACGCATCATGAGGGCTAATATCATGCCCAGGCAAACGCCCTGCAACCAGCGAACAACTCCACAGTTTCGTTGGCCTGTCGAGCGCAGATTCTGCTCAAGACAGCTTCGATCCACTGTGCGCGTCTCGGATCCAGCCACTGCATGACCTGCAGAGCACGGCTGAACGGCACGATGCAGCAGCAACTCCGCTTCAGACAGCGACTCTAGGTGATGAAGCCGGTAGAACGGCATCACCTGAACCTCGCCGGGCTGCGTTGGATTCGTCGTGCCCGGCGGCTGCTGTGGTCGGCGCGGGCTGGATGATGCCGGCGGGCTGCTCGGGCATGACGTCTTCGGGGGCGTTGGGGTATTTCCAGACGACGGCGTACATGCTGATGAGGCCGAGGAGGCAGAGTCCGGCGCCGCCCGCGGCGCAGACCCAGCCGAAGCGGCGACGTGCGCGAACGCCGGGGGTGATGCCCCACTTGGCGGCGAAGAGCCAGACGCCGTAGGCGAAGTGCCAGCAGGTGGCGACCATCGCGATGACGTAGACGGCGAGGATCAGCGGGTGCGAGAGCTCCATCTGGACCTTGTGGAAGGCCGCGCCGGGGTGCTCGGGCAGGCTGACGCCGTGGAAGCGCTGCGACCAGACGTGGTAGCCGATGTACAGGAGCGCGATAAGGCCGGTGATGCGCTGGGTGAAGTAGCCCCAGTTGCCGGCCCACGGATAGACGTTGACGTTGGAGCGGCCGCGCAGCCAGATGTAGACGCCGTAGAGGGCGTGGAAGGCGAGCGGGATGAAGATGAAGGCCCACTCGAGGATGCGGACGAGGGGGAGGCCGTTGAGGAACTTGACCTGCTGCGCGTAGGCGAGGGGGCCGTTCCAGGTTTCGAAGTTGGAGATGATGTGCTCGACGAGGAAGGCGCCGATGGGGATGATGCCGGTGAGCGAATGGAGGCGGCGCCAGAAGAAGCTGTGGCCTTCGCCGGCGCGCAGGGGCTGAACGCCGCGGCGATGCTTGCCGGAGGACGGCTGGGCGTTGTCTGGAGGAGCAACTGGAGCGGCTGCGGCCATCGGGACTCCTGTGAGGCGTTGCCGCAGTCGCGTCTCGGTTCACGTTGCTGGGGCACGTTGATTATTCCGCTGAGGAAAAACGAGCGTCAAGCAAAGGTGGGCGGTTGTGTTCGTTTATCGACGAGTTTGTGCGATTTTGAAGCGGCGGAGCTAGCGCGTCGGAGTGGACGGGAGGCTTTGGAGGTCGTGCAGGAGGGAGCGGAACGCTCGGCCTCGGTGGCTGATGGCCCATTTGGCTTCCGGGCCGAGTTCGGCCATGGTCTTGCCGAGTTGCGTGATGAAGAAGAGCGGGTCGTAGCCGAAGCCGTTGGTGCCGCGCGGGGCTGTCGAGGATCTCGCCTTCGACTTCGCCAGACGCGCGGCGGAGGACCTGGCCGTCGCGGGCGAGGGCGAGTTCGCAGACGAAGCGGGCGTGGCGGCCGGCGCGGTCTTCGCGTCGCGGTGTTGACGTCGCAGAGCATGGACAGCAGGCAGCGGTTGTTGCGCTCGTCTTTCGTGAGCGAGGAGTTGGGTTCGAAGTTCATCTTCTCGGCGAAGCGGGCGGAGTAGACGCCGGGGTCGCCGCCTAGAGCGTCGACCTCGAGGCCGGAGTCGTCGGCGAAGACGAGGAGGCCGGGGGCGAGGTGGGAGTAGTAGATGGCCTTGAGGGCGGCGTTGCCCATGAAGTCGGGGGCGTCTTCTTCTGGCGCGGGGATGGTGTCGAGACCGGGCAAGGCGAAGACTTCGATGTTCTGGTCGGCGGCGGTTTGGGTGAACTCGCGGAGTTTGCCGGGGTTGGAGGTGGCGGCGTAGAGGATCATCGGGGGCGCATCTCCTGGGTGTTCATGTGAAAGGATGCGGGAAGGATGGCGGGCACGAGGATGAATCGTTGGTTTTGCGGAGTGGCGTTGGCGGCGGTTGGCGCTGTCGGATTGTGGGCGACAGCGGCGCGGCTGGTGCAGGCGCGAGCGCGGGCCGCTGGAGAGCAGGGAGCAGCCTTATGTGGCGCCGGCGCATGGGGCTTTGCTGGTGGTGACGAAGCAGACGCATGCGCTGGCGATTGTGGATGGCGAGACGTTGCGGGTGTTGGCGCATGTGCCGATCGGGCAGGATCCGCATGAGGTGGTGGTCGGGCCGGATGGGCGCACGGCGTTTGTGTCGAACTTTGGCGAGGGCACGTTGCACACGCTGGCCCGGGTGGACCTGATGCATGCGGCGGCGCTGCCGGCGGTGGATTTGCTGCCGCTGGTGGGGCCGCATGGGTTTGGGTGCATGGGGACCGGGTGTGGTTTACGGCTGCGGGGTCGGAGGCGTTGGGGGTGCTGGACCCGGGCGCAGGACCGCGTGGTCGAGGTGCTGGGGACGGGGCAGCAGAACTCGCACATGCTGTGGGTGTCGCGGGATGGGGCGAAGATGCTGGTGTCGAATGCGGGGTCCGGGACGATGACGGTGTTTGACCGCGTGACGGTGCGGCCGAATGTGGTGCCCGGGGCGCCGCAGCCGCCGGCTAGCTATACGCATACGGAGTGGCAGGGGACGATTCTGCCGGTTGGGGCGAAGGCGGAGGGCTTTGCGGTGTCGTCCGGATGAGCGTGAGGCCTGGGTGGGGAACGACGATGGGACGATCTCGGTGCTGGACCTCCAGCACGAGACGCGCGGCGGCGCGGTTTCCGGCAGGAACGACTGGAGCGAACCGGTTGCGGTGGACTCCGGATGGCGCGCGGGTGCTGGTGACGACGCACACGGGCAAGGACCTGGTGGTGCTGGACGCGCATACGCGTGCGGTGGTGAAGCGAGTGCCCATCGAGGAGCGTGGGGCTTCGGCGATTCAGTTGGATCCGAGCGGGCGGCGGGCGTTTGTGGCGTGCCCGCGCGATCATTTTGTGGCAGTGGTGGACCTCGGGCGGCTGGAGCGGGTGGCGACCATTGATGTGGGGCGGGAGCCGGATGGGATGACGTGGTGGGCTCGGTAGGGCTCGGGTGGTACCCCGCCCCCTGCTGTTTTGCGTAAAGTCTTCAATCCATTCGGGTTAGCTCTGGGCTTCTCGCCTGTTTGCTCGTTAAAGTCTCTGTTTTCAGCAGCTTGCGGGCAAAGTCTTGAAATACAGGGGTTTAGCTGGTGGGGGGTCACTTTTGCGGCGGCGATGGGAGGGCGTCTTCGCGGAGGTGGCCTATGCGGCCGTGGGGGCCTACGACGAAGGGGAGCGAGAGGGCGTTCCAGTGCTGGTCGGCGTCGGGGGCGTCGTTGGGGCCGGGTTTGAGAGGGCGCCAGTTGCGGCCGTCGTCGGTGGAGATGTCGGTGCCGTTGGGGCCTACGGTGATCCAGGTGTTGTGGTCGCGGAGCTAGGCGACGGCGGAGCGGTAGCCGTGGGGGGACGTAACGGCGGGGTACCAGTGCTCACCGCTGTCCGTTGGTGTATGTGGCTGTGTTTGCGGACTGTCCTGGCTTGGCGTAATCGCCGCCGACCGCGACGAGCCGCACACCGTCTTCGTCTCCTATGGAGAACACGCCCGAGTGAGTGCGTTCGAGCCGACCAATGGCGGGTCGACTGTGCGACCCATTGCGTCGTGGCATTATCGCCGCACTGGGCGAAGGTTCAGCTGGTGGCGGAAGATCTTGGCGCCGTTCGGTCCGCTTGTTCCGAACCAAATGTCGGCTGCCCTGCAATTCTCTGTCGGGCGTTTGACCGCGGATCCGGTGGCGAAAACACCCTTGAGTGGCAACGTCAGACTGGAGTTGCTGGCGGCGAAGGCACCGCGACCGCGGCTGAGCAGCTGTTGCGGTGCTCGCTGATTTCCTGCCAATTCTCGGGACGGGGCAGGTTCTCGACCGTGACGCCCTCTGGGCTGTTGCTAACGCGGTTCACGATAAAGCTGCCGTCGACCGGATCGCCCAAGAGCCAACCGTCGTTAGCTTATCTGAAAAACGCAATGCCGTCCCAGAAGCCGTCTTTGTCGGGGTTGGTGAAGAGGAGTTTCCAGGTTTGGCAGCCGTCGGTGGTTTTGTAGAGGCGGGAGAGGTCGCCTTTGCCTGAGGACATGACGATGGCGGTGTTGGCGTCGAAGGCCTGGATGCCTCGGAAATCCAGATGCTCGGCGCCGGGTGGGATGGCGCAGTGTTGCCAGAGGTAGCCGGCGTCCTCGGTGCGGAGGACGGTGCCGTTGGTGCCGGAGGCCCAGGCGATGCCGCTGCCGACGTTGTCGATGCCGCGGAGGTCGGCGGTGGTGTGGGCGTGTTGGAGTTGCCATTGGGCGTTGCGGCGTGAATCGTGAGCAGGAGGGCTAGTGCGAGCGGCGAAGTGACGGGTGTGCGCATCGAGTTGAGCCAAGCGTACCTCAGCGGCTGAAGCGCGCGAAGCTGGCAAGCTTTGCGGCTCGTTCGCTGCGCTCAGCGGCTGTTAAGTCGCGGCGTAGGTTCGATGCTTGTCGCATGCGAGTCGTGGCCCTGCGAGCAGAGTGCGGAGGTCTCTCCGGCTCCTGCGGGTCGCGTGCGCTGTCGCGCGGCTTCGGGCGAGATGACAACGTCGGTGAAGGGCGTCGCGAAATACGGCGTCGTGGCGAAGTGTATGTTGGACGGTATGCGTTTGAGCCTGGTGAGTGGGTGTATGTTGGCGTCGACGTGACGTATCTGCCGCTGGCGAAGGACCTGAGGATCAGCAGACCCGGTTTCATGAGTGTCCGGGTTCGGCTTGAGGAGCGTGTTCCGCGGAGCACGTTGCGGGCTCGTGTCTGGGAGTTTTTGCTGTTTGGGTTCAAGCAGGCGTGGGCTTGTTTATTTGGCGGAGTGCTGCTGGCGCTGGTGTTGTTGACAAAGTTTTTCTGGCCGGCGCATGCGCCGTTGGCGCGGTATGACTTCCTGTTCCTGGCGGCGTTGTGTGTTCAGGCGTTGCTGCTGTTGTTTCGGATGGAGACGCTGCGCGAGGCCAAGGTGATCCTCGTCTTTCACGTGGTTGGGACGGCGATGGAGCTGTTCAAGACGAGCGTAGGGTCCTGGACGTATCCGGAGCATTGCTTCTTCCACATTGGGCATGTGCCGCTGTTTTCGGGGTTCATGTACGCGTCGGTGGGCAGCTTCCTTGCGCGGGTTACGCGGATCTTCGACATGCGGTACACGGGGTATCCGAAGAAGAGTTGGACCGTGGCGCTGGCGGTGCTGATCTATGCGAACTTCTTTGCGAACCACTTCGTGCGGGATGTGCGGGTGCTGCTGTTTGTGATGGTGGCTGCGGCGTTTGGGCGGACGTGGGTGTACTACAAGCCGTATCGCGTCTACCGACGGATGCCGCTGCTGCTGGGATTTGTGCTGGTGGCGCTGTTTATCTGGGCGGCGGAGAACATTGGGACGTTTGCGGCGGTGTGGGTGTATCCGCATCAGCAGACGGCGTGGCAGATGGTGCACTTCAGCAAGCTGGGGTCGTGGCTGTTGCTGATGATTATCAGCTTCATCCTGGTGTCGCTGGTGCATCCGCCGCGGGTGCCGCCGCGGGCGGAGACGGAAGAAGCCTCCGGCGGGGCGGAGGCTTCGGGGCTGCTGGTTGCGGACTAGGGGTCACGCTGGTTAGTGCGCGATGTTGTGGCCGAAGTGGAAGGCTGGGCCGATGGAGTAGCGGTAGGTCCAGGCGCCTTTGCCGAGGATGTTGGTGAAGGGGTGGTTCCAGCCGGCGTCGAACTGGACACGGGCGCCGAGGTGTTTCATGAGGGGGAGCTCGGCTCCGCCGCCGGCGCCGTAGGCACCGTACCAGTCGGTGAGGTGGCCTTGCGGAGCGAGGATCTCGGCGACGATGGTGTTGACGGGGTCGTTGGGGTGCGGGGTGCCGTTGATGTGGAAGGCGGCGAGGACCGGGCGCACGAAGAAGGTGGCGTGGCGGTAGTGACGGATGACGAGCTGGCCGCCGGCGGTGAAGGTCTGGATGGTGACTGTCGACGGGGAGTTTGAGCGGGTAGCCGGGGGGAAGAATGGCGGCGAGCTGCTGTTGAAGCGCGGGCGTGGCGATGCCGGGGGTGAGGAAGGTGGAGCCGTTCTGGGTGCTGTAGTCGAAGCCGAAGGACGACCAGCGATTGGCATTGAAGCCGGCCTGGAGATGGAAGCCGATCTGGTTGATGTTGTTCAGACCGGGCGTGTTGAGGTCGGAGAAGCCGGTGTAGAGGTCCCAGCGGCCGATGTAGGGCTGTTGCGCGTCACAGAGCGGCGCGAGCAGGAAGAGGACGGCCGCGAGCGCAAACAGGCGGCTGGTCAGCGCGGAATGTGCGTGGTGCATAGGTTCCCCCGGCGTGCTGGCGGTGTGCGGCTGTCGCGGCTTGATGCGGATGCAGGTTACAAGCTACTCACGGGGCAGGGAATGTCAACGGCGATCTTTGTGGGGTGACGAGATAGGTGTGGGGTTGGACTGGCTTGCTGTGGGCGGGTTTGCGAGCATTGCGGGTGTCCGGCGAGGCATGCGGCTCGATACGGCTCGCTGCGTCTGGTCGAAATGACAGGTGTGAGGGTGGGGCACCCGGCGGATGAGCGGTTTAGGTTGCGACGCTTTGGACGATGCCCTTGGCGCGGAGGCCGGCTTCGATTTCGGCGAAGTAGTCTTTGACGGTGCCTTGCGTGCGGATCCACTGGACGTAGCGGCCTATGCCTTCTTCGATGGTGACGGAGGGCTCGTAGCCGATGGTGCGGATGCGGGAGATGTCGGAGATGAGGGAGCGGATTTCGCCGGGGCGGAACTCGCCGCGTGCGATGGGGGCGATGTTGATGCCAGTTGTTGCGCGATGATCTGGGCTAGGTCGCGGACGCTGGTGGCTCGGCCGGAACCTACGTTGACGGGGAGGCCGTCCAGCTTGGTCGGATGTCGGCGGCGAGCAGGTTGGCGCGGGCGATGTCCTCGACGAAGCAGAGGTCGCGGGTCTGGCCGCCGTCCTCGTACATGATCGGTGGCTGGTTGTTGAGCAGGCGGGTGCAGAAGATGGCGATGACGCCGGTGTAGGGGTTGAAGAGCGACTGGCGCGGGCCGTAGGTGCAGGAGTAGCGCAGCGCGACGGTGGGGATGCCGGTCTGCTTGCCCCAGAGGAGGACGAGGCGTTCCTGGTCGACTTTGGTGAGGGCGTAGACGGTTTCGCCGCCGCCGGGCGTGTTTTCCGGGGTGGGGATGGAGGTTGTGATCTTGCCGCAGGGTCTTCCGGAGACCAGCACGGGGCAGTGGACGGCGAAGTCGCCGGCGCGGAGTTGAGCTACAGGTCGAAGCGGACGGGATTGACGTGGCCGTGTTCGGGGCAGAGGGCGGCGCCTTCGCTGTAGACCGCTTGTGAGCTGGCGACGAGGACCTTTTTGACGGGGAGTTTTTCGTCGCGGATGATCTCGAGCATCTGGGCGGTGCCGAAGCTGTTGACGAGGACGTACTTGGCCATCTCGGGCATGTAGCCGCCGTAGGCTGCTTCGTGAAAGACGACGTCGATGTCCTGGAGCGCGGCGCGCATGGTGGCGGCGTCCTGGACTTCGCCCTGGACGAACTGCGCTTGTGGGTTGATCCAGGCGGGCTTGCCTTGCTTGTGGGTTTGGGGCTCGAGGTTGTCGAGGATGCGAACGGTCCAGCCTTCGCGGATGAGGAGGTCAACGATGTGGGAGCCGATGAGGCCCGCGCCTCCGGTGACGAGGGCACGCTTCTGAGTGATGGTCATCAGGGCTGATGGTAACGGATGTGTGGCGCACGCTTAGCATGGGTGGGATGAAGGTTTATACCGAGTATCTGACGTTCAACACGCGCAAGCAGTACGAGATGGTGCACATCACCGACCAGGTAGAGGCGATTGTGCGCAAGTCGGGCGTGGAGGATGGGCTTTGTTTTGTTTCGCCGATGCACATCACGGCGGCGATTTATGTGAATGACCATGAGAGCGGGCTGATCGAGGACATCGGCGTGTGGCTGGAGAAGCTGGCTCCGCGGTGGCCGGGGTATAAGCATCATCAGACCGGCGAAGACAATGCGGATGCGCACTTGAAGGCGCTGTTGCTACACCACGAGACGACGCTGCCGGTGACGAAGGGGCGGTTGGATCTGGGCACGTGGCAGCGCGTGTTTTATGCCGAGTTCGATGGGCAGCGGTCGAAGCGCGTGATTGTGAAGGTGATGGGGAAGGGCTCGGAGGAGTAGGCGGACACCTAGCGGGCGGACCAGAGGAGACCACGGCGAGGTGAGGGGCGTGCTGTCTCTCGATGGGGTCGAAGGGCGTTTAGAGCGATGGCGGAGCAGAGGAAGAGCACGAAGGCGTTCAGAACTGCGGCGAGCGCGAGGATGGCGACCCCAAAGATCTCGCTCATGAGGCGCAACGTTTGCATCGAGCCATAGTGCCTGCGGCGGGCGCGCGTGGCTATGACTCTCTGGTACTCACGGCGCTGGCCGATGGGTTATTACGAATTGATTAGAAGCTGACGCGAAGGGTGCGGACGTTGCGCTACAGGCCGCGGAACTAGACGGCTTGCAGAATCTCTTCTTCGAGGCTTTGTTTCTCGACGAGGTCGGCGTAGTAGCCGCCGCGAGCGACGAGTTCGTCGTGGGTGCCGAGTTCGGCGATGCGGCCGTTGACCAGGACGGCGACGCGATCGGCGTTGCGTGCGGTGGAGGCGCGGTGCGCGATGAGGATCGACGTGCGTCCCTGCATGGCTTCGCGGAGGCCGGTGAGGATCTGCTCTTCGGTGTAGGTGTCGACCGAGGCGAGTGCGTCGTCGAGGATGAGGATGCGGGGTTCGCGGAGCAGGGCACGGGCGATCGCAGAGCGCTGCTTCTGGCCGCCGGAGAGCGTCATGCCGCGTTCGCCGACGACGGTGCTGAAGCCTCGTGGGAACTCGAGGATCTCGTTGCCGATGTGCGCGGTCTCCGCGGCCGCAAGGACCTGCTCGGGTGTGGCGCCGGGGCGACCGAAGGCGATGTTGTCCTCGACGGTGGTGGAGAAGAGGAAGGTCTCCTGGGGGACGAAGCCGATGGCGGCGCGGAGGTCGGCGAGGGTGTAGTCGCGGATGGGGTGGCCGTCGATGAGGACGGTGCCGGGCGCGGCGTCGTGGAGGCGCGGGATGAGGGAGACGAGTGTGGATTTGCCAGAGCCCGTCGGGCCGACGATGGCGAGCGAGGTGCCTGCGGGGATGTGGAGCGAGATGTCGTGGAGGATCTCGGGGCCGGTGTGATAGCGGAAGCTTAGGTGGCGGAACTCGATGTCGCCTTGGATAGCGGTGGCTGTGCGGGCTGGGGCGGGGGCAGAAGCAGATCCTCTCCGCTGCGCTGCGGGATGACACGACTCCGGGTGTAGTGGCGCTGGCGGTGTTGACGGCCTCGCTGTCGTCGATCTCGGGCTCTTCTTTCAGGAGCTGGTCGATGCGGACTACGGAGGCGGCGCCGCGCTGGACGAGATTGACAACCCAGCCGATGGCGATCATGGGCCAGGTGAGTTGCACCATGTAGACCATGTAGCTGGTGAACTGGCCGACGCTGAGCTGATGGTGGACGACCTCGCGGCCGCCGACGAGGAGCGTGATCATCAGCGACACGCCGAGGACGAGTTCGAGCGTGGGCCAGAGCATGGCCATGAGGCGGGCGAGCAGGAGGCTGCGGCGGATGTACTCGCGGTTGGACTCTTCGAAGGCCTCGATCTGGGCCTCTTCCTGCGCGAAGGCGCGGATGAGGCGCGCGCCGGAGAAGTTTTCTTCTGCCTGCGCGGAGATGTCGGAGAACATGGCCTGGATGCGTTCGAAGCGGGTGTGAATGCGGGCGCCGAAGAACTGTACGAGAACGGACGCGAAGGGCAGGGGCAGGAAGGCGAAGAGCGTGAGCCGCGGGCTCATGCGGATCATGAAGGGCAGGGCCGCCGCGGTGAAGACGACGGTGTTGGCCGAGTACATGATGGCTGGCCCGAGAAGCTGACGAACGGCCGAAAGGTCGTTGGTCGTGCGGGCCATGATGTCGCCGGTGCGGTTGCGGTGGAAGTAGGCGGGAGGTTGGCGCTCAAGCTGGGCGAAGATGTCGTTGCGGAGGTCGAACTCGATCTCGCGCGAGGCACCGATGATGATCTGCCGGGTGAGGTAGAGGCAGACGGCCGAGACGATGGCGACGCCCAGAAGTTCGAGCGCGTGCTGCCAGACGGCGGCGGCGTGGATGTCGCGACGGATGTCGTCGACGGCGGTGCCGACGAGCAGCGGAATGGTGGCTTTGGCGCAGTTGTAGACCAGCAGCGCCAGCCCGCCCAGCGCGAAGCTCCGCCAATAGCGGCGAAGGTACGGAAAGAGCGGGCTGAGGCGCTGAAACATGGTGGCTAGAGTCCCTGGGGCGGCTGCTTGGGTGCGGGCGGCGGCGATTGCGGGCCGACCGGTGCGGTGGTTGGGGCCGGAGCAGGTTTCACGTCAGGGCCGGTCTGCGGATTGGCCGGTTGCGGCGTGGTGCTGCCGGGGGCGCCGGGCTGCGGGGGTGTGGGCGCGCCGGGATTGCCCGGGGCGCCAGGAGTGCCGGGCGTCGCCGGGGCGCCGGGGGTCGCGGGGTTGGACGGCGACCCAGGGGCGCCGGCGGGGGGCGCGGGTGGGGTCGGCGGCGTCGTGCTCTGCGACACGAGTTCGAGATCGAAGATCAGTTCGGACTTGGGCGGGATGTGGGGGTTGCCGCGCTCGCCGTAGGCAAGCTGATAGGGCACGAAGAGCCGCCGCTTGCCGCCGATGCGCATTCCTTCAAAGCCCATGTTCCAGCCCGCGATGACGCCGCGGCCGCCATAGGGGAAGGTGTAGCCGTTCTTGACCTCAGGGTGGTCCTCGGAGGAGTCGAACTTCGTTCCGTCGGTCAGGTAGCCGGTGTACTTGACGGTGTAGAACATGTGCGGCTTGGCGGGCTCGCCTGTGCCGACGTGGATGTCCTGGTAGTCGAGCGAGAAGTCCATGGGGAGATTTGGGAACATCGCGCGGAGTTCAGGGCTGACGACCGGCGCAAAGGTGATGTTCTCCGCGATGGTGATGAGTGCCTTCGGGCAGGGTGTGCCGGCAGGAACGGCGGGGACCTTTGGTGAGATCTCAGGCAGCTTGACGCACTCTGTGCGTGCGACCGGATGCGCGACGGGATGATGCGTTGCGGTCGTGGTGTGGTGGGCCGTGGCCTGGGAGTACGCGGATGGAAGCGACAAAAGCGCAATAGCGGGCAAAGAAAAAGAACGAAGCATCTCTACGGGATTGTAAGCGACCGACCTGATACGGGCGGATCAGGCGGTGTGCTTACGAAGAGGCGTTGAGCGTTTCTGGGTGCGCGCCACTGGTTTCGGTTGGGTGAGTGTTCTTCGATGAAATGGCGGTGAGCAAAACTGTGGGGTCCGCATCTTGAGCGAGTGCAAGTTCATCGCCGCTTCACGGAGTGCACCGAAGGCATGTTGACTGTAGACGACATCTGTGAGATCGCGATTGACTTGGTATGGGGTGCAGCGTAGGTTTGGCGCTGCGCGCAGAGATGGCCTTACCAAAGGTACAGCGCAGAGTTTCTTCGGGCTCTATGTTCGACTTCTGACTTCAAATTCATATTGAGGGATACTGCTTGAAAACTCTATCGAGTAAGACATCGTCGTCTCCGCAGGAATTCTCTGCGGGTTGCTGTTAACTGCCACAGGAAGCGCGCAACGGTCAGCGGCACTATTTACAACAACACCGGTGGTGCGAACGCCAACTTGACTCCGGGAAGCGCCGGCACTTTTGCGGGTACTTTCACGTGCACCGTCGCTCAACTTCAGCTCGTATGGCGGGACGGGCGATCCGGCCCACGATTACACCATTGGGAGCTTCGTCGGCACCGGCGGGGGCACGTACACCGGCACGATGGGGCGGTGCGGATCTAAACAACACTCTTTTCTACGTCAGTGGTGTTGTAAACGTCACGACTGGTGAGACTTTTACGGCTACACACGATGACGGCTTGATCCTGACCATCGATGGGCAGACCGTGATCAACGCGACGGGGCCGACCAGCCCAACTTCGGGAACCTATGTCTACACCGGCCCTGGCGGGACTTCAGAGCTTCCAGCTTGGATACTCTGAGGTGATGGGCGCTCCTGCGGAGTCTGATCGATTAACCTTCCGCTCGCCAACGCTGCGACTCCGGAGCCATCGTCGATGATGCTGCTTGGCACGGGGCTGCTTGGCCTTGGAGCCACTCTTCGCCGGAAGTATTTGAACACGCTCTAAGGCGTAACTTACCGACAGTAACGAAGGCATGGGTTACCGCCCATGCCTTTTGTTATGTGTTTCGTAACCGAATTCCGGCCATAGACGACAGCGCTAAAGAACGACATTGACTTAAAAGACGCTGCACCTTACGTTTGGCGTGCGCGCAGAGATGACCTTGTTTGGTAGAGCGCAGGATTTCTCCGGGCTCTGGTTCGACCTTCCTTGGCTTCAAAACTTTTCAAATTGAGGAATAACTGCTTGAAACTCTTTGCGACTAAGAACCTCGTCACCTCCGCAGCGATCGCCTGCGGTCTCTTGTTTACTGCCACTGGGCACGCAGCCACCGTCACCGGTACTGTTTATTCGAACACCAACGGCGCGAGCACCGTGGCCAACGCCACTGCGGCTGACGTCGGAACCGTGCGGCGCCACTATGGCTGGCACGTTCACCGCCCCTCGCCGCTAACTTCAGCTCGATCGTCGGCACCGACCAACGCCGCCAGAACTACACGATCTCGAGCTTCATCAACAGCGGCGGTGGCACATTCACCGGCACGGATGGCACGTTGAACAACACGCTGTTCAACATCACCGGCACGGTAAGCGTCACGCAACGGCGAGAAGTTTACGGTGGCGCACGATGACGGTCTGACCCTGACGCATCGACGGCATGACCGTCATCAACGCTGCCGGGGCCGACCAGCCCTGAAAGCACCACGGCGACGTACAACGGGCCGACGGGAACCTTTGGGTTCCAGCTCGTCTACGCCGAGGTGATGGGCGCGCCTGCTGTTCTGAACATCAACCTTCCTCTCGCGACCGCTGCCACACCGGAGCCGTCTTCGATGGTGCTGCTTGGCACGGGGCTGCTCGGAGTTGCGGGCACGCTGCGTCGCAAGTTCATGGCATAACTTCCACCTAACACAGCAATGCAGAGGCATGGGTTTAACGACCCATGCCTTTTCTGTTTCTCGCGGTCAGTTATCGCCGTTCTAAGTGGGTGTTCGAAGCAGCAGGTAGGAGCCGGCCATGGCGAAGAGCAGGTCCGGCGACCAGGCGGCCAGGACGGCGGGCAGGGAGTTTACATCGCCGAGGTTTTCGAAGATCCCGGCGACGATCCAATAGGCGATGGCAACGCCAACTGCTGCACCGAGGCCGGCGATGCTGCCACGCTTGCCTGCGGAAAGCGCAAAGGGCACGGCGATGATGGCCATCACGAAGGTGATGAGGGGGTAGGCGAGCTTGCGGTTGAGTTGCACGCGCAATCGCGTGGTGTCGAAGCCGCTCTGTTGCAGGTCGCGGATGTAGCCGGAGAGTTCGTCGTAGCTCATCTCCTGGGAGGGGCGCTCTTCTTTTTTGAAGTAGGAGGGCTGTTCGCGAATGTCGGCGAACGAGGCTTCGCGGAAGGTGCTGAAGCCGGAGACGGTTTCGCCGTTGAAGGTGCGCTGCCAGCCGTCGCTTAGGATCCAGCGCTGGTTATGGCTGTCCCACTGTGCGCTGGAGGCGAAGATGCGGCGCGTGAGGGCGAAGGTGTGGGGCTGGAACTCGAAGACGGTGAGATTGGCGAAGACGTCTTTGTCGGGGTCGAAGAACTGGTAGTAGAAGATGCGGGTCGGGTCGCCGGCGCTGGTGGCCTGGCCGGAGATCCACTTGCGATCGGGGCGAAAGAATGTTTGGGCGGGCTTGCCTTTGATGGTGGAGAGGAGAGCTTCCTGGCGGCGATTGGCGGAGGGGAGATACACCTCGTCGAAGGCGAAGAGCGCGGTGGACAAGATGGCCGCAATGACGAGGATGGGAGCGACGACCCGGTAGAGGCTGATGCCGGTGGCCTTCATGGCGGTGAGTTCGCTGGTGCGGCCAAGGGCGCCGAAGGTGATGAGCACCGCCACCAGCGAGCAGAGCGGAGTCATGTTGTAGAGCACGAATGGGATCAGGTTCAGGAGGTAGTCGCCGACGGTGACGAGAGGCGTGCGGTAGCGGACGATGTCGCCGATGAGCTCGAAGAACGTGAAGATGAGAAACAGGACCGTGATGCCGGCGAGGACGAGCGCGAAGTTGCGCAGGAAGCTGCCCATCACGTACTCGTCGAGGATGAGCGGAAAGCGGCTGTGCAGGGCCAGGCGAATGCGCTGCATGACGGTGTTGGAACCGTTGCTGGCCCAGCCGTTTGCGGCGAGGCGCTCGCGGGCGGCCTGGGGCTTGCGGAGCGACGGGCCGAGCGAGGCGATGTAGGACAGGACGGCGCCGCCTGTCGACATCTGCTGAATGAGCAGAATGCCGGCGATGGAGAAGACGACGTTGGCCGCCCAGACGCCGACGCCGGCCGGCAGCTTGCCGTCGCGGGCGAGGGCTGTGCCCATCAGCGAGGCGAAGTAGTAGAGGAAGACGAGCAGCAGTGTGAGGACAAAGGCGGCGCCTTTGCCACCGCGTTTGGAGCTGAGCCCGAGGGGCACGCCGACGAGCATGAGGACGAGACAGGCGGTCGGGAAGGCGAAGCGGCGGTGCAGTTCGATGCGGTGCGCTTGCGAGCCCCTGGGGCCGTAGGCGAGGCGCAGAAGATCCCTGGTGTTGAGCGCCTGCAGCGGGGTGTCGCGGCGGGTGATGTGCTGGGTGTCCTCACCCTGGCCGCTTTGGACGGGCAGATCGGTGGAGGCGAAGGTGGAGACGTCGTACTCGTTGGGGTTGGAGGCGGTGAGGTCGTGGCGGGCGCCGTCGGAGAGTTCGAGATGAAGCGTCTGTCCACCGCCGCCGAGGACGACGGCGTCCTGCGCGGTGATGATGTGCGGCGATGTGGGCTGTGAAAGGTCGGCGAGGAAGACGTTCTTCCAGAGCGCCGTGCCGTTGGTGCCGGGCATGACGTCCTGGACGTAGAGGACGTAGTTCTTGAGGTCCTCGTAGAAGACGCGGGGTTGGACTTCGATGCGTGGCTTGCGAGGTCTTGGCGGCCTGCTCGTAGCGGAGGAGGGCGGCGGTGGCGCGCGGGCGCGACGTAGAGCGCGTTGAAGAGGCCGCCTATCCAGCAGACCACCGCGAGCAGGCTGACGATGCGGAGAAAGGCGGTGACACCGATGCCGCTGGCGCGCATGGCGGTGATCTCGCTGTCGGCGGCGAGGCGGCTGAGGCCCAGCAGGATGCCGATGAGCACGGCCATCGGCAGCACCAGCGTGAGGAAGTTCGGCATGAGGTAGCCGAGCAGCCGGAGCAGGTCGAGTGGCGAGGCGATGCCGCGGACGAAGAGTTCCAGGAGCGGCAGAAGGTACCGCATCAGCAGGACGAACGTGAACAGCAGGCCGCCCAAGAGGGCGTAGCCGATGATCTCGCGGAGGATGTAGCGGGTGAATATGCGCACTTCAGGATTAGGGTACAGGGGCGAGGAAGTAGGAAGTAGGGCACAGGCGCGCGGGCGGGCGAGAAGCTGACGCTAAGGGCGCCAAGGGAGCGCTAAGGGACGCGGAGGAGAGCTAGTGGCTTGGGAGTGCGGGTGAGGCGGAGGGAGTTGAGCAGGACGCTTACGGAGCTGAAGGCCATGGCGGCGCTGGCGAGCGCGGGGCTGAGCGCGATGCCGAAGCGGGGCAGGAGAAGGCCTGCGGCAATTGGGAGGCCGATGACGTTGTAGAGGAGCGCCCAGGCGAGGTTTTGGCGCATGAGGCGGCGAGACTTTCGGGCGAGTCGGATCGCGAGCGGGATCAGGTTGAGGTCGTGGTGGAGCAGAAGGATGTGGCCGGCGTCGCGGGCGAGGTCGGTGCCGGAGGCGACGGCGATGCCGGCGTCGGCCTGGGCGAGGGCGGCGGCGTCGTTGATGCCGTCTCCGGCCATGGCGACGCGGTGGCCTTCGCGCTGCAGGGATTCGATGGCGAGGACCTTGTCGGCGGGGAGGAGGCTGGCGCGGACTTCGGCGATGCCGACCTCCTCGGCGATGGCCTTTGCGGACGCCGGTATGTCGCCGGTGAGGAGGACGGGGCGGACGCTGAGGTCGCGCAGTTGGCGCTGGAGGTTTCGGGCCGAGGGGCGGAGGGTGTCTACGGCGAAGAAGGTGGCTTGATGGTGGCCGTCGACGATGAGGAACATCGGTGTTGCGGTCGTCGGTTGCGGCGAGGGCGGAGGTGGAGGCGGCGTCTGGCGCGGGCAGCAGCGCTGCGTTGCCGATGGCGACGTGGTGGCCGTCGATGTTGGCCTCCGCGCCGGTGCCGGGGAGGACACGGGCGGCGGTGACGAGACACGGGATTGGTGAGTTAGCGTGCTGCTGGGCGAAGTCGCGGATCGCGATGGCGAGCGGGTGGGTTGAGGCCTGCTCGACTGCGGCGGCCCAGTGAAGGAGTTGTTCGTTGCTGTATTGCGCGGTGGGGGAGCGCTCGAAAGCAGTGACCCGGGGGCGGCCTTCGGTGAGGGTGCCGGTCTTGTCGAAGGCGAGGGTGTCGGCCTGTGCGAGGCGTTCGATGCCGTCGCCGTCCTTGAAGAGCAGGCCGGCGCGGGCCGCTGTGCCCAGCGTGACGGCGATGGCGGCGGGGACGGCGAGGCCCATGGCGCAGGGACAGGCGATGACGAGGACGGAGATGGCGAGTGAGAGGGCGCGGGCGAAGCCGAGGTGGTGGGGGCCGGTGTTGTCGATGATGGCCCAAACGGCAAAGGTGAGGGCGGCGAGTGCGAGGACGGTCGGAACGAAGATGGCGCTGGCGCGGTCGGCGAGACGTTGCAGCGGAGCGCGGGTGGAGCGCGCGCGTTCGAGCAGGCGCTGCATCTGCGCGACGGTGGAGTCGGCGCCGATGGCGGTGGCGCGGAGTACGAGGACGCCGTCGAGGTTGAGGGTGCCGCCGAGGACGCGGTCGCCTGCGGGTGCGGGTGACGGGCAGGGGCTCGCCGGTGACGGTGGATTCGTCTACGGAGCTGCGGCCGGCGATGACCTCGCCGTCGAGTGGAACGCGGTCGCCGGGGAGGACGCGAAGGATGTCGCCTACGGCTATGGCGTCGAGCGGCAGCAGGGTCTCGCTGGCGCTGAGGAGGGTTTCGGCGTTTGCCGGGGGGGTGTCTGTGAGCCAGCGGGCTTCTTTAACTTCGAGCCGGGCGAAGCCGCGGAGGTCGCGCATGGCGCGGTGACGGGCGCGGGCCTCCAGCCAGCGGCCAGCGAGCAGGAAGGCGAGGATGAGAACGACGGCCTCGTAGTAGACGTCGCTGAACATTGCGAGCGGATGACCGAGTGCGTCGGCGATCGGTGACCGCAACGGAGACGCTGTAGGCAACCAGCGTTCCGAGCGCTACGAGGGTGTTCATGTTGGTCGCGCGGTGCCGGGCGGCTCGCCACGCGGCGCTGTAGATCTCGGGCGCGGCGAAGAGCATGGTTGCGGAGGCGAGTGCGAAGAGGATCCAGCGGAGGACTTCGGGCGGGACTCGTAACAGCGCACCGGGCACGAGCGGCATGGTGAGGTGCATGAACCAGAGGCTTAGCGGATCTGGTGCGGCGGTTTGCGGGGCCGCGTTCATCAGCGGCATCGAGAGCAGCATGGCGATGGCGCCTGCGAGCAAGAGACAAGGCTGCACGCCAGCCGAGCGATGTTGCAGGTTCGCTGTCGCTTGCGCCGGCGTCTGCGGTGCTCTGCGGTTGCTGCTGTTTGCGATCGGTGACGCCGTAGCCGGCGTTGCGGACTGCGGTCGCGAGGGCAGAGGTGTCGAGTGCGGTGGCGCCGGTGATCCGGGCGGTGTGGCCCATGAGGTCTACTGAGGCGGACTGCACGCCGGGAACGGCTTCCAGAGCGCGTTGAACGTGAATCTGGCACGCGGCGCAGGTCATGCCTTCGATGTGCAGGGTCTGCTCGGTCGAAGGGGAAGGTGCGGAGGTGCTCACGGCTGCGGCGAGGTCAAGGTCGCGGGGTAGCCTGCGGCGGTGAGCGCGCGAGTGAGTTCGTCAGGCGCGGCGTCTGTCGTGACGCGGGCGGAGCCGATGTTGACCTCATCGGCGTGCGTGGACGGGATGGCGTTCAGGGTCTGAAGCACCCGGCGTACGCAGGCACCGCAGTGCATGTTATCGATCTGGAGCGCGACTGTTGCCATGGGGATTCGATGCACTGGGGTCGGTGCTGGAATCAGTGTCGGCTTCCGGAGGGTTGAAGCGGTAGCCGACGCCCCGCACCGTGATGAGGTAGATGGGATCGGCTGGTTCGGGTTCCAGATAGCGTCGAAGGCGGACGATGAAGTTGTCGATCGGGCGAGTGTCGGTGTCGGCGTGGACGTGCCAGACCTCCTCGAGAAGCTCCTTGCGCGACACGACGCGATTGGGCCGGTCGATGAGGTAGCGCAGCAGATCCGCCTCCATCACGGTGAGGTGGATGGGTTGGTCGCCGCCGCGAATCTCGAGCGCTTCGAAGTCGATGGTGTGTTTGCCGATGACTGCGTCGGCGATGGGGGCGGGGTCTGCGGCGGGCTGCACATCGGGGGTTGACGAGCCGCCGCTGTGCCAATGGGCGCGTCGCAGAAGGCCATGCAGACGTGCCAGCAGGACACCGAGATCGAAGGGCTTGGGGAGGTAGTCGTCGGCTCCCGCGGCGAAGCCTTCGAGGACGTCCTCGGTGCGGCCGCGAGCGGTGAGGAGAAGCACGGGGACGTAACGGTTGGCTTCGCGAAGCGCGCGCACGATGCTGAAGCCGTCGCGACCGGGCAGCATGACGTCGAGCAAGACGGCAGTGGGTTGCGAGTCTGGACTGAGCAGCCAGCGCAGAGCGGCGTCGCCGTCGGCCTCGTGGTGGGTCGTGTAGCCTTCCGCCTGCAGATTGAAGATGAGGCCCTGCGCAAGGTGTTCTTCGTCTTCGATGACTGCGATGAGCGGTGCTGTGGCCATAGGAGTTCGAATCAGCCGAGCGCAAGCGGCAGCTTCAGCAGCATGGTTGTGCCTTTGCCGGGGCCATCGCTCAGGGCGCGCACCTCGCCACCGTGCTGCTTCGCGATGGTGCGGACGAGGAAGAGGCCGAGGCCTGTTCCTTTGATCTTCACACGATCACCACTGGCGGCGCGGTAGAAGCGCTTGAAGACGCGCTTGAGTTCGTTCGTAGGGAGGCCGAGGCCGGTGTCGGTGATCGCGACGACCGCGAAGGTGTAACGCTCGATTGAAAGGCGGCAGCGAATGTGGACGCCGTTGGGCGAGTATTTGACGGCGTTGTCGAGCAGGTTGAGCAGCGCGGTGCGGAGGTCTTCTATGTGGCCGAGTACGAACAGGCGCACGTCGCCCGCGACCTCCTCCAGCACGATGGCGTCTTCGGGCAGGTGGTAGCGCGCGAGCACGGTGGCGATGCACTCGGCGACGAGCGAACGAAGCTCGATGCGGGTGCGGTCGGCGGCCTTGGCGCGCTGGCCGAGTTCGCCGGCCTTGAGTACCTGGTCGATGGTGGCCATCAGGCGGTCGGTGTCGGCGTGCATGGTGCGGTAGAACTGGTTGCGCTGCTCGTCGGGGACGGACCGTCGCTGCAGGGTGTCGAGGTAGAGACGAATGCTCGCGACGGGGGTCTTGAGTTCGTGGGTGACGGCGTTGAGGAACGAGTCCTGGCGTTCGTTGCGGCGAATCTCGCGCAACAGAAAGACGGTGTTCAGGACGACGCCGGCGATGAGGATGGCAAAGAGCAGGACGCCGAGGATGTCGAGCGCGAGCCGGCCTACGTTGAGGCGGATCCAGGTGATGTTGAGCGCGACGGCGACGCAGATGAGGCACGCACCCAGCGTGATGAAGAAGGCCTTGGTTCCGCTGCGGCGAGTGATCTTCATGCTCTTACGAGGCGAGTATAGCGGGAGCGATGGCGCCCAAAGCAGAGAAGCCGCCCGGTAAGGGGCGGCTTCGGTGAGGCGCTTGAGGCGTTTAGGAGACGCCGGCGGGCTTGGGGTTCTGGGGGTCGAAGCTGGCGATCTGCACCTTCTTGGCGAGGCCGAGCTTTTCCATGACCCAGATGCCGTAGTAGTTGATGTCGAACTCGTACCAGGCGAGGCCGTGGCGCGCGCTGACGGGGTGGGCGTGGTGGTTGTTGTGCCAGCCTTCGCCGCCGGTGAGCAGAGCGACCCACCAGGAGTTGCGGGAGTCGTCCTTGGTTTCGAAGCGGCGCGAGCCCCAGAGGTGGGTGGCCGAGTTGACGAGCCAGGTGGCATGCAGGCCGAGCGTGGTGCGCAGGAAGGTTCCCCAGAGCAGCATGCCCACCGCGCCGGCGATGCGGTGACCGGAGGGCGCGACCGCGGCGCCGATGGCGAGCTGCAGGACACCGGCGATGGTGAGCGGCAGCCAATGGAAGCGCGACAGCCAGACGTGCACCTTGTCGCGGGTGAGGTCGGGGGCGTAGCGGCCCAGGAGGGCGGTCTCGGAGTGCAGGGCGCGGCCGGAGAGGATCCAGCCGGCGTGGGCCCACCAGGTGCCGTCGTGCGGGGTGTGCGGGTCGCCTTCGTGGTCGGAGTTCTGGTGATGGACGCGGTGAGTGGCTACCCAGAAGATCGGGCCGCCCTCAAGCGCCATGGTGCCGCAAGCGGTGATGAAGTACTCGAGCCACTTGGGCACGCGGTAGCCGCGATGCGTCAGCAGGCGGTGGTAGCACATGCCGATGCCGACGTTGATCGCGAGGAAGTACATGACCGCCGCAGCGGCGACGTTCTTCCAGGAGAAGAAGAACAGCGCGGCGATGGCGCCGACGTGGAAGGCGCCCATGAAGATGCTGGTGATCCAGTTGATACGGCCTTGCTGGAACTCACGGCCCATGCGGAGATCCTGACGGATCTTGTCGGTCGCTTGCTGGGCGGCGCGCAGGCTCTCGGGGCCTGAAGCGGTGGAGCTGGAAGAACTTGGCGGAGGCAGAGTAGCGGAAGCCATGTAGGACGAAATCTCCTTCAATTTCGACCATACAGAGGGCGCGAAACCCTGAGTGTAAGACTTTTGTAAGCGGGGCCGCGCCTGCAACGGAAGTGCAAGAAACGCGTGGGTTTTTGCTAGAACTGAAAGTACAAGAACGAGGCGGGTTTGCCGAGGTTGGCGAGCACGGCAAAAAAGAGCACGGCCATAGCAATACCCCAGCCGAAGTTGGGCCTCCAGCGCAGGTCCGGCAGCCAGGGCGTAGGTGCGCGGCGGTCGCCGGGCTCTTCGTTGAGGATCTGCTGGGTGTTCGGCAGGAACCAGACGACCGGGAACAGGGCGAAGGCGAGCGTGGCGTCGAGCAGGCCGCCGATGTGCCCCGCGCCGTGTGCGCCGAAGAGGTCACCCAGCATGGCGAAGGCGCTGTGCAGGGAGTCGGCACGGAAGAAGACCAGGGCCAGTGCCACCTGGAGATAGACGCCGAGCCGCATCAGCATGACGTGGGCGCTGGTGGGCGGGGCGGGCTGTGCATCGGGTTGGCGCTGCCTGAAGTGCCGCCAGGCCTGATTGGCCGTGAGATAGATCCCGTGCAGCAGGCCGAAGATGAGGAACTGGGTTCCTGCGCCGTGCCAGATGCCGGTCAGCGCCATGGTGGCCATGGTGGGGTAAGCGGCCATGGACGAGGAAGCCGCTGGGCGTGGCGAGCGCCTTGCGCGAGACCTTCTGTCCGGCGGCGATGCGGCGGCGTTGCACGCCCAGCAGCATCGGGTTGTAGAGGTAAAGCGTGACGTAGCGCGTCAGGGTCATGTGCCAGCGCTGCCAGTACTCGGTGACGCTGGTGGCTTTGAAGGGCGAGTCGAAGTTCAGCGGGAAGCGTATGGAGAAGATGCGGGCGAGGCCGATCGCCATGTCCGAGTAGCCGGAGAAGTCGAAGTAGAGCTGCATGGTGTACATCACCAGCCCTGCCCAGGCGACCGTTGCGGTCTGGGTGCCCGCGTGGGCGAAGGCGGCGTCGGCGCCGGCTGAGAGCTGGTCGGCGATCAGCACCTTCTTGCCGAGCCCGAGCAGAAACCACGTGATCCCTATGGAGACGTCCTCGGGGACGAGGCGGAAGCGTCGGCCGGCGGCGAACTGGGGCATCATCTCTTTGTGGTGCAGGATGGGGCCGGCGATGAGGTGGGGGAAGAAGGTTACAAACAGCACATAGCCAAGCAGATCCTGGAGCTCCGCCTGCGCCCTGTGCGAGGTCGACGAGGTAGGAGATCTGCGTGAAGGTGAAGAACGAGATGCCGAGCGGCAGCAGGATGGGGATCGGAGCGCTGCCTTTTGCGTGCAGGTGAAACAGGAGTAGCAGCGTCTTGTAGAGGTATTTGAAGTAGAACAGCGCGAGAAGGTTGAGCGAGATGCCGGTCCAAAGCAGGCGCTTGCGGCTGGCGCCGCCCTCGGGGGCTCGCGCGATCGCAAGCGAGACCAGGTAGTTGACGAGGATGGAGCCGAGCAGCAGGAGAACGAAGGGCGGTCTCCAGACGGCGTAGAAGACCAGCGAGCAGAGGGACAGCCAGCCGATCACCGGCTTGCGGCCGAAGCGGCCGAGCAGATGAAAGCCTGCCATCGCGACCGGCAGAAAGAGGAAGACAAACCGATAGGAGTTGAAGAGCATTCGGCTCGGGTCTGACGCTGATTGAAGACTGGTTGAACGTGCGAGCGAGCTTAGTGCCGGACGGCCACCGGATGCAGCGCAGCGACCGAGGACGGAGACGGCGTCCGATCATCCAGTGAAGGGAACTGGCGTGCTACCTGATTTACCTGGCGGGCAACGAGCGCGCTGACCACACGGGAACCGAATGCGGTGTAGTGCCGGCCATCGTTGAAAAGCTGAATCGGAAGTGCTTCAAGCTTGTTGTTGGTGACGCCGTTCAACTGCTGTGAGTAGACGGCGAGATTGCCGTCGCAGGACGGGATGGGAGCGACGTCGACGAGTACCACGGAGCCGTTCTGTGCGCCGTAGCGTTGTTCGTATTCGGTGGTGATGGAGCGGGCGAAGGCGGCGCTGGCGTCGGCTGGCTGTGAGTCGGTGCGCTCGCAGGCGGTGCGCGCGGGAGCCGGCGGTGTGAAGAAGCCGTTGTTGACCCGGATCTCGTCCTCTTCCGGGCGAAGGTGCGTTGCGCGAAACCAGACGTCCTTCAGGGCGTAGTACGCGCTGTACCCGGCAGCGTACCCGGCGAAGGCGATGGCCTCGCGCGGATGGGACAGCAGGACCGCGTGCGCCTGCTGAGGCGTGCCATGACGCAGAAGCTCCAGGAGGCCTTCGGCGTAGATGGTGTGGTTCCAGACGCGATTGCCCTGTTGAAAGTCATCGGGCGAAAGCTGCACGACGAGCATCCTGGGGCGCGGGTTGTGCTGGAGATATTGGTCGAGCGCCAGATTGCCGGTGACGGCGAGCACCGCGTTGGTGACCGAGATGTTGCAGGTGTGGAACCCGGTGTAGCGGTTCAGCAGTTCAGGATCGATGCCCGTCATCGCAGTGGAGTCGCCGAAGACGAGCACGTCGCACTGACGGTCATGGACGTTGAAGATGGAGTCGTTGGACTGGACCCAGGCGCTGGCTCCGTGATGGAGGAAGAAGTTGGAGCTGCCAAGCCAGATGAAGAAGGGGACCGCGAGGACCGGTACCAGAACGACGGCGAGGCAGTAGAGCACGGCTGGGTGGATTCGGCGTCGGCGGGGGTGTACTTCGGCCAGTTCCGCGATGCCCGGCATCTCTGCGTGTTGCGACTGTAGTGCCAGGCTCATGCGGTCCCGTCTGCGTAAGGTGTCCTCGTTCCAACTTTCTGCGAACGAACGCCGAAGCGATGTGGCGGAGTGGGTGCACATCCGCCATCGCTGACTTAGACGCCGTCTCCGGGTTCGGGGTTACTGGCGCTATCGGAGGAAGACGCTAAGCTCTGCCGCTGCAGCTCTTAGCGGTTGCAGGAAGCGGGTCTGCATCTCCAGGATCGGCATCCGCGGGGCATGGCCGCTGAGGTTCACGGTGGCCACTACGCGGCCGTTTGGTGCGGTAACGGGCACAGCGAGGGAGCGCAGGCCGATCTCGTACTCCTGGTCGCAAATAGCGTAGCCGTTGCGGCGTACGTTGCGGAGCGCGAGCCGAAGCTTCTCGACGGAGTTGATGGTGCGGGGTGTGTAGGGTGTGAGCGTCAGGCGCGAAAGGTACTGCTCGAGCTGATCCTGCGGAAGATAGGCGAGCAGCACGCGCCCCATGCTGGTGCAGAACGCGGGCAGGCGTGAACCGATGTGGAGATCAACGGCCATGACCCGGTTCACGGAGGAGCGCGCGATGTAGACGATGTCGTCGCCGTCCAGTGTGGCCACCGAGAAGCTCTCGTGATGCACGGCGGACATGCGCTCGAGGATGGGCTGGGCGGCGTTGGCGAGGGTGCTGGACGCGGTGTAGGTGTTGGCCAGCGTGAGCATCTTGGGGCGCAGCGAGTAGCGCTGCGACTCGTCCGCACCCGGCGAAGCCGAGCTTGCAAAGGGTGTACAGGCAGCGGCGCACGGCGGCTCGCGAGAGACCTGTGCGCAGGCTTAGCTGCGAGATGGTCATCTGCGGCATCTGCGGCGTGAAGGCCTGGATGACGACGAGGCCGCGGGCCAGGGAGGCCATGAAGTTGGGGTCGCCTGTGTAGGCCTCGAGTGCGACTCCGGGGAGCTGCCGAGGTTTCGCCCCATTACCTGCCGAGGCGTGGGGTGCGGGCGCGTGGGCGAGAGATGTGGGAGCTGTCGACACTGGAAGGGCCTCCGGGAGCGTTCAAGGGCCCGGAGAGGATCCGTTCGATTGCCGCTCTGGTTTAACGATAAACGCCCGGAGGATTCGAATACAAGTCGGGGACGGCGCAGGCGTTCACGCCATCACAGCGGAAGGGCGCGAGCCCCGATGCAGGTCTCGCGCCCTTCTGCTTGCCGGATGCCTTGGCGGAGTGTCCCTAGCGCGCGGAACGGTAGCGGCGGATGAGGTTGTTGGTGGAGCTGTCGTGCTTGAGTTCGCCGTCGCCTTCGATCTCGCCGGCGATCCTTTGGGCGAGGACCTTGCCGAGTTCGACGCCCCATTGATCGAAGGAGTCGATGTTCCAGATGACGCCCTGGGTGAAGACGGAGTGCTCATACAGCGCAACGAGTTTGCCCAGCATGCAGGGAGTGAGTTCGCCGGCCATGATGGTGTTGGAGGGGCGATTGCCTTCGAAGACGCGGTGCGGGACGAGCCAGTCGGGCGTGCCTTCGGCTTTTACCTGCTCGGCGGATCTTGCCGAAGGCGAGGGCTTCGGTCTGCGCGAAGACGTTGGCCATCAGCAGATCGTGGTGGTTGCCGAGCGGGTTCAGCGTGCGGTAGAAGCCGATGAAGTCGCAGGGGATGAGGCGCGTGCCCTGGTGGATGAGCTGGTAGAAGCTGTGCTGGCCGTTGGTGCCGGGCTCGCCCCAGTAGATCGGGCCGGTCTCGTAGGTGACCTTGTTGCCGGAGAGCGTGACGTGCTTGCCGTTGGACTCCATGGTGAGCTGCTGGAGGTAGGCCGGGAAGCGCTTCAGGTATTGCTCGTAGGGCAGGACGGCGACGGTTTCGGCGCCGAAGAAGTCGGTGTACCAGACGGTGAGCAGGCCGAGTAGGGCGGGCAGGTTGCGCTCGAGGGGCGCGGTGCGGAAGTGCACGTCCATGGCGTGGAAGCCGTGCAGCATCTCGCGGAACTGGTGGGGGCCGATGGCGATCATGGTGGAAAGGCCGATGGCGGAGTCCATGGAGTAGCGGCCGCCGACCCAATCCCAGAAACCGAACATGTTCTCGGTGTCGATGCCGAACTTGGCGACCTCTTTTTCGTTGGTGGAGATCGCGACGAAGTGCTTGGCGATGGCGGACTCGTCGCCGCCGAAGCCCTTGAGGGCCCACTCGCGTGCGGAGCGGGCGTTGGTCATGGTTTCGAGCGTGGTGAAGGTCTTGGAGGCGACGAGGAACATGGTCTCGTCGGGGTGGAGATCGTGCACGGCCTCTACGAAGTCGGTGCCGTCGATGTTGGATACGAAGCGGAAGGTGAGATGGCGGTCGGAGTAGTGCTTTAGTGCTTCGTAGGCCATGACGGGACCGAGGTCCGAGCCGCCGATGCCGATGTTGACGATGTTCTTGATGCGCTTCCCGGTGTGGCCGCGCCATTGGCCGCTGCGGATGCGGTGCGCGAAGGCGGACATCTTGTGCAGGACCTCGTGCACCTCGGGCGTGACGTTCTTTCCGTCGACCAGGATCTGCTGATCCTTGGGCGCGCGCAGGGCAGTGTGGAGCACGGCGCGGTTCTCGGTGATGTTGATCTTCTCGCCGGTGAACATGGCCTCGGTGCGACCCTTGAGGTCGACCTCTTCGGCGAGCGCGACGAGAAGCTTCAGGGTCTCGTCGGTGATGCGGTTCTTGGAGTAGTCGAGCAGCAGGCCTTCGGCTTCCAGCGTGAACTTCGGTCCACGTTCCGGGTCCTTGGCGAAGAGGTCCTTGATGGTGACCCCTTTCATCTCGTTGGCGTGTGCTTCAAGAGCCTTCCAGGCTTTGCGATCGGTCAAGGCTGTGGCGGTCTCCGGCATGTGCATGTTCTCCCCATCAGAGCGGTACGTTGCGAGGGTAAATCAACGAGATGAGGATGGGCGCGCTGGGCTCTAGACGCGGCACGAACTCGTCTTGCAGATGATCAAAGGAGAGCGAGGACTTCGGCGGGCTCGGGGCGTAGCCGGTGGTCGGCGAAGGCCCTGGAGTAGCGGACCGTCCCGTTGGCATCGAGCAGGAAGGTGGCGGGCAGGGGCAGGCGCCAGGTTTGATCGCCGTTCAGAAACGGGATGTTCACCAGCATGGAGCGGTACCAGAGACGCGTTGGTTCCGGGACGGTGTGTGCGATGCCGAAGGTTTCCGCGATGGCGGCTCCGGGGTCGGAAAGCAGAGGAAAGGTGAGTTTGTGACGCTCGGCGGTGAAGGCGTTCTGGCGCGCCATCTGCGGGCTGATGGCGACAAGCAGCGCTCGACGATCGCGCAGGGCGGGTTGCAGAGCCTGCCAGGCCTCCAGTTCAGTGACGTCGTAGGGACACCAGCGGCCACGGAAGAACTTGATCACGACGGGGCCGAGCGCCAGCAGATCGGAGGAGCGAACCAACTTGCCGTTGGAGGCCGAGAGCGCGAATCCCGGCGCGAGGGCGCCGGGCTGAAGCAGATGGTCCTCGATGCCAGTGGCGCGGAGTTCGGAGATGACCGCTTCTGTGCGCGCCAGACGTTCCGGCGGAACAAGCGCCCGAGTGTTCGCGGTGATTGTGTCCAGTTGTTCCTGAAGGCTGGGGCCGGCGCTCGCGGGTGTGGGGGCGGTCACACGGTCAAGTGTAGCGGTCCCGTGGTGCTGGACTTCGGCATACGTGACCTCGGCATCTATAGCTGATAGCAGGCTGATAGCAGGCCGGTAGCGCTGTCGAGCCGACCAGGATGTGCGTAAGCCACGAAGGAGGACCGAATGCCGGAAAGGTCGATACGAGCACTGATTGCCTTGATCGCGGTCATCGTCGTGGCGTGGCTGGGCGCTGCAGCGGCGGCGCGACTGGACGGCACCCGGGGATTCTGGCCCGCGGTCGTCGTCACAGTCCTGCTGATCGGGGGCATCATCGCGTACGGCGTTTACCACGCGATGCGTGGGCGACACGAACGGATTGAACGCGGCACACACCAGGGCTCGCGGCTGAGAAAGGGCACTGAGCCGCGGAAGTAGTTTGGCAGCGGCAGGATGGCGGCAGAACGCACTACATTCCTGCGGCAGGCGCCCCGCAACGGGTGAACGCAAGGCGAACCCCTGGCATCGAATGAGCAGAGCGCGCTCGAGTTCGCTGAAGGAGCAGATGATGGCTGCGCACGCAGGCGAGACAGCACGTGAGACCGGCGATTTCCACTGCAAGAGCTGCAACGCCGTCGTCCACGTCACCAAGGGGCACAAGATCCCCGAGTGCCCGAACGGCCACAAGACCTTTGACACCCGAACCGGTGAACCAGGCAATAAGAGCAGCAAGTAAGCTGAACGCTGATGATGCCACTTGACCAGACCGTACCGCCTGACGAGATCAACAACCTCGTCGACCACTTCTACGCCAAGGTCCGTCAGGATCCCGAGATCGGCCCGGTGTTCAACGAAGCCGTCGAAGACTGGCCGACGCACCTTGCCACGCTGAAGGACTTCTGGTCGACGGTGCTGTTGACGGACCGTCGATACAAAGGCGACCCGCTTGCGAGCCACTTGAAGCTCCCATTGCAGCCGCAACACTTCCGCCGATGGCTCGCGCTGTTTGCCGAAACCGCCCGGGAGGTCATGCCTCCCGACCACGCCGCGCTGGTGATCGCCAAGTCACAGCGCATCGCCGAGAACTTCCAACTGGCCATCGCGTACAACCGCGAGAAGTCCTCGACGGAGAGCTAAAACTTAGCAACGCAGTCGATGCTGCACCTTCTCCGCCAGCGCCTGCGCGTCGAAGGGCGCTCGCACCTTGATGTCGTTGTCGAAGTAGACATACACATCGCGGGGGCAGGCATGCGCCTCGGCCTGGCACGCCCTTCGGCCCTCCGCCCGCGTTCCCGTCGCCCACGCCGCAACGCGATCAGCCCAGATCTCCAGCGCGTCGTGCTCGTAGCCGCTGGCGTAAAGCTCTTCCGAGCCATGGAGTCGGCAGTACACGAAGTCCGCGGTGACATCGAAGAGCAGCGGCCACGCTACTGTGTCGGCGACGACGAGGCCAACGTCGTGCTCGCGCAGCAGTTCGATGAAGTCGGTCGTCGCAAAGCTTTCGTCGCGAATCTCGACGCAATGCCGGATGGGGATGTCGGCGGAAACGCCGCTGAGCAACTCCGTTGCGGCACGTCCCTCCAGGCGCGGCCCATGCAGTCGGGCTAAGGATGCCAATGCGCCCTGGGTGCGTGGCAGAAGAGGGAAGAAGGATGCAAAGCGCTCGCGTGTGTAGCGTAGCTGGGGCGGAAATTGCCAGAGGATGGGGCCCAGCTTGTGGCCCAGTTCCAAGAGTCCGCTCGCCGCGAAGTTCGCCAGGGCTTGTTCCACGTTGCGCAGCTTGAACATGTGCGTGATCAGCCGTGGAGCCTTCACGCTGAAGACGAAGTCGTCAGGCGTCGACGCGGACCACAGGCGGAAGCTCGATGGCCGTTGCAGCGAGTAGAACGTCCCGTTGATCTCGACGCTTGGGAACTTCGTGGACGCAAACTCCAGCTCGCGCCGTTGCGCCAGCTTGGGCGGGTAGAAGACACCCCGCCAGCCGCCGTATCTCCAGCCCGAGATGCCGATGCGGACCGCGCTACCGTTCGCCGTGGTCAACATTGCGGTATTGCCCTCGGGCTTAGCGGAGGCGAATGGCGAATCGGTCGCGGACATATTTGTTGATGAAGGTGGCGAGGTTTTGGCCTTCTTCGGCCAGTTGCTTCATGATCTCGACCTCTTGGCGGCCGGGGACGTGATGCGTGTAGCGATATAGCTTGCCATCGCGGAACTCGACATCAATGTAATCGGTGCCCAAATCGTAAGCCGTGACGCCTGAGTTCCCGTTAAGGTCCTTGTATCGGTGCATGACGGCCGCCGGCATGCGGAATGTGCCTCCACGCTAGTGTGATGCGGCTCGATCTGGTGGAGCACGGAACTGAAGGCTGCGGTTGGGCGTACAAAGGGACACAGACCGGAGAACGAATGAAGCGACTTTCGTTGTGGGGCGGTGTAGCGGTGGCGCTTTGTGGCGTAGCCGCGGCGGCGTTTTGCCCCATGCGGGCCGTGAAGGGTGCGTCAGCGGCGGAGGACGGAGTGCTCACCTACACGAAGGACGGTGGGTACGTCGTGCCGCAGAACTACCGCGAGTGGGTGTTTCTGAGCTCGGGTATTGACATGGTCTATGGACCGAAGGCCGCGACGTCGATGGGGCACTCGATGTTCGACAACGTGTTTGTCGACCCGCAGGCGTATCACTACTTCCTGGCCCATGGGACATGGCCGGACAAGACGGTCATGATCCTGGAGATTCGTGGGGCGGACTCGCACGCGTCGATCAATCACGGCGGGCACTCGCAGGCTGGCGAGGTGATGGGCATGGAGGTGCATGTGAAGGATGCGTCGCGATTCGGCGACTCGCCGGACAACTGGGCGTTCTTCGATGTGAATGGCGATCTGGGGAAGCTGATTCCGCGGCCGGCGACTTGCTACACCTGCCACTCGGAGCACGCGGCGGTGGATACCACTTTTGTGCAGTTTTATCCGACGCTGCTGCCGATTGCGACCACCAAGGGCACGCTGAGTACGGCGTATGTGAAGGAGTTTGGAGCGGGGAAGTAGGACGGGTGCTCTGAGGATCTGCGGCACCCGTGTTGAGGTGAGATTGCAGCTTGCGTTGCTTCGGCGCGGAGCTTAGCGCCGGAATCTGGCCGGGGCGGGCCGGTAGCCTGCGAGCGCAGATTGCTGGAATCTTGCTTCATTGAAGCAGCAGAAGCAGAGATCCTGCTTGTTCAGGTTGGAAAGGAGCTTGCGGCAGAGGGGGTTGCAGCACTCACGACGAATCTTTGGAGATTGCTTCGGGACGAGGAACGGATCGAGCATGGGCACTCAGTTCCGAAGGGGTTGGGGCTGGCATTCGCCTAATCCTGCGGTTCCTAAGCCTAGCACGTTTACCGTATTACTTCGGGTCGCACTGACGAGCGCGCGTTGCTGATCAGCGATGGAGGCCGGGGCTGCGGGACGAGCGCTGGCGCCCGGCCGTTGGAGCGCAGGTTGCCGGGGTGGATGGATAAATAGCACCAGTTCGGCGCGCGCAGATGTTATGGTTGCGAATGCTTGTTCGGCCCCGTGTTATTGCGCAACAACACTTGAACACTGGAAGGTACGAATGAAGACTCCTTTGTGGGTAGCGACCGTTGCTGCGACATGCGCGTTTGCGATGTCGATCCAAGCACAAGATACTTTCCGCGCTGAACGACCGCATTGATTCGGCCGCGCAGGTGGTGAGCCAGATCGAATCGGTCCCGGATGGCGGCATTCCGGATGCCATCGTCAGCAAAGCGTATTGCATTGCTGTGGTTCCGGGCGTGAAGAAGGCGGCCTTTGTTGTAGGGGCCTCGTATGGGCAGGGGGTTGTGACGTGCCGTACGAAGCGGGGCTGGAGTGGGCCGGTGTTTATTCGCGTGGCGGGTGGGAGCTTTGGCTTCCAGATCGGTGCGCAATCGACCGACCTGGTGCTGGTCGCCGTGAATGAGAAGGGGTTTCAGGATCTGCTGCACTCGAAGTTCAAGATCGGCGCGGATGCTGCGGCGGCTGCGGGCCCGGTGGGCCGGAACGCGTCGGCAGCGACGGATGTATCCCTCAGCGCGGAGTTGCTGACCTACTCGCGGTCCAAGGGTCTGTTTGCCGGCGTTGATCTGAACGGTGCGGTGGTTTCGCAGAACACGACTGATACGCAGGCGTACTACGGTGGACGGTCGGTGAGCTACCGGCAGATCCTGCGGGGAGATGTGCCTGTTCCGCAGGGCGCGCATAGCTTTGTGGCGACGGTGGCGCGGTACTTCCACTCCACACGCTAGCGACGGGCCGGGGCTTTGGCTCGCTTCAGCGTGACTGGGGCGGCGGGGAAACTGCCGTCCCTGGACTTGCCTGCTCCGGACGAGGTGCCCATCCCGGGGCGGGGGTGGGACTTGGCGTTTCGGTGGTGTGGCGTGGGCGTCCGGGCCGAGCGGTGGCCACCCCGTACTTCTTGCGCAAAGTCTTCCAAAGTAGAGAGTTAGGCCTGGACTTGCGGCATGGTTGGGCGGTGGCGTGGAGGGTGAAGGTGGGCTGGGGTTCGGGCTGGGATGTTGTTTGATCCTGTGCCTGTTGCTGAGCTTGTCCAGCCTGCTCCTCAGCCTGGAGGCGGGCCTGTCTTTCCTCTTCTTCGCGTCGCCCCGCTTCTTCGAACTCTTCGATGAGGCGTTCCACGGTGGATTTGGGACCCTGGTATTCCTCGTATTCGGCTTCCGGGGCGAGAGGGCCGTGGAGGTCGTCTTCGATCAGCTCTTCGACGGGCTCGACGAGGTCGCGGCGGTTGGCCTTTTTGGAGAGTTCGGTCTCGTGTTTGAGATTCATGCTGGCGATCTGGAGGCCGTAGAGCAGGAGGCCGGCGCGGCGCGGGTCGATCTCGTTGTGGGCGATCTTGTGGAGGATATTGGCGAGGGCGAGCTGGATGCCGGGGCGCTCGGCGAGGTCGGCGGGGGTGGGCAGGTCGAAGGTGGAGCCTTTGCGATCGGCGAGTGTCTTGACCTGGGGCTGGCGGGGGCCGGGACGGCGGGTCTTGCCGTGGTAGTAGCAGAAGTTCTGGGTGCGGACAGAAGGGCTGCCGCAGCGGCGGCCGTCGGTGTGGATGTGGCGGCATTGGAGGCGGATGGGTTCTTCGATGCTTTCGTACATGGGGTCCTTGGAAGTGGCTAGTGGTTTGTGAAATGCAAAGAGCCCGGCCATTTGGCCGGGCTCTTTCCGTGTCGATTTCTATTCTAGTGAATTGGGTGGAATTGATGTGCAAGGTGGAGTGAAGATTTTTTCGGTAATGCGGAGTGTTAGATTGTTGCGGCGGCACTATGCCGAGCGTGCGGCGGCTGAATGTGCGGCCAGACCACGGCTCGCCAGAGCTAATGGACCTCAGATTCGGGCCCGATTGTGGACGGTAAGGGAGGCTTCGAATGCTGTTTCATGTGACTTGGGAGTTCACCGATAACTCAGAGACCGGGCAGAAGCGGATTTTGCAGTTGTTCAGCAAATGGCAACCTGGCCCAGGGCAGATTCAGACCTTTCACGGTTTCGCGGATGGCGGTGGCGGCGTTGCGCTGATCGAGGCAAGCAGCGTGTCCGATCTGGCGAAGACGATTGCGCCGTGGACCCCTTATATGAAGTTCAGCGCGCGGGCGATTCTGCCGATCCATGAGTCCACCGAGATCAATGGAGCGGCGGGGGCCTGGCGCGACAGTCAGTAAGTTCGCACGAGGCGTATCTGGGCACTCGCCGGAAGATATGGGAGAGTTATGTCTTCCGCAGAGCGGCTGCGCGGAGGGACCGTGCTGCTGCGGAAACCCAGGTCTCAGAAGCGAGACCTGGGGCACCCATTCGTTGGTGAGTTGAGATGTGGGCCACCCGCCCGTCGCGAAGATGGGGCACCCGGTGTGGCGATTCGAGATGTGGGCCACCGGTCCTAAGTGATGGGGGCGCGCGCGCTCAACAGGTTCTCGGTTACTGGTTACCAATTACTGGTTGACGGCCGACCGGTCCTCGTCCATGCTTTGGCGATGTCCCGTTTGAGTCTGAGTCTCACTGTCGCCGCTTTGGCGATCGGTTCCACCCCTCTCGTTGCCACCGCTCAAGATGTCCAGCCCACCTGCCCGACTGCTACGGGCGTCTACTATCGCCTTGGTAGTGAATGGAAGTCCATGGATTCGACGCACTCGATCGGATTCAAGACAACGGGTGTTGCTGCCGCTGCATTCAGCTATGGTGCTGCTGCTGCGCATGTGAAGGCTCAATTCCGTGACGGCAAGTCGCCCTACCAAATCACGGGCGAGAAGCTTTCGGTATGCCTTGTGGGAGTTACGGACAACGCGCGAGACCTTACCCTGTCCAAGATGCAGGAAGAGAAGGATAGACGCGAGTTACCGCTCGCAAGTATGCGCGTGTGGACAGGCGTTAACGCACAGCTCGATCCTAAGTTCGTGGTTCCGCTCGATAGCCAGAAGCTAGCCGAGAAGGTGTACTTCGTGACTACAAAGGAGCCCCTGACGGATGGAGAGTTCATCCTATTCACGATCGTCCCTGACCTGCACGCCGCAGTGAAGGCGAACGAGGCTACGTCCTTAGTGGGATATGACTTCGGGAATCATCCGAAAGGGAAGGATGCAAGCAAGAGGGATTCGGGAGCCGAGTAGGGTTGAGGGCATCGGTATTCGTCGGGAGTTTTGTGGCGGGACGGTGCCCCAGGTCTCAGAAGCGAGACCTGGGGCAACCAGTTCTGTGGTGAGTCTGAGATGTGGGCCACCCGCCTGAAGGTGATGAAGGTGACCTTGGGTCTGGTAACGCTTGAGCCCGAGCGGCATGTGGAGACTTTAGGGTGCTCAGTCGAGCATTGCTCTCCCACGAAGGTTGGGTCTGGACTGATTATCCCCCTAGTTTCCGGGTGCCTCGATGTGGGTGCCCCATCTTCGCTGCGGTCTTATCGCGGCTAAGGTGGGTTGGTGTCACGGGCGGATGTGGAGTGCGGACGTGGGCGGGAGCGGTCGCGCTTTCGCGCGATGCCCACCTTAGCGACGGTGAAGGTCTCAGAAGAGAGGGTTGGGGACCGGATTGGGTGGGAGAGGGTGGGCTGGCCGCGCGTCGGCGGGTGGAGTGTCGATTCACTAGAATTCTTTGCGTCATTGCTCGGGCTCGGATATAGTCGTTCGACGATCATGAGACACGCACAGTTTGGGTTAGGCCTGCTGCTGTGGTTCGCTTTGCCTGTTGCGGGTGCCTCCGGTCAGGCGGCAGTTCCCTCTGGCTCCCAGCCCGCTGCGGGCGCGCAAACCTCCCCAGAAGCCGCTGCGCCCGATGCAGACGGTGCGTACGACGTTAGTGGGCCGGGTGTGAGCCCTCCAGTTGTCGTGCATTCAGTTGATCCCAGCTTTGGCGAAGAGGCGCGGTATCACAAGTTTTCATGCACGGTGGTGGTGGGACTCATCGTGGATTACAAGGGAATGCCGCAAAAGGTTCACGTCACGAAGGGCGTGGGTAATTCGCTGGACGACAGAGCCGTGGAGGCGGTCCGGCAATACAGGTTCAAGCCTGCGAAGAAGGATGGGGTTCCTGTCCCCGTGAAGGTGCTTGTTGCTGTGAATTTTAAGAGCTTTTGAGGATATGGCTCAAACCCTGCTGGGATTGGGCGGGAGCGGTCGCGCTTGCGCGCGAAGCCCACCTTAGCGACGATGAAACTGTCGCGAAGATGGGGCACCCGGGGTGTTGCGTCTGGTGCGGGGTGCGGGGTTATAGGGTGATTTGTACTGTTCGTTGTTGTTGGTGGAGGTAGGTGCGGTAGCTGGAGTGGGGCCAGTCTTCGGGGGCGTCGGTTAGGCCTCGGGTTACGGGGTTGCGATGGATGTAGCGGATCTTCTGGGTGCGCTTGCCGCGGGTGAAGACGTTGAAGTCGTGGTAGCGGCGGTGCCAGAAGGGCCTTTGGGGTGATTGCTTGCTTACGGAGAGCTTTAGGGCTTGCATGGCCCTGGACAGGCGCTCGGTATCGGGTTCGGAGACGAGTAGATGGACGTGCTCGGGCATGACGACGTAGGCGAGGATTTGGAACGAGTATTTGCGGCGGGTTTTTTCGAGGGATTGCTCGAAGAGCTCGCGGGATTCCACGGTGTTGAGATAGGGTCGGCGCTCGTAACAACTGAAGGTGATCAGGTGGTCGTCGCCTTCGTCCTGTATGCGTGTGAGCCCCAGCGGCATCTGGAGAGTTTAAGGGTGGGATGGCAGGAATGCTCTCCCACGAAGGTTTGGTATTGGACTGATTATCTCCGTCGTTTCTGGGTGCCTCGATGTGGGTGCCCCATCTTCGCCGCGGTCTTATCGCGGCTAAGGTGGGTTGGTGCCACGGACGGATGTGGAGGGCGCGACGTTTGGCGGGAGCGGTCGCGCTTTCGCGCGATGCCCACCTTAGCGACGATGAAGCCGTCGCGAAGATGGGGCACCCACGTTTTTTGAGGTCGTCGGGTATGGGCGACCCGGCACGCCAAGAATCTCGTTGACGATTTGCGCAGTCTGTGTTCGCTGCATTTAGTACAGGTTGAGCCGAGGTGGATACTTCGCGTTCATCAAGGCCTGAGCTAAGGAGACGATATGCCTACCACCAGCTCTGAAGGCGCTGTGCGCCTTGAGTTCGAATCCGTTAGAAACGTTACCTCGCCAGAGGAAAAAGAAAACGGATCGCGTCGACATTCATAGCCAATTTCCCTGCTCAGGAAATCCTCAAGTTGATACTGAGCAGAATCTTCGCGACTATATCCCTGCTCACAGTGGCAAGAGACGCAACGGCGTTCACTCTGCTATCGCGAATACGATCGAAAATAATCCCTCAAGATTCATCAATCTCCAAGCGGATTCGTGATTTCTGCAGCTGATATCAAGATTGATGACGACGCGAACCGGATGACCCTTAGGAGAGCATCGATCATAAATGGTGCTCAGTCGCAGGGCGAGATCTGGCGGTATTTAGGAATTTGTCAGAAGAAAGAAGAAGAGCCGAATTTCTTTCACGTCCGCGCCGAGATCATCGTGGAAAAGGAAGCGGACTTCGTCGTGGAGACCGCAATCGCGAGAAACACGTCCACACAGGTTGCAGCTCTCTCGCAAGCCGGGAAAAGGAAAGCCTTCGATGAGCTAGAGAAGGGGTTCCAGAAATAGAGTTCCCTGACCTAAGACTTCGTAAGAGCGAAACCGACACCGAAGAGAATTTTGTTGATACTGAGCGTTTGCTGCAGTTTTGCACTGCATTAATGCCGGACGAATTGATAGACGGGTCGTTCGTTGCTAAAAAGTTGAAGGCCTACAAGCAGCGCGCCCAGTGTCGGACGGATTTTGAAGCGGCAGCTTTCGCTGCTATGGAGGGTTCAGATGCCGAACTTGCTAAACGGCATCAATTCTACGTAGATATTGCGCCGCAAGCTTGGAAAGCGTACCAATACTGGGGATCCAACCGCTGATGGCGTGGCAAATACTTGCAAGAACGCACAAAAGCGATCATTCGTGATGAGGGCGAACTGTTTATAGCAGATGGCATAGTGTTCCCAATTTTGTCCGCGCTGTCGCTGTTCGTGCAGAAGAAAAGGGCGGCTGGCAATTGGAGATACCACGCATCTTTCACGATGAAATGATGATTGATGCTGCGTTGAGTCAACTTCGCGTTACGTGTGCGGGCAAGGTCAGTACCTGATGGGCCGCTCTCCCGGGGTCTACGAGAGTCTTCGCTTGATACCGAAGATGGTCTTGGATGTAATGGGACAGTAGCAAATGGGGCCGAGAAATCGGCCACGAAGTCCTGAAAGTGCAACGACAGACAACGCCATCACAATGGTTTCACCGCCCGAACCTCTGCATGCCGCCCATTTGGCTCATGAGGCGTTGTTGCATTTTGGCCATGCCTCCGCCTGAGCCCATCATTTTGAACATTTTGGTCATCTCGGCGTGTTGTTTCAGGAGTTGTTTACTTCCTGGACGGTGGTGCCGGAGCCGATGGCTATGCGTTTGCGGCGGCTGCCGTTGATGATGGAGCTGTTGCTGGCGCTCCTTTTTGGTCATGGAGTTGATGATGGCTTCTACGCGGTTGAATTGCTTGTCGTCTACGTGCTGGGCGGCTTGCTGGAGGCCCTGGAAGGGGCCTACGGAGGGGAGCATCTTGAGGATGGACTGCATGCTGCCGAGCTTTTTGATCTGGCGTAGCTGATCGCGGAAGTCTTCGAGCGAGAAGCCGTCGCCGGAGAAGGCTTTTTTGGCGAAGGCTTCGGCTTTGGATTTGTCGAGCTTTTCTTCGGCGCGTTCGAGGAGGGTGGCGATGTCGCCCATGCCCATGATGCGGCCGACGATGCGGTCGGGGTGGAAGGGCTCGAAGGCGTCGGGTTTTTCGCCGGTGCCGAGGAACTTGATGGGCTGGCCGGTGATTTTGCGGATGGAGAGCGCGGCGCCGCCGCGGGTGTCGCCGTCCATCTTGGTGAGGATGGCGCCGGTGATCTGGAGGCGGTCGTTGAAGGCCTTGGCGGAGTTGACGGCGTCCTGGCCGGTCATGGCGTCGGCGACGAAGAGGATCTCGGTGGGGTTGAGCTCGGCTTTGAGCTGGGCCATCTCGTCCATGAGGGCTTCGTCGATGCCGAGGCGGCCGGCGGTGTCGACGATGAGGATGTCGTTGCCGAAGTTGCGGGCTTCGCGGTAGGCCTCTTTGGCGAGGCGGAGGACGTCGGCGGTGCCGTGGGCTCCCTGGGGATGGGCGGGGGCAGAAGCAGGTCCCTCGGCTTCGCTGCGCTCCGTCGGGATGACACATCCGAGGGAGAGCTGGCCGGGTCGAGTTTGCCGATGTAGATCTGGGCTTTGATGGAGTCGGCGACGACTTTTAGCTGTTCGCGGGCGGCGGGGCGGTAGACGTCTACGGAGACGAGCAGGGGGCGGTGGCCGCCCTTTTTGAGCCAGGCGGCGAGTTTGCCGGTGGTGGTGGTTTTGCCGGAGCCCTGGAGGCCGGCCATGAGGATGACGGTGGGCGGCTGGGGGGCGAATTTGAACTTGGCGGTGTCGTGGCCGAGGACGTCCATGAGCTCGTCGCGGACGATTTTGACGATCTGTTCGGCGGGGGAGAGGGCGGTGGCGACTTCGGCGCCGAGGGCTTTGGCCTTGATGTGGTCGACGACCTCGCGGGCGATGGCGAGGTTGACGTCGGCCTCGAGGAGCGCGGTGCGGATCTGGCGGAGGGCGTCGTTGATGTTTTCTTCGGTGAGGGTGCCCTGGCCGCGGAGGTCTTTGAAGGCGCGCTGGAGCTTGTCGCTTAGGTTCTCAAACATGGCTTTTCTCAGTTTATCGTGCGGGATGGCGCGGGGGTGGGTGACGCGATGGGCGTTGGCGGATGGGGGCGGGTGTGTGAAGCTGACGGTGTGACCCCGCCGACCTCGAGCGCATCGTTGGAACGACGTGAGTTTGTCGCAACAGGGAAGGCCCGCAGCCGGCTGTGGCTGGCAGGCGTGGCGGTGTGTCTGCTGACGGTGCTGGTGGCGTTTGTGCTGCCGCTGTATGTGCCGGTGGAGCCGATCCGGACGGTGTCGACCTCGTACCTGGCGGGGTTTAACAATCGCGTGGCGACGATTGGCGTGGCGGCGATCAGCTTTTTGGTGCTGGTTGGTGGTGTTGTGGCTGCAGCGCCGGAGGGCTGAAGCCGGGCGTGGGGTCGGGTCTGGGGTCGGGTCTGGATGCGTGGCATGCGGAACGGCTGACGGGGCGGTTTGTCGGGTGGGTGATTGCGGCGTCGTCGGTGGTGCTGGGCGTGGCGGGGGCGCTGGTGGCGTGGTCGCATGACCGCTACCTGGGCGATGCGGGCTACATCATCGAGCAGGCGACGACGTGGCATGAGACGGGGCGGCACCTGTACTCGCGGATGGAGTTTGCGTATGGGCCGCTGATGCTGTTGCCGGAGATATGGCTGAGCGAGCTGCTGCACTGCAGCATGACGGCGGCGTACTACGTGGTGTTTGTGGTGTTCAGCGCGGTGGGGCTGCTGCTGCTGGCGTATGTGCTGAATGAGCTGCCGATTCGGGGGAGCCTGCGGCGGTGGGCGCTGGTGCTGCTGGCGATTGGGGCGGTGACGCCGCACCTTGGGCTGAACTACACGTATCTGCGGTTTGTGAGCCCGTTGGCGGTGCTGCTGTTTGGCACGCGCGAAAGGCGGCTGTGGCGTTGCGTGCTGGTGCTGAGTTTGGGTGAGGTGTTGGAGCTGCTGATCTCGCCGGAGCTGGGGATGGCGATGGCGCCGGGCGTGCTGGTCGTTTGGCGTGCTGCGCGCGTGGAAGCAGGGATGGAGCTGGCTGGCCGCTGGCCTGGTGCCGGTGGCGGTAGTTGGTCTAGTGCTGCGGACATTTGGGAAGCCGTTTCTGGCCATGGCGGCGACGTTTTCGCGGGGCACGCTGAGCCTGCCGGTCGGGCCGTATCCGCACATCCTGGTGTTTTTGTTTGCGCTGGTGTGGCTGGTGCCGGTGGGGTTGGGGCTGATCGCGGACCCGGCGAAGGAGAAGGGCGCGCGGCTGCTGGCGGTGTATGTGGCGAGCGTAGCGATGCTGCCGGCCGCGCTGGGGAGGTGCGATCCGCTGCATGTGATGTTCAACGGGGTGGGCGTTCTGGTGCTTTCGCTGTTGCTGGTCAGCCGAACTTCGCATCGGGTGCGGATGGCGTGGGTTGCCGCGATTGCATTGCTGGTGTTTTGGAACCAGCGTGTGAACGACACGCTGTTCGAGCTTCGGACGGCGTATATCCTGCGGCAGACGGTGATGCCGCACGTGCCGGCCGGTGTGCGGGCGGCGATCGGGCGGATGCCGGGGCGCAACCGCTTGCTGTTTTTGCATGCGCTGGTCGAAGAGCCGCGGCAGCCGGAGTTCCAGATCGATACTGCGCAGTTGGGGCGGATTGTGGGGGCGAATGGGACCGTGATCGCGCCGCTCGCCTTGTCACCCACCGTGGAGCAGGAGTTGAAGGACACGCACCACTACAGTCCTACGTACTACGCGTTCCTGGTGGACATGATGAACCCGGCGGCGGAGCAGCGTGTGGTGGACGAGATGGACCGGCAGCACTGGATGCTGATGCCGGACGGGTGGAAGACCGGAGGGCAGCCGCTTCCGAAGGACGTGGGGATGTTCCAGGGGCTGAACCTGCATTATCGGGAGCGGAATGCTCCGCTGTACCTTCCGGGCCTTCTGATCAAACAGGATCAGGACGAGCACTGGGTAGCGGTCCGGAAGTTTGGCCCGTATGTGCTTTACGAGCACAAGGATCCGGGGCCCGCGCGTGGGGCGTAGCGGCCTGGAGGCATGACGATGCGGGTACCGGGGTCTGGCGGTCCGGGGCGCGTTGGGCCAAGATGCGGTGATGAGCTCCGGAAATGCAGGTGACGGTAACGGGGCGGTGTTGCGCGAGTATGAGACGTATCTGCGCGTCGAGCGCGGGCTGCGACCGCTGAGCTGTGAGGCGTACCGGCGGGACCTGGAGATCTTTGCGGAGTTTTGTGAGGGTGCCGGCGCGACGCTGATGGGGGCGGATACGGCGCGGGTGCGCGGGTTTCTGCAGCACATGCGGGAGCATGGGATCGAGGGGCGGACGATTGCCCGCAAGCTGAGCTGTCTGCGTGGGTTTTACCGGTGGCTGCTGAAGGACAAGCGGATTGCGGCGGAGCCGACGCTGAATGTGGAGTCGCCGAAGAGCTGGAAGGTGCTGCCGAAGAGCTTGGCTTTTTCGGACGTTGAGCGGATGTTGGAGACCGTGGGGGCGGCGGCCCGGATGCCTGATGCGGCCGGGGAGGCGTTGCGGGACCGGGCGATTTTGGAGTTGCTGTATGCGGGCGGGCTGCGGGTAGGTGAGGTGATCTGCGCTGCGGCAGGAGGATCTGCGGCTGGATGCGGGCAGTGTGCAGGTGCGGGGTAAGGGAGATAAGGAGCGGATTGTGCCGATTGGGCGCACGGCGGTGGAGGCTCTGGAGGCGTATGTGGAGCGCGGGCGGCCGGAGTTGTTGCGGCGGGCTGCTGGGGGGCGGCGGGCAAAGAGCACCCCACCCATGCGCGATGAAGCCGCGCAGAGGGTGGGTACGCGAAGCCCGAGGTGCTGGGGTGCAGCGGGCGTTGTTTTTGTCTGGGCGTGGGCGGGCTATGACGGCGGGGAGTGTTTGGAAGCTGGTGAAGGGGCTGGATTCGAATGCGAGTCCGCATAAGTTACGGCATAGCTGCGCGACGCACATGGTGGAGCGTGGGGCGGATCTGCGGACGGTGCAGACGCTGCTGGGGCATGCGGATATTGCGACGACGCAGGTGTATACGCATCTGGCGATTGAGCGGTTGAAGGTGGTGCATCGGATGCATCATCCGCGGGCGAAGCGGGTGGGGGCGGCGTGAGCGAGCCGACGGATGTCGAGTCGCGGTGTTCGGCGTGATCGCATCGCGCTTGCTGCGACCTATGCTTCGCCGTTGGCTGAGTGGACTCGGCGATTTTTCACCACGTTCTGACGCTTGCCGGCGTACGGCCGCTGATCGCCTTGCTGCTATTGCGGCTTCACGGGTTCGCGTTGCAGTTCTGCACAGTGGCGGCGATCTTGCCATGTATCTGGATCAGCTTGTACGCATCGTTGCCGCACTTCGACTTCATGCAGTGGGTGCTGGGTACCGGCGATGTCACACTGAGGTCGAGATCCAGAACCGTTGGTCGATGCTGCGATCATCCGGACTTAGCGAGCGCTTTCTCGCGGCGCTGCGGGATGAGCGTGGGGCGAGTGAGCATACGTTGCGGGCGTATCGGCGTGAGGTTGGGGATTTTTGTTTGTTTTTGACTGAAGATTTGGGCGAGGGTGCCGATATAGGGAGTGTTGAGCATCTGCACATCCGCGCGTACCTGGGCGTGTTGTATGACCGGGGGTTGAACAAGCCTAGCGTGGCGCGCGCGCTGGCGGCGATTCGGAGTTGGTTTAAGTGGATGGCGAAGGAGGGGTTGGTCCAGGCGAATCCGGCGTCGTTGGTGAGTACGCCGAAGCTGCCGAAGCATCTGCCGCGGGTGCCGAGTGTGGAGGAGATGAACCGGGTGTTGGATTCTTTGGGTGCTGCGGAAGCTGGGCAGGGGCGAAAAGCTGACGCTAAGGGCGCTAAAGGGAGCGCGAAGGTGCGCCGACGGCAGATGAGGGCGAGGCGGCGGTTTGGCCTGAGCGGGATCGGGTGATCTTTGAGTTGTTGTATGGGTGTGGGATTCGGAATGCGGAGCTGGTTGGGCTGGATGTGAAGAGCGTGTTGTGGGGCGATGACGCGATTCGGGTGTTTGGTAAGGGGAGCAAGGAAAGGTTAGTGCCGTTGGGCGATGTCGCGGCAGAGGCGATTCGGGCGTATCTGCCGGGGCGGGCTGAGCGGTTGACGGCGGCGGGTAAGGGCGCGCTTGTGCAGGATGGGCCGTTGATCTGCAACGCCGACGATGCGAGGGACTTGCCGGCTGACGACTCGCAGTGTGGGGCGGATTGTGAAGCAGGTTGCGATTAGTCGCGGGCTGGCGGCGGATGTGCATCCGCATACTCTGCGGCATGCGTTTGGCACGCACATGCTGGAGGAGGGTGCGGATCTGCGTGCGATCCAGGAGATGCTGGGGCATGAGCGGTTGTCGACGACGCAGCGGTATACGCAGTTGACCGTGGGGCAGGTGCAGCGCGTGTACGACGAGACGCATCCTCGGGCGAAGTAAGTTCGCCGTTAGAGGAGAAAGGTCGTTTGCTGGCGCAAACGACGGGCCACCCTAACCACGATGGAGCCGTCGCGAAGATGGGGCGTCCGGCGCAGCCCACCTTAGCGACGATGAAGCCGTCGCGAAGATGGGGCACCCGGCATGAGCGCGGGCTAGAGCTGGAGGCGGAGGCGAGCCTTTGTGACGCCGAGGGAGAGAAGAAGCATCACTCCGGTGAAGACAACGGCGCGGATGATGCCGGGGAGGCCGGCGTTGAAGTGAGTAAGGACGTGTGTGAGTCCGAGAGTGGCGAGGAGGAAGTACGTGAGGTCGGGGATGAGGTACGTGAGTAGGGTGTTGGCGCCGGGGGCTCGGAAGAGGATACGCCCACGCGGTGTGGTGCCGGCGGTCGAGCAGCCAGTAGAAGAGTGCGAAGACGGCTGTGGCCGCGGCGATGCTCCAGAGGGCCCAGGTAGGTGTGGCTCGGATCTTGCTGATGCCGAGCGGACGCAGGAGTAGGCCGAGCACGGCGCAAACGACCGCAAAGCCGAGCGCGTAGGCGAATTGGCGGCTGGGTGTGGCGCGGAGCCGGTCGCTGAGGAAGATCGCCGAGACGACGATGCCGGCCATGGTGATGGAGGGCATGGCCCCGTTGTCCCACGGGAAGAGGTACATGGGTTGTGGGTACGGCAAGCGATGCGCGCAGATCCCGATGTTGAGCAGGACGAGCGCGACAAACCACGCGAGCGGAGCCCATGTGAAGCGGCGTGTGGGGATGTAGAGAAGGCAGACGGCGAGGTAGGTGAGGCCGATGAGGCCGAGGATCTCGGGGTAGCTGAAGTCAATCCAGCCGGGTTGACCGCTGGCGAGCTTGCGGCGGAACAGCGCCAGCATGGTGACGAGCAGGACAATGCCTATGCCCCGAAGGACCTGCGTCAGCCTGCGAGGGACGCGGTCCGGGTAGACGGCCCAGAGGAGGATGGCTCCGAGCAGGGACAGGATGGCCCAGAGGCTGCCGCGCATGTGAGTGAATTCGCGGCTCGTGCTGCTTGCATTCGCGAGGATGAGGCCGAGCACGAGGAGAGCAAAGCAGCGCAGAAGGATGTGGCCCCAGAGGTGCAGCACGGAGGGATCACGGCGAAGACGTTGCCGAATGGCGAGCGGAAGCGAAAGGCCTACGGCGAACAGGAAGAACGGGTAGACCATGTCGACGTAGGACATGGCGTCGATGTTGCGGGGGATGTGGTAGGTCCAGCGGGAGAGCCCGTGCACTTCGCCGAGGTCGTTGACGAAGATCATGACGGCCATGGCGAACCCGCGGAAGATGTCGAGCGAGAGGACGCGGGTGGAGACGGGCTGTGCCACGAGGCCGGTCGACGGCATGGTCTGCGCGACGCTGGCGGTGCTCATGGGTGCACCGAGGCGGCTGGAGGTGGGTGCAGTGCGTTGCCGATGGTGGTCAAAAGAACTCCGGACGGATCGCTGAGGTATTGCCAGAACATGATGCCGGCGAGGTGCTGCTTCTGGATATAGGCGCACTTGCGCTGGAGAGATTCGGGGTCCTCATAGGAGACGAACTGCCGGGCCGTTTCGCTGTAGGCGTAGGGGACTTGCGCGGCATTGTCCCAGTACCGGGTAAATCCGTTTTGCAGCATGGTTTGGATGTCAGGGTAACCGGAGTGCACGCCCGGCGCGGGGGATCCGGTTTGAAAGAGACCGTGATTTTCGGGTGGCACGTTACCCCAGAGATGGCCGTAGAAGGGGACGCCGAGAACGAGTTTGGACGCGGGGACGCCGGCTTTCTCGAACGCCTGGACGGCGGCGTCGGATGAGGCGTGACGCGGGTCGGCAGGGTCGGCGAAGAGCGGCGCATGGTTGCCGGTGAGGCTGGTCGCGGCGCTGGGCTCGTAGAAGTCGTAGGCCATGAGATTGACGGTGTCGAGGAAGCGCTGCGCTACGGCGAGCTGCGTATGCGCGAGGTATTGCTCGGAGCTGCCAGCGGCGAGGGTGAGCAGGAGGTGTTTGTGGGGCTGCGCGGTCTGGGCGTCGAAGCGGGCGCGGAGCTCGCGGAGGAGGAGGTTGAGGTTGGCGCCGTCCTGGGGGCGGTTAGGGTTGCCGGCTCCGGGCAGACCGGGATACTCCCAGTCGATGTCGAGGCCGTCGAGCTGGTAGCGGTTGAGAAAAGCGAGGGCGCTGTCCACGAACAGGCTACGGGACGCGGGCGTGAGAGCGGCGTCAGAGAAGCCGCCGGAGCCGGTCCAGCCACCGACGGAGACAAGGATCTTGAGCGCGGGGTGGTCTGTCCGAAGCGATGTGAGGACAGCGAGGTTGGCCGCGTCGTTCGGTGAGCCTTCGACCACCCGGCCGTCCTGGATGAGGGCAAAGGCGTAGTTGATTCGCGTGAGTTGGGCAGGGTTGATGTCGGCAGCTGTAAGGGCTCGGCCGCCGGGGAGGTTGGGGAAGACGTAGCCGATGATCTCTGGTGCCGGGGAGGACTGAGCCGGGGAGAATGTGGGCATCAGGAGCAAGCACCAGGCGAGCGTGAGCGGGAGGCGGAGGGCGCGAAGGAATAGCCGGGCGGGTCTCGGATTGGTCATAAGGAGATCAGTAGCGCGGGATGGTGGGGTCGATGACGCGGGACCAGAGGTCTATGCCCCCAGCGACGGACTGGGCCTTGGTGAACCCTTGTTGCTGCAGCCAGCTGGCGACGGAGAGGGAGCGGGCGCCGTGGTGGCAGAGGACAGCGATGGGCTGGTCCTCGTCGAGTTCCTGGAACGCGCGGCCCGGGACCTCGTTCATGGGCATCAGGGTTGAGGGCTGGATGTGGGCAGTCTGGAACTCCCAGGGTTCGCGTACGTCGAGGAGGAGCGGTGGGTTGTCGCTCGCTAGTTGCTGCTTCAGCTGATCGACGGTGATCTCGAGGTCCATGGGGTCAGGATACGATGGCGAGTTCGGAGCGGGCCAACGCGCGCACGGTGTCGTGAGCCGCGGGGCAGGAGCGCCAGACGGCGGCCGCCCAGGCGTGGATGCGGGCGTCACGTTCGGGTCCGGGCGGGGCGGCGATGACGTCACGCGCGGAGATGTCGGCGGGCACGGATGGAAGAGGGAGACGCGGCCAGGGCTTGCGGGTGCGGGCCATCTGCATGTGAAAGCGTTGAACCTGGCGGCCCGAGATGCCCTTTTCTACGGAGAGGTACAGACCGATGAGGGCGAATGTGAGTGCAATCGGCTTTGTGCCCTCGTGGGCATGCTGCACCGCGTAAGCATCGACCACATGCTGATGAATGAAGTCGTTCCCGCGGTGCGAGAGGGTATAGGCGCAGAGCTGGTGATAGGCGTCTGTGTCTTCCGGAGCGAGGGGTGATCGAGAGTGTGTCGACATGGCGCGCAGAGGCTGGCGGTAAGGGTAAATGCTGGTGCGGATTGGGGATTGCGACCGAGCCGGTGAGCCGCTAGGATCGCGCGGATGATTTCCAAAAGACTCGGCATCGCGGCGCTAATGGCGCTGGCGGGGGTGTGTGCGCTGGCGCAGCAGATGACCTTGAGTGAAGTGTTGTTCAAGAACGCGAAGGGCTTCGCGCAGGTAGATCTGGAGGCGGCCGCTGGTGTGCATACCGGCGACAAGGTGACGACGGACCAGATCCGGGCCGCGGCGCAGCGGCTGATCGATACGGGGTTCTTCGACGATGTAAATGTCGATAGCAAGGGCGGCGTTTCCGCGCTGAGACTGGTGTTCATCACGAAGCCTGTGCCGGCGGACCAGATTGCGCGGTGCACTTCGATAACTTCATTTGGCTGACCGACGACGAGCTGCGCGGTGTCGTGCACAAGGTACTGCCGCTGTTCAACGGTGAGTTGCCGGAGTCAGGAAATTCGCTGGGGCAGGTGGATGCGGCGCTCGCGGCGGCGCTGGCGCAGAACGGGGTGACCGGCGCTGTCGTTGAGCACGAGGCCGTCATGCCGACGAGCGCGGAGCCGGTGCATGCGATGCGGTTCTTCGTTGCTCAGCCGATGGTGCTGCTGAACAGCGTTCAACTGGAAGGGCTGGATCCGGCGCTCGCCCGGGCTGTGGGCGAGCGCGCGGCGAAGTTGCGGAAGATGCCGTACGAGGCGGGCGAGTCGCAAACATCGACCATCGGCTGGTTGCTCAGTCCGTACCGGGATGCGGGGTATCTGAAGGCCACGGTACGTGATCTGCAGGTTGTGGGTACGCAGGCTACGCCGGGCAGGGTGCTTGTGGATGTCAAAGGCAGGGTGGAGGCGGGTCCGGTGTATCGGGTGAAGGCGTTGACGTTTGCGGATTCGCCGCTGATGTCGGGTGCCGCGTTCGGCGCGATCGCGCAACTCCATGGCGGCGATGTGGCCTCGCAGAAGGCACTGCTCGCGAGCGTGAAGCCGGTCGAAGCCGCTTACCAGAAACAGGGGTACTTCGAGGCGTACGTCGAGACGGAGCCGAGCTTTGACGACGCAGCGCACACGGTGAGTTATGCGCTCACCGTGATCCCGGGCGAGCAGTACCGCGTGCGTTCGGTGACGGTGAATGGGTTAACGCCGGCAGCGCGCGCGGAGTTCGATACGGGATGGCGGCTGACCGCGGGCGATCTTTACGACCCTGGATATGTGCAGGCGTTTCTGACGAACAACACGGCGGTGCGAGGGCTGGCTGGCTACGCGGGAGGGTTTAAGGCGGTGAGCGATCCGCAGACGCGCCTTGTGGATTTGACGGTGAGCTTCGTCAGCACCACAGGGGGGCGATCCGGCCGATAGGCGGCGTAAGGCCACCGGGGGAGATCGTCATTGCACGCGAAAATCACTTGTTGCTGCGGCGTGATGCTGATATTCAGTGGCGGGAGCTTGGGATGACGGATCGGTCGCGGCGAGGGCTGCTTTGGGGTTTGGCGGGTGTTGCGGTTGCGGGCGGTGCCGCGCGCGTATGGTGGCTGCACCAGAGTGTGCCGCCGCGCGATCCAGCGGCGGAGGAGCGGTTTCGGCAGTCGCAGGCGGCGCTGCTGGCGCAGGACGGCGGGCGCATCCAGTCTCGCTTCGTGGAGATCGCAGAGCCACGGATGAGAGTGCAGGTGCTGGAAGGCGGCACGGGTGAGCCGGTGGTCTTTCTGCACGGCGGAAACGGAGTGGCGGCACAATGGGAGCCACTGTTGAGCCGCATGAGCGACGGCTTTCATGTCTATGCACCGGATCGTCCGGGATGTGGGCTGTCGACGATGTTTGACTACAGGGGCGTGCCGTTTCGAGAGCATGCCGTCGCGTTTGTCGGGTCGGTGATGGACGCCCTGGGCCTGAAGAAGGCGGCGCTGGTGGGGAACTCGATGGGAGGGTACTTTGCACTGGTGTTTGCGCTGGCACATCCGGAGCGCGTGACGAAATTAGTGACCATCGGCGAGCCCGCGGGCAGCTCGGACACGGTGCCACGGATGAACCAGATGATGGCGACACGCGGGATCAACGGGATGATGTATGCGACGATCCTGCGCCCCGGTCCGAAGTCGACGATGGAGGGCTTTCGGCGCATGCTGGTGGCGCATCCGGAGCGGCTGTCGCAGACCTACCTGGATTGCAATACGGCTGCGGCGGAGATTCCAGGGGCAACCGAGAGCTGGCTGACGATGCTGGAGGATGTGAAGAGGCCGGGCGGCCGCTTCGAGCTGACCTATGCGTTGCGTCCGGAGCTTCATCAGCTCACCATGCCTACGCTGCTGATGTGGGGTGAGAAGGACGCCTTTGGGCCTCCGGCTCGGGGGCAGGAGATGGCTGCGATGATGCCGCAGGGAAGCGTGGTGGTGTTGCGCGACGCGGGGCACCTTGCCTGGTTGGATCAGCCGGCGGTGGTGGAGCAACAGCTACGAGGCTTCCTGCAGACGTAGCGGTGAGGCGGATGACAGAAACGCGCGGGAGTGGAGTTCTCCCGCGCGTGTGAAGTGTGAACCGCTGCTAGGCGTTGGCGCCGTGGCACTTTTTGTACTTTTTGCCGGAGCCGCAGAAGCACTCATCGTTGCGGCCGAGTTTGGCGCCGGCGTGGCGTGGGCTGCTGTCGGCGCTGGCGGCGGAGCCGTTGGCGCGCGCGGCCTGGAGTTCGCGCTGCTTGCGCATCTCAAACTCGCGCTCAAGCCGGTCGATGGTGGTGGCCGGAGCGCGGGTGGGTACGGAGACTGCGGCGGCTTCTTGCTCCGCGTGCGAGTACGGCTCGGAGGCGTAGGTCTCCGTCGCGGTCTGAGTTGAGCCAGAGGCCATGGCAGCTTGCGGCTGCTGAGGCTGCGGGCGGGGGAAGCCGCCGCCGGGCACCTGGAGGGTGCTCGACATGGGACGGAGGGTGCGCTGCTGCGGAGGAGCCTGCTGTGCGCGCTGCTGTGCGGCGAGGGCGGCGGCCTGGGCTGCAGCGGCGGCGGCCTGAAGCTGCTCGAGCTGCTCGCGGGTTTCGATGGGGGTGCCATCCGGGGCGAGGATCTGCATGCGGAAGAGGTGACGGGCGGTGTCCTCCTGGAACTTCGCCATCATCGCTTCGAACATCTCGTAGGACTCCTTCTTGTAGGCGACGAGCGGATCCTGCTGGCCGTAGCCGCGGAGACCGATGCCTTCCTTGAGGTGGTCCATGCCGAGCAGATGCTCTTTCCAGAGGCCGTCGAGGACGGAGAGCATGACGATGCGCTCGTGATAGCGCATGTTGGGGGCACCGAGGATCTGCTCCTTGACCTCGTAGCGGTCGCGAAGCTTGGCGAAGACCGCGTCGCCGAGCTCGGTGCGGTTCATCTGCGAGGCGTCGATCTCGTCCTTCAATTGGCGCGCCGAAGATGTCGTTCAGCGAGTTGAAGAAGGTCTCGAGGTTCCACTGGTCGGGGTGGACCTTTTCGGGCGCGTGCTCGTCGAGGAGGTTGCCGAGGATCTCGGTGACGTAGACCTCGGTGATGAGCTCCTTCTGGTCGACGCCTTCGATGAGCCCGCGGCGAAGGCCGTAGACGGCCTCGCGCTGCTTGTTCATGACGTCGTCGTACTCGAGCACGTGCTTGCGGGACTCGAAGTTCTGCGATTCGACGGCCTTTTGCGCGGCCTCGATGCGCTTGGTGATCATGCGGCTCTCGATGGGCACGCCTTCTTCCATGCCGAGCGACTGGAGGAGGTTGGAGACCCACTCGCGGGCGAAGATGCGCATGAGGTCGTCTTCGAGCGAAAGGTAGAAGCGGGAAGCGCCGGGGTCGCCCTGACGGCCGGCGCGGCCGCGGAGCTGGTTGTCGACGCGCCGGGATTCATGGCGTTCGGTACCGAGGATGTGCAGGCCGCCGGCTTCGACGACGGCGTCGTGCTCGGCACGGGTGGCCTCGGTGTGGGCGGAGATCGCGTCCTCCCACTCCTGCTGCGTCACCTCGAACTCCTGGCCCTGATAGTAGAAGCGGGACATGCCGGGTGCGGCGACGGGGTGAATCTCGCCTTCGGCGGCCGAGAGCGCGCGCGCGATGTTGCGCTTGACGAGGTCCTGACGGGCCATGAACTCGGGGTTGCCGCCGAGGAGGATGTCGGTACCGCGACCGGCCATGTTGGTGGCGATGGTGACCATGCCGAGGCGACCGGCCTGGGCGACGATTTCGGCTTCCTTCTCGTGGAACTTGGCGTTGAGGACGACGTGACGGACGCCCTTGCGCTTCAGTATCTCGGAGAGGAGTTCGGACTTTTCGATGGAGGTGGTGCCGACCAGCACGGGCTGGCGCGCGGCGTGCAGGCGCTCGATCTCATCGGCGACGGCGAAGTACTTTTCCTTCGCGGTGCGGAAGACGACGTCCTGGTGCTCGATGCGCTTCATCTGCCGATTGGTGGGGATGACGACGATATCGAGCTTGTAGATGGATTCGAACTCGGCGGCCTCGGTTTCGGCGGTTCCGGTCATGCCGGAGAGCTTTTTATAGAGCCGGAAGTAGTTCTGGAAGGTGATGGTGGCGAGGGTCTGGTCTTCCTTGCGGATCGAGACGCCTTCTTTGGCTTCGATAGCCTGATGGAGACCATCGGACCAGCGGCGGCCGGGCATGAGGCGTCCGGTGAACTCGTCGACGATGATGATTTCGTCGTTTTTGACCACGTACTCGACGTCGCGCTTGTAGAGCGCGTGGGCCTTGATGGCGACCTCGATGTGGTGCTTCATGTCCCAGTTTTCGGGGTCGGCGATGTTGCCAATGCCGAGCAGCTTTTCGACCTTCTCCATGCCCTCGTCGGTGATGGTGATGGCGCGAGCTTTTTCGTCGACGACGTAGTCGCCGGACCAGACTTTGGTTTCGAGGTTTTCGATGAGTTCGCCGGGCTCGAGCTGGGGGACGATCTTGTCGGCGATGCCGTACTTGTCGGTGGTCCTGTCGGTTGGACCGGAGATGATGAGCGGCGTACGGGCCTCATCGATGAGGATGGAGTCGACCTCGTCAACGATGCAGTAGAAGTGGCCGCGCTGGACGGTGTCCTTGAGGTCGAACTTCATGTTGTCGCGGAGGTAGTCGAAGCCGAACTCGTTGTTGGTGCCGTAGGTGATGTCGGCGCCGTAGGCGTCGCGGCGCTGCTCGTCGGAGAGGTCGTGGACGATGACGCCGACGGAGAGACCGAGGAAGCCGTAGATCTTGCCCATCCACTCGGCGTCGCGCTTGGCGAGGTAATCGTTGACGGTGACGACGTGGACGCCGTGGCCGGCGAGCGCGTTGAGGTAGCAGGGGAGCGTGGCGACGAGGGTCTTGCCCTCGCCGGTCTTCATCTCGGCGATCTTGCCGGAGTGAAGGGCCATGCCGCCGATCATCTGGACGTCGAAGTGGCGCATGCCGACGACGCGGCGGGAGGCTTCGCGGACGACAGCGAAGGCCTCGGGCATGATGTCGTCGAGGGCGGCCTTTTCGGTGGCGGCGATCTGCTCGGCGTCGGTGAGGCCGCTGAGTGCGTTGGCGATGCGGGTGCGGAATTCGACGGTCTTGGCCTGAAGCTGCTCGTCGGTGAGGGACTTGATGGAGTCCTCGAAGCCGTTGATCTGGGCGAGGGTGGGGAGCAGGCGCTTGACGGCGCGCTCGTTGGAGGTGCCAAAGACTTTGGCGAGAACGTTGTTTAACACGGGGAGATCCTTCGCGTGACCGGGGCCGGGTGGCCCAACGAACAGTTTACTGGAGGGGCAGCGGGGCTGCGATACCACCAGCGGGGGGTTCGGGACGGGTCAGGCGAGAGGTGGGGCGGTGGCGCGGTAGGCTCCATCAGCGAAGCCGAAACGTGTGCGGAACTGCTTACGGCTCAGACGCTTAGCGGTTCTGGCGAGATTTGGCGAGGACCCCCTGCGCGTCGCGTGCAGCGGATCTGCGGGTGCGGCGGAGAGGCTTGGACCTGGCCAGATGTTTCGGCTTGAGACGGTCCTCGCGGGCGCCGTGGGTGCACCGAGCAGGAACTGCCGGACCAGGGTAGCCGCGGGCGACTTCTGACCGAGCGAGCGCGCGGGGGCGCCGGCTCCGGAGAGCAGAAGAAGGACGGCTGCGATGGGAAGGAGGGCTAGTTCCACGGCGATCGGCGGACGAAGGTCTGTCTACAGTTTAGACGAATTTGAGTGTCGGTTTGTCAGAAAACGGTTCGGGTGCCGCGGCTGAGCGGAAAGCAGATCCCTGCGCTGCGCTGCGGGATGACAAGTCCGGGGGAGAGGTTGGGGTCAGGAACCCGGCCGCAGATACTGCGCCAGGGGTAGGCCAGAGTTGCGGATCGTCTGAGCTACGTCGTGCGCGATGAGGTCGGCGCCTTCGGCACTGGAGTGGGTATGGTCCTTGGGGAAGAGCGCGGCAGTCTTTTCCTGGCCGAGGGATTGGAGGCGGTCGGCTTCGACGCTGGCCATGTCGAGGACGGGGATGTGCTCCTGGTCGGCGACCTGCCGGATGTAGGTCCCGTAGCCCATGTCGCGCTCGATGTGCGGCTTGCCGTCGGGGCCGGTGGTCCAGATGTTGCGGACGGTGAGCGTGAGGAGGATCGGGTGGACGCCTTTGGCTTTGGCCTGGTCGATCATCTCGCGGAGGTACCAGCCGAAGGTATGGACGGTTTCGGTGTGGCCGGCGTTGGGACCGGCGGTTTGGGGGACGTCCTGGGTCTCGTCACCGATGCCTTTGAGCGAGCCGCGGGGTTTGGCGCCGCCGAGGTCGCCGCCGTCGTTATGTCCCATCTGGAGAAGCATGTAGTCGCCGGGCTTCATCTCGGCGAGGGTTTTGGCCCACCAGCCTTCGGTGATGTAGGTGCGCGAGGAGCGGCCGGCGCGGGCGCGGTTGGCAACGTTGACGCGAGAGGTGTCAAAGAACTGGGCGAGGTGGTCGCCCCAGCCGAGGTCGGCGCCGTTGCGGGCGGTGGAGTCGCCGACGATGAAGACGGTAGGGAGGCGGGGGTTGAGTGGCAGCGTCGGTGGGTAGGTTGGTCTGCGGGGGCGTTTCGGGCGGGGTCTGTGGCGCTGTGGCTTGGGCGAGGGCTGAGCCGGGGCAGAAGAATCCGAGGGCCAGGATTGAAATTAGTTCCAATATGGAACGCCGCGTACGCATGGCTCGGAGAGTAACACTCCCGTTCACCGACAGTAATCTTGGCGAACCTGCCACGCGAGTTAGGATGGCAGGCGAATCAGGAGATTGGGTTTTGAACGTAGAGCAGTGTGTTCGGTTGAGGGTAGTGGCAGCGGTTTTTTTGGTGTTTTGGGGGCATGTGGGCCGGAGCGCAGAGCCCTGCTGAAGGTGCTGGGGCGGCGTCGTGGACGGTCAAGCCGGAGTGGGTGCGGGCGCATGAGGAGTTCCTGGCCAGCGACGCGATGCGCGGCCGCGGGAGTGCCACACATGATGAGGAGGTGGCAGCGACGTACGTGGCGTCGGAGTTTGTGGGGTATGGGCTGCAGCCGGCGCCCGGGATGAGCGGGTACCTCCAGAGCGCGGCTGTGGTTTCGCCGGTCCTGGACGGGCATGCGCACATGAGCGTGGGGGGAGTGACGCTGGAGCAGGGCACGGATTTCACGCTGTTGATGTCGCAGGGAGCAAACCTGACGGGGCCGCTGCAGCGCGTGGACCTGAAGGATGCAGAGAAGGTTTCCGTCGCCACGGGATCAGTGGTGCTGTTGACCGGAGCGGGGAGCTCGAACGATGGGCTGCTTGCCGCACAGGAACTGGCGCGTGGCGGTGCGGCTGCGGTCTTGCTAAGCCAGAGCTCCGCGACGGATCGCGTGTACACGATGGGCGGCGGAAAGACGCGGGTACCTGTGCGGCTGCGCGAGCAGCAAGGCGGCGGCTGGGCACGGCCGAGCATCGTGGCGCTGAACCCGACGGCGATAGGGAAGCTCAGCAGTACGCGCAACGGTGATCCGGTGACGCTGAGTGTGCGCATGCTTCCGCCGGAGGGGCCGCGGCACACGTTCAATGCGATCGGGTATCTGCCGGGCAGCGATCCGAACGCAGGGACGATTCTTCTGAGCGCTCACCTGGATCATCTTGGGACAGGGCGCGCGGTGAACGGCGACTCGGTCTATAACGGCGCCAATGATGATGCCGCAGGAACGACGGCGGTGCTGGAGCTGGCGCATGCGCTGGCCAACGGGCCCAGGTTGCGCAGGGGTGTGCTGTTTGTCTGCTATGGCAGCGAGGAGGCGGGTGAGCTGGGCTCGACGTACTTTGGTGAACATCCGCCGGTGCCTCTGAAGGATCTCGTAGCCAACCTGGAGTTCGAGATGATCGGCAACCAGGATCCGAAGATGCCGAAGGGAACGCTGCTTCTCACCGGATGGGACCGTTCGAACCTGGGAGTGGAGTTGAAGGCACATGGCGCGCTGCTGGGGCCTGATCCTTATCCGGAGCAGCACTACTTTGAGCGGTCGGACAACTATGCGCTGGCACTGAGGGGTGTGGTGGCGCATACAGCCGCGGGGTGGGGCGATCCGCCGACGTATCACCAACCGAGCGATGACCTGGCGCACCTGGATCTGCCATTCATGACGGCGGCGATCCAATCGCTGGTTGAGCCGATGCGATGGTTGGCGTCGAGCGACTTTGTGCCGCAGTGGAACGAAGGCGGAAGGCCGAAGAGAGAGTAGCTGGCCTCCGTGTTTGTGCCGAGCGAGCGCACGGCCGCGGAGCGTGCGGGAATGGGTGGAGATTTCACGTGACAGCAGCCCGGATGTGGGTAGTATGTGCGGCGAGTTGTTGAGTGCGATCTGCGCTGTGCGCAGGGAGGTGAGCGTGGCAAATCCGTTTGTGCACCTGGAGTTGAATACACCGGAGTTGGGCAAGGCGAAGGCGTTCTACGGCGAGATGTTTGGGTGGCAGTTCTACGATATGGAGATGGGCGGGGCGGGCGTGTACAGCACGTTCAAGCCCAGCGACGGACCTGGCGGTGGGATGTTCACAATGCCGGGTGGGAACCCTGGATGGCTGCCCTATATCGGCGTGCAGGAGATCCATGCGGCGACGGAGAAGGCTCGGGGGCTGGGCGCGAACATCATCATGGACTCGCAGCTGATTCCCAATGTGGGGTGGTTTTCGGTGATGACCGACCCAACCGGGTGTGTGGTGGCTATCTTTCAACCAGAGCAGGGTGGAGGCGCCGATCCGGCAGCGCAGGGATAGTGATCGCACACACTGCGAGCGCCTTATGCGCTGAAGAGCCGTTGCGACGCTCGGAACAGGAGGATGGAGCCGGCCAGTGCGGCGATGAGGCTGGCGAGGAGCCACTTCGCTGCCGAGGAATGCAGGGCGGTGGTCCACATCACGTCCTGGGGACCGTTCGCGGCCGTGTAGAGCAGCCAACCGCTGGCCAACGTGGCTGCGAGGATCGCGAGCGCGTACATGATGCGTAGCGGGTAAGCGGAGCGTTCGAGTGCGAGCTGGCGTTCGCGCTGGCGGGCGTGTAGCCAAACCGCGTCCGCGGGTGGGGGCGTTGTCTCGGTCGAGAGCTGTGCGGAGTAGGTGCGGAGCGCGAGCCGAAGATTTGCGTCCTGTTCTTTCATACGCGGACCTCCGAGGTGAGCAGGGCGGCGGCTCTGCGGCGGGCGCGCGAGAGCAGCATGCGAATGCTTAGACGCTGCAGGCCGGTGACTGCGGCGATCTCGCGGTGATCCATACCTTCGACGTAAGCGAGCCAGAGCAGTTCGCGCTCGCGAGGCTTGAGTTGTTGCAGCGCGCTGCGGACGTGGAGCGTGGCGTCGAGGTCGGGTGCGTAGCCGGCTTCGCGGGGTTCCGTGAATGGGGCGTCTTCGTGTTTGCGCCAGCGATCGCGCAGGAGGTTGGTGGCGATGCGGAAGAGATAACGGCGGCTTTCGAGGAGATCCATTCCGCGTGGTTGGGAGAGGAAGCGGCAGAAGGTCTCCTGGAGGAGATCTTCTGCTACGTCACGGCGGCCTGTGGTGGCGAGGAGATAGCCGAGCACGGGGGTGGAGGTCGCGTCGTAGAGACGCTTGAACTCGGGCTCGGTCATGAGAGCGGAATGGGGCGTCCCGGTGCGGTCGGCGGGTGAGGGGTGCAGCACGCGGGCGAGTGCGCTGGGGCTCATGTCAGCGGCGAGCGTCATGGCTGAGGTCCGGGGAGAGCGAAGGCAGCGAGCGGGAGAGGGCGAGGCTGAGCGCAGCGGCGATGAAGAAGCCGACGCCCAGCCCGACCGCGCCGGCGCCGAAGATGAGCAGACCGAGCCCTTCTGGCATATAGCTGAGGGCGTGGTGGAGGAACAGCAGAGCGAGCCCGAAGCAGGTGAGGACGGCGCCCATTTGGATGCCGTGGAGGATACGTCTGCCGGGTTCGGCGGGTTCACGCGTTCCAGCGTGAGCGACTCGAGGAAGCGGCGGCCTGATTCATTGGCGGCGAGCTCGAGCATGCTTTGCGCCGAGTCGATCCGGGCGAAGACCTTCTCCTGTATCGCTGCGTTGGAACGTGTCGTCAGGTAACGGCGCAGGGTGCCGAAGATGATCCAGACGATGAAGCAGACGGTGATGGCGACGATCAGTTCTGGCCGCATGTGTACCTCGTTTCGTGAGAGTGTGCGTGTGTTCACTCGATACAACGGGAACGAGGGGTGATCGGTTAACAGGCTGAAGGCAAGATGAGGGGGCTAGGTGCCGTAGCCGCGATGCTTCATGGCGGCGAGTTCTTCCGTACGGGGCCAGGAGATGGTCAGAAGGAAGGCTGAGTCCTCGAGCGCTTCAAGGTCGTGGCGGATGGACGCCGCAAGGGTGAAGAGATTGCCGGCGCTGAGTTCGTGGGGATCGTCTGCGACATTGACGCGCACCCTGCCCTTGAGGACCTGGATGGAGATGGTGCCGTCGGCGTGGTGTTCCTTCATGCGCGACGCGGTCTGCATGGTGATGAGCAGGATGCGGAGGTCGTGTTTTTTGAAGAGGGTGCGGGCGTAGTGGCCGGCAGCCCAGGGCTTCTTTTGCTCGGCTTCGTCAATCTCTTTGAGCAGATCGAACTGGGCAAGCTTGTCGACCATGTTGCCGTCGGGTTGGGATGTTGGCATTGGGTCCGGGCTCCGTTCGGGAGAGAGTGTACGCCGTGTGAAGCGGATGCGGACGCACGTGCGAACGGAATGCTCCGAATGCGATACTGCGAGGCGACCGGAGAGGATTGTGAATGGCTGAGACGGCGGTGGGGTATGCGCGCGAGAACGGCGCTCGTTTTGTCGAGGAGTTGAAGGATTTGCTGCGGATACCGTCGGTGTCGACGGCTCCGGAGCATGCAGGCGATGTGCGGCGGGCGGCCGAGTTCGTGGCGGATGGGCTGCGCCGGGCGGGGCTGGAAGATGTGCGGCTGATTGAGACGTCAAGCGAAAGCCGCAAGGGGCATCCGCTGGTTTATGGCGAGTGGTTGAAGGCCGGTGCGGGAAAGCCGACGGTGCTGTTGTATGGGCACTATGATGTGCAGCCTGCGGAGCCACTGGATGAGTGGAAGAGCCCGCCGTTCGAGCCCGAGGAGCGCAACGGCAACCTGTACGCGCGTGGGGCCGTGGACGACAAGGGCCAGATGTGGATGCACGTGAAGGCGCTGGAGAGCCTGATGAAGGCCGGCGGCGGAACGCTGCCGGTGAACGTGCGGGTGATTGTTGAGGGCGAGGAAGAGGTTGGCGGCGAGGGCATCGCGCACGTTTGTGCGTGAGCATGGCGATCAACTGAAGGCTGACTGCGCGCTGGTGAGCGATACGGAGATGTTTGCGCCGGATTTGCCGACCTTGTGCGTGGGGCTGCGCGGGATGATCTATACGGAGATCGAGGCGCGGGGGGCGGCGCAGGATCTGCACTCCGGCATGTACGGAGGGGCGGCGCCGAATCCGTTCGTGGCCTTGGCGCAGATCATCGCGCAGTTGAAGCGGACGGATGGGCGAGTGGCGATTCCGGGGTTCTACGACGATATTGAGGAACCGACAAGCGCGGAGCTGGACGCCTGGCGGAGCCTGCCGTTCGATGAGGAGCAGTTCCGGAGCGCATGAGGTCGGGTCGCCGGAGCTTACGGGCGAGCCGATGTTCAGCGTGCTGGAGCGGCTGTGGGCTCGGCCGACGATGGATGTGCATGGCATGCCGGGCGGGTTTACCGGCGCGGGCGCGAAGACGGTGATCCCGGCGAAGGCGACCGCGAAGATCAGCTTCCGGCTGGTTCCGGGAATGCTGCCGGGCGAGACCTTCGACCGGTACAAGGCGTTTGTGGAGGAGATCTGCCCGGCGGGAGTGACGGTGGATGTGCGGATGATCCATTCGGGTGAGCCGATCGTGGTGAGTACGGACAACGAGTACATCCGGGCGGCGACCGAGGCGATGGCGGAGGTGTTTGGGAAGCAGACGGTATTTGTGCGCGGGGGCGGGTCGATCCCGATTGTGGGCGATTTCGTGCGCCAGTTGGGGATTCCGACCGTGCTGATGGGGTTTGGGCTGCCGGATGACAACCTCCATGCGCCGAACGAGAAGTTCAACCTGTCGAACTTCCATCGCGGGATCGAGTCGATCGTGCGGTTCCTGACGCTGGTGGGCGGGAATGCCTGAGGGCGGCTCGGCGGCTCGGCTGCCGGTGCATGGGTTTGTGCTGGCGGGGGGCAAGAGTTCGCGGATGGGCCGCGACAAGGCGCTGCTGACCGTCGAGGGCCGGACGATGGTGGAGATCTCTGTGGAGAAGCTGAGGAGCTTCTGTGCAGATGTCTCGATCTCGGGCAACCGGCAGGATCTGAGCCGGTTCGCGCCTGTGGTTCCGGAGAGCCGAACGGATGCAGGGCCGGCCGCCGGGATGGAGGCCGGACTGACCGCCTCGTTGCATGTGTGGGCGTTGTTTTTGCCGGTGGATGTCCCGCTCGTCCCGACGGAGTTGTTGCGGCGATGGACGGAGAGGGTGCTGGAGCGCTCGGCGGAAGGTGTGCGGCTGAGCTTTCTAAATGCCGGAGGGGTGCGGCATCCGGCGACCTGCCTGGTCCACCGGGATGTGCGCGCAGGCGATGCGATCGGCCGTGGAGCGGGGTGTTTACAAACTGGAGCGGGTCTTCGACGAGGTCGCCGGGCAGCTTGGGCCGGCTTCGGTGTGGGTGGCGGATGCGGAGGCTTACGCCGATGCCGGCGCGGACGGCACGACGCTGGAGCGATGGTTCAGCAATGTGAATACGCCGGGGGAGATGGCCGAGGTTGAAGCGTGGCTGAAGGGCTCGCGATGAGAGTTTGACATACTTGGACCGTGCAGACGCCGCCCAACTCGGAACCCAAGGCGCTCAGCGGCCAGAACGGCGAGGGCGCTGCGGAGGACGGTGCGGCGGCGCAGACGTCGAAGCGGCCGCTGACCGCGGACGTTCCCCCGGAGGTGGTGGGGGCGGTTCGCGAGTTCATGGCGCAGTCGCGACGAGCGAACACGGAGGCTATCGCCGAGGCGATGGAGGACTCCGCGGTCGCAGAGACAGGCGGGTTCGCAGGCGTCGGAGTTCGCGGTGCAGGCGGCCCCGTATATTGCGTTCGAGCATGTGTCCAAGAGCTTCGGCGAGGTGACCGTGCTGGAGGACGTGAGCTTTTTTGTGAGCCCGGGCGAGACGCTATGCATTCTGGGGCGCAGCGGGGTGGGCAAGTCGGTGTCGCTGCAGATCATCATGGGGTTCCTGAAGCCGGACCAGGGTCGTGTGTATGTGGCGGGGCAGGACATCGTTGACCTGGATGAGCGCGAGATGCGTGAGGTGCGGCGCAAGGTAACGATGGTGTTTCAGAGCGGGGCTCTGTTCGACTCGATTACGGTTGGGGAGAATGTTGCATTCCCGTTAAGGGAGCGCGGGGACATGCAGGAGGACCAGATCCTTGAGATCGTGAAGGGTCTGCTGGCGATGGTGGGTGTGGCGGGGATGGAGAACCTGTTGCCCAGCGATTTGTCGACGGGCATGAGGCGGTCGGTGGCGATTGCGCGGGCCTTGGCGGCGCAGCCGACGGCGATCCTGTATGACGAGCCGACGACGATGGTGGACCCGTTGATGGGCAATCTGTTGGGGACTTTGATCCAGCGTTTGAAGGCGCAGCTGCATCTTACAAGCATTGTCGTGACTCATGACATGCGCTTCGCAGAGAGGCTGGCTGATCGTGTGCTCTTTCTGCATGAAGGGCGGGCTCGATTCTTCGGGACGATGGAGGAGATGCGCGCCAGTGATGATCCGGTGTTGTGTGAGTTCCTTGAGCTGGACCAACTGGTACTTCCGGTCTAGCGGATGTACCAATAAGGGACATAAGGCGAAAGTTCCCCGGTGCTAGAGTAGTAACCAGAAGCCATCGACACAGCGCCGCCGGCGTTTTATCTCAACGTTCGCCCTAGTGCAGGTTTTGCGACCTGAGGCGTGTAGCATGACGACTCCCGAATACTTAGAACAGCTCGTGATCTCGAACCGGGCAAGAAGCCGGACGCAGAACACGGGCCGTACGGGTCGGAATCGTCTGTCGCTTTCCAGCGTGGTGTGGGCAGCGCTGGACATGTTGAGTGCACTGCTGGCGGGGTTGCTGGCGTTCCATCTGCGCCTGTACCGGCACCCGATCGAGCAGGTCACGATCTTCGGACAGATCAGCCATGCATCGCCGCTGAACGCGTTCCTGATGCTGGTGATCTTTGGCGTTTACCTGGTGCTGTTTTCGCGATTTTTCGGGCTGTACCGGCCGAGCGAAAGCTACAGCGGTCTGCATGAGCAGCGCATGACGGCACAGACGACGCTGACGGCGGGGCTGTTGCTGTGCGGAACGCTGTACCTGACGCGGGCGTATGCGATCTCGCGGCTGGTGGTGGTCGCGACGGTGTTCCTCACGCTGTTCATGCTGATGGCGCGGCGGGCGGTGTGGCGGAAGCTGCGTCAGCGGCGGTACCTGAGCGGGCTTGAGGTTCGCAACGTGCTGATCGTGGGCGATGGCCGCGTAGGACATGCGCTGCGCAATCACCTTGAGGCCCTGCCGCATCTTGGGTTCCGGTTCAAGGGCTTCATCTCGATGAACGAGCTTCGCGACGGCGAGGCGAATCCCAACACGGTGGGCGATCTGCGGAACTGCGTTTCGGTGGCTCGCTCGTTGTTTGTGGACGAGATCTATTTTTCGACCCCAGCGGATAAGCAGACCGTGATCTCGGTGGTGGAAGAGGCGCGTGCGCTGGGTATCGATGTGCGCGTTGTGCCTGACTTGTATGACGGCCTGGCGTGGAATGCGCCGGTCGAGTACGTCGGCCAGTTCCCGACGATTCCGCTCCACCGTCGCGAGTTCCCGCGCGGCGCGTTTGTGTTGAAGCGTGCGCTGGACATTGTGCTTGCATCGATTGCGCTGTTTTTCATATGGCCGGTCATGCTGGTCGATCGCGATTCTGATCCGGCTCGATGGGCCAGGGCCGATCTTCTATAAGGCCGAGCGCATCGGACGTAAGGGACGTGTGTTCCAGTGCTTCAAGTTCCGCACCATGGTGCCGAATGCGGACCAGTTGAAGAAGGACCTGGCGCACATGAATGAGCGCGACGGGATCCTGTTCAAGGTCGCGAACGATCCGCGCGTGACGAAGATTGGGTCACGGTTGCGGAAGTACTCCCTGGATGAGCTGCCGCAGTTGTTCAATGTGTTCAAGGGCGACATGAGCCTGGTGGGGCCACGGCCGCCGCTGGCGTCCGAGGTGGAGCGGTATGACATCTCGCATCTGCGCCGGCTGGATGTGCTGCCAGGCATCACGGGGCTGTGGCAGGTAGAGGCTCGGCAGGATCCTTCGTTTGACAGCTATATCTCGCTGGACACGGCGTATGTTGAGAACTGGAACCTGATGCTGGATCTGCGGATTCTGGCGCGGACGATCAGCGTGGTGGTGGCGGGTACGGGCGCCTGAGTTGGGTCGCTGAGGTGCTGGCCGCACGGTAGAATCGAGCTGTGCGCATTGCAATGGCCCAGATCAACCCGACGGTCGGGGATTTCTCGGGCAATCTTTCCAAGATCACCGAAGGGGTCCGCCGCGCGAGTGAAGCCGGCGTGGATCTGGTGATCTTTCCGGAGTTGGCGACCTCAGGGTATCCGCCGGCCGATCTGCTCGAAAAGACATCGTTTGTGAGGCGCGCTGAGGAGTCGCTGCAGAGCATCTGCGAGCTGACGCGTGAGCCCGGTGCACCAGCGGTTTTGTGCGGCTCCGTGATGCGGTGCGAAGGGCCCGGCGAGAAGAACGTGCGCAATGTGGCCGTGGTGCTTGAGGGCGGCGAGCGGCGCTTCGTGCAGGGCAAGATGCTGCTGCCGTTCTACGACGTGTTTGACGAGCAGCGGTACTTTGAGCCGGCGAAGCGGCAGACGCTGACAGTGATCAAGGGCAGGGCTGTGGCGATCTCGGTCTGCGAGGACGCCTGGAACGACAAGATGTTCTGGCCTCGGCAGAACTATCCGCTGGACCCGGTGGAAGAGTTGATGAAGCAGTGGGGGACGCTCCCGCAGCCTCTCAGCGGGCACCGGCTGATCCTGAACATTTCGGCTTCGCCGTATTGGCATGGGAAGACGGAGACGCGGCGGCGGATGATCGGTGCGTTGGCGCGCCGGCATCGCGCGGTTGTGGTGATGGTGAACCAGGTGGGCGGCGATGACAGCCTGATCTTCGATGGGGATTCGTTTGCAATGAATCCTGAGGGTGAGGTGATCGCGCAGGCGTGTGCGTTCCAGGAAGACTTCGTCGTGGTGGACACCGAGAAGGACGAGCCGGTGCGGCTGACGCATGTGCGTGAGGATGTGGCCGAGGCCGCGGCGCAGGCGAAGGGAGCTCCGGAGTGCGAGCGCACGTGGGATGCGCTGGTGCTTGGCACGCGCGACTACCTGCACAAGTGCGGATTCAAGAAGGCGCTGGTGGGGTTGAGCGGAGGGATCGATTCGGCGCTGGTGGCGACGATCGCTGTGGAGGCGCTCGGCGCGGAGAATGTGCAGGGCATTGGCATGCCCAGCGAGTTTTCTTCGACGGGATCGATCACGGATGCGGAGAAGCTCGCGCAGAATCTCGGTGTTGCGTTTTCTGTGTTGCCGATTCGTGAGATCTACGACGAGTTCACCAGCCGGTTGCAGCCGTTCTTTGAGGGCACGCCGTTCGGACTCGCGGAGGAGAATGTGCAGCCGCGTGTTCGGGGAACGCTGCTGATGGCGGTGTCGAACAAGACCGGCGCGCTGGTGCTGACGACGGGCAACAAGAGCGAGATGGCCACCGGGTATTGCACGCTGTATGGGGACATGGTGGGCGCGCTCGCGGTGATCGGAGACCTGTACAAGACCGAGGTTTATGCGCTGTGCCGGTGGATCAATCGTGAACGCGAGGTGATTCCGTGGGACACGATCACGAAGCCGCCGTCCGCGGAGCTGCGGCCAGGGCAGAAGGATACGGATTCGTTGCCGCCGTATGAGGTGCTCGACCCGATTCTGCGCGCGTATGTCGAGGAGTATGAGCCGGCGGAGAGCATTGCCGAGTCGCAGAACGTCAGTTTGGAGCTGGTGCGGAAGGTGATCCGGCTGGTGGAGATTGCAGAGTACAAGCGCCAGCAGGCAGCGCCGGTGCTGAAGGTTTCGAAGAAGGCGTTTGGGATGGGACGACGGTTTCCGATTGCCGCACGTCGCGAGGTTTGATTTTGAGGATGCGGCCAGCAGGCCGGCGGGAGAGTTCACGTTGAAGCAAGTGGTATTTGTGTTTGCAGCAAGTGTAGCGATGGGCCTTACAGGATTGCAGGCATTGGCACAGACGGCTGCGCCGTCGAGCGTGCGTGCGCCGCAGACAGCCGCGCGGCCGAGCGCACCGGCACAAGCGTTGCCGACGCCGCCTGCGGATCCGTTCCCTCCGGTGGACCCGAAGAACTTCACCGCGAAGAGCCCGACGGTGGAGACCGTGAACAGCTTCCTGCATGCGTTATGGGGCTTTGAAGAGAGCCGAATCTGGAGCGTCGCCTCGATTGAGCCGACGATGGCTCCTGGCGTAGTGCAGGTGCACGTGTTGGTTGCGGATAAGACGGCAGCCGGGGAAGATTGGGCAGACGACGATCTACATCACGCCGGACGGCGCGCATGCGATCGCCGGCGACGTGGTGAGCTTCGGGCCGCAGCCGTTTGAGGCCACGCGGCAGCTTCTGCAGCAGCGTGCGGATGGCCCGGCGCGTGGCGCGGCGGGTAAGCAACTCGAGATTGTGGAGTTTACGGATCTGCAGTGTCCCGCATGCAAGACCGCACAGAGCACGATCGATCAGTTGGTACAGGACTTCCCGCAGGCGAAGCTGGTGGTCGAGGATATGCCGCTCACGGCGGTACATCCGCAGGCGTTCCAGGCCGCGGCCGTCGGGCAGTGTGTGCGGAAGGCCAAGGGCGATGCGGCGTACTTCGCGTATGCGCGCAAGGTGTACGACACGCAGGCCGACCTGACCAAGGAGAAGGCCGATGCGACGCTGCGTGCGGCGGTGACAGCGGCCGGTGCTGATCCGGCGACGGTGATGACGTGTGCGAGTTCGCCCGCGGCGCAGGATGCAGTGAACGCGGTGATGAAGCTGGGCACCGATATCGGCGTGACGAATGAGCCGACGCATTGTGGTGAATGGACGAGTCATTCCACTGACCCAGGTGCCGTACGAGGTCCTGCAGCGGGTGGTGGTCTTCCAGGGATCGCTGGACGGCATCACGGTGCAGCAGCAGCCGTCGCTGAAGTCGCTGAAGTAGCGCCGCGCTTATTGCGGAGGCGGGATGCGGACGGTATTCGCCGCGCAGGAGCGCAGTGTGCCGCAGGCGATGGGATGTAGCTGCTTGTCGAGGCAGACCTCGACGGCGGTGAGGTAGTTGTTGCCGCAGCTTACGACCAGGCTTGAAGACGGGATCTGCGGGTTGGCGGCTGTGAAGAGCGTCGACGATCTGGTTCGGTGGCAGCGATGTTTGTGTGGTGAGGCCGCTTAGCTGGGCCGGGATCTTGACCGAGTGTGAATGCGGTTCGCGCGGCCTGGAAGTAGGCGTCCGGGCTGAGGCCGGAGCAGGTGCCGTGCTGCTGCCACTCGTGCTGGAGAAGGCCGGGATCGGGGTAGAGGTTGGCGTACTGCGAGGGGTCCGCGGGGCCGGGCGCGTTGGAGCAGGCCTCGGGGTAGGTGCCGTCCGTGTTCTCGGGCCAGAGGCCGTGCAGGACGAAGGTGTCGTGCGCGGCGCATTCGGCGGCGGAGGCGTGTGTCTGGCAGTACTCGGGTGACCAGGAGAGGTTGAGCAGGTAGTAATCGAAGCTGCCGGGGGCGGCTGCGCTCTGCGGGCTTGCGGTCCGTCCGGCGCTGGTGCTGGCGCGGAGTTGGGCGCGTGGCCGGGTTTGGAGAGCCTGAGTTGCAGCCGGTGAGCACTGCGGCGAGCGACGAGCGAAAGAGTGAGTGTCAGTGGCTTCATGTGTGTGTGGGATGTCTCGGGTGCGAGCGGTTGCGGATGGCTCGGTACGTATTCGCCGATAGACAGCGTCTTCGCGTCACAGGTGTTTGAGAGCGACGGGAAGAGCTGCAATGACGAGGGTGGCGGCCATAAGGAGCCAGGCTTCCGGATGCGCCATGTTGAGGGTGTAGCCGAAGCCGATCCGCTTAGGCACGAAGAGCGCGCCGTCGTTGGGGTTGTAGTACCAGAGGCCGCCCTTCCAGTACTCCTCTGCCGTGGCGGCCTGTGCCGCGGGAAGGGACGCTCGCTGGCGATAGAGAAGGCCGAAGCTGGCAAGCAAGAACAGCAGCAGAAATGCGCTTGAGGCAGTGACGAGGCGGACGGCCAGGGTTGCGGGATGCGCCGAGAGCGGCAGAAGCGCGACCGCGCTGACCTCCAGCGACAGGAACCAGGCACAGCCGATGAACACGTAGCGGGTGATCGAGGAATAGCGGCCGCCGTCGGGTAGACCGGCTGCGCGGCTGGTGACCCCGTACAGCAGGGCCACGAGGAACAGAACCAACGCGATCCCCGCAACGATGGGGCCAAAGACGCTGACATTGCTGCGCGTTACCCAGTGATTTGCGTGGCCTGAGGAGTCGAAGTGGATCGCAAAGGTCTGCGGAATCGCGCGGAAGTGCGTCGCGAGGATGGAGGTGGACGCTAGAAGCGGAAGCGACGGCGGCTGCGGTCCAAGCGAGGCCGGAGGATGCGCCGCCTTTGGTGCTGAGCGAGGCGGAGCGTACGACGGCGTGCGGGAGACGGGCGGGCAGGGTGCGGTTCCAGCCCCAGGCCCATGCGGCGAGGATGGCGAAGACCTCCAGCACGGGCAGGCTGTAGACGATGGCAGGATGGCCGCTGGCCCGCATGGAGACAAACGCGCTCAGCGCGGCGATCAGGATGACGAGTAGCTGGTAGTTGTAGCGGATACGGCGTGCTTGCGGGCCGCTCCGCCAGTCCGCAGGGGACCGGGATGGTGAAGAATCGCTGCGACGACAGGAACGGAAGCGCGAAAAACAGCGCGGCGAGGAGAACAGGCGGCAGAAGGGCAGAGAGTGTCACGGGTTTAGCTCCTGAGAACGGTGGTGGTGTCGTCGAGGATGGTGTTTGCGGGAATGCCTTTGGACCTGAGTTCTGCGACGAGAGCGCGCAGGCGGGTGCGCAGGTCGGAGGCTTCAGCGTCGGTCAGGGGATGTGGTCGCGAGGGGCTGGTGGCTACCGTGGCGCGGCGGCCGTGGCTGAGGTCGAGGAGACCTTCGGCAGCGAGCGTTCGGTAGGATTCGGCGATGGTGTTGTGGTGGACGCCGAGTTGCGCGGCGAGCTGGCGTACGCCTGGCAGAGGGTGCCCCGGTGAGAGCCCGCCGGTCTGGACCAGAAAGCGGATTTGGTCGACGACCTGGCGGTACGCCGGCGAGCCGCTGCTGAGATTGACCGTGAGGACCGGGTCGGGCATGGCTGTACTGTACAGCTGTACCATACAGATGTACAGGGAAAACTTTGGGTGCTCAGGGCTGCTGCGCTAGTGCGGGAGCGAGCCGTCGGGAAGCGGCCGGATCTAGTGGAAGTCGTGGGAGCGGACGGCGATGTTTGCGGCGCGGAGTGGCGTGACGACGTCGGCTTTGACGTGGACGACGCCGTCCTGGTTTTGGAGCTTGCCGGTGACGAGCAGGAACTTTTCTCGGGTGATCAGGATGCGGTCGCGGTCGTAGAGGTCCGGGTGGATGATGACGTTGGCGATGCCGGTCTCGTCCTCCATGGAGAGAAAGATGAAGCCGAGCGCGGTGCCGGGGCGCTGGCGCGCGATGACGCAGCCGGCGGCGGTGACGCGGCGGCCGTCGGTGCCGTTGAGGAGTTCTTTGGCGCTGAGGATGCCGGCGGCGCGGAGGTCGTGGCGGCGGTAGGCGAGCGGGTGGTGGTCGATGGAGAGGCCGGTGCCGGCGAAGTCGGCGACGAGGCGTTCTTCGGTTTGCATGTGGCGGAGTGGGGAGCTGGTAGCGGTGATTTTGCTGGCACCGCCAACCTCCGGTCTCTCCACTGCGCGGTTCGCGCTTCGGTCGAGATGACAACCGGTTTCTTCCGTTGAGAACGCGGCCTCGCGGGAGCGTAGCAAGGGGCCGGCGGGGCGCGACGGCTTGTTCGGCTTGCCAGATGGCGTCGCGGCGGTGGTGCTACGTCGGAGAGTTTGTTGAGGGCGCCGATGCGGGCTAGTTGGGAGAGGTCGCGGCGGTTGAGTTGGGGGACGCGGAGGGCGAGGTCTTCGATGTCGCGGAACGGTTGTGGCGCGCCGTGGCGAAACGCAGATCCCCTTCGGGGATGACAACAAATAGGGCACGGGGGAGTTGGCGCGGCGTCCGAAACGCAGATCCCCTTCGGGGATGACAACAAAGAGGACGCATTGGCGCCGTCGCGGGCTTGGACGAGGGCTTCGGCGGTGGATTGCTTTAGGCCGCGGACGTACATGAGGCCGAGGCGGAGGGAGAGTTTGCCGTCGGGTTCTGGTTCGATGGTGCAGAGCCAGTTGGAGACCTGGACGTCGATGGGCTTGACGCGGAGGCCGTGGCGTTGGGCGTCTTTGACGAGGACCGAGGGCATGTAGAAGCCCATCGGCTGGTTGTTGAGGATGGCGCAGGTGAAGGCCGCGAGGTAATGCACCTTGAAGTAGGCCGAGGCGTAGGCGAGCAGAGCGAAGCTGGCGGCGTGGGACTCGGGGAAGCCGTAGAGCGCGAAGGACTGGATGCTGGAGATGATGTTGTCCTGGGTTTCGAGGCTGATGCCTTTGCGGGTCATGCCTTCGCGGAGCTTGTCCATCAACTCGCCCATCTTTTTCCAGGAGCGGCGCATGCCGACGGCTTTGCGGAGCTCTTCGGCTTCGGCGCCGGAGAAGTCGCCGACGACCATGGCCATGCGGAGGAGTTGCTCCTGAAATAGCGGGACGCCGAGGGTGCGTTTGAGCACGGGGATGAGCTCTGGGGTGGGGTAGGTGACCTCTTCTTTGCCCTGGCGGCGGCGCATGTAGGGGTGCATCATCTTGCCTACGATCGGGCCTGGTCTGATGATGGCGACCTGGACGACGAGGTCGTAGAAGCGGGTGGGGCAGTTGCGCGTGATGGAGGCCATCTGGGCGCGGCTTTCGACCTGGAACATGCCGACGGTGTCGGCCTTTTGCAGAACGGCGTAGGTGGCGGGGTCGTCCTGGTGGAAGTTGCGCGAGGTCTTCGGTCTTGCCGTAGTGCTGCGGGGATGAGTTCGAGGCAGTCCTTGATGACGGACATCATGCCGAGGCCGAGGAGATCGACCTTGACGAGGCCGAGTTCGGAGCAGTCGTCCTTGTCCCACTGGACGACGGTGCGGCCGGGCATGGAGGCGCGCTCGAGCGGGACGATTTTGTTGAGGTGGTCCTGGCAGATGACCATGCCGCCGGAGTGCTGGCCGAGGTGGCGGGGGAGGTCCTGCATGCGCTCGCAGAGTTCGAGGTACTTGGCGATGCGGCGGTGGCCGAGGTCGAAGCCGGCGTGACGGAACTGATCGCCGAGGGTCTCGTCTTTTTGGCGCCACTCCCATTGGCCTACGAGGGAGGAGAGGCGGGCGAGGGTATCTTCTTTGAAACCAAGGGCTTTGCCGACTTCGCGGGCGGCGGATTTGCCGCGGTAGGTGATGACGTTGGCGGTCATGGCGGCGCCTAGTTCGCCGTAGCGCTGGTAGACGTACTGGATGGCTTGTTCGCGTTTGTCGCCGGAGGGTAGATCGAGGTCGACGTCGGGCCATTCTTTGCGGTTTTCGTTGAGGAAGCGCTCGAAGAGGAGCTCCATGCCGACGGGGTCAACGGCTGTGATTTCAAGGACATAGCAGACGACGGAGTTGGCGGCGGAGCCTCGGCCCTGGATGAGGATGTCGTTGCGTTTGCAGAAGCGGACGATGTCCCAGACGATGAGGAAGTAGCCCTCGAAGCCGAGTTTTTCGATCAGTTTTAGCTCGTGTTCGGCCTGTTTTTGCGCCTTTTGGAGCAGGTTTGGATCGTTTTTGGGGCCATAGCGATTGTGAATGCCTTCGGCGACGCGTTTGCGGAGGAAGATGTTCGCGGGCTCGCCGCCGGTCTCGGTGTAGCGGGGGAACTCGTAGCCGAGTTTGTCGAGTTCGAAGTCGAGGCGCTGGGAGAGGATGACGGTGTTTTCGATGGCCTCGGGGAGGTCGGCGAAGAGGGCCTGCATGGTGCGCGGATGGCGGACCTGGCGCTGCGAGTTGAGTGCAAGGAGGCGGCCGGCGTGCTCGAGTTCGAGGCCGTGGCGGATGCCGGTGAAGATGTCGAGGACCTCGCGCTCGTACTGGGTGGCGTAGCGGACGCCGTTGGTGGCGAGGATGGGCAGGCGCAGGGATTCGGCGAGGCGGAGGGCGATCTGGTTGCGCCATTCTTCGCGGCGGTCGCCGTGGCGCTGGAGTTCGACGTAGACGTTGGTGGGGCCGAAGAGCCGGATGAGGCGTTCGAGTTCCTTGCGGGCTTCGTCTTCGCCGCCGCGTTCGAGTGCGGCGGCGAGTGGGCCTTCGTCGCCTCCGGTGAGGCAGATGAGGCCGGGGGCGAACTCGGCGATGTCGTCGAGCGTGGCCATGCCTTCGGCCTTGCCGCGCTCGCGCATTTTGAAGCGGGTGATGAGCTGGCAAAGGTTGGCGTAGCCGGTGCGCGAGGCGCAGAGCAGCGGCAGGCGCGCGGGTTCGGGCTGGTGCTGATGCGGGAGCCAGATGGGTGGCGTTAGACGGGGGCCGAGGTCGGAGACGGAGATCTCGGCGCCGACGTGGGCGCGGATGCCGTTTTCTTTGGCCTGGAGGTGGAAGCGCGGGGCGCCGTAGAGGCCGTTGCGGTCCAGCAGTGCCATGGCGGGCATGTCGGCGTTGAAGGCGGTTTCGACCAGGCGCTCAGGGGTGGAGGCAGCTTCGAGGAAGCTGAAGGCGCTGGCGGCGTGGAGTTCGATGTACATGGGGAGGAAGTAGGAAGTAGGAAGTAGGAAGTAGGGAGTAGGGAGTAGGGAACAGCAAGTGCAAACAGCAGATTCGCTTCGGGAGTGGCAGAGAGAACAGCAAGCAGCAAACAGCAGATTCCCTTCGGGAATGACAGAAAGAAAAGCAACAGCAACAGCAGTGCAATCAGCAGATTTCCTTCGGAATGACAGAAGTGAAAGCAATAGCAAAGGCTACGACTCCGTCCTAACACCTCTTGCTGGCTGCTTACCGTTCCTACTTCCTATTTCCTATTTCCTACTTCCTACTTCCTACTTCCTACTTCCTGACTTTCTGCTCTGCTTTCAGTCGTAGGTGGCTTCGAGGTGCCATTGGCTTTGGAGGAGGTTGTGGGTTAGGAGGCCGAGGAGGCGGGTGTTGTCGGGGGCTTTGGCGTCTATGTCCCACTCTTCTCTGGACCAGGCGTCGCCGCACCACCAGTGGCCGCTTTGGCGCCAGGGGCCGAAGGAGCGTTCTACGAGGAAGCGTTTGGGGCCGATGGTGGGTTCGGTGAAGGCGAAGGCGGTGATGTGGCCGTTGGTTTGCCAGACCTGGACGGGTTTGGGTGGGCGTAGACGGCGGAGGGCTACGCCGGTGCGCGGGGGTGTGGGTTGGAGCTTTTTGCGTTTGCGGCTGGTGTTGTCTTCGAAGGTCAGTCGCTCTATGCGGAAGGCCTCGGGTTTGTGGGTGTCGGTGAGGACGGCGCGGCCGACGCGGCCTTCGCCGACGAGGGCGGCGATGCGGGCGAGGGTGACCTCGAGGCGCATGGGTTCGGGGAGTTGTGGGGAGAAGAGGCCGGATTGGACGCCGGGGCGGGGGCCGGGGTCGGCGGTGAGGGTGATGGCGATGATGCTGGCGGGGGCGGGGTGGGCTTGGAGGTCGAGGTGGAGGAGTTTGAGGAGGAGGGTGCGGTCGTCTACGGGGAGGGCGGGTTTTAGGGTGCGGGTGTGGGTGGGGTGATCTGAGATCTGGGCTGGCAGGCGGAGCTCCACCCTTAACCGTCGAGTGACAGGCTCCGCCTCGGGTGAGCAGAGCTCGGGGGCACCCGGCTTGTCGGATGACGGGTAGGGGCGAGGCTCCGTAGGTTGCGGTGATGTTGCGGTCGGCGGCGTCTTCGGCGCGTTCGAGGTGGAGGTGGACGGTGAGGCTGGCGAGGAGGAGGGCGCGGGTGCGGGCGCGGAGGATGAGCTGGTCGAGCATGGGGCCGAGGACGAAGAGGAGGGAGTCGAGGTTGTCGACGGGGGTGTCGAAGGCGAGGTGCTCGGAGAGGGTGAAGACGGGTTCGGCGGGGACGAAGAGGTGGGGTTCTTCGCCTCGGGCGAGGCGGAGGAGGCGATGACCTTCTTCGCCGAGGCGGGCGACGATGTCGGCGGGGGAGAGGGCGGCTAGTTCGCCGGCGCAGCGGAGGCCCCAGGCGTTGAAGGTGTCGGCTAGTTCGTCGGTGAGACCGAGGGCGGAGAGGGGGAGATCGTGCAGGCGGGCTCGCTCCTCGCCGGGAGGCACGACGGTGAGCATGTCGGTTGTTTTCTGGGGGGCTCGGACGAGGCAGGCGGCGGTTTGCAGGTTCTGACTGGCGGCGACGCGGGCGGAGAAGCCGAGGTCGCGGGCGGCGCGGAGGAGCTTCTGGCCGATGGCCTGAGGGGAGCCGAAGAGGCGTTCGCTGCCGGTCATGTCGAGCGCGAGGGTGAGGGCGGAGGAGCGCGGCAGGGGCTCGATACGGGGGGTGAAGCGTGCGGCGGCTTCCATCAGGATGGCTGCGGCGTTTTCTTCTTCTGCGGGGGAGCGGCGCAGGAGGGTGAGGTGGGGGAAGCTTTCGACTTCAGTGCGCGTCATGCCGTGAGCGACGCCGAGGCGGCGGGCGTGCAGCGTGGCGGCGCAGACCTTTTCGAGCGGAGGTTCGCCCTCGAGCACGGCGACGGCTTGTTTTTGCAACGCGGGGCGGAGGCGCACGAGGGCCTGGGCGGCGAACTCGGGTACGCGTAGGCAGAAAAAAGAGCGTGAGTTCAGAGGGCCCGGTGTGGCGTTTCATTGGGCGCCTCGGGCCCAGGCGGCGGGGCGGTGCCAGGTGGTGGCGCGTTCGGGTTGTGGCGGTTTGCGGAGCGTGACGAGGTGGAGTTGGGGGGCGTGGGGTTCGGTTGTGGGCGAGGGGGATGTTTCGAAGCGCCGGCGGTCGATGGCGATCTGGAAGCCGGCGCCGGTGAGGACGGTGGCGGTGGCTTGGGGCTCGGCGGGGCTGAGGCGGAGGACGAGTTCGGCGCTGGAGCGGGCGCAGGGATGCTGCGTGAGGACGAGCAGCACGGTGCGGGCGCGTTCGGCGGCGGCGCGGAAACGGAACCAGGTGGCGAGCGGGATTCGCCAGGCGAACTCGGGCGGGATGCTGCCGAGATCGAGAACGACCGCGCTGAAGCCGCCCGCGGCGAGGAGGAGATCGGTAGAGCGGAGGGCCTGGTCGAGCGCCTTCCAGATGGGGGAGGTTTTGAAGCGGGAGGGCGGCTCGCCGGCTAAGGAGGCGGGTGGAGGGGCGTTTTTGGTCGGTTCAGACCCAGGTCCCAGAATCGGGACCTGGGGCATCCGGGCGGTAAGTGAGGCGGTGTTGTGTTGCGGGGTTTGCAGGTGGGTGAGTGAGGGCTTCCAGTGGAAGGGACCGCGGTCGATGCCGTGGCCTTGGCCAGCGGCGCGGGCCTCCATCTCCTGGAAGCGGGGCAGGCCGGCGGCGATGGCGTTGGGCGAGGTTTTGAGAGCACGGCCGTTGGCGTTGTTGCGGTTGTCGTCCCAGGAGCCGGCCACCTGGTTGGTGTAGGCGATCTGTGCGGCAGAGATGTTCTTTGGCTGGCGTTGCGAGGGTGTGGCGTTGGCGCCGCGGCGCGATGGAAGGCGATCGGTGGGCGTCTGTTCCTGGCGATCGGCGGCGCGATTGGGAAAGGCGTTGCCCTGTGAAGGAGCGTTGCTGAGTTTGCGGTTGGGAGCGCCGGGCGTGCCGGCCATGCGGTCTTTGCGAGGGTTGGGACGGTTGGGATCTGGGCCGCGCGGCGGGATGGCGCGGGCGAAGGTGTCCGGCTGCATGAACGCGTCGATCGCTTGCGAGAGGCCGCGGGCTTCGGTGCGTGGGTGTGAGCTGTTGCAGCTTCCGGCGGCGGCGGGGACGCGGTTGGGTTCGGCGAGCAGTGGAGGGCCGGGAAGCGCGGAGGTGAGGTCCGTGATGTGGGCTTGCGTGGCGGTGCGTGTTGGAGTTGTTGGGTTGCCGCAGCGGACCCAGAGTTGGCGGCTTAGGTCTACGCCGGCGGCGGCGGCGGATTCGGGGTCCAGGGAGTCGGAGGCGTCAACCCAGGCGACGGCTTTTCCTGCGGAGGTGAGTTCGGCGAGGGAGGCGAGGGCGAGCGTGGTGCGGCCGGAGCATGGCGGACCGACGAGTTCGGTGATGGCACCGATGGGCAGGCCGCCCTGGAGCAGGGAATCAAGTTCGGGAACGCCGGTGGCGGCGACCTCGCGGATGGTGCGGGGACGGGGTGTGAGCGCGCCGGGGATGCGCTGTTCGAGCTCGGATTCGATTTGGCGGCGAACGGCGACGGCGGAGAGCAAGGGCGTTCCTCTTTCGCCTTATCTTCGCCTTAGCTTTTGTGGATGTGCAAGGGTGTTGTGCACTTGAAAGCATGCAAATGAGCAGATTTCTTGCTCGGAACAACAGGAGTGCATCGAGGTTGGTGCAGATTGTTTTTCGAGTGGAGATTGTCGAAGGCTCGCGACCAGCCGAAGTGGCAGTGCGGCGTGAAGTCGAGGTTGGATATGGGTCGGCGGGCGCGGATTAGATGCGGTTTCGTGTCACGAGGTATACGCTTGTGCGATGTACGCAAAGCACGGCCTTTGTTGCGCTTTCGATTGCTTGCGCGCTGTGTCTTCTGCGGTAAGCTCGGGATGTAAGTACGTAGCTTTGAGCGTCTGTTGAGCAAGTTGAAGCAGACCAGAGTTTGGTGCGGCACAGGAACGTAGAGGCCGTTGGTGTGGACTTTTGTCGACCCTTGCGCCGTTGAAGATACGCATTCGGGCGCTTAACAGAACGACATCTCAGGTCAGGGAGAAATCGTTTTATGGGAGCCGGGGTGTCGACCATTTTGCAAACACCTATGTTGTTGTTGCTTGCAAATCCATTCACGAGTTGGCCGACGTCGATCTTTTCGACGGATTCGACTCCAGCGGCCGAGGTGCATCGGCTGTCGCTGTTTGTGTTGACGGTGACGGGAGGAATTTATCTCGGCGTCACGATTCTGCTGGTGTATGCGGTGGTGAAGTTCCGCGCACGGGCGGGGGATGACACCGAACCGCCGCAGGTGTTTGGCAGCACGCAGATTGAGCTGGCGTGGACCATCATTCCGATCCTGATCATTGTGGTGCTGTTCCTGGGGACGGCGCGTGTGATCTTTGCGGTGCAGGATGCGCCGAAGCCGCCGTCGGCGCTGGATGTGACGGTGGTGGGGCACCAGTTCTGGTGGGAGTTTCGGTATCCGAAGTACAACGTGGTGACGGCGAATGAGCTGCATGTGCCGTTGAGCGATCCGAAGAGCCCGACGCCGACGTTTATCAAGCTGACGTCGGCGGATGTGATGCATAGCTTCTGGGTGCCGCGGCTGGCGGGCAAGACGGATGTGCTGCCGAATCGCGTGAACGAGATGTGGATCGATCCGCATGTGCCGGGCGTGTTTTTAGGGCAATGTGCGCAGTTCTGCGGACCGCAGCACGCGAAGATGCTGCTGCGTGTGTATGTGGATACGCCGGCGCAGTTCCAGCAGTGGATTGCGAATGAGCAGCGCGCGCAGGAGAGCGGAACACAGGCGAGCGCGCCGACGGCGGTGGAGGAGAATGCCGGCAATACGGGGCCGGTTGCGGGTGCGAAAGGACCCGGTGGTTTGCCACCGAATACGCCGGAGACGCGAGGACGCGCGGCGCAGTTGGTGGAGGCTTCAAACACCGGGGGAGCGTCCGAGGAGATCAATGCGCAGCAGGGCCGGCGGGTGTTTGAACAGCAGGCGTGCATTAACTGCCATGCGGTGGCGGGCACGGTGGCCGATGGGCGATATGGACCGGACCTGACGCACCTGATGAGCCGGTCGACGATTGCGTCAGGGATTGTGGAGAACAACCAAGCGAATTTGCTCGCGTGGATTACAGACCCGAACGACTTTAAGCCGGGCACGCTGATGCCGGCGATGCATCTTACGGATACCGAGAACAAGCAGATCACTGCTTACCTGATGACGCTGCACTAGAGGCGGCGCCGGAGCACCTATGGCTACACCGAGCATGCCTGTCCCGAAGGGGATCGAGGGGGCGCTGGACACGACGACACACGAGTGTCCGCGTGTGACGTACCTCGATGTGATTCATAGCTGGGTTGTGACAGTCGATCACAAGAAGATCGGCATTATGTACATCTGCTATGCGCTGCTGTTCCTGGTGACGGCGGGCGTTGAGGCGCTGATCATTCGCGTGCAACTGGCGGTGCCGCACAACAGCTTTGTGTCGCCGTTTGCGTATAACCGCGTCTTCACGATGCACGGCACGACGATGGTGTTCCTGGTGGGTATGCCGATCCTGTTCGGGTTTGGCAATTACCTGATGCCGCTGATGATCGGGGCGAGGGACATGGCGTATCCGAGGCTGAATGCGTTCAGCTTCTGGATTGCGGCGTTTGCGGGCGTGTTTTTGTACTTCAGCTTTATTGGCGGGCTGGGGCTTTTCGGCACAGGAACGGCGCCGGATGTGGCGTGGTTTGCGTATGCGCCGTTGACGGAGCGGCCGTTCTCACCGGGGCATAACGTTGACTACTGGTCGCTGGCGCTGATTGCGAGTGGTATCGGCAGCATTGGGACTTCGATCAACTTCCTGGCGACGTTTTTCAGCATGCGCTGCAAGGGCATGACGCTGATGCGGGTTCCGCTGCTGGGTTGGATCTATGCGGTGACGGCGTTTCTTGTGCTGCTGGCCGTCAGCCCACTGACCGCGGCGCAGGCGATGCTGCTGATCGATCGCTACCTGGGCGGACATTTCTTCGATACGCAGATGGGTGGCTCGGCGATTTTGTGGGCGCACTTCTTCTGGATCTTTGGCCATCCTGAGGTGTACGTGCTGGTGCTGCCGGCGTTCGGGTTTGCGAACGAGATCATCCCGGTGTTTTCACGTAAGGCGATCTTTGGCTACCCGGCGATGGTGGCGGCGACGGTGGGGATTGCGTTTATCAGCCTGGGTGTGTGGGCGCACCACATGTTCACGATTGGCATGACGTCGGTGGGGAATACGTTCTTCACGCTGTCGACGATGCTGGTGTCGATCCCGACGGGCATTAAGACATTTAACTGGCTGGCGACGATGTGGGGCGGCAAGATCCGGTTCTGCACGCGCGATGCTGTTCTCTACGGGGTTCCTGTTTCAGTGGGTGATCGCGGGTCTGACGGGGATCATGCTGTCGGTGTCGGCGTGGGACTGGCAGTTGCACAACTCGTACTTTGTGGTGGCGCACTTCCACTATGTGCTGGTGGGCGCGATTTTGTTCATGATCTTCGCGGCGTTCTATTACTGGTACCCGAAGATGACCGGCCGGATGCTCAGCGAGCGGCTGGGGAAGTGGCACTTCTGGCTGATGGTGATCGGGTTCCACATGACGTTCGACTTCATGCATATCCCGGGCGTGCTGGGGATGCCACGGCAGATTTATACGTATGAGCCGGATCGTGGATGGGGACCGTTGAACATGATCGTGACGATCGGCGCGTTTATCCAGGCGATTGCAACGGCGGTGTTTGTGTGGAACCTCGTGCACTCGTACTTCCGGGGCAAGGTGGCGGGCCCGGATCCATGGGATGCATGGACGTTGGAGTGGGCGACGCAGTCACCGCCGCCTGAGTACAACTTTGCGATGGATCCGGTGGTTGCGAGCCGTCGTCCACTGTGGGATTTGAAGCATCCGGAAGATCCAGATTCAGCCTTTGAATAGGCTGTGAGAGTTCGATGAGCGCGATACCGCTGGAACATATCGAGAACGAGGCTGCATGGCGGCTGCCATCGCGCGGCCGCGTGGGGATGGCGTGCCTGATCATCGCTGAGTCGGCGGTGTTCTCCATCTTTGTTGTGGCCTACATCTACTACATGGGCCGCGATGTGCAGGGGCCGACGCCGAAGGATGTTTTGGAGATTCCGATCTTCGGCACGGTTGCGCTGCTGTCGTCGAGCATCTTCATCTATCTTGCGGAGCATGCGATCGCGCATGGACGCATGGGGGCGTTCAAGCTGTGGTGGGCGGTGACGGTGGCGCTGGGTGCGTTCTTCCTGGTGGATACGGGGATGGAGTGGCACAAGCTGATCTACCACGATCACCTGACGGTAGCGACGAACCTGTTTGGGACGACGTACTACTCGCTGGTGGGCCTGCATGCGAGCCACGTGATTATCGGTCTGCTGCTGTTGAGCGTGGTGTTGATCTTTGCGCTGATGGATAAGCTTGGGCCCGCGCATGCGGAGCGCGTGCAGGTGCTGGCGTTGTACTGGCACTTCGTCGACGCGGTGTGGGTTGTGGTGTTTACGTTGGTGTACCTGGTGAGCCGATGACGACGCAACCGTCTGTACCTGCAAATCACGAGCACGGCCACGACGAGAAGCACAGCATTCATCTGCCTGAGCCGACGCCCTGGCCGTTCGTCCTGGCGCTCGGCATCATGCTGATTGTGGGGTCGCCGGTGCTGGACATCGGTGTGGGCCTGCTTGGGCTGTTGCTGACGGTGATGGGTGTCGTTGGCTGGTTCAAGGACGTGCTGCCGCACGAGCGGGTTGTGCACATTGAGGCCACGGCGGAGGTGGTGGAGATCGCGCCGTCAGAGCGGGCGCGTGGCGCGAATTGAGTTGGGCGAGACGCATCGGGCGCAGCTGCCGTTGCGCACGTTTCCGATCTCGAGTGGCATCAAGGGTGGAATTGCCGGCGGCATTGCGATGGTGATTCCGGCGGAGATCTACGGGCTTTTGCGGTATCACAGCCTTTGGTACGTGGTGAACCTGCTGGGCGGCGCGGGTGTGGGCGAGTGGGTGAATCCTACCGATGCGCAACTGCGGCACTTCCATCTGACCGCGTTCATCCTGGCGAATGTGATCCAGGGGGCGACGACGCTGCTGGTGGGTGTGCTGTATGGAGCGTTGCTGCCGGTATGGCCGAGGCGGCCGATCATCCTGGGCGGCATTGTGGCGCCGGTGTTGTGGACGGGGTTGTTGCATAGCGTTTTGGGGATTGTGAATCCGTATCTTGCAGGGCGTATCGATTGGTGGTCGTTTGCGGCGTCGCAGGTGGTGTTTGGGTTGGTGGCGGGCTACGTGGTGACGCGTGTGGGCAACTTGAGTGCGCTGAAGCAGGTTCCGCTGGCCGTTCGTCTGGGCGTGGAGACGCCGGGATTGCATCCGGGCGAGCACGGGAAAGAGCAGGCGGAATGAGAGCGTATCGCATAGCGGCTGCGAGCCTGCTCGGAATGGCTGCGTGCCTGATCACGGGGTGCAAGCTGCCGGGGCGGCCGGACGCCGGCCCTGAGGTGCCGCGTCCGGACCAGGTGCTTTCGTTTGACCAGTTGTATGCGCGCAATTGCGCAGGGTGTCATGGCGCGGATGGAAAGAACGGCGCGGCGATTGCGCTGAACAATCCGGAGTACCAGGCGCTGATCGACGATGCGTCGTTGCGTGACGTGGTCGCGAACGGAGAGAAGGGCACGCTGATGCCGGCGTTTGGACCGCATGCCGGCGGAGGACTGACGGACGCGCAGGTCGATGTGCTGGTGCGCGGCATGCGCGAGAACTGGGGCAAGCCGAACGCGTTTGGCGGAGCGACGCCTCCGCCGTATCACGCGACCGGGGCCGGTGACGCGGGGCAGGGACAAGCGGTGTACGCGGCCGCGTGTGCGCGTTGCCATGGAGCTACGGCGCAGCAGCCGGGAACTGCGGGATCGGTGCTGGATGGGTCGTTCCTGGCGCTGATCAACGACCAGACGCTGCGGACGTTGATGATCGCGGGGCGGCCGGACTTGGGGCACCCGGACTGGCGAGGCGATGTGCCGGGCAGGCCGCTTACGGATGCAGAGATTACGAACTTGACAGCGTGGTTGCTGGCGCAACGGCCGCGCACGACCGGGCATGCCGTATCCGGATAGAAAGCCGAACTCGCAGCTACCGGGCGAAGCGCAGCCCTTGAGTGAGAAGAGATAAGCGCCCGGCGTGCGCGACGGCGCCGCGGGCAGGAGCACAGGAGCGATGGAAAAAGAGAACATAACGCCACCACGGCCTGAACACCACGAGCCACCGGGACCCGGTGAGCGCGAGCGGCGGCTGGAGAAGGAACGCATTTCGCGGCGCACGTTCATGATGAACGTGGGCATTGCGCTGAACGCGGTTGTGGGTGTGGCGATCGCTGTGCCGGTTGTGGCGTATTTGCTGGGGCCAGTGATGCGGAAGAAGGATGAGTATCTTGCGTGGGTGGACCTTGGGCCGGCGCAGCAGTTCAAGCCTGGCGAGACCGCGCTGGTGAAGTTCCGCAATCCGTTTACGACTCCGTGGGATGGGGAGACGGCGAACATACCGGCGTATGTGCGGTCTGCGCAGCCGGGGCAGTTCACGGTGTTTGCGGTGAACTGCGCGCACCTTGGGTGTCCGGTGCGGTGGTTTTCTGAGTCGCAGTTGTTTATGTGCCCGTGCCATGGCGGCGTGTACTACGCGGATGGAAGCCGCGCTTCGGGGCCTCCGGAACGAGGGTTGTTTACGTATGACACGAAGATTGAGAACGGACATTTGATGATCAACGCGGGACAGATTCCGACGCTGTCGAACAAGGCAAGTCTTACGCCGTGCCCGGAGTTCAAGGCGCGTCCTAGCGCAACCCGCACTTGTGACAAGGATTGAGCCATGCCCTGGTACAAACGAACTTACGATTGGATAGAGAAGCGCGTCCAGCTCGAAGGTCCGGTTAAGGAAGCCGCGCTGCACTATGTGCCGAAGAGCACAGCGAGCTGGTGGTACGTGTTTGGCAGCGCCAGCCTGACGCTGCTGATTTTGCAGATCGTGACTGGCGTGATGCTGGGCCTGGTGTACTCGCCTTCGGCGGGGCAGGCGTGGAACATCCTGCAGTATCTGAACCATGATCTGCCGCTGGGTTGGTTTCTGCGGGCGATGCACGGCTGGGGATCGAACTTCATGGTCGCCATCGTGGTCATCCACATGATCCAGGTGTTTCTGTTCGGAGCGTACAAGTTTCCGCGCGAACTGACGTGGGTGCTTGGCGTGTTCATGCTGCTGATGACGCTGGGGATGGCGTTCACGGGGCAGGTGCTGCGATTCGACCAGGATGCTTATTGGGGCCTGGGGATTGGCGCGGCGATCATGGGCCGTGTGCCGTTGATCGGCGGGCAGCTGGTGCACCTGATGATGGGCGGACCCATCATCGGAGGAGCAACGCTGTCGCGGTTCTTCGCGCTGCATGTGTTCATCATTCCGGGGGCGCTGCTGGCGTTTACGGGCCTGCATGTGTGGCTGGTGTTGAAGCTGGGCGTGAACGAGTGGCCGATGCCGGGGCGCATCGTGCGGCGTGACACATACATCCAGGAGTACAACGACCTTGCGCATAACGACGGCATACCGTTTGTGCCGGGCGCGGTGTGGAAGGACCTGGTTTTCTCTGCGGCGATCCTGTTTGCGGTGGCGTTCTGCGCGGCGATGTTTGGTCCGTTTGGGCCGAAGGGAACACCGGATCCGACGATCATCCAGACTGTGCCTAAGCCCGATCCGCCGTTCTTGTGGATCTATACGGTGCTGTCGTATCTGCCGCCCGAGATGGAGACCCCGTTCATTCTGATTGCGCCTGTGATTGGGATCGCGGTGCTGGTGCTGATTCCGTTTGTGGCGGGTGTGGGCGAGAAGAGCTGGTGGCGGCGGCCGGTGGCGGTGTTCTCGGTGATGTTCCTGGCGGTCGCCTGGGGCGTGTGCACGCAGCTGGGCACGTACACGCCGTGGAGCCCGCACATGGAGGACTGGAGCGGCTCAGTGGTGCCGGTGACGTACTTGCAGAACCGGACGCCGCTGGAGCGGCAGGGTGCGAATGTGTTCCAGGAGAAGCAGTGTCGTAACTGCCACTCGATTGGAGGACTGGGTGGGCAGCGCGGACCGGCGCTGGACGATGTGGCGACGCGGTTGACGCAGGACCAGTTGATCCGGCAGGTGTTGCTGGGCGGAGGCAACATGCCGGCGTATGGCAGCACGCTTTCGCCTCCGGAGACGACGGCGCTGGTGAGCTTCCTGAAGACGTTGCACCCGGGCTATGTGCCGGAGGCGACGGACGCGTCGCGGTTCGTGGTTGGGCAAGGAGGCAACGTGCCGCCGAAGTCGACCGTGGTGAGTGGCGGCGGGCAGAGGAACTCGCCGCAGTAGCGGGCGAGCGCAGAGACGATGCACGTTGCAAGCATGCTCGCGTTGCTGGATGAGGACACAGTTCCTTATCTGACGCGTGGTGTTTTGAAGGATTGGTCCTGGCCGTTGCTGCCGCTGTCGGGACTCGTCTTGCTTGCGGTGGTGTACCTGCGTGGCTGGCGGTTAGCGCGGCGGACGCGGCCAACGGAGCTTCCAGGGTGGCGCGCCGCTTGCTTCATGGGTGGTGTGCTGTCGTTGTGGATTGCGATCGCTTCGCCGATCGATGCGCTGGATGATTATCTGCTCGCGGCGCACATGATTCAGCACTTCATCCTGATGTCGGTGGCTCCGCCGCTGATCGTGCTGGGAGCGCCTGCGGTGCCGCTGCTGCGTGGGCTTCCACGTGCGGTGATTCGAAGGGTGTTGCGGCCGTTTTTTGCGTCGCGCGCGATGCATAAGGTGGTGCACGCGGTGAGTCATCCGGCGGTGATCTGGATGGCGATGAACGTGGCGTACCTGGGGTGGCATGCGCCGGCGGCATTTGAGCTGACGTTTCGGTCGGAGGCGTGGCATAACACGGAGCACCTTTGTTTCTTTCTGACCTCGGTTGCGTTCTGGTGGGTGGTGCTGCAGCCGTGGCCGAGCCGAGCGCGGTGGCCGCGGTGGGCTGTGATTCCTTACCTGCTGGGCGCAGATTTGGTGAACACGATCTTGTCAGCGCTGCTGGCCTTTTCGGGGCGGGTGCTGTATCCGTCGTACGCGCAGGCGCCGCGTGTGTGTTCGTTGACGCCGCTGCAGGACCAGGCGGCGGCGGGGTCGGAGATGTGGGTGCTGAACTCGCTGGTGATGCTGTTGCCGGCCGTGGTGATCACGATGCAGTTGCTTTCGCCGCGCCACCTTCGCGAGCGCGCGGAGACGGCTTGAGCACGAGAGGCACATGCGTGCGGAGCTGTGCATCTGAAGGTAACAATGCGGACGCGCGGCGTTCCGGAGAGTGCGGAGGACGAAGGCGATGCGAGTGATCTATGGGCTTGGCCGGGCTATTCTGGGCGGCTTCTTCCTGTACAACGGGGTGAATCACCTGACCAATACGGAGGCGCTGGCGGGGTATGCGGCAGCGAAGAATGTAGCTAATCCAGAGATGAGCGTGAAGGCGTCGGGTGCGGTGCTGGCCGCGGCTGGAGCGAGTCTGATGCTGGGGCTGAAGCCGAGCCTGGGCGCATGGGGAGCGCTTGGATTCCTGGTGGTCGCGTCTGCGCAGATGCATGATTTCTGGAACATCCAGGACGAACAGCAGCGGCAGGCGGAGTTGATTCAGTTCTCGAAGAATGTGGCGCTGATGGGTGCGTCTCTCGCGCTGATTGGGGCAGACTAGTCGCGCAAACCGCTGACTGATACGTTTTCCATGATGAAGCAAAGTGATACGAAGTAGTGGAGGCTCTCCAGGCGAACTGGAGGGCCGAGATGCGTGGATTCTGCGTGTATACGCGCTTGGCGGAGCATGAGCCCGACGCGTCGCGGCGTAAGGCGCTGCGCGGCCTGGCGACGGCTGAGCGGCATCATGCGGAGATGTGGGCGGATCGTCTGCATACGTTGGGCGCAGAGGTTCCGGCGTTCGATCCGGAGTTTGTTCAGCAGGCTCTTGAGGGTGTGCAGCTTGATGGCTCGGCGTCGCTGCGTGCGCTGGAACTGGACGAGAGCAGCGACATTGCGCGCTATGGCGAGCAACTGGAGCGATTGGGCGACCAGCCGAGCGTGGAGATTCTGCACCGTGTGATCAAGGAGGAGCAGGAACACTACAGGCTGCTGCAGAAGCTTTCTGTTGAGCCTGCTCCGGGAAAGGTCGACGCGGGAGCAGCGCAGCATGCGCTGGAAGAGTTGCTGGCGCGGCGCGACAAGGGGCGCGTGCAAGCGGGCAGTTGGATCGGCGATGCGATCTATGGCGTGAATGACGGACTCGGATCGATCTTTGGGATTGTGTCGGGTGTCTCGGGGGCGACGCTGGGCAACAGCCATTTTGTGTTGATCGCCGGGTTGGCTGGGATGGTGGCAAGTGCGCTCTCCATGGGTGCGGGCGCATACCTGGCGGCGAAGAGCGAGCGCGAGATCTACGAAGCGGAGTTTGCGCGCGAGCAAGAGGCTGCGCGGTTGAATCCCGTGGAGGCGCGGGAGCTTTTGTCGTTGAGCTACCAGGTCCGTGGACTGCCGCAGGAGGATGCCGATCGCGTGGTGGAGCACCTGTCGAGTGACGAACGTCGCCTGGCAGAGGCGTTAGCTCGCGAGCGGTTGAATACGACCGAGGAAGGGTTGAGCAACCCATGGACGTCGGCGATCAGCGGAGCGATCTCTACGGCGGTGGGCGCGTTCATCCCGGTGGTGCCGTTCTTCTTTACGTCCGGGGTGGAGGCGGTGGTGATCGCGGCGGTTGTGTCGCTGGCGGCACACTTTGCGGTTGGCGCTGCGAAGACGTTGATCACGAATCGCGCATGGTGGGCGAGCGGGTTCGAGATGACCTGGGTGGGTGCGCTTGAAGGTGTGGTGACGTATGCCATCGGCATCGCGCTGGGGCACCTGGGCGGTGCGGGAGCGTAGCGGCATCGCGGTTCGGCGGTGTGCGCAATCTGGCGATTCGATAGCGGGGCTGCCGAGGTAATTTGCGGCTTCTCGACAGCGTTACGGCCGCGTGGATGTGAGGACGAAATCGAGACGCCCGGTCGATTCGCGTCACCGTATAATCGCACTCGAAATGTCGCACAGCGATTCGCAAGAGGTCCACCGGCCTGAGGCGCTTCAGGTGTTGCTGGATGCATCCGCGATGCTGCTCGCCAGCGCGAGCCAGGATGCGGTGCTTTCGGGGATTTTAGAACTCGCGAGCCGGAGCCTTGCGGCGGACGCGTACGCGGTGTGGCGCGACTGCGACGGGCAAGGGACTTGGCGAGCGATTGCGACGCGCGGCTTGTCTGTTTCTTACCGCACGGAGATTCGGCAAGCGGCGCGCGCGCTGAGCGGCGTTCAGGTGATCGAGGACTTGCAGGTCGACAACCCGTATCAGCAGTTCAAGGATGTGTACGTCGCTGAGGGAATACGGAGCCTGCTGGTTGCGCCGTTGGCGGTACCCCATGGCGGGGCGGGGACGATTACGTTTTACTGGCGATCACCGCAGAGGTTCTCGAAGCGGGACACGGATTATGCGTCTGCGCTGGCGAACCTGTCGGCGGCCGCGTTGTATACGAGCGATCTGCACGAACAGAACCGCCGCGAGAAGCGGCGGCTGTCGTTTCTGGCGGAGGCGAGCACGATCCTGTCGTCGTCGCTGGATTACGAGACGACGTTGAACCGTGTAGCGCAGCTTGCGGTGCCGCACGTTGCGGACTGGTGTTCGGTGCATGTGGTGGAGAACGGCGTAGTGACGCGGCTGGTTGTCGCGCATGCGGACCCTGCGATGCTGGATCTGGCGCGGGAGTACTCGCAGCGGTTTCCGGAGGAGATCCGCGACGACCGTGGGCTGGGTGCGGCGCTGAAGAGTGGGGAGACCGAGGTGGTGCCGATCATCACCGATGACATGCTGGTGGCTGGTATTCCCGACCCAGAGCAGCTGAGGATCATCCGCGAACTGCGGCTTACGTCGAGCATCCTGGTGCCTTTGAGCTCGCGTGGCAAGGTGCTTGGAGCGATCCGGCTGCTGGCGGCGGGAGGCGATCGGCACTTCAGTCCGGACGACGTTCAGTTAGCGAGTGACCTGGCGCGGCGCGCGGCTACGGCGATCGAGAACGCGCAACTTCACCGCGCGGTGCTGAAACAGCAGAACGAACTCCGCCTGGCCCACTCGGCTGCGCGGATTGGAAGCTGGAGCATGGACCTCGTGAAGCAGGAAGTTCACTGGTCCGACGAGTTCAAGGAGCTGCATGGCCTGCCGTTGGAGACCGAGCCCAGCATGGAAGGCGGCCAGCAGTTAGTACACCCGGAGGATCGGGAGCGCATTCTGCAGGAGCTGACGGGTGTGCTGAACTCGGATGCGGACCAGATCCATGCAGAGAACCGCATCATCACACCCGATGGGCGAACGCTGTGGCTGCAGTCACGGGGCAGTATTCACCGCAACGAACGCGGTGAGGCGATCAGCATCATTGGCGTGAGCATGGATGTGACGGAGCAGCGGCTTGCAGAGAACACGCTGCGCCGGACGGAGAAGCTGGCTGCGGCGGGACGGCTCGCAGCGACGGTGGCGCACGAGGTGAACAACCCGTTGGAGGCGCTGACGAACCTGATTTATCTTGCGTCCTCGGTGGATCATCTGCCGCCGCAGGCACAACGCTACCTGCGCACGGCAGAGGATGAGATTAGCCGGATGGCGCACATTGTTCGCCAGACGCTGGGGTTCTATCGGGAGTCGGTGAATCCGCGCGCCGTGGACGTGGCGGAGGTGGTGCTGGAGGTGGCACAGTTGTATCGTTCGCGGGCTGATGCGCGTGGGGTGCAGATGGCGTGTGACTGTGAGCGCCCGACGATCATCATGGCGAACCCCGGAGAGATACGCCAGGTGGTGGCGAACCTTCTTTCAAATGCGATTGACGCGACACAGCCCGGAGGAGCAGTGCGGGCGGCGGTGAAGCGCGTCGACACGCAGGTGGAGATCGTGGTGACGGATACAGGGTCGGGCATCAGCGAGAAACATCTGCCTCGGTTGTTTGAGCCGTTCTTCACGACGAAGGAAGATGTGGGCACGGGGCTTGGGCTGTGGGTGTCGAAGGGGATTATCGACAAGCACAACGGCAGCATTCACGTTTCGAGCCGCACGGGCGGAGCGTCAGGGACGACGTTCACGGTATCGCTGCCGCTGCTGGCGGAAGGCGATGGTATGGCCGGGTCGTTGACGCAGGCGATCCAGTAGCGGCGCGCGGTGGGTAGCTCAGCCGTGTGAGGCTGGGATTTCGGAATCGGCGAGGTATTCGCGCCAGTGGTGTGTTTCCGCGATGCCCTTGAGCTTCGCGAAGCGCAGGCGCATGAGCCCAAGGATGTGCGGAACGAGGATGCACCGACCTATGGCCTGACCGATGAGACCCAGATGCATGGAGAAGCGGAGCTCGTCCTGGAGCAGCGTTCCCTGGTCTGTGTCGCGGAGGCGGTGATCGTGCTCGAAGAGATCGAAGCGGCCGTCGACCATGCAGTCCTGAAAGAAGTAGGGACGGTGGTAGTGGTCGATGCGTGAGACGTGGTGGTGTCGGAGCCCGAGCTGCCAGCCTTCCCAGCGGATGATGTCGCCTTGCTGTGCGAGGCCCTGTGTGCGTCCGGCTACGGCGTGCATGCCGAGTTCCTGATGCACGATGGCGATGCTGGTGGAGAGCAGGAAACAGCGGTCGATGGGAGCGTGGATGAGCACCGAGTCGCGGAGAGCGAAGATGCGGTTGCCGCGCGGAGATCGTGTGTCGGTGAGGGCCCAGCTTGCCATTCGCTCGGTTGGACGCGGCCTGCGGCAGTGAGGGCAAGCTACTACTTGTGCCAGGCACCCAGCAGACGCCTGAGCACGATCAACTCGCCTACGTGATAGCTGTTGTGGTCGGCGATGAGCAGCGCTTCGCGAAGGAGGTTCTGGCCTTCGCCCCAGGGGAATGGCGTGTACAGGTCTGCGTTGGGCGCGGTGAGCAGGGCGATGAAGCGGTTGCGATCGGCGTGGATGGCTTGGAGGCTCTGGTCCCAACTGTCGGGTGTGGGAGGCGCGGCGTCGGTGGGCCAGTAGTCCTGTGGCCAGCGCAGATGCTTGTAGCCACCCGGTGGTGGGGCGGAGAAGTCGAGGATGTCGCGCTGGGCTATGCGCAGATGCTCGAGCAATTGCCAGGCGGAGTAGGGGAGATGCTCGGGGACTTTGCTTTGCAGATCGGCGGGAAAGTTGGCGACGGCGTCTTCGAGCGAGGCGTGTGCCTGGCCGCCTTGCAGGAGCGCGATGAGTTGCGTGATGAGCGGGTCTGCGGATTGAGGGTCGGCCATGGTGGCCCCAGTGTATGCCGATCGCATCGAAGTGACTGCGGACCGGGGAAGGGCCGCCGCTGCAGGCAGGGCCCCACATGCAAGACGGCCGTCTAGGAGGCGAGGATGGCTGCGGAGGGAATCACCGCGGGGCTGGATGCGATCCGGCAGGCGGCGCATGTGTTCACGGGGTCTGCGACGGATCTTGATCCGCTGATGGGGATGATCGGCGAGGCGGCGTATGTGCTGATCGGTGAGGCCTCGCATGGAACGCATGAGTTTTATGCGACACGCGCGGAGCTTACGAAGCGGCTGATCCAGGAGAAGGGCTTCTCTGCTGTTGCGATTGAGGGTGATTGGCCGGATGCGTATCGGGTCGACCGCTATGTGCAGGGATTTGGGACGGACGCAAGTGCGGATGAGGCGCTGAGCGGATTTGGGCGCTTTCCGGAGTGGATGTGGCGGAATACCGATGTGCTGGCGTTTGTGGACTGGCTGCGGAAGTACAACGATGGCTTGCCGCAATCGAAGCCCAAGGTTGGGTTTTATGGGCTGGATCTGTATAGCTTGCATGCGTCGATGCAGGCGGTGCTGCGGTATCTGGGTGAGGTGGATCCCAAGGCGGCGGAGCGCGCGCGGGGGCGGTACGCGTGTTTTGAGCACTTTGGCGAGGACCCGCAGGCGTATGGGTATGCGGCGAGCCTGGGCATCAGCGAAACGTGCGAACACGAGGTGATGGAGCAACTGCGCGAGTTGCACAAATGTGCGCAGGAGTATGCGCGGCGGGATGGCTGGGCGGGGCACGAGGAGTTCTTTTCAGCGGAGCAGAATGCGCGGCTGGTGAAGAGCGCGGAGGAGTACTACCGGTCGATGTTCAACGGCGATGTGGGGTCGTGGAACCTGCGCGATGGGCACATGGCGGATACGTTTGAGCGGCTGGTGGGGCACCTGGAGCGCACGGGCCGGAGTGGCAAGGTGGTGGTGTGGGCGCACAACTCGCACCTGGGCGATGCGCGGGCTACGTCGATGGGGCGCGCGGGCGAGTGGAACGTGGGGCAGTTGTTGCGGCAGCGGTTTGATGGGCAGTGCCGGTTGATCGGCTTCAGCACGTATGACGGCACGGTGATGGCGGCTTCCGACTGGGATGGCGAGCCGGAGCGCAAGCAGGTGCGGCCGGCGCGCAGCGACAGCTATGAAGGCGCGCTGCATGCTACGGGGTTGCCGGCGTTTTCGCTGGTGCTGGAGCGGGAATCGGAGGTGGCGCGCGCGCTGCGGGGGCCGATGCTGGAGCGGGCGATCGGTGTAATCTATCGGCCGGAGACGGAGTTCCGCAGCCACTACTTCCAGGCGTATCTCCCGGAGCAGTTCGACGCGGTGATTCACATCGATCGAACGAGCGCAGTGGAACCGTTGGCGTCGAGTGCGCCAGGCAAGCCGAGTACCGAGACCGAGCCTGCGGAGACGTATCCATCGGGCATGTAGAGCGGCAGCCGTGCGTGGAGGCTGCGTTGGTGTTCAAGGACAGAGCGGAGGCGGGACGGCAGCTTGCGGAGAGGCTGCGCGCTTACGCCGGGCGCGACGATGTGATCGTGCTGGCGCTGCCGCGCGGGGGCGTGCCTGTCGGGTTTGAGATCGCGCGCGCGCTGCGTGCACCGCTGGATGTTTTTTTGTCGCGGAAATTAGGTGTGCCGGGGCAGGAAGAGTTGGCGTTTGGCGCGATGGCGGCGGGGCAGCCGGCGTTCCTGGACGAAGGGATCGTGCGCGCGGCGCGTGTTTCGGACGAGACGATTCGGCAGAGGATCGAGCAGACGCGCGCGGAGTTGGAGCGGCGTGCGGAGATGTATCGGGGTGATCGGCCACCGTTGGCTGTTGAAGGCAAGGTGGTGATCCTGGTGGATGACGGTGTGGCTACAGGAGCGAGTCTTTATGCGGCATTGCTGGCGCTGCGAGGCGCGGGGCCGAGCGAGTTGATCGTGGCCGTGCCGGTGGCCTCGCAAGAGGCGTTTGCGCTGCTGGAGAGGCAGTCGGATGAGATTGTGGCGTTGCAGACGCCGCCGCACTTCTTCGCTGTAGGACGGTATTACGTTGACTTCGAGCAAGTCAGCGATGAGGAGGTGCTGGCTCTGCTCGCCGCGGCCCAGCGGCGGGGCGAAGAGCGCTCGGCGAGTGCGCCGAAGTCAGGCGAGGACGGCGGCGTTGGCTGACGGCGTGTTGTGCGGCGCTCCGGCTACGTGACGGTAGGTGGGGTGGAAGCCGAGTTCCTGCGCGACGGAGAGGATCCTGTCGAAGTTGAGGCTGATGGTGGCTCCGGCTTTTTGCGTGACCTCGTCTTCTATGGGGAGGTCGAAGTCGTCGGCGCCGTAGGCGAGGCCTTCGAGGGCGCGCTCGTTTTGGGTGAGCACGGAGGTGCGGATGCGGGGGATGTTGTCGAGGAAGATGCGGCTGAGCGCGAGGTGGCGGAGGTATTCGTCGGTGGTGATCTCGATCCCGCCGATTTGGGTGAAGTAGGGCTTGAAGGTCCAGCAGAGAAAGCTGGCGAGGCCCCCGGTTTCGTCCTGGAAGCGGCGTGTGCGGTCGAGGTGTTCGAGGCGCTCGTCGAGGGTCTCGTCGAAGCCGATGACCATGGTTGCGGTGGTCTTAAGGCCTGCGTCGAGGATGGCTCGCTGGGCTTCGAAGTATTGCGCGACGGTGTACTTGAACTTGCTGTGGCGGCGGCGAAAGTCTTCGGTGAGGATCTCGGAGCCGCCGCCGGTGATCCAGCGCACGCCGGCGTCTTTGAAGCGCTGTGCGGCTTCGGCGAAGGAGAGCTTGGCGTGGTCGGCGAGGTACATGAATTCGGCGACGGTGAGGGCGTAGAACTCGAGGCGATCGGCGTAGCGCTCGCGGATGCTGTGGAAGAGATCGCAGTAGTACGCGAGTGGAAGATGCGGGTTGAAGCCGCCGTTGAAGGCTGCGAGGTCGCCACCGAGCGCGAGTAGCTCGTCGAGCTTCGCGAAGACTTCTTCGTGCGGCATCACGTAGCCGCCTTCCTGGCCGGGCAGGCGATAGAAGGCGCAGTAGTCGCACTGGGCTACACAGACGTTTGTGTAGTTGATGATCCGCATGATCATGTACGTGCAGGCGTCGGGCGCGTGGAAGCGGGCGCGGACCTGCATGGCGAGTTGGCGTAGCTGGTCGTTCGAGGCGTTGCGCCAGAGCCAGCGGGCGTCGTCGACGCTGATGCGGGCGCCGCGGGCGACGGTGTCCTGGATCGTCTCGAAGCTGGCGTCGAAGCTCGCCTGGACGCTGAGCGCTGCGTTTGCGGTCACAGCACCATTGTAAGAGCCGGGCGAGCGGGTAGGTGAGCCGCGGCTATGATGATCTGTGGGGTGAAAGGCGTTTGTTGCGCTCGCCGCAACGCCGCGCGGCCCCAAGCATCTGTACTGACAGGTACCGAAAGTCGATTCATGCAGACAACCGAACGCAGCACCGAGCAGATCCTGTTTGACCACATTGAGCGGCATCCGTCGTTGCCGGTGGAGGCGGTGCTGAAAGCGGATCTGCTGCGGCGCGGGCTTGTCGTTTGCGCCCGAGGCGCTGGTGGCGGTTGGCCAGGATGGCGAGCACCAGCCGAAGTCGTACTTCATCTTCTCGTTCAACATGGTGAAGCAGGCGGAGCTGGATTCGACGCTGCAATGGAAGACGCCCGAAGAGATCGCTCTGACAGGCGGACGGTTTGGGCTGCGGCGGACGATTGTTTCCGTGCGTTTGAATCCCGCAGTCGCCGTACAAGGTCGTGCTGCATGAGGGCGAGCGCTGGCTCACGGTCGATGGCGAACTGCTGGCGCAGGTGAACCTGCCGCCGATGCCGCCGCATTATGGCGAGCGGCTTGCGGACGGGAAGGCTGTGGCGGAGATTGCGCCGACGATTGAGTGGGGCTACCTGATTTACCTGACGATCTTTCGGATCTGCCAGTACTTCGGCGAGAAGGAAGAGTGCCAGTTCTGCGACATCAATCACAACTACCGTGAGCAGATCGCGGCGGGGCGGCCGTACACGGGCGTGAAGAAGGTTGAGGACATCCTGGCGGCGCTGGACCTGATTGCGGCGCGGGATACGCGGGCGAAGGCGTACACGATCACGGGCGGAAGCATTACATCGACGCTGGCGGGGAAGTCAGAGGTCGAGTTTTATACGCAGTACGTCGAGGCGATCGAGGAGCGGTTTCCTGATCGCTGGATCGGCAAGGTGGTGACGCAGGCCTGGCCGAAGGCAGGATGTGCAGCGGCTGAAGGATGCCGGCGCGAAGATCTATCACCCGAACTACGAGGTTTGGGACAAGGATCTGTTTGCGGCGTACTCGCCGGGGAAGAACCGGTACATCGGGCGCGATGAGTGGGTGAAGCGGGTGGTGGAGGCGGCGGATGTGTTTGGGCCCTCACGCGTGATTCCGAACTTTGTTGCCGGTATTGAGATGGCAAAGCCGCATGGCTTTACCGATGTGGAGAAGGCGGTGGAGTCCACGAGGGAAGGGCTGGCTTACTTCATGTCGCATGGTGTGGTGCCGCGGTTTACGACCTGGTGCCCTGAGCCGACGACGCCGCTGGGGAAGCTGAATCCGGGCGGAGCTTCGCTCGAGTACCACCTGCGTCTGCTGGAGGTTTACCGTGACACGATCGGGCAGTTCAGGCTGCCAGCGCCTCCGGGCTACGGTGAGCCGGGGCCGGGCAAGGCTGTGTTTTCGGTGAGTCCGTTTATGGACGTGTTGCCGGCCGAGAGCTAGAGCAGTTCTCCTGACACTGTGGCGTTTGACACGTTTTCAAATGCCAGTTTTCTTGAGGAAAACTGGCGCGAACATTTTCCCTTAGCTCTACACCATCAGGAGAACTGCTCTAATGGCCGTGGTGCAGCCGGAACTCCACGGTGACGATGGTGGAGACGTTGGTAGGCACGCCGTGGAGCGTGTAGGGCCGGTACTGCCAACGACGAATCGCGTGCTCGGCTGCGCTGCGGAGGAGAACGTGGCCACTGAGAATGTGGACCGCTGAGACTGTGCCATCCGGGCCTACGACGGCCTGCATGACGACCTGGCCTTCGACGTGCGCGAACTTTGCCAGTTTGGGGTAGTCGGGCGCGGGAGCGGAGAGCAGGTGGTCGTTCATCAGGCCCGACGAGACGAAGAAGACGCCTGTCTGCGCTGAGGCGAGCGCACCGGAAGAAAATGTCGAGCGACGGGATGAGGCGTGCTCGGTTGGTGTGGACGCGGTGCCCTGGCCTTCGCCTGGCGTGGACGCAGCGCCGTTATGCCTGGTTCGGGGTGCGGGGACCGGCGTTGCAGCGACCTCGGTGTCGCTATCGGCAGGATCGGCAGCGGCGTCCTGGGTTGGGCTCGCGGTTACGGCCGGGGTGTCGGACAGCGATGGCGCGGAATCGTCGACGTAAGGCGTGGGCTTCTGGTCGCTGAGCGTCTGCTGATCTTGAACGGGAGCCTGGCTCTCCGTGGATGCACGATGCCTGAGCAGCAGGCCGGGGACGACGGCCAGGACGAGGCAGACGAGGGCAATCCAGAGGACTGGGCGCCAAGGAGACCACCGGTCTTCGTTGGGCTCCTCAGGCTCGGGCTCCTCCGAGAAAGGCAGTGCGCGAGAGAAGATCCCGTTGCTGCTGGATGCGAAGAGGGGAACGGGCTCTGGCTTCGGATCCAGAATGATCGGATCTTCCCGGGGGCGGGCTCGAGGTTCGGTTCTGGTTCTGAAGCTGGGGGGATGAAGGGTCTGGATGTGATCTCGCGCGGCGCGATCTCGGGCGAGTGCCTCGGCCGATCGTCGATCGCGACCGGGGCGGGATGGGCGGGTTCGGCGTCCATCTCGTCGGGGAATCTTCGCCACAGAGAGGTCAGAACGTGGTTGAGGAATTCGGTGATCTGCGCGAGTGGGACAGCGAGAGCGGGCGCATCGGCGCGAATACGGGTTCCGCCGATCGCGGTGACGATGATCTCCAGCAGCTCCGGCCGGCTGATGCCCTCTCGCTCGCGGTAGATGATCGCCCGCACCATCGAGGACATTTCTTCGCGGAAGAAGCCGGCGATGGACAGCCGCTGCCCGAGGGCCGTGACGTCGTCTGGATGTCCGAACTGAAGGCGGCGGCCGGCGAAGAACTCCTGCAGCTCCTCGACGTACGGAGCGTACCGAGTGGCGGCGGCCTCGGCTTTTAACGGCAGGGGCACGGGACTCCTAACAGGCTATTTGATTGCAAGAGTGAGGTAAAGCAGGCGCTGCAAGCGGCAGATTCCCGGCAGGAGTGACCGTTTGGGCGCTTCTTCGGGCGAATTGAGGGCCGGAAGCGCTCTGGGCGGAAGCTCTGGGTGATGTCGCCGGGGAGCCAAATCATAGCATTCCCGGCGTAGGGCGCAAGTCCGAATGTGGAATCGGGGGAGGGCGGCGCCGTCGCGTTCATCTGGGGTTCATCTCCAAATGGAATTTTCGAAGTCAGCGGACATGCGGCGACACGGGAACTCTGGTACCTTTTTGGTGAATTCACTGTGCGTGAGAGGGCGTGCGCCAATTCAGGTCTTCGCAGAGGAGCCGTGCGAGGCGGAATGGGTCTGTCCACCAGAGCGTAGACTCGGAGCCACGCCGGGAGTTCTGCCGCCGAGCAGAACGAACTTCTGCTTTTGATGGTTCCGCGGTCAAGGTTCAGGGGTAGAAGAAGGTCCGTTGTATGGGGCAAGGCAGGAAGCCATGAGACAGAAATGGATTGCGCCGGCTATTGTCGGCGGGTGTGTGGTGCTCGGGGCAGTGGCATACGTTGCAAAGCCGCTGATTGAGCATGCGGACAGCTCTCAATCGCAGGATGCGAACGGCTCCGGGCCGGCCCAGTCGGTGAAGTCGTCAAGCGCGCCGGCGTACTCGGCGTGCGTGGGGACAGCCAACCCCCAGGTTTCAAGAGCGTCGCTGGAAGAGAAGTATCACTGGGCGCGCACGCTGCTGGACCAGAAGCTGTATACGGCCGCACTGCCGAACCTGGGGTATGTGGCAGCGGCCGATCCCGGCTACCCGGGTATTAACCTCGACATCTCGGATGCTTCGCTGCAACTGCGCTACGCTACGCAGGCCCGTGAGGCGGTGCGGGTACAGATGACAGTCTCTGACTGCCTCGCGAAGCTGCCGCCGCAGGCCCTGGATGCGTACTGCAAGGCGGAGCTTCCGAAGGCCACGGCGGATGGATGTCGGGCGCAGCTTGCGTATATAGGACGTGCGGCCGAGTTGCAGTCGACGCTTGTGCATGTGGAGCTGGATCGGCCGGGCAATGGCGCGGCTCCGGCGACGACGGCGAGGGCGGAGCCGACGGTCAGCCGGCCGGCAGCTGCTCGCGCGGCGAGCGGAGGAGGGTCAGGTGCGGAGGACGACCGTCTGAGCCGCGGCCCGCGGCACGCAAGAACTCCGGGGACAAGACGTTGATGGATGGCGATGGCACCGATTCTTCGCTCGGCGCCTATTCCAAACCGCAATAAGGACCATTGAAATCTGTCTGCAATGATGAAATATCTGCCGCAATTGAATAGAAGGGCCTGTATGAATCCGCGTTTGTTGTTCCGCCTGGCCGTTGCTGGGGTTTCGTTGTTCGCCGGGGCTTCGGTTTTGTCTGCCCAGCAGGTCGCGTTCGGCGGGATCGAACTGGCCTCAAGCAGCGTGAAGGGCCTGACGTTTGTCTTCCAACCGGGTGCGGAGGCTGGCAGCCGGGGGTGGCGCCAAGGCCGACCGCATGAAGCGTCTGCAGTATGCGGAGCGCAACGCCAGGTTCATCAGCATGGAGGATGGCTGCAAGCTGAACGAGCGCGGAATGGATCTGCTGGTGAAAGACACCGCGGATGTCGTCAGGAGTTGCGGGAGGGAGCGAAGGCGCAGAATCTCGGGACTCTGCAGTTGTTTGTCGTGGGCAGCAGCGGGCTGGGCGCGGTCTGCAACACGGACGAGATTATTGCGAAGGTGCAGGCAGGCGACCGGGCTCTGCACGGAGTTCATCAGCGCGTCGGATGAGGCGAAGTACACGCTCGGGTTTCGTGCTGCCGCAGTGACCGGTACCGCAGCCTGACGTGAATATCAGCGGCGGCAATACGCTGGGTGGCTATTACGTGGAGACGCGCGGCGCGGCGTGGCCTCCGCGCGAGTGGCATGGATTTGAGATCAAGTATGGGTCGCGCACGCTGAAGGACAAGGCGATTGGGTTGATGAAGAACGCCGCGGACGGACTCCAAGGGAAATCCGATGCCCGCACCGGACTATTACCATGCGGTTGAGCCTGGTGTTGCATCAGGATGTTCTGCCGTTGCTGGACGAGATCAAGGAAGAGAACTCCGGGCTCGAGAACTTCGGGCAGCTTGTACATGATCGGCGGATTGATCTGGGGCGGCGACGACGCATTGTAAGCCGGTAGAGCAGGAAGAGTGGGCGATCGTGCACTAACGCTCGCCGATTTCGACAAGTGTGATGACCAGGATCAAGGATGGGACATTCAACGAGTTTGCCGGGTCGGAGTTCGGTCCGCAGCGTCAGCCCGAAGACGCGCGATGCGGCTGAGAAGAGTTGAAGAACGTGCTGACGCGCTTCGATCCGGAGTCGCTGTACGCGGGTGCTCGCGCTGGCGCGCTTTATTGTTGCAGCAACACCACGCCGAATGCGCGCGTGTACTTCCCGACGACGGCGCAGTGGATCTCCGGGTACGCGCGTGAGAAGTTCCGGGAGAACGGCCGGTCGGCTCCAAGCTGCTCGACCCAGCAGCCACAGCAGACGGCGGCGGGGCACTAGACTCGCAGATGACGTAAGGCGAAGCGCGGCGTTGGTTTGTGGCGTTTCGGACCGGATGAGTCTTGGCGTCGGTCGCACTTTGTTGAAGGACGTGAACGATGGGTTGTGGTAGTCGGGTCGGTCGAGCGGCGGCGATTTGTCTGCTCCTGGTTAGTGCAGCCGCAGCGTATGCGAAGGCCGGAGGCGATGAGTCTCCGGTTCCTGTGGTCATGCTGAGCGATGTGCATTTTGACCCGTACCACGACCCGTCGAAGCTCACGGCGCTGCGGTCTGCGGACATCAGCCAATGGCCGCGTATCCTGCTGGCGCCTGATGATCCGAACCAGCCGGAGGCGTACGAGGCGCTGCAGAAGAGCTGCCATGCGCGGGGTGAGGATAGCTCGTGGGGCCTGATGAACCGTGCGCTGGATGCGGCGCACATCGAACAGCCCTCGCCGCTGTTTGTGGTGGTCGGGGGCGATCTGCTGACGCACGCGTTCGACTGCCGGATGCAGACGCTGGTGCCGTCGGCGACGCCAGAGGACATTGCGAAGTTCGCCGCGAAGACGATCGCGTTTGTGTCGCTGCAGATCCGGAGAGCATTTCCGAACGTGCCGGTGTACATGGCGCTGGGCAACAACGACTCGGGCTGCACAAACTATCACCAGACCGCCGGGAGCGAGTTTGTGCAGGATGTGGCGACGACATCCGCTGCTGGTTTCGTGAAGCGGCGGGACGAGAAGGAGGTGCTGGGCGCCTTCAGCCATCGCGGGGACTACAGCGTGCTGCTGCCCGGGGCGATGAGCACGACCCGGTTGGTGATTCTGCAGGATGTCTTTGAATCGCCGAGCTTTCGCGATTGCAGCGGAGGCGCGAATCCGGGCGAGGCGGCGCTGCAGGCGGCGTGGTTGCGAGCGCAGCTCGTGGCGGCCAGGCGAGACCACCAGCACGTGTGGGTGATGGCGCACATCCCCCCGGGGGTGGACGAATACGCGAGCTTCCACAAGTACATCGGGCATGCGGAGAACATGTGTGAGGTGACCGCGCCGACCTCCATGCTGAGCTCGGAGCGTTTGGCCGACACGCTGCTCGAGTTCTCTGATGTCGTGCGGCTCGCGATCTTTGCGCACACCCACATGGACGAGATGAAGCTGCTGCACAAGGGGGCGGAGCACCGGATTGCGGCGAAGCTTATCCCTTCGGTTTCGCCGATCAATGGCAACAATCCCGCGTTCACGGTTGCGGAGGTGGATCCCAAGACGGCGACGCTGCTGGATTATTCGGTGTACGTAGCGAGCGACAAGGCGGCGACGGCCTGGAGTGAGGAGTACAAGTACTCAGCCGCGTACCGGATGAAGGATTTTTCGGCGGAGTCGGTCGGGAAGCTGACCTCGACGTTGTCAGAGGACAAGCAAGGGACATCGGACACGAGCGCGGCCTACCAGAGGTGGTTTCTGCCGGGGGATACGGGAGAGTTTGCGCGAGGTCTGAAAGAGATCTGGCCGGCGTACGGGTGCTCCACTGTCGAGGACGGCGGCACGGCGTATCACGATTGCATGTGCGGGGGCAGCGCGGCTCCTGCGGCGTCGGCTGCGCGCGGAAAGTAAGCGCAAATGAGAAAGGCTCGGGAGCCGGTATCTCCTGAGCCTTGTGGGCGTGCTTTGAATTGGTTGCGGGGGCAGGATTTGAACCTGCGACCTTTGGGTTATGAGCCCAACGAGCTACCGGGCTGCTCCACCCCGCACTTCTGAGTATAGGGGCAGGTCCCGGTCGCGTCAAACGCACAGGGCCCCGCGGAACAGGGCTTCAACTCAGCAGTTTGAGACCACTTGCCATGCCGGGGCGGGAACGCATCTGAACAGATACGAGGGGAAGCGGCGACGAGTTCGGAAGTCGTAGCTGCACCGGAACTTTCCTCCTGGAAGTGCGTCTGTGAGAGTGTCGGGCCCGTGTGCCCTCCGCAGGTGGAGAGAGCACCGGGGAGCCGGCGAGGAGTCTGAGCGAAATGAGAGCACGGAGACGTGGATTTCCTGGCTGTAGCAGTGTCCTGGCGGGTGGCCTGGCGCTTTCGCTGTTGCCGGGAGCAGGGGCGTTGGGGCAGGAGCCGAGTGGCGCGCCGGACGCGCAGGTCGAGGCCAATGTGCTGAAGGCGCTGGCAGCCGCGCCGGAGCTGTCGACGCAAAACATTCAGTCGTCGACGGTGTATGGCGTGGTGACGCTGACCGGCAACGTGCAAACAGAGGAGATGCGCACACGGGCGGAGAACCTGGTGGCGCGAGCATCCGGTGTTAAGAAGGTCGTCGACGAACTGACGTTAGGCGGCACTCCCGCGGCGGCGAACGAGGCTGAGTCCGGGGACCCGGCGGAGGCCGGCAACCAGGCGGTTCTGCAGTCTGACGGCACGTACGCGCAGCAGCCGGCTCAGCCCGCCGCGCCGTACCAGGGCAGTGAGGCCGCGAATGCGGCGCCTCCGGGCTATGTGAACGGGCAGGACGCTTACGGGCAGCAGCAGAATCAGCAGGGGTATCCGCAGCAGGCGCAGGGCCAGCCTTATCCCCAGCAGCAGCCGAATCAGCCTGGGTATGGACAGCAGCCGTACAACGGCCAGCCGGGCTATGGGCAGCAGCCCAACGGCCAGCCGGGCTATCCGCAGCAGAGTTCGGCACAGCCGTATGGTCAGCCGGGCTATGGTCAGCCGGGGTACAACCAGCCGGGGTATCCGACGCAGCAGCCGGGCTATGGACAGCCGGGTTATCCGCAACAGCAGCCGTACGGGCAGCAAGGCTATGCGCAGCCGGTTTATGTGGCGCATCCCGGGCAGCAGCCCGGCCTCCCGGTGACGGTGCCGAGCGGGGCGTTGCTCCGGGTAAGGATGAACCGGGGGCTGGATTCGAATCACGTTCAGCCGGGCGCGACGTTTGACGGAACCGTGCTGACCGATGTGGCGGCGAATGGGGTGATTGCAATTCCTCGTGGAGCGACGGTTCAGGGCGTTGTTGTGGATGCGCGTAAGGCCGGAGCGCTCAAGGGCGAGGGCGCGCTGTCGCTGCAGATAGACGCCGTGACCCTGGGCGGAACGACGTTTCCGCTCGTCTCTGACATATGGCAGCGGCAAGGGCCCGACAAGAGCGTAAGGACGGTGGACAGTGCGCTTGGGCTGGGTGCGCTGGGCGCGATCATCGGCGGCGTGGCCGGCGGCGGTGCGGGTGCGGCGATCGGTGCGGGTGTAGGCGCGGGAGCCGGGGTGGCGGGCTCCGCAGCGTCACGCGGTGGCCAGATCATCGTTCCGCCCGAGGCGGTGCTGACCTTCCACCTGGCACAGCCGGCGGATGTGAGGACGGTGTCGGACCAGGAGATGCAGCGGTTGGCGTACTCGGTTGGGCCTAACCCGGGCATGCAGCCGGTTGTGCGCCGGCGCTATCCGTACGGCTACCCGCCGCCACCACCGCCGGGATATCCGTACCGGTACTAGGCTCGAACCTGGGCAGCAGCAGGAGATAGCACGAAGGGAGGTCGCTTTGGCGGCCTCCCTTGGTGTTTTCGGGTGCGTTTGGCGGCCCGGATCACTTGGCCGGCGCGGCGGTGGCGGCGGTGCGGTGATTTATAGTGGAGGGAGCTATGCACACGGAGCCGTGCGGGTTGCCTGCCGCATGATGCCTTCTGTGACAGGCACGCGTTTGATCCCGGGTCGGCAGCCTGACCCGCGCAGGAAGAAGGTCCACTCCCCACATGATTCGCATGTTTCAGCAGGACAGCCGCGCCATCAAGATTGTCTTTGGCGTCGTGATCGGAGCGGCGATCGTCGCCATGGTCATCACCCTTGTGCCCGGCATCTTCGATAATGGGACCGCCAACAACAGCACGCTGTTTGCGACGGTTCGTTCGCCGGGGTGGCTGAGCCGGTTCTCGGGTGACAGTACACAGATCACGAACGCCGAGGTGGAGAACCTGGCGCGCCGGCAACTGCGCCAACAGCAGATGCCGGAGACGCTATTGCCGTTCGTGCTTTCGCGCGCGGGGCAGGCACAGGTGGAGCGCGCCGTGCTGGTACGCGAGGCCGATCATCTTGGTTTGCAGGTGAGCAATGATGACCTGCGGCGTGAACTGCAGAGCGGACCTTTGAGCCGCTACCTCTTCCCCAATGGACAGTTCATCGGGACGGACAAGTACGAGGACTTCGTCGAGCAGGCGTTTGGGCTTTCGGTGGTCCGGTTTGAGACGGAGCTGAAAGAAGAGCTCGAATTGCAGCGGCTGCAGGCGCTGGTGACCGGCGGAGTTACGATCTCGGACGCGGCGGCACGTGAGGCTTACCTGAAGCAGGGTGAGAAGGTGAAGTTCGACTACGCCGTGCTCTCGCTCGCCGACATCAAGAAGAACATCAATCCGAGCGATGCAGAGTTGGAGCAGTTCTTCAAGGCAAACTCGGCGCGCTATGCGACGGCGGTGCCAGAGGAGCGGAAGGTTCAGTTCTTCAGCATCGATACCTCCAACCTGCCGGGCGGTGTGCCGAAGCCAAGCGATGCGGATGTCCAGGCGTACTACAACGCGCACCTTTCGGACTACCAGGTTCCCGAGGAGGTCAAGACGCGGCACATCCTGATCTCGGTGCCGCGGGGCGCGGATGCGAAGACCGATGCCGCGGCGAAGGCCAAGGCTGAGGATCTGTTGAAGCAGATCAAGGGTGGGGCGAACTTCGCGGACGTGGCGAAGGCGAACTCGGAAGACCCGGGCAGCAAGAACTCGGGTGGCGAACTGCCGATGATCCCGACGAGCAACCTTGATCCGGCGTATGCGAAGGCGGCGATGGCGCTGAGCCCGGGTCAGACCTCGGACGTGGTTCGGTCGCAGTTTGGGTACCACATCATCCAGACGCTGCAGAAGCAGCCGGCGCACACGAAGCCGGTTGCGGAAGTACATGACGAGATCGCTGGCAAGCTATCCGCTGAGAAGTTTGCGCAGGCGCAGTCGACGTTCGCGAACCAGCTCGCAGCCGAGGCCAAGAGCAAGGGGATGGAGGCGACGGCGAAGGCGCATAACCTGCAGCTTGTGACGACCGACTTCCTGCCCAAGACGGGCACGATCTCTACGTTGCCGGACTCGGCGGCGCTGCTGAATGCGGCGTTTGGGACGAGCAAGGATGCGGCGCCGCAGTCGGTCTCGACCGGCGAAGGGTACGCGATCTTCCAGGTGGTTGCGGTGCAACCGGCGCATGCGCCGAACTTCGCGGACTGGAAGAGCCATGTGCTGGACGACTACCGCGCGGACAAGGCGCCACAGCTTCTCACGGCGCAGTTGCAGAAGCTGGATGCGATGGCCAAGCAGATGGGCGACCTGAAGAAGGCGGCTGCCGAGATGAACGTTCCGGTGAAGACGAGCGACCTGGTCGGCCGTGACGCACAGGTGCCCGATTTGGGCGCGCTGACTGGACCGGCTGAGGCGGCGTTTACGCTGCCGAAGGGTGGCATCTCCGGACCCATCAACGAGGGGCCGAACGGTGCGGTGCTGCAGATTGTGGACCAGCAGCAGCCTACGGCGGAGGACGTCAACCAGCACCTGGCGGCGGCCAAGGATCAGCTCGAGCAGGCACAGCGCAACGAGGTGTTCAACGTCTTTGCGGGGTCGCTGATGGACCGGTACCAGCGTGCGGGCGCCATCATCTACAGCCGCAAGCCGACAGGGGCGCCGATCGGCAGCTAGTTTCATCCACAGGCAAGAGAAGGGATGCCGGGTTCGCGCAAAGCGGCCCGGCATCTCTTATTTTGGGGCGGACGTCCAATGGCAAATCCCGCGCAGGGCGCGGGCTACGGAGACCTGATGAGCGCTGAACGCCTTTCCGGCGTGTTGTTGCATGTGACCTCTTTGCCGTCGTACGGGGGCGTGGGCGATTTTGGGCCCGCGGCGTATGGCTTTGTGGACTTTCTTGCGGCGGCGAAGCAGCGGCTTTGGCAGGTGCTTCCGCTGAACCCGACGGGGTATGGCAGTTCGCCGTACTCGGCGCTGTCTGCGTTTGCGGGCAATCCGCTGCTGATCAGCCTGGAAAGACTTGTCGAGCAGGGATGGCTGAAGCCGGAGCGTATCGCGGGGCTGCCGGGGCATAACGGGCCATGCGACTTCGGCACGGCGTTCGACAAGAAGCGCCCGCTGATTGAGGAGGCCGCCGCAAATTTTCTCGATAACGCGAGCCCGGAGGAACGGGCGCGCTTTCAGAAGTTCAACCAGGAGAACATCTCCTGGTTGACGGACTGGGCGCTGTTTGCGGTGCTGCGCGAGCGGTTCGAGTACAAGGCGTGGATCGAGTGGCCCCCTGAGTTCGCGGTGCGCGAGCCTGCGGCGATCACGGCGCTGATGAATGAGAGTGGCCGCGATATCGCGATTGAGCAGGTCGTACAGTTTTTCTTTCAGGAGCAGTGGGCGGCGTTGCGGGCGTACTGCGCGAAGAAGGATGTGCGCATCCTGGGCGATGTGGCGATCTTTGTGTCCTATGACAGTGCGGATGTGTGGACGCATCCGGAGATCTTTGAGCTGGACGAGAATCGCAAGCCCACGCGGGTTTCGGGCGTGCCGCCGGATTACTTCTCGCAGACGGGGCAGCGGTGGGGCAATCCGCTGTACCGCTGGAAGCTGCTGGAAGAGCATGGGTTCGACTGGTGGGTGGCGCGGTTCCGCCGGGCACTGGCGCTCTATGACAGTGTGCGGCTGGATCACTTCCGTGGGTTTGAGGCGTATTGGTCGATTGCGGCCGAAGAAGAGACCGCGGTGAACGGCCATTGGGTGAAGGCGCCAGGGCATGCGCTGTTCAACCGGCTGAAGGAGGTACTCGGAGATCTGCCGTTTCTTGCGGAGGACCTGGGGCTTATCACGCCGGAGGTGGACGAACTGCGCGAGTTCTTCGAGATGCCGGGGATGCGCATCCTGCAGTTCGGATTTGCGGAGCGCGGGGCGCACCTGTACCTGCCGCACCGCTACGTGCAGAACACGGTGGTGTATACGGGCACGCACGACAACAACACGACGCTGGGATGGTGGCGTGAGGATGCGAGCCCTACCGAACGAGAGAACGTGCAGATCTACACGCACCGGATCGAGCATGACGGCGATGTGGTTTGGACGATGATCAAGCTGGCCGCGACGTCGGTGGCGAATGTGTGTGTGTTTCCGCTGCAGGATGTGCTGCACCTGGGCAGTGAGGCGCGGATGAACAAGCCGGCGGCGTCGGACGGGAACTGGGCGTGGCGGTTCTCGATGGATGCGCTGCATCCGGACTTTGCAAGGAAGCTCGCGGCGCTGATGGAGATGACGGATCGGGACGGCGCAGAGAAGAAGGTCGAAGGTCAAGGTGCGGGCGGGCCCACCGACGACGCTCATCTGCGCCTGGATGAGGGTGCGACCAAGTAGACCTGGGCGTGGGGCTTACGCTCGTCGAGGATGCGAACGGGTACACTGGAGGCATACCAAGGAGACTTGCTGTGCCCCTGTCCGGAGAAGCTATTCGCACCATGAACTACGTCGACGATATCGCGGTCACGCTGCGGCGCATCCTTTCCGTGCTGCCGGTGCTCACCACCGAGGAGCGCGCACGCGTCGCGGAACATATCAAGCACACGGACCCGAGTTACGCGTCTGTGGTCGCCGCGGTTGAAGCGAAGTAACGCAGGGCACATGAGCCGCGAAGAGGCCCCGTTTGAGATCCGCACGGTTGCGGTGATTGGGGCCGGTGAGCAGGGACGAGCGTTCGCGCTTGCATGCGCGCTTGCTGGCTTCGCGACGGTGCTTGAAGATGTGATGCCGTCGAAGCTGCGGCGTGCCGGGCAGGAACTCGCCAGCGTGGCGGATCCCGGTGCGGCGGGGAATTTGTCGTTTGCTTCGGCGGTGGAAGATGCCGTGCGTGACGCGGACGTTGCGATCGACTTTGTGCCGGATGAGCTGGAGTCCAAGTTGGAGATCTTCAGCATGGTGGACCGTATGGCTCCGCCGCGGACGATCCTTTGCACGCCCACGACTGCGTTGAGCATCAGCGACCTGGCCTCGTGCACGTATCGAGCGGAGCGCTGCATTGCGCTTGCGGCGGCGAACGGTGAGGTCTCGGGTGCTGCGTTGACGGTGGTCGAAGGGCGCGCAACGCTGCCGTGGGTGACGGAAGCGGTACGCGTGTGGCTCCTGCGGCTGGGGCGCGACGTTGCTGTTGCAACCGACGATCACGTAATGAACAACGTGCGTTGACCAGGGAACGGCACGGCCAGCGCGACGATGTACACAAGCCCGGCTGCTATGCTGGGCTTCTACGACGAGGAGTGTTTGAGTTGGCAGACGAACCAGTACGCATCACAGTGCGGCCGAACGGGCCGCTTCGGGTTGAAGGACACATCATTTTGCAGGACGCGGATGGTAAGCAGTGGGATCTGACCGGCAAGCCGGCGGTGAGCCTGTGCCGTTGCGGGCTGAGCGAGAACCGGCCCTTCTGTGACGGGGCTCACGGCCGCGAATGGCTGGCAGTGCGCTACCACGCCGGGCAATCTGACAGGACAATAAGCGGAGGCAGGAACGGGATGGTTCGAGGGTGGTCGTTGGTCCTCGCGGCGGGCTGGTGTGTCGCTCTTAGCTTGAGCGTCGTGAAGGCACAAGAGCCGACACCGAACATCCCGGATCCTGCGGGCGTGCAGGACGAGGCCGCGCCGAAGGACTATGCCGGGCCGCTGTACACGCGCGCAGAGGTGATGATCCCGATGCGCGATGGGGTGCGTCTGCACACGGTGATCTATCGTCCGCAGAAGAGCGCGAGCGGCGGGCCGGCGCTGCCGTTCCTGATGCAGCGTACGCCGTATGGCGTTGCAAGCATGACGGCGCGCGCAATCGAGAGCGGAAAGCCGGAGCTCGCTCGCAGCGGATACATCTTCGTGTATCAGGACATCCGAGGGCGGTACGGATCCGAGGGTCAGTTCGTCATGAACCGGCCCCTTGTGGCGCACGGCAGCAAGACCGACGTGGATGAGACCACGGATACGCGCGACACGATCGATTGGCTGCTGAAGAACGTCCCTAACAACAGCGCCAAGGTCGGGGTGCTGGGGATCAGCTATCCGGGGTTTCTCGCGATCATGGCGGGGATGGATGCTCATCCGGCGGTGAAGGCCATCAGCCCGCAGGCTCCGATGACGGACATCTGGGTGGGAGATGACTTCTTCCACAACGGCGCGTTTCGCGAGACCTATGGCTTCGACTATGTGCAGCAGCTTGAGGCGCAGAAGACCGACAAGCGACAGAGCGCGACCGAAGACCAGTACAACTTCTTCCTCGATCATGTGAACTTCGCGGGAGCGGCGCAGGCGGCTGGGATGAGCCAGTTGCCGACGGCGGAGCGCTTCCTGAACGAGCCGACCTACACGAAGTTCTGGCAGGATATGGCTGTCGAGCGAAGGCTCGGCAAGCCCGAGGTGCCGACCCTGGAGGTGGGCGGCTATTGGGATCAGGAGGACATGTGGGGGCCGCAGGCCGAGTACGCCGCACTACGTCCGAAAGAGGAATCCAATGACCCACAGCACAAGGTCTACCTGGTGCTCGGACCATGGAACCACGGTGGCTGGGCGCGCGGCCCGGGCGATGAGCTTGTAAGTCAGTGGGGCGGCATTCACTTCGGGGGGCAGAAGACCGGAGCGTACTATCGCGCCACGTTTGAGGCGCCGTTCTTTGAGCACTACCTGAAGGGCAAGGCAGGGTTTGACTTGTCGGATACCGCGAGCTTCCGGACGGGCGAGAATCAGTGGCATCGGTATGCAGCGTGGCCGCCGACGCAGGGCTACACGGTGGTGAAGGCGTATCTGGCGCCTGAAAAGACGCTGACCGTCGGCTGAGCCGAAGGGCAGCTATGACGCGCAGGCCGCGTCGTATGTGGCCGATCCGGCCAATCCGGTCCCGTATCGGCACCGGCCGATCCAGTCGACCTATGGCGAGGGCTCGACGTGGCGGACGTGGCTGGTGGAGGATCAGAGCTTTGTGTCTGATCGCAAGGACCTGGCCAACTTCGAGACGCCGGTGCTTACGAGCGACGTGACCGTGACCGGCGAGGTGATGGCCGATCTGTTTGCCTCAACCACGGGCACCGACGGTGACTGGATCGTGAAGCTGATCGATGTGTACCCGGAGGGTTCGGGGGACCAGAGCGCGACGTCAGGACACAAGGGCGCGTATGAGTTGATGGTGGCGGAAGAGATTCTGCGCGGACGGTACCGGCACAGCTTTACGGATCCCGAGGCGGTGAAGTCGGGTGAGGTGAATGAGTACAAGTGGAGCCTGCACGGGGTAGACCACACGTTTCTGAAGGGGCATCGGATGATGGTGGAGGTGCAGTCGAGCTGGTTTCCGCTGTACGACCGCAACCCGCAGACGTTTGTGCCGAACATCATGACGGCGCCGGCGTCGGCATACCACCCGGAGACGGTGACGATCTACGATTCGCCAAAGTATCCGTCGCATCTTGATCTGCCGCTGGCGGATGGGGCGGGGCTGCCGTAGGGCGACATACTGGCCGGCATTTTGGGGTCGGCGGACGGCGGTGGGGCCGCGAGCTGTAGAAAGCGCATGCGCGCCCGGAAACTTTCAGGCGGTCTGACCGTATCCAAAGCAAGAGCAGCCAAATACGCCCGGCCGGAAGTGTGGGTGCGGCGTGGCTTTGGTTTCCACGCACTTCGGCCTTCCGCCAAAACGGGTGGGAGCCTACTAGGAAGCAAGTGATGCGAACGAACTCAATGCGAGCCCTGACGCTTGCCTTTGCCATTGTTTCCCCGTTGACCGTCGCTGCGAGCGCGCAGGCGCCGGGTGGGAGGGCGCCGGCAGCGACTGCGGCACCAAGGCAGAGTGGCACGATCAAGGCGGTTACGCCGCGCGACTTCGTGTTGACCAGCGCGGGAGGCCAGGACTTCGCGGTGACGGTGCCGGCAACGGCAAAGATTCTGCTGGTGCCGCCGGGGGCGCATGACCTGAGCACGGCCCAACCCGGCGCGATTGGGGACATCGCGGCGGGCGACCGGGCGATCGTGAACGGCACTGCCGGAGACGCGGGCGCCATGCTGACCGCGACGCGCGTGATCGTGATGAAATCAACCGCCATCGCCGCGAGTCATGCGGCGGATGAGGCGGCCTGGGCTCGCGGGATTGGCGGGATAGTGAAGTCGGTCGACCCGGCGACGGGTGTGGTTACCGTGTCGAGCGGCATGCGCACGCTGACCGTTGATACCAGTGCGAACACGATCGTGCGGCGGTATTCGGGCAACTCGGTACGGTTTGAAGACGCGGTGAAGAGCACGGTTGCGGAGATTCGTCCGGGCGACCAGATTCGTGCGCGAGGGCAGCGCTCCGCCGACGGAACGACGGTTGTGGCGGACGAGATTGTAACGGGCTCGTTCAGCAACTTTTCGGGCGTCTTGTCGGCGGTGGACCCGGCCGCGGGGACCATTACGCTGAAGGATCTGGCGAGCAAGCGCACGGTCACCGTGGCGGTGACGCCGAATACGAATGTGCGAAAGCTGCCGCCCAATGTGGGCCAGATGATGGCGGGGCGGGGGCAGGGCGGCGCTGCAGGTGCAGGAGCTGGCGCAGGCGCAGGCGGCGGCCAGGGCGCAGAGCGTGCCGCAGGCGGACCTCCGCAACAGGGTGCCGCGGCCGGGGCTCAGGGTGCAGGTCGTGCTGGCGGCGGATATGGGCGTCCCGGCGGCGCCGGAGCCGATCTTTCGCGGATGATGAACCGCTTGCCTACCGCGACGCTGGCGGACCTGAAGCCTGGGGATGCGGTGATGATTGTGGCGTCGAATGGGGCGCAAACGGGAGCACCGACCGCGATCACGTTGTTGTCGGGCGTCGAGCAGATTCTCGCAGCGCATCCATCGGGGGAGACGACGATTTCTCCGTGGAGCCTGGGAAGCGAACCCGGCGAGGGTGACGCAGGCGGTGGCGGCGGACCTGGCGGGGGCGGAGCACGGTAGCCCGAACCGAAATTGCAGTCTAAAGAATTGGCAAGAGCTGTCGATATAGGAGAGTGATGAGTTCTTTCAGGTTTTTTGGTGCCGCAAGCGTGTGTTTGCTGATTGGGGCGACGATGACCGCGCCTGCGCAGACCGCCGCGGTTTCCTCTGAGTCCGGTGTGACCGCGGCCCCGGCTGCGGACGGCGGCTCAGGTCAAGCTGGCCAAGCCGCGGGTACGGGGCAGGCCTCGGCGAGCACAGGAGCGGGCCAGGCCCAGACCGGGGCGACCCGCGTGCACGGCACGATCGCCGATCCGGACGGCGCGGTGATCCCGGGTGCGAGCATCGTGTTTGCCCCCACGAGCGGGCCGTCGCGTCGGGCCAAGTCGGGCGCGGATGGCACGTACAGCGTTTCGCTGACGCCTGGCAGCTACAACCTGACGGTCACGATGCCGGGGTTCAGCGCCTACTCGGTGCAGAACCTGCGGATTCCGCCAGTGCCGGGTCTGACGGTGGATGCGAAGCTGCAGATTGGCCACGAAGACGTCGTGGTGAACGTGGACGCGAATGCCGTTCAGTTGAGCGTGGACCCTGACGCGAATGCCAGCTCCACGGTGATCCAGGGCAAAGATCTGGAGGCGCTTTCGGATGACCCCGACGAGCTGCAATCAGAGCTGCAAGCACTGGCCGGACCGGCAGCGGGACCGAACGGGGGCCAGATCTACGTGGACGGCTTTACGGGCGGGCAGTTGCCGCCGAAGTCGTCGATTCGCGAGATTCGCATCAACCAGAACCCGTTCTCGGCCGAGTATGACCGCATCGGGTATGGCCGTGTGGAGGTCTTCACGAAGCCGGGCACGGACAAGTTCCACGGCAACTTCCAGGTCAACGGCAACCCGTCGCAGTTCAACTCGCCGAACCCGCTCTCCGCGGCGTATCAGCCGCCGTATCACACCATCTTCATGTTCGGAAACATCACGGGCCCGATGACGAAGAACAGCTCGTTCTCGATTGGCGGATCGCACCGCGACATCGAGGACAACGCCTTTACGAATGCGTCGATCTGGGGCGCGGCCGCGGGTGCAACGACACCATGCCCGCCGAACACGCCGGGTTGCGTGGTGACACAGGCGCAGATCTTTACGCATTACCCGCAGGTTCGTACGGACATCTCTCCGCGGTTTGACTTCGCGCTCGGTGAGAAGAACGTGCTTACGACGCGGTTCCAGTACGTGCAGAACGACACGACCAATGCAGGCATTGGAACGTTGACGCTGCCGAACGCGGCGTACAACACCCATAGCAAGAACTTCGAGATCCAGATGAGCGACACGCAGACCTGGAGCCCGAAGCTGATCAACGAGACGCGCTTTGAGTATGAGCGAGACCGCAGCTCGGATTCGCCGTTGAGCAACGCGCCGCTGATCAGTGTCTCCGGTTCGTTCACTTCGGGTGGAGCGTCGGTGCAGAACACGTCCGACCATCAGGACCACTTCGAGGTGCAGAACTATACCTCGATCGCGATGAGCAAGAACTTCATCCGGTTTGGCGGCCGCCTGCGCACTACACGCGATGCCCAATATGCGGCGGGGAACACGAATGGCCTGTTCACGTATTCGTATCTCACCTACACGCAGCCGGCAGGTTGTCCGGACCCGCTCAACTCGGCCTGCACGGATCACAGCTATGCAACGGGTACCCCATCGCAATTCCAGCTCACGGTTCTGAACAGCACAAAGATCGGCTACACGTATGCGGACCTCGGGATCTACGCCGAGGACGACTGGAAGCCGATGACGAATCTCACCGTGAGCTACGGTCTGCGGTACGAGACGCAGAACCACTTGCCGGGCGATCATCACGACTTCGCACCGCGCCTCAGCTTCGCATACGGCGTCGGCAAGTCGAAGACCGCGCCGAGCACGGTGCTGCGGGGCGGTTTCGGTATCTTTTATGACCGCTTCGGCTCGACCTACATTTCGAACCTGGAGCATTACAACGGGGTAGTGACGACGCTGTACACCGAGACTACGCCTCCCGCGGGTTGCAATCCCAGCAACATCAACGCTTGCATCACCACGGGGGAGGCAAGCTCCGCTTCGATCTACTCCCAGTCGAACGGAGCGGTTACGCCCGTTCTGCGCACGCCCTACATGGAGCAGTTCGCGGGTGGGTTTGATCGGCAGATCGGGCGGCATGGAACTCTCTCGATGAACTACATCCACAGCCTGGGCGTGCATGCGTTGGCGCTGCAGAACGTGAACTATCCCCGCAACCTGGTCCCGCCCACCGGCAGCTATCCGATCAACAATCAGTACTTCAGCCAGGGGCAGTATCACCAGGATCAACTCATCATGAACGGCCGGGTACAGACGACGAAGTGGCTGTCGCTGTTCGGCTACTATGCGCTGAGCTTTGCGAAGGGAAATACATCCGGGTCTGCTTCGCCGATCTCGGTGCCCTATGACATCCAGGCGGATTATGGACGCACGGTCTTCGACACCCGCGATCATCTGTTCCTGGCCGGCTCGGTCACGCTGCCGAAGTTCATCCAGTTCAGCCCGTACATCCAGGGTCAGAGCGGAAGTCCCTACAACGTGACGCTCGGTAACGACCCGCTGAACACCAGCTACTACAACGAGCGGCCCGAGGCGGTTCCGTTGAGCATGGCGAATGGAAGCACGATCAAGTCCATCCCTGGCTGCGGGCTGGGCTTCGCGCAACCGGGCACAGTGGCGGGCTATTCGACCGCACCGATCAACGCCTGCACAGGGCCGAACCTGTTTACCTTTAACTTCCGACTGACGAAGGCATTCGGCTTCGGGGAGAAGACCGGGGCTGGCAGCGGACAGGGCGGCGGACGTGGCGGCCCAGGCGGTGGTCATGGCGGTGGTCCGGGCGGCTTCGGTGGGCGCGGCGGCTTCGGCGGCAGCAGCACCGGACGTCGCTATAGCGTGGCGCTCGGTTTGAACGCGCAGAATCTGTTCAACAACCTGGACCTGGCCACTCCCGTCGCGGTGCTTGATTCGCCGAACTTTGGCAAGAGCCTGAGCTTGCAAGGAAATCCGTACACGCAGCAGAGCGCGGTTCGCCGTATCTCGCTGCAGGCTTCGTTCAACTTCTAGAGGAACGCATCCGCTGAGAGCCCGAGTGGGACAACCCCGCTCGGGTTTCTCAGTTTCGGGGTGGGTCAGGGCTTCGGCGCAGTGGTGGGTGCGGCTGCGTCGGGCACGTCGAAGTGTGGACCGGCCTGCGGCGGGACACCGAGTGGTGCGGCAGCAACGCACCACCGTCTTCGCGTTGAGAAACTCGCGCATCCCGGCTGCGGAAAGTTCGCGCCCGTATCCCGAGCGCTTGATGCCGCCGAAGGGCAGGCGAGGATCGCTGGCCACCGGCGTGTTGAAGAACACCGCGCCGGCCTGGATCTCGCGCGCAAGACGCTCCTGTTCCGACGGAAGGTTGGTCCAGCAACTCGCTCCGAGACCGAACGGGGTGTCGTTGGCCAGCGCGATTGCGTCGTCGAGAGACCGCACGCGAAAGAGCAATGCGAGCGGGCCGAAGGTCTCTTCGCGGCAGACCGCGGCTTGGCGCGGCACGCCAGCGATGACCGTGGGTTCGACGTAAAAGCCCTCGCCGGGCATGCGGTTGCCGCCGGTGAGCAGTCGGCCTCCGGCCTGGAGGGCGGCGTCGATCTGGCGCATCAGCTTGTCCACCGCATCTGGCTTTGCGAGTGGGCCGATCTCGGTACGGTCGTCTGTCGGATCGCCGATGCGGAGGGCTTGCATACCTGCAACGAAACCGCGCTCGAACTCTTCGTAGATGTCGTCGTGCGACGATGAAGCGTTTGGCGGCGATGCAGCTTTGCCCGCTGTTGATGCAGCGCGCTTTCACGCCGTTCTCGATGGCTGCGGTGAGGTCGGCGGAGGGCATGACGATGAACGGATCGGAGCCGCCCAGCTCGAGCACGCTTTTCTTGAGCAGGTATCCTGCCTGCGCGCCGACGGCGCGACCGGCGACCTCTGATCCCGTCAGCGTGACCGCCGCGACGCGGTCGTCGGCGAGCACAGACTCGACTGCGGCGTCCTCGAGCAGAAGAGTCTGCAAGCTGCCCGCAGGGAAGCCCGCGCGGCGGATGAGGGCCTCAATCGCGAGGGCGCACTGTGGGACAGATGGCGCGTGCTTCAGGAGCGCGACGTTGCCGGCCATCAGCGCCGGCGCAGCAAATCGGAATACCTGCCACAAGCGGGAAGTTCCAGGGCATGATGGCCAGCACGACGCCGAGCGGATCCCAGCGTACGTAGCTGCGCTGATGCTCGGTCTGGATGACCTCGGGTTCCAGCATGCGCGCGGCATTTTCAGCGTAGTAGCGGCAGACGAGCGCACATTTGTCGACCTCCGCGCGCGCGGCGGTGATGGGCTTGCCGACCTCCGTGACCATGAGCGAAGCGAGATCTTCTCGATCGCTCTCGAGCAGGGCGGCGAGACGCCGCATCCAGAAGCGGCGCTGATCGATCGATTCGTTTCCGTACGTGCGGGCCGCCGCGGCGGCGAGAGCGAGCCTGGCCTCGAGTTGATCGCTCGAGAGCGGATCGAAGGTTCGCAGGAGCTGGCCGGTAGCGGGGTTGAGGGAGCGAATCATACGAGCTTCAAGTGGCTGGGCGCGCGATGGGGTGTGCCGGTGTTCAGTGTAGTCGCCCGGCAGCGAGGGCACTGGGGCCAACTCATCGGGTTTGGAGAGCGAGCGAGCATGTAGGATGATGCAGGATCATGCCGGGCAGCCCAGAGTTTATGAAGCAGGCTATCGAACTGGCCACGCAGAATGTGTTGCGGGGGCACGGCGGTCCCTTTGGCGCTGTTGTGGTGCGAGGCGGCGTGGTGATTGCAAGCGGAGCGAACCAGGTGACCGCCACGAACGATCCGACGGCCCATGCAGAGGTCGTGGCGATTCGTAATGCGTGCCAGACGCTGGGGTCGTTTCAACTCACCGACTGCGAGATCTATACGAGCTGTGAGCCGTGTCCGATGTGTCTTGCGGCGCTCTACTGGTCGCGGTGCGAGGCGGTGTTTTACGGCAACGACGCGCAGGCGGCCGCGGCGGCGGGCTTCGATGATCTGTTCCTCTACGACGAACTGAAGAAGCCTACTGAGCAGCGCACTCTGCGCATGGAGCGGATGCTTGCCGATGAGGCGCGGGCCAGCTTTGACGCATGGCAGACGAGTCCATACAAGGTGGATTACTGATGATCCGATCGTACCTGGCAAACGCCGGGGCCTTGGGCAACACGTCTGAATTGCGAGTCGGTCTCCTTGGGTTCGGTACCGTGGGCAGCGCGTTTGCGGAGGTGCTGCACACGTGTGGACCAGAGCGGGTTCGACTCACGCACGTGTACAACCGCGGCATCGAGCGCAAACGCGCACAGGTGAGGGCGCAGTTTGTGGCGACCGAGGGTGTATGGACCGAGCGGATCGAGGATGTGGTCGAGGCGCGCGATGTAGATGTCGTGGTGGAACTCGTCGGCGGTCTTGATCCAGCGGAGGAATGGGTTTCGAAGGCGCTGCGAGCGCGCAAGCACGTAGTGACGGCCAACAAGCAGTTGATCGCGCAGCGTGGGCCCGCTCTGTTTGGGCTCGCGCAGGAGCAGGGCGTGCAACTGCTGTATGGGGCGTCGGTGGCGGGCGGTGTTCCCGTGCTGCCGGGCATCGCACAGGGTCTAAGTGGCGACCACATTACGCGCTGCAGCGGCATCCTCAACGGCACATGCAACTTCATCCTGAGCGCGATGGAGGCCGGGGCAGATTATCCGGATGTGCTGAAGGAGGCGCAGCGGCTTGGGTATGCCGAGGCGGATCCGTCGGCGGATGTAGATGGGCTGGATGCGCGCGCGAAGCTGTGCATTTTGACGCGGCTCGCCTTGCAGGCTGAGATCGACCCGGGTGACATCCCGGCGCAGACCATCAAACACGTGTCCGCGGTGGACTTCGCGTACGCGAGGGAGCTAGGCTGCACGATCCGGCAGGTGTCTCGCGCGCAGATGGACAAGGGGCAGGGTGCGGCTACGGTACGGGCGCGTGTTGGGCCGATGCTGGTACCGCGTACGTCGCCGGTGGCATGGTCACATGGAACGCAAAACATGGTGGTGACGAGCGGGCGCTATGGCGGTGATGTTGTATTCAGCGGCCACGGCGCCGGCGGCCACGCAACGGCGGTCGCGGTGCTCAGCGATGTGCTGGCGATTGCGAATACGAGTCACCCGGTGCAGCGTATGGCTCAGCACTGCGGCGTATCTGCAGATGTGGTAGCGCCGCACTTCCTTCGCTTGATTGTGGATGACAAGCCGGGCATTATCTCGGCCATCTCGGGAGCGCTGGCGCGGTTCGGTGTGAATATCGATTCGATCCTGCAGAGGCGTGGATATCCCGCGCATCGTTTGCCCTTTGTGGTGACAACCGAGCCGTGTCTGCGGTCGACTGTGGACGCCGCCGTAGCGGAGATGTCAGGGATGGATGCGCTGGTCGAGGCGCCGCTTGTGCTTGAGATTCTGGTTGTGAACGATCCGGACACCGACTAGCCCGTCAGCCGGTCCGAGAAAGGGACGTTTCTTTTATGCTTCAACGTTCTGCCATTGTTCGGTTCGTCACGTTCGTTGGCTTCGCCCTCACCGCAGCGATGGGGCTGCACGCACAGGACCTCACTCCTGTGATCCGCGTCGATAATCCACCATCGCTTGTGGCGCAGCAGAACAAGCACTATGTGGTGCTGGTATCGCTGGACGGGTTCCGATACGACTACGCGCGCAAATACGGGGCGCCTCACCTCGACGCCATGGCCGTGGCGGGCGCGAGCACGCCGGACGGCATGCTGCCGAGCTACCCGAGTGTGACGTTCCCGAACCACTACACGCTGGTGACGGGGTTGCGGCCTGAGCACCATGGCATCGCGGCGATGGAGTTTTATGATCCGGATCGGCGTGAGGAGTATCGGTACTCCGACACGGCGAAGAACAGCGATGGTACGTGGTATTACGGCACGCCGCTGTGGGTGCTGGCGGAGCAGCAAGGGATGCGCTCGGCTTGCTTCTTCTGGCCGGGGTCGGAGGCGGCGATCGACGACGTGCGGCCCAGTTTCTATCTGCACTTCAACGATCAGATGGAAGACCCCATCCGTATCGACCAGGTGATCGAGTGGCTGAAGCTGCCGCCGGAGCAGCGGCCCCACTTCATCACGCTGTACTACTCCAACGTGGATCATGCGGGCCATGGCTTCGGACCCGATGCACCGGAGACCAGGGAAGCGGTGAAGCACCTCGACGAGATGATCGGGACGTTGCGCGAGAAGTTGAAGGCGACGGGTCTGCCGATTGACCTGATCGTGACCGCAGATCACGGCATGGTCAAGTACCAGGGGGATCCGATCGTGCTGGATACGCTCACGGACTTAAGCCACTTCAAGACCGAGGGATCGCTGCTGTACGCGGATACGGAGGCCGATGCGCAGCGTGTGTTCGTGCAGCTTCGCGGGCATCCTGATCCGCGCTTCAGCGTGTACCGTCGTTTGGATGTGCCGAAGCCACTGGCGTACTCGGTTACGCCGCGCGAGGGAGACCCGGTGATCGTTCCGAACGGACCGTACCTGATCTACGCACACGCGTCGAAGCGGAAGCCGAATGTGGGTGGACACGGCTTTGATCCGCACGCGATGCCGGAGATGAAGGCGATCTTCTATGCCGAGGGGCCGGACATCAAACCCGGGGTGAAGCTGAAGAGCTTCGACAACGTGGATGTGTTTCCGTTCGTCGCGTACCTTTTGGGGCTGGACGCACCTGTGGTGGATGGGACGATCATACCGCTGATTCCCGCGCTGAAGCATTGAGAGCTGAGGCTTGACGTGCGAAAGGCCCTCGCTGTGGCGAGGGCCTTCGTGCGTGCGAGCGAGGGCTTAGTACTTCGGCATCGAAGGGTCGATCTTGTCGGCCCAGGCGAGTGATGCCGCCGGCGAGGTTCTTCACGTTGGTGTAGCCCGCGGCTTTCAGGTCCTGCGCGGCCTTCTGGCTGCGGCCGCCGGACTTGCAGTGGACGACGATTTCGTCGTTCTTGCTGACCGGCGATCTCGGACAGGCGCTGGCCGACCTGGCCGACCGGGATCAGCGGGCGCGCCGAGGTTCACGATGGCGTACTCGTGCGGTTCGCGGACGTCGAGGATGAAGAGGCTTGTCGCCGCTGTCCAGGCTGCTGCTTGAGCTGCTCGACGGAGATCTGCGGGATGCCGTCGACTACGTTTGCGTTTGCGTCCACCATGCCATGCGAGCTTACCTCAAGCGGGCCAGTGGCGGTCTTGGGCGGGGTCGATGCCGCAGAACTGGTCGTAGTCGATCAGTTCCTTGATCTCGTGGGTGCCGCAGGCGGGGCAGTCGGGGTTCTTGCGCAGCTTGAGGGTGCGGAAGTTCATGCCGAGCGCGTCGACCAGGAGAAGGCGGCCGATGAGGGGCTCGCCGATGCCGAGGATGAGCTTGATGACTTCGGTGGCCTGGATGACGCCGACGAGGCCGGGGAGGATGCCGAGGACGCCGCCTTCGGCGCAGGAGGGGACGAGGCCGGGGGGCGGCGGCTCGGGGTAGAGGCAGCGGTAGCAGGGGCCTTCTTCGGTGGCGAAGACGGAGGCCTGGCCCTCGAAGCGGAAGATGGAGCCGTAGGCGTTGGGCTTGCCGGTGAGGACGCAGGCGTCGTTGACGAGGTAGCGGGTCTGGAAGTTGTCGGTGCCGTCGGCGATGACGTCGTAGTCCTTGAAGATCTCGAGCGCGTTGGCGCTGGTCAGCATCGTGTTGTGCTTCACGATGTTGGTGTTCTTGTTCAGGCCCTTGAGCATCTGCTCGGCGGAGTCGACCTTGAGCATGCCGACGGTGGACTGCGAGTGGATGATCTGGCGCTGCAGGTTCGATTCGTCGACGACGTCGAAGTCGATCAGGCCGAGGGTGCCTACGCCGGCGGCGGCGAGGTAGAGCGCGAGCGGGGCGCCGAGGCCGCCGGTGCCGACGCAGAGGACCTTGGCGGCCTTGAGCTTCTGCTGGCCTTCCATGCCGACTTCGGGCAGGATCAGGTGGCGCGAGTAGCGCGCGATCTCCTCGTTGGAGAGCTTGGGGAGCGCGGCTTCGGGTGCAGCCTCAAGGGTTGGCATATCGGTCC
>CAWCJK010000002.1:0-393402 GCA_963795955.1 uncultured Verrucomicrobiae bacterium
AAGCTACGGCCTCACGCGATTACCTTCGACTTGCGCTCGAATAAGAGCTCGATCTCCTCGAGCGTCTTCCCCTTCGTCTCGGGTAGAAGAAAAACGGCAACAAGGAAGTACAGCAGTCCGCAAATCGCCCAGAACGAAAACGCCGCGCTGTAGCCGTAGTGACTGCTCACCGGCAGAAACATGCCGGCGATAACTGTGGACACGCCCTGGTTGATCAGCAACGCGATCCCCATACCCGCAGACCGGATCCGAGTGGGCATAAGCTCAGACAACGCCAGCCAGACAACAACGCCCGGCCCGACAGCGAATGCGGCGATGAACAAACCGAGAAAAGTCGCTACCCACCAGCCAGTGCGGGGGCGCGGCAGCGTGCGGACGGTGGCGGATGTGATCTGCAGCGATCCGTTGGCAGGCTCCGAGTCGAATGGTCAACTCTGGATCAGGATCTGTGTTCAGTACCGTGGCCGAATGTTCACCCTGTCCATAGGTGTATCGAACCGTCAGTGAATAAGGACCGTTCGGCCCGGCATTCGAACCCAACATCTGCGGCAAGGAGGCGTGGACGGAGTTGTTCTTTACGGCCCGTTGGACCTGCGCACTCACATCGCGATGGTTCGCTTCTGCGACATGGAAGATGACAGCTTCTGTTGACAATGCAACCAGAACGCCAGCCGTCCCGAGGATAAGCAGGAATCTACGCCCGCGGCGATCGACCAACGCAACTGCGACGACCGTCGCGCAGGTGTTGATCAACTTCACCGCGAAGTCACCCTGCGTCGCGTGGATTGCGGACATGCCTCCCTGCCTGAGAATCAGGACGAGATAGCCCAATATCGAGTTGATGCCGACTGCTTGGTTGCACGCGAGGACGACACATGCGAGAACAAATGGATAGATGTAGCGTCTTTGCCACAGCGAGCCCGCGGGTGTGGCTTTACGAGTGGGTGTGCTCGCCAGATCTTGCATCTCCGCAAGCACGCGTCGCGCCTCACTCTCGTCCGCCGAACGGCGGAGCGCGCGGAAAGCGTCGGCGACCCGTCCCCTCCCGAGCAGCCAGCGGGGACTTTCGCCAAGGAACAGAGTGCCGCCGAGAAACAAAATTCCCGGGTACGCGACGGACCGGAACATTCCTCGCCAGGCGTGCTGCTCAGCGGCAATGATCAGCGCACGGCTTCCGTGAGCCGCGGCGATCGCTGCATCTGCTTTGCCCGTGAAGTACCACCCGATGCCTGCGGCCAGGACGATGCCGATGGTCAGGAAAAGTTGAAAGATCGCCGAGCCCCGGCCTCGCACGTTGGCGGGCAGCGATTCGGCTAGGTACAGAGGCACGACAACGGCGATAACTCCTCCGCTCACACCCTGCAGCAACCTGCCGGCGAAGAGCAGAGCGAAGCTATGCGAAGCCACGATGAGGACAACACTTGCGACGAAGAGAACGCCACTGACGATCATCATCGTGCGCCGTCCGAACCAGTCGGCGAGGAAACCCGCAATCAGCGACGAGAACATGCTGCCGCCAAGCACCGCTGCTACGATGACCGACGTTTGAGCGACTGACAGGTCGATGCTTTTGCCAAGATAAAGCAGCGCGGCAGATATGATCCCGACGTCGATCCCGTACAGCATCCCGCCAAGTCCAGCAACCGTGAGCAGGAGCCGGTTATAGATTCTGGCATTCATTTGGTTCCGCTACCTCGCGTATACGTGCCGAGGATCAGGCGGCAACTCGTTTCCAGGGCACCGGGATCGCTCTCGGCATCGGCTACCAACTCTGTCTCAAGCAGCGCTAAGGAGTTTACTTTGGCCACGCTCGCCATCCTCTCACAGCCCCAATCTCGGAAAAGCGGGCTTCTCGGACAGCGGCGGTACAGTCACTCCCTCTCGGGTAGCGTGTCCGACATGCGGACTTCTCCCCACGCTGTGAAAGTGCCTTTCGAGGTGGCTAATCCGGACCTGGTGGCAAGCCACTCACTCTGTTGTGTCTGGTGCTCGTGTACGACTCGCGGAGTCAGGGCGGCTTCCGAGAGCTGCCGCGGCCTTTATCGCTGTCTCGCGCGTGCTGTGCTGCTACCTGCACGTCGGCGCATGCGGCAGTAACAGCAGTTCGCTCGGCATCGTTCTCTTAAGGAAACCTGCGTTTGTGCAGGTTGTTGCACATCCAGCAGTGCCCTTCCCGCGTCCCGGTCCGAACGCGACGCCCCCCTGAATGCCAAAAGCCAGCCTCGAAGAGGCTGGCTTTTCATGCTTCCAGAGCTACATCAGGGTGTATCCCTTTTTGTATCCCCACACCTTCCAGCTCATCTGAAGAGCGCCGAAAGTGCGTGATGTTGGTAGCGATATCGGGGCTCGAACCCGAACTCTTCGCCTTGAGAGGGCGACGTGTTAACCAGTTACACCATATCGCCACGTGACGGATCGGTTGATCCGTTGCGACTTGCTGAGTATACCAAACCCGCGCCGCGCCGAAAACCTCTACAACCCCAGCTTTTTTACCTCGTCGTTGTAGTACTTGCGGTACAGAATGTCCCACTCCTGCGAGCCTTCCAGGATGATCTTCCGCTGCGAGCTGATCTTCAGGCGCGCCGCCTGGTCGAGCTTCAACTCATCCGTCAGCAGCTTTTCCAGGATCTTGCGTGCCTCTTGGCGGATCGTGTTCCGGTCTTCCAGAAAGTCGACCTCGTTGATCTCGGCCAACGTGTCCGCCACGACGTGGGCCAACTTGTTCAACTTGTCGCGGCTGATCCTCATAGCACCGCCTTATACTTGCGCGCGAGCTCCAGCTTCACCTTCTTGAACATCTCTGGGTAGCTGGCTCCGCTCTTCAGCATGTCGGCCTGAAACGCCTCCAGGATGACGCGGACCTCTTCGTTGATCCGGTCCTCCAGCGACATCTCCTCGATCAGCGCCGCCGTGACCCGATCGTCCACGAGCGCAGGTTTTTCGGTCCGGATCATCTTGGCCGCGACAAGCTGTTTCGTCGTCTGGCGCGCCAGATATCCGATGTAATCCTTGGAAAAGATCATGGGCACCTTCAGGTTAGCAGAGTCGGACGAGTTTTCCGCTGCGCCACGCCGCGGCCCGCGTCTGCGAGAATGGAAACGATGACCTTTGATGACCTCACTACGCTGAAGGACGACATGGTCGCCTTTATCGCAGGCCACGGGCTCCGGCGGATGAACGCCTTTGTGCCGGAGGACGTCCCCACCGTCGTCTTCGAAGACGAGGATATCGACGGCTGGAAGGACTTCGTCGAGCACGCCAAGGCCGCCGGCGTCCCCTTTATGACCATGAGCGACGTCCTGCTCGAGCCTGAAGACGTCGCCGCGCTGATCACCCGTCTCCGCGAAGCCAGCTACCCCGACCCAGATCCGACCGACATCGAGGAGGCCCAGGCCCTCATGCGGCACGTCGGCAAGACCGGCTACCTGCAACTCGGGTTCTCCCACGGCGGCGTCATGTACGTGTACGAGACCGCAACGGCCTGGTACGACCGCTTCCAGAATCTCCTGGACACCGCACAGGAACTGGGTGGCATCATCGTCGACGACCACGACGACGAATAGGAGCAGGCCGAATGGCAGCTGCCGCTGCAGGGCTATCCGCGCGCTGGAAGCTCGTCTGCCCCGCCGGCGAGAACCAGCAGGCCGCTGACCTCGCGTCTCAACTCGGGCTGCCGCTTCCGCTCGCCACCCTGCTGTGGGCTCGCGGACTCCACACGCCTGACGCGGTCAACGCCTTCCTCCACCCCAGTCCCGAGCATCTGCACGACCCCGCCTCCATGCTGGGTCTGCCAACGGCGGTCGACCGCCTTCGGCTCGCGCTCACCCGTGGCGAGCCCATCCTCATCTACGGCGACTACGACGTCGACGGCACCGTCGCCACGGTTCTGCTCAAGACCGCGCTGGACCGAGCGGCCGTCTCGCTCGGCGTCGTCGCTGACGTGCGCTACCACATCCCGCACCGCATCCGCGAAGGCTACGGCATGCGCGAGACCCGCCTCACCGACGCCTTCGCTGAGGGCATCCGCCTCGTCGTCTCCGTCGATACCGGCATTCGCGCCTTCGCCGCCGCCGAAGAAGCCGCCCGCCTCGGCCTCGATCTCATCGTCACCGACCACCATCTTCCCGATAACGCCGGAGTCCCGGACGCCCTCGCGGTCCTCAACCCCAACCAGCCCGGTTGCGCGTACCCGTGCAAAGATCTCTGCGGCGCCGCCGTCGCCTTCAAACTGGCACAGGCCCTGCTGGAATCCACCGCGCGCAACGCCGAAGAACTGCGCCGTGTCCGCGAAAAAACTCTGCCTTCCTTCTTAAAGCTGCTCGCGATCGCCACAATCGCCGACGCTGTTCCACTTACGGGGGAAAACCGCGTCATCGCCGCGCTCGGCCTCCGCGCGTTAGCCGAGCCCGCGCAACCCGGCCTCCGCACCCTCATGGAACTCGCCGGCATCGATCTCACCCGGCCCGTCTCCGCCACCGACGTCGGCTTTCGCATCGGCCCTCGCATCAACGCAGCCGGTCGCATGGACATCGCCTCCGACGTCGTAGAGATGTTCCTCGCGCGCGACCCGGCGCTAGCGCGCACCCTGGCTGAAAAGCTGCATCGCCTCAACGACGAACGCCGCGCCACCGAGGCCCGCGCCCTCGCCGACATCGAAAAGCGCCTCGATCAACTCGCCGCCGCTGAAGCCGGCCTCGCGGGCTGCCTCGTGCTCGACGACACCCCCGACTCCCCTTGGCACCGGGGAGTTGTAGGCATCCTCGCCTCACGCGTCGTCGACCGCACCGGCCGCCCTGCTCTGGTCCTCACCCATGAAGACGGCGTGGCGCACGGTTCCGGCCGCTCCGTGCCGGGCTTCCATCTGCTCGACGCGCTCACCTCAGTCCACACCGAGACAGCGTCGCCTCTGTTCTCCCGCTTCGGCGGCCACGCCCACGCCGCGGGGTTTGCGCTCCCATCCGACCTCGTCTCCGAGCTTCGCATCCGCTTGGAGGCATTCACCCGTACCCTCTCGCGACCCGACCCGAACGCCCATCTTCACGGCGACACGGCGGTCCGTCTCGGCGATCTGACCCCGGCCTTCTTCGCCGCCTACCAGCGCCTCGAACCCTTCGGCAACGGCAACCCCGAACCAATCTTCGTCGCGGAGAACCTCCGCCTGAGCGCCCCGGTCCGCATCCTCGCCGACCGCCACCTCGCGCTTCGAGTCGAGGATCCCGGTTCGGGTCGCAGCTTCCGCGCCACAGCCTGGACCCGCCGCACCGACTGGATCGCCCGGATGCGCGCCGAATCCTGGGCGGAAGGCACACGTCTCGACCTCGCGTTCCGCCTCCGCCGCAACTGGCACCCCGACTTCGGCGGATGGGAGTTGGAGGTCGTCGAAGCTCAGCTTCCATCCACGCAAATGACGCATTCGTAATCGGTAACGAACAAAGTTCCGCTCTTTCGTGAATCCAAAACGGCGAGTGCGCTTCTATATACTGAACCCTTGCGTATGGCAGAATCTGGGAGCAATGGAAGCCGCCGCTGGATATGGATCCTCGTCGTTATTGTCGTCCTGGGTGGGCTGCTCTACCTTGCTCTGCCGAGCAATCGCGACCGCGTCCTCGTTAACACCGCGCGAGTCGAACGCGACAATCTGACCAAGACCATCGCAACCAACGGCAAGGTGGAACCCCTCGTCGACTTTCAGGCGCATTCACCCTCCCCGAGCACCGTCGCAAAGATCGACGTTCACCTCGGTGAGCAGGTGCGCGCCGGAGAGCCACTCATGCAGCTCGACAACAAGGACGCCCTGCTGCGCGTCGCCAACGCCCGTAACCTCCTCGACACCGACGCCCAGAATCGGCGCAACATGCTCGCCGGCGGCACACACGACGAGCTTCTGTCCGAGCGCGCCGACCTCCAGAACGCACAATCGCAACTGAACGACGCCAATGCCAGCCTGCGTTCGCTGCAGGCGTTGCAGGCCCGCGGTGCTGCCTCCGCGAACGAGGTCGGCGCCGCCCAGAACCGCGTCGCCGACGCCCAGGCCAAGGTCAACCAGATCGAAACGCGCATGCATCAGCGCTTCGGTCCCGGCGACCTGAACCTCAACAGCGAACAACTCCAGCGCTCCCGCATTGAACTCGCCGCGGCTCAGAACAACCTCCTGCAGATGGACGTGCACTCGCCCATCGCCGGCACCGTCTACTCGCTTCCGGTCGCCCGCTTCGACTACGTGAACCCCGGTCAGCCGCTCATCAGCGTCGCCGATCTGCACAAACTCCAGGTGCGCGCCTTCTTCGACGAGCCCGAGGTCGGCAACCTCGCCGCCGGACAACCCGTCAAGATCGTGTGGGACGCCAAGCCCGATCGAGCCTGGCACGGTCACGTCGTTCAGGCGCCAACCACCATCATCAACGTCGGTACGCGCAACGTCGGTGAGTGCATCATCAGCGTCGACGACGCTAACGGCGATCTCCTGCCCAACACCAACGTCACTGTCACCGTCACCACGTTGCAGCGCTTCGGCGTCCTCAGCCTCCCGCGCGAGGCCCTCCACACCCAGGGCGCCCAGAACTTCGTCTACCGCGTCGTCGCAGGCAAGCTCGTACAAACCCCCGTCACTCTTGGCATCGTGAGCCTGACACAGGTCGAGATCACCGGCGGACTTCGCGAGGGTGACATCGTGGCGTTGAGCGCCGCCAACGACGCCGACCTGCAGAACGGCCTCGCCGTTCGGACCCAACCGTGAGGCTCCGCTCGCAAACCATGCTGTTTCGCTTCGATGTGCTCCGCAGTCGCTTGCTCCCGGCCGCCATCGCTTCCCTCTTCGCGCTGCTCGGTTCCGCGTGTCCTGCGGTCGCGGCGAAAGCACCATCTCCGCCGCATCTCCTCATGGGCGCCGAGAGCTTTCTGCTGCAAGGCCGAGCCGATGATGCCGCCGCCGCGCTCAAGGCGTCTCTGTCCGCGCAGCCCTCCAACGCCGCCGCTCACCTTCTGCTCTGCCGCGTGTACCTCGCCGAAGAGCTAGCCCCGCAGGCCGTGGCCGAGTGCCAGGCCGCCCTCGACCACGGTCTCGCGAACGACAGCGCCGCCCAGGACTGGACGGGTCGAGCCCTCGGCCTCGAGGCGTCAAAGGCGGGCATCGTCTCCGGCTTGAAGCTCGCGTTCCAGGTCCGGAACGCCTTTGAGGCCGCCGTCACCCTCGACCCCGCGAGTGAGGCCGCCTGCGTCGATCTCGGCGAGTACTACACAAGCGCGCCCTCCATCGTCGGCGGCGGGACCGACAAGGCCCTCGCGCTCGCATCCCGCATCGAGTCCACCTTGCCCGAAACCGCTCACCGCATCCGCGCCATGGCTGCGGAACGCGAAAAGGACTACGCGACGGCCGAACATGAGTTCCAGGCCGAGATCGCCGTCGCACACCGCCCCGGCGCGATGATTGACCTCGCCGCCTTCTACCAACGCCGCCACCAGCACGACAAGGCCATCAGCGCCGCCGAGATGACCATCGCCGCGGACCGCGAGATCGACTCCACCGTCGTCGACGCTGCCACCCTGCTCGACGAGAATCACCAGTTCGGCCCCGCGCAACAGGCCATGCGCAACTATCTCGCGCATCCCGAAAAGAGCGACAAGGCTCCGGCATTTCGCGTCTACACGCTACTCGGCGCCATGCAGGCCAAGTCCGGTGACAAGACGGGCGCCCGCGCCGACTTCCAGCAGGCGCTCTCGCTAGCCTCCGCCTATGCGCCGGCGCAGAAGGGCTTGGGCTCACTCTGATGCGTGTCCGCCCGCGCAAGCCGGATTGTGCCTCGACCCGTTCTGGGTCTCTGCGGTCTGCTCTTCCTCGCCGCATCCGCCGGTGCGCAGATCTCGCTGCCCACCGCCGTGAACCTGGCGCTCCAGAGCGATCCGCGCGTGAAAATCGCCGAGGCCGACCTCACCCGCGCCAAGGCAATCCTTGCTCAGACCAAGGATGCTTTCATCCCTTCGGTGACCGCGACTGCGGGTGTCGGGCGCGCCACCGGCGCTCCGCTCTCCGCGCCCGTGATCCTGGGCGTCGCCGCTCAGTCCCTGGTCTACAACTTCGCGCAGCCTGACTACATTCGAGCCGCGCACGCCGGCGTCGAATCAGCCCAACTGGCGCTCGAGGTCGCTCGCAGCGATGTCGCGGAAGACGCCACCAACAGCTACGTCGCGCTCGACAACGCCCTGCAGCGCCGGGCCGTGCAGCAGGACGCGCTGACCATCGCCAATCGTCTCGTCGCGATCGAACAAGACCGCTTCAACGCCGGCGTCGACCCGCACATCGAACTCACACAGGCTCGCCGTACCGCAGCCCAGATTCGGCTTCAGGAGCTTCTCGTCGAAGACGAGATCGCGGACCGCACCACTCATCTTGCCGCGCTCACAGGCCTCCCCCGGGCCGGCTGGCAGACCGTTCACGACTCCATACCGACCTTCGCGAAGCCCTCCGCCCCGGAGTCTCCCGAAGGACCCACGCCAAGCGATCCGAAGAAGTACGAGGGCATCTCTGCCGCCTTTGCGACGGCGCGCTCGCGTCAGTACACCGCCGAGGGCGACCGCCGTTATCTCCTTCGTCCTCAGCTCAGCTTCTCCGCCCAGTACAGCCGCCTCGACGACGCCTTTACCTCGTACGACTTTTACTATCCCGGCTTTCGCGAGCGGGTCACCTGCAATCCGGTCTGCACCGTCAACGGTCAGCTCAACAGCTTCAACTCGCTCAGCCTCGGCGTTCAGCTTTCGGTTCCACTCATTGACATGGTTCACCGCGCCCGGGCCCGCGAGTCCGCTGCCGACGCGGCCCGTGCCCTCGCCGACGCCCAGATGCAGCAGAACACCTTCATTGAGGGCCGCCAGCGCCTCCGCCGCAGCGCCACCGAGCTTTCCGCGCGCGCCGACCTTGCCTCCCTCGACCACGATCTCGCGCAAGACCAGCTCGACGCCACCTTGACCCGTCTCCAGGCGGCCGCGGGCGCGACGGGCGGAACTCAACTGAGCCCCAAAGACGAGCAAAACGCTCGGCTTGCAGAGCGGCAACGCACCGTCGATCTCCTCAACGCCGAGCTTCAGCTCCGCGCCGCCGAGGTCACCCTGCTTCGCCAGGAGGGCTCGCTCACCCACTGGCTCGCCGCCACCATCCCTGGCGCAACCTCCGCTCCCGGGAACGCCACCCCGACCGTTCAACCCGTCCTGCCGCCCACAACCGGCACAACGCCCGCGGCGCCCGCGCCCCCGGGGGGCGCCGCTCCGGCTGTCCCCACAACTGGCACCACGCCGTCGACCTTACCTTCGGCTCCGGTATCCAACCCCGCTCCCGCCAACCCGCCGGCAACCCCGCAAACCCAACCAGGCGCTCCACAAACGCCGCCAGCCACACCTCATCTCTAGCCCGTTTCTGGTCGCCATGCGACCGGAAACGTACCTGCGGAGTTGCACTTGGGGCGGTGCTGAATGATGACTGGATGGTAAACTGAGGTAAGTTATGGCACCCTTGAAGACCCTTCTTCTGAACCCACCCTCGTTCGAGAACTTCGACGGCGGCGCCAGCTCCCGTTGGCCCGCTACCCGCGAGATCGAGTCCTACTGGTACCCCGTCTGGCTCGCCTATCCCGCCGGTATGTTGGAGGGTTCAAAGCTGCTCGACGCCCCTCCCCACCACATCTCCGCCGAAGAGGTCATCGAGATCGCCAAGAGCTACGAGTTCCTGGTCCTCTTCACCTCGACCGTCGGCTGGGCCGGTGACCACGGGCTCGCCCGCGCCATCAAGGCCGCAAACCCGTCCATCAAGATCGCCTTCGTCGGCCCCCCGGTCACAACCGACCCCGACCGCGCGCTGAACGAATGCGAAGTCATCGACTTCGTCTGCCGCCGCGAGTTCGACTTCTCCGTCGTCGAGTTCGCCAACGGCAAGCCGCTCCCCGAGATCCTGGGCATCAGCTACAAGGACCCCATCACCGGCGTCATCCAGCACACCGCCGACCGCCCGCAGGTCGAGGATCTGGACGCCATGCCCTGGGCCACCAAGATCTACAAGCGCGACATGGACGTCACCAAGTACAACGTCCCGTTCCTGCTTCATCCCTTCATCTCGCTCTACTCCACCCGCGGCTGCCCCGCGCAGTGCACCTTCTGCCTCTGGCCCCAGACCCTCTCGGGCCACGCCTGGCGCAAGCGGTCTACAGATGACGTCGCTGCCGAGCTCAAGTGGGCCCGCGACAACTTCCCGCACGTCAAAGAGTTCTTCTTCGACGACGACACCTTCAACATCCAGAAGGCCCGCACCGTCGAGCTCTGCGCCAAGCTCAAGCCGCTCGGCATCACCTGGTCCTGCACCTCGCGCGTCACCACCGACCGCGAAACCCTCAGGGCCATGAAGGAAGCCGGCTGCCGCCTGCTCATCGTCGGCTTCGAGTCCGGCGACCCGCAGATCCTCAAGAACATCAAGAAGGGCGCCACCATCGAGCGTGCCCGTGACTTCGTCAAGGACTGCCACGACCTCGGTCTGGTCATCCACGGCGACTTCATCCTCGGCCTGCCCGGCGAAACCAAGGAGTCGATCGCGAACACCATCAAGTTCGCCAAGACCCTGGACTGCGAGACCATCCAGGTCTCCGTGGCCCACGCCTTCCCCGGCACCGAGTTCTACGACTACGCGGAACGCAACAACTTCATCACCAACGGCAACGTCATGAACGATCACGGCGGCCATCAGATGGCGCACATCGAGTACCCCGGTCTGCCCGCTGACTACGTCATGGAGATGGTGCACAAGTTCTACGACGAATACTACTTCCGCCCCAAGGCCGCCGCTCGCGTCGTCTGGAAGGCCATCGTCAACCGCGACGTCCCCCGTCTCTACGCCGAGGCCAGGAGCTACATGAAGCTCCGCAAGGAACGCAATGAGATGGTCCGCAAGGTCCGCGCCGAGAACGAACTGCGCCAGCAGGAATCGGTCAGCCTCAACGCATAAGTTGCAGTTGAACTCAACACAGAAGGCCCGGATCCACCTCGGATCCGGGCCTCTTCTTTTGCCGCGAACGCCGCCCCTCAGCCTCGCACACTCACCCGCAGTCTCCAGCGCCTCGCGCATCCGCAGCGCCCGGTCCCGCCACGTGTTCTTGCGGCTCGCCTCCCATCGCATCTCCCGCAACCCATCGTCGAAACCTCTCGCGCGTAACCCCTCCAGCACCATCGCTGCGTGCTCCGCGCTCGTCACCAGCTTCAGCAGCGGCTCCTTGCTGAGGAGGTCCGCCACGCCGCCCGTCGCGACGATCGGCTGGCACGCTGCCAGATGCTGGTAAAACCGCGTGCTCGACCCCGAATACGTCGGCTCTCGCCTCATGTACGGCAACACCGCGACATCCACCGCCCGCGCATGGCGAATCAACTCCTGGTAAGGCCGCGGCCCCACAAAGCACGTCTTCGCATCCGCGATCACCTGCTCGCGCGCCCGGCGCTGCTCCGGATCCTTGATCGCCATCTCCGTCGACCCGACGAAGACCCAGGACAGCCACGGCGTAAGCTCCAGCAACCGCCGCAGAAAGACCCAGTCCATGTTCTCGGCCAGGTTCCCGATCACCCCCGCCAGCGGCCGTTCAAACGGCGCATACTCCGCGAGCAGCGGCGCCGGTCCGCTCGGCGGCTCCGGGAGGATGCTCTGCAAGCGCGCCGCATTCGGAATCACCACCACCTTGTCCGCAGCGCATCCCGCCTCTTCGCGTAGATACTCAGCCAGCCGCTCCGAGTTCGGGCAGACCAGCGTGGCGCGCGCGCATAGCTGACGATCGAGCCTCTCCACCAATGGCCCATGCAGGCTGTCGTAGCGCGCCATCAGGTCCGTCAGCCAATACACAACCGGTCCGGCCCAGCGTTCAGCTACGCCCGCGAACAGCGACGTCGTACACACCAGCGTCGATGCGCTTGCGGTCGCCGTGGCGTTCGCGATGTGCGTCGCCAGCCTCGCTTCCATCTTGTCCAGCGCAACCGCCGGCAGGCGTGCAAACCCACGCAGCAGCGGGAACCGCTCAATCCGCAGCTTCGATTCGCTTACATCCGCGTGGCCGTTGTGCGCTCCCAGCCGAATCGGCCACACCGTCCGCTGCGGCTCCCACAAAACCACGGGCGCAAACTCGGCCAGCGCTGACGCCATCTCCTCGTCCAGGACATCGGACCTCTGCAGCACATGCCACACGTGGTCTCCGGCGGGCGATTGCCCGCTCATCGAGACGCATCCGGTACCAGCAGCTCGCTCACTGTCTCAAAAGAATACCCGTCCGCCTTCAACCTCGGGATGATCACCCGAAGAGCCCCGATCATCTCCGAGATATCCGGACGCTCGCGGGTCTCCCGCCCGTCATGCAGGCAGACGATGCCGCCCGGCTCTATCCCGCGATCCACGTGCGCCGCAATCGCCTCGCTCGGCCACTCCCAATCATGCCCAATGACGGTCCACATCACCCCCAGCAGCCCCAGCCGGCGCTGTGCCGCGCCCACGCCAAACCAGCGCAACCCGTACGGCGCACGAAATAGCCTCGGCCGAACGCCTGTAGCGGTCTCCAGAAGCACCTGCGTCCGCGCCAACTCGCTGTAGATCTCTCCCGGCAACCTCAGGTTCGGTTGATACCCCACCCGCGGGCAAAGCCGCGGATGCGAGTACGTGTGATTCCCAATCTCATGCCCAGCCTGCGCCACCATGCGCGCGATCTCCGGATGCCGCTCGGCGTTCATTCCGCACTGAAAAAACGTCGCGCGGATGCCCTCCGCCGCGAGCATCGCCAGCAGCTCCGGAGTGCCTTCACTCGGACCGTCGTCAAAGGTCAGCGCGATCGATCTCCGCCGCCCCGGACCGCGATACACCGAACGCCCAAACACCTGCGCCGACCGCCCCGCGATCCCGTAGCCTATCCCCGCTGCCGCTCCCACACAGGCCAGTGCAGCGAGGCTCCCTGCAGCCGTTCGAGCCCTCACATCCGCACTGTACTACGCGCTCCGCTAGCGCCGGGGAGCGCCCCATCGCTCTGATACCCTTGCGTAGGCTCCCCCATGAAACACCGACTCCGCGGCTCGCAGTACCTGGTCCTCCTCGCTGTCATGTTGACGGCCTCCGTCGGGGACACTCTGCTGTCGCGCGGCATGTCCGAAATCGGCCCCGTGGACATGCATCACCTCGGTCTGCTCTGGCACGCCCTCTTCAATCCCTACGTCATCGCGGGGATCTTTCTGCTCATCGGCTTCTTCGCCAGCTACATGACCGCCCTGAGCTGGGCCGACCTCACCTTCGTCATGCCTGCCACTGCCTTCGGCTACGTCGTCGTCGCCCTGCTCAGCCGCCTCTGGCTGCATGAGCGGCTCTCCGGCTACCGCTGGGCCGGCATCGCGCTGATCGTCTGCGCGGTCGGTTTCGTGGCGAACGGACCCTCCCGCACCGAGAGTCCCGCCGAGCAGAAGGAACTCGCCCTCATCGACTCCGGGGCCGGCCGGTGATCCTCGCCGCCCCCCAGGCCCCTCATGTCGTTCGTGACTGGGCCTGCATCCTCGGTGTCGCCGCCCTCGCCATCGCCGGCGAGTGCCTCATCGCCGCGGCCATGCACCGCCTCGGCGACCTCGACGAGGTGCGCAAGCGTAGCGGGATGGCCGGCACCATTCGCACCGTGCTCGCCTCACCCCGCTTCGTCGTGGGTGCCATCTGCATGGCGCTCAACTTCTTCGCCATGCTCTACACGCTCAGCCTCGTCGCGCTCTCACTCGCCGCCCCCGCGACCGCAGCGCTCACCTACATCGGCAACGCCATCGCCGCAAAGTTCTTCCTGCGCGAAAACGTCGACCGCCGCCGCTGGCTGGCTGCCAGCTTCGTTGCCGTCGGCGTTGTATTGCTTTCCCACTAGAGATTCGGCGGTTTGACTCCCGCAGTGTCTACGCAGCGCAACTCCGCGGCAGCCGCCTACGCCGCGTTTGCAGTTCGCGCCGATGCCTCCAATGCGCTTACGCCAGCAAACGCATCAAGCCGGTCGGCTGCAGATCCGGCACCGTAAACCTCCGCGCAGCTCCACTCTCCCGCACAACCGCCTCCGCTGCCAGCCGCCCGCTCCGAACCGCGCCCTCCATCGTCGAAGGCCACCCCGTCCGCGTCCAATCCCCCGCCAGAAACAACCCATCGCCAACCGCATTCTCCGGCCGATACCGATCCAGCCCGGGCGTGACGGAGAACGTAGCCCGCGCCTCCTTCAGAACACCCGACTTCACCAGCTTCGCCTCGCGAACCCGCGGAAAGAAGCTCGCCAACTCCCTCAAGCGCCGACTCAAGAATCTCTTCGCGCCCCTTCCGCAACTCCTCGTGCGACGCGCTGATCGTCAGCTCCAGGTACTGCCCCGGCCCGCTCAGCGCGCCGGCTTCAAACCGGCGGATCAAGCGTCTTGTTGAACATCCACTGAATCCGCGTATCCAGCAGCGCCGCATGCTCCAGGTCCGTCACCGCACGGTCAAACCACAGGTGAATCGTCGTGATCGGCGCATGCACAAAGTGCTTCAACCCCTCACACACGCGCTCTACAGCCCCATCCCGCGGCAACGTGCGCGAGCAACGTCGCGGTCTGCTCAAACGGCAACGCCAGCACAATCTGCCGAGCTTCGATCGCCTCTCCGGAAGCCACATGCGCGCGCCACATCCCCTCCGCGCGTCCGCTCCAGTCGCTCTACGCTGGTCCGCAGCATAAGCTGCGCTCCCTGCATCTCAGCCAGCCGCGCAAACGCCGCATAGAACTCCGACAGCGGCTGCGACGGAATCCCGAACCGCGCTCCCTCAGGGTTCCTCAGAAACGACTCGTAAAACACCTGCCCCGCATATCGCGCTGCACATCGGTCAAACGTGTCATTCAACGTTCCAACAACCACTGGCTCCCAGAAGTGCCGGATCGCCAACTCCGTCTGGCCGGTTCGCTTCAACCACGCGCTGAAGCTCTCCTCATCGCTCGCCGGATATCCGCGCAGAAACTCCATAAGCCCGCGCGCCACACCGACCTTGTCCCGCGTCCCCAGCATCGGCGCGCGCAGAAAGCTCAAGCTCGAGTGCGCCGGCGCCGGCAGCCCATTCGCTCCAATGTCACTCGCCCGCGCGGCCCGGCCTGCATTCGCTGGCTCCAGAAACGTGATCCGGTCATACCAGCGGATATGCTCATCAGCGCCGGCCAACCTGCACAGATCCACCAGGTTCGTGCAGCACCCCAGCAGCACATGCTGCGAGTCGATCTCCTCATCCAGCGCTGGATGCCGGTACGAGTACGCGCGCCCGCCCACATACGGCTTGCGGTCGACCAGCGTCACCTTTGCGCCCGCACCCGAGAGCGCCACCGCCGCCGCCAACCCCGCTACACCCGCGCCAACAATCAGCACATCCGGCCGCTGCGCCGCGTCGCCGCTCATCCGAGCCTCGCAAACATCGACGCAACCATCCCGCGGCCAAGGATCGCCAGCTTCTCCGACGTAGGCACCGACACCCGTTCACGAAACACCAGCGCCGGGTCCGCAGCAATCCGCTCCAGCAGCCGCCGATAGATCGAAATCAACACACGCATCGCCGGCTGCGAGTCCTTCTCAATCAGCGGAATCAACTCATCTCCGCTCTTGTAAAACTCCTGCGCCCGGCCAATCTCCTTGCGCAGCACCGTCATCACGGCCGGGGCAAGCAAGCCGTTCCGCGCCGCGAGCACCACCTGCTCCACGGACGCATGGCTCTCCGCCAGATCGCTCAGCGGAAGATAAACCCGCAGCCGCTCCGCATCCTCGCGCACGTCCCGCAGGATGTTCGTCAGTTGAAACGCAATCCCCGTGTGCTCCGCCAGTTCCTCCGCCTTCGGGTCCTTGTACCCAAAGATCCGAATCGTCACCAACCCCACAACCGACGCGACCAGGTAGCAATAGCGGTACAGCGCGTCGAAGCTCTCGTAAGCCAGATACTGCTCCGCATCCGGCTTGCCGTCGCTTACGCTAACGCCGCGCACATGAACCGTGCCCTCCAGCTCCGGCTGCAGATCCATCGTCGTACCCGCCACAAGCTGTTCCAGCAGCCCATCCGAAATCCCAAAGCGCCGCTGCGTATCGTTCAACGCAACAAACACCGGATCTGACTCGGATTCGCTCCGGGACGCCCGCCACGCAGCGGTCCATTCCTGCATCGCCGCGCGCCGCGCCTCAACGGTCATCGATTCATCATCCGCAAGGTCATCCGCCTTGCGCATGAACGCATACACCGCGCACATCGCGTCAGACTTGTGCCGCGGCAAAGCCCGAAACGCCCAGTAGAAGTTCTTCGCCTCGCGTTTAGCCACACCGCGGCAAAAAGCATAGGCCGCGGCCAGCTCCGGTGTGCGCCCCTCGCTCATGCCGTCGCATTCTTTCGCCGCGGCGGGCGTGCCGGCAGCACCGTCGACGCCACCTTGCCCACAAGCGCCCCGCCCAGCAGCCGCAGCTTCATCGCCTTCGTCACAACCGGACGCGCACGCAGCGTGTTGTAGTCCTGCGCCGCAATCGCGTCCAGGATCGCAAGCCCGCCCTTCACAAACAAGGACAACGTCGCCGCCAGGTCCCGCTCCACCAGCGTCGCGATGCGCTGCCCACGCGTAAGCCGCGCCCGCGCATCCTCCACCAGGAACTGCATCATCGCGCGAAAGTTCGCATCGAAGCGCCGCTCCGCGATCTGCTCATCGCGTCACGCCAAACCGCTGCATCGCATCCGCCGGCAGATACCTCCGCCCGCGATCCACCCAGTCCGTCACAACGTCCTGGTAAAAGTTCGCAAGCTGCAGCCCCGTGCAGATCTCGTCCGACAGCGCCATCAGCTCCGGTTCGTTGTATCCGCTCACCAGCAGCACCAGCCGCCCCACCGGATTCGCCGAGTACCGCGAATACTCCTCCAGCGTCATCAACGACTCGTGATGCGTGTACACCTGGTCCTGCTCAAACGCGGTAATCAGGTCGTCAAACGGCTCGATCGGCAGATCGCACCCAGTGATCGTCGGCTGCAACGCCACATACACCGGATGCCGCGATCGTTCCGGCGCGGCAAAGCACTCATGCAGCATCCCGCGCCACTCCGCCAGCAGTCGAGTCGCCACCGCCGTATCGCCTACCTCGTCGCCAAGATCATCCGACGTCCGGCAGAACGCATACACACTGTGGAAGTGCGGCCTCAGCTTCGCAGGCAGAAAAAACGTCGCCACATGGAAGTTCTCATAATGCGTCTCGGCCAGGTGCTTGCACCACGCCTGCGCCTCCGCCAGCGACGGCCGCTGCGCAGGCGTCCGATAAATCTCAGGCGCCCCATCCAAAGCCCCGTCCAAGGCCACTGGTGCCAGCCGCCCTGCCTCGACGGCCGTACTCATGCAAGCACTCCCGCGTGCTCTACCGCATGGGCGCGCTCCGTCCCGTGCTCCGGTGCATGCGGATAGATCACCGTCTTGATCTGCGCCGCCGTGCCTTCGGCCGGTCGCGACAGCATGCGCTGGAACACCTCCGGCACCTCCGCCAAACTCGCCGCGCCCGTCAGAAACGCCTCACACTCGAACCGCCCTGAGCGCAGCAGATCAAACGCTCTGCGCGCCGCCGCCGGCGTGTGGTGAAAGCTCGCCTTCAACGTCAGGTCCGAGTAGTGCAGCAGGTTCGTATCAAAGTCCACGGTCGTCCCCGCCGGCGGTCCGCCAAACAGGTTCACCACGCCACCCTTGCGCGCCATGCCCACGGCCCACTGCCACGCCAACGGGGTCGCCACCGCCTCGAACACCAGATCCGCACCGCGTCCGTCCGGCGTCAGCGCGCGCGCCGCCGCCACCGGGTCCGCCACATCCGCAACCCGCACCACCTCGGAAGCCCCCAGCCGCTTTGCGGTGATCACCTGGTCCGCCCGTTTCACCACCGCGATCACCTCCATGCCCTCAAGCGCCGCCGCATGGATAAACAACAACCCAATCGGCCCCGCGCCCAGCACAATCGCCGTCTGCCCCGCATGCGCGCCCGACTCCTCGAACCCACGCATCACGCACGCCAGCGGCTCCGTCAACGCCGCATGCTCGACCGCCATTCCGTTGGGCAACAACAGCGTGTTCTTTTCAACAATGCGCGCCGGCACCCGCATGTACTCCGCATACCCGCCGTTGTTGAACAGCAGATCGTCACATAGGTTCTGCTGGCCATTGGCGCAGAAGAAACACGCATCGCAAGGCGCCGAGTTCAGCGGCACCACACGATCGCCCACGGCAAACCGTGTCACACCCCTGCCAACCTCCGCCACCGTACCCGCGACCTCATGCCCAAACAGCCGGTCCGGCGTCAGCATCTTCGCGTGGTACCCACGACGAAACACCTTCAGGTCAGTCCCGCACGTCAACGCCGCGTCCACCCGCAGCACAAGCTCGCCCGGGCCCGCGCTTGGCCGCGAGACATGCTCCAGCCGTAGATCCTCGCGTCCGTGCAACACCGCCGCCAGCATCGTCTCGCTCATCCTCTCTATTTTCGCACCTGGCCGTATCCGCCCAAACCAGGGCTTCCGCGTGGGCAACTGTCCCGCCCCCATCTGTTACCCTGACGACCAGCGAAACGCATGCCTATCGTCTCTCCAGTAACCTACGCCAAACGCATCGTCGGTTCGGTGCAGGACTACTCGCTGCTCACCGGTCGTGCTCTCGCCGCCCTCTTCTCCGCCCCGCGCTACCTCGCCGATACCTACATCCAGCTCGACTCCATCGGCGTCGGCTCCGTGCCCATCGTCATCCTCGCCGGCTTCTTCACCGGTGCCGTACTCACCCTGCAATCCACCACCACCCTCAAGCAGTTCGGCGCCGTCAACCTCACCGGCCGCCTCGTCGCGCTCTCCATGGTCAAGGAGCTCGGCCCCGTGCTCACCGGCCTCATGGTCTCCGGCCGCAACGCCTCCGGCATGGCCTCCGAACTCGGCTCCATGAAGGTCTCCGAACAGATCGACGCCATGCGCGCGCTCGGCACCGACCCCGTGCGCAAGCTCGTCACGCCCCGCATCGTCGCGACCGTATCCATGCTCTTCTTCCTCACCATCGTCTCCGACACCTTCGGCATCTCCGGCGGCGCCCTGGTCGCCGTCACGTTGTTGCGCCAAAGCGGCGGCGCCTTCTTTCACAACGCCTTCGACGCACTGGCCATCGGCGACGTCGTCGAAGGCCTCACCAAACCGCTCTTCTCCGGCTTCATCATCGCTACCGTCGGCTGCTACTACGGCCTCGCCACGCGCGGCGGCACACGCGGCGTCGGCAAAGCCACCACACAGGCCGTGGTCACCTCGTCCGTCCTGCTCATCATCGTCGACACGCTTGTCACCAAGCTCATGATCGGTCTCTTCGGAAGGTGACGCTTGGCTACCGCTGCGAACCTCACCGAATCTGACCCGCTCCGCCGCTTCAAGGACGACGGCGCTCCGGTCGTCGAGTTCCGTCACGTCTCCATCAGCTTCGACCGCGAAACTGTCCTCTCAGACATCAGCTTCTGCGTGCAGCGCGGCGAAACCCGCGTCATCCTCGGCCCTGCCGGCGGCGGCAAAAGCGTCCTCATGAAGCTCGCCAACGGGCTGCTCAAACCAGACTCCGGCGAGATCTTCCTGTTCGGCGAAAACCTCGCCGATATCAGTCCCCGTGACATGTTCGCCCTTCGCGCGCGCATAGGCATGGTCTTCCAGGAAAGCGCACTCTTCGACTCCCTCAACGTCGAAGAAAACGTCTCCTACCGCCTCCAGGAAGAACACCTGGACCCGCATCGCATCCACGAGCGCGTCGTAGAAGCCCTGCGCTTCGTCGAGCTCGAGCAAGCCATCGACAAGTTCCCGTCCGAGCTCTCCGGCGGCATGCGCCGCCGCGTCTCCATCGCCCGCGCCATCATCAGCCAGCCCGAACTCATCCTCTACGACTCACCCACGGGCGGCCTGGACCCAGTCACCTCCACCACCATCATCGAACTCGTCGTGAAGCAGCGTGACGTCTCCGGGACCACCTCGCTGCTCATCACCCATCGCCTCCAGGACGCCTTCACGCTCGCCACCCATCGCTTCAATCGCGCAACCGGGCACATGCAGCCCATCCCCGACCACGGCATCGACCCTCGCCTCCGTTTCCTCGTCATCAACGAAGGACACATCGTCTTCGACGGCACGACACAGGAACTGACGCAGTCGCAGGACCCCTGGCTCAAGGCCTACCTGTCCTGAGTACCATGTTGGCTGCTACAAACTTCCCCGCCGGGCAACTCACACCGCGAGCAAACGAGGCAACATGGCAGATCAGCCCACCTACACCGCAGATCAAGTCGCACAAGCGGCACGCGAACTCCGAGAGGCCGCCGGCACCGAACAAGAGCGCTTCACCGGTCCACAGGTAATCTCCATGCTCGGCGACGAGATCCGCCTCCTCCGCGAACGCGGCTTCACCGACGCCCAAATCGCCGACCTCTTCACCGGCTTCGACATCAACGTCTCCGCAGAAGACGTCGCCCAAAACACCGCCCAGCCCCGCTTCGCCGAGTAGCGTCCTTCCCTCTCCGTCGGCGATCGCCGACGGGAATCTGTTGTTGCTGTTGTTACTGTTGCTCTTGCGGTTGCCCTCGCGGTGGCCCTTGCGGTGGCGGTTGCCTTTCTGGTTGTCATCCCCGAAGGGGATCTGCTGTTGCCGTTGCCGTTGCTCGTTGCTGTTGCCGTTGCGGTTCCCGTTGCGGTGGCCCTTGCGGTGCGGTTGCCTTTCGGTTGTCATCCCCGACTGTTGCCGTTGCTGCGTTGCCGTTGCGGTTGCCGTTGCCGTTCGGTTGCCGTTGCCGTTCCTCTTGCGCTTGCCGCCGCTTCCGCCGCCCCGCGGCAACTCACCCCGCCTCAATCCCATACTTCTCCCCCAAAAACCCCTGCAAGCTCCGCGGCAACACCGCCGCCACCTCCTGCCAGGTCCGCAAGCGCAGCCGACTCCGCACCTCCGCAGACCGCACCGCGGCCAACACCCGAAAACACTGCTCCCGCAAATCCGCCCGCCGCGCGTCCAGCAGCACCACGTAGCTCGCATCCGCCTGCACCGCGGCCAGCAACCCACGCACAAGCTGATATCCGCCATACATCGCGCCCGACCGCGGCAGTGCTTCAACGTCCACGACATCCTCCACACCGCAGATACCGCAGCAACCGCTCCCGCGACGCCCGCCCAAACCCCGTCTCGGTCAGCTTCGCCTCCGCCAGCACCGACCCCAATCGCATGTCCATCTCCGTGCGATCCACCTCACCCTTGCGCATCGGCAACTCCGCCCGGACCCCAAACTCGGGCCTCAGTCCAAGCTCCACACCCAGCAGCGAACAAACCTCTCGCCTCGCCAGCACCCCCGGATAACAAAACACGTTCATCAGCAACGCATCCGAACTCGACGCACACTCCAGCTCGCCCCGCCGCCGATCCGCCGCACGCGGTAACAGCCGGCTCGCCGTATACGTCTTTTCCAGCCGCCGAGCCCACTCAGGATTCGCCACAATGCGCCGGTACGACGCGGCAAGAAAGTTGCCGTGGCTCCCGCCGTCTTCCTCCGCATACACCACGCCGGGCGTCCGCCCGTATCCGACCTCAGGCCCAGGGCCAGACCAGCAGCACGCAACCGACCGCGCCCGCTCAACTCCTCCCGCAGAGCCCGCGACGACAGATACCGTTGTGATTCCTCAGACATAAGCCGAAAGCGAAGAAACAGCGAAATCCAGCTTACCCTAAAAACCTCACATTCGGACCGCAGTCTTCGGTCGCCCGCCAACGGCCCGCTGCCAACTACTTCCTGACTTCCTACTTCCTGCTCCTCAGCTCGGCTGCAAGCTCCGCAACGCCTCTTCCAACCGCCTCGTAATCTCCTCCGCACTCACCTCCGGCTCAAACCGAATCGCCTTTCCCACACGCACCACGATCCTGCCCGTCCGGAACCAGCGCCGCCGCCCCCCTCGCGCCGACGTTCCCATGCCCTGCAGCGCAACCGGAAGCACCGGCACGTCCGACGCCTGCACCAGCAGCCCGATCCCGGGCCGAAACGCGGCCAGCTCGCCCGTGTGGCTCCGCCGCCCCTCCGGAAACACCAGCACCGAGTACCCCCGATCCATCGCCTCGCCCGCATGTGCAAAGCTGCGCCGGAACCCGCTCAGCCGCGGCAGCGGAAACACATTGAACAACCCCACCAGCAACCACGCCGCAGGCCGCGCCAGCAGATTCAGCACCCAGTTCCCCTGGTTGCGCCCATACCGCAGATCCCCCAACACCTCCGCCGACATCGCCGCAGCTACCCGCCGCCGCATCGCGCCCGGCAGCCCATACAACACCAGCGGCATGTCGTACGCGTTCACATGGTTCGCAATCACCAGCATCGGCCCCTGCAGCGCGCCCGTGCCCTCACGATCCACACGAGGCTTGGCCAGCAACCGCACCAGCGGCCGCATCACCGCCTCCACAAACGCCACCCGAACCCACTGCACCGGCCAGCTCCACGGCCAATGCGGATACGAGATCCGCTCCGCGAATAACACTCGCCGTCCCGAAGCTCTGCATTACCTCTCGTTGCTTGTCATTCCCGAAGGGAATCCGCGTCTCGCCTCTGCCTTTGCCGTTGCTTTTCTTTCTGTCATTCCCGAAGGGAACCTGCTGTTCCGCAGCCGAACCCGCATCCGTGCCGACCGAACCAGCCACCAACCCCCGCAACTCCCCTACCGTCCCCACCGACGCAATCGCATCATCCGCAACCTCCACCCCCATCCGAGACTCCAGCGCCGACTGCAACTGCACCCGCCCCAAACTGTCCAGGTGCAGATCCTCCGTAAGCCGCAGCGCATCCGACGCTCCCCGCCACACGCTCACCGCGTAACCTCCGCAATCAACGCCAGCAGCGGATCGTCCTGCTCACCGCCAACCGCCTCACCCCACGCCCGGCGCAATCTGCCCGCAAGCCCAAGCCGTCACCCTCCGCCGCAGCAGCTTCCCCGTCGCCGTATACGGCAGCGAAGCCTCCGGCCAGCGAAGCACATAGCTCATCTGCTGAAACGCCGCCAGCCGCGCATTCGCCCGCTCCAACACCGCGCGTAGCTGCTGCTTCATCACCCTCGAACACCACCACCGCGACAGGCTCGGGGCCACGCGGCGTCTCACACCCCACCACCGCACACGCACGCACACCCGGCTCTGCCAGCAACGCGGCCTCCAGGTCCTGCGGGTACACATTCAGCCCCGCCGCCGTCACGATCACATCGCCCTTGCGCCCCGCGAACCGCAGTTCGCCGGACGCCTCCTGGACACCCAGATCACCCGTCGCCAGCCACTCACCCGCACGCGGCTGAAACGCTCCATTGCGCCACGCCCCCGCCGCCAGCATGTCGCCGCGGACCTCAATCTCACCCTCAGCCGTCAGCCGCACCTCGCGCCCCGGCAGCGCCTTTCCCAGCGTCCCCTTGCCCACATGGAACGGGTGGTTCAGCGTCACCAGCGCCGCCGTCTCCGTCATCCCATAGCCCTGCACCAGCGCGAGCCCCAGGCCGTTCCAGAACCCCTCCAGCTCCGCCGGGAGCGTCGCTCCTCCACAGATCAGCGCCCAGAACTTGAACCCAAGCGCCCGATGCACCGCCCGGAACCGCCACCACCGCTTCCACGCCGGAATGCGCGCAGAACGCGCTAAAACCTGCTCTAAACCCGGATAAAAGCGCACAAAATGCACCCGAATCAACTCCAAAATGCGCGGCACAGCGACCAGCACAGACACCCGTTCACGCTTCACGGTCGCGACCAACCGCACAGGCTCCACGCCATCGATGAAGTGCACCTCCGCCGACATCAACGGCGGCAACCACATCCCCATAAACTGCCCAAACACATGACTCAGGGGCAGCGTGTGCAGAAACCGCAGCGGATGAAACGGCCGCTCATACCGCCGATACTTCGCGATCTCGCGCTCAATGGGCGTAACGCTCGCCAGCACATTGCGGTGCGTATGCACCACACCCTTGGGCTCCGACGTAGTCCCCGACGTAAACACGATCTGCAGCGGCGAATCCAGCGTCTACCTCGCGCCGCAACTCAAATAACAGGCCTCCGCCGGAAGCCGCTGCTCCAGCTCACGCAACTCCACTCGCGGCAAGCTCGCCTGCATCTTCCCCAGCAACCGCGCATCGCCCACCAGCAGCCGAGGAGAAACCTCCTCCACCACACGGTTCGCGAACTCCGCCGACCCAGTCGCATCCAGCGGCACCACGATCACGCCACGCAGCACGCAGCCAAAGAACGCAGCGATCCACTCGGCGGAATTCTCGCCCCAAAGCACAACACGCTCGCCCGGTCCGATGCCGCGCGCCTGCAACTCCGCCGCAAAGCGCCCCGCCATCTGCGCCAGCGAACCATAGCTTGTACGAAAAGCACGGACCCCACGGTGCGCGACCACCGCCGTGTCCTTGGCGTTGCGCCGCCAGTCCTCAACCAGGCTGGCCAGGTGTGGCCGCATTCACTCTCCCGGCCACCTGTGCGGCTACGCCGTGCTCTTCACCGCACGCGCAGTCTCCGCGATGGCCTCGCGTCCACCATAGACCATCACCGCGGTAGCGAGCGCGGTCGCCGTGCACCAGCTACACACCTTCCCAAACCGCACCACCTGCCGCACCGCGTTGAAGCCTGCCATGCCCGCATCCACCAACAGCTTCGCCCCAAGCAGCCGCCTCGCCGTCGCGCAGTTCCGCGCCCGGATCATCAGCCCCAGCGTCGTCCCATAACTCGCCAGCCCCAGGTAGCTGTCCGGGATTCCCATCGGGTGCGCCATCTTCGACAACGTGATCCGCTCCGACGCAAAGATCTCGCCCGGCGGATCAGGCAGCGCATCGACCGCACCAGACTGAAACAGCGCTACAGCGACAAGCGTCGCCAGCGCCGCGCCGCATCCGCCAAACGCAAGCTTCTCATCCACACCGCGCATCCGCTACCCCTTGTCCTTCATCGCCCAAGCGGTTCCACCCGCCGCCAACAGCGCCGCTCCCACCACAAACCACGGCTTGTGCAAGCTCATGAAGATCTCCGCGCTCGTGCGCGACGACCGGTCCTTGAACTTGCCGCGTGCACTATGAATGCCCGGCACGTACTCATACAGATTGTTCGGCGCGTTCGGGTCCTGCGGCTGATTCGGTAACTGCTGCGACTTGTACCCAGTCTTTCCGAGGTAGATATCCAGCAGCCCCGGAATAAACTTCTGCCCCACAATCGCCAGCACCGTCGGCATACCCACCCAGTACTCCCGTCGGGGCGACGTCGCCAACCCGGCCTGCACCACCACCTTCGCCGTAAGCTCCGGGTCATAGATCGGCGGCACCGGCTGGGTCATGTCCGGCATCCGGTTCTTCACCCAATCGAACTGCCACGTGTTCATCGCCGGCATGTGCACCGCCGTGATCTTCACGTTGCTCTTGTCATGGTGCAGCTCGCAGCGGATCGAATCCGTAAACCCATTGATCGCGTGCTTGCACGCGCAATACGCCGACTGAAGCGGGATCGACCGGTAAGCCAGCGCCGACCCCACCTGCACAATCGTCCCGCGATCCCTCTCCACCATCCGCTTCAGCGCCGACAACGTCCCGTGCACAAATCCCAGGTACAGCACCTCGGTCACGCGCTTGTAGTCGGCCGCCTCCATCTTCTTCGCCGGTGAGAACACGCTGACCATCGCGTTGTTCACCCAGACATCAATCGGCCCGAACTCCTGCTCCACTCGCTCCGCCGCCGCGTCCACTGCCGCGGCATCCGAGACATCCGTCGGGATCGCCAGCGCCGATCCACCCAGGATCTCGCATTCCTTCACCGCCGCATTCAACGCCTCAGGATTCCTCGCCAGCAGCCCCACCCGGGCCCCACGACGCGCAAACTGATGCGCAATCGCACGCCCCAAACCCGCAGATGCACCCGTCACCACCACCACCGGCCCCGTGCCCTTGCCCGTGTCCAAGATCTCCTCCTTTGCGCGCCCAGCACATCGCGCCTGTTAATCAGGTAGATGCCAGCCCCGAAGCCCGCGCGGCCCAAACCATCGCAATCCGACCTAAACGTACCTCGTTTTCCACTACAAAGTTAGGTTTGTTCCCCTGGTGGGCAACCCGGACCTTCTACTTACCTGTCCCAATGTGTATGATCCTTTCCTATTGAGCTTTGTACCCAGCCCCTTTTAGCCTTTCAGCGCAACAGCACCTGCGCAGTACCGGCCAAGGATGAGATCGGAAGTTTTCGCGCAGTGGGTTTAGAAAAAGGACGCTTACGAGATGGTTGAAGCCGTCGTGCTGTGGAACGAGCCCAACAACCTTTCGCACTGGAACTTCAAGCTCGACCCCAATTGGGAGCGCTTTGCCGATATGGTGAAGCGAGCCTCCACCGCCATCCGGGCCGTCAATCCTTCGCTTCCCATCGTCCTCGGCGGCGTCTCGTCCTGCGATATCGACTTCCTTCGCAACATGAAGTCGCAGGGCGTCATGAACCACGTCGACGCCGTTGGCGTCCATGGTTTCCCTCTCGACTGGAACCATTGGCAACTCACCGAGTGGCCCGACCGCGTCCGCGAAGCCCGCGAGGTCTCTGGCCTTCCCGTCTGGGTCACCGAGGTCGGCGTCTCCTCCTTCGGCGCCGAAGAGGTCCAGGTCTTCGGCCTTCAGCGCACCCTCGAACTTCTGACAGATCGCGTCGAGCGCATCCACTGGTACAGCCTCTTCGACCTGCCGCCCACCTGGCCCGCCGAGACCCGCCACAAAGAAGCCGAAGGTTCCGCCTACTACCGCCACTACTACCTCGGCCTGCTCAAAGCCAATGGCCAGCCCAAGCTCGCGGAACCCCACTTCCCGACCGACGGCAGCGCCGGCTTCTGCCAGTGGTTCCACTTCGAAGATCCTCGCCTCGATGACGCCGTCCGCTGGATGCGAGACCACGGTGTTGAGTACCTCCGCACCGGCCTGAGCTGGGCTGACAGCTACCGCCCCAACGCCGAAGCCTGGTTCGATCGCCAGATGTCCGCACTCGAGCCATTTCGCGTCGCGATGACCCTCTGCTTCACACCCGCACACTTGGGCCTCGAAGAGCACCACACCAGTCCGCCCGTCAACAACCAGGACTTCGCCGACTTCGCCTCCTGGGCCGTTCAACGCTACGCGCCTGCCGCCTCCGGGTCCACGGCAGTTCAACCCCAAGTAGAGGAGCCGATCGCAAGCCTATGAGCAAGCAGGTACTTATCACCGGCGGAGCAGGTTTTGTCGGCTCCCATTTGGCCGACGGCCTGCTGCGCGCCGGGCACAGCGTCCGAATCCTCGACGACCTCACACCGCAGGTCCACCCCAACGGCCAGCGCCCCGACTACCTCTCGCCCAACGTCGAACTCATCGTCGGTGACGTTCGCGACCCTAACCGCCTCAAGGAAGTCCTCGCCGGCGTCGATGTGATCTTCCACTTCGCCGCCACGGTCGGCGTCGGCCAGTCCATGTACGAGATCGGCCGCTACGTCAGCGTGAACACCCAGGGCACCGCTGAACTCCTCCAGGCGATCCTCGACAACAAGCTCGCGCCCGAAAAGCTGATCGTCGCCTCCTCCATGTCCATCTATGGCGAAGGCCGCTACGTCTGCGCGCAGTGCGGCGCGGACGCGTCACCCTCCGTTCGCTCGGTCGCCCAACTCCGCTCCGGCGAGTGGGACCTCCCGTGCGAGCTCTGCGGCGGCCTGCTCAAACCCGTTCCCACGGACGAGACCAAGCCCTCGGAGATCAACTCCGTCTACGCCCTCTCCAAGCGTGACCAGGAGCAGCTCTGCCTCATCTACGGCCGCAACTACGATCTGCCCGTCACCGCGCTCCGCTTCTTCAACATCTACGGCACCCGCCAGGCGCTCTCGAATCCCTATACCGGCGTCGCCGCAGTCTTCGGTTCGCGCATGCTTAACGGCAATGCCCCGCTGGTCTTCGAGGACGGCGAACAGATGCGCGACTTCGTCAGCATCCACGACATCGTCCGTGCCAACCTCCTCGCGATGGAGCACCCCGAGTCCAACGGCGAGGTCATCAACATCGGCTGCGGCAAGCCGATCACCATTCGCCGCGTCGCTGAGATCCTCGCCGAAGCTCTCGGCCGCGACTTCGAGCCCGTGATCACCCAGAAGTACCGCGCGGGCGACATCCGCCACTGCTACGCCGACATCACCAAAGCCCGCAAACTCCTCGGATACGAGCCACAGGTCACGCACGAGGAAGGTTTCCGCGAACTCGCCGCGTGGCTGGCCCAACAGGAGGCCGAAGACAAGGCTGAAACCATGCTCAAAGAGCTGACCACCTACGGTCTAACTGCCTGATTCTGGGCGCCACTGGAGGGCCGCACGGTGTGCCCGACGCATTGAACGGAAAGGGATGGGTCGATGAAGGCCGGTGCTGCACAGACAGCTTTAATCACAGGCGGGGCCGGATTCATCGGCTGCAATCTCGCGCAGCGTCTTCTGCAAGAGACCAACCTCCGGGTCCGCATCTTCGATAACCTCTCCCGGCGCGGCGTGCAGCACAACCTCGCCTGGCTTCGTGGCCTCCGGGGCGCCTCACGCCTCGACATCGTGCAGGGAGACGTTCGCGATGCCCGTGCCGTCAACGAGGTCACGCGCGACGCCACCGAGATCTACCACCTCGCTGCCCAGGTCGCCGTCACGACCTCCGTCGACGACCCCCTTACCGACTTCGAGATCAACGCGCTCGGTACCTTCCGCGTCCTCGAAGGCGCGCGCCGCTCCTCACGCAAGCCGTTTGTTTTGTTCACTTCAACGAACAAGGTTTACGGTGCGCTTGAACGAGTTCCCGTTCGCAGCGCCGAAACGCGTTACGAGGTGGTTACCTCTGGTTTTCAGGGCGTGACCGAGGACGAAAACCTCGACTTCCACTCGCCGTACGGCTGCTCCAAAGGCACCGCCGACCAGTACGTCCGCGACTACGCCCGCATTTACGGCCTGCCGACCGTCGTCTTTCGGATGTCCTGCATCGCCGGCCCACGCCAGTTCGGCAACGAAGACCAGGGCTGGGTCGCGCACTTCCTCTACTCCGCTCTCGCCGGCCATCCCATCACCGTTTACGGCGACGGTCACCAGGTCCGCGACGTCCTCCACGTCCACGATCTCGTCGAAGCCATGCTCGCCGCGCGCGAACACCGCCGCACCACGCGCGGCCAGATCTACAATCTGGGTGGAGGCGTCAGCCGCTCCGTGTCCGTGATCGAGATGTTGCGGTCCATCGAATCCAGGCTCGGCCGGCCGCTGGATCTCCGCTTCTCCGCCACCCGCCCCGGCGACCAGCCCCTGTATATCTCCGATACCCGCAAACTCGAGCGCGACACCGGCTGGCAGCCGCAGCGCTCGCTGGACGACATCATCTCCAACATCCGCAGCTTCTGGAACGAAAACGAGTCCGCCATCCGCGCCCTGCAGCCCAAGGCCACGCCGGCGCTGGACCTGGTCACAGAGGAGGTCGCGTGAAGTACGCGCTCGTCAACCCGCGCTGGACCTTTGAGGGCTCTACCTACTTCGGCTGCCCCGACCCGCACTTCCCGCTCGAACTGCTCTCCGCACGCGAGTTCCTCCGCGCCGCCGGCCACGACGTCCTGCTCGTCGACGCCCTCATGGAGGACCTTTCTCCAGAGCAGGTCCACAGGAAACTCGAGGCTTTTCAAGAAGACTTCCTCGTCATTCCCACAGCGCCTTCCTACCTCTTCTGGCGCTGCCCGCAGCCCGAACTCCGCGTCCCCAAGCAGTGGATCGCGGAACTGAATCGCCGCTCCAAAGTCGTCGTCATCGGCCCCCACGGCTCCGCGACACCCATCGCCACGCTTGAAAAGACCGGCGCGGACGTCGTCCTCCGCGGCGAACCCGACCAGACGCTCCCGCAGCTCGCCTCCATGCCGTACGAGATGATCGCCGGCTGCGTCTGGCGCGATGCCAAGGGCGCGATCCACCAGTCCCCCGGCCTCGGCGCGACCGACATGCGCGCCCTCGGCCCGCTCGACTACAGCGACTACCCCGTCGAGCGCCACGCCCACAAGCACCACATCTTCCCCGGCAACGGCGCGGACCACCTCCGCCTCGGAGCTGAAGTCGAGTTCGCGCGAGGATGCCCCTGGTCCTGCAACTTCTGCAACAAAACTTTGTTCAGAAATAAGTACCGCGAACGGGATTTGGGTGCGGTTTTGCGCGAAATTGACGCACTCATCGCCCGCGGCGTCGACTACATCTACTTCATCGACGAGATCTTCGGCGTCGGCAAGCAGGTCCACGCCCTCCTCGAGGAGATCGCCAAGCGCCCCGTCTCGATCGGCTTCCAGTCGCGCATTGACCTCTGGAACGAGGCCTCGCATGGACCTCCTCGGCCGCGCCCACTGCGTCAGCTTCGAGTGCGGCATCGAGTCCATCACCGAAGAGGGCCGCGACGAGCTCAACAAGAACTGCCGCATGTCCACGGACCGCATCAGCGAGCTGCTGATCTACGCCAAGGGCCGCATCCCCTGGGTCCAGGCCAACCTCATCAAGACGCAACACGACGACCCGGCGCTCGTAGCAGCCTGGCAGACCCGCATGAAGTCCGCAGGCGTCTGGGTAAGCGAGCCCGTGCCGATGTTCCCGTTCCCCGGCAGCCCGCAGTACGTCGAGACCTTCGGCGCTCAGCCCGACGAACAGGCCTGGGAGCGCGCCCACGACTTCTACCTGAACATCTTCTCGGATAAGGGCTTCAGCGACATCCAGTCAGAAAACCCACTCACCCTCGCCGAACTCGAAGCCCAGGAACCCGAGCACCAGGACCTCGCATGCGTATCCTGATGACCACCGACACCGTCGGCGGCGTCTGGACCTTCACAAGCGAACTCACCGAGCAACTCCTCCAACGTGGCCATGAGGTTTACCTCGTCAGCTTCGGCCGCGAGCCTTCGCCTGAGCAGGCAACGACTGGTGCGCTGAGCAGTGGCGCCGTATCCAGGACCTGCCTGCACCACCTGCCGTACCGATGATTCCGCTGGAGTGGATGCAGAACAACGAACCGCGCTTTCGAAGAAGGTCAGGAAGAGCTTCTTCGATGATGCGGCCTGCTTCCGCGCCCGACCTCATCGTCTCCAATCAGTTCTGCTTCGGCGGCCTCGAAACGCTCGATTCCCCGCGATCGTCGTCGCCCACAGCGACGTCTTGAGTTGGGCCGCGCCTGCCGCCCCACGGCGCTGGAGCCCTCCCCTGGCTCGACCGCTACATCTCCAATGGTGCAGAGCTGGGCTTGCGCGAAGCCGCAGTCGTTGTCGCGCCCACGTACCTGGATGGGCAAAGCGCTGGGGGAAAGTTCCTCGCTGCCCGCACGGCTTACAGGTCGATTCCGAACGGCGTCAGCGTAGAGCCCGCCCGCCAGAGCCGCAGCTGCAACCGCAGCGTTCAGGCCGATCACCGCAGGCCGCCTCTGGGACGAAGCCAAGGGCCTGGACACTCTTCGAGATCTCGAACAGCCCGATACCGCTGCTCGTCGCCGGCGAGAAACACCTTCGAGTCCGCCAGACACCAAGCAGTCTTGGCCAGCCAACCTCATGAACCTCGGCCCGCTCAGCCGCGCTGACCTGCATCAGCACTTCCGGGAGAGCGCGCATTTACCTCTGCACCTCGCTCTACGAACCCTTCGGCCTCGCGCCCGCTCGAAGCCGCGCTCTGCGGTTGCGCCCTCGTTCGCCCGCGACATTCCCAGCCTGCGCGAGGTCTGGGCCGACGACGCTCTCTACTTCACCGACAACGCCTCGCTAGCGCAAGCATGCTGCACACGCTCGCAGAACAACCCGAGTCTCCTCGCCGACTACCAAGGCCGCGCCCAAGCGACGCGCGCACGAGTTCACCCCCGAACGCATGGCCGACAGCTACCTCGATCCCTCTTCGAATCCGTCCTCAACCAGCCCAGGGCAGCACAGCATGTCGCGTAAGTTTCGCATCGCCTATCTCTCCCACACCCTTCGCTCCGACTGGAACAACGGCAACGCCCACTTCCTCCGCGGTCTGCTCGACAACCTGCGCCTCCTCGGCCACCACGTCACCGCCTTCGAGCCCGAACAGGAGTGGTCGATCGTCAACCTGCGCCAGGAGCCGCACGGCCAGGAGTCGCTCGAGCAGTTCGCGCAGCTCTACCCGCATCTCCGCATCCAGCTCTACCCCGCCGCGGACGTCGCGGAACCCGCCTTCTGGCGCGACCGCCTCCGCGGCTTCGATGTCGTCATCCTCCACGAGTGGAATCCGCCCGCACTAGCGCACACCTTGCTCAACCTGCGCGACGAGCCAGCTTCCAGTCTGCGTTTCAAACTGCTCTTCCACGACACCCACCACCGCGCCTCCTCCAGCCCCGAAGCCATCCGGTCGTTCGGCACCGACCGCTTCGACGGCGTCCTCGCCTTCGGCGAAGCGCTCCGCTCCATCTACCGCGAGCGCTTCAACATCGCCAAGGTCTGGACGCTGCACGAGGCCGCCGACACCCGCCTCTTCCGCCCACTTCCGGCCACGCCGCGCAAGCAGGAGGTCGTCTGGATCGGCAACTGGGGCGACAACGAGCGCTCCGCCGAGATCCGCGAGTACCTCCTCACCCCGGCCGCGCAACTGCCGCAATATCGCTTCACCATCCACGGCGTCCGCTACCCCGAAGACGGCCTGCAGGCCCTGCAACAGGCCGGCGTCACCTACAGCGGCTATCTGCCCAACCTCCACGCCCCCGCGAGTACGCCGCCTCGTCGCTGACAGTTCACATCCCACGCCAGCAGTACACCGGCGCCATGCAGGGCATCCCGACCATCCGCGTATTCGAGGCTCTCGCCTGCGGCATCCCCCTGATCTCCGCCCCTGGCAGGACACCGAACACCTCTTCCGCGAGGGCGACTTTCGCTTCGTCCACAACGCCGCTGAAGCCCGTGCCGCCATCGAGGAACTTCTCGAAAGCCCGAAGCTCGCGGCCGAACAGGCCGGCCGCGGCTTCAACACCGTCCTCGCCCACCACACCTGCCGCCACCGCGCGGAGCAGGTAACCTCAATCCTTGAGGAGTTGTTCCGTTGAGAATCTTCGCGTTCGGTTCCAGCATTGTCTCGTCGTACTGGAACGGCGCCGCGACCTACTATCGCGGCTGCTACAAGTACCTCGCCCGTCTGGGCTACGACATCACCTTCGCCGAGCCCGACGCCTACGGCCGCCAGCAGCACCGCGACTCCGACGACTTCAGCTACGTTCATTCGCTCGTCTACCAGCCCCGCGAAAAAGACGGCGGCCGCGACCTCGATCGCATGCTCGCCCTTGCGCGCGACTACGACATCGTCGTCAAGCACTCCGGCATCGGCTGCGACGACGCCGAACTCGAAACCCGCGTCCCCGCCGAGTGCTCCTCCACTGCGATGACCTTCATCTGGGACGTCGACGCGCCCGCCACCATCCACCGCATGCGCGCCAACCCCGACGACGCGCTCGCGCACTCCACCCGCGACTACGACGCGATCCTCACCTACGGTGGCGGCCCGCTCGCGCGCTCAGGCTTCCTCGAGTTCGGCGCCCAGGCCTACTACTCCATGTACAACGGGCTCGACCCCGAGACCCACCACCCCGTCGCGCCCGACCCCACCCTCGCCTGCGACGTCGTCTTTCTCGGCAACCGCCTGCCCGACCGTGAAGCCCGCGTCGAAGAACTCTTCCTCCGCGCGGCCGAACTCGCGCCGCACGCCAGCTTCATCCTCGGCGGCGAAGGCTGGGGCGACAAGCGCATGCCGCCCAACGTCCGCTGGATCGGCCACGTCCCCACCGCTGATCACAACCGCGTCAACTGCTCCGCCTCGATGGTCATGAACATCAACCGCGCCTCCATGGCCGAGTTCGGCTTCTCGCCGCCAACGCGCGTCTTCGAGGTCTCCGGCGCCGGCACCTGCCTGCTCTGCGACGACTGGCCGGGCATCTCTGACTGCTTCGAACCCAACACCGAGATCCTCGTCGTCAAGTCCGCCGAGGACGTCGTCGACGCACTCACCCGCTACGACCTCGCCGCCCGCCGCCGCATCGGCGCCGCGTTCCACGCCCGCGGCCTCGCCGACCACACCTACGCCCAGCGCGCCGCCCAGGCCGACTACGCCTTTCGCGAATGCCGCGCCCGCCGCCGGGGACCACTGCGGCCCCCAAACCCAATCCCTCGCCACCATGGCCGACTGGCGCCACCTCCCCAACTGGCGCCGCAACGCCCAGGGCCAACTGATCGACAGCCCGGAGGAGGTCCAGGCATGACGGCTCACTCCAAAGACGCGTCAAGCTCGACCGGCAGCCGCAGGCCGTAGCGGCAGAGTACGTCCGCCTTCCGCATCCGTCGCCGATGCGCTGTCATCTCGACCGGTAGTCGATGGCCGGAGTGGAGAGACCTGCGGTTCTGTCGCAGCAGGACCGCCAAGATCGCCAGGCACAGGACCGGCATGAAGATCGTCATCTACGGCCTGACCATTACCTCCTCCTGGGGCAACGGCCACGGCACCACCTATCGCTCGCTTTGCAAGGCGCTCGCCGCGCGCGGCCACCGCATCACCTTCGTCGAAAAAGACGTCGAGTGGTACCGCTCGAACCGCGACATGCCCGAGCCACCCTTCGCCACGGTCCGCCTCTACGATGACTGGGCGACCGAAGGCGCCTCGCTCATCGCGGAAGCGAAAGACGCCGATGCCATCGTCATCGGCTCCTACTTCCCCGATGCGATCGCCGCGACAGACGCCCTGCTCGCCGCCGACGCCGGCCCCATCCTCTTCTACGACATCGACACCCCCATCACGCTCGCCGCGCTCCGCGCGCATGGCCGCACCGATTACCTCGAACCCCGCCACATCCCCCGCTACGCCGCCTACCTCAGCTTCACGGGCGGGCCCGCGTTGCGCGAGCTCGAGACCCGCTTCGGCTCCCCGCGCGCCGTCCCCTTCTACTGCTCCGTGGACCCCGAGCTCTACCACCCCACCCCAGTCAAGCCCGAGTTCGCCTGCGCGCTGAGCTATCTCGGCACCTACGCCGCCGACCGTCAGCCCAAGCTCATGGCGCTGCTCAACGAAGCAGCCCGCCTGCTGCCCAACGAGCGCTTTATCGTCGCCGGCCCGCAATACCCCAGCGATGTCCCCTGGGCAGACAACGTCGAGCGCATCATCCACCTCTCGCCGCCCGAGCACCCCGCCTTTTACTCCTCCTCGCGCTTCACCCTGAACCTCACCCGCGACGACATGGTCGCCGCCGGCTACTCCCCCTCCGTGCGCCTCTTCGAAGCCTCAGCGTGCGGCGCCGCGATCCTGTCCGACCCGTGGCCCGGCCTGGAAGATTTCCTCACCCCGGACCGCGAAGTCCTCCTCCCGCGCACGGCCGAAGAAGTAGCCCAAATCCTGTCCACCACCCCCGACCGCGAGCGCCAGCAACTCGGCCAAAACGCCCGCAACCGCATCCTCTCCGAGCACACCGCCGCTCACCGCGCCGAGCAGTTCGAAGAGATCGTTTCGTTGTGTAAATGATTCGCACGAACTCACGAACGTGTCGTTCGACCGGAACGAACGCTCGGGCGGCAACTCCGCGCGTAAGTTAACCTGCTTCAGGGCTCAGCGTTCCCGCAGCAACTCCCCGATATGCCCAAGACCTTCGAAGTCCTGAGTATCGATCAGTACCTCCGCGACCGCCTCATGCCGGTTGAAGGCGCTATCCCGCACATCCCGGGCATCGAGATGTTCGGCCTCTCCGTCCCCGCCGAGACGGTTGGCGGCGATCTGTTCGAGTACATCAACTTCCAGCAGCGGTACGACCTCAAGGCCCGCATCGAGCGCGCCAAGCGTCTCGCCACGGAATACCTCGAGCCGCTTCCTCCAGACAGCCCGGTACGCAACTGCGTCGACGATCACCTCGAATGGCTCAAGACCTCGCCCTCTTATAGGCCAGAGATGGAGGCCGAGTACAGGTTCGCCAAGAGCTCCGAGGAGCTACGCGTCGCCGAAGCCCTCGAAGACCTTTACTCCACCGCGGGCATCCTCATCGTGGACGCCCAGGGGCACGGCATCATCGCCGCCAAGATCGCCTCCACCGTGCATGACACCTTCCACGCCCTCATGCTCACCGACCTCGACCGCTACGGCAAAACCACGCCGGAGCTCTTCGAGAATCTCAACCTTCGGCTCGCCCTTTCGCTCACAGCGCGAAACGCGCTCGGCATGACCGAGAAGGAGCATGCGCGCGAGATCGCGACGATGCTCTACGGCGAGGTGCGGCCCGGCGGCCACTTCCGCTTCGCCAACTTCGGGCACCCACCGCCTCTGGTCTTCTCGGCGAGCAACTCGCGGCTGCTCGATGTCAATGAAAGCCACATGGCCCAATTCCTTCCCCTCGGCCTGCAGCTACCCGCTGACCATCCGGACCGGAAGAAGTACTTCGCGCTCAACCTGCGCCGTCGAGAGTTCAGCTACTCCGACGTGGGTGAGATCACGCTCATGAATCCCGGAGATATCCTCGTCCTCTACACCGACGGCGTGTATGACGGCACCGATCCACAAGCCCGCGAACAGCTCGAAACGATCCTGCGCGCGCACCAGCACGAGTCGGCCAAAGCGATCTGCCAGGAGTTGATGGCCTACGCGACGGAGCAGGACGACGCGCGGCGGCGCGCCGGTGAAGAGACCTCGATCGACGACAAGACCGCCTTCATCGTGAAGCGCACGAAGTAGCGCAGGAAGCCCGAGGTCCCGAAGCTGAGACCTGGGCTCTCGCTGCTTCCGCACTGCCTACGCCGCTAGCTCCTCCTTCGCCTCCGCGCCGGCGATAAACTCCAGCAGATCCGCATTGATCACATCAGCATGCGTCGCTGGCATGCCATGCGGGAACCCCGGATACGTTTTGATCGTTCCGTGCTTCAACAGCTTCACCGTCTTCAGCGCCGAAGCTGCAATGGGCACAATCTGATCGTCCTCGCCATGCAGCACCAGCACCGGGACGTCGATGCTCTTCAGATCGTCATAGAACTCCGTCTCTGAGAGCGCCGCGATGCAGTCATACTGCGCCTTGATGCCACCCATCATGCCCTGGCGCCACCAGTTGTCTTGAATTCCCTGCGACACTTTCGCGCCCGGCCGGTTGTAGCCATAGAAAGGAACAGTGAAGTCCTTGTAAAACTGCGAGCGGTGATACGCCGTGCCTTCACGCAGGCCATCAAAGGCCTCCATCGGCACGCCCTCGGGGTTCTTGTCCGACTTCAGTAATCCCGGCGGGACAGAGCTGATCAGCACCGCCTTCGCCACACGTCCTTTGCCGTGTTGCGCGACATAGCGTGCGACCTCCCCGCCTCCGGTGGAATGTCCAACATGTACGGCATCCTTCAGACCAAGCGCGGTCACAAGTTCATCCACATCCGCAGCATAGGTATCGATGTCGTTCCCAGTTCATTCGTCTGGTGGACGTCCATGACCCGCGCCGATCATGCGCAATCACCCGGTAGCCACGTAGAAGGAAGAACATCATCTGTGCGTCCCAGTCGTCCGCGCTCAGCGGCCATCCGTGATGGAAGACAATCGGCTGGCCCGTTCCCCAGTCCTTGTAAAAGATCTGCGTGCCGTCTTTCACTGTGATCGTGCTCATGCGCTCTTCTCCTCTTGCGTGTCAGTGAGGTGTCGAAAACACCCCTTTTTCAGCAACTCTGGTGTGGCAGACCTGTCCCATGTGCGAAGCAGTTGCGCTCCAAATTGCCTGGCAATCGATCGGAGATCGCGAAGGCGAGCGAATTGGGGAGGTCGCCGCAGACACCGGCAGCGAGGGGTGGCCCTGTTGAGCTCACAACCTGACCGGCGTGGCCCGGTGCATCACTTGGGGAGGCAAGCCAACGCGTCACGCCAGAACCGGCCTTGGCCGATGGCGGGCATCGTTGGAGAAATGGCAACAAGCCGAAGGGGAGCTACTGACGCATTCACCGCAAACGGCGCGCGTCAGCACCCATACCATCCTCTTCCTGCTGCGAAGTCAACCGAATAGCATCCGTCTGCCCTGCTTGCGGTGCAGCTGTGACCGAATGTTCACAACATGCCGAGTCAACGCGAATTGCCGATCGCGCTGCGCTCAACCTAACTAGCTTCGGGTTGGGACTCTGATGCGCGCATCACCGCAGTTGAAACCTGATTCGCAAAAGCGCTCCTAGCCCGCAGCAATCGACGGCATACGCTCAGCCTCGGATCGATTCCCCAACCAGCTCCAGCAGCGACCCCAGCAGCAACTCCGGTCGCTCCGCCTCAAGCTGCTCGCGCGAGTAGATCCCCGTAGCCACCGCGATCACCTCAAGGCCATTCGCCCGAGCCGCCTGCACATCCTGCGGCGTATCGCCCACGACGCACACTGAGCCGGCCGCGTCCAACCCGCTCCCGCACCGCCGCCAGCGCCTTCGCGAAAACCTCGGCGCGCGTCATACAGCCGTCGCTCCATCCGCCGAAGTCGAAGAACCCTCGCAGCCCACACTGCTGCAGCTTCGCCTCGCCGATCCGCGCAAAGTTTCCCGTTGCCGTACTCAGCACCGCTCCCCGCGCCCGCAGATGCCCGAGCACCTCACGCACGCCGGGCAGCAACTCCATCCGCAACTGGTCGCGGTTGCGCTCCACCTGCGCGCCCATGCACTGCGCGAATCTCGTCCAACCGGGGGCGCCACACGGCCTCGTCCACCCCGCCGCGCGCAAACGCATCGCGCAGAATCGCCGCGTCCACATTCCCATGCGTCACCACGCCATCGAGGTTCAGCGGTCGTCCCGCCACCTCGGTCAGGGCATCGCAAAACGCAAAGTAGTGCACCGCATCCTTGCAGTTCAGCAACGTCCCATCGATATCGAACAGATACCCGTCAAACGCGTCCCACGTGCGCGAAAGCTTCCCCTGCAATCCCATCTCCTTCAGCCTAGCCCAACACGTCGGACATAGCCGCACACACCCGGTAGCGCACCTTAGCGGTCCCTTCGCGACCTTAGCGTCAGATTTCTGCCAACGCGCCGCAGCCACCCGCTCCATCAACCCACGCCAATCCCCCGGCTCCGCCTGACGCCACAACCGCAGCGACGGATACCACGGCGACGTCTCCCGCCCCGCCATCCAGCGCCAGTCCGCCCGATGCTGCAGCAGCACCCAGCACGGCACCCCCAGCGCCCCCGCCAGGTGCGCGGCCAACGTGTCCACCGTGATCACCAGATCCATCCTCTCGATCACCGCAGCGAGCCGCACGATCCCGTCGCCAGCCTCATACGCATCGCGCCACCCAGGGAACGGCACATTCGCATGCTCCGGCCCACCATGCCGCGCCTCCAGGCTCCAGAACTCCACGCCTCGCACACCGGCAAGGCCACGCAAGAGCTCGACCGGGATCGACCGCGACGGATTCCAGTGCCCCGCCGTCCACACCACACCTACACGCCGCCGAACCCGCGGCCCAACAACGCGCGAAACCTCATCCCGCACCGCCGAAGGCAGCCGGAGATACCCCTGTCGAGGCTCGAGGTCGTCGCAATCCACGCGCAGCATGTACGGCAACTCCATCACCTCGGCCTGCACATCCCACGCGGGCGCCTGCTTCGGCGCATGCTCGCCCCAGGTGATCACCTCACCCATGCCCGCAAAGCAGGGCGCGATCTCCACCATCCGGGGCGGCACCTCCACAATCAGCTCCGACACACGCTCGCGCAGCCGGGGCAGAAATCGAAACATCTGCACCGCGTCGCCGAAACCATGCAGGCTGCGCAGCATCAGCCGCTTGCCGTCGATCGCCTCGCCGTTCCAGAACCTGTGCGGATCCGGCGCTCCGCGCAGCCGGATCGCATCGCTCTCCCGCCACGCCGCCGCAAAGTCCCCGCCGAGCATATACGCCAGCCAACGGTTCCCGGCACAGCGGTCCGCCTCAACACCCAGCGCCTCCGCGTCATGTAAGAGCGGCAGCGCCCGGCTGAGATCCTCGTCCGCCAGCGCCGCCTCGGCTTCCCGGATCACATCCTCTGCCCGTAGCTCCGCCGCCTGCTGCAAGGCTCCCAACGCTCAGCCCCGATCCCCGTCCGCCTTCGACGCCGGATACACCACATGCGGTCCATCGGGCGGCACCTCCACCGGCCGCCACCGGCACACATACACCTCGTCCTCCGGCTGGCTCTCAATCGCAAATCCCGACGACCGCAGCATCGCCTCCACACACGCCCGGTTCGGCACCCACCAGTTGGTCTCGTCGTGCGAGTACCGCTTCTCGATGAAGTGCATCTTCGGGTAGCCCGGCTCATCAAACGGCGCCGGCGCATTGAAGTCGTAGTCTTCCTCGACCTCCACGACATCGCGGCTGCCACGCTGCATGCTTTGAAACAGCATCAGGTCCTTGGCTACGTGCTCGTGAATCAGGTCCAGCGCCAGCAGCGGATGCCGCAGGTGGTACAGCACCCCCATAAAGATCACCACGTCGAACTTCTCGCCCAGCCGCGCCACGTCCCACACCGCCAAGTTCCGAAACTCGACATCCGCGCCGGTCACCTCGGCCGCAAAGCGCGCCTGCCGCAGGTAGACCTCATCGGTGTCGATCCCGAGCACGCGAGCCGCCCCACGCCGCTTCATCTCGAAGGAGTAGAACCCGCCGTTGCACCCGATATCGAGCACGCTCTTGCCGGTCAGATCCGCCGGAATCGCGTCGCGAAAGTGCGCAAACTTCACCTCCGGATAGTTCCCGAGGAAGTGGTCCGGCGCCGTCTCAATCCCGCGCAGCCGCATGTTGTGGAACCACGGCCCCAGTTCTTCAATCCGCGTCCGTAGGTCCCTCTCCGAGGCTGCGTCCGGCTCGGCTTCAGCGTGCAACACTTGCGTCTCGATCATGCTCCCCTGTGTTCTCCGGTGTTGATGCCTTCTGTTCCTGCTCCGGCAGCGCGCCCTGTTCCAGCAGCCGCACCGCCGCCCTGTACCCGTGCAGCGTGCCTACGTCCACATACGCCTGCCCCTGCCGAACGCCCACCGCGCTTCCGCCTTCGGCCAACCACGCGTTCACCAGGGTTCCGATGTACTCATCCTTGCGCTCCGGCCGGCACCAGAGTGCATGCAGCTCGTGCAGCACCCGCCCCGGCATCTTGATCGCGCCCCAGATCCAGTGCGACTCCGCGCCCTTCTTCTTCACCTGGATCTCGCGAACGTCGCCTCGCTCATCCGTCACAACCGCGTCGAACAGCTCCGGCCGGTCCACCGGAAACAGCAAAAATGACAGCCGGTCATCCGGCAGCGCACTCAGCCCATCCTCGGGCGACCACACCGTATCCGGCAGCCCGATGACGACACTCTCATCCGGATGAATCAACGGCAGCGCGCGAAAGATCGCATCGCACAACCCACCCGGCTGCGGCTGCACGACGTACGCAATATCGGCGCCCCACAAGCCGCGAGCCGTAGTACTCCAGGATGTCCGTCTTGCCCGGCGAGATCACAAAGCACAGCTTGTCCGCGCCGCCCTTGATCATGCGCTCGACCAGATACTCGCTCACGGCACGCGGGCGCTCATCCCCGCCCTCCACACGACTTCCGACGGGCAGCAGCTCCTTGGAAAACGCGAGCGGCTGAATCCGGCTCCCTGCGCCTGCTGCTGGAATGATGCCCCACATCGGTCGCGTCGTCTCCTTCGCCTAAGCCTCGGCCATCACGGTACGCAGGCCGCTCCGCAACCCGTCCAGCGCCCGCTCCAGGTCACGCACCCGGCAGTCCGCCGTGTGCTCCCTCAGCGCGCGCGCCTTCGCGGCGTCAGCTATGCGTCCAAGCTCCGTGTCGGACAAGGATAACGTGTTCAGCACGTCCTCCGCGGTCTCCACACACACGATCTCCTCACCGACTGTGAAGAACTCGCCCAGGCCCTCCCATGAGTCACTCAACAGCGCCACCCCGCAGCCCGCGGCCTCAAACAGCCGCCCCGACGGACAGTACCCATACTCCGCCATCGCCCTTCGGGTCACGTTCAGCGTCGCCCGCCCCGAGCAGAAGAACGCCAGGATGCTGCGCCGGCTCCAGGTGCCCCGTGAAGAAGATATTGTCCGTCCACGGAAAGCTCTCCGGATACTGCGCTCCGCCGATCAAGAAACCGCTTCCCCGGCGCACGCCTCGCAGGCTCAATGAACAACCGCTCCAACGCGGCCTGGCGGTCCTCCGCATACGTCCCCAGGTAGCTCAACTCCGCCCGAAACGACTCAACCGGCGGCACAGGATGATGCGTCTCCGGGTCCACCGACCCATACAGTGGCGCCACCGCCTTCGCCCCCAGCCGGGTCTGCAACTCCGTCAGCGCACGCCCACCCGTATAGCTCAGCACCAGGTCAAACGCACCCAGCCCGTGCTGCGGCAGATACTCCACGGCTGACCCAGTCCGCAGCGAATCCAGCGTCACCGGCGTGTCCATGTCATAAAACGCCCGAACCCCGCGGCCATGCTCCAGCACCAGCTCCGCCGCGCTACGCCCGTCCGGGCAATAGCTCGTCACCAGCGCCAGGTCCGCCTCTGCCAGCAGCTTCTGCGCCTCATCGCGAATCTCGTTCAGGTCCGAATACAGCCGAAGCGTCGCGCCCTGCGGCAAGCTCCACAGATCGCGCGTACTCGCGTAGTACGGCACGTCCTTCTCGAAGAACGTCACCGTGTACCCCCGGCGCAGCATCGCCTTGATCAGCGAGCGCCACAGAGTCGCATGACCGTTTCCCCACGAGGAAGAAACCGTCAAGCCGAAAATCACTAAACGCATGCCTGCCCCGGACCTAAGGGTGTGTCACTGCGGATGTCCGCTATGCATGCTTTGTGATGCAGGAATTGCTTCCGGTAGGAGGATGGCTCCTGAGGTAGGACTCGAACCTACAACCCTTCGGTTAACAGCCGAATGCTCTGCCATTGAGCTACTCAGGATCAGCCGGAAGCGCGCACCAGGACGGCGCACTCCCTTGTTATAGCAAACGGGCACCCCGCGGTCAAAAACCGCAGAGCCGCCAGCGTGTCCCAAAACCGGTCACGGATACAACAGCACCGCGATGTTGTACGCCGAGAACGGTTGATTTTCGTGCGACGCGCATGCCCCAACGCTCGCCTGGTGATAGCGCCCCGACGCCAACCGCGTCCTCAACTGCTCCGGTAGCGCGTTCAGTTCGCCGGTCGTAAACCGCATCACGAACCACGGCTTCCGCGCCCCCGCATATCCTGTGTCCAGTTCGCAGGTCTGCCGCGCGGACTCCTCCGCCACGCGCACATCCAACCTGCTCGCCGCCGCGATCATGTTCGCAATCGCGACCTCCTGGTCCTCAAACGACATGCGCGCGACGCCGTGGTCGAAGTCCTCGACCGCGTAGATCTCATTTCCGCGCCGGAGGACGCTGATCCCCACCCGGTCCGCACGCGTATCCAGCAGATTCTCACGGTGACCCGGCGACCGCATCCACGCCCCATGGATCGTCACCGCATCCGGCGCCATCGCCACGTTCTCGGCCACAAAGCTGAACCGCGCACCCGCGCCGCCTGCCCTGGACGCCAGATCCGCCTCGCCCGGGTACTGGTGCGAGATCGACTCCCTCGCCGCCATCTCCCGCGCATGCAGAATCGCCGCCCGATGCAGCGACTCATCCCAGCGCAACGCCGGCAACCCTCGCTGCACGCGCTCCGCATTGGCGGCGTTAAACAGGTACTGCTCCGCCACCGACGCCGGCGCCTGCGCTCGTAAGCCAGCCGCACCAAGGGCCAGAGACACTACAGCTGCTGCGCATACAAACCGCATGGAATGGAAGACCCTACACCGGACCAAAAGCTGCGGCTACCTTACCAAAAGCTGCCGCCAGCCCCGTCCCACGAAAGTGTCAGGCCTGCTGTGCGTCGGAGACCAGCTCGGGCAAGCGGTCGCGATATCGCAACATCAACTTCAGCAGCTTGCGCGCGTCCCAGTACCGCGGAACAAAGCGCTTCGGCTCCGATGCCGACCGCAACAGCCACCCCAGGTAGAACCGATCCGCCCAGACCGGGATGTAAACCTGGTCGCCGCTAAGAAACGCAATGGCTGCACCGATGCAATGAATTGCAGGCAGATAGCTCAAGCTGCGCTTGAGGTATAGCCCCAGCCGCTCCTGCACCCCGCCACCTACCGTGATCACGATGTGCTGCGGCTGCAATCGCTCCACCCGTTCCAGCAGAGACTTGTCATCGATATGCGCGCCGTAAATGGGTGCGGTATACACGCAGTCCTCGGGTACGGTGATCTCCTGCCGGCCCAGCCACTCCAGGTTGCGCTTCGCACTCACTTCGTTGGCCATGATCCACAGCGTGTTCCCCGGCCGCCGCACGTCGGCATCGCAGCAGCAACTCGCGCAGGTACTCCAGCCCTGAGATCCGCGGGATGCGATCCCCCTGGAGCCGGTTCCAGATCATCACCATGAACGCCGAATCCGGAAGCGCCAGATCGGCCTCGAGCAACGCCTCGCGGTAGTGCGGATTCGTCTCGACGTCCTTCAACGCCGGCGCCGCAGGCACCACAAGCAGACCGCCCGCCCTCATCCGCTCGACCGCCTCAGCCACCGTTCCGCTGAAGAAGTCGATGCCCAGGATGGTCGTCGCGCTCCGCTCGGTTCCTGCGCCCTCGGTCATTGGCATCCGTTCCCTACGTTCCCTTTGCGCCCGCCCTGATCTCGCCTTCAATCCATCGATACGTTCTTTCCAACCCGTCGCGGAGCCTGATCGAGGGCTCCCAGTGCAGGCGGTCGAGGATCATCGTGTTGTCGCTGTTGCGCCCGTTCACGCCCTTTGGAGCAGATAGATCGTAGTTCCGCTTCAGCTTGATGCCTGCGATATCCTCAGCGATATCCACAAGCTGGTTGATGGTCACCAGTTCGCTCGAGCCCAGGTTGATCGGCTCGTCGATATCACTTTCCATGATCGCATGCGTGCCTTCCACGCAGTCATCGATGTACATGAACGACCGTGTCTGGTGCCCGTCGCCCCAGATGCTGATCTCATGCCTGCCTGACAGCTTCGCTTCGATCACCTTGCGGCAGATCGCCGCGGGCGCCTTCTCGCGGCCGCCCGCCCATGTGCCATTCGGTCCGTACACGTTGTGGTAGCGCGCCACCCGGGTCGTCAGACCGAAGTCCTCCTCGAAGTGGCGGCACATCCGTTCGCTGAAGAGCTTCTCCCAGCCGTAGCCATCCTCCGGCAGCGCCGGGTAGGCGTCCGCTTCTTTCAGCGGCGCAACATCGGGGCTCTTCTGCTTGTCCCCGTTGTAGACGCACGCCGACGAGGAAAAGAAGAACCGCTTTACGCCCGTCTCCTTCGCCGCCAGCAGCATGTGCGTGTTCGTCAGAACGCTTAGCATGCACAGGGCCTTGTGGTTCTCGATGAAGCCCATCCCGCCCATGTCTGCCGCCAACTGGTAGACCCGGGTCGCTCCTTCAGCCGCGCGCACGCAGTTGTTCTTGTCCTTCAGGTCCAGCGACAGATTCTCAACACCCTCGGTCGTCTGATACCACTCGTCCAGCGGTTTCAGGTCGACACCTCGGATCACCTCGATGCCGCGGGCCCGCAAGCCTTTGATCAGGTGACCGCCAATAAAGCCACCTGCACCGCAGACGACTGCCCGTTCGCCTCTAAAATCCATTCCTTACCGGCCCCTCGCTTCAGGGCAAAAAACGCCTAACAACTCTGGTTCATGTGCTCCGAAGCGGTGCACGGTCGAAATCTCAGCTTTCCTTAAAGTGTCCTTGCTGGGGTGAATCGCTGTCAAGGCACTTGCGTTCTCGCTACGTCATCGGCTGTCCCAAAACTGCACATTCGGCCGTGTCCTACGATAGATAGATGCCCGTCGCCCCCGAAGGCCTCAAACTCCCCGCGCATCGGGCGCAGGCCTCCTCGCGCGACCGCTGGGCAGCCGCGATCCGCTCCCAGCCATTGATCGCCGCCGGCGCTCTCCTTATCGTTGTCTTCTCGCTCGTCGCTCTGTTTGCGCCCTGGATCGCACCCCAGGACCCGGCCGCCATCCACCTCGCGCATCGGCTCGTCGGTCCGTCCCGCGCCCATCCGTTCGGCACCGACGAGCTTGGTCGCGACGTCCTGTCCCGCGTCCTCTTCGGTGCTCGTATCTCCCTTGGCGTCGCCGCTACGGTCGTCCTCATCTCGCTCAGCATCGGTGCGGTGCTGGGCGCACTGTCCGGCTTCTACGGCGGTTGGATCGATACGATCGTCAACGTCTACCTCACCAACGCCTTCCTGGCGCTTCCTGGCATCCTGCTGGCCGTGGCGGTGGTGGCTTTTCTCGGCCCCACGCTGCCCGACCTGATCATCGCCCTGGCTTTGCCCGCCTGGGTCGGCTACGCCCGCCTGGTCCGCGCGCAGGTCGCCGCCGTCCGCGAACGCGAGTTCGTCCAGGTCGCCCGTTCCCTCGGCGCCAGCGATCTGCGCCTGCTCCTGCGCTCCATCCTGCCGCACGCCGTCCAGCCTCTGCTCGTACAGGCGGCGGTCGGCATGTCCGCCGCCGTGCTCTCGGAGGCCACCCTAAGCTTTCTCGGCCTCGGCGTGCAGCCGCCGGTGGCCACCTGGGGAGCCATGCTGAACGACGCCCGCTCTCACCTCTTCGAATCGCCCTACCTCGTCTTCTTCCCGGCCGTCGCCGTCGCGCTCTGCGTCCTGGCCTTCAACCTCCTCGGCGACGGCCTGCGCGACCTTCTGGACCCGCGTCGGCGCGCACAGGAAGGCTGAAAGGAAAGCCGCTCATGAAGATCGGGGTTATCTCCGACACACACGGACTCCTGCGCCCCGAGGCCCTCGCCGCGCTCCAGGGCTCCGATCACATCCTCCACGCCGGAGACGTTGGTGATCCCGCGATCCTCGATGCCTTGCGCCAGATCGCCCCGGTCACGGCCATCCGCGGCAACATCGACCGCTCCGGCCCCTGCGCCGCCCTGCCCGCGACCGAGTCCGTCGAACTTGCGGATCACCTGCTCTACCTCGTCCACGCGCTGGACGATCTCGACCTGAACCCTTCCGCGGCTGGCATCAGCGCCGTCATCTACGGCCACAGCCACAAGCCTGCGCTCGCGACGCCGAAACGGCGTGCTCTACCTGAACCCAGGAAGCGCGGGGCCACGCCGCTTCTCCCTCCCGCTCGGCGTCGCCTTTCTCTTCGCGAACAAGGGCGAAGAGCTCCGCGCCGAGCTCATTCCGCTCGATATCCGTACCTAGGAGCGTGCCGAAACCTACTGCCCGCCCTGCAGCGTTCCCGGCAGCACACTCCGGTCCACGCTCGGCTCAGGCGCGTCCGGCAGCTTCGGCACTGGGACCGGATGCGGTCCGGTCTTCGTCCAGTCCAGCGTCACGGTCGACAGGATGTCCGTCATTCGCTTGTCGATCTGCTCGAGCTGCATATCGGTGAGGTCCGCCGCCCCGCTTGAGATCGAGCAGAACGTGTTCATCGCCAGGTCAAACCGGTAACACGCGCCCTTGCGATAGGCCGTGTATACCTCGTCGCGCGCTTCCACGCAGATCCGCCCGTCCTCATAGTGCCCGTGCACAAAGCTCATGCCGTCGATGTCCTGCGTGTCCGGCCGGTGCACTGCTCGGCCGGTCGCCTGCTTTGCGCACTCCGCGTCCGTCGAGTGCGGCTCCACGCTGTAATAAAACAGGGCGCCGCTGAAGGTCGAAAACGGATACGGATTGAACTGGATCGCCGCAACCGATCGCATCTGCGCCTTGGGTGACGCTGTCCGCGCGTCGAGGTGAAACGTGCTCAGCTCGCCATCCTTTCGCGCCAGCGTCCAGCCCTCCGGCACGCGAAACCGCACACCGTAGTGGGAGTCGCGGAAGTCATAGGTCTTGGCATTCGGCGGCGGCGCGGCCGGCACCGACACCTGGGCCGCCGCCACGCTCATCGGCAACGTCATGCATGCAGAAGAAAAAACAGTCCAGCAGAGGAGGCGATCTCGCGGAGTCATATTGCTCCTATCGGCGCGTTCGGGGATCGGCTACAGCGTATAACGAGTCCGTCAGGAAGTTCACGATGACATAAGTAACGCCAATTGCAAGAATGCACCCTTGCACTAACGGGTAATCGCGGTTCGAAACGGCCGATAACGTGAGTCGCCCCAGCCCCGGCCAACCGAAGATGGTCTCTGTAACAATGGCCCCAGCCAGCAGTGACCCGAACTGCAATCCCAACACCGTCACGATCGGCGTAAGTGCATTGCGCAGCGCATGCCGATACACCACCGTGCGCTCGGGCAGACCCTTCGCCCTTGCGGTTCTTACATACTCTTCGCCAAGCTCCTCCAGCATCGCGCTACGCACCATCCGGGTCAAGATGGCGGCGACGCCCAGACCCAAAGTAATCGCCGGCAGGACGAGGTGCCGCAAGAAATCCCCCGCGCCCACGCCCGCGCCCGACACCGGCAGCCATCCCAACTCGATCGAAACCAACAGGATAAGCACCGGCCCCAACGCAAAGTTCGGCAACGACAACCCCACCAGGCTTCCAAAGCTCAGCACCCTGTCCGCCCATCGGCCGCGGTGCTGTGCCGCCGCCACGCCCGCCGGGATCGCGAACCCCGCGCCCAGCAGCATCGCTGCCGCCGTCAGCGCCAGCGTGTACGGATACCTCTGCCCAATCAGGTGCCACACCGAATCATGCAGCCGCAGCGATCGCCCCAGGTCGCCATGGCCCAGCCCGCGCCAGTACCCGAAGTACTGCTCGCCCAAGGGCCGGTCCATCCCATAGCTGTGCCGCAACGCCGCGATATCGCCCGCCGAGGCCCCCTCGCCCAGCATCAGCACAATCGGATCGCCGGGCACCAGGTGGATCAGCAGGAACACAACGGTGACCACCAGCCATAACGCCGGTAACGTGATCAACAGCCTCCGCAGCGCCCGCTGAAAGGGCTTCGCCCAGCTCTTCGCGGTCATCCGGCGATCCCGGCCATCGCCTCTCGCGTCTGGTCCTTCGCTCCAGCGCCGAGGTTGCGCTCGTCTTCCACCCGAACCCGCGCAATCCGGTGCCGGTCCATCGCCACTACCTCAAACCGCCGGCCGTCCATCACCACTGACTCACCCGCCACCGGGATATGCCCAAACTGCGCCAGCAGCAGCCCTGCCAGCGTCTCCACGCCAGCGGTCCGCGGCAGCTCCCAGCGCAGCTGCGTCGCCAGGTCCCGAAGCGTCACGCTCGCGTCCAGCACCACCCCGCCGCCGGCTGTCCCCACAGGAATGGCGGCGGCCGGTTTGCCCGTATCGAACTCATCCTCCAGCTCGCCCACAAGCTGCTCCAGCGCATCCTCCGCTGTCACCAGTCCCAGCGTCGACCCAAATTCGTCCACCACGATGGCCACATGCCGCCGCCGCTCCTGGAACTCCTGCAGCAGCTCCAGTGCCGGCTTCGTCTCCGGGACCACCAGCACATCGCGCATCACCTCGCGCAACGTCAGCCCCGAGGGCCCGCGGTGTCCCATGCTCAGCGCCACGCTGCGGAAGTGCATCAGCCGGAAGACGTCCTTCGAATACACCACCCCGACAAACGCGTCTTTCCCACCCGCCGGATCGTAGACCGGCACACGCGAGTGCTCTTCCTCGACAATCCGTGCGCTGGCGACCTCCATCGGCATATCCGCCGGGAGCGAAAAGATGCGCGTCCGCGGCGTCATAATCTCGCTCGCCGACACATCGTTCAGCTCCAGCGCGCGATGCACGATGTCTTCCTGGATAGATCGGCAGCAGCCCCAGCCGGCGGGTCGCCGAGGTCATCAACTTCAGCTCCTCCGGCGAGTGTGCGCCGGCCTCGCCACGCAGCGGCGCCCGGAACAGCTTCAGCACCAGCGCCGCCGACCCATTCAGCAGGCGCACAATCGGCCGCGTCATCCGGATAAACAGGTCCACCGGCCCCGCGACGGCCAGCGCAATGCGCTCGGCCCGCTGCAACGCCAGCGACTTCGGCACAATTTCGCCGAGCACAACCTCAAGGTAGGTGATGAAGAAGAACGCCAGCACCACGGCCGAACTGTGCGCCAGCAACAAAGAGTGCGCCGTCGCCCACGAGTTCTCCGGCAGACGCCGCAGCAGGTGCTGCATCCCCGCCGCAACCGCCGGCTCGCCCAAACCGCCCAGCACAAGATTGGCCAGCGTCACGCCCAGCTGAACCGCCGGCAGCACCTCGTCGATGTTGTGCTTCAGGCGCAGCGCCGTATGCGCCGCCGCCCGTTTACGCGTAAGCAGGTGCTGAATCCGGGTCTCGCGCACGCTCACCAGCGCGAACTCCGCGGCCACAAAGAAGCTGTTCGCAAGAATGCACAGTGCGATCAGACTTCCGCGCAGGAGTAACCAATCCAGCATGTAGCCACAAGTCTAGAACACGCCGCCCGCACCGGCCAGCCATCGCCAGCGTTACCCGCCCAGACAAACACAAAGGCCCGAACCTCACCAGAGGTCCGGGCCTTGAAGAACGTCTTCTGCTTCTTACACCAGCACGCGCTTCAGCGTCTGGTCGATCGTATCCTTGGGCACATAGCCCACGATCTGCTCCGCAACCTGGCCGCCCTTGAACACCAGCAGCGCCGGGATACCGCGAATGCCATACCGGCCTGGGGTCATGTTGTTGCGGTCCACGTCCATCTTCATGACCTTCAGCTTGCCGTCATACTCGGCCGCTACCTGGTCCACCACGGGCGCGAGCGCGCGGCACGGGCCGCACCATGCAGCCCAGAAATCAACCAGAACCGGTGTATCTGACTGCAGAACCTTCGCTTCGAACTCCGAGTCATTTACCTCGGTCACAAACTGATTCGCCATTGTTCCTCCGGAATTCCCCTTGATACCGCACTCAAGTAGATGCTCAGAGGCCTCGAACGATGCACTCAGAGCACCTCGACCGATGCCGGCCCGCCGATCCGCAGCGGCACGAGCTCCACCGCAGACCCCAGCACGCGCCGCAGCCTCTCCTCCGCCGCATGCAGCGTCGCCTTCTCGCTCAAAATGGCCAGCAGAGCCGGTCCGGCCCCGCTCAGCGCCACGCCCGGCGAACTCCTGCGCGCCGTGCAGCGCGGTCCAGATGCTCCAGCAGCCCGCAGACCGCCCTTCGATGCGGCTGATGCAGCCGGTCCTCCATCGCGACCCGCAGCAGATCGAGCCGGCCGTGCGCAAACGCCGCCGTCAGCAACGCCGCCCGCTGCACGTTGAAGACCGCATCCTCCCGGGTGAACTGGTCCGGCAGCAACGCCCGCGCCTTCTCGGTCGCGACCCCCTCTTTAGGCAGCGCCAGCACCAACTGCCACGTCCCGTCACACGGAAACGTCGCCGCCGCCACGCCGTCCGCGTGCGGAACCGACACCGTAAATCCGCCAAACCAGCAAGCCGCGACGTTATCCGGATGCCCCTCACGCCGGCTCGCCTCCGTGATCACCGCCGTGCCGTCCATCGCAAGCTGCCCAAAATGGTTCGCCAGCGCCACGCCCGCAAGCCGCGCCGCCGCGCTCGACCCACACCCCATGCCCAACGGGATCTCGTTCTCGACAACGAGATGCAACGGCCGCGCGGCCTGGCCCGCAGCTTCCATCACCGCGCGGTACGTGTCCAGGATCAGGTTGTCCTCAACCGCCCCGCACCGCTCCGCATCCCGGCCAGTCGCCTCGACCCTGTCACGCGCGGCCTCCTGCGCCTCCACGGTCAGGCGCAGCGACATCGCCAACCCAACCGCGTCAAAGCCCGGCCCCAGATTCGCCGAGGTCGCCGGCAGGCTCACCCGCACGCCCGGCATCTTCGCGTGGTTCCCACTCATGCCGGTTGACTCGCAAATCCCGCAACCCGGTCCAGCACCCGCAGTACCTTGTCCGCGTCAGGGTCCATCACCAGCGGCTCCCGCCGCAGCGAGGCCGTCTGCGCTCGCTCAGCCTCCGTCGCCGCACTCTCCTCAACCTCGCTGAACAGCTCTCCCCGATGAAACTGGATCGTGTACTCCGGGTCCTTCAGTGTGTGCCCCGTCAGGATCAGCACAGCCGTCTCCTCGCGCCCGATCCGCCCATCCGCCGTCAGCTTCTTCAACCCCGCTAAGCGTCGCCGCCGAGGCCGGCTCACACCCAATCCCCTCGGCCCCAATCTCCGCCTTGGCGATCGCAATCTCACGCTCGCTCACCTGCTCGCACCACCCACCCGTCGACGCCAGCACCTTGACTGCCTTGCGCCACGACGCCGGATTCCCGATCCGGATCGCCGTCGCCCGCGTCTCGGCCACCACCGGCTCCAGCTTCGTCCCGCCCGTCTCGTGCACGCTCCGGTACAGCGGATTCGCGCCCTCCGCCTGGATGATGCTGATCTTCGGCACCCGGCTGATGAACCCCAGCGCCTTCATCTCCGCAAACCCCTTGCCCAGCGCGGACGAGTTCGCCAGGTTCCCACCCGGCACCACCACATGCTGCGGCACATGCCAGTCCATCTGCTCCAGCATCTCAAACGCCGGCGTCTTCTGCCCCTCCAGCCGGTACGGATTCACCGAGTTCAGCAGGTAGATCGGCGCGCGACGGATCAACTCCGCCAGCACCCGCACGCAGCCATCGAAATCCGTCCGCAACTGCACGGTCAGCGCGCCATAATCCATCGCCTGCGACAGCTTGCCCCACGAGATCTTTCCCTCAGGGATCAGCACCAGGCTCTTCAGCCCCGCTCGCGCCGCATACGCCGCCATCGCCGCAGATGTATTCCCGGTCGACGCACACGCCACCCACTCAAACCCGCCGGCCACCGCCGCACTCAGCGCCGCCGTCATCCCCGTGTCCTTGAACGACCCCGTAGGGTTCATGCCCTGGTGCTTCGCCAGCAGCCAGTTCAACCCAGCCGCCTCCGCCGCCCGCGGCATCTCGTACAACGGCGTGTTTCCCTCGCGCAACGTCACCACGCGCTCCGGCGCCACGATCGGCAGCAACTCCCGAAACCGCCAAACCCCGCTCTGATCGAGCGACAGCGTCGAGGTCCGCCGCTCCTCCCACAGATGCCGCAGCGCGTGCGTATTGGGCAGCAGCCCCGCGCCCGCGCGCCCGGGCGACCCCTCGCTCCACGGGTACTCCACCTCGAACAACTCGCCACAGTTCGCGCAACGAAAGTCGCTCGGAGCGTCACTCGCCGCCAGCCGCGAATCGCATCCAATACATCTCAAAACATGTAAAATCGATTTCTGTGCCAAGGCTGCCATGCGCGTCTTCAGCTTACCGTAGCGCTCTGCGCTCTCTTCTCTGCGCCGTTACCATCGCCGCCGCTGCGCTCTCCCCCACGCGGGCAACGGCCCAGACGCACAGACCTCCACATCGCCGCCGCGTCCGACCTCCAGCCCGTCCTCCCCACCCTCGCGGCCGAGTACGAGCACCAGACCGGTGTCCACATCGCTGCCAAACTTCGGCTCCTCCGCCACGCTCACGCAGCAGATCCAGAACGGCGCCCCCGCGGACCTCTTCCTCTCTGCCGACTGCGCGCACCCGCAGCAACTCGCCGACGCCAAACTCACCGTCGACCCCCAACCCACGCTCTACGCCCGCGGCGTGCTCGTCCTCTGGGCGCGCAAGGACTCACCCGCTCAACCTCTCTCACTCGCCTCGCTGGCGAAACCTGAGGTCGCCCGCATCGCGGTAGCCAACGACCTCCATGCGCCCTACGGCCAGGCCGCCACCGCCGCCCTCCGCGCCCTCAAACTCCACGACCAGCTCGCCCCCAAGCTCGTCGTCGGCGAAAACATCATGCAAACCGCCCAGTTCGCCGACACCGGCAACGCCCAGGCCGCCCTCATTTCGCTGACCATCGCCTCCAGCCCGCACTTCCGCGAGACCGGCACCTTCCTCCGCCTCCCGTCGTCTACCCGCCCATCCGCCAATGCGGCGTAGCCCTCCGCAACGGGCCCAACCACGCCGCCGCCGAAGCGTTCCTACACTGGCTCACCAGCCCAGAGGTCCAAAACAAACTCCCCCAATTCGGACTGGATCCCGCCCGCTAGGACCACCGTTAGCTGTCCTCTTTGCTAGTCGTTCCCGAAGGGAATCTGCATTGGTTCGTTGCAGTTGCTGTTGCAGTTCTTTCTGTCATTCCCGAAGGGAATCTGCTGTTCAACTGCCGCTGGCTCTCGGGGCGCGCACACTGTAGCTCTCAACCGCCAACCGCCTACTGCATACTGCTCCCATGGATCTCGCAGCCCTCGGCATCACGCTTCGCCTCGCCGCGCTGACGACCGTCCTTCTCCTGCTCATCACGACTCCACTCGCGCTCTGGATCGCCCAGGGCCCCACCTGGCCGCGCCGCCTGACCCAGGCGCTCGCGATGTTGCCACTGGTGCTGCCCCCAACCGTCCTCGGCTTCTATCTCCTCGAAGGCCTCGGCCCCGAAACCACCCTCGGACGTCTCCTCATCCGAGCCCTCGGCCACCCACTAGCCTTCACCTTCAGCGGCCTCCTCGTCGGTTCCGTCATCTACAGCCTGCCCTTCGCGCTGATGCCGCTCATCACCGCCTTCGCCGCCGTCGACCCCACGCTGCGCGACACCGCCCGCGTCCTCGGCGCCTCGCCGCTGCAGGTCTTCCGCCGCGTCATCCTTCCACTCTCCCGCCGAGCCTTCTTCGTCGCCGGCATCCTCACCTTCTGCCACACCGTCGGCGAGTTCGGCGTCGTTCTCATGCTCGGCGGCGACATCCCGGGCAGCACGCGCACCCTCTCCATCGCCCTCTTCGACCAGGTGCAGGAGGCCAACTACCCCGCCGCCAATCGCACCGCTCTGCTGCTGCTCGCCATCTCCTTCCTTACCCTGGTCATCATGCAACTCCGCCCCCGCCCCAAGACGCAGCCCGGAGCGGTCCTGCTTGACTGACCTCCGCCGCAGCCCCGCGCACCACCGCCTCACCGTGCAAGGCCAGATCGGCGGCCTCGAGCCTCGACTTCGCCGCCTCGCTAGCCGCGCCGTGGACCGTCCTCTTCGGCCCCTCCGGCTGCGGCAAAAGCACCATCCTCCGCGCCCTCTGCGGCCTCACACCCAACCTCCAGGTCCGCTACGATCGCACGCTCCGAGACGGCTCCACCGAGACCCTTCAAGGCCCTCACGCCTGCCGTCGCTCCACATCGCCGCCGGATCGCCTACGCCCCGCAGCACGCCGCGCTCTTCCCACACCTCACGGTCCTGCAAAACGTCACCTTCGCCACCGCCCTCCGCTCTGCCTCGGCACCCGACGAGCCGCTCGTTCGCGAAGCCATGCAGATGTTCGACCTCAACCGCCTCGCCAACCGCCGTCCGCACAACCTCTCCGGTGGCGAGCGTCAACGCGTCTCGCTCGCCCGCGCGCTAGCGGTCCCCGACACCCAACTGCTGCTGCTCGACGAACCCTTCGCCGGCGTAGACCGCGCCCTCCGCGACGACCTCATCCCGCTGCTCCAAAGCACACTCGCCGCCCGGCGCATCCCGGTCCTCTCCGTCACCCACGACGTCGACGAAGCCCTGCTCTGCGCCGCCGAGGTCATCCGCCTCACCGACGGCCGCAACGCCGCCCAGGGGCCCACCGCCACCGTCCTCGCGCCAGAGATCGATCGCATCCTCCAGACGCTCACCCGCGCGACCCGCGCCTGACGCGCACCGCCTGCACCACCCCAGCTTTCGCTTGTGAAATTCCCTTACCGGCGATACAGTCTCCGCGAACCCCTTCGGGCACTCGACGCGCACTCAACGCTGCACTCAACCTGCACACCAACACCAACAAGCTCGCCTCCGGAGGAGAATGCGATGTCTGAGTGGATCTCCGAGCTGTTCAAAGCTTCCCCTGACGTCATCCTCCAGCTGGTCGGCCTGCTCCTCATCGTTCTCTGCGTCGTCGGCAGCATCCAGGGCAAGATTCAGATCGACAAACCCTGGCGCATCGTCGGCATAGCTCTCGGCGTCGTCCTCCTCGGCATCGGTGTAGCGCTCCACTACTCGCACCTGCAGTCCACACCCGCGCCGGCCGAGGCCGCCGCTGCCCCTGCAGCCACTACACCCGCAGCCGCTCCGGCACCCGCGCCTGTCACACCCGCCGGGACCGGCACACCCACTCCCGTCGCAGCCGTCCGCACAAGCGTCGCCCCGCTCCTGCCCCGCGGTCTCCACCCGCAACCCCGGCGTGCTCACCAGGTACACATCCTTGCCGTCGCACAAGGCGATCGCTGTTTCGGCTTCGCAGTGCTTCTTTGGCCAGGCGGGCAATCAGCCCAACGGCGACGCCGCACAGCAGGCCGCTCTCGGGTTCTGCCGCAAATACGCCCCCGCCACCGACCCCTGCCGGGTCGTCATGGTCGACGACTCCAAGCTGATGAACTGGTAGCGCCCGCCTGTTACCGCGATGCGAAGTCAGGCCACGCGAGCGCCCCAGCGTGCACGGCGTTCGCACCGCTTACTCCGCCCACACCGGGTTCGCAGTTCCGCCTCCACGTTAACAACGCGCACGGCTGATTGAATCAACAAACCGCCAGGATCGGGCAAGGCGTCTCGTTCGCAATACACCGCATCGTCCCTTGCCATTCGATCCCCGGCGCATGCCGGTGCAGCCCCAGCACAAGCAGATCCGCGTGCGTCTTCCGCGCCGCTTCCAGGATGGCGTCGATCTCCTCGCCTTCCACCATCATGGTCTCGATATCGAGCCCACATTGCAGCGGCTTTCCGCTTCGCCTCTGCCTGCGCGTGTTCCATGTGCGTCCGCCGCTCGTGCGCAGCCTGTTGCGGATAATGCGGCGCCACCGCGCACGCCATCTGCACATACCCAGGCAATGGCTCCAGCACCGTCAGCAGCGTCGCCTTGGCGCGCAGTTCACAGGCCAGCTTCATCCCGGCGTCCAGCGCCTTGCAGGCCTCCTTCGATTCGTCGTACGCGATCAAGATGCGCTTAAACACCGGCAACCCCCTCGTCGCGTCGCAGCGATCGGACGCCCGAGAGCAACATGACACTCGCACCCGCCGTCGTCAAGCGCAAACGCAAAACGGCGCTTCCGATCAGTCGCGCTTGTCAATCGCGGTTCCGTTGTACGCCGCAGGCGGGCACTCTCAGATTGGTGCACTAACTCTCTCGAGTCAGTGTGTTATAAAGGCCGCGTTCCCCACTGGACGACTGCGCAAATGCATCTAGGGCTCCGCCACTCTTGTCTGCCGGGTTTCCGTCTTTTGGTTCGGCGCGCGACGGTTTTCATCGTTTTCGCGGCCGCAGCCTCGCTGGCTGCTACAACGACGGACGCGCAGCGAAGCGCGATCACGCTTCCGCGCAACCTGGCCGATCTCAGCTCTACCGCCAATCAGATCCTGCAGGGCCGCGTGGTCTCTGCCAGCGTCGAGCCCGACTCACACTATAAGAATCTCCAGACACTCGTCCTTACGCTCGCCGTAGACGACGTCCTGAAGGGTCAGGTGCCGGCCAGCATTACCATCCGGCAGTTCCTCTGGGACCCTCGCGACATCTCTGAGCGCGCCGGATACCATGCCGGCGACGAAGTCGTCCTGTTTCTAAATCGGCCCACAAACCTGGGCTTCGTCTCTCCCGTCGGTCTCGAGCAAGGCCGGTTCCGCGTCGTGAAGGCGGCAAACGGCCAGGAGTACGCGATCAACGGGAACCAGAACTCCGGGCTGATCGACAACCTCGTTCGTTCAGGCCAGCTCAACACCGCCAAACTCTCGCCCAGGTCACGCGCGAGCATTCAGTCTTTCCAGCGCGGTCCAATTCCGCTCAGCGCGCTCAAAGAATCCGTCCATCTTCTCGTTCAGGGAGCGCCTCGTTGAAGCGCCTGCAAGTCTTGATCTGTGTGCTCGCCCTGCTCTCGTTTTCCGCTCACGCCGGCGGCCCTTGGCTCCTCGGCAGCCCGTCGTTCGGCGTCGACGGCCAGCCTTTCGTCTGGGATAACTCCCACTCGATCCAGTACCGCGTCGACACCGGCACGCTTGGCGCGCTCTCGAACGCCTCCGCCGTCGCGGACCTCAGCAACGCCTTCGCGACCTGGACCCACGTGCCGACCGTCGCGCTCACCACGGCCAATGCTGGCCCGATACTTGGCGCCACCAACGGTCACGTGAGCAGCGTCGCGGACTTCAATGCGGTCGTCGGTTCCTGCAACAACGGCGAGCAGTCGCCCATGATCTTCGACAGCAACGGCAGCCTCTTCGCTCAGCTCGTCGGGGATGCTTCCGTGGTCGGCTTCACTGCGACCTGCAAACTCTCCCACGACGGTCACATCGTTAGCGCGCTGTCAGTATTCACGGGCGGCTCTGGTCTGTCGGAACAACAGCAAAACCAGGTGATGCTGCACGAGCTCGGCCACTTCTTTGGCCTCGATCACTCGTTGCCCGGGACCGACCCTTGCGGTACGGCCGCAGCAGACATTGCAGCGTTGCCGATCATGTACTTTCAGCTCACCGGTCAGACCACGCTCTCGACCGACGACAAGGCTTGGATCTCCTGGCTCTATCCTTCGGCCTCGTATAGCTCGGTGTACGGCACCATCACCGGTGTCGTGCTGTTCTCTGACGGGCAAAGTCAGTTGCAGGATATGCTCGTCGCGGCGCATCCCGCCGCTTCGGGGACCATGGCTGGCGAGGACCGCACCTTGGCGTGGTCCTCGATCTCTGGCTTCCGATTCACTGGAAACCCTGGCCAGCCCTATACCGCCAACTACCTCCCCTGCACTCCTGCGTCCGCCTGTCCACACGGCTTTTACGGCAATAACGTCGACGGCAGTCAATTCGGCTCTCGCAACCCTGCCCTGCTCGGCTGGTTCGAGATCCCCGTTCCCGTCGGCTCATACGCCTTGGAGGTGAGCCCTCTGAACGACGGCGGAGCGATCGGCCCCAACAACCCGATCATCGCGGCGCCCGGTCCGGGGGAGTACTGGAATCACACCGAAAGCGCCACCGACGCGAACTTCTCCACGATCAACTGCGAGGTTCCGCGCCAGATTGACTATGTCAACGTACAGGCGGGCCAGGTTACCCCAAGCATCAACTTCATTCTCGACAACACCTCGCCCACCTTCGACGTCTTTGAAAGCCTCGAGAGCGCGCCCTCGGCTCCTGTGATCTTCCCTGGAGCCCATCGGTGAGACCCGGACCCGCATCCTCGGCTCTGCTGATCACAGCCGTCCTGCTTGCCGGTTGCAGCGGCGCAGGCAGCGGTTCCGGCGCACCGCCTTCCGCGCCTACGCCGCCACCGTCGAACCCCACGCCCCCGGCGACCCCGCAGTTATCGATCACAACCGCCGTGATCCCTTTGGGCAAGGTTGGCTCGCCGTACTCCACCCAGCTCTCCGCAGCTTACGGCACAGGCGCGCTCACCTGGTCTACGAACGACCTGTTGCCCCCGGGCATCACGCTAAGCCCCACTGGCTTGCTCAGCGGGACGCCATCCGCTCCGGTCTGTCCATTCACCTTCGACGTCAAAGTCTCGGACTCATCTTCGCCTGTTCAGAGCGCATCCGCGACGTTCTCGTTTAACGCCGGAGGATTCGCCCCTGGGCTGCAGCCCGCCCAGATCGGTGTCTACTACTTCGGCTCGCTTAATCTCGATTGCGGCGCCGAGCCAATCACCTGGACCTTGCTCGCCGGATCCCTCCCGCCAGGTCTCCAGATGTCGTCGTCCAAGGCCATCGACGCCCAGCTTGACTTCCCGGGCCTCCCTACACAGGCCGGAACCTTCAATCTCACGTTGCAGGCGCAGGACGCCCACTTCACCTATCAAACAGTGCTGCCGCTGATTGTGCTCCCAGCGGCTCTCAACTTCTCCGACGCGCTGATGCAGGTCGGAGTCGTCGGCAAGCCGTTCGATCACACGGTCTCCATAAGCGGCGGCGCCCCGCCCTATAACTTCACGGTCAGCTCCGGTTCGCTGCCCGCGGGACTTCAACTAAACGCGAACACAGGCGAGATCACCGGAACGCCGCAATCCCCCGGTCTCACGCAGTTCACAGTCACACTCACCGATGCCTCCAATAGCGCGCAGTTCACCATCCACAAACCGGACAGCATCCTTGTAACGCCGGCTCCGTTGCCCTCGCGGAACGACACCCTCGCCACCGCCACTCCGGTGGTCGCGGGCACCTATTACGCCTCGCTCAGCCCCTACACGGATACCTCCGGGCAGGCCGCACCCGACCAGGACTTCTACGTCATGTCCGGCGTCAACGCCGGTGAAACATACCAGGTCAGCGTTAGCGCCGACACTCAGGTTTGGAACGGCACCTACAGCAGTCTCACCATCTCGTCCGCCGACCCTGCACTCGAGGTCCTGGATGCAAACGGCAATCGGCTCATGACCTGCAACGACCCGGTTGCGGACAGTCCGCCGTCAGGTGCGCCTTATAGCGCCGGCCACGCCAACTTCACAGACCCGTGCGTCTCTCACGGCAATGAACTCGGCTTTTCAAACTCCTACGTCACACTCCAGACGTCGTCGCCGAACCAGCAGTTCTACATCCACGTCTTCGACTTCCAGGGCCGCGCCCGGCCGGACTTTCTCTACAGTATGGGCATCACGAAGAAGTGAACCTGACTTGGTGTAGCGACCTACGTCGTCGTTCCTGCAGCTCCGCAGGCCGCCTGTCCCGAACGACTCCACGGACTACCCCGAAACCCGGCCTTTACACCTCGGCGCTTCCCAGCAGGACAGGCTCGCGTTCCAAATCCACGCCAAACCGCTCCCGCACCCCATCCCGAACGCGCCGCTCCAGCCGCAGGATGTCCGCACAGGTCGCCCCGCCGCGGTTCGTCAACGCCAGTGAGTGCTTGGTCGAAATGCCCGCCGCACCCAGCCGAAATCCCTTCGCAAACCCGGCACGCTCGATCAGCCACGCCGCCGACAGCTTCACTCGCCCGTCGGTGGCCGGATACACCGGCACGCGAAGGCTCTCGATCCCCGCCGCCTCCGCCACCCGCGGGACCCTTTCCGCCGCCGACCACCGGGTTCTTGAAGTACGACCCCGCGCTCTGGGTGTCCGGGTCGCCCGGGACGATCACCATCCCCTTGCTGTTGCGTATCTCGCGCACCGCCCGCGCGCGACCTCTGCCAGCGTCGGTGTGCCTTCCCGGCCCGCGAAGTACCGCTGCACATCCGCATAGCGCAGTGACGGCTCGCCGCCCGCCCGCAAGGTGAAGCGAACCCGCGTGATCACATAGCGGCCGCGCTCCTCGGTGTTGAAGATGCTGGTCCTGTAGCGGAACCGGCACTCCTCCGAGGTCAACTCCACAAACTCTCGACTCGCGCGATCAAACGCCCGCACTGACTCGATCGTCTGCGAGACCTCTTGTCCGTAGGCCCCGACGTTCTGCACGGGCGTTGCGCCCACGCTACCCGGAATCCCCGCGAGGCACTCCATGCCGGCGCACCCGGCCGCAATCGTGGTATCCACCAGCGGATCCCACGGCTCGCCCCCACCCACGTCAAACCGGCAACCCTCGCGCTCAACGCCGCGGATCCCAATCCGCACCACCAGGCCGCCAAAGCCGGAGTCTGCGACCAGCAGGTTGCTCCCGCCGCCCGAGAACAAACGCGGCCAGATCCCGCTCCTCGGCCCACCGGAAGGCCTCCATCAGCGCCGGCTCGTCCTTGACCTCGATGAAGAACCGCGCCGCCCCTCCGACTCCAAACGTCGTGTACGGCGCCAGCGGGATGTTTTCCAAAATGGTCACAGATTTCTCTTTCTACCTTTGCACATCCATTCCCTTCACTTCCGTACAATTGATCTCAGGTCATCTCCTCAGGTTCTCGCCGGGGCGTGTCGGGGTACTTGCCCTTGAAGTCCGGGGCTAAGTCTCTATTCCAAGTACTTTACGCAAAAAGTACCCCCGGGGAGGGGTACCACTGCCCCGCTGAATCCTTCCACCCCGCCGTACAATCGAATCCGTAGATCGTTCTGATCACGGAATCCAGGAGACAGCATGTACCCAGAACTTATGGTGATCCCCATGCGCGAGGAACTCACCCGCGCCGGCATCAGCGAGGCCCGCACCGCCGCCGACGTAGACAACGCCATCGCCCAGCCCGGCACCACCATGGTCGTGGTCAACTCCATCTGCGGCTGCGCGGCCGGCAAGATGCGCCCCGGCGTCCGTCTCGCCCTCCAGCACACCACCAAGCCCGACCACGCCGTCACCGTCTTCGCCGGCCAGGACCGCGAAGCCACCGAGCGCGCCCGCGGCTACTTCGGCGGCCACCCACCCACCTCCCCCGCCATCGCCATCCTCCGCGACGGCCAACTCGTGTACCTGATGCAGCGCTCGGCGATCGAGACCTCCACGGCCCCCGCCATCGCCCAGGAACTCGCCCGCGCCTTCGACGCCTACTGCGCGAAGTCTGCGGTCTAGCCAACACGCCAGAAGAATCGTTCTGTTTTGGGACAGGGTGCCACCGCCGTGGCACCCTGTCTCATTTTGGGAAACCCTCCTCAGAAATCCCGTCTACTTCGCTAAACCTTCGCCTTCTCCGTTCCGATAGAGCGGGTGTATGCACATCACACCCGACGCTTCGCAGAGCACCACCGTCCCGGCCAGCACCGACTTCGCCCTCACCCTTCTCGGCCCCAGCGCCTCCATGTCCCACCTCTGGTCGCAGATCAGACGCCTCGCCCCCCACGTCCGCACCGTCCTCCTCACAGGCGTTCAGGACTGCGGCCAGGAGGCTGTCGCCCGTCTGCTCCTCGACCTCTCACAGCACCCCCGCCGCCCGTTTATCGTGCTGAACGAAAACGACGCCGACGATCGGCTGACCCGAGTGCACGGGTCCGGCGCGCTTCCGCAGGACGTCTTCCTGTTCCTGCCCGAGGTCGGTCAGCTCTCGCCGCTGGCGCAGAATCATCTGCTCCGCTTCCTGCGGACCCGGCGTGCGGGAGCATTCTCCGTCGCGGCATCAACCTCGGAGGACCTCCGTGCGCTGGTCAGCATGGGCCGCTTCTCAGCCGAGCTCGCCCAGGCTCTAGGCTTCGTCCGCGTCAACGTCCCGTGCCTCAAGGACCGCGTCGAGGACATCCCCATGCTCCTCACCCAGACGCTGGCGGCCCGCGCGCATGCCGCCGGCCGACCCGTCCCGCAGGTCTCGGAGCCTCTGCTCCGCGCGGCCATGCAGCACGCCTGGAGCGGCAACCTGGCGGAGCTTGCAGTTGTTGCTCACGAGCTGCTCGCGAACGCCGTCGACGGCGTGGAACTCGGGCTGAGTGACTGGGCGAGGGCAATCGCGATCGAGCGTCCAACGAAGCCGCAGCCAAAACAGGTTCGCATGGTCCCGCTGGACACGATCGTCCAGGAGCACATCTGTGCCGTGCTGCGGGGCTGCCGTGGCAACAAACTGCGGGCCGCCGAGGTGCTCGGAATCAGCCGCTCGACGCTGTACCGCATGCTCGAAGCCTCCACATCCGACTCCGAGCTTCCGCTTGCAAGCTGACCGCAACACCCGCGATGGTAGGCTGACCCCATGCAGCCGACTTCCGGGTCTCACAACGAAGCTCCGCTCGGCCGACTTGCCGTGCTCGGCGCCGGCAAGATGGGCGGCATCCTGCTCAGCGCGTTCATCCAGTCGGGCCTGTTCCAACCCGACCAGATCGTGGGCACCGTGGCGCACGCGGAGCGTGTCGCCGCCGTCGAGGCCAGACTTGGGGTTCGCTGCCTGACCGAAAACCTCGCCGCTGCAGAAGGCGCTGACCTTATCGTGGTGGCGGTCAAGCCCACGCAGGTTCTCGACGTGGTCGCACAGATCGCACCCGCCCTCAGTCCCAACAAACTGGTCATCTCGATCGCGGCCTCGGTCACAACCAGCGCAATCGAACAGGTGGCCGGCGATGGTGTAGCCGTGATCCGCGCCATGCCCAATACGCCCGCGCGCCTCGGTGCCGGCATGACGGCGATGGTCCGCGGCCGCTTCGCGACGGAAGCGCAGCTCCAAACCGCAGAGCGCATGTTCCGTACCGTCGGGCGGGTTGTAACCGTCGACGAGAAGCACATGGACGCGGTCACCGGGCTCTCCGGCTCCGGCCCGGCGTTCCTGTACATCATCATCGAGGCGCTCGCGGAAGCGGGCGTCAACGTCGGCTTGCCCCGGGACGTCGCAACGCAACTAGCCGCCCAGACCGCCTATGGCGCCTCCAGAATGGTGCTCGAAACAGGATCACACCCGGCCCTGCTCAAAGACGAAGTAACGACACCTGCAGGCTGCACGGTCGACGGCATTCTGGAACTCGAAGAGGGCGGCTTGCGCGTGACGCTCATCAAAGCGGTGAAACGTGCTACGGAAAGAGCGCGGGCTCTCGCACGCAGCTAACATAGAGCGGTATGAGGCGAGTTTTAGCCCTCGCGCGCACCGGGCGTGGCCTTCCCACCTTCTCGGCAGTCGCGCTGAGTTGGATGGTGTTGGTCATTCTCGAAGGCGCGGTCGTGCGCGCGACGGGCTCAGGCGCAGGTTGTGGCAATCACTGGCCCCTGTGCAATGGGGACGTCATCCCGCATCACCCACGGCTCGCTACCATCATTGAGTTCGCTCATCGCTCCATGACTGGAGTCTGTAGCGGCCTGGTAGCCGCGGTGATTGCCTGGACCTTTCTCGCCCGTCCCGCGGGACATCGCGCTCGCACTGCGGCGGTCTGGTCGGGAGTCCTGCTGTTTACAGAGGCGATTCTCGGAGCCGTTCTCGTCAAGGGCGGCTTCGTGGAACACAACACCTCCGACGCACGAGTCGTTGTCCAATGCATCCATTTCACGAATACGCTGCTGCTCCTTGGCGCGCTCACGTTGGCCTGGTGGTTTCAACTCCCCCGCCCAACGCCTGGCGCCCGGACGCAGGCGGCGCGTCGCTATAGCTGGTTTGCGATCTTCTTCACAATGCTGACTGGAGCCACGGGTTCGATCGCGGCGCTCGCCGACACGCTGTTTCCGGCACCGGATCTCCATTCTGCTCTGCTCGCCGATTTTGCGAGCAGTTCGCCCTTGCTGGTCCGCATGCGATGGATGCACCCCGCCGCCTCGGTCGGAGCTTTCATCGCCATCGGTCTACTCGCGTGGGCAGTCCATCGGAGCTACGCGAAGACTCTCATGGCCCTTTTGGCGGCGCAGATTGCACTCGGAGTTGCTGACGTCCTGGCTCTGGCGCCGTTGACACTCCAGGTGCTGCATCTGTTCAGTGCAGACCTGCTGTGGATTGCGCTTGTCGCAACAGCGGCAGGGTTCCTGCTGCCTGCTCCCGCCGTTGCAACCGCCGCAAGCCCGGTGCCTGAGTCTCTGCTCGCAAAGAGCGCCTAGCGAGGCGCTCGACGGCGTTATCGTCCCGCAAGTACCAACTCTTCCCGTCGGTGCATTCACATTACCGTAACGTGGTAGTTAGAAACCCGAAACCCCGCATTAACCTTGCTCACGTTCCTTACTGTTCCCATGCGACGGGCACCCAGAGATGTACGGCCTCGCGGAAGCAAGGTGTGATGCAACAAACGTTAGACACCGTCCTGAATCCAGCAGGTGACGCCCGCGTGACGACGCTGCGCTCCACCGCAACATGGTCGACCAGCGCGCAACGCACCCCGCGTGTCGCTGAAACGGCCGCTCGCCCCTATGTCCGGAACGCCGCGCTCGCTCTTCTCGCGCTGGTCGGATCGATTGCACTGGCTTACGCTCCAAATGTTCTCGACCGTCCGGTTGCCAGGTTCGCGAACCAGTTCGCACACCGCAGCCAAACGCTTGATCTCGTCTTCTGGTCGCTGGATGGGTGTTTCCTGTTTTCGGGCTTCGCATTGGTGGCCTGCCTCTGGTACTGCTGGTTTGCGAATAGTGATTCGGAAAGCCGTGCGCGCATCCTCGCGGGCAGCCTTCTCGCATTCCCTGCCGGCGCGATCAGCCGTCTTCTGCAACACACCGTTCCGAGTCACCCGCGGCCCTTTTACGATGCAGCGATCCACTTCCGCACGCCGTTCTTCATGCTGGACAAGCCGCTGAACACCTGGAACTCATTCCCGAGCGACCACGTCACCGTCTTCGCCGCTTTACTTACGACGATCTGTATCGCGCGGCCGAAGCTGACCAAGTGGATTGTCCCTTACTTCATCCTCGTGGAATCATCCCGCATCTACACCGGCGCGCATTACACCTCCGATCTTCTGGGCGGTGCCGCGCTGGGCGCGCTCGTGATCTGGGCCGCACAGGCGCCGCAGATCGTCGCCTTAGGACGTCGCACGTTGCGCTTTGAGCAAACTGCACCCGCATGGTTCTACCTGGGCGCCTTTTTCTTCACCTCACAGATGGCCACGCTCTTTCTTGAGGCGAGGACAATCGGAAGCTACTTCTTCCACATCCATCACCGGTAAACGGGACAGCGCCAATGTGCTGCACGCCGCGATCGGTCTTCGGTCGCGGCGTTCTCTTTTGCCGCACAACTGTGCGGCTTCAACGGCCGTCGACACCCGTGCGTCGCTTTGCGGTAGGGTGGTCAGCGCTGATCGAAACACGCTGATCGAAACAGGCGAGGCGCAAGAACATGTCTGAGTTGAAATACCAGTCCGGCTTCGGGAATGAGTTTGCGACCGAAGCCGTCGCCGGCGCCCTGCCGGTCGGGCAAAACTCACCCCAACGCAACGAACTTGGTTTGTACACGGAACAGGTAAGCGGGTCCGCGTTTACAGCGCCTCGCGAACGCAACAAACGGACGTGGATGTACCGCATCCGTCCGTCCGTCGTTCACGAACCATACCAACCGTTCCCGACGCAGACGCTGATGCGAAGCGGCCCGTTCAACGAGGTTCCCACACCGCCGAACCAGATGCGGTGGAACCCGATCGAGATGCCATCCGAGCCGAAGGACTTCGTCGAAGGGATCATCACGCTCGGCGGCAACGGCGATCCCGCAACGCACGACGGTGTTGGCATTCATCTGTATGTGGCGAATACGTCGATGCGGGACCGCTACTTCTACAGTGCCGATGGCGAGATGCTCATCCTGCCGCAGCAAGGGGCACTTCGCTTTGCAACCGAGTGCGGCACGCTTGAGGTGCAACCCGGCGAGCTGATCGTCATCCCTCGCGGCATCAAGTTCCAGGTCGAAGTGCTCAACGAAAAGGCTCGCGGGTACATCTGCGAAAACTACGGCCAGCCATTCCGCTTACCCGATCTCGGCCCAATCGGCGCCAATGGGCTTGCCAATCCGCGCGACTTCCTCGCACCCGTGGCTGCCTACCAGGACCGCGACAGCGATTGCGAGGTGGTAGCAAAGTTCCTGGGCAATCTTTGGTCGGCGAAGTTCAACCACTCGCCGATCGACGTCGTGGCCTGGCATGGGAACTACACCCCGTACAAGTACGATATGGCGCGCTTCAACTGCATCAACAGCGTCAGCTTCGACCACCCTGATCCGTCGATCTACACCGTGCTCACCGCACCCTCACATCTGCGTGGCGTTGCGAACGTGGACTTCGCGATCTTCCCGCCGCGCTGGCTTGTCGCGGAGCACACCTTCCGCCCGCCATGGTTCCACCGCAACATGATGAACGAGTTCATGGGCCTCATTCGCGGCCAGTACGACGCAAAAGCGGAGGGCTTTCTGCCCGGTGGCGCCAGCCTGCACAACTGCATGTCAGGGCACGGACCGGACGCGGAGACATTTGCACGTGCGAGCAGCGCTGAGTTGAAGCCGCAGTACATCGCAGACACGCTCGCGTTCATGTTCGAGACGAGAATGGCGGTCCGGCCAACGCGCTACGCGCTCGAGTCGAAGATCCTGCAGCACGAGTATTACGAATGCTGGCAGGGGCTCGCGCGGCACTTCAAGGGCGGCCAGACGAGCGAGGCATGAGGTCCGTCCGCACGCTTCTGTCTGAGTGCATCGACTACGCCGGGCTGTTTCCGCCCGCCGCTCTCGATCTCGATGCGACCGTAACCAACTACGCAGCCTATCGCAATGGACCCGACGCTTGGGCGCTGGGGAAGCTCATCCTGCCTGCCTCTAAGCTGCGCAGCTTTGCGAGCCAGTACCCCGAGAGAGCGCGCGATTGGCCGCTGTCCGCGATCGTCCGAGGTGATTTCGACGATCAGACCCGGTCGCTCTTGAGCACCGGCAGCGGTGTGCGCGTCGAAGCGATCGAATGCGGCCCCGTGCCGCCGTCCGCGATCGCGAAACTCGCGGAACTTGTTCCCGAACCTGCGACCGCGTTTGTTGAGGTGCAGCTCGGCCCCGATCTGGAAGCTACCATTCGGGCCATTGCCGGCGCAGGCATGCGAGCAAAGATCAGGACCGGCGGCACCAGCCCGGATGCGATTCCCGCGCCGGAACAGGTGGCTCGCTTCATCGCTTGCTGCCTCGCTCACAACGTCTCCTTCAAGGCGACCGCAGGTCTCCACCACGCGATCCGCGGCGCTTACGCCCTGACCTACGAGCAAAACAGTGCGCGCGCGCCGATGTATGGCTTCCTGAACGTGCTGCTCGCCACCGCATTGTTGGCGCACGGCGGTGACGAGCGTACGGCCATCAGCTTGCTCCAGGAGTCGTCGCTTCAGGCACTCGCCTTCGACGATGGCGGGGTGCGTTGGCGCGACCAGACGATACCCGGCAATGCACTCGCCGCTATGCGCAAGAACGTGATGGTCAGCTTCGGCTCATGCTCGTTCGCCGAGCCGATGGAAGAGTTGCGTTCCGCGGGGTTGATCGCATGAGCGCGCCGCTGAACGAATGCTGGGGCTGGAAGAGTTGGGTCGAGTCGGCCAACAACTCGGAACTCGGCTTCCCTCTGCAAAGCTTGCCTTTTTGTGCGCTCGCAGTTGCGGATGGTTCAACGCACCTTGGCATCGGGATAGGTGACAGCGTTCTGGACCTGCACGGTGCAACGGAGCGGGGGCTGCTGGAATCGCTGCCCCAAGCCGTTCGTGCTGCATGTACCGCGCCCGTCCTGAATGCGCTGATGAACGCCGGCCCGGGAGCGTTGGACAGCTTGCGCCAGACGCTCATGCTTCTGCTGAAGGATGACGCCGATCCCAAGGTCCGGGGCGAGGTCTCTGCTCTGCTCCGCCCCATGGACCGCGCCGTATTCCGCAGAGCCGTTCAGATCGGCGACTACACCGACTTCTACGCGTCGATCCACCACGCAACCAACGTCGGACGCCTGTTTCGCCCGGATCAGCCGTTGCTGCCGAATTACAAGTACGTCCCCATCGGCTACCACGGACGCGCGTCGTCCATCGTCGTCGGCGGCACTCCGGTGCAAAGGCCAAAGGGGCAGATCAAGCCGCCCTCCGCGACGGAGCCCACGTTCACCGCGACAAAGCAGCTCGATTATGAGCTAGAGGTAGGCGCCTACATAGGAACAGCCAATGCCCTTGGCAGCCCTGTACCCATCGCCGAGGCGGATGAGCACATCTTCGGTTTCTGTCTGCTGAATGACTGGTCCGCGCGCGACATCCAGGCGTGGGAATATCAACCGCTCGGGCCTTTTCTGGGCAAGAGCTTTGCTACATCCGTCTCGCCGTGGGTGATTCCTCGTGCGGCGCTTGAGCCGTTCAGAGCTTCGCTGGAAGCCCGGGCCGCGGGGGATCCGGAGCCACTGCCGTATCTGCGTTCGCCCCGGCCCGAAGCCGATGCCATCAGCCTGCAACTGAAGGTAAGCCTCACGACGGTCACCATGCGGGAACGGAACATGCCTCCGTTGCGGCTCAGTTCTGCGAATACTCGTGCGTTGTATTGGAGCTTTGCCCAGATGGTGGCTCATCACAGCAGTAACGGCTGCAATCTGCTTCCCGGCGACCTGCTCGCCAGCGGCACGGTGTCCGGCTCTTCGCCTGATGCATTGGGGTGCCTGTTGGAGATGACGCAGCGTGGGGCTAACCCCATCCACCTGCCCTCAGGGGAAACCCGGTCCTTCCTTGAAGACGGCGACGAGGTCATCCTCAGCGGGTTCTGCCGTCGCGAAGGCTTCCCCTCCGTCAGCTTCGGCGAATGTCGAGGCAAAGTTGTTGCCGCAAGCGCCTGACGAGCGTCGCGCCCTGTACCGGGATTACAATTTCCACGCTGCAAAAGGAGCACTCATGGCCACACTCGCGCCCACATCACAACCCAACGCACAAGCACCGGTCGAAGACTTTCTGCCGCTCAAAGGAACCGATTACGTCGAGTTCTACGTCGGCAACGCCCGGCAGTCGGCGTACTTTTACCGTGCGGCTTTCGGCATGTCGCTGGTGGCGTACGCAGGGCCAGAGACGGGTGTGCGCGACCGCGCCTCCTACGTTCTTCAACAGGGCAAGGTCAGGTTTGTGCTGACCACCGCGTTGCGGTCAGATTCCTTCATCGCGGAGCACGTGCACAAGCACGGCGACGGCGTGCGTGCCGTCTCGTTGTGGGTGGATGATGCTCGCAGCTCATGGCGTGAGACCACCAAGCGCGGCGCGCGCTCAGTCCAGGAACCTACCGAGACCACAGACGAGCATGGACGCATCGTGACCTCGAGCATCGCCGCGTACGGCGACACCGTACACACGTTCGTCGAACGCAAGGACTACAAGGGCGTCTTCATGCCCGGCTACAAGCCCATGCCGGTCGACACGGTAGCGCGTCCGGTCGGGCTGCTGCATGTGGATCATGTCGTCGGCAACGTGGGTTGGAACTCGATGAACGAGTGGGTCGACTTCTACTCGCGCGTGATGGGCTTCGCGCTCTACCAGCACTTCGACGACAACGACATCTCAACCGAGTATTCCGCCCTGATGTCCAAAGTCATGGCGAACAGCAACGGGTATATCAAGTTCCCCATCAACGAGCCAGCCGAAGGCCGCAGGCGATCGCAGATCGAGGAGTACCTGGACTTCTATCAGGGCCCGGGCGTGCAACACATCGCGCTCGCTACCAAAGACATTCTCGGCACCGTCTCGCAGATGCAGAAGCAGGGCGTCAGCTTCCTCACCGTTCCGCACAGCTACTACACCGACCTGCAGAGCCGAGTAGGCAAGATCGAAGAACCCATCGAGGAACTCGAGCAGCTCGGCATCCTCGTTGATCGCGATGACGAGGGCTACATGCTGCAGATCTTCACCCGACCGGTAGAGGACCGCCCCACGGTGTTCTACGAGATCATCCAGCGTAAGGGCAGTCGCAGCTTCGGCAAGGGCAACTTCAAGGCTTTGTTTGAAGCCATTGAGCGCGAGCAGGCCGCACGCGGCAACCTGTAGCTCGCTGCTGACGCACAGAGAAAAGGGGCCTCGGACATTGACGTCCGAGGCCCTTTTCGTCTGCGCGCGTATCAGCTCCGAAGCAGATCGTCGTCCTTCGTCTCGCGCGTAAGCAACAGGCCCACAAAACTCAGCGCGGCTGACGCAGTCAGGTAGTAGCCCACATACTGCAGGCCGTACGTCTTCGCGAGCCAAATGGCGATGTACGGCGCAACTGAGGCTCCGAGGATACCCGCGAAGCTGAACGCCAGCGAACTCCCGGTGTAGCGTACCGCCGTCGGAAACATCTCGGAGATGACGGTCCCGAGCGGGCCATAGGTCAGTCCGGTCAGCGACATCCCGAGCACCATCATGATGACCACACCCGTGAGCCCGTGTGTGAACAGTGGCGCCAGCACCAGCCCAAAGATCCCGATCAGAGCGGTGACACCGAGCATCACCGGCTTGCGCCCGCGCTCCGCGACGAGCGACGCGATCGGGATGGTGGCCGCGAAGAACAGAATCCCGAAGAGTTGAATCAACAGGAACTGCGATCGGCTATAGTGCAGCGCCGTTGTGCCCCACGAGAGCGCAAATACTGAGATCAGATAGAAGATGACGAACGTGGAGATACACGCAACGATACCGACCGCGAGCACGCGCCCATGGCGACGGATGACGGTCAGCCATCGGCAGGCTTACCTGCTCGGCGCGCTGAAGCGACGCCTCGAAGACCGGTGTCTCCGTCAGCGCCAGCCGCACGTACAGGCCGAGCCCGACCAGCACAGCGCTCATCAAGAACGGCAGACGCCAGCCGAACGCAAAGAACTGCCTATCCGTAAGCCACCGCGACAGCAGCAGGAACACACCTCCGGACAGCAGAAAGCCTAGAGGCGCTCCAAGCTGCGGAAACATGCCGTAGATGGCACGTTTGCGCGGTGGGGCATTCTCAACCGCGAGCAGGACCGCGCCGCCCCACTCGCCGCCCAGACCAATGCCCTGCCCAAAGCGGCAGAGCGCGAGCAGGATCGGCGCAGCAACCCCGATCCGCGTGTAACCCGGCAGCACTCCGATCAGAAATGTGGAGATGCCCATCGTCAGTAGCGCAAGAACTAGCGTCTTCTTGCGTCCGATGCGATCCCCGAAGTGCCCGAACAACGCAGACCCAATCGGCCGGGCGAGAAAGGCGATCGCAAAGGTCGCGAGCGAAGCCAAGGTCGCTGACGCGGGGTCGGAGGCTGGAAAGAACAGCCGCGGAAAGACAAGAACTGCGGCGGTGGCGTAGATGTAAAAGTCGAAGAACTCGACGGTGGTTCCTACGAGGCTTGCAAAGAGTACCTGACCCGGCGTGTTGAGGCGCTTCTGCGTCGTTGTGCTTATCATGCTGGCGAGATGACCTGCATTATGTCAGCCCCGCGCCTCCGCTGGCACCTTCGATGACGGCCTCGGGCCTTTGCGCATACTCCGCCCACGACCCGTCGTAGAGACTGACGTCGTCGGCTCCGCAAAGTGCGAGCCCCAGCGCAATCACCGCCGCCGTTACGCCGGAGCCGCAGGTCGTCGTCACTGGCCTGCGCAGATCCACACCCTTCGAAGCGAACACAGCCCGCAACTCGTCCGCTGACCTCATCCGCTCCCCTGCCGTGAGCTCCATGTAAGGCACGTTCACCGCGCCCGGCATGTGGCCGGAACGTAGCCCGGGTCGGGGCTCCGGCGACGTGCCCTGGAAGCGCCCGGCCGCGCGGGCGTCGAGGATCTGTGCCTCTTCTTCGAGCATCTGCTGCACCTGCTCAAAGTCCCTCACCGCGTCGGCGTTCAGTTTGGCCCGAAACTCCGCTGCGGGCCGCCCCACGGTGCCGCTCTCGACCGGTAGGCGCGCAGCAACCCAGGCTCGGAGACCTCCGTCGAGAACGAAGACGCGATGTGCGCCCATGGTCCGCAGCATCCACCAGGCTCGGGGCGCGGAGAAGACATCGCCCTGCTCGTACACGACGATGGTCATGCCGTCTGCGACGCCGAGCCGCGACATCTCTCGTCCGAAGATCTCCGCCGTCGGCAGCATGTGCGGCAACGCTGTCGAGTGGTCCGACAGCTCCTCGATGTCGAAGAAGACGGCGCCCGGGATATGCGCCTCCGCGTAACGCCCCCGAACATCCGGCGCAGGTGCGACCCCTACCGGCGGCAGCGTCGCATCAAGGATGACCAAGTCTGGGTCCTTCAGGTGATCGGCAACCCAGGCCGGCGAAACGAGCAGATCCATGCACTCACAGTAAACCTGGCGAACTCCGACTGCGCCCTTCAGCCTCAACTCTCTGCATCGCGGCGAGGCTTCTCCATCGCATTACTGGTATAGTTGTTCACATTCCTACAAGTCAGTGCCGGGCATACGTGATCGCTTCGCAGCCCAGGCACCCGATAGACGCCGCCACGGCCGCGTCGGCTTTCCATTTCAGGAGGTAAAGCCATGAAACACCTTTCCCGAGTCGCATTTGTATCAGTCCTCGTTGCAGCGGTCCCGGCCTTTGGCCAATCCACCGCAACCATCGCCGGCACGGTCAAAGACCCCACCGGAGCTGTCTTCCCCGGCGCGACGATCACCCTGCACAACAACGGCACGGGCGCGGACCGCACGGCCACATCCGACACAGCGGGCGCGTACGTGGTTCCGTCGATCCCGCCCGGCGATTACACCGTCACAGTGAAAGCGCAGGGCTTCGCACCCTACACCGTCAAGAACTACGTCGTTCAAGTGGATCAGCGCACCACGCTCGACATCCCCCTTTCTCCCGAGAACGTCGGCCAGACCGTTCAGGTTGAGGGCACCGCGCCGGTCATCCAGTCCGAAACCATCACTGTCGGCGAGGTCATCGGTAACCGCGAGGTCCAGGAGATTCCGCTGAATGGCCGCCACTTCCTTGACCTGACGGTGCTCACGCCCGGCGGCGTCACGCCCCCTGCAAACGGCTTCCTTACCGTTCCCGCGCGCGGCCTCGGCGCCAACTCGTTCAACAGCGCCGGCGCGCGCGAAGACGCCGTCAACTTCCAGATCAACGGCGTGAACCTGAACGACATGGTGCAGAACCAGATCACGTTTCAGCCCTCGATCGAGACCACCAGCGAGTTCAAGATCAACAACCAGACCTTCAGCGCCGAGTACGGCCGCTCGGCTGGCTCCATCGTGAACGTCAGCACCCGCTCCGGCACCAACCAGTTCCACGGCGATGCGTTCGAGTACATCCGGAACAACGCGATGGATGCGCGCAACTACTTCAACCCCGCGGGCACGCGCATGGCACAGCTGAACCGCTCGAACTTCGGCGGCTCGCTCGGCGGCCCTATCTGGCGTGACAAGACCTTCTTCTTCGTCAGCTACGAGGGCCTTCGTCAGCACCAGACCGTCATCTTCAACAACCAGGTGCTCACCGTAGCCCAGCGCGCCCTGGTCACCGATCCGGTCAGCCAGGCGCTGCTGCAGTACATCCCGCTGCCGAACAGCACCAGCGGTTCCAGCGCGCAACCCAACGCCTACACAAGCACAGCGCCGGGCCCCGTGCAGATCGACCAGGGCACCGCAGACATTCAGCACGTCTTCAGCCCCGCGGACACCCTTCACGGCTTCTATGCCGTGCAGGAAGATACCCGCATCGAGCCCAATCTCCAGGGAAACAACGTCCCGAACTTCGGCGATCATCGCCACGCAAAGCGGCAGATCCTTACTCTTAACGAGGTTCACGTCTTCTCGCCGCATCTCGTGAATGAAGCGCGCCTCGGCTTCAATCGCATCGGCATCGCGTTCTTGCCCAACAACACGGATGACCCGAGCAAGATCGGGTCCGGGTCTACCTTCCTCCAAACCGGCACCAAGGGCAACGTCGGCATCCCGCAGATCACCATCACCGGCCCGAACACAAACTTTGGCGGCCCGGCAACCTTCCCGCAGGGCCGTACCGATACGCTCGGAATCTTCTCGGATACCGCGACCGTGCTCGCCGGCAAGCACTCCATCAAGGTGGGCGGCGAGTTCCGTCGCTTCATCAACGCCAACTTCACCGGCGACACCGGGACCATCGTCTTCAACAGCGTGCAGAACTTCCAGCTCGGGCCTGGCGAACCAGTACACGATCACCCCGATCGTCTTCACCAGCCGCCTCTACGTGAACGCCATGGGCGCCTTCGTGCAGGACAGCTACAAGGTGACCCCGCGCTTGCTGCTTGAACTCGGCCTGCGCTTCGAGTGGAACGGCTCGCCCGACCTTCGGCGGAAACAAGGCCGTCAACTTCCTGCCCGCCAGCGATTCACTCGTGCAGGTCGGCACCAACGGTCTCGGCCGCAGCGCCTACAAGCAGAACTTCAACTACGAGCCGCGCCTCGGCTTCTCCTACGACGTCTTCGGCAGCGGCAAGACCGTTCTTGCGCGGTGCGTACGCGTATATGGCCGATCAGCCCGAAACCAACCTCGTCTCCGGTCTGGCCAGCAATCCGCCCTTCAGCACCAAGGTGAACTACAACAGCAGCACCACGCCGATCCCGCTGAGCAGCCTCTTCAGCTCCGCCGGAGCGGCCGGTATCTCCATCAGCGCCGTTGCGCCCAATTACAACAACGCGTACATGGAAGACTTCAACCTCAACCTGCAGCAGCAGCTTAGCTCCGGCATGGCCGTATCCATCGGATACTACGGCTCCGTCGGCCGCCATCTGCGCCAGGTGGTCAATCTCAATCAGCCCAACGCGCTAGGCGTTCGCCCGTATCCCACCATCTCCCTGAACAGCCCCATCGACCCTGGCGTGTCTAGCAACGTCAACATCAACCAGGGCGCAAACGTCGGCCAGTCCAACTACAACGCGATGTGGGTCACCGCCCAAAAGAACTTCAAGAGCGGCGCTGACTTCGAGGTCAACTACGACCTCAGCAAGTCGCTCGATCTCGGCTCCCAAACGGGCACCGCTCTCCAGGACGCCACCCGTCCGTACCTCAACTACGGTCCGTCCGACTTCGATACCCGTCACCGCATCGCCGGCCGCGGCGCGTATAGCCTGCCGTTCACGGGCAATCGCTTGGTCGAGGGCTGGCGCATTCTCGGTACCGAGCAATGGCAGACCGGCAACCCGCTGAACGTCGTCACCACTTCCACCTTCACCGGAACCTCCGGGGTGCTGCATCCGAACCTCATTGGCCCGGTTACCTACCCGAAGTCCAAACCCAGCGCCACGGCCGTGCAATGGTTCACGAACTCCATCTGCACCCAGGCTGCAACCACCCCCGGCTGCATCTTTCAGATCCCGACCACTGGCTTCGGCAACATGAGCCGCAACAAGCTCATCGGTCCCGGCTTCACTGATGTGGACCTCTCGCTCGAGAAGAACACCCGCATCTACGAGAACCTCAACTTCCAGCTTCGCGCCGACGCGTTCGACATCTTCAACCATCCCAACTTCGGCAACCCGGTCACGACGGCTACGCCCGGCTCCACTTCCTTCGGCCAGATCACAGCAACCCGCTTCCTTACCGGTGATGCCGGGTCGTCACGCCAAATCCAGATCGCCGCAAAGCTGATCTTCTAACCCGCGTGGGTGGGAGCCCGGTCCGGGCTCCCACCCGCCGATTTGCATCCCGTTTCATCTCCGGAGATTCTTCGTGCGCGTTGCTCTCCCCGCCATCGCGGCATTGTCGATCCTCGCTCCGTTCACAGCAGCGCAGTCGGGTCGCTTCAGCCCCGACGACCTGACAAAGATCATCCGCATCTCCGATCCGCAGATCTCGCCGGACGGCAAGACCATCGCCATCATCGTCGGCCGTGCGAACCTCAAGGACGATCGCTGGGACAACGAGCTCGACTTCGTCGACGTACGCACAAAGGAACTCCACGCCATCACGCACGACCGGCTCGGCGTCGCCTGGGTCCGCTGGTCGCCCGACGGCACGCGCATCGCCTTTCTCGCGCAGGACGCCGAGAAGAGGGGGCAGATCTTCGTTCTGCCTCTCGCCGGCGGCGAAGCCCTGCAAATCACGCATTCCAAGACTCCTATCCGGCAACTCGCCTGGCGACCCGATGGGCAGGCACTCGCCTATGCCGCCCCCGACGAAGTCCCCGAAAAGAAAGACGAAGCCAAATACGAGGACGCCTTCGAGGTCGGCAACAACAGCTATCTCGAGCGCGCGGCCGCTGTCCCGGTACACCTGTGGCAGGTGCCCGCGGAGGGCGGCCAGCCCAAGCGCCTCACCTCCGGCACATGGTCGCTGCCCGTCCACGCGGCCCCATCAGGGCCGCCGGCCGAAATCACTTATACGCCGGACGGCAAGTCGATCGTCTTCGTCCGTGCACAGTCGCCCATCACCGGAGACAGTGAGAGCGAGCGTCTGCAGTTACTCGACGTCGCAACCGGCTCGACCCGTGCGTTGACTACCGCGACAATCGCGGAAGACCAACCGCGGCTCTCGCCCGACGGCACGCACATCGCCTACTCGTTCCCGCGCGATGGGAAGCGCCGCAACGAGGAGAGCATATACGTCGTTCCGCTGAACGCCACCGCTGCAACTGCCGGACGTGACGCAACCGCAGACATCGATCACGCCATCGACGGCGCCGCGTGGATGCCCGACAGCAAGGCACTGCTCGTCGCCGGTCCCGACGGCACAAAGATCAGCATGTGGCTCCAGCCGCTCGAAGGCAAGCCGCAAGCAAGCTCGACCTCGGCCCGCTCGTTCCCGCCGCGAGCCTGCAGGTCGGCAAGGACGGCTCGGTCGCCTTCACCGCCGACCGACCCGAGCCATCCGGCCGAGCTCTTCTACATGCCGCACGTAGGCGACGCGCCCGTGCAGATGACGCATCTTCAGACCGTGACCAACGGCCTCTCGCTCGGTCGGCAGGAGACCATCACCTGGAAGAGCGACCAGTTCACCATCGACGGCGTGCTCACTTACCCGCCGGGCTACGTCGCCGGCAAGAAGTATCCGCTCGTGCTCTACATCCACGGCGGTCCAACGGCCACCTCGCTCGAAAGCTTCTCGCCTCCGTCGCAGATCTTCGCCGCGAAGGACTGGCTCGTGTTTGAACCCAACTACCGCGGCAGCAACAACGAGGGCAACGCGTTCGAGGCCTCCATCGTGAACGATCCCAGCGCCGGCCCGGGCCGGGACATCATGGCCGGCCTCAAAGCGCTGGAAGCTCGCGGCATCGTCGACGAATCCCGCATCGCCGTAACCGGCTGGAGCTACGGCGGCCAGATGACTGCCTGGCTCATTGGCAACTACCCGAACGTCTGGCGCGCCGCGGTCGCCGGTGCTCCCGTCACCGACCTCGTCGATCAGTACACGCTCAGCGATAACAACGTCGAGCGCGCCGCCGGCTACGGCCCATCACCCTTCGTCGGCGACAACATGAAGAGCTACGCCGTGCAGTCGCCCATCAGCTATGCCTACCGCGTAAAGGCGCCCACGCTGATCATGAGCGACGTCGGCGACTGGCGCGTCACCACAACGCAGGCCTACAAGCTCTACCACGCGCTCCGCGATAACGGTGTGACCGTCAAGTTCGTCGCCTTTCCCGTCCCCGGCCACAGTCCCGCGGACCCCATCCGCTCGCGCGACGTCTGGCGCCGCTGGACCGCCTGGCTCGACACCTACCTCAACGCCACCGGCACCGCACCCACTACATCCGCCAGCGCGAAAGCGCAGTGACCCGATAACGGCGGCTAAGGCATCTCGGTCAACACGAACGCCTGGCCGCCACTTCCATCGCACGCACGCTGCTCCAGCGCCACGCTGGTCTCCGCAGCCGCCGGAATCTGCAGACACAATCCCGCTGGTTTGCTCACCAGCTTGTACTTCCATCCTCCAGCGAAACCACGCTCCACTGGTGCCCCGCGCTCGGTGATTCTGCAGCCACACGGACCGGCATCCCCGCTGTACCCCCGCCCGCATCCCACAGCGCCTGGTCCGCCTTTGCCCGTCACGCTATAGAAGCCTTCGCCCGCCGGCGCAAACATCCAACTCTGCGTCGCAATGTTGTCCTCGCATGGGTGCGTCACCAACTGCGGTGCACTGCCCCCTGAGTTCTCCGCGGCGATACACCGCCCGTTCGCCTTCGAACTCATCATGTACCAGCGCCCCGCATCCAGTGCCGGCCCCAGGCTTGTACACGCGCACATAGTCAACCAGAGCCGTTCCTTCCGTAGGGGTGCTCGCGTCCGTCGTCCCCGGGAACCCTCCGCCCCCGATCGCGAAGTTCAACAACACAAAGAACGGCTGGTTGTACACCCATTTCGTCCCGCTCGGCAGACTCGCAGGAGTGACCGTAAGAAACGGGTTCGTCGGGTTGTCGCGATAAAACTGCATCCGATCCTTCGACCAGACCACGCCGTAGGTGTGATACTCCGTGTCGATCCGCTCGCCGTTCGGGAAGGTGAACCTGCCCCCGATCCCGTGCCCGCCGGAATACCCCGGTCCATGCACGGTCGACGACGTCGTACTCGGCCCATAGCTCTGCACCCACTCGATGATGTCCTGCTCGCCCGAGATGGGCCAGCCCACCGCCTTCATGTTGTCCCCAAGCATCCAGAACGCCGGCCAGAACCCGTCGGCAGCGGTCATCTTCATCCGCGCCTCGATGCGCCCGTACTGAAAAGCCTCCTTGCCTTGGGTCTTCATGCGCCCGGAAGTCCACGTTCCGTTGGTCTTGACCGCGCGAATCACCATATTCCCCTTGCCGTCCTGGGAAAGATTCGGCCTGCTCGCATCGCATGGCGTCGCGTTAGACCCAGGAGCGCAGTAAATCTCGATCTCACCGTTACCCCAACCACCGCCTCCGGTATCAAACGTCCATCGGTCGGGACTCGGCGGGGTCCCAGCCGCATCGTTGAACTCCTCACTCCACTGCAGATTCCAGATCTGCGCCTCCATGCCGACTGCACTCAGCAGAAAACCGAACAGCGCGCACCCGATCGCTCTTCCGATCCGGACCTGCCGAACTTGCCACACATCGCCGACTCGTGAACTCAACGCGATCGCCTCCCCGGGCAGGCCCGAGATCCGCTATCCACTATGCGCCCAATCTCCGAAGAACTTGCAAGCCGTCGTATCCGGCGGGTATGGTGGGTTCTCGATTTTAGTGAACAGAATGCGCCTAGACAAACGTTTGGCTGTCCTCCTCCGCGCGTCTCTCGCCGTGTGCGCGTTCTGCTGCTGGCAGTCGGGTGCGCTGTGCCTTCACGCCCAGGACGCCGCACCGCCGTCCGATGCAGAGACGAAGCGCTTCGTCGATGACCTGCTGAAGCGCATGACCGTGGAGGAAAAGATAGGCCAGATGGAGCAAGCCGCAGGTCAGGCGGAGTACACGCCACCCGCAAGGGCCGAGGAGATGGCACGCGAGGGCCAGGTCGGCAGCTTCCTCTTCTTCACCGATCCGCTCCGCATTAACGAACTCCAGAAGATCGCCGTCACGCAGTCGCGCCTCCACATCCCCCTCATCTTCGGCTACGACGTCATTCACGGCTTCCGAACCATCGCGCCGATTCCTCTCGCCATGGCGTCGTCCTGGGACCCGGCCCTCGTCACCCGGACCCAGAGCCCTCGCAGCCAAGGAGGCACGTGCCGCCGGTGTCGACTGGGCATTCGCTCCGATGGTCGACATCGCGCGGGACGCACGCTGGGGCCGCATCATGGAAAGCGCCGGCGAGGACCCCTACCTCGGCTCCACGATGGCCGCGGCACAGGTCCGCGGCTTCCAGGGCGAGGCCGTCGGCGCGCCTGACCACATCCTCGCTTCGGTGAAGCACTTCGCCGGCTACGGCGCGGCGGTCGGCGGACGCGATTACGACAGCTCCGATATCTCCGACGAACTCCTCCACAACGTCTACCTGCGGCCCTACAAGGCGGGCGTGGATGCCGGCGCCGCTACCATCATGTCCGCCTACATGGACCTGAACGGTGTTCCCGCCAGCGGCAACGTCTGGCTGCTTCAGGACGTCTTGCGCAAAGATTGGGGCTTCAAGGGCTTCGTCGTGAGCGACTGGGATGCGGTGAAGAGCCTTCAGACCCATGGCTTCGCCGCAGACCCGGCCGACGCCGCCCTGCGCGCCTTCACCGCCGGCGTGAACATGGAGATGACCAGTTCGCTCTATCGCGACAACCTCCCCGGCGACGTTCGCTCGGGCAAAATCACTACCCCGGCGCTCGACGCGATGGTGAGGCCCATCCTCGAGATGAAGTACCGGCTCGGCCTCTTCCAGCACCCCTACGCTGACCTCGGGAGCTACAGGAAGGTCACAGGCGCTCCGGAACAGCGTCTGCGGTGCGCGCGAAGCCGCGGAAAAAACCGCCGTCCTGCTGCGCAACGAGGACCATCTTCTTCCGCTTTCCAAGTCCGTGCACGCCATCGCGGTCATCGGCCCCCTCGCTGACAGCAAGCTCGACACCCTGGGCTCATGGGCCATCCATGGCGATCGCGAGAACGTCATCACCGTCGCGCAGGGCATCCGCGAGAAGGTCCCGCAAGCGACAGTGACGGTCACCAAAGGCGTCGAGATCGAGCGTGGCGCACCCACCATCTTCGACGAGCAGGTCCCGCCCGAAAAGCCGACCCTGACCACCGACGCGGCGCGTAAGGCCGAGTTCCAGCATGCGCTCGATCTCGCCCGCTCTGCCGACGTCTCCGTTCTCGTTCTGGGTGAGGCTCAGACCATGAGCGGCGAGCGCGCCTCTCGCGCCAGCCTGTCTCTGCCGGGCGAACAGCAAGCTCTGCTCCAAGCCGTCACAGCTCTCGGCAAACCTGTCGTGCTCGTCCTCATGACCGGTCGCCCGCTGGATATTACCTGGGCCTCAACCCACGTCCCTTCGATCCTGAACGCCTGGTACCCAGGCTCCGAGGGCGGGCATGCCATCGCCAACCTCCTCTTCGGCGATGCCAACCCCAGTGGCCACCTGCCCGTCACCTGGCCGCGCTCCGCCGGTCAGGAGCCGCTGTTCTATGACACAAACCTGACGCAGATCCCGGACGACACCACCGGGCGCTACTGGGACCTGTCCAGCGCGCCGCTTTATCCCTTCGGCTTCGGGCTGACCTACTCCAACTTCGAACTGAGCGATCTGAAGCTGTCTTCAAACACTCTCCGTGCTGGAACTCCGCTGCGCGTCACCGTGAGCCTTCACAACCCATCGCACATCGCCGGCGCCGAGGTCATCCAGCTTTATACGCATCAGCGCGCCGGCAGCACCTCACGCCCCGTTCGTGAGCTCAAAGCGTATAGGAAGGTTTCGGTCGATGCGGGCGGAACGCAGGCGGTCGAGCTCACGCTGAACGCCGACGATCTTGCATACTGGAGCTCATCCCTGCGCCGCCGCGTCCTTGAACCCGGCACGTTCGACCTTTGGGTCGGAACAGACTCGACCGCAACGGCGCACCAGACCTTTACGCTGAGCGCGCCACAGCCCTGAGGGTCTCGCCCTCCGCCGCGGCACCTCTTCCATCCCTCGCACCCAGCGTCAACGATGCCGGCAACACCGGCGCGCTCGATTCGCGAACGATCAATTGCGGCTCGATCTTGACCAGGGCTTCCGTGTGTTCTCCGCGAATCTTGTTCAGCAGCAGGGTCGCGGCGATCGCGCCCATCTCCTGCATCGGCTGACGAATCGTCGTCAGACTCGGCACATGAAACGAAGCCGACTGGATGTCATCGAATCCGATCACCGATACCTGCTCCGGCACGCGCATCCCGGCATCATGCAGCGCTCGAATGCACCCGATTGCGGAGATGTCGTTGAAGCAAAGCACCGCGGTGAAGTCACGTTCATGCTTCAACAGCTCTTCGACCCCCGGGTACCCAAGCTCAGGGGTGTTCAAGTCGGTTTGCAGGCGGATGATGTGCGACCCGGGCATCGCGATACCGAGTTCGCGCGCCACTCGTACCGTCGCCCTCCACCGGCTGGTCGAGTCCGAACTCTGTCCAGGCCCCTTCATGAACACGATCTTCCGGTGCCCTTCGCGCACCAGGTGACCCAACGCAAGCTCCGCCGCACGCTCATGGTCCAGCACGATATTGGTCACGCCGGGTAGCGTCCGGTGCCCGGCAAGCGCAACCGTCGGCGTTGCCGAGGTCTCGGTCAGATGCGTATCGATCGCCAGGATCCCATCAACTCCCCGATGCGACAGGAGCCGGGGATACTCCTCGACCAGGTCTGGATGATGCCGATGATGCGCGGTGAAGAAGAAGTACCCCTCACGCATCAGCACATCGGCCGCGCCGTTCAGGACCTGTGCGTGATACCCCTCACCCAACTCCGGCAGCAGGATGCCCACGGTCTGCGATCGCTTGCCCTGCAACTGCCGCGCCACCAGGCTCGGCCGGTAGTTGAACTTCCTCGCCGCCGCACGAACCCGCTCCCGGGTCACCTCCGGTATCGATCGGTTCGGAGCATTGTTCAGCACAAAGGAAACCGTCGCCGGGCTCAGGCCAAGGTAGTCGGCGAGCGTCTTCAGGCTTACGGGCCGGTCCTGGGTTGGCGCGGATCGGGGCATGAAAAGGTGTGCACAGTATAGGCGAGGGTCCGCGAAAACTAACCAAATCGTTCAAACACCGAAGTGCGAACCGTGGTGCAGCGCCATCCCCGTCCAGTGGCAGCCGCGGCAGCGTCCCGTTCTCGCGCAGAGACAGGAAGCTCCTCGGGCCGCTTCGTCGCACACGAGCGGCCAGTAACGGAGCCCGAATTTCGAGCCACAATTTAGCTCGCTTCCACTCGCAACTGTCAACCCGCTGGCGTACAGAACGCCCGAAGACAAGCCTTTGTCCATCGAACGCAACGTTACATGGGCCTCAGCGGACAAATCCGCTTGACAGTCGTGCGGGCCATGGTCTTAGATGAACAATCGCAATCAAGATAAGCGTTTGTCCAAGCACGAGTGGCAACACCACCGTGCCTGGACGGGCAGGTTCAGGGTGCCGAAGCGGCATGCAGCACAAAGGGTTCTCCCGATGTGTTGGGCAGCAATGCCGCGGCCAGCAAGCGGTCCTTCTGAACAGCAGGAAAGGGTGCATGCGAGGCAAATCTGCGGTGCAACTCCGAAGAATTGCGATCGCTCGCAAGCGCCCTCACACACAGGAAGCCTTTGTCTCGAAGGGGAACGCGGGCTCTTAGCAACTTGAAGATTTTTTGGGGAGGCACTATGAGAAGGAACTGGACAGCATGTGAGCTTGTGCTCTTCGCTGCCCTTTGCGGTTGGGGATTAGGGAGTGCCCATGCGCAAAGTACAAACGCAGGTGATGTTCGCGGCACCGTAACCGACCCTACCGGCGCGGTCATACCCGACGTGACCGTCACCGTGCTCAATCTCGATACGGGGGTCGCCAAACAGTTCACCACCAATCACGACGGTGTCTTCGATACCGCATCGATCCTGCCTGGGCGTTACCAGGTCACGTTTTCCAAGACCGGTTTCGACAAGCTCACACGCGGTCCGCTCACCGTTGAAGTCGGCGCTGTCACCGTGAACGGCGCTCTGAAACTGGGCTCCGAAAACGTCGAGGTCACCGTCAACACCGACGTTCCCCTCCTGCACACGGAGGGCGGCGATCAGACGGCTGTGCTCGAAGCCAAGGACATGGAGCAGTTGCCCAACGTCGGCGGATCCAACGGCCCTGACTGGCAGAACTTCATGATTCTGCTCCCCGGCGCAAGCGGCACCTACTCGGGCAGCAGTAACCAGGCGAATCCTTCCAACCCAGGCCAGGAAGTGGCAACGAACGGCAACATGCCGTTCAACAACGTCCTCCAGGACGGCGCTTCCACAACGCTGCCGAGCAGCCAAAACGCGAACCCTGCGACGTTTGAAGACGTCGAGGAACTGCAGGTTTCGCTTTCTTCCTTCTCCGCGCAATACGGCGTCGGCGGCCTGATCATCAACCAGATCACGAAGAGCGGCACGAACAAGTTTCACGGGGTCGCCTACGAGTACTTCCAGAACGATTGGCTGAACGCGTACCCCTACCTCTTCGGAGCGAAGGCGACACCGAAGCCAAAGCTGCGCTATCACGACTTCGGCGGGACCTTCAGCGGCCCGGTCGCGATCCCGCATACCGGTCTGCGGGATCGCGCGTTCTTCTTCTTCGGCTACGACCAGATCATCAACAACGGCGAGAGCTCCGGCTACAACACGATCCCAACCGCCGACGTAATGGCCGGCAACTTCAACGTAGCGCCCGCGGGTCAGACGCCTTATCTGATCTACGACCCCACCACACAGACCATCGCGTACGACGCCAAGGGCAACCCGTATCCCGTACGTAAGTCATTCCTCCAGGAATACGGTGTGAATGCCATCCCGGCCTCGATGATCGACAAGGTCTCCGCCGCGTTTCAGCAGTTCTATCCCACTCCCTCCAATCACATCCCGTACGGCAGCTTCCAAACGCCACAGAGCATCAGCGCGGCAGGCGTGCTGAATGACAACTTCTACTCGAGCTATTCCGTCCCGCGGCCCTGGAAGCGCTACTTCGGCCGCCTCGACTACAACATCACACCCAACAACCGGCTCACGCTGTCCGACACCCAGGGCAACGAGCTCGAGAATGGCGACAACGCGGTCACAGCTTGCCCCATCGGCTGCCAGATCGGTGACGTCGACAACAACAACGCGCAGGTCACGGATGTCTGGAACATCAGCCAGCGCACCATCAACGAAGCCCGTATGGGCTACACCGACCAGTTGAACTTCTTCCAGGATTCCGGCACCGGCACTGGCCTTCCAGCAAAGCTCGGCTGGAAGTATTCCAAGGCGGATGTTCTTCCCGCAGTCCAATTCCTGCGCAACTATCCATACGCCTGGATTCAGCCGGCAACGAACGCTCAATACAAGGAGTTCGTCTTCGACCCATCCGACGTGGTCACGATGATTCGCGGCAAGCACATCATCCACTTCGGCGGTGAGTTCGCGTTTTACCGCGACGACGCAACCTCGTGGGGCAACATCAACGCCGGCACCCTGCAGTTCTCCGGCGCCTACACCGAGAACTGGACCGTCAACCCGGCCACAGGGGTCGCCTCAGCCAACCAGAACTCGGGCGAAGAGTACGCCGACTTCCTGCTTGGCTACGCCGCGAACTGGTCCGCCAGCGTAACGCCGGAGTATGGCGCGCGCCTCAAGAAGCCCCAGATGTTCGTGCAGGACGACATCAAGCTTCGTCCGAACCTCACGCTCAACGTCGGCGTGCGCTATGAAATCAGCCACGGCTTCAACGAAGTGAAGGGCAACGCCACCAGCTTCGACCCGACCATCACCAACCCCGCAACCAACACCCCCGGAGCGCAGTGGTACGCCGCCACTCACCTGAACGGACGTACCTCGCTCCAGCAGGACGTCTTCACCACCGTGCTTCCACGCGCGGGCTTCTCCTGGATGGTTCATCCAAACATGACGTTCCGCGGCGGCTTCGGTCTGTACACCTACAACTACAGCCTCGACAACTACGGCAGCGGCATGGGAGCGGCCTTCGGCTCATCCGGTGGTCATGGCGATCAGTCGAATGGCATCTACCCCGTCACAAAGTTCGACGGCCCGGGTACGCTCTTCCCGCTGGGTGGCGGAACCTCCACTCCCCTGCCCTATACCTCCGCCTCCACAAGCCCGACACGTTTCAACGGCCAGGGCACCAACTTCAACGACTACAACACACCGGTTCCGAAGATCTACCAATGGAACCTCGGCATCGAGCAGCAGGTGGCTAACAACGTGGCGTTCACGATCTCCTACGTCGCGAGCCACGGCTTCAATCTAACCTTCCCGGTCAACATCAACGCGCCGTCCGAGACCAACCTGTCGCCCAGCAATACCTCCACATGCGGCAACGGCGTAGCCTCGGCAACCTGTACCGAACAGTTCCCGATCTACCTCGGAATCGGTGGCAACCTGTATCAGGCAATCTCCAACTACGACTCGTTGCAGACAACGATCACCAAGCGCTTGAGCAACGGCTTCAGTGCGAGCTTCAATTACGTGTGGTCGCACATGCTGGACGACCAGGACTCCTCGGGATGGGGCACGCACGCTGGACCCCAGCCGTTACAGCACGAGAGCACACTGCAATTCAACCGCGCTTACCTCAACTACGGTCCGTCCAACTTCGACGTCCGTAACCAGTTCAAGGGCTATGCCGTGTACGATCTGCCATTCGGTCACGGCCGCGCGTTCCTGAACAAGAGCTGGCTCGCGGATGAGACCATCGGTGGCCTCCAGGTCTCCGGAACACTGATCATCTCGTCCGGCAATCCGTTCACCGTCTTCGCGAATAACTCAACCTACTCAGGCGCCTCTCAATATCCGAACTACACGGGAGGAACCACGATCCCGCAAGGTGGGCGTACGTTGGCGCAGTGGTACAACCCCACTGCGTTCTCGGACCCCGGCCCTGGTCAGTTCGGCAACTCCGGACGCAACCAGTTGGTCGGCCCCGGTTTCTACACCGTCAACCTTTCCGCCCTCAAAGCGTTTGATCTGCCTTGGGAGCGGATGCGGCTCTCAATGCGTGTCGACGCCGCAAACGCCTTCAATCACCCCGCGTTTGGACCTCCGGGTGGAAGCCTGACCGGCAGTCACGGCCCGGGTACCCCCTACACCTCTGTCTCCAACGGTCCGATCACTGGTGTTCAGATCGGTGGACGAAACGTGCAGATCAGCGCTCGTCTCGCCTTCTGATACCCTCACGGGGATGGCGAATCTGGCGCCATCCCCGTGCTTTTTTTCCCGGAGAGCGATCCCGCTTGGATCCATCGGTTTTGTAATGCGGCTGTACCTCGCAAGTCTTCTGATCGGGCTCGGCTGGACGCAGATGCTCCACGCACAGCCCCCGCGCGCCGCTGGACTGCAGGCCGACTCTCAATCCGGAAGCGTGCAAAGCCATCAGCAAAAGGCCCGCGAGTACCTTCAGCAGAAGAAGCCCGCTCTCGCCATCCCCGAGTTCGCAGCCATCGTAGCCGCTGAACCCAACAACCTCGACGCACAAGCCAACCTCGGCGTCTTGCTCTACTTCACCGGCCAGCCGCAACAGGCTGAACCACACCTGAAGGCCGCGCTCGCACTCGATCCTTCGCAGACAAAGATTCAGGCGCTGCTGGGCTCGTGTGAACACCGCTCCGGCGAACTGGAAAGCGCACGCAACGACCTCAGCGCAGCGTTCCCCCATCTGCAGGACCCCAAGGTGAAGCGCCAAGCTGGCCTCGAACTCGTCGAAATCGACACCGCGCTCAACGACCTGCCGTCAGCCGCCGTGGTGATCAATCAGCTCAAGGCCGCTGCACCCACCGACCCGGAGGTCCTCTACGCCGGCTATCGCGTATACATGGACCTCGCGAACGAGGCCTTGCTCGACCTTTCTGTTGCCGCGCCTGACTCCGCGCAGATGCACCAGGCCATGGCGCATGAACTCATTCGCGAACGCGACAACGCCGGCGCCATCACCAACCTCCGCGCCGCCCTCAAGGCGAATCCGAACCTCCCCGGCGGCCACTTCGAACTCGCTGAAGCCCTGCACGCCTCATCCGACCCGTCCCAAAAAGCGGAAGCCGAGCAACAGTACAAGCTCGCGCTGGAGCAGAACCCGCAGGATGCGATCGCACTCACACGTCTCGGCGACATCGCCGCCGAAAAAGACGATCACAAGACGGCTACGGCCCAGTACAAAGCTGCACTAGCGTTACAACCCGACGACGCGGATGCAGCGGTCGGCCTCGCCAACGAACTCACCGAGGCAGGACAACCCGACGCGGCCCTGCCGCTTCTGCAAGAGGTGATCAAGGCCGACCCCACCAACGTCGTCGCACACTACCGTCTCAGTGCGCTGTACCGGCGGCTGCATCGCCCCGATGACGCGAAACGCGAGATCGCCGAATATGAACGCTTGAAAGCGATCAAGGACAAGCTGCACACCATCTACCAAAGCATGCGCATGGAAACGCCGCAGGGGAACGATGCGAAGGACTAGTCTCTTTCGCCAATGTGCACTTTGCCTGATGGTTTCCGCTCTCGGCAACGGCTCCGTTCGATCGCAAACGGCCCAGAGTTCGCCAAAACCGCCGGTCAACGTACCTCAACTCGCCGACATCACGGCTTCGACGCACATCCACTTCAATCACCTCTCCAGTCCGGAGTCGAAGTACATCGTCGAATCCATGAGCGGTGGCGTTGCCCTGCTCGACTACGACGGCGACGGCTGGCTCGACATCTACTTCACCAACGCCCCAAGCGTCGCAATGGCACAGGCCGGTGTAAAGGCGAAGAGCGCGCTGTTTCACAACAACCACGACGGCACCTTCACCGATGTCACCGACAAAGCCGGCGTGGGTTATCCGTGCTGGGCCATGGGCGCCGCCGTGGGAGACATCGACAACGATGGTTGGCCCGATCTCGCCGTAAGCTGCTTCGGCGGCGTCGTCCTCTATCGCAACAACCATGACGGCACCTTCACCGACGTGACCAAGTCTTCCGGCCTCGCACAGGACACAGGCTGGGCCACAGGCCTCGCCTTCGGCGACTACGACAACGACGGCTTCGTCGACCTCTTCGTGCCGCACTACGTCGACCTCGACCTGAAGAACCTGCCCGTCTTCGGCAAGGAAAAGACCTGCATGTACCACGAGATCCCGGTGCAATGCGGCCCCCGCGGCCTGAAGGGCTCACCCGACACGCTGTACCACAACAACCACGATGGCACCTTTACCGAGGTCAGCCGGCAAGCTGGTGTCGACGATCCGCATGGCTTCTTTGGCATGCAAGCCGTGTGGTCCGACTTTGACGACGACGGCAAGCTCGACCTCTTCGTAGCCAACGACGGCGAACCTAACTTCCTGTATCACAACGAAGGCAACGGCCGGTTCAAGGAGATCGCAAACGAAGCCGGCGTCGCGCTCAGTGAAGACGGCAACGAACAGGCCAACATGGGCGTGGCGTTAGGCGACTACACGCGTACCGGTCGCCAGAGCATCGCCATCACACACTTCAGCGAGGATTACGCCATCCTGTACCGCAACGACGGCGGCCTCAACTTCACCGACGTCGCGCACACGGCGCACATCGCGCAATCGACACCACCGTACGTAGGCTGGGGCGATGCCTTCCTCGACACCGACAACCGTGGTCTGCTGGACCTCATCATGGTGAACGGCCATGTCTACCCACAGGTTGACACCGTACCGGTCGGCACAAAGTACCGCGAGCCCAAGCTGCTGTTTTGGAACAACGGCGATGGCACCTTCCGTGACGTGACTCGCGAGGCGGGCTCAGCTCTGAACACGCCGCAGGTAAGCCGAGGTCTGGCCATCGGCGATCTCTTCAACCGGGGCCGCCTCGATGTTGTCATCGAAAATCTCACAGGCGAACCGATGATCCTGGAGAGCAAGCCCAATCCCGCAAACCATTGGGCCAGCTTTCAGCTCGAAGGCAGCCCGTCAAATCGCCTTGCGTTGAACGCGCGCGTTTACGTGCATACCGGTTCGATCCAGCAGATGAGCGAGGTCCTCAGTGGTGGCAGCTACCTTTCTCAAAGCGATCTGCGTCTTCACTTCGGCCTCGGCGCGGCCACACGCATGGATCAAGTCGAGGTCCGCTGGCCCGACGGAAAACAGCAGACATTCCATAACCTCGCGGTCGACCAGTTCTACCGCGTCAAGGAGGGCAGTGAACCCGTCGTCATCTCCCACTGATCACACCGGCACCTGTCCGCGAGGCGCGAAGACCAGACAAGGACGCCTTGTGAGCCTTCCCCTCAAAGCTGGATCGCCTGTTTCGGCGCGCTGCTGATCGCACTCATGCTCGCCTCGGCGTGCGCCCAGAGCAGGCCGAAACCGGCAGCATCAGAAGCCCCCTTCGGTCCCAACGTGTTCGTCTTCGATCCGGCCATGTCCCCCACGGACATGCAAACGAAGATCAACGAGGTCTACGCCCAGCAGGAGCACGCCGAATTCGGCCCCGCACGCTACGCCTTTCTACTCAAGCCCGGCGACTACAAGCTCGACATCCCTATCGGCTTCTACACCGAGGTCGACGGCCTCGGTCCCACACCAGACCGCGTGCACGTCACCGGCAACGTCCATGCCGACGCCGCACTTCGCAACAACAACGCAACCACAACGTTCTGGCGCGGCGCTGAGGGCTTCTCCGTCACGCCAACCGGCGGCACTCTGCAGTGGGCTGTCTCTCAGGCCGTCTTCTTCCGGCGCATGCATGTGATGGGCGACATGGTGCTGCACCAGCATCGCGGATGGGCAAGCGGCGGCTGGATGTCCGATACCGAGGTCGACGGCAACGTCGATTCCGGCTCGCAGCAGCAATGGATCTCCCGCAACACGGAGTGGAAGAGTTGGACCGGTTCCAACTGGAACATGGTCTTTGTCGGCGCACTGAACCCTCCACCTGGCAACTGGCCGAACCCGCCCTACACCAAGATCGATCGCGTCCCCACCGAGAGCGAAAAGCCCTATCTGCAGATCGATGAACGCGGCAAGTACAGCGTCTTCGTCCCGGCGCTGCTGCGAAATACATCCGGCATCTCCTGGGCGCACGGTCCATCTCCGGGCCGCGCCATCCCGCTGACCCACTTCTACATCGCACATCCCGAAACCGACTCCGCTGCAACCATCAACAAGGCGCTCGCATCCGGCAAGGACCTGCTGCTCACGCCAGGTATCTACGACATCACCGATCCCGTTCGCGTGACCCGCAAGAACACAGTGATCCTCGGTCTCGGGTTCGCAACGTTGCGACCGACAACCGGAAACGCAGCCATGACCGTCGCCGACGTTGACGGCGTCTCCATCTCCGGCATTCTCTTCGACGCCGGTCCCACTACCTCGCCCGTTCTCCTTCAGATTGGTGACCGCGCCACTTCCAGCACGCATGCTGCTGACCCAATCACCTTGCACGACATCTTCTTCCGCGTAGGGGGCGCGGGCATTGGCAAGACCAAAGGCAATCTGCTCATCAACAGCAACGACGTGATCATCGACCACACCTGGATCTGGCGCGCAGACCACGGCAAAGGCGCTGGCTGGACGAGCAATCTCAGTCAGAACGGCCTGGTGGTCAACGGAAACAACGTCACCGCGTATGGCCTCTTCGTCGAACACCATCAAGAGTTCCAGGTCTTGTGGAACGGAGAGAACGGCCGCACCTTCTTCTACCAGTCAGAGATTCCGTACGATCCACCAGATCAACAAAGCTGGAGTAGCGCCCCGGGCCAAAAGGGCTGGGCGTCATATAAGGTCAGCGACAGCGTTCGCTCGCATGAGGCCTGGGGCCTGGGCGTCTACAGCGTCTTCCGCCATCCAGACGTCACTTTGACCCACGCCATCGAGGTCCCCCATACCCCTAAGGTGTGCTTCGAGCACATGATCACGATCGCGCTCGACAACCTCGGCGAGATCACGCATGTCATCAACGACCTCGGCTCCGCCGCGACCGCAACGCCGCATGTCGCTTCAAAGGTCGACCTCTTCCCGCCGGACTCGACAGGCTGTGTCCCGTAACCAAAGCCCAAGCCGCCCCATGATGCAGTCGCGCTCTGGCCTGCGTGCGCTTCGCGCTCCTCTCGTTGGCTTCATCGCGATCGTGCCGCTGCTTGTCATGGCTCCGCTGCCGCTGTACGCGCAGACCGCAAGCATTCACACGCGCTCACCCGGCACAAGCACGACAACAAAGGGCGACTCCAGCCCTATCACCTTCGAAAACATCATCAAGAGATCAAAGATCGACTTCACGCTGCACAACAGCACCAGCCCTCACCGCTATTCCATTGAGACGATGACCGGCGGAGTCGCCGTCTTCGACTACGACAACGATGGCCTGCTCGATATCTTCTTCACCAACGGCGCCGAGATACCCTCACTCATCAAGTCCACCCCTGCCTTCTCCAACAGGCTCTTCCACAACAACGGGGACGGCACCTTCACCGACGTCACCGAAAAAGCCGGCCTGGCTGGCGTCGGCTACTCGATGGGCGCTGCCGCCGGCGATTACGACAACGACGGCTTCGTCGACCTTTACGTAACGGGCGTGAATCGCAATCAACTCTTTCACAACAACGGCAACGGCACCTTCACTGACGTGACCGCCAAAGCTGGCGTTCCCGGCACGGTGCCAGGTATCGGCAAGGCATGGTCTGTCACGGCCGGCTGGGTGGACTACAACAACGATGGCCGCCTGGACCTGTTCGTCGTCAACTACCTCAACTACGACCTGAAGACCGCCGCCGTCTGCAGCACCGAACAACTCCCGACGTACTGCTCACCGAACGACTTCCAGGGCCTACCCAACATCCTCTACCGCAACAACGGCGACGGTACCTTTACCGACGTTTCCGCGGCATCGCACATCAGCCAGTACGTCGGAAAAGGGATGGGCGTGGCGTTCGCCGACTACGACGATGACGGCTTCACAGACATCTTCGTCTCGAACGACACCTTTCCCAATCTGCTGCTCCACAACAACGGCGACGGTACCTTCACCGACGTCGCCATGACCGCCGGCGTCGCTTACAACGAGACGGGCAAGACAGTCGCCGGCATGGGCACCGACTTCCGCGATCTCGACAACGACGGCCGTCCGGATATCTTCCATACCGCCATGTTCGGCGACACCTTCCCGCTGTACAGAAATGTTGATGGCTCACAGTTCGAAGATGTCACAAGGGCCGCGGCCCTCACCATCCCGACCAGCAAGATCACAGGCTGGGGTACAGGCGCATACGACTTCGACAATGACGGTCTGAAGGATCTCTTCACTGCAAACGCCGCCATTCTCGACAACTCGATGGAAGTGGAGCATCGTCCCTATCCACTGCCGAACAGCCTGTTCCGAAATCTTGGCCATCTAAGCTTTCAGGACGTAAGTGCAAGCGCCGGTGCTGCCTTTCTCGCCCCTGCTGCGCATCGCGGAGCAGCCTTCGGCGATTTCAACAACGATGGAAAGATTGACATCGCCGTCGCCGTACTGAATGGCTCACCAGAGTTGCTGCTGAACCGCACGACAAACCACAATCACTGGATTCTTCTGAACCTCGTAGGCGTGCAGGACAACCGCGACGGCCTCGGCACCCGGGTGAAGATCACGACAAGCCACGGAGCCCAGTACAACCACGCCACAACCGCAGTCGGTTATAACTCTTCGAGCGACAAGCGGGTGCACTTCGGGCTCGGCGACGCCACCCTCATCGACAAAATAGAACTTGCGTGGCCAACCGGCGTGAAACAGGTACTTACAAACGTGAAGGTCGACCAGGTCCTCACGATTCGCGAAGCAACCACCAAATAACACCTAGGACGCCGACGCCAGCTTATCCGCCAGCGCACTCTGACCGTTACGTCGCAACAACTCCTGCAAAGCCTGCAGAATGCCTGCGTCACCCCGGCCATAGGCCGCCAGCGACTCCGCCGTGAGCTGCGCCTTCTCTGGCTTGCCTATCCGGAAGTACGCATCGCACAGCATGTACAGCAACAGCGGGTTCGTGGTCTTTGAGCGCACAATCAAGTCCACCGCCTCGGCCCATCGTTGCTGCCGATACCGCACCTCCCCAAGCTCGCCCAGCGCCGGCGAGCTATTCGGATCCAGCGCCAACTCAGCGCTGAACTCGCGTTCCGCCTCGCTCAGGTTGCCCTGCTGCAGTTGCATGTACCCGAGATACGTGTGCGCATCCCGCGTCTTCGGGTCAAGCTCCAACGCATGGCGCAGCGCGCGCTGCGCATCCTCGGGCCGGTTCATCGCCAGGTACGTGGCGCCCACCGAGACCCACGGGCTGCCCGTTGTCGTCGACGGCCCACGCTCATCCGCCCCCAGCAGCTTCAACGCCTCTGCTTCGTCTCCGGCCGCAAGCAGCCTTTGTGCCTCGTTCAGCACACTCTGCTCCCGCTTCTGCTCCGTCTTCGTCAGCATCAACGAATTGTGCTGCATCATCTCGCGGTGCAACGCCGCCTCGTGCTGAGCAGCCGCGCTGTTTCCCTGGGCGCCGTACGCACGCGAAAGGTAGAAGTGCGCCAGCATCAACGTCGGATCCAGTTGCAGCGCATGTTGCAACGTGCTGACAGCAGCTTGGTACTCCTTCAACTCCAACTCGCAGTGCCCAAGGTCAAGCATCGCCACCGCATCATCGGCTCTCGCCGCCAACACGTGCCGCAGGTTGATCTCCGCGTCCTGCCACTCGCCCAGCTTCACCTGCACGGAGGCCAGAAGTCGCAGGTCATCCAGATCGCCAGGACTCCGTTCCGCTTCCCGCGACGCGTATCCGGCAGCCGCCTCCAGGTCCATCCCCTCATAGCTCGCTACAGCCAGGTCAAAGTTGATTCGGGGCAGCGATGGCTCAGCCGTCTGGGCCTTCTTCAACCACTTCAGCGCCTCTTCACTTTGGCCATTGCTGCACAGCAACTCGCCATACTTCTGCTGAATCGGCGCACTTCCAGGCTCCGCCTTCAGCGCCGCCTCGATCGCCTTCAAAGCACGATCGTTTTGCCCTTCCAGATGGTAGGCCTGTGCCAGGTAGTAGTTCCCTTCACTATCGTCCGGAACAGCACGCACGCGTCGCTCCAGCAGCGGCACGGCCTGCTCGTAGTGGGCTGTCACCAGCGCGATCATCCCCACCTTCAGGAGCATGTCCGGATCGCCCGGAGACGCCTTCAATGCAGCGGCATACGCCTGCGCAGCCTCTGGCCGGCGACCCATCTCTTCCAGTAACATCCCGCGCAGCTTCAGTCCCGGCGCAAAGGTCGGACGCTGCCGCAGCAATTCGTCCACCGTGGCCAGTGCACGCTGTTCATCACCCGCCTGCGCAGCCGAGACCGCATCATGCATCTGCTTCGCTACCGTCGGGTCCACCAGCGCGTTGGGGCTGCGCGCCTGCGCCACACACGCCCTCGGCGCCGTGCAGAGTGCCAGCGCGGCCACAAGAGCTCTCAAAATCTGAGAACGAAACACTGCGGATTCCCTCGGATTCCCACCCACACTCAGGTCACAATCACGTGTGATCGGGCTGCATGAGTTTATTCGCCCGCAGCCCGCACGGGCAACAGCCTCGACCGGATCACGATCCGGCGAGGGGAACCCAACACACCATTGCTCCCTCAGCCGTTCGACAATCAGACAAACGCTTTTCTATACTCATCGGCGCACTGTCAATCCGAAGGAGAGAGCGAGTGAACATCAAGTCGCTACGCCCTGCCGTGATTCTGCTTGCCCTCGCGGCCGCGCCGGCTTACGCACAGAACGTGGTCTCACTGTGGCTGACCAACGCCGACGGGTCCGCCCGATTTCAGCGCCAATCCGCACCCATTCCGTTCGGGTCCAGCACCTCCACGTCGCAGACGATCGAGATCGACCCGCACAAGACCTACCAGAGCGTCGACGGCTTCGGGTTCGCGCTTACCGGGGGCAGCGCTCAACTCATCATGCGCATGGACTCCGCCAGCCGCGCCGCCCTGTTGCAGAACCTCTTCGCGGACGACGGTGACAACATCGGCGTCAGCTATCTCCGTCTCAGCATCGGCGCGTCCGACATGAACGACCATGTCTACTCCTATGACGACGTGCCAAAGGGCGAAACCGATCCCACGCTCGCCCACTTCAGCATCGACCCGGACAAAGCCGACGTCATCCCCGTTCTCAAGCAGATCCTCGCCATCAATCCGAAGATCAAGATCCTCGCCTCACCGTGGTCGGCCCCACTCTGGATGAAGACCAACGACGCCGCGCAGGGCGGCGTGCTGAAACCCGAATACTTCTCCGCCTACGCCAACTACTTCGTTAAGTACATCCAGGCAATGCAGGCGGAAGGCATCACGATCGACGCCGTCACCATCCAGAACGAACCGCTCAACGAAAAGAACACCCCAAGCATGCTGATGATCTCGCCGGAACAGGACGAGTTCATCAAGCACGACCTCGGTCCAGCCTTTCAGAAGGCAGGCATAAAGACCAGGATCGTCCTCTACGACCACAACCTCGATCATCCGCTGTACGCACTCGCGATCCTCCGCGACCCTGCGGCAGCCAAGTACGTGGACGGCACCGGGTTTCATCTCTACGGCGGAAGCGTAGACGCGATGACGCAAGTCCATGACGAGTTCCCGAACAAGAACATCTACTTCACCGAACAGTCGGTCACCGACCGCACCCCCACCGAGTCGGTGAACCTGAGTCGCCCGATGGCTTGGGTCATGATCGGCGTCATGCGCAACTGGAGCCGCAACGTTTTGCTCTGGAACCTCGCGGCCGACCCTAACTTCGGCCCACATACAAACAATGGGGGTTGCACGATGTGTGCCGGCGCGCTCACCATCGACGGCAACCAGGTCAAGCGCAATGTGGCCTACTACGTCGTCGCACACGCCTCCAAGTTCGTCCGACCCGGCTCGGTGCGCATCGACTCCAGCACCTCCCAGGCTCTGCCCAACGTCGCCTTCCTCACCCCTGACAAGAAGATCGTTCTGCTCGTCTCCAACCCGGGCGACTCGGCCCAGCAGTTCACGGTTCGCATCGGTTCCAAATCCTTCAGTAGCAGCCTGAACGCTGGGTCTGTCGGCACATACGTTTGGTAGAACATCAAAGCGAGATCAAAGCAGATCAGCACATCCGCCGCCGCGCTCAGGAGGCCCCCATCTCTCCCCACATGCTCCACCGTCCCATGCTCCCACTCGGCCGCACTCTCCTTTGTTCCTTCACCATCGCGTTGTGCCGTCGCCTCGGCTGCACACGCCCAGGCTCCGCATCCACTCACGCCCGCCGATCAGTCCCGCGTCGATACCATCGTGCACCAGATGACGCTCGAAGAGAAGCTGGACTACATCGGAGGCACCGGCTTCGCGGTGCGCGCCATGCCTTCGCTCCATCTCCCCGCGTGGGAGATGTCCGACGGCCCCTATGGCGTTCGCTCCAACGTCGGTCTGCCCTCCACCACCTACGTCGGCCGGCATCGGCCTCGCCGCCACCTGGGATCGCGCCCTCGCCGCCAAGGTCGGCGAAGGCATCGGCCGCGACGCCCGTGCCCGCGGCATTCACTACATGCTCGGCCCCGGCACCAACATCTATCGCTCGCCTCGCAACGGCCGCAACTTCGAGTACTTCGGCGAAGACCCCTATCTCGCCGGCCAGATGGTCTACGGCTATGTCACCGGGATGCAAACGCAAGGTGTCAGCGCCACGGTCAAGCACTACATCGGCAACAACTCCGAGTTCCTGCGCCACGACTCCGACTCCGTCATAGAAGAGCGCGCGCTCCGCGAGATCTATCTGCCCCCGTTCGAATCCGCCGTTCGCCGCGCCCACGTCGGCGCCGTCATGGACAGCTACAACCTCATCGACGGCCAGCACGCGACACAGAACGCCTTCACCAACATCCAGCTCATGCGCAAGGAGTACAACTTCGCCGGCGTGATCATGTCGGACTGGGACGCCACCTACGACGCCGTAGCCGCGGCCAACGGCGGTCTCGATCTCGAAATGCCCAACGGCAAGTTCATGAACCGCACGAACCTGCTTCCCGCGGTCCAGGCCGGCACTGTGTCGCAGGCGACCATCGACGACAAGGTCCGTCACATCCTGGACGTCGCGGCCATGTTCGGCTGGCTCGATCGCCAGCAACGCGATCCCTCCATCTCGCTCTTCGACGCTCAGGACAACCGCATCGCCCTGCAATCCGCGCGCGAGTCCGCGGTCCTCCTCAAGAACGCAGGCAACATCCTTCCGCTCAACAAGCAGCAGATCAAGACAGTGCTTGTGGTCGGCCCCGAAGCATACCCCGGCGCCCCGGTCGGGGGCGGCAGCGCAGGGGTAGTTCCCTTCCACAACACCAGCCTGCTCCAGGGCCTGTCCGAGATCGCCCCCAACGCCACTCGTCCTCTACGACCCAGGCCTACCCTCGCTGAGCGACCTCGCCAACCACACAGACTTCACCAGCGCGCCCACCGGCGGCCAGCCCGGCCTCAAGCGTCGAAATCTTCGACAACCGAGACCTCACCGGCACGCCGCGCCAGATCACCATCCGCCACCTCAACAACAACGGCATGGACCGCGGAGGCTCGCAGGAGCTGATGGCCATCTTCGGCAGCGCCATGCCGCACACCACCAACGGAAGCGCGGAGCGCTACACCGGCTACTTCGACGCGAAGTCCGCCGGCGACTACCTCATCGCCCTCGCAGGCGAAGGCGAAGGCACAGGCAATCGCGTCTACATCGACGACAAACTCGTCATCGACAACTGGCGCCTGCTTCGCGCGTTCGAACCACACCTCACGCTGCCGCTCTCAGCAGGCACGCACAAGGTTGTCGTTGAAGGCTGGCAGCGTGGCCCGCTTCCCACCCGTCTTCGCCTCGCGATCCTTCCTGAAGACCAGGTCGTCAACCAGCGCGCGAAGGAACTCGCCGCCAAAGCCGATGCCGTCATCGTCGCGACCGGCTTCGTCAACAGCCGCGACTACACCAGCGAAAGCGAAGGCGGCGATCGCACCTTCGATCTCCCCTACGGCCAGGACGCCCTCATACGTGCGATGGCCGCCGCAAACCCCAGGACCATCGTCACCGTAACCTCCGGCGGCAACGTCGATTCAACCACCTGGATCGACAAGGTTCCCGCGCTACTCGAGGGTTGGTACGGCGGACAAGCAGGCGGCCGTGCCATGGCCGAGATCCTCTTCGGCGACATCAATCCATCCGGTCATCTGCCCGCAACCTTCGAGCGCCGCGCCGAAGACAATCCCACCTTCAACAACTACTACCCGCAGGACAACTCCATCCAGGTCGTCTACAAGGAAGGCATCTTCGTCGGCTACCGAGGCTACGAAAAGAACAACATCAAGCCACTCTTCCCCTTCGGCTACGGCCTCTCCTACACCACCTTCACCTTCAGCAACCTCAAGGTGCAACGCGGTAGCGGCGCCGCGCTCGCAACCGTCGACTTCGACATCACCAACTCAGGCCAGCGCCCCGGAGCCGAGGTCGCGCAGGTCTACGTCTCCGACCCACATGCAAAGGTCCCGCGTCCCATGCATGAACTGAAGGGCTTTGAGCGCGTCGAACTCGCCCCCGGTGAAACCAGGCACGTCTCCGTTCCGCTCGATGCGCGTGCGTTCGCCTACTGGGACGACCACGGCCATCACTGGACGATCGATCCTGGCCGATTCAACATCGCGGTTGGGGACTCGGTCGCGTCGCTGCCGCTCACCGGCTCGGTCGAGATCACAAACACCGAAGCACACGCCGGGTCCTTCTGAGGTCGGCACATTCCCGAAAGCGCCAGAGCGGCCACGCCTGGCGTTTCCGATACGCGTTTCACGCCCGCGTGGCACTTTTCCGACCTCGGCAACGCCTTTCCGGGTAGCAGTACCTCGCTTACCGAAAAGGAGCGCGTCATGTCCGACACCGTCGTTGCCATTCTCATGCTCCCCGCCCTCGCCGTTCTTGTTGCCGTGCTCGAGTGCGGCCGGATAGGTTGCACTCGACTCATCAAGCGTCTGCGGCAAACAAGCGTCACAGCCGCAACGCCACACTGCCACCAACCTCTGACCACCCGATCAGGGCCGGAGAACCGACTCGGACTCGGCCCTGATCGACCGGAGAGAATTCCTGATCGTCGCGACTCAGAGCTGTGCTACATTCCTCCCACTACGCCTCTGAGTCCAAACGGAATGCCGGTCCAGCGTCTCCGCCGACCTCTGCCTGTCGTCCTTGCTCTGATTGCAGCAACGACCGCTCTCGCCGTCGCGTTTGCACTTCACCTCCAGCGAACCCTCCATCGGACCGCGACCGAGGTGCAGGCCCGCCACCAGATCCCGTTTCAGCTCACGGCGCTACGCCTGCCGCCCAACCCAGGCTTCACCGCGGTCCTTGCTCGCGCTGACCTCCGCTCCGCGGCCACCCTCGATGGGCATCTCTACCTCGCCGGTCCAGGCGATCTGCTCCGGTTCAGCAGCACAGGTGTCCTCGAAAGAACGTGGCGCGTCGGCTCCGATCTCCCCGCTGCTGCGCTCGGCCACATGCTCGTCGCGCGCCCCCACGGCGCCACCCGCCCCGAGCTTGTGGTCGCAACCTCAGGGGCCGGCGTCCTCCTCCTCAACGACACCAGCGCCACACCCGAACAGTTGCTGCCCTCCGATCCAGCGCTGCGCGACATCACGGCACTCGCCGCCCTCCCCAACGGCGACCTCGTCCTGGGCACCCGCCGCAGCGGCGTCCTTCTCTTCGATGGCGAACAGCTTTCGCTCTTCCGGCCGGAATACCGCAACGTCGCGGTCACTGCATTGCTCGCAACGCCGGGCGCGCTGTGGGTGGGAACGCAAGCGGACGGCCTCTACCTCACCTCCGCCGGCATCACGCACCACTTCACAACAGAACTGCCCGACCCGCACATCGAAGCGCTCACCGCATCGGGCGCCAATGTGTACGCCGCCACGCCCGACGGAGTCGAGCAATTCGATACCGAAAAGCCCATCCGCACACTCGCAAAGGGAACCTTCGCGCATGCACTCGCGGTCGATGGTGGCAACCTCACGATCGCGCAGTTCGAGGGAGGCACCCTCAGCGTCCCGCTCACGCAAACCCACGCCGCAATCGCCGCCCCCCTCGCATCCGAGGACGCCACGACAGAGCAGTTCCTCACGCTTTCGGACGGCCTATACGGTCTGCGCCATGACGGCCTGTATCGCCGCCTCGCGCTCCACGTGGTCGCGTGTGCTCACCGCTCCATCTGCGGTCCTCGCAGACGCAAACATCGCCGCGCTGACCTTTGGTCCCGACAACAAGCTCTGGGTCGGCTACTTCGATCGCGGTCTCGACATCGTCGACCCGGCGTCCTCGACAGCCCGCCACCTCGAAGACGACCATCTCTTCTGCATCAATCGCCTCGTCAACGACCCGCGCACCGGCGGCATCGCCGCGGCAACAGCCAACGGACTCGTTCTCTTCGACCGCACCGGCACGCTCCGCCAGGTCCTCGGCCGGCGCGACGGTCTCATCAGCGAGCACGTCACCGACATCGCCTACACGCCCGATTCCATGACCGTCGCCACCCCCGCAGGGCTCACCTTCATCAGCAACACCGGCGTCGAGAGCCTCTATGCCTTCCAGGGCCTCGTCAACAACCACGTCTACTCCGTCGCCGTCTCGCCTGACGGTCAGCAACAGATCGCCGGCACTCTCGGCGGCCTCTCGCTCCTGGAACACGGCGTTGTCCGGCAGAACCTGACCGCCAACAACTCCGCGCTGCGGCACAACTGGATCACCGCCGCGCTTCCGCTGCCTGCGTATGCCGGCGGCGGCTATCTGCTCGGGACCTACGGTGGCGGCTTGATGCAACTCACGCCCAACCACGACATCGGCACCATGCCCGGCGCTCCCGCCACGGCAGTCATCAACTCCAACGCGCTGCTCGCCACGCCAACGCACCTCCTCGCCGGCAGTCTCGGGCAAGGCCTCTGGATCTACGGTCGCAACTCACGGCACTGGCAACAGATCACCGGTGGCCTGCCCTCGCTCAACGTCACGGCACTCGCCGAGCACGCCGGCGACCTGTACATCGGCACTGAAAACGGCCTCGTCCGCATCGCGGAGGCGCGGCTGCCCCAATGATCGCCCGCTCATTCGCGCTCTTCCGCTGGCTGTGTCTCCTCACCTGCCTCCAGTGGCTCAGCGTGGCCGCCCGCGCGGCCACCGGGGTGCTTCTGCCCAACGGCAAGCAGTCACCCGACCCCAGCATTCTGTCGCTCGAGGAGATGAGCGTCGACATCACCATCGACAACGGCGATGCGCGCGTATTCATCACGCAGATCTTCCTCAATCACACCTCAAAGATCGAGGAGGGCACGTACAACTTCCCCCTTCCTGGCGGCGCGACCATCTCCGACTTCGCCGTCTGGGATGGCCCCGTCCGCATCCCCGCCGTGATCCTCGAACGCCGGCGCGCGCAGGAGGTCTACCGAGACGCCCGCCTGCAAGCCATCGACCCCGGCCTGCTGCAAATGGGCGAACGCGACGCGTCCACACCCGAAGAGACCGCCCTCTTTTCCGCAAAGATCGTCCCCATCCCAGCGTTTGGCACCAAGCGGCTCGAGATCGAGTACCACCAGCGCATCGACACCTCCGACCTCCAGGCCGGCTTTGTCTTGCCGCTGAAACCCGACGCCCAAGGGCAGCAAACCGTTCACCTCTTCAAGGCTCATCTCACGCTGCATTCTGCGCAGCGCCTCGCCACCGCACACCTCAACTCCGGCTATCCCTTCAAGATCTCGCAGCAGGACTCCAACAACCTCGTCGCCACACTCGAACAGAAGGATCTCAACCTCACCGAAGACCTTTCGGCAACCTGGACACTCGCTCCTGATTCCGCCGCCGCGCTCACCGTCATCGCGCACCGCGACACCACACCCGTTCCCCCCACGCCAGACGAGAAATCCCCACCGCCACCACAGCCCGAACCCGGCTTCTTCCAGGCCACACTGCTCATCGCGCAGCCCGCGCCAACCCCGGCCGCAACCGCAGACCACCGCACCCTCATCCTCCTCTTCGACAACTCGCTCTCCATGCAGTGGGACAAGCTCGAACGCAGCTTCGCCGCAACCGAAGCCATCCTGCGCTCGCTCACGCCCACCGACCGTTTCAACCTGATCCTCTTCAACGACAAGACGATCCACCTTCAACCCCTCACCGGTCCCCGCCGATCCCGCACAGATCACCAGGGCGCTGGACTTCATCCGTGCCAGTCGTCTTCGCGGCGGCACCGACATCGGCCAGGCGCTCACCGCCGCTCTCGCACAATGCGCCGGCCAGCAGGGCAACACCTCACTCGTGCTCATCACCGACGGCAACGCCGACCGCGGCGAGACCGTGCTCACACCCCGGATCGCCTCCTCGTACGCGAAGCAGTGGAAGGCCGTCACGCACCCACCGCACACAAACGTCTTCGCCGTCGGTGACGACGCAAACACCGGCCTGCTTAAACAACTCGCAAAGAACAACGGCGTCTTCGAGCACGTTCTCTCCACCGAGCCCATCGACCTCCACCTGCACACCTTTCTCTCCCGCATCCAGCGGCGCTCCGGTCACGGATCTCAACCTGGACACAAGCCCATCGAGCCCACTGCACTTCATCTATCCCCTGCAGGACTCCACCTACGCCGGATCCACGGCCTCCTGGGTCGGTCAGTACACATCGCCGGCGAGCGTCACCTTCAGCGCGCACGGCTCGCTCGAAAGCGCACCCTTCGCCGCGACCACCAAAGCCGACCTCCCCGCCGCAGAACTCGCTCACCCGCAACTGCCACGCCTCTGGGCGCAGGCCCGCGTCGACGCACTGCTCGAGGAGATCAACCGCGACGGCGAAACCACCGCCGCCATCGACGAGATCATCCGCCTCGCTCGCCGCTACAAGCTCGTCACGCCCTACACTTCGTTCCTCGCCGTCCCGCGCTCGCTGCTTCGCCCGCGCGTCATCCGCCCCGGCGACCCCGTGCTCCGCGTTCGCACCGACCCGGCCATCCGTTCCGTCGTCGCCATCTTTCCCTTCGGCCTCACCAAGCCACTCCGGCATCTCGCCGCCGAGGACACCCCGGATCGCAACGGCCAATCCGGCGGCCTGCTCTGGGAGACCCGCTTCCTCGCGCCCACAGACATGGCCGACGGCACCTACAACGTCCGCCTCATCCTCCGCGACATCGCCGGCAACACTTTATCGCGAAAACAAGACCTTCGTCATCGCCAGCACGCCGCCCACGGTCAAAATCCTGCTACCGCGACGCCAGGTTCACCGCGGCGAGATCATCCCGCTCCGCGCAACCGCCTCCGCCAGCACGCGGACGCTCACAGCGCACCTGGACGGCGCGCTTCCTGTCACCCTGCGCTGGAACCAGGCCGCAAGCGCCAACACCGGCAACCTCGCCGTGCCTCCAGACATGCCGCTCGGCGCCTGGAAACTCACCGTAACCGCAGAAGACGTAGCCCACAACCTTGGCAGCGCGGAGGTGACAATCGATGTCGTCCCCTAAGCCCCTGCGCCGCGCTCACCTGTTCGTCTTCGCGTCGTTATGCGCCGGGACCTTGCTCTCGCTTCGCGCCGCCGCCGTCCTGCCGCCCTGGCTCGAGCACATCGTCAGCGGCACCGCCATCGAGGCCGCGCTGTTCCGGGCAATGGAGCTGCCCCACAGCACGCGTGCTCTTCCCTCGGCCGCCCGCCGAATCCATCCCCGCACTCGAACCAGCTCGTCACGGCATCACCCAACGACGCCGCGCTCCTCAGCCTCCGCGCTCGTCAACAAGAAGCCGCGCTCGACTTCACCGCCGCCGAACGCGACTGGAAGGCCTACGCCGCAACCGCGCCCGATCATCTCGCCGCAGAACTCGACCTGGCAGACTTTTACCATCGTCGCCTCGCCGTTCACGACGAGTTCACAACGCTTCTCGCCATCGCCAGCGCGCCTCCATCCTCGACCGATGCCTTCACGGCGCCCTCAGCCCAACCCTCCTGGCAAGCCTTCGAGCGCGCGCTCAGACTCGCCAGCCAGCAGAGCTTTGCCTCCAGCACATTCGACGACCTCTGGCGACATTGGCTCGCGCGCTACCCCCAGCAGCCCACGGTCTACGCCCGCGCCTTCACCTGGGAGCTCAACAACAATCAACCGGGCGTGGCCGAAACCATCCTCACCCAATACAAAGCCGCCTTCCCAAACGAAACCATCTTCCCCATCAAGGCCTCCGCGCTGCTCGCCCTGCGCGCCGGTGGGCCAGACGCCGCAAACCGCGCCCTCGCCGCATACGACAGGGCCTTCCAGCCACTCTGGCCCGACGATCTCGTCAACAGCTACTTCGATCTCCTCGCCGCAACCCACAACACCCGCCGCTTCGTGGCCACAGCACAGGCCAGCCTCCACCAGGACCCCGCAGACCTCAACGCCGCCGCTCGCCTCTTCCTCTACTTCCGTCACGGCAACCATCCCGAGGCAGCCGTCCAGGTCCTCGAGACCTACCGCACGAACAAAGAGCAGCGCGACCCCACGGGTCACAACTGGACGCCCCAGGAGCTCTACACGCTCGCGCAGCTTTCCGCCTCTGCGCAGGCCTACCCTGAAGCCGCGCGATACGAGTTCGCGCTCTATCACCTCGGCGGACAACTCCCCGACGGCCGAAGCGCGCAGCAGGTCGGCCTCGAAGGCCTCATCACCACCCTGCTCACCGCGCCCGATCAACCCATCGCCCTCGGCGCCGCCAACCTCAGCATGTACCGCGACATCGCCACGCTCGACCAGGGCCCCGGCTTCTGGAACGGCGTGCTCTCGCTGTGGCTCAACGGTCAGGACCTCGACACGGCTTCGCGCAGGAAGACGCAAAAGCTCAACCCTACTTCCATCGCGCGAAAGCCGCCGCGCTCCTCAAAGCTCTCGACCAGCAAGCCCCCAACTCAGCCCTGCGGCCCAGCCTGCACGCCCAGATGATCAACGTCTACGCCGGCTACGGCGAAGACACGGCCGTACTCGCCGCAGGCGCACAGTTCCTCCAAACCTTTCCTCACGCACCCGAACGCGTCGACATCGCGCTCGCCATGGCCGACGCCGATGCGCGCCACAAGGACACGGCCGCCGAGTTCGCCATCTACGACCACCTGCTCGAAGAACTCGGCCGCGCTTCCGCCAACATGCCGTTGTCCACCGCCGCCCTCGCGCCTGGCACCGCCGCTCAGCGCAGCCTCACACACCCCAGACGGGTTCGATCTTCGGGAGCCCGTTCCCACACCCGGCTTGGACACCGAGCCCACCGAAGCCGAGACCTCCCCCAGCTCCGAGCCGCAGGCAAAAGCCGCCACCGCGTTCAACCTCGACACCGGTCCGCCCACTCCCACGCCGAACCCCGCCGCCACCGCCTACGCACAGGTGCTCGACCGCTATCTCGGCCGCCTCACCGCAACCGATCAACTGCCGCAAGCTCTCGCCGTGCTTCGCAAGGAGCTGGACCGCAACCCAGCCGACCCCAAACTCTACGAACGGCTCGCCGACTTTCTCGCCCAAAACGACCTCACCGCACAGCAGGAAGAGCTCTACCGCGCAGCCATCGCCAAGTTCAACGCCACGACCTGGTACGACAAGCTCGCCCGCCTCTACCTGCGCGAGAAACGCAGCGAAGCCTTCGGGAGCCTCACGCATCAGGTAACCGACATCTTCTCCGGCACTGAGCTCCATCAGTACTTCGCAAACGTCAACGGAGGCGGCCCGCAGCTCGCACTTCAGCTCAATCTCTACGCCCACAAACGCTTCCCGCACGATCTCGTCTTCACCAACAATCTCTTGCGCGCCTACCACACGCCCGCGACCCAAGACCTCACCGCCTGGGAACAACTTCTCCGCCAAACCTGGTGGCAATCGCCCGCGCTCACAAACGAGTTCTTCGCCTGGCTCAGTCAAACCGGCAATCTCGACTCCGAATTGGCGGTGCTGACCGCCTCCGTTCAGCCCAGCTCCCCAGCCGCTCCCGACAACCCCGCAGCCCTCGAAGAACTCGCACAAGCCCACATCTGGCAATCCCACTTCGAACAAAGCGCTCCGCTCTTCGACCGCCTCGCCGCGCTCTACCCCGCCGACCAAACACTCGGCACCACCGACGCCGACCTCAATCGCTCGCTCGCCTGGCTTGACCCGGCGGGTCCCTCCGCGCACATCGAGCAAGCGGTGGCCGTAGAGCAGCATCTGCTCGCAACAAACCCCGGCGATCTCAACCGCCTCGCCCGCATCGGCGACATCCTCGCCGACCACGCCGACGGCACCGCCGCAAGCTACGCTCCCGCCGCTCGCTTCTGGCGCAGCATGCCGGCCACCGCACCCGGCGTCCCCGACACCTATCTCCAATCCGCCACCGTCTTCTGGGACTACTTCCAATTCGACGAGGCGCTCACCGAGATCAGCGCGGCGCGCACACACTTCGCCCAACCCACGCTCTTCGGCTATGAGGCCGGAGCCATCCTCGAAGGCAAACGCGACTTCCCGGCCGCGATTCGCGAGTACACCGCCGCCTGCAATCGCGCCACCTGTCTCGAACCACAGCGACACCACCATCGCGCTGAACCTCGGCCCGACCGCTACCGCCACCAACTCCGGCTCCGACGCCGCAACCGACCGCCTCCTCCAACTAGCCCGCCGCCCGGCTACCTCCTCGCTCGTCGACGCGGCCACAACCGCAGCGCTAACCGCTCACGCTGACCTCGGGACACTACGTCTCCGCATCGCGGTGCTCGACGCCGAGCACCGCAGCGCAGACGCCAAACCGCTCCTGCTCACAGCCGTTGCACAGAGCACCACCGCTGACGAAGCCGCCGCCCTCGCCGCCTTTGCTCAATCGCGCACCGACACCGCTGCCTTCGAAGCCGCTCTGCAACGCGAGACCGAACTCACACCCGACCCCGTCGAGAAGCTCCAGCTCACCTACGATCTGGTCCGCTCCTACGAAGCCCGCAACGACCTCGCCGCCGCCTCACAACTCGTCGAAGCGACCTACCGCGCCAACCCGCGCCTCTTGGGTGTCGTGCGCTCAACCGTCGACTTCGACTGGCGCAGCAAGCGTGCCCCGCAGGCCATCGCCGTTCTTCTCGAAGCCGCCCACACAGCGCAACCTGCCTACGCGCAACGCTTCACCGCCGAGGCCGCCGACAAAGCCAACCAAAGCGGCGACACCTCACAGGCTCGCAGCCTCGCGCTCGGCTTGCTCGAAACCGATCCTTACAACCCGCAGTATCTCGCGCTCGCCGCGCAAAGCTACACGGCGGCCGGGGACGTCACAGGCCTGCAGCAGTTCTATCGCTCTCGACTCGACACCCTCCGAACAGCGTCAATGACGCCCGAGCAACGCAAGCAGCGCACAGCCCTCCTGCGCCGCGGCCTCATCCCCGCCCTCACCGCGGCCAAAGACTACGCCGGCGCCGTCGACCAGTACATCGCGCTTCTCAGCGCCTACCCCGAAGACGAATCCCTCGTTCGCGAAACCGCCCTGTACGCGTTGCGCTACAGCCAACAATCCAAACTGCTGGCCTTCTACGCCCAAACCACACAAGCCTCGCCACGCGACGCTCGGTTCTTCATCGCCCTCGCGCAGACGCAAGTCCTCTTCGGCGATCCATCCGCCGCGCTCACCGCGTACACACACGCTGTCGCGCTCCGCCCAGAGCGTTCCGATCTCTTCATCGCCAAGGCTGCCATCGAGGACCGCCAGCAGCACTTCGCCGCCGCTATCGCCGACTACACGCGCCTCTATCAGCTCAGCTACAAAGACCCACGCTGGATGGTCGCCATCGCGCAAACCCAAGCGCGCCAGGGTCACAACGCCGACGCCGTGCACGCGCTTGAAACGGCCTTCCTGCACGGCTCGCAAACCACACCTCACGACATCTTCCTCGTCGCGGCCCAACTCGAAAGCTGGAACCTCCTCGCCGAAGCCCAGACGTTCGCCGAGCGCGGCGCCGCCGCCGCCGGCCCCGACTTCCTCGCGGGCGATCCTCCCGCGGTCGCCCCGGAGGACGCCGCAACCTACGCCCGCATCCTCACTCGCACGGACCACACGGAACAGGTCTTCGCAACACTGCGCAGCGCGCTTAAGAGCGCTGCCGTCTCCCCCTCCTCTCCATCCACCGTCGCCGCACAGGTAAAGGCATCCGGGCTCGCCTCCGTCACCGACGCGCAGTGGCGCGCGCACTTCGTCAAAGCCAGGCAAGAGCGCGCGGACACGGGCTTCAACGCCGCTCTCCTCGCGATGGGCAACACCATCGCCACGTATGCCACGCCCGAACAGCGCGTCGCCTTCGCGGCCGCGCTCGAAGCGCAGCGCGCGTCCGATCCGGCTACGGAACTCTCCTCACGCTGGATCCCCGCAGCCCACGCTGCCGGCCTCGGCGCCCTCGAAGCGAACTGGCGCGTCGACGCGCTCAACGCCAACGAGCCACACAGCGCTCGCGCGCTCCCCGCGTTCGTTCAACTGGAGCAATCGCGCCTGCGCTTCGCCGAACTCGCCACTGCACTCGACGCCTACATCCAAGCGCATCCACGTTCGCCGATGCGTCTCCAGACCGTGCGTGATGCAGTCGAAGCGTTCGGGAACGCAGACCAGCCGCTCGCTGCAATCCGGCTCTTGCGCACCCTGCGCCCCGCCGAGATGGACAGCACCGACCTGCGCGACCGCTATCTCGATCTCCTGCTCCACCACGATCCCAGCGCCCTCGTCGGGGTCGCCGCGAGCAACGACCACGGCCTCGCCGACGCAGCCGCAGAAACAGCGCTCACCTCAGCCTCGCGCGCGCTTGCACTCGCCGCCGTACACGCGCGTGCCACGCATGAACCTCCGCTCTGGTCGTCCTCCTACTCCGCTCTCGCGGGCCTCTACCTTCGCGACCTCTCGCCAGCGACGGCAGAGGCCTTCAACGCCGCACTCCAGCCCGATCTCAACATCGGCCAACGCCTCGCCTCACATCCCAACCCACAGCAGCAAGCCACGGGCGACCTCTGGTTCTACGACGCGGCACGCCTCGGCGAATGGCGCCTGCTCTCACCCGTCACTGCCCCCGCTGCAGACGACGTACTCCCCGCCGATCTCGAACATGCGGTCACGCCCGAGAACTTCCTCGCGCTCGCGCAAACCGACAGCGAATCCGGTCGCACAGAACCCGCTCTCACCGAGATCTCCCACGCGCTGGAGCTCGCGCCCGAATCCATCGACGCCCTCGACGCCAAAGCGCTGCTGCTCTGGAAGACCGGTCGCCAGCAAGAAGCCATCGCTGCATGGCGCTCCGCGCTTGAACTCGCTCGGCTCCATGCAAAATCGCGGAGCCCTGCCCGAGAGCTTCTGGATCGGATTCAACCAGATCGCCCAACGCACACGGCAGTACGGTCTCTTCGATCAACTCAAGCCCGACATAACCGGCGTGCTGCGCACCTACCTCGCGCACAACGGCCCTTTCCGCTCCAACGAACTCCTGCATTCCGCCTACGACGCCGCACCCAACCAGAGCATCGGCATCGATTGGGTTCTCTCTCTCTCAGCCGCCGCTCCGCAGCCCGTCCTCGTCCTGCAGGACCTCAACGCCGCGCCCTGGCTGTCATCCGCCTCGCGGGAGACCCTGCTCCAACACGAGTTGGATCTGCTGCAGCAGCAAGCGCACGACACGGACAGCACCGCCTCAGCCCAGCCATGGCTTGTTGCCCAGGTGCGCTCAGAACTTCTGCAGCACGAGATCGTGAACCATCACGATCGTCGCGCTCTCACGCTGATCCAGAACACGCCGTCCGCCGATCGCAAATCCGCCGTCTTCCAACAGGCTGAGATCATCGCGCACGCCCGCACCGGCGCGCTGCCGGCGCTGCTCGCTCACTTCGACTCCCAACCCGAAACCGCGCCCGAACCCTCCATACTCCAGGCTGCCGGAATGTATCTCCAACGCGATGGTCAACCGGCCGCAGCGCGAACCCTTCTCGAGTGGAGCTTCGAGCGCAGCGAGAGGACACACACCCTCACCCGCTCGCAATACCTCGATCTCGCCGCGCTTCGCCTCAAAACCAACGATCTCGCCGGTGCCGTCGATCTGCTCCACTCCATGGTCGCCACCAGCGAAGATCCCTACGTCGACGAGGACGCCGCCGCCTCTCTGCTCGAATCCACCGCGCATCTCGCCGAGGCCATCCCCCTCCTTCGCGACCTCACCTCCGGCGTGCCCTGGGACCTCAGCTTCCGCGTTCGCCTCGCCGAAGCACAGGCGGCGGCCAGCACCGAAAAAACCTCCGCGACGCAAACGCTGATCGACGTCGCTCGCAACCCCGCCGCGCCGTACGCGCTACGCGTCCGCGCCGCCCGCGACCTCGCTGCCGCTCATACACCGCAAACAGGGCTCGGCAGCGCCGAACTCAACCTCCTGACCGCCACCGCCATCAGCGCCGTGGCCGCGCGGCAGCCATACTTCGCTGACGCCCGCATCACCGCCGCGGCGCAAGCCTCTGACCGCAAACTCCGCGCTGAGCTTCTTGCAGAGGCCGTTGCGATCGCGCCGTACGCTCCAAACGCCGACACCACACGTCTGCATGCCTTCACCTCTGCCAGCGCAAGCCGCTCAAATGCCCTTCGCTCGCGCCATTCTGACAGTCCTGCTGCAACCGCAAAACAGCTTCGGGTACACCAGTCCGCCCGCGTTCGACCAGGACGCCGCCACCGCTCAAGACCTCTTCGCCGCGCGCGATACCGACATCGCTATTCCGCTTCTCCCCGTCTCCGCAGCGTCAGCCACCTCCGCGGAAAAGGCCACCCTCTCGCTCCAGATCGCAAAGGTCTACCTCGCCACGGTCGATACGGTTTCTGCCGACCCATCCTCTGCCCGCACGTACCTCACCTACGCACAAAGCCTGCTTCCCACCGGCCCCGAGCGCACCCACATCGCGCAACAGATCCACGCGATCGATGCCGCGCAACGGCTAGCCTTCGCAAACGCCGCGCGTCGTCCGCGTATCCGCTCTGCCCTCGATCAATCCAACACTGTGCGCCCGCGGCTCACCGTCGCCCCCGAGGTCTTCAACCCGCAGCGCCCTTCCGAGGAGCCCTGATATGCGCCTCCGACCCGCCTTGCTTCTTTCGGTCGCTACAGCGGCGCTCGCCGCACTGGTCTGGGCGGCCATGCCCGCTTCGACCTCCAGTGCAGACCTCGCGACCTGCCTCCCCGCGGGCGCGCTGATGACCGTCGATTCGCCCGACTTCGGCGAACCTGGTCCAATCCTGGCTTCACTCCCCGGAACAACGCGCCTGGCTGTCCAGCGCGGACTACAGCGCGTTCACGAACTCACGGCTGTTCGCACGCCTCTCCGACGCCCAGAACGAGTTCGCCAGCGCCGCCCGGATGCCGCTCGGGACAAGCTTTCTTCAACAGGTCGCAGGCAAGGAAAGCATCTTCGCCTGGTACAACATCGGCAACCTCGAGTTCCTGTACATCACCCACCTTCCGCCAGACCGCCTGAACCAACTCAACCTGCTCGAGCAGCGCGGCACCTTCCAGCGACGCGAGGCAGCAGGCACCCCCTTCTTCGTTCGCACCTCAGACAGCTCCACAAGAGCCGAGGAATCCGCGGCCGCTGATCAAACTGCCGCGCAAACCCCAGACCAGCCCGGCGCCGCAGGCCTCAATCAATCTCGAACCGTCGCCTTCGCCATCCGCGGCGATTGGCTTCTCCTCGCCACTCGCGAGGACCTCATCGCCAACGCCTTGCAACTCATGGCCGCACACGACAAACCCACCTCCGCCGAACCGCTCGACTCGCAAGCGACCGCCGCCTGGTACGCCGCCGCCTCAGCAGCCGGCCCTCAACGTCACGGCGATCTCCACATGCTGCTCGATCTTCAGAGCCTCACGCGAACTCCGCAGTTCCGCACCTACTGGATCCAGCGCAACGTCTCCGACACTCGCCAATACCGCGCCGCCGTCGTCGACCTCTACCGCGACCCGCACAGCCTCCGCGAAGAACGAGTGCTCCTTCCCATGGACTCCACAGCAGCCACCGAACAAGCCTCATCGCCGACCGCCGCCCAGCCGGACCTTGCAACTGAGGAAGCGCTCGCGCCTGAACGCACCGGCATCTACCGCGTGGTCGCCTCACCGTCCACCGACCTCGCGCTCGCGACCCTGCAGGAAAAAATCCTCAGCCGAACACCCGCAACCTCGGCCAGCACCTCCGCCGCACCGACCGCCGAGACCGCGGTCTCTCCCCTCGGCTCGCCCACCGACTTCGAAACCCGCATTGACACTCCGCCACCCGCAAGTCAGGCCCCCGACGCCGCGTTCGCCCCTCTGCGTCAGGTGCTCGCCGCGAGCCAACTCACCACGCTCATGACCGTCGGCCGATCCGATCCGCCGCCTCCCAACCAGGTCTTCATCACGCTTCCCGCCGCCGTCGTGCTTCGCTCCGCCGCGTTCCTGGAACACTCAGGCGCTCTCGTCTGCAATCCTCGCCGCCCTTCGTCCTCAACTCACAACCAGCTCGCTCGGTCTCGACTGGAAGCCCCTCCAGTCCTCCCACGGCACGTATCTTTCGCTCGGTCCCACCCACCCGGTCTCGCTCTACGTTGACGGCCCGCTGGCCATTCTCAGCACAAACCAGGACCTCATGACAGATCTGCTGGCGCATCACTCCGCGGCCAAACCGCCGGCAATCGACGCGCGTCTGATCGCGTCCTTTCACCACACGCAGGAACGGGACAACTTCCGCCGGCTCACATCGCAACTCGGCTTCGCCACCCCAACCAACACCTTGGAGCCGCAAGACCCCGACCCCGACAGTCCCCATCCGGTAGATCTCTTCCGCGACAACCTTCCCAGCCTCAGCGACGCCTTTAGCCAACTCGACTCCGAACATCTCATCGAGCGTCGCGACGGCCCCGTGATCCGCCAGACCGTCGTCTATCGCTGGCTCGTGGCCACGCCATGAACCGCTCCGCAACAACATCCACCCCGCAAGCGACCGTTTCCCACGCTCGTCTCGTCCAACACGGTATGGCCACGCCGCGACTTCGCTCGTTCTCCGGGACTCCTGCCCTGCTATGCGGCGCACTCGCCCTGTTTGGCCTGCCCGCCGTCGCCCAGTCCACGCTGCCGCCGACCTCACCCACAGCCGCCATGGCTCCGCATCACAGCCGTCGCCAGCCCACAGAGCGCCAGCTACCCGCGCCACCACGCCGAGGTCACCTGCCAGGCAGGCCAGATCGAAGTCCGCGCCAACAACTCCAGCCTCAACGGCATCCTGCGCTCGATCGCGAGCTGCACCGGCATGAAGATCAACGGCGGCGTGCTCGATCAGCGCGTCTTCGGCAAGTACGGTCCCGCACCCGCGTCCACCGTGCTCGCAACGCTGCTCGATGGCACCGGCACCAACATGCTGCTGCTTGAAACCGCCTCAAAGCAGCCGGCCGAGCTGATCCTGACGCCCCGCACTGGCGGCCCCACGCCGCCCAGCCCCAGCCAGGTTGCCGACGCTGACATCGACGCACCCAACCCCGTTGCTCAGCCCCAGCCCTATGCCAATCAGCCCGGCCGTGGCGCCAATCAGCCCGCTCCGCAAGGCCAAAGCGCAGGTCCGGGAACACCGGGCACCAACGGCAATCAGGGCACCGTCTTCACCTATCCGCCCAGCATGCCGCCGACCAACAACAACGTCATGGGCAGCCCCAGCAACACCTCGCCGACGGCCTCCACCTATCCGACGACCAACTCCGTCCCCCTGGATTCGCTGCCGACGCCCTCAACCACGCCTAAGCCCAGCGGCATCGTCGACGCGCCCAATCCGCCCGCGCCCGGCTCCGATACAGCCCGCATGATGAACAACGGGACCACCAATCAGCCCGGCACCACCAACATCGTCGACGCACCCACAAGCAACGCGACAGCTCCCGGCGCGACCAACACCTCCACGCCGACTCCCGGCCAGGCAACGCCAGCGGCATCAACCGGCCCGCTCACACCCGAGCAGGTGTACCAGCAGCTGCGCCAGATGCAGCAACAGAAACAGCAGCAGCAGTCCCCCACAACCCCCACGCCGGCACCCGCCACTCAGCCACAATAGCTCGGCTACGCCGGTTCAGCCCTGTTGCGCGTGCAATGCGGTCGCCTGCCCGGTAGCCTTGCCGGCCGTCTCAGATCGGCTCTTCGCGGCGGACACGGCGTGCACTCGGAAGACGTGAAACATGGTCTGGCAGATCCCGTAAGCGACAAGTACACCCAGCGCCAGCGAAGCCAGAACGGCACAAACCAGCATCAACGTTTCCATCCCGGTACGACTCCCGGTCCTCTTCGGCACTCATGGCCGCACGCCCTGGCGTGAAGGACTGCTGCCATCTTCAGTCGCATTCCGCTGTGTGTCCGTAACTAATTTGGGGTGACTGTTATCCACGGCGATACCTGTTTGTCGCGTTCCAGGCCAACAGCCGCCCGCACCTCCCCGACCCGGTTCAACAGGCGAACGGTTATCCTAGGAGATGGCCCCGTTCGGGCTCCCGTTCGCCTATGAGCCTGACCCACATCAACGTCCGCGGCGCGCGCCAGCACAACCTGCGCGACATCTCCGTCTCCATCCCGCGCAACTCGCTCACCGTCGTCACCGGCCTGTCCGGCTCCGGCAAAAGCTCGCTCGCCTTCGACACCATCTACGCCGAAGGCCAGCGCCGCTACGTCGAAACCCTCTCCGCCTACGCGCGCCAGTTCCTCGACCAGATGGAGCGCCCCGACGTCGACTCCATCGACGGCCTCTCGCCCGCCATCTCCATCGAGCAGAAGACCACCTCGCGCTCCCCGCGCTCCACCGTCGGCACCATCACCGAGATCTACGACTACCTGCGCCTGCTCTGGGCCTCCGTCGGCCAGCCGCACTGCCCCAACTGCCACCGCCCCATCTCCCGCCAGTCCGCCGACCAGATCGTCGCCCAGATCGTCGCCCAGGCAGCCGAGCGCGAACAGGCCGGCGCCGCCCAGGAGCGCATCACCGTCCTCGCCCCCATCGTCCGCGGCCGCAAGGGCGAGTTCCGCGAAGAACTCGAAGCCCTCGACCAGCAAGGGCTACCGCATCCGCATCGACGGCGAGATGACCGAGGTCGAAGAGGGCATGCGCCTCGAAAAGCGCAAAAACCACACCGTCGAAGCCATCGTCGACCGCATCATCCTCAAGCCGCTCTCCGAGCCCTCCACCGACGTGTCATCTCGACCGGAGGGCGCAGCCCGGAGCGGAGAGACCCCCGCATCTGACAACGCGATGGCCGAAGGCCCGACGCCCGCAATTCGACACCAAGCGCCTCCAGGCCGCCGTCACCACCGCCCTCCAACTCGCCAACGGCCTCGTCCTCATCGGCCTCCAATCCCCCGGCGGCGAGTACAACGAGACCCTCTACTCCTCCTCCATGGCCTGCCCGGACTGCGGCATCAACGTCCCCAAACTCGAGCCGCGCATCCTTCTCCTTCAACTCCACCTACGGCGCCTGCCCCGAGTGCCACGGCCTCGGCTCCATCTTCGACTTCGACCCCGCCAAGGCCATCACCGACTGGTCCAAGCCCCTGCTCGACGGCGCCATGGGCCCCGGCTCCGGCTCGCAGTATCTCCTGCGCTCAGTCAAGCTTGCGGCCGACAAGTTCAAGATCAACCTCAAGCTGCCGTTCGCCGATCTCAGCAAGGAGCACCAGGACCTCCTGCTCTACGGCCCGCCCGCGCCGAAGGCGCCCGCATCGGCTTCCACGGCATCTTCCGCTACCTCCGCGACAACATGGAGGAGACCAAGTCCGAGAGGCTACCGCGAGTACATGATGAGCTTCATGTCCGCCGCCGAGTGCCCCCGCTGCCACGGCGCCCGCCTCCGCCCCGAGTCCCTCGCCGTCACCCTCCCCATCCGCGACACCACGATCGGTCCCCTCACTCCCGCCAACGATTCGGGTGCCCAGGTCCCGTCTCCGGCACCTGGGACGCCGAAGCCATCAAGGCCCCCGACGCCCGCCGCGACGTCTCCATCGCCGACTTCACCGCGCTCTCCCTCGAGCGCGCCCTCGACGGCGCCCGCTCCATGCACTTCACCGGCCGCGACCGCCTCATCGCCGACCGCCTCCAGCGCGAGATCATCGAGCGCCTCGAATTCCTCAACGCCGTCGGCCTCGGCTACCTCTCGCTCGACCGCTCCGCCGCCACGCTCTCCGGCGGCGAAGGCCAGCGCATCCGCCTCGCCACCCAGATCGGCTCCCGCCTCCGCGGCGTCCTCTACGTCCTCGACGAGCCCTCCATCGGCCTCCACCAGCGCGACAACCAGCGCCTCATCCACGCGCTCGAAGACCTCCGCGACCTCGGCAACACCGTCCTCGTCGTCGAGCACGACGAAGACACCATCCGCAAGGCCGACTACGTCCTCGACCTCGGCCCCGGCGCCGGCAAGAACGGCGGCAACCTCATCGCCGCCGGCACCCCCGCCGAGATCATGGCCAACCCGGCCTCCGTCACCGGCCAATACCTCGCCGGCAAGATCGACATCGTCACCCGCCCCAACCCCGACAAGAAACCGCGCGAACTCACCGGCCGCTGGCTCTCCATCGAGGACGCCTGCTCCCACAACCTTCAGCACGTCGACGCCCACTTCCCGCTCGGCGTCATGACCGTCGTCACCGGCGTCTCCGGCTCCGGCAAATCCACCCTCGTCAACGACATCCTCTACCGCGCGCTCGCCAAAGAACTCTACGGCTCACGCGAAGAGCCCGGCGCGCACAAGGCCATCCACGGCGCCGACCAGTTCGACAAGGTCATCCAGATCGACCAGTCCCCCATCGGCCGCACCCCGCGCTCCAACCCCGCCACCTACACCGGCGTCTTCACCGCCATCCGCGACCTCTTCGCCATGCTCCCCGAAAGCCGCGAGCGCGGCTACAAGCCCGGCCGCTTCTCCTTCAACGTCACAGGGCGGCCGCTGCGAGGCCTGCCAGGGCGAAGGCCAGCGCCGCATCGAGATGAACTTCCTGCCCGACGTCTACGTCCTCTGCGAAGTCTGCAACGGCCGCCGCTACAACCAGGAAACGCTCTCCGTAAAGTTCAACGGCTACTCCATCGCCGACATCCTCGACCTCCCCATCGAAGACGCCGTGCCCATCCTCAAGGACATCCCCGCCGTCCACCAGCGTCTCTCACACGCTCGTCGACGTCGGCCTCGGCTACATCCACCTCGGCCAGTCCGCCACCACCCTCTCCGGCGGCGAAGCCCAGCGCATGAAGCTCGCCAAGCGAGCTCTCCAAGCGCCAGACCGGCCGCACCCTCTATCTTCTCGACGAGCCCACCACCGGCCTCCACTTCGACGATGTCCGCCGCTGCTCGAAGTCCTGCATCGCCTCACCGATCTCGGCAACACAGTCATCATCATCGAGCACAATCTCGACATCATCCGCAACGCCGACTACATCGTCGACATGGGCCCCGAAGGCGGCGAAGGCGGCGGCAGCATCGTCGCCCAGGGCCCGCCCGAACTCATCGCCCACGCCCCCGGCTCGCACACCGGCGCAGTTCCTCGCCCGCTACTACAACGGCAACGGCACGGGCCCATCCATCGCGCCATCCGATCTCCCGCCCGTCGTCCTTCCCGATCTCGCAAAGAAGCCGCCCAAGGAGAAACGCGCCGCGCCCGAAAAGAAGACCGGTGTCCCCGTAGCCTCCGCAACCCGCCCCTCAGAAGAGCGCCCTGCGAAAGCCGCGAGCAAGCGCGCCAAAAAGGTCGGAACCGCCGCATGAGTGATCTGCCCACGCCAGAGCCGGTCGTTCAAATCCCGGACCAGCCGCTCGACATCCAGCACGACCCGTTCCCAGCCGAAGATCACGGCATCGCCCGACGGATCCCGCACCTCGGCCACGCCCTGCTCTTCTTCGCGCTGGCCACCACCGTCTTTTTTCTCTGCTTTCTCATCGCAGCCGCCGCCTCCCACAGCAAGATCCAGCCCGGCAGCAGCGCCGACGCCATCGCCTCAATCCTGCTCGAGGGCGTCAGCTACATCCTCACGCTCATCGCCGCGTGGTACCTCTTTCCGCTGCTCTGGAAGCGCTCCTTCCTCGATGGCATCCACTGGAACGGCCTCGCCGCCCGCCGCTACTGGGCCAGGCTCGCCAGCGCCGGCGTAATCCTCACCGTCATGGCGCAGCTCGCCGCAGCAGTTCGTCCGCGAACCCAAGCACCCCTCCATCGAGCACCTCATGAACACCCAGCTCGGCGCCTGGACCGCGATGCTCATGGGCACCTTTCTGGGTCCGCTCTTTGAGGAGATTGCCTTTCGCGGCTTCCTGCTCCCCGCCTTCGCCACCGCCTACGACTGGCTCAGCCTGGAGCGCACTCCTGCCGGCCTTCGCCGCTGGACGCAGACCACCGACCACTCCAAGGGCGCGCTCATCTTCGCCGCTCTCGTCTCCAGCATCCCCTTCGCGCTCCTGCATGGGCCGCAACTCGAGTGGGCATGGGGCCCGGTCGGCGTTATCTTCGGTGTAGGCCTTGTCCTCGCCATCGTTCGCATCCGCACTCACTCGGTCGCGTGTTCCACGCTCGTCCACCTCACCTATAACCTCACCATCTTCTTCGCGGCCCTGATCCAGACAGGTGGTTTTCGACACCTCGATCGGCTCTAACGTAGAATTTCCGCCAATCGCACCATTGTTCTGTCCTACAATCGAATTTCCAGAGGATTTTGTATGACCGAAGTGCGCAAGTGTCCCAAGTGCCATTCCGAAAACGTCTTTCGGTCACGCCGGCGGTCCCTTGAATACCTCTTGCCCTTCTTCCGCCCATACCGTTGCTACAGCTGCGAGCGCCGCTTCCTGATGTTCACTCCCTCCGGCCCGAACTCCAAGCGCATCCGTCTGGAAAACCGCCAGACCTCCAGCAAGCACAGCAGCTGATCCGGTCCTCGTTCGCCCGAACGTACAATAAAGGGGACATGATCCCCACGCTCGAATGGACGCCCGAAGGCGTCAACTTCCTCGATCAGACCAAGCTCCCCAACGAAGAAACCTACGTTCTCGCCCGCGACTTCCGCGAGGTCGCAACCGCTATCCGCGACATGATCGTTCGCGGCGCACCCGCCATCGGCGTCTCCGCTGCCATGGGCGTCGCGCTCGGCATCGACCGCAGCCAGGCCACCACCCTTCCGGCTCTCACCGCCGAGGTCGAGACCATCTGCTCCACCCTCGCCGGCACCCGCCCCACCGCCGTCAACCTCTTCTGGGGCATCGGCCAGGTCCGCGATCTCTACAACCAGCTCGCCGCCAAAAACACGCCGATCCCCGAGATCAAGCGCCGGTGCGTGGCCCTCGCCCAGCGCCTCTACGACGAGGACATCGCCGCCTGCCGCCGCATGGGCGCCTTCGGCGCCGAGCTTCTGCCGCAAGAGGGCACCATCCTCACCCACTGCAACGCCGGCGCCCTCGCCACCTGCGGCTACGGCACCGCGCTCGGCGTCATCCGCGGCGCGGTCGAGCGCGGCCACAAGCTCGACGTCCTCGCCGATGAGACCCGCCCCTTCCTTCAGGGCGCCCGCCTCACCGCCTGGGAGCTCATGAAGGACAACATCCCCACCACCGTCCTCTGCGACAACATGAGCGCGCACCTCATGTCCAAGGGCCGCGTCCAGGCCGTCGTCGTCGGCGCCGACCGCATCGCCGCCAACGGCGACACCGCCAACAAGATCGGCACCTACGCCGTCGCCATCCTCGCCAAGGAGCACGGCATCCCCTTCTACGTCGCCGCCCCCTGGTCCACCATCGACCTCGCAAACCGCCGACAGGCGGCCTGATCCCGATCGAGCAGCGTGACCCGCGCGAAGTCACCCACACCAACGGCCGCCAGATGACCCCGGACGGCGTAGGCATCGAAAACCCCGCCTTCGACGTCACCCCGGCCCGCTACATCACCGCCATCATCACCGAGCGCGGCGTTCTGCGAGGGCCCCTCGCCGACAGCATCGCCGCCATGGCCGACACCGCCACCGAACCCGAACTCGCCAGCCGTCTGACGCCGGGTGCCCCATCCTCACCGGCGGCCTCATCGTCGGTGAGGGTGGGCATCCTTCGCCAGACAAAAACCCCTCGCTCTCCATCCGCCGTACGCGAGTAGACTGTACCAACGGCCGCGGCTTCCGCTCGCCGACGCGCTCAGGCCCCGCACGTGACCTCCGCCTTCTTCAACCCGCGCCTGCGCTCACTTACACGGGGAAATGCCTTGGTTCTCGGCAGCGTCGCTGCCGCCCTGCCCATCTCACACTTCCCCAACCTGCGCGCCACGGCCTGGATGATGATCCCGGCCCTGTTCATCCTCGTCGGCATGGCCGACACGGTCCGCTGCATGCACAAGCGCTGGGACTTCTACCACGGCGGCGTCCTGCTCTGCATCTACATGGACCTGCTGGCGTTGGTTCTCGTTCTCTTCCTGCTGATCTATCCCGCGCTTCTGTAGCCCCTCGAACCTCCTCCAAAATGCCTTGCGACAACGCTTGCTGATGGCATCGTTGCCATAATATGCTCGGCATCTGCGCGAGTTCAGGCCCGAAGGCCCGCGTCCCGGAGCGTTGATGTCCGCAACCGCCGTTGCCGCCCATACTCGTCCACAGCCCGAGACCGGCAACATCCGCTGGTTCGTCTGCTTCCTCCTCTTCCTCGCCACGACCATCAACTACATGGACCGCTCGGTCTTCTCCTTCATCGAGCCCATGCTGCACAGCGTCCCCTTCATGGGCTGGAACCCCGGCGCCGACAAGTTCCATCAGCCCGCCTTCGACAACAACTACGGAAACGTCATCATCTGCTTCCAGATCGCCTACGGCGTCGGCTTCCTCATCGCCGGCTGGGTGATCGACAAGCTTGGCACCAAGGTCGGCTACGCCCTCGCGATCCTCATCTGGGGCCTGTCCTCGATGAGCCACTCGCTGGTCACCTCGGTCGTCGGCTTCTGCATCGCGCGCATCTTCCTCGGCCTCGGCGAATCCGGCAACTTCCCCGCCGCCATCAAGGCCACCACCGAATGGTTCCCCACCGAAGAGCGCGCCAAGGCCGTCGGCCTCTTTAACTCCGGCTCCAACGTCAGCTTCTTCCTCGCGCCGCTGCTCATCAGCTTCGCCACGGTGCACTATGGCTGGCGCGCCTCCTTCCTCGCCACCGGCTCCCTCGGCATGCTCTGGCTGGTCCTCTGGCTCAGCTTCCCCTACAACCGCCTGCGCCGGGCCGCCACCACCACCATGCGCCAGCTGGAACCCGTGGTGCCCGCCCAGGCCTCGTCGCTCGAGCGCATCGGCCGCCTGCTCCGCCACCCCGGCACCTACGCCTTCGCCATCGGCAAGGGCCTCACCGACGGCGTCTGGTGGTTCTACCTCTTCTACCTGCCCCAGTTCCTCAACCGGAACTATGGTCTAGACCTCAAGGGCGCGTACTGGTACATCGTCACCGTCTACGTCATCTCCTCCGTCGGCTCCATCTTCGGCGGCGCACTTTCGGGCTGGCGCATGAACCGCGGCCACTCCGTCAACGCCGGCCGCAAGTTCGCCATGCTCGCCATGGCGATCCTTGTGCTGCCGCTCGTGCTCGGTCCCGCTACCTGGACCGCATCTCCCCGCACAACGCCTGGCCCGCCACCCTGGTCATCGCCCTCGCCGCCGCCGCGCATCAGGGCTGGTCCGCGAACCTCTTCTCCACGCCCACGGACATGTTCCCCTCCAGCGCCGTATCCACGGTCGTCGGCATCGGCGGCGCCGCGGGTGCCCTCGGCGGCGCAGCGTTCACCTGGGTCGTCAAGCACAACCTGTCACTCCATCCCATCTCATCTTCAGCATGGCCGCAAGCCTCTACCTCATCTCGCTCGCCATCTTCCAACTCCTGGTCCCCCGCCTCGGCGCCCCCAGCGAACCCGAAATCCCCCTCAGCGTCACCTAGCCGCCCGACGCGCTGTTTCGGTTGTCATTGACGCGCTGTTTTGGTTGTCATTCCCGAAGGGAACCTGCGGTTGCAGTCGTTTCTGCCGTTGCTGTTGCCGTTGCTTTTCTTTCTGTCATTCCCGAAGGGAACCTGCTGTTGCAGTTGCTTCTGCCGTTGCCGTTGCTTTTCTTTCTGTCATTCCCGAAGGGAATCTGCGTTGCAGTTGTCTCTGCTTTTGCCGTTGCCGTTGCTTTTCTTTCTGTCATTCCCGAAGGGAACCTGCTTGCAGTTGCTCTCTGCTGTCATTGCCGATTGCTGTTGCTTTCTTTCTGTAATTCCCGAAGCGAACCTCTGTCCACGCTAAGGCGGCCTCAAGCGTTACCGGGCCAGTAAACTGAAGCTGACCCGATGCCAGAGAATCCTCAAAGTTCTACCTCACCACCCCCATCTACTACGTCAACGCGCGCCCGCACATCGGCCACGCGTACACCACCATCGTCGCGGACGTCCTCGCGCGCCGCCATCGCCTCCTCGGCGACGACACCTTCTTCCTCACCGGCACCGACGAGCACGGCCAGAAGATCGAGCGCTCCGCCGCCGCCGCCGGCATCCCGCCGCAGCAGTTCACCGACCAGGTCTCCGCAAGAGTTCCGCACCCTCTGGGACCGCATGGGCCTCACCTACAACCGCTACATCCGCACCACCGACCCGCTGCACAAGCGCGGCGCCCAGAAGCTCTTCGCCGAACTCTACAACCGCGGCGCCATCTATCTCAGCTCCTACACCGGCCAGCTACTGCGTCTCCGAGGAGATCTTCGTAGAAGGCCCCCCGGCACCATCGGCCCCGACGGCGCCGCCCACCGAAACCGTCACCGAAGAAAACTTCTTCTTCCGCCTCAGCGACTACCAGCGCCCGCTCATCGACCTCATCGAGTCCGACACCCTAAGCATCACCCCCGAATCCGCGCAAAAACGAGGTCCTCAGCTTCCTCCGCGGCAACGTCGACGCAGCCCAGACCGCCGACCGAGCCACCACAGACGTGCATCGCGATCGGAGCGCAGCGAATCGAAGACCTGCAGTGCTGACCAGCTAGCGCTTCACTCGACAAGCGGTCGATCGCTCACAGCAAGCTCGGCAACCCTTACGTCCCCGGCGCCCTCAGCGACCTTTCCGTCTCACGCTCCAGCTTCACCTGGGGCATCCCCGTCCCCGACGCCATCCAGCAAGACGCCGGCGCCAAAGAAAAGCACGTCATGTACGTCTGGCTCGACGCCCTGGCCAACTACATCACCGCCATCGGCTACGGCAGCGACGACCCCAAGCGACATCGCCGAGTTCAACCGCTACTGGCCCGCCGAAGTCCACCTCATGGCCAAGGAGATCACGCGCCACCACTGCGTCTACTGGCCCGCCTTCCTGCTCGCCGCCGGCCTGCCCACTGCCCAAAGCCGATCACCGCCCACGGCTGGCTGCTCTTCGACAACTCCAAGATGTCCAAGAGCAAGGGCAACATCGTCCGCACCGAGACCATCCTCGACGCCTTCGGCGACCACGTCTACGCCAAGCAGTTCCCCGACTCCACGAAGCAAGAGCGCGACCTCTTCGCCGCCGACGTCCTCCGCTACTTCCTCCTCCGCGAGATCCCCTTCGGCCAGGACGGCAGCTTCAGCTTCGACGCCCTCGTCACCCGCTACAACGCCGACCTCGCCAACGGCTACGGCAACCTCGTCAGCCGCACACTCAGCCATGATCGCCAAGTACTAGCGACGGCGCAGTCGAAGACTCCTCGAAGCCAGCTCGCTCGTCTTCTATCAGGCACCCCGCATCGAGACCCCAAACCACCCGGAGCAGCACGAAGTGCTCGACGCCTCCGAAGGCCAGACGCTCGGTTGGACCGCGCTGCGCCTCGCCGAATCCTCCAGCGCGCATCTGCAGCGAAACCGAGTTCAGCGACCACGCTCGCCGAGATCGCCGCGCTTCATCACCGCTCGTCGACGGCTTCATCACCGCGCCAAGCCCTGGAAGCTCGCCAAGGACTCCGATCTCTCACAGCGGCCGCCGCTCGCGACCGTCTCTACACCGCGGCCGAGGCCATCCGCATCATCACCGCCCTGCTCCATCCCTTCTGCCCGGCTGCCACCGCGAAGGTCTGGGCACCAACTCGGCCTCGGCGACATCGAACTGGCAATCCAACAACCGGCGAACTCAGCGACTCTCGAACTGGGGCGGCCTCAAGCCCGGCACAAAACTCGGCCCCCTCGCCCCCATCTTCCCCCGCGCCGACAAAGGACTCATACAGACCATGACCGAGATGGAAGAATCCCGCACCTCCTCCACCGCGACCACCACGGCCACGCCCGACACCTCGCTCAAGGCCGCCGCGACCCCCACGCCCGCGAAGCCCGTCACAGCCAACTCCTTCGACCCCGCCGCCCCACCCCGCACCAGCTCGCTCGATGACCCGAATGCCGGCCTGACCGTAGGCGGAAGCAGCGCCGGAAACGCCACCCTGCCCACCACGCCCGGCCCACACACGCAGGCCCCCGCCAGCGGCCCCTTCGCGCAGGCACCGCAGCCTTCCAACCCCGCCACGCCAGCCGAACAAGGCCCCGCCTTCATCACCATCGACGACTTCATCAAGGTCGAGCTCCGCGTCGCGGAGATCCTCGTCGCCGAGCGCATCCCCAAAGCCGACAAATTGCTGCGTCTGGAGGTCGATTTGGGCACGGAAAAGCGTCAGATTCTGTCCGGAATCGCCGAGTGGTACAAGCCCGAAGAGCTCATCGGCCGCCGCATCGTCGTCGTCGCCAACCTCGCGCCCCGCAAGATGCGCGGCCTCGAGTCCCACGGCATGCTCCTCGCCGCCAGCGAAGGCGAAGGCGGCAAGCCCATCCTCGCCACCTTCGGCGAAGACATCGCGCTCGGCTCCCGCGTCCGCTAAGCGCACACGCCCCGCCAAAAGTGAGCTGGTCGTGTCGCGCGTGGTCCAGACCTAAGCGATCTGCGCTGCTGATTCGGCAAGACTTTCGAACCACAAGTACGCCCGTGGAGGCGGCTGCCGGCTACATCTGCCCGTGGCTGATCGACACCACAAAGTACAAAGCCGGCGTATCCCCCACGTTCTTCAGCCCATGCATCCGGTTCGACGCTGAGAAGATCACATCGCCCGGCCCCGCCGGCTCCGGCACACCCTCATTCATGTACTCCAGCTTGCCTTCGCGGATCAGCACAAACTCCGTATTCCGGTGTTTGTGCGCGGGGTGCGGCTCCTTGCCCGGAGGCAGCATCGTCTCATGCGCCTCTACAAACTCCCCCGTCGGCAGCGTGCCGTGCACAATCTGCCGCCCCCACCCGCCATTCGCATTCGGCGTCACCTTCATGTCTGCGAACTTGTAAACCCGAGAGCCCGCCAGCTCCGCATCTCCGCCAGTCTGCCCCTCCATGCTGGTCGCCATCAACGCAAACGCCGCCAACGCGGCCGAAAACTCTCTACGATCCATGCTCATCTGTTCCTTCCTCCTCTTCACTGCACATCGCCGCCAATAGCAACCACAAAGTAACTCGCCGGCCCCTCACCCACGTTTCGCAGGCCATGCATCGTCCCCTTTGCGACCAGGATCACATCGCCCGCCTCCGCACGTTCGCTCCGTCCATCGTGCATAAACTCCAACACGCCTTCACGCACACAGATGAACTCCGTATGCTCAATCCGGTGCGCCGGATTCGGCGCCACGCCCGCCGGCTGCACCGACTCATGCACCGCAACATGCTCGCCCGTCGCCAGCGCCCCACGCGCCACATCGCGGCTCTCGCTCCCATTCGCATTACGCCGCGCCGGCATCTCCGAAAACCGAAACACCTTCGATCCTTGCGGCCACATCTCACCGCTCCCCTGCTGCACGCCACCTCCTCAAATCCCGCACCGATGACGATACCCTGAACACGTGCTGATTGACTCCCACTGCCACCTCGACGACTACGAGAACCTGCCCGACGTCCTCACCCGCGCCAGCGAAGCCGGCGTAGCCAAACTCCTCGCCATCGGCATCGGCGACGGCCCCGACACCATGCACCGCGCCCTCGACCTCGCCAACGCGCCCAACAACCCCGTCGAGATCTTCGCCACCGCGGGCATCCACCCGCAGGAAGCCGACAAGGCCACCCCCGAAGCGCTCGCCAAACTCACACAGCTCGCCGCAGACCCACGCTGCGTCGCCATCGGCGAGATCGGCCTCGACTTCTACCACATCGACAACCCCGACGTGGCCATCCAGCGCGAAGCCTTCATCGCCCAGATGGCCATCGCCGCACGCGCCCGCAAGCCCATCACCATCCACTGCCGCACCTCAGAACTCGCCAGCGACAAGGTCAAAGCCCGCTTCGAGCACCGCGACGCCTGGGAAGACCTCCTCACCCTCATCGCCGAGCACTGGACGCCCACAGGTCTCCCCGGCATCATGCACTGCTTCTCCGGCGACGCCGACGCAGGCCCAGCGCTCGCTCGACGCTCGGCTTTTACCTCTCCTTCGCCGGCAACCTCACCTACCCGAAGAGCACCACGATCCAGGACGTCGCAAGTCCGCCCCCGCAGACCGCATCCTCGTAGAAACCGACGCGCCCTTCCTCACGCCGATCCCTCTGCGAGGCCAGCGCAACGAGCCCGCGCTGATGACCCACACCGCCGCTTTTCTTGCCGATCTGCGCGGCATCACCCCGGCCGAAATCGCCATCCAAACCACCGCAAACTTCAATCGCCTGTTCCCATCCACGGCCCGCTAACCCACAGCGCCACATACGCGCGCCCGTGCATAATGGAGCACGCAAAGGACCCACACATGCCCGCAGATCAAAGCTTCGACGTCGTCAGCAAGGTAGAGCTCCAGGAGGTCAAGAACGCCATCGACCAGGCCTCCAAAGAAGTGAACGCCCGCTTCGACCTCAAGAACTCCAAGTCCACCATCGCGCTCGAAGGCACCGAAACCATCCAGCTCGCCAGCCAGGACGAATACACGCTCAAAGCCGTCATCGAGATCCTCTCGCAGAAGCTCGTCAAGCGCGGCGTCTCGCTGAAGAACCTCGAATACGAGAAGATCGAGCCCGCCGCGAACTCCTCCGTCCGGCAGAAGATCAAGCTCAAGCAGGGCATCAACTCCGACGCCGCCAAAAAGATCGTCGCCATGATCAAGGACTCCAAGAAAAAGGCCCAGGCCTCCATCCAGGGCGACACCGTGCGCGTCACCAGCAAAGACCGCGACACCCTGCAGGAGATCATGGCCATGCTGCGCGGCAAGGACCTCGGCCTGGAACTCCAGTTCACCAACTTCCGCTCCAACTAGCATGTGCAACACAAACGCTTGCGCGATGACCGCTCGCCCGCGGGGCGACCGCCGGCACCCACCTGCTACTCTTACCAGAGCGTGAGCGCTCTCTCCATCGCGACGGCTACCGAGGTCTTCGACCTTCTTCGAGACGACCTGGCCGCCGTGGAACAGGAGTTCGCGCGCCAGTCCGACTCGCCCGTTGAGGCGGTCACCGACATCGCCAACTACCTCATCGCGGGCGGCGGCAAGCGCATCCGCCCGTTGCTTCTCCTGCTCGCCGCCAAAGCCTGCGGCAGCCGCAGCGACGCTCGCATTCGTCTCGGCGCCGTGGTGGAGATGCTCCACACCGCCACCCTCGTCCACGACGACATCATCGACGAGGCCTAGACACGCCGCGGCCGCCCCTCCTCCAACACCACCTGGGGTAACGCCAAGTGCGTCCTCGCCGGCGACTGGCTCTACATGCAGGCCTTCCAGAGCGCCCTCGCAGAACGCAACTTCCGCGTTCTCGACCTGCTCATCTCGCTGACCCAGCAGATGGTCGAAGGCGAGCTTCTGCAGATGGAAAAGCTCGGCCACCTGATCAACGAAGAAGAATACTTCGACCTGATCTACCGCAAGACCGCCTGCCTGTTCCAGGTCTCCATGCGCCTCGGCGCGATCATCGCGCACGACGCGCCGCGCACCAACGGCAGCACCGGCGCAGCGCTCCATGAAGACGCGCTGGGCGAGTACGGCCGCAACCTCGGCCTCGCCTTCCAGATCGTCGACGACGTCCTCGACCTCACCGCCTCAGGCGACGTCCTCGGCAAGCCCACCGCCTCCGACCTCCGCGAAGGCAAAGCCACGCTCGCGGTCATCCACGCCCTCGAGCGCGGCACCGGAGCCGACCGCGAAGCCATCCGCACCGTCCTCGCCGACCGCAGCTTCACCCACGTCTCTCACGCCCAGATCCTCGAGATCCTGCGCCGCCACGAATCCATCGCCTACGCCATGGACACAGCCTGCGCCTACGCCGAAGCCGCCCGCCAATCCGTAACAGAACTCCCCGACACCGACTTCAAGCGCGCCCTCCTCTGGGTCCCCGGCTTCGTAACCAGCCGCGACCGCTAAGCGCCACTCGCTCAGTCGATCCTGTACCAGGCCTGCAGCGCTCGCGCAATCCTGCATGCCGCCCACGCCGGGCACCGGACTCAGCTTCCAGCGCATCGCACAGGTTCGCATCTCCGAACGCGACCGACCGCTCGGTCCGATGCCCTCGCTGTCGAGTTGTCGAGAACGACGACAAGATCGCACATCGGAAAGCAGTCGTTGCATGTTGGCGAGCGTTCGCGGAAATCTTCTGCGTTGATCCGCCTCCGGGATGTCGTGGCCACCTTTGCGTCACTCGCGCCTTCACCCGCTCGATGTTGATCTCGACGGAATCCGTGCCAATGAAGACACCGACGAGACGTGTATCCGAGCGATCTCGCGCGCTTCGCCATACGCAGATACGTTGTGCCGGAAAGGTCGTCTCGACCGTGAAGCTTTCGCTCGCGCCTAGAAGCGATTCTGCCGCTTGCCGAAGAATCTCATTTACCTGCTGCGAGCTCAGACAGTGCTCCCCGACGGTAGTTTCTCGCACAGACTTCGCCAACGCGTCCGGATCAAGCACCGGCGCCCCTTGGAAGTCGCTGAGCGACGACTGCCGAAAGTGTGCTCTTTCCGCAGCCATTCGATCCGGCAATGATGGTCAGGATTGGCCGTTTCAAGCAGCTTCGTGCTTCTCTTCGGCGTCGCAGCCTGCCGCGTCTTGCTCCAGCAACGATTGAAGCTTGAGACGCTCCCATCTACACCGCTTCTTGAGCATTCGCGCTCAAAGCCTCAGCGAACTTGCGCATGTCGAAGTCTTTTCGGATCGATCAGATTCAACATGCGGATCAGTTTACCCCCACGCCAACAGACCGTTCTGCTTCCGCAACCGATCGATCTCAAGTCCCGCAAAACGTCCGCAGTCACCCGCTCCTCAGGCCGGGCTGGCTCCGCAAACCGCTCCCGCCCGGGCTGATCCTCGAACGGCCGCGCCGTCACCTCAACCAACTCCTCAAACGGCCCAAAATCCTGCCGCTCCACCGCCGCCTCAATCACCTCCTGCACCAGGTGGTTCCGCGGAATGTACATCGGGTTGACGAGCCGCATCGCAGCCGCAATCTCCTCAACCGGCCTCCCCTCGAACTCCAACCGAGCGCGCCACCGCACAAGCCACTCATCAAACGCACACGGATCCATGAACAGCGCCCTCACCCCATCCTGCGCACCCGCAGCCGCGTCACAAAGCCGCCGGAAGAACAACGTGAAGTCCACCTGGTTCGCCGCCATCCGGGCCAGCAGATCCGTCACGAGCGCATCGTCTCCCTCACGCTCGCTAGCAAGTCCCAGCTTCCGCCGCAACCCCGCCCCATACGCCGCCTCAAACTCCGGGCTGAACGCCTCCAGCGTCGCCCGCGCGGACGCCAACCCGGGCTCCTCCCCGCCTTCTTCCTGCAAGAGCAGCGGCAGCAACGTCTCCGCCAGCCGCGTCAGGTTCCAGTGCATCGCCGCAGGCTGATTCGAAAACGCATACCGCCCCTGCCGGTCGATCGAGCTGAACACCGTATCCGGATCGAACGCCTCCAGAAACGCACAAGGCCCGTAGTCAATCGTCTCGCCCGAGATCGACGTGTTGTCCGTGTTCATCACTCCGTGCACGAACCCCAGGCACATCCACTGCGCCACCAGCCGCGCTTGCCGCCGCACAACACCCTCCAGCAGCGCCCGGTAGCGCTTCGTCGCCTCCCGCGCCTCCGGATAGTGCCGCTCAATCGCGTAATCTGCCAGGGTCTGAACCGCCTCCACATCCCCTCGCACCGCGAAGTACTGAAACGTCCCCACGCGCAGATGGCTCGCCGCCACCCGCGTCAGCACCGCGCCCGGCAAAACCGTCTCGCGATAAACGTTGTCGCCGGTTGTCACGGCCGCCAACGCTCGCGTAGTCGGCACGCCCATCGCCGCCATCGCCTCGCTTACGATGTACTCGCGCAGCACCGGCCCCAGCGCCGCCCGCCCATCACCGCCGCGCGAAAACGGCGTCGGCCCGGATCCCTTCAGCTGGATGTCATACCGCAGCCCGTCCTGCGCAATCACCTCGCCCAGCAGAATGGCCCGGCCGTCGCCCAACTGCGGCACAAAGTACCCAAACTGGTGCCCCGCATACGCCATCGCCAGCGGCTCCGAACCTTCCGCGACCCGATTGCCCGCCAGGATCTCCACGCCCGCCGGACTCGCCAGCGCCTCCGGATCCAGCCTCAGGAAGCGCGCCAGCTCCGCATTCACCTTCACCAACCGCGGAGCCGCGACGGGCGTCGGCCTCAGCCGCGAATGAAAGCGCTCCGGAAGCCGTGCATACGTGTTCTCAAATCCGAACGGAACGTCGTTGACGGCGGTCTGGCTCGGCAACGACTGACTTGTCTGGGCTCATCGCGGACTGCATCCCTATTCGATGGTCCGCGTACCCTCAGCGGTTCCGAGCAAGCAGCTCTCGAACCATCGACTCCCGTTCATCCCGCAGCGGCCCCGTCGCCACCGGCCTTCCGGCCAGCCGGTACCAGTACGCCGCATTTCCCGCATCGCCCTCTTTGCGGTGCAGATACGCATGCACCCACGACCCGTCGCGGTCCTCGATGTCCTGCGCAACCTCATGCGCCCGGTCCCAGTCCCCGCGGCCGTCAAGCCACAAAGCCAGCAGCACGCCCGAAAGCTGCTCCTCGCCCGCCGCCTCAAACTCCTCAAAGGTCATCCGAGCGCTCCGCCCCTGACTCACTCTTCGCCGTGAAACGAATCCGAATCCCGGTCGTCGCCATCTTCCGCGACGTCCAGCTCCTCGACCCGCACAGGCCCCTTCTCCCGCGGGTTCAGCAGCACCTGGATACGGCTCTCCGCGCTCGCAAGCTGGCCCTTGCACGCCTCCGACAACTGCATCCCGCGCTCGAACAGCCCAACGCTGTCCTCCAGCGACAGGTCCCCGCGCTCCAACTGCTCCACCACACGCTCAAGCTCCGCCAACTGCTCCTCGAAGCTCGGCGTCGTGCGCGCTCCCGCATCAGCCACGTCCGCTCTCCTCACCACTCAGCCCCAGCACCTCAGCCGCAGCCGCGTACTTTCCAAAAGGCGCACTCACCTGCACCCCCTGCACCGAACCTCGAACGCCGTCCAGCATCTCCTGCGCGATCTTCAGCCCTTCAGCCAACGCCGCCTGCTTGTCCGTATGCCGCGCCATCCGCTCCAGGATCTCCTCGGGCATGGACACCTTCAGCTCGTTCTTCATGAACTCCGCGTTCCGCAGGCTGGTCAGCGGCCAGATGCCCGCGACCACCGGGATCCTGAACTCCTCGATCCGCCGCAGAAACTGCTCCAGCAGCCGCATATCAAACACCGGCTGCGTAATGCAAAACTCTCGCACCGGCCTCCACCTTGTACGCAAACCGCCGCACCTCGTGGTCAATGTCCGGCACGCCCGGATTCGCGGCCACCGAGATCGTGAACCCAGTCGACCCACCCAGCGGATTCTTCCCAATATCCAGCCCATGATTCAGCGCCCGCGTAATTCGCGTCAGCCCGATCGCGTCCACATCAAACACCGCCGTCGCATCCGGGTAATTTCCCATCTTGGGCGGGTCGCCCGTAAGGCACAGGATGTTCTTGAGCCCGATCGAAGCCGCGCCTAACAGATCGCTTTGAATACTCAGCAGGTTCCGGTCCCGGCACGTATAGTGCAGCACCGTCTCAATGCCCACCTTGGCCTGGATCTGCGCGCACAGGCTCATCGCGCTCATGCGCGCACTCGCCCGCGGCGAATCCGGCACGTTGATCGCATCCACACCGCGCCGCGCCAGCAGCTCCGCCCCGGCCAGTTCCTTCGAGCAATCAAACCCCTTCGGCGGCACAATCTCCACGAGCCGCAAAAACTCGCCGCGCGCAATCCGCCGCCCAACCAGCGACCGCTCCTCAAGCGGCGGCGGCTCAACGGCCGGCTCGTCCGCGCGTTCCCTGACCACGGCAACCGTCTGCGTCCGCTGCATGGCGTTCTCGCCCACCGTCTGCGCGTCCACAGCCCGCAGCCGTCCGCGCATCGCCCGAATATGCGCAGGCGTCGTGCCACAGCATCCGCCCACCCAGCTCACCCCGGCCTGCACAAACTTCGCCGCAAAACTCCCGATGTACTCCGGCGACCCCAGGTAGATGTTCCGCCCTTCGATATCCCGAGGCAGCCCCACATTGGGCATCGCCACCAGCGGCAGGTCGGTCACCGCGCGCATCCGCTGCACGGCCTCCAGGACCACCGCCGGTCCGCTCGAGCAGTTCGAGCCCACAGCATCCGCTCCGGCCTCCGTCAGCCGCGTCGCAAACTCCTCGATCGGCGTCCCGTCCAGGCAGTTGGCATCGTCATTCACCTTCGCCATCACCACCACCGGCAGCGACGGCGCAACCTCCCGCGCGGCCAGCACCGCCTGCTCCGCCTCGGCCGGGGACATCATCGTCTCCGCAATCAGCAGGTCAACCCCGCCCTCCGCCAAGGCCGCAATCTGCTCGGCATAGATCTTCCGCGCCTCTTCCGGAGCCAGTTCGCCCTCGCCGCGCCCCAGCCGCACGCCCAGCGATCCCACCGCACCCGCCACGAACGCGTCCGCTCCATGCTTCTCGCGGTGCGCGTCCACACTCCGGCGCGCGATCGCCGCGCCGGCCAGGTTCAACTCCCGCACACGCTGACGCAGCCCATAGTGTTCCAGGCGCAACGCGTTGGCCCCAAAGGTGTTCGTCTCGATCACCTCCGCCCCGGCCTGCAGGTACTGCTCATGCACCGACCGCACCGTCTCCGGCTGCGTCACGTTCAGCTCGTCATAGCTGCGATTGATGAACACGCCGCAGCCATACAGCATCGTGCCCATGGCGCCGTCGCACAGTACCGTTCTGCCGCTGAAGAGCCGCGCGACTCCCTCCGCCATAGCGCGCTCGCCTTCCCGCGCGTCCGCTATCGTCTGCATCCCCTCATCCTAACCTGTTGGAAACCGTTGATCGGACACCGCACTGGTATACTCGGCGTGACCGAAGCCCTATTTTTCAGGAGCTTTGTTGTCGCTCGGGAGCCGTTGCCGTTGAAGCATAGAAGTGTCTCTGTCCGACTCACGCTTGCCCTCGTCGTGGGTCTCTTCTCCACCTTGTTGCTGGCGGGCTGTCACGCTCCCCTTTACTACTACTCGCAGAACCAGTTTGCCGGTCGCGCGATCCCGCCGAGCGGTCTGCAGCAGCGCGTCCTCGCGACCTTCACCGCCAACGGCACCAACGGCGGTGCCGAGATCCTCGACGGCTTGCGCGACATCCGCAGCAACATCCAGAACACCATTCCCACCTTCTCCATCAGCGGCTTCACCGCCAGCCAGCCGACCTCGATCATCAACTTCCCCGAGCAACAGGCCGGCTACGTCCTCGACTACGGCAAACGGCAACCTCACTGGCATCAACTACGCCAAGGAGAACACCGCCGGGACCGTCGCCAGCTACGGCCCCGCCGCTCCCTCCGCGGCCGCCTCGCCTGACGGCGCGCGCTTCGTCGGAACCACGGCCAGCAACGGACAAATCGTTGTGACCAGCGGTGGCGGCAGCCTTGCGCTCAATCTCCCCGGCGTCTACCGGGTGGTCATGAACCCCGGCAACTCGGTGATGCTCGCCATGACCCGGAACTCCAACTCGCTCTACCGGATCATTCAGCTTCAGCAGACCAGCAACCCCGTCGTCCCGCCGGGCTCCGTCGATTGCGAGCCGCAGCTTCTGCCCGTCTACTGCGTCGTTCCCGTCCCCGGCAACTACGACCGCCCCTCCAACGCCTACTTCTCGCTCGACGGCAACACCGTCTACGTTCTCAACTGCGGCCCTGAGTGCGGCGGAACTACCGCCAGCGTGGCCGTCCTGCAGACCGGCGCCGTAGCGTACAACAACATCCCCACCGTCGATCCGCTCTCACCGGGCGCGCCTTCGCCCTTCGCCAAACTCCCCGTCGCGAACCCGATCCCCATCCCGGGAGGCGTCACAGCCGCGGTCTCGGACGGCACCAATCTTTACCTCTCCGGTCAATCGCTCTTCCGCCTGACCTCTGGCGGTGCGATCGGCACCACCCCTGCCGCGGACGGCCTCTTCACCGGCTACATGACCGTGCTCAACCTCGCCTCGTACCTGCCGTCGAACCCGATCTCGATCTCCGACGGCACGCACACCCGCATGCTGCTCGCCGACGACAACACCCTCTGGATCGGCAGCAACCACTGCGCCACCGGCGAGCGCCAGGCCACAGGCCAGAACTACAACTGCCTCACCATGGTCCAGCTAGGCTCGGCGCCGAAGGCCACGGTCATCCCCAACATAACGCCGGGTGGCAACACCACCGTCGCCTTCCCCAACACCAACGGCAACCTCTACTACTACGGCGACCTCACCGGCATCTGCTGGGTCCAGAACTTCCACAAGGTCTACACCGCCTACGGCGGCCAGATCCACGCCTTCTACACCGGCGGCGCCATCACCAACTCCTACGACCCCGCAAACGGCACCACCCCAGCTGCCGGCACCGAGATCAACAACACCAACATCACCGTCCAGGGCACCGTTCTCGACGTCGCCTACATGGACGCCCTCACCAACGCCGCCGACTAACACCAGGTCCGCGCGTCCTCAAAAAACCAAGCCACGCCAACCCCGTGCTTCAGCCCGAAGCACGGGGTTCGTCGTTGCTGGAACGCAGCCCTAAGCGCACAAAACGTCGGGTGCTTCGAGTCTGAACGCGCATCGGTGCCAACCAATCGAACTCGCGTTCACCTGCTATAGCGGCGAGTGTACGAGAGCCAGTGGCGCTTTCCCATTCGTCGCGACTAGCGACATATTCACCCTTGACATCTGAGAAACATTCACTACCATTCGGTTGTGGATAGGTTGAGTACAACATTTGCGGCTCTGTCCGATCCGACTCGTCGGGCCATGGTCGAACGGCTCTCGCATGGGCCTGCCTCGGTGCATCGGTTGACGGAGTCGTTTGCTCTCTCGCAGCAGATGATCTCGAAACACATTGCCTACCTGGTACGGGCTCGGGTCGTCACCAAGGCCAGGCGTGGACGGGAAAGTATCTGCACGCTCAGACCGCAGGCGATCAAGACGGTCAATGACTGGGCGATCAGCTATCGCCAGTTCTGGGAAGAAAGCTTCGAGAAGTTGGATGTGGTTGTGAATGAAATGAAGAAAGGCGGAGTTGAGAAATGACGAACAACACGGTGCAAGAGACGGAGCGGATGGTTGTTAGCAGGATTTTTGATGCTCCACGCGAGCTTGTCTGGAAGGCGTGGACAGACCCCGAATATGTGAAGCAGTGGTGGGGGCCGAAGGGCTTCACTTCTCCGGTTTGCAAGATAGATTTTCGCGTCGGAGGAAAATTCCTCCACTGCATGCGAACGCCGGACGGGCAGGACTTTTGGAACGGTGGGGAATACATCGAGATCGTTCCATACGAGAAGATCGTTTTCTCGATGTACTTCTCCGACCCGGAAGGAAACAAGGTTGAGCCCGAGCACTACGGAATCGAACATGAGGCCATAGAAGGTGAAAACGATATGGTTCTCTTCGAGGATGTTGGGAAGGGCCAAACGAAACTCACCTACATCGGAAATGAAACGATGAAGAACGCAATGGAGAGCGGTCAGTTGGAGGGCATGCAGCAGATCCTCGACAAAGTTGCTGGAGTCATTGCGGAACTCGCGCAGACGAAATAGGGGACTTGGGGTCGCCGCATTGTCATGCGCCAGGTACTGAAGCAAAGCCGACGCAGGTCCATCCCGACCACTTCCGGTCCGGGGTGGCTGCGGCGGCTGTTCCAGCAATCCACCGCTGAAACGTCGATGCTAGCCTGAATTCGTGGAATCGCACTTTTACAAGCTGAGCTTGCGCAGGCTCGGCGTGGCCTTCTGGCTTGAAGCAGATCCTGTGGAGAGCAGCGTAGGCCCGGACCATGCGGTCCGGCATCTGCGGCCCGTACGCTTCCGCACCGAATCCGAAGCACTCCGCGCGCTCGACGCAGCAAACGTGGGTCACTGGAGCACCTTCCCGCATGAGGGTGTACACGCCACACTCTCGCGCTCTCAACTGCGCACACTCGGCTTCCGCGGTAATGTCTGACGCATGTTCCGCCGACGGGCCTGGACCCCCGCTACGCGCATCCCATCCGCGCCAGCTATCCTGACCCTCGATGCCCATCGCCACCCAGCCCTCCATCGTCGACATCCTCGCCATAGCCGCCCACCGCGACGACGTAGAACAGACCTGCGGCGGCACGCTCCTCGTCCAGCAAGCCCTCGGCTCCCGCACCGGCATCCTCGACCTCACCCAGGGCGAAGGTGGAACCCGGGGCTCTGCCGCCGAGCGCGCCGCCGAGGCCGCCGAAGCCGCGCGCATCCTCCGCGTCAGCCACCGCGAAGCTCTCGATCTCCCCGACTCAAACGTCCAGAACACCCTCGAAAACCGACTCAAGATCGCCGCGGTGCTACGCCGCCTCCGCCCGCGCGTCGTCATCCTGCCCTACTGGCAGGGCCGCCACCCCGACCACTACACCAGCGCCACGCTAGGCTACGAGGCCTGCTTTCTCGCCGGCCTCGCCTCGCTCGACCTCCCCGCCGAACACGGCGCGCCGCATCGCCCCTTCAAGATCCTCTACGCCTCGCTCTACGCCGACGTCCGCCCCACCTTTGTGGTCGACATCACGGAGCACATCGAGACCCGTCAGCAAGCCCTCCTGGCCTACCGCTCGCAATACGGCCAACAACCCGCAGGCGCCACGCTCTTCGTCCCGGAAGACGACATCCGTGAGCGCATGTTCTCCACAGCGCGTCACTACGGCCTGCTGGCCGGGGTCCGCTACGCGGAGCCGTTCGTGCAAAAAGAAGTCGGCCTTGCCGAAGACCTGCTAACCCTTCCCGTCCGCAGCCTTTAGCCGCGGCCACACATTCGTGCGATAACCGCGATCTCCGTTGCACATGAATTACCCCACACTGGCTACACTGGAAATAGCAGAAGAAGAGCCCGGCGGATGCCGGGCTCTTTTCATTGCCACATGCAAGGGCGCGGCAGGTACAAGTCCACCCCTAACTCCTGAATTGAACGTACTTTAGACCAAAAGTACCCCCCCGGGGAGGTACCTACGCCGCCGGTGCCGCCAACGCCCGCAGTCGCTCCCGCACAAACCCCACCAGCTCCGGCGGGCAGTACACCGGCGCCGCAAACGCAAACCGCCGCTTCCGCACAATCAACTGCGCCGAAACACCCTCCCACGCAGACCCGAACTCCGCGCCAGCCGGCATCACCACCGCATCCACCCGATCCAGATACCGCAGCGCCGAAGCCTTGAAGTCAGCCACACTCGGATCCAGCACACTGAGCGCCAGGTCCGGCCGCAGGAACCGCAACACACTGTTCGACTCAACGATCGTGTTCCCACTCGACTCGATCAGCTTGCGCACCCGCGGCATCGCCTCATGCAGCTCGCCCTGCTGCGTCCGCACCCAGAACGACCGCGCCGCGCCCGCCGCCAGGTACCGCGAAGAGTCCGTCCCCGAGTCCCGCAGCCGCTCCTCACTCACCGCAATCGTGTGGTCCGCAGTCGCGCAGTCGCACGCCTCGCCGTTCGCCGAGCAGATCCCGTGCCCATACTGCGTGATCTTCACCGCCGTCCACGCGAACTCCGGCAACGCCGCGATCAGCCCCGCAACCACGCTCGTCTTCCCGATGTTCCGCGTATGTCCGCCGACCACCACAACCGCCATAACCCAACCTCAGCGCAATCGCCGCAGCCGCGCAATCGCCCTCATCTGATCGCGCAACGGCTCCGCCGGCGTCCCAGCAAACACCTCGCCCGGCCCGGTCACCGTCTTCCCGCGATACACCCCAGCCTGCCCACCCAGGATCACTCCCGGCCCAATATGGCAGTGGTCCGAAATCCCCACCTGGCCCGCCAGGATCGCTCCATCCTCAATCACGCAGGATCCTGAAATTCCCACCTGCGCCGCGATCACAACGTTCTTCCCGATCCGGCAGTTGTGCCCAATATGCACCAGGTTGTCGATCTTCGTCCCGCGCCCGATGCGCGTCTCCTCCAGCGCCCCACGATCGATCGTGGTGTTCGCCCCAATCTCGACGTCGTCCTCGATCACCAGCGCGCCCTGCTGCGGAAACAGCACGTACTCGCCCGTCTTCGCATCACGCACATACCCAAAGCCCGTCGATCCCAAGCACCGCGCCAGACTGCACCACCACGCGGCTCCCGATCACCACACCATCCTCGATCGTCACATTGCGCCCGATCGCCACATCGTCGCCCAGCCGCACACCCGCACCGATCACCGTGCCCGGCCCGACCCGCAGCCGCTCGCCGTGCTCCACCGTGTAGTGCAGGTTCGCGGACATGTCGATCTGGTGCCGATCGGCATCGCCATCCGTCTTCGCCAGTGCCTTCGCGCACAGCGCAAACGCATACCGCGGATTCGCCACACGCAGCAGACGAGCATCGCCATCCTCAGCCGCGTCCTTCCGCACCAGGATCAAGCCTGCCGCCGACCTCTTAGCCGCCGCGAGCGCCTCCGCGTCCTCAGCAAACACCACGCTCTCCGCATCGGCCCGCGCCGGTGCACTGACGCGTCGAAGCATCCGCTCAGCGTCATGCCTCGCAGGTTGCTCGGCGCCCACCAGGGCCACAATCTCTGCCACGCTCAGTCCGGTCATGAGTACAAGCCCTCCTCCCCGGCGGGCCGCGTCTTCCACCGCCGGTGCACCCACAACCATTGCTCGGGATAGCGGCGGATGTAGCTCTCCAACGTGCGCGTAAACAGCGCCGTGTTCGCCACGGCGTCCGCCTCTGCATCGCCGGTGCGAACCAGCGTCAGCTCAGGCCCGAAGTGCAACACGTACCGTCGCTCCGAGTCCTCCCACACCAGGAATCCCGGCAAAACCGCCGCTCCAGAGCGCAAAGCCACCCGCGCCAGCCCCGACGCCGTACACGCGTCCACTCCGAAGAACGGCACGAACACGCCCTGCGGCGGGGTCATGTTGGTGTCCATCAGGATTCCCACCGTCTCTCCGTGGTGCATCGCCTTCAAGAGCCCGCGTGCGAAGTCGTCCTTGTGCAGCACACGGTTCCCGTGCAGCGTCCGTATGCCATTGACCACGGTATCCACCCGCGGGTTGTCGAGCCGCCGGATGACCATGCCCATGGGATAGCCCATCAGCGAATGGAAGAAGCTCGACAACTCCCATGCGCCAAGGTGTGCCGTGAGCACAAGGACGCCGTTCCCTCGTTCGCGCGCCGCGAGGTAGTTCCCCAAGCCCTCGTAGCGTATGAAGCGCTGGGCGTCCTCTGCCCGGTACCGGCTCATCTGCGCGAACTCTGCCAGCTGCCAGCCGAGGCTGCGAAAGCTCGCTCGCAGGATGCGTTCGCGCTCAGCGGCAGAACGCTCCGGAAACGCCAGTTCCAAATTTCGGCGCCCCACGCGACGGAGCCTCGGCGCCAATGCCCACGCAGCCAAACCCAGCGCGGCTCCGACAGTTCGGGCGAGCCCGCGTGGAACCACCCCCAGCACCCTCAACATCGTCCGGACGGCCTGATACTCCAGCGTCTGCCGCCGCGAAGAGCGCTTCTTCGATACTGTTTCTATCTCGCCCAACGCCCTTCAGTGTATCGAGTCTTCACCGCACACACACAACAGAGAAGGGGCGGCCGAAGCCGCCCCTTTTGCCGTCATCTTCTGGGACTAGTGGTTATCCTTGGAAGTCACGAAGAAGCGAGCCACCGTATGCACAAACCGCTGCGCAGAGGCCGGAACAGGAGCCGATCCGTGCAGAATCGCATCCGTGCGAGCACCCTGGCCATAGAGCTCGTGCATGTCGTCGTCGTTCACGCTGAGAACATCACCGCTTAGATCGAGACCTGCAAACAGTCCTTTCGACCGCGAGTACGTCAGGAACTCCGCATTCAGCTTCCAGTCGGTCCCGGCCTGCGCCGTGCGCCCGACCGGACCGGCTGCCGCCGCCGCATCCGCGCCCAGCTTGAGATGCGAGTGCAGCATATCCTGCGCGCTCTTTTCATTCATCCCGAGCAGCACTAGGTCCGTCGCCTGTCCGCCAATCTGGAACCCATAGCTCGCGCCTTCAAGCTTCACGAACACCGGCGCACTCCAGCCGTGACCCGTGCGGCACGTCGCGACACCCTGACCGTACTGCACGCCGACCACAAACGCGCCCTTCTTCATCGAAGGCATAACCACAACGCAGTGAGCTCCCGCAAGAATCGTCTCCGGAATCCCCTTGTCGGGGGTGGACATAATCTCGTTGATAACGTCCGCGGCCTGATTCAAGCGCTCCTCCGCCTTGGCCCCGTTTGCCGCGTGGGCCGGTACAACACTGGCAGCGAGCATGAGGCTGCAAACCGCCCCGATTAACTTCTTCATTGGATCACCTTACCTTTCAAGTTTCTTTCGCAAAACTTCGCGTGCCCTAAAGCACTGCTGAGGACTCAGATGGAACCACTATGGTGGGGGTTGCCATTACCTCTGGAACATCCAGAGTTGCACTCACGTCTGATACCTGCGTCCGAAAGCAAAAAAATGGGGCCTCCATCCGTAGATGGCGGCCCCTCTCCCAGGTCTTGTAGTAACAGCATCGCAGTTACTCTCCCCCTCGACAAGGTTACTTTCGGGTGAGCCCGTACCCCTCACGTTCGCCGTTCTGCTCCGCCAGCGCCCGCAGCGTCAACTCCACCCGGTTACTTGCGTCCGCTTTGCGCAGCATGCGGCCCAGGTGCGCCTTCACGGTGGCCTCGTCGATCCCCATTGTGGTCGCGATCTCGCGGTTCGATCGCCCCTGCGCGAGCCAGTGCATCACCTCGCGCTCCTTGGGCGTGAACCTCAATGCCAATCGCGCCGACGTACCCTCGCTGGCCGGCGCGGCCCCGTCCGGCGCCGGACGCTCGCGCGGCGTCCAGGTCTTTCCCTTCAGCACCGCCCGAATGCACGCCCGGATCTCCGAGATCTGCGCATTCTCCGGCAAGACGGCCTTTGCACCCGCCGCCAGGACTTCGTCAACCGGGAACGGGAAATCACCGCGTGCGACCAGAACAACCGCGACACCCGGCATATGCAACAGCGTCCGCTGCAAGGGGCCGATCAACTGCTGTGCGCTGTTGAAGTTCTGATCGATGATCAAGACGTTGATCTTCTGCCCACGCGGACGCGAGTCGTCCGGCAGGATCACCGTCCGCACGTTCAGACCTTCTTCGAGGATCGACTGGAGGCCGATCGATCGCAGCGGATCCGAGGCGATGATGCCTACGCAAACCGTCTCTCTACCGAGTTGGGGAGCCGTAGACAGTGCCATCCCCCTTGGGAACACTCGCCCAGCTTAAGTCGCGACAATACCACGCCACGGTCCCCGGATGTTAGAGCTTTGGCAGAACGATCCCTTGTTGCCGCTGGTACTTCCCCTGGCGGTCTCCATAGCTTGTCTCACACACTTCGTCGCTCTGGAAGAACAGGATCTGGCAGAGGCCCTCATTTGCATAGACGCGCGCCGGCAGCGGTGTTGTGTTGGAAATCTCAAGTGTGACGAAGCCCTCCCATTCAGGTTCAAAGGGGGTTACGTTCACAATAATTCCGCAGCGTGCATACGTGCTCTTACCCACGCAGATGGTCAGCACGTCACGCGGGATGCGAAAGTATTCGATCGATCGCGCCAACGCAAACGAATTCGGTGGGATAATCACCGAATCGGCTTGCACGGTCACAAAAGACCGCTCGTCGAACGCCTTCGGATCAATGATCGCGCTGTTCACGTTCGTGAAAATCTTGAATTCATCTGACACGCGCAGATCGTAGCCGTAGGATGATAGGCCATACGAAACGACGCCCTCGCGAACCTGCTTCTCGCTGAACGGCTCAATCATCCCCCGCTCCAGCGCTTGGGTCCTGATCCACTTATCACTCTTGATTGCCATCGATGAGACGTGAGAGGCAGCTGGTCGAAGACCGCCGCTCCTTTCTGAAAGAGTTCTTCCATGAGCCTAACTCACAAGGCGGAAGTCGTTGACATATCGGGGACTGCTCCCTACCATCGGGTCTGTCGCTACGCATTACCGGCTCCCAAATCCCTGAGAGGTGTGCGCGCTTGATCAAGCAGGATCTCATCCAGCGCATCGTCGAGCGCACGGGTCTTCCGCGCAACAAGGCCGAAGGTGCGATCGACGCGATCTTCGGAGCCATGAAGAAGGCCCTTGCGGCAGGCGACCGCATCGAGCTTCGCGGCTTCGGTGTCTTCACCGTCAAACCCCGCAAGACCGGCGTCGGTCGCAACCCACGCACCGGTACCCGCGTCGACATCACACCCGGTCGCGCGGTCCGCTTCAAGCCCGGCAAAGACCTCCAGGCCATCGACTAGTGAATAGTGAGTAGTCAATAGGCCAGAGCATCACGTTTTGAGTCCAGCGAACTAGCGGCGCCCTCTTCACATCAGGTGCAGCGCATCCACATCCACCACCACCGCTCGTCGCGGAATCTCTTGCGTCTCCGCGTGCGCCAGCATGCCCTTCAGGCACGCGCGCAGCACATCCCTTCGCTCCGCGCGCAACACAAAGTGATACCGGTAGATCCGCTTCAATCGCGAGATCGGCGCCGCCGCCGGCCCTAGCACGCGCACGCCTTGCGGCCGTGAAGACGCAAACCACCGGCCCAGGTTCCCCGCCCACGCCAGCGCCTCCGGCAGACTCTCGCTCTGCACAATCACGTTGGCCAAAGCCGTCAGCGGCGGATAGCGCGCTCCTCGCCGGAAGTACATCTCACGCGCGGCAAAACCCGGAAAATCGTGCTCCCCCGCATAGCGGTGAACGTAGTGCTCGGGCTGATACGTCTGCACCAGCACCCGCCCGGGCAACTCGCCGCGCCCCGCCCGCCCGCTCACCTGCGTGAGCAGTTGAAACACCCGCTCCGCCGCCCGGAAATCCGGCAGCCCCAGCGCGAAGTCCGCACCCACCACGCCCACCAGCGTGATGCCGTGGATGTCATGCCCCTTCGCGATCATCTGCGTCCCCACCAGCAGGTTGATCTCGCCCGAGTGCAGCCGCTCCAGCAGCCGCTCCATATCGCCGCGCGTCCGCACCGTATCCCGGTCCATGCGCCCCAGCCGAGCTCCCGGAAACAGCTCCGCCAGCCTCTCCTCGCCCTGCTGCGAGCCCGCGCCAAGGTAAAACAGGTGCTCGCTCTGGCACTTCGGGCACCGCTCCGGCACACCGCGCCGGTACCCGCAGTAGTGGCACTCCAGCCGCTCGCCCACGCGCGCCGGCCCGGCGAGATCCGCCTCATCGCCTTTCTTGTGGAACGTCAGCGAGATCGCGCAGTTTTCGCATTCAATCTTCTCGCCGCAGCTTCGGCACATCACCACGAAGCTGTACCCGCGGCGGTTCAGCAGGATGATCACCTGCTCGCCGCGATCCAGCGTCGCTTGCGTCTCCTCCACCAGCTGGCGTGAAAAAAGCTGCTCCTGCCCGGTCTCGCGAAACTCCGCGCGCATGTCGATGGTCTCGACGACCGGCAGCGGCCGGTCCGCCACACGCTTCAGGATCTCGAGCCGCGTGTACCGCCCCTGCTCGGCGTTGTGCCAGCTCTCGAGCGACGGCGTCGCCGACCCCAGCACCACCGTGCACCCCAGCAGCTTCGCCCGCATAACGGCCACATCGCGCCCGTGATACCGCGGCGTCTCCTCCTGCTTGTAGCTCGCATCGTGCTCCTCATCCACGAGGATCAGCCCAAGATCGTTCAGCGGCGCAAACACCGCCGAACGCGTCCCGATTACCACCCGCGCCTCGCCCCGCCGAATCCGGTGCCACTGTTCCGCGCGCTCATCCGGCGTCAACTGCGAGTGCAGCAGCGCCACCTCGCTGCCAAACGCCGCCACCATCTGCGCCGCCGTGGCCGGCGTCAGCCCGATCTCCGGCACCAGCAGCAACGCGCTCTTCCCCTCCGCCAGCGCGCGTTGCATGGCCGCCACATACACAGCCGTTTTGCCCGACCCTGTAACCCCAAACAGCAGATGCGGCTGAAACCCACCCTTGTTCATCGCCGCAACAATCGAGGCCAACGCCTCCGTCTGCGCCTCGTTCAACGTGTGCTCATGCGCAAACCGCTTGCCCGAGCCGTTGCCCATCGCCTGCCCCAACCCGGTCACATGAAACGCCTGCTGCGCCTCCTCCAGCCGCACCAGCCCACGCCGCACCAGCGTGCCCAACGTCGTCTCCGGCACACCCGCCCGCGCCAGCCGCACCTGCAACTCGCGCACGCGCTCCCGCCCACCGCTCCCGGCCAACTCCGCCATCACCGCAAGCTGGTTCTCATTCAACTTCGGCAATCGCCGCCCCGCCGCAGCACCGGTCTGCCCCGCTACCCCGGTTCCCGGCTCCTGGCCGCCGTCTCCTCCCGCCTGCTCACTACTGCCTACTTCCTGTTTCCTATTTCCTGCGTCAACTAGCCACCGCCACCTGCTCCACCCGCCGAGCATCGCGCGCCTCCGCGACAGCCTCACGCACCAGCCACTTCTTCTTCGCCATCGCATCCAGCAGAGCCTTGTTCGCGCCCGTAGCTCCGCGCAAAGTGGCGATCTTCGCCGGCTCACCCGACTCCAGGTAATTCAGCACGCGCGTACTCGCGGTTCTGGTCCTCCACGCTCAGCTTCGACCGCCGCGACGACCCCCGCGCCGCAGCGTCGTACAGCACCCGCCGGCCACCCTCGGCGATCCTGTACATCCACTGCCGCCGAACCTCAGCGCCCAGTGGCACCATGCCGCGCAGCACCTCACCGAGCGGTGCACAGTAGTACTCCGCCACCCAGCGCGCCAAGCTCCATCAACTCCGGCGTAAGCAACGCCGCGTCATCCATCACGCGGTCAACAGCCTTCACCTCAACGTCAGCCGGCGGCGGATCGTCATGTACCCGCACCACAAAGCCCACCAGGCGCTGCCCCGCAAAAGGCACCAGCACCCGAGCCCCAACCTCCGCCTCAAAAGCCGCGAGCGCATAGGTAAAGCTGCGCTCCAGGGGCACAGGCAAAGCGACGTCTACGAACAGGCTCACACCACTAGGTTATTCGCTGAACTTCGCGGACAATCCACACGCCTGAGCTGCCGGAGAAGTCCGCTAGGAGAGTCTTCCTGAGAACGCCGCCACAATCTCCCGCACCTGCCCCGCCTCGCACACGCCTTGCGCCAGCTCCGCAGACCCGCCGCCTCGAGCACCAAACTGCCCCAGCAACTCCCGCAAGAGCGCGCCGGCATTGCGCCCATCGCCTGCCGTGAGCGCTACCACAACGGCACCAGCCGAGCCCTCAATGACACCAATCACCGCGGTGCGCCCCGCCCTTCCCAGCTCCGACGCAACTCGCTTCGCAAACTCGATCGGCTTGTTCGCATACACCGCGTGCGCCACTTCGCCCAGCCCCACCGCACTCGCCAACTGCGCCGCAGAAGCCTCAGCAAGCTCCTCCATTAGCACCTTGCGCTGCTTCGCGGCCGCCTTGTTTTCTTCCTGCAGCGCCGCGATTCGCGCCGGCACATCCGTCGCGCCGACGCTTAGCGATCCCGCAACTCCGCTCAACAGCGTATAGTCCCGCCGAGCCGCCTTGACGGCCCGCAGCCCACACACAAACTCGACGCGCCAACCCTGCTTCACCTTCTCCAGTTTGCGCACCAGCAAGCCACCGATCGCACCCGTAGAGCACACGTGCGTCCCGCCACACGCGTTAAACTCCACCCCGCTCATCTCGATTACGCGCATAGGCCCTTCACGATCGGGCAGTTTGCGAAGCTCACCGCGCGCCAGCATCGCCTCTGCCTCTTCGCGCGTGTGCCACCGCGGCGTTAACGGCCGATCCTCAAACACCAGCCGATTCACCTCGGCCTCGACCTCCTCGATCTCCCGCGCACTGATTTCGCTCATACCTTCGGGCAGCGCCAGGTCAATCGTCGAACTCTCCGCCCCAAGATGAAACGAAACCGTCCGCGCCCCAAGTCGGCTGAGAAACACTGCCGATAGCAGATGCTGACCCGAGTGCTGCTGCATGTGATCACGTCGCCGCTCGGCATCCACACGGCCCGCGACCTCCGTACCTTCCACCAGCGGTTTGCGGACAAAGTGCCAAACCTCGCCGGTGGCCTCGTCTTCCTCCACCCTCTCCACCGGCACATGGAGCACCGCGCCGCTCCGAGCCGTTGCGACCAGCACGCCTGTATCCCACGGTTGGCCTCCGCTCTCCGGATAAAACGCCGTGCGATCCAGCGCGACCTGCCACACCTGTTCTTTGTCGCCGGTTTCAGTGCGCTCGGTCGCGACCAGCCGAATATCCGTCACCCGCGCCGGAAACTCCAGCGCCGGCGAATCGTAGTACAGCCGCTCCGCCACACCCATACCTGTTTCAGCCGAACCCATCACTGAGCCTCGCGCACCAGCCGCGTCAGCAACTCCACCTCGCGCCGGCTGCCCACAACCAGCGGCGTGCGCTGATGAATACCCGTCGCCTTGATGTCAAGAACGCGCTCCGTTCCGTTCACCGCCGCTCCACCCGCGGCCTCCGCGATCATCGCCAACGGATTCGCCTCATACTGCAGCCGCAGCTTGCCACTCGGCGCATTCGTTGTCGCTGGGATACAGAAACACCCCACCCTTCAACAGCGTGCGATGGAAGTCCGCCACCAGGCTCCCGATATAACGCGCGCTGTACGCCTTGCCACCCAAGGCTCCACTCAACAACGTCGGTATGTAGTCCCGAAACCCATCCGGCCAGCTATCCGCATTCGACTCGTTCGCCGAGTAGTACGTCCCCTGCTCGGGCATCTTCATGCGCTCCGCGCTCTGGATGAACTGTCCGTCGTTATCCATCGTGAACGCCGCAATGCCATCGCCCGTCGTCGCTACAAAAACCACCGACGGCCCATACACCACGTACCCCGCCGCAACCTGCTCGGAGCCCGGCCGCAGCACCGCATCCTTCAGGTCTTCGCTTTCCTCCGGCACCCAGCGAATCCCAAAGATCGTCCCCACGTTCACGTTCACATCGATGTTCGACGACCCATCCAGCGGATCGAAGCTCAGCACAAAGTGCTCGCCCCGCGTGTCCTTGTGGTCCACAAACACCACCGGCTCGTCGTCCTCTTCGCTCACCACGCCGGCCACGTTGGAGCAGTTGCGCAGGTTACGAATCATCACGTCGTTCGCAAACACGTCCAGCTTCTGCTGCTGCTCGCCCTGCACATTGGTAGCGCCGGCCGCGCCGTAGATGTCATCCAGCCCGGCCAGCCTGATCTTGCCCGCAATCTGCGCCGCCGCATCCGCAATCGCCCCGAACACACACCCCAGGTCCTCGTGCTGGCTCCGTGCTGCCCATTGCTGTATCGTCACGCGTCCAGTCATCAACCACTCACTCCAAAGCTCAGTCTCGTCGAGCCGCCTAGCCCGAACCATAGCATTTGACCGTTGCAGCTGGCGAACTGCCGCCTACAATCGACCGCATGATCTCCCGCCGCCGTTTCATGCTCAGCGCAGCGGCGTCCGCGCCTGCGCTTGGCCTGCACGCCCAACGCGCACCCCTCGCGCCGGCGACGCCCAGCGCCGCCGACCTAAGCTGTGACGCCAATCTCCCGGCACCCATCCTCGCGCTCACCGACCGCACTCACGACGTCAAGCCCATCTCGACCGCCGAGCACAACGACCGTCTCGACCGCGCACGCGAGCTCATGAAGCAGATCTCCATCGACGCCATCCTCCTCAGCACCGGGGCGTCCCTTTTCTACTTCACGGGTGCCCACTGGTACCAATCCGAGCGCCTCTTCGCCTGGATCCTCCCCGTAGCCGCCGCTCCCTTCGTCATCTGCCCCGCACTTGAGCGCGACCACTTGAACGATCTGCTCCTCCACTTCCCCGAACGCGACACCACGCTCACCTACCTCTGGCAGGAGAACCAGAGCCCCTACGCCACCCTCCGGAAGGCGTTCGCGGAGGTCAACATCACCACCGGCCACCTCGGCATTGACGACCAGACCTCCTTCGCCCACGCCAACGCCATCGCCCAGGCCTGCCCCGCCCTCAAGCTCGTCTCCGCCCTGCCCGTCACGGCGGGTTGCCGCGCCATCAAGTCCCCCGCCGAGATCGCGCTTCTCCGCCTCGCGAACCAGATCACGCTCGACGTCTACCGCGCCGTCTACCAATCCGCCCGCCCCGGCTGGACCAATCAGCAGATCGAGGAGCTCGTCAGCAAGGCCTACACCCGCTGCGGCGTACACGGCGACGCCAGTTGCAACGTTGGTCCCATCACCGCCATCCCGCACGGTTCATCGAAGCCCCAAATCATCCACGAGCACGAGATCGTCATGCTCGACGACGGCTGCACCGTCGAGGGCTACACCTCCGACATCACTCGCTCATTCGTCTACGGCACGCCCACCGACCAGCAGCGCAAGGTCTTCGACGTCGTGCACCAGGCCCAGTCCGCCGCCCTCGCCGCCGCCCGCCCCGGAGTCCAGATGCAGGCGGTCGACGCAGCCGCTCGCAAGGTCATCACCGACGCCGGCTTCGGCCCCGGCTACGACCACTTCTACCACCGCGTCGGTCACGGCATCGGCCTCGACATGCACGAGTGGCCCTACCTCGTCGGCGGCAACACCCAGCCGATCCAACCCGGCATGGTCTTCTCCGACGAGCCCGGGATCTACCTCCAGGGCAACTTCGGCATCCGCCTCGAAGACGACATGCACATCACCGAGAACGGAGCAGAACTCTTCACCCCACAAAGCCCCAGCCTCGACCACCCCTTCGACACACCCCCGAAGCAAACGTCCTGAACCCCGGCACAGACCTCAGCCTTGCCAAGACCGCCGTGGCGCACCTTTGCGCTACCTTCGCGCCCTTAGCGTCAGATTTTGCATTCAGCCGGCCAAATATCATGTGTCATCTCGACCGGAGCAGACAGTCTTATCGTCTGCGGAGTGGAGAGACCCGACTTTGGCCTGATGTGCCCCCTACCGCGGCAGCACCATCAACTCCAACCCACTAGCCGCCCCGGCCTGATGAAACACCGTCTCCGTAGCCTTCCGGAAATCCTCCGGCCGAGCCTTCGAGATATCCATGAACACCTGCGGATTCCGATCCGTCAATGGAAACCACGTGCTCTGGATCTGCACCATGATCCGGTGCCCCTTCTTGAACGTGTGGTTCACGTCGGGCATTGTGAAGTCCACATCCGTGATCTTGCCCGGCACCAGCGCCTCCGGGTGCTCAAACGAGTTCCGGAACTTCGCCCGGAACGGCTCGCCGCGCACCAGCATCTCGTAGCCCTGCATAATCACCGGCGGAGCCCCCGTCACACGCTTACCCTCGGACGCCGCCGCATCCGAATCCTGGTAGTCCTCGGGAAACACATCGATCAGCTTCACATCGAAATCCGAGTCCGTTCCCGTCGACGCGATCTTCAGCATCGGCTTGATCGGCCCCACGACGGTTACATCCTCGGTCAGCGGAGCGGTCTGGTACACCAGCACATCGCCGCGCGTCGGTAAATACCCGCTGATCGTCATCCATGTACCGCTGCGGCACATCCGGTCCCGTCACATAGGGCGTAAACGGCACAGGATGCGCCGGATCGCTCAGGTACTCGTCCTTGCTGCATGCGGCGTCGGCGCGTCCCAACTCAGCCCACCATTCGCCTGCAGGTAGATCATCTTGCGCTGCGCATTCGGCGGAGGCCACGCCGGATACTTCTTCCAAACGTTCGACCCCGTCTCAAACGTGTACGCCTTGGGCAACTCCGTCCATTGCTTGTCCTTCAACCAGTGCTCGAAGAACGGAAACTCGATCTCGTTGCGGTAGAACACGGACGTCTCTGAGCCAAAGCTGACATCGCCCAGCCGCGCTCCATTGCTCCGAGCCCATCCGCCATGCACCCAAGGCCCTTCTACAAGCGAATCCTCAGGCGCCTCCGGGCTCAGCTTGTCGATCGCATGGAAGACCTTGACCGGCCCCGCAAGATCCTCTGCGTCGAACCATCCGCCCACCACCATCACCGCCGCATGCACGCCATGCATGTGCGGCGTCAGATTGCGGATCTGCCAGTAGTGGTCGTACGTCGTATGGATCACCTGGTCATGGAAGAGCGCGTTCGTTCCACCCGCCGGCGAATCCAGCTTCGCCAGCGTGCCCATGTCCAGGTAGTACTGGTACATGTTCTGCGTCGGAAACTCGAACCCGGTCTTGGGCTCCACCGTCAACGGATTCTTTTGTGGCGCAAAGAACGGCGCATAAAACGAGTGGTTCGCGCTCAGCATGAACGCCCCGCCGTGATACGCATCGTCCCCCATGTAGATGTCCATCATGGGCGCCTGCGGGCTCGCGGCCTTGATCGCCGGATGGCTGTCCACAATGCTCGCCGCCGTATAGAACCCCGGGTAGCTGATCCCCAGGATGCCGACCTTGCCGTTGTTCCCCGGCACGTTCTTCAGCAGCCAATCCACGGTATCGGACGTGTCGGTCGACTCATCGATGCCCTTTCCATCTTTCGACGGCGTCATCTCCAGCCACGATCCCTCGCTGTTCCACCGCCCGCGCACATCCTGGCACACCAGGATGTACCCACTGGCAATCAACTTCTCATTGCTCGTGACACGCGGAAGAACCTTGTCGCTCCCATACGGCGCGCAGCTATACGGTGTACGCGTCAGCAGGAACGGATACGGCCCCGGGTCGGTGTACTGGCTCGCTACCGGCACATACACGGCCGTGTACAGCTTTACGCCATCGCGCATCGGGACGTTGTACTCGTGCTTCGTAAAACGCGCGTTGAAGAACGCCTGCGCTCGAGCCGCCTGCTCCTGTGGCGATGCGGGTTTCGGCGCACTCTGGGTGGTCTCCTGTGCGCTCGCTACACCCAAACCAGCTACCATCACCGCGGCCAAACCCAAACACCGCCACACCCAAACACCCGCTCGTGCCATCGAACTCCTTAAGCAATACCTTTCGGAATTGTACGGAGGGACACTTCAGCCGTGCAGCACAACGAAACATCCGGCCCCCGGCAAGCACCCAGCAACGCCCACAACTCTTCCTCGACTGCGACGGCGTCCTCGCCGACTTCGACCGCGCCGCCGAAGAGATCTTCGGCATGCCACCCCGCCGAGCCCAGGAAGAACTCGGCCAAAAGCGCTTCTGGCGCACGCTGCAGCGGCACGAAGACTTCTACGGCACCTTGCCGCTCCTGCCCGACGCCCGAAAGCTCTTCGATGCCGTCCAGCACCTCCATCCCATCATCCTCACCGGCTGCCCGCTGGGCGGCTGGGCCGAGGGCCAGAAACACCGCTGGGCCGCCACAAACTTCCCCGGCACAAAGATGATCACCTGCATGGCCCGCGAAAAGCGCCTTCACATGAAGCCCGGCGACGTCCTCGTCGACGACCTCCTCAAGTTCCGGGAACTCTGGGAGGACGCCGGCGGCATCTTCGTCCACCACACCTCCGCAGACCACACCATTGCCGAACTCCAACGCATCGGCCTGCTCGTGCCCCAACACAGCCACCTGTCCTGAGGCCGTCGCATCTGCGATACTCTCCCGCATGGAGCCCCTGCTCCCGGTCCCGGCCTTAAACGTCGTCCGCTGGCGCGGCGTACCCGTGCAGCTTGCACCGCAGCGTCGCTCTTCTCCTCCTTGCGTTCCTGCTCGCCGCGCCTTGCTGCCTCGCCCAGAGCCACTGCCACCGGGTCCCTCGTACACGTTTCACGTCTACGAAGACCTCGTTCAACTTCCGACGCTCGTGATGACGCCGCTGCATGCGAGCTACCCGAACCTCGCGCCCAACGACTTCACGCTTCGCCTCGACAGTGGACCGCTGTTTCACCCCAAACACGCTCACCTCGAAGGCGAAGATCCCATCTCCATCGCGGTGTTCCTGGATCTCAACACACACCCTCCCGTAGCCACCACCTTCGTCGATGCCCTACGCCAGGTTCCGAACTGGCTCACCGCGCACGATACGCTGTCTGTCTACGCCCTGCGCTGCGCCTTGATCAAGGCCCTTCCGCCCACGCCGTACACGTCCGATCTCTTGACCTCGACGCTGGCAGAATCCTTGTCTTCGCCGAAACTGAACGCGCCGTACGAACCAGGCGCCGCGGACCCGGACCAGGCGGCATGCGCAGACGGGCGGCTCTGGGACACCATGTCCTCCGTCGTTCGGCAGCTCTCAACCCAGCCCGGTCGCCGGGTTCTCCTCGCCATCACCAGCGGCATGGATGAAGCGAGCTTGTACACCTGGAAACAGCTTCAGCTCTACGCCGGGCACTACAACGTCACCATCATCGGGCTGCGCACGCCAATCCGCATGAATTGGAACGATTCGCCCACGCTCGCCTACCCTGCGTTGCACATCATCGAGGAGGATGCCTTCGGCATGCTCTGCGGCCAGAGCGGCGGCACCGTGCTGCCCGTGGACACCCGGACGCTAGGGCTGCAGTTGCAGAGAGCCATTGCGCTGCTCCGCAATCGCTACATCCTCGAGTTCCCGCGGCCCGTAAACGGCAGCAGCGGCCTGCACGACATTGAAGTTAGGACCAAAGACCGCCGGGCCATCGTCCGTCCTGCCGGCATCACCTTCCCGATCAGAGACAACAAGGCCGCCCAAGACCCCACGACCGTTCCCAGCGACAACTCGCATGATCCTGTCGTCGGCGATCGAAAGATCATCACGCAACCGCGCTGACCGAACACCTCACGCGTCCGCCCCTTCAGTACCTGCCGTTCGCTTGGCCAGCCGCAGTACGAGCCGCTCCAGCACCAATCGCTTATCCGCCGGACTCGAGCGCAGCTCCACATCCGCCCGCGCGATTGCACGCAAGCCACTCAGCAGTTCACTCCGGTTCCTGTATCGCCGAGCCTGCGCGATCAGCGCATCCGCCGCAAACGGCGCCACCCGAAATCCCGGCCACAGCACCTGCCACATCGCGCGCTGATCCTTCACCTGCTTCTCGTTCAGCACAACCATCTGCCGATACGTCTTTGCGAGCGAGAACACGTGCCCAATGGCCGCGTCCTCTCCATCCGACGCATTCAGCAAGCCGCCCAGCAGAGCAAGCGCCCGCGGTGCATCCTTCAAACTGATCGCATCCGTCAGTTCGTACAAGCTATTCTGCTTCGCGGCGGGCACCATCGTCTCCACATCCCGGACCTCGATCTCGCGCGCGCCTCGCGCCCCGGCCTCCAGCAGCAACTTCTCCAGCTCGCTCGCGAGGCTCATCATGTCCGCCCCGAGCGCATCCACCAGCTCACGCGCCGCGTCGGGTCCCAAGCGCATCCCGCTACTCTCAACCTCCTGCCGAGCCCAGGCGGCCGCATCCTCTTCGCTGACCCGCTGCAACTCCACAATCCCGCAGCTATCGCCCAGTGCCTCGCGAATCTTCTCCGCGCGCTCCTTCTCCTGGAAGTCCATCCGTCGCAGATCCGCGGGCAACTGGATATGATCCGCCACAAACACGAGCAGCGCCTGCGGGTTCGGTCGCCGGAAGTACGCATCCAGCGCCGCAAACTCTTCTTTCTTCTGACCCCGTCCAAACAGCGCCTTCAAGTTGCGCACAAAGATTACCTGGAACGGCGCCATCAGCGACGGCGTCTGCGCGATGTCCAACACCTCAAACACCGACGTCTCGCCAAGCTCCAAATCATGCAGGCAGAAGTCGCGCATATCTGCCGGCACAAGCTCCTTCACAACTCCCGCCCGAGCCCGCGCATACAAGAACGCCTCATCGCCCAGCAGCACATACCCGGGCTTACGCGCGTCGCTGCTCACCTCGGCGAGGAAGCGATCAACCGCCGCAAAGCTCCGCAGCTTCATCCCCGTCGCGGTCATTGCCGGAAGCTCTCCACCATGTCGCTCACCAAAGCCTGCGCGAAGTCCTGTGACATTCGCCTCACCGCGGCGACGTCCTCCTGCACGGAGCCCGACAGGTCTTGCGTCGACTGGTACTGCTCGCGCCATGAGAACGCATCGTTGCGGTACAACAACCTGCCATCGTGCCCGACCAGCCGCACCGCCGCGGTCACCGTCACAAGATAGCTCGAGGTCTGCCCACTAGACGCGTCGTAGGTGAGCGGTGTCACCGCCTCGCTCAGAATCGTGCCCCGCAGCACCGCATCCGCTTCCGGCTGACTCGTATCCGCATTGCCGGGCACATTCGTCAGCACACGATAGCGCGTCCGTGTGTTCAGCTCACGCACGACCGCCTTCGTAAACTCTGTCTCCGTCTGGTAAGCCTGCACGCGCGTCGCAAACATCGGCACTGCGATCGTCTGCACATTGCCCGGAATATGCGTCGCCGCCCCCACCTGGTGGTACCCGCATCCCACCAGCGAGACCAGCAGCAAACCGACACCGAACAGACGCATACTCCCGATCATAAAGCGGTCGCCTCCGGCGGCTCTTACTCCCACCCGCGCGGGCGCCCGAATCTCAAGCTGGGCCAATTTCATCCAATTCACAGTTCGGCCTCAACCCAGCCGGAAGCGCTCTCAAATATGGTTCTCGAAATCCTCGGTCTGCTCCTCGCCCTCAGTCACGTCGCCACCATCGCTCTGATCCTCGTGTGGTTTGGCCTCGACAAGCCCAAAACGCGCGCAGAGTTCTGGCGTCGCTTCAAGCGAGAATTCTTCTCCCTTTCGCCGCGAAGCCATTCCTAGCTTCGCGGCACGCGGAACCCGCGCCCGTAGCTTCCGTCACTGCCGGTCCACATCCACGTAGTACAAATCCGTAGGGACCTTGAACGCCTCCCGCGACCCTGTCCACGGCATCGTCTGCCACGCGCCCGTCGTCGGCACAACCCGCGTCCAGTGTTCCGGATCACCCACCTGGATTGGCATCGCGAACCCGGCTTCATCCGCCTTCCACCGGTACTCCATCGTCTTCCCGTCAGCGCCGGCTTTTAACTGCAGCACCGGAATCGCCGCGTGCCGGAGGTACTGGTCGAAGATCGGCGTCAGGTTCATGCCGGTGCGCTGGTTGAACCACTGGACGACGTCCTCGGTCATGATCGTCTGATACTTGAAGTGCTGATAAAAGTCGTGGATGTCAGCAAACCACTTCGCATCATTGCCCACGACGCTCCGCAGCGTATTCAACATCAGCGCGCCCTTGAAGTACTGATCCTCCGGCGGCTCCGCATTCGTCCCTCGCGCTGGGATGATCGGCCGCTCGTTGTGTACCTTCGGCTTCAGCCCGCCTGTGTACTCGAGCGCCGCGGCTTTGCCCCAGCGGTACTCCACGTACAGCGTCTCCATGTACGTCGTCCATCCCTCATGGATCCACATGTCCGAGCGGTCCGCAGCGGTCACAGCATTCCCAAACCACTCATGCCCGCTCTCGTGAATGATGATGAAGTCGAACTTCAGGCTGATCCCCACGCCGGTCCAGTCACGCCCGTAGTACCCATTCGTGAAGTGGTTCCCATACGCCACGGCTGACTGGTGTTCCATGCCCGCATACGGCACCTCGATCAGCTTGTACCCATCCTTGTCGAACGGATACTCCCCAAAGTAGTGCTCATACGCATCCAGCATCTCCGGCACCTGCTGGAACTGCACCTTCGCCTTATCGAGGTCTTCCGGCAACGCGTAGTAATCCAGCGTCGTCTCGCCATGCTTCGTTCCAGAAAAGTGCTGATACTCCCCGATGTTCAGCGCCACATCGTAGTTGTTGATCGGATAGTGCACATGCCAGCGCCACTCCGTGTACCCGTCGCCCAGGTCCTTCGATCCCTCCGAGCGTCCATTCGATACATCCACTAGCCCGTTCGGCACGGCTACATCGATCTGCATGCCATCCTGCGGCTCATCGCGCCATTGATCCTTGTTCGGCCACCAGAGCGAAGCGCCCTGCTCCGCGCCTTCGCACGCGGTCGTGATCCAAGGCTTCCCTTCCTGATCCTTGTTAAACGTGAAACACCCAAACCTCCCCGTCGACACTGGGCGCCCCGAGTACGCGAAGTCCACCGTGTACTCGCGTCCCTTCTTCAGCACCTCAGGGAAATCAACCCACACCGTCCGCTCTTCACGCGTGTACTTCAGCGGCTTCCCACCCATCGTCAGCGCGTCAATCGCCAGCGCCGGCGTCAGCTCAAGCTGTATCCGCTGCCCATCATTGAGCATCCTGAACCGGATCGCGTTCGATCCCTTGATGGTCCGCGCCTCAGGATCGACCCGCAGCTTCAGCGCATACGACAGCAGATCATTATTCGCACGGTACGGGCCATACTCGCCACGCAGCAGATCATCCTTCGTCGGCGGCTGTACCTCGCCCGTTTGCGCGGGCCTTGGACCACGCTGCGGCGCGTCCGCCGTCTTCGCAGCCCCCGCAGTTTGACCGAATGCAACCCCAGTCACCAAAGAAAACACGGCAGGCAGAACAGCGAACGAAGACCAGCGACGCACCGAGAGCATGCTGTCAGCATACTGTCAGCTGCCGCTGTTTACGGGTGCAATCCGAACCGCTTGCTCATCGCCTTATCCACCGTTCGACTTGGCAGCAGCCGCGGCACGGTCCAGTTCTGAAACCGCCTCCTCACCACCGCATATCGAGGCTTGGGCTTGCTCGCCGTCAGCGCGGTATACACCACCTCCGCCACCTGCTCCGCGGTCAGTCCCTGCCGCCCTTGCGCGATGAAGAAGTCCTTGAACCGCTTCATGCTGCTCGCATACGGCGTCTGCGCGTAGCGGCTCTCATCCTCCGCCTCCGCCTTGTCCCAGATGGGCGTCACCACGGTCCCGGGTCCGATCACGATCACATCGATCCCATACAACATCAACTCGCGCCGCAGCACATCCGACATCCCCTCCAGCGCATGCTTCGACGCCACATACGGCCCCAGAAACGGCAGCGCCAGCTTCCCCGCCACCGACGACATCTGCACCACTCGCCCGCGCCTGCCCGTGCTGCCCCGTCTCAGCTCCCAGCAGCGGCGCAAACGCCTGCGTCATCAGCAATGGCCCGACGAGGTTGACCTCCATCTGCAACCGCATGTCCGCGAGCGGCAGATGCAGCAGCGGCCCATTGACGCCTATGCCCGCGTTGTTCACTAACCCCGCCAGGCACGCATTCCCAATCTCCGCACGCACCTGGTCGGCGGCTCTATGCACCGCCTCCGCATCGGTCACATCCATCAGCAGCGGCGTGAACGCCTCGCCCAACGCGCCGCGTAGCCGGTCGGCATCGGCCGGCTTCCGCACCGACCCAAACACGCGAAATCCGCGCTGGAGCAGCAGCTTCGCGCAAGCGAAACCAATGCCGGTCGAAGCCCCCGTGATCACTACAGCACCCCTGTCGCTCATCGTCTCTCTCCTCGCGACTCCACCCTATACCGAGCGCTCGCCTCCGCCGTGTCAATCGATCTACATCCCCTTCGGCCACTCACTCGTGCCCGGCAACGGCTCGCCCGTCTCCAGCAGACTCTTCAGGCTCGAAAGAATGATCGGCCAGCCGCCGACACGCTGCGGATCATCTTCGAGTCCTCACGCTCGCTCTCATGCACCACGGTCAGCCGCACCATCGGACCCTGCTCTTCCAACTCAAACGTGCAGCGCGTCGGTCCTTCGCTCTTCAGCTCTGGCAGAAACTCGTTCAGCCAACTCACCACCAGCCGCTTCGGCGGGTCCACCTCGATCACCCTGCCCGTATCCGCAACGCGCCCATCCGGGATCATCAACCTCCAGTCACCGTCGGGACAAAGTTGCTCACCATCGAGATCCCCGCCCAATACCGCTTCGTATACTCCGGCGACGTCAATGCCTGCCACACCTGCTCACGCGTGCTCCGGATATAGATCACATAGACAAACTCACTCTTCATTGCTTTCCCGCTCCACCTTTCGCTTCAATCCCGTCAATGCCTCAATCCGGGGTCGCTCATACTGCCGAATCCACCGCTCCACAACCTGCTGAATCGGTACCGGATTCAGGAAGTGGCGCTTCTCCCGGCCCTCCCATCGCGTGGCCACCAGGTTCGCGCCCTCAAGCACCGCCAGGTGCTTCGTCACCCCCTGCCGAGTCATCGCCAGCCCGCGCGCCAACTCCGACAGCGTCTGCCCGTTGCTCTCCCGCAACCGGTCCAGCAATCCGCGCCGGACGGGATCCGCCAACGCCCGAAACACCGCATCGTCATCCCGCACTACGGGCCATTGTGCAACCATGAAGGTTGCATATGTAAACGAAAAAGAGAGCAGCCGAAGCTGCCCTCTTTGGTTTTCTGTTTTCGGAGGTTTACGCCTGCGCGTGACCCTCGCCGAACCCAGGCTTGCGCGCGGTCTCCGGCTTCAACACCTTTTGGGTATCGTCACCGGCATCCGGGTTCGCCAGCGCCGACTTCATCGGCGGCAGTTCCTTGCCCGCGATGATCAACTCGATCTCTGAGGCATCCAGCGTCTCACGATCCAGCAGGGCCTGCGCCATGCGGTGCATGATGTCCTGGTTGGACTCAAGGATCGAGTACGCTGACCGGTACGCCGCGTCCACAAAGCTGCGGACCTCTTCGTCGATCAGCTTCGCCGTGTCCTCAGAGAAGTCACGCGACTGACCAAGATCCCGTCCGAGGAAGACCTCCTGCTCCTTCTTGCCGAAGGTCATCGGCCCAAGGCGGCTCATACCAAACTCGCACACCATACGGCGAGCAAGCTCGGTCGCGCGCTCGATGTCGTTCCCCGCGCCCGTGGTCATCTTCTTCAGGAAGATCTCCTCGGCGCAGCGTCCGCCCATCATCATGGACAGCCGCGATTCGAGGTACTCCTTGGTCACGGTGTGCTGATCCTCTTCCGGCAGGTACACGGTAACGCCCAGCGCCATACCGCGCGGGATGATCGTCACCTTGTGCAGCGGATCCGAATGCTCACGCAACGCCGAAACCAGCGTATGTCCGGCCTCGTGGTACGCCGTGATCTTCAGTTCCTCCGGGCTGCGCAGCATGCTCTTGCGCTCCGCTCCCATCAGAACCTTGTCCTTGGCAAGCTCGAAGTCGTACATGTGCACGGCCTTGCGGTTGAACCGGGCGGCCGTCAACGCCGCTTCGTTCACCATGTTGGCCAGGTCCGCACCGCTGAAGCCCGGTGTCCCACGAGCGAGAACGTTCAGGTTCACGTCCTCGGCCATGGGCACCTTCTTCGAGTGCACCTTCAAAACCTCTTCACGCCCGCGGATATCGGGCCGATCCACAACCACACGACGGTCGAAACGACCCGGACGCAGCAGCGCCGGATCCAGCACATCAGGCCGGTTCGTCGCCGCGATCAGGATCACGCCGTCATTCGACTCGAAGCCGTCCATCTCCACGAGCAACTGGTTCAGCGTCTGCTCACGCTCATCGTGCCCACCGCCCAGGCCCGCACCACGGTGCCGGCCCACGGCGTCGATCTCGTCGATGAAGATGATGCAAGGCGCATTCTTCTTGCCCTGCTCAAACAGGTCGCGAACGCGGCTTGCGCCCACGCCCACAAACATCTCCACGAAGTCCGAACCGGAGATCGAGAAGAACGGCACGTTCGCTTCGCCAGCCACGGCGCGCGCCAACAGCGTCTTGCCCGTACCCGGAGGCCCAACCATCAGCACTCCCTTGGGAATGCGTCCCCCGAGCCGCTGGAACTTCTGCGCCTCACGCAGGAACTCGATGATCTCCTTCAGCTCTTCCTTGGCTTCGTTCACACCGGCGACGTCCTTGAACGTCACCTTCTTCTGCTGCATGCTCAACAGGCGCGCGCGGTTCTTTCCAAAGCTCAGCGCCTTGTTTCCGCCCGACTGCATCTGCCGCATCATGAACAGGAACAACGCCAGGATGACCAGGATCGGCGCAACCTGCAGCAGCAGGCTGAACCACACGTTCCCTTGCGGGTCCTTGATGGTCGCCTGGACGCCGTGGTCCTTCATGTCCTTGTAAAGGTCCGGATAGTTCGCCGGGATGTTGGTCGTGTACGTCTCTTTCCCGTCCTTGAACTTGCCCGTGACCTCCGTTCCTGAAATGGTCGCGTCCTGGATCTTGCCCGTCTCGATATCAGTCTGGAATTCCGTGAAACTGACCGTCCGGTTGTGCCCCGCGTTCATGTTCTTCAGCACAAACTGCCAGCCCACCAGCAGGCAGGTTACCGCCACCACCCAGATCAACAACTGTTTAACAGTCGAGTTCAATGGATCCCTCGTTTCCTAAGCCCGAATCGTCTCGCGGGGCCGCAACTCCTCGAGGCGAGCTCATCCATTAGACGAAAGCTCCAGCGAGAAGGTGCAACGTCCGCGCCGTCGCACACACCTGAACAGACTTCCCGCCATTCTACCCCCCGGCGCTGGGTCTGCACGCCCAACTTTCACCTCACGCCTACATCTTCGGCAGCATGTTCAACCACACGGGAAAGCTGCAGCTCCCGTGCCGTCCGCTCCGCCCGCAAGCCACCCCCCAGCTCCAACCGGCTTCCAATCCGGCCCTTCAACCCACGCATTCCCTCGAAGCCACCCAACGCGAGCAGCTTCGCCGTCTCCTCCCCGCTGATCCGCGCGCCCAGCGTCGCGGCCGCCGCCCGGAGTACGCGCCGCCTCAAAGCCGGCGCCAGCGCCCGCAACCGATCCAGTTCCATCGCCAGCGCCCGCTCGCCCACGGCCGTACTCACCGCGCGCCCGCCGCCCCGCACCGGCTTGCCGGGCAGGAGCATGCCCGGCAAAACCCGCGCGGTCTCCGCCTTCCAATAGCTCTCCTCGTCACGTGCGATCTCCGCCGTCCTCGCCAGCGCCTCATCCACTGCCGGATTGAATCCTCGCAGCACCGGCATCAGCTCATGGCGCACCCGGTTGCGCGTCAGGCGCACGTCGGCGTTGGTCGCATCCTCGCGCCACCCCTGTCCTCGCGCCCGCAGAAACGCTTCCACCTCCGCCCGCCTCACCCCCAACATCGGCCGCACGATCCGGCCCATAGCCACTGACCCAGAACCGGACAGTGCAGCGCGCCTTTCGGCGTTCCGCGCATCCCCCGCCGCCCCGCTCTCCACCACGGGCGAGATGCCACCCAGCCCTTCGGTCCAGGCCCCGCGCATCAACTTCATCAACACCGTTTCGGCCTGATCATCCAGCGTGTGCGCCGTCACCACCACGTCCGCCTTGCCCTCCCCGAGCAGCCGTCGAAACACCCGGTACCGCAGCTCCCGTGCAGCCTCTTCCATCCCCTCGTGCCCCTCACTCTGCCGTCCAGCTACATCCACCCGCTCCACGGCCAACGGCACACCCAGCCGCGCGCAGAACTCCCGCACAAAGGCCTCATCCGCATCGGCCTCCGCGCCACGCAGCCCATGGTTCACATGCACGGCACTCAGAACCACACCGAGCGACTCCTTCGCCGCATTCGCCTCCATCAGCGCCAGCAGCATCGCCGTCGAGTCCGCCCCACCCGAAACCGCGCAGCACACCCGCTCGCCCGGCGACAACAACGCCGCATTCAAACCCTCCAACCGCATCCGCTCCCCCACCCCATCCAAAACCAATCGCTAATCCCTATGCGCTCTGCTCCCTGTGCCCTGTGCCCTGCAAAAACGCTATACTCACCTTCCCATGTCTGTGTTTGTCATCCTCCCCGCAGCGGGTATCGGCACCCGTATGGCCGCCGCAACCGGCGGCGCTCCCAAGCAGTTCCTTTCCCTCGGTGGCCTCCCCATTCTGGTCCACTCGCTGCGTGCCTTTCTGCGCGTCCCGCAGGTTAGCGGGATCTACATCTCCGTTCGCGAGCCCGAACAGGACCGCCTTCGCGAACTCCTCACCGAAAACGACCTCGCCGACCGCATCCACATCGTCACCGGCGGCGACACCCGGCAGGAGTCGGTTGCCAACGCCCTGGCCGAGCTTCCTTCCGGCTCGGACGACGACATCGTTCTCGTCCACGACGCCGTCCGCCCGCTCATCGATCCCGGCACGATCGAGCGCACCATCGAAGCCATCCAGCGCCACGGCGCCGCCATCGTCGGCATGCCCGCCATCGACACCATCAAGCAAGTCGAGCGCACAGCCGACGGCGCCCTCATCACCGCCACCATCCCCCGCGAACTCATCGTCCACGCCCAAACCCCCCAGGGCGCAACGGTCCGCCTCATGCGCCGGGCCTTCGACGAAGCGCTCGCCGACGAGTTCACCGGCACCGACGAAGCCAGCCTCCTCGAACGCGCCAACATCCCCGTCCATGTCGTCCCCGGCAGCGCCCGCAACCTAAAGGTCACCCAGCCCGGCGACCTCGAAATCGCCGAGTTCTACCTCGCCGGCTAGGCAGCACCTCGTCCACTCAACCTCTATACTCGTTGTCATCCCGTAGCGCAGCGGAGGGGTCTGCTTTTCGCCCCCGCCGAACGCCCTGAGAGACGCTAAATGTCCATGCGCATCGGCCTCGGCTTTGACTCGCACGCCTTTCACCCCGGCGTCCCGCTGGTCATCGGTGGCCTCAAGATCGACCACCCCGAAGGCCTCGCCGGCCACTCCGACGGCGACCTGCTCCTCCATGCTGTCACCGACGCGCTCCTCGGGGCTGTCTGCGCCGGAGACATCGGCACCTTCTTCCCGCCGACCGATGAGCGCTGGAAGGGAGCCGACTCCACCGTCTTCCTCAAGACCGCGCTCGAAGAGATCGCCCTGGCCGGCTACAAGATCGTCAACGTCGACTGCGTCCTCGTCATGCACCGCCCCAAGATCGTCCCGATCGCGGGCGAGATGCGCGAGCGCCTTGCCGACCTCCTCGGCCTCGACATGAACTGCGTGTCCATCAAAGGCAAGACCCCCGAAGGCCTCGGCCAGGACGGCACAGCCGTGGCCCACGTCGTCGCGCTCCTCGAAGCCATCAAGCTCCCGGAAGAGCACAAGCGCCTCGCCCTCGCCGAAGAGGCCCCCGCCCAGGACGAAATTGACGGTGTGCTCAGCAGCCTCTCGGGCGGCCACGACACTCGCGCGCTGGGCCGCAAAGTCCCCCCCTTCGACCCCGACGACCTCACCTGATCTCGCCCTTTTCTCTAGCGCCGTCCGCCCAACTCGACTAGATTTGTCTCCAACCCGGGAGACCACCTATGGATCCGTTCCAGCAGCAGGCGCTTCAACAGCACTACACGCACATCTTCGCCGCGATGATGCCGTTCTTCGTCCTCTTCGGCCTCCTCATCGTGGCGATCTACATCATCCCGCTGTGGCGCATCTGCACCAAGGCCGGACTCGCCGGTCCGCTCTCGCTGATCGCACTCATCCCCGTCGTCGGCAAAATCGTGACGCTCTACATCATTGCCTTCTCTGACTGGCGAGTCGTCCCCATCGCTCCCGGCTATGCGCCCGGTGCTCCGATGTACCCACCGGCCCAGTACCCGCAAGCGACTCCGGCCGCATACCCGCCCGCCGGTCCGCCCACCCCGCTCTAGCCCGGCCGGGGTCTCCGCTTTGGTAGCATCGGCTCTGAACCGATGACTCAAGAGATCACCCCTGCCTCCTCTCAGCCGACCCGCCCCACCCGCGTCCGCATCGCCCCTTCGCCCACCGGCGACCCCCACGTAGGCACCGCCTACATCGGCCTTCTGAACTTCCTCTTCGCGCGCCAGCGCGGCGGCAAGTTCGTCCTGCGCATCGAGGACACCGACCGCACCCGCTTCGTGCCCACCTCCGAAGCGATGATCTTCGAGGCCCTCCGCTGGATCGGCCTCACCTGGGACGAGGGCCCCGACGTCGGCGGCCCCTTCGGCCCCTATCGCCAATCCGAGCGCACCGAGATCTACCGCGAGTACGCCCAAAAGCTCCTCGACTCAGGCCATGCCTATCGCGCCTTCGAAAGCCCCGAAGAGCTCGAAGCCGAGCGCAAAGCCCAGCTCGCCGCCAAGCAGCCGCCCAAGTACAACGGCCCGTCACGCCACATGTCGGACGCGGACGTCCAGGCCAACCTCGCCGCCGGCAAGCCCTTCACCATCCGCCTCAAGGTCCCCACCGACCGGCTCGACCACCTTCCGCGACGAACTCCGCGGCGACGTCACCTTCGACCACACCAACGTCGACGACCAGGTCCTCCTCAAGTCCGACGGCTTCCCCACCTACCACCTCGCCAACGTCGTCGACGACCACCTCATGGGCATCACCGACGTCATCCGCGCCGAGGAATGGATCTCCTCCACCCCCAAGCATGTCCTGCTCTACCAGGCGTTCGGGTGGGATCTCCCCAAGTTCTGGCACATGCCGCTCCTCCGCAACGCCGACAAGTCCAAGATCTCCAAGCGCAAGAACCCCGTCTCGCTCAACTACTACCGCGACGCCGGCTTCCTCCCGCACGCCATGCTCAACTTCCTCGGCCTGATGGGCGGCGGCATGCCCCACGCCACCGAGCAGGAGATCGTCACCAAGGGCCTCGACACCAAGCAGGTCGACATCTTCTCCCTCGAAGACATGCTCGCCCGCTTTGACTTCGCCCGCATCTCCCTCGGCGGCCCGGTCTTCGACCTCGTCAAGCTCCGCTGGCTGAACGGCGAATACATCCGCAAACAAACGCCCGACGAGTTCTTCGCGTCCCTCCGCCAGACCGTCTTCTCCGACGCCTACCTCCGCGCCATAGCCCCGCTCGTGCAAACCCGCATCGAGACGCTAGGCGCGGTAGGCGACATGGCCGGCTTCTTCTTCCGCGACGAACTCCCCGTCCCCGAGTCCGCCTGGCTCCCCAAAAAGCGCACCCCCGAAGAGACCCTCGCCTTCGCCGCCGACCTCCTCACCACGCTCGAAGCCGCGCCCTGGGAAGGCCCCGCCATCGAATCCGCCATGAAGCAGCTAGGCGAAGCCAAAGGCTGGTCCGTCAAAGAGAACTTCATGCTCCTCCGGGCCATCCTCACCGGCAGCACCCAATCCCCGCCCCTGATGGACTCGCTCATCGTCTTCGGCAAGGCCCGCAGCATCGACCGCGTCCGCCGGTTCCTCGAAGCCCAGAAAAAACCCGGCAAGAAGTAGCCAGCGCTTGCACCTGGGAGAATTCGCCCAAAGCGCTACGACAGAACTTCGCGCACCGAACTGAGCCAAACCATGCTGAGAAGCCGACCCGTCAGCGCAAGGCCCGCCGTGCCCACGCGAGTCAGGCGTCCGAGAAGCCCTTGGCTTGGACAGCTGCAACTGCTAAGACCGCGAGCAGAACCAGATTGGCCCCAACTTCCAGTTAGGCGACCATCCGACTTCCACCGCTGCGGTCGGCGATGTGTGCTGAGGCGTCTTTTGTGCGGAGCCCCAACTCCGCGCCCGCGACGGCAAGGGGAGAACGACGGCGGAAACGGCAAAACGCATGCGGTGTTCTGCTCGACGAGATCAAGGTCGAGCGCCAAGCATGTTTAGCTTCACACCTGCTGCGATCGGCGTCACCACCGGCGCGGCGACACCGACCAACTCTGTAATCCTGAAGGCGTACACGCCAGGCACACCCCGCACCCCGCTTGGTGTGAAAGTTGCGCTCGATACCCAAACGTCTCCCGAGCCGTCGATGACCAGGTATTGCGCGGCAGGCGCTATCCCCCCTCCATACCCATTAGAGCCGGAGAGCGTAACACCAGAGTTAGACAGCTCAATGACGTTTGACGAGCCGGAAGGTGTCCACACGTTACCATCGCCGTCAATCGCAATCGTCACACCAGCCCCATTCGCCCCTTGCATAGCAGTTGTCGCGTAACCTGACCCTGAGAGGATGACGCCGTCCGGAGAGATCTTGGAGATTTGCGCGTCAGGTCCCTCAGCAACCCCCCAAACATCGTTTTGATGGTCAATGGCAAGTGAGGAGGCACCGACGAAGCCCGCGCCTGTCACTCCCTTCGGCGTGAGAGGCGCACCGGAGCTGGATAGCTCGCTAATTGAGTAAGCTGAAGAGTTCGTGATCCAAACGTTGCCGGAAGGAGTGATCGCGAGCTGGTATGGATCGCTGATTCCGCCGCCCGTGAAGCCCGTCGGACCGGAGAGCAGCTGTCCCGAGTTGGAGAACTCATCGACCCTGTTGTCGATTTTGTCCGTGACCCAGAGATTGTTGTTTGCGTCAATCGCGAGCCCCTGCGGGTAGAGCCCATTGTTCGTGGTATTTGGAGTCGAAACCACGCCCCCGGTGCTCATAAGTACGCTCCCAGTGCCGGACAACTCCATAAGACTGCCCACGCCTGAGTTGCCGCCATTTCCGATCCAAGCATTGCCAAGTGTGTCGATTGCGATGGGGCCCGCGCCGCCGAACAGACCTGCCGGATAGCCCTGTTGCCCGGATAGATAGCCATTTTGCCCGGATAGGAAGACGCCCGCGCTGGATATTTCGGTTACAAAGTAGTTTTCGTTGGTTCTGGTGTCGCCGTTGCTGGTACTCCACACATTGCCCATGGCATCGACAGCCATGCCAACAGTTTGATTGATACCTCCACCCGTAAAGACAAGACCCAGGCTGAAGTCATTTGGGGCGGCCGTAAGGTAAGGCGTAAAAGGCGGTGTACTCGACTGCTGTGCAAAGAGCGTGGAAACAGCGCTCGCAGGGCTGTGTGCGATGGCAATCATCGCAGACGCCGTGTCGCTGGAAGTCGGTGCGGAGCCCGCACTGCCGAGCAATGCCTGGCATGCGGACGAACTCGCGCCCGTTGAGTGAATGCAGGCAGACAGGATGTTCGCAAGCGTGTTGATGGTGGTTTGGGGAACAGTGGCGCTGCCCGACGGTATCGATGTTGGCGCCAGACCGGTCGTGGTCGGAGCGAGCTGCGATGCGTTTACGAAGGCATTTGCCACCCCGGTCAGCGCGAGCGGCGAACCGCTTGAGGCGACGTGCAACGCATCCCCGGCAAAACCGGCTAATGCGAACGACATCGCGACGGTCGTGACTTCATCGACCACGACGAGAGGCTGGACGGCTCCCACTTGAGGACAAGGTCCGATGGCCGCAAGTTCACTCGCAGCGCTATTGTTACCCAGGCCTGAGTCGCCGTCGCGCGTGTAAACGTAAACGTCCGTCGTCGTGCTGCAGCTGTAATAGCCGGGAATCGTGAAGGTCCCATCTGCGGCTGTCACGACATAAGCTCCGACCGAGTCCTGAGAGCCAGTCGAGCCTGAATCAAGCAGTGAGACAGAGGGCTTGCCGTATCCCGTAGCCGCAACCGCCATGAGGTACACGTGCGCTCCCGAAACGGGAACCTTTCCGCTCAGCAGCTTGCCTGAGATGGGTGCGCCCGTTACCGAATAGCTGTTAGCGTGGCTCCCGCAGCCAATGAGGGCGGAGCAACAGAATACGAGAGGAAGAAAAAGAAACTTCAAGCAGATCTCCTGTAAGGCACGACGGGGAAAATCAAAGACTGAACACGCAGTGCTTACGGCCTTACGTCAAGACTGCTGCTACAAACGCCTAGGATCAAGGGCGTCGTGACCGGCGCTTCCGAGGCTCTGGTTGTCGATTGTCACTCTAGATAATACGTAAATCCTTGAGCCTCATGACTACCGGGAAGTCCCCCTTATGGGTGGTGACCTTCCTTGCTCCCGTGTAACGGGCTATCAGGAAGTGATCCGCGGATTCCTACCGCTTCGCGTATTGCACGGCAGTCCTGTTTACTGGCCCACGCAAATGAGCTAGCCTTCTGGTCCACATGAGTTACCGCTTTACAGCGATGCTGCATATTCCCGGCGATGTCCGTGACGCCATTGCCTTCTATGAGCGCGCGTTTGGCGCGAGCACCGGCTGGAGCACGCCTCCGGCCCCGGACATGGTGGCGCAACTGCTGGTACACGGCGCGGAGTTCTGGGTGCATCCGGCTGGCGAAGCGATCGACAATCCCTCGCCGGCGCAACTCGGCGGGACCTCCGTGCGGTTGATGCTTATCGTTGACGACCCGGATGCGGTATTCAATCAGGCGGTCGCTGCTGGCGCGGCAGTTCGTTCCCCCATGCAGGACCGCGACTACGGATGGCGTGACGGCTCAGTCATGGACCCGTTAGGGCATCGTTGGGAGATCGGCAAACCCCTTTAGCGCACACCGCTGCCGATGCGAGCGCAATCGAAGCTCCGCCGGTTGCATCCGTCCCAATCCCTTACTTCAGCGCATGCGTCCCATGCGTAACCGCCGCCCCCGCCCGCAGCGCCGCGCGACCAACACCGTCTCAGAGATCTCCGCTCGCTCGCACCCGCCTCGCGCGCCCGCTTCGAGTGAATCTCAATGCAGTACGGGCACTGCGTCGTAAACGCCACGCCCAGCGCAATCAGTTCCTTGTTCTTGACCGAGATCGCCCCCTCTGCCATCGCGGCCTTGTCAAACGCCCAGAACGCCTTCATCGCTTCGGGAGCATGGGCTTCCATGTCCTTCAGCTTGGCGAGATTTTTCATGTCGTACATCAGGGTCCTCCTCTTCCGGCAGCGCGCCGGTTTCAAATCGAACGAACTCACGCGCAAACGCGCCCTACCGGCCCGACAACTCGGAGCCCAGTCACCCCGGTTCGCACAGCAACTCCGCAAACCACGCATGCTACACTCCGCCGCATGATCATTCTCCTCATCATCCTGATCCTCCTCATCGGAGGAGGCGGCTACTACGCAGGACCCGGCTGGGGTTACTACGGCGGCGGTGGTCTCGACATCATCCTCGTCCTCGTGCTCCTGTGGCTCCTCTTTGGCCGGCGTCGCACGTTGTAGGAACGCGGCCCACCACACCGGGTGCCCCATCCTCACGACGGCCTCATCGTCGCTAGGGTGGGGTATCGTTTGCGGTGGCAAACGACCTCGCGCCGCTAGCGCGCAGTTCAAAGCGCCGGACCCGCGCCTGCTTGGACATCAGCAGTTGCGCAACTGTCGAAGTTCTTCTACTCACCTGCTCGACGCGTCTGTACCATGCCGCCCATGACACTCACGGATCTCTCCCCGGTCGGATTCATCCCCATCCACAACGCCGAAGCCGCCCGCGCCTTCTACGAGCAGACCCTCGGCCTTCGCTTCGAGTCTGACGACCGCTTCGCCATGGTCTTCCGTGTCGGCCCCGACCGCAGTCTCATGCTCCGTCTGGTTCGCATGCCCGAGTTCACCCCGGCCACCTACACCATCTTCGGCTGGGAGGTCCCCAACATCACTGAGGCCGTCGACGAACTCACCGCCAACGGCGTCACCTTCCTGCACTTCGGCACCTTTCCCCAAGACGAACGCGGCATCTGGAACGCCCCCGGCGGCGCGCGCATCGCCTGGTTCAAAGACCCCGACGGCAACACCCTCTCCGTCTCCCAGCACGTGTAATCCCCGTCGCCTCCACGCCTGACGCTCCTGGTACGCCATCAACCCGCAGCCCACGCCGTAGAATAAAAGTGAGGGTCATGTAGGCCCCGACGCGGAAGTCCAGACTTAAGTCGTCGTCTTCCAAGACTTTGGACCAAAAGTACGGGGAGGGGGAGCCGACCACAAATGACCTCAACACCGACATCTCGGCTCAGCGCCGGAACCGGCCATCCTCGAACACGCGCTGCACCACGCCGCCTTCGCAACCCTCACCGACCGCGCCTTCCTCCGCATCACCGGCTCCGACGCCACCCGCTGGCTCAACGGCATGGTCACCAACTCGGTCCAGGCGCTCCAGCCCGGCGAGGGCAACTACAACTTCCTCCTCAACGCCCAGGGCCGCATCCAGGGCGACTGCCCTCATCTTCCGCGACCCCGCCCGCAGACGCCTCCCCCGAGTTCCTCCTCGTCACGGACACCGCGCAGGTCGAAGTCATCCAGCAGCACCTCGACAAGTTCATCATCATGGACGACGTCGAACTCACCCCCACGCTGAGGCCGACGAATCCAGCCTCCTTCTCCTCGGCCCCGAGATCCGCGACCACCTCGCCGCGCTCGATCTCCCCGTCCTCGACCCGCTCCGCCTCACGAGCGCAGACACCCCAGGCGGTCCCGTCCTGCTCTTCACGCCACCAGCGGGCCTCGTGCCCCGTTTCGAACTCCGCGCCAGCCCAAGGACCATCGCAGCCCTGCAACAAGCGCTCGAAGAGCGGGGCGTGAGCGCAGCGCCGCTGGAAATCCTCGAACAACTTCGCATCCTCGAAGCCACACCGCGCTTCGGCACGGACATCCGCGACCGCGATCTGCCCCAGGAAACCAACCAGGCCCACGCGCTCCACTTCGCCAAGGGCTGCTACCTCGGCCAGGAGATCGTCGAGCGCATCCGCTCCCGCGGCCAGGTCCATCGCGTCTTTACCCCCTTCCGCCTCGAGGGCGCCCTTCCGACCGTGCCCACCACACTCGAGTCGAACGGAAAAACCGTCGGCGAACTCACCAGCGCCTCCGAACTGAAGCTTGATGCCGGTCCGGCCCTGCTCGCGCTCGGCTACATTCGCCGCGAAGCGCTGGACACCGGGGCCGCGCTGACCTACTCCGGTGGCACGGCCCATTCACGCCCGCCGGGCAAGCCCGCCTAGGAACCAGTCCGGGCCCGCACTGCCGCGCATCCAACAAACCCGAGAGAAGACATGCCTGACAAACCGACCTTTGTTGTAAACGACCGCCGCAAGTTCACCTCCGAGGGCGAACTCCGCCCCGACGTCCCCCACGACTCGCCCACCACGTCGGACGAGCGCAAGGGACCGCAACTCGTCTCCACCGAGGCTGCCGAAGCTGCCCCCGCCTCGAGCGCTGCAACGGGCACGCTGACCGACGTTCCGGAGGCCGAGGCCAAGTCCAGCGCCCCCGAATCGGAAACGCTCGGCGAACAGACCGCGCCCGAAGGCTTTCCGGAGGACGCCCTGCCCCCGGGTCCCACCGCCGAAGAAACCATCGAGGCCACCCGCGCCTACGACGCCACGGTCGACCGCCTCGACACCGCGCTCCGCGCAGCCGACCCCGGCGGCGAACGCATGCCCGAGATGACCTTCGAGCGCCTCACACAGTCGCTCTACACCCAGGCCCTGCTCCTGCTCGGCGGAGCCGCACAACCCGGCGAGAACCCCCGCGTCGACATCCTCGGCGCCCGTCAAACCATCGACATGCTCTCCATCCTCGCCGACAAGACCAAGGGGAACCTCAGCCCCGATGAAGACCGCCTGCTTCAGTCCGCGCTCTTCGATCTCCGCATGGGCTTCCTTGAGATCACGCAGGCCCTCGCTCGGCAGGCCGCCCAGCGCCAGCCCGCAGCTCCCGGCGCCCCGGGCAGTGCCGGCGGTCCACGCATCGTGCGCTGAAGCATGCAGGCAACGCTCACCTTCTTCGGCAGCGGGACCTCCATGGGCGTGCCGACCCTCGGCTGCGGCTGCGCGGTCTGCACCGACGCGCGCCGGCCGGGGTCGCTGAACCGGCGCACCCGGCCCTCCATCCTGCTCGCCTATAACGGCCACAACGTCCTCATCGACACCGGCCCCGACTTCCACGCCCAGGCGACCCGCGAGGGCCTCACCAAAGTCGACGCCGTGCTGTACACGCACGGTCACGCCGACCACGTTCTGGGCATGGACGACCTCCGTCCGCTTTCCTTCGGCAAAGGCGCCGACCTGCCGCTTTACGCCGACGCCGCGACCGCCGAGGTCATCGAGCGCGTCTTCGAGTACACCTTTCGCAAGGTCGACCGCTACCCCACCAGCGCCCGCGTCACGCTCCATCGCATCTCCGAAGATCCCGGCAGCACGGTCGATCTGTTCGGCGCCCGTTTCCTCCGCGTACCCGTTACCCACGGCCGCGAAACCATCACCGGGTACCGCTTCGGCGCCGCCGCCTACCTCACCGACATGAGCGACCTGCCCGCCAACAGCGTCCCTCTACTGCAGGACCTCGACATCCTGATACTCGACGCGCTCCGTCACACGCCCCACCCCAGCCACTCGCATGTGGAGAAGTCCCTCGAGATCGTCCGCGCGCTGAAGCCAAAGCGCGCCTTCTTCACGCACATCAGCCACGACCTCGACCACGCCGCCACCAATGCCGCGCTCCCACCCGGCGTCGAACTCGCCTACGACGGCCAGCAACTCACCTTCGAAATCGCCTGATGATCACTGCCCGCTCCCTCACCGAACTCGGCCCCGCCACGACGACAGCCGTCGTGACCATCGGCAACTTCGACGGTGTGCACTGCGGTCACCAGAAGGTCATCGCCTCCGTCCGCGCCCGCGCCGCCGAGCTGAACGCCCGCTCCGTAGTGGTCACCTTTGACCCTCACCCCGCGCACGTCTTGCAGCCCGACAACTGCCCTCGGCTGATCACGCCGCTGCCGCGCAAACTGGAACTTCTGGCCGCCACCGGCGTCGACCTCACCCTCGTTCTGCCCTTTACCGAAGACCTCCGCACTCTCACCGCCCGCCAGTTTTGCCAGAAGGTGCTTTGTGACGGCCTCCGAACGACGGAGATCCACGAAGGCGAGACGTTTCGCTTCGGCCATCGCGCTGAGGCCGACGTCTCGGGCCTCGCCCGCTTGGGCGAAGAGATGTGCTTCCGCGTCGTAACCTATGAACCCGTCATCCGCCGCGGCGCACCAGTCTCCTCCAGCCGCATCCGCGCGCTCATCGGCGCAGGCGACGTCCGCACCGCGCGCGCGCTGCTGGGCCGCCCCTTCGCGATCGACAGCACACCCGCGCCAGGCCGAGGCTACGGCACCCGCTACGCCGTCCCCACCATCAACCTCGCGCCGTACTCCGAGCTCCTGCCCGCCAACGGTGTCTACATCAGCGCTGTTGCGTATCGGCGACGGGCCCGAGGCCATCACCTTTCGCGGGGTCACCAACGCTGGCAACCGGCCCACCTTCGGCACCGACTCCTTCGCGGTCGAGACCCACCTCTTCAGCTTCCAGCCGGTCGACCTCACCCCAGAGACCCCGCTGCGCCTCACCTTCCTGCAGCGCCTCCGCGGTGAACAGCGGTTCCCAGACGCCGAAGCCCTCAAGGCGCAGATAGGCCGCGATGTGCAGCGAGCACACCGCTACTTCGCGCTCTGCGACAGACTCGGGGTTCGCCTCTAAGCAGTACGCGGAAACCTTACTCCGGCGGAGTGGTCGCGTCAGGCTTCTTGTCGTGATGGAACAGTCGCCCCAGTCCGTGGTGCTGCTTCGGCGGAGGCGCCTCAGACAGTGGATCGGGCACAGGTGCAGGCGCAGCCGGACGCGGCGCCCGCGGAGACGTATTCAGCGGCACTGGCGCGGGCGTGGGCACGGCTCCCACCGGGGCAGCCGAGTCATCCGGGGCAGCATCGGTCGGCGGCGGCGCGGCCGGCTGCTTCACCTTCGCCGGCTTCGCCGCGGCGTCATCGGTGTTGGAATCATCGCTCGTGTCGGCATTCGTGCTGTCGTCCTGCGACTCCGGCGTGACCGAAACCGCAAGCTCACGCTTCGGCGCATTCGCGCGCGGGAACTGCTCATCCGGCCGGTCCGCTATGGCCACCTTCATGAAGTTCATCCAGATCGGCAGCGCCGCCTTCGCTCCCGTCTCTTTGTCACCCAGCGACTGCCGGCTGTCATACCCAACCCACGTCCCGCACGTGATCGACGGCGAAAAGCCCATGAACCACGCGTCCGTGAAGTTGTTCGTCGTTCCGGTCTTGCCGCCCAACGCATGGTGCATCTGCGAGGCCGCGGCCGCCGTTCCATGCTGCACAACCGCCTGCAGCAACAGCATCATCTTGCGCGCAATCTCGACCGAGATTACCTCGCGCACACCCGACGTCCGCTGCTCCAGCGGTGTCCCGTCCTGCGTGACCACACGCCGAATGTAATGGGGCGCGATACGGATCCCGTCGTTCGGAAACACGGAGTACGACGCCACCTGCTCCGCCAAGGTGATATCCGCCGCACCGATCGCCACCGGCAGGTAATTCGGCATCGGGCTCGTGACGCCAAAACGCCGCGCCACCTCGATCACCTTCTTGATTCCGACCTTGTCCGCGATCCGCAGCGCCGGGATGTTCCGCGACTGCGCGAACGCGTCGATCAGCGTCATCGTGCCCGCAAAGCCATGCTCATAATCGTGGGGCGAGTACGGCCCGCTCGCCGTGTAGAACGTCGCCGCTGCGTCCGAGATCGGGTCATACGGCTTCATCCCCGCTTCAAACGCCGCCGTGTAGTCGTAGATCTTGAACGACGAGCCCACCTGCCGAACCGATTGCGTCGCACGGTTGAACTGCGACAGACCCCAGTCGCGGCCGCCCACCATCGCGATCACTGAGCCGTCGCTGTTGTCCACCGCCATCAGCGAAGCCTGCACGCCCGAATCCTGCTCCAGCAGCAGGTGCGGTTCAGCCGTCGCCGCTCCGCTGTCCACACGCACGTACACAATATCGCCGGGGCTCGCGAGTTCCGGCGCGCGCACATGCTGCGTCCACGCCCAATCCGGGGGCGTCATCGTCGCGCGCACCTGCCCGATCCGGACCGTCATCTTCGTCGGCGAAACCTGCGTCACCAGCGCGTGGAAGTACGCTCCGTCCCGGATCGGTTGTGTCCAGTCCGGATGCTTGTAGGTCGCCGGATCGTAGCTTGTGTGAATCAGGCTGGGCAGCTTGCCCTTCCATCCATGTCGCCGTTCATAGGCCGCCAGGCCGTCCAGCACCGATTGCTCCGCCGCGTGCTGCAGATCCAGGTCCAGCGTCGTGTACACGCGCAAGACCGGCGCCATGCACCTGGTCGACGCCGTACTCGCGCTCAAGCTGCCGCCGAACCTCCTCCACAAAGTACGGCGCCTCACTGTTCGGCGGAGTCTCCAGGTGCAGCCCCAGCGGGGTCTCCTTCGCCGCCTCCGCCTGCGCTGCCGTGATCTTCCCGTCCCGGTACATCTCGTCCAGCACAAGGTTGCGGCGCTTCAGCGCGCGCTCCGGGAATCGCACCGGCGAATAGTACTCAGGCCCCTTCGGCAAAGCCGCCAGCAGAGCCGCCTCCGGCAAAGTCAATTGCGGCGCATGCTTGGAAAAGTAGTACTCCGACCCCGCCTCGAACCCATACGTCCCGCGCCCCAGGTAGATCTGGTTCGCATACAGCGCGAAGATCTGGTCCTTGGTAAAGTGGCGCTCAATCTGCAGCGTCAGGAAGATCTCCTGCACCTTGCGCCCGTACGTCTTCTCCGACGACAGGAACAGGTTCCGGGCCAACTGCATCGTCAGCGTCGACGCACCCTGCGCTTTTCCGTGCGAACGCCAGTCCTCATACGCCGCCCCAAGCACGCGGACCCCGTTCACACCGCCGTTGCGGTAGAAATCCTTGTCCTCAATGGACAGAATCGCCTCGCGCAGAACGGGCGGGATCTCCGAAAACGGCACCACAATCCGCCGCTCCGATGCAAACGACCCGAACACATGACCGTGCACGTCGTACAGGTCCGTCGTTGTGCTCGGATGGTACCGTTCCAACTCCGTCATCTGCGGCAGGTTGACGGAGTACACCATCACCAGCGCGCACATCACGCCCAGCAGCGCGCATGTGCACAGCAGCAGCAGAAATCCGGCACGTCCGGTGAGCCGACCCTCGGGTCCGTCCGCATCCGCAAACGGAAACCGAACCATCGCTCCCCACACGGGTGAGCTTCGGCCAAGCTTGATCCGCACCACGGCGCGCTTGGTCTTGCGTTCTGGTTGCAGTAGCCCTGGCACGACTCTCTACCCTACCACGCACCACCCGGTGCAAACCCCGTCTCAAGTGCCCCAAAACTGGTCACCGGCACACAAGGGCGCTGAAGGCAAAAAGCCCGCCCCGGCCGGCACCCAAGCCGCCCAGGACGGGCCTCCGTCTCAAAATCAGCGACTTACGCCGCCTTGCCCTTCAGGATCTCCAACGCTTTGTTCAACTGGTCATCCGTCTGCACCGACGAGTGGCGTCCCGCCGACGGATGCGCCTGATCACTGTTGTCGCTGTCATCGGCTGTCTCCTCCGGGGTCGAAACCACTGCCACGTTCGGCGTGATTCCCTCGCTCTCAAAGGCCTTCCCGCTCGGCGTCTGGTACTTCGCGACCGACAGGATCACCGCTCCGCCGTCCGGCAGGTCGAACACCTTCTGCTGCGCGCCCTCGCCAAACGTCTTCTCGCCGACCACCTGGCCACGGTTGTTGTCCTTGATCGCCGCCGCCACAAGCTCGGCCGGTCCCGCGGTCCCGCGATTCACCAGCACAACCACCGGCGTCGCCGGATCTACAACCTTCGAAGCATCCGCCGTAAACATCTGCTTCGCGACCTTCTGACCCTGCAAAGTGGCAATCGTGCCCGACTTCAGGAACATATTCGCGAGCCGGATGCCCTCATCCATATCGCCGGTGGACACGTCGCGAAGATCGAGGATCACCTTCTTTTCGGCCCCGGCCTTTTCCGCGGCCTTCAGCTTCGACTCGAGCATGTTCACGTGCTCGCGGTCCAGAATCTCGGGACGCAGATCAAGAATGCTGCCGTTCTCATACAGCGTGTCGGTGACCGGCGGCTCGGAGACAATCACGCGCGTCAGGCTGATCTTGTCCGGATCCGGCTTGGCCGGACGAACCACCGCCAGGCTCACCTCGCTGCCCGGAGCTCCCTCCAGCAGCCGCTGAATCACCGCCAGCGAGACGTCACGCGTGTCCTGGTTCCCGATGGCCTCAATGATGTCTCCGTCGCCAAGGTTCGCCTTCTCTGCCGGGCTTCCCGGAACGACCGAAACCACCACCGCATACCCGTACCGCTTGGAGACGTGAATCCCGATCTGCGCTTTGCCGGCCTTGTCAGCCTTGTAGACCTTGTAGTCTGCCGGGCTCAGGTAGCTCGAATCCGCGTCCAGCGACTCCAGCAGCCCGCGCAGCGCCCCGTTCGTCACGGTCGCCATGTTCGGGTCTTCTACATAGTCGGTCTGAACGTGCTGCAGAACCTCGCCGTAAACGTCAATCTGTTTATAGGCTCCCTGCTGCTGGTCGGCGCCCGCTGCGCTTACGCCGCGAGCGTTGACCCCAAGGAAAACGCCAAGAACAAGAACCACGGACATGGTGAGCAGGGCGAGCTTTACACTCTTCGGCATACGGGGGAGATCGGCTCCAGGGGCAGGTGACCTACACGGCTTAGACGTAGCCCGGTATCGGAATGATACCTTCTAGGGGACCTTCGGGGGAAAGTTCATGGTGGCGGTGAGTGGAATCGAACCACTGACCTACGGGTTATGAGTCCGTCGCTCTAACCATCTGAGCTACACCGCCGGGAGCGACCGTCTGCGATGGGCACAAAAAAAGCACCCTTTCCAATCGCGGGTCGCGTATTCCATCATAAGGTTGGGATGTTTTGAGGTCAAACGTGCGGCGACTCAGTCATCCTTCGCAAGCTTCCAAAACCAACCGAACCGGTTGTACGCTGCCGCCCCGGAAACATCTGTCCTCTCGGCCCGATCTTCGCCGCTTCACCCAACGCGCGCTCGCAAACTCTGCGCTTCGACCTTGCTCCTGCCCTCACGCCGTCGCGGAGGCCAGCCGCTCCGCTCGCTCGCCTTCGCCCTGCCCCACCCGGCAACTCTTCTGCTGCTCCGCAACTGCGACCTGGCCCGCGACCCGCTCGCCTGCCGCCTCGACAGTATCCTCAAGATCCTCTACGGCGCCGCCGGCGTCCTCCTGATCGTGCTCCTCGGCGTAGTCTGGGCAGCCGTCCACATGTACCGCAGGAAGCGGACCATCCCTCCCGTTGTCGGTGACGATGAATAGCAACAACGCCCCCACATCTCAGCCCAGCTTGGGGGTCCTCGCGGTCATCCCCGCCCGCCTGCAATCCACGCGCCTGCCCCGCAAGGTCCTTCGCGAACTCGCCGGCCGCCCTCTGCTCGCCTGGGTCGTCGACGCCGCACGCGCCTGCCCGCAACTCGACCGCCTCGTCATCGCCGTCGACTCCGACGAGGTCGCTGCACTCTGCGAACGTGAAGGCTGGCCCTTCCAGATGACCTCCCCAGACCTCGCCAGCGGCACCGACCGCCTCCATGCCGTCGCTCAGACCACGCCCGCCGAAATCTACGTCAACATCCAGGCCGACGAGCCGCTCCTCACCCCCGCGCACCTTTCCGCGCTCCTGGCGCCCTTCGCCAACCCCGCCGTGCAGGCCTCCACCCTCAAGGTCCCCTGCCCCCCCGGTGACATCACCAACCCCAACGTCGTCAAGGTCGTCACCGCGCTCGACGGCCGCGCGCTCTACTTCTCCCGCGCGGCTATCCCCTTCGACCGCGACCGTACAGGTACCGCCCCTTACTGGAAGCACCTCGGTCTATACGCCTATCGCCGCGACACTCTCGCGCGTTTCGCCTCACTTCCACCTTCGCCGCTCGAGTCCATTGAGCGCCTCGAACAACTTCGCCTGCTGGAGAACAACATCGCCCTCCACGTCGCCGAGGCCCCATCAGACACGGTCGGCGTCGACACCGAAGCAGGACCTCCAGCACGTCGACCGCATCCTGCGCCAGCGCTTCGCTGCGTCCCCCCAGCCCGCTTCCCTCGTCTAGACACCAGCAGCCCCCATCCCATTCATTCCCGACGGAACCCTCTCGTGCTGAAAGCCGCCTGCCGCTGCGCCCTCACCCTCGTCGCGGGTACCCTGTCCGGCCTGGCCCAGTCACCCGGCGCCCAGACCCAGCAACCGCCTTCGCCCGGCTACACCGTCAGCGTGAACTCCCGCCTCGTGGTCGAGGACGTCTCGGTCACGGACGCCAAGGGTAACCCGGTCATCGATCTCCCCGCCTCCGCATTCCACGTCTTCGACAACGAGAAGCCACAGCCGAAGTTCGATCTCCGGCAGACCTCCGCGCCGGTGAGCGCAGCGGTGCCCTCAGCGCCCGGCACCCTGACCAACGCCACGCTCCTTCAGGACCGCGGCACCATGATCGCGATTCTCATCGACCCCGCCACCATCGACCTGCAGGATCAGATGTACCTGCGGGTTCAGGCACTGCGGTTCATCGAGACCCTGCCGCAGAGCACGGAGGTCACGATCTTCCGCGCAAATAACCGCGGCGTGCCAATCCTGCTGCAGCCCCCGACCAGCGACCGTGCCCTCCTCCGCACCGCCCTCGACATGGCGGTCCCCGTCATGGCCCGGCCCGTCGACAGCACCTTCGAAAACGCCATCACGGAACTCGGCAACCTATCCGCCTATCTCGGTCCCATCCCGGGCCGTAAAGCCGTGCTCTGGCTCGCAGGCCGCTTTCCCCTCTACGAGCCGCCCGACTTCACGCTCCGGGCAGGCGACGACCCACGTCGACTGGAGGAGATACATGAGGCCTTCCGGACACTCCAGAACGCCCGCATCGCTGTCTATCCCATCGATGTCCGAGGCGTTCTTATGGGCGGCCTTGCACCCAATATCGTCATCAACACCCAAGCCGCAGCCAACGACCCGAGCAGCATCGCCTCCGCCCATCCTGGGCGAGTCGGCCAAGGCAGGGGGCCAATACGAGACCATGGACCAGATCGCCGTCGCCACCGGCGGCCGTGCTTTCTACAGCAACAACGCGATCAGCAAGGTGATGGACGCGGCCGTTCACCTCGCCTCCGACGCCTACACCCTCAGCTACGACCCGCTCGGCCAGCGCCGCCGATGGCAAATGGCACAAGGTTCGCATCACCGTCGACGGCCCTTACACCGTCCACTACCGCACCGGCTACTTCGCCGCTGACAACACCGCGCCCGGAGGCGCGACGCCGCAGCACCCTGATCCCCGCCGCGTTCTGTCAGCCGACACCTCCATCGCGGGCGCCGCCCCCGCAGCCCTCACCGCCGCTGTCAACGAGCCTCCGCCGCTGATCTTCAGCGCTCGCGTCCTTTCAAGCAGCAAACAGGGCAAAGACCAGGTCGTAAAGCTTCGCTACGTGATCCCCACAACGCAGCTTCACTTCGACAACAGTGCGGGCCACGCCCGCTTCCGCATCGCCGCGCTCGCCTACAACAGCTGGGGCGACATCCTTAGCCACGCCATGGACGTGGTCGACACCCACTACTCCCCCGACCAAATGCAGCTCGCAAGCCGCATCGGCACACCTGCCGACCAGACCATCGAAATCAAAAAGGGCGCGCAGTTCCTCCTGCTGGCCGTCGAAGACCTCACGACGGAAAAGGTCGGCACCCTCCAGGTCTCACTCGCCAGCCTGCAGGCCGAAAACACCGCCGCACACTGACCGTTCTCTCGTCGCCTGTAACCGCGCCGTTCGCTGGTGCTCCGCCCGCGCCCGGCAGCTCACAAGAACTCGACGGCTAATCGATCGCCCTGCACGGTCGCCCGGATGCGCTCGAGCGACGTCACCACAAACTCCGCGCCCGCCTGCCGCAACTCCGCCGCGGTATGCGTGCCCTCAACCCCCAGCACGCGGCATCCAGCCCGCACACCGGACTGCACCCCATTCGGCGCGTCTTCCACCACCAGGCAATCCGCAGGTGCAGCGCCCACCATGGTCGCGCCCATCCGATACGGCTCCGGATCCGGCTTCCCACGCTGGACCATCTCGCCGCTCACCAGCCGCTCCGGTACCGGCAACCCCGCAGCACCCAACCGCGCAATCAGCAGCGGCTTCGTCGCCGAGGTCACAATCGCCCAGCGCTCTACCGGCAAGCTCTCCAGCAACTCCTTCGCCCCCGGCAGCACCTTCAGATCGCCGGCATCCGCGATCTCCATCTCTTCGATCCGCCGCAGCCCCTCGACCGGATCCACATCCGGTTTCAGCATCAACGCAATGTCAAGCGCGCGCGTCCCATGCGGAATCGTGACCTGATCCGCGTTCGGCAGCCCGTAGTGCGCGGCCCACGCTCGCCAGCAGCGCTCGGCGCTGCCGATCGAGCTCACCAGCACACCATCCATGTCGAACAGAACGCCCCGAACCGCAACGACCTCCGCCACGCTCAGGCCTTTCCTGTCCATCACAAACTGTCGCGCGGCCTCAAGGATCTCGTGTCACGCTCTCCGTGCTGCAGCTCTCGCAATACACGCGCAACAGCGGCTCCGTGCCGCTCGCGCGCAGCAGCAGCCACGTCTCCGCGGCGTTGGGCTTGCCCTTGCACGCGGGCTCATCGAGGAAGAACTTGAATCCGTCCAGGTTCTCCGTCCGCAGCACCTTTCGCCCCGCAAACTCGCTCAGCCCCGCACTCGCCCGCCTGATCGCCGATTGCTTCAGCTCGTCGCTGATGTGCATGTCGATACGCCCATACTGGTGCTCGCCGTACTCCTCCTGCAACGCCGCCACAAGTTGGCCCAGGGTCTTCTTCTCGTCCGCCATCACATTGGCCAGCAGCAAGCTGTTCAACAGCCCATCACGCTCCGGCAGATGCCGGCTGATCCCGATCCCACCCGACTCTTCGCCACCGATCAGGATGTCCTTCTCCAGCATCAGGTCGCACACATACTTGAACCCAATGCCATGCTCGTGCAGCTTGCGTCCATGCTTCGCCGCAATGCGGTCCAGCATCTTCGTCGTATTGAACGCGCGCGTCACATCGCCCGGCCATCCCTTGCGCGTCAGCAGCCACTGCAGCAGCACCGCATAAATCTTGTGCGCGTCGACAACATTGCCGTGTCTCATCCACAGCCCCAATACGATCCGCATCCCCATCCGTGATCAGCCCCGCATCGCAGTGCTCTGCAACCACGCGTTCTTGCGCCAGCTTGATGTGCGGCAAGATCGGCTCCGGGTTGATTCCGGGAAACGCAGGATTCACCTCGCTCCGGATCGCCACATACGGTATCCCCGCACGATCGAAGATCCCCGAGATATACCCCTGCCCCGCGCCATACATGCAGTCGATCAGGAACCGGAACCCCGACGCCTTGATTGCCTTCAGGTCAACAAAGCTCTCCAGCGCCGCCACATACGGCGGTGCGAAATCAATCTCTTCAATCCGCGCCGGCGTCTTCGCCGCGGGCAGCGGCTGGTTCAGATAGCCCTCAATCGCCGACATGATCGAAGGCTTGCCCGATCCGCCATACGACGCCTTGTACTTCACCCCGTTCCACTCCGCCGGGTTGTGGCTGGACGTGATCATCACGCCACCCGCCGCGCCGCGCCCCCGCACCGCAAAGCTCAACTCCGGCGTCGGCGTCACCTTGTTGGCCAGGAACACGGGAATCCCCGCAGCCGAAACCACCTCCGCCACGACCCGCGCAAACGAGCGCGAGCCAAACCGCGTGTCATACCCAAGGCACAGCCCCGCCGCCGCGTTCTCCTGCGCCAACACGTAATGCGCGATGGCCCGGGCCGCGACACGCACATTCTCATACGTGAAGTCGTCAGCAATAATGCCGCGCCATCCATCGGTCCCAAACTTCACCACAGAGGCCTTCACCTCTGCATTCGCCACAACACTCACCAGCTCTCCACCCTCCGCTCCAGATCCGTCAACGGAGTATTGGCCCCGCAACTAAAAATCACTCGCTACTTCTGCGTCCTATTTCCTATTTGCTATCTTCCTGCTTCCTGCTTCCTGCTCTAGATCAGATCCTGCCGCCCCACGCTCTTCAACTCCTTCACCACCTTGCCCACATCCTGTGAGCCCTCACGCGTCGTGATCAGCAGCGCATCGTCCGTCTCCACCACCACCAGGTCCTTCACCCCAACCAGCGCCACCGTCTTGCCCGGCGCAAACACGTAGCACCCAGACGACGTGATCTCAACCCCCTGCTGCGCCTCGACGACGTTGGTCTTATCCTGATCGCCATCCTCCGCGATGTGCTCGTACAACGCCGCCCACGAGCCAAGGTCATTCCATGCAAAATCACCCGGCAGGCAATACAGCCCCGAGTTCGCCTCGCCCTTCGCCGACCGCGGCTCCAGCACGGCATAGTCAATCGAGATCGCCTCGCACTTCGCGTACAGCTCCGCAAACCGCGCCTCGAACTCCGGTGTGCCCCAAGCCTCTGCAATCTGCTCCAACAACCGCGCCATGTCGGGCTTGTGCTCCCGGATCGCATCCGCCAGCGTCTGCGCACTCCACAGAAACATCCCGCTGTTCCACATGAAGTTGCCCGAACGCACAAAATGCCTCGCCCGGTTGTGGTCCGGCTTCTCCGTAAACCGCCGCACCCGCGACAACGAGATGCACTCGCCATCCACACGTACCGGCGTCGACGCCGCACCCAGCTCGATGTACCCGTAGCCCGTCTCCGGCCTCGTCGGCGGCACGCCCAGCACCACCATCCGCGGTCCGCTCGAAGCCACCTGCACCCCCGCGCGCAGCACCAGCCGGAACCGCTCCGCATCCCCGATCACATGGTCTGAAGGAAACACACCCAGCACCGTCTCCGGCGCAATCCGCTCCATCAGGAATGCAATCAGCGCACACGCCGGCGCCGTGTTCCGCGCCTCCGGCTCGCGCAGCAGATGTTCTTTCTCCAGCTTCGGCAACTGCTCTCGCAATCGTCTCCGCCAGCAGATTGTTCGTGATCACCCAAACGTCGGCCGGCGAAGCCAGTCCATCCAGCCGCGCCATGGTCGCCTGGATCATCGTGCCGTCGCCATCCAGGTGCAACACCTGCTTCGGCTTCGCACGCCGGCTGCGCGGCCAAAACCGCGTTCCACTGCCGCCGGCAAGGATCACCGCCGCAAACGGCGCATCTGCACTGCCTGGGAAGGACATAGCCCTATCCTAACGGTTGAGCCGTCGATGACAAGCACTCAGCGGTAACACCGTGTGGTCATTACCGCTGCTGTCGGCAACAACCTACGCGAGCCGCCCGAAGTACTCCCGCAACCGCTCCACGCCCTTGTCGATCACATCCGCAGAGACCGCATACGACAACCGGATATGCTCCTGCGTGCCAAACGCCTCACCCGGCACCGTGACCACATGTGCCTCGGTCAGCAGCTTCGACGCGATGTCCGAAGCCGACCTCAACCCGCCCTTGCCGATGAAGTTCTTCACATTCGGGTACACATAAAACGCGCCCTCAGGCACCGTGCAGGTCAGCCCCGGAATCGTCTTGAACCCGGCAATCACGCGGTCGCGCAGCTTCACATACTCCGCACACATCTCGCGCACGCAATCCTGCGACCCCGTCACAGCCGCAATCGACGCCTGCTGCACCATGCTCGCCGTATTCGAGGTCGACTGGCTCTGCAGCTTGCTCATCGCCGCAATGATCGGCTTCGGCCCCAACGCAAACCCCGCACGCCATCCCGTCATCGCATACGTCTTCGACAGCGACCCCAGGATGATCATGTGCTCCTTGCACTCCTTCAGCGCACCCGCGCTGAACGGCGCGCCCGCAAACGTCAGGTACACATAGCACTCGTCCAGCAGCATGTAGATGCCGCGCTCATGCGCCAGCCGCACAATCGACGCCACATCCTCCGCGCTCATCACCGCGCCCGACGGATTCGACGGCGTATTCAGCACAATCGCCTTCGTATTCGGCGTAATCGCGCGCTCAATCATCTCCACCGTCAGCCGGAAGTTGTCGGCCTCGTCCGTCTCCACATACACCGGCTTGCCGCCCGCGTACTGGATGATGTCCTTGTAGCTGACCCAGTACGGCACCGGCAGAATCACCTCATCGCCGTGGTCGACCAGCACCTCCATCGCGTTGAACAGCGCCAGCTTGCCGCCGGTCGTAAACACGCACTCATCCGCCGCATAGACGACCCAAAATCCGCCGCATGACGGTCCACGATCGCCTGCCGCACCTGCGGCACACCCGCCACCGCCGTATACCGCGTGAAGTTGTTCTGGATCGCCTGGATCGCCGCATCCTTGATGTGCTGCGGCGTCGAAAAATGCGGCTCGCCCGCGCCAAAGTCGGCCAGGTCAATGCCCGACGCCTTCATCTTCAGCGCCTCGGCGGTGATGGCCATCGTGGCCGAAACTTCAATCCTGTTGATCCGGTCGGAAAGGATCTTCTTCGCGACTGCTGTGCTCATACCAACAGTCTACCTAGGCTTGGCGCCGTCCCGCAGCCCTCACTCCGCCAGCGCCACCGGGTTCTCCGAGTTCTGCATCTCGCGCCGCCGGGCCTTCAGCAGCAACCGCGCATTCACGCTCGGCGGCACCAACTCGCTCACATCGCCACCCAGCTTCGCCACGCCCTTGACCAGCCGCGAACTCACAAACGTGTACTTCTCCGCCGGGATCAGAAACAGCGTCTCCACATCCGGCGCCAGCTTGCGATTCATCATCGCCATCTGCAGCTCATACTCGTAGTCCGACACCGCCCGGATCCCGCGCAAAACCGCCTGCGCCCCACACTCCCGCGCAAAGTCCACCAGCAGCCCATCGAAGATCGCCACGCTCACGTTCGGCCACTCCGCCGTGACCTCGCGCAGCATCGCCTGCCGCTCCTCCGCGCTGAACAACGCGCCCAACTTGGTCGAATCCCGCAACACCGCAATGATCAACTCGTCGGAGATCTTCGCGCCACGCGCAATCAGGTCAAGGTGCCCATTCGTAGGCGGATCAAACGTACCGGGATAAATCAAACGAAACTCAGACATCGCGCCTCAAGCATACCCGTTCTGCGAACCTCTCCGCCCATCCCAGCAACGTAGCGAACCTTAGCGTACCCTTCGCGCCCGTAGCGTCAGCAGTTGCTGTTGCCGTTGCCTTTGCCTTTGTCCCTGAGTCACTCTGCCCCTTCTCTCGTCATTCCCGAAGGGAACCTGCTTCAGCGGCAACCCTCATCGCTCGCGCGGCAGATAGTACCCCGTCACATACTCCCGGACAGCCACATCCAGCGGCGTAAACGCCTTCGTGATACCCCGCCGCGCGCAGCTTCTCGACCGTCGCCTCGGTGAAGTACTGATACTTCCCCCGCAACACCTCAGGCATCTCGATGAACTCGATATTTACCGGCAACCCCATCGCCTCAAACACCGGCGTCACCAACTCCACCCACGTATGCGCCTGCCCGGTCCCGCAGTTGAACAACCCACCCGGAGCCTCCGCATCCTGCATCGCGAAGTGCAGCGTGACATCCACGGCATCCTTCACATACACGAAATCCCGCTTCTGCCCGCCATCCGGATACTCCGGCTTGTAGCTCTTGAACAACTGCACCTTGCCCGTCGAGCGCACCTGTTCATACGTCTTCGCCACCACCGACCGCATATCGCCCTTATGGTCCTCATAAGGCCCAAACACGTTGAAGTACTTCAGCCCAACAATGTTTCCGCCCTCGCCGCCTTCGAACAGATCATGCTTCAACGCCCAAAGATCAAACATCTGCTTCGAGTAGCCATACATGTTCAGCGGCTCCAGCGTAGGCGTGACCTCATCGCTGTCGTCATACCCATGCTTCCCGTCACCATACGTCGCCGCACTCGACGCATACACAAACCGAACACCATTGCTTAGCGCCCAGTTACAAAGCACCCGTGTGTACTGGTAGTTGTTCCGCAGCAGGTAATCCGCATCCCGCTCCGTCGTCGCACTGCACGCCCCCAGATGGATGCACGCCCGCGCCTCCGCGAACGCCCCATCCTCAAGCAGCCCCAGAAACTCCTCAGGCGAAACGATGTCCTCGTACCGCAGCCCGACAAGGTTCTTCCACTTCTCATCCTTGCCCAGCTCATCCACCAGGATCAGCTCATCTTCACCACGCCGATTCAACTCAGCAACAGTGTTCCGGCCGATAAACCCTGCGGCCCCGGTCACAACAATAGGTCTAGCCATGCGCTCTAACTCTTCCGCTCCTGATATCAGATCGATGCTACGCGCACGGACACTGCCATCATCGCCCGGGATGATACGTCCGCTCCGTATGCCCCTTCAACTGATCCGGATAGAAGTACACCTCGCGAAAATCCCCACTCGCATACCGCTTCACTTGATCGTCAAAGTGCGGCGAATCAGGATGCCCACTCTCCCCACCCGCGGTCACCGCACGAGCCCGCACCCGCGGCCCAAACTCCACCACCGCCACAAAGCTGTTTCCGTACACGCCATACCGCTTCTTCGTCCCCGAGTTCGGCTTGGTAGCAAACGACGCCAACGAACCCCAGGCTGACGACGTAAACGGCACAGCAACACTCGCTGCCTTGTCATCGAAGTGCGACACGATGTCATCATCCAACCGCTGAAACCGGTTGATCTCCCCCCACGGCACCTGCCACGTCCCGAAATCCGCCGTAAGCTTCGCACTCGCACTCGCAAGCCCCGCAAGCAGCGCCGCCGGGGGCACATGGGCCACCACATACTCCTCCCAAAGCGCGTGCTCCCGCCGAGCGTCCCGGATCACCGGATTCCCCACCGCCTCGCCCCAATACACCGCCAGCGACGTCGCCTTCGACTCATATCCCCAACGGAAGTCCCAACTCCCCAACAACGCGATCTGCTCCCGCAACTGGGCCTTCTGCGGGTCCGCCGCAGGCAGCGCATCATACGCCGCCAGCAGCGCCGGAACCGTCCGCGCAAACCACGGCAGGTACGGATCGAACGCCGCTGACGAGAGCAGAGTGTCCAGCGTGAAGTCGTGCCGTCCCTCGAGCACGCGAATCGCATGCAAGCCACGCGCGGTCTCGCTACCTTCGTCGATATACGCCGGAAAATCCGTCTTCTTCAGCGAACTCGCGCCCGCCCCCGACCACGGCCAGTTGTTCACATTCTCCAGCCACCCCGAGCTCGGATTCAGCAGATGCGGAATCTGCTCCACCGTCATCAGGCCCTTCCAGTCGCTCGCCGGGTCACTCCCATCCACAGCACCCGCGTAATCAAAGCGCGCATCCCGCACCGGGATAAAGTCCCCATGCCAGAACGCGATATCCCCATCGGCATCCGCGAAGATCGTGTCATTCGAGCTGTTCGCGTCAATCTCCATCGTCTTGCGGTACGCCGCATAATCCCGAGCCTTGGTCCGCAGATAACTCTGCTCCAAAGCCTTGATCGGCACGTTCATCAGCTCAATCGACACCCACTTACCGCCGTCCTCACGCACAACCGGCCCGCGATGGTCGTAGAACACCGTGAACGTACGCTGCTTCAGGCCATCCGCGCCGCGATAGCTCAACGTAATCTGCTTCGCAGTAAACGGGCGCGTCTCACTCCCGTACCGGTAAGCGGGATGCGCGCGATCCGTACCCGCCAGCGTGTCCTCAAACTCATCCACTGCGTCGACGCTCGATGACGTATGCATCCACCCAGCGCGGTCATTGAACCCCTGATACACGAAAAACTGCCCCCACGTCACCGCTCCATACGCATCCAGACCCTCGTCGGAAGCCATCTGCAACTCAGACCGAAAGAAGAACGACGTGTGCGGATTGATCAGCAGCAGCGCATGATGGTCCACGGTGTTCTTCGGCGAGATCGCAAACCCATTTGATCCACCTACATCCCCGTCCGTGGTCTGCTCATGAACCCACTCCGTCGCAGGCTCAAGTGTCGCAACAACATTCGCCGCCTCAACTGACCGCGCCCCAGAGATCGACGCATTCGGCCGGTCATAAAACGCGCGCAGCCGATCCAGGTTCACGCGCTCAATGTCGCCACCGATCGAACCCTCCGTGAAACTCAAAGCCATCCACGGCTCGAAGTGCGTCAGCACATGCGGATGCACGCCCGGGTGCGTCGCGAGATAGAAGTTGATCCCATCCGCCCACGAGTTCATCAGCGCCTGCAGCCATGCGGGCGACTCCGCATACTTCCGCTGCAGATCCGCAGGATCGACAAACATCCGCTGCCGCAGATCCTGCCAAAGCTTTGCCTCGCCGCCGTCCGGCCCAGCCGACTCCGCCAACCGCCCCAGCGACACCAGGTAGTTCGTCTCGACGCGATTGAAGTCGTCCTCACACTGCGCATACACCATGCCAAACACCGCATCGGCATCGGTGTGTCCATGAACGTGCGCGATGCCCCAGTCGTCCCGTGTGATCGTGACGCGGGAGGCTTGATCAGACCAGCGAGCACGGTCCGCAGGAGTTTGTGCAAAGAGCGCTGTCGAGATCGACAGCAAAGCGAGCGCTCGTAAAAGCTTCATCGTGTATGCAGGACATCTTAGCCGCACGCGCCCGCAACCTGCCATTGCGGTGCGCAACGCTCAACCCTGCGGCCGCGGCGTAAACAAGACAAACCTCTCCGCACTCTCCGGCCACAACGCCAGCAACCCCGCGCCGATCCGGCTTCCCGTCAGCTCCACATGCTCATGCAACAACGTCCGCAGCGCAGCCTGCTGCTCCGCCGTCGCATCCTCAAATCGCGTCGCCTCCAGGAACTCCTCATGGAATCGCCTGCGCCCCAGCACATCGCCATCCTCATCCAGCACCCAAGCAATTCCACCCGTCATCCCCGCGCCGAAGTTCACGCCGATGCCACCCAGGATCACCACCTCGCCACCGGTCATGTACTCGCAGCCGTGGTCGCCCACACCCTCCACCACCGCGAGCGCGCCCGAGTTCCGCACCGCAAACCGCTCCCCCGCACGACCCGCCGCAAACAGCCTTCCAGCGGTCGCGCCATACAGCGCCACATTGCCCAGAATCACGTGCTGATGGCTATGCTCCACCGCTGACCCCACCGGCCGCACCACCAGCTCACCGCCCGAAAGCCCCTTGCCCACGAAGTCATTCGCCTGGCCCTTCAAGCACCAGCCGCATCCCTGCATTCGCAAACGCCCCAAACGACTGCCCGGCAACACCCTCCAGCTCAAACGTCACATCCGCGTAGCCCACATCGCCCTTCGCCCGAGCCACCGCAAGCTCACCAGCCAGCCGCGCGCCCACCGTCCGGTCCGCATTCGTGATCCTCGCGCTCACATGAAACGCCTCGCCGCGCTGCGCAGCCTCCATCGCCGGCTCCGTCCACGGCTCATCGACACACTCATCCGTCCCGGGCCGATCGTTGCGCTGCCCCATCCACCGCGTCGCGCCCGTGCCTTCACTCGCCAGCATCGGCCCAAGATCCAGCCCGTTGTCGAACCGCACCTGCTGCAACAGATCCACACGCCCAATCGCCGCATCCAGCGACGGCAAGCCAAACTTCGCCAACAACCGCGCCAGATCCGCCGAGATCTGCTCGAAGTACCGCACCACATGCTCCGGCTTGCCCCGAAACTTCGCCCGCAGCTCCGGCCTCTGCGTCGCAATGCCCGTCGGACACGTATTCAGGTGGCACTGCCGCGCCATATCGCATCCCAGCGCGACCAGCACCGCCGTGCCAAACGCAAACTCATCCGCTCCCAGCAGCGCCGCGATCAGCACATCGCGCGCCGTGCTCATGCCGCCATCCGCGCGCAGCCGCACACGTTCGCGCATGCCGTTCGCGCGCAGCGTCTGCTGCGTCTCCGCCACACCCAACTCCCACGGCGACCCCGCATACTTGATGCTCGACAGCGCCGCCGCCCCGGTGCCGCCGCTGTTGCCCGCGATCACCACATAGTCCGCATAAGCCTTCGCCACGCCGGCAGCCACCGTGCCCACACCAAAGCTCGACACCAGCTTCACGCCCACCGCCGCGCGCGGATTCACACGCTTCAGGTCATAGATCAACTGCGCCAGGTCCTCAATCGAGTAAATGTCATGGTGCGGTGGCGGCGAGATCAGCCCGACACCCGGCTGCGCATGCCGCAGCCGCGCAATCAGCCCGGAAACCTTGTGCCCCGGCAACTGCCCGCCCTCGCCGGGCTTCGCGCCCTGCGCCACCTTGATCTCAATCTCCTCCGCATGCGCCAGGTACTCCGCCGTAACCCCAAACCGCCCCGAAGCCACCTGCTTGATCTTGTTGTTCAGCGACACATGCACAGCCGGAGCCTCAACCCTCTCCGCCACCGCCACCCCGCCGCTGCGCCACGGAGCCGGGTGCCCATCGCAAGCGCAGACTCACGCATCCTGCGTCGCTGTTCCCTGCTGTCCTGCGTCCTGTTTCCTGCCTCTCGATACACCTCCGGATCCTCACCACCCTCACCCGTATTCGACCGCGCGCCCATCATGTTCATCGCCGCCGTAATGGTCTGGTGCGCCTCCGGACTCAATGACCCCAGGCTCATCGCGCTCGCCACAAACCGCTTCCGCAGCGTCTCCGGCCTCTCAACTGCCTCCACCGCAAGCTCCGCACCCGCAGGCCGAACCTCCAGCAGGTCCCTCAGCCGAAACGCGGGATGCACATCCGCCTCACGCGAGAAAATCGCAAACTGCGCCGTCGCATCCGCCGCTATTGGCACATTGCGCGCACTGCCCACGACCGTCTGCAGCGACTTCACCGTAGGTGGCTGCCACTGATGCGGCTCCGACGTGTCTGACTTCCGGAACCTCACCCAGCCAAAATCCGGCAAATCCTGCAAGCCCGCGCCGGGCGCGTCCGCCGCCTCCCAGTCCGCCCTCAGCCGGCGGTCCAGCTCGTCAAACCCGATCCCCGACATCTGCGACGGCGTCCCAAAGAAGCACCGCTGCACCACGCTCTCATGCAGCCCCAGAATGTCGAACAGGTGCGACCCACGGTAGCTATCCACCACCGAGATCCCCATCTTCGACATCACCTTCGCCAGCCCGCCCTCCAGCGCCTTCAGCAGGTTCGCCTCGCCGTCAACGCCATCGCCATCAAAACCGCGCGCCGTCTCCAGCGCCAGCCACGGACACACCGCACCCGCCCCAAATCCAATCAACACCGCCGCATGGTGCACATCGCGGCAATCCGCGGCCTCAACCGCCAGTCCACAGTTCGTCCGCAGCCCCGCAAAGGTCAGCGCATTGTGCACGGCGCCCAACGCCAGTGCCATCGGAATCGGCAACGCCTCCGAGCTCGCCTCGCGATCGGTCAACAGCAGCAACTTCGCTCCACCACGAACCAGCGTCTTCGCGACCTCGCACACATCGCCGATCGCCTGCGTCAGCGTCCGATCCGGCGCAAACAAACACGACAACTCCGCCATGGGCAAAGACTCCGCATGCGGATACCTGCCGGCGCGCAACGCCGCGACCTGCCCCAGCGACAAAAACGGCGATGGCAACGACACACCCGGCAATGGCGCATGCGTATCGAGCAGGTGTGGCCACGGCCCCAGCCGTGTGTGCAGACTCACCACCACGGCCTCGCGCAGAGGATCAATCGCCGGATTGGTCACCTGCGCAAACCGCTGCCGAAAGAAGTGATACACCGGCCGCGGCGACCGCGCCAAAAACGCCAGCGGCGCATCATCCCCCATCGACCACACAGCATCCTTGCCGGTCGCGGCCATCGGCTTGAGGACCATGTTCAGATCCTCTTTCGTATACCCAAACCGCCGCTGCAGGGCCGCAAGCTCGTGCTTGCTCAACTCTGCCGCTCCGACAAAAGCAACAGCTTCGCGCCGCCCCAGCGGCGTCATCGCGACCGCAGCGACGCCTTGACCCTGCCCCAGATGCGTCATCTCGATCGCAGCGACAGTTTCACCGTCGCCTAGTGGAGAGACCCCCGCATTTTGCACGCTGCCGCAACTATCTTCCGCAGCCGACAACGGCAGCAGCGGCTGATCCTCCAGCAACATCGCATACGTCGCGCTCGCGTCGAACAGGTCCAGCAGCTCCTCGTCGTGCAGCACCTGGCCCTTGCTCCAGGTCCACCACAAGCATCTGCCCCGGCCCCAACCGCCCACTCTCGACCAGCGTCTCCGGGTCCAGATCCACCAACCCAGCCTCCGACCCCGCAACCACCAGCCCATCACTCGTCACTGCATACCGGCAAGGCCGCAGCCCATTGCGATCCAGCGCCGCGCCCACCACGCGGCCATCCGCAAACGAGATCGCCGCCGGCCCATCCCACGGCTCCACGCAATCCGCGTGGTACCGCAAAAACGGCGACACACGCTCCACAGCAGCCGGAGGCAGCAACATCCGCACACTCTCCGCCAGCGTTCGCCCGTTCTGCGAGATCAGCTCGATCGCCTCATCCAAACTGGTCGAATCCGTGCCATCCGCCGTCAGAATCGGCTTGCACTCATCCGGCAAGCGTCACATCGCGCGCATCCATCCGCGCCCGGTTGCCCCACACCGTATTGATCTCGCCGTTATGCGCCAGCTTCCGGATCGGCTGCGCCCGGTGCCACGCCGGCAGCGTATTCGTCGCATACCGCTGGTGAAAAATCGCAAACCGCGTCCGGTACTCCGGCGATTGCAGGTCCGGATAGAACTCCGCCAGCAACGATCCCTGGCACATGCGCCTTGTAAACCAGCGTCTCGGTCGAGAGCGAACACACATACCCGTTCACATCGCCCGCAGCCGCCTGCCGCTCAAACGCCTTTCGCGCCAGGTACAGCCGCCGCTCCATCGCGCCGCGGCCCGGCTGCGCATCGCGCACCAGCACCTGCCGGATCCCCGGCATCGTCCCTCGCGCAATCTCGCCCAGCACCTCCACCCGAATCGGCACATCACGCCACGCCAGCACATGCATCCCCTGCGCGCGCAGGCACGCCTCCAGCGCCGGCTCAAACCGCTTCTCGCCCGGCGGAATGAAGACCATTCCAACCCCAAGCGCCTCAGCGTCGGCAAGCTTCACGCCCGCTGCGTCCAACAGCAGCGCGCGCGGAATCGCCGTCATCACGCCCACGCCGTCGCTCGACGCGCCATCGGACGCCACCGCGCCGCGATGCGCCAGCCGCGCCAGCGCCGTCAACGCCTGTTGAAGAATGCTGTGCTCAGCTCTGCCCGTCGTCGTGGCCACAAACCCCACACCGCACGAATCGTGCTCAAAACGCGGGTCATACAGCGTCCGTGATGCGGTGCGGGTAGCAGTTCCTGGCCCGTCGACCGGATCTGCAAGTTTTTCCAGACTGGAAAAGAGCTGGTCCATAGTTCACTATAGGCTGGAACACTGTCTCTAGCCCACATGGGTCAGCAAAAAAATCTGCTCAGCCCGCCGGCGCTTGACATTCAGCGTCTGAATATTTATACACAGATATAGTGGAATTTTATGCACAGCGTGGCGCCTCTGCGTCACGCTTTGCTTTGTTCTCTCTCTCCGCCCATGAAAACGCAACGACATACCGCCATTCGCGAGCTCCTGGTCACCACCACCGTCCCCAACCAGGACGAGCTGCGCCGCCGTCTCGCGAAAAAGGGCATCTTCGTCACCCAGGCCACGCTCTCGCGCGACATCCGAGAACTCCGCCTGCTCAAAGGCCCCGACGGCTACGCCCTCCCAGACGAGCGCACCGGCGACGAGGACTTCGACGACACCCTCCCCGCGGTCGCCGAACTCCTCGAAAGCTTCGGCATCGAGATTCGCCAGTCCAACAACCTCCTCGTCCTCCTCACAGCCAAGGGCTCCGCCCACGCCGTGGCCGCCGGCATGGACGACGAAGAATGGCCCGAGTCCCTCGGCACCATCGCCGGCGACAACACCATCCTCATCATCTGCGCCGACCTCGACGCCGCCAACGCCCTGCGCGCCCGCCTGGAGACCTACATTGGCTGACCTCACTCCCCAGCCCCGCATCGCGGTCGCCGGCGTCAGCGGCTACTCCGGCGCCGAACTCGCGCGCATCCTCCTGCGCCACCCCCGCCTCCAAGCCTCCGCCCCCGCATTCCTCGGCCGCATGGACGACGCCTCCGCCAAGCCCGTGCGCCTCACCGACATGCACCCGCAGCTCGCCGGCCTGCCTCACGCGGCCGAAGCCACCGTCGACACCTGGAGCTGGCACGACCTCGAGCGCGAAGGCATCAACCTTCTCTTTCTCGCGCTCCCGCACGAGCAGTCCCGCAGCTTCGTCCCCGAAGCCCTCGCCCGCGGCATCCGCGTCATCGACCTTTCCGGCGCCTGGCGTCTGCAACGACCCGGCCAACCGCGCCGTCTACAAGTTCGAGCACCCCGACGCCGCGACCGCCGACAAAACCCAGGCCGAAGCCGTCTACGGCTCGCCCGAGTTGCACGCTCCGGCGATCCGCCACGCGCGCCTCGTCGCCAACCCCGGCTGTTACGCCACGTCGGTCATCCTCGCGCTCGCGCCCATCCTCCGCGCCGAGCTCGCCGATCTCGACTGCGGCATCATCTGCGACGCCAAATCCGGCGTCTCCGGCGCAGGCAAAACCCCGACAGCAACCACCCACTTCATGAACGCCGCCGACAACCTTTCCGCGTACGCCGTCTTCGGCCACCGCCACACCGGCGAACTGCTCGAACAATTGCACGTCCATGCGGACCAGATCCAGTTCACCCCGCATCTTCTCCCCATCCCGCGCGGCATCCTATCCACCGTGTACGTGCGGCTGACCGAAAAACGTTCCGCGCCTGAGATCCAAAGCTGCTTCGACGAGTTCTACAAGGACGCGCCGCTGGTGCGCGATCCATCGCTCCCCCGCCCTCCCGCAGATCCAGTACGTCGTCCGCAGCCCCTTCTGCGACATTGGCTTCCAACTCTCACCCAACGGCCGCCGGCTCGTCATCGTCTCCTGTCTCGACAACCTGCTCAAAGGCGCCGCCTCACAGGCCGTAGAAAACATGAACCTCATGCTCGGCTACCACGAAGCGGAGGGCCTTCTGTGAACTCTGCATTCTCGAACATCCCGGAGCCCCACCTATGAAGTTCGTAGTCAAAGTCGGCGGTGCCGCGCTCGAAGACCCCGCCCTGCTCAGCCGCGTCGCCCGCGCCGTGGCCGACCTCTCCCACGACGGCCATCGCGTCGCTCTCGTGCACGGCGGAGGCGTCCAACTCACGCGCCTGCTCGCCCAGATGGGCAAAAAGAGCGAGTTCGTCGCCGGCCTGCGTATCACCGACGCCGAAACCCGCGACGCCGCGCTCATGGTCCTCGGCGGCCGCGTCAACAAGTCCCTCGTCGCCGAACTCGGCCAGAACGGCCAGTCCGCCGTCGGCCTCACCGGCGGCGACGGCCACGTCTTCCGCGCCCGCAAAAAGCGCACCGAACCAGACCTCGGCTTCGTCGGCGAGATCGCCGCCACCGACCCCAAGTGGCTCGACGCCATCTGGGCCATGAACGCCGTCCCCGTCATCTCCTCCATCGCCCTCGGCTTCGACGGCGAGTACTACAACATCAACGCCGACGAGATGGCCTCCGCCTGCGCCATCGCCACCGAAGCCGACGCCCTCGTCTTCCTCACCGACGTCCCCGGCGTCAAGGACGCCAACGGCAACGTCATGCGCTGGCTCTCGCTCAAGGACATCCCCGAGCTCCAAAGCCAGAAGGTCATCTCCGGCGGCATGCTCCCCAAGCTCAACGCCTGCACCGAAGCCCTCACCCACGGCGTCAAGCGCGTCCGCATCCTGCCCGCCAGCTCCGCCCAGGTCCTCCCCGACCTCCTCAGCTCCCGCGTCGACGACGGAACGGAGGTCATGGTCGCATGAGCGAGTTCACGTCAGCCCGAAACTCAATCGCTGCCCGACAGCGCAGCAGCCCGCGAACTCGAAGGCTCTTCAGGCCGCCGAATCCAAGCTCTCTGCTCCAAACCTACGAGCGCAACCCGATCCTCTTCACCCGCGGCGAAGGCGTCCACCTCTACGACGAGAACAACACCGAATACCTCGATCTCCTCTCCGGCATCGGCGTCTGCGCGCTCGGCTACAACCACCCCGCCATCACCGACGCCATCGCCTCGCAGAGCCACGCCCTCCTTCACACCTCCAATCTCTTCTTCCATCTAGCACACCGCCGAACTCGCCCAGCGCCTCACCGAGATCACCGGCCTCGACCGCGTCTTCTTCTGCAACTCCGGCACCGAAGCCTGGGAGGCCGCGCTCAAGCTCGCCCGCGCCCACGCCGGCCTGCTCCGCTCCGAAGGCAAACAGATCGGCACCAAGATCCTCGCCCTCGAACACAGCTTCCACGGCCGCACCATGGGCTCCGTCGCCACGACCCACAAGTCCGCCTACCGCGAGCCCTTCGCCCCCGTCATGCCCGGCGTCGAATTCATTCCCTTCAACAACATCGGCGCGCTGCGCGAAACCTTTAGCAAAAATCCACAAGATTTCTGCGCCATCGCCTTCGAGGTCCTCCAGGGCGAAGGCGGCATCAACCTCGTCAGCCCCGAGTTCCTCGCCGACAGCCCGCGAACTCTGCGACGAAACCGGCGCCCTCCTCATCCTCGACGAGATCCAGTCCGGCATGGGCCGCACCGGCAAGTGGACCGCCTACCAGCACTTCGGCATCACGCCCGACGTCACCACGCTCGCCAAGCCCCTCGCCGGCGGCATCCCCATCGGCGCCATGCTCTGCACCGAAGCCGCCGCCCGCGCCATCAAGCCCGGCATGCACGGCACCACCTTCGGCGGCAATCCGCTCGCCTGCGCCGTCGCCATCGCCGTCGTCGACACCCTGCGCAACGAAAACTTCCTCGACCACAACACGCGAGGTCGGCAACTACTTCCTCACGCAACTCCGCGCTCTTCAGCGCAAGCACCCCGCCATCCGCGAAGTCCGCGGCCTCGGCCTCATGATCGGCGTCGACCTCGAATCAGCCGACCTCGCCAAGGCCATCCTCACCGGCATGATGCAGCGCCACATCCTGCTCAATCGCACCCACGACACCGTGCTGCGCTTCCTGCCGCCATACCTCATCACAACCGCAGCACGTCGACCAGGCCATCGCCGCGCTCGACGATCTGCTGACCGAACACACCACCGCCAACGCCTCCGCGCTGGCCGGAGAAGCCGTACATGGATAACAAAACCATCGTCATGAACCCCCGCTCGAACGGCGGCGCCGCCACCGCAGCAAAGCCGGCGCCCTCGGCATTCAGTCCGACACCGCCTTCACCGAGATCGCCAAGGGCATGGTCGGCCGCGACCTCACCTCCATCGCCGACCTCACGCCCAACGAACTCGCCGCCATCCTCGAGCTCGCGCACGCCGTCAAGCTCTCGCCCGAAGACTTCCGCCACGCGCTCGACGCCAAGCAGATGGTCCTCTTCTTCGAAAAGGCCTCGCTCCGCACACGCCTCACCTTTGAGGCCGCGATGAACACCCTCGGCGGCAACGCCATCTTCGTCGACCAGACCAAGGAACCCCTCGGCGAGCGCGAATCCATCCCCGACGTAGCCCGCAACCTCGAGCGCTGGATGAACGTCATCGTCCTCCGCACCTACGCGCACGAAACCATCACCGAGATGGCCGCACAGCGCCAACGTCCCCGTCATCAACGCGCTCTCCGATCTCGAACACCCCTGCCAGGCCATCGCCGACTTCATGACCCTCGAAGAGCGCTTCGGCGCGCTCGAAGGCATGCGCTTCAGCTACATCGGCGACGGCAATAACGTCTGCCACTCGCTCATGCTCACCGGCGCTCTGCTCGGCGTACACGTCACCGTGGCCACGCCCAAAGGCTTCCAGCCCAAGCTGGAAATCATCCACAAGGCCATCGAGATCGCCGAAGCCACCGGCGGCACCATCACCCTCACCAACGACGCCAACAAGGCCGCCGAAGAAGCCGACGCCATCTACACCGACGTCTGCGTCTCCATGGGCCAGGAGCACGAAGCCGCCCGCCGCGCCCCCATCTTCAAGCCCTTCCAGGTCAACGAAGCCCTCATGGCCCAGGCCCAACCCTCAGCCGTCTTCATGCACTGCCTCCCCGCCCACCGCAACGCCGAAGTAACAGACGCCGTCCTCGACGGCCCCCAATCCATAGTCTTCGACCAGGCAGAAAACCGCCTGCACGCGCAAAAGGCCATCACGCTCATGCTCCTCGGCGGCGCCAAGCGCCTCCCCAAAACCAACCGCCGCCGCTAACACCTAGCCGCGCTCGGTCTCGCGGTCGCGATCTGAACGGGTTGCCGTTGCAATTGCGTGTTCAGCTCTCTTCTGCGTTGTCATTCCTGCGAAGCGGAATCTGCTGTTTGCTCGGACGCCACCACAAATGCCTGTCATCTCGACCGAAGCGAAGCGAAGTGGAGAGACCCCCGTATTTCTGCCCGGAGCGCCGAAATTGCGCTCCCTTCAACGCAGGCGTCGACCAGCACTGCAGCCTCAGCACGGCTAAGGTGGAGCGGTTGCAGCCAAAGTGACCGCAGTTGCTCCTGAATTGCTATCTGCATTCCCACAGCGAACTGCTGTTCCCCCAGGCGCAACACTGAGGTCCTTGCAATGTCCACCATCCTCGAATCCCTCCCCACCAACCAACGCGTAGGCATAGCCTTCTCCGGCGGCCTCGACACCTCCGCCGCCCTCCACTGGATGAAGCAAAAGGGCGCCATCCCCTACGCCTACACCGCCAACCTCGGCCAGCCCGACGAGACCGACTACGACGCCATCCCGCGCAAGGCCCTCGAGTACGGCGCCGAAAAGGCCCGCCTCATCGACGCCCGCCTCCCGCTCGTCCGCGAAGGCATCGCCGCCCTCCAATCCGGCGCCTTCCACATCTCCACCGCCGGCGTCACGTACTTCAACACCACGCCCATCGGCCGCGCCGTCACCGGCACCATGCTCGTCACCGCCATGAAGGAAGACGACGTCAACATCTGGGGCGACGGCTCCACCTTCAAGGGCAACGACATCGAGCGCTTCTACCGCTACGGCCTCCTCGTCAACCCCAACCTCAAGGTCTACAAGCCCTGGCTCGACCAGACCTTCATCAACGAACTCGGCGGCCGCAAGGAGATGTCCGAGTTCCTCATCCGCTCCGGCTTCGACTACAAGATGTCGACCGAAAAGGCCTACTCCACCGACTCCAACCTCCTCGGCGCCACCCACGAAGCCAAGGACCTCGAACACCTCTCCACCTCGATGAAGATCGTCGCCCCCATCATGGGCGTCGCCTTCTGGCGCGACGACGTCACCATCAAGCCCGAAGAGGTCACCATCCGCTTCGAAGAAGGCGTCCCCGTCAGCCCTCAACGGCAAGCACTTCGACGACCTCGTCGCCCTCATGCTCGAAGCCAACACCATCGGCGGCCGCCACGGCCTCGGCATGAGCGACCAGATCGAAAACCGCATCATCGAAGCCAAGTCCCGCGGCATCTACGAGGCCCCCGGCCTCGCCCTGCTCTTCATCGCCTACGAGCGCCTCCTCACCGGCATCCACAACGAAGACACCCTCGAGCAATACCGCGAAAACGGCCGCAAACTCGGCCGCCTCCTCTACCAGGGCCGCTGGTTCGACCCCCAGGCCATCATGCTCCGCGAAGCCGCCCAACGCTGGGTAGCCAAGCCCGTCACCGGCGAAGTCACCGTAGAACTCCGCCGCGGCAACGACTACACCATCCTCAACACCGACTCGCCCAACCTAACCTTCGCCCCCGAACGCCTCTCGCATGGAAAAGACCGAATCCACCTTCAGCCCCCGCGACCGCATAGGCCAACTCACCATGCGCAACCTCGACATCACCGACACCCGCGCCAAACTCCAAACCTACGCCCAAACCGGCCTCCTAACCCTAAGCCACGGCACAGAAATGCCCCACCTCAACAGCGGCAACACAAGGAGTAATCAACACCAGGTGACTCGTTGCCCCGAAGATCTCGTACGCAGCCTGACCAGGCTAAGGAGCAGATCGAACGCGAAGCGCGAGCTGTATCCGAACGCTACAGCTATCGATCATCTCGCCGTGACCGACTGCCATAATCGGAGATCGCAGTTGTCACTCCCCGATTGCGCTATCGACGGAACGTCTGCCCGTGGCTATACACTCCGCCAAAATCGTTAAGTCACCGCCAGCCGGAAACTGCTGTCAGACCAAGCGCCACAACCGACTAATCGCGCCAAACGGAAGGGCACGCGCTTGCCAGCCGTTGCCGCAACCACAGCCCACGAATCGCGACTTGCTTTAGTCGCATGAGGCAACAAGTCGTCAAGCGTCATGTCGAGACCTGGCACGCTGAACGTACGCTGAGCAATGACGATGCCGAACGAGATGACACCGCATGATCTGGCTGAGACTGAAGTCGCTCTACGACTCGGAGATCGGTGACAACTTCGACGAGACCTCACGCATGCGTCCTCGCGCAGGCGGCATAAGCTTGCCTTCGACGACTCGAGGACTTCATCGCATTGACATGGACGAGTCTAGCAAGCAGGCCGATTCTACTTCGTATGCTGCATGTCAGGAAGCTCGAGCTACCTTGAGCAGATCGTTGCGCCGAAAGCGCTGGCAACAGCTAGCTCCAGACGCGGCATTCTACCCGCGATCACTGACTTCATCCAGACGCCACTTGAAGCCGCATGAAGATCTTCAGCCTTGACCACAATGACGGACATCAGTCATAAGCTACTCGCGAGCACTGGGCAGCTTCTCGATCGTCGCAGTCGTAGCTGGATATGCAGACACATCGAGGACTCGCTCTACGTGCCACTCGCCGACCGACGAACGAGTAGCTCGAGTCGATGAACTGCGATCGAAGCTGCGACTCGCAGACCACGACCAGCTTACGGACGATCGCTAGAGCCTGACCAGAGACCATGAACAACAACGAACAACCCAACAAAATGTGGTCAGGCCGCTTCCGCGAGCCCCTCAACCGCACCTTCGAGCAATGGCAGCGCAGCTTCCCCTTCGACTGGCGCCTCCTCCCCCACGAAGTCGCGGCCAGCAAGGCCCACGCCCGCGCCATCGCCGCCGCCAACATCCTCACCGCCGACGAACTGCAACAAACCCTCGAAGGCCTCACCCGCGTAGCCGATAGAGCCCTCAACTGGGCCCACCGCATCAGCGCCACCTCCGGCCAGATCGACTACGAAACCAGCAACGCCCAGGTAGGCGCCGCCATCGTCGCCTCCGCCCCACAAGCCGAAGACATCCACCACTTCGTCGAGCTCGAACTCACCAAAGAGATCGGCACCCTCGCGCTCAAACTCCACACCGGCCGCAGCCGCAACGAGCAGATCGCCACCGACATGCGCCTCTTCGTCCGCGACGCCATCGACTCCACCACACAACGGCCTGCTCGACTGGGTCAACGCCCTCCTCACCCTCGCCGAGGCCAACACCGACAACGTCATGCCCGGCTACACCCACCTCCAGCGCGCCGAACCCGTCCTCCTCGCCCACTGGCTCCTCGCCTACGTCAGCATGCTCGAGCGCGACCTCTCCCGCTTCGCCGACGCCCGCACCCGCATGAACTTCTGCCCCCTAGGCTCAGGAGCCATCGCCGGCGCCACCCTCGCCCTCGACCGCAACATCGCCGCGCGACGCCCTCGACTTCACAGCCCCAACACACCAACAGCATGGACGCCACCTCCGACCGCGACTTCATGCTCGACTTCGCGCAAGCCGCCATCGCACCCTCGGCCTCCACATCTCCCGCTTCGCCGAAGAACTCACCCTCTACGCCACCGCCGAGTTCAACTTCGTCGACCTCCCCGAAGCCTTCTCCACCGGCAGCAGCGCCATGCCGCAAAAGAAGAACCCCGACCTCACCGAACTCGCCCGCGGCAAATCCGCCCGCCTCCTCGGCGCCAGCACCGCCCTCAGCACCCTCATCAAAGGCCTCCCGCTCGCCTACAACAAAGACCTCCAGGAAGGCCAGGAGCAGATCTTCGACATAGCCGACACACTCGCCGGCCTCCTCAGCGTCCTCCCCAACTTCACCCGCGCCCTCAAGTTCCGCACACACGCGCCTGCAACACGCCGCAGAGCACGGCTATCTCAACGCCATGGCCGCCGCCACCTACCTCAGCAACAAAGGCGTCCCCTTCCGCAAAGCCCACGAGATCATCGGCAACGCCGTCCGCCTGGGCCTCGAAACCAACCGCGAACTCAACAATCTAACCCTCGAAGAACTCCAACAACTCTCACCCGAGTTCGCAGAAGACTTCTTCGACGCCATCACCCTCCCCGCCACGCTCGACTGCCACAACGTCCCAGGCGGCACCGCCCGCGCACCAGGTCAGACAAGCCCTCGCAGAAGCCCGCACCCGCGTCCAACGCCTCGCCGAAACATCCAAATCAGAGGAGGCCGCCGCCAGTGTTTGAAACACTCCCAGAGCTGGTCGAACAAAGCGGCACGCCGAGCGCCCCACCGAAACACCGGGTGCCCCACCTTCGCCGACAGGCTAAGGTGGGCTCCGCCGACGACCCTCCGCGTCCACAAGGCCCGCCTCCAGGACGCGCAAAACATCTACGACCTCGTCAACTCGCTCTCCTCCGACGGCACACTGCTCCGCCGCAACTACGCCGAGATCTGCGAAAACATCCGCGACTTCACCGTCGCCGAGCGCCACCAACTCAGACGACCCCAACGCCACCCCCGAGTTCCTGGGCTGCGGCGCGCTCCACCTCTACGGCCCCCACCTCGCGGAGGTCCGCTCCATCGTCGTCAAGCCCGAATCCCGCGGCACCGGCGCCGGCGGCGCACTCCTGCGCGCACTCCTCGCCGAATCCGACGACCACGGCGTCGTCACCACCTGCCTGTTCACCCGCATCCCCGAGTTCTTCGAGCACTACGGCTTCCAGGTCGCCGAACGCAACGCCATGCCCGACAAGATCTACAAGGACTGCCAGGCCTGCCCGCGCCTCTACGCCTGCGACGAGGTCGCGATGATCAAAGGCCCACTCCCAAAGATCGCCGTCCTCGGCCCCAGTTCGCGTAGCCGAACCCCAACTCGTGCAAGTCCAGCTCATGCCCGCAGCCAACGGCACCAACGGCCGTAGCTAGCCCGCGAAGTCATTGGACTCATTCCCACCACTGATGTGTCATCTCGACCGAAGGGAAGCTGACCCCGTATTTCGCCCGCAGGCCACCAACGTCCGGAGCAGCGCCTACGCCTTACGCACCCGAAAGAACACACCCAAAATCCGAGCGGCCGCCTTCACGGACGCCTGCAGGTTCCCCGACACCTTACTCTCCCCACCAATCCTCTTCCGATAACTCACCGGAATCTCCACGATCCGCAGCCCATCCGTACAGCCTTGATCTGCATCTCCAGATTCCAGCCATACGTCATCTCGCTCATATGCATCGCCTCTAGCGCTTCACGCCGAATCGCCCGAAACGGCCCCATATCCGTGTAGCGAAAGCCATACAGCACGCGCACCAGCAGCCCAATCAGGTGCGCCGCAAACACCTGGCTCCCCAGCATCGACCCGCGCTCACGCGCACCGCGTATGCGCGACCCGATCACAAAATCAGCCTCGCCGCGCGCGATCGGATCGATCAACCGAGGCATCTCGTCGACCACATCCGACCCGTCACCATCCAGAAACACCAGGATCTCGCTCGTAGGCAACGCCGCATCCGCACCCGTCTTCACGGCAATCCCGTAACCGCGCGGCGACGTCACCACCCGCGCTCCCGCTGCCTCCGCGACCGCAGCAGTGCGATCCGTGCTTCCGTTGTCCACCACGATGCACTCGGCGATGAGTTCCCAGGGCATGCACGCCACTACCTGCCCAATCGACTCCTCCTCGTTCAGCGCCGGAATGATCACGGAGACCGCCGGACGAGTTCCTTCAACGGTAGGCTTCAACGGATCGCGCCTCCTGCGAATGTGCGACCGCCATCTTCGCACGCAGCCGCCCGCGCGACACAAACGCGCCCCACACCGGCCAGCGTCTCAGCGCAAAGTGCAACACAAACGACACCGCCACCGCCGCATACAGCCGCTCATTCAGCAGAAACATCTTCGGCCCCGGATCCGCCAGCCCCGTCGTATAGCCGTAGAAGAACCCCAGCACATACGTGAACAAAGGCAGGCTCGGCGCCAGCGCCATAAACGGAATCAGCCACATGATGTACCACGCATAGTGCGGCGAAAACAGCAGCATCATCGCGAAGCTCATCATCGCCCCCGCGCGCACAAACACCGGCGCCTCAAGCTCGGCACCGCGAACACTGACACCAACCCGCTCGCCTGACGCATACCTCAACGACCAAACTGCGATCGCGCCCATCACCACCGCGCTGAACACCAGAAACGCAGCTTTGGGCACGTTCACCAGCCCCGGCAGCGAGTGCGCGTAGTCCAGCAAAAAGAACCGCGATCCGCTATCAATCCCCTCTTCCTTCGAGTACCCGCCCAGAAACCCAAACACCAGCCAGCCCACCGACGCATAGCACGCATACCCCAACGCGCACACGCCAGCCACAGTCGCCGGCATCTTCCAGTCGCGCCGCTGCCACAACGCGGGCAACAGCACCAGCGGATAGAACTTCGTCATCACCGCCATGCCCAGGAACAGCCCCGTCAGCACCGGCTGATGGCGCGTCCTGAACAACAGCGCCAGCGCGATCAACCCACAGACAATTGCGTCCACATGCCCTGCGTTGCCCACCTCCCAAATCAACAGTGGGCACCACAAGAACAGCAGCACCTCAGCGCGTGGCCTGCCCAACCGCTGCAACACCGCCGTCAACGCCGCACTCGCAACGCCCACGAACGCCAGCATGAACAGCTTCATGGCCTCTACGCTCGGCGCCAGGTACGTGGCGAGCCAGTACAGCATCTGCGCTACCGGCGGATAGATCGTGCGCGCGTAGTTACGGCGGTTGATGTTCTCAAACACATCGCCGTACTTGTCCTGCAACCACCCCAGCGCAGGGTCACCCGGCACATACCTGTAAGGGCTGATGCCCGCATGCTGCACAATCCCATCCCACACATAGCGGTAGATGTCGGAGGAAAGAAACGGCTCAGCAAGGTACGGAATCGCATACATCGCCGCTGCAAACCCCACCACGATGCGCAAGGTCCAGCGGTCCACCGGTTGCGTGCGCACAATCAGCACCGCGCCCAGGTACACCAGGGACGACAACATCGATACGCCCGAGAAGCCAATCCTGAAATGGCTCATCTCCGCCACAAACTGGTGAGACAGCACGACCATCACCAGTCCCAGCAAGCAGAGCGCGCTGTTTGTAACTCGTGCGTCACCGTCATGCCATCGCGCAGCTCGCGAAAGCACGTTCATGGCATCAGCTCAGCCACATCCGCATCGACCGGCTCTGCCGCCTGCGCACGCCTGGCCGCCAGAAACGCCCGCGTCGCACGCGCATCATACCCGCGCAACGCAACAAACTCCGGCTGCGTGCCCTCCAGCAACTCCGCCTCTAGCGTCTGCAGACTGTTCGCGTCGTCCACGTCATACCACCGCGGCAGCTCCACCAGCTCCAGCCCTGCATCGCGAGCCCGCTCCACCGTCTCGCTGTACACGACGGATGTGCTCCAGCTGATGTGCTCAAACACCACATGGTGAGCCTGCTTCAGCCCGATCAGGTAATAGCCACCGTCATCGGACCCGCCCAGCACAACACGGTCACCCGGCCGCTGCAGCTCTTGGACCGCCATCCGCAGCGCCGCTGCCGGCACCGTCGGCGAATCCGAATCGATCAGGCAAACCGCTCCAAACCCACACGCCAGGATGTCCTCCGCCGCATGGTGCAGACGCTCACCGAAGCCATCTCCATGCTGCGAGATCAACGCAAACCCCGCCGGCAGCAAGCCATCAAACGCGGACTCATCGCCCACAGGCGTGTAACAAACCAACCCCGCAGCCAATCCATCCGCCGCGACTGCCGCAATGTTCTCCGTCGTGTCGCGCAGAAAACAAATGTTCAGCGCAGCAGCCTCTTCCAGCGTCAGCGGCGGCGACAACCGCGTCTTCACCTTGCCCGGTCGGGGCGCCTTCGACATCACAGCGAGCGCGCACATCCTCGCTCGATCCTGCTGCCGCGTCTTTGGGTCCAGCACAGGGTATGTCCGAGTTCGTCAAGTCGTCTCCAGGGCTTGGCGGAATCAGCTGCTTTGATGCGTTCCTCTCATCATAGCGACACTCGGAGCCTGTCCCGACCTGCGCCCGTTACCGAACGTCCGCATGCATCGAACACACACGGTACCTCAGGAGCCGCTCGTGCCCGCTCATCGTCCCTTGTCCTCACTGCCAAACGAAAAACCGCATCCCCGCCACCCACCTCGCCGACACCGGCCGCTGCGGCGCCTGCAAGCAGCCCCTCGGCCCCGCCAATGAGCCCATTCCAGTCGATACTTCGCTCTTCGACGACATCACGCAGAACGCTCGCGTCCCTGTCCTCGTGGACTTCTGGGCCGCCTGGTGCGGTCCCTGCCGCATGGTCGCCCCGCAAGTCGCGCGCACCGCTGCCGAAATGGCCGGCAAAGCCCTCGTCCTCAAGGTCGACACCGAAGCCAACCCGCAACTGTCCGCGCGTTACAACATCCGCAGCATCCCCACGCTCATGATCTTCTCCCGGGGTAAACTGCTCCAACAACAGCCCGGCGCCGTCGACCATACCCAGATGACCGCCTGGCTCCAGGCAGCCGCCCACAGCCACTAGCTCTGCTCCTTCACGCATCTCATACCTTTGAGGAGTACTTAGATGAGAGCGAACTCTTCACTTCTCTGCCTTGCCGTCCTCGCACTCGGGCTCAGCCTTCACGCGCAAACTCAAAGCCAGCCCCAGCCTCAACTCCAAACCCGCCCCGCAACGCAGCCCACTGATTCCAGCCACCGGTCCGCTCAGAGACAAGGGCGAAGCCCCGGCGGAGACATCGGCAGCGGCACCGGCGACATCGGCAAAGGTGCCGGCAAAGGCGCTGGAAACCTCGCCAAGGGCACCGGTAAGGGTGCCGTAGACCTCGTCACCCTCCATCCCATCAACGCCGCCACAGATGTCGGCCGCGGTGCGGGGTCCGCAGGCAAGGACGTCGTGGTGGGCACGACCAAGGGCACCGGCAAGATCGTCAAGGGTACCGGCAGAGCCATCAAGCACATCTTCTAGCGCTAGACACCCTCGCCGCACGCGGGGCGCGCCACCTCACAGCAGGTGGAACGCACCTCCATCCCCACTCGCAACAGCAGCCAGCGCCCGGCCGCACCCGTTCTCGTCTCTCCCCCAAAATCTATGCCCCGCTCATCCAATCTCGAAGATGCAAACCGGACAGACGACCTGCCGGGCAACGGCGTGGACGAGCAGGCCGCGCTCCGCCTGGCGCTCGCCATCGCGCAGGCCTTCAAGTCGGTCGAAGACCACGTCCGTCCCCACATCGCCAAACTCGGCCTCACCATCACCGAGTTCTCCGTGCTCAGAACCCTCTACTACGAAGGTCCCATCCCGCTCGGCGAGCTCAGCCAGCACATCCTGCTCACCGGCGCCAGCACCACCTACACCGTCAAGAAACTCGAAGACCGCGGCCTTCTCCTCCGCCGTCCCAAGCCCGAAGACCACCGCGTCATCCTCGGCACCATCACCGACAAGGGCCGCCGTCTCATCCGCCGCATCCTTCCCCTGCACGCCAAGGACGTCGCCCACGCCATGACCGCGCTCTCCCGTCAGGAAAAGAAGCTCGCCATCACCCTCCTGGAGCGCATGTAACCATCGCCAGCGGCCCACTAACCACTAATTACCCCTACTCCCCTTCAAACCCGCGATTCCATCGCTCAATCACCCGCGTCTCGCGCTCAAACCCCAACACACTCACGCTCCCGGTGCCCAGCGCAAACAGACGGCCATCCACCGCTGGCCGCCCAATCCATCGCGCCGCCAGGATCCGCAAAATGTGCGCATGCGCAAACAGCGCCACCTTGCCTCCTGCCTCGGGTACCGCCGCCAGTGCCCGCGCAATCACATGATCCGCACGCACCCCCACCGTCTCCACACTCTCGCCGCCGATCCTGTCCACCGGATTGGTCCACACGCTCCACTGCGGCCCATATTTCTCCCGCATCTCCGGCGTGCTCTTGCCCTCCGCCTCGCCATAGTTCCACTCGCGCAGGTCTTCGACCACCTGCATCTGCTCTCCGAATCCCGCAATCCGGCAGGTCTCCTGCGCCCTCTGCATCGGGCTCGCAAACACAGCCGCAAACTGCTTCGAACTCAGATACGCCCCAAGCTCCTTCGCCCGCTCACGCCCATGCTCGGTCAGCGGGATATCCGTAAAGCTCGTATGCGCTCCACTCAAGCTCCACTCCGTCTCCCCATGCCGTGACCAGCCAAAGCTCCGTCTTCTGCTCACTCATCTCAGCTCCCTCAACTTCATCCTTCGATGCACCTCGACCAACCCCACAGCCCCGGGCCGATCGCAACGCTCATCCGTCCCTGCCAGCCACCGCCCCGGCAAAGCGCCCCTCCCCTTTATCCTGTAAGGATGGATTTTCAGCTCGTAACTGAGTACAAGCCGCAGGGCGACCAACCCCGCGCCATCGACGAGCTCGTGCGCGGCGCCGAGTCCGGCGAAAAGGACCAGGTCCTCCTCGGCGTCACCGGCTCCGGCAAAACCTTCACCATGGCCAAGGTCATCGCCGAGCTCAACCGCCCCGCCCTCATCCTCGCCCACAACAAAACCCTCGCCGCCCAGCTCTTCCACGAGTTCAAACAGTTCTTCCCCAACAACGCCGTCGAGTACTTCGTCTCCTACTACGACTACTACCAGCCCGAGGCCTACATCCCCTCCGGCGACCTCTACATAGAAAAAGAAGCCACCATCAACGACGAGTTAGACAAACTCCGTCTCTCCGCCACACGCTCCCTCTTCGAACGCCGCGACTGCATCATCGTCTCCTCCGTCTCCTGCATCTACGGCCTCGGCTCGCCCGAGGCCTACTACGGCATGCTGCTGCTCCTCGAAAAAGGCCAGCACATCAAGCGCCAGGACATCACCCGCCGCCTCGTAGAAATCCTCTACGAGCGCAACGACGTCGACTTCCGCCGCGGTACCTTCCGAGTCAGGGGCGACATCATCGAAGTCTTCCCCACCTACGACGAAAACGCCTTCCGCATCGAGCTCTTCGGCGACGAGATAGAATCCCTCTCCCAGATCGACCCCCTCTTCGGCACCGTCAAGCAGAAGTACTCGCGCCTGCCCATCTACCCCAAGACCCACTACGTCGTCCCACCCGACCGCAAAAACACCGCCATCAACAACATCCTCGCCGAGTTAGCCGACTGGGAAGCCCAGTTAGAAAACGAAGGCCGCATCGTCGAGTCCCAGCGCATTCACCAGCGCACCCGATTCGACCTCGAAATGATCAAGTCCGTCGGCTACTGCCACGGCATCGAGAACTACTCGCGCCACTTCTCCGGCCGTCTCCCCGGCGAACCGCCCCCCACCCTCCTCGACTACTTCCCCCGCGACTTCCTCGTCTTCATCGACGAGTCCCACGTCACCGTCCCCCAACTCCACGGCATGTGGCACGGCGACCGCTCGCGCAAACAAAACCTCGTCGACTACGGATTCCGCCTCCCCTCCGCCATGGACAACCGCCCCCTCCGCTTCGAAGAGTGGGAAGGCCGCATCGACCAGACCATCTACGTCTCCGCCACCCCCGGCCCCTACGAACTCACCAAGGCCGCCGGCGTAGTTACAGAACAAATCATCCGCCCCACCGGCCTCATCGACCCCGAAGTAGAAATCCGCCCCATCAAGGGCCAGATCGACGACCTACTCGCAGAAATCCGCGACCGCGCCGAAAAGAACCAGCGCGTCTTAGTAACTACCCTCACCAAGCGCATGGCCGAGGACTTAGCCAACTACTACACCGAAGTAGGCGTCCGCTGCCGCTACATGCACTCCGAGATAGAAACCCTCGAACGCATCCGCCTCCTCCGCGCCCTCCGCAAAGGCGAATACGACGTCCTCATCGGCATCAACCTGCTCCGCGAAGGCCTCGACCTACCCGAAGTCTCGCTAGTAGCCATCCTCGACGCCGACAAGGAAGGCTTCCTCCGCTCCCAGGGCTCCCTCATCCAAACCATAGGCCGAGCCGCCCGCCACCTCGAAGGCCGCGCCATCCTCTACGCCGACAAGATGACCGACAGCATGCAACGCGCCCTAGACGAAACCGTCACGCCGCCGCGAAAAACAACGCGCCTACAACGAAGAACACGGCATAGAACCCCGCACCGTCATCCGCTCCATAGACGACTCCCTCGCCATGGTCCTCAACGCCGACTACGCCGACCTCACCGAAGAAGCCAACGACGACCCCGCCACCCTAAACTTCAAAGACCAGGCCGAACTAGACACCCACATAGCCAAACTAGAAACCGAAATGCGCGAAGCCGCCAAGAAGTTCGAATTCGAGAAGGCCGCCAAACTCCGGGATACCGTAAAAGACCTGAGAACCAAAGAATTTCTCTTCAGCTAACCGTCATCCTGAGCGGAGCGCAGCGCAGCCGAAGGACGAACGCGGCGCCAAACTCCGCGACCAGTCAAAGAACTGCGGATCAAGGAGCTTCTACTTGCATAAGATATTCACAAAAGAAAAGCTTGCGTTCCGTGCTCGCTCACAGTAAGTTCCTCGCACGAGGAAAAAGCCATGCTGCTGCGGAGTCTCGCATTTGCTGTTCTCGCCCTTCCTTTTTGCCCCTTCCCCACCAGCCCTGCTTTCGGCCAGCAGGTACAAGCCCTGAGCAGCCCAGTAGATCTCGACAAGTTGGATGCGCGGGCCTTTGCGTCCCTCTTTCGACGGATCAACAGTTACGAAGCAAGAGCGAAGGCAGCTTCTTCACCGGACAGGCCGGAGGCACGACTCGGCAGCGTCGTACCACGGATGTTCAAGCTGGACGACGATCAAGCAAGTAGCCTGAAGAAGTTCGCTCTCCTTTGGCGGAGAGACAGCGAAGTGGTTCAGGACCAGAGTCGTGCGACCATGAACCAGCATCACCAGGCTTATCAGTCTGGTCTTCCACGGAACGGCCCCGATCAGTCTTTCTATCTGAGCCTGCAGGCAAATCAAAAGACACTGGATAAAATCACTCTCCAATATAGAGACCGTATACGCAATGAATTCGATGAGAATGCGTATCAGAGCTTGGCCACCCAGGTTCGGAAAGTCTTTGCAGGCAATTCATCCGCTTCTGCCACTTCAGAAGTGGGTGCTCTGTGAGAACGAGTGCCATCCTTCTAGGATTGCTCCTGCTCGCTGCTGGACGTGCGTCTGCTCAGGAGATTTGGGGTAGCTCCACAATTGACATCGACCCGAGCACAAGCACGGTTACCGCGACCTGTTCGACTGAGGTTGATGAAACGACCGAGGGCGCCTACAACGCACAGGTCGACTGCTCCGTAACTGACGGCAATGGCAACCTCATCCAAGCGGAACAAGGTTACGACGACGGGACGGGGTATGCGGAGGCGACAGTCACCTTCCCTGGAACGCCTGGAACGACTTACAACGTAACAGGAACGCATTTTGCCTTTGCATATCTAGATTATGGTGAATACTACGATCAGCCTATCGTGCTGGGGTGGGCTGACGATCCTTTTGATTTCCTCTCCTTCGCAGAAAATCCAGGAGACTACTCAGACTACTTCTCTCTCGAAGGACCGGGGCCCGAGCAGCAGACCCGCCAGAGACGGCTCAAGACAGCTAGCACGCACGCTAAACGGCATTACCCGAAGGCAACGATCAGCATAGCGTTCAGCGGATCGAAGAGCTCGCAAGATCAACTCTCTTTCGAGGCGCAGAATTCAAATGAGTGCTCCGAGTCCCTCGGATTACAGGACTGCTCCTCTAGCAAGGGTTGGTGGCACTGGAGTCTTGAAGGTTCTTTCCATGTCAGTGACGACGCTTCAAACTGGACAGTGGTTCAGACTGCGAGCTCGATCTCTGAGGCCGGTACTGACAGCGATAGCCAAGGGAACATACGCAATTTTTCGGTGACCTCTGGCGGAGGTCTAGATGGGCCCAGCTTAGCCTTCCTCCAAAGGACACCCGGCACGACGAATGGTTTTTGGATCGATTCTCCGGGTACTGTGGCCGGGATCGCACCTGACGGAGGCACAATCATAACGTTAGATTGGTTGCAGCATTACACCGTACAGATTTGCAGCACAACGTTGACAAGCGTATGTGCTTCGAAGGCCTGGAATGTACATCTGAAGGTGAATGGTGGCGTCCTATCCGCCACGTCGAGTGCGAGTTATGAGTAGCAGCAGGTTTGTAGTGCTCTGCGTTTTCTCTCTCTTATCAGCGATTCTGCCCGTTCCAGGGCAGGTCGACACTTTATTGCAGCAGTTAAGTGATCCGAGAACAACCGACGCTGCTCGGTCACAACTGATCGCAAGCAGCAGGTCAGACGCGGGAACTGAAGCTGAGATCGTTGCGGCCATTCCCCGGATGCTCGCACAACAGCCGCCGGATCCAGTCATGCGGAGCGAAGCTGAGTTAGCCGGGGCGCTTAGGATCAAAGCTGCAATACCCGTGTTGACTCAGTTGCTGGGACGTCGCTCTTGGAACCCAGGTGGCAGCATCTACTCACAGCAGCATCTTCTTGGCGATTCCGTCGCTCGGGCCTTGTATGAGATGGGCCCGGCAGCGTATCCTGCCCTCGCGCGAGCCCTGAAAAGCGACAATCGGGACATGCGCGCCCGGGCGATGGACGTTCTTCTGCTTGGCAATACAACCGAATCTATCCAGATTCTCCGCGCTCACACCAACGCGGAGCCGGACCCACAATTACAGCGATTTCTTCGCCTCCGCACCGCGAAAGCTAAACCTTCGGACATAGATAGGCGCGTGGCCCACCCGTAACCTAGTCTGCCAATCCGCCACCACGATGGGTGCCCCATCCACACACGGCTTCATCGCGGGTGGGTGGGATCCTCGGACGTCCGAACTCGAGAGACTTAGCGGACTCCTAAGCCGCCAGTCCGCTCCAGGCCTTACCCCACCGGTGCTCCAGGAAGTCCGGCAGGTAGAGTCCATCGTCCAACTGCGGCCAACACACAGCGAGCCCCAACATCACAATCGAAACATCCGCCGCCTGCTCCGGGGTTGCGTCCTTCAGTTCCCCTAACATCTCTCTCGGAATGAGCAGACGCCGCCCATCGCTCAGCCGGAGCATCAGGCAATCCATACGTGGTTCTCCGAAGAAGACAGCCTCCACAATGGTCGGGAAGCTATCGAACGCCTGCGCCCGTTGGAGCGACACGTCGATCTCTTCGTCAGTGGTCAGATCCTTCGGATGCCTTTCCATGTGTCGCCTCCCAAAGCGCCCAAAGCTTCTGCCACACCGCCGTCCCTAAGCAGGTCCACCACGACCACCACACTTCCATACTGTCCATGCACATGCGGTGGCGGATGGTCATGCGAGAACACAACAAACCAGACGCCATCAAAGGTCTTCGAACCCACATCACCACTCTAAGGCAACGGGTCGTGCGCGGGGCCGCCCACTCGTTGCCGCCGGCGTGATGAATCCGGTACTCAAAGCGCTTCCTCCCCTGTCCACCATGAGAAAATTCCTCATGACCGATCTGCCTCCCAAACCAGCAGCCCCCATCCGCAAGACCGGCCTCAGCCCCAAGGAGCAGAAGCTGCAGGCCATGCGTGACAAGCTCGCGCAGACCAGCTCCGGCGCCAAGCCCGCCCCCTCGGCCTCCGCCGCCACCTTCCGCGACAAGAGCACCCTGGCCGGCAAGAAGACCGCGTTCCAGCGCAAAGCCACCTAGGGCTAGGCGGAAGGAAATTTCGTCCCGCAACGCTGCATACTATTAGCCTCGAATCGCTACAATAGTGAGTAGAGACACAAAAAAGCCCGGCCTAACCGCCGGGCTTTTCACGTGCCATCGCACACTGCGAATCGTACAAGTCCAGACTTAACTTCCTTTTCTCGGAAGACTTTAGCCAAAAAGTACCGGGGAGGGGGTACCCCTGAAGCTCCACCGGTCGCTCAACGCAAAGTTCACCACCGAACAGCACCCGATCGCCACACAGTTCGCCGCCAGCACCGGCAGCCCCACCCCGACCAGCACCCGCATCACCGCCAGGTTCCCCACCAGCGACACCATCCCATTCGACAGGTGGAACCTGACCATCCGCTCCACCACCCCCGCCCCCCGCCGGTCCCTCCACGTGTAATGCACATGCCAAACAAAGTTGTGCAGCACCGCCACCTCGATCGCCACCGCCGAAGCCACCAGGTAACGCCCTCCACTCCACCGGTTCAGCACGAACAGCAGCCCAGCTGCACGCCCATCCCCATCGCCCCCACCACATTGAACCGCCACCACCGCCGCAGCGCGTTCACCGCAGCGGCTCCTCGCGATAGAGCTGCAGCGTGTGCCGCGACGCCGTGACCACGAGCATCACAGCCATGCCAGCCGCGGCGATCACCCCTCCCACATCGAACAGCAGCATCCGGTGCCCAAGCACCGTCGCATACGGACTCCGCAGCAGCGCCAGGTTCCCCAGGATCAGCAGCAGCCGCACCTCCGTAGGCCCAAACAGCCCATGCGACAGCTCAAACCGCCCGATCGTATACGTCGCGAGGTAGCTCTCCCCTGACAAGAGCAGGAACCCGATCAGCATCGCCATCGCCACCGGCCAATGCACCAGCCCCGAGCACCCCAGCCCACACATCAGCGCCACCGCCCCGAAAATGTCCACCACGTGATCCACATAGAACCCATACCGCGGCCGCTGCTGCCGCCGAACCCGCGCCAGCGTCCCATCCAGGCTGTCCCCCAGCCAGTTCAGGACCACGAACGCACTCACCACCAGCAGCACACGCCGATCAACCCGGCACAGCGCATACGCCGCCCCCGCCCCAATCTGCGCCCCCAGCCCCAGCACGGTGAGCCCGTCCGACGTCACCCACCCGGGCGCCCGCTCCGCCATCCAGCACAGCACCCGCCGCTCTGCCCGCGCAGTCAACGCCCCATTGACTCTCGCCGCATCCCTGAACCCCGCGCCCGCAATCCCGGGTACCCCCATGTTCGAAAGCATCATTTCCCTTCCTTCCCTTGCGTGGATCTGCGAAGCGCGCTCACCGCGGACCGCAGCGTGAACTCCAACGACTCCCGCGGAATGCTCTGGACATACGGTCCAATCACCCACCCAAGCCCCCGCGGAATCGACCTCGTCAGCGAAACGGACTCGACCTGCAGATACACGCCTCCGTCCTTCTCTTCGCAGCTCCAGTACGTGTTCTGTCGCCAAAGAAACCCGTGCTCTTCGTCTGCTGTCAGCGCCCGCTCTGCGCCCGTGCTCGAAACGTCCATCTCCGAGATCGATCGGCTTCGCGAGACGCTGAACCGGTGCTGCGGATCCAGTTGTCCGAACGAGACGTCGTACGTCGCATCCAGCACGACCGTGAGAACGTGCCGCTGTCTCACCCTCAGGAACGCCTGCGCCTCGTTCTCGTGTGCGGAGATAACCCTGGCGCTCACCACGTCTGGCGCGAAATAGCGCGGGTAGGCGCCGAAGTCCCTCATCAGCCGCTCGAACTGCGCGGCAGTCGCCCCCGGAGCGAAGGCCGACGCTCGCCAGTGGTGAATCAGCGCGCCCGCGGGCTCGCTGCTCGGCGCTGGCGACAGATCCTCAACTTCCACCTCTCCCGACCGGAGCCTCGACTCACGAAGCCGGGAGGAGCCCACCTGAAGAAAGCTGCCTGCAGACCGGTGCTGCTGCTGAAGGCGCGCCTCCACTCGGGCGGCATAAGCATTGAAATCCGACGTCGCCGCAGGTGTGGGCAGCGCCTTCGCTGGCGTGACAGTGCAAAGCAAAACCACCACAGCCGCCGTCAGAACCGGGCGGGATGTGGCTTGCGATCGATTCATCATGTCTGCACCATGCCCCGAGCTCACGCCACGGGCAATGCAGGAATCCTCAAGCGCATCAGGATTGTTTCTCACCGGCTAAGTTGCTGATTAACGGGCTGTTACTGGAAGTTGTACATCGGAGCAACACCATGGAACTCACGTCCACTTCGATACACTGAGCGGGTCCATGCCCGATTCTCCGCCAGTCGTTCGTTATCGCTTCGGGGTCTTCGAAGCCGACACCGCCACGGGCGAACTCCGGAAGCAGGGCATCCGCATCAAGCTGCACGCGCAGCCGTTCCAGGTACTGACAATGCTGCTCAGTCGGCCCGGCGATCTCCTGACGCGCGAAGAGATCTCACGCGAGCTATGGCCCGAGGGAACATTCGTCGACGCCGAGCACGGCGTCAACTCCGCCGTAAACCGCATCCGCGAGGCGCTCGGAGACACCGCCCGAAACCCGCGATTCGTCGAGACCCTCGCCCGTCGGGGGTACCGATTCGTTGCGCCGGTCGAACGGCTCGCGACCGATCCGTCCAGTTCCGCACCGCTTGAACCAGCGCCGCAAGCGTCACCCGTCACGCGACCCGATGCTCAATCGAACTCCAGGATCAAGCTGCTCGCCGCGCGCGAGGACCTCCCCAACGCTCCCCATCGAGTAGTTCGCGGGCTATTCTGCGCCCTGCAACTGATGTATCTCGGCTTCTACGTCGGCGCGCTGGCAAACCTCCCCGAGATCTCGGATCTGCTATCCGTCCTGCCGCACTCGAACCAGGTTTACCTAGCCGTGCTCGTGACCGCTGCCATCCTGATCCCGTTTCGGGCCTTCCTGCTCTGCGCGAGCCTCTTCCACCCGCCCCGTGCAAGGGAAAAACTCATCGTCCTCTGGCCGTTTCTACTGCTTGTGGATGAGCTCTGGGCGCTCTCGCCTTTTCTGCTTCTGCACCACATCAACGCCGGCCTGGCGCTCGCCTGCACTGCTCTGCTGGTTTACTCGCCGTTCGCGCAGCGCTCGCTGATTCTCATGGGAGCCGCCGACGAGATCCAAGATGTCGCGCCTCCGCTCCAGAGCTAGCCGAGCGCGCTCTCGCTGCACACGCCACGCAGCGTGTCAGACTGTGAAGGTGCCCGATCTTCCCTCTGAGAAAAGCCTCACTCTGGTCAGCAACAGGCACAGGGTGCTCTCGCTCACGCGCCTCCTGAACGGCTGGTCTCCCGTGGACCGCGTTCACTATCTGCAGGAGTTTCGCGACGGCACGGTTCACGAGGATGACCGCGACCTGAATGCACGACGTGACGGAGTGACCGTTCTCCTTCGCTCTCTTGAACGCGGCACCGTACTTCTGCTCCGTCAGCCAAGAATCGTTGCAACGCTGCGCGGCGACTCCTCTGGCGAAACGCTCGAAGCCTGCAGCGGTTTGCTGGACGGAGACTCGCCCGAAGAATGTGCTCGCGAGGAAGCGTTACAGGAGACCGGCTACGAGGCCCTGAACCTCACGCCGGTCGCGTCCGTGTATGCCAGCCCAGGCGGCAGCCTCGAGCTCATTCATCTCTTCACAGCCGACTACACCGAAGCCAGTCATCCCGGAGGAGGTCTCCGCTCCGAGGGAGAAGACATCGAGGTGATCGAGATGACGCTGGACGATGCACTCACGCGCGTAAGCAGAGGCGAGATCCGCGACGGCCGCACAATCCTGCTTTTGCAACACGCAGCACTGGAGCAATTCCGGTCTTCGGCCCAATCCCGTGCTTCCACCGCCGGGCGCCGATTGAAGCTTCTGAAAACCTGTATGCAAGTGCCGTTACACGACATGCTGATGACTGATGTCACGCATCTAGCATGACCGAAGTTGTCTAATGTCGTCTTTAGCCAACTTTTCTCATCGTTCTGCTTCTTTCCGCGAAGTTCCTGTGGGATTCTGGTTCCAGAAATTGACCGACCGAAAACAAGCTGCCTAGGAATCCGCTCACATGCTCGTGCCTGGCAGCTGGAAACCATGTGTGAGCGGGTAAGGAGCAGACGAATGCAGAGCGTACAGCAGCAGCTTTCGCCAGCGCTTTCGCCCATCCATCGGGACACGCACTATAGCCGGCGGCCGCAAAATTACTTCCTGCCGCTTGACGTAAGTAGCCGCTTCGGCGCCCGTCTCCGCCAACTTCGGCGTGATCGGAACATGACACAACTCCGCATGGCCGTGGAGTTCGGTATCGACCGTACCTTCATCTCCGATGTCGAACGCGGTCGGAAATCCATCTCCCTGCCCATGCTTGAGGTGCTTGCGCTAGGCTTTCAGCTCAGCCTTTCAGAGCTGCTGAGGGATATCTAGCTCACAACCGATCACCTGAACTGCTGGCCCGAATGAGTGCGCTTGCTTGTGCTCATTCGGGCACAGTTGTTTTGCTGCGCTACGCCGCGGACCTCGTCGCAGGGACGGCTATCCGTGCAGGCTCCAGTTGCTGAAGCTTCTCCCGCATGATCGACTGCAGCTGGTGCGGCACCGACATCGACATTCGCGACGACGACTCCTCACAGGACGGCTTCAAAACCAGCCAACTCTGATGACCGAGCGTTAACTCGATCTCGCATCCTGAGATCTCGGGCACCTCCGAAAACTGCTCGAAGAACTCCGTCCCATTCACCTGCAGATGTGCAGAGACAAAGTGCAGATCGCGGCAGGTAATCCGAACCACATGCCAGCATCCCTCCACTGTCCGCACGTCGGCCAGAGCCGTCTTGAGTTCGTGAAGCTGGATCTCCTCCAGCACCGCGCGTCGCAGCGAACTGCGAGACAGCAGCTTGCGGGCCGCGCTGAACTCGATGTATCCAAGGCGATTGATCCCGAGAATCACCAGCGCCAGGAAGATGATCAGCATGGGCCACCCGAGTTGGCGCTGATTCATGCTCACGACCAGTGCCAACACGGCGCTCGCGCAACACGCGGCGTACAGGATCAGTGCTGCAGATGAAGTGGAGAACCCGAGCGCCAGCACCCGATGATGGATGTGACCTCGATCGGCTTTGAAGATCGGTTCGTTGCGAAGAAAGCGCCGCACGATCGCCAGCCCCACGTCCGCCAACGGCACCGCAAGCGCCATCAGCGGTACGGCGAGTCCAGCCAGCGTCACGCTGTTCTGACTCCACACCAGCCCGAAGCAGCCAAGCATGAACCCGATCGTCAAGCTGCCGCAGTCGCCAAGGAACACCGAGGCAGGGCTGAAGTTATAGCGCAGGAACGCGAGCAGAGCACCCGCCAGCGGAGCCGTTGCGAGCGCAAGACCATAGCGCCCATACATCAGCGCAACCACCATCGTGGTGAGGGTCGCCAGCAGCCCCACTCCGGTTGCGAGTCCGTCCATGCCATCGATCAGGTTCACCGCGTTGGTGCAGCAAAGCAGCCAGATGAAGCTCGCGGCGATGGTCAGCACAGGGTGAAGATGCGGTCCTGCCAGTCGCACGCCGAAGAAGATAGCAATGCCAGCGGCGACAGCTTGCCCGGCAAGCTTCTGCCATGCCCTGAGGCCTACGAGGTCATCCAGCAGTCCGACCGCGAAAATCACCGCGCAAGCTGGAATCACAGCGTGCAGAAGCTGACCGTGCTGCACGTACAGTCTGCCCTTGTCACCGAACAGCATGTACAGCAGCGCAAACGATCCAACGCAGGAAGCGACAATCGGGATGCCGCCAATCCGCGGTACCGCGCGCGCATGCAACTTGCGAACCTCATCCGGAGTATCGACCAACCCCATCCAGACAAAGAGCTCACGGAAAGCAGGAGTCAGTCCCAGGCATAACAGAAATGAGGTAAGTCCCAGAACTAGAAGAATTGACATAGCGAACCTCGTCGCACTACTGCTGCTGCATTGACCTCAACGGCTCTGTCAGGATGTCGTCTGCAGGTCGAGCGTGGCGGTCGTTTGAGAAGGCGGTCGTGCAGCCCCAAGGATCTCAGCGATGCGATCGACACTTTGTGGCAGGTCATAGAACCGCTCCAGAGCCTCACGGCCTCGAGCTCCTGCGAGTTTGGCTTCTTCAGGGTGGTCCGCAAGATACCTCAGCAGCTCTGTCGTACCTTGCACATCTCCGCAACTCACGCTCCACCCACAGCCGTGTTTCGCAATCAGCCGTGCGGGAGTCGCGGTCGAGGGCCCAATAAACAGCAGCGGTCTTCCTGCCGCGAGGATCCCGTACACCTTGCTCGGAACCACGGAGCCACAGGATTCCTCGCGTTGCGTGACGAGCCCAATATCGCCAACGGCCAAACCTTCGCTCAGCCGGTCGCGTGCAACAAAAGGCCTCAGTTCAACAGAATCGATACCGTTGTCGCTGCAAAACTTTGCAAGACCGGCTCCGCTTCTCTCCTGTGCCGGCGAAGATGAAACGGAACCGGGCGTCTCCGCGGAGGTTTGCGATGGCACCCTGGATCGTCTCCAGATCATGCGCCATCCCGAGATTGCCGGAGTACAACACCACAAGCTCATCGGAACCACCCGGCTTTTCCATTGGCGTGATCGCAGTGCTCGATGCCCAATGTTCCGCAATAAAGATCTTCTCCGGATCAACACCCCGATCGATCAAACGATCCTTCATGCACTGTCCAAGCACGATGATCCCGTCAGCGTGCCGGCGTACCGTGTCCGCGACAAACGACGTGATGCGGTGCGTCATCCCACCGCGCTTGAGGTACTCCAGATCGACGGCGATATCCGGGTACAGATCCTGTTCCCAGATGAAGTGCCGGGACCCGCGGAACAGCTTGATGAAAGCGCCGAGAACCGAGATCAGCGGCGGTGTTGTCATCGAAACCACAACGTCTGCCTTCCGCAACGTGAGCCCCTTTGCGAACGCAGACACATAGAACGACAGGTACGACAGCATGCGTCCGATGCGGCCGCGGCTGAACTTCATCGCGCGCACGCGATGGATCTCTGCCTTGGGCCTGTCGGACCCTGCGGCCTCTGCGTATCCAGCATCGCCGCACAGCACAGACACCTCCACACCGCGCCGCGCAAGCGCCGCAACGAGATCCGTCAGTTGCTGGCTGGTCGCGGAGGAATCAGGCCAGAAAAACTGGTTGATAAACAGCATCCTCATGAGCGCACCACCTCTTTGGGCGCAACCTGCGCGTTCCGGATCTTCCGCTTCTTTACAAACTGGGCCGGGTTGCCGGCGTGTATCTCGAAATCCGGAATGCAACCCTTGACTACGGCTCCCGCTGCAGCGACGGCGTACGCGCCCAGCACCGTTCCTGGTGTGAGTACCGACTTCGCGCCTGCCCATGCACCCTCTCCAAGCTGTATCGGTTCAATGCGCAACCCAAAATTGGGATCGCTCCAATCGTGATTTCCCGTGCAGAGGTATGCGCCCTGCGACACGCAAGCGTTCCGTCCAACGCGCACCGTCGTGAGGTTGTCGATCCATGCCTGCTCGCCAATCCAGCAGAAATCGCCGAGTTCCAGGTGCCACGGATACTTCACCGTCACATGCGGCTTGATCACCACACCTTCTCCAATTCGCGCTCCAAACATCCGCAACAGCGCAACGCGTGCGCTCGACGAAGGCAGCCACGGTGAACGAAACACCGGTTCGCCCAACAACATCCACAACGCGCGCTTCGCGAACGATCCGCCGGGGTGATACCACGAGTTGTCGTAATGCCTCAGTTCAACAAGTCCCATGGCTCATCCAACGATCAGATCTTTCGATCTCGGTTCAGTGCGATTCAACACAAACTCATACAGCTCAGCCATCTGGCCCGCTACTCGGTCCGGACAATACTTGGCCTCGATCAACGCCGCTCCACGCTGGCCCATGCGCGCGTTCTCTTCAGGCGCACGCGACAACATCTCCTTCAGTGCATTCCCCAATTCGTTCGCATCGGCAGCAATCTCCCATCCGGCACCCGCGCTGGCGACCTCGGGCATGTTGCAGTTGTGCGTGATGATCGCGGGCACTCCACATCCCAGCGCCTCGAGCACACTCATGCTTAATCCCTCGGAGTACGAAGGCAGAACAAAACACTCCGCTGCAGCCAGGGCGCTCCATTTCATGTCGCCCGCGAGCATGCCCGTAAACGTGACCGTGGACGCCAACTCCCCGCTCGCGATCTTCTGCTGCAACCTGCTCGCGGTCCCTTCGCTGTCGGGCCCCGCAAGCACCAGGTGCGCCTCGGGATCTCTGCGCACAACGCCACCCCAGGCCTCCACCAGCAGATCCAGGCCCTTCTTCGGGTGCAGCCTGCCCAGGTACAAAACCACTCTCTTCGCCCGAAGTTGCGGATAGCGCTCCATCAGCAACGCAGCGTTCCGGAAGCTCGGAATCTCGACCGGATTCGGTATCACCGCGATCGGTGCCCGCGAGCCGAACGCCCTGTACTGCTGCGCCTCGGCTTGCGTCAATGCGTGCAGACAAGCGGCCCGTGCAACGGTCTCGCGCTCAAACAGCGCCGCATAGATAAGTCTTCTTCAGCCGCTTGTTTGCGAGCGCCCAGGGCTCGAGCATGCCATGAGCGGACAGCACATACGGCTTGCTCCTGCTTCAGCGCGGCCCGGCTCGCAACCGCCGTGCACGACTCCCAAAGACCATGAATGTGAACCGCATCCGCCTCCCGAATGCACGCTGCAAACTGATCGCGCAACTCGCGCGACTGCAGCCATGGCCTCCTCGATGCCGGCCAGAAGCTCAGGTCGTTCCCTTCATACCCTCCGGGCCGGAATTGCTCCCCCGGTGCGCAAAACGCCGCGAGTCCAACGTCGACGCTACCCCGTCGCGCCACCGCTAATGCGCCCTGCGGAACAGCCGTGCTCAATCCGCCGTAGCGGGGGTCTGTATGCGTCACCGCCACCAGCACACGCGGCTTTCGCTGGCCTCACGGGCTCCCGTTGCATCTCCGAAATCGGTAGGGCCGTGGTCACTGGACCGCCTCCGAGATGAGGTGGAGTCGGCCCGCTCGATCAGAGCTACGCGCAATCGACGCGATCGCCCTCCCAAAGCCGCGCGGCGTGTATCCCGCGATGATCTGAACCGACCGGGCGCCCATCCGTTCCCGCTCTTCCGCCGGCATCTCCTCAAGCCGACGCAAGTGCCCAGTCAACTGCTCACGATTCGCTCGGGTCGAAGGAAAACCCGTTCTCGCCTTCCTTGACCAGATCCTCGCAGCAACCGCATCGGCGAGAGACCACCACCGGCAGCCCGGCCGCCATCGCCTCATTCACAACAAGGCCCCACGGCTCTCGCGTACTCGGCAACACAAAACACGCCGCACCGGCGTACAACGGCAACAGCTCTCGCATCGGCTTCAGGCCAACGAAGTGGATTGCATCTGCGATCGGCGAGTGCGCTGCCTGCTGCTCCAATGCAGAACGGAGTGGACCATCACCGGCGATCACCAGATCCCAGGACCCGCCGTCCTCGCGGTACTTGACCCAACTCTCGATCAATCCTCCGACGTTCTTTTCCTCCGCAAGTCTTCCGACGAACAGGAAATATGGGCCGCCCTGTGCCGTCCGCGCTCTCGCGCATCTCCAGCGCCGTCCGTTCGATAGCGTCGTTATCGACAACGTCATACGAACCCGCGATCCGGCTCTTCGGAAACCCGAGTTGCTCGAGATAGCGCACGTGTGGCTTGCCCCCGGTGACAGCCCAACCAAACAACAGCCGTATCACTGTCTTCTTCACAAACTCACGCACGATCTGCCGTTTGTGGTCGAACGCCGTCGTTTCTGTCATCAACACACTGCAGCTTCCATGTGTCCGTGCCCACAAAGCCGCCGCGATGCCCGGAAGCGTGTAGTAGCCCGGAACCAGAACAACCCGCGGCCTTACCTTGTCGAGCTTTCTCCAAAGCGCAACAGCGAGCCCCACTTTGCTTGCTTGGCTCCAGCTCACTCCCGGCATCAGTGTCTCGATCGCCAGGCCATCCGGCAGATCCTCGCGGAATCGAAGCCCTGGATGAACGCCTACGCCGCTGATCAACTCAATACCGACAACCTTGCCGGCAAGCGAAGGTGTGCTGTTCAGGCCGACGAAACGCGCCACATGGTACGCGTACCAGTCGATCCAGATGACCGCGACCTCGCATTGGTGTTCGCGCACGCTACGCACGGCTCACCTCCGCCGAACTCACGCGCCCTTCAATCGTCGGCACCATCCGCGGCAGCGGCTCACGATGCAACCGGCCTCCGATCAGCCGCGCGCGACGACGGACCTTCTGCGGAGCCTCGGCCCAGCGCCACACCAACCACGAAGGGATAGACAGCAGCAACGTGCGGAAGATCACCGCCTCCATCGTCTGCATGACGAGGTAAATCGAAAGGCAACTCAGGATGATGTACTGCGTCGACCACCTGCCCCCATCGAGCACGGCGCGCTTCCACACATATCCATAGAGCCATCCCAGCAACGCCATCGCTGCAATCGCGAACCAGCACACCTCCACCCACAGATCCGCAACAATGCCCGGCGCTGAACCTGGAGCGCCGACCCATCCGAGAGTGTCTCCAAACCCCTCGCCCGTCCCCGCGTTGTACAGCAGTTCGGGCACGCCGAAGTCTTCGTACTTCGTCGGCCAGATCGAACTCGGGATCGGCCGCACCAGCACCTGCGCAAGGTAACGCCGCATCCAGAAGTAGTGGTCACGGCGTTGCGCACTCAGCACCGTTCCTGAGCCGTAGATGTACTCATTGCCGGTATCCGGCCTCTCCACAATCGAACTCACGTTGTCGTTCATGTGGAAGTCCGAACCGATGTACAGATTGTTCCGATTCGTCACCAGGAAGAGCACCAGCCAACCAAGACAGGCCCCGCCAATCGCAATCGCCGCCAGGGGCGGCCGCTTGGCGCGGTTGAAGAACCAGCCCATGCTCAGCACCACCGCCAGCGCAAACGTCGGACCGCGGCGCCCCATGAAGACAGCGGTCAGCAGCCACGGCGATCCAAACACAACGATCTCGATCAGCGCGAGCAACCGGGGCCCGCCGGCTGAAAGCGATGTGAGCGCGAGCAGCACCGCCAGCAGCAACAGAATGCTTCCATCGCGGATATATCCGCTCGCGTCCCAGCCGCCAGCATAGGAAGTGCTGAATGCCTTCTGAATGCCACCCACGTTGATGATGCTGATCGACCAGCACGCCAGCCCGAGGCAACCAACGACGGCAGCGCCAGCCAACAGGCGCTGCGCGGTGCGCGCCTCCAGACCGCGGGCCACCTTCGCTGGCCGCTTTATGCGCGTCCCGACCGCCAGGCACGCCGCAACGAACGCAAACACCCCCGCCGTGTACAGCAGCTGGACAAACTGCAACTGATCCTGATCGAAGTAGATCTGCAGGCCACCTTCGTTCAGCAACTTCCACGGCATCCAGCCGTACAGGAACGCCAGCATCGGCCCGATCAGCACCATCGGGTGAAACACATCCCGGCTGCCGTCATAGGCAATGACGAGGCCCGCGATGGCCGTAACAGCCGCCACAAAGATCAACGCCTCAAACATGCGCGCCTCCCCACGGCAGGCGCGCCGTCACATCGCCAAGCAGTTTCTGAAAGAACGCACGCGGCGGCAGCCACGCATAGCGCTTCCCAAAGCCGTAGAGCCCTGCAGCCACTCCCAGCGTCACGATGCCCATCACGGCTGTCACCATCGCGGTGGCGCCATGCGTCTCGCGCCACAACGAAAGCCCGGAGAGCACCATCATGCTCACCGAGCTGAACATCAGCAGGCCCATCATCCCGGCCGGCAGATGGTCCTTGCGCTTCAACGTCATCAACACCAGGACAGACGACAGCACATGGGCGAAGAAGTAGATGGCCAGCGCGTGCCAGGCCCGGCCACCGTGCAGCATGAACATCGTTGACGCGATCCCGACAAACACCGCCCAGATCGTGTTGATCACCGCCGTCGCCCGGATGGAAACAATGGTCAGTCGGGCTGCCGCGGGCGCCGCTCCCATGTGCGCCACCGCTGTAGCCAGTCCCACCGCCGCAGCCGCGGCCGCACCGGCATACGTGCGCCCATAAAGCAGCTGAATTCCCCACGGAATCACGATCATGCCCAACGCGCCGAGCAGCACCGACAAGCTGAACGAAGCGAAGCAGCACAACGCCATCACGCGTTGCGGCGTCTTCGTGGCCTCGTGCGTCGGGATCCGCCATCACCGCGTAGCTGCCCTCGGTCAACAGGCTTGGCGGTAAGCTCACCAGGTTGCGCAACTGGCTCGCGATCGTAAAGAAGCTCATCTGGATCAGCGTGGTGTCAGCCCGCGCCACCAACGCCGTCGACCACCATCCCGCGAGATTCGATCCCACCAGGCCCGCCAACTGCACAAAGCCGAAAGACCAGACCTCGCGCAGCATCGGTCCGATGGACTGAACAGGCGACGCCTTCTCCCGGCTCCGCCATCCAAGCTGCCGCCCAAAGATGCAGCACATCGTCACGGCGAGCAGCGCAACCCCGCCCTGCAACTCGATCATCGTTGTGGGCGAGTGCTTGTGCGCCGCGTACGGCAACAGAAAGATCATTCCTGCCCCGACCATCGTCGACATGCTGATCAACGCCGCGATGAATCGTTGCCCCACGAAGAACCCGCGCGCACATTCAAGCAGCACAGCGCCCGCAGCCGAGATCCACGCACATCGCAGCAGCACCTGCAGGTTCTCTTTGCCAAGGATGTGCGCGATGGGACCTGCGCCGGCCCAGATACCCAGAGCGGCAATGCCCGCAGACACAACCGAAACAATAGCGAGCACCCGCATCAACGTCGGGTACCCTGCCGATCCGTGCGGATACTTCCCCGAAAATCGCGCTGCAGTGGCGCCGATCTGCCCCGCTGCATACACCGAGATCTGATTGGCCGTTGTGAGTGCGAGCGAGTACGCTCCAAACGTCTGTGCACCACCCAGCCTCGCGGCCAGGATGTTCGCCACGAATCCTGCACCGCGCTCTACAAAAACGCTGGCCCCCAGTGCAGAGGTGCCGCTCACAACGTTGCGCTTCACATGACTCGGCAGGGCGCGCGGGGGCTCGTCTCCAGAGACCAGCTCCACAACGGGAGCCCAGTTCTCCGGATTCGGATCACCGGTGAGCAGTGTTTCAGGCACAGGCTCTGGACCGGAGTCCAAAGTCGTCCCGGCAAAAGAGCTCATGCCGCGTTGACCGCCTTCTCCGAGCCGCCATCATGCGGCTTTTGGTATTGCTCGTACGCCCTGTAGTACTGCGAATAGCCCTGACTGTAAGGATTGAAGTCGTTCAGGATCGTGCCGACCAGGCGCACGCCGTCACGATCGAAAAGATCACGCGCGTTCGCCGCTTCGTCCAGCGTTGTGACACCCGCGCGTACGACCAGAATCACCCCATCGCATGCACGTGCGAGGATGCGTGTGTCCACCATGTGCAGCGCCGGCGGTGTGTCGATCAACACCACATCGAAGCTCTTGCTCAACTCCGTCAGCAACTGCGGCAGACGATCCGAGTTGAGCAGTTGCACACTCTCTTCCTCGCCCACGCCGGCCGGGATGACGAACAGATTCTTGTAGCTGGTCTCGCGCAAGATGCCGTCACGCAACATCGCGTCCGTGTTTCGCGGTTCGGAACGAAGCAGGTCGCGCATGCCCGGACCACGCGACGTGCCGAATGCCCTGTGAAGCGTCGGGCGGCGCAGATCGCCATCTACGATCACCACGCGCAGCTTGGATTTGCTCAACGCCACACCAAGATTGCAGGTGATCGTTGTCTTGCCTTCGCCCACCTTCGGGCTCGACACCGCGTACGCTCTCGACGCACTTCCGCTCTGCGACTGCAGGATCGAGAACGTCGCATTCGAATACGCCTCCGCCGCCAGCGAGAACTTCTCATCCCAGCGCGCGCTTGCCAGCGCGGCGTGCGCTTCGGTCGCCTCCGTGGCTCCGTTGATGCGAAGCAGGCCGCGTGCTGGGGCCGGTGGAACGATGCGGTTCTGCATCGCGCTTGCAGGGATGACCCCAAGTTCCTGGACATCCAGCATGCGGACAATCTCACCCGGCATGCGGAATACGTTCTGCGTCCGCTCGCGATAGAAGGCCAGCGCGATACCCGAAAGTACGCCCAGCAGCAGACCAACTCCTGCCTCCACGACGCGACGAGGCTCAACTGGAACCTTCGGTGCAAGCGCAGGATCGACAACGCGAATCGTCGAGGCCTGCAACGCAGACGCAAACCCAGCCTCGCGTGCATGTTGCAGCAGCGTCTGATAGAGCTGTTGCTCGCTCTCGAGTTCGCTGCGCAGCAGGCTCACCTTCGCCGATTGCTGCAGATCCTGCGATACGCTCGCGAGTTGCGCGTTGTACGTCGAGGTCAGCAACTCTTCCCTGTGGCGTGCGGCCAGCAGTTCGTTCTGGCTCCGCGTCACGCTGGTCGTTGCAGTCGCGGCCAGCCCTGCCTCCGCTTCCGCGATCTGCGAACGCACATGCTTTACCTTGGGGTCGTTCTCCGTCAGCGGCGGTACCAGCGCCGCAAGCTGACCGCGCAGGTCCGCCAGCTTCAACTCATACGCGCGATGCGCCGGATTGTCCTCGATCTCGGGTGCCGTTCCTGGGGCAGCCCCGCGCGCCTCTTCCGCCGCGGCCTCTTTGGCGATCCGGTCAGACTGTGCCTTCACTACCTCGTTCTGCAGGGCCTGCAGACGCTCTTCGCCGATGCTTTCATTCGCGTGGCTCAGGCGCAGACCATTGCCTCCAACCGCCTGCTCCAGCTGCGCCTGCGTCTGCTCCACGCGCTGCCGGATGTCGGCAACCTGGTGCGTCAGCCACCCGCTTACCTTGGTCGCCTCCTGGCTGCGAACCTGCAAATCCTGTTCCTCGTAGGTAGTGATCAGGTTGTTGCAAAAGCTCGCCGCAAGCTGCGGCGTCCAGCCCTGGCACGTGATCTCAACCAGACGAGTCAATCCAAATGGCTTCACCTTCAGGTGCTGTGCCGTGTTCAACAACGCCGTCTTGTATGGGATCGGCGCCACGTCGCCCAGATGCACCGCCGCCAGCAGCTTTGAAAACAGATCGTCACGCTCGATCACATCCGGGTGAGGCTGTGCCAGCATGTGGTCCATCGTCTGCTGCACCAGCGTGTCGCTCTGCAACAGCTTGATCTGGGTCTGCAGATTGGTGTCCGCTTCCGCGGGCGTGTCATCGCCCGTCGGTGCCACCGATCGCATGTTCAGGAAGTCGCCATTCAACGACCGTATGTCCAGCGAGGTTCGCGTCTGATATACGGGCAGGGTCCACACCCCAAACAGCAGCCCGACGAGCATCCCGCCGAGCGCGAACACGGCCAACAGCCGCGGATGCCGCCGCAGCGTCAGCAGATACGACTGCAGCAAACTTCCACTACCTTCCGTCTCTGCCGCCACGGTGCGCGGACGATGCTGTCCCCGCATGGCTCTTCCCAGAGGTCGTGCCTCTTTAACTCTTATCGCTCTAGACACGTTGGCTTACTCCTTACGAGTGTGGCAATCGCTTGACTTGCGAATACTTCACCCGGCTGTCGTCGGTCGTGCGCCTGGTTGTCGTACTTGGTCTAACCCGTTCGGGCTAGCGATAGATCAACATCCCTGAGGTGATGCCAATCGCCGCTTCAATCGCGCGACGTGAACCCACCTTGAAGCCACTGTGCGGCACAAACAGAACATCGTTCGCATACAGTTGGACGTCCGGCGCCTTGCCTGCAAACACCTTCGGGATGTCGATCGGAATCTGCGACATAGATCCGTCGCCGTTTGGCGCGGGCCGCAGAATACGGGCGTTCTTCGCTGCACTATCTGGCCCAAGTCCTTCCGCTAGAGTGATCGCGTGCAGCATCGACATCGTCCCGTGTGTCGTAAGCTCGAACCCTCCAGCCTTCTTTACATCCCCCACCACGTAGATCAACTCTGCCTTCGGAACCGAAACCGTATCCCCCGGCTCCATGACAATGTTCTCCTCCGGCGTCTTCAGTGCCATCAGCTTGTCCAGAGGCAAGGTCGTGGACGTTGCACCTGTGGCCGGATCGGAGGTGACGGGGCCAACATTCAGCTTCCCCCACTGGGGCTGCCTCGTGACCAGCACATTCGGGCCCGCGTCCGGCTTCAACCCGCCGGACATCGAAATCACATCCAGCAATCGCTTCGGGCCGATCATCTGGTGCAATCCCGGATTCATCACCTCGCCGACCACCGACACAGGCCGGCTTTCACTCTCAATCAGATTGATCGTGATATCCGGCGAGTTGATGTACTTGCTCAGCTTCGCCTTGAGCTCGTCCCTGAGTTGGTCGATGCTCAGACCGCCAGCCTTCACCTGACCCACCAGCGGGAGGTCGACCGTTCCCTGCTGGACCGATCCGCAAAGGCGTCTGCGGAATCTCGTCCATGTCGGTCACATGAATCGAGATCTGGTCCCCAGGACCGAGCACAAACGCGCTCTCTGTCACCGGCGCCCTCTGCTGCAGGACTTGCGCGGTACAGGTCATTTGGAGACACAACAGCATTGAGCCGAGGAGCCGAATCATCAGGTTTGCTCGATTTCCCTTCAAGCTTCGCACACATACTTGGAAGACCACGTCGCCTTCCGACGACGACGCATGTCGTTGATTGCCGACCTACTCTGGATGGCGTGCGGTTATGTATATGACGACGAGACACTTACAAATGGATTGATGGAAAAATCAGTAATTTGCCGCCTACAGCCGACAGGCACATCACGTTCGTAACATTCGCACTGCACGCAAGAGTCCATAACCCACTCTTTCGTGACATGTTGCCCCACACCGTACATCGTGTTTCACTGCGTCACAGTTCTTTTGCGCTCACCGCTTCGCGCATCTCAAGCGTGAGGCCACACACTCACTTGAACGGAGCCCGACTTGGTCGACGTGGAAAGCTCCACATCGCAATCGCTCGAGAGGTCCCCTACGCCTCGTAAAGCCGTGGTCGTACACGCCGGCGCTCGCGACAACTACCAACTCGCGCTCGCACTCTCTGAAGCTTCGCTGCTCGATAAGCTATTCACCGATCTCTACTGGCCGGCCGATCACCAGCTGGCAAACAAGCTCGCAAAGCGATTCCCTTCACTGCATCGCCAGGCCCTGCAACGCAGCGTCCCGGGTCTGCCTCTGCAGGAGGTTCACCTCGACCTCCTTCATGGCGCCGCCTGTCTGATTGCCGAGCGCGTTCGGAGCCTTCCGTCTGACCTTCGTCGCCGCGTCCACCGTTCTTCTGATGCGTCGCTCGGGAAGGCCGCAGGGAGCTGGGCAGCGCGCAGACACGCCGGCCTGGTCAGCTACAGCTACTACGGCTACGACGCCATGCAGCGCTACGGCGGCCCGGCCCTGTTGTTCCAGGTTCATCCTCATCCTGCTACCGTTCGCCGCATCCTCAAACAAGAGCTCGAGGCACACCCCGACTGCGCCGAATCGCTCGAGCAGGAGTGGGAGCTCGCTCTCCCGGATGAAGACTTCCAGCACCTCGTACAAGAAACGCAGCTCGCCTCGCGTTTCATCGCGGCATCGAGCTTCACCCGTGACAGCCTGGTTGAGAACGGCGCAGCGCCCTCGTCGATCACCGTCATCCCTTACGGCGTAGACCTCCAACGCTTCCGCCCCGCGGATCCCCTTCGTGCCACCCGCAGCTCGAAGCTGCAGTTGCTCTTCGTTGGCCGCATCAATCAGCGCAAAGGGGTCAAGTATCTGTTGCAGGCACTGAAGATGTTTGCGCCCGGCGAGGTGGAGTTGACCATCTGCGGCCGCGTCGTCGACTCTCTCTCACTCTTTCGGTCCAGCGGGCTCGACGTCAACATCCGGCCGTCGGTCAGTGCAGAAGATCTGGTTCGCGCCTACCAATCAGCCGATCTCTTCATCTTCCCCTCCGTCGCTGAAGGTTTCGCCCAGGTCCTGCTTGAATCGCTCGCCTGTGGCCTTCCAATTCTTTCCACAACACACACCGCCGCTCCCGACCTCATCACACACGGGCAGGAAGGCTTCATCGTCGAACCCCGGCGCCCCGATCTACTCGCCGAGCGCATCGCCTGGTGCCTTGAAAACCGCGACGAGCTCGCAGCTATGCGCCAGCGCGCCAGGACCACAGCGGAACAGTTCACCTGGGCACGTTTTCGCCACCACGCCGCCGCCGCCGTGCGCACTTATCTCGAGGAGACCGCGTGAGCTCGCGCCGCCGCCGGCCTCTCCCTTTGGCTTTGCTCGCGATCAGCCTCTTCGCGTCGCATAGCATCAGTCACGGGCAAGCCCCGTCGCGCGCTCCAGGTCACCTTCGGGCCCGAAGGCCTCGAGACCGTCACCTTCGATGGCCTCAAGCTCGAGGACACACACGCCGTCCCCGCGGATCGCTTTCACATCTGGCACATGAAGGCAAGCGACCTCCACGGCAAAGCCCTCAGCGGCGGCCAGTATGACTGGGGCGAAAACACCAACGCAAAGCGCTGGGACGCCGCCGAGCAAGACCTGGACCTACACCTACGCCTGGGGCTCGATCAGTACTCAATACGTCCAGAACGGCAACGCGCTCGATGTAATCGTGACAACGGTCAACGCCCCCAACTCCGGCCTCATCTTCCAAGGCGGCTCCATCTATCCGCTCGCGCTGCATTTCCCCACGCTCCCCGCCGGCTTCGGCAACCCCACGTACCCGCAGCTTGCCTACAACACCACGGGCCCCAGCGTCACGCTCGCCGACTACGGCCGCGGCGAGGTTGCCGCGGTCTCGCCCGACGCGAACAAGCCGCTCTACACCGGCTTTCTCCCGGCCGACAACGGCACCGCATACACCGCCCTGCTCAGCGGAACTACGCCCGACGGCCTCGCCGTCTTTCAGCCCCATAACGACCGCCCGGTTCGGCCCGGCGAGACCGACAAGTTTCGCGTCTCACTCCGCTTCGCACCCTCCGGCGCGCCCGCCTACACCCTCGCGTCCGACGCGTATGCGAATTGGGCAAAGGCTTACCCCGCCCTTCTGCACTGGACCGACCGCCGCCCCATCGGCACCGTCTTCCTCGCCAGCTCCGGCTCCGGAGACCCCCACCACTCGGCCGGCTACGCCAACAACCCCCGCCGCTACTTCAACGACGCAAACCCTTCCACCCTGGACGTCAACTCGCCTGCCGGTCTCGCCGCGTTCCAGCGCCGCATGCTCGACCAAGCCAAGACCAACGTAGCCAACCTCGCCAGCCTTGGCGCTCAAGGCGCGATCACATGGGACATCGAAGGCGAGCAGTTCCCGCAGGACACCAGCTATGTCTGCGCCCCTGACCAGGTCGCCCAGCTCGCCCCCGAGATGGAATCCACCATCGCCGACCGCAACTCGCCCTACGCCGGCATGAAGCTCGACGACGCCTACTTCAAGATCATGCGAAGCGCAGGCTACCGCGTCGGGCGTCTGCATCCGGCCGCAGCACTTCAAGGTGAACGCGGACGGCACCGCCGAACAGGTCTTTCTCCCCACCAGTGCAGTCGCGGAGGAGCTCACCCGCAAGATCCGCTTTGCGCACGACCGCTGGGGTGCCACCCTCTTCTACATCGATTCCACCGTCGACGCCGACCGCGGGACCCTGCCCGCCGCCATCTTCAAGCAACTCGCCGCCGGCTTCCCCGACTGCCTCCTGATCCCCGAAGAGTCCACGCCCCTCTACTTCGCCTACACCGCACCCTTCCAAAGCTTCATCTATCACGGCACGGCAGGAACACCAGCCGAGATCTATCACGTTTATCCACAGGCATTCAGCGCGGTTCTCATCAACAACGTCTCCCCCGCGAAACTCGACGCCGCCGAACCCCAACTCACCAAACAGGCAGAACACGGCGACATTTTGATGGGCCAGGTGAACTACCGCGAGGCAAACAACGCGACGTTGGCTGCCATCTATAAACGTGCAGTAAAAAATCGCGCCGCTCACGGCAAGGCCTCTCCGGATACAGCCCCGGAAGGCGGAGCCCGGCGCGTCGGCCCAGCGGCTCACTAACCCTCCCGGCAAGCAGCATGCGCGCCCAGCACAGCGCTATGCCGAGCGGAACCTGAAACACCGAACCTGCCGTACGTGCAACCTTGGTGTGATTACGTCCGTTCGATCTAGGACGTAGGCTCTGCTCTGGGTTTGCGATCCCGAATACCTCAATCTGAGCTTTGGAGGCCTGTGCTGCATGGAACATCCCATCGAGTCGGTAGAACTTGTGAGCGATGGAATCCTCGTCCGCTTCAGTGACGGACTGCTTACCTACTTCCCGCACCACTTTCTGCGGGAAAACATCGGAATTGGGTCCAATCAGGTGTTTGTGGATCACAACCCAGTCGCAAATCCACCAGCCACGGTTCTTCTGTCCCCGTCGCTTCAGTACCTCACCTGAACCCTGACGTTCCTCAGCCGCTACAGCAGGCTTCGAAACGAATCCATCACCATCTCTGCCGATCGGGCCCACGTGAACTTCCGCGCGTGGGCCCGTCCGGCTTCGGAAGCACGTTCTCGACGTGCGCCGTCCCGCATCAGCGACACGATCGCCTCCGCATGCTCACCCGCATCATCGGGGCTTACCAGCGCCGCCGCCGCACCGCCCGCAGTCTCCGGAATCGCTGTACTGTTGCTCGCCAGCACCGGGGCGCCGCACGCCATCCCCTCCAGTACCGGCATCCCGAAACCCTCATAGCGCGAGGGAAACCAAACCAGTGCGGCGGACGCAAACAGCGCCACAAACGCCGCTTCCTCCTGAAATCCCGTCAGCACGACCCCCGGAAGCTGCCGCGCACGCTCCGCGAACTCCGCCGTATTGTGTCCCGCAATCACCAGCTTGAGTTCGGGGCATTGGCGCCGCACCTCCGGCCACGCTCGCAGAATCAGCGGCGCATTCTTTCGAAAATGGAGCCCTCCCGGCACAAGCACGTAGGGCGAATTGTGCAGCCCGAGCTCCGCCACGACCCGCTGCCCCTCAGCCGTCGGCCTCTCAAAGAACGCCCCCGAAACCGCATTCGGCACTACCCGAATCCGTGACGCGATCTCCGGGAAGTAATGCGCCATGCGCTCCGCCGAAAACTCAGAGATCGTATGGAACCGGTCCGCCCGCCTGGCCAGTACGCGAAACAGAAACCACCACTTCAGCCGCTGCTGCAGCAGCGATCGGCTCATCGCATGCGCGCCCGGCTCAAACAACTGCATGTCGTGGCACGTCACAACCAATTTCGCCTTCGTAGTGGGCACATACGACTCCGCCGTGCAGTACACGATCTCCGCCTCCGGCCAGAAGCTCTCGGCCGTCGGCGTATGCCGCAATAACCACCGCAGTTGCTGCTTGGAGGTATCGCTGTCAAACAGCGCGTACGGAAACTCCGTCCAGGGAGACCCCACCTTGGGCACGATCTTCGCGTGATCCGCCTTATCGGCCAGGATGCGAAGATTCACCTCCGGCCGCAGCGCAAGCTGCTCCGCCAACTCGCGCGAAACCCGTCCTACGCCAGTGGACCGGTAGATATTGCGGAGGTGAATGTAGGCCAGAACATTCATGCGCTGCGCTCAGCCCGCGCCTGCACGCGTCGGGAACTGTCCGAGCCGCACACGTCCGCCATTTTGCTGAATTCGGGCATAGTTCAGCACAGCATAGCAGCGCTCGAATCGGCCGCAGAATGATGACTTGTAGAAGAGATTGGTGGAGCTGAGCGGGATCGAACCGCTGACCTCCTCGTTGCGAACGAGGCGCTCTCCCAGCTGAGCTACAGCCCCACACCAATGACACAGAAGCGGCTACCGCATCGGGCTGCGCACGTCTGCTACGTCCCTGAGTCTAACAGGTGGAGCCGCTCAGAACCAAGCACTCGGCCCTGCGGAAATGCGAACCGCACCCCAGCCCGCATCGTATACACCGGTACGAGGAGGAACTCGATGACCCCGCAAGAGCAGGACATGATCGACGGCCTGATCAACCGTATCCGCAACACGCAGGTTCAGAACAAGGACACAGCCGCCGAGCAACACATTCAGCAAGGCCTCGCCGGTTATCCGGACGCCCTTTACGTACTCGCGCAGACCGTCCTGGTCCAGCAATACGGGCTCCAGCAAGCACAAAGCCAGCTCGACGCGCTCAAGCAGCAGAACGATGACCTGCAGAACCAACTGCAACAGGCGCAGCAAAGCCAAAGCAGCTCGGGCGGCGGCTTCCTCAGCCACATCTTCGGTGGTGGCGGTTCATCGCAGGGCGCGCCGCCTCCACCGCGCCAGAATCCGCAATACCAGCCGGTGAACAACCCCGGTTACGGCTCCCAGCCCTACCCGGGCGGCTACCCACCCGCGCCCCAGGGCTATCCTCCCGCTGGCTACGCCCCTCCGTCGGGCGGCTTCGGCGGCGGTGGCTTCGGAGGCGGTGGCTTTCTCTCCGGCGCGCTCCAGACCGCCGCGGGCGTAGCCGCCGGCGAAGCGATGTTCGCAGGCATGGAATCGCTCTTCCACGGCTTCGGGCACGGCGGCGGCCAAGCCTTCGGCGGCGGCTACGGCGGCGGCGAGACCGTCGTCAACAACTACTACGACGACAACGACCGCGGCGCTGATCGCAGCGGCGACCGTCGCGACGACACGCAGCTTCTACAACCCCTCCGACGACGCCAGCCGACAAGACCTGTCGGGCAACACGCCGCAATTCGCGGATACCGGCAGCGACGCCCAAAACTACGGCTCCGACGACAGCAGCGACAGCTCCAGCCTCGACGACAGCTCCGGCATCGACGACAGCTCCGGCATGGACGACGGCGGCAACGACTTCAGCGACAACAGCGGTTTCTGATTCCAGAGCCCGAAGAGTCAAAAGGGGAACTGCGCATCGCAGCTCCCCTTTTTCTTTACCGCCAAACCGCCAAGTCTCACGCCTTCGGACGCGTGGGTGCCAACCCAAGCTCAGCCATCACCCTTTGCAGATCCTTCCACGCCTCGCCCTTCTGGCGCGGGTCGCGCAGCAGAAACGCCGGATGAAAGGTCACCGCAACCTTCGCTCCCCTGCACTCGAACCACTGCCCGCGCAACGTCGACAGCGACTGCCGCACCCCTAGGACATACGTCGCCGCCGTCGCGCCCAAGCGCCACGATCACCTTCGGCCTCACAATGTCGATCTGCCGCAGCAGAAACTGTGAGCACGTCGTCGCCTCCACAAACTCTGGGACGCGATTCCCCGGCGGCCGGCACTTCACGATGTTCGAGATATACACCTGCTCCCGCGCAAGCCCCATCGCCGAGATCATGTTGCCCAGTAACTGTCCCGCCTTGCCTATAAACGGCTTTCCGCTCGCATCCTCGTCCGCGCCAGGTCCTTCGCCAACAAACATCAGCTGCGCGTTGGGATCGCCCTCTCCGAACACCACCGTATGCCGTCCGGCATAGGCCAGCGGACATCGTGTGCAGTCACCAATCTCCTCGCGCAGCGCCTCCAGCGCCCGTGCGCGCTCGCGAGGCGGGACCACGCGCAGGCGGCTGGAGCGAGCGCTTCGAGGGGTTGCGGTTTCGGCATAGGCGCAGCAAGCTCCGGTGGAAGCGTCAGCGGCGCTTCAATCTCCGTTTCAGGGTTCGGGGCAAAGTAGGACGGGCGAGCCTCAGCCGCAACCGGCGCTCTCGGCCGCTGTGCCGGACCGGTCTGCTCAGCACCCCGCGGCAAGCCCGGTGCCCTGGGAGCCGGGACGGGCGCAGCGGGAAGCGGCGTTCGTGCCTGCGAGGCCGATCCCCCAACGGAATCTGCGGGAGCTCGCGCGAGACCGCCGGGGTTGGCGACGCGAGCAAACGCTGTCGCAGCTCCGCGCTCACAACCACCGATCCAGGTTCACGCTGATAGAGGTCGTAGACACCCATGTCGCGCAGGTACGCAACCCACGCGCGCAAACCAGCTTCGGGTGAAACCTCCATCCAACTCCCTACATCGACGCCGGCGGTACGGGCGGCTTCTTCACCAGCGTAAACGCCACCTTGCCGCTGCTGATCTCGTCCTGCGCAACACGGCAGGCCTTGATTGACTTGGAGACGCCCAGCGCGGGCGCTCCGTTTTGCAACTGCCGTGCCCGGCGAGCCGCGCCTTTTACAAGGCTGTATTTATTCTGCGACGGATCATTGCTGACCATGTCAGACCTCTTTGAGGAAAACGGGGGATGCGGTCCATCTTAGCCGTAAATCGCACAACGTGACATCGACGTACGGTTACAAAAGTAGCTGGCCTGCCGTTAAGGCACTCCAGCAAGCTCTACATCAAAACTGTCCAACGCATCTCTAAGCGAATCCGACCGGCTCTGCGTCAAGCATCGCTTCGCGATGCTCTTCTCTTCCGCTGTGCCTTCGCCGCGCTCCGCCAGCACGATCGCGCGCATCTTGCTCGCCGCATCGTCCAGCACGTCATTCACTAGCGCATAACGGTACCCGTCAAGGCTGCGCAACTCCTGCCGCGCCTGCGACAACCGCCGCTGGATGACCGATTCCTGCGTCACGCCTTCAGCCTGGCTGCGGTTGCGCAGCCGCCGCTCCAGCACCTGCGGACTCGGCGGAAGAATAAAGATCGAAACCGCCTGCGGCATCTTCTGCATCACCTGCAGCGCGCCCTGCACGTCGATATCGAGCAGCAGATCCTTGCCTTGTTCGCGCGCATGATCCAGCGCCGTCAACGCTGTCCCATAGAAGTTCCCAAACACCTCGGCCCACTCCAGGAACTCGCCCCGGTCGATCATGTCGAGGAATCGCTCACGGCTGATGAAGTGGTACTCGCGCCCCTCCGTCTCGGACCCACGCGGCTCACGCGTCGTGTAGCTGACCGAGAAGTCCAGCCCTTGCACCAGCCGCCGGACCTCGGTCACAAGCGTCGACTTACCAGATCCGCTCGGCGCCGAGATGATAAACAGGATGCCTGCCATAGGTGTCGTCGGTTCCCGTTAGTGTAACCGCCCCGGTGCCCACGCAACGCATACGCGTCGTCCTTGGTTCTACGACTTTTTAGGCAGTCCCCTGGAGCGCGGCAGCCGCACTCACCGGCACAGCAGGCTTCGGCATCTCACCCTCGCCAAACTGCAGCGCATACAACCGGCTGTAGGTGCCGCCATTGCGCCAGCAACTCCTCGTGCGTGCCACTCTCCGTGATCTCGCCGGCTTCCAGCACCACGATGCGATCCGCCCGCCGCACCGTCGAAAGCCGATGCGCAATCACCAGCACCGTCCGGCCCTCCATCAGGTTCGCGAGCGCCGCCTGCACCGCCGCCTCGCTCTCCGTATCCAGCGCCGAGGTCGCCTCATCCAGCACCAGGATCGGCGCGTCCTTCAGCAACGCCCGCGCAATCGCCAACCGCTGCCGCTCGCCGCCGGACAGCCGCGCTCCCCGCTCCCCGATCACCGTGTCGTACCCCTCCGGCAATCGCAGGATGAAGTCATGCGCCAGCGCCGCCTTCGCCGCAGCTTCAATCCGCGCCATCGGCACATCCGGCCGGCCATACGCGATGTTGTTCCGCACGCTGTCGTTGAACAGCACCGTCTCCTGCGTCACCTTGCCGATCTGCTTCCGCAGCGACGCCACCGTGACATCCCGGACATCCTGGCCATCCACCAGGATCGCGCCCTCGGTCACGTCATAGAACCGCGGCAGCAGGTTCGCCAGCGTCGACTTCCCCGCGCCGCTCGGCCCCACCAGCGCGATCACCTCGCCGCGCTTGATCCTCAGCGACACGTTCCGCAGCACATCATTGCGCTGACCCTCGCGCTCATACGCGAAGCACACATCGCGAAACTCAATCTGCCGTGAAAACGCCGGAAGCACCAGCGCCTTCTTCTTCTCGCGTACCTCGTCCTGCGTATCCATAAAGCGGAAGATCTCTTCGCTCGCGCCCGCCGCCTGTTGAAAGCTGTTGTAGTAAATCGGCATCTTGCGGACCGGGTCATACAGCATCATCACCGCCGCAAGAAACGCGATGAAGTTCCCCGCTGTGCCCCCATGATGCACAATCACCTCACGCCCCAGGTAGAGCAGCAGCGCGATCGCCACCGCACCCAGCGCATCCATCAGCGGCGACGAGATCGACTGCACCGCCACCGCGCGCATGTTCGCCTTCAACAGCCGTTGCGCCGCCGTCCGGAACCGGTCGATCTCCCACATCTCCATGCCAAACGCCTTCACGATGCCGTTGCCCGTGATGGTCTCGTGCACGATGTTCTGGATCTCCGCCAGCTTGTCCTGGCCCTTGCGCGTCGTCTTGCGCACGCTGCGCCCAATCCGCCGCGCCGAACGTCACAATCACCGGCACAAACAGCAGCAGCACCCAGGCCAGCTTGCCGCCCACCAGGATCACCGCGCCCACCATGAACACCAGCGTGAAGATCTGCTGCAGCGAGTCGCTCAACACCGTGGACATCGCCGTCTGCACACGCTCCACATCGTTGATCAGCGTAGACACCAGCGTCCCCGTCGGATGCCGCTGGAAAAAGCTCGCCGAGCGCCTCAGCAATGCCTCGTACAGATCATTGCGCAGGTCCGTAATCATCCCGAACCCCGCCCGATTCGCCAGCAGCGTGCCGGTGTAATCGCACACCGCCTTCAGCCCCGCCGAGACGACCAGCGCCATCGCGACCACCGTCCACGCGTTGTGGAAATACCGTGGCAGCCAGCGCTGCATATCCACATGAACCATCGTGTGCGGGATCGTGAACACCAGCACACGATCCGGCGAAGCCGCCGGGCTCAGCACGTTGTCCACAATCGGCTTGATCAGCAGCACGCGAAACGCCTGCATCGCGCCCACAACTGCCATCAGCAGGACGCTGGCGAAGATCGCCCCCGCATACGGCCGCATGTACGTCAGCAGACGCGCAATCCTCTTCACGCCTCCACTCCCGTCCGCTCCGCTAAACGTACAACCACCGCCCCAGTCTACTCGCCGTTCGGCCCGACAGCGCTCTCGCAGAAACGCCGCGTCAACTCTGCAAGGTCCGCGTACACCGCGTTTGCAGTGCGGCTGTCCGCAACCACCTACAGCCCGCGCTCTTCCTTCTCCCGGGCCAGAAACCGCTCCATGAACTTCGTATCGAAGTGCCCCGACCGGAACTCCGGATCCGCAAAGATCCGCTCATGCAGCGGAATCGTCGTATGGATCCCCTGCACCACAAACTGGCTCAGTGCGCGCTGCATCTTGTTCATCGCCTCTTCGCGATCCTTGCCATGGCAGATCAGCTTCGCAATCAGCGAATCGTAATACTGCGGCACCACGCCCTCGGCATACTGCGCCGTATCCACACGCACACCATTGCCGCCGGGCACGTTGTACACCGTGATCTTGCCCGGGCTCGGAATGAACTTCTCCGGATGCTCCGCATTGATGCGGCACTCAATCGCATGCCCATTGATCGCCGGCCGTTCAGGCACAATGTCATGCAGCTTCTCGCCCGCCGCGATCCGCAACTGCGCCTTCACCAGGTCCACGCCGGTGACCATCTCCGTCACCGGATGCTCCACCTGGATCCGCGTATTCATCTCGATGAAGTAGATCGACCCATCCTCATCCATCAGGAACTCAATCGTCCCCGCGTTCCAATACCCGATCTCCTTCAGACTGCGCTCGATCGTCTTGCCCAACTGCTCACGCAGCTTCGGCGTCACCTGCAGGCTCGGCGCCTCTTCAATCAGCTTCTGGTGCCGCCGCTGAATCGAGCACTCACGCTCGCCCAGGCTCATCACATGGCCGTGCTCATCCGCCAGCACCTGGAACTCAATGTGCCTCGGCCGCTCGATGAACTTCTCCATGTAGAGATCGCCGTTGCCAAAGGCATTCAGCGCCTCGGTCGACGCCTGCTGAAACAGCGCGGGCAGCTCTTCCTTGGTCCGGCAGATCCGCATGCCGCGCCCGCCGCCCCCGGCCACCGCCTTCAGGATCACCGGATACCCAACGCTCTTCGCCCACTCCAGCGCCGCGTCTTCGCTCTCGATCACCCCATCCGACCCCGGCAGGATCGGCACCTTGGCCTTCTTCATCGTCTGCCGCGCCGTGGACTTCTCGCCCATCATGCGCGTCACCTCCGGCGGCGGCCCGATGAACTTGATATTCGACGCCCGGCATACCTCCGCGAAGTTCGCGTTCTCGCTCAGCAATCCATAGCCCGGATGAATCGCCTCCGCGCCCGCAATCTCCGCGGCCGAAATCACCGCCGGCACATTCAGGTAGCTCTCCGACGACCGCGGCGGCCCAATGCAGATCGCCTCATCCGCAAACCGCACATGCAAACTGTTGCGGTCCGCCTCCGAGTACACCGCAACCGTGCGGATACCCATCTCCTTGCAAGCGGAGATCACGCGCAGCGCAATCTCACCCCGGTTAGCAATCAGAACCTTACGAAACATGCACCCTGCGTCTCTGCCTTGCGCTTGCTTTTGTAGTTGTCATCCCCGAAGGGTATCGGCGTTTGCTCTTGCTCTTGCTTTTCTTTCTGTCATTCCCGAAGGGAATCTGCTGTTCGCGCCTCGCGCATCAGCTACGCCCGGATCCCAAACAGCTTCTGCCCATACTCCACCGGCTGCCCGGTCTTCACATACACCTTCGCAATCGTGCCGGAAGCATCGCTCTCAATCTCGTTCATGATCTTCATCGCTTCCACGATGCACAGCACCTGCCGCTGCCGACGGTTTCGCCCACCTTCACAAAGGTGTCCGCTCCGGGCGAAGGCGCGTCGTAGAACGTGCCAACCAGCGGCGACTTCACAATATGCAGGCCGGCATCCTCGTCCTCCGCCGCGGTCTCGCGACGGCTCCACCGGCGTACTCGCGGGTGGCACAGCAATCGCCGTCTCTAGCCCCGCCGCATTCACACTCGGCAACGTCGCCGGCGCCGAAACTCCGGCGGTCATCAGCCGGGCCAACGACGCAAGGTCCACGGACGACACACCGCTACTGAGCGTCGCCTCCGATGGCCCCGCAAACTTCAACCGAACCTTCAGGTCCGGCCGCTCCATATCGAACTCCGACACGCTGTTCGCCTTCAAAAACTCGACCAGCTAGCGCAGCTCCTTCAGATCACCTTCACCCATTCCGTTTGAACTCCACTAAAGCTCCATCCATGCCTTCGGGCTCGCCGCCGTCAGCACCTCGGCGCCATCGTCCGTGACCAGCACCATGTCTTCGATGCGCACTCCGAACTCGCCGGGCAGATAAACTCCCGGTTCCACGGTCACAACCATGCCCGGTTCCAAAACCTGCTCCACCTTGGCCGCCAAACGAGGCCCCTCGTGGATCTCCAAACCCACGCCGTGCCCCGTCGAGTGCGAAAACCACTTGCCTAACCGGGCCCGTTGAAGCACCGACCGCGCCGCTTCATCCACCGCGGCACAGGTCACACCCGGAGCCACGGCCGCCACCGCCGCCTCCTGCGCTTCCAGCACCGAATGATACACGTCCCACTCCCTCGAACTCGCCTTGCCCAGGTGCACCGTGCGCGTCATATCCGAGCAATACCCGTCCAAAACGACACCAAAATCGAGCGTCACGAACCCACGCCGCGGCAGCTTCGCCGTAGTCGCTCGCCCATGCGGCAGCGCGCTCCGCTTCCCGCTCGCCACAATCGTCTCAAAGCTCATCGCCTCGGCCCCAAGCTGCCGCGCCCCGTACTCCATCTCCAGCGCCACATCCACCTCGGTCGACCCGGCCCGGATGTACTCGAGCGCACCCTCGAACACCACGCAGCCCAGGTCCGCGGCCCGGCGCATGGCCGCAACCTCGCCTTCGTCCTTGATCTCGCGCAACTTCGCGATCAGGCCTTCCGTCGGCATCAGAAACGTCCGTCTCGCCGCGCCAAGCGCCTTCGGCAACGCCTTGCGCATCAGTTCCAGCCCCGCCACCGTGGTCTGTCGCGCGTCAAACGCACATCGTTGCACCTGCCGCGCCGCCAGCCACTCCAGCCCAAGCGCCGCCGCGGACCTCTGCCCCACGACCACCCGGATGTCCTCGGCCTCTTCCCTGGCCTGCGTCGTGTAGCGCCCATCGGTGAACAACGCCGCGCGCCCACCCGCGATCGCCACCGCTCCGTTCGACCCCGTAAACCCTGTCAACCAGCGGACGTCAGGCGCATGGGTCACCAGCAGTGAATCGGCTCCGGCCGCGCGCGCTGCATGCATCGCGCTGCGCCGGCGTTCTTTGGCAAGCATCGTCCGATTCTACCGTCCCGCGCTGGGACATCCCCACAGCCCGAACCTCAAACGACCCACAACCTTCGTCGTACCGCGACCCGACTCGAACCATGCCAGTATCATGAAGAGTGACAGTGCACGAGTTCGATCCAGATCAACCCAGGCGCGCGAGCATCACCCGGCGAGCCTTTATGGCCAGCGCCGGTGCGGCCGCCTTGGGCGTCGGGCTCTACGCCGGTACGCACGCCCGCCACGAGCTCGAAATCACGCACCAGACCTTCCCGATCCTCAACCTCCCCGACTCCTTCGTCGGCATGCGTCTCGTCCAGATCTCCGACATCCACCTCGAGGAGTACACCGAGCCCAGCTTCCTCGAGCACGTCGTCCAGCAGATCAACGGCCTCAACCCGGAGATGGTGCTCCTCACCGGCGACTTCATCAGCCGAGGCCCCGCGCCCCGCAAAGTCGCCCTCCGCGCCGCCGGGGTAGCCGCCGAAATCCTCTCCGGCCTCAAGGCCCCCCAACGCGTCGCCGTCCTCGGCAATCACGACGTAGGCGTCAACGCCGACTGGGTCGTCCGCGAACTCCAGGCCCACGGCACACCCGTCCTGGTCGACAGCTACCTGCCCCTCGAACGCAACCGCGAGCGCCTCTACATCTGCGGCTCAGACGACGCCGGCACCCGCACCCCAGACCCGTTCCTCGCCATCCCCGCCGAACCCCGCGCTCCGGTCATCTACCTCGTCCACGAGCCCGACTACATCGACATCTTCCAGCACCATCCACGCTTCCCACTGGTAGACGTCATGCTCTCCGGCCACACCCATGGCGGCCAGATGCGCCTCCCCGGCATAGGCCCCCTCGTGCTGCCGCCCATGGGCAAGCACTACGTCCAGGGCCTCTTCCGCTTCGGCAAAATGCAGCTCTACGTCAACCGAGGCATAGGCACAGTAGGCCTCCCGCTCCGCCTGAACTGCCCCGCCGAGATCACCCACATCACGCTGGTCCGCGCATAGCCGCTCACCCCAACTCAGATGTAGCAACCCATTGCTGTAATATCCGCGGTCAGGGCAGAAACAGGCCTGCGGAGACTTCTATGCGCTTGCAGCTCGCGGGTTCGGTTCTCTTCGTCCTTATGGCACACGGCCTCTTACCGGCAACCGGAGCAGGTGCGCAGGGGCAAACGGCGCCCTACCCTGCTATGGCTCCACTCGCCCAATACCTCATGCCGGATCAGAACGCTGAGGTCGCGCTGGCCCGCACAGCCGCTCCGAAAGCGATCTCCGACGCTGCGGACATTATGGTCCTCGGCCGCAACGGGTACACCACCTTGCGAAAGGGCAGCAACGGCTTCGTTTGCATGGTGCAACGGTCGTGGGCCGCGTCCACTGACTTCCCGGAGTTCTGGAATCCCAAACTCCGCGCGCCCATCTGCTTCGATCCAGTTGCTGCCAAGACTTACATGGCGCTCATACTAATGAAAACCAAGCTGGTCGTGGCTGGAAAATCCAAAACAGAGATCGCCCAGGCCGTGAAAGCGGCGCTCGACACGAAACAGATATCCCCAACGGGTCCTGACGCAATGTGCTACATGCTGTCAAAGCAGCAGTACCTGGGTGATCAGGCCAAGATGTGGCACCCTCACTTGATGTTTCTGCTTCCGGGCCACGTCGCTGATCGCTGGGGCGCAAACCTACCCGGCTCCCCAGTCCTTTCCGCAGACGATCCGGAGGAGCGAATCACCTTTTTCTTCGTCCTGACCGCCAAGTGGTCAGACGGAACCCCGGCTCCGCAGTGATCGGGCACCCGTCGCTAGCGCGCCTTGCCCAGTAACTCTTCTTGTCACATGTGCCGGAGCGCCAGCGAAGGCCTCTTCCGGCGACGCAGAATGCCGCTCTAAGTTGAATCACGGTTGAACCCTGGCACAGGCCCTGTACGCCTCCGCATGCGTCTGAACCGCCCCGCAAAATCACCACGTCCCACTAACCCGCCTGATATCCTCGGTTTCCGCTCGGGAACCGCGCTGCAGTACGCGCGTATACCGCGTCAGGAGATCGCATGAACTCAGGGAAAGATCTGGTCGCGGCCTACGTGGACGCCTTCAACCGTGGCGATATCGACGCCGTTTGCAACCTCTTCGCCCCCGACGGCCAGGTCTGGGGTGTCATGGGCTGGGGCGGCATCGACAAGTTACGCCCGGTCTGGAAACTCCTCATCGCCGCACTGCAGCCCCACCTGCAGCTCGAAGCCCTCGCCGAAGAAGGAAACGTGGTCGTAGCCCGCTTCACCGAACGCGGCAAATCAGTGGGTGAGTTCCACGGCCACGCCCCCACAGGCAAGACCTACGAGGTCCTCGCCATGGAATGGTTCGAGATCGCAGACGGCCGCATCCAGCGCCGCTGGGGCGTTCGCGACTTCTCCAGCATCAGCCGTCAACTCGGCTTCATCCCACGAGCTACTTAGCCTTACGCACCGGCTTCCGCGACCCCGCCGTTGGGTCTCGACTGTTCCGCGCAAAGCACCCACATCACGTCGCCTCGGGCAGCCGCTCTTCTTCCCAGCCCTGGTACTTTGCCGCGAGATGGAACTGGTACTGAAAGTAGAGATCAGAGAACAAGAGGCACATCCACCAGCGCAGATCTAACGCTACATGCTGCGTGTCCCAGACGTAGCGCTTCAGATCGCGACGGAACGCGAAGATCCCCACAATCGCCGCAGTTGCGCTGGCGATGATGAGGACAACACTCACGATGGGACCAAAGCGCAGGTGGTGTACGCGCGTGAGCCAGGATGAAAACTCAACCAGCAGATCTAGGACCGCAGCCGCGATGTACCAGAACAATGCGCGGGACCGCCTGTCGCCGTACCAAAGCCACCCCGCCTGCAGAAGACCCCAGCCAGTCAGGAACCAACCGCCGATCCCGAGGCCGTTCTCGGGCGAGCCTGTGACCGCCGCACGAATACCACTCTCAACAAACTGACCGAGCAAGCAGCCACCACCACGGGATTGCAAGCCATCGCGGGATCGGTCGCCGCAAAGCCATTACTTAGCCTTACGCACCGGCTTCCGCTGACCCGCCGCGACATCCTCAGCCTTCGGCGCGGTCACGCCACTCTTCTGGTCCATCCACCCATCCAGCAGGCTCTTCCGAAACCGCCAGCGGTTCCCCAGCTTGAACGCCGGCACAAACCCCTCCGACGCATACCGGTACAACGTGTCGCCGCTGATACCCAGGTAATCCGCCGCTTGGCGGATGTCCATCACCTCGCGCGTCGCTGTGTGGCCTTGCGCTGCTCCAGCCATCTTCTGTTTCCTCCGCTCTTTGGCGCTTTTCTCGGAACTTCTTAGGCGTAGCTCCTCTTTTATCCCTAAGCAGCGCGTTAGACAAGCGGAATTATGCCGCGCTCCGGGGCTGGCATACAGGTTTTCTCGTCGGCTATCGGCCCCTTCTTCCGTCCTCATGCCGTCTCCACCACCCCGATGCGACTGGCCGCTGCCGCACAACCTCGGTCGGTTCGCCCGGAATCGGCAGCCAAAGCGGCCATCCCTCCGCCTCCGCCACCTCCGTCAGCCGCTCGATCGGCTCCCGCCACCCATGCAGCGCCAAGTTGAACAGACCCCAGTGGATCGGCATCAGCAACCCGGCCTTCTCCGGCCCACCCATCCGCCGGTAGGCCTCCGCGGCCCCATCCGGCCCCAGGTGGATATCCGCCCACAGCGGATGAAACGCCCCAATCTCCAGCATGGTCAGATCAAAGCCGTCGTACTGCGACGCAATCTCCCCAAACCCCGGCCACAGCCCGCTGTCCGCCCCGTAGTACACCCGGTGCTTCGGCCCCTCGAACACAAACGAGCTCCACAGCGTCGTAAACCGGTCCCACGGCATACGTCCGGAAAAGTGCCGCGCCGGCCAGGCCGTCACGCGAACCCCCTGCCCCAACTCCGCGCCCGCGATCTCCGCGCCCTGCGTCCAATCCAGCTCCGCGACCCGATCCGCCGGAACGCCAAATCCGCGCAACCGCTTCGCCACGCCGGCCGAGGTAAACCACTTGCGTCCGTGCGTCGCATTCAGCCGGCTCAACCGCCGCACCGTCTCCGCCCCAAGGTGGTCGTAGTGGTCATGCGAGACCAGCACCGCATCCAGCTCCGGCATATCCTCCAGCCGCAGCGGCGGCGCGAAAAACCGCTTCGGCCCCATCCACTGGAAGGGGCTCGCGCGCTCCTCCCACACCGGGTCAATCAGCACCCGCACCCCGTCGATCTCCAGCAGCATCGACGAGTGCCCGAACCACGTCACCCGCAACCCGCTCTGCGGAGCCGTCCTGTACACGCTCGGATCCGTCGCAAACGGCCCCAGCGGAGCCCTCGGCTCAGTCTCCGCCTTGTTGCTCAGGTACAGCGGAAGAACCTTGAACATCAGCCTGAACCCGCCGACACTCGTCGGCACCGGGTTCTGGAACTTGCTTCCCTTGCTTCTCAGCGCGCTTCAACAACGACATACCGCCGATTGGATGCAGCCGCTCCCGCGATTTCCTCAAGTCCTGCCCTCAAAACAAAAAAGAAGGCCCCGCCGATCCGCGGGGCCAGAGACGAAGTTGCGTCGTTTCTACTTAGTGAAAATCTGAGATCCGGGGACCTTTCCCTCGTCGTCGTGAATCCGGTTCTGGGCGCGCTTCGCGCTCTCCATCGCCTCGTGGTCTACACGCTCAAGCGGGGTATCGGTGACTTCGGTTCCCTTGTCGCCTGTGATCTCGATCGCCTCGTGCGACGGGCGTGCGGGGGTCTTTGTGGAGTTAAGCCCTTGTGCCATCCTTCACCTCACTACTCCCTTCAGATGGGGGCCCATCTCCGTGGGTTGTCCCTGTTTTCACCACGTCTCTTCTACTTCGCCGACAGGATCTCCATCTGCTCAATCCGCAACTCGTTCGAGAACAGATCCGTCGCCTTCGCCATCAGCGCCTTCGCAATCTCCCCATTCATGTGCGCGTCGCGTCCCGCCTCGTCGTTGAACGTGTCGAACACACCGTAGACCCCCGGCCCCATCTTCACGCCGTACCAGGTCACCGTCCCCGGCTCATCTGCCGGCCATCTGTGCGCCCTGCGCCAGAAACGCCTCGATCTCCTCTTCCTTGCCGGGCTTCGCCTTCAACATCACCCAGATCGCTTGCTTTGCCATTCGTCGTTCTCCTTCAACCCCGTAGGATGCCAGCCCTTCCCACACGCCGCCTTTGCGACACAACGTCCTTTGCCGTTAGCCTGAAGGGGTCGTGAACATCGCTCGCCGCGCTCTCTGCGCCTCCTCGATCCTCGCCTCCGGCCTCCTCTCCGCCTCGGCCCTGGCCCAGACCCCGGCTCCCCTGCCCGACGCCCCCAGCGCCACCGCGCACGACGCCCCCGCCGCCATGCCCACCGGCCCCACCGTCCTCTTCGACACCAGCATGGGCCGCCTCACCTGCCAGCTCTTCGACAAGGAAGCCCCGCAGACCGTCGCCAACTTCATCGGTCTCGCCACCGGCACCAAGACCTGGACCGACCCCAAGACCCTGCAAAAGGTCACCGGCAAGCCCTTCTACGACGGCACCCAGTTCCACCGCGTCATCCCCGGCTTCATGATCCAGGGCGGCGACCCGCTCGCCAACGGCATGGGCGACGCCGGCTTCTACCTCCCCGACGAGATCTCCCCCGCGCTCCGCTTCGACGTCCCCGGCCGCCTCGCCATGGCCAACTCCGGCCCCAACACCAACAGCTCGCAGTTCTTCATCACCGAGCTCGCCCCGCCCGCAACTCAACGGCGGCTACACCATCTTCGGCCAGTGCGATCCGCACTCCGTCCTCCTCGTCGGCACCATCGCCCGCGTGGAACGCGACGCCGAAGACAAACCCCTCACGCCCGTCATCCTCAACAAGGTCACCGTCGTCCCCGCAGGCCAACCCATCCCGCCGCCCCCTGCCAGCCGCTCCCGCGCCCGCCTGCACCCGCAACCGCTCCACACTGACGCCCCACCCAGATAGCAACGCCAGCGCGATCACGCGCAGATCAGCACCGCCGCGCAAACCTCTGCGCTTGCGCACGTCACACCACGTTTAGACAGTCTCGCATCCAACCGCAGGACCAAACCGCAAGGAGAACCAATGCCCACTACCGCCGTATTCAAGACCTCAGAAGGCACCTTCAAAGCCCGCCTCTTCGAGACCGAAGCGCCCGAGACCGTCAAGAACTTCATCGGCCTCGCCGAAGGCACCAAGGAGTGGAACTCCCGCTCCAAGAAGGGCGCCAAGCTCTACGACGGCACCATCTTCCACCGCGTCATCCCCAACTTCATGATCCAGGGCGGCGACCCCGAAGGCACCGGCATGGGCGGCCCCGGCTACAAGTTCGCCGACGAAACCAAGGGCAGCCCCCACCACTTCAAGCAGCCCGGCAAACTCGCCATGGCCAACGCCGGCCCCAACACCAACGGCAGCCAGTTCTTCGTCACCGTCACCGACACAAGCTGGCTCACCGGCAAGCACACCATCTTCGGCGAGATCACCGAAGGCTACGACATAGTAGAAAAGATCAGCAAAGTCCCCACCGGCGCCGGCGACCGCCCCCGCAAAGACGTAGTCCTCGAAAGCGTCACCATCGAACGTGATTAATTCGAACGGCCTGTCCGCCTTGCGCTCGTTCCACCGTAGAGCGCAAGGCGCCTGCGCCCCCATCAGCGATTCGCCTGACCGGCTCTCTCAGTGGCGAAGGAGAGCTGAATCCCGAATACCTGTGCCTCATCGGACCGCGGGTCGATGTTGTGATCTACCTAGGAGACAGTGATCGAGCGAGGGAGAGACACTAGTTCCGCCCGCGCTTAGCCAGACAAATCCAACAGAACAACGAAAAGCCCTGTCCAACAGGACAGGGCTTTTCACTTTCTGCAACGAGCGACTACGCCACACCAATCACAGTGCAAAGCTCCCTCACAGCCTCAGCGCTCTTATTCAGCGCAGCCTGCTCTTCCGCGGTCAGCTTGATCTGGATAATCTGCTCCAGCCCCTTCGCGCCCAGCTTGCAAGGCACACCAACATACAGACCATTGATCCCGTACTCACCCTGCAGATACGCCGCGCAAGGCAGAATCTTCTTCTTGTCCTTCAGGATCGCCTCAACCATCTCCACCGCCGCAGCCGAAGGCGCATAGTAAGCCGACCCCGTCTTCAGGTGCTTCACGATCTCCGCGCCGCCATTCGCCGTACGCGTCTCCAACTCCTTCAACCGCGCCGGCTCAATCAACTCCGTGATCGGAATCCCAGCCACAGTCGAGTAGCGCGACAGCGGCACCATCGTGTCGCCATGCCCGCCCAGCACAAACGCCGTCACGTTCTCGACCGACACATTCAGCTCTTCCGCAATAAACGTCCGGAACCGCGCCGAATCCAGCACGCCGGCCATCCCGATCACGCGCTCGCGCGGCAAGCCCGGCCTTCTTGAACGCCGTCTGCGCCATCGCATCCAGCGGGTTCGAAACCACGATGATGATCGCGTTCGGCGAGGCCTCAACAGCCTTCCCCACCACATCGCTCATGATCTTGAAGTTCGTATTCAGCAGGTCATCACGGCTCATCCCAGGCTTACGCGCAATGCCCGCCGTGATCACAACGATGTCCGAGTCCTTCGTGTCCGCATAGTCATTCGTGCCGACGATCGCAGCAATCCCGCTTCTCGATCGGCATCGCCTGCAGCAGGTCCAGCGCCTTGCCCTGCGGCACGCCCTCCACCACATCGATCAACACAACATCCGCAAGCTCCTTGCTCGCAATCCAATGAGCCGCCGTCGCGCCGACATTGCCGGCACCTACAATCGTTACCTTCTTCCGCATCGCTTCTTGTGAACCTCTCAGGGGAACTACCAACCCTGTCATGATACCGCTTGCCTCAGACAGATCCGGTCAGCTTTGCCGGGCGAAGCTTCCCAGGCGAATCTGCCTCTGCCCGGTAGACGCACAGTTCCCTGCAGTGACCTCGAGCACAAAACTGTCGAACTGCGAAACGTTGAGATCGTCCGCATAAACGTCCAGGAATGCCAGCGATCCATCATCCATGTTGAGCCCAAGGAGTGCCACGCTGCCGAAAGCCGGTCCGCCTACACCGTTGATCAGCGACGTAGCCGGCGCAACCGTCGTGCCGGTTCGGAAACACGGGACACCCTGGACCGCCAGAGTCCCGCTCAGTGCATACGCCAGGTCGGAATCCGCCCCGGTAGCGGACGTGGAGGTTGCGCCTTGCTGCAGCACCATCGTGACGGTAACCGGCGACTGCGTCGTTCCATCTGAATACGTTCCGCTGGCCACGTACGTGCCGGAGAAGGAGCGAATCGCTGTGCCGTCATAGTCCCGCTCTGCTGCAGCTCGCACGTCGTTCCCGCAGCAACGGTGATTACGTAAGATCCACTCCACGTGTCGCCAGCCGTCGATGGAACCGTGCCTGAAATCGTGACGCCGGTGATCGTACCGCCGCCCGGGTCACAGGAGCAGATTGCGCTACAAAGCTCCCATCAGCCGCCATGGTCCCGGAGACCACGAATGTACCGCCCCCGCCGAAACTACCCGGCACTCCCGAGCCGCTCGCCGGACAGCGTACCCCAACTTCGCCTTGACCTTGTATCTGGTCGCCCACCGTACTAAATGTCACGGTCAACTCCGTTCCGGAGGCAGAATTCACGGGACCTTGCGGAAGCGTGCCGGCCAGGAGCCAGTTCCCCGCAAGATGACTGGCCAGGGTTTCGCTGCAGCCGGACCTGACGCGATGCCCGAACCGCATCCGGTAGCGCTCAAACACAAAGAACAGCGCGATCAGCGCGAGACAGAGCTTCAAAAGCACCGCGCCAGCATAGCCCACCGAAGTGACAAGCGGAACGTAACTTTGGTTTCAGCTTGGCGTGTCAACGCGAACGGCCCACCAGCCTCTTCGTCCGCGGCGCGGATGTCGATCCACGGACAAGAAGGCGCCCGAACCGGGCGCCTTCTTCGAGCGCTAGAGAATCCAGGGCTAGAACTGGCCCCAGAGCAACTGGTTGTACACATCGTGGTGGAACTGCACTCCGACGGCTTCACGATCGTGCCCAGCAGCCGCGGGCAGCGGTCCGCCGAAGCCTGCTTCAGGTCCGCATAGCGCGCCTTCACATCCTCGCCCAGCAGCTCCGTCGTCCACTGCCGCCTTGCGGAAGTCCTCGAGCGCCGTGTAGATGTTGTCCGGCAGATACCGCTCCGCCTGGCGCAGGTTCTCGATCTTCGACGTCTGGCCCTTCAGGCCCGTCTTGAAGATCGAGTACAGCACCATGTACGGGTTCGCGTCCGGCCCCACCGACCGAACCTCCACACGCGCCGACTTCTCGTTGCCGATCGGAATGCGCACCATCGAGCCGCGATCCGTCGCCGAAGCCTTGATCTGGTTCGGCGCCTCGAAGTGCGGATCCAGCCGGCGATACGCATTCACGCTGGCATTCAGCAGCAGGCAAATATCGTTGCCGTGCGTCAGGATCTGTCCACAAACTCCCACGCCGAACTTCGAAACCTTCTCCTCGCCCTTCGGGTCCCAGAACAGGTTCTTGCCGTCTTTCGTGATCGACACGTTGGTGTGCATGCCCGAGCCGTTCACGCCCGTCACCGGCTTCGGCAGGAAGCTCGCCGTCATGCCCATCTGCGTCGCCACCTGCCGGCAGATCAGCTTGTAAAGCTGAATCTGGTCCGCCGCCGCGACCGCATCGCCATAGCTGTAGTTGATCTCGAACTGCGACGGCGCCACCTCCGGGTGGTCCTTCTCGTTCTCGAAGCCCATCGCGCGCTGCACTTCGGCGCTCAGTGTCGATGAACTCGCGCAGCGGATCGCCCGGCAGCGAGTGGTAATAGCCGCCCTGGTTCACATACTCGAACTTGCCCGTCTCGTGGAACTTCCGCTCCGCATCGATGCCCTCGAACAGGAAGCCCTCAATCTCGTTCGCCGCATTCAGCGTGTAGCCGTTCTTCTCGAACTGCTCCTGCGAGAAGCCTCTTCAGCAGCCCGCGCAGATCGCCCGCAGTAGGGCGTCGCCGTTCTTGTCGATCACCTCGCCGAACACCAGCACCTTGCCCGCGCCGAACACGTCCGCCGGCGCCCAGTAGAACGCGCTCCAGTCCAGCCCCAGCCGCAGATCGCTCTCCCGCTGCGCCGTAAACCCGCGGATCGACGAGCCGTCGAACGTCAGGTTGTCGTAGCTCTTCACCAGGAACTTCTTGTCGTAGTCCAGCATGTGCAGCCGGCCTTCGAGGTCGGAGAACAGCACCGTCACGGCCTTGATGCCCTTGTCGTCGGTCAGGTACTTCAGCCGCTCTTCCTGGATCTTGTCGGCATCGACGCGCTTCTTGCGCTGCTCCTTGGCCTCCAGGTTCATCTCTTCCAGCTCCTCGTACGACAGCTCCAGAAAATTGCGATATTCGCTCGACATGAGCACTCCTTGAAGCAGACTTGCGGATACGGTCTGCGCTGAACACGTGCAAGGGCGAACTTGCCCCGGACGTCGGCCTATCTAAAAAGTAGCAGAAAATCAACAGTCAAACAGGGCATTTCGTACGGCACCCATCCGCTACGGATTTTCCAACGCACCAGCGCACCTCGCCGCAAACTCGCCATCCCGCAAAGCCGTCCAACGCGGCACAATCCGGTGCACGCATGTGATAATCCTTGGGGATGCGTGCGAACGTCCAGTTCCCCGTTCTGAGCCGCCACCCGACGGCCAACGGTCACCTCGCCGGAGGAGTTTCGAAATTGGGCATGAACATGGTTCCCACGCGCCTTTTTTTCACCAAGGGCGTTGGCAAACACAAGGAGCGTCTCACCTCCTTTGAAATGGCGCTGCGCGACGCCGGCATCGCCGCACAGAACCTCGTCCGCGTCTCCTCGATCTTTCCGCCGCACTGCAAGCTGATCCCCCGCAAAGAAGGCCTGAAGTACCTCAACCCCGGCGAGGTCGTCTTCGCCGTCGTCGCGGAAAACTCCACCCGCGAGCCGCACCGCCTGGTCGTCAGCTCCATCGGCGTCGCCATCCCCACCGACAAGAACACCTACGGCTACCTCTCCGAGCACCACAGCTTCGGCGAAACCGAAGACCAGGCCGGCGACTACGCCGAAGAACTCGCCGCCGAGATGCTCGCCACCACCCTCGACGTCGACTTCGACCCCGACAAGAGCTGGGACGAGAAGAAGGAGATCTACCGCATCTCCAACAAGATCGTCCGCACCGCCAACGTCACCCAGTCCGCCGTCGGCGACAAGAACGGCCGCTGGACCACCACCATCGCCGCCGCCATCCTGCTCTTCGACGAGGAGTGACACTGAAGCAAGACGTCCACAGGCGCTGGTCCAACCCAGCGCCTTTTTTGCGCCCGCTAACATCCAATGCAGGACCCAAAGGAACCACTGATGCCCAAGCCCACCCGCGTCGCCCTCATCCAGATGTCCTGCTCCGCCGACACCGACGCCAACCTCGCCAAGGCCGTCGCCCGCGTCCGCGAAGCCGCCGCAAGCCGGCGCCAAGCTCATCTGCCTGCCCGAGCTCTTCCGCGCCCAGTACTTCTGCCAGCGCGAAGACCACGCCCTCTTCGACATCGCCGAGTCCATCCCCGGCCCCTCCACCGCCGCGCTCAGCCGAAGTCGTCCGCGAGCACAAGCTCGTCGTCATCGCCAGCCTCTTCGAGCGCCGCGCCCCCGGCCTCTACCACAACACCGCCGCCATCCTCGACCACGGCCAGCTCCACGCAGCCCGACAACATCGCCGCGATCTACCGCAAGATGCACATCCCCGACGACCCGCTCTACTACGAGAAGTTCTACTTCACCCCCGGCGACCTCGGCTTCGCGGCACAACACACATCCGCCGGCAACATCGGCACGCTCGTCTGCTGGGACCAGTGGTACCCCGAAGCCGCCCGCATCACCGCGCTCAAGGGCGCCGAAACCCTCTTCTACCCCACCGCCATCGGCTGGCACCCCAGCGAAAAGGCCGAGTTCGGCGAGCGCCAGTACGACGCCTGGCAGACCATCCAGCGCGCCCACGCCATCGCCAACGGCGTCTTCGTCTGCGCCGTCAACCGCGTCGGCCACGAGCACGGCGACGTCCTCATCGACGGCAAACTCAACCGCGTCCCGCCCACCGCCAACGAGGTCGTAGGCAGCCCGGCGACTCATCACGGCCCCAACTCGGCCTCGAGTTCTGGGGCGGCAGCTTCATCGCCGACCCCTTCGGCCGCATCCTCGCCAAGGCCTCCCACGACAAGGAAGAAATCCTCTACGCCGACCTCGACCCCAAAGAAGTCGAAATCACCCGCCAGCACTGGCCCTTCCTCCGCGACCGCCGCATCGACGCCTACGGCGGCATCACCAGCCGCTTTCTGGACTAGCAATACAGCCACCATGCGAACCGCTCATAGGCGGCTCTCGCGTCGCGGCAGTGCACGACAAGCCGACTTCTCGGCCATCGATCCTTGGTGCCTTCGCTACATTACGCTGTCTCCGCGGGAACTGGAGTTCAGAAGTGAAAACCTTGCTCCTCATAGCGGCCATGCTCTTTGGACCAAATAGTCCGAGGCTCGATGGCACCACCCCGGTCTTCACCCGTTTGTGCGTTGTCGATCGCTCTGGGCGAGCACTCTCCGGTGTATCCGTTATTTCCAGTAGGCCGAGCATTGAGGGCCTGCGTCGTATACAACCAGTCGGGCGAACGGGGCAGGACGGATGCGTACAGGTTCCCCTTGAGCCTGAAGTCGCATCCGGAGGACTAGAGCATCCCTGGGGCGCTTCGTTGGCCGGATTCGCGGACGTCACTTTTTCAGCTCCAAAATCCCGGACGGACAAGCGCGTGACTATGCGGCGTTTGATCACTAATCGTGTGTCCGCTTTCAAGTTTCCGCTAAGCCGACTTATCGTCAACTGACGAGACCGCGTTTATCGGGACCTTGCTTGGGGCCGTGAGTCGGTGACGTGACCCCTCTTATTCCAAAGGTTGTCCTTAGAACCGCTTACTCTAATCCGAACTCTTGAGCTAACGTCTCGTCGAGCCACCTCCAGAGCGTGACTAAATAGCCTGCCGGCTTCTGCGTGGGTGGTTCGTTCACGCCTAGACGCGAAGACGGTCATCTGGTCTTTCCTTAGCGCTGGTGCGCCCAATCATGAGCTGCGTGAAAGGCTTCGCTCTTGTGCTCTTACGGATGCCAAAGCCACTGAAGGAGGGCGGTATGTCGTGGCCACTCCAATCGATCACCTCACAGACAGGCGCCCTTCCTCCGCGGTCCAAGTGATGACCAATCGTTCTCAAAACGATAAAGCGTCCTGAATGCAAACGGTATGCGACCAGATCGCCGAGTTTCCAATCGTTTGTGTCTCTGAATCGCTTTTTGATTCGTTTTTCAGGAGGCTGTGGTGACACAAGCTGAGCGCGAAGTGCGATGAGAACGGCTGCACGTTTTCTGTGCTCTTTCGTTCCAGACCCCCATCGGGCCAGGTCTGATCCGCTGTCGATGATATCGAGTGCGCGGGCAAGCACCTCAGGCTCTAATCTTCCACACTTCCATTGGCAAGCACTAAGAGCCAACCAGAAAACATTGGCCTCTTCCGGACCGGCGAGGGAAGCAGACCACTCCTTTTGCAAGGCCAGTGTTGCTTCATGGCCGCTCTTGCCGTCCCCTAGAAGGTCGAAATAAGAATCGCGAACGTCGCACGCGGTGTCATCAGAAATAGCGCGGTGCCCCAGGCTCCCATTACAGAAACCTAGCATGTCGATCAGCGGTCGCATTATCGCCAGCGATGGTTCGAGCGGACGTGAAACGGGCATCTCGTACAGTTGACAGTCACGTTACCCTCTGGCCGGGTTCAAGTGTCCGAGATGCCGACTTATCGACCTTTGACGTGAACCGCGTTTCTCGGGACTCATGATGGAGCCAATGGCAAGAGACTCTCGATGATTGCGTTGTGCTGTTTGCACCAACAGAGCACTAGAATGACTCCTGAGAGGAAAGGCCGAGGTCGTGGATCAAACATTTGGGGGGAAGTCAGCCCTGGTGACAGGAGCGGCTGCGGGAATCGGATATGCCACGGCAAAGATGCTTGCTGAAGCAGGAGCTTGCGTCGCTTTGCTTGATGCGAACGGAGATGCTATTCACAAAGCGGCAGACAGTTTGATTGCGTCAGGTCATCATGTAGTCGCTTTTGAATGTGATGTTTCCAATGAGGCGCAGGTTCAGGAAGTCGTTGGACGTACAGTGTCGGCTTTCGGCAAGCTGGATGCAGCGTGCAACAACGCAGGTATCCACGTTCCCGCCGTCGAAATGGCCGATGCCACAGGAACCGATTTCGATCACCTGATGTCCATCAATCTTCGTGGCGTATGGAACTGCATGAAGTATGAGCTGGCGCAAATGCGTCAGCAGGGCGAAGGCTCCATTGTGAATATTTCTTCCACCAATGGTTTGATCGGAAACCCGGGACTCGGGGCTTATACCGCGTCCAAGCACGGCGTGATCGGACTCACCCGAAGTGCGGCTCTTGATTACGCGCCAAAAGGGATTCGGGTGAATGCGGTTTGCCCCGGTGCCGTTCATACGCCGATGATTGAACGAGCGATTGCCGCATACCCGGATGCCATGAAGACAGTCATTGAAAGTATCCCCTTAGGCCGCCTGGGACGTTCCGATGAAATCGCTTCCGCAGTGGTGTGGCTGTCGAGCCCACAGGCAAGTTTTGCAACGGGAAGCGTCGTGGTGATCGACGGCGGCTACACGGCTCGGTAAAATTTGAATCCGGGTGCCGCTCATCTTTAGTGGATGATCTCCTTGCTCCCGAATACATTGCAAAGCGCCGAGTTGATATCGTTATCTGAAGGAGCGAGTTATCCCTGATGCACTCACCGCCCTCGAATCAGGAGGGATAAATCGTTTACGTCAGATAAATCGGGTCACCTGGACGCCAAACGGGCTTGTCGTACAGTGGGCGACCGTTACCCTCTGGGCGGGTTGACTGTATGACGAGCCGAGTTGGCGACATGAGTTTCTTGGGACTTAATTATGCCCGACTGCTTCTGCGACGGCAGCACGCCTGTTCTCAGCGAGCGGGTCTCGTCGGCGAGACTTCCGGCCCAAGTGGCTCGCGAAACGGTTCTACAGGTATGCGCTCGTATCGCACCTCCAGCACGGTCAGCGTTTCAGTGCCGCCGGGCGCACGAAGAACAACTTCGTCACCCTCTGCCGCTCCCATAAGTGCTCGCCCCAGGGGTGAGGCCCAACTGATGTGGTTGCGGTCGAGATTGACTTCGTCTACACCCACGATGCTCACCACTCGCTCTGCGCCTGCGTCAGTGGCATAGCGTACCGTGGCTGCAAAGAATACCTTCGTCGCCCGCTGCCCTGTTCTCGGAGCTTCTGGATCGACTACTTCCGCAGCTTCGATTCGCTTCATCAGGAAGCGAATTCGTTCATCGATCTGCCGCAGTCGCCGCTTGCCATACTGATAGTCAGCGTTTTCGCTACGATCGCCATTGCCCGCAGCCCACGTCACCACTTCCACCACAGCCGGGCGATCCTTGGTGAGCAGAAATTGGCGCTCATCTTTCAGGCGCTCGAGCCCGCTTGGAGTGATGTAGTTTTTGCCGTCGCTCGCGGCGGGCTCTTCTGTTTTCGGTCTCCTCGTGAAACTTGTACGCATCCTGTGGCCCTTTGGCTCGGTCGAGCAAGCGCTTCAGAAAGTACCCGAGGCTCAAGCGCCCAACCAAGCATTTTCTTTGCCATTGTCCTACGTCCGGCGAGCTGACCAACGCTGTTCGCGGCAGATCCCGTGATCTTGTATCTGAACCGGGAAGCCAGGCAGCACGCCTGAACGCACTCTGCCTCGATTCCTAACACGGCTCCGTCCGTGAAACGGCTTCTCGTACAGGTCGCCAGTCGGCCGCCACTCGTTCCTCAATACCTTCGGGCACCCAACCTAGGCCAGCAAATCCTCATGCCGGCGCATCGACATCTCAAGCACCTTGCGAATCTGCACCGCAAGAATAGGCGTGCACACCGCCGCACACACAGCCCACACCGCCAGCGCATGCCACTCCCACTGCCAGAGCACATGCATAAGCCGAATCGGGTGATGGTGCATCAGACCCAGAATCTCGTCCCTCGACATAGGCAGTGGCTCGGCTCTGAACACCGCGATCCCAACATCAATCAGCGGAAGAAACAGAACCACCTGCAAGGGGGTCATCAGGTGAATGCCGATCTGCGTGGCGACATAGTTCAGCCGCAGCAGCCAGGCCAGCAGCAGCATGATCACAGTCGTCAGACCCAGCGTGGGACTGAGGCCGACCATCAACGCAATCGCGAAGCTCCAGGAGAGTTCCTGTGGACTCACGCCAGTGTGAAGCAGGCGAAGCAATGGATTGAGGAAACGTGCCCGAAGGAAGCCATCGAGCCGTTGAACGCGCGTAATCACTCCTCGTCAGGGTACATCGGACCGCAGTTTCGCTCGAAGCTCATGTCCCGAGAACCGGTCCTGAGCCTGTGAACATCCCTGCTTCTGTCCCCTGGGCTGTCGGAGAACACAGATTTACGGGAGCCGCTACGAAGCCCAATCCGCTAACCTGAACGAAGCAAATCATCGCCCGAGGCACGCATGCTTCTCGCCACCGCCCTGTTCACCGCGCTCCTGCTGCCGCAAGCCGCAGACCCCACACTTCCGCCACAAAGCGCAAAAGCGGTTTTCACCGTCGAAGGCCGCGGCGTCCAGATCTACACCTGCATGCCCAAGAACAACGAACTTGGCGTGGGTCTTTCAAGCGCCCGAGGCTAACCTCTACGACCGCTCCACGCACCAGCAGGTCGGCACCCACAGCGCCGGTCCCACCTGGACCTGGACCGACGGCAGTGCGATCACGGGCAAGGTCATCCAGACGCAACCCTCTTCGAAAGCCGACGCGATCCCGTCGCTCCTGCTCGAAACGCATCCGACAGGCTCCACCACCGGCGCCCTCTCCAACATCACCCTCGTTCGCCGCTCCGACACCCAGGCCGGCGCCGCTCCCAAGGACGGCTGTGACGCCCAACACGCCGGCATCACGCTACGCGTTCCGTACGCCGCGATCTACACCTTCTACACTGCGCAGCACTGACAAAAACCTGAACAGCCGGCTGCATATCAATTCAGCTCAGCTAGCTATACTGGAAACAGCGAACGGGAAAGCGTCAGCGCCACCACATCGCGCTCCCCCGAAACACACAGGACACATCTGAAAGTCCAGGGCTAACCCCTTTATCGAACGTACTTTGAACCGAAAGTACGGGGAGGAGGGGGTACCCCTCACATCTGCATGACTGACACACCACGCTTCCGCATGCCCGCCGAGTGGGCCCCGCACGCCGCCACCTGGATCGCCTGGCCACACAACCCGGAAGACTGGCCCAACAAGTTCCAACCCATCCCCTGGGTCTACGCCGAGATCGTCCGCTGGCTCTCCACCGCGGAAGACGTCCACATCCTCGTCAACGACCTCGCCGCCGAGAAGCGCGCCACCAACCTGCTGCGCCGCCAGGGCGCCAACCTCGCCCGCCTCCACTTCCACCACTGGCGCACCGACCGCATCTGGCTGCGCGACTCCGGCCCCATCTTCGTCAAGCAGCAAGACCGACTCCGGCAAACTCGCCATCACCGACTGGCGCTTCAACGCCTGGGCCAAATACCCCAACTGGCACAACGACGACCAAATCCCGCAACACGTCGCCGAGCTCTACGGCATGCCCTCCACACAGCCGAAAGTCACCCTCCCGGACGGCTCACAGCACCGCCTCGTCCTCGAAGGCGGCAGCATCGACACCAACGGCGACGGCATCCTCCTCACCACCGAAGAATGCCTCCTCAGCGACGTCCAGCAGCGCAACCCAGGCGTCAGCAAGCCGCAGCTCGAACAAGCCTTCCACGACTTCCTCGGCATCGACCAGGTCCTCTGGCTGAATCGCGGCTGCGCCGGCGACGACACCCACGGCCACGTCGACGACATCACCCGCTTCGTCGCCGAAAACACCATCCTCACCGCCATCGAAGAGAACACCGCCGACGAGAACCACCTCCCGCTCGCCGAGAACCTCGAGCGCCTGCGCGAAGCCCGCAACCTCCAAGGCCAGCCCTTCGAGATCCGCACGCTGCCCATGCCCGCGCCCGTCATCTTCGAAGGCCAACGCCTGCCCGCAAGCTACGCCAACTTCTACATCTGCAACGGCCACGTGCTCGTCCCCACGTTCAACGACCCCAACGACCGCATCGCACTCAACACCGTCGCGGAGTGCTTCCCCGACCGCGTCGTCACCGGCATCCACTGCACCGACTTCATCTGGGGCCTCGGCGCCCTGCACTGCCTGACCCAGCAGGAACCCGCCTAAACTATCCCGGAGGACGCCGCACAGCACCCATGTCTAAGCCCTGGCCGCCGCCACCCGATCTCGACTCCATCCAGGAACTCGTCGCCATCCGCTGACGTCGAAGGCTTCATCGCCGAGGGCTCCCCCGCCGACGAGTACGAGACCGAGGCCGATCTGCTCTTCAACCAGGTCGAAGGCTTTCCCACGGCCGACCTCGTCTCCACCAAACTCATGCCGATCCTCGAAGACGTCTGGCGCCGCAGCTTCGAGCTCAACGACGCCGGCGTCGCGCTCCGTCGCCCCAAGCTCCTCGAACTCGCCGGCCAGATCGAGCGCTTCTTCGGCCCCGAGGCCCAGCCGCAGGTCCGGGGCGCCTGATCGTGCTCTCCGACGAAGCCCTCATGCGTCTCGCCATGGACGAGGCCCAGACGCGCCGAAGCCGCAGGTGAGGTCCCCGTCGGCGCCATCGTCGTATCCCCTGAAGGCCACATCATCGGCCGCGGCAATAATCAGGTCCTCCGGACCAACGACCCAACGGCGCACGCCGAGATCGTCGCTCTCCGCCAGGCCGGCCGTCGCCCTCAACAACTACCGCCTGCCCGGTTGCACCCTCGTCTGCACCCTGGAACCCTGCGCCATGTGCGCCAGCGCCATCCTCCACGCCCGCGTCGCGCGCCTTGTCTACGCTGCCCGCGACCCCAAGGCTGGCGCCTGCGGCTCCGTGCTCAGCGTGATGAATCACCCCCAACTGAATCACCGCGTCGAGGTGACCGAAGGCGTTCTCGCCGACGAATGCAGCACGATGCTGACCGCATTCTTCCGCCGGCGCCGGGCCGAGCAAGGTTCCGTCCAGCTCTCTGCGGCGTCTTCCGGCTCCTCTGCATCTGAGTGAGCACACCGCCAACGAGCGGGCCGGAGGCGTCACGCATGGCGGGTCGGTTTGAAGGTAAGGTCGCCGTAGTCACAGGGTCGTCTTCGGGCATCGGTCAGGCCATCGCGGTCAGGCTGGCAAGCGAGGGCGCCTCGGTCGTCATCGACTACCACAGCCACCCCGAAGGCGCCGAAGACACCCAAAAGCAGATCGCCGCCAAAAACGGCGGCAAATCCATCACCGTCCAGGCGGACGTCTCCACGGTTCAGGGCGGCCAATCGCTGATCAACGCCGCCTATGACCAGCTTGGTGGCTGCGACATCCTCGTCAACAACGCCGGCATCGAGAAAGGTGCCGACTTCTGGGACGTCACCGAACAGGACTACGACGCCGTTCTGAACCTGAACCTCAAAGGCGCGTTCTTCATCACCCAGGCCTTCGTGCGCCGGCTGCGCGACCTGAAGAAGCGCGGGAAAGTTATCAACATTTCCTCAGTCCACGAAGATATGGTGTTTCCGCACTTTGCAAGTTATTGTGCGGCCAAGGGCGGCATCCGCATGCTGATGCGCGATCTCGCTATGGAACTTGGGCCGTTGGGCATTACTGTGAATAACGTAGCGCCCGGCGCAATCATCACTCCCATCAATCAGAAGCTGCTCAATGACCCCTCCAAGCTCGACCCCTTGCTGAACAACATCCCCCTTGGGCGGATGGGTACCTCCGAGGAAGTGGCCAGCCTCACCGCGTTTCTCGCCTCTGACGAGGCCGACTACATCACGGGATCCACGTACGTGATCGACGGCGGCCTGATGCGAAACTACAAGGAACAATAACCAACAGCGATTTAGGACACGTTCAGGGCTGCGTTGCACTCCACTCGATCGAGGACGTGAGAGAAAATATGCGCATGGAACTTCTGGTTTACACCGCGGATTGGTGCCGCGACTGCCGAGAGGCGAAGCGTTTCCTCAACAAACACGCCATCGCCTTCAAAGAGATCGATATCGAACGCACCCCCGGCGCGGCGGACGAGGTCATCGCTCACACCGGCAAACGCGCCATTCCGCAGTTCGTGCTCGACGGCCGATGGGTGCAGCCCTACAAGCCCGGACAGGGCTTCCTGTACGACGAGATGAGCGTGCTGCTTGGCGTGGAGGAAGCAAGCTGAGCGTCTGCCCAGCCTGCTTTCTGGCTTAGGCCAGCGCGCGATCAGGATCCGTTGGAAGAGTGCGCGGCGCCCGCACCTTTGCTCGCCGCGTGCTGACGTACCTCAGCCAGAGCCCGGACCAGGCGCTCGCCTGCCTCGCCATATAGCTGATCGAGGTGCGATCCGATCATGCGCTGCAGCACCGACTCTCCGTGCGGCGTCAGCATCACCAGCGACCGGCGCAGATCGCGCTCATCGCTGACCCGGCGCACCAGGCCCGCTCGCTCCGCGCGGTCCACCAGTTCAACCGTGCTGTTGTGCCGCAGGATCATCCGTTCGGCGATCATCGAGATCGAGGCCGATTCGCCCTGCGGCAGCGCACCGATCACCTGCATCAACTGATACTGCTGCGCGGCGATGCCGAAGCGCTCCGCTTCTGTCTCACTGAAGTTCAGGAACCGACGTAATTCGAAGCGGAACTCCGCTAGGCGGCCGAGGCGCTCCTGATCCGTAGGTACCAACGTGCTGTCGTCCATTGTTTCCCCACTGTGTCGTGCGGCGATAGGAGTTCGTTCAAGATACGGATCGAAGACAGCGGAGTCAAATCCACCGGCATCCACGGCCCCGGTTCAGAGCCAGCCGTACGCCTATGATGAAAGAAAGTCGGACTCCGAGGCAAGTATCTTCTGCTTTCGCCCTCATCCGACTGACAAGCCCAGGAGTTGAGATGATCGCCCGCTACACCCGGCCCGAAATGGCCAAACTATGGTCCGACCAGAGCAAGTTTGAACGCTGGTTGCGCGTCGAGATCGCCGCAACCGAAGCTTTGGCGCAGGCGGGGGTCGTTCCGCAATCGGCTGCCACGGCGCTTCGTGAGCGCGCCACCTTCACCGTGGAGCGCATCGATGAATTGGAGCGCGAGTTACGCCACGACGTGCTCGCCTTCACTACCGCCGTCGCCGAATCGGTAGGCCCGGAGGCGCGCTGGCTGCACTTCGGGCTCACCTCCACCGACGTCGTGGACACCGCACAGGCTCTCGCCCTCGTCGAGGCCTCCACGATCATCCGCAACGACATCCTGCGCCTCCGCGAAGTCCTGAAGCGCCGGGCCATCGAGTTCCAGCACACCCCAGCCATCGGCCGCACTCACGGCATCCACGCGGAGCCCACAACCTTCGGCATGAAGCTTCTGCTCTGGTATGCCGAGATGGGTCGCAACCTCAAGCGCTTTGATCTCGCGGCCGAAGACGTCCGAGTCGGCAAGATCTCCGGCGCGGTCGGCAGCTTCGGACACCTGAAGCCGGAGCATGAGGCCGCCATCCTCGCCGGCCTCGGCCTGCAGGCAGCCCCCGTCTCTACCCAGGTGCTCCAGCGCGACCGTCACGCCGCATTCATCACTACCCTCGCGGTCATCTGCTCGACCCTGGACAAGATCGCCACCGAGATCCGGCATCTGCAGCGCACCGAGGTCCGCGAGGCGGAGGAGTTCTTCTCCAAGGGCCAAAAGGGCTCAAGCGCGATGCCGCACAAGCGGAATCCCATCACCAGCGAGCAGATCTGCGGGCTCGCCCGGGTCGTCCGCGCCAACGCCCAGGTGGCTCTCGAGGACGTCGCCCTCTGGCATGAACGCGACATCTCCCACTCCTCCGCCGAGCGCGTGATCCTGCCGGATAGCACCTCGCTGGCGGACTATCTGCTGGACAAAACAGCGACTCTCATCGACCGCTTGCTGGTATACCCGCAGCGCATGCTGAGGAACCTCGAACTCACCGGTGGTCTGGTCTTCTCCGGCCAACTGCTGCTCGATCTCTCCGAGGCCGGCATGAGCCGCGAGGACGCATACAGGCTCGTGCAGGGCCATGCCATGGATGCCTGGACCAACGACCGGAACTTCCGCGATCTGATCGCGCACGATCCCACGATCAGCTCCCGGCTGTCGCAGGAGCAGATCGCAAGGGCATTCGACTACCGCCGTCAGTTGACGAACATCGACGCTGTCTTTGAGCGTGTGCTGGCCGACGGTTAGTGGCTCAGAGCCGCGGAGCGGCCGCGCATCTCTAACTGCGCTTCGTCCGTCACAATGTCCCCGTACAGCAGCGAGGCAGATCCGGCGACCTCGATATACAGGCATTTCTCGTCCAAGGTCCGGGCTGTCGTCCCAAGGAACGCCTTTAACTCCGTCAAGCCGCTCTCGCCGGTAAGCGCCACTGTGAATTCGCGGTGTTCTCCGTACGAGAACACCCCGTCTTCCTCTTTCCAGTAGCCGAAAAGGTTTGCCGCGGTCGCCGTATACCCACCAAAGTGAGCCATCAGAAACTCATGCACCGATTGCTCGACCGTGATTCCCCCGGGACAGGGCTGCTTCAACTTGAGTGAGGGCAGCAGGAAACGGACGTTTTTGCCCAGGGGCTTTTCGAAGTAGGCCATTCGGGAGAATTGTAGTCGTCGCCCGCCGCAAAAGTCCTAACGCTGCAGATCGTTGCACTCAGGACAGTCGAGCCGCATCGTGAATGCCCGGGACTCGCCATCGTCGACCGAAGGGACAAAGGTCGCGAACCCACGGACGGTATCTCCGTCCGAGAGGCTGGTGACCGACCGCAATCCCCATTTGCGGTGGCGGGACCCCGTCACCTTCGAGTGCCTGCGAACCGGCTGTATTCGGCTTCGAGCGCCGCGACGTCCAGCGTAGGCGCGTGCTTCGGAACCGCGAAGCGTCCCTGCCCGATATACGCCAGCAACACCGCCACGGTGACGTGCGGCGACGCAAAGGTCAAAGGCAGGCCATAGCGCTTCAGCAGGCTCTCCGAGACACCCTCGACGCCCAACGAACGCGGCAGATCGCCCTGCACCTGCTTGACCTGGAACACCTCCAGGCCAGCCTCTGGATGTTTGCGCGCATAGTGGGTCAGGCCCCGCGCGACGGATTTGGGAGTCGTCAATCCGAAGTCAGCGATCAGATTGCGCCGAACCGCATGCGGGTAGAGCATATTGATCGTAGTGCGAGCGAAGTCGGCGCAGTTTCTGAACGCGCCACTGTAGCGGGTGACGTTCGGACGATCGTTGAAGCGGTCGATGATCTCGGCGTCCTGCTCTGGGCTGGTCTTTACGCGGAAGCCATAGATCGTCCGGTCATACGCGGACCCGACCAGTTCGTACCAGTTCCCATGCGGCATGCCGCCATCGGCGGTATCCGGCGCGACGTCCTCGAGGTGCTCGCGGCGGTACTCGTCCCGCATCCGGCTCACATCGCCGTGATCGACCCGCGTCGGAATGTCTCTGGCAGAATCTACCGCGTAAAGGTAAGGAATCAGCGGAACTGCTACCCAGTCGTACTCCTGGATGCCGTCGTACCGGCTGATCACGACTCCCAGCTCGCCCGGTCCGCACGGACGAAGCTGAACCGGTGTCGCTGCGCAGATATGGTCGAAGTACAGCGCCGAGTGCCCTGTCGGATTCCAGGCGCCAAAACCGCCATAGGGCTGCTCCAGAAGCAGCGAGACGGAGGCATCTGCGCGCGTGGTAATCCCCAGCAGAGCACAGCAGAACAAGGCCAGGATCGTCGACGATCGCCGGCCACCTTCGCGGCCGCTCCTGAAACGCCACCCGATCCGGCTGGAACAGGCTAAACCACGGGGCGCGGGTGCTCTTCACCTGTCCGGTTAGGTGCAACAGTGCCATGAAAGTAGTAGACCGTAAACTTTGGCAAATGTCTTGCTGGAGCAGGCAAAAACGTAGGCGATAATGACGGCTGATGCCCGCAATTCAGCCCGCGCCGCCGCTCAATGTCTGCCTCGCAATCACGGGTGCGAGCGGCTCTGTTTTCGCCGCCGAGATGCTCAGAGCGTTGCACGCGGACGACCGCGTCACCGGCGTCCACCTGGTGGCGTCACCCAGCGCCTTGCGGGTCCTGGCGGAGGAATCCGGCGCGAGCGGGAGATCAGGCCTGGCGCAGAAGCTGCTCGGTCACGCCTCCGAGAAGGTCGCCACGCACGCGCATGAGGACGTCGGGGCCAGCATCGCCAGCGGGTCTTTTCCGCTGTCCGCGATGGTCATTCTGCCCTGCTCCATGGGCACCCTGGCGGCGATCGCCCACGGCATGGCCGGCGACCTCATCGAGCGCGCCGCGGACGTGTGTCTGAAGGAGCGTCGCGCACTCGTCCTCTGCGTCCGCGAGACACCCCTTAACCTCATTCAAATCCGCAACATGGCCACGGTCACCGAGGCCGGAGCGACCGTGTTCCCAGTCACGCCGACGTTCTACAACCAACCGCAAACGGTGGAGGACATCGTGCGCAACTACGTCCATCGCGTGCTGCAGCACATCGGACTCCCGCAACCGGGCGCGTACCAGTGGGGCGCCGAGCCGTAGCGCGACAGCGATGGTATGGCTACCGGCGCATGTTGGCGAGGGTACGGACCCCGCCCTGCGGCGGCGGCTCCGATTTGAGAAAGTCAGCGACTGCGGGCGCCACGCGTGCCGCGCAGCGCAAGGGCGCCAGGTGCCCGCAACCCTCCACAATATCCAACTCCGAACGCGGATCCAGCGCATGCATCTCGCGGCCGAGCGCGACCGGGGTGAGCTTGTCGGCGCTGCCCCACATGATCAGCAGCGGTTCGGGGAAGTCCTGCAGCACCGGCTCCAGCGTGGGACTCGACGCTATGGACTGCAGGTTCTTGTCGATCACGGCTTGGTTGGCCGCCATCCGGCGTGCGCCTGCGCGGGCCACATTGTCGGGCAGGGGCTTGGCCTCCGGCTCCATCAGGGACCACAGTTGCTGGATGTCCTCCGCCGAAGCCGGATGAAACACGTTCGGGCTGTGCGCGGTCTCGGATTTCAGGCCGGCGCTATCAAACACCACGACGCGATCGGTCATCTCCGGGTGATCGTGCGCAAGCTGCAATACGATCCAGCCCCCCATCGACCATCCGCCAAGGTCGGTCTTCTGCAAGCCCAGCGACTGGATGAAGTCATACACGTACTTGACCTCACCGTTCATCGAGTAGTCGCCATTCTCAGGCCTCGGGGAACGTCCGTACCCGAGCAAATCTGGAGCATAAACGTGAAAGCCGGCTCCCTTCAGGCGCTTCAACATGGGAGCCCAGCTCTCGTCGCGGTCGCCCAGGCCATGGATCAGCACCAGCGGGATGCCGCCGCCCGGGATACGCGGTTCAGCCTCGTAGTAGTGGACGCGTCCTTCAGGCGTCAACACGTAGTTGCTCTGCACACGGGCAAGGAACAGCCCCAGGTGCGTTCTCTGCTGCTCGACCCACAGTGGCTCGCGAATCGCAAGGATCAGCCCAAGGACACCCAGCACAACCAAAACCAATAAAACTCGCCCCAGGGCCTTCATCCCGCGCCTTCGCTCCTATCCGGCCGCGCGTTCTGACGCGCCTGTCCACACATCCATTATCGGCCGGATCCTGCTTTACTTTAGCGCGTCGGTGCACCAGATTCGCAGCAGAGGTCAGCGCAACGGCTTTCCGTACTCCTCGCCGAAGACAGTATGGCTCAGCTCGAAGCGCCCGCCGTTGAACTTGTCCGGCCCGTGGAGGTGCCCGACCGCCAGCAAGGCCACCACCCAGTAGCTCAGCGGCAGCCGCAGCGTCTCGCAGACCTTCTGCTGCTCGAATCCTTCCATCGGAGCCGTGTCATAGCCCAGCACCTCGGCCATCAGCATCATCGAGGTAAACGCCAGCATGACCTGCTTGTTCAGCCATCCGGTCATCTGTTCTTCCGTGAAGCCGGAAAGGTAGCTGGGAACGCTCTGGGCAGCCTGCGCCGCATAGCTCTCCGGCATGCCGCCGGCGCGCCCCATCCTCAACATCTCGTCGAGATCGCGCCTCCAACCATCGCGATCCCCACATGCCACGATCACCGCGGAGGCCTCTTCGACCTTCGCCTGGTTATAGCTGGCCGCGCGCAGCCGGCGGCGCTGTTCGGGGTGCTGCACCACCACAAAACGCCACGGCTGCATGTTGTACCCGCTCGGGGCCAGCAGCCCCGCGTCCAGGATCTGGCGAAGATCACTCGGAGGAATCGGCTCACCATCAAAGCTCGGCGTGGATCGCCGCTCACGAATGGCTTGAGCCAGAGTTTTCATGACAGTTGGCATCAATCTCCTCGGCCGATCTTAGGTCGCCATAACGACGGTGCCGGCTCAAAGTTGTGGATCTCCATCTGCTCTACGTTACTTTCCTTGGGCCATCTGCGCCATGGGTCGTTCGGTGACGAACGGATTGCTCCCCGGCACCTCCGCGATAATCCAGAGATTATCGAACCCGGAGCGCAACTCCGGATGCGCCGTTAACAGCGCTGTCGCCGCTGCCAGGCTCCGGGCGGTCACGGCACTCTGATCCGCTCCTTCATTCGCCTCGAGATGCATCACCAGGTTCAACTGCTTGCCGTCTTCAGACGCCTGGCTGCTCAGTGCCGTGATCCGGAAATCGGCTCCGTTCGGGCCTTTAACCACCAACGGCGATCTCGCACTCAGCCCTTCGGCCAGGGCGGACGGCGTCACGGACCGCTCTTCCGACCGCAGGCGGTCAAGATTCGTCGTCGAAACGAAGTTTGCGGGACGCAACAGTTGGTCGGCCTCACCGTACAGCACCCAGGAGAGCCACTCCTTCCCATCCTTCGCATCCGCGCGCGCCGTCGTCCAGTACCACAGGCCATTGTGCCCCGCGACCTCGCGCGGGTGCTGGTAGAACCCCGCGATCTTCCATCCACCTTGTTCCTGCAGCAGAAACGACAGCAACCACGGATGTGGGCCAGACGCTTCGACCATCACGAACGCGTATCGGCCCGGCGGGAGCCCGCCAATCGAGAAATCCGTCTCCGCCGCCGTCCCCACCAGGGGACAAGTGAAGCTCGCGTCGGAGTTGTCCCCTGCGGTACGCTTCGTGGCGTCCAGCAGAAAAATATGCGTTACCGCGAACGTGTCGCCGGTCACGTCGGCGGAGGTCGTACGGACCAGGGCCGCGGTCTGGTTGAAGTCGCCCACGTACTGCTGGATCGTCGCCGCTCGTATCGTCTCCGTGTCGCCACGCTGGACCGCACTCGCGAGCTTGTAGGCAGTGTTCCCGATCTCGCGTACGCTCTGCCGCGGTCATCTTTGCCTGCGTCGTGCAAGTCTGCGCGCGAGTTGCTGAAGTCGCACCCACCACCATCGCGGCACTTGCCACGCAGCGGACAAAGACCTGACCGTAAGACCCGTCGTTCCAAAATCGCATGGTGCTCAGCATACGAAGAGGCTCGGTGCCTCGTCCAGAGATGGAGTCGCGCTTGCGTTCGCTGCGCCAAGCCAGATTCTAAATTGCACGGACAAATCGCGCGTGACGTGGACAAAGCTCACGACGCGACCGGCAGGCTAAAGGTGAACACAGATCCCTGATCTCGCTGGCTCGTGACGCTCAGCGTGCCGCGATGGGATTCCACGATCGCCCTGCTGATCGCCAGCCCCATACCTGTCCCGGATGTGCTTTCACTGTGGTTCCGCGACCGGTAGAGCCGGTCGAAGATAAGAGCCTGCTCCGCGACATCGATCCCAATGCCGCGATCCGCGATGCTCGTGTACACGAACCCATCCTTCTGCTGCGCGGAGATAAAGATCGGTGCTCCCGGCTTCGAGTACTTCCCAGCGTTCTCCAACAGATTGCATAAGACCTTGGTGACCATCTCCTTGTCGGCTGAAACGTTCGGCAACTTCGGGAGCTCGATCGAGACCGGATGCGATTCGAATACCCACTCACACCCCTGTTTCGCCGCGTCCACAAGCTCCTCCAGCGGTGCCGGCGCGAAGGTCATATGAACCTGCTGAGCCTCAAGCTGCGCCATCTCCACCGCCTCTCCCACCAGCCGATTCAGACGATCCGTCTCCTCATCGACGATGGTGAGCAACTCCCGGCGATCTTCCGGCCCTACATTCTCCGATGACAACAGCGTTGTCGCTGCGCCTTTGATCGACGTGAGCGGAGTCCGCAACTCATGCGTAATCGAGTCCAGAATCAGGGTCCGCAGACGTTCACTTTCTTTGTTGGCTTCGCTCTTCGCCACCTCTTCGAGCGCGTGCGCGCGATCGATCGCGATCGCTACCAGTCCCGCGATTGCCTGCCACGTCTCGGAGGACACAAAAAGTCCTGTGACCACCAGCAGCCCGCGAGGGCGCACACCCGCACGGAGTGGCAGCCGCGTCTCATCGCCGGGTGCGCTCTCGGGGCCGGACAAACTCAACGCAAGCTGCCGATAGTGAGGAATCTCGATCCCGGAAACCTGCTGCAAACCGGCCTGGTACAGTCGATCGCCCTCCAGCAGGTACAAAATCACCGATGTTGCCCGAGAAGCTCTCGCGATAAGCTGCGGCAAGATGTTCACCAGCTCGCCAACGTTGTCGGTCTCCAGGAGCTCCCGGCTGAGCATGAACAGCAGCTCTACCTCGCGCTGTCGCGTCCTGGCCTCCTCGGCTTCGTCACGAGCCTTCTGGGAGAGCCGGCTTCCGATCACGCTGGTGCTCAGAAACGCGAACAGTGCAAGCCAGTTCTGCGGATCTGCAATCGTGAACGTGCCAACCGGCGCCAGGAAGTAAAAGTTGTAGCATGCCGTTGCGGCCAGGGAAACGGCGACCGCATAGCGCAGACTCCAGCGCGCCGCAAGCACAAGGATGTACAAACACCAGTGTGAGCGCGACCGTCGTTGGGTTTACGTGCAACCAGCGCCGATAGGCCAATACAATTCCGGCCAGGGTGCCAAAGGCAAGCACCCAGCGCACAGCCATCACACGCCGACGCGAGTTCATAGGGAGCATTCTAAGCGGTGCCCGACACGCCATCTCCAAACCGAAAGACGCCGGAAGACTGGCTGCTGGCCAGCGATCCCGAACGCCAGCACGGCCGGCTGAAGATCTTCCTCGGGTACGCGCCCGGCGTCGGGAAGACCTTCAGCATGTTGAGCGAAGGCATCCGTCGACGCAGCCGCGGCGAAGATGTGGTCATCGGTGTGGTTGAAACGCATGGCCGCTCCGCGACCGCAGAGTTGGCCTCCCAGCTGCAGCAGGTACCCCGCCGCGAACTCGAATACAAAGGCACAATCTTTCATGAGATGGACGTGGATGCCATCGTCACCCGGGCGCCACAGGTCGCCATCGTCGACGAACTGCCCCACACCAACATCGCCGGCAGCCACTTCGCCAAGCGCTTCGAAGACGTTCTCTACCTCCTCGACCACAACATCGACGTGCTCAGCACGATCAACATTCAGCACGTCGAAAGTGTCGCGCCGCGTGTTCAGACGCTGACCGGGGTTGAGGTACGTGAGCAGGTGCCCGACTGGGTGTTGGATCGCGCGGACGAGATCGTCATGAGTGACCTGACCCCCGAGGCGCTGGTCACGCGCATGCGACGCGGCGACATCTATCCGCTCGATCGCGTCGAGCGCTCACTGTCCAACTTCTTCCGCCGCGGCAACCTGATTGCCCTCCGTGAGATGGCGCTGCAACGCGTCACGCGTGCGGTTGACCGCACGCTGGATGACTACGTCAAACGCAAGCGGCTCGGTTCACAATGGGCGGTCGCAGAGAAAGTCGCTGTGTGCGTGAACGCCAACCTGCAGGCGCGTGACCTGATCGCACGCGGAGCCCGCCTCGCGGAGGCACTCGGCGCCGGCCTCTACGTTCTCCATGTCGGCAACGAGCGTGATGCCGAACCGGAGCGCAAGCGCGCGCTTGCGGCCGCGTTCCAACTGGCGAGCAATCTTGGCGCGGAGGTCGTGACGCTCGGCGGCAAAGACACGGCGCGTGCGACGGCATCCTACATCCGCGAGCATCGCATCACGCAGGCCATCGTGGGCAGATCCGCTACACATGGACTTGCGTCGTATCTGTATTATCTGGCGCTGCAGCGATTTATGGCGGAAGCTCCCCACGTCGATCTACACATAGTCACAAAGGACCCCCATTGAAGCGCATCCTTGTTGTTGATGACGATCGCCAGATCACCCGCATGCTGCGCGCCGCCCTCCAGAGCAGCGGGTACGACGTCGCAACCGCCAGCAACGGCCTTGAAGCGCTCGATCGCATGCGCGATCACAACCCTGATCTGCTGATCACAGATCTCGCGATGCCGGAGATGAACGGGCTCGAGCTCACGCAGAAGGTTCGTTCGTCCGGCGAAACGCCCATCATCGTACTCAGTGTCCGTGATGCTGAACCGATGAAGATCCGTGCTCTGGATGAAGGCGCTGACGACTACATCACAAAGCCCTTCAGCATGCCTGAACTGCTGGCTCGCGTACGCGCACAGCTACGGCGTGGGCCGGACGAGAGCTCGGTCACGCATCACCTCGAGCTCGGAGACTTTGTCATCGACAGCGAGACGCGCGAGGTCTCGGTTCGTGCGCAACGAGTTCACCTGAGCCCCAAGGAATTCGATCTGCTCTGGTTCTTCGCCCGCAACCCTGATCGCGTGCTCACGCACAAGGTTCTGCTGCGTGCGATCTGGGGCCCCGCTGGCCTCGATCAACCCGAGTACCTCCGTGTGCTCATCGCACAACTTCGGAAGAAAATCACCGACTCTGACGCAATCTACATCCAAAGCGAACCCTGGGTCGGCTACCGCTTCCGTCCGGCTGGGGACGGTGCCGATTTAACTGGTTCTTAGCGCCTCACATACCGTCCGGTTACGGGTTCCGGGTGCCCACTGGAAGCGGTATGCCTTTCGATCCTCCGCTCCTCTGTCGCCCATCTTTCCTGCGTTCCGCCTTGCTGCTGGGCTGTCAATACGGGCCGGGACACCTGTCCTCCGTCGCGCGGAAGACCGGGCCATCGCAGCGTCCTAAGTTCCTAACGCGTCCTTCTCTTTCTTCTTACAGACTTTTGACGGGGTTCCACGCGAACCTCATCAATGTCATCCGTAAAGCAGTTCCGGGGTGTTCAACATGTTCGACGTAATTGCCTTTTTTGCGATCGCCGCTTTGTTCGTCACAGCGCTGCTCTACGTCTCCGCCTGCGATCGGCTGAAAGGGGCACGCTCATGATCCTGAACGGCATACTCCTTATCCTCTCAGCTCTGTTGATGCTCTATCTCATCTACGCCCTGCTTCGGCCGGAGAAGTTCTAGGACGACTCGAATGACATTGATCGGTTGGCTACAGATTGGTCTATTCATCGCCGCAGTGCTCTTGCTTGCTCAGCCCATGGGGAGCTACCTGACCGCAGTCTTTGAGAGGCGCAGGACTTTGCTGGACCCTGTGCTGCTCCCGTGCGAACGCCTCCTCTATCGAGTGACCCGCATCGATCCCACAGTGGAAATGCGCTGGTCTGAGTACACGGTTGCGATGCTGGTATTCAGCGCCGCCACCCTTGTCCTCACGTATCTTGTGCAGCGGCTGCAGGGCCACCTGCCGCTGAACCCTCAGCACCTGCCCGGTGTTGAATCGGCGCTTGCGCTCAACACCGCGATCTCGTTCACCACCAACACCAACTGGCAGGCCTATGTGCCTGAGTCCACGATGAGCTATCTGACGCAGATGCTCGGGCTCGCTACGCACAACTTCTGGTCGGCTGCGGTCGGGATGGCACTCGCAGTTGCATTCGTTCGCGGCATCGCACGCCGCGAAGAGAAGACTCTCGGCAACTTCTGGGTTGACCTGACGCGCGGTTCGCTTTGGGTGTTGCTGCCGATCTCTGTCGTACTGGCGCTCGCTCTCGTCTCTCAAGGAGTCATTCAGAACCTGCGGCCGTACGAGCACGCCAAGCTGATGGAGACGCAACAAGTCACAAGTGCCGACGGCAAAGTGACTCCGCTGACCACACAGACCATCGCGCAAGGGCCCGTAGCTTCTCAAGAAGCGATCAAGATGCTTGGCACCAACGGCGGCGGCTTTTTCAACGCAAACAGCGCGCACCCATTCGAAAACCCCACTGCGCTCTCCAACTTCCTCCAGATGCTCGCCATCTTCCTGCTCCCGGCTGGGCTCGTGATGATGCTGGGGCAGTTGGTCGGTTCAAAGAGGCATGGCTGGGCGGTGCTGGGCACGATGGTGCTCCTCTGGTTCGCCGGCACAGTGACAGCCTACTGGGCTGAGTCACACGCCAATCCCCTGCTCCATCACGTCGATGCACAGGTCTCACCCATGCAACCCGGCGGCAACATGGAGGGCAAAGAGGTCCGTTTCGGCATCGCAAACTCGGCCCTGTTCGCAACCGTCACTACCGACGCAAGCTGCGGCGCAGTGAACAGCATGCACGACAGCTTCATGCCGCTCGGCGGCCTCGTACCCCTCATCAACATCCTCCTGGGCGAGATCGTCTTTGGCGGTGTCGGTGCGGGACTCTACGGCATGCTGGTCTTCATCGTCCTATCCGTCTTCATCGCCGGACTCATGGTGGGGCGAACACCCGAATACCTCGGCAAGAAAATCGAAGCCGTACGACGTTCAGATGGCGATGTTGTACCTGCTCATCTTCCCGCTCCTCATCCTGGGATTCTCGGCCGCTGCTGTGCTGATGCCGAACCTCGGCCTCGGCAGCCTCGCCAACCACGGACCACACGGCCTCTCGGAGATCCTGTACGCCTACACCTCGGCAACCGGCAACAACGGTTCGGCGTTCGCTGGCTTGAACGCCAATACGCCCTGGTTCAACTATTCGCTTTCCGTAGCCATGTTCTTCGGCCGCTTCATGATGATCATTCCCATGATGGCGCTCGCTGGGAACCTCGCCGGTAAGAAGATCATCCCCGCATCCGCGGGCACGTTCCCGGTGACCACGCCGCTGTTCACCATTCTTCTCACTGGCGTGATCGTCATCGTCAGCGCTTTGACCTTCTTCCCGGCACTTTCGCTCGGTCCCTTGCTGGAGCATCTGTTGCTGCGCGCAGGCCAGACCTTCTAAAGAGAGACATGCATGACCAGTCACGCCAACCGTCGCTCGCTCTTCGACTCACAAATCGTGCGGCGCGCCTCCGTAGATTCACTCAAGAAGCTGAATCCGCGCGTCATGATGCGCAATCCGGTCATGTTCGTCGTAGAGATCGGAAGTGTACTCACGGCCGCTCTGCTGCTCACCAGTCTCGTAACTCACGCCGGCAACTTCCGTTTCAATCTGCAGATCACCCTGTGGCTCTGGTTTACCGTTCTCTTTGCCAACTTCGCCGAGGCGATGGCGGAGGGTCGGGGCAAAGCACAGGCGGACGCGTTGCGCCAAGCCAAATCTGAGACGATCGCCTACCGCGTGGCGAAGAACGGGCCCATCGAAGAGATCCCCAGCTCGCAACTTCGGGTCGGAGATGTTGTGCGCGTGACCGCTGGCCAGATGATCCCTGGTGATGGCGAGGTCATCCAAGGCGTCGCCTCCGTAGACGAGTCGGCCATCACAGGCGAATCTGCTCCCGTCATCCGCGAAGCAGGCGGCGACCGCTCCGCCGTGACCGGCGGCACCCGCGTCCTGTCCGACGTGATCGTCGTCCGCATCAGCTCAAATCCAGGCGAGACCTTTCTGGATCGCATGATCGCGCTCGTGGAAGGCGCTGAACGGCAGAAGACCCCCAATGAGATCGCGTTGAACATCCTCCTCGCGGGACTCACCATCATCTTTCTGCTCGCGGTCGTGACGCTCCAGCCATTTGCGCTCTACTCGGGCGCTCCGCAAACCGTCTTCGTCCTCATCTCTCTCCTCGTCTGCCTGATCCCGACAACCATCGGCGGGCTGCTTTCTGCAATCGGCATAGCCGGGATGGATCGCCTCGTACAGCACAACGTGCTCGCAACATCAGGTCGCGCCGTCGAAGCCGCTGGTGACGTAAACACTTTGCTGCTCGACAAGACCGGAACCATCACCATCGGCAACCGCCAGGCCGCAGAGTTCCTGCCCGCACCCGGAGTCACGGCGCAACAGCTCGCAGACGCGTCACAGCTTTCTTCCCTGTCGGATGAGACCCCCGAGGGTCGCTCCATCGTCGTACTCGCCAAGGAGCAATACAACATCCGCGGTCGCGAACTCGGCAAGCTCAACGCTGAGTTCGTTCCGTTTTCCGCGACGACCCGCATGAGCGGCATCGAGGTCGATGGCCGATCCATTCGAAAGGGCGCCTTCGATGCAATCGCTCGTCACCTCGATGAGCACGGGTCCGCCGTACCCGACGAAGTGCGCTCTGATGTCGAGGGTGTCGCTCGCAGCGGCGGGACTCCCCTTGTCGTCGCTGAGAACGGCGCGGCTCTCGGCGTCATTCACCTGAAAGACATCGTGAAAGGCGGCATGCGCGAGCGCTTCGGGCAACTGCGCGCCATGGGCATCCGAACCGTGATGATTACCGGCGACAATCCATTTACCGCCGCAGCCATCGCACGCGAGGCCGGCGTGGATGACTTTCTCGCCGAAGCCAAGCCGAAGGACAAGATGGACCTGATTCGGCGCGAACAGGCCAACGGAAAACTCGTTGCCATGACGGGTGACGGCACAAACGACGCGCCCGCCCTCGCCCAGGCCGACGTTGGGGTCGCAATGAACTCCGGCACACAGGCCGCCAAGGAGGCCGGCAACATGGTCGACCTCGACTCCAATCCCACAAAGCTTATCGAGATCGTGGAGATCGGAAAGCAACTGCTCATGACACGCGGCGCGCTCACCACGTTCTCCATCTCCAACGACGTAGCCAAGTACTTCGCCATCATCCCCGCAATGTTCGCCGGTGTCTTCCCCGTTCTCAACGCTCTGAACATCATGCATTTGCACAACTCGCAATCCGCCATCCTGTCTGCGGTCATATTCAACGCGCTGATCATCGTTGCGTTGATCCCGCTCGCACTGCGTGGCGTTCGCTACACCCCAATGTCCGCAGCAGCGCTGCTGCAGCGCAACCTGGTCATCTATGGACTCGGTGGCATCGTGGTTCCATTCATTGGGATCAAGCTGATCGACATGGCGATCGTGGCCCTTCACCTCGCATAACGCCAAAGAGGAGCCCATATGAAAAAGCACGCTGTGACCGCTTGCCTGTACACCCTGATCACCGCCGTAATATTCGGCCTGCTCTACCCGCTTGCGATCACTGGGATCGCGCAACTCACCATGCGCGCGAAGGCGAACGGCAGCCTGCTCACCCGTAACGGTCAGCTTGTCGGATCAGCCCTGATAGGCCAGCCCTTCACAGGCCCTGGATACTTCCATAGCCGGCCCTCCGCCGCTGGTTCCGGGTACGATGCCACCGCATCCTCCGGGTCCAACTATGGCCCTACAAGCAAAGCTCTTGTCGATCGCGTAAACGCAAGCGTAAAGGCTGAAATCAGACGGAACGGCAGTTCCCATAGACCTCGTGACCGCGTCCGGCTTCCGGCCTCGATCCCGACATCAGCGTCGCATCGGCTCTTTACCAGGTGCATCGGGTCGCTCTTCAGCGGCATGTCTCGGACGCAGCCGTAAACAGCCTGGTAGAGCAGCGCATCACGCCCAGACAATTCGGCCTGCTCGGCGAGCCGCGTGTAAACGTGCTCGCCCTAAACGCGGCACTGGCGGATCTAAATCGGTGAGCCCTGGATCAGCGCGCTGTCAATCAGCGAAACCCACTTGGTCCCATCGTTGCCGAGGCTCCAACAACACTGAAGCCGACCCGCTAAGGTCGGCTCTTGAATCTTCTTTGTTTCTTGGTGCGGAGGAGGGGACTTGAACCCCTATGCCTTGCGGCGCTAGCACCTCAAGCTAGTGCGTCTGCCAATTTCGCCACCTCCGCTTGGGCCTGCACCAGGATGGGGCAGGTGTGACGAGCAATCCCTACTTACTATAGCAAAAGGCCGTCGAGATGTGGAGTCTCCAGCGGCTAACAGCTTGGGAGCCGCAGAGTTCAGCAACACCTGACGCAAAGGGAAACTCGGGCCCTGACGCAGAGGAAAGCCACGCCTCAGAAGTGCTGCGTCAGATCGCCGAAACCAGAGAGCTCGATGAGTGTCTGCCCATCCGGTGCAGGCTCGATGACCTCATGTTCCAGTACCCAAGTGGAGCCGTGCGGGATGAACACCGCGTTTAGGCCGGCGGCCAGCGCTGGGTTCACGTCCGAACGTGGTGAGTTGCCGATCATCCAAGTCGATCGTGGATCGCAGTTGTACCGCGAAGCGAGATCGCGATACACGCCCGCGTGCTTCTCCGCAGGGACCTCAACTCCAGCGAAGAAAGCCCGCAGGCCCGATCGCTCGAGCTTGTCCACCTGTTCTTCGCGATTCCCTTTCGTCACCAGCACAAGCCGGTGGCGTTCTGCCAGACGCTTGAGGGTCGGTTCCACTTCGGGCAGAAGCTCAATCTCTTGGGCGGCGATGGCCTCGGCGAAACTGACAATACGCGCGTGCTTCTCTGCCGAAACCGGCTCATCGCTGAGCTGCTCGAAGCAGTTGATGAGCGAACGCCGGAAGCTCCGGACGCCATAGCCGTGCTCGGCAATGGTCGCGCGCTCGCAAGCGTTCAAACGCTCGCGCACCTCTTCGCGGGTGTGCACACGGTGATCGAGCAAGGAGATGAAGGAAGCGATCGCCCGCTCGAAGTAGATGTTGTTTTCCCAGAGAGTGTCGTCAGCATCAAAGAGCAGAGTTTGCGGAGTTGTCAAGCGGAGGTGCGCCATCCTGAGTGTTCCCGGTGTGTGTCTCTGCACGGGAGTATATCCGCGCAATCCAGCGCACCGCAGCGCGCGAGGGGGCGCCATCGATGTGGTAAAGTCAAAGCCTGATGGCCCCCGGGAGAGATGGCCGAGTGGCTTAAGGCGCACGCTTGGAAAGCGTGTATACCGCAAGGTATCCAGGGTTCGAATCCCTGTCTCTCCGCCACCTCTTTCACGCAGCCCCCATCCGGGGGCTTTTTCGCGTTTACCGCTCCATACGTCGAACATCTCAACCCCTCGAAGCAGAGCTCTTCAACGAGTTACCAGGTGAGCGATGAAGGAAGCCAAAGGCCGCAGGTGCGCAAACCCGAGCACAAAGGCGCCCATCAAAGCCGCCAGCGCGAGACTGCGCAGCACCGCAAATCGCAGCAACGTGCCCTCGGCTCCATACGTTTCGGTCGCGGTCGTAGCTACCACAACGCTCTGCGGCGCCATCATCTTCCCCATCGTGCCACCCGCTGACCCCCCGGCCGCCATCAGATACGGCGAAATCCCGAGTTGCTGCGCGGTCAGCTTTTGCAGGTTGCCGAAGAGCACGTTCGAGGACGTGTCCGACCCTGTCGAAGCCGTTCCGATCCAGCCGATCAACGTGCCAAAGAACGGATACCATCTCCCCGTCCTGGCGATGGCAAGTCCCAAAGTCGCGTCCATTCCGGAAAAGCGAGTCAGAAAGCCCAATCCCATCAGGGCCGCGATGGTGATCAGCGTGTAGCGCGTCGTCACGGCGGTTTCGCCCAACGTCCGCAGGATCTCGCCCGTGGATATCCGCATCAGAACCGCGGCAAGCAGAGCCGCTACAAAGATGCCCGTCCCTGTGGCAGACAGCGAGTTGAACACAAAGACCGCCGGTTCAGGCCTTGTGGAGGATGCGATCGGTGCGCTGCGGTAGATCACGTTGTGCAGTCCGCCGATAGCCATGTGCGCCGTCCCGACAGAATCAAGCCATGCAGCCGCCCGCGGAGTCCCCCAGCACACGACAGATACGGCCAGTACCGCCCATGGAAGTACCGCTGCTCGTACTGCTGGCAAGCCCACGCGCGACGAGGCAACATCGCGCGCCTTGACCGCAAGCCCCTGCCCGTTCAACACCTCTCGCGGTTGCCAGTACCGCAGAAATACCGTCAACCCCCCGATGGTCGTCAACGACGCAACGATGTCGACCAGCCACGGACCATGCAACAGCGCAACGGCGAGCTGAGATATTCCAAACAGCCCTCCGGTGAGCAGGACAGGCGGCCACACATCCAGCGTCTTTCGCCAACCGCAAAATGCGTGGACCAGTGTGAACGGTATGAGCACGCAGAACGGCGCAATCAGCACCGCCAACACTCTGGTGAGCACGATCACATCCAACCCCGTCACGCCATGCAGTGCAATGACGGGAATCCCAAGCCCTCCAAACGCGACCGGGGCGGTATTCGCGAGCAGGGCCAAACTCGCCGCCTTTATGGGCGAGAACCCCAGTCCCACGAGGATCGTCGCGCACACGGCAACGGGCGTGCCAAAACCCGCAGCGCCCTCAAAGAAAGCGCCCAGTGCGAACGCAATCAACAGCAGTTGCATGCGGCTATCCTCGGCGATCCCGACGAGACACGTCTGCAACAGCGCGAATCGTCCCGAGCGAACCGTGAGGCGGTAGAGGAAGAACACTGGGAAGATGATCCAGAAGATCGGGAACACACCGTACAGAGCTCCAAACCCAGCCGCACGCAACGCAAGTCCAATCGGCATCTTGAACAGGCCGTCCGCGATCGCAAGCGCTGTCGACAGCGCCAGCAGCGCAGCCCAGTGTGCCTTCGCCCGAAACACCAGCAGTGCAAGCAGCAGGATCGAAAGCGGTAATGCCGCCATGAATGCCGACACCCACCATCGACCTGCGGGATCGTACTGCTGTCTCCACAGCGCAGATCTGGCATCGAGCAGGCACGCAAGCCCCAGGGTCACTGACTCACCCGCGCACAGAAGTCCGGGCCATGTGCGACAAGCGCCACATGAGCGCGCGTCCCCGGGCCAAGCCGAACGGAACGCAATCCAGCACGCAGGTCTTCATACCAGTGCCCGCCGAGCGCGCCAGGTTGTTCCCGACGAATGCCGGGAATGAAGAGCAAGAAGCGAGCCGGTTCCGACACGATCGCCAATTTCTCCAGCTGGCCACTGATCTACGACGACCGGCTCATCTCGCATGTCGCTCAGGTTTGTGGGAGCTCCACGATAACGCCGCCAACCTCTCTGCAAGTCCGCGGAACCAACGCCCTCAGCATACTCGCCCCTCTTCAACCGTGTGCAGTTCACTGACCCGGGCAATCAAGTCGGCAGTGGCAACTTCAGTGCGCCAACGGACAGGCCAACCAACCGCGTCTCATTCAGTTCGCCGCGAGGCTGATCTTCTAGCCCACCCGCACAGTGCTGGGCTTGCGTTCGGCAGGCCCGCATACTCCCTCGATCTCCTCGTGTCCCGTGCGCGAACCAACATCCCGCACGCTGGCCGACGTGCGCATCCTTGACATAACCTTTCTTCGCACACTCTTTTGCGGACACTCATGGACTCACGCGAATACGCTGCAGACTTGTTCCGAAGGGCGCTCGCACGCGTCGACGTGGCGGAAGCGATCCGGGCTCAAACATCCTGCACCGCGAACCGCCTTGTCATCGCCCAGCTCGAATATCCCTTAACCTCGTTCAGACGAATCGTGATCGTGGCCGTAGGGAAAGCCGCCGTTCCTATGGCGAGCACGTTCCTCGAAACCCTCGCGCCGTTCAGCGAATCAGGGCGCCCGATCCAAGGTGTCGTGGTCTCAGGCAGCGTACCCGACCGGCAACAGCCGCCGCTCCGCTACTACATCGCCGGACATCCCATACCCAATCGCGCCTCTCGTTCGGCTGCGGAAGAGATCCTCGCCGAACTACGCCGTTGTACCGCACACGACCTTGTCCTGTTCCTCATCAGCGGCGGAGCCTCGGCCCAGATCGAACTTCCCCTCTGGCCCGAAATCCCGGTCGACGAAACAGCCTCGTTCTACCGACAGATCGTGCATTCTGGGCTCTCCATCACGGAGATGAACTGCCTTCGCAAGCACTTCTCCGCGATCAAAGGAGGCAGGCTGGCAAATGCAGCCGCACAGGCCACGCAATGTACGGTCCTGGTCTCCGACGTCCCGGAGGGAGCACTGGACGTGATCGGCTCAGGACCCTCGATGCCGGACACTTCAACCGTCGACGATTGCCGGCGCATCCTCCACACCAACGGCCTGCTCGAACGGCTGACCCCTCGCGTGAAACAGCTCCTCACATCGCCAGAGCTTCCCGAAACCGAGAAGCCCGGCTCTCCAGCTTTCGCAAACGCCAGCTTCGTCTGCCTTCTCTCCAACAAAGACCTGCTCCGTGAAGCAGCGCTGCTGGCCGAGGCCGATGGCTACCACACCGCGATCGACAACACATGCGACGATTGGGACTACAAGCGAGCCGCCGATTACTTGATCCGCAGAACGCTGCAGCTTCGCACGCTCCATCCCCACGTGTGTCTGCTCTCGGGCGGCGAGATCTCGGTTCCCCTCCCTCCCGTCCACGGCCGCGGCGGAAGAAACCAGCACTTCGCGTTGTTCTCGGCAATGCGTCTCGCCGAAGAACGCCTGCCGCTAACAATCCTCAGCGCCGGGACCGATGGCCTGGACGGCAACAGCCCGGCTGCTGGTGCGGTCGTTGACGAGCATACCGTCGGTCAGCTTCGAGAGCGCGGTCGTAAATCCCGAGCAACGCCCTCACGAGCTTCGACGCGTATACCGCTCTTGCTCAGCCAGACACAACCGTCCTGACCGGCCCAACCCACAACAATCTCCGAGACCTCCGAATCGTTCTCCACGACTCTCCACGACGCTCCGCTAGCCGGTGCGCGTAACCACCGGCCGCTTTCGGTGCGGGCGCGCGCACAGGAGCTTTGAGGCGAAGATTGAAGACCTGCGCCAAAACGCGCCCTCACTGGACCGCGCCGGCGCTCAGCACCAGCGCCACTGCGCTGCGGAGACGGGCCGCGCTCGCGTTGTACGCCGGCCGCAACGCAGAGTTGATGTTCAATCCTTTCGTCCGCATCTCGGCCTCGATCATCGGGCCGAAGCGGTACCACGCCGTCGTGAGATCGCCCACAATCACGATCTCCTTCGGCGCAAGCGCAGTGGCGATCATCCGAAGGCCCCGCCCAAGGTTCAGGCACATCTTCTCGACCGCCGACACGGCGTTCGGGTCTCCCGTGTGCGCCAGCGACAGCAACGATCTGAAAGAAAGAGATTCTTGTGCACCGCCCGCCTCGTAGTAATAGCGCAGAGCGGCACGATTCGAAGCCAGCGTCTCCCAGCAGCCGTGATTGCCACAGCCGCAAAGCGGACCGTCGGCGTCAAGCTGCACATGGCCGAACTCACCAGCCATGCCGTTCACCCCACGCAACAGCCGGCCATTCGCCAGGATCCCCGTACCGATGCCCTCGGACACATTCACCACGATCAGGTCATCCATGCTGCTGCTCTCGCCAAACCAAACCTCGCCCAACGCACAGGCGTTTGCCACGTTATCCATCTCCACGCGCAGACCTGTAGCTCTTTCAATTCGCCTTCGAATGTCAACAATGGGAAAGTGCAGGTTCGGTGCGAAGATAGGCCGCTCCAGCGCCGGATCCGTTCTTCCGGGCAAGCAAACCCCGATCCCGTCAAACGACTTCTTCTTGTGTTCCGCGATCACCTGCCGGATGGCCTTCACAATCGCCGAAAGCGAGCGCGATCCCTCGGGGATCTCGACCAGCTTTTGCGCAACAATCTTGCCGCCCAGGTCAGCAACTGCGAGCGTAATCTGATCCGGGTGCACGTCCAGCGCAAGCACCGCGCGTTGAGAGTTGACCTGTAAAAACGTCGGCCGCCGCCCTCGTGGCAGCCGCCCTAAGGGGCCATCGATGAGCAGCCGGTCAGCGATCAACTCTTCAACGATCAGAGATACGGTGCTCCGCTGCAGTCCGGAGAGGCGCGCCAGGTCCGCTCGCGAGATCGGCTGCTGTTTCCTCACCAGGTTCAGGATCAGATTGCGATTGATCCGCCGCGGCGTTCGATTGGAAGCGCTCTGCTGGTCGTTCGGTACGTACTTGTGCATATCAAAGGACCAGAAAAGCAGTGCGCCGAACGACCCTGTGCAAACGCCGACCTAGTCTACAGCAGCGGTCAAAGCCCCTCGGCGGCAAAGGCTCGCCTCCGGGTCTATATAGTTCGCTGATGCTACTAATGCCGTCCGGCTGATATAGTCGGTCGCGGCTGTTCAAGCAACCGCCGCATCTCTGTTCGGGGTCCCATGACCATGTATCCGCTCTCGTTCCGGCGCTTCCTCAGTGCGGCGATCCTAAGCCTCGCCGTCTGCTCTACGGCTCAGACGAAGCCCGCCTCCGCGAAGGTCACCGACCAGGAAGCGGCCGGCGATGCACCGGAGAACCCCGGCCCGCTCGCGGTGGGCCTCTCCCCGCGGCTCACCCCAGCAGACATCAACCGCGCCATGCACATGGTCGCGGACTGGCAGGTCTCCACCGCGGAAGCGAACTTCAACCAGCAGTGGACCTACGCTGCCCTCTACGACGGACTGATCGCCGCGTCCAAGGCCACCGGCAACATGCGCTACGCGGACGCTGTAGAGCACACTGCAAACGACAAGTTCCACTGGCAACTACTGGATCAGCGCTTCCCTCACGCCGACGACGAAGCCATCGGCCAGGCCTACCTCGACCTCTACCAGATGCACCCCGACCCCGTTCGCATCGCGGATGTGCGGCAGGTCATGGACCGTCTCATCGCGCGCCAGGACGACCCGAACAAACTCCTCTGGTGGTGGTGCGACGCGCTCTTCATGGCGCCACCCGTCCTCGTCCGCATGTACGCCATCACCCACGACCGCAAGTACCTCGACTTCATGGATCACGAGTGGTGGCTCACCTCCGCCAAACTCTACGACCCGCAAGAGCATCTCTACTTCCGCGACGAGCGCTTCCTCACGCAGAAAGAAAAGAACGGCCGGCCTCTCTTCTGGGCCCGCGGCAACGGTTGGGTACTCGCAGGCCTCGCCAACGTGCTCCAATTCATGCCCGCCGACTACCCCAGCCGCGCCAGGTACGTAGCCCAGTTCCAGGAGATGGCCAAAAGCATCGCGAGCGTGCAACAACCCGACGGCCTTTGGAAGACCGGACTGCTTGACCCCGGCGCCTATCAAAGCTCCGAGGTCTCCGGCACCGCGTTCTTCACCTTCGGCATGGCATGGGGCATCAACCACGGCCTGCTCGATCCCAAGGTCTTCCGTCCCGTCATCGAGCACGCCTGGGCCGGCATGCTCACGCACATCTACGCCAACGGCCGGCTAGGCTCAATCCAGAAGATCGGCGCCGCTCCCGATACCGTCACCCCGTCGTCCAGCTACGTCTACGGGGTCGGCGGTTTTCTCCTCGCCGGAAGCGAACTCGACAAACTCGGGAGCCGGCACGACCACGCAAAGCGGCGCTAACAAAGCCTCGAGCTTGATGGCACCCATAAGTGCCTCAACACTTCACCTCAGTGCCCGCCGGCAGAATATCTGTCCGCCTGCCCGACAGCACGCTCCAGTGCATCGCATACAAGGTCGATCTGTTCCTCAGTGATTCGGTTGAAGAACGGTAATGCGATCGTGCGTTGACTCACCGCTTCGGTCACCGGCAACGGGTTCCTGACCTCCACACCCGAGTACGCCGGCTGTCTGTGAATCGGTCCGAAGTATCGCGCACAAGCTATTCCTTCCTTCATAAGCCTTTCGACAATCTCGTCGCGAACGGCTTCGCCAAAACGCTGGTGCAAACGCACCACATACACAAACCAACTGAGGCGACCTCCCGCGAGCTCCAATCCCGGAAGTACCAGGCCATCCGACCTCTGCAGCCTCTCGGTGTATCTCTCCGCCACTCGCGCTCGCATGCGGAGTATGCCTTCCAGCCGCGCCATCTGCGCACATCCCAGCGCGCAGTTGATCTCCGAAAGCCGATAGTTATAGCCCAGCGCGCTGTGCTGCAGCCAATCGTCCGTTTCAAACCTTCCCTGGTTCCGCAGAGCTCGCAGCCGTGGCGGCAACACCTGCGTCCCTGGTCACCACCATTCCACCTTCACCCGTCGTGATCTGCTTGTTCGGGTAGAACGCAAACACAGCCGCGTCCCCAAACGAACCCACCTTTTGGCCGCGATACTCCGCCCCGATCGCCTCGCATGCGTCCTCAATCACGAACAGCCCATGCCGGTCCGCAAGAGCGCGAATCGCACTCATCTCTGCTGGGCGCCCAAACGTATGCACCACCATGATTGCGCGCGTGCGCTCGGTGATTGACTCTTCGACCTTCGTCACGTCCAGATTCAAAGTCAGCGGGTCGATGTCCACAAACACGGGAATGGCCCGCTCGTACCGAATTGCATTCGCAGCCGCCACGAACGTGAACGAAGGCACGATGACCTCATCACCGTCCGCGATTCCAAGCGCCCGCATGCACAGGTGCAGCCCCGCGGTGCCCGAACTCACAGCAATTCCGTGATCCACCCCGATGTAGCTCGACACCAAAGACTCAAACTCTTCCAGCTTCGGCCCCAGGCTTAAGCGCGTGCTCCGTAGAACAGAGGCGACCGCCTCGATCTCGAGCTCCGTAATGTCTGGCTGCGAAAGGGGTATCTTCACTTGCACGTCGTCGGTACAGCACGTTTCAACAGCAACACGTCAGCACCCGGCGCCGTCGCAAGCACCTCAACAATCCGTTCCGCCGCACAGCTATCACCATAAGGATTCCTCATCCCGGCCAATGAATCTCTGAAGGCCTGTGACTGCGCCTCGCGGATTCTTGCCACGATCGCCTCCCTCGCTGGCTCCGCATGCAGAACGTTAGGCCCATGCTCGCGCCCTTGTTGTCGCATCCCTACATTCACGGTTGGCAAACCGAACGAACCCGACTCCATGATGCCGCTGCTCGAGTTGCCCACCATCACATCCACGCAGCGCAGCAGGCTCCAATACGTCACCGCCGGCAGGTTCACGAACATCCGCGCTCCACTCCGCCCTGCAACAAACCGCCTCGTCCTGTCGATCAACTCTCGGCTACCCGCATCCGCATTCGGGTAACAAAACAGAAGCTGGCCCTCGACCTCTGCGAGAGCCGCGAACACCTCGTCCGCTTCCACCGTCGTGTCACGCTGAATCGTCACAGGGTGGTACGCCACAACAAGCGAGGGCTTCCCGAGCTCAATCCCTAATTCCGTCTCCACCTCCGCCTTCGACAGCAGCTTGCTCCTTCTCAGATGATCCAACGAAGGCGCACCCGCACGATGCACGCGCCAGGACTCCTCGCCCATGCCGATCACACGCTGCCGCGCAGCCTCGGTCGATGTGAAATGGATGTGACTCATCTTTGTCAGCGCGTTTCGCACCGCATCATCGATTGCACCTTCGCTGATCTCACCACCCTCGATATGCGCGATCGGTATGCGCAGCGCCAGCGCCACCGACGCGGGCGCAAGCATCTCGTACCGGTCCGCAATCAACAGCAGGATGTCCGGACGCATCTGGGCCAACGTATCCGCCAGCGACAGAATCCCCACCCCGATGCTCTTCGCCATCCCCACATCGCTATCGGAGCTCAGCAGGCACTCCAATCGCGCGGCGATCGGAAATCCATCGGCTTCAATCTCCCGAACCGTGTTGCCGAACTCAGGAGAAAGATGAGCCGCGAGCACAACCAGCTTCAAGTCGATCTCAGGGTGCGCCTCCAACTCCCGCAAAGGCCAGTACAAGTGGCTGTAGTCCGCCCGGGAGGTCGTGATCACCGCAACCGTTCGCTTCACGCCATCTCCTGCAGACTTCGTTCTGCGCGAGCCAGCAACGAGGCCCCGGGCTCATACTCGGGAACAATCGTTCGCACCGCCTCTAGCAACGTGTCAACATCCCGGCTCTTCAGCGTTTCAAACACCTCCGACAAAGTGTCATGCAAGAGCTCGTCTGAAACGTCGGGCGTCTTCAGCCGCAGCAACAACTCACCCCGCTCGGCAACACTTTCCTGATCCGCGGTCATGCGCTCGTCGAGCTTATCGCCAGGACGCAGCCCCGAGAAGACAATCTCCACTCCTGGCGAGCCAGCTTCAGCCTCTTGCTCGATCAGGAAACGCGCAAGCTCGTAGACCCTCTGCGGCGACCCCACTGCAGGAACCAGGATCCCGCCACTCGCGGAGCAAGTAGCTGCGAGCAACAGCGAAACCGCCTCCTCGCGAGTGAAGAAGATCCTCGTCGCCTCTCGACCTGTGACAATCACCGGTCCACCCGCGGCGATCTGCGACAGAAACACAGGCCCCACACTTCCCGACGAACCCAGGACGTTGCCGAGCCGAACCGCATTCATCTGCGTCCCGCCGCGAGCGCTTGCGACGATCAGCTCAGCGACCCTCTTCGTCGCGCCCATGATGCTCGCCGGCTGCACCGCCTTATCCGTGGATAGCAGAACGAACCGCTCTGCGCGAGTGCCGTAGCGCAGCCGAGCTCAACAGAAACGTTCCCCACACGTTCGTCCGCACAGCCGCAAACGGATTCGACTCCATCAAAGGCACGTGTTTGCACCCGGCTGCATGGAACACCACCTCCGGCCGAAACTCCTCGAACACCTCTCTCACCAGCGGTTCGTCGCACACATCGCCAACGACATGCGTCACATCGCGGCCGTGATCAACACCGCCCAACTCCACCTCAAGCTCGTGCATCCCGCGCTCGGAGTTATCAAGCACCACGAGGCTCTGAACCGGGAATTGGCAACACGCAACCGCGAGCGCCGACCCAATCGAGCCACCAGCACCCGTGATGAGAACGCGCTTGCCTGCAATTCCCCGGCCCGCAGTCTCCGCGCCAGGCGCAATCGTTGGCCGCGTGAGGAACCGATCCCAATCGTGGTACGTTCTTGCCATGTGTAATCACCGGCGACCCTGCAGGCGCGATCGGGCCGCCCTCGCTCAACCTTCGCTGACCCATTCTAAAGAGCCTGCGGCCGCCCGCAAACCCATCAACCACGCGCTTCTACATCGCGAACAAAAGGTCGCTGAATGAGCGTCGCGCTACTTCCAGCCGTGGGACAACTCGCGCTGCTCCAACAGAACAAGATCTCTCCGCTGGAACTCGCTGAAGAGCACATCAAGCGAATTGAGCGTCTGAACCCTGCGCTGAACGCCCTCGTCGACTTCTCCGCCGACCGCGTTCGCGAGCAAGCCCGCACCGCACCGGCAGGCCCTCTGCGAGGTCTGCCCATAACCATCAAATCCTCGATCGCGACCCGCGGGCTATCGTTGCGAGATCGGAAGCCGCATCCACCAGGGCCACGTCCCAACGCAAGACGCCGACGCCGTCGCTCGCCTCCGCGCAGCCGGCGCGGTCATCCTCGGAACTACCAACTGCCCTGAGTTCCTGATGGCGTACGAGTCCGACAACCTGCTCTACGGCCGAACCAACAACCCATGGGCGATGGATCGCACCGCAGGTGGTTCCAGCGGAGGCGAAGCAGCCGCCATCGCCGCCGGCATCTCTGCGGGAGGTCTCGGCAGCGACAGTGGCGGCTCCGTCCGTGAGCCCGCCCACTTCACCGGCATCTGCGCGCTGAAGCCCACCGCCGGCCGCGTCTCCGCATCTGGACATCTGCCGCCCTGCGTTGGCCCCTTCTCGACGCTCGGATCCATCGGTCCCGATGGCACGCACCATCGCCGATGTGGATCTGCTCTTCCGCGTGCTCGCCGCGCCTCCCCACCCTGATCCTGCCTCGAACGCCATCGGCGTACGCGAAATCACCAGCGCCGACGCCAGGCACATCACCATAGGCTGGTTCGAAGACGATGAACTCACGCCCGTCACCCCCGAAACGCGAACCGCCGTTCGCAACGCCGCACGCTCGCTTCAGGAGCAAGGCTTCAAGGTCGAACCGTTCCGGCCGGCATCACTGGAGTCCGCACGAAGGCTCTGGGACATCTTCTTCGTACAGTGCGGCGCCATGTTCTATGCACCCACGATTCACGGTCGAGAACACGAACTCAGCCCCATCTTCCGTGAGTTCCTCAGCTTTGCCGCAAGCCGCCCACCGCTCACCGCAACAACACTTCTCGACGCCTGGGCACAAGCCGACATCGTGCGCGCGCAGCTTCTCGCTGAGATGGCTCAGCACCCGCTGCTCTTGCTGCCCGTCTGCGCCACGCCCGCATTCCGCCACGGCGAACGCGCCTGGACCATCGATGGCCAGACAGTTGAGTACCTCGACTCCATGCGGTTCACCCAGTGGTTCAACCTGCTCGGAGCACCGGCAGCCGTCGTGCCCATATCCCGCTCAGGCGACGGTCTGCCCATCGGTGTCCAGATCGCCGGCCGCCCTTACGACGATGAACTCGTACTCGCAGTCGCCGCTGCGCTCGATCGCGACTTCGGCTATCACCCGCCGCCGCTCTGTTGAGTGTCTACGACGTTCTCGGCGCGGCTGCAGCTTCGCTTCAACAGCGGCCTCAGTGCGACGCCACACCCGCCCCTGAAGAACTCAAGCTGTCCTGTCCGCGCGGTCCCGTATAGATCTGGCTTCCGCTGCCGCTCTTCTGCGCCTGTGCCAACTCGCTCAACCGCGCGAACGTCGCTCGTTCCGCCGCTGCCTCGGTCCGTCATCTTCGCCCGGGCATACGCACGCGCCAGGTTGAAGTGCACCTCCGGACTCCCCGGGTCCAGCTTGCTCGCCTGCTCCAACTCGCGGATCGCAGCCGCATCATCTCCCGTATCCAGGCACGCACGCCCCAACAGATAATGAGCATCGGCCGATCCAGGGTCCAACGCAAGGGCTCGCTTCGCCGGCACGATCGCATCCGCCGCCCGATGCTGTCGGACCGCAATCGACGCCAACCGCACATACGGCATTGCACTCTTGGGAGAAATCGCCGTCTCCGCCCGCATCTGGTTCGCCGCCTCGTCGAACTCCGACAGCGCCATCAACGCCGTCCCATACGCATAGTGCAGAAACGGCGCATTCGGATATTGGTTCAACAGCAGCTTGAACTTCGGAAACGCCTCGTCATACCGGCTGTCCTGCAACAACACTGCAATCTCACCGGCCGCACGCACCAGGCCGGCATCCTTTGCGTTCTCCTCCGGCAACTCCGCCCGTCGCAGCAGCGCCAGCCCCAACGCATAGGTGATCTTCGCGTCCCCCGGCGACTGCTTCGCCACGCTTCCAAGCACATCGGCTGCCGCATCGAATTCGCCCGCGCGCACCAGCAAGATCCCCGCCGTGTACCGCGCCGCCTTCACCGACTCCGCACTCCCGCGCAGCCCAAGCGCATTGCCGCGCTGCAGGTGCAGCAGCGCGCTCTCATACTCATGCAAGCCGAACTCGCTTAACCCAAGAACAGCCCATGCTGTTCCGTCGTTGGGATGCGCCTCCACCCACGGCTTCAGATCGCTCGCAGCCTGCGCGTACGCCCCGGACGCATACTCCCGCATCGCGCGCTCCCACAGCGCAGGTCCGCCCGACGCACTCGCGGCCACTGTACTCGAGTCCGCAATCGCATACTGTGCCCGGACTCGGTCCGCCCCGCGATCCATTCCGCTGCGCTCATCCGCCGCCGCCTTTAGCTCAGCCGCATGCGCCTTCTGCGCCTCTCCAAGCCGCTGCTCGTTCCGCGCAATGCCGCGCCACACCACCGGACTCCAGTCCGTGATCTCAGCCTCGGCCTGCATCTCTCGGAGCGCTTCCCGCGTCCGCCCTGCACGCTCAAGCGCCACGTCCATACGCATAATGCGCAAACGGAACCCTCCCGTTCGCGGCAAGAAACGCCGGGAACTCAGCCAAACCTCCATCTCGTTGCACCGCGAGCGCGCCTGCCGCACTGATAAGCGCCTCCTTTGCGGGATCGACCTCGCCCGGCAGCAATGGCACGTGCAACATCGCCAACCCAAGTGCAAAGCTGACCTGCGCATTCGGAGCCGTCCCAAAATCCTTCTCCAGCAGCGCTGAAGCAGAATCAAACTCCCCGCCTCGGATCAGCAGCAGCGCATAGTGATACACCGACACGCGCTCGATCTCCTCATCGCCTCCATAGCCCAGCTTGTTCGCGCGCTCCAGATGCGACAGCGCCTCCCCGTACTCCTTCATCTCAAATTCGCTCAGCCCCAACAAACTCCAGGCCACACCCATCTGTGGGGCCGCGGCCACCACCTTCATCAGCGCTGGCTTGGCCACCTTGTACTGGTCGGACTCATACGCCAGCGTGCCCAGCTTCCACCACCCCTCGGTCCACCCCGGTTGCGCAGCCAGTTGTCCCTGCAGGTCACGTATCGCGGCTTCGCTCTCCCCCGCTGCGCTCTGCACGGCGCTGCCGGTCGAGCCTTGGGGAGCATCCGTCTGTCCGATGAGCGGTATGGAAAGCGCCGTCCCAAACACGACACCGAACATCAACCATCTCACTGCGGCTATGGACACGGTGCTCATGTCGCCTGTAAGTTTAGCTGCAAGAATTCACCTCAGCACACCGTCTAGGACCCAGGCTGCACGATGACGCGGGATAGCTCCGGCTGGCGCCACACCCTCACCCGGCGGAGACTTCTTCGCAACTCCTCCGCGCTTGCCGCTGGTCTTGCGCTCCGCCCCTCGTTCATCGCTCAAACGCAAGCACATCCCCCAAAGCCTCCCGTCTTCGAAGAGGTCCCGGCATCCGCCAGCGGCATCACCTGGGTGCACAACGCCGGTAAGACGGTCGCAAAGTACCTCCCCGAAACCAGCGGAGCCGGCTGCGCCTTTCTCGACTTCGACAACGACGGCTGGATGGACATCTACCTCGTCAACAGCGGCAAGTGCGATCTCTACACCCCGCCACAGCCGCTCCAAAACGCCCTCTATCGCAATAACCGCGACGGCACCTTCACCGACGTGACGCGCAAAGCCGGAGTCACCGGTGGTGGCTACGGTATGGGCGTTGCCGTCGGCGACTTCAACAACGACGGCTTCCCTGACATCTACGTCACCCAGTACGGCCGCAACATCCTCTACCGCAACAACGGCGATGGCACCTTCACCGACGTCACCGACAAAGCCGGCGTCGCCGCCCCCGGCTGGAGCTCCAGCGCCGTCTGGTTCGACTACGACAACGACGGCCGCCTCGATCTCTTCGTCTGCCAGTTCGCCGAGTTCGACCGCACCCTGGACTGCGGCAAGGACGACACCGGAATGCATCACTACTGCAATCCGCGCGTCTACAAGCCGCACCCCAGCATCCTCTTCCACAACAACGGCGACGGAACCTTTACCGACGTGAGCAAGTCCACCGGCATCGCCGAGCATCTCGGAAAGGCCTGGGGCGTCGTCGCCACCGACGTCAACGACGACGGCCGCTTGGACCTCTTCGTCTCCAACGACACCGTCCCCAACTTCCTCTACATCAACCACGGCGACCACTTCGAAGAGGCAGGGCTCACCGCCGATGTCGCCTACAGCGCCGACGGCCGCCCCCGCTCCGGCATGGGCGTCGACTCCGCCGACATCGACCAGGACGGCCGCATGGATCTCTTCGTCGCCAACATCGACCAGGAGATCTTCTCGCTCTACCACAACAACGGCGACGGCACCTTCGACGACCTCGCCGTCCCACTCGGCATCGGCATGGCGACGAAATGGCTCAGCGGCTGGGGCCTCAAATTCATCGACTACGACAACGACGGCGACCTCGACCTCATCCTCGCCAACGGCTTCCCCGACGACCTCATCGACCGCATCTCCACCACCGTCCGCTGGAAGGAACCGCTCCTTCTCTTCCACAACCAGGGCAAAACCTTCAAGGACGTCAGCGCCGAAAGCGGCGAGGTCTTCGGCAAAAGCTTCTCCGCCCGTGGACTCGCCGTCGGCGACTTCAACAACGACGGCGGCATCGACGTCCTCATCAGCAACAACGATGCCGCCCCCGTCCTGCTCCGCAATAACGTAGGCAAGGCAAACACCTGGCTCGGCATCCGTCTCGTCGGCCGCAAATGCAACGCCGACGCCATCGGCGCGCGCATCACCTACCAGGCCGGCACGCTCAAGCGCTCCCGCATGAAGGTCGGCGGCGGCAGCTTCCTTTCCGCGCACGATCCGCGCATCATCCTCGGCGCCGGCTCGCACCCCCGCATCGACTCGCTCGAGATCAAGTGGCCACAACCCAGCGGAGCCGTCGAGCGCTTCACCGACCTCCCCGTAAACCGCTACATCACCATCGTCGAAGGCACCGGCAAATGGACCTGAGCCCGCCAGCTCACTCCGGAAACGCCTCTCCCGCCTTCGCAATCCGGATCCGGTGGTCAGTAAAGTTGTCGTGCATCTCCGGCACATACACCTTCGGCATATGGCAGCTCGTGCACTTCGCCGTAGCCACCGGACACACCCCCGGGTGCCCCCCGCTGGATGACGTCGACAGCCGACCCACGACCCGAAGCCCCGTGGCACCGCAGGCACGCCGCGTCGTACGCACCCGCATCCGTCACCAGCTCCTTATGCGGATCATGGCACGCCGTGCACTCCAGGCGCGGATCGCCCTCTTTCCCCCAACATTTGCTCGTCACCAGCCGGTACGGTGCAGACCGCACCGTCGACGGTCCAGTCACATGCGCCAGCTTCACATCCCAAAAGCTTCCATGACACGCCCCGCAATACTCCACTGACTCCGTCGGGGATAACGACGCCGGGCTGAACGTGCCCATGTCGTCGCCCGCCTTGCTAGCCGCCGCCCCAGGGCGTCTGCATCAGCCGCACATGCGTCGCACCCGGCCCATGGCAAGCCTCGCACTGCACACCCGGAACCAGGCTCTTCTCGTTGAACGATTCCGTATTGACCTGCGTCGCATGACAACTGAAGCACCGGATCAGCTCCGGCTCGCCCACCGGCCGTGACATCGCCTGCTCCAGATCCACCGGCCCCGACAGCGCCCGCGCCGGCGTAAACCCGAGCCCATGCAGGCTCTTGAACCACGTCACCCGGGCCTCATAGAAATGCCCATCATCCTTCTTGAACAGGTACGACTGCCCCACGCGCCCCGTCCCAAATGCCCAGGCCAGCGGAAACTCCAGCCTCTGCGCCCCATCCTCAACCGAGTACCGGCTCTGCCACGCGCCTCCGCTCCCCGCGCCATGAACCCGATACATGTCCTTCCCAAACTGAAACGACATCTCAGGCTGCCGGTGCAGAATCTCAGCCGCGCTCGCTGGCATGGCCGTCCGCGCCATGGAGGTCGCCTGCTGTGTCGTCGCGATCCCGTTGTGGCAGCGCGCGCACGTCCCCTCCCCCACAAACTCCGTCAGACTCGGCTGCCCTTTGGTCGGCCAGAAGCCCGGCCCGGCGACGTGATCCTCAGTCGATAACTGCGCGTGCAAGTACCCCATCGGCAGCACAAAGATGACGAACAGCACCCACATTGAAAAGCGGGGCCTTCGATCGATACGTTCTCGCGCCACGGGTTCTTGCACCCTCACGTCTGCGGGTCACCACAGGAGGAACTGGTGACTGAACCATATCGCATCGGGCCGCATCTGGCGAGGTTACCGGCCGCGCAAACGGCAGCCACAAACTTCATACGCTGCAACACTTTCCACCTCCTTCCGAACACCGAATCTGCGTGGAATCAGCCAAACGAAAGCCTCGGCAAAATCTGCTTGACTTGCTGGGTACCCGGAATAGAATGCTCCAGAACCAAAACAATGGGTACGAAAGCGTCTGTAAACGCTGGGCCCCACAACTTAGGGTGCGCGGATCTCTGCGCATGGTAGTTGCTCGACCTTTGGGAGGCAGTATGAGGATTTTGCAAGATATGGGTGCCTGGACCCGTTCCAGGAGGCTTTTTTCAACTTCAGCTCCAGCGCTTCTTCTGGTAGGGATGTTATCGATCTCATCCCAGGCGCGAGCTCAGGTTTACTACGGTGAAATCGTAGGAAATGTCACCGACAGCAGCGGCGCCGCCGATCGCCGGCGCGACCGTCACGGTGATCAACAAGGGCACAAACGCCAAGGCGGTCGCACACACCTCCAATCTCGGTGCCTTCACGGTGGCCCAGCTCCCCGTCGGCACCTATGAAGTCGATGTCGAACAGGGCAACTTCAAGAAGTACGTTGCCCAGAACGTCCAGGTCCATACCTCGACCGACACTGAGCTCAATGCCACACTGACCGTCGGCGATGCCTCCGAGACCGTTACGGTCGAAGCCAATCAGGTGCAGGTGCAGACCACCTCCGCCTCCGTCGGTGAGGTCATCGACGGCACCCAGGTTCGCGAACTCCCGCTGAACGGCGAGAACTTCATCGGCCTCACCCAGCTCTCCCCCGGCGTCTCCGCCGCGCAAAGCTTCGATGCCACCGGCAAGGGCCTCCAGGGCGGCGTCAACTTCTCGGTCAACGGCAACCCGTACACCAACAACCTCTTCCTCGTCGACGGTGTAAACAACAACGACGTCGGTTCCAACCGCACCATCCTCGTCTATCCGGCCGTCGACTCCATCGCCGAGTTCAAGATGATCCGCAACTCCTACGGCCCCGAATACGGCCAGGCCTCCGGCGCGATCATCAGCATCACCACCCGCTCTGGCACCAATACCCCCCACGGCGGCTTCTTCTACTCCGGCCGCAATGACGCGCTGGACGCGAACGACTGGTTCTCCAATCACAACGGCACCGGCAAAGCCAAGCTGCGCCGCAGCGACTGGGGCTATCACATCGCCGGCCCCGTTCTAAAGAACAGGCTCTTCCTCTGGTGGAACCAGGAGTGGGACCGAGACCTCCGCGGCGGTTCGTTTGCAACCTGCGTGCCGACCGACGCCGAGTCGCAGGGTGATTTCAGTGCCTATGGCGCCGCAACCACCGATCAGTGCGGTGCCTCCATCCCCACCATTCCCACCTTTGCTCAAGCCGCCGGTAACCCGCTGAAGATCGCCAACCCCGACAAGGGTGGCCTCCTCATCGCGCAGTTCTATCCGTCCGCGAACGTCAGCTCGAACCAGACCGTGCTCAACGCAAACGGTGACAACTGGGCCGCCTCCCTGCCCAACAAGAACAACTGGAGCGAGTGGAACGTCCGCGGCGACTACGACATTACCAACAACCATCGCCTCACCATCCGCTGGACCAACGACTCCTGGACCAACCCGTTCCCCAACAACCCGGGTTACGACGGCCTCTGGGGCGACTCTGAATACCCCACCGTCGGTTCCAACTGGAGCCAGCCCTCCAAGAGCGTCATGGCCAAGCTGAGCTCGACCATTCACCAGACAATGGTGAATGACGTTGAGTTCGGATACGGCCACAACGCCATCATCACCAGCCTCGGCGGCACCCGGTCCAGCATCGTCCCCGGTCTACAGACCGCATATCCGCCGTCCTTCCCCAGCTCCATCAAGCAGCCGGATGAGTTCTTCGGCGGCTGGGGCGGCTTGAACCCCTATGGCTCCTATCAGGGCGAAGCTTCCATCTGGAACATCGCTCCCTACACCAACCACGAGGACCTCTACACCGTTCAGGACAACCTGTCCAAGGTCAAGGGCAACCACGTCTATAAGACCGGCGTCTTCTGGGGCTCCAACTTCAAGATCGAGAACGTCGGCAACGGTCAGGATCGTCCTACCCTGCCCACCTCCGTATACTGCGACAACCCGGCAGGAACGCCGCTCGGGCCCGGCCATCCGGCCTGCGCCAACACCGGCAACCTCCTCGCGAACATTCTGATTCCTGGCACCGGCTCTCAGCCGCAGACGTTCAACGTCACCGAAAACAGCATCGACGCCACCGCCAACGTTCACTGGCATGACTTCGAGTTCTACGTGCAGGACTCGTGGAAGCTCACCCGGAAGCTCACCATCGAGTACGGCTTCCGCTGGTCCTTCTACCGTGAGCCCTTCGGCACCGACAACAAGTGGGCCAACTGGAGCGCCGCCAACTGGAGCGCAAGCGAGGCCAAGGCCAATCCATCCGACGCCTGCAACGGCACCATCATCGTCCCGGGCACAACGCCTTGCCAGGATGCGCAAAAGTTCCTTGCCGGCCTGGGCGTGAACCTTGCGCTGTCTGCCGGCACTCCCGGTGCGAACCGCGCACTCATCAACCAGCAAAACCACGACATCGCTCCTCGCGTCGGTATCGCGTACGACATCTTCGGCGATGGCCGGACGGCACTTCGCCTCGGTGGTGGTCAGTTCTTCCAGCGTGAGCTGGTGGGCATCGACGAAGGCATGGCTCGCACCGCTCCCTTCGTGATCGGAGCCACCACCATCCGCACCATCGATGCGCCCGCATCGCTGCAGAATCCCTCTGTTTCGCCGAACTACGGCAAGGATCCTCGCGGCGTAACCCCGAACGCGTGGCAGTGGAACGCCACCCTGGAGCAGCAACTGGCCCGCAACACCACCGTGGAGATCGGCTACGTCGGCAACACCGGCGTCCACCTCACCTCCATGTATGACCTCAACCCCATCCCGCAGCAGAACTGGGCGCAATCCGTGTTCCTCAGCGGCAGTGCGCAGAACGCCCTTCGTCCGGCCTTCAATTTCTCCCAGATCGGCGGCTTTGCACGCGGCGGTCATGCGAGCTACCACTCACTCCAGACACTGTTCCGGTCGCAGTTGGGCCCCTCCACCTTCCAGGCCGCCTACACCTGGTCGCACTCGATTGGAAACGTCGAAGAAGACAACTCCTCCGGCAGCTTCAATCAGGAAGCGATCACCTGGCAGGGCAATCCGTCGCTCGACAAGGGCAACACCAACGTCAACCGTCCCAGCATCTTCGTTCTCAACGAGGTCTACTTCCTGCCCAAGCTGCAGAACCATGACCAGCTTGTCCAGCAGACCGTCGGTGGATGGGAGCTCAATAGCATCGTCAGCATCGCCTCCGGCAGCTCGTTGTCCATCTTCTCCAACGGCACCTACAACGGCGGTGCGGTCAGCGGCCTCATCGGTACCGGTTACATCGGGAACAATCGCCCCCTGAGCACCGGCGTCGGCTGCAACAGCGCCCAGAACGGTGATCAAATCCTTAATCCGGCGGCCTTCACGCTCGTCGGCTATACCCTCGGCACCATTCCCTCAAACCTGGCGCGTCGCGGCACCTGCTACGGCGCACCGCTGCGGGATTGGGATGCGCAGCTCGCCAAGAACTGGACCATTCACGAGCGGTACAACATCAAGTTCCAGTTCGACTTCTTCGACCTGCTCAACCACCCGAACTTCAACTCCGGCAACCTGGAAGGCGCGGGCTTCGCCCCAACGACCCTCTATTGCGGCGGAACCAACCTCTGCGGAGCCAGCAACCCGAACCGGACGGTGACCTCCACCGACGCAGTCAGCGGCTTCGGCGCCGCCTCGGCCCTCGTCAACGGCAAATCCAATCGCGAACTGCAGTACGCGCTGCACTTCCGCTTCTAACCCAAACGCATAACCCAAACCGTGTAAGGCGGAGTTCTCCTACAGAACTCCGCCTTACCTTTTGCGATAAACTCGGCCAAACGACCTACATGACCTCGCACGCGCACTGGGAAATACCGAACCCCCTATCCACCCGGCGTTCCAGGCGCATCTGCACCCCCCGAACCCTCCCTGCCCTGCTGCTCGCACTCTCCGCGCCGATCTCCGCGCAATCCACGCCTCACCACTCCAGCGCCACGCGTGCGATCGCCCCAACGAAGCTCCGCGCCCGCGCAAGACGAACTCGGCGCGCGCATCTCCACGGCCGTCACCGCCCGCTCCTCCGGAAACCCGGAGCTCGTCGCCTCCTCCAACGCCCTGGTCATCGCCACCGCCCTCCGCGAGATGGCCCAGCTTCGCTCCGTGGAAGGCGCCTACCCGCAGGCAATCACCCTCTACAAGGACTCGCTCGCCTTCGAGGACTCCCTCTCCACTCGCCTCGGCCTCGCCACCGCAGACGCCCAGGCCGGCCACTTCGACGACGCCATCGCGCTCGCCGCGCAGATCCACAACGCCGACCCCACCAATGTCCAGGCCGACCGAATCCTCTCAAGCTCGCTCATCCAGAAAGGCGACTTCGCCAAGGCGCTCGACCCACTCACCCGCGTAGCCCGCTCCGACGCTGGCGTCGAAACCCAATACGCCCTCGCCAACTGCCTCCTGCAGACCAAGCGCCCCGAAGACAAGCAGCGCGCCATCCAGATCTTCGACGGCATCGCGAAGGAACACGGCGACACCGGCTCACTCCACGTCCTCATCGGCCGAGCCTTCCGCGACGCTGGCGATCTTCCCTCAGCCATCCATGAGTTCGAGCGCGCCCTGGCCATCGATCCACGCACGCCACACGCCCACTACTTCCTCGGCCTCGCCAAACTCTCGCTCAACGAATGGCGCCCCACCCCCGAAGCCCAGGCCGAAATCCGCAAAGAGGTCGACAACTACCCACAGGACTACCTCGCCAACTACATGGCCGGCTTCCTCGCCTCCGGCGAACGCCAGTACGAGGAGGCCGCCCCCTTCCTCAAGGCCGCCGCGGCCATCAATCCATCCGCACCAGAGCCCTCGCTCTACCTCGGCCTCAACGCCTACGCACAAGGCGACAACAAAACCGCCGAGCAGATGCTCCGCAAAGCCGTCGAACTCACCGGCCCCGACGAATCGCGTTCCAACTATCAGATCCGCCGCGCCTACGTCGACCTCGGCCGTATCCTCGCCACCTCCGGGCGCACCGGCGAGAGCGAAGTCTTCCTCACCAAGGCTCGCGACCTCCAGAACAAAACCATGGAGCAAAGCCAGCAGAACATCTCCAGGATGACAGGCGGCAACACCGCGGGTATGGCCGCCGTCGTCCAATCCGACGCCGCCGCCGCGCCTCCCCCCGAGATCGACGAAACCGCCAAGCTCGACACCTCCGTCCTGCTCCAATCCAGCAAACTCACCCCAGAACAGCGCGCCGCAGCCGACACGCAGGAAAAACAGCTCCGCGCCGTCCTCGCGCTCGCCTACAACGACCTTGCAACCAGCTACGCCATCCGCGGGCAGTTCCAGCCCGCCTTCGCCGTCTACAGCAAGGCCGAAGAGTGGGACAGCTCCCTGCCGGGCCTCCAGAAAAACCTCGGCCAAAGCGCCTTCCGCGCCGGTGACTACGAGGCCGCCATCGCCCCGCTCGTCAAAGCCCTCAAAGAGCAGCCCAGCAACAACGCCCTTCGCGCCATGCTCGGCATCTCCTGGTTCAACACCAACCAGTTCGCGCAGGCCGCGCAAACCTTTGCTCCCCTCGGCGCCGCCGGCATGCACGACGACGAAGTCGGCTACCCCTGGGCCGCCTCGCTCGCGCGCACAGGCGACCTCAAGCAAGCCACCGAAGTCCTCTCCGCCTACGCCTCCACCCCGCGCCCACCGCAGGTCACGCTGCTCATCGGCCAACTCTGGACCGCCATCGGCGACTACCCCCGAGCGATCACCACCCTCGAACAGGCCTCGGCCGCTGACCCCTCGCTCCGCCGCGCGCACTTCCTCACCGGTATGGCCTGCATCCACTCCGAGCACTGGGCCGACGCCGCCCACGAGTTCCAGGCCGAACTCGCCCTCAACCCCGGCGACCCCGACGCCCAATACCACCTTGGCTTCGTCTACATGCAGCAGGCCAAACTCGACGACGCGATCAAGCTCTTCCAACAGGTCGTTGCGGTCCACCCTGAGTACGCCAACGCCGAGTACCAACTAGGCAAAATCCAGCTCGACCGCGGTGACGCCAACTCCGCCATCACCTATCTCCAGGCTGCCGAGCGCTCCAGCCCCGCAACCGACTACATCCACTACCAGCTCCAGGCCGCCTACCGCAAAGCCAGCCGCCCCGACGACGCCGACAAAGAGCTCGCCATCTACAAACAGCTCAAGGCCGACTCCCGCCAGCACGCCGCTGACCGCGCGCAAGCGCACTAACCCCTGAAGGAGATCCGTGCACCTCAGCTCCAGGCGTAAGCTCGCAGCCCTCGTGCTGACGTTCACCTCCGCATCCATCCCCGCCGCCGCGCAGGCCGGTCACGCCACGCCGCCCCCACCACCGCCCGGCGCCAAATCCGTCAAGTGCACCGGCCGCCCCGTCCCCAGACTGGACGACGTCACCAAGGCCGCCGGCATCACCTTCCGCCACACCTCCGACCCCTCCAAAAAGTACATCGTCGAGTCCATGAGCGGCGGCGTCATCCTCATCGACTACGACCGCGACGGCTGGCCCGACATCTACTTCACCAACGCGCCCACCGTCGAAATGGCGACCAAAAACGAGAAGACCCTGGGCGTCCTCTACCACAACAACCACGACGGCACCTTCACCGACGTCACGGCCAAATCCGGCCTCAACACCGCCTGCTTCGGCATGGGCGGCGCCGTAGGCGACATCAACAACGACGGCTGGCCCGACCTCTACCTCACCTGCCTCGGCGGCAACGTCCTCTACCGCAACAACGGCGACGGCACCTTCACTGACATCACCAAGACTGCCGGCGTAGCCGACGGCCGCTGGTCCACAGGCGCCGCCTTCGGCGACTACGACGGCGACGGCTTCGTCGACCTCATGGTCACCAACTACGTCGACTTCCACCTCAACGACCTCCCCGGCTTCGGCAGCGCACCCTTCTGCAAGTACCGCGGCATCGACGTCCAGTGCGGCCCGCGCGGCCTCCGCGGCGCCGGCGACTCCCTCTTCCACAACAACGGCGACGGCACCTTCACCGACGTCTCCAAGGCCGCCGGCGTCAACGACCCCAACGGCTACTACGGCCTCGGCGTCCTCTGGTCCGACCTCAACAACACCGGCCGCCCCGACATCTACATCGCCAACGACTCCACCCCCAAGTTCCTCTACCGCAACATGGGCAACGGCAAGTTCAAGGAGATCGGCCTCGAGTCCGGCACCGCCGTCAGCGACGACGGCTCCGAGCAGGCCTCCATGGGCATCGCCGTCGGCGACTACAACCACACCGGCCTGCCCTCGCTCTACGTCACCAACTTCTCCGACGAGAACGACGACCTCTACCAGAACCAGGGCAACTACGACTTCAAAGAGGTCTCCTACGCCTCCGGCGCCGCGCTGCCCTCGCTCCCGTACGTCAAGTGGGGCACCGCCTTCGCCGACCTCGACAACGACGGCTGGCTCGATCTCATCGTCGTCAACGGCCACGTCTACCCACAGGTCGACACCCTGCCCTCCGGCGCCGGCTACCGCGAGCCCAAGCTCATCGAACTCAACCAGAAAGACGGCAGCTTCTGCGACGCCAGCGACCAGGCCGGCCCCGCTCTCATGGAAAAACGCGTCTCACGCGGCCTCGCCGCCGGTGACCTCTTCAACGACGGCAACATCGACTTCGTCATCGGCGATCTGGACGGCGCGCCCATGCTCCTGCGCAACCGCGGCATCCCTGGCCGCCATTGGGTCAGCTTCGAACTCACCGGCACCAAATCCAACCGCCTCGCCCTCAACGCCCGCGTCAAGATCACCGCCGGCGGCGTCACCCAAACCGGCGAAGTCCACAGCGGCGGCAGCTACCTCTCCCAAAGCGACCTCCGCCTCCACTTCGGCCTCGGCGCCACCACCAAAATCGACAAGCTCGAAGTCCACTGGCCCTCAGGCCAGGTCGACACCGCCACCAACCTCGCCGCAGACAAGTTCTACTCCCTCAAAGAAGGCGAAGGCGTCGTCCCCTCCGACCGCGCACGCCCCGGCCCCGCAAAGAAGTAGCCCGAACTCTGGAGCGCAGATGAAACGACCCGCCATCCTCGCCGCCTCGATCGCCCTCTCTGCCGCGCCGCTCGTGGCTCAAACGCAAAAACTCTCAGTCCACTGGGAAGAGCTCACCGCGCCCGACTTCGTCACCGCCATCCACGACGCGCAGGGCGTCTGCGTCCTCCCCTTCGGCATCATCGAAAAGCACGGCCCCCATCTCCCCCTCGGCACCGACCTCATCAACGCCCGCTTCGTCTCCGAAAAGGCCGCGCAGCAGGAGTACGCCGTCGTCTTCCCGCCCTACTTCTTCGGCCAGATCGCCGAAGCCCGCCAACAGCCCGGCACCGTCTCCTACAGCCGCTCCACGCAACTCACGCTCCTGCAGGAAACCACCGACGAGATGGCCCGCAACGGCTGCAAAAAGGTCATCATCGTCAACGGCCACGGCGGCAACGAAGACCTCCTGCCCTACTTCGCCCAATCGCAACTGGAAAAGCCCCACGACTACGTCGTCTACGTCTACTGGTGGAGCTCCAACGTCCCCGGCCGCCCCCAAACCCACTCCAACAACGACATGCACGCCGGCGAATCCGAAACCTCCAACACCCTGGTCTCCAGGCCCGACCTCGTCCACATAGACCGCGCCAACCAGCAGTCCGGCGCCGACCAACACCGCCAAAACCTGCCCCCCGGCACCTACACCGGCATCTGGTGGTACGCCCGCTTCCCCAACCACTACTCCGGCAACGGCGCCGACGCCACAAAAGCCCTCGGCGAGTTCGACATGAACGCCTGGACCCAACGGCGTAGTCAACGTAATCCGCTCCGTAAAAGCCGACTCCACCAGCCTCCAACTCAAAACCAGTTCTACCGAGACGCCGAACACCCGCTGGACACCAAACAATAGCAACGCATTCCCGAAGCGAGTCTGCTGTTCAAGTCGCAGCCGAAGATGCAGTTGCACTTGCAGTTGCAGTGCCTTGCAGTTGCCGTTGCAGTTGCATGCAGTTGCCCTTGCCGTTGCCCTTGCCTTTCTTTCTGTCATTCCCGAAGGGAATCTGCAGTTGCAGTTGCAGTTGCAGCCCTGTCATCTTGCCGTTGCCCTTGCCTTTCTTTCTGTCATTCCCGAAGGGAATCTGCAGTTGCGGTTGCCACTTGCAGCCGTGTGCATCTTGCACTCGCACTTGCAGTTCCAGCTGCGGTTCCAGTTGACCATTAGCGTCTGCTGTCGCACTCGCCCGACACCCATGTCATCTCGACCAGCCAAGCGCGCAGCGCAGAGCCCCGCATTCTGCAGCAGAGCCTCAAATCTCCCCGCAGCCAAGAACGGGAAGGGGGTGGCTTCAGCCACCCCATAACAGCCCGCAACCTCAACGGGGGCTTTAGCCCTGGGGTAAGCCAAGCCAAACGCCCATCACCGCACCGCGTTCACCAACTCCCCCAGCGGCTCCAGAAAATCAAACACCACAATCGCCGAAGGCCCCTTAGCCGCCTGGATCTGCGCCAAACTCTCCTGCTTCCATCCGCTCGGCGCAGACTTCCCCTCGCCCAGAAACTGCACAGCCTGCTGCCCGATGCGCGCCAGCACCGCAAGCTGCTCACTCCGCTCCCGCATCACCTGCAACCGCGGCGCCTCCGCCATCATCGCCTGCACCTTCGGCACCGACCCACCCGTAGCCTCGAAAAACGCCATCAACCGCTCCCGAGCCCCAGCATTGCCCTTCGGATCCGCCAAAAACTCCTTCGCCGCCACCTCCAACGCATGCTGAATCGGCGGATCAGGCACCACCGCGTCCACAAACCCCGTCATCGGCGTCAACTGCGACGTGTGCTGCTGCTTATACCGGTCAGAAAACGGCGCCGGCTCAAACGCCGAAGCAAACACTCGCAGGTCCGCAATCTGCTCCGTCCCCGCCAGGTCGCGCAGCGCCGCGATCTTCGCTCGTCAGGTGCCGCACTCCCAGCGTCTCCAGCTCAATCGACACCGGCAGCAGCCGCCGGTACATGTCATCCACATCGCGCACACTCTGCGCCGACCAGAACCTCTCCGCCATCGCCGCCGTCCGCGGCCATATGCGCGAATCAATCGTCCGCTGATCGATGTGCTCAGCTCCACATGCACACCTCGCCGCCCAGGATCAGCTTCTGCTGCTCCGGCGTAAGCGTCGTATCCGCCGGCACCGGGTCCGCCAGGTAATGCGTCCCCGCCGTCTTCATCGCATCCAGGTAGTACGGCGCCGACAACACCCCCTGGTACCCCTGCTGCGCGCCCTTCGCCAGCGACGCCTCGCCCCGCCACGACTGCACCACCACATCCTTCGGCAGCGCCGGGTTGAAGATCTCATCCCAACCCACCATCCGCCGGTTCAGCTTCGTCAGGATCTTCAAAATTCGCTGGTTAAAGTAAGCCTGCAGCGCCCCGTTGTCATGCAGGTCATGCGCCTTCATGAAGGCCAGAATGCGCGGATTCGTCTTCCAGTCCGGCGCCGGCGTCTCATCGCCGCCGATGTGCACATACGCATCCGGGAAGATCCCCACCATCTCCGTCAGGAACTTCTCAATAAACGCGTACGTCTCGTCCCGCGTCGGATCGATCGCCGTATCCGAGATCCCAAACTCCCGCCGAATCCCCTGCGGCGTCGTCCCGCTCGCAAACTCCGGATACGCATACAGCCATGCCACCGAGTGCCCCGGCATCTCGAACTCCGGCACCACGCGGATCCCGCGCTCACGCGCATACCGCACCAGCTCCCGCGCGTCCTCCTGCGTATAAAACAGCCCGTCCGACCCCACGCCCGTCAGCTTCGGAAACACCTTGCTCTCGATCCGAAACCCCTGGTCGTCCGTCAGGTGCCAGTGAAAGACATTCAGCTTCACAGCCGCCATCGCATCCAGGTTGCGCTTCAGCACCTCCATCGGTTCAAAGTGCCGCGCGCAGTCGATCATCAGCCCGCGCCACTTGAACCGGGGCGCATCCTCGATCCGGACCGCCGGAATCACATACCCCGCGCCCTCCGGCTGCAAAAGCTGCACCAGCGTCTCCATCCCATGCAGAGCCCCCAACGTCGTGTGCGCCTCAATCCGCACCCCTGATGCAGCCGCGGCCAGCGTGTAGCTCTCGTCCTCATCGACCGTCTGCACCGCCGGCCCATCCGAGTCCACAGCAACCGTCAGCGTAGCCTCGCCATGGCCCACCGCCTTCGAGATCTGCACTCCCGTCCGGTCCTCGATCCGCTGCACCGTCCGCACCAGCGCCGCCTGCAAGCGCGGAGACGCCGTCTTCGTCAGCGCCACCGTGAACTGCGGCGTCACCGCCAACGACCCGTCCTGGACCTGCACCGACCGCGGCTCAGGCATCAGGTTGTTTCGAAACGCCACAGCGCCAAACGCAGCAGAACCGGCGCTAAAACAGGCACAAAGCAGCCATAAGCGAAGCAGAATCTTCGTCAAACCAACGTCTCCAATCATCCAGAAAGGGCCCCACCACGATACATCGGCTCACCCGGCGCGCGGAACGGGAAGCTGACCCACCGTGATAAACTGAGGTCCCGGCGGCAGTGGTCACTCCCTCCTCCGCGACATCTCAAACTGCTCGCCGCTCCAAGCGGCGGGAAGGCGTTCACTCCGGTCATGTTCATCCTGCTCGTCACCATTCACGTCATCGTCTGCCTGTTCCTCATCGGCGTAGTCCTCATCCAGCAGGGCAAGTCCGCCGACCTCGCAGGCGCCTTCGGCGGCCAGGGATCACAGACCGCCTTCGGCCCGCGCGGCGCAGCCAACCTGCTCACCCGCCTCACCACCTGGTCCTCCATCATCTTCATGCTCACCTCGATCGCGCTGACCGTGGCCCTCTCCCACAACAGCTCCAGCAAGTCGGTCCTCTCCGGCACCCCGGCCACCACCAGCAGCCCCGCCAAGAAGTAACGCACCGGCAGACGCCCCAAGCGCGAACCATTCCACCAGGCACAACCCGTCCTCGACCTGCGCCCCAACCCCCACCCTGTCATCTCGACCGAGGCGCAGCGACTTCCGCGGAGCAGCGGTTCGTGCCTGCCCAAAACGTGTCATCTCGACCGAAGCGCAGCCAAGTGGAGAGACGCCCGCATTTTGCTCGCACCGCCGATACATCCCCCGCAAGCCAGGAACCGTAAGGCCACGACCCCGCCCGTGCCGCCGGGAATTGCAGGTCTGCGAGCTGGAAGCGTCGCCGCAACAGCGACGAATCCGAAACGCTGCTCCGTATCCAACACCACAACCGCGCCTCACGCTCGCCATCTAACCCCGGGATGATCCGCGAAACCTTCCCCGTCGGCCTCCTCCAATGCAACTGCACCGTCTTCGCCGACGAAACCTCCCACATCGCCACCGTCGTAGACCCCGGCGCCGAGATCGCCCGCATCCTCGCGGTGCTCGCGAAGCACAACCTCCACCTCGCGCAGATCATCGTCACCCACGCCCACATCGACCACATCGCCGGCGCCCTCGCCCTCAAAGAAGCCACCGGCGCTCCGATCCTCTACAACCAGGCCGATCTCCCGCTGGTCTCCATCATGGACAGCCAAGCCAACTGGCTAGGCGTCCCCACACCCGAGGTCCAGCCGCCCGACCACTCCCCCGCAGACGCCGAAACCATCCACACCGGCAACCTCCCCGCCGAGATCCGCCTCACGCCCGGCCACACCGAAGGCAGCCTCTGCCTTTACCTGCCCTCCGAAGCCCTTCTGCTCGCAGGCGACACCCTCTTTGCCGGCTCCGTAGGCCGCACCGACCTCCCGGGCGGCAATCACCCAACCCTCATCGCCAGCATCCGCGAGCGCCTCCTTCCCCTCCCCGACGACACGGCAGTCGTCCCCGGTCACGGCCCCGAAACCACCATAGGCGAAGAGCGAGAAACCAACCCCTTCCTAACCTGAAGCCCGCAACAAAGAACGCAAATTCTGATTGATCGTCAATGGGAAGGCACGGCGTTCAGTTGTCCGATAAGAGCCATCGCCACTTCCACGTTGTCATCTCGACCGAAGCGCAGCGAAGTGGAGAGACCCCCGCATTCTGCCTGGACCGCCGACACACCTCAAGCAACGCAACCACCCTTAAGGGCACGGCTTCAGCCGTGCCGCAAATGCGCGTGACCAAGAAGCGGCTTCAGCCGCTGAGGCGAGCTTCGAACGCTCCGCGCCGCCAAAGCCGCGCGATGCCGAAGCACTCAAACGCCAAACCCCTACAACAAAAGCCGCACGCTCCAGCGCGCCAAATCTGCACATCAATTCGCCGGAATCGCTACACTGGAAATGAGAACAAAAAGAGCCCGGCCGCCCCGCCGGGCTCTTGTCATTCTCCGAACAAGGTACTGGGGTACCAAGTCCACCCCTAACACCTGAATCGAACGTACTTTAGACCGAAAGTACCCCCCCGGGGGGTACCCCCTTCACACCGGCAACAACGCCAAACCCCGCGCCCAGACCTCCGGCCGCGTCAACAGACTCACCACACACCGCCCCGGCGGAAACCCATAAAAAGCCCCAGGCTGCACCACAACCCCTCGCCGCATAGCCGCCAACGCAAACTCCTCACCGTCCACCGTCGACGGCACCCGCAACACCGCCGTCCATCCACCCTCAACCGTCAACCGATCCGCCAGACTCCCCTTAAGTCTCTCGTCCAGCACGATGAGATTGGCCCGCAGCCGCTCCCGAATCCGCTCCTGCGTCCCCACCCGCGCAGCGAGCCACCGAGGCAAAGCAAACTGGGTCGGCGTACTGACCGACAAAAACGTATCCGCCACAACCTCCATCCGCTCCATCGCCTGCGCCACCTGCCGTTCAGGCCCCAGCGCCGCAATCCACGACAGCTTCATCTGCGGCAGCGCACACACCTTGCTCAACCCACTCAACACAAAGCACACACACTCGCTAGCCTCAGCCGCAAAGCTCTCAAACTCGCTCGACTCAGCGCCCGAATCGGCGATCGGGTAGTCCAGAAACACCTCATCGGCAATCAGCGCCAGCCCACGTTCCACACACAGCGCCCGCAGCGCGCGACGCTCCGCGGCCGACACAAAATGCCCCGTCGGATTGTTCGGATGAACCACAATGACCGCGCGCGTGCGCTCCGTAATCGCCGCCTCGATCGCCTGCACGTCAATCGACCACCCCGCACGCCGCGCGCCAGGGTCATAGAACAGCGGATACTCCCGCAAGACCACGTCATCCAACCGCGCCAGCAGGTCAAACAGCGGATAACTCGGCCGAGCGATCAGCACCTCATCACCCGCATCGCACAGCAGCCGAAACAGGAAGCTGTACGCCTCACTCGTGCTCGTCGTCAGGCAAAGGCGCTCGACCGGAACCGCCGCCCCGTGATCGCGGTAGTACTCCGCAACGGCCTCACGCGCGCTCCGCATCCCCAGCGGATCCGGCGCATACCGCAGCGCTCCCGCCTCCGCCAACGGCGCCAGCAACTCCGTTCCACCCGGCGCCAGCCCACACTCCGTCGGATTCGAAACCGTCAGGTCCACCAGTTCACGCCCGCTCGCCTGCGCCGCGCGCAGCCGCTGCGCCCACTCGTTCTCGCCGGACTCCCACCCGGTTCGTCGTGACAGGTACATCGCCTCAGCATACCCGCCCAAATCACCGCCTCACACGCATGCCGTAGCATGGGCACGATGCCCTCAAACACCTCCGCGCCCGACATCCAGGCCGTCCTCTTCGACTACGGTCTCGTCCTCACCGCCGAGCCCCACCCGCCCGCCTGGGCCCGCATGAAAGGCCTCCTACAAGCCCCCGAAGAGCCCTTCCACGCAGCCTACTGGCGCTATCGTCACGACTACGACCGAGGCACCCTCACTGGCTCCGCCTATTGGCACAAAGTCGCCAGCGACCTCCACCAAACCCTCGATCACGACACCCTCAACGCCCTCATCCAAGCCGATACCGAACTCTGGACGCAGCCCAACCCACCGATGATCGCCTGGGCCCAATCCCTGCAGCGCGCCGGCGTCCGCACCGGCATCCTCTCCAACCTGGGCGACGCCATGGAACTCGGCGTGCGCGAACGCTGCCCCTGGCTCAACGCCTTCAACTCCCTAACCTTCTCTCACCGCCTCGGCACCGCTAAACCTGACCTCTCCATCTATCGCCATGCCGCCGCCGACCTCGGCGTCGATCCAGCCCACATCCTCTTTATCGACGACCGCGAGGAAAACATTAGCGCCGCCCGCGATGCCGGCATGCAGGCCATCCGCTACACCAACCACACCGCCTTCGAGCACGCCATGCAAGCCGCGCAACTCGACTCCCTCCTTGCACATGCGACGAAAGTGTAAGCGCGTCGACGCCCCGCATCCGCTAACCTCAGCCTGTCGTTCCACAGCGGAACACTCCGGCCAACACGCCGGCGTCCACAGCGCGAGCCCACGCTTCCGCTGATCAGCAATCAGTGGTTCTGAGGTCGGGCTGCACCCGGAGCATCACCGCAGCCATGCGCCACGATGAAGATTTACCGCGCGCTGCTCTGGCTGGCCGCTTGCCTCTTTGTGCAGCTCCCCGCCGCCTCGGCGCAGCAGCTTACGCTCGCCGGGCTCCGCTCCACCAACGGCAAGGGCAGCTTTAAAGCCGCGCAATACGCCGCCGACGGCAGTCTGATCCTCCTCTTCGATCAGGGCGACGGCCTTCGCCTCCTCAAAACCGACCCTTCCGTCACGCACGATCACCGCGCAGGCCCATCTAGGCTCCGCAGGTGACACAGGCGTCGCCCTCGCGCTCGACCCCGCCGGCAACATCTACCTCACCGGCACCTCGACCAGCGGCGCCCTGTCCGGGACCACCGGCGCGGCTTTCCGTCCGCAGCCGACACCACCACCAACTCCTTCCTCGCCCGGTTCGACCCCAACCTCAACCTCGCCTTCCTCACGTTCCTGGGTGCCGGCCGAACCATCGCCTCAGGCCTCGCGGCCTCTTCGGACGCCGTATTCGTCACCGGCGCAACCTACAGCCCCATGCTCCCCACCACCCCCACAGCACTCCAGAAACAACCCACCCCCGGCTCATCCGCCAACGGCTTCGCCGAGCGCTTCACCGTGGACGGCTCCGGACTCACCTACGCCACCTACCTCGGCGGCGCGGGCGGCGACACCTTCCCCACCGGCATAGCACTCGACTCCAATAACGACGCCTACATCGCCGGCGAAACCTCCGCGCCCGCCTTTCCCACCACCGCCTTTGCGCTGCAGCCCGCCATCCTCGGCGACACCTCGGGCTTCCTCACCCAACTCACCCCGACCGGCGACGGCCTCCTCTTCTCCACATTCATCCCCGGCACCGGCCTCACCAGCATCGCCACAGACCTCGCACCGGCGACCTCCTCCTCAGCGGCAACATCGCGCTCGGAGACCTCCCGATCGCAAACGTCGCCGCGCCGATCGCCAACTCCCCGTACCAATCCCTCCTCCGCCTTTCAGCCGACGGCCAGAGGCTACTCAGCTCCACTCTGCTGCCCGCCGGTACCTCAAGCCTCGTCACCCCGGGCCCAAGTAGCACCGTGTGGATCGCCGGCAACCTCAAGCCCCTGTCCCGTCCCAAGCCCACCAGTCAGGCCCCAACCTCGGCGACAGCTACCTCCTGCACCTCTCCGCCGCCAACACGCTCGACGCCTTCTTCCGTATCGGCGGGCAGCCCGCGAACAACGCCGCACACGCCTCTCTGACACCACCCCCGCAGCTCCCGCGGTCACCACCGACGGCCAGACCGCCCGTACCGGCCACCCTCACCGTCGCAGCCGACGCCACACTCTTCGCGAGCCAGCGATTCGATCTGCCCCTCACCGCCGTCCCCAGCGCGGTGCTGCCGAACTCCCTGGCCGACCTCCGCTCCATGCCCTGCAGCGGCACAGGCCAATGCTCCGCAACCGCCGGCCTCCTTTCCACCTTCGCCCAAACTCAGGGTCCAACACCACGCTCGCACTCTCGGCCGACGACCTCCCCAACCTCACGCTCCGCAACACCGGCCCCCAACCCGCAACCGCCCTCACCCTCAGCGCCTCGGCATTCACCACAGCCACGAACTGCCCCACCACCCTGCCCGCCGGCGCCCAGTGCGGCGTCACCCTCACCGGATCAGGTCCTGGCAGTCTCCCCATGTCCGCGTCGAACGCACCCTCCGTTCGCGTCTCCGTCCCCGCCAACAGCACCCCGTTGAACCCGCTCGCCCTAAGCACGTCCGAGCTCGGCTTCGGCGTGGTCACCTCCACCTCGCCCGTCACCCGAACGGTCACGGTCACCAATCTCGGCACCACACCCCAGACCTTCACCTCCGCCCTAGACGCCGCCCCAACCAACCCGCCCTACACCTTCACCGAAGCCTCCAGCACCTGCGCCGGAACACCCGCCACGCACACGCTGCCAGCGGAGGCTCCTGCACCGTCACGCTTCAGCTCGCTGCCTCCTCCACTCCCATCAACGACGGCCCCGTCTCCGCCGCCTGGAAACTCGGCACACGCGACATCGCCATGACAGCCATCACGCAGGCCGCCTCGTTGTCCTTTCCTCGTCACAGATCAACTTCGGCCTCCGCTACGCCGGCCTCACTCCCAATCTGCCTCGCTATCTGTACCTGTCCAACAACTCGCCGTTCCCGATTCCGCACGCGGCTTTGTCGCTGCCGTCTACCTCGCCTTTCAGCGCCACCGACAACTGTCCGTCCACGCTCGCGCCCGATAGCGTCTGCCAGATCACCCTCACCTACACCCCGCCCCAGGCGCCCTCAGACGACACCACGACGCTCATCCTCGACCAGGGCCTCTCTGCCGTCGTCACCGGCCTCACCCTTCCGCCCTCGGCCGCGACCAGCACGGGCGCTGACCCGGCCTTGGGTGTTTCCGCGACTTCGCTCACGTTTCAAAACTCCGTCGTCGTCTCCGCGACCTCCGCCGAAACACAGACCCTCACCCTCACAAACCAGCGGCAGCACCGGTATTCCCCTCGCCGTCACCGTGCTCGGCGATTTCACGTTGACAAGCCTCTGTGGAGCCACCCTGGCCCCGGGCGCCAGCTGTGCCCTCGTCCTTCACTTCTCGCCGGCGGCGGTCGGTACCCGCGAGGGCCTGCTGGCGTTTCCGCACGCGGCGAGCTATGCGCCGGTCTATGTGTCTCTTCTCGGTACGGCAGTCCATTCCTCGCGTCGGCGAACGGCACCCTCGATCTGGGCAGCACCTTTCTCGGCGAGCCCACCGTCTCCTGGTACAAGATCCAGGCCTCCGTCCCAACCCTTTACGCCTCGGTCACCTCATCGGCCTTCAGCGTCGCCCTCGCCCCCGACATCGAAGGCACGCACGGCACCCTCCCCGCCTCGGCGTTCGCCGCAACCACCGCCAACTGCCCCAACTGCTGGCTCGCGGTGCAGTTTCTGCCCCAGACCCTCGGCCCCTCCAGCGCCGTCCTGACACTCTCCGCCTCCGCCACCGGGAAGCCGTACACGCTCTCCCTGACGGGTTCAGCCGTCCCCGTACAAGGCCTCATTCTCACGCCCTCCACGTACGATTTCGGCTCCGTTCCCGTTGGCAGCACCTCAGCTCCGATCACCCTTACGCTCGCGAACCTGCTCTCTCCTGCGGCGGCAGCGACCATTCAGAGCGTCACGGCCACGGGTGACCTGCGGATCCTTCCGAACATCAGCGGCGGCTCCTTCCTGCGCAGGCGTCCTCGCCTCGACGGCGTCCTGTTTCGTCCAGGTCGCTTTCACGCCACTCCGCAGGGGCCCGCTCAGGGACGGTCAACGTCACGACCTCGAACGGCACCGCGACCGCCACACTCACCGGCGCAGGCACCCCCGCAGGCACGTGCTGTTCAGCCCCGCTTCGCTCGTCTTCAACAATCAGCCGGGCTCCGCATCCGCGGCGGACACTGAGCCTCACGAACACCTCCGCCGCATCCATCACCCTCGGCCCGATCACCGCGTCCAACTCGGCCTTCGCTGCCCCCCAGACCTGCACCGCCCTCGCGCCCGCTTCCACCTGCACGTGGCGGTCACCTTTACACCCGGTCCACCCTCACGTCCGGCACCCTCTCGATCCCCGCAACCGCAACGGCCAAAACGCCGCAACCACCTACAGCATCCCCTCGCCGCGACCTACACCAGCGCCCAAGTCGGGCTTCTGCTCCTCCCCAAGGCCAACTTCGGCGTCGCACCCACCGCGACCCTCGGCCAAACGCGCCAGTTCACGCTCGTCAACACCTCCGCCAAACCCGAAACCATCACCCTCAGCGCGCCGCAGCACTTCCCGCTCGCCATGCCCAACCCCTGCCCCACGCTTGCCGCCGGAGCGACCTGCACCTTCGCCGTCACGTTTCTGCCCGAATCCGCAGGCTCGCTCACCGGCTCCCTCGTCGCCACCACCTCCGCAAGCGGCGCCTCGTCGCAGAAGATCGCATACCTCCTCGGCTACGGGACCGGGGCACAGACCTTCACCATCACGCCCGCATCTCCGGCCAGCCGTTCAGCTTCGGGCAGGTCGCCTCCGGCCAATCCACGCAGCAGATCTTCACCCTCACCAACTCCGGTTCCGCCCCACTAAACCTCACCCGCATCACCTCAGCCCCACCGTTCTTAACCACGACCGACTGCACCGCCGCTCTCACGCCCGGCGCCGCCTGCAGCATCACGGTCACCTACGCCCCGCTGTACCAACCGACCGGAACACAGACCACAGCCCCGCCACGCTTCGACACCGGTACTCTCAGCATCGAAAGCGACGCCACTCCCAGCCCCGACCGTTGCCCTCAGCGGCAGCGTGCTGCCCGCTCTCCACAGCCACAAGCGTGCGCCTTTCCCCAGCTACATGCTCTCCGCCGGCGCTCTCACCTTCCCCAACACCCAACCCGGTCAGACCTCCGCCGCGCAAACCCTCACTCTCACCAACAACGGCACCTCTCCGGTCACCTTCCAGGGTCTCCCCGACACCGGAGTTCCAGTCCCTCAGCAACTGCGCCACGCTCCAGCCCGCAAACCTGCACCGCGGTCACCACGTACCCGCATCCGGCTCCACCGCCACGGTCCGCACTGGCATCCTCCGCCTCTCCTCGACCGCAACCAACGCGCTCGACTTCATCAGCCTGCTCGGCCTGTCTAGCCCCGCGCCGCTCGTCGTCAGCCCATCCCAACTCGACTTCGGCTCCGTCGAGCTCGCGACAGCGCCAGCTCGACCTCACCCTCAGCAATACCAACCCGCTTCCGATCGTTCTCGAGCCGCCCACCATCAACGGCGACTACACCATCGCCGCGACAACCTGCCCGTCGCCACGATTCCGCTCGCCGCCGGCCAGGGCTGCATCCTCTCCATCGCCTTCGCGCCCACCGCCACGGGCCTGCGCTCCGGAACCCTCCTCCTGCCCACGAACTCCGACACACAGTCCACCGCACCTCGTTGATACCGGAACCGGCACGCAACCCTCCAGCTTCACCCTCACGGTCGCCGGGGCCGCCGCTGCCAGCGCCACCGTCACTTCCGGAGCCGCCGCCAACTTCCCGCTCACACTCACGCCCTTCGGCGGCTACACCGGGCCGGTCGCGCTCACCTGCACGCCCGTCACTCCCGCACCTTACAGCGCGTGCACCTCGCTCGCTGCGCAACTGACGCTCGGCACCGCGCAACAAACCACCGCCACCCTGACCACCTGTGGCACCACCCCGCCGTCCAGCTCCACCCTGCTCTGGCTCAGCCCCCTGCTCTTACTCGGCACACGAAAACGAGCGCGCCGTCTCGCACGCGGCACACTCGGCCTCGTCCTGCTCGGCAGCGCTCTTTTTCTCTCCCCGATCGGCTGCAGCAATCCCGCCGTCGTCGGGAACCTGACGCCCCCCGGCACCTACCGCTACCAGGTCACCGCCACATCCCTCACAGGCCCCGCCGTAACCTCCAGCGTCACCCTGACCCTCATCGTCCAATAACGCCGCTAGCGCAGCATCTGCGCATCGCCCACCGGCACACGCTCCACAATCTCAATCCCAAATCCCTGCAACGCCGGCACATGCGTCGGATGATTCGTCAGCAGCCGGATCCGGCAGATCCCCAGATCCGACAGAATCTGCCCACCCAACCCCACCTCGCGCAGGATCCTCTGCTCCGGGTCATGCGCCCGGTCGCGCGATCCGCTGCGATGGAACACCATCCGCTTCGGCTCCGTCGTGCGGTCCAGCGCAAACCCACGCTGCGTATGGTGCAGATAGATCAGCGCCCCCCGCCCCGCCTCCGCAATCGCCTGCAGCGACGCGTCAATCGTCGCCCGGCAATCGCACAGCGCCGACCCAAACACGCTGCCCGCCAGGCAGTGCGTCTGCATCCGCACCAGCACCGGCTCCTCCGCCGCACCGCGCGTCTGCAGATCGCCCAACACCAGCGCCATGTGGGACTGCCCGCCCTCCACCTCGCTCACATACTCAATCGTCCGGAACTCGCCAAACCGCGTCGGCAGCAGCCCTTCCGCCGCGCGCTGCACATACCGCTCGTTCTGCATGCGGTACCGGATCAGGTCGGCGACCGTCACCATCTTCAGCCCGTGCGTCGCGCAGAACTTCAGCAGGTCCGGCACCCGCGCCATCGTGCCGTCCTCGTTCATGATTTCGCAGATCACGCCCGCCGGAATCAGCCCCGCAATCCGCGCCAGGTCCACCGACGCCTCCGTCTGCCCTGCGCGCACCAGCACGCCGCCCTTGCGCGCCCGCAGCGGAAACACATGCCCCGGCCGCGCCAGGTCATTCGGCGTCGACTCCGGGCTGATCGCCACCTGGATCGTCCGCGCCCGGTCCGCCGCCGAGATCCCCGTCGTCACACCCTCGCGCGCCTCAATCGACTCCGTAAACGCCGTCCCAAACCGCGAGCTGTTGTCCTGCACCATCGGCGACAGCCGCAGAAAGTCGGCCCGCTCCTCCGTCAGCGTCAGGCAGATCAACCCACGCCCAAACCTCGCCATGAAGTTGATCGCCTCCGGCGTGCAGAACTCGGCCGCCACCATCAGGTCGCCTTCGTTCTCGCGGTCCTCGTCGTCCACCACCACGATCAGCCGCCCCGCCTGCAACTCCGCTACCGCCTCGTCAATCGTGGCAAATCCGCCCGTTGTATCCATTCCGACCAGCATACCTGCACCAAAAAGAGAAGGCCGCCCAAACAGGCGGCCTCCTCATTGTCTTACTTTCCATCACCCCGAAGGCGGCTGGTTCTGCTCTTGCTTTTCTTTCTGTCATCCCCGAAGGGGATCTGCTTCTTGCTCTACAGCGTCGACTCGATCTCAAATCCCCAGGCCTCCAGCAACGCCTCCGGGATGTACTTCGAGTTCTTGTTCCGGCGAGCCCACTCGCGCAGCCGCGTCGACCGCACGTACTGGTCCGGCGTCAGCTTGTACTCCTTCACAATCTGCTCAAACGAGGTAATGGTGGGCACCACCGGGCCGATCGGCTCCGGCTTGCCCCAATTTGGATTTCCACGGCGCTTCGCCATCCCACAAACTCCTTCGCACACGGCTTGGTAGTCGACTGCTGACACACACTCAGCATCGAGGCCGCAACACCCCATTCTACCGTGTTACGGCCCCGTAAACCAGCCCGCAGCGCCCGCCCTTAGTGAGCCCTCGCCTCGCCCGTACCAGCGCTCCAGGTCCGCATGCATCTGCTTCAACGCCTCCACGTTCAGATACACCATGTGCCCCGCCGGGTAATACCCAAACTGCACATTTTCCTTCATCGCATCCGGCAGCATCATCTGCGACAGGTCATGCTCCGTCCCAAAGAACGGCGTCGCCAGGTCAAACCATCCATTCGCCGAGAACACCTTCAAATGCGGGTTCTTGCGCATCGCATCGCTCAGGTCGATCGCCGTATCCGGCTGATCCATCGCACGTGCCGGCCCGACGCCACCGCCCTGCGCGCCCGAAGGCCGGTGGTGCCAGTCCCAGTTCTGGTTGATCCCCGGCCCTTGCAGGTTGTAATTCTCGCTGTCGTTCTGTACTTCAGCTCGCTCTGCAGATAGTCGTGAAAGCCCCCACAAACGCCCCCGAGATCCCCGTATCCGACGGGTCATACCCCGGGTTCTCGCCCGCGTTGTCCACGTCATAGCCCTCGAACCGCGCGTCATACCGGCCCAGGATCTGCCCCGACGTCCGCTCCAGCTCCTTCCGGAACCGCGTCGGCGAAACCCGCAGCTTCGCCTCCTTCACATACTCCACGCTCAGCCCCGTGAACTTGGCCATCTGCTCGGCAATCTGGTCAAACTGCGCCTGCGGCAGCCGATCGCCCTGCTCCAGCGCCTCCAGGTACGGCCCCCGCGCAAACTTCCGCGCCGACTCCACCCAGTCCGCCATCGACCCCGTCTGCGGAACCTTCTTGTAGTACCACGCAATCGCCGCATAGCTCGGCAGATAGCGCACCTCCTCGATGTCATAGCCCGGCGACCGCACGTAGTAGTTCAAAATCGAGCTCAGCAGCATCACGCCGTTGAACTCCACACCATCGTTGTTCAACTGCGCCACCAGCGCCGCCGACCGAGGCGTCCCATAGCTCTCGCCAAACAAAAACTTCGGCGAATTCCACCGCTGGTTCACCGTGATGTAGCGAATGATGAACTTCTCAAACGCCTTCACATCCTGGTCCATGCCCGCAAAATCCTTCGCCGTCCCCTTGCCCACCGCGCGCGAAAAGCCCGTCTGCGGCGCATCGATAAACACCAGGTCCGTCTTGTCCAGCAGGCTGTACTGGTTCGGCACCACCTGGAACGGCGGCGGCCCCGTCGGATCCGGGCTCGCCGTCACCACCCGCACCGGCCCCACCGACCCCATATGCAGCCACAGCGACGCCGACCCCGGCCCGCCGTTGTAGAGAAACGTCACCGGCCGCGACTTCGCCGGGGCTCCATCCTCCGTATACGCGACGTAAAAGATCTGCCGTTGGCCTTGTTGTCCTCGTCGCCGGATCAGCAGGTTCCCGGCCGTCGCGGTGTAGTGCACCGGGCGCGCCCCCGCCGTCCACACGTGCTTGGTCTCGGACTTCCTCTCCGCGGAATCGCCTCGGGGGCCTCTTTGCCGTCCTTGCCGTCCTTGGCCTCTCGGCCCTCCTCGGCTCTTTGCCCTGCTCCGGCTCATTCGCCTGCCGCGCCGTCGCGCCGGCTCATCACTCCGCCGAGGCCGCTGCGCCTGCTCCTGCGCCAGCAGCGTCCCACTCACAACCGCGCCGCACACCATCACCGACGCCGACCTGCGAAAGTTCACTCCTGCCAAACCTGCCTCCTCACGCTATTACGTTATGAACTGCAACCTCAACCCGGTCTTCGCGGCCTTCACACAGGACGGCTACCCCGCCACGCAGCACGGCATCCAAACGCGAAGCTCCCTGCGCCCGGCGCCCGGCCTTCCGTCCGCTTGGTTTGAAACGTGTCCCTGACAATACTGAAACTTGACCCTAACAATACCCTGAGAGGCTCGCTTGAGTCCCTGTTCTGAAGTCCTCGATCTGGAAATTCCAGAGCTTCCGCCGAACAGCAATCCGCCGCCGAACAGGAGGCGACAGCTCCAGCTCACCCGCCGCGAATTTCTCGCCGCCTCCGGCCTCGTCTCCGCCGGCATGGCCGCAGGCCTCAGCCCCGCCGCCGCCGCGCAGCGCGCCTCCGCCGCCGCGCAAACCGTCCCCATCACCCTCTCCATCAACAAGCAGCAGCGACAGCTCACGGTCGACACCCGCACCTCGCTGCTCGACCTCCTGCGCGAGAACCTCGACCTCACCGGCAGCAAAAAGGGCTGCGACCACGGCCAGTGCGGCGCCTGCACCGTTCTGCTCGACGGCCGCCGCGTCAACTCCTGCCTCACCCTCGCCGTCGCCGCCCAGGGCTACGAGATCACCACCATCGAAGGCCTCGGCACCCCCGAAAACCTCCATCCCATGCAGGCCGCCTTCCTCGAGCACGACGGCTACCAGTGCGGCTACTGCACCCCCGGCCAGATCTGCTCCGCCGTAGCCGCCCTCGACGAAGCAAAAAGGGCGAGCTCTCCCAGGTCAGCTGCGAAACCGGCCAGCCCCACAACCCTCCCCTCACCGACGAAGAGATCCGCGAACGCATGAGCGGCAACATCTGCCGCTGCGGCGCCTACCCCAACATCGTCGCCGCCGTCCGCGCCGTAGCCACCACGCAAGGCCTACCGAACGCGTCGACCGCAACCGCCACCTAAGCGCCTTTAACGCCGCGCAAACTCCGCGTACACCGCGAACACAGCGTTCGTCTTTCCGCCACCGAGCCTAGACCCAAGGAGCCACCGCTTGATCCCCTTCACCTACAACCGCGCCGACTCCCCCGAAGCCGCCATCCACGCCGGCGAATCGCACGACACCAAGTTCCTCGGCGGCGGCACCAATCTCGTCGACCTCATGAAGTACGGCGTAGAACTGCCCACCGCCCTCGTCGACGTAAACCACATCGGCCTCGACAAGGTCAACGCCTCCGCGCAGGGCGCAACCATCGGCGCCTCCGTCCGCAACTCCGACCTCGCCAACCACCCCGACATCGTCGCCAACTACCCCCTGCTCTCCTTCGCGCATCCTCTCCGGCGCCAGCCCGCAGCTCCGCAACCTCGCCACCACCGCCGGCAACCTCATGCAGCGCACCCGCTGCTACTACTTCACGGACACCGCCTTCCCCGCCTGCAACAAGCGCAAGCCCGGCAGCGGCTGCGACGCCGTCGTCGGCTTCAACCGCATCCACGCCATCCTCGGCCAGACCGACCAGGGCCCCACCTCCCCGCACACCTGCATCGCCACCAACCCCTCCGACATGAACGTCGCCCTCTACGCCCTCAACGCCACCGTCGAACTCCAGGGCCCCAAAGGCAAGCGCACGCTTCCCGTCCGCGACTTCCACCGCCTCCCCGGCGAAGACCCCACCCGCGACACCGACCTCCGCCCCGACGAACTCATCACCGCCGTCACCCTGCCCGCGAACACCGCAACCTTCGCCCACAACTCCTGGTACCTCAAGGCCCGCGACCGCCAGTCCTACGCCTTCGCCCTGGTCTCCGTAGCCGCCGGCCTCGAACTCGAAGGCGACACCATCAAGTCCGCCGGCCTCGCCCTCGGCGGCGTAGCCCACAAGCCCTGGCACTCCCCCGAAGCCGAACACGCCCTCATCGGCAAGCCCGCCACCGAGGCCACCTTCCGGCAGGCCGCCGACCTCGCCCTCCGCGGCGCCAAGGGCTACAAGGACAACACCTTCAAAATCCAGCTAGCCAAAAACTGCATCGTCCGCGCCCTGACCCAGGCCACCAAGGGCACACACCAGCGCGTGAGCTCCTGGCCCACCGACACTCCCGTAGCGCACCTTGGCGTCGCCTTTGCGCCCTTAGCGTCAGCCCTTCAAGCCACCCCGCCCCGGAGAACCCCGAATGCAAGCGCAAGACGAGAAATCCGAACAAGCCCCCAAGCTCCCGCAACCACCCCACCGCTACGAAGGCGTCTCCAAGGTCACCGGCACCATCAAGTACGCCGCCGAATGGAAAGAGCCCTTCCCCAAGAACAAGCTCCTCTACGCCTACATGGTCCAGTCCACCATCCCCAGCGGCACCATCACCTCCATGGACCAGAGGCCGCCGAGCGCGCCCCCGGCGTCGTCGCCGTCCTCACGCCCTTCAACGCCCCCAAGCTCAAGGTCGGCAAACCCCAGCCGCCCGCCAAGCGCGCCCTCACCGTCCTCCAGGACCCCGACGTCGACTACAACGGCCAGCCCATCGCCGTCGTCCTCGCCGAATCCCTCACCGAGGCCATGGCCGCCGCCCGCCTCCTCAACATCAAGTACGCCCCCAAGCCCGCCAAGCTCGACTTCCCCGGCCGCCTCGACGAAGCCCGCCCTCCCCGCACCCGCAGCCACGACCCCAACACCGAAAAGCGCGGCGACGTCGACCAGGCCCTCGCCTCCGCCGAGGTCAAGCTCGACGAGACCTACATCACCCCCATCCAGAACCACAACCCCATGGAGCCCCACGGCAGCATCGCCTGGTGGGAAGGCGAAAAGCTCAACGTCTACGACACCACCCAGTACATCTCCGGCGACAGCATGTCGCTCTCCCGCATCCTCAACGTCGCCATGGACGACGTCCACGTCATGAGCCCCATCGTCGGCGGCGGCTTCGGCTCCAAGGGCTCCACCTGGTCGCACGTCATCCTCTGCGCCATGGCCGCCAAGATCGTCCAAGCCCGTCAAGCTCATCCTCGGCCGCGAGCAGATGTTCGGCCCCGTCGGCGCCCGCCCCACCACCGTCAATCACATCAAGATCGCCGCCAACCGCGACGGCAAAATCACCGGCATCAAGCACGACGCCATCATCCACTCCTCGGTCCTCGAAGACTTCATCGAAGAGTCCGTCGGCCCCGACCCGCATGCTCTACGCCTCCGGCTCCAACGAGACCTCCCTCCGCGTCGTCGAGATGAACTTCGGCGTCCCCACCTTCATGCGCGCCCCCGGCGAGGCCCCCGGCACCGCCGTCCTCGAGATCGCCATGGACGAGCTCGCCGAAAAGCTCAAGATGGACCCCGTCCAGCTCCGCCTCATCAACTACGCCGAGCGCGACCCCTCCAAGGACCTGCCCTGGTCCGACAAGCACCTCCGCGAGGCCTACCAGCAGGCCGCCCAGCGCTTCGGCTGGGCCGAACTCCGCCAGCACCACCCCACGCCCGGTCAATGGCTCGAAGGCAACGAACTCATCGGCTTCGGCATGGCCACCGCCACCTACCCCGCCAACCGCTCCTCAGCCAACGCCATCGTCCGCTTCCTGCCCAACGGCCGCGTCTTCGTCGGCTCCGGCACCCAGGACATCGGCACCGGCATGTACACCATCATGCAGCAGACCGCCGCCGCAGCCCTGGGCCTCGACCTCTCCCTCATCGACGTAAAACTCGGCGACTCCACCCTGCCCAAGGCCCCCGTCTCCGGCGGCTCGCAGTCCACCGCCTCCGTCGGCCCGGCCGTCCAGGCCGCCTGCAACCAGGCCCAGCTCAAGGCCGGCGACCTCGCCATCGGCGACCCGCAATCCCCCGTCCACGGCGCCCTCCCCGAAGACGTCACCGTCAAAGCCGGCCGCGTCTTCCTCACCAAGAACCCCAGCAAAGGCGAAGACCTCAAGACCCTCATCGCCCGCAACGGCTCCAAGCCCATCGAAACCACCGGCTCCGCCGAGCCCGGCGAAGACAAAACCGCCATGACCAACTACTCCTGGGGAGCCGTCTTCGCCGAGGTCGCCGTCGACAGCGACACCCGCATGGCCCGCGTCCGCCGCGTCGTCGCCACCTACGACATCGGCACGCTCCTCAACCAGAAAACCGGCCTCAACCAGCTCATGGGCGGCATCGTCTGGGGCGTCGGCTTCGCCCTCGAAGAAGAAACCCACTACGACCCCAACACCGGCCGCCCCGTCAACGAAAACCTCGCCGAATACCACGTCCCCGTCAACCGCGACATCCCCGTCCTCGACGTCACCGTCCTCAACATCCCCGACACCAAGTTCAACCCCCAGGGCGCCCGCGGCATAGGCGAAATCGGCATCACCGGCGCCATGGCCGCCATCGCCAACGCCATCTACAACGCCACAGGCAAACGCATCCGCCACTACCCCATCACCCCCGACAAACTCCTGCAGGCCTAAACCATTCCGTCTCGCATTTGCTCTTCTTGTTGTCATTCCCGAAGGGAATCTGCGTTTGCTCCACCTCGGCACGAGCCGTAAAGGCGCACCTTCAGCCGTGCCCAATCCCACCGCATTCACCCGCGGCTTCAGCCGCTGAGGTCAGCCATCGTCCATGGTGCACTGAGTGCCAGATCGGTCCCCACGTCCATACCTACGCTGCCGCCCAAGCAATCACAGCCGACTTACCGTTTCCTAATCCGGGCCAAACGGCCGGCAAGTGTACGAGAAGCCCGTTACACGGACACTTGCGGGCAGGGACAGTACGCGAGCATCTTTACAGTGGCTAAGAAACTTCGTTACCGCCCAGCACCAGCGGTTCACTCGTGAAGAATTCCACGCCGCGATGGACAGCGATCGACCGATGCGCGTACTGATGCAGCGCCAGCGCAGTTGCGTACGAACCCGATCGGAAGTGCGGTTCAGGAAAGATGTCTGGGCTGCTCGGGATCCCTGCACGTCCAGGTGAGGTGGGCGGCAGCGACGCATCTGGCAGATCAGCGTTCCTGAATAAACAGATCGATCACAGGCGAGTACTCGCCAGCTCTGTACGAGGCTGCCCTCGATCCGCAATCTCAGACCCTGCACAGGTCAGCATCGACCTAGTGAGGCACGGTTTCCTCTGTTGACCCGTTCAGTTGCCGATAGTCGGCATCTCGTACACTTGCGAGCCGATCTGCTTCGGATCAGTGCCGAAAAAGGGTCTGCCGGTGAGCTGACCCAGCCCCGTGAACCTGGGTTGCTACACTCTTCGGATGAAAGTCGCTGACTTCTCGGGCACTGGCCGGAACTACAACGGCGAGGGCAGGTGGTCCATCGAAGCGGTTCAGGAGCGATACCGCGAGTATTGCGCAGCTTTACAGATCAAACCTTCTCGCTCGCTCACACCTCGCGAATACACGGAAGGCGATGTCCGGTGGGTTTACCCCATCATGGATGAGGTCATTAGCGGCATCGATGAGGGCGACCCAGCGTGTGTCGCTTTGGGAGTCGAGTTCGTCGAAGAGGATGCCGGGTTTCCGTTTGGCGCTACGCTGAAGTCAAACACGGCCCGTGCTCTGCGCCGAGCTCAGCTGAGTGAATCTCAAAAGGTCCGGTTGAGGCAGCGGATTGCGACCATGTTGATCCTGGGCCATGTTCCTCGCGAGATGCGTGAGTACGCGAAGCTGTTGCGGAAGCTCGGCGTTGGCGAGCAATGGCCTAGGCTGGAGCAAGAGATCCCACGCGACAACCGATATGCGATGCGGTTCTATAAGGTTCTTCGTGCGGCGGAAGGTTTGTCGGTCTGAGGTTCCAGAACACCTTCCAGAAGTTGCATCAGATTACCTTGGAATCACACTTCTCGTCAGTGGACGCGAAGTCGGCTTGTCGTACACTTGCCGGACCTAGTCCAATGAAATGCTGACCGCTGTCGCGCACGCACACCCTCCGTAATCACCCAATCGACGTACCCACCGCGAAAAACTCCCCCTTATCCTCAGCGAACAATATGCGAACATAGCCCAAGCTCCATGCCCGGCTCCGCACTCTACGAAACACTCCCCGACCTCCTGCACCGCATCTTCGGGCACAAGGAATTCCGTCCCCATCAACAACCCGTCTGCGAAGCCGCCGCCTCCGGCCGTGACGTCCTCCTCGTCATGCCCACCGGCGCCGGCAAAAGCCTCTGCTACCAACTCCCCGCCCTCGCCCGCCAAGGCACCGCGCTGGTCATCTCCCCCCTGATCGCCCTCATGGACGACCAGGCCCACAAGCTCAGCGCGCTCAATCTCCGCGTCGCCCGCATCCACTCCGGCCTCTCCCGCGACGACGCCCGCCAGGCCTGCCGCGACTACCTCGACGGCAACCTCGACTTCCTCTTCATCGCCCCCGAGCGCCTCCGCGTCCCCGGCTTCCCCGAGATGCTCGCCAGGCGCAAACCCGCGCTCATCGCCATCGACGAAGCCCACTGCATCTCGCAATGGGGCCATGACTTCCGCCCCGACTACCGCACGCTCGGCCAATTCCTCCCGGCCCTGCGCCCCGCGCCCATCATCGCGCTCACCGCAACCGCCACGCCCACCGTGCAGCAGGACATCCTCCGCGCCCTCGACCTCCAAGACCCCGCCGTCTTCATCACCGGCTTCCGCCGCACCAACCTCCAGATCGAGGTCACCGAAGTCTCCAAGCCCCAGCGCGCCGAAGTCATGCGCAAACTGCTCGCGTCCGAAGCCAACCGCCCCGCCATCGTCTACGCTCAGTCCCGCAAGGCGGCCGAAGAGATCGCCGCCACACTCGGCGAGCGATTCCCCGCCGCCCCCTATCACGCCGGTCTCGACACCTCCGTCCGCGAGCGCGTCCAGCGCGCCTTCCTCTCCGGCAAACTCGACGTCGTCGTCGCCACCGTCGCCTTCGGCATGGGCGTCGACAAGGCCGACGTCCGCACCGTCATCCACGCCGCACTCCCCGGCTCCGTCGAGGCCTACTACCAGGAGATCGGCCGCGCCGGCCGCGACGGCAAACCCTCGCGCGCCATCCTCCTCCACAACTTCGCCGACCGCCGCACCCAGGAGTTCCTCCTCGAACGCAACTACCCCGCCGTCTCCGACATCGAGCGCGTCCTCGCCGCTCTGCAGGACGGTCCGTGCGGCATCGACGCCCTCAAGCAACGACTCAAACTGGACCCCGAAGTCGTCGAGCAGAGCATCGACAAACTGCTCGTCCAGGGTGCCGTAACGGCGGACCTCGACGGCACCATCTCCACCACCGCCCAGCGCGACTGGAAACAGAGCTACGACCAGCAGGTCCGCTACCGTCGCGGCCAGATCGACAAGATCGTCGCCTTCGCCGAAGGCAGCACCTGCCGCATGAACGCCCTCATCCGCCACTTCGGCGACCTCAACGACTCCGGCGCACCCTGCAACCACTGCGACATCTGCGAACCACAAGCCGCAACCGCAACCGAACGCCACCAGGCCAGCCCACAAGACCGAAAAGATCTTCGCGAACTCCTGAACGCCATCCCCCGCGACGGCCGCAGCCTCGGCAAGGTCTTCACCGAACTCGGCTGGTCCGACCGCAAGCGCTTCCAGGGTTTCGTCGACGCCCTTGCCCAAGCTGGCCTGCTCTCGGTCGTGAGGGATAGCTTCCGCAACGCGGAAGGCGACGACGTCACCTACCAGAAGCTCGTACTCACCCCCGAAGGCCGCGACGCCGATGACGCCGCGCTCGCAACCGTCTGGCTGCGCGAAAGCTCTGGGGCACCGCAAGGGACCCGCAGCAAGGCCCGGGATCGCTCCCGCGCAAAGCCCGGCGGCCAACGCGCCTCGACCTCCACACGCGAACCTTCCAGCGCTCCGCTGAGCAGCGAAGACGTCCGCGCGTCTCGATGCTCTGAAGACCTGGCGCGTCGAAAAGGCCAGAGCCGCTGGCGTCCCCGCCTTTACCATCTTCCACGACTCCGTTCTCGAGACGATCGCCGTCGCAAAACCTGCCACAGTCGCCTCCCTAAGCTCCATCCGAGGCATCGGCCCCGAAAAGCTCGATCGCTTCGGCGCAGACATCCTCGCCATCTGCCGCGGCGAAGACGCCGGCGAATCCGACACGCGAGCCCGCCCGGCACCGTCCAAAACAACGGCCGAAGCACAGCCGCAAAGCCCGCGCACACGCCGATCCTCTTCCGAGGCCCAACGCGAGAAACAGTCCTCATCAAAGAACCCGCCGAAGCCGCCCACGCTACAGTCGCCCGCCAGAACTCTCCCCCGCCCAGGAGCAGGTCGCCGACCCGCCTCCGCGCCTGGCGCCGCGAGGAAGCGGCCACCTGCGGCGTCCCCACCTTTCTCATCCTCAGCGAAAGCGCGATCAAAAGAGTGGCCGCCGTCGGCCCCCAATCCCTCGATCAGCTTCGCCAGATCAGCGAAATCGGCCCCGACAAACTAGCCCGCTACGGCGCCGAAGTCCTCGCCCTCTGCACCACCCAGTAACTCCACGCCTCAGAACGCTCCGCAAACCTAACGCCGCGCAAACACCGCGCACACAGCGTTTGCAGTCACGACATTCCCAGTTCCCATGCTCCCGTCGCGGACCTTAGCGCACCCTTGGCGCCCTTAGCGTCAGCCTTTCCCCGCCCCGCACAGCCAAACAATATCCCGCCAATACCACCAACGCTCCACCCGTCCCCGCCGGACGTGCGTTGACGGCCCCAACCCGCCTAACGGACAGTATCCCTAGGAGAACCACACCCAGCATGTTCGACACATTCGGCGTCGCCATCATGGCCGCAGGCAAAGGCACCCGCCTCAAATCCAAGCGCCCCAAAGTCCTCCACGAGGTCGGGGGCAAGGCCCTCCTCCTCCACGTCATCGCCGCCGCCGAAACCGTCGCCCCCGCCGACCGGATCTTCTGCATCATCGGCCACGAAGCCGACCGCGTCCGCGCCGCCGTCCAGCACACCGGCGTCCACTTCGTCCTCCAGGCCGAACAGCGCGGCACCGGCCACGCCATCCAGGAGTTCAAGGCCCACCTCGCCGCCTCCGGCACACCCGCGCCCGAGCACCTGCTCGTCCTCTCCGGCGACGTCCCCCTCATCCGCCCCGAAACCCTCGCCCGCATGTGCGAAACCCACCTCCGCGAGAACGCCGCGATGACCATCCTCACCGCGATCCCGCCCGACCCCACCGGCTACGGCCGCGTCCTTCGCGTTGGGCCCGGATCCGCCGAGGTCGAAGCGATCGTCGAGCAGAAATCCCTCCGCCCCGACCAGCTCTCCGCCCCCGAGATCAACTCCGGCATCTACTGCTTCCGCACCGCCGCCCTCTTCGCGCAGCTCGACAAGCTCACTACCGACAACGCGCACCGCGAGTTCTACCTCACCGACGTCGCCGCCCTCCTCCGCTCCGCCGGCGAGCGCGTCGTCGCCGTCGCCGCCGACCGCGCCGACGAGGTCCTCGGTGCCAACACCATCGCCGAGATGATGCACCTCGATGCCGCCCTCCGCCTGCGAGACCGCCCGCCGCCTCATGGCCTCCGGCGTCACCATCTTCCGTCCTGAAACCTGCGTCATCGACTCCGAGGTCGAGGTCGGCCCCGATACCGTCATCGAGCCCTTCGTCCAGTTGCTGGGAACGACCAAAATCGGCTCAGAATGCCGCATAAGGTCCTATTCTGTGCTCCAAAACAGCACAATTTCCGACAACGTTCTGATCCGAAACGGCTGCATTCTCGACGACGCACAGGTAGAGAAAAACGCCCTCTTGGGCCCCTATTCCCACCTCCGCCCAGGCAGCGAAATCGGCGAATCCGCCCACGTCGGCAACTTCGTGGAGACCAAGAAAACCAAGCTGGGCAAGGGCTCTAAAGCCAACCACCTCACCTACTTAGGCGATGCGATCATAGGCGCCAACACCAACATCGGCGCCGGCACCATCACCTGCAACTACGACGGCACCCACAAGCACCTCACCACCATCGGAGACCGCGTGTTCGTAGGCTCCGACTCCACCCTCGTAGCCCCCCTCACCATAGAAAACGGCGCCTACATAGCCGCCGCCTCCTGCATCACCGAGGACGTCCCGGCCGATTCCCTGGCCTTGGGCCGCAGTCGCCAGACTACAAAAAGCGGGTGGGTCGCCGCACGACGCGCCGCGAAGGGGAAGTCCGCTGGACCAACGTGCGAGTAGGCAAGCGATTGACTCTCCCCTGAACACCGAAAAAAGTGCTTGGCAACGCTGTCAGGACATGTTACGGTAAATCATTGCTTGGCTATGGGAAACCATAGTTTCAGCAAGAGCTTGTTGCGGGCGGCATAGGTCGCTCGACCCAAGTTGCGTCACTGGCCTCCCGGCACGAGCAGTTTCTGCTCGTGCCGTCTTTTTTTGTCCGCGCCGTCGCGAATCATGGAGAGCCCTCTTCCGGAGTAACGCATCTATACTTAGGAAAGTTCTTTGACAGTCGCCCAACGCAATGTTGGTGCCGGCCCACAAAATGGGGGCGTCACGGCTTCGACGGGATTGCTTGCGGCAAAGAGGCATGCCGGGGTGTGGACACCCGTAATCGCTCACAAAACCATAAGTGCCAACAATGATCTGGCTCTTGCTGCTTAATTAGATTTAAGTAGCCGCTCCCTCAAGCTTCGCCTACGGGCCTGAACGGAGCGTCGCACAGTAGGCTGGTCTGCGGAGTTCCGCCTGGACGCCAAAGACGAGACCAATCAGGCTGGTGACCGTCGCATCTTCGCCCGTTCTAAGCGCCGGTCACGAGACAAAGATGAACCGGGAAAAGCATGAATGCTCTTTGTCGACAGCCGTTTCGGACGCGGGTTCAACTCCCGCCGCCTCCACCACACCTAAGCACACCGCGCCCAAGCATCATGCACCGGTGACGTTTGTCGCGCTCACTTCCCGTCACTCGGAATGGCCTTCGGCCGCGCGGCGATCACTTCAGTAGATTCCAACATCTCCAGAGTAGGGCTGGCCAAATTTGTTCAGATGGCGATGTCCAGCAGTGCCCGGAGGAACCGTGAGATCGCCGACGATCTGTGTGCGATCTCGCAGTGTCACATGGTGTGTCCAGTGGCTCAACTGGTCAGGACTGACACCTTCGACCCACAGGTGCGCGTCGTAATCTCCCGCCGGTACACCTGTGATCCGAAGCGCGCCGGTGCTATCGGACTTCGCCCACCACGGCGTGGAAAGCGCGAGTACCACAGCGCTCATCTCTGGATGAATATTGCAGAAGATATACGAGACGCCCTCGCGAGCGAAGACGACTTGCCTGGTTGTGCCGGTCTCATACAGACCAAGGTCGAAACGTTTGCCGTTATACAGCGAGAAGACGTTATGAAAGAAGGGATCCTCGTTGGGGAAGCTGACCGTCGAACCTAACGGGACCACAAGGAGATGAGGTACGAAGGTCCGATTCTTCTGCTGAAGCGTGAATGGTCCAGAAGCTCTCGGCGGACTACTTTCTCCAGGGCTCAAGGGCTGTAGCCAGAACACCGCGGCAGGTGCCGCACGCGCTGGATCTCGAGGACCCGAGGTCACCTGGACGTGAGCTATCGCTGTTACTTGAGCACCTGCGCACGTAAACGCCACGCAAAACATAACCGCGCACGCCTTGCGGATGCGCTCCGAGTGCCTCAAAACCGGTACCCCGCTGCCCCTGCGAAGACATCTGTGTTCCAAACCCCGCCCGAGATTGGGAACGTGGACAGGTGCCGGAATTCAAATGAGAACAGCAGCGCATCCCGGGGTGACCAGATGAGATTGCTGGACAAGGTGCGGTTGCGTGCGACACTGCCGTAGTCGTTCGAACGAACGTACAGGAACCGAACCTGCCTCGCGTAGATGTTGTCCATGCCGAACGCGCTGTTCCAGTCGAGCGTGTGCCTGAGGTGAACAGCAAGCTGTGTCCATCCACCGACATCGTCGGGTGTGCGTATCTGGTACCGGTCGGCTATCTCTCGGTACACATAATCCTTGTAACCACCGGCGCCAAGTCCACCCAGTGCCTGCCCGAAGTACGCGCTTGCCACGAACTCTGCACGTTGGGTGATCGGAAGTCGCAGATCCATCGTTCCTGCCCACGCGCGAAAAGAAGCGTTTGTGGACAAGCTGTGCGGAGAGACGTAGCCGCCAACGCCTAGGCGCGGAGCGCGCGCTGAGTCTCCCGTGCTAACGGCAATGCGTGCTTCACCTCCCGGAGCGCGGCTCCGCTCGGCCAGCGTAGGACTTTCGGTCGTGCTCGTCGCCGTGATCGCTCCCGGGTACGGAGCATCCGGGGGCGAAATCCAGGCGCCTTCCACCAAGATCTGTTGCTTGCTCCCGAAGTGCGTCGAAACACCAAGCTGCGGACTCCAGTTCCACAGATTGCCAGACCACGCCAAGGCAGGCTCCGCAACCTGAACGAGAGACGCCGGCGTATCAGGACTCAACAACGGGCGGTCCAATGAAAAGAACACCGTGGCATGGGGCCAATCCAGGGCGGCATGCGCGGTGCGAAGCCGCAGGAGCCCTCCGGCACTCGGATAGCTCGCCGTCGCAGAGGTTCCGAAGAAATCCACGCGAAGGTCCGCAGACGAAGTCGCGCCTGCAAGACGCGGACCTGACGCATTGAATCCCAAAACCGTCTGCCGAACAGAGAGTGCGGTGGTGCCGGGACCGGAGAAGGATGCAGTCGGCACGATCGGTGAGTCTGCGGCGGCGGTGTTCACCCCGGCCGTAAGAAGAACTTCACCGGTCATCTTGAACGGGTATTTCGTACTTGTCTCTACTTTGGACTGATCCAGCGTGGCGATCTGGCTGGCCTGCATCTGCAGTTGGTCTGTAGTGTCAGACGACGCTTGCTCCTGAGTTGCAGCATCTGCAGACTTCGCGGCAGGATTCAACGTGGAAGCCGCCGAACTGGACGAAGCGGGATCAGGCGCAGCCAACGCGGCCTGCAGTTCGCCCAGTTTCGCCTTCAGCTGATCCAGTTCGCGTTCAGAGTCTCGCACCCGCTGCTCGGCCGCTTCCACCTCTATGACAAGTTGCTGGATCTGTTCCCGCTGCTTGTCCGCCGCGCTCGTCGCCGCTGTCTTCGGGTGTGTCGCACGTTGGGTATGTTCATCGGCCGACTGTGCATTGGCCGCGGACGCCAGCCCTAGACACAGGACTGAAGCGGCAACGGCAAGACTGCAGGTTTCGAGAAGCACGCGGACGCTGCGCATCATACCGGCCCCCTGACCTGAACGGATTCGGCCTGCATCGCCGCTCGGGGATCTTCCGGGGAGGACAGCTTCGCACAGAGGATTGAAAACCGGAAGCATGTGGCTCCTGGAGCACTGTGCTCCAGCACGAGTTCGCCATCGTGATCCCGTGCGACTTGGTGTGCCAGTGTAAGCCCAAGCCCGGTACCGCTCTGCTTTCCTTCGCTGACAAACGGCTGGAATAGCCTTTCGCGGACCGAATCCGGAACGCCAGCCCCGTTGTCGAGGATACGTATCGCCACCAACTTCTTCTCCGGGACGACAGAAAGCACCACAAGCGGCTCGCGCGCGAACTGCCCGGCCGCCTGCGCCGCATTCAGCAGGAGATTGCAGACAGCACGTTCCACCTGCTTGCTATCGCAGACCGCGAACACAACACCCGCTGAAGACTCGATGCGAAGCTGAATTCCTTGCGCCTCCGGGTGCAGATGGATGAGTTCAGCTGCATGCCGCACGATGGTGTCTAGATCACGCAGCTTGCGCGTGGCAGGCTGCCCGGTGCGGCTGAACAAGAGCAGCGACTCGATCATCTCCGTCGTGCCCAGAACGGCCGCGCGGATCTCTTCAAAGAACTCAGCGCGTTCCGCTGCCGTTAAATGCGCGGATGCCAGAAACTCCGCATTGGCATAAACAGCGGACAGATGATGTCGCAGGTCGTGCGACACAGACCGTGCCATGCGCCCAATCGTAGCCAGCCGCTCTGCTTCGAGAAGGGCACGGTTCGTATCTTCCACCCGTTGCCGCATCGCCGCGAACGCCACACTCAACTGTCGAACCTCCCGAGGTCCGCGCTCCGGAAGTCGACTGTTTGGGTCGCCTCCGCCGAAGGCTTCCACCCCCGCTGCCAGCGCTCGCAGCGAGTGCGTCGTGCCGGCGGAGACCAGCAGCATCAGGCCAGTGCCCGCCAACGCTGTGAAGAATCCGATCAGCAGCAGCAACCGGTCTATCTGTTCTGCATCGGCTTCGTCCTGCCGCATCGAACGCAGCAGCAGCAGATGCAACGGCGCAGTTGCTTCTGCCGAAAGATCACGGCTCACCGCAGTAAAAGGCTGGCCCGCTAGCCTGATCGAAGCGATGGCCCCGGGCGGCTCGTCACGCAATGCGGTCAGGTGCGCCAACCCTGCCGGCAGGGTGCTCGCGAGCACGTTCTCTCCACTGAGGAACACAACGTCCAGTCCGCTTCCCTCCGCAAGCGTCCGAAGCAAACCCGCGTCCACGGCATAGCCGGTGATGACGTACCCCAACAGCGTGCCGCGCGTCTCATCCCCAAAGAAGAGCGGTCGAACAGAGTAGCCGAACAGGTGAGTCCCGTCGACCAGGTATCTCCGTTCACTGGTATCTGCAACCGCCGCCTCAAGGCTGCGGCGCAGACTCACATCAGCGGAACCCTTCCGGGAATACGCCGCTGCGATGTGGCCCGTGCTGTTCGCGAGCGCGAACAGATCGTTCCCACCCACGCGCATAAACCGCGCGCCGCCATCTTCGATGGTGCGATCGTCAGCCGTAGTCATCAGCGCCTTCAGGCTCGGCAAATCAGCCAGCAATGCGTTCTCGCGCTCCAGTTCCAGGAGGCGCTGAGATTCCGCATCGGTGAACGTCTGCAGGGAACGCCGGAACTGCAATCGCGAGGACTGGTTGATCTGGCTGTGAATATGCGCATCCACGATGCGCAGGCTCACCGCTGTTACACACACAATGATCAACAGCAGAGAAAACAGCAGCGTCGAGCGCAGAGGAACGCCCTTGGCCGCGTTCAGCGCAGGCTTACTCGACAAACTTGTATCCCGAGCCATACACGGTCAACAGATGTCGCGGGTTCGCCGGATCCTCTTCCAACTTCTGCCGCAGCTTTAGGATCTGGTTATCGACGGTGCGAGTCGTTGGATAAGCGTTATAACCCCAGACCTGCGTGAGCAGCGCCTCGCGACTAAGTACCAGCCCCGCGTGCTCGATCAGGTGCCGCAATAGCTTGAACTCCAGCGTTGTCAGCACGATCTGCTCACCGCCGCGCTCCGCCGTCATCTGCCCAAAGTGCACGGTACACCGGCCGAACGCATGCTGCTCCGCAACTTCGGCTGAAGCGTGTGCGACGGCTCCGCCTTACTGACGCTTGCACACGGGCAAGCAACTCGCGCGGACTGAAAGGCTTGGTGATGTAGTCGTCCGCGCCCAGCTCGAAAAGCAGCACCTTGTCCACGACCTCAGATTGTGCGCTGAGGATCAGCACAGGAAGCTCCGGTGCCTGTGCCTTGATCTCGCGGCAAACCTCGCGGCCAGAGAGTCGCGGCAGATTCAGATCCAGCACAACAACATTCGGTTGCGCCTCGCGGAACCTCTGCATGCCTTCGATGCCGTCCGCAGCCGCGACTACTTCGAACCCCTCCGCAGACAACGTTCTATGCAACACCCGTTGCATGCGCACGTCGTCTTCCACGACCAGCACCTTCACGCCTTCGGAGGCCGTGCTCAACGACGGAAGAGACTTCCGGGCAATGTTCTGGCCAAGGGATTCGGGCATAACGCCTCCATTATGGCCCCGTCGTCAAGTCCGTTCTTCTGGGAGCTGCCTGCACCCACCCAGAAATGACAAAGCGATGAAGATTGCCTCGCATAATTGCCCCGCCCTATCTCGATTCCCCGCCGCCTCTACATTGCACAGGTCATCTCTACAGGTATAGGCACCATACCTGCATACGGCAGCTGCTCCTCCCAACGCCTATAATGAGGCGATCGTCGCACCGACATGAGTCGCTGATAGGAGGTCCACATGGGCCCTCGTATTGCTGTCTTGATGACAAGTTTCAATCGCAGACAGAAGACGCTCGGGACCCTCAGATCTCTCTTCGCACAGCAAGTTCAACATCCACGAAAGTTGGAGGTCATCCTCGTCGACGATGCGAGCACCGACGGCACGGCAGAAGCAATCAGAAGGGATTTCCCGGAAGTCACCGTGCTACACGGCACAGGATCACTCTTTTGGAACGGCGGGATGCGACTCGCCTTCCAACACGCATTGTCGATTGGCTACGACGCCTATCTTTGGTTGAATGACGACGTCGAACTGTCTCCCTCCGCGTTGGATACCCTGCTCGAAACCGATCAGAAACTGAGAGATCAAGGGATCATTTCCATCGTGACCGGTGCTATGTGCGATCCCCAAACAAAGACGCAGACATATGGCGGAACCAGGAGAATATGGCGCTTCACGCACTTCCGTCACTTCCCCGTAGCGCCGTCCGTAGACGAACCAGTAGCCTGCGACACGATGAACGGTAACTGCACTCTCATCCCTCGCGAGATCGCTGACAAGATCGGCAACCTCGAACCTGGATTTCAGCACCACTTCGGAGACATCGATTACGGCTATCGCGCCAAGCGAGCCGGCTTCGCCGTGCACGTCGCTCCCGGGTTTGTTGCCGAGTGCCCCACAAACTCCACGAAAGCAACGTGGCGAGACCCCAGCGCCTCGATAAAGCAAAGGTGGAAAGATATCCTTTCACCTAAGGGCTATCGCTACCGCGAATGGCTCTTGTTCACAAAGCGCCACTACAGTTACTTGTGGCCCCTCTATTTCGCGTTCCCGTATATCAAGGCCTCGCTGCCGGCCAGGTCCATATCGCACGATTGACAATCCCGATCGCCAAGCTCTATCGAGCCTTACCTCACGAGTCACTGCGAATCAGATTCTCTGGAAAGCCTCGCAAGTCCCCTCCGGTCATTTCCCCAAACACGATCGTTGAACTCGCTGGGTTCATAATCTTGGCCCACGCAGACAATTGGGAGCGAGTCCGGATCAAACGGCCGCACCGTGAAAGCACGATCATCGTTCGTATCGCTTCACTTGCCTTCATCCGCGTGTCTCCTGCGGTCAGGTGCGCTGGGCGACCCGCGAAAATCTCCGTGCACCCAAGGTCGCAGACATGACGCCGCGGGAAACGAGACCTCATAAAAGAAAGGAACTCGGGCTCGTCGCTCGCAACAAAGATATTGCCGCCGCGCAGCTTCAGCGTCTCTTCCACGGCCTCCGCGATCTCTTCCCATTCCACCCTCGTCGCCTCGAGCCGCTTATCGGTACCTCTGAAATGCACGCCGATCGTATGCTCGGAAACGCCCTCGGTTCGGCAGTACTCCTCAGCCTCATCTATAAACTCGGCCCGGAATTGAAGAGCCCGGAAAAAGATATCGCGAGTTCGTTCCAGTGTCAGATGCTGGTAGCTGGACCGGATCTTTCGCATGACATTCATGGACTGCGGTACATAGCGATCCACTCCAAGTGCTTGTTCGCCAGGTGCGTCGCTCAGAACCTCACGGCGAACGAAATACTCCGCCAGCCAGTCTTGCCCCGGAACAACCGCATACGCCGGGTTCGTGAACATGAGCCTCGGGGAAAGCTTATGTTCATCGCAATAAGCCAAAATCCCCGCTACCCAGGACATCTGCGCCCCAAGCCCCATTCTGGAGCTTACGTTCACCGCGAAACGCGGGTAGTTCCTGCGCATCAGCTTGATCTCACTTGGCAGCTTATGCAGCACCGAGGCGGCGCGGACCGGTTCAGAGAACAGCGTAAGCAGCGCCTTGTCATAAAGAACAGGAGAAATCCTCCGGATACGCGGCGCGGCCCCTTTCAGTAACTTCGTCGCGATCATCAGCGCATCTTCCTTCCTGGCTCACCGCCGCACCCAGAACGACATTTTCCGCCCCGGTCGCTGACCTTTCGATACCCGGCTAAACGTTCTTCAACGAGAACGCCTTGCTGCAGATCCTGGCTAGATCCTCTGCTGAACTAACTCAGATCTACGGTCGAAATGAATCGAGGACCATACATACGCTAGCATCCGGCCAGCGGCGGCCAACATACATCCATACACTGCACCCGGAACACCGAACATACGGATGAACACAATGCCGATCGTGCCCAGGATGGCCAGGCAGCACACTTGGGAGTAAACGTACGACTGCGGACGCGCTAATCCACCCTCGTACCCGCCTACGACGCTTGCCACATACTGCAGCAGGAAGGTGAGCGTGAAGACACGAAGGAGCGGCGCAAGGCTCAGGTAGGGTGAGTTCCGGCCGTACACAGCAGCCATGAGTTGATGAGGCGCTGCTAAGAAGAGCACAAAGCAAGGAAGCAGAAACAGGCCAAACTTCAACCCATACCGGAACGCACTACTTCGTGCGTGCTCACGACCGATCATGGATGCGCGCGCGACCGCAGGCATCAGAACAGCTCCCATACTGAAGATGATGGGGTTGGCTACGCCGACGAGATTCGCTACCGCTTGAAAGCTGCCGACCGCCGCGCGACCATAGAACGCGTTGAGGCTCCAACTCGGGATCTGGAGGATGGCCATGCCCATCAGGTTGGCCACAAGGTTGAACTTACCAAGCTTCCATGCTTCCCTCCTGTACTCCCTCTCGAACGGGTCCGCAAAGGTTGGGCGAAGACGCGCGAACTGCCAAACAAGAGCGGCCACGGACGTGCCCGCGATACAGAAGAAGATATGTTGCAAGCTTGTGACGTGCAGCCGCCACAGGATCGCTGCCTGGCCAAGGTAACTCAGGACGTCAGGGAGGATCGTATGGTGTATGTTCGCGCTGGCGAGAAACGCCTGCCGCGCCACCTCCTGGAGATGCCAGGCGACCATGGCACACATCAGGGCTGGCAGCAGATCCAAGCGGTGCAGGAACCCGAGCACAGCAATCAGAAGCAAGCTCCACACCAGCGACAAAACGAGCGTGTGTGCGACAGATCGCCCGACCGACTCCCCGAGACCGCCACTCGGACTTCGTGCAACACCCAGCGTCAGGTTGTAAATAACCAGCGCATGATGCAGCGTATTGATCGACAACAGTGTGATCAGCAGAAGGCTATACGTTCCGAAATCAGCTCGACTCAGCGATCTCGCAAGCACAAGCGACGTGAGGAAGTTCCCTGCGCTCACCGCCGCTTGGTCCCCAAGCGCCCAAAGTGTCTGATCTCGCAACTTCTTCATGTCACCGGCCCTTGCGTCCACTCACTACTCTGACCAGCTCCTAAAAACCCAAGAGCGGGAACAGCGAATGAGCCATCGTTCGCCGCGCTCTCGGCGACGCGACTCGTCTTCCACTCACCGGCAAGAAACACGACGAATGCGCATAGAAGCAAACCTCCCATTCGCGTAAACGCCGTGGTGAGGTTCGTAGAGATGAAGGCGAGGATGCAGAGTTGTACCCACGCAAGAAAAAAGAACATCTCGCTCTTACTGCAATTGGCTCTGCGAAAACCAATCCACAAAACATACAGATATAGCCACGTAATCAGAACCGCGGCAACCACGCCCCCCGACAGATACGCTTGCACAAGCTCGTTGTGAGCGTGCGGAGGCACCCAATGCACTTCGACCCAGTTATCGCGCAACACATTGCGTGGACCTGCGATGAAGCCGTAGCCCAGGAACGGGCGCTTCGCTGCCGCATTCAGCGCGACGCTCCAAATGTCTACCCGCCCGCTAAGCGATTCAATGTCTCCAGCCTGTTGTCCTCGCGCAAGATATGCGGCGATCCCGCTCCGGAACACCACCGCACTGGACACAGCTAACGAAAGCAGAGCGATCAGGGACAAGAGCCTGATCCGTCGTGGGCACCTCAGCAGCAGATACAGCATCAGGGCTAACAGAAAGGCAATCTGAGAACTGCGGGTGTATGTAAGCGTCAATGTGATCAGCGCAAACCCGCAAGCCAGGACCCGCGGCCACGATCGAAGCATCAGCACTCCGTGAAAGAAGGCCATACTCGCCAGAAGAGCGACAACGCCAGGGTGGATCATCAGCCCGCCCAGGCGCGGCGTGGACGTGGTGGACAGGTCCTGCGATGCGTAAACCAAGGATGGCGCAATCGGGAGCACAGCCCAAACGAGAAGGATGTTCGCCCAGCAGGCCCTACCCACCAGTTGGGTCATCATCCTTGGCGCCTCGTCCGGAGATGCTCGCGAGTAAAGCGACAGCACCAACACCAATCCGAGCGCCCACTGTGCCATGCGGAACAGACTAAGGGCGAGATCTGATCCAGCATTGCTGACCAAGCGTGGCTGCGGCGCAAGAACCGAAGCGATGATCATGTTCACCGCGAGAATCATCCATACGGGTGCGGCGAAGCGCAGCTTGCGAACCAGTACAGGGCTTCTCTCCAGCAACGTAAGCAGGACAAACACAGTAGTTGCGCCCAGCGTCAAAGCGATGTCGCTGATCGACGTCAAATTGAACAGACCGAAATCGTGCGTGCGCCCTGTCGGGTCGAAGTGCAGGAAGTTCGGGACACCGACGAGGTACGCAAACGTCGTCCAGTACCGTATCGGATATCTCTGTTGGACAGTGGTCGTCATGGGCGCGCTATCGCTGTTCACTGCCTTGCTGGTGAAATGCGCCGCTCGAGCGCATGCGTCCCGGTTGAGCAGCATCTGGCGAGTGATACGAGACAAGGTCGAAGATTGTGTCCTGATTCAGCGGATGCACAGCCGTCGATCTCCCACCTCGTTGGTCCGCGACAATGATCCCCATTCCCTCTTGGTCGTGTTCGAAGACCAACTCTCGGAACGTGAGGCTCACCGTAGCATCCTGAAGCCTCACCAACGCCGAGTCCGGCGGCTGGTGGGCGAATACCGGGTAGAGCAAGCCTCCGTCGATCTCCACCTGGCTTCCTGGTTCTGCTACAAGCGAAGGCCCAACATTCTCGGTCTTGTAGAAGAGCGCCCAGAGCGAGCATCCCGCGCAAGTCAGTTTGGGGCCTGGCTGCTCCAGATCCATCTGCCGCGCCCAAATGTGCTGGCCGGCAAAGAACGTCACCGGCGAGAAGACCTGCACATCTTCCCAGAAGACATCACCCGATCCTGGATGGGTCACGTAGCTACGAAGAAGCATGTGACGGAGTACGACAGGCCGGCGACCGTTCTGTATCACCGAGGCGTTGATCGCGAACCGCTCGATGACGAGAGGTTCAGGGGAATCATCGTTCACGATGAAATGAACCGTGGATGCATCAGGCTCGATGATGGCGTCGTAACAGATCACATGCCGAACATGTCGAGGAACGACAACGTCGTACACCGTCGGCGTGTCTCGCCCCCGATAGACCTTGGCAGAGCAGTAGGCCGTGGTCGATCGTGATGCGGCCAGGGTTGCACTCCATGTACGGACATCCGGCCCTAGCTTCGTCCAGGTTTCCGGGTCTGGATCCGCCGGGACCGGCGTTTCACGAACGGGAAGCTCGGTTCCGGCCGAAGGCACATCGTTCGAACTCTGCGCACGGCCTTCGCTGTTGTAGCTTCTTATCTCGCCCACAGGCAGAGGGGCAAGAACATGTACTCGATCCCGCAAGGCCAGGCCATAGCCGCGAACGCTAACGCTGCTCAGCAGCAAGCCGCCTCCGCCCTGTGTGCGCTCAATCGCTGCAGCACCCTTGTCCGTGCCGATCAGGATGGAGTCGCCGATGAAATCGACTCCCCGTCCTGTCACCAAGCTTGGAACGGCATTCGCACTGAGCAGGTGGCGGAACGAGAATGACATAAGGTCGTTGCTTATCCCGGAGCCCGTTTGGCCCTCAAGCGTGATCCCGTCCGCGGCAAAACCGTACTCAATCTGCCCAACCTCAAATCCAGTCTTGAAGCCATACACCGCGATGTTCTTGAACAGTGCGGGACCGGTATAGGCACGCAGCAAGCTAATTCCCGCAACACCGAGGCTGTCATCCGACCAGATCTTTACATCCTCAATCCCAGCCGCGTTATTGCCGACATAATCCACCGCCACAATCTGCGGATTGCCCTGCTCCACGTGAATGCCTAGATGAAAGACAAAGTTTCGGAAGTTCTGATTGGCCGACACGCTAGGAAACACAAACAGAGGCTGCGGATGCGATCCATTGAAAGCGGGGCAATTGCGAGGCACACGGAAGATCGTCTGGTCGGGACCATCGCCCTCGAACGTGACCGCGTTACCCCGGATCTGCAGTGTCCCACATACCAGGTACGTTCCTTTGGGAAAGTAGAGGAGCAACGGATCGCCGTAATACCCGCCGTCAATGCTCCGCCGTGTCGACCGGAAGATCGCGTTGATCGCCTCGGTGTCGTCCGTCACTCCATCGCCGCGCACACCCATGTTCCGTACCGACGGCATGAATTGCTTCGGGTGCGCAACCTCCGTAGAAAGTTTCGCCCCCACCACGTCCGCAGGAAGCACGGTGAGAGTTGCATCACGAAAGCTGAGGCGGTACGCTTCCGAGCGCATCGTTCGCGGCAGCGATGTGTATCGGATAAACGCCCGGACTCGAAATGCGATCGGCGACTACCGTCAGCTTCGGGGAGCCCTGGATTGCTGTCGTATAGCTCTCGTGGCCCCGGTAGCCCTTGATCGAGAAAAGCAGCGGCGGAATCTTCTCTCCAACGTGCATCAACAGCGGAGTGCTCTCTACCAGGACCTCCGGTAACGCAACTGGCCTGCTTCGCGCGGCGGCCGTCGTGCACGTCACACAGCACAGCAAGAGAAACAACCCTGCTAGCCCGTTCTTGCACGACCCCACCATCACTGGCCTACCGAAAGAGTTATCTGGAGTTCCTGTTCGATCTCAGCTTGCCCCGCCATGGATTTACCGGGCATAGATAGCAGCCTGAGCGGTTGCCGTTAGAAGCCCCGCCGTCGCAACGGTCTTTATCTTGCTTATCGGAACGTAGATGACGTCCTCCGCTTGCAAGCGCGGCGAAGGCTCCTTGCCCTTCATGATCTCGCGGAAGTTGATGGGGATCTCTCGGACCTGACCGTCAGGCAACTTGCGAATCAGCCGCATGCTCCCGACCGCCGCTTGCATGTCCGTGCCATACGCAAGAGCGATCGCCTCCGTCACGCTCAATTCACCATCCTCTTGCATCACGTATCCGCCTGGCCGATTCACACCGCCCAGAACGTACACGATCCCGGCACGCGGCACAGTGATCGTGTCCCCGGGCATAATCAAGAGATCCGCCTGTTCCCCGCCAGCTTTGCTGCGCAGATAACGTACGGTCTGGCGGTGTATCGCACCATCTTCATGGTGGACGATCTCGACGCTGCTGCCCGCATGCGGCGTTTCACCTCCTGCGAGAGCGATCACCTCTGCAAGCGTGTGCGGTGCCAGCAACTCAATGCGCCCCGGGTTCTGCACCTCACCGAGAACAGTTACGTTCACGCCGGAGTATTGCGTTATGTTCAGATTCACCTGTGGCTGGTTCATGATCTTCTTGTCACGAAGTTGCGTCGCGATGGCTTCGCTCGCCTGCGTCAACGTCTTCCCGGCCACATGGACAGCTCCGATCATCGGCACAACCACCTCGCCGTTCGCGTCAATGCGCAGGTCCGTCGAGAGTTCCGGTGCGTCATAAACCTCCATCGCCAGCAGGAAGCCAGGTGCAAGCTTAAGCTTCGCGAAATCCTCCGGAACAGCGGAGAGCTCCGTGGGCAGGCGACGGCGGGCCGCGTGATCGCTCGGCGCCGAGGTGCTCTCATCCAGAGTTCCCACTCCGCCGAGTGGTTGCGGGGCCATCCCCTGCGCGTGGGCGACCGGCGAGAGTCTCGTGACCGTGCCGAAGAGGAATATCAGAGCACATGGATACAGAAGCAAGCGGGACCTAAGCTGCGGCATGGAGTTGCCTTTCTTTCGGCGTATAGCTATAGCGATAGAACCCGTGGAGCGCCGGTTCGCGAACATCATTCAGCACGAAACCCATCACGGGAGCTTGTGTCATTCGCAGCCCGTGCACCAGCGCTGAAAGAAGAGCACGGGTTGTGTTGCGCGCGCGCACCACGGCCACAACGCCGTTCACCTTGGTCGCGATAATCGCGGCATCCGTAACCGGAAGAATCGGTGGACTATCGATCAGGACGTAATCGAAGCGTTCCGCACAGGACCGTACCAGCGCATCGAACCGCTCCGAACCAAACAACTCCGCTGGCAACTCCGGCTGCTTACCCGAAGGCAGCAGGTAGAGCGATGAGAGTGAACGATGTTTCATGATCGCGTTGGCCACATCGCCGCCGGACATCTCTCCCTTGAAGCCGGACATCTCTCCCACCAACTCGCTGACGCCAGGTGACAGAGGGCAGCCGAAGTGATGATGCAGGTCTGGATTCCGCAAGTCGCAGTCGATCAGTAGTACACGGGCCCCTTGCTGCGCGAACGCCACGGCGAGATTGAACGTCACGGTCGTCTTCCCTTCACCCGCCGAGGCGCTGGTGACCAGGAACGTTCGGTTGCGATCACCACTTGCACTCAGCAGGATCGATGTGCGCAGGGCGCGGATCGCCTCTGAGAAAGGTGAGTGCGGTTGATCCATGAGTTCGCTCGCGCCCTCAAGAGCGGCAGCGCTCGCCCGTTGCGTCCTCGGGAGATAACCAAATAACGGTAAGTGCGAAATCTCTCCGAAGTCCCGAGCTGTGCGCACGGTCTCATCGAACGCCTCGCGCAGGAATGCGCCGATCAGCGCGAGTAGGAGGCTCGCCCCCCCGATCACGGCAAAGCTCTTTGGGTAATTCGGGCTGCTGATCTTCCCGGACGGCCTCGCCGGATCCACAATGTCGATCTTCGTAGCACGGACGCCGCTCGCCAGGTTCGCGGTCTGCATCTTCGAGAACAGGCTTTCGTACAGCGCCCGATTCGAGTAAGCCTCCTGCGCAAGCACCTGCAGTTGAACTGTCTTGTCCGTCAGCGCATTGGCCTCCGCCTGCTGCTTCGTGAACTCCTGCCGGATGTTGCTCTCGTTCTGCTTGGCGTAAAGGTAGGCGTTCTCTGCGCGATGGCTGATCCGCTCCAACTCGCCGTTCATCTGGCCCTGCACGGAGTTGATCTGCTGCTGTAGCTCCGTGATCCGTGGGTTGGCGGTGCCGTACTTCACCGCCGCCGACGCGTACTCGCGATTCAGCGTCGCCAACTGCGCGCGGAAGGACCGCACTAGTTCGATCCCGCTGTCGCTCGTCAACGCCATCGCTGAAGAGCCGCTACCGCTCGATACACTCATAGCGCCAAGCCCTAAGACCACCTCAGGGTTTTGCGTCTTCACGAGGTTATATACCGTCTCCGCCGAGATTCGGTTAGCCTCTGCCGACGTCAACTCCTGGCTCAACGTAAACAGCCTCTCCGTCACAGGGTTGTGCGACGACACGCCGACGCTGCGTTCTCCGCTGTCATCGCCGGATGTCGTAAGCTGCACGCCAGCAAGCCCCGTGGCCCGTTCGTAGTTCGCGAGATTCCGCTCGGACTGCTCCACTTGCTGTTTCAGCGTCCCAAGCTCCTTCTGCAACCACAACGACGATTGCGACATCGACGCGTGACGGCGCTCCAGCGTCTGCTGGATGAACGTATCCGCCATCGCATTCGCGATCTTCGCCGCCATCACAGGGTCGGGGTTCTCCGCCGTCAGGTTGATCAGCCTTGTGTCTGCCGGAGACGCCGCCTTGACGTTACGTTCGAAGATCTTGAGCAGGTTTTCTCTTGTCCTGGGCGCCTGATCGAGCGGCAGTCCCCTCTCCGCAGGCACGACACCTTTACTGAAGGGCCGCTGCGTTTCGAGTTGCAACGCCTGAATCACAGAAAGGGCCAAACCATCAGCCTCAAGGTTGCTCAGGTCGGTTTGAATCTCTGATTTGAACTCGTCCGCGCTGTAGTTGCTTTGCTGAGAATTGGTCTCGCTCTGAGACTCCGGACTCAGTTCCAGCGTAACCGTAGACGCATATTTCGGAGTCATCATCAGAACCGCCGAGATACCCAGGCCAGCCGTGATAGCGAACACCAGCAACGCAGTCAACCACCGCCGGCGCAAGACGCTCAACAGCCCGGAAATGCTTTCATACTCTGATGCGACAACACTCCGCCCGCTCAGTTCCGATGCGTGCGCAGCGGCAAGCTGAGGAATGCTGTGTTGCAATCGCGCGGGGCCAAGACCATGGTGATTTGCGTTCATACAATTCTCAGCTCCGAGCGCCTCAAGCCGCGCCCACCCCCCGCAACACGGCGGGGATCGTACGGAATAGAATCTGCGTGTCCAGCGATAGCGACCAATGGTCGATGTACTCGAGATCCTGCTTGATCCAGGATTCAAACGCTGTGTTGCTGCGCCCACTCACTTGCCAAATGCAGGTGAGCCCCGGGCGCACACTAAACCTGCGAAGAAGCCACGACTCCTCAAACCGGGACACATCCCTGTGCGGTAAGGGACGCGGGCCCACCAGCGACATCTCGCCGCGGAGCACATTGAAAAGCTGGGGCAACTCGTCGATCGATGTCTTGCGCAAGAACGCCCCCACACGTGTGGTCCGCGGATCTTTTTTCAGCTTGAACACCGGTCCTTGCGCTTCGTTCTGAGATTCAAAGGTCGCCTGCCGCAACTCGGCATCCACAACCATCGACCGAAACTTAAACATCGGGAAACGCTTCCGGTGCAGGCCATAGCGTTCCTGTACGAAAAATACGGGGCCAGCACTCGTAACGCGGATTGCGACCGCAGCGGCGATCATCACTGGGGAGAAGAAAGCGAGTAAGACTGAAGCGCCGACCACGTCGATCAGACGTTTGATCGCTTGGCTGGGCTTAGGGCTGAAGTGGCTAAGGACGCTGAAGTTCTCCGGAGATTGCGCGTGCGTCCGCATGTGCAGACGTTCCGTCTCGAAGATGCTCACCATGTAGTGAGACTCAACACCCACCGACTCGCAGATCTCGATCGTCCTCTGGATCGCGTCATACTTCGATCGGAGCGGAAGCCCGATGAGTACCATCTCAACAGGATGAACCTTGAGCAAATCCGCCAACGCGTCAATGGTTCCCAGATACGGAAGACCCTGCAATCCGCCAGGCACGCATTCGTCGTCAACACACCCATACAGTTCGATCGTTGACGCATGGCTCACCAGGTTATCGCGCAAGATCGCGGCGCGGCGTCCGGTTCCAACCAGGATTGCGACCCTCTTCTTGCGCACGTGCGGAGAAACGGCGGTAGCCGCTCCAAACAGCAGCAGGTTGCAAGTGGAGAGAAGGCACAAGACGAGAAAACTCGCGAAGGCGAGGGACACACCGTGATCAATGGAGTGTCCGGCGATGCCCCAAAGGAAGAGCGACGTCCCGCATGCCGCGGACGTATAGCCCAGCCGCGCGAACTCCGCGACGACATCCTTACGCGGAGAGGTCTTCTCGTAAGGCGACAGGCTCAGCCAGATATTCCAAAGCCCGATCACCGTCGCAGCCATCAACAAATGGCGAACGCTTTCCGTACTGCTCAAGAGTCCCTGTCCGCTGACCGCAAGCTTCTGATGCGCATAGCGCATCCAAACGAGCCCAAGAGCCGCAACGGGAACAAACGACCTGAACTTGCTGTACATGCTTTGACCGCGCAACTGCGTCCGGCGAAACCGATCGATGACGGTGTGAAGTCGGGTCTCAATGCAAAGGCTGGGTATGCAGGCCGGTACACCCTGTCGCGCGGTATCTCTAGTCACACACACCTCCAGCGGTCCAGCACGTCTTTGACTGAGTACTGTTGGGGCCGAGAATGCACCGCGAGGCCGATACAAGCCTCTCCGAAAAACACGAGTGAAACGCCCTCGTCCGTGCTCGGGATACTCGTTACTAGTTCGGTTGGAGGACACGCTTAGAGTACTGGCTAAGACGCTTGGGTTGCAATGAAAATTCTGGAAACATCACATTGCTGTCTGATCATCGATTGGGCCCGCCCAATGTGCGGCAAGAGCAAAGCACCGTCTCTCGCGCCGCTATCACCTAGCACTCGTCGCCTGGCACTCGGTCCTGCATGTCGCCGGTAGGCGACGCCCCCGCCGGCACGGATCGAATTCAACCCGAAGACTCACACCGGTCTTGTTCCGGTCGCGCATGCAACATTTCCCGCTAGGCCGGGAGCAAGCTCGGTCAACGCGCGGCCACATACAGCGGCCCGCATCATAGGTAGACGGGAAAAAAGTCCCTCCGATTTCAATCTGCGCGTGGCAAGATGTAGAAACTCAGACAACGCAACCATCGACAAGGGCTTCTTGACTCGAGCATGGAAGGCAATGCTCCGCATCGCAGCCCGAACAGGAGTTTGCATGAAAAAGGCGCTGATCACGGGCGTCACAGGGCAGGACGGCGCTTACCTCGCCGAGTTTCTGCTGAACAAGGGTTATGAGGTACATGGCATCAAGCGGCGTTCGTCGCTCTTCAACACCGCGCGTATCGACCACATCTACGAAGACCCGCATCAGTCGAACCGCCGCTTCATGCTGCACTACGGCGACATGACGGACTCGTCGTCGCTGCTGCACATCATGCAAAAGGTGCAACCCGATGAGGTGTACAACCTCGCTGCCCAGTCGCATGTGCAGGTCTCGTTTGAGGAGCCCGAGTACACCGCCAACTCGGATGCACTCGGCGTCCTACGGATCCTCGAGGCCATTCGCAGCCTCGGTCTCGAAAGACAAGACCCGCTTTTATCAGGCGTCCACCTCCGAACTGTACGGCCTCGTGCAGGAAACGCCGCAGCGCGAAACCACGCCGTTCTACCCTCGCTCGCCCTACGGCGTAGCAAAGCTCTACGGCTACTGGATCACCGTCAACTACCGCGAGGCATACGGCATGTACGCCTGCAACGGGATCCTGTTCAACCATGAATCTCCGCTGCGCGGGGAGACCTTTGTCACTCGCAAAATCACTCGAGGCCTCGCGCGCATCAAGGTTGGGCTGCAGGAACAACTCTTCATGGGCAACCTCAATGCCAAGCGCGATTGGGGCCATGCCCGAGACTACGTCGAGATGCAGTGGCTCATGCTGCAGCAGGACAAACCACAGGATTTCGTCATCGCAACAGGGGAACAGTACTCCGTGCGCGAGTTCATCCAGCGCTGTGCAGAACAGCTTGGCCTGGACCTGACATGGAGCGGTGAGGGTCTCGACGAGAAAGGCGTCAACCGCAAGGGAGACGTTGTCGTTGCGGTCGATCCGCGCTACTTCCGCCCAGCGGAGGTCGAGAGTTTGCTGGGCGATCCGGCAAAGGCCAAGCGGGAGCTGGGGTGGACGCCAAGGACCAGCTTCGACGACCTCGTCAAGGAGATGATCGAATGTGACCTGCAGGCCGCCGAGCGCGACGCGCTCGTGCTCCGTCACGGCTACGCCGCCTACAACGTCCGGGAGACCTAAACGATGGCGACTCAAGTGGTAGCAACACAAACCGCCGTCGCAGCAACACGGTGCGATGCCGCTCGACGCGCGGGTGTATATCGCCGGTCACCGCGGCTTGGTAGGATCGGCCCTGATTCGAGCGCCTGCAACGCGAAGGCTATCGCAACGTGATGAAGCGCACGCACTCGGAGCTGGACCTGACCGATGCTGCCGCCGTTCACCGCTTCTTCGATCAAGAGCGCCCAGAGTACGTCGTGCTCGCTGCGGCCAAGGTGGGCGGAATCCTCGCCAACAATACCTATCCCGCGGACTTCATTCGCGACAATCTCGAGATCCAGATGAATGTCATCGAGGCTGCGCGGCGAAGCGGCGTCAAGCGCCTTCTCTTTCTTGGTTCCTCCTGCATCTACCCAAAGTTGGCGCCGCAGCCCATACCGGAAGAGGCGTTGCTCACCGGTCCGTTGGAGCCGACCAACCGGCCCTACGCACTGGCCAAGATCGCCGGCATCGAGATGTGCTGGAGCTATAACCGGCAGTACGGCACCCGCTACCTCGCCGCAATGCCGACCAACCTGTACGGCCCGGATGACAACTTCGACCTCAAGAACTCACATGTGCTCCCTGCTCTGCTGCGTAAGGCCGCCGAAGCGAAGTTGCGCGGCGAAAAGGAGTTGGTGGTCTGGGGTTCCGGCAACCCACGCCGCGAGTTTCTTCACGCCGACGACCTCGCTGCCGGATGCCTCTTCCTTCTCAACCTGCCTGAGGAACGCTACGGCCGTTTCCTCAATGACGTCGATGCGCCCCTCGTGAACATCGGGACCGGCGAAGATGTCACCATCCGTGAGTTGGCGGAGATCGTCCAGCGCGTCGTCGGCTTCGAGGGCAAGCTCGTCTTCGATCCCAGCAAACCCGACGGCACACCACGCAAGCTCATGGACGTCCGCCGCATGCACGAACTCGGCTGGCGGCACACCATCGAGTTGGAAGATGGTATCCGCCAAACCTATGACGCGGTGAAAAACCGATTCATCACGCATCCCGAGCACTCATAAGTGCTTAGCATTTGCGGCCAGGCGCAGAGGGGCGTTCGCGTTCGTTCTTCTCTGAAGCGGGCCTACCAGAAGCTGCTCTCTTGCCTCAGCCACTTCACGGTTTCGCGAACACCGTCCTGCATACACGTCGGAGAGGGGCCGAGCACGTCGAACGTGGGCTCCATCGGCGTAACGTAATCCTCCGTCATACTCCGGTACCGCGAGCTGAAGATCGGAAACCTGCCTCCACACGCAACCACCACGTCTCCGACCATCGCCGCGCCGCGCAGCGCCGGCCGAGGAACAACCCGCACCGGCTTACCCGTAAGCTCAAGTGAAAATGCGTTGGTCCACTCGTACAAGTCCACCGGAGCGTCTCCGACGTAGAACACCCTTCCGTCCACCTGCTGTGCCTCACTGCCCAGGATGCGCAGGATCTGTTCAGCTACGTTGCCCACATAACCATAGCAACGCGTCACACGCCGTCCTCCCGGATGGAAGTAGCGGCCCTGCTTGAGAACCCGCCAGAACTCATGAGGATAGCGAGGGTGTCGTGGTCCCCAGATATTCGTTGGGCGCACGATCGTCCAGACACATCTGAGTCGTGCGGCCCGCACGGCCTGCTCAGAAAGCACCTTGCTTTGTCCATAGATTGTATGGGGCCGAAAGTCGAGTTCATCTTGGGGCAGCAGGCCAGGACCGACCACAAATTGGCTGGAGGTAAATACCGCGCGAGCTACGGAAGGCGTCGCTTCGATGGCCTTGATCACGTTCTGCGTGCCAACGTGATTCGCCGCGTAGTCCCCCACACTCGAACCGAACATATCTGTCCGCCCGCAAGATGCACCACCTCTGTTGGTTCAAACTCCTGAAACGCTTGCAGAACCGTCTGCGCCTCAAGGATGTCCACGGCTTTGTAACGCGACTTGAGCCGCATCATGCGCACGGAGCATTCACATCAAGGTTCAGCACCGCTCTATCGCCGTGCTGCACAACCGCATGAATGAAGTTGGATCCGATAAACCCGCTGCCGCCAGTCACAAGCAGTCGCCTTTGCATAAGGTCTCCTCTGGCTCATATACCGGTGTCGCTCTCGGGTGGGTGACCCTAGTCTGAAGTGAAGGGGACCTCAGGTCAAGGACGAAACGCCTCATCCAACTCTCCTCTTCAGCGAAATGCGTGGTGTACCCTACTCGCGAACTCCACGCAAACGATGAAGATCCTGTCGGTCAACAACTCGGCGGATATCTACGGCGCCAGCCGCTGCATGGAGCGAGTCTTCCGGCGTTTTCTTCAGGACGGACACGAGGTCCATGCAGTACTTCCTGAAGAGGGTCCACTCTCGTGCCTGCTTCGGTCTGAGGGCTTCGTCGTGCACATCCATCGCGGTCTGCCCGTCATCGATCGCCGACAGATGAAGAGCCTGCGCGGGCTCCTGCGTTTTGCAATCCAGTTCCCCATTTCAGTGATCCGTTTGGCATGGCTTGTCATCTCCAACCAGATCACCGTTGTTCACACAAATGTCATCGTGATTCCCTCGCCCGCCGTAGCTGCGTTTCTCACGCGGCGACGACACGTGTGGCACGTGCGTGAGTTGCTGGGCGAATTCGGCCCGTTGTGGACTCCTTACCAGCGCTTCGTTTCCACGCTCTCAGACCCGGTCATCGCGATCTCGCAATGCACCCGCGACCAATTTGCACCCTCTCCTCTTCCGCAACGTTCAGATCGTCTATGACGGTCTCGACGAAACCGCTGAATCCGTACTGGACGAGCAACGTGAACGTTTGCGCAAAGGTCTCCCTGCGGGCGCCGTAGTGGTTGGCGCAGTTGGACGCATCAAGTTTCATCGCAAGGGACAAGAGGTCCTGGTCGCCGCCGCACAGCTTCTCCGCGAAGAATTCCCCGACGTCCACTACGTGATCGTTGGGTCGGCCTCGCCCGGCAACGAGGATCAACTTGTCCGCTTGAACGAACTGATCACTTCACTCGGGATGGCAGATCGGATTTCGCTTATCGGCGAACTGGACCATCCCGCTTCGATCTTTGCCGCCTTGGACATCGCCGTTGTCCCTTCCGTTCAGCCCGAGCCCTTTGGCTGTGTAGTCAGTGAAGCCATGGCCGTCGGCACCCCCGTGGTAGGCAGCCGCTGCGGTGGCATCGCGGAACAAATCGTCGATGGTCACTCCGGGCTTCTATTCACCCCGGCGACCACAACGATCTCGCGGCGGCGCTCGCTAAGTTGTTGCGCAATCCGCAGCTGCGGCACACACTCGGCCAGAATGGGAGAGACCGCGTTCGAACATCCTTCACACTCCAGGCCACTTATCAGTCGATGCGCAGCATCTTATTGGGATCAAGAGAACAGGAAATTAGTCTGTCCGAAGTTGAGGCATCCTGAAGCGGACCTCACTAAGTTGCATCTACTCCTGAGTTTGCAGCGGGGATTTCTCACCGCGAACTTAGAAGCGATTGCAGGTTTTCTCTTGATATAGCCGCACCACGATGCTACGGTTGCACAGGCCCCCCGAAAGTATGATTGGCAGCTGAGCGAATCCACGCACGAGGGACGCTGTGTCGACAATTCTTGGAATCGACGTCGTTGATAGCACGTACGACAAGGTTGTTGCACAGAGTCTGACGTGGGCTCGCTCCAAACAATCGCGCGCTCTGGCCTTTGCCAATGTGCACGTGCTGATGGAAGCCTTCGACGATTCCTCGTTCCGTGCCTGCTTGCGCCGCTTCGACCTTATAAACCCCGACGGTATGCCACTGGTTTGGGTGCTCAAGCTCCTGGGACGAAAGAACGCGACGCGCGTCTATGGTCCCGACTGCACGTTAGCCATGCTGGAGGCAGCAGCACGCGAACATGTACCCGTCGGCTTCTACGGAGGTTCGCAAACAACTCTGGATGCGTTGTTGGAGAACGTCCGATCCAGATTCCCTGCCCTGGATATAAAGTTTGCTTACTCCCCTCCATTTCGCGTGTTGACCGTACCGGAGGACGAGGCGGTAGTTGACCGCATCGCGGCTTCTGGAGCACAGATTCTGTTTGTCGGGCTTGGCTGCCCTCGACAGGAGCTTTGGGTCATCGACCACCTCGGGCCCTTGCCTGTGGTGATGTTTGCTGTCGGCGCCGCGTTCGACTTTATCTCCGGAATGAAATCACAGGCACCGCGGTGGATGATGCGCAGCGGCCTGGAGTGGCTGTTTCGTCTTGCATCCGAGCCCAAGCGGCTTGCCGGGCGCTATCTGAAACACAATCCCCGCTTCATCCTCCTAGTAATGTGGCAGTTGTTGCGCGGTCGAGGTTTCGAGTCGATCTAACTCGTCGCTTCCTCGAGCAGACCTTGAGCTCCCTGCACCTTCGAAGCACCTCACTTGCTCGCCCAAATCCACCCCGAGCCTCAACTCTGCGTCGACACTCGGAAGAGCCACAAACGAGGCTTTTCCGCCTAGCAGTATTGCTAGTTCCTCGCTTCTGCGGCTCGCCGCATACTCAATTCCAGACTCGCCACGTTTCTGGCACCTGCTTACACGTTTGATCACGCGGTTTTAGCTCCAAGCTCGGACCTACCCTGTCGCGGGATCGTCATCCACCTTGAACCTAAACGTCCAACCCACGCTGACGGATCCCGCGGAGCTTCCATGAAATCGCACCCCCTACCTGCCGTCTCGATCGCGGCCTTGCTGGTCTTGTTCACGGCGTGTAATACGAAGCCGCAGTCGTCTCCGGCGGCCCAACCGACCCCTCAAGCACAGAGCGCGCCGGTAGGCACTCCTGCTGCCTCCGCAGCCGCCACTGCCCCTTCCACCCCCGCACCCTCGGCGGCCACCTCCGCAGAGCCTCCTGCACCATTGCATCCGGTAGTGACCAACGCCGCCGCGCCCTCAACGACATCATCGACGGCTGCCGACGCCGCCTCACCGCCAGTCGTTGCAAGCCAGCCTGCAGCTCCGGCAGCCACTCCAGAAGCGCCTCCGATCGTCATCCCAAGCGGCACGGTTCTCCACGTCCGTCTCGTTCAGGCCCTCGGCTCCAAGTTGAGTCAGTCGGGCGATCGCTTCGACGCGTCCTTCTCTTCTCCCGTCGTCGTCCAGCGCCGCACGGTCATTCCTTCAGGCACGCAGGCGATGGGAACCGTGACAGAAGCTCACGCTTCGGGTCGCTTCAAAGGTGGAGCAACCCTCGCCATGCGCCTGAACAGCATCCGCCTCAATGGCCGCGTGTACCCCATCAGAACCAACGTTCGCGACCAGAGCTCAAACGGCAAAGGCAAACGCACCGCAGCCATGGTGGGCGGCGGAGCCGGTGCCGGAGCGCTGATCGGAGGCATCGCGGGCGGCGGCAAGGGCGCCCTCATCGGCGGCCTCATCGGTGGTGGTGCGGGCACTGCCGGCGCGGCCACAGGCAACCGCGACATCATCCTGCACTCTGAAAGCATCGTCTCCTTCACCATGCTCTCCTCTCTCAAACTCAGTCCCTCACGTAAGCCTTGATGGCTCGCCACTCGGGGACCTGACCGGCCGTGTGCCGCACCGGACGCACACCGACCCTTTCGTGCATTGGGTCGCAACTGCCGTGCATTCACTCGAACGCCGTTCAGAGATCTGCAACCAGTGCTCGACAAAGTTGTTCCGGAGCTCGACGCTACCTTATGCTGATGCACACCTCGCGAATACACCCGTGAGCCATCGTCTCTGCGATTTCGGCGTTCTGGTCGAGCGGGCTTCCATGCACGTTTCACGCAACACAACCCGGCCCCCTCGCACGCGCCGGGGACGTCTTGGCTGGGCTTGGCTCTCCTGTGCGTTGCTTGTCCTGGCGGCAGGCTCTTGTTGCGGGTCCTCGTTCGCCATAGGACAACTTGCTCCTGTCGCCGCGCCCACCAGCCAGCCACAAGCTGTTCAGGACTCGCTTGGACGCACCACTCCACGCGGCACGGTTCTCGGCTTCTTGACCGCGGCGAGAAAGGGTGACGACGCAACCGCGGCGTATTACCTGAACACCTCGCTGAACCCAAAGCAGGCGGCCCAGCTCGCGCATGAACTGTTCGTCGTTCTGAACCGCCGACTGCCCGCAAATCTGAATCAGTTGAACCATCGCCCGGAGGGCTCACTCGCCAACCCTCTCCAGCCCGACATCGAACTCATCGGCACGGTCCCCAGCAGCAACGGCGACGTCGACATCGAACTGGAGCGGGTGGACAGAGGCAAGAACGGGTCGCTTTGGCTATTCTCCCGCAACACTCTCAAAGTCATCCCTGGCCTCTACCAGGAGGTCGACACCGAGGAAGTTGCAAACGTACTTCCGTCCTTCCTCACCGAAACAAGGTTCGCAAACGTACCGCTGTTTGAACTGCTCGCCATATTCGTAGGTTTGCCACTCTTCTATCTGCTCACCGGCGTACTGAATCGAGCGTTGAGCAGACTTGTCTTTCTCCTTCGGCACCGACGAAATCCCCACATCGCGGTCACCGACTTGCAAGTACTGCCCAGGCCTGTACGCGTTTTGCTTGTGGCACTGGCGATCCGATGCATGCTCTTCCGCTTCACCCTGCCGCTGCTTGAGCGGCAATTCTGGTCCAGTGCTGCTGCCATCATCACCATCATCGGCGCCGTTTGGCTGCTGCTGCGGTGGAGTCGCAGGCTCGAATCCGTCATTCGACGACGTCGTGGATACGGATCCGCTACCTCCGGTCCGGCGTCGGTCTTCCGTCTCGGCCGGCGCATCCTCGATCTCCTGATTCTCTTCTTCGGGCTGCTGGTCATCCTCCATCACTTCGGCGTGAACCCAACCGCAGCTCTCGCCGGCCTCGGCGTCGGCGGCATTGCCATCGCGCTCGCGGCTCAGAAGACGCTGGAAAATCTGATCGGCGGTACGTCCATCATCCTGGACCGCGTGGTGCGCGTCGGTGATCGCCTGAAGATAGGCGATGCGGAAGGCTTGGTCGAAGACATCGGTCTTCGTTCGACTCGGTTGCGAACACTCAACAGAACAGTCGTCAGTGTCCCTAACGGCTATCTTGCGAATGCCAGTCTCGAAAACATCTCCATGCGGGACAAGTTCTGGTTCCGCCAGACACTGAGCCTGCACAAGGACACCACCGCAGCGCAGATGCGCGAGTTCTTGAAGGCCACCCTCAGCCTGCTTGATGGCAACTCCGCTATCGAGAAAGGTACGTACCGCGCAAGCTTTCTCGCATTCGGCGCTTTCTCTCTCGACGTCGAGATCTTCGCATACGCGCTGGTGGACGACACCGAAGAGTTCCTTGAGCTGCAAAACTCGCTTCTTCTGCGCATCATGGAGATCCTGGAGTCGACCGGCATCGAATCCGCCTCCCAGTCGCAGCACGTGCAACTCACGACGCGCGGTGACACCGATGCGGTGCGAATCCGGATGGCTGACTCTGCGCTCCACGCCGAACTCGAACCCGGAGACTCAGACCAGCACTAGATCAGGCGCCGCTCGATACACTGGGCGAACTCATACTCACATCAACTGAGATGAGGTTCTCCTTGAGCGCAAGCAGCACCAACTCAGCGTTGCTTCGAAGCTTGAACGTCCGCATGATGTGGTACTTGTGGTACATCACTGCTTTCTCACTGAGTTGCAGAATGCCGCTGACCTGCTTCATCCCTCGCCCTTCCGCGAGCAGCTGCAGCACCTCACGTTGCCTCGCGGTCAGCTGTTGAACTGAATCCTGAGCGCCACCGGCCGCAGCAGCCCTGCTGCCCGCCCTCATCGTTGCCGTCACATACGATCGTCCGCTATCCACGGCGCGTATCGCCTTCACAAGCTCCGATCCAGCCGAGTGTTTCAGCACGTAACCCACTGGCCCAAGGCTGAGGACGGCGGTGACCAGATTCGGATCGTCCCTCATGGTTAAAAACACGATCTTCACGTCTGGAAGACACTGCTTGAGCCTCGCGGCCGCGTCAACGCCGTTCATCAGCGGCATACAGATATCCAAAACCACCACATCCGGTTGAAGCACAGTCGCCGCCGCGACTAAAGCGCGTCCATCCGAAACCACACCTACAACCTCGAACCCCTTTTCTTCCAACAGCGAGGTCAGGCTGTCCGTCACCATCAGGTGATCGTCCGCAAGTAGAATCCTCCGCCGGCACGTGCATCCGTCTTTGGTTTGCATCTGCACTCCCGATCCAGCGTTCACATTCGCTCGTACGGTCTGTCAGCAATGTCTGGCATCAGGGAAGCGGATGAACGTGCGGCCAGCGATAAGGAAGCCTTGATCGACAGTGCCCTGTCCGGGCCGCGACCAAAGCTCGAACTGGCCGCCCAGCAATCGCAGACGTTCCTGCATGCTTCGTATGCCAAGGCCGCACCTGGCGCTGGCCGCATGCATTTGGAACCCGCTGCCCTCGTCCGTGATCGAGAGCGATATACACTCCTCCGAACCCTCCAAGCGCACCTCAGCTCTCGACGCTCCGCTATGCCGCTGCACATTGCGCAGCGCCTCCTGGGCTACACGAAACAGACACAACGAGATCTCCGGATCCACTCTGCGCGGAACCCCCTCATGCGCGAAGTCCACCTCCATCTCGTTCTGCTCAGAAAACTCTCGGCACAACGAACTCACCCCGAGGACCAACCCCAGACTCTCCAGCGTAGAAGAATGCAGTCGATGAGAAAGAGCGTGCAGATCCGCTCCGATCTCCGTCGCTCGCGCCCACATCTCATGCAGGCGCGAACGCGCGGCCGTCGGCGACGTTGAGATCATCTGAGCAACGCGCTCCAGGTCAATCGCCAGAACCGCCAACCTCTGGTTGAAGTCGTCGTGAAGCTCACGCGCCAGACGGCTACGTTCCTTCTCCTGCAGGCCAATCAGTCTGCCACTCAGCTCAAGACAATCCTCCTCAACCCTCTTGCGATCCGTGATGTCCGTATGCGTGATCACGAAGCCGCCCGTGCTGATGCGCAGCGGCGCCACTGACGTCATGAACCAGCGCCTTCCCTCGCTGGAGTCGCTCGTCCATTCGCATTCCACGCTGGCCATCCTGCCATCCAGGACCGCCTCAATCCCGGCCAGAACCTCCGACGCCATACCAACTCCGGCTTCACTCAAGCGCTTGTAAACGACCAGGCAATTCGCCCCCGCACTGAACTCCGGGTCCTGTCCGTCTTCTCCTTCGCAGAGCCCCGCCTCAACGACGGAGTTCGTGCTCAGAATTCGCCCGTCCGCCGCGGCAACCACTACGTCGCCGCTCAGCGAGTTCACAATCGCGAGCTTCAGCGCCTCGCCCGCACGCGCAGCTTCTTCGGCCCGCTCGCGAATCATTACGCTCACAAAGATCCTCGCCACCATGCCGAACATTTCCAGCGTCGACTCCGACCACTGCCGTTCGGTGTTGCTCATGAACAACAGGACCCCAAAGACTGATCCCTGGGCCCCCAACGGGAGAAATGCACCCGCCGTGGTGTCCGATGTCGAGATCCGCTCGCGTTCATTCAAAGGCAATCCTGCGACCGGCTCGGAAGCGGACCAAACAACCTGCCGGTTCTGCGCCAGCCGAGATATGCAGAAAGGAAACTCTCGGCCCCTCAGCACACGACCGCACGCAAACTCATCATCAGCAGACGTCGTATGCGTAACAACCAGATCCTCGCCGTTCACCAGCTCCAGGATGCTCAGCCGGTCGACCCCAAGCGAATCCTTCGCAATCGAGAGAGCGGCATCCGTCCCGGACTTGATCTGTTCTGCAGGAAGGTCAATGACGTACGCCCAAAGCTCCGACACAACCCTGCGCAACTCCGCCTCTCGCTGCAGCGCAAGCTCCGCCGACCTCCTCCGGCCGTACTCACGCACCAGCATCCAGCTGAGGAAACCCAGCAATGACGCTGCCAGCGACATCGTAAAGATCAACAAGTTTCTGCGCTCCCAAGTACCAGGCGCCCAGCACAGCCACACCACATCCAGAACACGGCTGGCTTCGCAATCGCCGTGAGCGCCGTCCGGCCCTTCTCAGTCCTGGCGCTCACCGCCAAGACCAGGCTCGCCGCACACACGAACAACCGCAGGGCCGCGCGCAGCCAAGGTGGGCATCTCTGAACGTCGACCGCTGCTCTGACCACTCTGGCCCCGCGTCGTGCTGGGGTGGCGTTGCGCTTTCGTGGCGAACACGGCTAACCGGTCCGTAGCGGATGCTGCAAAACATCGATCCCGTCTTACTCGCGATCGTGCTCATCCGCACATCGTGTACAAGAGCGTTCAGCGTCTACTGCGGCTGCGATATCGGTCCAAAAACGGCAGTCAAACTGGCCCAGGCCGGCGATGGTCAATCATGTTCCTTGCGGCAGTCCATCCGATCGATCCGGCAAAGAAGTGCCAGTGTACCCCCGCTTCTCCCAAAACGGCCGGAAATTCCTCCCGCGCGCCGCCTCTCACTGGCGCGCTCGTCAAACCTTTGCGGGCATTCTGGAACTCTGGTGGTAAGCGTGTGTTGCCGATGATAAGCGGCACACACCAAAACAGCTTGGGTATGAGCATCTGCAAACGGCGGCGAGCCGGCTCTATGGTCGCCCGTGCAGCGACTGCGAAAGGCTCAACAGATCTACGGGCTCTGTTCGGATCACTCCGCCTCTCGGACTATCGATATCTGCCACCAGGAAGAACGACACCGACACGATCACCGGAAGCACAAGCAACAGCGCCCCGCCCGAGCTCTGCTGCTTGGCGTACCCGATGAGAAGGTTCGCGAACAGCGCGATGGTGATCATCAGTGCCCAGGCTGCAACCGGAATCCGATTCAACCAGGCAAACTGTGTGTAGCCTTCCCTGTTCAGAACCTCATTCATCCCGCCAAGCACCAGCGCCATAGGAGGGGTCGGCTGTGCGGCTGCTGGCTCCAGCAGCGCGCTCCAAAGCTGACCTTGCAGACGACGCGTCGCCGCGTTCAGATCCGTAAGATCTGCGCTGCGACTCGCCTCGTAGTACTGAATTCGTCGGTCCAGGTATTCCACCAGCAAAGCCCTGACGGCGTGGGCGTCCGCGGCCGGCAGCAAATCGGCCCGGACGTACTCCGTTCCGATCGCGTCTGCCTCGTCCTGTTCAAACAACTTCCGCTGGTCATACCGGGACGTCGCCATCGCGAACGTGAACCCGATGATCAGCCCAAGCAACGTAAGGGTAGCCGAGATGACAAGCATGAGGTCATCTCGACTGTTGGCGTTGTAAGCCCTCCATCGCCGGCTGATCCTCGTCCCAAGCAGCGCCATCAGCCACATCGTCACCAACGTGACCAGGCTAAGGAGACAAGGGGTAGTTCAAAAGGAAGCTCATCCTGTCGCGGGCCGCCAGCCTTTCGGGTCTTCCTTCCGGACTCGACGCACCGGGCTATTCTCCCTCCGCGCCTTTCTTTCCCCAGTCGATGATGTTCTGCAGCTTCCACGGGTTCCTGTACAGATCGATGGTGACCTCCCCCTTCTTGTTGGTCAGCACTCGGGCGGCGGGGTAGAGAAGACCAGAGCTCAGCTTCGGATTCTTGTCGTTCAGCTCAAGCTTGCCCGCGGTCAAACTGTACTGCCTCGATCGCGTGTCGTGATAAACCTCGCCAAATCCGATCCTGCGGCTCGCGACAAATACGATCTCGCGTCCGTCCGGCGTTGGTGTCTGACGGATATACGAGATGTCGTACCCCGTCGTGCCGGGCAGCGAAATCCGGCCCACCGACGGCATCTTCTCAAGCGCCTGCGTCAGCCCTGGCGTCTTGCCCTTGTTGTACGCCGCCACCAGGGCTTCTCGGTCCTCGGGCGTCGATGTCTTGCAAAACCTCAGCTTGATGTTGACCATCTTGCCGAGCTGCGTGCTCGTGCCGTTCGCCGTCGCGTCGTATACCTGGCAGTCCTGCCCGAGCGCGGCCAACGAGCTCACCATCAGAGCGGCCACACCGAACGCCACAACCATGAATCCACTGCTCCTGGGTCGCCTGCACATAGCACTCATATTCCCTCTCTGTAGCAACTCGTGTTCTCTGGACGCAGACGCCCAAATGACCTGCAACCTGCGCCACAACGCAACTTACGTTGTTCTTGCCGCTGTGCAAACTAGCAAATCTACTAGGCCCCCCAGCCGGCGAGCGCGCTCTGCCCCGATGGCGCACCATCCGCCCCTCGAACCTCAGGGAGCCACGTCAGGGTCTCGTTACAATCAATCTCGTACATGACCTCGCAACAAACCCTGCAACAGTCCATCGAGCACTTCTTCGCCCTCGGCCCCGACGCCGCCGACAACCGCGACGCACTCAACGCCTTTCACCAGCTTCGTGACGCGCTCGAAGCCGGCGAACTCCGCTCCGCCGAACCCGACCCCACCGCCCCAACTGGCTGGCGCGTCAACGCCTGGGTCAAGCAAGGCATCCTCCTCGGCTTCCGCCTCGGCAAACTCAGCGACGTCAACTTCGGCGAAGGCACCGGCTTCACCTTCGTCGACAAGGACACCTACCCGGCCCGCCGCTTCACGCCCGAGCACGGCATCCGCATCGTCCCCGGCGGTAGCTCCGTCCGCGCCGGCGCCTTCCTCGCCAACGGCGTCGTCATGATGCCCCCCGCCTACGTCAACGTCGGCGCCTACGTAGCCGAGGGCACCATGATCGACTCGCACGCCCTCGTAGGCTCCTGCGCCCAGATCGGCGCCCGCGTCCACCTCTCCGCCGCCGCCCAGATCGGCGGCGTGCTCGAACCCGTCAACGCCTCGCCCGTCATCATCGAGGACGACGTCCTCGTCGGCGGCAACACCGGCGTCTACGAGGGCACGATCGTTCGCAGCCGCGCCGTCCTCGCCGCCGGCACCATCCTCACCCGCGGCACCCCCGTCTTCGACCTCCCCAACAACACCGTCCTCCGCGCCACCGCGGAAACCCCGCTCATCATCCCCTCCGGCGCCGTTGTCGTCCCCGGCTCCCGAGCCATCACCCACGGCCCCGGCAAAGACCTCAACCTCTCCGTCTACACCCCCATCATCGTCAAGTACCGCGACGAAAAAACCGACCTAAGCACCACCCTCGAAGACCTACTGCGCTAAGCTCAGTGGCAACGGAACCGGGCCAACATCGTCTGCGTAAATGCACCCGGAGGCTCCATGCTCAAACTCCTCGTCTTTTGCATCCTGCTCATCGTCTGCTGGCCCGTAGCCCTCATCCTCCTCGTCTTGTACCCGCTGATCTGGCTCGTCCTCCTCCCCTTCCGTATCGTCGGCGTAGCGGTGGAAGGCGTCTTCGAGCTCATCTCCGGCATCTTCCTGCTCCCCGGCCGGCTGCTCCGCCGCGTCTGACGCCCCGCGGCTCGCCCAAGCGAGTCGTCCCTCGCTGCGATAGACTTAAGCCTGAATGGCACAAGACAAGCTGCAAATAGTCCCGCTCGGCGGACTGGGCGAGTTCGGCATGAACTGCATGGCCCTCCGTTACGGCGACGACATCGTCGTCATCGACGCCGGCCTCATGTTCCCCGAAGAAGAGCTCCTCGGCGTCGACATCGTCGTCCCGGACATCTCCTACCTCATCGAAAACCGCTCCATGGTCCGCGGCATCGTCCTCACGCACGGCCACGAGGACCACATCGGCGGGCTTCCCTGGATCCTCTCCGAGCTCAACGTCCCCGTCTACGGCACCGAGTTCACCCTCGCCTACGTCGAAGGCAAGCTCGACGAGCACCGCCTCCTCGACAAGACCGAGCTCATCGAGATCCTCCCCGGCCGCCACTTCACCCTCGGGCCCTTCAGCATCCATGCCCATCCGCGTCACGCACTCCCTCGTCGACTGCGTCGCCCTCGCCATCACCACCCCCGTCGGCACCATCCTCCACACCGGCGACTTCAAAATCGACCTCAGCTCCCCCGACGGCCACCCCTTCGACCTCCAGGCCTTCGCCGACCTCGGCAAGCAGGGCGTCCTCGCCCTCCTCCAGGACTCCACCAACGTCGACCGCCCCGGCTTCACCCCCGGCGAGCGCGCCGTCCGTCCGCGCCTCGACGACATCTTCGCGGCCACGCGCAAGAAGCTCTTCTTCTCCTGCTTCTCCTCCTCCATCCACCGCATCCGCATCGCCATGGAGCTCGCCCACAAGCACGGCCGCAAGATCGCCATCGTCGGCCGCTCCATGGACAACTCCGCCGAAATCGCGCAGGACCTCGGCTACCTCGATCCGCCCCCCGGCCTCATCATCCACCCCGGCCAGATCAAGGACCACGCCGACAGCCAGCTCTGCATCCTCATCTCCGGCACCCAGGGCGAGCCCATGAGCTCCCTCTCGCGCGCCGCCGTCGATAACCACAAGTTCGCCAAGATCGAGGCCGGCGACACCGTCGTCCTCTCCTCCCGCATCATCCCCGGCAACGAAAAGGCCATCTACCGCGTCATCGACCACCTCGAGCGCCGCGACGCCCGCGTCATCAACGACGACGGCACCCACGGCCTCATCCACGTCTCCGGCCACGGCTCGCAGGAAGAGCTGCGCCTGATGATCAACCTCGTCCGCCCCAAGTTCTTCATCCCCATCCACGGCGACTTCCGCCACCTCAAGCGCCACGCCGAGCTCGCCGCCGCCACCGGCATCCCCGAGAAGGTCCTCCTCCTCGAAGACGGCGACGTCCTCACCCTCGACGGCAAATCCGCGCAAAAGACCGGCAAGATCACCACCGGCCGCGTCTGCATCGACAACAACTCCACCGCCGACGTCGTCCAGGACACCGTCATCAAGGACCGCAAGCAGCTAGGCGGCGACGGCATCTTCCTCCCCATCATCGCCATCAACAAGCGCACCGGCCAGGTCGAAGGCCTCCCCGAAATCAGCACCCGGGGCTTCGCCGCCGACGACCCCGACCTCCTCCGCAACGCCCGCGACGTCGTCTCCCGCACCCTCGAAGGCTCCAGCGAAGAAGAGCGCCGCGACTACGGCGTCATGAAAGACAAAATCCGCGGCGACCTCAAGCGCTTCCTCCAAAAAAACGCCAACCGCCGCCCGCTGATCATGCCCATCATCCTCGAACTTTAGGCGTCAAGGACTTTCACTTCAAGTCTCTAGGAACTGTCATCTCGACCGCAGCGAGACGGATTCTCGTCTCGCGCAGTGGAGAGACCTGCGGTTTGGGGCAGCACCTTGCTCACCTGGACCGCGCGAGTGAGCACAACAAGTCGGCCTCTTCAACGAGATGCACCCAGCAGCCGGCAGCTATCACCAGCCACCCTCTTCCAGCGCGTCGGTGCATCAGGAGCTCCGGGCTCCCCGCCCGTCCATTCGCCAACCAGCACTCCCGCATGCTGAAGCTGCGCACGAAATGGGTGCAGACAGCACGATGCGTTATCCACTCCGAGCACCACATTTATGCCGCGCCGCCCGTTCAGACTAGCCTCCGCTCGTAACCCGTATACCTCAAGGGTCTCCTGCGCCGGCTTGATTCCCTTCGCATACCGATTCAGACCATCCACTCGAAGCGAATCAGACCACGCTTGAACGGAACCATCCTGCATCTCCACAAGATGCAGGCACGTCCAGGAGTTCACCCAGCGGAGCATCCACGTGCCACTAAGCACACCGCCCCGTGCTGGCTCCGGCCGCTTCAACACAACGTTCCGATGGAACGCTCCACGCTCAAACCAGCCGCTCCAGCTCTGTCCCTTCGCATCCCACGCCAGAGCTAGCTTCACCGTCGGCAGACTTCCATTCGCTTGCATACGAACTCTCAGCTGACGCCCATCCCAGAACGCCCCGCCGCGAGCCCCGGTGCCGAAGGTATTCGACTGCGAGATGTCGATCTCTGCACCGCGACGCTGATATGCCCTGATACCGAGATACCTCAGATACTCCGTCTGCCCCACCAGGGTGGTTAGTTTAGCCGGCACCACCGTCTCAAGATCGATACTGAGGCCAACCACGCCGCCAGACCCGTCACCAGTCTCCCAGCGACCGGCCAGCGCTTCAGGATCTTGCAGCGGAGCTCCGATCTGACAAGCAACGGTGCCACTTGCGATCGTCACGGAGAGAGCGATCTCCAATAGCCGCACGAGCGGACGCATCTCTCATCTGACACCAGCCACCTTCAGGGTGTGCCCTAAACGGGAGCTCACGGCAAGACGCCCGGAGCAGCTTACGGCTCAACAGGCGGCAAGACCGCAGGCGCCAGCTGAAACGTCTGGTTCGCCGCCGTCCGCTCGATCAGCCACGCCACGCCATACACCACCCAAGCCGCCACAAACAGCTTCACGCTCGCCGGCAACCACACCAGCACCGCTAACAGGCTGCCAAACAGCAACACGTTCCCAAGAACGGCTATGCCCTCGCGCCAACTGACGTGTGTCCATGGCAAACCTCCGCGTCCTGAACCGTGTATACCGTCAGACTCCCAGCCAGCTCATTTTGTTTCGAATAATTTTCGGCGAAGTTCCGCGTACACGGTACCGCCTGAACGCTCCTCATCCCAACTGGAGCAAGACGTTTTCATCCTCGCCACGCGAGCATCATCTCGCCGGAGCAAAACGGCCTATCGTCTCACGCCGCGCAAACACCGCGTATACCCGCGAACCCCGCGTTTGCAGTTCCGCCCGCTACGGACGCGCCTATCATGTGCAGCCATGCTCATCCGCCCAGCCGAAGAGCGTGACCTCCCCGCCATCACCGCCATCTACAACGACGTCCTCCTCCACTCCACCGCCATCTATCGCGACGACCCCGTCACCGTCGACGAGCGCCGAGCCTGGTGGCGCAGCCGCCTCGACCAGGGCTATCCCGTCCTCGTCGCCGAGCGCGACGCCGAGGTCATCGCGTTCGCCAGCTACGGCGACTTCCGCTTCGGCTCCGGCTACCGCTTCACCGTCGAAGGCACCCTCCACGTCGCCAGCCACGCGCGCGGCCGAGGCACCGGAACCGCACTCTTCCACGCCCTCGTGCACCAAGCCCACCAGGCCGGCATCCACATGCTCATCGGCGGAGTCGACGCCGCCAACACCGTCTCCCTGCGCTTTCTCGAAAAGCTCGGCTTCCAACGCGCCGGCTTCCTTTACGAGGTCGGCTACAAGTTCGACCGCTACCTCGACCTCGTGCTCCTCCAATACCGAATCCCGTAACCGGCCACGATCCTTACCGCCTCCCCAGAGACACGTCATCTCGACCGGAGCAAGACGGCCTTATCGTCTTGCGCAGCGGAGAGACTCCGCATTTCGGGCACTCTCGATCGGCGATGACGCTCAGGGCTCCGGCGCACCAGCAGCCCCATCGCCTACCCCAAACCCAAACCGCTCAATCCACCGCCACGGCCCGCCCTGGTACTCCCACCACTCCAACCCCACCGCCTCCACCTCCCGCGGCATCAAACTCCGCCTGCAACTGCGCGAGCAGAGCCCTCGCCTCCTGCGGCTCCACCTTGTTCTGCACCACCACATGTGGCCGCAACGGCTGCTTGTCCTGCGGCGTCAGATAGGTCGCAAACTTGCCCGCCAGCTCCCGGTGCAGCGACATCAACTCCGGGGCCGCCAGCGCATACAGCACGCCCCGCCCCATCGACCGGACCCCCTCCACCTGCATCGCAAATCGTGCCTGCCCCGCGGCGGCCTCCCGCAGCACATAGCGCTGTCGCGGCATCACCCGGCAGGCGGTGAAACAGCGTAAGGTGCGCCGGGATGTGGTTCAGTGCCGGCGGAAAGAACCTAACTCGTTGCTCATCGAACCACTTCTGCGCCGCAGGGTCCATCGCCAATGTAAGAATCGTCGTCATACGGGTATCCAGACGTTCGACGCCGGTTCGCAGCAGACCGGCAAAGCGATGAGGACCGCCTCACCTATGAGTTTCTTGCGGCCAAAACTTTCGCCCCTTGTCTTTGCCGTCGCGCTCCTCGCGTCTTCGCACGCCTACGCCCGCATGGCCCTCATCGTCGGTGAACCCTTCGGCTCCTTCGGGACGATGATGCCCAACGGCCACGCCGGCATCTACCTCGAAAACATCTGCGTGGAAACCGCCATTCGCCTGCGGCCCTGCCGCCCCGGCGAATTCGGCGCGGTCATCTCCCGCTACCACGACCTCCGCCACCCCGAACTCGACTGGATGGCCTTCCCTCTGCCCGTCTTCCTCTACGGTACGGATAACCCCGCCGACGTCCCCACCTACATCACCGCACACGCCGAGGCCGAGCTTCGCGAGAGCTACCGCCAGAAGTACCTCGCTGACCTCGTCCCCGCGCGCCTCGACCGCCACGGCCGCCTGCACGCCCCGCCCTACGGCGATTGGGACGAAGGCATCGGCGCCGCGTTCGATCGACGCCTCCTCATGTACGAGTTCGACACCACCCCCGAGCAGGACACAGCCGTACTCGGCTGGCTAAACGATCGCCCCAATCAGCGCCGCTACAACCTCGGCCGCCATAACTGCGCCGACTTCGCCGCCGACCTCCTCCGGCTGGCGCTCCCGCCCGAGGTCATCCACCGCAACGTCCCCGCCGACTTCGACATGACCACACCCAAGAACCTCGCCCGGCAGGTCGACACCTACGGCCACCAGCACCCCGAACTCCACCTGGCCGTCTACGAGGTCCCGCAACTCCCAGGCACGCTCCGCCGCAGCCGCCCCATGCGCGGCGCCGCCGAGTCACTCCTCTTCACCAAGCGCTACCTCGCCGCCCTCATCGTCCTCCAGCCCGAGGTCATCGTCACCAGCCTCATCGTCTACGAAAAACGAGGCAAATGGACCCCCGGCCTGGACGCCCAGATCATCACGCCTGACCACTGGCAGCCCACCGACGAGTCCAGCGCCCAGGCCCAGGCACCACCCTCAAGCGGCTCCTCAGACGCGCCGACCACCACCAACTAACACCGCGCAAACTCCGCGTACATCGCGAACACCGCGTTTGCAGTCAGGGCGCCTCCCCCAATCCCTAAGGCTTCTTCGGCGCGGTCGACGCTCCAGCCGCCGGACGACTCGCCCCAGGCGTGGCCGCCGGACCGACCGGCGCCGCCGCCGTCATCTGCTGCCGATATTCCGTCAGCATCTGCTGCAGCTTCGGCTGCAACGCCTTCGCCCGCTCCTGCGTGATCGCAATGCTCTTCTGGCTCAGCTCCGGCGTCTTGTCCAGCATCGTCTGCCCCACCGGCGACTTATAAAAGGCGATAATCCCGTCGATCTCCTGCGTGCTGTACGTGCTGGCATACAGGTTCAACATGTCGGGTTCCATCGCCTTCCAGCCGACCGTCTCCATCGCGGTCGCCATCACCTTCTGTTGGAATTGCTCAGTGATCTTCTTCTGCTCCGGCGTCATCTGGTCAAACCCCGGCGCCGACTTCACGATGTTCCCCGTCTGCTGACGGATCGCCGCCATCAACTGGTCCATCGTGTGGTCCAGCCGCATCACCGTAAACAACTCTTCAACCTTGGCGCGCTTCGCGGCATCAACCGGCTGCTGCGCAAACGCGTTCGGTACAAGCAGGCAAACGCCTGCAACCGCAGAAATCCAAAGCTTCATATCCATCCTCCTCATGAGTGGGTTGGGGCCAAACCAGCGGAAGCGGGGCTTGACAGCCGTTGTAAGCTCTTCCGAGACATGGCCAGCGAAAACAAACCGGGAACCCACAGGGAGCAGTGGCCCGAAGTCCAGACCTAAGTTCCTTCCTTCGAAGACTTTAGTACAAAAGTACAGGGAGGGGGTCACCCCTCCTCGGCGCGGACCTCCGCCTCAGTCTCCACCGGCTTCCGCGCGAAGTAATACAAGCTATACGCAAGCAGCCCGAACATCACCACGCTCACCCAGTCCTTGTACAGCGGATTGCCGGTCGAGAAGTGCGGAAACGTCCGGTGCGAGAACCCCTCATACAGCTTCACGCAAACCCCCACCAGCCCCATAATGCCGCCCGCCGCAATCAACCCCGACGCATACAGGCTGCCAGGCGAAACCTCACTCTCCAGCCCCGTCTGCTCCGCCAGCCCGGCCTTCAACGCCGCCCGGTCCGCCAGCCAACGCATCACACCGCCACAGAAGATCGCCAGCGTAGTCCCGATCGACAGGTAAGCCCCCACCGCAAACGTAAGCGACCGAATCCCCAGCAACTCAATCCCGATCACCAGCGCCACGCCCAGCAGGACCAGGCTCCACGGCAGCTTCCGGCTCAGGATCCCGTTGATCACCGTAGCCATCAACCGCCCCTGCGGCGCCGCCACCTGCTCACTGCCAATCCCCTGCACCCACTGCACCTCGATCTTCCCGGTCGCCGGGTTGTACAGGTACTTCCCATCCTCCAGTTCGGACGACCCGATCGCGTTCAGCAGCACATAGCTCCGCGTCCCCGAGATCGTCTGCGGCGCCGCGGCAGACTCAGCCTTCGCCAGCGAGTGCGGCGTCAGGGTGATCGAGTCCCGCGTGAACGGCCCCTGGTTCTGCACCCCGTCCGGCAGCGCACTCAGCGACACCACCCGCGGCACCTGCAGCGCCTGGAAACTCTCAAAGCTCTTGTTCATCGCGGTCAGCACCGGCCCAATCGCGAACACGCTGACCACCACGCCCAGCATCACCGCAATCTGCTGCTTCCACGGCGTCGCCCCGATCAGAAACCCCGTCTTCAGATCCTGTGACGTATCGCCCGCATTCGACGCCGCAATGCACACCATGCCGCCGATCGTGATCGCCAGCGCCCCAAACGCCGGGGCCGTCCACCCCTTCACCAGGAAAATCGCCGCGGTCGCCATCAGCGTCGCGATCGTCATCCCGCTCACGGGGCTCGCACTCGACCCGACAATCCCCACAATCCGCGAGCTTACGGTCACAAACAGAAACCCAAACACAATGACCAGCAGCGCCGCCGCGAAGTTCGCAAACGCCCCCACCTGCGCGCCCGGCACCGGCTTGAACTCCAGAAACAAGAACATCAGCAGCACTAGCAGCAGGCTCCCACCCGCCACAACGCTCATCGGCAGATCATGCTCGGTCCGCAGCCGCCCATCGCGCTCGCCGCGCACCTCCCGCGACGCCGCAACCGCGCCCGCGACCCCGAGATTCGCCACGCTCAGGTGCGCGTCCTCAAAAGGCTCCGTCGCGGCGATATCAGAAAGCAGCTCGACCTCGGCACTTGCCTTTCGCCCCTTGCGCATCTCCACGAACCCGGCCGCTAGCGCACTCCAGATCGTCGGCGCCGTCCGCAGCAGCGTGATCAGCCCACTCGCCGCCACCGCTCCCGCGCCCATCGGCCGCACATACGTCTTCCAAAGGTCGCTCGGCGTCATCTGGTTGATGGGTACCGTTCCCGGATACAGCGGCCCCGGCAGATGCCGTCCAAAGAACATGATCGCCGGCATCAGCACCAGCCACGAGAACACGCCACCCGCCAGCATGATCGCCGAGACCCGAATGCCGATGATGTACCCCACGCCGAGGTACTCCGGCGTCACATCCGCCCGGATCGCCCCGCCACGAAGAATCTGCTGTCGGCCAGGATCAAAGTTCGGCTCATAGTTCGGCGTAGGCGGGAACAGCCCCAGCAGATTGTCATTCTGGAACAGCGTGTACAGCCCACCCAGCCCGAGCCCCAGAAACACCCGGCTCGCAAACGACCCGCCGCGCTCCCCCGCCTGCAGCACGTCCGCGCATGCCGTGCCCTCGGGATACGTCAGCGTCCCATGCTCTTCCACGATCAACTGCCGACGCAGCGGAATCATGAACAGCACGCCCAGCCATCCACCAAACAGCGCCAGCGCAAAGATCCGGAAGCTCTGCAGATCGAAGCCCAGAAAGATCAGCGCCGGCAGCGTGAAGATCACGCCGGAAGCGATCGACTGCCCTGCATTCCCCGTCGTCTGGACGATATTGTTCTCAAGAATCGACGCGCGCCCAAACGCCCTCAGAATCGAGATCGACAGCACCGAGATCGGGATGCTCGCCGCGACCGTCAGACCCGCGCGCAACCCGACATACACCGTCACTGCCCCGAAAATGACGCCAAAGATGCTGCCGAGGAACAGCGCGCGAAAGGAAAGTTCCTTTCGGGTCTCGTGGGCAGCCACAAACGGGCGAAAGGTCGAAGGTGCAGCCATCAGCGGACGTTCTCCATTGCAGCGATCAGGAACTGGATGCTCAGGAGTGTACCGTCTGCTGGTCGTGACTGTATGCAGTTCCGCTCTACGATGCGATGACGCGCATCGTTCGCCCGTGCCGGCTCACAATGGCCAACCGCTCCGCCGCAAGGATGCGTCGTGCCTGCGAACGCGCATGACTCGACCACGGCCCGCCCGCGTCCAACCGGGTGTACGCGGTCCAGTGCCGCAGCGCTTTGCGTGCCTCGCCGCGTCGCTCATACGCCAGCGCCAGGTTGTAGTGAGCGTCCGCATAATCGGGTACCAGCGCCAACGCTCGTTGGTACGCCTCGATGGCCTCCGAAAGCTTGGCCTGCTCGTCCAACACATTCCCCAGATCGAAGAACGCCAGCGCGTATTCAGGGTCCGCCTGCGCCGCTCGGCGATATAGCTGCTCCGCACGAACGAAATCCCGCTCGTTGTAGCAGATCGTCCCAAGGTTGATGGCGCTCGCGGCGTGATCCGGAGCGAGATCCAGCAGTTCCTCATAGAGCGCCTTCGCGTCCGCAACCGTCTCCGGCCGCTCCTCCAGCCGCACCGCCCGCTGGAAGATGTCTTGCAGCTCGAGCGGCGCAACGGCGGCTTGCGGCCGAAGCCGCTGCACCACACAGCCCTTCGCGGCGCCGCGAAGGTCGAAGTCAAAGGCCAGCTGATCCGTCAACGGATCTACGAGCGCCCCACCTTGCCGGAACGCCAAACGAGGCCCATGCGGCGCTATGACCGCCTCCGACAGAGGGTTCGCCATCCCGGCAACACGGCGCATCGCTTCAACCGACTGCCGGATGCTCTTCACTGAAATACGTGTCGCCGCGAGCTCCCGAAGTTTCCTGAGCTGCGCGAGTGTGTCAAATGCGTACGCGTCTGCGGGCGCAATCAGTCCCGCGCGCTCCCACATCTCCAGTTGTGCGGCTGGTAGACGAAGCATGCGAAGAACGTCCTGGCGTCCATACTGACTCACGGCACGGCCTCCTTCGCGAGTACATCCCCGGTCATTGACACCGGCTGTTTCCCTGAGTATGCGGGGTCACTGTCAACCCCACAAGAACCGTTACGGCGTCCTTAGTAGAAAGGCGTGGATATCTGGAACCAAACCCGGTAACCACCCGTCCAGAGCATCGCAAGCGCGTGCTCCTTTTGCGAACGAGTTTTCCACCTGTCGCTCACCGCCAAGCGGCATACACTGAACGACATACCAGAAAAGCAGCATCGTTGACCCTCAAGGTATCCAACCCTCTACACGCCTATCGTGTGACGGCCAGACATTACTCTCGTCCGTTCCTGGAGCGAAAGTGGGAGGGTTGATACCCGGACCGAATTCGTATTCTTCCTCAAGATGATGCGTACGGCATTGAGCACGGAGCAGCCGAGGCTGGAAGCGATCAGCCATTACGCGCTCAGCGATATGCCGCAGGATCCGGCGCTGGACGATATCGCCAGGCTCGCAGCGCAGGTCTGCGAGGCCCCCGTAGGCGCTGTCAGCATCATCGAAGAAGACCAGATCACCATCCTGGGCCGCTTCGGGCTCGACCTCAGCTTCGCCCCGAGGCAATCGCTGCCCTGCGAGACTGCCATCGAAGGCCAGGGCGTCTATCAGGTCCACGATGCGCGCCTGGACACCGCGTACGCTCCCCTGGGCATCCCCATCAGCGATCGCCGCTACACGCTTTTATGCCGGCGCTCCCATCCAGACGCCCAATGGCGTCGCGATCGGCTGCCTTTCCGTGATGGACAGCATCGCGCGCAAGCTTAGCCCCGCCCAGATCGATTCGCTGGAAGCACTCAGCCAAATGGTGACCACTCGCCTCGAGTTGGTCATGCGCGTGCGCGAAACCCAGCGGGCAGCCCGCGCGCAGCAACGTGTCGAGGCAGCTCTGACCGTCGAAAAGAACTTCGTGGCCGCCGTGCTCGACACCGTCGGCGCCCTCGTCGTCGTCTTCGACACCACCGGCCGCATCGTCCGCTTTAACCGCGCCTGCGAGATCATCTCCGGCTACCAGGCCAGCGATGTCGTAGGCAAATTCGCCTGGGAGCGCCTGATCCCCGAAGAAGATGTGCCCGGCTACATCGAGCGTTTCGAACGCATCCTTCAAGGCGGGTTCCCAACCGCATTTGAGAACCATTGGCTCGCCACGGACGGCAAGCGCCGCCGCATCTCCTGGTCGGCTACCGCCCTGCTCGACCCGCAGTCGCACGTCGCCTTCATCATCGCGACCGGCATCGACGTGACCGTGCAGCGCGTCGCCGAGCACGCCATCCGGGAGAGCGAATCTCGCTACCGCCAGATCGTAGAGGGCTCGCTGGGCGTCGTCTGCACCCATGACCTCGAAGGCAGGATCCTGTCCATCAACGAGCACGGCGCACAGAGCTTTGGGCGCGCCGTCTCTGAAGTGATCGGCCATCCGCTCCAGGAGTTCCTCCTCCCCGAACGCAAGCACCTCATCGAGCCCTACTTCGACGCTCTGCTCTCGGTCGGCGAGGCCCAGGGCCTCATGCATGTGCAGCACACCAACGGCGAAGAGCGCGTGCTGGCCTACCGCAACCGCCTCGTCGAGCCCAGCGATGGTCCGCGCTACGTTCTCGGCTTTGCCGTCGACATCTCCGAGCAGATTCGCGCGGAGGAACAGCTTCGCGCGCTTATCCGCCAATCGAACTCCGTGCTGGAGTCGATCGGAGACGGCATCTATGGCATCGATCTCGACGGCCGGGTCACCGTCGTCAACCCGGCGGCGGCGCAGATGCTCGGCTACAAACCGGAAGAACTGCTCGGCCGAAACATGCACGAACTCGTGCATCACACCCGTGCCGATGGCACTCCCTACCCCGAAAGCGAGTGCCCGGTTCGCGGCAGCTTGCGCGACCGCACCACCGTGCGCATCTCCAACGAGGTCTTCTGGCGCAAGGATGGGACGGCCTTCCCCGTGGAGTACGTCGCTCGCCCGCAGGTCGAGGTCCCCGACGGCGTCGCCCACACCGGGCAGGACGGGGAGGGTCGCGCCGTCGGCGCGGTGGTCGCTTTCACCGACATCAGCGAGCGCAACGCACTCGACCGCATGAAGGACGAGTTCATCTCCACCGTCTCGCACGAACTGCGTACACCGCTCACCAGCATCCGCGCGGCCTTGGGACTGGTCGCCGGCGGCGTTCTCAATACCAACCCAGAGAGAGCGCAGCAGACGATGGACATCGCGGTCCGCAACACCGATCGCCTCGTCGCTCTGGTGAACGACATCCTCGAACTCGAACGCATCGGCTCCGGCAAGGCCGACCTGCACTTCACGCACTGCTCCCTCGATGAGCTCTTTGAACGTGCCACGTCGCTTCTGCAAGCCTCCGCCACTCGCGCGAACGTGCGCTTTACGCTCGCCCACACAGGCCTCGACGTCTGGGCAGACCCCGACCGCATCCTCCAGACCCTCACCAACCTGCTCTCGAACGCCATCAAGTTCTCGCCCCACACCTCCATGATGCCCAGCGAGATCCGCCTCTCCGCGCGCCTCCGTTCCCCGGACGAGGCCGTCATTGAGGTGGAAGACCAGGGCCGCGGCATCCCCGAAGACAAGCTTCAGGTGATCTTCCAGCGCTTCAAACAGGTAGACGCGTCCGATTCACGCGCCATGGGCGGCACCGGCCTCGGCCTCGCCATCTGCGCCAGCATCGTCGCACAGCACGGCGGCAGAATCTGGGCGACCAGCACGCTCGGCGAAGGCTCCACCTTCCATTTCACCCTGCCAACGAAACCACGAGCTCACCTCGGCTGAAAATGGTGTTCCCGCTCCTGATTCGCTGCCAGGGGAGGCCGCACGCCAAGGCTCTCGATTCGCTGAACGAGACTATTCCAGCGTGTTCCCGCCGTTGACCGAGATCTTCTGCCCCGTGACGAAGCTGGCTGCATCGCTGGCCAAAAACGCCACCACTCGGCCCAACCTCTTCCGCTAGGCCCATCCGCCCCAGCGGAACACCGCGCGCATAGGCCTGCTTGTCCGCCTCGCGTGGCGTCCACTGAGCGGTCCGTCGGAATCCATCCCGGAGCCACCAGATTCACCGTGATGCCGTCCGGCCCAAGCTCCCGAGCCCACGACCGCGTCTGCCCAAGCTGCGCGGCCTTCGCGGCAACATAGTTCGCAAACCGCGGATTCCCCAACTCCACGACCTCACTGCCAATCTGGATGACGCGCCCGAAGCCGCGCGACCGCATCCCCGGCAACACCGCTTGGAGAAGCAACAGAGGCGACTTCACAAAGAACTCAAGCTGGTCGAGGTACGCCTGCCAGGTCTGGTCCTCGATCGCCAGCATCGGCTGGTGCCCCGTCGCGTTCACGACCAAGCACATCCACCGGTCCGAGCCTCTGCTCCACCTCGCGGACAAGCCGCTTCACCTCGACCTCGTCCCGCACATCGGCCCCGAACGGCTCCGCTCTAAACCCGCGCCCCTGAAGCTCGCGACAAACCTGCTCGGCCCGCTCCCGGTTCGCGAAGTAGTTCACTGCAACGTGGAACCCCGCTTCCGCAAGAGCAACAGCCATCGCGGCTCCAAGCCCGCGCGAAGCTCCGGTAACCAGTGCAACCCGACTCATACCCTGGAGCATACCGAAAGCTCGGCCGATTGCCGCTAGCCTGCACGCTCCCCTATAGTTGAGCGCAACTCATGACCCCTCTTGCGCGCGCCCTGGTCGCAACCGCCACCCTTGCCCTCGGCTGCCTCTCCACATCCGCTTACACCGCACCATCGCAAGGCATCTTCACCGCGTCGAGTCGACATCGGCGCCGCGCAGCCCGGCTCCACCACCTTCGATCCGAAGACCGGCTCGTACCGCCTCAGCGGCGGCGGCCAGGACGTATGGGGCACTGCCGATGACTTCCGCTTCACCTGGATCAAATTCACCGGCGACGGCTCCATCACCGCAGATGTGCAGGTCGCGCAGCCGCCCACGCATGCCAAGGCCAAGGGCATGCTGATGTTTCGCCAGAGCCTCGACCCCGGTTCACCGTACGCCGACGTAGCCCTCCACGGCGATGGGCACATCGACCTGCAATGGAGGACCTCCGCAGGCGGCGACACCAGGGACACCGACCTGCCGGCACACGGAACCATCCGCCTCCGCCTCGTCCGCAAAGGCGATCAGTTCACCGCATCTGCGATCCCAGCCACCGGAGGCGCCGAACCGCAACCGCTCTCCATGACCGTGCCCATGCAAGGTCCCGTGTACCTCGGCATCGGGGTCTGTTCACACAGCACAACGCAACTGCAGGACGTGACGTTCTCGAACCTCACCATCGATCACCTCACTTCCACACCTGCCCACTAAGTTCACACACAAGAGGTCCACGATGGGAGCTTTGCCATCCTTTCGACTCGACGGCCAGACCGCGCTGGTCACCGCCTCCGCCCGCGGCCTCGGACGCGCCATCGCCCTGGCCCTTGCGGAAGTCCGGCGCCTCCGTCGCCCTCGGTCTCAGAGACATCGAAGCAGGACTCCGGCCTCGTTGCAGAGATCGAAGCACTCGGCGGCCGTGCGTTGCCGTTGCAGATGGATATGACCGATCTCGAACAAGTCCGCGCCGCCGTCACCGAGACCGCGCGCCACTTCGGCAGGCTCGATATCCTGGTCAACAACGCTGGAATCGCCCCCGTCAACCTCGCGCTCGATGTACGCGAGGAGGACTTCGACCGCACACTCGCCATCAATCTCAAAGGCACATTCTTCGCCTGCAAGGCAGCCGCCGAGATCATGCGCGCCCAAGGCTATGGCCGCATCATCAACATGAGCTCGCAGGCGGGCTTCGTCGCCCTGCCCACCGAGTCCGTTTACTGCATGACCAAGGCGGGCATCGCCCACCTCACCAAGTGCCTCGCCGTGGAGTGGGGCCCGTACGGTATCAACGTCAACGCGGTCGCGCCGACCTTCATCCATACCCCCGGTACCGCCCCCGCGCTCTCCTCACCTGAGTTCCGCGAACAGACGATCCAAAACATCGCTGCTCTGCACCGCATCGGTGATCCGCCCGAAGTGGCGGGCGCGGTCGTCTTCCTGGCGTCTCCGGCAGCCTCTCTGATCACCGGACACACCCTGCTGATCGATGGCGGCTGGACAGCCGTATAGACACTGCAACGAACCAAAAAAATGCGGGACAATCTCAACGGGTTTTGCGCCAACAGCGACGAAAAACGCAACTCCCGATGAAACTGTCCCGCTCCCCCAGGACGCTCCCAGCGCCCTATAGTCACGACGGAGCTCGTCGTGAAACCTGAACTGAACAAGCCAAGAGTAGCAGTCCCCCAAACGGGTGATTACGTGAAATTAGTAACCTGGACCTTCTCCTTGGTACATGACCCAAATGCTCCCCGCGCGACGGCTGAACGACCAGCCTAGTCTTCGCCGCTTCAACTACTTGCCGACCGCGATCGCAGAAATACGGTATCCTGCCAGACCTCCGGCAACTGTGGCGCACGACGGACTCCAATCGGAGCGCTGCGCAATGCACATCAGCCGGTAAACACCGGGTCGTGCTGCTTCCACCGAGGTGCGCTTCATGGCAAGTGCTCGAAGTTCGGAGCTCCGGAAGTACGAGCCACTGCTGTTGTTCCTCGGTGTGACGCTTCTGCTCTTTCTCGGGCGCGAGCTGCTCATCCCCCTTGCCTTTGCCCTGACGCTCTGCTTCCTCCTGCTGCCCGCGATCCGGCTCTTGGAAGAACGAAGGGCACCCCGCAGCCTTGCCGTGGCCATCATCGGGACCGTTACATGCCTGGTGCTCGTCCTCGGCGCCTATGTCCTGTCGCGCCAGGTGCTTCAGCTCGCGCAAACACTGCCGCAATACCGCGACAACATGCAGCGGCGCATCGCCGCTTTGCACTCCCCTGCGCAAGACTCCATCGAGCGGGCCATCTCGACTCTGAAGGATGTTGGGGAGAGTATCTCGCCCGGCTCTTCAGCGCCGGCGGGGCAGCCCGTGCGTCTCGTCTCCAGCGCTACGCCTCTGGAGTTCGCGTCCGACCTCCTCGGGCTGCTGATGCGGCCACTCGCCGAGGTCGGCATCGTGATCATCTTCGCGATGTACATGCTCATGCGCCGCGAGGAGCTTCGCCAGCGCATGCTGATGCTGGCCGGCACTGGCCAGCTCGGGGTCATGACCCGCGCCATGGACGAGGCCGCCCACCGCATCAGTCGATATCTGGTGATGCAACTTGAGGTGAACGCCTGCTACGGCCTGCTCTTCGGTATTGGCCTGCACATCATCGGCGTTCCCAACGCGATTCTTTGGGGTGTCATCTCCGGCTCTCTCCGGCTGATACCGTACGTCGGCACAGCGGCCGGCATGCTTCTGCCCCTCGTGGCGGCGGTCGCGGTCTCCTCCACGTGGGGGCCGCCCGCGCTCGTGGTCATCTGGTTTGTCGTCCTGGAGCTCACCACCGCCTATGTACTCGAGCCCAGGATCTTCAGCACGCGCACGGGGATATCCTCGCTGGCCCTGCTGGTCAGTGCGATCTTCTGGACGATGCTCTGGGGCTGGCCCGGCCTGGCGCTCGCCACCCCGATGACCGTCTGCGTGGTCGTCATGGGGCAGTACGTCCCGCAACTCGGGTTCCTGCACAGCCTGCTCGGAACCGACGCCCAGCTCTCCCCCGCGGCTCACTTTTATGAGCGCCTGCTCGCAACCGACAACACGGAGGCCTACGCGATCGCGGAGCGATTTCTCCGCGACCGCCCCCTCATCGAGCTCTACGACTCCGTTCTGGTCCCCACCCTGAACCTGGCCAAGACCGATCGCCATCGAGGCACTCTCGACGAGTCTCGCTACGAGTTCCTCCTCTTAAGCCTCACCGAACTGCTTGCCCTGTTCTCCGATCTGCCCGCCGCGGCCGCCAAGCTGCCCTACAGCTCGAACGGGCACCCAAAGCGGGACTTCTTCCGCTCGCCGGTGGCCAAGGAGATCGCGGTGGTCTGCATCTCCGCTCCGGAGACCCCCGACCAGCTCACAACACAGATCCTGACCCAGGTCCTGGAGCACGAAAAGTTCGCCGCATTGGCGCTGACCACCGACGCGCTGTCCGATGACGTCCTGTCCGCGCTCGCTGCCGAAAAGGATACCGTCATCATTATCTCGGCGCTCCCGCCGTTCGCCTTCGCCCAGGCACGGGCCATCTGCCAGCGCGTCCGGCAGTATCTCGGCGAGAACCGCATCGCGATCGCCATATGGAGCAGGTCCGACGACAACGAGGAGACCGTGAGCAGGTTCGGTCCCGGACGGCCGGATGCGGTTGTGGCAACCCTCGCCCAGGTGCTGGTCCAGATCGCCGCCTGGCAGGAACTTACCCGTACCGTCTGACTCCGCTCACAAAGACCGCAACATCAGCCTGGGTTCGGGTTTTCAACCAGGAGCGACCTCCCCCGCTCTCGTGCGCCCGCTGCCAAGAGCCCGCTGATTCCCGTCGCTGGTTTCGTGATCTACCGAAGAAGGGCTCTCCCCGTCCTATCCGAAAGTGAGCATCATGGTCCTTGGGTCCGAAGTAGAACCTCTGGCAGTCCGGTTTGGCCTGTATATCGATGAGCTCCACGAGTTCTTAGCCGGCCGCGGCATGAGCTTCGGTTCGCCCGACGACCTCCTCCGACTCGCTGAGCGCGCATCGCGGCCCAGCTTCTTCCGCGACGAACTCTCGTCCATGGTGCGGGCCATCATCTTCCGCGAGGCAGAAGGCATTGATCGCCACGATCTGCTCGAACTGCTCGCGGTCGCGGTCGGCGGGCCCGGCATTCGTCTCTCCGCTCCGAGCCTGCAGCCTGCTCTCGAACAGCTACAGATCTTTCTAAGTTCGGTGCTGCGTTCCCTTTTTCGCACCTTCCCCGACGAAGCCGACGAGCCTGTTGAGCCGGAAACCGTGAAGCCTGCGCCGTTGGAGAACGTCACGGTGCACGACCGTGCCCCCCAGAGACCGGCTTCCGTCAGCGTTTCGGCGACCAACGTTCGCCACACGGCTCGGTTTGTGCCCGAACCGGTCCAGCCCGAGTTCCTCGAAGCGCCGGACGAGGACAGATTCGCCCGCGCGCGGGCCATGCTGGAGAGCGCTGCTCGTCCCCCCGTCCCACCGGTCGAACCCGGCGGCGCACGGTTCGTCCCTCCTGTGGCGCTGGTCGAGGATGCAAGCGTCTCCCCGGGCGTGATGACGCGGAGAAACCTCTGGATCGCGGGGGTGTGCGGTGCGCTCGTAGGTCTCGCGGGAGGTGTCACGGTCCGCGAGCATGCCCCGGTTCTCAATGCGCCAGTCGTGAACGAACTCAGGTCGCAAGCCGTGGCCGCGTCCGATCTGCCGAAACCCAGCCCCTACGAACTGCCCGTCCGAGACACGAAGCCGGCCCCGTATCCAGTCGCCGACCAGCCCAGCGTCGAGCCGATCCCTGAGCGCAGCATCGAGCCCACCCCTGGACCGAGCGTCGAGCCAATTCCTGAGCCCACCCCGGTCAGCGACGCAAGCTCCCCGTCATCGGCACCCCGGACCTCGCCCGGAACCTCGACTCGCACCTCGTCCGGAACCTCGACTCGCACCTTGACCCGAACCTTGCAATCCGCGCATCCCTGGTCAGTCCCGACATCCGCACCAGCACAGCCGAAGCGCATCTCCCTCGTCGCGGCGCCGGTCCCTTCGGCGTCGAGACCTACCTCGCGATCGCAGCCAACACCGCCTGCACCGAACCTTCGCCTCAACACCCGGGCGCTTTCAGTTGCGGTCGCCAGGCCTGCTGAAACCAGCATCGCTCGCCCGGCTTCACCCGGAAACCCGGTCTACGCCTCCGAGAGGCCCACGGTATTTATGGCGTCCTCGGGCGTGATGACCGGCAATATCCTGTATGCTCCGGCACCCGAATATCCGCGCGATGCAATCGCGCAGGGGGTTGAAGGCCGCGTCGTTCTGCAAGCGCTGGTGTGGCGCGACGGCTCGGTCGTCGCTACGCATCTCCTCCGCGGCGATCACGCCTTGGCCGCTGCCGCACAGGAGGCCGTTCAGCATTGGCGCTACCGGCCGTACACGGTCGACGGCCGCGCGGCCGAGGTTGCAACCGTCGTCACCGTGAACTTCCGGCTGCCCCGCTAGCCTGCTCACCCCAGATTCGGTCTCGCACGTTCGCCTCCACGTTGTAATATGACTACCCTGCTCCGGGAGGTTCTACCCGCGGATCGGCGTGTTAGACTTGCCGCGCCCCGTCGTGGGTTCTGCCGGTTGTGCCGTAACTCGCGCCCGTTCCGCCGGCCGCTGCCGGTAGATGTTTCGCTTTTGTGGTCGGGCCTGGGTTCTTCTGCCGTACTCACCCGCGGTTCATGCAGTGCTGCTGCGGTGCTTTCCTCGTTTGCGAAGATCGCAATTCCTGGGCTCGGGCCTTCGCACGAACACTTCTCCGTTCCTTGTTTGCGCGAACACCGGTTGAGCATAGCTAAGTGACGTTCGCTCCCCGCCCTGTCTTCACATGGGGCATTCTCGGAGGAGTCATGGGTTCCCCATCGCCGTTTCACACTCTCGCAGCACGGTACGCGCCGTACGTCGACGAAGTGAAGGGTTTCCTTAGTACGTGTGGTGTTCCATTCGGGTCTCAGCAAGATGTTCCGGCGTTTGCCGCGGCCGTCTCCGAGCCCGGCTATCTGCGCGACGGCATGTCGTCCATCATTCGGGCGATCATCTATCGAGAACAGGAAGAGGTCTCGCACCTCGAACTGCTCGACGTGCTCTTGGTGGCCGTAGGCGGCCTTGATGTCGAGGAGGACGCGCCCGGGATCGACCGGTCCAAACGAGAGCTGTCGCGGTTCATAGGGCAAGCGATGACTTCTCTCTGGGGTAAGCGCGAGAACAACGCCAGGCCGGCGATCACGGAAGACCTAAGCCGTCCAGAGGAACCCGCGCACGCGCGAACTCATGAGAATGGCTCCTCAGACCTCGTACGCAAATGCTATTTCGCGGAGATACTCACCGCGCAGGCCACACACGACTCCACATCTTGGCTGTCGACGGCGTCCGGTGAAACCGAACCGCTCATGGTCCTGAACGGCAGGCGTGCTCCGGAACAGCCGCCGGCGGAGTTGCTCAGCGAACCAGAGATCTCCGCGCTTCCAGACCACATCGCAGCGTCCGTCCTACATCCAGTCGCCGCAGAGCCAATTCCAGAGCGGGAGCCCGAACAGGAAGAGCGGCGGGCGTTGGGTCCGGTCTTCGAGGAACCGGTACACCCCGCTCCCGAGCCCCTGGCCATCGGAACCGTTCATCCGGCTGCAGCAGAGCCGGTTCTCGACCCTGTCGCTTTCAGTATGGCTGAGCCGTTCGTCGCGGAGGCCGCTCCGGAACCCATCGCAGATACGCTCCCCGAAGCCGCCGACGCGGAAGTGATCACAGCACCGCGACGCGCAGAAGTTCCCGTTTACCTCGCCACCGCGCCGGAAGCGCCGGTCCCCGAGGCCAACTTCGCCGTGAGCGCCGCCAGCGCGCGATACAGAGGTCCTTCTGACCGATGCGGCTAAGCCGGCGCCAGACCTCGCTCGGCACGCGGAACCGGTCACCGTCTCCGCTCCCGATCCAATCGACCTCGTTCCGCCGAAGCGCGCGGTAGTCGCGGACCGCGCAGGACAAGCTCCCCGGGTCTGGGCTCCCATCGCGCCCTTGCTCACGCAGCAGCCAGACCCTGCGGCGCTCCCGCATCTCGTTGCCGCGCGGCGTTTTCTGGTTCCTGCCGCCCTCTGCCTTGCGGGCCTCGGTGCGTTATCGATCGCCCCTCTGGTTGATCTGTTGAGTGGAGGGCGGCACACGCAGGCGTCGCATCCCGTGGCGAGACCGCCGCGCTCGGCGACTCCAAGCGCTTTGGTAATTCCCGTTCTGCCGCCCTTAGCACCGATTCCGGACATCGACGCCGTGGGCACGTCGAGCTCCGATAGCTCGAACAAAGATCTGGACCGCCTCGGGGAGCCGCGGGTAAGAGTTCATGCTGCCCGCAAGCGTGCTCCGGCGTCTCAGGTCGCGCCGCAACCGCGACCGGTACACCCTGCGCCGGGTCGCGACGCGGCGCCCTACGCGAACCCACGGGCGATGGATCTCCCAAGCGCAGACCGGGGCTCCCCGGCCGCCGCCACAGACGTGCCCGCGGCCGCGCTGACCCCCAGGATCTGAACAACCCGCCTCGGAAACGACCGAACACTGTCGGTAACCGCCGACAACGTACGGCTGCTGGCCGCCTTTCACGCGTCCTAACCCGCGTACTTCCAGAAAGATGAGGCGTACGCATGAAGCTTTGCGTGATTCTTGCTGCATCCGCAGCGCTGTCTGCCCCGACCGGCTTTTTGTACGCGCAGACAAACATCTACTTCGTCGTCGGCCGCCCTGGTCATCACACAAAAGACCGACGCTCCCGGCATATCCCTCTCACCAGGCTCTTACACCATTCGAGTGGCGGACCACCTCAGCGACCGCGTCCTGATCGAGATCGACAAGCGCGGCAGCAACAAGCCTGCGATGTTCCTTGCGTACCCCAGCACTTCTCTGTCCGGCGCCGCCTCAACTGGCCCGATCACTTACAGCAAGGGGCTGAAGAACAAGCCCACGCTGCGCGGCTACGCCTTCCGCGGCGGTTCTACCTTCGAGTTCATCTACCCGAAGAAAGACGCCGTCACCCTGGCCAAAGAAAACAACGTCCAGGTCGTCGCAGTCGATCCAGCGTCTGAGAACCTTCCGTCGCTTCCGCAACTGACCCCGAAGGACCAGCAGGAGGTCACGCTCTGGATGTTGACGCCAACACCGGTTCAGCCGGGCGACTCCAAGCCGGGTATCGCCGCCGCGAAGTACCAACCTGCTGCCACCGCCTCCAATCAGACCACCGAGCGAGCGCAAACCAGCGCGCCGTCCGGTACGCCATCCGCAGATGCGCCGTACTCGCGAGGTGTGAGTACGCATCACGCTCGACAGGCAACGAACGGTCCTGCGCTCGTGGCCAGCAACGAGCCGCCCCGAATGCACGCGAAGAACCTGCCCCACACCGCGTCCGACCTTCCACTCGTGTGGCTCGCAGGTGGCCTGTCGCTCCTGCTGGCCCTGACGCTGCGTCTTGGCTCGGTCTGGTCACGAACGCTGCGCAACCATGCGTAAGCTGCCGAAGCTGCTCGAGCTGAGTGCTTGGGCCCTCTGCCTTCTGTGCTGTGCCATCCTGCTCGTTCGTCGAGGGGAGGTTTCGGCGGCACAGAGGGCAGCGGTCGCTCTCAGCGAGGCCCACGCGCCTGCGCGTGCCGTTCCGACCCCGCAGTCTGACGAGGTTGCGCCGAACAGTCATCCTGCCAGCCTTGGTGCAGGCTCTGGCCGCGTGCTCGGCAGGCTCGAGATCCCTGCGCTGCACCTCACCACCGCCATCCTCGACAACGATGACATGCGGTCCCTGCGGGTTGGCGCTGGACACATCCCGGGCACGGCCACGCCAGGCGGGCTTGGCAACTTCGGCGTCGCCGCTCACCGGGACACATTCTTCCGGCCGCTCAGTGGCATCAGGCCGGGCATGAAGATCAACGTAATCACCGCCGAAGACACCTTCGTCTACGTGGTGGACGCAACCAGGATCGTCATGCCTGACCAGGTGGAGGTCCTCGAAACCGGCAACGTGCCCGAGATGACGCTTGTCACGTGTTACCCGTTCCACTACATCGGTGCTGCGCCGAAGCGCTTCACCGTGCAGGCGCACCTGCAGTCGTACTGAGCAGGAACCTCCGTCCGCACTCGCTCATCATCATTGCGGGCGATCAAGCCTCCTGCAGAAACCAATTCATCGACTCCGCGAAGACCGCGGCAGGCACCGTGTGGGGGCCGGGGAACTCCCGGTAGGTCAGGTCGTAGCCTGCGTCCTGCAGCTGAGGCACGATGCGCCGGCTGCAGACCTGGATGGGGAGCACGGCATCTTCGGTGCCGTGGCTGACAAACACGCGCGGTGATCCGACCACCCGTGGCGGCCTCATGAAGCCGGGAGAGAACGCCATCACGTGCGTGAACAGATCGCCGTTGGCGAGTCCTAGTGTGAGCGCGTACGAAGCTCCATCGGAAAAGCCTGCAATCGCAACCCTCGCCGGATCGATCGAGCAGCGATCGAACGTCTGCTTCAGCGCGCCATCGATGAACGCCACATCGGGACCGAAGTCACCGCTAAGGAAGTCCCACGTATGCTTGCGCGCATCCGGCGCCAGGACGACGCAGTCGCTTGCAGCCGCCGCGCGGCCGATCATGTGCAACATGCTGGCGCCGTCGCCTCCGGCGCCGTGCAGCATCAGGATCAAGGGCCGAGCGTCATCCTGCGCTCCGCCAGGGACCAGCAGATGTCCATCTCGGACCTGATCGCCGAGACCGAGCGTGTGCAGGCCTCGTTCGGCGCGCATGACCTTCTGCTCCGGTGGATGTGGGCGCGCTGTGAGTTCGGCTGTGGATCGTGTTGCTTTGCTCGGCATGGTTTCTGCACAGAACCTGTCGAGCTGGTTCGGGCTCCTGCCGTTTACGATGCTTTGTCACGCGGCCGAGGTCGGCGCTGCCGCTTTCAGTTCGCTGCCTGCACAGGGGTGTGGCGCGGTTTCCTGCCCCCGTACTTTTTCAGCAAAGTCTTCCCGAAGATTGAGTTAGCTCTGGACTTGGCACCCGCGGTAGGGTTCGCGAGCGGTCAGGATGAACCCCGCATCTGATCGCGCCTAAGAACATTCGAAGTCGGCAGGAATCAATGTGCAGCCGCTGACCCGTGTTCGACCAGAAAACTGTGAAAGGATGGGCTTCCCTGCTCGGCCTCGAGCCTGGGCTTCACAGTTCGTCTTCTGGAGCACCCGATGAGTCCGTTCCCTGCCGTACCGCTCGTCTTTCTTGCGCTGATTGTCTTCATCTGGATCATCCGCTGCCTGAACGTTCTGCCCGAATACGAACGGGCGGTCGTCTTTCGCCTCGGACGTGTGCTTAGGAACGCGAAGGGCCCGGGGGTGGTGCTGATCCTGTGGCCGATCGACAGGATCGTGAAGGTGTCGCTCCGGGTTGTGACCTGGGAGGTGCCGCCGCAGGACATCATCACGCGCGACAACGTCTCGCTAAAGGTCAATGCGGTCGTCTACTTCCGCGTCGTGGACGCGACACAGGCTGTGATTGAGGTTGAGAACTACCGATTCGCGGTGGAGCAGGCAGCGCAAACGGCGCTCTGCGCTCGGTGCTCGGCGAGGTGGAACTGGATGACCTGCTTTCCCAACGCGAGGTGCTGAACGAGAAGCTGCAACACATCCTCGACGACCAAACCGAACCCTGGGGCGTGAAGGTGACCCGCGTCAATGTGAAGCAGGTTGATCTACCGCCAGATATGCAACGCGCCATCGCGGCCCAGGCCGAAGCCGAACGCGAGCGCCGAGCCAAGATCATCGCCGCCGAAGGCGAGTTCCAAGCGTCCGCCAAGCTGGCCGAGGCAGCCGCCGTACTCAACCGCGAACCCAGCGCGATCACCCTCCGCTACCTGCAAACGCTGATTGAGATCGGCGTCGAGAAGAACACGACTGTGGTTTTCCCGCTGCCGCTGGATCTGCTGGGGCACTTGGGGATGAAGCTCGGAACCCAGCCGCCGCCGCAGCGGCCGGATTCTGAAACAGACCTCGGCGGCGATCCGCGCTAGATCGTGCGACGCATCGAAGCCAGCCTAAGGCTGGCCGTTACCTCCGCCGGCTCCGTAGATGTTGCCGGTGGTGTAGCTTGCGTCTTCTGCCGCTAGCTGGACATAGATCGAAGCGAGCTCCGCCGGCTGACCCGCGCGACCCAGCGGATATTGCTGGCCAAAGTGAATCAGGTGCTCCTGCGTGGCACCGCCCGAAACCTGCAGCGGCGTCCAGATAGGGCCTGGAGCCACGCCGTTCACGCGGATGCCCTTAGGTCCAAGTTGCTTCGCGAGCGACTTGACGTAGTTCATCGTCGCGGCCTTCGTCTGGGCATAGTCGTAGAGGTTCGCAGACGGGTCATACGCCTGCTCGGAGGTGGTCCCGATGATGGCAGAGCCTGGCCGGAGGTGCGGCACGGCCGCGCGGATGATCCAGAACGGCGCGTAGATGTTGGTCTTCATCGTGGCGTCGAAGGCTTCTGTGGTGAGCTGGGTGATGTCTTCGCATTGCTGCTGCCGGCCTGCGTTGGAGACAAGGATGTCGAGCCCACCGAGCGCTTCGATCGCTTTGGCGACGAGTTGCTTGCAGTAGTTTTCGTCGCGCAGGTCACCGGGGATCGGGACGGCTTTGCGGCCTGCAGCCTTGATGAGCTCGATGACCTCGCGCGCGTCCGGCTCCTCGGTCGGGTAGTAGCTGATCGCGACGTCGGCACCCTCGCGAGCGTAGGCAATGGCGGCGGCGCGTCCCATGCCGGAGTCGCCGCCGGTAATCAGGGCCTTGCGTCCGAGCAGGCGGCCGGAGCCCTTGTAGCTGGTCTCGCCGTGATCCGGGCGCGGGTTCATCTTGCTGGCCAGGCCGGGCCAAGGCTGCGATTGCCCAGGATAGGGCGGCTTGGGGTACTTGGTCGTCGGATCCTGAACCGGCTGTGCGGTCGAAGCAGCCGTGTTGCTGGTTTGTGCGAAGGCTGGTGTCACTGCGGCGGTCGCGAGCCCCGCCCCGATGCCGCTGACGAGCTTGCGGCGCGAAAGTAGCTTGTCGGCATGTTCGCTCATTGCGTCGTTGGAGGCGGGAGATGAGAGCCGAGTTGTGCTCTTCGCCGTGCCTGGTTTTCGCGCGGGCAAAGAAAACGGGCGGACTCTTTCGAGTCCGCCCGCTGGTGGTTTTGTGTGCAGTGCGTCTGGCGCTTACTCCGCGGCCAGTTCTTCCTGTTCGCCTTCCATGCGCATCGCTTCGAGCTCGCGCTCTTCGGCTTCGTGGGCTTCCATGACCTCGGCCTGGATCTGGGCTGCCGCTTCTTCGAGCTCTGGGGAGAGCGCGACCTGGCGGTAGTACTCCATACCGGTGCCGGCCGGGATGAGGCGGCCAACGATGACGTTCTCCTTGAGACCGCGGAGGCCATCGATCGCGCCGTTGATGGACGCTTCGGTGAGCACGCGGGTGGTCTCCTGGAAGCTCGCCGCCGAGATGAAGCTGTCGGTGGAGAGCGACGCCTTGGTGATGCCGAGGAGCAGCGGGCGGCCGATCGCCGGACGTCCGCCGTCGGCCAGCACGCGGGCATTCTCCGCGTTGAACCGGAAGCGATCGATCTGCTGCTCGAGCAGGAAGTTGGTGTCACCGACCTCGTCGATCTTCACCCAGCGGAGCATCTGGCGGACGATCGTCTCGATGTGCTTGTCCGAGATGGACACGCCCTGCAGACGATAGACCTCCTGAATCTCGTTGACGAGATAGATCTGGAGCTCGCGCTCGCCGAGGACATCGAGGATGTCATGCGGGTTGCGCGGGCCGTCGATCAGAGCATCGCCGGCGCGGAGACGCTCGCCTTCCTGCACGTTGATGTAGACGCCGCGCGGCACCGAGTACTCTTCTTCGTGGCCGTTGTCGGCGGTGACGTACACCTTGCGCTGACCCTTGGTGACATCGCCGAAGCGAACAACACCGTCGATGCGCGAGATGATCGCCGGATCGCGT
>CAWCJK010000003.1:0-633365 GCA_963795955.1 uncultured Verrucomicrobiae bacterium
AACCGCAGGTCGGACTCAAAGCTGCGCGACTTCATCGAGGAGATCCACGTCCTCTCACGGATCCTGAACGACCGCACCAGGCGTGTGGACACCTCGGCCCAGCTTTTCATCGCTGCCGTCGTCGCGATTCCGATCGTGACCGCGTCCCGCAGTTGTCAGCCGCGCGGTTCACCGAGATGGCTTACGCTCCGCCCGTCGCCCCACCGATTCCAAACCAAACCTCGTTCTACCTGCGCTTCTTCAAGAGCATCTCGAGGGTACGCGACAACGCCGGTCGCCCGCGCGCATCGAGGACTTCCTGAGCTTGGTTGAGGGTTACGCCGCAGACCCAATCAGGACGTCTGGCGGTCACGCTCCCTCACCGAGCCGCGCAGGCCGCGGGGTTCAGCGATCAGGCGCACTTCAATCGTGTGTGTCGCGCGACGTCGGCGTCGCCCCCAGCGGTCTGCCGGCGATGGCGCCGATCTCGCGCTCATGGTCGGCCCGCGTCGAACTCGGCGGATAGAACGGCCCCCGGCCCGTAGCTCCTTAACATATAAACGCACCCGGCCGACCGGAGGTCTCAGCCCTGTCCGGTAGTGGCCTCTTTGTCGCGTTCGCGCGACCGTTTCGGTCGGGTGCCTAGAGCTACCCCGGCCCGGTCTTCCTAACGGATCGTTCGGACTAGTGGCACGACCTAGCCTGTCGACCGCGGGTAGCGATTTCGTTCCTTAGGCTTGACAAGCTCGACCAGGTCGAATAGACATGTCGCGCTCGAGGACAGGGCGCACCTCTGCAAGCTTGGGGGCAAAACGGGAGCGGAGCTCCCAAATAACAGGGAGACAGCTATGCGTGGACTGCGGCGTATTCGTCTGTCCGGACTCGAGTCCCGGACCTTGTACAGCGCCGAGGAGCGGGCGAGGTCTGCGCACCGCCGCTCCGCTCGGCCGCGCGCGCGGCACTGGCTGCTCGCCGAGGCTGTCGGCGTTCTCATGTTTGCGTTCGCGCTGTCTCCCGCTCCTAGTGTCGCGGCCGAATCCGGCCGGCTGCAGCTCGGCGCCGAAGCGCAGCCCGTGGCGCGCTACACGACCGCCAACTCCGATACCTACGCGCTCCCCAACGGGCACATGCTCACGCGCATCTACGAGTCTCCGGTCAACTACAAGACGGCCGCTGGCAAATGGCAGCCGCTCAGCGAAAGTCAGCTCGCCGAAAGCCAGGCCGCGTCGAAGTCCTCAGCGAAGCAATCCTCGGCCACGGTCCACCCAGACACAGAACGCAACCCGCTCGGCCAGGAAGACGAAACGTCCTGCTCGCTGACGAGTACGGCGCCGACCGCCACCGCCTGCAACGGCCTGACTTTCTGGCGTCGGCTACGAAACCGCCACCTCCACCGCTCGCCCGCGGCCTGCTGCAGTTCGTGCTTCCCTGAACTGCATGAAGAACTGACGATCTACGACGCGCAGCTCGAACTCTACGCGGCGGAAAACGACGACGACCTCGAGCGGCTCCGATGGGCGCATACCGCGTCACGACCCCCTGGGGAGCACCGGCGCGACCTGGAACACGACCAACGGAAGCACGCCCTGGCACGCGCCCGGCGGCGACTTCTCGAACCCTCCGGAAGCCGAATCCGATGCGGCGATCAACTCGACGGTCGGAGCCAAAAAAGGCTGGGACTACTGGTACCCCACGAAAATGGTGCAGGAGTGGTACAACGGCACGAATGCCCCGAACGGGCAGGGCCAGCCGGATCTCGGCTTCCTCTTGAAGGACGTCAGCGAGGGCCCGACCAACAACGTCGTGAGCTTCGACGGGCGCGAAGAACGGGCGAACACGCTCCCGGGCCTGACGCTGGAATGGTCCCAGCGAGGCGTCGGCAACGCCACCAACTACACGGAGCTGCCGATGCAGCTCAGCCCGACGCTGGAGCATGGACGTCAATCCTGCCAGCGGCAACCTGATGATCCACAGCGACGACCTGAAAGTCCCCGAGCAAAGGGATGGAATTCGACAGCGCGCGGACGTGGAACAGCCTCGCAGAACGAAGCGTTCGGCTACGGCTACGGCTGGGTCGACAGCAACGCTTTCCCAGCGTCCATGTCACGCCGACCGGCTCGGTCGCCTACACCGACGGCACCGGCGCAACCTTCCCGTTCGTCAAAGAACGCGCCAACTTCGCAACGCCGCCTGGCATCGAAGCAACGCTCTGCGAAGCCGGCAGCGCCCGCGCCGTGCCCCGTGACGCTGCCCAAAGGCATCACCTACCAGTTGATCTACACACAACACGCAGGAGCGGATCAACTTCAAAGGAATACGCGGAATACAACTATCCAGCAGAGAAGTCCTCGACGCAGCCGGCGAAGAGCAGAGACGGCCAAATACACTCAAACCCCTCAAACTGCCGACCGGGTGGACCGACACAGAAAAAGATCAAAGATCGCCTACACCGAGAGCGAATCGCTCGGCTACACGAAGATCACCAACGAAGGCAATGGGCATTCGGTCAGCTACACCGAGAAAGTCACCGAAGATGGCCTGCCGCACCTGCTCAAATACACCAACGAAAACAAAGAAACAGACGAGCTACACGATCGGCACGGGCCTCGAAGGCAACCTGGCGATGACGCCCGGCCTGCGGCGATGCGGAACTTCCTGGCCTACTCCCTGCAGCGCCTGGGCGTCGACTACATCGACATCTACCGGCCCGCTCGGGTCGACCCGGCTGTGCCGATTGAGGACACTGTCGGCGCGATCGCGGAGATGGTCGAGATGGGGCATGTGCGCCATATCGGCCTTAGCGAGGTCGGGGCGGACACGATCCGCCGCGCTGCCGCCGTCGCCCCGGTCAGCGACCTGCAGATCGAGTACTCGCTGCTCAGCCGCGGGATCGAGGGCGAGATCCTGCCCGTCTGCCGGGAGCTCGGCATCGGTATCACCGCCTACGGAGTGCTCTCCCGCGGCCTGATCAGCGGCAGCGGGTCAACCGGAGGGTTCCGCGCCTTCTCACCGCGCTTCCAGGGCGCCAACCGCGCGCACAACGACGCCCTCGTCGCCCGGCTGCAGACGCTGGCCGGCGCGAAGGGCGGCTCCATCGCGCAACTGGCCATCGCCTGGGTCGCGGCGCAGGGCGCGGACATCGTGCCAGTCGTCGGCGCACGACGCCTGAACCAAGTCCAGACGTTGATCGACAGCGCCCGCCTGTCGCTGGACCCCGACGACATCGCACAGATCGAGGAACTGATCCCGCGCGGCGCAGCGCAAGGCGACCGCTACCCCACCCCTCTGATGGCCGAGCTCGACAGCGAACACTGACCCCGGGTCAGGCAGCAGCCAGGGGCCGCCCACCCAGTGCTCCTGACAGCGTGAGCACAGGTCGCCCGGGGACTGTGCAGCGAATGGCCCTGTCTCACATCCGGTGGTGACGGATCGTGAGTATCGACCGCCGTCAGTTACAGAGAGTGCGATCGGCGCTCTGGCGTCGATGGTCATGAGCGGACGGCGCCGCAGCCGGGACGGCGGCCCCAGCACGCCTGGCTCCCACCGGCGCCGCTGCGCAGGCCTGCCGCCTCCATCGAACCACCACTCCAATGCGCGGGACCTACGACTCCGTGATCGGCGGGCCTACCATTGCCCTCATCACATTCCGTCACCCACCGGATGTGAGACAGATCCGAAGACTTGACAGCCCCGAAACCCACGCAGCTGTCCGGGGTCCTCGGTGAGCTGCCGTTCCGGCGAACATACGGCCGGCCGTTTAATGCCGGACGACCGGGTAGGCGATGGTACCCACCACCTCCGCTGAAAGGAGCCAATGATGGCTACTGGCGAGACCGGCTTCGAGGACGTCTTCTACGACCTGGTGTCCATCCAGTATCACGCGCTGAAGGCCGGGCACGACTATGGCCAGTACGTGCGGGACGCCGAGAATGCCGGGATGAACGACGTGGCCCAGTTCGTCCGCGATGTGATGAAGCAGAACTCGGCCAGCGCCGCGCGGTGCAACGAGCTGCTGAGGAAGCTATCCGGCACGGAAGGCGGCGGCCCTGCTACGCACTGACCTGGCCAATCCCGCAGCCCGGCTTACCCGCCGCGGGTGGCCGGGTTGCGGCTTGCCAGGTGGGAGATTACTGCTGCTCGCACTGCGCGCGTGGTGACTGGCCGCTGCTGACTCGGTAGTACCCGGACGTCACAGTCGGCGCACAAGGGTTATAAAACCGGAAATAGCAGATCACTGATGGCTGAGCCGCTGACTGGCCGCTCACGCCCGAGCGCCATGAACTTGCTCGCGGGAAGGAATCGCCGTGGCCAGGCTGACCACCGTCTTGTGTCCCGCGATGGCACTGCTGAGCGCGACGGTGTCGAAGAGGCGCGCCTGTCGTCGGGCGGCCCGGGAGGAGGGAAGAGTATGACCGGCACGGTCACGTCCGTCGGCGGCGCGCTTGCGCATGCCCGCGAGCGCTTCATTGCCAAGAATCCGTTCAGTCAGGCGGCATACCGGGACGCCCTGCGGGCCATGCCCGGGGGGAGCACGCGCAGCTCTGTCTTTTACACGCCGTTCCCGCTCACCATGTCAGGTGGCGAGGGATGCATGCTCACCGACCTCGACGGGCATAGTTACGTTGACCTGCTCGGCGAGTACACCGCGGGGCTGTACGGCCACAACAGCCCTGTCATCAGGAAGGCACTGGACGCAGCGCTCGACCGCGGATGGAACCTCGGGGCCCACGGACGCACTGAAGCACTACTCGCCCGGCTGCTATGCGACCGTTTCCCCGCTCTGGAGCTGGTCCGTTTCACCAACTCAGGAACCGAATCGAACCTGCTCGCGCTGGCCACCGCGATGACCTGTACGGGCCGGCGCAAGGTGCTTGTTTTCGACGGCGCCTATCACGGCTCCATGCTCTCCTTCGGCGGCGGCGGAATCCCGGTCAATGTCCCGCATGACTGGGTGGTCGCGACCTACAACGACATGGACGGCACGCAAGAACTTGTCAGGCAGCACGGCGGGGAGCTGGCTGCGATCCTCGTCGAGCCGATGCTGGGCAGCGGCGGTTGCATCCCCGCCGACCCCGGGTTCCTCGCGCTCCTGCGACGATGCGCGGACCGTGCCGGAGCGGTGCTGATCTTCGACGAAGTGATGACGTCGCGCATGGCGTCGGGCGGGATGCAGCAGCGGCTCGGCATCACCCCTGACCTGATGACGCTCGGCAAGTACATCGGCGGCGGCATGACCTTCGGTGCCTTCGGCGGCAAGCGGGAACTCATGTCCATGTACGACCTGCGCGAGGCCGGCGCCGTGCCGCACGCGGGAACGTTCAACAACAACGTGCTCAGCATGGCGGCGGGCTACGCCGGGCTGAGCCGCATCTTCACCGCTGACGCCAGCCAAGCGCTGTTCGACCGCGGCGAGCAACTGCGCGATCAGCTCAACGCCGTGTGCGCCGGCCAGAACGCCGACATGCAATGGACGGGCCTCGGCAGCCTGATGACCGCGCACTTCCAGGCCGGCTTCATCCGGCATGCGCGAGACATACGCCCGCAGCAGGCGCTGCGCGAGCTGTTCCACCTGGAGATGATCGACCGCGGCTTCTATCTTGCGCGCCGGGGCATGGTCGCGCTGAGCCTCGAGGTGGGCGACGACGATTGCCGGGCGTTCCTCGCCGCCGTCGGGCAATTCCTCGGCGAGGGACAACCACTCCACCGCACCCGCGCGCCTGGATGAGGACGCCTGCGAGATCCAGGCCGGCCCGCTGGGTCTGGGACCCGACGATCTTCATCGTGTCACAGGAGAATCCGCTTACGGTAACGGCAAAGGTGTCTCGGGCGATAGGCGGAGGATGTCCCGAGCTCCGTAGAACTTCGGTGGCGGCCCTTTGATCATCAGGCAGCGTTCACGATCTGATCATTGCGCACGGCACTCACGTTCTCGGTGAAGCGCGCTTGGAGCGCAGCGCGGAGTCTGGGCAGGTGCAGGTGGCCGTTGACGCGGCGGAACTGGTGATCGGCTTCGAGCATCCCGGCGGCGCACCAGCGCAGCGCCATGGTGCCGTCCCGTCAGTTCTTGACGTTGCGGGAGTTGTTCCGGCAGATCCGATCATCGACTCGATGCTGTTGGTGGAGCGCAGCGTGCGGGCGAGGGCGGGCGGCACGCCCAGGGCCAAGATGCTCAGCGTCTCGGCCATGCCCTCGCGCAGCGAGGCGGCGGCGCCTGGATGGGTCTTGTCCAGTTCGCGGGCCAGCCCGGCCAGCAGCCCCTCGGCCTGCAGCGCCGATGGCGCGTGGTAGGCCTGCCGCATTCGCCGCTGGGTCACCTGACGGAGCTGGTCGGGCAGCTTGTCGATCACGTTGCGGATTTTGTGTTCCTGGCATCGCTGGACGACCGGCTTGCCGGACGCTGCCTTGATCGCCGCGGCGAGCGCCTTCGACCCGTCGATCACCGCCAGGACCGGCCGGGTGACGTCCAGGCCGCGGTCGCGCAGGTCGGTGATCAGGCCGGTGACCAGGGTCTTGTTCTCTGTCGAGCCCTCGGCCAGCGACAGCGGGTACTTGGTCCCGTCGATGCCGATCCCGAGGGCGACAACCAGCAGTGCTCACCGAAGTGGACGCCGTCGACCAGGAACGCGACCAGGTCCAGGTGTCGACCCAGCGGTTCATAGCCGGGCAGGTGCAGCTCGCCGGAGCCGTCGGCGGCCCGGACCCGCGGCCGGGTGACCGGGATCCGGCGGCCGCCCATGGTGACCGACCCGGCCTCAGCCGAATGCCGGTAACCGGCGCGACCGGGGTTGCGCCTGCCCCTCGGGCCGCCCAGCGCGGCCACGTCCTCCTGCCTGATCTGGTACATCACCTGCAAGCCGACCCCGGCCGACGGGGCCAGCAGGCCCTCCTTCGCCGAGGCGGCGATCTCGGTCAGCAAGACGATCACCTGCTCGAGCAACGCAATATCGCCAGCATCTTGCGGGTCAGGCTCGTCTCGGCGCGTGGTCTTCTGATAGGTCTTGCTCACGGCGGTTCCCTTCCTCGGGTGTTCCTAGTCCGTTCACCCCGTGGCCTACCACTCGGCAGGCATGGGGTCGGGACCGCCACTTCCAAGTTCTACGACCGCCGGGACAACCTCGATAGGCGCATCGAAGGATAGTCCGGTGGCGGGTCGGCGATCAGCCAGGCTGCGCTGTGCCAACCACGACCGCGACGATGCTGCCCTTGTGGGCACTGATGATAAGACGATCGATGTCGTCAATGCTCAGTCCTCTAGGAGTCCGCGGCTGGCCGACGCCTACCACCCGGGCAACTCGATGCCGGTGGCGTCGCTGCGTGTCTGGACGGAGTTGATCGGCTCAGTCAGCCTGGTCCCTCGCCCGGCCTTGGTGGACGTCGGCGCGGGGATTGGCGTGTTCGCTGTTGCTCTTGCCGAATGGCGTGATGCCGTGCTGACGGTCGATCCTTCGCCGGCGATGTTACGAGGCTGCGCGGGTCCACAGGCACTCGCGGGTGCGTATGTCGCCGGCGACGCGACGTCGCTGCCCCCACCGCCGATGGCGTGTTTGATCTGGCGTTGTTGTCGCGTGTTATTCACCATCTGCCGGACCGGCGGCGCTGCGCCGGTGAGCTTAACCGGGTGCTCCGCACGGGCGTGGCGGTGATCCGCACGACCGTGCGCGAGCGTCTCGATGCGCTGGCTTATGAGTACTGGCGCGGGCTGCGGGACGCGGATGCTGCCCGGTTTCCCGCGCTCGCCGACGTTATGGCCGAATTCGGCGCTGCGGGATTCGAAGTGTTGGCCGTGCGGTCGTTCGCGCAGCCGGTGCAGCCGAGTTTGCGCGCCTACCACAACGCGATCGCCGCCCGCCCGCAGTCGAAGTTCGCCTAGGGCCCGTTTGGAGTCGTGATCACGTGGCTGGGAAAAGGATTGGACGGGATGATGCCCGGGCTTGTAGCTTGCAGGCGACCGTGGAACCGGCTGAGGAGGTGAGACCCATGAACGCTGTATGGATGTGGGTGCTCCCCTTTCCCGCCGCGGTCGAACGGGCGATTGACGTAGGTGTCGCCGGGAGCGCCTCGACAACATGGCACTCTCGAAAGGCAACACCTATGCAGATGGTTCACAACGTTGCTCTGGTTCTCGGTGGTGGTGGGGCTGCCGGAAATGCGTGGGAGATCGGTATCATCGCAGGCCTGGCCGAAGCTGGTCTCGATATGACAGAGGCCGCCGATCTGGTGGTCGGCACCTCGGCCGGTGCCACCGCGGCAGCGCAGGTGCGCAGCGGTATACCGCCGGCCGAACTGTTGGCCTCGGTGCTGTCCCCGCCGGTTCAACCGGTCGGACAGAACCGGGAACGGCCGCCGTCCCTGCCGATGGCCACGGTGTTCGAGCGGATGAGGGCCATCGGCGCCGCCGCCACCTCGGCAGCCGATCTACAACGTGCGATGGGCGCGTTCGGGTTGGAGAGCGACTCCATACTCGGACCCGCGGCGGCGGGACAGCGGCGCGCAATGGTCGCCGCCAGGTTGCCTCGCCCTGAATGGCCGGACAGGCCGATGATCGTGGTGGCCGTCAACGCGCATACCGGCGAGTTGGCTGCGTTCGACCGCGATTCCGGCGTCGACCTGGTGGACGCGGTCACCGCGAGCACCGCGCTGCCCGGTCTGGTCCCCACGCACGGCATCAACGGCGCTCGCTACATCAACGGTGGCGTGCGCTCCGCCGACAACGCCGACCTTGCCTCGGGCTATGCGAACGTCGTGGTGCTCTCGCCGTTGGGCGGACGGAGCCGGGCCACCACCGGAAGGCCAGTTCGAGGGCCTGCGCAGACCACCGGAATGGGGCACGGACCTGGCAAGCCAGGTCGAGGCCCTGCGCAAGCAGGGCAGCCGCGTCGAGGTGATCACACCGGACGCCGATTCCCGAGCCGCAATGGGCACGAACCAGATGGATCCGGCGACCCGCATCCCCGCCGCCCGTGCCGGTTTCGCCCAAGGCAAGCAGGAAGCGACCCGCGTGACGTTCCTCTGACGATGGCACGCCGACGCCTGGTCTGACGTGCGACCGCGGGCCCAGGAGGCGGCGGAGATTCCTTCGACCAAGGTGAGCCACTGATAATGTACGAGGATTAACTATTGTCCCTGACGGGCGGGCTTTGACCCTTCCCAGGAGCCGCGTCAACTCTTCCCGGCGCGAATACGTTGCTGGTTGCCGTCGTCGACTGTTCGCCTTCCCGATCGCGCCAGTCGGACAGGTCCGCCATTGGGCCGCCGACTCTAGCCGGTGAGGCGTTCGTGGCTAGCGCCTCAATGGATCCCGGTAATAATCCTTGGCCGATTTTCGGAGATAACCGGGCCGTGCCTGGCTGTTGCGCACGAGGAGGTCACCGTGCTTAGGTGCTCGGTCCGTGCACGGCCGGCCGCCGAGCTGATCTCACTGAATTCCAGCAGCCCCCATCCACGTCCGGGCAGCGTGCACTCATCCAGCAACAGGGATGCGGCCTCCGAGGGGCGGAGCATGCCGTAGTACATGCACCCATACAGCGCCTTCAGCCGCGGTCCCTGCGTTCGGCCGATAGTCGCGACCGCCGCGATCAGCTCTTCCATCTGAGCGGAACTGGCGACCCGGCACCGGTCTACCGCCCCGGCGATCTCGGGTGCTTCGCAACTCCGGATCGTCGACGCCGTCGAGCAGTACAAAGCTGGCGTTCCCGCACCGCGTACTTCAGGGCCGCGTAGAAGATCCGGCGGCGGCGCCGGTAGTATTCCGGAGCTGCTGCCGAGCCGTCGAGCTTGCGCCCGCAGGCATCCAGCGCCCGGGCCACCACGCTGGCCTCCTGGAGAGCTGACACCGGTACCGACGACCAGGCCAGCCAGCGCAGCGCCGCCCCGACCTCGGCGGGCATCAGGGTGCCACGGCGGGGCGGGTTGAACGCCACCGGCGCATCGCCTGCCGCAGAACCTTGGCATCCGGCGCCCCGCGCTGGCTAGTCACCAGCACCGGCGTTACCGCCATCAGACCTTCGACCAGCGAGATCCGGCCCTTAGCCGCAACCCTGGCCATCGTGCATCGGCGAAAGCACAGGCATGCTCATACCAGGTCACCGAGGACGCCGCGCGGGCCATCGAATCGGGCAGGCCCGTCAGCAATGTCGAAGGCTTCTCCTCGGTCGGCCGCCTGCATCAGCCGCGATCGGTGCCGTCCTGCTTGCGCCTTCCGGGCCAGCGTGACGGACTTTTCGCGGCCCGCAACGCCGGTTTCGAGCGCTAGTACCGCGCTTTGTGAGCGGGCGCGAGCTGTGAGCACCAGAACGGGCAACTGCGGGTGGATCGCTCGGACACTCTGTAGAACAGAGATGCCGTCCATCTTCGGCAGATTAAGGTCAAGCACCAGGAGGTCCGGAGCGGAGTGCAGCAGTTCGAGGCCGCTGATGCCGTCCGCGGCCGTGCTCACGCTGAACCCGTGAGCTACGAGCAGACGATGCAGGAACCTTGAAAGAATCTCGTCATCGTCGATGACCAGCAGCTTCCGCGCAGCCGTCGAAGGACTCGGTTGCGGCTCTGGTTGAAGCGTACCAACGCGCATGGGCGCGGGTTCGCTCAGGGGTGTGGTGCCCAAGGAAAACCCTCCGGTGAAATATCTCTGCGACCGGCTTTGGAACCTAGCATAACCGTTTTCTTTGTCGCCAGATAACTGTGTTCTGCAGCACAAGTTGTAGGGAACAACCGGGTGCAATCTGATGTACTCGATCTGTCCCTCGGATGCGACGTTCGAGGCACGAGCGCTTCCGAGGGGAACGAGGTGCAAACATACTCATATCGCGTCCCGCAGGCTGGCCATCGCGCTTCCAGTGGAGTTCGTTGTGGAGGGCGCGAGTTTCGCAGGATATACACGCGACCTTAGCGCCAGCGGGGTATTGGTTCGCTTCTCACAACCCGTCCTGACCGATGTTGCAGGCAAGGTTCGGTTGAGGCTTGACACCTGTGTGATGGAGTTCGACGCGAAGGTGGCGCACCGTGAATTCCTGGACACGGGCCTGATCTTTCGGTTCGGATCTGAAGCCGAACGCCAGTTCATCGAGACGGTCGTGAAGCTGCTGAGCAAGCGGTATTTGCCCGGGTAACTCACCGGCGCGCCGTTTCGACAGGCGTTATGCTGCGCGGAGCTTGCGCCAGCTCGCTCGTTTCGGGATCCGCCTGCACGATGAGCGTGATGCGGCGGTTCGAGGGATCTTCCGGGTGGTCTGGTTTGCGGGGAAGCTGATCGGCGAAGCCTCGGATTTGGGCGATCTGATGGGCGCCGATGCCGGAGCTCTGCATGAGGCGTCGGGCAGCGTTAGCACGGTCCGCGGACAGCTCCCAATTCGTATAGTTGTCGGACCCGCTATATGGAAGGGAATCGGTGTGGCCCTCGATCGAGATCTTGTTGGGAACGCTGCCCAGTTCCTTCGACGCGAGCGCAAGGAACTGAGCGAGCGCCGGTGTAGGCGTCGCGCTGCCCAGATCGAAGAAGGTACCGCCCGGGTCCTCCAGCAGTTCGATACGGAGCCCCTCGGGTGAGGCGGTGATCTCGATCTGCTTGCTAAGTTTGTCGAAGTGCGGCAGCTGCTTGGCGGCTTGTTGAAGCCGCTCTTTGAGCGCGTTCATGTCGCTCCGTTTCAGCGGAACGGAGTCGCCCGTCCCGGAGCGGTTGCTGCCCTGCAGCCGAGCGGTGCCTTTGGGATCCTGGAAGTACGCCGCCACCGATTGCTTGACGTTGTCGTTGCTGCTTATGAGCCACAGAACAATGAACAGCGACATCATCGCTGTAACGAAGTCTGCGTAGGCCACCTTCCACGCGCCGCCATGGTGACTGGCGTGATGGCCTCGGCTTCTCTTAATGATGATTGGGGTTTCCATCGTATCGATCCCTGTCTGCCTAAGCTGCGGAGCCTTCGGGGCTCTTATTGCGACAGGCTTTTTCAACGGCCGCAAACTCTGGACGAACGTGCTCGGGGATGGCCCTGCGGCCCATCTCGACGGCGAGAATAGGGGAGGTGCCCTTGATGAAGGCCAGAAGCGTTACCCGCAGGACGTGGTAATAGGCATGCTGGTCCTCTATCGCTTTGGACATATTGCTGGCCAGCGGCCCGACGACGCCGTAGCACAGCAGAATCCCGAGAAAGGTGCCAACCAGGGCGGAGGCGACCTTGTGACCGATCTCGGCCGGCGGTCCCCCAAGCGCGCCCATCGTGACCACGATCCCTAGAACCGCGGCCACGATTCCGAGCCCGGGTAGCGCGTCGGCCATGGAGGTGAGCGCATGGGACGGCTGCATGGACGTGCGGTGGTGCACCTCGAGATCGAGTTCCATCATCTGGTCTACGTCAAACGGCTTGACCCCACCGCTCACCGCCATGCGCACTGTGTCACAGACGAACGCGGTGACGTGATGATCCGTAAGGAAGGCGGGGTATTTGGTGAAGATGGAGCTTTTCTCCGGCTCTTCGATGTCCGCTTCGATCGCCACCAGACCTTCTTTGCGAGCCTTGGTGAAGAGCTCAAACAGCATCTTCAGCGATTGCAGGTAGCGATCCTTCGGGACGCCACCGCCTTTCAGGACGCCTAGAATACCTTTCGCGACGCCGCTGAGGACGTGCATCGGGTTTGCGGCGAGGACCGTCCCTATCGCCGCGCCGGCGATGGTTACGAACTCTGCGGGCTGGATCAGGACCGGCAGTTTGCCTTTCTCCATGAGAAAGCCGCCCAATACCGAGCCGATCACCACAACGATGCCGATGATGGAAAACATGAGTCCTTTCGCTTACCCAGCGTGGCAAGCTCAAAGGCTTTATCGGCGGGTCGCCCGAAAACTTTAGCGACTTCGTTCACCGCATCGGTTGCAATTCTCAGAAGACGATTGTTCCAGCCAATCGGACGGGCTCAACCCGCCAAGACTCTCTTCCTGATCTGGCTCGGTTTCGGCTTCGGTCGCGACCGGCTGTTGGAGCGGTGATAGCCCGAGTGGCGCTGCAGCACAATGGCGGCTGCTCCGCGCAGGCGAGCCAACTCCGCTCCGCTTGCAATGTCCAGTGTCGGCGGGTTTCCGGCCAGCATGGTGCTGCGCATCTCCTGCTCCACCATCGGCCCGAACCTGTCCCAGCATGACGTCAACGCACCGTTGATCAGGATCACCTCGGGAGCGAGTGCCGCCGTGATCATCCGCAGGCCGCGCCCAAGGTTTCGCGCCTGGCGCGTTACGGCCTCGATTGCCGCATGGTCGCCCTGTTCGGTCAGGCTCAGCAGGTCCTGAATGGTGATCTTTCTGGCCTTCGGAGCAAGCTCCGCGTAAAAGCGCAATGCCGCATCCGACGACGCCGCCGTCTCCCAGCATCCGCGCATACCGCATCCGCATAGAGCGCCCGCGGGGTCGATCGGGACGTGCCCAAACTCGCCTGCCAAGCCGTTCTTTCCGGTCAAAATCTGGCCGTTAGCGAGCACCGCCGCGCCGAGCCCCTCAGACAGACTCACCAGCACGGCGTTGTGCACACCATCCATCCGTCCAAACCACAACTCGGCGAGCAGTGCAGCGTTGGCGGCATTGTCCATCTCCACCTGCAGTTTGAGACGATTTTCCAAGGTCTTCTTTAGGTCGAAGTCTGACCACTTCAGGTTCGGCGCCATAATCAGTCGTTGCGTCTCCGGGTCAACTCGCCCGGGCATACTGATGCCCACACCCTCAAACGACTTGTCCGGATGCTGATCCATGAGGCTGAGCATCGCGTCGCCGAGCCGTTCCACCGAGCGCACCGGGTCCGAAAAGATGGGGATCCTCATCTGCGCCAGGAAGCGCCCGTTGAAATCTACGACGCCCACAAACGCCTGCTCGGGGCGAACGTCGGCAACAATCGTTACAAGGTCAGAGTTCAGCGAAAGCATCGTCGGGCGCCGCCCACGTGGACGCTTGGCCGCCGCTCCCTCCACAATCCATCGTTCCGCTATCAGTTGATCCACAATCGACGAGATCGTGCTCGGCTGTAACCCCGACAACCTCGACAGATCGGCACGCGCGACTGGCTGACGTGAGCGCACCAGTTCGAGCACGATATCGCGGTTATGTTCGCGTGCCTTCTCGCTCGAGGAGACCTCAACGTACGCAAGCTCAATGCGTTTGCCCGATCCGTTATGGGCTCCGCGTTTGGAATTGGAAGACGTTTTTGAGGATGCCATACGTTGCGGCTTGTCTGTCGTACCTTCCACGATCTCTATCTTGCCTGAGGGTCACCTTCCGCGTGAGCGCGCCGATTCCAGCAGGCTGACTTTCATCGATACCGACCCACGCAGCGGCGCACCGTTCTCGTTATCCCTTTCCAACTGTTTGAATTTGTTCAGGGCCTGAAGCAAATCGTGGCATCGCTCCGCAGCATACGCCGGCCCGACATGCTTTTGCGACATGAAACTGACTGCGCAATTACCAAATTTCTCCGCAGTGTGCCGCCGGAGATTGCTCTTGACAAGCTAAGCAGCCGGTCCATAAAGTTCGACGCACTAAATATCTCGCTTCCGCTGCAAACGGCAAACCTTCCTTGGAGGACAGTATGGCCCGAATGATTAGTTCGTCGAGCGAACAATCCCGCCCAGGAGCGTGGAGGCGGTGGCTGCTATCGAGCGCACTCCTTGTGCTCATTGCCGCGGCGCCCGCCGTGCTCGCGCAGGTCCTCTACGGCACCCTCACCGGCACTGTCAGCGATCCCACAGGCGCGGCCGTGCCTAACATCACGGTTACTGTCATCAACCAGAACACGAACAACACTCGGACGGAGACAACGAACGGCAGCGGCGAATACATCGTTCGTGACCTGCAACCCGGCACGTACACCATCTCCGTCCCGGCAGCAGGGAACTTCGGCGGCTTCAAGCAGGAGAATGTAACCGTCACGGCCAACACACAGGCCCGCATCAATGCCACGCTGCGACCCGCCAATGTCACCGCTGAGGTGACGGTCACCACCGCCCCGCCGCTGTTGCAAACAGAGACGGCTGAGGTCAATCACCAGATCTCGGCCGCACAGATCGAGCAGCTCCCGGTCACCTCATCGCAGGGCCGCAACTTCCAGTCGCTCTACACGCTCATTCCGGGCGCGTCCAACGTGGTCGAGCAGAACTCGACTGCGTCCAACCCCTCGCGGGCCATGTCCCTGAACGTCAACGGCGTTGAAGACATGAGCAACACTACCCGCATCGACGGCGCGATCAACACCTACGGTTGGCTGCCGTACCTCATCGCCTACGTGCCGCCGGCGGACTCGATTCAGACCGTCAACATCACTACCAACTCGTTCAATGCGGAGCAGGGCGTCGCGGGCGGCGCATCGATCAACGTCATCATCAAGACCGGCACCAACAACTTCCACGGCAGCGCATGGGAGTACAACCAGCTCTTCAACACCAACGCCCGCGGATATACCCAGAGCTACGCTGCGTTTCCTCGCGTTCCCAAGAACATCTTCAACGAGTTCGGCTTTTCCATCGGCGGCCCGGTCCTGATTCCGCACGTCTTGAATGGCAGAAACAAGCTGTTCTTCTTCGACGCGTTTGAGCGCACCACCCGGCGTCAGCTCATCACCGGAACGGAGACTGTACCGACGACCGCTATGCTCGGCGGCGATTTCTCCGCGGTATCGCTCGATCACAACGCTCTATGATCCTCAGCCCGGCGGCGTTCCGGCCACCGGACCCAACCAGGTGGCTGGCTACCTGCTGCCGGGCTTCCGTCCTACGTTCCAATCCGAGTACGGCTGCAACTGTATCCCGGCCGCACGCCAGTTCGCCGGCTCGGCCACCATGCTGGCTAACCTGCAGGCGATCTCGAAGACCTTACCGACGCCCACCGCCGCGCAGTATGCGAACCAGCTTGTGAACGATTACAACGGCAGTGGCACGCTCGCATACAACCGCAACACCAATGATGCCAAGGTGACCTGGGACATCACTGATCGAACCAATCTCTTCGGTCGCTACAGCATCGAGCCCTTTGCCGTCACGGATCCCCAGAGCCTGGGCGCCGCCGGGGGACCGACGTTCGACGGCGGTCAGGCTGGAGCCGCCTCCGGTCGGATTCAGAACGTTGGTCTCGGTTTTAGTCACGTCATCAGTCCCAACCTGGTTATCGACGCGGACGGTGGCTACACCCGCCAGGTCACCGGGGCCCAGTCAACCATCGACATCGCGGCGGGTGACTACGGACTCACCACGCTCGGGATTCCCGGGACCAACGGCGTCGGTCCGAACTATGTCGGCCAGCCAACCTTCGCTTTCTGCAACTCGAACACGAACAACGCGGGCGGCTGCTTCACTCCGCTCGGAAACGCGCAGGGGGCCAACCCGTTCCTGTTCCGCGATAACCAGTTCACTGGCGACGTCAACCTGAGCTGGACCCTTAGCAAGCACGCCACGAAATACGGCTTCACCTATTACCACTTCCTCCTGAATCACTTCCAGCCCACGAGCGGCAGTGGCATCAACAGCCCGCGCGGCGGCTTCCAGTTCCAGGGAGCGATGACCAACAACAGCAGCGGCACACCGACCGGCTACAACGCTCTTGCCGATATGCTGCTCGGCCTGCCGAACAGCAACAGCGGTGCTGCAATCTCGCACCCGTACCAGCTCTCTAACCCGAACGCGATGCGCTGGTCTCAATTCGCGATCTACGCGCAGGATCAATGGACAGTCAGCCCCAAACTCACGCTCAACTACGGCGTGCGCTACGAGCTGTACCCAGCTCCTTATCGCGACCACACTGGCGTCTATCGGCTCGATCCCACGCTGCCGCAGAGTGCGAACGTCGAAATTGGCGGGGTCAACGGGAACCCCGAGAACGCCGGCATCGACATGGGCAAAGGCCAGGTCACTCCGCGGTTAGGCCTCGCCTATCGAGTCACTGACCGCCTGGTGATCCGCAGCGGCGCCGGGATCACCAGCGATCCTGACAGCCTCCGCTTCCTCCGCGACTCGTTCCCGATCGATCAATCGCCCACATTCTCCAACGCCTCCGGTAACGGCACGATCGCCATCAACCCGGCGACCGGCACAGCGCTTCCACTTTCCGTCGGCATTCCCAATCCCGCACCTCCCAACCTCTCCAGTGGCTTCGCTTCGCTTCCCGTGAGCGGAGGGACGAACACCACTCCAGCCAACTACCGCCGGGGCTACATCGAAAGCTGGAACCTCTTTGTCGAACAGGACCTCGGTGGACGCTTCGTTGCGAACATCGGGTACGTCGGCACGCATCAGGTCCGGCAGCTCACGGGGTACACCCTCAACTCCGCGCCCCTGCCCAGCGGAGCGACAATCTGCATGGCGAACGGTCAATTCAATCCGTCCAGCTCCTACTACAACAGCGCTAAGCCGGGCAACAATCCCTGCAGCTTCGGCGCCAACGAGGCGATCAACATGGGCGCCCCTTGCCCGGCTACAGCAAGCGGCACCGGCCTCGGCACCTGCTATAACACCGGCGGTATCACGATGAACCAGCCGCTGTTCAGCTCGAACTACAACGGCCTGCAATCGCAACTCACGCGCAGGGCAGGCCGCAGCGCACAGTTCGGCCTCGTCTACACCTGGTCCCACGCCTTCGACTACGAAGACAACGGGGCCGGCTCTGGGTCAGCAGGCACGGCGTTCTCGTACCCGGCGTACTTCAAGCTCAACCGCGCTACCGCTGGTTACGACCGCACCAACAACCTTCAATTCTGGTGGATCTATCAGCTTCCGTTCGGTCGCGGGCAGATGTATGCACAGCATGGCGTGACCGGCGCCCTCCTCGGCGGCTTCCAGCTCAACGGACAGATCAGCCACATCAGTGGCGCCCCATTTACCGTCGGCTTCCACCGCGGCGATCAACTCACCGGGTAACTCCGTCTATGCTGATCTGGTCAAACCCTACCGCCAACTCGGCGGCCACGCGCAGGGAAGCAGTAGCCCGGTGAGCGGCGGTCAACCCTGGTTCGATCCCACCGCGTTTGCAGCCCCGGTCGAGCCGACCTACAGCCCCACCGCAGTCCCCATCTACCATCGTCTCGCCGCACTTCGGAAACACCCACCGCAACGAATTCCGCGGTCCCGGCACGACGATCGTCAATGCCAGCATCTTCCGCGGCTTCCACATCTATCGCGAAAGCGAGTTCCAGGTTCGTGTCGAAGCCTTCAACCTGCTTAACCACGCCATCCTGCCGACACCCAACAACGTCACCGTGGGCAACGCCAACTTCGGCTATATCACCAGCGGCTTCGGGTCCACCCGCGCACTCCAGTTCAGCGGGCGCTTCAACTTCTAAGCCCTCCACAGGTCCGCCTCCCACGGCAGCCCCTCGGGGCTGCCGCCTTTTTCACCGTCTGGGACAGTCTCGGCGCTCAGCCAGATCTTTCGTCAACCCTCCTTGCGCTCGAGATTGCTCAAGTTAGCGCTACCAAGCCCATCCCAATCGGACATTTCAACTTTGCAGAGAGGTGACATTTCAAATGGGCGGGGACCTGACAGTCCTAGTGAGCGCCTACAATCAAGCGGAACAGAATATCTGTTATCAGACGTAGCGTGTGCCCCGGGAGCTTTCGCCGGAACCGGTCCCGGTACACGGAAGGACGTCGTAACCACTGCACCTCTCGGCGGTTACGAGCTAATCCTTTCAGAATGCTTTAGGATCTGGGCGGTCCGGGTCACGCTCTCCAGCTTTGATGTCGCGGCTCGCGATTTTGTGTCCGAACCCCGATGACCAACGGCACGTGCTCGCACCCCACGGCGTCCAATCGAGCCGGACTGCCGGTGAGATAATTCAGCGATGCACGGTTGGATTCGCTACGGAGTTCTCGCGGCTGCGACGGTTGCTGCCTCTGCTCGGTGGGTTGGTCCCACGGAGACAACGCCGGCCTACTTTCGGGTGGCGCCGGGATCGGGCGCGCCGATCCTAAGCGGCGAGCAGTTGGAGGGGCCCTACTTCACGCACCAGTACCAGGTGCTGGCTTACGTGATGGCCGCCAAGGTGGAGAAGGTGCTGTACGCGCAGCCATGCTACTGCCGTTGTGACCTCGCTCTGCACCACAAGTCGCTTCACTCTTGCTTTGAAGGAACTCATGGAGCCGTATGCGCAACCTGTATGCGGCAAGCCATTTACGCCTATCAGCAGACCCAACTTGGCAAAACCCCGACGCAGATTCGAGCGGCCATTGAGCACGGCGACTGGAAGGATGTAGACGTACAGAACGCGAAGCTCTAACGCTGTCCCCGGGCCCACGGTGAGCGGCGGTCCGCGTCGAGCGGCTTGCGAGTCGGCTCGGAAGCACGGACTGCCGGAGCGATATTGCACGAAGAACGTAGCTGCCGGGAATGCCCATTTCGAGGCATGCTTCAGTTGCATCTCCGTCGGCGATGATTGACCAGGAATTCGCACGACGACACGTCTGTGTCGATGGAATAATCACATCTATGCCCATCATGAATGCACTCGCTGAGTCGGCCCCGGCACAGGCCCAACTGGATAAGCTCCGCTCACACACCGCAAAGGTCGGAGTCATCGGACTTGGCTACGTGGGACTGCCCCTTTCGCTTCTCTTTGCCGAAGCAGGGTTCCCTGTCACTGGCTTCGACATCGACGAAAGAAAGATCACCGACCTTGAGGCAGGACGCTCTTACATTTTTCGGATCGAGGCCGCCGAGATTGAGAGTGCACGTTCCCAGGGCTTCCGCGCCACCGCCGATTTTTCGAAATTGGCCGACCAGGATGTTGTGATCATGTGCGTACCAACGCCCTTGACCACGCATCGCGAGCCGGATCTGACGTACATCGAGAAGACCGCGCGTGCGCTTGCGCCATGGCTGCGCGAGGGCCAGTTGGTGGTTCTGGAAAGCACAACGTATCCCGGCACGACCGAAGAGCTGCTGATTCCGATCCTTGAAGCGGAGAACAAACAAGGTCTCCGGGTGAAGACGCAGGACGGGGATGACGAAGGCGTATTCTACGTGGCGTTCTCGCCGGAGCGCGAAGATCCGGGCAACACCAGTGTCGCGCGCCGGGACATCCCCAAAGTCGTCGGCGGACATGAGCCCGTCGCCACGGAGCTCGCGGCTGTGTTGTACGAGGGCATCTTCACGCGCGCGGTGCGTGTTTCGTCGACCCGCAGCGCGGAGATGACGAAGCTCCTGGAGAACATCTATCGCTGCGTGAACATCGCGCTGGTGAACGAGCTCAAGGTACTCGCACTGCGAATGAATCTCGACATCTGGGAGATCATCGACGCGGCTTCCACGAAGCCGTTCGGCTTCCACCCGTTCTATCCGGGTCCCGGCCTAGGGGGGCATTGCATCCCCATCGACCCGTTCTATCTAAGCTGGAAGGCGAAGGAGTACGACTTCAATACGCGGTTCATCGAGCTTGCCGGCGAGGTCAACGAGGCCATGCCGGAGTTCGTAGTTCACAGCGTCGCGAAGGCGCTCAATCAGCACAGGAAGGCGATGAATGGGTCGCGCATTCTGATGCTCGGCATGTCGTACAAAAAGGATATCGACGACTTGCGCGAGTCGCCCTCGCTGACCGTCATCGAGCTCCTTCGCGAGCAAGGCGCTGAGGTTCTCTACAACGACCCCTACTTCCCGACCGTCGGCCACGGGCGTCACTATAGCCTGAATATGACGTGCACTCCGCTGAGCGACCTGGACCAGTACGACTGCGTCCTCATCATGACAGACCACTCTGACTACGACTACAAGCGCATTGTGGAGGAATCTCAGCTCGTTGTGGACTCGCGAAACGCAACGAAAGGTATCCGCTCCGAGAAGATCGTACGCTGCTAACGCTGACGGGCAGGTCAGAATGGCCTGCCCGGTTTGGTCTCGAACAACAGCGCGACGCTCAGCTGTAGTTCACATCCATTGCCGAACGCGATAGTAGGCGATCTTCCCTGTTTCGATAACAAGGGTTTGAAATCCCGGTAGCCGTCCGTACCAATGCTGGCTTAGCTTCATCACGTCTGGCGCGGCATATGGGGTCACGTTGATTCCGAGCTTTCGGAAGACGCGCAAAGCACGGTACATGTGGAAGTCACTTGTAAGCAGCACCTTCGACCCGGGCATGTTACGGACGATCGCGGCCGTGTCCAGAGCGTTCTCCCGCGTGCTGTTCGGGGACGGGTCGGAGATGATCAGCTTCGAAGGTACGCCTTCCGCTACAAGGAAGTCTCGTATCGCGTGCCCGCTTCCGCCGCTAACAATGATGGTGCGGAATCCCCCGTTTCGCCAAGCTAATAGCGCGTAACGTGCTCTCCAGTACGACGAGTACGAGATGAAGCCCCCGTCGTCATCTGCGGCGCTGAGCAGAATGAGCACGTCCCCTTTCGGCTGCTCGATCGATCCGGCGTACGCATGAGCCCACCACACGTCTAGTGGTGTGGCGATCACGATGATCACAACGAGGCCTATCGTCGCAAGCAGGCCAACCAGCCAGCGGCGGAGGCCACTCAGGAACGACGTGTTTCGAATCGACGCGTTGTTAGGCATGCACCCGCGGCTGCCGCTGCGCCGCAACCGATTCGAAGATGTCGAGCAATTCCGCTGACACTGCGGTCCAGCTTCTGCTATGGCCGCGGGAGATATCAGCCGCGTTCCAGGTCGAACCAAGTACCGCATCCAGCGCTTCGGTCAGTGCGGCCGCATCACGCGGCGGAATCAACCGCCCGCAATCTTCGTCCATGATCTCTGGAATGCCACCGACTCGGGTGGCGACCAACGGCCGGCCGCAAGCGAGAGCCTCGAGTACAACATTCGGACAGCCTTCCATGTAGCTGGGTAACGTGACGACGTCTGCCGCTGTCATCCAGGTCGCGACCTCGTCCGGTGCACAAGGCGGAACCAGGTGCACATAGCCGCGCGCGTCAGCGGCATCGATGGCGCTCGCGACGTGGTCGCGGTCGGGACCAGCACCCACCATGTACACATGAAGATCTCGGCCGATGCTTATGCAGACTGGCAGAGGCTTCGACCAATTCGCGAAGCCCTTTGCGCAGGTCCATTCGTCCGATGTAGACGACGCTCGGGGCTCCCTGTGCGAGTTTGAGTTGCCGTCTTGCATCTGCGCGATCGCCTGGGTGAAATACTGCGACGTCGCAGCCATTTACGACCGAACGTGACTTTTCCAAATGCGCGCCCATCGCAAGCGCCTTCTGTCGCAGATCCTCACTGACGGTCACAAGAAAGTCTGCCTCACGCAAAACCTTCCGGGTGTGCATGGCTGAGAGTCGATCCGCGATGCTGTGAATGTCGGAGCCGATTCCCATCACGACCACCGGTACGCCGAGTTCCCTTCCGATCTGCAGCGCTGCGTAGCCCTCCGGGTACACAAAGATGCTGAAGATGAGGTCGGGGCGAAAGGCGCGCACCGGATCGAGAAGCTTGCGCGCCGCCATGGCGCCATTAAACGGCCGCGAGACCAGAGGCAACGCCGGGTAATCGTAGTAGCTGACACCGACACCCTGGGGCGAGTACGTGGGGTCCAGCCCCTTGTACAGCCTGGTGCGTGGGTTCAGAAACGAAGGATACGCGGCGTTCGGGTAGAAGACATGCACGTGCGCGTGTTGCGCCAAGGCACGTAGGGTCTGGTACGCCGAGCGCCCCTGCCAAGGCTCTCCAGAGCTTGGGAAATAGCGGGTGATGACCGCGATGCGCAGCATCTCTTAGAGTCTCTGCGGGGACGAGGCCCCTACAAGTTCCGCCTCGCTGCTTCCCTGCTCGCCCGTGATCGCGCGTAGCAGCGTCGCGTAGCGTTTGGCCAGCACCGCGCGCTCGTACTGCGCAATCTTCGCAGTGTCCGGCCGGAACTCTTCGATCAGAGATTCACCCCGCGTGACCGCATCGACCAGCAGTTGCCGAATCCCCTCGACGTCATTGATGCCAGCCCACCAGCCTGCGCGCATGTCTTCCAGCAGTCGTCTCGTCTCACCCTCTGGATGGACAGCGCCCAGAATCGGCTTTCCGCCGCCGACGTAGTCGTAGAACTTGTTGCCTACGTTCAGAGGATCGTGGTTGAGCAACAGCAAGTAATCCGTATCGTTGATGGCCGCGAGCGCCTCTCGCTGGGGCAGATATCCATGCAACTCGACCATGTCGCCCAAGTTCACAAGCGCCTCTCGGAAGGTCGGGTCTTCGATGTGGCCGACGAACTTCAGCTTCAGGCGGTCGCGCAGTCTCGCTTGGAAGAAGCTGAATGGCGTCGATCAGGCTGGTGGGAGACGTCGACGCATAGATGCTGCCCACATGGGTGAGCAGGACCTTTCCATCCGCGCGCGGGGCGGTCGGATTGGTCAGGCGAGTCATCTTCGTGGCGTCGAAGCCGTTCGGGACCAACTGGAACTTGTCCTCGGGCTGGTCCGGATACCGGGAACGAATCAGCCGGCGCGCGGCCTCTGTGACCGCCACAACGGACGTGGCGTTTTCTACCGCAGCGGCCTCTGTCTTCCGGGCGAACTTGTGCGCACGCTCACTATCGCTGAACGAGAAGCTTACGAGCTCGAACGATGTCGCGATCCACTCATCGCGGAAATCGACGACGATGGGTAACGAGGGAAAGTGCTTTCGCAGCGTCTTCACAAGAAGCAGATTAGAAAACGTAGGGACCGTGATCAGTACGAGTTCGATGTTGCGTTCGCGGATGATGCGTGGAGCGGCGCGCCGCAGGATGGGGTACCAGGTCACCTGTGGATCAGGAAGAAGGACGTTATCGAGAATTCGTTTCAGTAGGCCGGGCTTCTTCTTCGGACCGGCGGCTGCAGGAGCAGACGGTTTTCCCCCGCCCCGCGTGACGAACCGCTTGATGGCCTTCTTCATCCCGAACGGCAGGTCCAGCGTGAGCGTTCTGTGTACCGTTACTGAACTGGGGATATCTTTCAGTTGCGTCGGATCAGTGCCTACCGCGGCGGGATTGCGTGTGGTCAGTACATCTAGCCGGATTCCCTCATTTGGAAAGTACCGCGCGAGACTCGCCGCTCGCATCACCCCGGTCCCACCTACCGGCGGGAAGACGTAACTGATCAACAGTACGTTCAACGACTCCATTAGCTTGCCTCTGCGACACAGGATGTGTGGGATGAGATGGGATTCTGGCCCTGAACCAGCGCATGAATTGCCCCGTACATCTGCCATGCGGTAGCCCAGTGCACCTCCATGCCTCGCCGGCTCGCCTCTTCGGCGATCCACAGGTAGAGGTTGCGCAGGCCGACACCCAGAAGGGGCTCAAGGTTCCGCTCGACGCCCCCATGCGTATAGAGCTTGATGAACAGATCCTCGCCGACCATGGGTGCGATCTCAAACCACTGCCGGACCCGAGCTGGTGTCGGCATGTCGTACCCAGCTATTTCGCCGGATTCCACCCTCGGCAACAGTCGTCCTCCGAACCGAACCCCCACCGGGCCAGTGATCATCAGGAGGTCGCCCTGCCGACCTGCGCCGACCTCCGCTTCGACCCCGCGGTCAAACGACTTAGGACGGTTGTTCTTGTCGACCTTACACCAGTAGATCTGGTTCACCACCTGCCCCTGCGTCGGTGAGGGCAACGATGGCATGGTGAAGTCTGCGTAGCAGCCCAGGTCCCGCAACAGGGCTATCTCTCCGTTGAGGCCACACCAGCGGCCATCCGGGCGCGAGTTGTCCAACGCCCAGTTTCCGTGGATGAACCCAAACACGGTCTTTCCGTCGCACTGTCTCAGAAGCCCGTGATCATTCACGAGCCGCTGGCAGAACTCGGTGATCTTCCGAACGAAAGCCTCTGCTGTTTCGTCGCTGTGATGCAGATGGACCTCGACGTCTCCGAAGCCCAGTCGGACGATCTCGGCGATCCCATCGAGCAGGTCCCGACGATACTCTTCCTGCGGATAGAAGAAGCTGTACTGCGGCGGCCGCCCCTGCGCGTCGGGCGGCGCATCGGCGGCGATCCTCGGCCACTGATCTCGCCATTTCCCTACACGCGCGAGCGCAGTATCGAGTGAGGCGCCCATGCCAAGTGGTTCATAGTGATCGGTGACCGCGACCCAAACGCGCTTCGGTTGCGGGTCCAGACTCCGCCGACGCATCCGCTCTTTCAGATAAGGCAGAAGCCACAACTCTGCATGTCTAGGGAGCTTCATGGACGTTTATCTTCACAATGAGTCGTTAGGCGGTGTCGGAGTTCTAGGCCGAAGTTAGCTGCCAGTATCGGAGAGCCGCAACAGGATATCAAAGCATCCTGCCACGAACGCCCCCGATAATGTACGGGCGTGCATCCAGCAATTTCTGAACTTATGGGCGGCGGTTCGGCTGCCGCAGCAGGATATCTGCGATCCGATCCGAAGCCTCGCCGTCCCAGAGTGGGATGCCGCTGCTCTGCTTGCGATTCCCGTTCAACGCAATCTTGAACTCTCGACGCAATGCATCCCAATCACGCCCGATGAGCACGTTTGTGCCATGCGTGATGGTGATCGGGCGCTCCGTGTTCTCACGGAGCGTCAGGCATGGCGTGCCAAGGTAGGTTGTCTCTTCCTGGATCCCGCCCGAGTCGGTCACGACCACCCGCGAGTACTTCTGGAGCGCAAGGAACTCGAGGTAGCCGAGAGGATCGATGGTCCGGAGATTTGGATTACCTGTGAGTTGCTCCGCCCAACGGTCCCGCGTACGTGGATGCACCGGGAAGACAAGGGGCAGATCGCGGCTAAGCTCCGTAAGGATGTTCAGCATCGGGATAAACGTAGCTTCGTCGTCGACGTTCGACGGGCGATGCAGCGTAACCAGGCCAAACGAGTCGCCGAGCGAGAGCTTCTGCTTCAATTCCGGGTAGAGCGCCTCGGCCTGTGGCAGAAACTGCACGAGTGTGTCGATCATGACGTTACCGACAAGGTAAATCTTGTCGGCCGCGATCCCCTCGCGCTTCAGGTTCTCGTCACCGTCCGGAGAAGGGGTAAAGAGGAGGTCCGAGAGTTGATCGGTCACCAGACGATTGATCTCTTCCGGCATACCGCGATCGAAGGACCTGAGGCCTGACTCCACATGCGCGACGCGGATCCCGAGCTTCGCGCACACGAGTGCGGCCGCGACCGTCGAGTTGACGTCCCCGTACACCAGGACGAAATCAGGGTTCCGTTCCAGCACCACAGGCTCGAAGCGGCTCATGATGGCCGCTGTTTGCTGCGCGTGAGATCCGGAGCCTACGTTAAGGCTTTCATCGGGCTTCGGAATCTGCAGCGTTTCAAAGAACACATCCGACATCAGCGCGTCATAATGCTGGCCTGTGTGTACCAGAACCTGCTCAACGCCCCGCTTCGCCAGCGCGCGGAATACGGGGGCCGCCTTCATGAAGTTCGGCCGAGCGCCAACAACGTGTAGAACTCTCATCTTGGATGTCTTTCCTTTTTAGAAACTTGCCTGCTTGGTGCTGTTCTGGTGTGTTCGAAGTTGCCTCTTGAGGCTGACCGCCAGACCGGCGAAGCGTCGCGGCTTCCAAAGCGGCGATGGCCAGTTCACAAGAGATTGCAGCATGTACCGGGTCTCGCTATTCAGCCCATTGTCCCGCGCAATCATCGCCGCGCTGTAGAGCTGCACGGCGCGCACCCGCCGGATCCAGATGCGCCGGTTGATTCCATGCAGGTCCGCGACCAGAGTAGTCGTCAAGATCTGTTCCATCGCATCGAGCATCCGGCGCGGATCAGTGCTCATGCTGCTGGGGTGAACGTAGTAGTCGGTGAGGCTGTCCCGGACGGCTACAAAGGTACCGAACCGCTGCAATCGGAACCACATATCCCAATCCTCACAGGCCCGGAGGTCCTCACGGAAACCGCCGTCCTGCAGCAGCGCCTCCCGTCTGGCCATCACGGAGGATGGAGTGATGCAGTTCTCATACCGAAGCGCCTTCCGGGTGTACGAGACCTCGAACGCAGGGCATGTCTGACGTACGCCGGCGTCGTCAAAGATCCGGATTCCGGTATACGCGAGCACTGTCTTTTCGCTGATTCGTTCGGATTGCGCCCGCAGTTTGTCTGGGGCCCAACGATCGTCGGCGTCCAGAAGCGCGATCCATTCGCCCGAGGCGGCGCGGATGCCGGCGTTCCTGGCGGAAGAAAGTCCTCCGTTGCTCTTGCTGACGACCATCGCACCTAAGCTTCTGGCAACCTCGGCAGAGTCGTCGGTTGAGCCATCATCGACGACGATGACTTCTGCAGGCGCCAACGTCTGGGAAAAAACGGAGCCCAGAGAGCGTGGCAAGAAGTGGGCGGCGTTGTATGCCGGGATCACGACACTGATTTTGATCGGATCGCTCATGCAGTCAGCCGCGCTCCATGCTCGTGGGCTGCTCCGGGGTACGACAAAGGCCGTGGATGTGGCTGCGGACGCAGTATAGGAGTGAAGCTAGACATTGCTCGGTGTGGCCGCAGCCAGTTCGGGGCGGATCAGAATCCCAACCAGCTTCTCAGCCGGCTGGCCGATCGCCTTGGGCAGCATCCCGGTAAGCACATCAAAGCGCGCCCGGTCCTCTGGTTCAAGCACCCGAAAGACGTAGAGCAGAACCAGCACAAGTGCGCAAGCCGCTCCCCCGCCCAGGAGGACCCCCCAGAGTGGACGCAGCGGACCCGCGATAAAGTGCGCAGTGAACGCCGCCAGAATACTGATCACCGTGGTCTTCGTGATCTGTATCCACGGCAGCTTGACGCCGTATAGATGAATGCCCACCGCCCACATGCCTGCGACGGCGATGACCTGGGCGACTCCACTGCCGATGCAGGCCCCTACGGCACCATGTGACGGAATCAGAAGCCAGGCGACGGCTATATCCGCGATCCCTGCAAGTACGGTAGCGCCAATCACATAGCTTTGGCGCTCATTGCTCTGCAGCAGGCTTTGCACAGGTCCGATGAAAGCTTTCGGCATGCAGAGAAGGGGCGCCAGCGTGACCACCATTGCGGCGCCTCGGTACTGGTTCCCATAGAGCATGAGCAGCGCGGGAAATGCCAGCGCGGCTGAAATGAAGTGAACCGGTATCGATGAGAGAGCCAGATATCGGAACGTGGCCGCGGTGATCGCCGGAAGCCGCGATTTATCACGGCCATACTGCGCGAAGATTGTCGCCCCGGTGGCGGATCCGAACACGGCGGAGGTAATCAGCAGCCGTTCGGCCATGCTGAACGCCACCGAGTAGTAGGCGACCTGACGGATATCCGCGCAGAGGTGCTTGAGGAGAAAGAACTCTGACCGGTCCCAGACCACCATCGCGACGATCATGCTGGCGACGCTCTGCCAGGCGAATGCGATCATGCGGCGGCGCAATCCGTCAGGATGGATGTGGTCGGTGTCCCAGCCCATGATCCGACTCGTGGTCGGGATGAATCGCACAGCACAATCGACAACTCGCGTGAGCAGAACCGCCGCGCCGACGCCAATCACACCCCACTTCAGCACCACCGTCGCCAGGATCGCGACGAAGAAGACCAGAATCGAGATGACCGAGGCGGGCAGGTTCCTCGACAGCTCTTCCGTCGCAACATTTGCCTGCGCCGCGATCGAGTTGATCATGGCGGGCCAGATGCTGAGTACGATCAGCACCGATGCGAGCTTGTACCCCGAACCGGCGTCCTGCAGGACCCAGACAATGATTCCTGCCGTGGCCAGTGTAGCTAGTGCGACTTGCAGCCATAGCGTGCTCAGGTAAATATGGCGCGCGGTTCCCTTGTCCCCCATCCCGAGGAACTCCGCCATATATTTTTGTGTCGTGGCGGGAATGCCCAGGCCACCGAGACTCGTCACCACAGACGAGATCCAGGAGACGTAAATGATGTAGCCCATCTTGGATGGGCCGAGAGTTCGGGCGATAGCGATCGACGTAAACAGCGTGACGAGGGCGCTAACCAGGTTTTCAAGCCCGTACCAGCCCGTGTTCCGCGCTATAGTCTTCGTGTTCGACATCGGGGCCAGGTACTCGCTTCTAGATCTTCTACTGCGTGCAGGAAAGCCGCTCGTCACCGGAGCTATTCGCGCTACCGGGACCCCCGGACAGACGCGCAGTCGAACATCATCGTAGCATTCGCCTGCGCGGCGAGGCGGTCCCTGGTCCTACCACATTCGTGGCCGATCCCGGTCATTGACAGCCCGCATTTAACAAGCGAGGATGCGATGGGACGATCAGCCCTCAAGGCTAACTGGTACTGAGATTTCCGCTCCAAGCGACCGCTCCGCGCCGGCATTCTAATGTCACGTAGGGGGCAAGCGGGGTGGCAACGGCTACAGACTCTCTCCGTGCGCTAAGTCAGATACAGGACCGTTGCCCTGATCGCGCCGGAAAACGCAAACTGATAACGGAGCCGAGTTCCACGGCCACACATCGATGAACGGATTCATACTGAAGGTTAAGCGCGCGGAAACGCCCTTCTACGCGTCAGTTAAGAGTATCGGCAAGGCGATCATCACGCTGCAGATCCCGATTCCGCGTGCGCTTGACCCTGTGTACAAAGCGATCGTCTACTTCCGTCATATCCGGTGGGAGCTCGGCGAGAAGCTGAGCGTTGTCTTCTTCCGTTATCCTGCCACCCGCGCGGTATGTTCGTCGGTAGGCCAGCGCCTGCGCATTGAGCAGGTACCGAGAATCTCAGGCGCCCCCAAGATCTACATCGGCGACGATGTGTACGTATCTGGACACCTGAACGTCGCGGCGGGCCGCATCTTCCCTGACCCCACTCTCAGAATCGGTAACCGTACCTTCATCGGCACGAAATGCTACTTCACCGTCGGAAAGCTAATCGAGATTGGTGACGACGTTCTGATTGCAGGTGAATGCTCCGTCTCCGACTACTCCGGCCATCCTTTGGATCCGGACCGACGCGCGGCTGGCGAGCAAGCGGACCCAGAGGACGTGCGCCCGGTCAGGATTGGGAACAAGGCGTGGCTCGGAAGAGGCGCCAGGATTCTTCCCGGCGTGACGATCGGCGAAGGAGCGGTGATTGGAGCAGGCGCCGTCGTCACGAAGGACGTTCCTCCAGGGCACATCTGTGTAGGCAATCCAGGACGCCTCCTGTCCCGTACGGTCTACGACCCGAAGCCCGTGCGAACCGTCAACGCTTAGGCCGAGAGGGCGCGCTTGGCTCGATATCGGCGCGTATCTGCGTACAGCGCCATGTAAGCGTCCGCCATGGCCTGGAGCGTGAAATGGGTTTGAAAAGCCGCTTCCGCATTCCTTGAGAACTGCAGGCGATCGGCGGTTTGGGTTGCGAGATGCACGATGGCAGCCTTCATAGCGGAGACGTCAGCAAGAGGAACGACCGCGCCCGCCCGCGCAAGACGAACGACCTCGGCCATCCCTCCTGCATCCGTGACGATGGCGGGCATACCCGACGAGAAGGCCTGCAAGAGAGACATCGGCAGACCTTCAGAGACTGAGGACATCACAAACGTGTCTGCTGCCGAGAAAAATGGCGCCACGTCGAGGTGTTGGCCCCAGAACTTCACCTGGGTCTGAATCTTCAGTGTGCGACAGAGCTCCTCCAAGCCGTGGCCTTTCGCTGCCGTCGCCTACCATCCATAACTGAAGGTCGGGTAGTTCGCCCAACGCTGCGCGAAACGCTTCCAAAAGGAAGGTATGGTTCTTTACCGGTTCGAGACGCCCAACGTAGAGGAGCGTGAAGGCGCTCTTCTGCACGTCGGGGCGGCTGGAACGTGGCATGGGAAGCGAGCCGTTGTAGACCCGAACGATCTTGCGGTCGGGAGCACTACCCACATCCTTGATGTTGTTGGTGGTGGCGTCGCAAATGCCCACCACCCAATCGCAAAACTTCGCCGCTACGGCGTATTTCCGCTCCATCGCCATGTTGCGGGGCGGAGCCACCAGGCTGTGCCGGGTCGAGATGACGCTCGGGACACCGGCCATCCTCGCAGCCGGGCCGGCGTAGATCGTCGGCGTCGGGTTGTGAAGGTGCACGACGTCAGGAGTCGACTCTCGGAAGAGTCGAAAGAACTGGGCAGCGGAGTCGATCAGATGACGGCCCACATTGGCCTGAACAGAGAATCCGTCATCTCGCATCTGCTGGCCCAAGGCGCCCAGCGCGGCCACGGCGTAGACCGACGGGTCGTGACCTTGCTCTCGCTGCAGCCGGCACAATTGCAGGACGAGAGTCTCCGCCCCACCGACTGCCATGCTGTCGACTACATGTGCGATTTTCATCTTGCGAGCCATCGAGTGACCGGGGCTAGTGCGTCAGATTGACGACGCGAAGTGTGATGTACATGACGAGCACCAACCCGATACCCATCAGCCCCGAATAGCCCAGAGTGCGACCGAGGCGAAGGCGCGGGGGCACCATACCGCGTTTCAGCGCCATCTCGTAGACCGCCTCCGTGAGGCCGCCCAACAGGAACAGCGTCAGGACGTAAGCGCGCGACAGGAACCACCCGGTCACCAGAAACCCAGTAAAGGCGAGGACCAGCAGCCGTCCAAGCCGATTAATCTCGGCGCGATCGAGCACTTCGAGCTTGGGCGGATCGGGAGCGAACGGCGTGACCTCCACGGGAATCGGCTGGCCGTCCGTAACCTGCTTCGGCGACGCGAGCGAAATCGCATCGCGAACACTCGGCAACAAGAACAGCGACCAGAAATACAGCCCCAAAAAGCCCAGTTCAGCCGCACACACGACGATGGTGTTGTGTGCTGTCTGCGCGGCATACTCCGGCATGTCGCCGAAGCCGACACCGAAGATCGGGTGACTCTTCAGCAGCTCAAGCCCCTCTCCCCAAAGCGCAGTCCTGTCCTCGCCTGCGCTCGTCGAGATCTGCCGACCTCCTGTGAAGTGCAGCGCGCTCGCCGCAAAGAACAGTCCACCCCCAATGATGAGTGCTGGGACAGTACCGATGCGTCGCCGTACCGCCAGAATCGTCACGGCCATCAAACCCAAGATGGCGCCTCGCGAGTGAGTCAGGTACGCCCCCCACAACAGCGCGGCTACCGGCAGCATCACAAACGCAAAGTTGCGAAGCGGCTTCTTACGCCGCCAAAAGATGAAAGTGAGTGGAACAACGGTCACAATCACCTGCCCGAAGTCGTTGGGGTCGTTGATCTCACCCTTGCCACGCAGCCTGTAGAACCATTGGCCCGCATCGTTGTCCATGCCGAGAAAGTACGTCTCGGACATGTCGAGCTGTTGGACGTTGGGCCCCGTAGGCAAGTCCCTCATGCAGCTCGTACGTTCCCTGTGCAACGACGAACAGGCAGACAAACAGCATCACCAGCACTACAACCTGAACTCTTGTCCTGGTGTTGCAGTGCACGCCCACCAGAAAGTATGCGTAAGCGTTCGGGATGAAGAGCAGCAATGCGGTAATTCCTCCGCCCGGCCAATGAGCCCCGATGGCGACCGACAACGCGGTGGCGAATGCAAGACCAATCAACCCGAGTGACTGCGCGGTCTTGCCGACCATCGACCCGGTGATGAAGGGTACGGAGACGACAAACAGCAGCACCGCAAGGATCAGCTCAACGCGGTATTCCGCGATTGGGCCGAACATCACAGTCGGAGTCAAATAATAGGTTAGGAAGTAGAGGACGCTTAGAACAAACCCCATCTTTCAGACGTCGTGGCCGCCCTCCGATTGCCCTAGGATACCGTACCCCGGCCAATGGTTCGCTACCGCTTTGGTTCCAGAGGACACCGAGGGTGGATTCTGACGGGCCATCCGGGGCAGTCGGCGCCAGCGCTAGCTACGGCTTTGCGCTTCCGGCGACTCCGACAGTGATGTTCCCGGTGCCCTCGGCACGAAACGTGAGCACACCCGCGCTGTCGCTGATCCCGCTGGTCGGAGTGCCGGCCCCCGAGATGGTGTAGGTGGTATTCGGTTTCAGGTCCGAGACGTAGTCCGTCTTTGCGCCGGAGGCGGGATAAGTGACGCTGGTCAGCATCCCCGGCCAGTTCCGCATGAACATCACAAGAGACGAACCCACTTGCGCTCCCTCAAACGAGGTACCGGAGGACGATGTGACTAGAACGGGCGATCGGGCCGCAAAATCGCTCGGGCCCCATTGGAGCACACTGAGGAATCGAGCCGATCTGACGTTTCCGGCGTCCACCTTTACGCGGCCGTAGATCTCCCAGTCATTTTTCGCGTCCGCGTCGGAGTAGGTGGTGTCCAGGTGTGGCGCCGCTCCTGCGGGCTCGAGCTCTGTCCAGTACACCTTCTGCTTGCCTGACCGCGTGAGCCAAGCCGCGGTGTTGCCAGCGAAGCCAGGCGGACCTGTGGTAACGAGATAGGTGGCTTTCTCCCACGCGTTCGCTCCCGAGGCCCCTCGATCGTAATAGACCACTTGGTTGGAACCGCGTAGATAGAGCAGAGAACGCGAGGCCCCTGTGATGCCGTTGAACCTGCCGTAGCCACCCCAGCCGCCGTTGTAGGCGTTGGTCATGTCTGCTAATGCGGCGACGTAACCGGGCAACTCCGAGTGGTACAGCGGAACTAAACCAGCCTCGTAGCCGTGCCAGAACTGACCTCCGTCTGTCGCGGCCTGATTGAACGAACACCACGGATCGGCTCTGCACCACGTCTGGCCCGGATACTGAATCAGTGCGATTGAGTTCTTATTCCGTGCGACGCTGAACTCGTCGTTATAGTCGTTGAACTCCGTACGCCCCTTCGTGATGTACTCGCCGTGACTGTACAGGTCGAAGCCGCCGCAGAACTGGTGCTCGTGATCGATCTGGGTGTTGGTGCAGTACAACGAGAAAACAGTATTCTCGCCGGTTGCCCAGCCATTCTCGCGCACCACGACGTGTTGATTGCCGGCGTCGTACCAGTCTGTTGGCAGAGCGGAGCGCGGGTCGGCGGCGGGCTCGGCACGAATCGGATCGTCCCCCGGGCAGTGCGAGCAGCAGGTCCATCGCGAGCGTGGACGCATAGTCGTTGCCAATCTCATTGTCGAATCCGCAGTAGCTGGCGCACTTCCCTACCTGCCCCTTCGCCATCCCAAAAGCGGAATTGAAGATCAGCCACTCGAGAGGTGCTCTTCGGTCAGTCCGCCCCACGGAAGAGTCAGCGGCCAGTGTCGCTGCTTCTGCTCCATAGTTGGACGGATACGCGAAGTAGTACAGCGTATCGCCGTTGCTGAGGAAGGTCCAACTGGACTTGTCAGTGGGGAATCCACTGAGACCGGTGAGCGAGGTGTAATCGGCCACATAGCGCAGATCCCAATAGCTCATCGTTCCCATGCTCATCTGCGGTCCATAGAGCAGCGGATCGTCATAGCCTGCGGTGTGGATCGCGTTCATCGCCCAACGCAGCCTTGCGAGTGAACTGCCATAGCTTGTACCTTCACTGGACTCCCCGCCCCGTCCACTGCCGAGGCAGGACGTCCGTCGATGCCACGGAGTGTTGCAGAGCGGTTCGGACGGGAGATTCTTGAACGCTGTAGCATACGCCTGCTGAACGACTGCAGGGTCCTCCATGTCGGCCCAATCTTTGTACAACAAACCTCCGGCCACATATTTCCAGTAGGCGTGTAGAGAGCCGGCGGTCCCATCCGGACATACTTGATACCGGGTCGCGTTGCAGGTGCTCTTGAGCGGCGGATCGTCGTTAGGGTCGTCGTTGAACGTGAGAGCGGCGGCGGTGAGAATCAGTATGCGGGATTGCGTGTAGTTGTTACCCATCGCTCGCATCCCGGTGATGCTCCACTCACTGCTTTCGTCGAACTGCGCCGGACTGTTGTAATCGCCGATCCGCGCCAAGGAGCCATTGAAAGTGTTCGTAATCTGCGCGATCGCCAGCTTGGCAAGGTACTCACGAGCGACGGGCAGGTCTGAGGCGCTGAGATAACCCCCTCCCATAAGCCAGTCCGGCGTGAGGGCGAGCGCCAGAGCGCTGTCTGACCAGTGGTTGCCTTTGCTGACATCGAGCGTTCCTTTGATCACGTACCCTGCCATGGTCATGAAAACGTCGCGGCCGGCGCAGCCCCACTGATCGCGTTCCTGTTTTGAAGGCGCGGCCAGGGACATCAACGCGAACAGGTTCGCGTCCTGCTCCTTGAAGCTCTGAGACTGATCCGAAGTCGGCTGTCCAGAGCCCCCCTTGCAAGTCCAACTCCAGAGCCCGGTGTCCCGCTGTAGGGCTGTCGTAGCCCGCGCCTTCAGACTTTCGTAGATCAGGTTTCTGGGCGTCGCTTTAGCCCGAAGCTGCGGCAGCATCGCCGCGGTAATCATCAGGCGTGGATGCGTGGTGACCGGAGCAGGCGACGGTGTAAACGTGATTTCGGAGCTTGCAGATACTGACGGATTGGCATTGCTGGTCGCCTTCAGGTCGAATTTCCCAGCGCCGGCACTGAACAGAGCGATCGTGCACGGCTCGTTGACCACACAGGGATTGGTCCCAACGATCTTCCCGCCAGAAGCTGCCCAGGTGACCGTCTTCGTGTTCACGCCCGTCACGATGGCGGTCACACTCTGGTACGTTCCGCTCGGCGCGACAGAGACCTTGGGATAGATGAACAGCTTCTGCGCTGGAATCGAAGCACAGAAGCAAGCAAGAAGCAGGAACGCCAGCTTTCTCATCTGCTCGGTTCCCTTTCCGGTTGGCATGGACCAACCGGTACCGATGGAACCCTTTTGTGAGGACTGCCAATACAGGAGTTCGGCTGGGACTTGAGATGGTTCAACGCGATCGTCGTCCTTGACTGCTGGTTGTAATCGGGATGCAGTCTACCAAATGCGAGGATTCAAGAACTTTCCGGAGACTTGGCGCTGCGTCTCCGAGTGTTCGTGTCCGCCCCTTCGCCATTGCACCGGGCGCTGAGATCCGCACAAGAAGAAGGGCCGTTCCACCTCGCTCCGAGTGCTCAGTGTAGACGCACTCATTGCTCGGTGAAACGGCCCTGTATCGCTCATACGAGCGGGTTGGTTACGGAGCGGGGGTGACCGTGATCGTCCCTGCACCGGATGCAGTGAAGGTCAGGACGCCCGCGCTGTCTGAGGTTGCGCTCCCCGGGGCTCCTGCTCCCGAGATGCTGTACGTGGTGTTCGGAGCGAGGTCGGACACGTACTGTGTGGTCGCGCCCGACGCCGGATAGCTGACGCTGGTGAAGGTCGTGGGCCAATCACGCATGAACATGACCAGCGAAGAACCGACCAGCGCGCCTTCGAAAGGAGTTCCCGAAGACGATGCGACAAGCGATGCCGATGCACCCGAGGATGTAGCTGGTCCCCATTGGAGAACGCTCAGGAATCGAGCGGATCCAACACTGCCGGCGTCGACCTTCAGTCGGCCATAGATCTCCCAATCATTGGCCGCATCCCCGTCGGTGTAGGTTGCGTCCAGCTGCGGGGTCGCGGCCGGCTCGAGTTCTGTCCAGTACACCTTCTGCCGGCCGGAACGCGTCAGCCATGAGGCCGTGTGTCCGTTCACGCTGGGTGCACCCGTGGTGACGATGTAATTCGCCTTCTCCCAGGCGTTCGATCCAGACGTTCCGCGATCGTAGTAGATCACCTGGTTGGAGCCGCGCAGGTAGACGAGCGACCGTGAAGCACCGGTGATCCCGTTGAGTTGACCGAAGCCACCCCAGCCACCGTTGTAGCTGTTGGTCGCGTCTGCGATCGCCGCGACGTAAGTCGGCAGCGTCGAAGAATGCAGCGTGTCGAGTCCAGCTTGGTACGAATGCCAGAGTTGACCGCCGAGCACCGTCGAGTCCGCGAAGTAGCAGTTCGGGTAGGTGCAGCCAGTCTGTGACGGGTTGTTGATATACACGGGCACGTTTTGGTTGGGCGCCGTGGACATCTCGTTGATGTAATCGTTGAACTCGTTACGACCCTTGGTTACGTACTCGCCGTTCGAGTAGATCGAGAAACCACCACAGTACTCGTGTTCGTGATCGATCTCGCGTGTTCGTGCAGTAGTAAGAGAACACCGTGTTCGTGTTCGTTCCCCAGTTATCGCGGGCTACGAGATGTTGGTTCCCTGCATCGTACCAATCCGTCGGCAAAGATGGGCGAGGATCCGCAGCCACGTTCGTCGTTGTCGGGTCTTCCGCTGGAAGTGCCAGGAACATGTCGAGCGCAACGTTGGACGCAAAGTCATTGCTGACCTCGTTGTCGAAACCGCAGTAGCTGGAGCAATTTCCTACCTGCCCGCTCGCCGTTCCGAATGCCGTGTTGGTCAGCAGCCACTGGATTGCTGACGAGCGATCGGTCCTGCCAGTGGATGCATCCGCAGCCAGCAGTGCTGATTCAGCTCCATAGTTGGACGGGTAAGCGTAGTAGTAAAGCGTATCGCCGTCAGTGAGGAAGTTCCAACGGGACTGTTCACCCGCGTTTCCGCTCAGACCGGTGAGCGACGTGAAATCGGCGACGTAACGCAGATCCCAATAGCTCATCGTTCCCATGCTCATCTGAGGTCCATAGAGCAACGGATCGTCATAGCCTGCGGTGTGAATGCCGTTCAGCGCCCAGCGTAGCTTCTCGATGGAGGTGCCGTAGCCGGTGCCCTCGCTGGACTCGCCGCCACGCCCGTTGCCGAGGCACGACATGGGATTGTGCCAGAGAGTGTTGCACATCGGCGTGGAAGAAAGAGCATACGCCTGCTGCACCACGCTGCCGTCTTCCATGTCGGCCCAATCCTTGTAGAGCATCCCACCGGTCACATACGTCCAGTAAGCGTGTAAGGAGCCGGCCGTGCCATCCGGACAGATCTGGTACCGCGTAGCGTTGCAGGTATTCGAAAGAGCCGGATCGTCGTTGGGGTTGTCGTTAAACGTGAGCGCGGCCCCTGTCAGTTCCAGGATCCGAGCATGAGTGTAGTTGTTCCCCATGGAACGCATGATCGTCGAGGAATTCTCGTCCGATCCCTCGAATTGCGAAACGGAGTTGTAGTTCCCAATGGTCGCCAATGCCCCGTTGTAGATGTCATTGATCTGCTCGAACGCAAGTTTTGCGAGGTACTGGCGAGCCACGACTTGGTCAGCGGCGCTGAGATAACCACCTCCGAGGAGGTAATCTGCCGTGAACGCAAACTGGATCGCGCTGTCCGCCCACCGGTTGCCCTGCAGCAGATTCAGCTCTCCCGAGATCACGTATCCCGCGTTGCTGAGGAAGATGTCCCGGGCAGCGCAGCCGTACTGGTTGCGTGTTGTGGCATCCGAGTCAAACAGCCCGACAAGAGTGATCCACCACGCATCGTTTTCGCGGTAGTTCTGACTTTGATCCGAACTCGGTCCCGAACCGCCCACGCACTGCGTGCCATTCCACGTGGAGTAGTGGTAGACCGAGGCGTCGGCATTGTAGTAACGCGTTGCGATGGTCTTGATGCCCTGGTACATCGTGTTGCTCGGCACTGCCTTCGAGCGCAGTGAAGCCAGCATGTCCGACGTGGCGAGGAAACGAGGGTGATCGGTTCTGGCGACGGGCGATGCGGTGAAGGTGATCGTGGACGTAGCCACAACCGAGTGGTTCGCGTTGCTAGTTGCCGTCAGATGGTACGTTCCCGTGTTTGTGGTGTAGAGAGCGACCATGCACGGCTCGTTCGCTACGCAGGGGTTGGTTCCGACGATGGTCCCGCCGTCGCTGGACCAAGTGACGGTCTTATCGTTGACGCCGTTCACGATCGCGGTGACCGACTGGTAGGTGCCTCGCGGGGCTACTGGAGCAGTCGGGTACAGGTATATCGCTGCTCCGCTCGTGTTCACCGGTGCAGCCGGCGCAGAGGGCGCGGAGGCGCCGGTAACCGAGATGGACTCCTGCGAGCTCTGAGTCTGGACCGGTGATCCGTTGTCTGCAACCTGCACGGTGAAGTTTGCCGTACCCGCCGCTGTAGGCTTTCCGGAGATCACACCGGCGCTGCTGAGCGAAAGACCCGAAGGCAGGCTGCCGGAGGCCAAGGACCAGGTGTAGCCCGGGGTTCCGCCGCTCGCCTGGAGCGAAGCAGCTATACGAAGATCCCGCTTGTGCGCTTGCAAGTGCAGGCGAAGTGATGACGAGCGTTGCGCCGGTCACCGTAAGTGACACAGCCGCGCTCTGGCTTTGGGCCGGCGAGCTGGCGTCCGCGACCTGGAGAGTGAACTTCGAGGTCCCCGTGGATGCCGGGGTTCCCGTGATCGCGCCAGCCGAGCTAAGACTCAAGCCCTTCGGCAGAGTGCCGGAGATCACGCTCCAAACGTACGCCGGCGTGCCGCCGGTGGCTTGCAGGCTTGTGCTGTAGCTGCTCCCGACCTGTGCATTCGCCAGGGTCGAGAACGAGATCGCCAGCGCCTGGCCGCCCACGGTTATCGACGTCGAGGCCGTCTGGCTCTGTGCCGGCGAACCGCTGTCCGCTACTGCAACCGTGAACTTAGAGGTTCCTGCTGTCTTCGCTGTGCCTGAGATCACGCCGCCCGAGCTAAGCGACAGCCCCGCCGGCAGACTGCCAGACTGCACGCTCCAGATGTAGCCCGGCGTTCCACCGGTTGCCTGCAGCGAAGCACTGTACGCCGCGCCAAGCTTGGCGGCCGCGAGCGAAGAGGACGAGATCGAGAGAGCCGTCGCGGTCACCGTCACCGAGAACGGAGCGGTTGCGCTGAGCGAAGTGCTATCTGTTACCTTCGCCGAGAAACTGAAGGTGCCACCCACTGCAGGGCGTTCCAGAGATCACGCCCGTGGAGCTGAAGCTCAGACCCTTCGGAAGGCTTCCTGACTGGATTGACCAGCTATAGCCCGGGGTACCGCCGGTTGCCTGTAGCGAGGCGCTGTAGCTGCTGCCCAGCTGCGCTTGGGTCAGCGTCGATCCGGTGGTGATCGAAAGGCTTGGCTTTGTTACCGTGATGCTGAGAGTTGCGGTGCTGCTTACACCGGGATAGTTCGGGTTTGTTACTTGAACCGTGAACGAAGTCACGCCTGCGGCAGCGGGGCTGCCGGAGATCACGCCAGACGACGCATTCAGCGTCAGTCCCCCTGGAAGGCTTCCGCTCTTCAGCTTCCAAACCAGCGACGAACTGCTTGGAGACGCCGCGAGCGTCTGGCTATAAGCGACGCCTACTTGGCCAGCGGCCAGTGTTGTCGTCGTGATGCTTGGCGTCGTCACCTGCTTGCTGGGCGCCACCAGAAATGGAGCTGGGCTGGCCATGGCCATCAGCGTGTAGGTGTTCTGACGCTGCGATGCCGATGCCCCCGTTAAGGCAACCAGATGCGCGTTCATCGAATCTGAACTACTCGATGTAGTTGAAATGCCAGAGGTTCCGACCGTAGTCCTGTCCAATGACGCGTTTCTGCTTGGTGGAATGGACGTAGCTGCAGCCCCACTCAGTGGGCTCAACACAGAAACAGCCAATCCGAATACAGTCGATTTGCGAAGCACTTTCAACATCTCACCTCTGGTGCTAGTAGGTAGCTGCGCGGCATAAGTCATGCTCTGAGCCGGCAGATTAGGTAACAGTTCAGCACTCCCAACCCGGGTTCACACTTCCCCGTGCGTTGGGTACTCTTGGTACTTTCGGGGTAACCATCTTTCGGTTACTACCGTGGAACAAAGAGGGCACAGGGCACCCGCGCAGCGCAATTACCAGCGCGCGCCGATACCTGATCCCAAATGGATAAAAGTCACTCGCCGCCCTGCACTACAGCGGGTATCTACGTGCGCTGAAAGCGCAGCAAGATTGAAGCGATGAGCAACGGATGATATGAGGCCTTTGGCCTAACCAACAATTACGGGAAAGCGAGCGGGTTACCGTTCATTGCAAGACCTCAGACGCGGTCTTTGCTTCCAGCAATTCAAAGAGTTGACGTGTAGGCGAGTAGATCCACGCGATCCGACGCCCACCAAAAGCAACCGCAGGCGTAGGCCCGCTGACAGTGAAACACCCGTGGCTCTCTGCGTGTGCCAGAGCTCCATCGAGGTCCGTGGTTTCGAAGCAAAGGTGATAGGCGCCAACGTTTTTGTCCAGCAAAGTGCAGATTGGCGACTCCTCGTTTAGAGGAGCGACAAGTTCAACGTCGATCGAATCCGCTTCCGACTGCTTAAGAAAGCTGACGGCAACTTTTTGGATCGGATCTTCGATCTGCTCTGTTGTGCGTTGAAAGCCAAACACCGCGTTCAGTATACGGGCAGCAGGGTCGATTTGTCGTACTGCGACTCCCACATGGCGCAGACGAAAGCCGAAGATTTCTGCGGATTTTGCGGTCATATTCCTATCTTCGTCCTTCATGCTGCAGTGATCGAGGGTCATCCATGTTCCGCCGAATGGACCTTCGATGTCCGGATGTACTTTATAAAGAGCCGCTTGCGCGATCGCGTACATCTCGGGGCCGAAACGGGAGAGAAATAAATCGCTGCAAACGCTCCCGTCCCGAGCGAAGCTTCAAATTTGAAATAAATCTTGTTCGAAGTGCTCGGAGTTGGGAAAACGCCGGACAACCGGCTCCCACGAGTATGAGTCGCAGATTGACGGCCCCGAGTTTCGGTTCGTCAACACACAACTTGGTGTACCTTTTGGGTTCCATCCGACGACGATGGATTCAGGGAACGTCGCGTCCCCCTCAGCTTGGCAAAACGGTTCGGAATCCGCCGCTGACCATCCCGCTGCCGTAGGCACAGTCGTCGCGCTGGCCGTTTGCGACGAAAGTGCGTCGCGGTACAACCGATGTGCGGTTCCCGCTGCGATATCATCGGACCTCAGCCTGCCGACCGCAGCCGATTCTCATGCGACTGTTGTTCTGGATCTCGCTCTTTCTCGTGTGGTACGCGTACGCGGGCTATCCCCTGCTGCTTTGGGCGCTCGGCAGAAGACGCCCGGTCGCAGCCAAAGCGTGGTACCCAAGCGTTTCCATCATCATCGCCGCGCACAATGAGGAGCGAAACCTCCCCGCCAAGCTGGCCAATCTTCGTGCGCTCGCCTACCCGCCAGAGCTGTTGCAGGTCATCGTCGTCTCGGATGGCTCAACCGATGCCACTTCAGAAATCCTCGAAGCGGCGAGGCCGGGGATCGTGGCTGTCGTGCTACCCGCGTCCGTGGGAAAGGCGGAGGCGCTGAATCGCGGTGTGAGGCACGCAACAGGTGATGTGCTCGTTTTTCTTGATACGCGCCAGATGCTTGCTCCCGATGCGGTAGCCGAGCTCGTATCGTGCCTGGCTGATCCAAGCGTGGGAGCTGTGAGCGGCGAACTGACGCTCGAAACAGCCGACGGTCTGCCCTCTCCAGATGGCCTCGGTCTCTATTGGAAGATCGAGAAGATGACGCGGAAGCTGGAATCGGCGACGGGATCGGTCGTCGGGGTAACCGGCGCGATCTATGCGATCCGGCGTGGACTCTTCCAGCCGATACCACCAGGGACTCTTCTGGACGATGTCCTCATCCCCATGCAGATCGCCAGGCAAGGCAAGCGCGTGATCTTCCATGGGGGCGCCATCGCGCGTGATCGGGTCTTCCCGGATGCGAGCAAGGAGTTCGGACGCAAGGTGCGTACCCTGACAGGCAACTACCAATTGCTACGCCTCGCGCCCTGGCTCCTCTCCCCTTCCAATCCACTGCTCTTTCGTCTGATCAGTCACAAGTTGTTGCGTCTGGTTGTACCTCTGCTCCTCGGGCTCATGGTGGTCAGCGCAGCGATCGAAGGTGGCCCGTTCTTCAGGGCGATCTTCGTCGTGCAGGTTCTGTTCTACGCCACGGCGTTCTGCGGGTTCGTCGTTCCTTCGGCGAGGAAGCAGCGCGCCGTAGCGGTGGCGTATACGTTCACGATGTTGAACGTCGCAGCCGCGATGGCGTTTTACAACTTCTTGGGGCGCCGCACTCGCTGGACGTAGTCTCCAGCACTGAAGCGGCCAGATGTAGGCTTTGGAGCGCGTCCTCAAGACCCTGGGCGAACGAATCGTTCGAACTGCGGGTACGCTTCAATTCGCTGCGCATCGTTGGGCGGCCGCCGATGTCTCAGTGCGCCACGTTGCATTCGGCAAAAGGCAGCGGCCGTGCGGAACCCTCTCCCTGTCGGCGCAACGAACGCGTCTCGCCGTTGAGTTTCGAATGCGAGATATGCCTCGTCTGACGACACGAAGACAATGACTGCTGGATGCCCTCCATCGGTCGCGCGTTGTGTTCAAATCGCCTGATTTCACGCATCTGGCCAGGTCCCTAGTACTCACGTTTTGGGTACTAAAGAATAGTCAAAATACTGTTGCCTACAACTTTGGTTGGGGTATTATCAAACCGTTCGCATGACAGGGCCAAGACGTCGAGGGTACAAACTGAAAGGTTTGTAATCGTTTCGGCCCTTCTAGCGACGGACGCAGAACGGAACCCAAAGGGACATCGTCCCGTGTAAGAGGAACCGGCTGCGGCGGCACTAAAAGGAGCTTTATGAAGAGTCACATGAAACTGTTTGCTCTCGGTGCGGTGCTAGCCGCATCGTCTAGCTTGGCACTGGCCGATACGTTGAACGTCACCGGCTACGGCAGCTACAACACCAGCAACACAACCGTAAACTTCTGCCCGCCTTCCGCGACCTGCCCTTATACCTCGGCCGGCGATACGGGTGTCTTCGCGACCCTGAACGGTGGAACAGTCGCGGTCAACATGAACACGCTGAACTACAACACGGGTACGACCTTCGACGTGAACCTGTTCTCGGTCACGAATAACGGTTTGACCGCGACCTACCATGCGACCAGCGACTCGCCCAGCTTCGATGTGAACGGCTTCCTCGATGTGAATGCGCCCGGCTACTTCGTGCTCAGCGACAACCCCACGGTTGACATCCCCGGCCTGTTGCGCATCAGCACACAGGGACCCACCGGAGTTCTGGTGAGCTTCTCTGGCACCGCGACGACCACCTCGGTCACCCCGGAGCCTAACAGCCTCCTCCTGCTCGGCACCGGCCTTCTCGGTGCGGCTGGCATGCTCTTCACGCGTCGCCGTGAGGCTGGCAGCATCCTCTAAGCGTCATCAACCTCACAAACACGATGCGCTGCCCTTGTGGCAGCGCATTTGTTTGTTTCAATTCGCTCCCGGGGCTGCTGCGCGCCGCGCCGCGGCTGTCAAGAGCCGCTTCCAACGGATGTTGTGACCGCGTGAGCAATTGTGCCGCTCCATGTCAGCTTCTCCCCTGCACTGCCCGCGAGCTTGGCGCGACGGTCGCCAGGCGTTGGCGATCCGATCGCTCCACTATCGCGCCATCGTCCTCATACCGCTGGCTCTCTGAGTTCAACCTCCCCGCTGCCGCCTGACGCGCCAATCGCTGCCACAAGGTGGCTGACAGGTGCCGCGGCGAGGGGCATCAGGACGACGCGCCCAGGGTGTTGAGGCGTCCGGCCCCGCAACGCGCCTACGGACGTGAACAAGACGGGCGGCACTGGTGATGCGGACCGCAAAGCGCACATGCCCCGGAGCCAGGAAAAGGAAAAGCCCGCGCGTATAGCGCGGGCTTTCTCATGTGCGTACGGCCGGCCGGCTACGCGCCGATCTGGCTCAGCGCTGCGGAGGCCTGCTTTGCTACCTGAGTGTTCGGCGCGAGCTCCGATGCTTTCTTGAGCTCAGTCACGGCATTTGCCTTGTTGCCCAGCTTGTTATACGTCATCCCAAGATGGTAGTGAATGTCCGGGTTGTTGGGCGCTGCCTTCGCTGCATCCTCGAGAAGATCACGCGCGAGCGAATATGTACCCTTGTGGTAGTACACCCAAGCCAGGGTGTCGGCGGTATCAGGCGAGTGCGGCAGAATCCGGCGAGCTGTTTGCGCATAGCTGAGCGCCACGTCGCTGTTCTCGCCGTTCTCGACCATCAGGAAGGCGAGATTATTCGCCGCGAGAGCCTGCGACGAGTCCAGTTGCAATGCCTTCTTGTAGTAGTCCATCGCCTTGTTGACGTCTCCCTTGGTCTGTTCAAGGGAACCCATCAACATGGTCGCGCGAGAGTCATCGGGATGGGTGCTAAGCCACTGCTGCCACGTAGCAATAGCGCCGTCCGTATTCCCTTGTGCGACCAGGGCCTGCGAGTACATGGTGACCGCCGGCTCATACTCCTTGTTTAGCGACAGCGCGTGCTGCGCACTGGCCTGGGCTCCGGAGAAGTCCTTCATCTCCATCTGCAATGCGCTCAGGTCCGCATACAACGCCGCATTGTTCGGCGATTTCGCAATCTGCGCTTGGATACGCTCCAGCCCCTTCTGCGGCTGCTTATCCTTGAGATCCAATGTAACCAGCAGATTCAGCGCCTGCACCTGGTTCGGGTCACGCGCGAGCACCTGCTCGAGCAACGCGCGCCCCTCCGGAACCTTGTTCTGCCTGAGCTTCAACTCGCCCAGATCAAGCATCGCGGCTCCGTTATTCGGATCCTTCTGTAGAGCGGTTTGAAAATCCTTCTCCGCTTCCGTAAAGTTCTGCTGATTTGCTTCTGCTGCGCCGCGCCAGAGATAGCCATTCGGCGACTCCGGATGCAGTTTGACGGTTCTGTCAGCGAGGGAGCCAAGCTGAGACATGTCTCCGCGCCGCATCGCCAGGTCAGCAAGTCCCCTCGCGACGTCAATGTTTGAGGGATCGAGCTTGGCCGCGTCCTGGAGGTTCGTCTCTGCGGCCGCGGTCTTCCCGAGGCTGCTGGCGACATTCGCGAGAATCAGCCGCAGACGCAGGTCGTCAGGCGCATTCTGAACGGCTTTCTGCAGTAGAAGATAAGCGTCGTTCGGCTTGCCTTGGTGCAGCAGCATGTTCGCATTGAGTCGCTGAACCTGCGGATTATTGGAGTTCGTCTTGCTCAGGTCCGTGAGAATCGGTCCGGCCTGGTCAAATTTGTTCTGCATCATCAGCAACTGGGCGTATTGCGTGGAGATCGGTACGCTCTTGGGGTAAGACCTGTGCAGGTCCCCAAAGCTCTGCTCCGCCCTGGCGAGTTGATTCGTCCGGCCATAGAACGTCAGAAGAATCGTGGCGGGCTGCTCTTTGTCCGGCATGTCTTTCACTGCCTGGACCAAAGTCTCCTCCGCCTTTGGTTCGTCCTTCTGCCGCAGGTAGAGCTGAGCCAGCGCCATCCGCGCTTGCAGATTGTCCGGAGTGATTTTTACGGCGGCCTGGACCTGCTGCTGCGCTCCGGAGAGGTCGCCATTGCGCGCAAGGTTCTCCGCGTACGCCAGTCTTGCTGACGCGTCCTTGGGGTTCAGATCGATGGCCCTCTTCAGCTCGCCCTCGCCTGCCTGAACGCCTTCGGGTCCCTTCGACTCCATCATGCCTAAGGCGGTATGGAAGCGAGCGTTGTTCGGATCCAGAGTGATCGCTTTCTGGATTAGCTCCTTCGCCTTGTCCGGATCCTTAGCCTTGGAAGCGATATAGGCGAGGAGTGCGTAGCCCTCGGCATTGTTCGGCTGCGCGGCGAGCACCGCGTTTGCTTGCTCTGTGGCCTTGTCGGGCAGGCCTCCGGCCAGTTCCAGAGTGCCCAGATCCAGGCGTGCCTGCATGTCTGAAGGGTTCAGAGCCACCGTCCGCAACAACTCCTGGTACGCGGGGATCATCGACCCAAGGTGAAGATAGGTCTTCGCGAGTTCGTAATGAGCCGGCGCGAAGTTCTTGTCAACCTTCAGCGCGTTCGCAAACTGAATCGTCGCCTCGCGATACTTCCCGTCCTTTTCGTAGCGCTTTCCGCTCTCCAGGTACTTCTGCTTTTGCACGTTCGGGTCGTGTTTGCAGCCTGAAAGACCAACACTTGCCAGGACAGCACACAATGCGACCTGAGCGAACCTCTCATTGCGAGTTCGCGTGGCGACCATGCGAATTCTCCCTTCGTTTCTTTGACCGCGCGGCAGTTTCGTCGTGACACTCAAGCTAGTTCGGCACATATGCCGGCAAGAGTGGCGTCACATTCTTCGTGAAGTTCAGCAGCCGATTATGCGCCCGAGTACCGTCCGGGTCATTGGGCTCGATCGGAGTGATCAGGCGCACGAGTGCAGCGTCAGTGCGTCCCATACGGATCGAATCGGTCAACATATAAAGCTTTGCTGCATAGTCGCTCGCGATACTGCGGCCATGAGATTGATACCAGTACAGCACTTCCTGCTTCGCTCGACCGTCCGAGATTATATAGTCGCCGACCCGGTAGCTCTTGCCGGTCCGGTCACTGAACTCCGTGACCCCCGAGGACAGAAAGGTCCACCCAGCACCGGGCAAGCAGTGCTGCGGCGAATGAATCGCTTGCCCTGCACGCTGGGTTGGGAAATACGCGATAAACAGTTGCACGGGCACAACACCCGGGTTCGCCGTACCGGCGGAAGCAGGTGTCGCGTTTGCTCGCGGCGTATAGATCCGGTTCAGGAAATCTCCCTTACCGAGTACATCCAGAACGTCCTGGGAGATGGGGTAATCCTGTCCGACCCAAGTCCCAAAGGTTTCAGGGATCTGATCAAGGGGCGCACTCGGGGGAACTTTGTCCACATCGCCACGGATGTGGACCAGCAGCAAAGTGACGAACAGACAGCCAATCACAGACCAGAACTGCGGGGATCTCATTTTGCCGTAACCTCGGCTGGGCTCCCGTCCGACGGCGGGCCGATCGCGCGGATGCACTTGTGCACCACATACAAGCATACGAGGGAAACAAGGAACATCAACCACCCTGAGAATTCATGGAAGAAGCCCTGCGCCTTATCGGGATCCCAGTACTGCACGCACATGCCCGTCCCGAAGATTCGGGCTGCATTCGCCGCAACGGCGATCGGCAGGCTGGCCAAAGCCAGTACGACCCGGCGCCACATCGTCCGCTCCAGAAAGTAGCCGTAGATCACGGCAAGTGTGAACAGGCTGAGGAGCGAGCGAATACCGCTGCAAGCCTCAGCTACCTCCAGCTGCATGGAGGGCAACTGGATCACATTGCCATCCCTCAAAACGGGGACACCAGCCAGCGGCAGCATGGCGCTCGCCATCTTGGACGCCAGCAACTGCAGCGGGAACGTGATCTGGTTGAAAATCAGCGTGGGCAGCGGAATCGCGAGCAGTAGTACAAAAAGGCTAAACCGCAGCTGCCGCAGCATTGGCAGGCCCGCCAACGTCCAAATCACCCCTGCCGCGAGCAGAATGAAAGAGATTCTTGACAGAAATAGGTCTGCACCGAACAGGCCCGTCACCAGCAGTAGGAGTGCAAGGAGCACAACCGGCAAGCCGGACCATGTTGGCTTGATGGGTGTCTGTTTGATCGCCTCCCGACGTTCCCACAGCAGATACGCGACGAAGAACGGGATCAGAAAGCCATGCGAAAAATCAGGCAGTTCGTACCAGTCCCTTACCAGCTTGACTGCCACACCGTCGTACAGAAGGATGGTGAGCAGAGCGATCAGGATGACTGGAAAAAGGGGCGTCAGCGCCGGCTTCGAAGAGCGCTGGTTCTCCTGCGACATGCCTGTGGCTTCGCTGAGTCGCGGAGAAGCGACGGTCCCGGGGATCGTGGTCTCAGAATGCACTTGCAGGGTGGACAATATCACAATGCCCGCCGTTTGGGCACCGTTACCTTGGTGCTTTCGGGGGATTCCAGCCTGGGGCCGATCTCCGCGAGACTTTTGATCAGGAGCGCGTGTTTGAGTAGCCACCGAGGGACTTGCTTAACGCCTCCAGTCGCGAGAAACTTCGAAAGATCCGCGCAAGTTCAGAGTGTGTGCGCAAATCGATGAGAGGCTTGTCTTTCGGCAGGTAGAGTCGCAACGTATGAGCTTTGTTCGCATCTTCGGGCTAGGAATGGTCAGTGCTCTGCTCGGGATCTCGAGTGGTCAGGCGCAGCAGCCTACGGCCCCGCCGCCAACACCCAGCCCTGCGCAGACCGCGCCCCTCCACAGGCCACTTCGCCTGCGCAAACCGCGGCCGCGCCGCCCCATACTCAGGCTCCAAGCGTCTCGGCTGATTACCAGATCGGAGCGGGCGACTCGTTGGAGGTGAACGTATGGAAGGAGCCCACGCTTTCCGGAACCCTCCCCGTTCGCCCCGACGGAATGATTTCTCTTCCTCTTGTCGGTGACATGCAAGCCGCAGGCATGACGCCAATGCACCTCAGCGACGAGATCGTGCAGCGGCTGAAAAAGTTCATCAATGATCCATCAGTCACCGTCACCGTCATGGGCGTCAACAGCAAGCGCATCTTTCTGATCGGCGAGATTGGTAAACCTGGCGAAGAGCCGCTTACGCCCGGCCTCACGGTGCTGCAGGCGATCGCTTCGGCGGGCGGGCTCACGCCGTACGCAAACGGCAAGAAAATCTATATCTTGCGCGGAACCGCGGGCAAGCAGCAGAAGATCCCGTTCGACTATAAAAAAGCTCTCAAAGAAGGTAACCTGCAAGGCGTTACCCTGCTTTCGGGCGATACGATCGTGGTTCCATGAAGAAACCGCTCACACTTGCGTTTCTCTGTCTCTCTGCCTTCGGTTCTCTATGTCTCCGGGCGTCCTGGGCAATTGCTGCCGGCAGAGCCCGCATCAGCCGCCAAACGTTGGCTTTCGCATACCCCGCCTCCCGGGCACGCTGAGCTATGCCCTAAACGCTTCCGAACTGATTTCGAATGGCTTCTACAGCGGCGGGACCTCGCTGTACACGAACTTCGGCGGGGATCTCGCGTACGCGTCGACCAGCGTCTCTCATCCGTTCAACGTGGTGTACAGCGGCGGTCGTGCTGTTAGCAAACTCGGGACAGCCCACGACCACATATCAGAATCTCTCGTTGTCCCAGTTACTTAAGACCAAGAATTGGACATTCGATGTTCAGGATGGCGTGAGCTATCTCCCGGAAAGCCCGGCCGGCGGTTTATCGGGTATCCCGGGCGTAGGCGACCTCGGTGTCGACCCCATCGCGGTTGGGCCCGCCTCCGGCATCGGCGTTCTGACGGACTATGGGCCTCGTGTGAGCAATACGATTTCAGGAACGGCAAGTCGCCTCGTCGGGCCGCATATCTCCGCCCAGGGCAGCGGGTACTATGCCGTACAGCGCTTTGTCGGGGACAATTCGTCCTTCGGCATCAACAATGACGGGGTCGGGGGCTCGGCTGGACTGAGCTACCACTTCAATCAACTAAGCGCGTTGACGGTCAACTACAACTATTCGAATTTCACCTACCCTGGCAGTAATTACTCGTACACGGCGCAAGGTGCGACGGTAGACTACTCCCGGCAGTGGAACAGGAAGCTCACCACAGACGTTTACGCCGGCCCACAGCGTATCTCCTCGAGTGGATCCTTCATGTCCGCGTCCTCGGGGGTGTTGCCCGCATCGACGGAAATCACCGCCGGAGCAAGCGCTAGTTACGCCGCACGAACTCTGTTCTACAACGTGAACTACTCGCGTGGCGCAAACAACGGGGCCGGGGTACTTCCGGGATCTTTCTCGGACAATATCACTGGTACGGTTCACCGGCAATTTGGCAGAGATTGGAACGTCTCCGGATCGCTCGGCTGGTCCCGCACAACCACTTTGGCGAGTTTGGAAACCTACACCTTCAACACCAATAGTGTGTTCGCTGGCGGGCAGGTATCACGCACGATCGGAAGGCAATTTTCCGGGTACGCGTCTTATACGCTTGAGCACCAAACCACGTCTGGGAACCTACCGGTCGCGAACGTGTTCTCTGGCTTCTACCAGACACTCGGATTCGGTATCAGCTATTCGCCCCATGCGATCTCCCTCGGCAAGTAGAAAGGAGCGGTAAACCCATGTTAGGTCACCGTCCTCTGGCTCCAGAAGATTATCTCGCAATATTGAAGCGACGCTGGTGGGTAGTTGTTCTGCCGCTCCTAGTGCTGCCGATCGTCGCGTACGCGTTCAGCTACCTCATCCCGCCGCGGTACGTGTCCCAAACCCTGGTCCTCATCGAGGGCCAGAAGGTCCCTGACGAGTACGTAAAGTCCGTCGTCTCCACGGATCTTGACAGCCGTCTAGCGTCAATGAAGGAACAGATCCTCAGCCGCTCGCATCTGCAGCCCATTATCGAAAAGTACAACCTATACGGGACGCAGCACCTGGACATGGATGACCGCATCGACATGGTTCGAAAGGACATCGAGATTCGGCCGATTCACTCCCAGGTCGCGCGCTCGGACGGGCTTCCTGGCTTTTTTATCCTCTTCAAGGCAGACGATGCTCATACCGCACAGCTGGTCTGCAGCGAGATCACTTCCCTGTTCCTGAACGAGAATCTCCACCTGCGCGAGGAGTCTGCGGAAGGCACCACGGACTTCCTGCAAGGACAACTCTCCGATGCCAAGCGCAACCTGGACGAGCAGGACGCGAAACTGGCCGCTTTTCAGCGTCAGTACATGGGCAGGCTGCCGGGAGAAGAAGATTCCAACTCCAACATGCTCAATACCTTGAACACCCAGTTGGAAGCTGTCACCCAGCAGCTTCAACGCCAGGAGCAGGATAGGACTTATATCCAGGCGCTGCTGGCACAGCAGGGCCAATCCACAATCGTCTCTCCGAGCGGAGCGACGGTATCGATGGTTCCGAACCCGGTTCAGCAGGCCGATCAGGTCGAACTGGAGAAGCTCCAGGCCCAAGAGGCTGAACTTAGTACTCACTACACCGCCGATTACCCGGACGTGAAGGCGGTCAAGGCCAAGATCGCGGACCTTCGCGCCAAGATGGCAAGCATCCCGAAGACGGTCACCAGCGGCAGTTCGTCTGGCTCATTCGCAGCTCCCACGCACGAGTCCAACTCCGTTCTGCAGCTTCGTGCACAGCTGCGTGCCTCTGACGTCGGCATCGATGAAAAGCGACGCGAGCAGGGCCAGCTGCAGTCCAGGATCGCGAGCTACGAGTCAAGGCTCGAGTCGAGTCCTATGATCGAACAACAATATAAGCAGCTAACTCGGGACTATCAGACCGCTCAGAAGTTCTACGACGATCTGCTGGCCAAGAAGAACGATTCCAAGATGGCGACGGATCTCGAGAAACAGCAGCAAAGTGAGCAGTTCACTGTGATGGACGCCGCGAATCTGCCCGACGCACCATTTTCGCCGAAGCGCACGTTGTTCCTGGGCAGCGGCGCCGGGTTTGGCCTTGTGCTCGGCCTGGCTCTCGCCGGTCTCCTGGAGTATCGCGATACTTCGATCCGCAGCGAGCGCGACGTCTGGGCGTTCACCAAGCTGCCTACCCTAGCCCTGATCGGCCTATCTGCGGAGCTCGATCACCTTTCGCATTCGAAGGACACCGGTGGCGGCCCCAAGCCCACGGCGTTTTCCGTTCAGAAAGCCTAGGCAAATCGCGGGTGCTCAGGGTTAAGCATGTATAAGCGGTTCTTCAATCTCGAAAGCGATCCGTTCACGATCAATCCTGATCCTCGCTTTCTTTACATGATGCCTCAGACGCTCGAGGCATTGGCGTCACTGCAGTACGGGATCACGTCCCGGCGCGGATTCATGGTTCTGACAGGGGAGGTGGGTACAGGAAAAACCACCCTCCTTCGGCACACCCTTGACGCGCTGCATCGCACCAGGATTCACAGCTCCTTCGTGTTCAATCCGCGGCTGGATGTGCTCGAGTTCCTGGAGTTCGTGCTTGAGCGACTTCGGAGTGCCCCCCACCGCACGAACGAAATCGGGCATGCTCATCCAGCTCAACCGTTGGCTGATCGAACGTTTCGGGCACAAGGAGATCTGCGTCATCGTCGTGGACGAGGCACAGAATCTGTCGGGCGACATGCTGGAAGAGATCCGGCTCCTGACCAATCTGGAGACCTCTTCGGAGAAGTTGGTGCAGATCATCCTTTCCGGTCAGCCGGAACTGGAGATGCGTCTTCGTCAACCGGATGTCCGACAGCTTCGCCAGCGAATCTCGCTATGGTGCCGGACGCAGCCCTTGAATCTGGAGCAGACGGAGCAATATATTCTGGCACGGCTGAAAATCGCCGGGACGACGAAGCAGATCTTTCTCCCGGACTCGATTCGCTTGATACACCAGGCAAGTGGCGGAATTCCCCGTCTGATTAACCTCATCTGCGAGAATTGCCTCATCTTCGCGTACGTAGACCAGTCCGAAAGGGTCATTCCAAAGCTGGTTTCGCTTGTGGTAGACGATTTAAGACTGCAGGAGCCGGAGGAGATTCGTCCTCGACCGTACGTCGGGACCTGACCCGAAATCAGAGCGGACCACCGTCCATCGCAACGAACACCGAGCGGGCTGAAGCTGAAGGATAACAAGGTATGAGTAAGATCTACGAAGCGTTACTACGGGCCGAGTTGGAACGAGGGGTTGTGACCGGTCGACCGGAGGGTGGCGCTTCCCTGTCGGTAGACGAACTCGTCACACCCAGCGACGATGCACTGCCGTTGAGCACCTCACAGCCGCCGCTGGACGAGTCGACGCCGGACATCAACTACTACGCCGCGCAGAGCGTGGACGGCTTCACCCACGCGCTCGACCTTTCCCGGGTTCAGCAGCGGACTTGGGCGCCGGTTCTGGAGTCGCTCCCGTCGCTTGGTGAGCGCGGTGTGGAGGTGGAGCAGTTTCGCAGCCTGAGATCCCATCTGCTCGAGTTCCGCGAGCAGGCGCCAATCAAATCGGTTCTGGTCAGCAGCGGACTTCCCGGCGAAGGCAAGAGCTTCGTCGCGATCAACCTTGCGCTCGCGTTCTCTCGCCACAAGGGGAACCGTGTACTTCTGATCGATGGCGACATGCGCCGGAGCTCTCTACACAAGCTCCTGGGCGCGCCCCGCGAGCCTGGCCTGACCGAGTACCTTTCGGGGGAAGCCGGCGTTCTTGACGTTCTGCAGCGGCCACAGGTCCCGACTGGATCTCCGCACGCTCTCGGCTTGTCCTCTTTGGTGTTCATACCTGGCGGCAAGGATGCCGAAACCGCGGGAGACCTCGCCGCGAATGCCAAGTTCCCGGAACTGCTGGCGAAAGTCGGCCCAACGTTTGACTGGATCATCATCGACTCTCCGCCCGCTAACCTCGTGTCGGATGCGGTCAGCCTTTCGCATCCCTGCGATGGCGTCCTACTAGTCGCTCGCGAGGGAATCACAAAGTACAAGACCGCTCAACAAGCTCAACTGCAGTTCAAGTCAGCACGGGTCCTGGGCTTTGTCCTGAATGCGGTTCACAAGGTCCCCTCCAAGAGCGATTACTACAGCAGCTACGAGAGCTACCGAGCGGAAGCTTAGCCCGGGACCCCAGCCACGATGATCCGTTTCCTGAACGTCTACTATCCGACACGCACGGTCATACTTCTTTTCTGCGAGGCCGTCATTGTTAGCGGCTGCTTTCTCCTCGCAACCGTCGCGCTGCTCGGTCCGGACGCCTATCTCGCGCTGAACTACGAACAGGGCTACCTGAAGATTGCTGCGATCACCGCGGCTAGCCTGATCTTTTCGTACTACTTCGATCTGTATGAGCCGCAGATCGTGTCGGCTCCGCTTGAGATCTACTTCCGCATCCTGCTGGTCTTGGGGTTTGACTGTTTCCTGCTATCGGCCCTGATCCTGTTCTTCCCGAGCATTGCGATCGCCCGCTATGTGTATGCGCTGGCATTTCTGTTACTCACGCCGGCACTGATCAGCTGGCGCCGGTTCTATGAATGGATCGCCGCCAAACGGTTCTTTCGCGAGCGGGTGTACATACTCGGGGCCGGAGACTACGCCAGCTCGATCGTCAAGTGCCTGCGTACCCGCCGCGAGTTGGGGATGGAGGTCACCGACTGGCAGGACATCGGGCTGCTGGACAAAGCGGCACGCAAGCAGATCTGGATCGAAGAACTGGCCCGCCTCGCTGAGCGCCGGCCCGCTGTTCACCGCATCATCGTCGCCGTAGAGGACGCTCGCGATGAACTTCCTGTGCAGGAGCTCCTCAACCTTCGATTCTCCGGAATCACGGTCGAGAGTGCGTCTGATCTGAACGAGAGACTCTCAGGCAAGATCCAGCTGAACGGGATTCGGCCCAGCAACTTCCTGTACAGCGACGGCTTCCGGATCAACCGCACCAGGCAGTTCCTGAGGCAAGTCATCTCCACGATCGTGGCGCTGGTAGGCCTTCTGCTCTTTCTGCCCTTCTTCCCTTTTGTCGTACTGCTGATCAAACTGACCTCCAAGGGGCCCGTGTTCTTTCGCCAGACCCGGGTCGGTATGGGCGGACGTCCATTCCACGTCTATAAGTTCCGATCGATGTTCGTGGATGCGGAGGCCAACGGAGCGCGATGGGCCACGAAAAATGACCCTCGCGTCACCAAGTTCGGCATGATCATGCGGAAGACTCGCATCGACGAGATCCCGCAACTCTGGAACGTGTTGCGTGGAGACATGGGCTTCGTTGGACCTCGGCCTGAGCGCCCTGAGTTCGTTCCCATGCTGTCCGAACAGCTCCCGTTCTACTACCTCCGCCACCTGATTCGTCCTGGGCTGACCGGATGGGCCCAGGTGCGCTTTGGTTACGGCGCTACCCTCGCCGAGACGCGTGAGAAGCTCGAATACGACCTGTACTACATCAAGCACATGTCCTTGGGCCTCGATCTTCTCATCATGTTCGAGACGATCAAGACCATCCTTCGCCGGCGCGGAGCCCAGTAGGAAACCCCAAGTAAGCAAAGAGAAAGGCAGCGAGTGAGAACACTCGCTGCCTTCTCTCTTTGCGTGGATGCCGTTACGCGGCGGTCATGGTTTCCGCCTCTTTGAGGTACCAGGCGACCGTCTTCTCAAGCCCCGCACGGAAGCTGCCTTCAGGCGCATAGCCCAGATCCCGGCGTGCGCGGGTGATGTCCGCCTGGGAATGCAGGATGTCGCCCGCCCGCATGGGCCCATACTTCGGCTTGTCCCTGAACTCCAGGATCTCCGCAAGCTCCCGGTAGAGGTCATTGAGTGTCTGGGTGTGCCCCGTGCCCACGTTGAAGCATCGGCCGTCGGCGAACTCGCTCGGCGCTGTACACGCCAGCAGATTGGCGTTGACGGCATTCTGTACAAACGTAAAGTCGCGGCTGACACTTCCGTCGCCGTTGATGGTGGGTGTCTCCCCGGCCATCATCTTGTAGACGAAGCGCGCGATGACTCCCGAATATGGAGAGTCTGCCGCCTGTCGCGGTCCGAAGATGTTGAAGTACCGCAGGCAGATGCCCTGCATGTCATATACCCGGCAGAACGCCTGGAGGTAGTGCTCGCACGCCAGCTTCTGCACGGCGTAGGGCGAGAGCGGCCGCGTCGGCATGTCCTCGTTCTTGGTCTGCCCGTCCTGATCGCCATACGCAGAGGAGGACGCCGCATAGACAATGCGCTTCACACCGGCGTCGCGTGCGGCCATCAAGACGCTCAGCGTCCCCGTGATGTTGGTGTTGTGCGAGGAAAGGGGATCCTGTACCGACCGCGGAACAGACGCCAAGGCCGCCTGATGCAGAACGTAATCGACGCCTTCGCAGGCAGCACGCATCGCGGCCTGGTCTTGGATGTCCGCGACCTCAAAGGTGATCGAAGACAGAATGTCAGTGATGTTCTCCATGCGGCCGGTCGACAGATTGTCGACGCCCTGCACCGTGTGCCCCTGCTCAACGAGCGCGTGGGCCAGCGAGGAGCCGATAAAGCCCGCGATTCCCGTGATCAGATACCTTGCCATGTGTTCCCCCGATTGACCGAACTCGCTCGGCACCCGTCTGTGCACTGCCGCGCCGACCTATATAGCTCACAAGCAGCCTGCGATCAGGTCAATGCCACTTCTGTGCGCAAACCAGTCGTCGCGAGAGTTTAGCGTACCGTCGAACATCCCGTATGTCGAGCGTTCGGATGCCCTCAGTTGGCCGGTAAGGGGCAGGTTAGACGTGTGTCTTTGGCACAAGGAGGACAGCGGAGCTGAGGTCTCTTGCGGCCGCAACCGCGCTGTTAATCATCCCTCAGATTCGTCCCGCTGAACCGCCTCCCCACCAGCCTTTCCTTCGGTCGAGAATTCAATTTCAGGTCCATTCGCTCGGATCGTGACACGACTGAGTCAGTCGCCTTGCACGATCAGGCCAGGCTCGTTCCAAAACGGGACACTGTACACCAAAACTCCTCCGTTCGGGTCGTCCGCTACACCCTAAGTGTGAAGTAACTACCCAGGTCCCGTTGCTATGCTCGGCACACTCAACGCTGCTCTGCGGGAGAAATAATGAAGATCCGATTCGCCACCCTGCCCGTCACCTTCGCCGCTACGATGCTCGCGGTGCCCGCCCTCGCACAGACCCGGGTCTGCGTTGGAGGGGATCTGGAGCATCTGTCCTCGGCTAATCGTGCGGCGTGCAATGCGACCGCGCAGGCCGTTCGGAGCACCGCAGACCGCCTCCACGCGCCTGACGGATGGCACTTCGTCGTCGTCTGCGGCGAGGAGGGATGGAAGCAGTATGCCCCGTTCTCTCCGCGTGGTGAGGAAGCCATCGCAGACGCAGCCGCAGACACCGATGCTGAACAGCACACGACCTATTTGCGCGAAGATCGGCTGCATACGGCTCAACCCCGCGGTCTGCAACGGGTAGTCGCACACGAGATCGCGTCGATCCTGCTCAAGACCGACGACGAGGTCGCAATCCAAACCCAGATGGCCACCTGGGAACGGCAGTCCTTCCCACAGCAGGCCTCTCTGAAGTAACCACGTCTGCTTGGCCCACCTGCCTGCGGAGCAGGTGTGAATCCAAGGCATACACGTTGCAGCGGGATGTTCGGTCCAAAGTACTCAAAGCATGGAAAAGCCGCTGCATGAGCAGCGGCTTTTCCATGCTTTACTAACTTCCGAAGTGCGGTTAGGCGCTGGACTACGCGGACGGGTGACGCTTACGTCGAGCCATGTCCGCCAGCACTGTGCCGCCCGTAAGCACCAGGACGAAGCTACCGGGTTCCGGGGTGACGGCCGGGGGAAGCGGCGGAGGGATTGGAGTCAATGCGGTCAGCACCGGAGCTATAGGCACGTTGATCAGTGGCGGAACATACGGTGGGATCTCCCCCACATCCGGCGGCGTTGGCGGCGGCAGATCGGGCGGCAGCGTTCCGAAATCTACGAGTGCAACCTCTGGCACGAGCGGAGCCGGCGGAAGGACCGGAGCGTTGGTGGGAGGGGCCATCGGCGGAGCGACTGGGGGCGCTTCCGCGATATCGGGACCGCAGTCAATTTGGAACCGCCGAAGCGATTCGAGCGGACTCATCCGGTGTTGCAAAGGATGCGGGTGCACAACCACTGGCCGGTGCACCATGGCCGTCAGCCGGTATCGTGCGAAACGCAACCGGCGAGCTGCCCGGCGCTGCAGAATTCCCTGTTTGTATTCCGCGAGCCACCGGCTACAGTCCGTGGTGGCGTACAGGACCGGCGCGATGCAGCTCATCGCCGAGCACAACACTGTCGCGAGGACCATCCACCGAACTGTTTTGGTTCGGCGGGATCGTCGGATCCTTCGGGGCCCTTGCATTCGCGCTCTCCTGTGGCGTTTAGCTGTACCAGACTACATCATATTTTCGCCTACCACAAGAATGAAGTAACACAAAGGCATGGGTACCACTGCGCCAAAGTTGTAGCACCTAAGTCCCTGCGCAGCCGACACATCGTGGTAAGCGCCGGCTCGCCGCTTCGAGCGCGGACCATGCCTGTTTACACGATGATAAACGCGTTGCGCTAACCTCTACTTCGATGAGCGCTGTGCGAAATGTTAGGCCGCCACGCAGCGTGGGGACCCGAAAAGCAGGTCGCACTTCCGCGCGCGAGAAGGCTCCCGCTACTCCGAGCCGGTACTTCAATCGGGAAGAAAGTTGGCTGCTGTTCAATGAACGCGTACTCGAAGAGGCGCAGGACGCCAGCAATCCCCTGCTGGAGCGCGTCAAGTTCCTCGCTATTTCGGCGACCAACCTGGATGAGTTCGTTGAAATCCGGGTTGCCGGGCTGCTTCAGCAGTTCGAGGACAGCCGCGAACTGCCGGGCAGTACCGACGAGGGCGGGCTGACGCAGCAACAAAGACTCACGCTTCTCGGCGAGCGGCTGCATCTCTTCGCCGACCAGCAAACGTCTTGCTGGCTCCAGCAACTCGCACCCGCCCTGGAGGCCGCCGACCTGAGAGTTGTGCCGTGGAAAGGGCTCCGCCCTGCAGACCGGGCGTTTGCGATCAAGTTCTTTCAGGAACAGGTCGATCCGCTGCTTACACCGGTGACGCTGGACCCCTCGCACCCATTTCCCCGGGTGCTCAACAAAGCGCTCTGCGTGGCCCTGCTGCTAAAGACGAAGAGACGTTCCGGCAGCCGGGCCCAGCATGTCCTCGGCATTCTGACGATCCCCAGGACCCTCCCGGCGCTGCTAGCGCTTCCGGAACGCAAAGGCCGCCGGAACTTCCTTCCACTCGAGCAACTGATCGGGGCGCAGGCCGAGACCATGTTTCGCGGGTACAGAGTTGTGAGCCGTGCCGCTTTCCGGGTAACCCGCAACAGCAACCTGTACCTCCAGGAGGAAGAGACTCGCTCCGTTCTGGAGAGCGTCCGGGAGGAGTTGCACAATCGACGCAAGGGCGACGCGGTGCGGCTTGAGATCGAGGCCTCCGCCGCCGACGAGATCTCAGAGCGCTTGCGCACGAACTTCGAACTGGAGCACTGGCAGGTCTTTCGCACGGAAGCGCCGGTGAACTTCGGTCGATTGATAAAGCTTTACGGCGATATTCAGCGGCCAGACCTGAAGTTCCCCGAGTTCCACGGGCGCAAGCTGACCCTCTCTCCCGGAAGCGAGGACATCTTCGACGAACTGCGCCGGAACGATGTACTTCTGCACCACCCGTTCGACACGTACACGACCGTCGAGAAGTTCATTGAGGCCGGCCAGACCGATGCTCGTGTGGTCTCCGCCAAGCAGACCCTGTACCGCACCAGCGCGAACTCGCCGATCTTCCGTGCGCTGAAAGAGGCCGCTGAGACCAAAGAGACGACGGTCGTCGTCGAGCTGATGGCGCGCTTTGATGAGGCCTCGAATATCCGTTGGGCGCGGGAGCTCGAGGATGCCGGCGTCCAGGTATTTCACGGCATCATCGGCCAGAAGACCCATTGCAAGCTGGCGCTGCTCGCCCGTCGTGACCCGGACGGTGTGGTGCGGTCCTATGCCCACCTTGGCTCCGGAAACTACAACCCGGTTACCGCAAGGTTCTATACGGATATCAGCCTGCTCACCGCGAATCCGGCGATTACAGCCGCTGTGCAGAACGTGTTCCGGTACCTCACGGCAGACTGGCGCGCCGACCCCAGTGCTTACCTTCCGCTGCTCGTCGCTCCGATCTCGCTTGCACCGGATGTCCTTCGCCTGATCGCTCGCGAAGCCGAGCACGCCAGGGCGGGTCGACCGGCGCGGATCATCGCGAAGATGAATGCACTGTTGGACAACAAGACCATCGAGGCGCTCTACGACGCCTCCTGCGCGGGAGTTGATATCGACCTGATCGTCCGGGGCATGTGCGCGCTCCGGCCCGGCGTTCCCGGCATGAGCGAGCGCATTCACGTCCGCTCGATCGTTGGCAGGTTCCTCGAACACAGCCGGATCTTCTGGTTCGAGAACGGCGGCAGCGCCGAGGTGTACGCCGGCAGCGCCGACTGGATGCCACGCAACCTCTATGAACGTTGCGAGGTGGTCTTCCCCGTCGTGGCTCCGGCGGCTTCCGCCAGGTTGCGCTACGAGATCCTCGAGGCCTATCTGCGAGACGACGTAAAAAGCCGCATCCTGCACCCCGATGGCGTCTATCGGCGGGTCGCACCCGAGTCGCCCCGAGACGGCGTGCCGCTGCTCAGCGCGCAGGAGTGGCTGATGCGCCGGTCTGCGGACGAGGAACTCCGTTCAGCACCATCAAGGCCGAAGAATGGCAATTCCCTATCGCGCGCTTCAAGCTCCCTCTGAGCCCGCTGAAGATCCAGAGTTTGCGAGCGTCAGCTAGCCTGCCCACCCGAACGCACCGGCAGCACAGCGCGCGCAACGTGCTAGATTTGCGCTGGCCTATCTTCACGCTTATCCCTATGACCCTGTTCTTGCTCCCGTTCCTCTTCGTCCCTGTCATCACGGCCCAGGTTCAAACGCCGCAAACCGCACCTGATGCTGCATCGACGCGCCAGTCCGCGCCGGTTCAGGCACCGGGAAATGCACTCCTGACTCACTTCCATTCCTCAATGCAAGCTTGCATCCCGGCGGTAACGCAGAACGCCGATCCGTCCACACAGGTCCAACTCTGCCAACAGGCCGCTGACGACGCCGAGGCACTTGGGCCGAATCAGCACTTCATCGAACGTCGTATGGCCTTCGTCTACGCTTCCACCGCCTACACCAACAGCAAGCAATCCGAACGAGCCCTCGCCTACGCTGATCGCGCCATCGCCGTCGCCCAGGAGAAGGACACCGAGAGCGGCTCCGGGTTGGCGGGCGCATACTTCAATCGCGCAAAGGTCGAGGTCGCCTTCCACGAGCTTCAAAAGGCGTCCGACGATCTCGCCCGCACCGAAGATCTTGCCCGGGACGTACTCACCCGCATGGCGGCGTCAGCCTTTCCCGCAGCACGCCAGCCCTATGCACAGTGGGTAAAGGGAGTCTTCACATATCACGCGCAGGTACTCTCTGCAGAGGGCAAGCCGGACGAGGCCGCGGCCAAGACCGCCGAGGGTGCAAAGCTGTAACCGCGCCCCACGGTCAGCCCACCGGCCGTAAAGCGATGCGCTAGGGACATCGCACTCGCCTCAGCTCCAATCTCAAGCGCTTCCCGCCGGATCAAAACACCCACGAAGCACAGGTCGTCCGACTGATAAACTGGACCTCCCCCGCACGGCGTGTGCATCCCGCCCGTTGCAGCGCGCCAAAGGAGAACTCTCATGCCACAGCATCCCCTGAACGGAAACACCGGAAACGCCAACGGAAACGGTGTCGCACCCACTCTGCGACTGAAGACCGGCCTCGCGGAGATGCTGAAGGGCGGGGTCATCATGGACGTGATGAGCGTCGAACAGGCGCGCATCGCCGAGGAGGCCGGAGCGGTTTCCGTCATGGCGCTTGAGCGTGTGCCCGCCATGATCCGTGCCGAGGGCGGCGTCGCCCGCATGGCGAACCCCAAGCTCATCAAGCAGATCATGGCCGCCGTGACGATCCCGGTCATGGCCAAGGCCCGCATCGGCCACTTCGCCGAGGCCCAGGTCCTCCAGACGCTCGGCGTCGACTTCATCGACGAGTCCGAAGTCCTCACCCCCGCCGACGAGACCTACCACATCGACAAGCACGCCTTCACGACGCCCTTCGTCTGTGGTGCGCGCAATCTCGGCGAGGCTCTGCGCCGCATCGCCGAAGGCGCGGCGATGATTCGCACCAAGGGTGAACCCGGCACCGGCGACGTCGTACATGCGGTGCAGCACATGCGCCAGATCACCAGGGAGATCCGCGAACTGACGGTTCTGGGCGACGAAGAGCTCTACAACGCGGCCAAGGTGCACGGTGCGCCGTACGAACTCGTGCGCCTGGTCGCGAAGTCCGGTAAGCTCCCGGTCCCGAACTTCTCTGCGGGCGGCATTGCGACCCCCGCCGACGCCGCGCTGATGATGCAGCTCGGGGCGGAGACGGTCTTTGTCGGCTCTGGCATCTTCATGAAGGAGCGCGCCACGCCGCTCGACGTCGATCTTTGGACTGACAAGGACGCCGCGATCGGGCTGTGCACAAAGGCCGATATCGGGCAGCCGCGTAACCCCGATGAGCGCGCCGAGGCGATCTCCCGCGCAAAGGCCATCGTCGTCGCCGCCACCCACTTCAGCGACCCGAAGATGGTGGCAGAAGCCAGCGAACAGATCACAGGTACGATGAAGGGTCTGGCCGCCGCTGCGATCGAAGAGAAGCACCTGATGCAGACACGCGGCTGGTAGCCGCATCCGGCTCACATCCGCAACGGAGCTCCAACCTTGGAGCGGGCTCGAACGCAGAAAACCGCCTGAATGGAGAAGATCAATGCCGCTGACGAATGACACGCAGGTGACACGCGAACATCTGGTGGCCGCGCTGAACGAGGACCTTTCCCGCGAGTTCCAGGCAATCATCGCCTACGTGAACTACTCGCAGGTCCTTACCGGCGCCGCCTACATGAACATCGCGGACACCTTGGAAGAGCATGCAAAGGAAGAGCTCTCCCATGCGCTAAAGATCTCGAACGCGGTCGACTACCTCGGGGGCATGCCGTCCGTGGTGCCCAAGCCGGTAAAGACCTCGAAGAAGGCCGAGGACATGCTGCGCTTCGATCTCGAAAACGAGACCGAAACCATCCGCCAGTACCGCCGGCGCATTCGTCAGGCCGACTCCCTCAACGAGTTCGCCATCGCCGAGACCATCCGCGACATCCTGCTGGACGAACAGGACCACTTGATGGTCCTCGCCACAGCACTCGGCATCGACGCCCCCGACCCAGGGATCGCCGAATAGCTGAAGTTGGCGTCGGCGACTGTCGAAACCCGTAGGCTTTGCATTAGTGATGAATCCCCACCCCCGAATCGGTGTTCTCGCCCTCCAGGGCGCCTTTGAAGTTCACGCGAATCGCCTCGCAGAGCTCGGTGCCCACACGCGCCTCGTCCGTAAGCCCGAAGACCTGGAAGATCTCGACGGGCTCGTAATACCCGGCGGTGAATCCACCACGTTTCTCAAGCACCTCGAGCGCGCGGGCTTCTACGACCTGCTCAACGACTTCGTGCACAGGAAGCCGGTCTTCGGCACCTGCGCTGGCTGCATCCTGCTCGCGCGTGAGGTCACCAACCCGCCCCAGCGCAGCTTCGCTGTGCTCGACGCAACAGTCGAGCGCAACGCCTACGGGCGCCAGAACGACTCCTCAATCCGCCTGGAGGAGACCAGCCTGCCCGGCGGTCCGCTTGAGGCGGTCTACATCCGCGCGCCGCGCCTTAGCAACCTCGGCCCCGAGGTCGAGACCCTGGCCACCCGCGAAGGCGCACCCACCCTCGTTCGACAGGGCCGCATCCTCGCCGCGACCTTCCACCCGGAACTGTGCGAAGACCGCCGCGTTCACGAGCTCTTCCTGCATATGGTCCGCGACAGCGTGATCTCGCGTCACCATGTAGCGTACGGACGCACTCAAATCGCCTGCGCTCTCCGTATCCTTGCTGCATGATCGGCAGGACACCGCTCCATCCCATGCTTATCGACATCCCCATGCCGATCCGCACCCCGCGCCTTCTCATCCGTCCCAAACAGCCCGGCGACGGCGCTCCCACCGCAGCCGCGGTCGCGGAGACCTGGGACGACTGCACGCGTGGATGCAATGGGCCGAAACCCTCGAGGACAACACCGCACAAACTGCAGGAGATCCGCGACGCCCGCGTCAGGGCCAAGCTTCATCCTTCGCGAAGAGCTCAATCTCGTCGGAATCGTGCTCGCCTCCGGCGAACCCGTGATATGGTGCGGCTTCCAGAGACATCGACTGGGCCTCCCGCCAGTGCGAAACCGGCTACTGGGTGCGCAAAAGCGCTCAAGGCCGGGGCCTCGCCACCGGGCGACGAATGCGCTCATCCGTTACGCCGTTGGCCCCCTCGGCATGAGGCGGCTCGGCATCAGCCACGCAGCCGGTAATCGACGAGCGGCCGCGTCATCGAGAAGACTAGGACATCGCCCCGGAAGGACATTCAGCGTGACGCCTAAGCCACTCCTCGGCGGTCGCATCGCCGATAGATGCCTCTATGCGTACGCCACAGACGACGGAGCGGCTGCCATGCGCTACATGCCGGTCAGGGTGACCTGCGATGCGACGCTCAAGCTGATCCTGCAGCTTCCGGCGTCCGCTTTTCTGCCAGTGCAACCGCGTACTCCTGGGCCCGGCGACTGCACATAGACTGCGTGCCTCCCCAGCCATCGCCGGCAGGCCTTCGCTTCTGGTCGCTCCCGGTCGACGCCTCGCGGCATGGCCCCGCCCTGGATCAGCATCTGCTCCTGAACCTCTGGATCGCGCTCGCACTTCTCCTGCTGCTTCACATCCTGCTGATCGCCGGATTATCTTCCGGCGGCGCGACCCGCGGCCCGATCCACAAGCTCACCCTCGAGTACCTGCCGCTACTCGGCTTTTGCGCCCTCTTCGCCTGGCTCGGGCTGCGTGCGCAGCACCTTTGGGCTGCGCAGCGCTACACCGGCGCCGACCCCGCGGCCATGCAGGTCGAGGTCACCGGGATGCAGTTCGTCTGGTACTTCCGCTACCCCGGGCAGGACGCGACCTTCGGCCGCACCGACCTGGCGCTCGCGGACGCGGCGCGGGCAATCCCCTCGGCGTGGATCCGAAGGACCCGCACAGCCGAGACGACCTCGTCACTGGCCAACTCGTGCTGCCCGCCGGTCGCGAGGTCGACCTCACGCTGCGAGCGCAGGACGTCATCCACGGCTTCGCCGTTCCCGAGATGCGCCTGAAGCAGAACGCCGTGCCCGGCCAGGACTCCCATATCCACTTCACGCCCGAGACGCCCGGAACCTACGCCATCCTGTGCACGCAGGTCTGTGGACTGGGCCACTACCGCATGCAGGCCGCGTTGCGCGTACTTCCCGCCGCCGACTTCGACCGCTGGCTCTCGCAGCACGAGCGCAAGGGTCAGCCGTCGGCATCCGCTCCAAACGCGGAGGGCGCGCGTTGAAGAGCCCCGAGCGCCTCGCCCACACCCCGGTCGAGCGGCGGTCTGGGCTAAGCCGCGTCTTCTCCACCCATCACCGCGCCGTCGGCTTCGGCTACCTCGGCATCGCGTTCGCTGCCCTGCTGCTTGGGACGATTCTCTCTCTGCTCATGCGCCTGCATCTCGCCTGGCCACAGTGGAAGCTTCCACTGCATGGGCCCATCCTGCCCGAAGAGTACCTCGCGCTGGTCACGATGCACGGCACGCTGATGCTCTTCTTCGTAATGACCGTCGCACCGCAATCGGGGTTCGGCAACCTGATCTTGCCCGCCCAGATCGGCGCCTCGCGCATGGCGTTCCCGCGCCTGAATGCCGCCGGGATGTGGCTTACCGGGTTCGCCCTGGCCATCTTGCTCGCGGCGTTCTTTGTGCCGGGAGGTTCGCCGATCTCGGGCTGGACCGGTTATCCGCCCTTCTCCGCCACAGCGCTCGCGGGCCCCGGCCAGGGCCTCGGCCTCGATCTTTGGCTGGCCAGCCTCGCCGTGTTTTGCATCGGCTCGACGATCGGAGCGGTCAACACGCTCACCACCGTCGTCAAGCTCCGCTGCGAGGGTATGACGTGGCAGCGGCTACCCTTAACCGTCTGGGCCTGGTTCACGGCAGCCCTGCTCGGCGTGCTGGCGTTCTCTGTACTGCTGGCGGCGCTGCTGCTGCTCTTCTGCGACCGTCATCTCCAGACAGGCTTCTTCCTCCCCGCACAGGATCTGGTCAGCGGCGTGCTGCTGCAGCACAAGGGGCGACGGCTCGCCGCTCCTGTGGCTTCACCTCTTCTGGTTCTTCGGACACCCCGAGGTCTACATCGCAATCCTGCCCGGTATGGGGCTCACCTCCATGGTGCTTGCGAACTTCGCGCGGCGCCCCGTCTTCGCCTACCGCCTGATGATCGCCACTACGCTGCTGATTGGGCTGCTCGGGATCTTGGTTTGGGGCCATCACATGTTCGTCGCGGGGCTGAACCCGTTCGCGGGTACGGTGTTTGGCGCGGCGTCCCTTGCCGTCGCCGTCCCGTCGATCGCGAAGGTGCTCAGTTGGCTCGCCACGGTCTGGCGTTCGCGTCCGCGCCTGACCACTCCTATGCTCTTCGCGCTCGGCTTCGTCTCGCTCTTCGTCACCGGCGGCCTCAGCGGCCCCATCCTCGCCCAGCCGATCCTCGACGAGTACCTGCACAACACCTTCTTCGTCGTCGCGCACTTTCACCTGATCATGGCGATGGCCGGCGTCTTCGGCCTGTTCTGCGCGACCTATTACTGGGCACCGCTGATGTGGGGCCGCCGTTTGGACGAGACCCTCGGGCGTCTGCACTTTGCGGGCACCTTCATCGGCGCCTACGCGGTCTTCCTGCCGATGCACTTCACCGGGCTGGCAAGCGAACCCCGCCATTACGCGCAGTTGGTCTCAATCTCCGGCCCCGGAAGCACCCTGCTGGGCGCCACGCGGCTTGTGCAGATTCACATCACCGGGTCGGCCATTGTGCTCGCCGCCACGCAACTGATCTTCTTCGCCAACCTGATCCTCACGTCGCGCCGGCCTCGCGAACTGGACGAAAATCCCTGGGACGCAACCACGCTGGAATGGGCGCCCTCCCCTGCTGTGGATGAGACTGGATCGCTGCCACGCCCGATCGTTTATCGCATGCCGTGTTCCTACAGTTTGACGGACCAAAGCTTCTCACCGCAGTGGACGGTATCGGAGATTTCTGAACACGACGCTCCCGCAAAACGGGAGTAAGCTGGGGAGGCAAGCAGCTCCCGCCCCAAAGGTCCCGCATGCCGACGATCCTCACGCCTCCCGAGATCGACCGCCGTCATCACACCGGCGAAGGAGATAACGGCTCCGGACGCCGGCCGCCGACGGACAAGCGCACCGGCGGCAACGGCGATGGCGACAACTGGCATGACCGGCCGCAAGGCCGCCGTGGCCCGCGCGAACGCCTCGCCCAGGCACGGGTAGGCCTGTTCTTCGCGCTGGGCGGCGACCTCATGTTCTTCGTCGCGCTGGTCAGCGTCTTCTTCGTCACCAAGGCCAGCGGACACTTCGACGCCTACGACCGCTACATCAACGAGTGGCTCCCCACCTCCATCCCCTCGGTGCTTTGGCTCAACACCGCCGTGCTCATCGTCAGCTCCTTCACGGCGGAGGTCGCGCGGCGCGCGATGTTCCACGAACACCACGTCATGGACGAGTGGTTCGGCTTCGGTCGCCCCACCTCGAAGCGCGCGATGATCTGGCTCTCCGCCACGCTTGCCCTCGGCTTGCTGTTCCTTGCCGGCCAGTGGCTGGCATGGACCCAACTCGAGTCACAACACGTCTTCTTTCGCTCCAACCCCAGCAGCCATTTCTTCTACCTGATTACGTTCACCCATGCCGCCCACCTGTTCCTTGGAATCGGGGCAGTCGTTTGGGCGCTGTGGCTGCTGTACTCCTCGCGCCAGATGGCGACGCGGCAGGTGGTGGTCGACTCCGCCGTGTGGTACTGGCACGTCATGGGTGTACTGTGGATCTTCCTCTTCGCCCTGCTCGAATTCGCCCAGTGAACACCTCGGCTGATCCGAAGGCTCTCGCTTACGCCATCAGGCTAAAGCGCGGCGCCGCGAGCCTCGGCGTCCTGCTGGTGCTGCTCTTCGCGGCGGCTATACACGCCTCCGCCCAGGGCTGCACGCAATGCCTCGACTCGACCCGCGCCACCCCGGCGCCGGTCCAAGCCGCTTACCGGCACGCCATCCTTCTCTTAGGCGGCACCGGCGCGACCCTCTTTATCGCCGGCCTTCTGTTCCTCCGCCGCAATCCCTGAGCCTTCGCGTCGCTCAACCCCGAACGAAATTTCAAGCAGCGGTCACGCGGCTTCGCTGTACCCTTGCAGCCATCCTGAGAGGACTCTTCTGCCGATGCTCGACGTGTTTCAGAATTTTCTCGCGTTCCTCGCTGCGCTTACCGCCTCGCTGGTCCTGGTCTTCCTGCTGAATCGCATATGGCCACGTGAGTTGCGTCGGGCGAACAACGATCTGATTGGCTGGCAGCTGAGCGTCGTGGGCACCACATATGCCGTAATCCTCGGGTTCATGCTGTACACCGTGTGGACCACGTTCGGCGAGGCACAGCACACCGTCGATCTCGAAGCCAACGCACTTCGCAACCTTTACCGCCTCTCCGAGGGCCTGCCTGAGCCCCAACGCACGCAACTCCGCCACGAGACCGTTGATTATGTCCACGCCGTGCTCAACCAGGACTGGCCCGCAATGGCAAACCACCAAACCCCCGAGGCGTCGCACATGCTAGACCATGCCATGTGGTCAACGCTGATGTCGGTCAAAACGGGGTCGCCGATGGAAGCCGTCTCTGAAGACCATGCTCTCTCGGAACTGGGCAACCTCACGCAATACCGCAGGATGCGTCTGCTCCAAAGCGCATACAAATTGCCAGCGATCTTCTGGGTTGTCCTGATCGCCGGAGGCATCATCACGGTCACCTTCTCCGCTCTGTTCGGTGCGAAGAGCAATAGGCTGCATGCGGTCCAGGTAGTCGCGCTGACCGCGATCATTACGCTCGTGCTGCTCGCGATCGGCGACGTGAACCTACCGTTCGAGGGTTGGGTGCACGTCAGCAACTACGCCTTCGTAAGAGCACAGGTGAACATGACGGATCAGTAACCGCGATCTCCTCGAGACAGCCGCTCTTCTCTACGCCTTCAGCACGATCTTCATCGAGTCTGGCTGCGGGTTCGACGCAAGGTGCACGCCCTCCGCTGCATCCTCAAGCGAGAACCGGTGCGAGATCAGCTTCGTCAGGTCCAGCTTGCCCGTCCGATAGCCCTCGAACACGAGGTCGATGCCCTCCTGCTGAATAGCCACGGACGCCGAGTACGACCCCATCAGGGTCTTCTCGTCCATGCACACCGCCGCCGGATCGAACGGCGCCGTCCCATGCTGCGTCGATGCAAACAGCATCACGCGCCCGCCCGGCCGGATCGCCTGCATCGCAGTCCCGATCAGCGCGTCCGAACCGACCGCCACAAGGGCCACATCCGCCCCGCGGCCCTCCGTCACAGCCTTGCACGCCGCGACCACATCCCCACGCGCGTCCAGCGGATGATCGAGCCCGAACTGCGCCGCGATGGCATGCCGCTCCGGGTACATGTCGGACGTCAACACCGTCGCCCCGGTCTGCCGCGCCAGCGCGGCAAGAATGATCCCGATGCTTCCCTGCCCGATCACCAGCACCGTGTCGTCAGGCTCCAGATGCAGCAGTCGAATCGCCTTGAAACACGTGTTCACTGGCTCGATAAACGCGGCCTGCTCGAACGGGATGTCATCAGGAATACGAATCAAGCCGGCAGGAGTCGCTCCGTCCCCAACGATCCAGTCCATGACGCGGATGTACTCGGCGAATCCGCCACCAGACGGCGCACCCAGGCCCGCAGTCGTTCCCACCTTCTTGTACTGTTCGCATTGCGCAAACGTCCGTTTGCGGCAGTAGAAGCACTCGCCGCAGGGGATGTGATGAAACGCCATCACACGGTCGCCCACAGCAAACCCGCGAACACCGTCGCCGACCGCCGCAACGGTCCCGGCCATCTCATGGCCAAACACACGCGGCGCCGAGTGCGATCCGGTATGGATCTTCTTCAGATCCGTCCCGCAGATACCGCAGGTATCGATGCGAAGGAGAACCTCGCCCCGCCCGATCTGCGGAACCTCTACGGTCTCTGTGACAACGGTGTCAGGCGCGCGGTACACAGCAGCGCGCATTGTGCTCGGAGGTGCGTCATTCATGATGCTCTTTCAGTGTATCGGCTCGGGGGTGCCCGTCATGATCGGCTAACCAGCCACACACCTGCGACCAGCAGCGCACAGCCGATCCAACGTCCCGGCGACGCCGGATGCTGCTTCAGTCCAACCAGCCCATACTGATCCAGCAGCACCGAAACCACCAGCGAGGCCGTCAAGCTGAGGCTCGTGAAGATACCCGAACCCAGCTTCTGCACCAGCATCAATCCGGCGATCGTAGAGGCAATGCTGATCAGGCCGCCCATCCACGCCCACCAGCTCACATGCCCTGCTCGTCCGAACGGAACCGGCTGCCGAACGATCGCCTCGATGATCAGCATGCCGATCAGCCCCGTCGCATACACGACGATCCCAGCCCATACCGGTTGTTGTAGTTGTTTGTTCAGCTCGCCGTTCGTCGCGGATTGAAACGGATTCGCGGCTCCAGCCAATACAGCGATCAGGATCGCAAAGAACGCCAAGCATCACCTCACCTCCGCTTGGACGCAAACGCGCCCGCTCAGGAGGCTGCGATGATCTCGCGCAACCTTGCATTCAGAGCCGCAAGCGCGCGATTGCTGTCCCGGCCAAGCTCTGGCCGCCGCGCTCCACTGCGCGGGCCGCAAAGCCGTATGCAGGGCGAACGCGGCCGTCCGAAACTGCCCGCGAGCGCCCGCGAACCGGGCCAGCGATGCCAGCTCGAAGTCATACGCGTCGGAGATCCCCTTCACCGCCCGGAACCCCATCCCATGAGCCTGCGCAAGCCGAGCCAGTGTGGCAGCTTCCATGTCGACCATCGCCGCCCCATACGCCGCGGCCAGACGCGCCTTCTCGCTCACTCCAGCAATCGCATCCGCCGTGACGAGAACCACGCCGCCCCCGTGCGAACTCCGGAACCGTTCTCCGGTCCTGGAATCGACCACGAGGCCTGCTTCCAGCACCCCGCCGGCGTTCGATCTCGGGCGCACAAGCACCCGCCAGCCCCGTGGAGACGACCTCGCTTACCCCGCCGGCAGCCAAAGCTGCCTCGAACGCCAGCGAAACCCGCGCCGCTCCCATCCCCGCAGTGACCACAACCGCCGACGGAAGCCGGTGCAGAGAAATCCCACGTTTCTTCAGTTCACCATCGGGTGACGCCTTCCCAACCAGCCCTCGGACCTCTCGCGGAAGCGCCGCAATGATGGCAACCACGCCGTCCCGGCTCATAGCGCCTTCGGCGGAGCCGGCGCGTATCCATTCGCGACGAACCAGCGGCACGCCTCGCGCAGCGCATCATCCACCGGAAGCACGCGGAACCCAAGCTCCCGCTCTGCCCTGGCAGAACTGGCGAACATCATCTTCTTGCCCATGCGCACCGCCTCAACGGTAGCGCGTGGTTCTTTGCCCGCGCAGCTTGCCCGTCACGGTCTCGTCGAAGAGCGCAAACGCCATCGCCACCGCATGCGGCACCTTGGCCTTTGGGGACGGCAGTCCAGTAATGGCGGCCAATCTGTCCAGAATCTGCTTCAACGTAAGGTTTTCGCCGCCCAGGATGTAGCGTTCGCCCGGCCGGCCCGCCTCAACGGCGTGCAGGTGCATCCGCGCGATCTCGCGCACATCCACCAGGTTCAAACCCGTCTCGACGTACGCCGGAAAGTTCCGATTCAGGAAGTCCACTACGATCCGCCCGGTCGGCGTAGGCTTCACGTCCATCGAGCCAATCGGCGTCGTCGGGTTCAGAATCATCACGTGCTGCCCCGAGCGCGCCGCCTCGATCGCCACCTGCTCGGCCATCCACTTCGAGCGCTTGTAGTGGCCGATCATGTCGGCCTCGCTCACCGGAGTGTCCTCATCGACGACGGTCCCGTCCTTCCGGAAGCCCATCGTCGCCACGCTGGACGTATACACGACCCGAGGCACACCCGCCTCCCGCGCCAATTGCAGCAGCTTTCGCGTGCCCTCGACGTTGGCCTTGTACATCTCGGCGGGGTCCGGCACCCAAAGCCGATAGTCAGCCGCGACATGAATCAGCGCATCGCACCCCCGCAGCGCCGACGCGAAGCCCTCCGGCGCACGCAGGTCGCCTTCAACCAATTCGGCCGAGGTCGGAAGGTTCGATCTGTTTGAGGTAGGCCGTACGAGCAGCCTCAGGTCGGCACCACTCTCAGCCGCGAGCCGCGCTACATGGGCGCCAACAAACCCGGTGGCTCCCGTGACGAAGAGCCGCATTTAGTCCAACTTTTCAGGCACGATCTGGATGTTCGTCTCGCCCGCAGCCTTCTTGTCCCAGTACTTCTTCACCCACGCCTCGAAGCTCTTGCCCGCCGCCGTATCGCGGCCGGAGAACTTCAGCGCCGCCACATCGCTGTACGCGATCTTCACGCGTTCGAGCGCTGTGCCGGCAGGCGTACCCTTCGCGGGCGTCGGCATGATCCGGATGAAGGACGCCGCCAGCGTCGGTCCGTTCAGCCGGTCATAGAGATAGCCTTCCACAACAGAGCCGTCCCTTCGAGTGACCGTGATATCGCCCCGGTAGTCAAAGGCCTTCTCCAGCGCCTGGCGAACCTCGGCGTCGGACGCAAGCTCGGGAATCCAACCCTCGAGATTTTCACGGTCGCGCCCGGCAACATGCTCGAGCGCATCCGGGTTCACAGCCTGCACCGCGGTTGAGGAGTCCTGATCCACACTTGCCATCGTTAGTCTCCCGCAACCCCGGACAAGCTGCTATCGACCGAGGTGGTCACAACCACCGGCGTCGGCTTCGCGCCCCCTGAACTGATCTGCACCAGCGGCACATGTCCCTCTGGCTTCCACTCGTTCAGCAGCTTCTGCGCGCCCGGATCGTCATACGTGCCGTTGAAGAACGCCTTCGCGGTCTGGATGAGGCCCTTCAAGGAGCTGAACGTGTAGTTCACGCCCGAAGCCTCGTACCCGGAGTGCACCATGCAGTTCGCGCATCGAGGATTTCCGCTCTCGGTGCCGTAATTCGCCCACTCCACGGAATCCATCAACTCCTGGAACGTGTCCGCGTAGCCGTCCTGCAGCAGGTAGCAAGGCTTCTGCCAGCCGAAGATCGAATACGTCGGCATGCCCCACGGCGTGCAGCGCAGCTCCTTGTGGCCCATCAGGAACTCCATGAAGATGGGCGACGCATTGAACTGCCAGCTCTTCTTGCGGTTCGAGAGGATGGCCCGGAACAGCTTGCGGCTCTTCGCACGGCCAAGGAAGTGATTCTGGTCCGGCGCCTTGTCGTACGTGTACCCCGGCGAGACCATCATCGACTCGACGCCGGCCGTCCATCAGCTCGTCAAAGTGCTCGCGCACGGAGTTCGGATCGGCACCGTCAAACAGCGTCGTGTTCGTCGTCACGCGGAACCCGGCCGCAACCGCCGCCCGGACACCCTCCATCGCGATGTCATGACCGCCCTCGCGGCACACCGAGAAGTCGTGGTGCTCCTTCTGCCCATCCACGTGTACCGAAAACGACAGGTACTTCGAAGGCTTGAACAAATGCAGCTTTTCCTTGAGCAAAAGCGCGTTTGTGCACATATAAACGTACTTTTTTCGTGCAACAAGTCCGGCTACAATCTCCGGCATCTGCGGATGCAGCAAGGGCTCGCCGCCCGGAATCGCCACCATCGGCGTCCCGCACTCGTCCACAGCCTTGAAGCACTGCTCCGGCGTCAGCTCCGCCTTCAGGATGTGCGCGGGGTACTGGATCTTGCCACACCCGGCGCAGGCGAGATTGCAGCGAAACAGGGGCTCCAGCATGAGCACGAGCGGGTAGCGCTTGCGCCCCTGCAGCTTCTGCTTCAATACATAGCCGGCGACAGTCAGCGCCTGGGATACGGGAACGGCCATCCAGTAAAACTCCTTCGGTTGCTCTGGCTCGCCTTCGAATCAGAGCGTTCCAATCAGATGAAGCGGACGTGGTCTACGCTTCAACCGCTTCCCGCTCCAGCGCCTTGCAGTACGTCGTCAGCGCCAACAGCGGGAAGTATTGCTTATAAAGATGATAGCCAAGATAGAACACACGCGGGAACCCTGTTCCCGTGTAGTAGCTTTCGCCGTTACGTCCCGGCATCAACTCATCCCAGCTACCGTCCTCATGCTGTCGCTCCGTCAGCCAGCGAATGCCCTTCGCGACGGAGTCCGACCGGGTGTCATTGGCCGCCAGAAGCGCCAGGATCGCCCAGGCCGTCTGCGAGGGGGTCGACGGGCCGACACCACGCTCGGTGGGATCGTCGTAGGTCCCGCAGCTCTCACCCCAGCCGCCGTCCGGGTTCTGCACCATCCGCACCCATTCCGCGGCCTGCTGAACCGCCGGTTCAAGGTAGCGAGTAGTCCATCGCCTGCAAACCCCGGAGCGCCAGGAACGTGCCGTATAGGTAGTTCACACCCCAGCGGCCAAACCAGGAACCGTCTGTCTCCTGCTCGTCCAGGATGAACTGGATCGCACGCTCCACGGGCTTGTCCCGCCGGGTGTACCCGTACGACGCCAGCATCTCCAGAATCCGGCCCGTGACGTCGACCGTCGGTGGGTCGAGCATCGCGTTGTGGTCGGCGAACGGGATGTACTGGAAGATGCTCTTGGTATTGTCCTTGTCGAACGCCGCCCAGCCACCTTCCCTGCACTGCATGGCCAGCACCCAGCGAATGGCGCGCTGCTCCACCTCGTGCTGGTACCGCTCGCGCGGGTTTTGCACAGCCTTCAGTGCGAGCAGAACCTCCCCCGTATCATCAACATCCGGGTAAAATTCATTGTTGAACTCGAAGTACCATCCTCCAGGCTCAACATTGCGCACCTTCTCTGCCCAGTCACCCTTGTGACGGACCTCTTTCGAGAGCAGCCAGTCTGCCGCCTTCAGTAGACGAGGGTCATTCTTGGGGACGCCCGCCTCGCCTAATGTAGACAGAACCTGCGCCGTATCCCACACCGGAGAGAAGCACGGCTGCATCCGGAAGGTCGGCGTCGGGTAGTCGGGCGTGCCGTTCGGCTCGTCGATGCCCAGCCGCTCAAACTCATCCATCGCGCGGATCACTTGCGGGTCATCCTGCGAGTACCCGAGGTACCGCAGCGCCACAATGGAGTTCAGCATGGCCGGATAGATCGCGCCCAGGCCGTCGGACCGTTCGAACCGCTCCAGCATCCACTTTTCGGCACGTTTCAGGGCCATCTTGCGCAGCGGACGAATGTGTACCCGCTCGGCCCAGTGCGCGGTGCGATCCCAGAACAGAAAGAAGTTACGCCAGGAGAACAGCTTGCGGTCACGCCGGAGGTGCAGGTTCGCGTTCTCGCGCCCACCTACGAACAACTCATCGATACCCTGCTCGGGCGGAAGCTTCTTGAACGGCTTCTTCGCATAGATGATCGATAATGGCACCAGAATGCCGCGCGACCACGAACTGATCTCATAGATGTTGAAGTAGAACCAGTTCGGAAACAGCACGATCTCAGGCGGAATCGCCGGGACGGCGTCGTACTCGTACTGCCCCAGCGCGCACAGATAGATCTTGGTGAAGGTGTTGCACTCGACCACGCCGCCGAGCGAAAGCACATTTTCCCGCGCCCGGACCATCACCGGCTGATCCGCGGTATAGCCCATCAGTTTCAGGGCGAGATAGCACTTCACGCCGTAGCTGACGTTGGACGGTCCGCCGGGGTAAAGACTCCATCCGCCGTCCGCGTTCTGGTGGCGCAGGATCTCATTGACAGCACGCTCCATCTTGCCGCGGTCTCCCGTGCCAAGAAGCGTGTGCATGAAGATGTAGTCGGCCTCGAGCATGACATCTGCTTCGAGTTCGCCGCACCAGAAGCCTTGCTCGTCCTGCTGGCCCAGGAGCCACGACACAGACGCGTCGATGGCGCTTTTTACTTTGTCCAATCCAAGGTCCAGCCGGCCAAAGCGGGGCTGCTTGGAACCTTGCGGACTGACGCTAGATGTACTCATGAACTCCCGTAGGGCAGAAGGTACAGACACCGAAACGAAGTGAACGTTACGGGGCCGGTTGCGCGGGCGGCGCCGAAGCGATCGCCTGAACGATCTCGGGAGGAAGCCCGAAGCGTACGTTCTCTGGCATCACCTCTACCTCCTCCACGGAGGAGAAGCCTTTTCCTTGCAGAAACTCGACGACCTGCTGAACCAGGATCTCGGGCGCCGAAGCACCGGCAGTGATCGCGACCGAGGATACCGTCTCCAGCCACTCCGGCCGTATATCCTCCGCCTTGTCAATCAGATACGACGTCGTTCCAAGATTCTGTGACACCTCGACCAGGCGATTGGAGTTGGAACTGTTCCGCGATCCAACCACCAGAACAAGATCGGCTCCGTGCGCCACATTCTTCACCGCCGTCTGGCGGTTCTCAGTGGCGTAGCAAATGTCCTGGGCATGAGGTCCGGCGATGTTCGGGAACCGCTCTTTAAGAGCCTTGATCATCGTCCCCGCCTCGTCCAGCGAGAGGGTGGTCTGGGTCAGGTAAGCGACCTTGTTCGGGTCGGGAACGTTCAGCGCCGCAACCTCTTCCGGCGTGGATACGACCTGGGTCACCGCGGGCGCTTCGCCCTGGGTACCCTCGACCTCCTCGTGATCGCGATGACCTACCAGGATGAGCGAATAGCCCTGCTTGGCAAACTTGATCGCCTCGACGTGCACCTTCGTCACCAGGGGGCAGGTCGCGTCGATGACCTTGAGACCGCGCTCCTTGGCCCGCGCGCGTACAGCGGGGGAAACGCCATGAGCCGAGTAGATGACGCGAGCGCCTTCCGGCACCTCGTCCAACTCATTAACAAAGATCGCACCTTTTTGCGCCAAGTCGTTCACAACATAGCTGTTATGAACAATCTCCTTGCGCACATAGATCGGCGCGCCAAAGGTATCGAGAGCAATGCGAACAATGTCGATAGCGCGCACTACACCCGCGCAAAAGCCGCGGGGCTTCAGCAGGAGTACGCGCTTTGTGTTCTGCGAGGGGCCCGGTTCCGGCTGCACATCGACAGGGTCGAGGATGGAGGTCGTCACACTGTTAAGTATACCTCGCTGACGCCGGATCCGGGCCGCTCCACGGGGGTTGCGGCGGGGAGGAATCTCCGCAGGGCCCTCGTTTACGTACGGCCCTTGCAGCCCGGGTGCGGGCAGTCACAGCCCAAAGACGTCGAGCCCATGGAATCCTCGCACATCTGCGAGCAGTACTTGCCTTCCGTGACCATACAGCTACAGTTCGGATGCGCGCATTTCTTTGTTTCCGCCATCGATCGCTCCTTGTACTTCTGCGGGTTGGAAGCCGAACCGGGTGCGCGTGTTGCCCTCCGGCCCCCTCTTAACGAGAGGCTTCCACCATCTCGCGCGCATGCACCCTGGACGCCTCCGTCAAGCTCGCTCCGGACAGCATCCGCGCGATCTCGTCAATCCGTTCGCGCTCCGCCATGGTGCGGACACCGGTTCTGGTCCGGCCGGCGCGCTCGCTCTTCTCAATCAGCAGATGCCGGTCCGCGAAGGCCGCGATCTGCGGCAGATGCGTGATGCACAGCACCTGCTGCGTCCGCGATAGCGCCTTTAGCTTCTGCCCCACGGCCTCCGCCGCGCGTCCTCCGATACCGATGTCGATCTCGTCGAAGACCAGCGTCCTCGGCAGCGCCGCTCCCTTCTTTCGGTTCAGCTTCGCTGCCTGTTCCTCGACGGCCACCTTGAGCGCCAGCATCACGCGCGACATCTCGCCGCCGGAAGCAATCTCGGTCAGCGGCTTCAGCGGTTCGCCTGGGTTGGTCGCGATGCGGTACTCGATCGAATCCCACCCGGCGGCGGACCAGGCGGAGGGCTCGTCGTTCGCGGTTACCTCGACCAGGAACCGCGCCCGCATGGCCAACTCGTTGATCTGCCGTTCAGCCACCTTGGTCAGCTTTTCTGCCGCGGCCTTCCTCTGATCGGTCACGGCGTGCGCGGTCTTCCTGTAAATCTCGGCGGCCGCCTCGACCGCCGCCTGCAGCTCGGCGCTGCGAGCGTCACGGTTCTCGAGCTCGCTCAGCTTGGAAGCGGCGGACTCGCCAAAGGCAATGACCTCCGCGAGCGTCGGCCCATATTTGCGCTTCAGCCGATCCAGCAGTGCAAGCCGATCCTCAACCTCGGCGAGCCTCTCCGGCGAGGCGGTCGCGGTCTCTGCAAAGTCCCGCAGCGTGGCGGCAACGTCCTCGACCGCAGCCTGTGCGTTGCGCAACTGCTGCGCGGCATCGGCAAAGCTCTGCTGAAAGCGCGCCAGGTCTTCCACGTGCTTCAGCGCGCCGCCGACCAGCGTCTCCGCCGAAACCTCGCCTTCGTACAGCAGCTCCAGCGCGGCGTTCGCAGCCGTGAACAGGCGCTCTGCGTTCGCCAGCAGCCGCTTCTCCGCTTCGAGCCGCACATCTTCCTCTCCATCGACGATCGCCGCCGACTCGATCTCCCGCGCCTGGAAGCTCCACAGATCCATCTGCCGCAGGCGGTCGCCTTCAGCGCTGTTCAGCGCGGCGAGCTCTTCGCGCAGATCGCGCCACCGCGCATATGCCTCGCCAACCGCATCGGTCCCGATCTGCGCCGAGCGGTCGAGCAACAAACGCTGCTGCGCCGCGTCAAACGCCACCAGCGTCTCCGACTGCGCATGGACCAGCGCTAACTCCGGCGCGAGCTGCCGCAGCGCGCCTACCGTGGCCGGCTGATTGTTGATGAAGACCCGGCCTTTGCCGTTGGCTCCGACCTCGCGCCGCAGCACGATGGCCTCCCCGTCCGCGTCAAGCCCGTTCTGCTCCAGCACGCGCTCCGCACCGGCGGTGGACTCGAAGACGCAGCTCAGGATGGCCTTATCGGCGCCGTGCCGGACCAGGTCGCTCGATGCCTTGCCGCCGAGCAGCAGCGCCAGCGCGTCGATCAGGATCGACTTGCCCGCGCCGGTCTCGCCCGTCAGCAGGTTCAGTCCCGGGCCAAACTCGGCAACCGTGGCATCGATCACCGCATAGTTCTCGGCTCTTAGTTCAAGCAGCATCTAACCTCAACCTTCGCCACGGCTTCGCCTCGCCAGCGTAGCACGGGCTGCATGGCCAAAGCGGCATTCCGCTTGATTCCTCTCGCTACCGTAAGGCCAGCGGCTGCGGAAATACCGCACGTTCGCGCATTACACTTGAAGACAGCGATGACGGTTCTCTCCCTTGCTCTCTGGCTGCAGGACGCTGCACAGCTTCCCGCCGCACCCACCGATTCCCCAGCGCATACGAGCGCGCTCTCTGACATGATTCACAACAGCGGGCCCATGGCACTCACCGTGCTTGGCATTCTGCTGGTCACGAGCATCTTCTCGTGGGCGATCATGCTTTCCAAGTGGCGCTCGTTCCGTGCTGCGGACGAGCAAAACCGCAAGTTCGTTCGCGCGTTCCGCAAATCGGGCCGCCTCAGCGAGGTCGCGGCCGTGGCCGAGCAGTTCCGCCCCAGCCCGCTCGTCGCGGTCTTCAACGAGATCCACGACGAGTACCAGCGCCAGGCCGGTGGACGTGGCACACCGCCCAATCCGCAAGCCCTGGAGCGCGCCGCCCAGACCGCCGCAAGCGAGGCGCTGACCGTCATGGAAAAGCGCTTGACGTGGCTGGCGACCATCGCCCAGATCGCGCCCTTCATCGGTCTCTTCGGCACCGTGATGGGCATCATCGACGCCTTCCATGGCCTCGGGACGGCGGGAGCCGCAACCCTGCGCGCCGTCGCTCCGGGTATCTCCGAGGCCCTGATTACCACCGCCGCGGGCCTCGTCGTCGCGATCCCCGCCGTCATCGGCTACAACCAGCTCACGGCGCAGCTTCGCGACTTCGGCGCCCGCATGGATGACTTCGGCCGCGAGCTTCTGAACGCGATCGAGAACGCCGCGCTCGCCACTCCTGCCCCGCCGCAGCCGCCGGCACCGGTCTACGAAGAGGCTCGCCGGAGGAACTTCTAGCGATGGCCTTCACCTCAACAAACGGCCGCACGCAGACGTCGCTCTCCGGCATCAATATCACGCCGCTTGTGGACGTGGTCCTGGTGCTGCTGCTGATCTTCATGGTCACCGCGCCGGTCTTGCAGAGCGGAGTCCAGGTCGCCGTCCCACAGACCCGCACCGTGAACCAACTGACCGAGCAGCATCGCGTCGTGACGCTCGACAAGGATCAGAACGTGTTCCTCGACGACAAGCCGGTCAACATCCACGATCTCCCCTCACTGCTCCAAGGCGGTCACGACGCCAAGCAGACCGTGTACGTGCGAGCCGACCAGCGGGTGCCCTTCGGCGCGTTCGCGTCGGTGATGGACGCCGTCAAGCAGGCGGGCATCGCGAACATCAGCATCGTCACCCAGCCACTCAAGTAGCGCCGATACCCGCAGAGATGACCAGCAGCGACCCAGTTCACGTCTACGACCTCGACGACCCTGACCGCCTCGGCGGCGGGTTCGCGGGCGCCGTCGGCGTCCATCTGCTGATCGCGGCAGCCATCATCGCGGGCGCCTACATCGGGCACCACACTCCCGACCGCTGGGGCGAGAGCCAGGCCTCGGTCGGTGCCATCCAGGCGTCCATGGTCTCCGCAATTCCGCTGCCCTCGCACGCCAAGCCGGTCGAAAAGCAGGTACTCGCGTCGGAGAACGAGAGCCCCGCCCCGCTGCCTCCACCGAAGGAGACGACACAGCCCCCGCCGAAGCCCACCGACATCCTCATCAAGGCAAAGACGCCTCCCCCGGCAAAACCAGCGCCCATACACAGTGAGGCTCCGCCCAAGCCGCAGCCCCGCACCGAGCCCACCGAGGCGCCGGCGGTCAAGCATCCGCAACCCGCGCCTCCTACTCCGAAGGCGGCCACCGGTGAGACCACCGCCACGCAGATGCCGGAGGCCGTCTCGCAACTGAAGAACGGCACAGCAACCATCAGCACGCCGGATCGTGCCTTCGGCTACCGCTATGCGTATTACCTGCGCATCGTCAGCCAGAAGGTCTCGCAGAACTGGGTCGCAACCGAAGCTGACCCGCGGTCCTCGCTCGGCAAGCGCGTCACCTTGCTCTTCGACATCGACCGCGACGGAAATCCTCAGAACGTCAGGGTGGAGACGCGCAGCGGATCACCGTCGCTGGACCAGTCTGCGCTCCGCGCCGTGCAGCGCGTCGACGGCTTCGGCCCGCTGCCCGCCGGAAACCAGATCTCCATCGAGTTCGCCTTCGACTACCGTGCACCTTGATGCCTAGGAAAATACGGGCAGGAACCTAGCCGGTTTCGGCCCGCGACATCCACCGGGCACGTGCGTCTAGAGTTAAGGTCATGGCAGTTTTCGGATACCCGCACCATCGAACCGCCCGTTCCCAGCGCCTCCTGTACCTTTCCCTAGCCCTTACGGTGCTCAGCTTTGTGTGTACCGGCAGCATCCGCGCACAAGATCCGTTCCATCTCGAGACCAGCACGAATGCAGAGAAGCTTCGCGTAGCAGCCGCAAACTTCAAGGCCGCAGGCACCTGCCGAGCTGGTCCACGCCTTCGACACGACCCTGCAATCTGACCTGTCCAACGCCGGCATCTTCGACGTGGTCTCGAAGAGCATGGAGCCGCAGGGCACGCCCGGCGCTCCCGCCGAGATCAATCTCCCGCAGTGGGCTGCGGCGCCCACCAGCGCGGGCATGGTCGCCTTCGGAACGCTGAGCGTGAGCGGCGGCCAGGCACGAGCCAGCGGCTTCCTCGACGACACCCACAACCAGCAGTTCCCCCAGGTCTTTGCGAAGGAGTACACCGACGCCGCCGATGTGAACGGCGCGCGTCAGATCGCGCACAAGTTCGCCGACGACATCATCTTCCGGCTGGGCGGTGGTATCCAGGGCATCGCCGAGACGAAGATCTACTACATCCACTTCACCGGCAACGGCGCCAAAGAGATCTGGGCGATGGACTACGACGGCGCGAACCAGCACGCCGTCACGCATCTCGGCGAGATCTCGCTCTCGCCGCGCGTCTCGCCCGACAACTCGCGCATCGCATTCAGCTCCCTGGGCCGTGACGGCTTTCAGATCAAGATGTACTCGCTGCTGCTCGGCCGGCGTGGTGGCCTTCAACTCGGTCGGCAGCACCAACATCTCGCCCGCATGGGCCCCCGACGGCCAGCACCTCGCCTTTTCGTCTTCGCGCTCCGGCGACCCGGAGATCTGGGTCTCCGACCCGCAGGGCGCCGCCGCCAACCGCGTCACCAGACTACAAGGGACCGACGTCTCGCCCACCTGGAACCCCAAGACCGGAGCACAGATAGCCTGGATCAGTGGACGGACCGGTCTGCCGCAGCTCTACATCATGGACGCGGATGGCTCCGGCGTACAGCGCATGACGGACGGCGGCTACGCAACCTCGCCCTCATGGTCGCCAAACGGCCAGTTTATCGCGTTCGCATGGAACCGCAAGTACGGCCCCGGCGCGCCGGGCGGGCAGGACATTTACGTCATGGACGTCGCGAGCAAGCGCTGGATCCAGCTCACGCATGACATCGGCCCCTGCGACTTTCCATCCTGGTCTCCTGACGGCCGCCACATCGTCTTTGCCAACGGACGCGGAGGCAGCACCCGCATCATGACCATGCTCGCCGACGGGACACAGCGCCACGAACTCACAGGCGCAGGCTCAGACATGCCCAACTGGAGCTTCCGCTAGGAATCTGCAACGGTACCACTATTGTGTCGGGGCACGATCAATGCTGTACTTAAGAGTGGTGAACCGGCGCACACAGCAACAAGCTGCACACCGGAGAAGGAAGAGATGATCTCACGACAAACGTCGACGCTGTCCCGGGCGATCCTGCCCCTGAGCCTGGCCCTACTCGTGGTGACGGGCTGCCACAAGAAGACTGCAGCCGTTCCCACCAATGCGTTGCCTCCGGCGACCACCGGGCCTGCGCCCACCGCGACCATCTCCGCTGATCCGCAGGCGATCGACCAGGGTCAATCCGTCACCCTCACCTGGCATACGACCAACGCAACAAAGGCCAGCATCGACGGCATCGGTGACGTCGCCGTAAACGGAACGCAGACCGTTTCGCCCGCCAACTCGACCAACTTCCACCTGGTCGCGACCGGCGATGGGGGCACCACCGACGCCAGCGTGCGCGTCACGGTGCGCGTCGCACAGGTTCCGGGCGGCAACACGGGCAATGCGAACGGCGATATGGGCAGCGACGCGGCCTTCCACGCCGCCGTGCAGGACATCTTCTTCGGCTACGACAGCTATGACCTCCAGCCCGAAGCGGAGACGAGCATCTCGCAGGCCGCTCGCTACCTGCAGAGCCATCCCGCAATCCGCGTCCTGGTAGCCGGTTACTGCGACGACCGCGGCTCGGCCGAGTACAACATCACACTCGGCGAGAACCGCGCCAACGCAGCTAAGCAGGGACTCGTGTCGGCTGGCATCTCGCCTGACCGCATCCGCACCGTCAGCTATGGCAAGGAGCGGCAGTTCTGCACGGAAGAAACTGAAAGCTGCTGGCAGCAGAACCGGCGCGACCAGTTCAGCATCGACCGCGGCGGACAGCAGTAGTTTCACCCACCAGGTACCCGCGCCGGAACGCCCAGCCTCCATGGCTGTCACGCGAACCGGCGCGGTTCCTTTTACACTGACGCCTAGGAGTAACAGGCATGAATCTCGCCCGTAGTTGCCGCCGGCTCGCACCCATCCTGGCCGTCGCCGCGCTCTTTACCGCACGCCCCGCTCACGCGGTCAGCAGGGAGATGATCCAGCTTCAGACGCAGGTCCAGCAGCTCATCGATTCGCTCGCGCGTCTGCAGACCTCGAACGACCAGCAGATGGGCGTGCTCAAGGACCTCGTTCAGCAGACCGTCGACTCCGTGAACAAGATGGGCGTGACCGTCAACGGCATGCAGTTGAAGCTACAGAACGAGTCCGACGCGCAGGCCGCGCAAAAGGACCAGCTCTCCGGCCAGGTGCAGGCCTTGAACGACTCCCTGGATGAGCTCAAAGCCCGCATGCAGCGGATGGAAAAGACACTCAGCGATCTGCAGAGCCAGGCGCAGTCAACCAACGCGATCCTCGGCAATATGCCCGGAGCCAATGGGCGCCGGCGCCGCTGCGCCGGCGGCCGGAGCGCCCATACCTGCTCCTGCCAACGCTGCTCCAGCGCCGGCGGCCGCAGCACCTGATAACGGAGGCACGCCACCACCCTCCCCTCAAACGGGGCCGTCCGCGGCAGGCCCCTCAGTAAGCGACCTGTATCGCACCGCGTACTCGGACTACATGGCGGGCAAGTATCCGCTCGCAACCGGCGAGTTCAACGATCTCATCAAAGCGTATCCAGACGACAACCTCGCCGGTAACGCCTTCTTCTACATCGCTGAGATGGACACGCGCACGCACAAGCCCGACGCCGCGATCAAGAGCTACGACCAGGTGATCGAGCGCTATCCCGACAACGCCAAGATCCCGGCCGCGCGCCTGCACAAAGGCGAAGCCCTGATCGCGACCAGGCAGACGGATGCGGGTGTGCGAGAACTGCGCGCGCTGGTCCAGCGCTATCCCAACTCGCCCGAAGCGGCGCAGGCGAAGACCAGGCTCGCCGCGCTGCACGAGCCCGCTTACACCCGCGGCACGATCCAGTAACGCACCGCTAAGCCTTGACGGTCTCGCGCTGCGCGGCGTGCAGTTCCTGCAGACACTCGACGGTTCCCTTGCCTGCCTGCAACGCTTCAATGCCTTCGACCGCGGCCTTCGCGGCCGCCAGCGTCGTGATCATCGGCACCCGGGCGGCCACCGCCGCACGCCGCAGCGCCTGCTCGTCGAACACCGCTCCCTGGCCAGTCGGCGTATTCACGACCAGTTGAATCCGGTCGCTCTTGATCAGATCCACGACGTTCGGGCGGCCCTCGTCCACCTTGTACACACGCTCCACCTGCAGCCCGGCCTCTTCAAGCGCCGCTGCGGTCCCGTGCGTCGCTACGATTCGGAAGCCCGCATTCACGAAACTCCTCGCCAGCGGCACGGCCGCGGCGCGGTCACGTGCGTTGACGCTCAGAAACAGCGTGCCCTTCGTCGGGAGAAAGAGCCCCGCCGCAGTCTGCGCCTTCGCAAACGCCTCGCCAAAGCTGCGCCCAATGCCCATCACCTCGCCCGTGGAGCGCATCTCGGGCCCAAGGATCGGATCCACCCCCTGGAACTTGCCCCAAGGGAAAACCGGCGACTTCACAAAGAAGTGGTCACCGGCGTCCAGGTCCTCACCGGTCGCAACCTGCTCCGGCAGCAGATCGCGCAGGCGCTGGCCGGTCATCAGGCGAGATGCAATCTTCGCAAGCTGGACGCCGGTAGCCTTCGATACATACGGCACCGTGCGTGACGCGCGCGGATTGACCTCAATCACGAACACCTTGCCACGCTGCACCGCGAACTGCAGGTTCACGAGTCCAATCACGTTCAGCGCGAGCGCGAGCTTGCGTGTATACGCACGGACGGTCTCCAGCACCTCCGGCGTGAGGTCCACGGCGGGCAGCACGCAGGACGAGTCGCCAGAGTGCACACCGGCTTCTTCGATGTGCTGCATGATGCCCGCAATCACCACATCCTCGCCATCGCACAATGCGTCAACATCGAGCTCCTGCGCATCCTCAAGGAAGTGATCGATCAGCACCGGCCGCTCCTGCGAGTACTCGATCGCCGTGCTCATATAGCGGCGGACCGCGTCATCGTTGTACGCAATCACCATGGCGCGTCCGCCAAGCACATACGAAGGCCGCACCAGCACCGGGTAGGTCACGCGGTTCGCGCCTGCAAGCGCCTCTTCCACCGAGGTCGCCATCGCTGCCGGCGGCTGCGGAATATCAAGCTCTTCGAGCAGCTTGCCAAATCGCTTACGATCCTCAGCCAGATCGATCGACTCCGGCGACGTCCCGATGATCGGCACGCCGGCGTTCTTCAGCGGCAGAGCCAGGTTCAGCGGCGTCTGCCCGCCAAACTGCACAATCATTCCAATCTCTGCCCCGCTGGCCGCCTCGTGCTCATACACCGCGAGCACATCCTCAAACGTCAGCGGCTCAAAGTACAAGCGATCCGAGGTGTCATAGTCCGTTGAGACCGTCTCGGGGTTGCAGTTGACCATGATGGTCTCGAAACCGTCCTCGCGCAGCGCAAACGCCGCATGGCAGCAGCAGTAATCGAACTCAATGCCCTGTCCAATGCGGTTCGGCCCCGAGCCAAGAATGATCACCTTCTTGCGGGTGGTCGGCGCTGCCTCATCCTCCTCGTCATAGCAGGAGTACAGATAGGGCGTGAAGCTTTCAAACTCCGCCGCACACGTGTCGACAAGCTTGAATACAGGGCGTACACCCATGCGCTCGCGCGTGGCGCGCACATGCTCAACACCCGCTTTGCCTTCCAAACCAAATGCCGCCGCCAGCCGCTCGTCCGAGAGGCCCATGCGCTTGGCTGTCTGCAGGTCAAAGCTGTCCAGCGAGTCCAGCCCGCGCGCGGCCAGCACTCTGCTCTCATCAGCAATGAGCTTCATCTGGTGCAGAAACCACGGGTCCATTCCCGTCAGCCGAGCGGCCTCACGCACGCTCATCCCATGCTCAAACGCATAACGCAGGTACTGCAGGCGCTCCGGGTGCGGCGTCACCAGCCGCTGTGTCTGACGTCGCGGGTCGATGGTCTCCGAGCCGCTCTTCTTGCCGGTCTCCAGCGAGCGCACCGCCTTCATCAGCGACTCTTTGAACGTCCGCCCGATGGCCATCACCTCGCCCACGGACTTCATCTGTGGTCCAAGCACCTCATTCGCGCCCGGAAACTTCTCAAACTGCCACTTCGGAATCTTCACGACCACGTAATCGATCGTCGGCTCAAAACATGCCGGCGTCGCCTTCGTGATGTCGTTCTGCAACTCATCCAACGAGTAGCCCACAGCCAGCCGCGCCGCGATCTTCGCAATAGGGAATCCGGTCGCCTTAGTCGCCAGCGCCGAGGACCGCGAAACTCGCGGATTCATCTCAATGACCGTCATACGCCCAGTGTGCGGATCCACCGCAAACTGCACATTCGATCCGCCCGTCTCCACGCCGATCTCGCGAATCACCGCGATCGCCGCATCGCGCATGCGCTGATACTCGCGATCGCTCAAGGTCTGCGCGGGCGCAACGGTGATCGAATCGCCCGTGTGCACGCCCATGGGATCGAAGTTCTCGATCGAGCAGATGATGACGACGTTGTCCTTCAGGTCGCGCACCACCTCAAGCTCGTACTCCTTCCACCCGAGCACGCTCTCTTCGAGCAGGCACTCATGCACCGGGGAAAGATCAAGCCCGCGCGAAAGGATCTCCATCAACTCTTCGCGGTTATACGCAATGCCGCCGCCCGATCCGCCCAGCGTGAAGCTGGGCCGGATGACCACCGGGAAACCCAGCTTGCTCGCAAACTCCAGGCCGTCACGGATGTTGTTCACCAGCATCGACCGCGGCATATCCAGCCCGATCTTCTGCATCGCGTCCTTGAACAGAAGCCGGTCCTCAGCCTTCTTGATCGCGTCCAGTTTGGCTCCGATCAACTCAATCCCAAGCTGATCGAGAACGCCTTTGTCCGCGAGGTCAACAGCAAGGTTCAACGCGGTCTGCCCACCGACGGTAGGTAGTACGGCGAACTTGCCTCCGCTCCCCTCCATGCGGTCCTTCTCGAGCCGCAGGATCTTCTCCAGATACGCCTCGGTCAGCGGCTCGATATAGGTGCGATCGGCAATCTCCGGGTCCGTCATAATCGACGCCGGATTCGAGTTCACGAGGACCACCTCGTAGCCCTCGGCTTTGAGCGCCTTGCAGGCCTGCGTGCCGGAGTAGTCAAACTCAGCAGACTGGCCAATCACAATCGGCCCGGAGCCGATCACGAGGATCTTGGAGATGTCGTTACGACGCGGCATTCTGAGTATCTCTTTCAGCAAATTCGGACTGAGCTGCTCGCTCGGGCCAATCCAATACGCTCACAAACAACACACCCAGCGACACCCACGCCAGCACCGCGCTTGCGACGACGCCGAATGCAACAGCCGCCCTCTCCCAGGCCGGATCCACGCCACTGGCCAATAAATGAGCGCCCCACCACTGAAAATCGCTGCTGCTCCGCATTGCGTTTCGAATGCCTTGGCCAAAAGAAACCGCGGCCAGTGCTCCAAGAACGCACCACAGCACGATGGAGAAGATCTTCAGCTTGCCAGCCGTCACTGCTTCTTCCACTCTTCCATCATTCGCCGGAAATCACGAAACAGATAATGCGAATCATGCGGCCCGGGGCTGGCCTCCGGGTGGTACTGCACGCTGAACATCGGGTCTGTCTTGTGCCTCAGCCCAGCCAACGTTTGGTCGTTCAGGTTCACGTGCGTCACCGCAACGTCCTCCGGCAGACTCTCCGGATCCACGTTGAAGTTATGGTTCTGCGACGTGATCTCGACCTTGCCCGTCTCGAGGTTCTTGATCGGATGGTTGCCGCCGTGGTGCCCGAACTTCAGCTTGTATGTCTTCCCGCCAAGCGCGAGTCCAAACAACTGATGTCCCAGGCAGATGCCGAACATCGGCTTCTTGCCCTGTAACTCACGGATCGTCTGCTGCGCATACTCCAGCGGCTCCGGATCCCCGGGGCCGTTCGAGAAGAAGACCCCATCCGGGTTCATCGCGAGCACATCGTGGGCGGACGTCCGCGCCGGTACCACCGTCACCCGGCAGTTTTCGCGAGTCAACATCCTCAAAATGTTCTGCTTGATGCCGAAGTCGTAGGCGACCACGTGCATCTCGTCACCCTCGGTCTCGGTCGCCGGCAGCAGCGCGTCTCCCGCGCCGTTGCGTGGGTCGTCGGAGGTCCACTCGTAGGGCTCGCGCGTCGTCACCACGCTGGCAAGATCCGTGCCTTCCATGGTGCGATGCGCCCGCGCCTTCGCGACCAGCGCCTCGGGCTTCGAAACATCCGTCGAGAGACAGCCGCGCATGACGCCATTCGCACGCAGGTGACGCACAATCGCCCGCGTGTCCACGTCCGCGATCACGGGGATACCATTGCGCTCCAGGTATTCGTCAGCGACCTCGGTCGAGCGCCAGTTCGAACTGATGGGCGAGAACTCGCGGACCACCAGCCCCTCGATATACGGCCGCGCCGACTCAGCATCGGACGGCGATGTGCCATAGTTCCCAATCTGCGGGTTGGTCAAAACGACGATCTGTCCCGCATAGGACGGATCCGTAAAGATCTCTTGATATCCGGTCAGCGAGGTGTTGAATACCACCTCTCCGACACGTTCTACCGGCGCGCCGAAGCTCCGTCCCCGGAACACGCGCCCGTCTTCGAGGGCGAGCATAGCCTGCATCGATCTCTCCCCTTTCAGGCGATCGATTCAGTCTACCAACTCGGGCAGGGTCCCTGCGTGAACAAAGCCCGTTCCGGGCGCAAAAAGACCCGGCCATCGCCGGGTCTTTTCTTCATCCGTAAAAGCTCGCGGCCTAGTAGCGGCACACGCGGTGGTGGTGATGATAGTGGCAGTGACGGCGATGCTGCGCCTGCGCGGAGCCCAGGCTACCAAACAAAACAGTGATACCAAACACGGAAAGAAGGGCACGCTTCAACGTCATCTTTATTCTCCTGTCGTACCGATCCCCTGACCTCCGTCGGCTTCCGACGCTCAATGAGAGCGCACAAACTCCGCAGAGGTTTGTTGCTGTGCCGAATTCTTTGGTAATCAAGGGAGGTCCACCTGGACAGAGCGAGCCCGCGCGCACCCCGCCAGCCAAACTCGTGATCTCTCCGGGACGTAAGATGCAGAAGGGTTCTCGCCTTCCATGCCGTCCGCAAAATCCAAGTCCAAAGCAAAGCTCTCCCGCCGCCCCATACCTCCCGTTCCGCCCTCGAAGGAACCGCCCGAGATGGTCGATCCTGTGTGGCTGCTGAAAGCCGGCGCCGCAGCCGTCGCCGTGGGTCTGGTTTGCGCGTACGCGGCTCTCTGCATCCTGTTTTACACAGAGCAATGGCAGTTCGTTCTGCACCCCTCGCGCACCGTCGCGGAGACGCCCGCGGCCCTCGGTCTGGCCTTCCAGCCTGTGCGCTTCGGCGACAACGTCGCCGGCCAGCCCGAGCTCGTCGGCTGGTGGATTCCGTCCGACCTCGCCTCCGACCCCACGGTCCTCGTGCTCCACGGCCAGAACGGGTCCATGACCGATTCCATCAAGGCGGCGAAAGCCCTGCACGACGCCCGTCTCAACGTGCTCGTCTTCGACTACCGCGGCTACGGGCAGAGCGCGGGCCGACATCCCACCGAGCACGACATGCGCTCCGACGCCGAGAACGCATTTCGCTATCTCACCGAAAACCGCCGCATCAGCGCGTCATCCGTGGTCGTGTACGGCGCTCATCTGGGCGCGTCCTTGGCCGTAGGTCTCTGCGATCAACACAAGGAGATCCCCGGGCTGATCCTCGAGTCAGCGGACGGCGATACCGAAACCCGTGTGCTCGCTGACGTTCGCTCGCGCATCATTCCCGTCCGGCTGCTCTTCCACGAGCGTTTTCCCCTCGCCGACCCACTCGCCCGTCTCCGCACCCCAAAGCTTCTGATCAGCTACACGAAGGGCAATCCGCCTGTCGAAGCGCAGCGCGCTGCCGACCCCAAGCTGACAGCGGAGATTCCTCCGAATGCCCCACCCGATGCGGTCACACGTGAGATCCGCCGTTTCCTCGATACCTACGTCCAGAGGCCACCCGCGAAGTTGTGAAGCTTCGCGCCAGAAAGGCGTGAAGGCCCCCGATGTTCTGGGAGCCTTGGAAATAGGTAGGGGAGGGTGGTGCGGATTGGGGAGGCCGGGCCCGAGGGAACTGCCAGCTCGGCGGGTGTTACACCTCTTCAGACGCAAGCGCGTCCAAAAGGTTCTCTTATTTTCCACATCTTTCTTGATTCTGACTACAAAAAAGTGAAGATTTGTTGCCGCCCGAGTTCCAAGAACGGGAACTCCTAGGCAAAATTCAGGAACTCGGTCGAGCTAAGCCGCGCACCCGGGAAAATCTGCTCCAGTTTTTTGGCCCCGATCGTCTTGGAGGCCGCCTCTCCAAGCACATTCCTAAAGTCCGTCGTGACTGCGAGATCCCGGCCTTCGTTCAACTGCTCGTTCGAGAGCCCAGGCCACTTGCCGTAAACCTTGCCACCCTTTACGGCCCCGCCGAGCACGAACATCACGTTTGCGTGCCCGTGGTCGGTGCCGCCGGTCCCGTTCTGGCGTGCGGTGCGGCCGAACTCCGACATCGTCACCATCGTGACGTCGCCCGCGGCATCACCCATGTCGCGCCAGAAAGCCGAAATACTGTCCGAAAACTCGCGCAGGCGATTGGCAAGCTGGCCGTTGGCGGCTCCCTGGTCCCGGTGCGTATCCCACCCGCCGATGTCCGAGAACGCCGCCTCGACCCCCAGGTTCGACTTCAAGAGCTGCGCTATCTGCTTGAGGCTGTTCCCAAACGCCGAATTGGGGTACACCGCCCCGCCGCCGGGCGCATAACGGCCCAAATCCGCAGCTTTTAGCATGCGGACGGCCTCAAAGGTCTCCTGCCCCGTGCCGTGCAGCACCGTGTCCGAGCTCTCGTCGTACATGGCCTGAAACGCATTCGACAGCCCCGAGGTCTGCGGACCGCGGCCGCCCACGGAGAAGTCCTGCAGGTTCGCGACCGCCACAGTCGGTACCGATCCCTGCAGCGTCCGCGGCACCTGCGTCCCGAGCGCCACGGCGCGGAACGGCGACGGCTTGCCCCGAAGCTCCTCCGCCTGCAAGGCTCGGTTCAACCAGCCGTCAGGGGTGCTCTTGACGCCCGGTGTACCAGATTCCATATAGTCCTGGGCGTCAAAGTGTGAGCGCGAGGGGTCCGGCGACCCCGCGGCGTGGATGATCGCCAGGTGTCCCTGGTCGTACAGGGGCTTCAGCGACGCCATCGCCGGATGCAGCCCAAAGAACCCGTTCAGGTCGAGGACCTCGTTCTGCTTGATGGCGATGGTCGGGCGCATGGCGTAGTAGTTCGGCTCCGCGTACGGCACAACCGTGTTCAAGCCGTCACACGCCCCACGCTGGAAGATCACGACCAGTTTTTTGCCGCGCGCCCGAGCGGTATCCATCTCCGCATAAACCGAGCGGGTCAGGAACGCCGGGATCGCCGCCGTCCCGAACAGCGCCAGCGCGCCATTGCGCATGAATCCGCGGCGGGACGGCCCGAGGCGCCGGCGCAGATCACGCCCGTGCATGTCGCATCCCCAGTCGCTCAAATCGGTGTGAATCTTGTTCGTAGACATCGTCTATCTCCTGCGCGCTTGTTTAGCGCCTCTGAAACTCGGGCGATCCCAACAGCAGGCCCGCCATGGTGGCCAAAGGCGTCGTTGGCCCTGCGTCCCCTACCCGGCCCACACGCATCCACCCGCCCCGCCGGTTTCCCATGCCTTCTTCGTCATCAGCGACCGGCATCGGCGCGTTTCGGAACCCCTGCTCCGCGTTCGGAACGACGGAGGGATCCTGGGCTCCCTTCGTTACGGCGGCCCTGGTTTGCGGGGAAACAGGCCCGTCGAGCAGCAATGATTCCAAACGGTTCTCTTCGGCCGCACCCGGATCAGCAGCGCCCGCGCCAAGAGTTCCCAAGTCCGCATTCCAATCGATCGAGGTACCCGGCAGCCGACCCGCGCTGAGCACCAGGGCGAAGTTCATGCGCGTCAGCAAAGCGCTGCTACTCACCCAGGCGTCCGACTGCCACGAGTAGCCGTTCGGTGTTTGCATTCCATAGATCGGCATTCCCAGCCGCGTCATAGCCTGCATCAGCGGCAAGGGATTCTTCACATCCGCCCCGCTCGCCCGCAGCGCCGAAGCCACAAACTCAATCGGCGTCTTCACCTTGGCGCGATACACGTCCGGAGACCAAAACTCAGGCGAATGGAACATGGTCCGCAGCACCGTGCTGATGTCACCGTCGCTCCTCAGGTACGCCGCCGCCATCCGGTCGACAAGCGCCGGGGGCGGCGTGTCGCTCACGAACCGTTGCGCCAGCTTCAGGGACAGGAAGTGCGCCGTCGACGGGCTGGTCGCCAGGATGTGCAGTACGGCCAGTCCCTCGTTCTCGCCGCCCTCCGGAATCTTGTGCCCGAGTACAGTCTTCGGCCCCGGCTCATGCCGGTTGGGATTGAAGACGAACTCGCCGCCTTGACCTCCTTGACCCGGGCGCTCGACCGTCCAGCCGGTGAAGCACTTGGCGACTTCGATCACGTCCTGCTGCGTATAGCCGCCCTTTACCCCCAGGGTGTGCAACTCCATCAGCTCACGGGCGTAGTTTTCGTTGATGCCCTTCGGCATCTTGGCCGCGAGTTTGCCAAGCGGCGTATCCCCACGTCGCGCGGTGAAGTTGTCCAGGCGCTCGGCGGCACGCGAGTGCGGCCCGATGCTGGTGGCGTTGTCGAGATACACCAGCATCGCCGGGCTCTGCGCCGTCGCGACCAGCAGGTCCTCGAAGCGGCCCAAAGCATGCGGCAGAACCGTCTGCCGCTCGTACGCGGGCAGCAGATAAGGCTCATTCTGGTTCTTGCGGATGTAGACATTGAAGTGATTGAGCCAGAAATCCGTCATCACGGCCTGGAGCTGCCGTTCCGAGTACACGTCGCGCAGCAGGCGCTCGGAGACCGCTTCGGCGCCGACCACGCGAACTGGCCCTTGCATCGCCGCAACCTGCTCCATTTGGACCGGGCTCATCCCCTGAATTAGCCGGAACTGCTGCGGTCCGCGCACCGCCGCCTGCAACTCTGCCATGTCCTGCGGCGACAGGCTCGCGAGTCTCTGCACACGCTGGTCGGGCGGAAGCGCCAGGATCTGCTCTACCGCCTGGTCATCCATCGGCTCAGCCTGCTTCCGCCGCTTGCCCTCGAGCTTCGGCCCGGATGCATCGGCCGGCATGGCCGCGTTTGCGTCGTCCGTACCGGACACCGCGGCCATCGCTTGGGCGTTCTTGGCCGCGTCTTGCTTCTGCTTGTAGCCGAAAGCCGCATCGGCGTAGATGGCCTGATCGATCGCATCATGCGGAGCCTCGACGCGCCCCGCTTCGTACTGCCGCAGGAGCTGCGGGGGCGGAAAGTGAGCGATCAGTTCAGCGGCGCTCAACTGCATGGCTGGAAAGCGTGCAAGCCGCCCGTCCAGCGCCCCGTCTGCTATGCGCTCAGGATGCAGTTGCTGCTCAAACCAGGCATCGAGCCCCATGCGGCTGACCGCGTCCACGTCCCCGGGGCGCGGCCCAAAGGTGAAGCGGTTCAAGGCATGCACCACGCGCTGCTGACCCGTGAGCTTTTCGCCCCGCGGCGACCTGGAGACCTGCGGAACCGGACCCTGTTGCGCGGAAACCGACCACGGAGACAGGAGCCCGACACACAACGAAGCCGTCAGCGCTCCCTGGAAGGAGCCCCGCAGCATGCCCACGATACGCCGGCTTCGTGCCATCGGACGGGCTCCTTAGGACAGGAAATTGCGGGTGAAATCAACCGCTGTTGGCTTGAACCCACCATCCCCGCCGCAAGTTGCGGAGTTTCGGCTTCGTCAGAAGGCCGCCAGCTCCGCCATGGCCTCGAAGACCTTGTCCGCTTGCGGCAGAATCACATCTTCCAGCAACGGTTGGTATGCAACAAAGGTGTCCATGCCGCCCACCCGACGAACGGGGCCATCGAGATCATGAAAGAGCTCGTCTCCGATTCGGGCGGCGATCTCTGCCCCGTAACCCCAACTCAGCATGTCCTCGTGCGCGACCAGCACCTTATTGGTCTTCTTCACGGACTTCGAGATGGCGTCCCAGTCATACGGCGTCAGACTGCGCAGGTCGATCACCTCAACATCAACGCCTCGCTCGCGCTCCATGCGCTGCGCCGCCTGCAATGCGCGCGGCACGACCGCCCCATAGGTCACGACGGTAAGGTCCTTGCCTGGCTTTACCACCTTCGCCTTACCGAACGGAATCATGTACTCCGTCCCCGGGTACGGGACGCGGCCAAAGGTCGCCCGGTACAGATTCTTGTGCTCCAGGAACATCACCGGGTCATCGCAGCGAATCGCCGTTCTCAACAAACCAACAGCGTCCAGCGCATTCGAAGGCATGACCACCCGCACACCCGGCGTGTGCGTAAAGATGCTCTCGCCGGACTGGGAGTGATAGATCGAGCCGCCCGTCAAATAGCCGCCGATCGGAACGCGGACCACCAGCGGGCATGAAAACGCTCCGTTAGAGCGCCACCGCATGACGGAAAGCTCGTTGCGGAGCTGGTGCATCGCCGGCCAGATGTAGTCGAAAAACTGGATCTCCACGACCGGCTTCATGCCGCGTACGGCCATGCCAATCGCGCGGCCAAGGATGTTCGCCTCGGCGAGCGGCGAGTTAAAGACCCGCTCGCTCCCAAACTCCTTCTGCAGCCCTGCGGTGACCTTGAAGACCCCGCCTTTGCCCTTCAGCTTGCCTTCGCGAAGCTCGCGATCGCGCGTCGCATCGGCCACATCCTCGCCGAAGACCACGATGCGGTCATCGCGGCGCATCTCGTCGCGCAGGCAGGCGTTGATGCCGTCCAGCATCGTCCGCTCCTGCGTGTCACCCGGAGCGCTGCTTGACTCGCCCGAAAGCCGCGGGCTGTTCGCCGGCAGGTCCTCCGAGTAGACAAACTTCAGAATCGACTCCACCTGGGCCGGAGCAGCGGCCAGCGCGCGATCCGTCGCCTGCTGCACCTCGCACCTCGACCGCGTTTTCGATCTGTCGAAGCTTATCGGCGTCCGCGATTCCGTTTGAGATCAGCCAGGCGCCCATCCGCGAGATCGGGTCCCGCAGCGCATCGGCCTCAAGCTCCTCGGTCGACCGATACTGGGTCTCGTCGTCGCTAAGCGAGTGCGAGTACGGCCGAATCACATGCCCGTGAACCAGTGCCGGCCCCTTGCCGGAGCGGCAATACGCCAGCGCCTCTGCGATCGCCTCATAGCTTGCCACGGCGTCCGTTCCATCCACCTCCGCGATATGGAAGTTGGGGAAGCTGGACACCAGCTTAGAGATGCTCCCGCCCGGCGTGTTGACCTCCACCGGCGTCGAGATCGCGTACCCGTTGTCCTCGACCAGGTACAACACGGGCAGCCGCAGGTTAGAGGCCGTGTTCAGCGACTCCCAGAACTCTCCCTGGCTCGTGGAACCCTCGCCGATCGAAACGTACACGACCTCGTCACTATGGAACGCCACGTCCTTGAACTGGCGATAGTCACCGTCGTGCTTCGCCGCGGCGCTGGGATGCGTGCCGAAGTAGCGTCCCGCCTCCGCGCAGCCCACAGCCTGCAGGCACTGGGTCGCGGTAGAGGACGATGGCGACACGATGTTCAAACGTTTGCTCGTCCAGTGTGACGGCATCTGCCGCCCGCCCGAGGCCGGGTCATCGGCGGCCCCAACCGCCTGGAGTAGCTGCTCCTCAACGGTGTTGCCCAATGCCAGGCAGAGCGCCCGATCGCGGTAATACGGAAAGAACCAGTCATGGCCGGGCTTCATCGCCATCCCGGCGGCCACCAGCAGAGCCTCGTGGCCCGCGCATGAGATCTGGAAGAAGATCTTCTGTTGCCGCTTCAGCAGGATCTCGCGATCGTCCGTCCGCCGCGACAGATACATCAACCGGTAGAACTCAAGCAACTGCTCACCGGAGAGTCCGCCGTGCCGCACCGGCTCGCCTTGCGTCTCGCGCGACGTTTCGGTCACGTCCGCCAGGGTTTCTTTCTCCAAACGTCTCTTCCCTGCCACCCGACGCCGCTCCTTCCGATTTGAACCAAACAGACAGATTGTACTCGCCGGAGCACAGTACATGAGCGGCCCAACGATGCGCCACCGCCGGGGTTTGCGTCGCGTGAAAGCCCTGTGAAACGGGCGCAAGTTGCTGGCGCAGCGCCGCTTGCTAACTCTTCATCCGCTCCTTCACGTCGTGTGCGAGCTTCTCGATCTCGGCAGCCTTCTTCACCACGTCGATCGATAACGTGTCCTTGGGCGCCTTTTCCACATCGGCCTTCAGTTCGTTCGAAAGCTCCACCAGCTTGGCCGTATCGGAGAGCAGCCGTTTGCGCCGGTCGTCCTCGCGCATATGTTCCAGCTTGGCCGCGTTCGGCGCTGCTAATGGATTCTCAGTGTCGCCGAAGACATCACCGGGAAGGTGTGGGCGGGTGGGACTGGGCGGAGGCGGCTGCGGTATCTGGCCGGCCCCGCCGCGCACCGCACACAGCAGCCCGAGCAGGCACACCGCCGCGACCACAGGCCAGCACCGCGCCGAGAGAAACATGACCAGCTTGCGTGTCATACAGACCTCCTGCTCCGCACCGGCCGTGCCGGGCCCCGGCTCAACCATTCGATATGCTGAAGATCGAGCCCGCTGAATGTCTTTCATGATGCCCCTGCCCGCCGTCGTCCCACAAGAGGAAGTCTGGTTTCACGCCGTGGAACACACGTGGCATTCCCGTCTCATCAACTTCGTGCAGGACGGCCTCCCTAAGATCCTCGTTGCCCTGCTGATTGGCTTCATCGCGCAGCGGCTCGTGCTCTTCTTCACGGGCAGGCTGCGCAAACGCGCCGAGGCCCTCGTCGGCAACGGCCGGCGCGCGGCACAGCTCAGGACCGTCGCCGGACTGGTCCGCGCAACGTGCTACGCGCTCATCGGGTTCTACATCTTCATCCAGTTCCTCGAGGCTCTGGACGTCCCGACCGGCTCCTTTATCGCCTCCGCCGGCGTCATCGGACTGGGCATCAGCTTCGGCGCCCAGTCGCTGTTCAAGGACATGCTCAACGGCGTCTTCATCCTCGTCGAAGACCAGTACAGCGTCGGCGATACGGTCAAAGTCGCCGGCCTGCAGGGCACAGTCGAGGACCTGACCCTGCGCTGCACCAAGCTGCGCGACGGCGACGGGACCCTCTACATCGTTCCCAACGGCCAGATCGCGACCGTCTCCAACCTGTCGCGTGACTACTCCGTGGCCTCGCTGCCCGTCAGCGTCAGCTCACGCGAGGACCCCGATCGTGTCCTCGGAATCTTGAGGCGCCTCGCCGCGGAGGTGCGCGCTGACGAAGCCTTCCGCGAGGTCGTGCTGACCGACCCCGACCTGCCAGGCATCGACCGCCTCACTCTGCAGGAGGTCATCTTCCCGATCAACGTCCGCGTTCGCGCAAACCAGCGCGACGGCGTCCTGCGCGAGTTGCGCCGGCGGGTGCTGCTGGCGTTCGCACGCGAGAACATCGAGCTCGGAAGCGCCACCAGCAGCCTGATCGTCCCAGCCGCAAGACCTGAATCGGCAGACAGCGCCGCGTCAGAGCAAGAGACGACCGTCTCGTCCCGGTAGGAGCCGATCCGCTCGGGTCTAACCTTCGCTTCGCAGCACATCAATCAACTGCTGCGGATCACGAACGGGTGGCAGACACGCCGAGCCTTTGCAGACAAGAGCGAGGCTCCCGTCCCCGCTGCGCGGAAGCTGCGGCAGCGTCTCCGCGAGCGCAGGCGGAAGCGCGCTGATCTGATCTCGCCGAAGCCGGATGACACTCTTCGTCAGGGAGAACCGTGCCGTCGCCGCCATCGCGAGATCCTCGGCCTGTACATCGTCCCCCAGAATGCAGACCTGGGTGGGAGCTGACAGGAGACGACGCAGCGCCTGCCCGAATGTTCCGGCGTACAACCCGAAGTGCTCCACAATGCCCGCAAACGTCTGCAGTGTCTCCTCTGCTCGCCTCTGATACAGGTCGTTTCCCGTAAGCGCGTGCAACCGAAGCAGAAGCGTCGCCGCGACAGAGTTTCCAGCCGGGGTCGGCGAATCCTGGACCGGCTTGCGCCGCGCACTCAACGCTCCGATCAGGCTCGTGCCCTCCTGCGTCTCCGTGTCGAAGAAGCCCCCGCCTGCCTCGTCGTAAAAGCGCGCCAACAGCCGCTCCGCAAGCTGCTCCGCGGCTTCGAAGTACCGCAACTCACCGGTCGCCTCCCACGCATCCAGCGCGGCGTTCGCGACAAACACATAGTCATCCAGCACCGCAGGAACAGGCGCAGCCGACCCACCCTGCTCGCCGTATGCCACGACCCGGGTCAACCCGCTCTCCGGGCTCCACGCCGCGCCGAGCACGCGATCCAGCGACTTCAACGCGAAGCTCACCGCTTCCGGCATGGCCAGCGCACGCCCCGCGGCCAGGTAGGCGGAGATGCATAACCCGTTCCATCCCGTGTAGATGGTCCGATCCACAAACGGCGTCCGCCGCTTCAAACGCGCAGCATACATCTTGCTCTTCGCGCTCTGCAGCAGCGCCTTCACCTCGTCCTCGCTCCTGCCGATTCGCTTGGCTAACGTCGCCACATCCGCAATCACGTGCAGCACATTCTTCGCAGGGTTGTGGTGCATGTCGCCGACAGCGCGCAGATTGTAGAAGGCCGCGGCGACCTCAAACTCCTCGGGCCCCAGCGCCGCCTCCGCCTCCGCGCGAGTCCACGTGAAGTAGTCGCCGTCATCGTCCAGCGAATCGTCCGCGTCCTGCGAGGCATAAAAACCGCCCTGCTCGCGATCGCTCAACCACTCGTCCATCCAGCGCAAGGTGCCGGCCGCAACCTGCGCGAACCGCGGATCCATGAAGCTCTGAAATGCATGCGCGTAGCAGCGCAGCAGTTCGCTGTTGTCATAGGCCATCTTCTCGAAGTGCGGCACAATCCAACGCTCGTCCACCGAGTACCGGTGAAACCCTCCCGCCAGCTGATCGTGAATACCGCCCGCTGCCATCCGGGCCAGGGTCACCGTCACGACCTCACGCGCCTGCTCCGCATACGGCCCTGGCCGAGTCGCCACATCCATGAGCAGATCCAGCGCGGCAGGATGAGGAAACTTGGGCTGCGACCCGAACCCGCCGTTGCGTGCGTCGAACTGCCGCACAATCGACTCGATGATCTTGTTCAGCAGACCTTCGCTTAGCTCACCATCGCGCCCGGAGAAGCTCTCGTTAAATTCGATCGCCTTCATCACGCTGTCGGCGGACTCTTCCACCTCGCCGCGGCGCTGACGGTACGCGTGGTCCATACTGACCAGCACACGCGGCAATCCAGGGCGACCATAGCGATCTTCGGGCGGGAAGTACGTCCCGCCAAAGAACGGCTTGCCGTCCGGGGTCAGAAACGCCGTCAGCGGCCAACCGCCTTGTCCGCTGATCGACGACACCGCCGCCTGGTAGCGCGTATCCACATCCGGCCGCTCATCGCGGTCGACCTTCACCGGCAACGAAGTGCTGGTTGATGATCGTGGCGATCGCTTCGTTCTCATAGCTCTCGCGATCCATCACATGACACCAGTGACACCACACCGCACCGATGTCGAGCAGCACTGGTTTGTTCTCGCGCTGCGCCTTCGCGAAGGCCTCTTCGCCCCACTCGTGCCAATCCACCGGCTGATGCCGAGCCGACCGCAGATAGGCCGACGCAGCCTGCCCCAGACGATTTTCCGTTGCCTGTTCCATCCCGCTTGCTCCAGCCTTCAAGCCTAACAAGCGGAGCGCCTCTACGGCTGCTGCGGCTCGGGCTGCGGTTGCGTGCCCAACGGTTGCGGCGCGCTCGGCGCCTTGGGCGCGGTCAGTCCGGGGATGTGCGGCTGGTCCGTGATCGTTCCTTTGACCGCCTGCTCCAGCGAGATACCGTAACGGTCCAGTGTGTTCGACAGGATCTGGTCCAGCGACGAGCGGTCGCGCGCGTACGCCGCATCGGCGGAGTTCAGGTTGTTCTCCGCGGTAGCGAGATTTCTCTCCTGCTGCAGAACGTTCGCCGTCGTCGACGCGCCCAGACGCAACTTCTTCGTCTCCGCCTCAAGCGACTGGCCCGCATACTCCCGAGCCGCCTCGGACGCCACCACGCCCGCACGATCGTTGTTCAGCGCAAACAGCGCATTCACCAACTGGATCCGAATCTGCGTATAGATCTGCTGCAGACGCATCTCGACCTGGCGATATTCCATCTCCGACCGCACCTGGTCGGCCTGCGCGATCCGGTTGCGCAGCGGGATGTTCACGTTCACGCCAACCCCATAGTCCGGGTAGTTGTTATTCACCAGGTTCTGCAGCACAGAACCGTATCCAAGATTTGGCACGATTCCGGGAGGGCAGGCCTGAAACGTTCCGCCATACGGATTGGAGGAACAGTTCAGGAGCATGCTTTGCTGACCACCCAGCGAGTTGGCCCCATAAAACCCATACGCGTCCACAATCGGCAGCAACCCGTTCTTCTGCGCCCGAATGGTGATCTTGTTGTTCTGCATCGAGAGCACGCCCTGCTCCACCTGCGGGTTGTTCGCGTACGCCTGGCGGACCAGGTCCTCGAGCTTCATATCCTCTTCAGGAAGCCGGTTCAGACCCACGCGATCCGTAGGCACTACCGGCGCATTGGCCATCTGCGGATCGTTCAGGTTGCGGGCGATCGCCTGCTTCATCAGCAGTTGCTGGTACTCCAGGTTGCTCTGCGACGCGATGAGCGCCTGTTTGTCCGACGCCACCTGCGAATCCGCATTCACCACGTCGAGCGGCGCCAGCGTGCCAATCTCTACCTGCCTGCGATCATCCGCGGCTAAACGTGTGGACTGGTCGAGGGCGCGCGTCCTGGCCTGCTCGTCCTCGTACGCGCTCACCAGCGCCCAGTAGATGCTCTCCACCTGCGTCACCGTGTAGATCACCTGCTGCCGAAAGGCTGAATCGGCGATACGGCGGTCGTTCTTGGCCTGCACGATAAAACGCTTATTGATCCACGGGCCGAACCCCTGGAGCAGATGCTGTGTCGCCTGCGCCCGGAAGTTGGACTGCAACCCAGGGTTGTAGACCGAGAAGATGCTGTTGGAACTCTGCCGCGTGTTGTTAAACGTGACCGACAGCGCCGTGCCTGTCGAAAATCCCTGCTGATAGCCGAAGTTGTACTGCTCCGTGTTCTGCTGCAGGGTGTTCGTTCCGGTGAGAATGGTCGAGGTCTGGGGCGCCAGGAGGCTCTCGTACTGCATCGTGCCGGTGATTACCGGGTCCAGGTTCTCCGGCACAGGTCCACTTCCGTTCGTGCTCAGCACCAGACCGGAAGCGCCAGTACTGGCCGCGCTCACTGAGGTGGTACCGGCTGGCCCACCGCCGCTCGTGATCGTGGACGTGGACCCGCCGAGCGTGTTGCTGATCAACCCGGTCGAGACACCGCGCAGATTCGGCGCCCCAGCCGTGGCGCGCAGGATGTCCGTATCCGCGATGTCGAGGTTGATCCGCGCGATCGCGATGTCGTAGTTGTCTTCGAGCGCCAGCGTCACCGCGTCCGCCAGGCTGAGGTAGATCTTCCCGTCGCGCAACAGATCGTCGAGCTTGGGCACGTTGCTGAGCCTCGGCTCGGGGTACGTGCGCGGCATATAAATGCCAAACGGATTGGGGCGGAAGCCGTGACCCCTCGTATAGTCCGTGGACGTCGGGCGCAGAAACATCGGCTCGGTCAGCTTCGGCTCCGGCGCTTGTGGAAGCCCCGGTGTGCCGGTCGTGTCGTTGCGAATGGGCTGCGGCGCCGCGGGCGTTGTCGGGCTGGCCGGAACACCTTGCTGCTGCGCCGGAACACCTTGCTGCTGCGCTGGCGCGCCAGCGGTCTGCCCCTGGCTTGGCTGAAAACCGGAGGCCGACGCCTGCAACGCCGCGCTCTGGAGCATAAGACTTACACACACCGCGGCGCGCAGAGACGCTGATCTCCTACCAGGTTTGTTCACGGTCGTTCCTTTGGGCACATTTCTCCGGCTATACGGGAGTTGATCCCGATCTGTTCCGTTGCCAGATGCGCCGGTTGATTGATTCTGGGCAAGTATAGCTTTGGTTAGCCCACCGCCCAATCCCCCAAAGCGCAGTCATAATACGTTCTGGTACCCCCGGCTGCCTCGGACACTCACCGCGCATGGCTCACTGGAAGTTCACGCTCAGCTACAACGGCTCCAGCTTCCACGGCTGGCAGATCCAGCCGAACCTCGTCACCATCCAGGGCAAGCTGGCCGACGCCCTCCGTGAGATCACCGGGGCCGATGTTCTGCCCCAAGGCGCCGGCCGCACCGATGCGGGCGTCCACGCCATCGCGCAGGTCGCCTCCTGCACCATCCCCACCCCCATCCCGGCCGCAAACCTCCAACGAGCCCTTAACCGGGTCCTGCCGCCCGGCCTGCGGGTCACCGAAGCCAAAATTGTGCCGCCCAGCTTCCACGCCCGGCACTCCGCGCGACGCAAGCTCTACGAGTACCGCATCTTTGAGCGCCGAAGCCTGACGCCGCCAGGCTCCCCGGCCTTCGAGCGCATCTGCTCGCCCTTCCTCGCGCCCTTTGTCTGGGATTGCCGCTGGCCGCTTGATTTCCATCTGCTGCAACAGGCCGCGTCCATGCTCGTCGGCACCCATGACTTCTCCGCGATGGCCGCCACGGGGCGCCTTCCGCGCGCCGACGGGGCCGACAGCCCGCCCGACCGCAAACAGAGCCGCCCAAACCCCGTGAAAACGATCTACAGCTCCGAGTGGAGCCGTGCCGAGGATCTGCTGGTCTACCGGGTCTGTGGCAACGGCTTCCTGCATCACATGGTCCGAAACCTGGTGGGCACAATGGTCGATATCGGGCGCGGTAGCTTAAAGCCGGACGAACTTCCGGAGATCCTCGCCTCGCGTGACCGTTCGCTGGCCGGTCCTACAGCTCCTGCCAGCGGCCTGTACCTCGCAGAGGTGATCTACGCCGCTGCCGAGACCTCCCAGCCTTCGCGGTCCAGCCTCGAAGGGCAGCCGGTTCCTCTCGGCGGAGAGGCGTGGCCGTGAACGGCGCGGAGCAGCGGCGCATCCTCGAGCTCGCGACCGACGGGGCGGTTCACCGCGCGTTCGGTTGGCTCCATCTCCACGAACTGCAGCTTCGCCGCTGGCAGCTTGAGTTCCTTGCGATCCCCGCGCCTCCCTTTCAGGAAGACGCCCGGGCCGTCTGGTTCTGCCAGCGCTTCCGCCAACTGGGCCTTGGCGGCGCCCACATTGACGACGAAGGCAACGCCGTCGCGACGCTCGCCGGCAGACGATTCGGACCCGACCCAACCGCAGGTCCTGATCTCCGCCCATCTCGACACGGTCTTCCCGCTCGGCACAGACTCCACGCCCCGCGAAGAGGGCGCCCTGGTCCGCTGCCCTGGAGCCTGCGACAACGGAGCCGGCCTCGCGGGACTGCTGGCCGTTGCCGCCGCGCTCAAACATGCCCGCCTCACGCCAGCTTGCAACGTTCTCTTCGCCGCAAATGTCGGTGAAGAGGGCGAAGGCGACCTGCGCGGGATCCGGCACCTCTTTTCATCGGCCTACCCGGTCACACCGGCTGCGGTGATCGCGCTCGAGGGCGCCGGCACAGGTCTTGTCGTCGACCGGGCGCTCGGCAGCCGGAGGTTACGCGCGACGGTCACCGGACCCGGCGGTCACTCGTGGGCGGACTCCGCGCGCCCCAACCCCATCCTTGCCCTCAGCGCGGCGCTGCTGGCCATCGCTCGCCTGCCGCTGCCGCGTCAGCCAAGAACCACGCTCAACGTCGGCACCGTCCGTGGTGGAACCTCCGTTAATTCCATCCCCGACTCCGCGAGCGCGGAGATCGATCTCCGCTCTACCTCCGAGCTCGAACTCGATCGCCTCGAACTCGCCGTCTTGACCCGGATCTCCGCGGAGATCGAGGCGGAGACTCAGCAGCCCGCCGGAGCCGATCGACTCCGTCTCCACATTGAGCGCACCGGGCAGCGTGCCGTCGGTGCCCTCCCGCCGGACGCTCCGATGATCCGCAGCATCCGTGCCATCGACCGGCATCTCGGCATCACCACCGAATCCCGCATCGCCTCGACCGACGCTAACCTTCCGCTCTCGATCGGCGTTCCTGCGCTCGCAGTCGGTGCGGGCGGCAAGGGCGGTGGGCTGCACACCACCGGGGAGTGGTACGACCCCACAGGCCGCGAGATCGCGCTTCGGCGCATCCTCCTTCTGCTGCTCGCCACGTGCGCCCACGTCGCCGAGAGCACCGCGGACCGCCGCAGCCCCGAAGTCGCCGTCGGCGCCTGACCGGCTCGGATAAACTCGGGTCGTGAACCCCCAAACCTGCTCCTGGCCCTCACGCCTTCGCTGCGTGCTCGGTCTGCTGCTCCTCACGCTGCCTGTCGCGGCCCAGAATGCACCGTCGCAGCCGGCCGCCGACACCGTCTTCGTACATGGCGACATCCTCACCGGAACGCGGCTGCGGACCGGCGACCGTGACCCGAACCCAGGTCACGTTACCGCCCTCGCGGTCCGTGACGGCAGGATCATCGCCGTGGGTGACGACGCCACCGTGCTCGCGTTCAGGGGGCCGCAGACCAGCGTGGTCGACCTGCACGGCGCGTTCACGATGCCGGGCTTCAACGACGCCCACACCCACATGGCCCAGGCCGGGCAGCAGCGGCTGTCCGTGGACCTGGTCGGGGTGCGTTCGCTGGCCGAGATGCAGGCTCGCATCCGGGCTTATGTCGCCACAGCGAAGCCCGGACAATGGATCCTGGGCGGCGGCTGGGATCACACGCTCTGGCCCTCCAAAACGCTGCCGACCCGCCAGGACCTTGACGCCATCACCGGCGATCACCCGACGCTCCTCGACCGCGTCGACGGCCACATCGCGATCGCCAACACCGCCGCGCTCAAGGCCGCCGGCCTGACCTCCGAGACCGCAGATCCCCAAGGGCGGCAAGATCGACCGCGGCCCAGACGGCCAGCTCACCGGCATCATCCGCGAGAACCCCGCGCTCGACCTCATGCGCGCGCACATCCCGCCGCCCGACCTCGACACGCGCAAGCGCGCCCTCGCGCTCTCCATCCAGGACGCACTCTCGCACGGCGTCACCAGCGTTCAGGACTTTTCCGCCTGGGACGATTGGCTGGTCCTCGAAGAATGGGAGCACACCGGCAAACTCCCCATGCGCTGGGCCGAGTGGATCGACTTCAACCTGCCCCTCACAATCCTCGAACAGCGCCGCGCCAGCCACGACCCGAACGACCCGGTCCTCCACCTGACGCAGCTCAAAGGCTTCATGGACGGCTCGCTAGGTTCACGGACGGCTGCCCTCAACGACCCCTACGCCGACGACCCGGACAACGCCGGCATCCCGCGCTACGACCAGGAAAAGCTCAACCAGATGGCCTCCGAGCGCGCCCACGCTGGCTTTCAACTCGGCTTCCACGCCATCGGCGACCGCGCCAACGACATGGCGCTGGACGCCTTTGCGGCCGCCGAGCAGGTCGGCAGTACCCGCGCAACTGCTCGAACAAGACATGCCCGCCAATGCCGAGAGGCGGCGGCCGCTCGACGGCCAGTCTGCCGATCATCGGAACCGGTCGAGCGACTTCCGCTTCCGCATCGAGCACGCCCAGGTGGTCTCCCCCGGGGCCTTCCAGCGCTTCCACGACCTCGGCGTCATCGCCTCCATGCAGCCCGTCCACCTGCTCACGGACATGGCGTGGGCCGGCCAGCGCCTCGGCCCCGAGCGCTCCAAGCGCGCCTACGCTTGGCGCTCCTTCCTCGACCACGGCGTGCCCCTCGCCTTCGGCACCGACTACCCGGTCGAGTCCATCAATCCGATGCGTGGACTCTACGCGGCCATCACGCGCCAGAACGAGGCCGGAACGCAGACCTTTGAGCCGCAGGAAAAGATCACGATCGACGAGGCCATCTACGCCTACACCCAGGGCTCCGCGTACGCCGAGTTCCGCGACAAGATCAAGGGCCGCCTCGAACCCGGCTACCTCGCCGACTTCGTCGTCCTCGATCGCGACATCACCAAGGCGTCACCCCGCGACATCCTCGGAACCAAGGTCCTCCGAACCGTCGTCGGTGGCGTGACGCGCTTCGACGCGACCGCCCCGAACACCCCACTCGCGCCTCTCGCACCCGTCCCCGAGTAGCCGATGGCGAACACACCGCCTGCGACCAACAGCAGGCACAGCCTCGTTGCACACCTGCTGCTCATCGCCGTAACGCTGGTCTGGGGAACCACCTTTCCGCTGGTCAAGGCGGCCCTGCGCGATGTATCGCCGCTGCTCTTCAACCTCCTCCGCATGGCCTTCGCCGCCGCCGTCCTGCTCGCCGCGAACGCCTCATCCCTCCGCGGCCTGACGCGGGCGCAGGTAAAACTCTGTGCCCTCGCCGGCGTGGTCCTCGCGCTCGGTTACGAGTTCCAAACCACCGGCCTCGCGTTCACGACGCCCTCCAAATCCGCCTTCATCACCGGCCTCGTCGTCGTGCTCGTTCCCCTGTTCAGCACCCTCCCCGGAGTGCGCGCGCGCGACACGCCGCGTCCGCACGCACTCGCCTTTGCCGGCGCCATCCTCGCGTTCTTCGGCATCGTTCTGCTCACCAGCCAAGCCGGCGCCGGACTCGCACTGCTCTCGGGCATGCATGTCGGCGAGTGGCTCACCCTCGGCTGCGCAGTCGCCTTCGCCTTTCATCTACTCACGCTCGCCCGCGCGGCAACCGCGATTCCGGCGCGCGCATTGGGCACACTGCAGATCGCCTTCTCCGCCCTGACCATGCTGGTTCTGCTGCCGTTGCAACCGCACGTTTCGCTGCACTGGAACGCGACGGTCGTCGCCGCGCTCGCGGTCACCTCGATCCTCGCCACCGCCGCCGCGTTCACGATCCAAAGCTGGGCGCAGCAACACCTTCCGGCCTCGCACACCGCCCTCATCTTCACGCTCGAGCCCGTCTTCGCCTGGCTCACGTCCCTGCTTTTCCTCGGCGAGCGCCTCGGTCCGAGGGCACTCGCCGGCGCCGGTCTCATCCTCTGCGGCATCCTGCTCGCGGAGCTTGGGCCAACGGCCGTGGCGCAGGCGGGTATCCTACCCATGGAACCCTGAACGCACGCTCCAGCGTCCTTCAGCCCGCAAAAGCGTCTATCTATGCGGACCTCCGGTCAACGCCGATACTTTGGCATCTCAATGGGGTCAGCAGTTGTGATCCGGCGAGCCCAGTTCGGGTTTCGATAGAATCCGCTGAGAAGGAAAGAAGAAGGAAATGTCATCTCTCCAAAATCCTGAAGGCGACCTGCGGCGATCCATCAGCCGTCGCCTGAGCCCCGCTACGACGTTCACGACCCTTGGCGCGCTCTCCGCGCTCATCCTCGCCGGCTCGCTGCTGACCAGCCACGTCAGCGGCAAGGAACAGCAGCGGGTCGACTCCACGGACGCCCGTCCGCTCATGATTCCGTCGCCCGTCAACCTGTCGAACGGCTTCTCCGCGATCGTGAAGCAGGTCGGCCCCGCCGTGGTGAACATCAACACCGAATCCACCCCGAAGCCGATGCCCAATCGGCGCAATCGCCGCGGCCTGCCGGATGGCGTAGTCCCGGGAAACCCAGGAAATCCGGGCGGCGATGACGAGGACAACAACAACAGCATGCAGGACTGGTTCAACCGCTTCTTCGGTGGTGGTGGACAGCCTGACGCGGGCACGCGCCGCGCCCTCGGATCTGGCTTCATTGTCGATCCGCGCGGCTACATCATCACCAACAACCACGTGGTCGACCACGCGGATCGCATCTACGTGAAGCTCTCCACAGACCCGGACCAGACCGTCGATGAGGGCCGTCCGGCCAAGGTCGTCGGCGTCGACCCGGCAACCGACATCGCGGTCATCAAGATCGAGACCAACCAGCCGCTGCCGACCATCAAGCTCGGTAACTCCAACAGCGCACAGGTCGGTGACTGGGTCCTGGCCATCGGCAGCCCGTTCGGCCTTTCCAAGACCGTCTCGGCGGGCATCGTCTCCGCGCTGAACCGCGCGAACCTCGAGGGCGGTGCCGAAGGCGGCGTCGACCAGTCCTCGTTCCAGAAGTTCATTCAGACCGACGCGGCCATCAATCCCGGTAACTCCGGCGGCCCGCTGGTCGACATGGCCGGTGAGGTCATCGGCATGAACACCGCGATTTACACCCAGTCCGCGGGCTCCGAGGGCGTCGGCTTCGCCCTTCCCTCAAACCTCCTGATCAACGTCTATAACCAGCTCATCAGCCCGACCCACAAGGTCGTCCGCGGCTCCATCGGCATCCAGTTCCAGTCGATGCAGTCCTCGGCCGTGAGCCGGATGTATGGCTTCGCCAATGGCGGCGTCATCATCAGCGAGGTCACGCCCAACGGTCCGGCCGCGAAGGCTGGACTCCAGCCCCAGGACGTCATCGTCTCCGTCGACGGCCAGCCTGTAAAGGATGGGGACTCGCTCATCAGCATCATCAGCCAGAAGTCCCCGGGCTCCACGGTCCGCCTGGGCTATCTCCGCAGCGGTAAGCAGCAGGTTGCCGAGGTCGGGATCGCCGACCGCTCCAAACTGTTCGCAAACCAGGGCAACAACGACGAGAACAACAACACCCCTGAGGAGAGCGACGCTGGCCAGGTCAAGCTCGGCATCACCGAGCAGCCAGTCCGGCCGGAAACCGCCAACAAACTCGGCATCCACGGCGGTGTCACCGTCACCGCGGTCCGTCCAGGCTCCTTCGCAGAGGAGGTCGGTCTGTCTCCCGGCCTCACCATCGTCGAGATCAACCGCAAGCGCATTACCAGCGAAGCAGACTACCGCAGCATCGTTTCGGCGCTGAAACCCGGCGACGACGTGGTGTTTGTGGTGCGCGACCCCACCCGTGCGGGAAGCGGCGACACGTATCTGGGCGGAACCTTGCAGTAAGCCACAGAAAACAAAAGAAAAGCAGCTAAAAAGCCCTGGAGTGCCGTATCGCTCCGGGGCTTTTTCTGCACCTTTTGCGTTACTCCCTAGCACAGATGGGCCTCTTGTTACATCAGGTCACCCTGCGGTAACCTTCAGCCTGTTGCGCGACTCCGCAGCCGCGTGGCTTCATCTTCTGCGCGAGGTTCGTCTGCATGCGTTTGCTGTTCGCTACGCTCTCCGCGGCTGGAATGCTGCTTGTTTCATCCCCCTCCTTCGCCGCGGGACGCCCGCACCACCACACCTCAACCCATGCCCTGGTGCGTCATACGGAAACATCGCACGCGCACCGCGCCACCAGCGACCACGCTTACTCCGGCATTAGCTCCGAGCGTGCTACCGAAATTCAATCTGCACTCATCCAACAGGGCTACCTCTCCGGCGAACCGACCGGAACCTGGGACTCTGCGAGCGCCAGCGCCATGCAGAAGCTGCAGGGTGATAATGGATGGCAGACCAAGCTCGTTCCTGATTCCCGTGCATTGATCAAACTAGGCCTGGGACCCAACACCACCCCAACCCCGAGCGCTGCCGCCGGTCTCACGACTCAAGCGAGCAACTGAGCGCCCGTTGGGCAAAGAAAAGCGGGAGCTTCGGCTCCCGCTTTTCTTGTGTGCCCGTTCCGGCCTCTCCGGGTGGCTGTGTCGTCCCACGACCGCATCTGACTTAGGCACCGACGGCCGCGATCTACACCCAGATCGAATCGAGCGAACGGCCGGACGCGCACCTGCATCAGAGAGGTCTTGCATGAGTTCCCTTGATACGCTCGCGGCCCGTTGTGGAATCCAGGATTCCTCCGTAGACGTCTTCGGAGAAGAACATCCAACCACCCCCGAATTGAAGCGTGCGCTCCTGAAGGCGATGCGCTTCCCCGTCTCCAACGACGACGAGGCGAGCGAAGCGCTCGAGGACCTCGACAGCAAGGAGTGGGACCGGCCTCTGCCGCCGGTGGTCGTCGCGTACACCTCCGCCCAGCCCGGCTCTCGCCGCCCCGAGCCGATCTCGGTTCCAGTCGTTTTTCCCGGCCGGCACAGGCACGGTGCGCTGGACCGTGAGGCTGGAGGATGGCGGCGAGCGCACTGGCTCCGCACACTTTCACGACCTCGAGCTTCTGGACTCCCGTTCCGACCACGGCAGTCACCCACTCGAGCGCCGCGCCCTGACGCTGGAGCCTGACCTGCCAGCCGGATACCATCGGCTGCACCTCGGCGACTCCGGCGACAGCATGCCGCTCATCGTCACCCCGGGCAAATGCTGGCTGCCGCCCGCGTCCGAAAAACGCCGGCTCTGGGGCATCGCCGCCAATCTTTACCTGCTTCGCTCCGAGCACAACTGGGGCATAGGCGACTTCACCGATCTCCGCGAGCTGCTCGAACTTCTGAAGCGCAACGGCGCCGACGCGCTTGGTTTGAACCCGCTGCACGCGATGTTTCCGGACAAACCCGAGGACGCCAGCCCCTACTCGCCCTCCGACCGGCTCCTGCTCAACATCCTCAACATCGATGTCGAGGCCATCCCCGAGTTCGCCACCTCTGACAAGGCACGACATCTCCTCGCCTCGTCAGAACTCCGCACCAAACTCCAGGAGTGCCGCGACGCCGATCTGGTCAAGTACCAGCAGGTTGCCGACCTCAAGCTCGCGGTACTTCCGCTCCTCTTCGACGCCTTTGAGCAGGAGAAGAACCCCGAACGGCAGCGCGCGTTCGAAGCCTTCCACCAGGAGCGCCCCGAGTTACTCGACCGCGCGTGCCTCTTCCAGGCTCTTCGCGCGCACTTCAGCTCGCAGGACCCGAACCTCGTCGATTGCAGCACGTGGCCGGAGGAGTTCCGCAACCTCAACGCCCCTGGCGTCGCCCAGTTCGCCCGCGAGCACGCGCGCGAGGTCCGCTACCAGCTCTGGCTGCAATGGATCGCCGACTCGCAACTGAAGTCCGCGGCGGAAGCGGCCGAGGGCATGGCCGTTGGTCTCTACCGCGACCTCGCGGTGGGCGCGCACCCCACCGGGGCCGAGGTATGGACGCACCCCGACGCGCTCGTCGCCGGCGCTCACGTCGGCGCCCCGCCCGACATCCTCAACACCTCCGGCCAGAACTGGGGCTTGCCGCCGCTGCACCCCATAGCCGCCCGCGAGCAGGCGTACACCAGCTTCACTGAACTCGTCCGCGCCAACATGCGCTACGCCGGCGGCCTCCGCATCGACCACGCCATGGCCCTGCTGCGCCTGTATTGGATCCCCAAGGAGCACGACGCGAAGGACGGCGCCTACGTGCACTACCCCATCGAGGATCTGATCGGCATCCTTGCGCTCGAAAGCCAACGCAATCACTGCCTCGTCGTGGGCGAAGCTCTGGGCACCGTCCCCGAGGGCTTCCGCGAGCGCATGGCCGAGGCCAACATCCTCTCCTACAGCGTCGTCTACTTCGAGGCCGAGAAGAACGACAAGAAAGAAGAAGAGTTCATCGACCCGGAGAAATACCCCTTCCTTGGACTCAGCGTCGCCAGCAATCATGACCTCGCCACGGTGCGCGGCTGGTGGGAGTCAAGCGATCTGGATCTCCGCGAAAAGCTCGGTCTGTTCCCGAAAGGCTCGGAAGACGCGCGCAAAGAGCGTGCCGGCAGCCGAGAAAGCCTCATCCGCGCACTGAGAGCCCAAGGCCTGATCCCGGACAACATCAAGTCCGCCGAGGACCTCAGCGTAGACGCCTACATGGAAGCCGTCCATCGCTTCCTCGGCCGGACGAACTGCCTGCTCGCTCTGGTGCAGATCGACGACATCACCGCCGAAACCGAGCAGGTCAACGTGCCCGGGACCTCCAGCGAGAACCCTAACTGGCGCAAGCGCTTTCCCCTCACGCTCAAGCAACTCGCGTCCGACCCTCGCATGGCGCACATGGCCGACCTGATGAAGCAGGAGCGCGCCTCCGTGAAGGCCCCAGCAAATCAGCAGGAAGCAGCCATGGCCTAAAGAGGAGCCCCAGCCGCGGAGCACGGAATCCGATCTCCGCGGAGGACCGGCAGCGCTGTATGGTGCACACTGTTGCCATACTCTTGCTGAGGAACGATGAAACGATACAGCGCCTGCCTGGGGCTCGCGATCGCGGCCACCTCCCTCCACGCCCAGAACCCTGTCCCTTGCGGCGTCTCACCCGGCGCGATCACCTCTGCAGAGCCGTTGCGAAACGGCGTTGTCATCCACGCGGGTGAGGCGATCGAGCAGATCACGGCGCTGCGCGATGACGTGCTCCGCATCCGCATCTCGCGCTGCAGGCACCCTGCCGGAGGACGCCTCCTGGGCTGTTTTGCAGAGCGCTCGCCAGGCCTCCGTGTCAGTGCAGGCCGCCGACACCGCCGAGAGCGTCGGCTTCCGTACCGCGCAACTCCAGGTCTCCGTTCGCCGCAGCGACATGCTGATGACCGTTCGCGATGCGCAGGGGAAAGTGGTCGAGCAACAGGCCAAGCCCATCTGCTTCGACGGCCACGCCTTCACGCTGACCGACGTCATGCCGGACGACGAACACATCTTCGGCCTCGGCGACAAAACCGGCACCGTTCGACCGCCGCGGCCAGGCCTTCACGCTCTGGAACACCGACGCCTACCGCTTCCAGGAATCGACCGACCCCATCTACAAGAGCATCCCGTTCTTCCTCACCTTCAACGCCGGCGTGTCCACTGGGATCCTGCTCGACAACACCTGGCGCTCCGACTTCAACTTCGGCCGCACCACGCAGGACGTCTACACCTTCGGCGCGGTCGATGGCCCGATCGACCTGTACGTCGTCCTCGGCCCCACACCGCGGCAGGTCGTCGAGGCCTACGCCTGGCTCACCGGCACCCCTCCGCTGCCGCCCAAGTGGGCCTTCGGCTACCAGCAATCGCGCTACAGCTACAGCCCGGAAAAGAAGCTGATGGACGTCGCCGATCGCCTCCGGGCCGACCACATCCCTGCCGACGCCGTCTTCCTCGACATCGACTACCAGTACAAGAACCGGCCCTTCACGGTGGACAAGGAGGCCTTCCCTGACCTCGCCGCCACCGTCGCCAAGCTCAAGTCGATGCAGTTGCACACCGTCGCCATCACCGATCTGCACATCGCCGACGCTCCCAACCAGGGCTACACGCCTTACGACACCGGCATCGCCGGCGATCACTTCGTGCACAACCCCGACGGCTCCGTCTTCGTGGGCACCGTCTGGCCCGGTCCCAGCGTCTTCCCCGACTTCACACAAGCCTCGTCCCGCGCCTGGTGGGGCACGCTGTACAAGCCGCTGGTCGCCGACGGCGTCGATGGCTTCTGGAACGACATGAACGAGCCGTCCGTCTTCAACACGCCCAACAAGACCTTCCCGCTCGATACCGTCCACCGCATCAACGAGCCCGGCTTCGCCCCACGCACCGCCACCCACGCCGAAATCCACAACGTCTACGGGATGGAGAACTCGCGCGCCACCTACGACGGCCTGCGCACGCTTGCAACCCGACAAGCGCCCCTTCGTGCATCACGCGCGCCAGCTACGCCGGCGGTCAGCGCTATGCGGTCACCTGGACGGGCGACGACTCCAGCACCTGGAATCACCTCCGTCTCTCCACGTTCATGCTGAAGAACCTCGGCCTGAGCGGCTTCGGCTTCGCCAGCGCTGACGTCGGCGGGTTCGCCGGCTCGCCGCCCATGGATCTGCTCACGCGCTGGCTTGAGGTCGCTGCGTTCGAGCCCATCGACCGCGACCACACCGAGAAAGGCACGGCAGATCAGGAGCCCTGGGCCGGCGGTCCCGAGCAAGAGGCCATCCGGAAGCACTACATCGAAGAACGCTATCGCCTGATGCCGTACCTCTACACGCTCGCCGAGGAGTCCAGCCGCACAGGCCTGCCCATGATGCGGCCGCTATTCCTCGACTACCCCGATGCGGCTTCGGACAAGCACCCGCTCGACACCGACCCCACGACCGGCGGTGAGTTCCTCGTCGGGACACGACGTGCTCGTCGCGGCTTCGCCCTACCCGGAGCAACCCGATGCCTACACTGTCGAGTTCCCGACCGCGCTCTGGTACGACTACTGGACCGGCGAGCCCGTCAAGGGCCTCCCACCGGCTCCACCCCTCGTGTCCAACATGCCCGCGATCCCCGTCGTGCCGCTGGTCGCCGCCGTGCATCCGGTCCTCGATACGCTCCCCGTGTACGTTCGCGGCGGCGCCATCCTGCCCATCGCTCCGCTCACCCAAAGCACCTCGGAGAACCCGAACGGACCTCTCACGCTGCGGGTCTTCGAAGGGCCTGATTGCCGCGGAAGCCTGTATCTGGATGACGGTCTCACCTACGCCTACCAGCACGGCCACTTCCTTCGCATGAGCTTCACCTGCGAAGCCACGCCCGACGGGCTCCGCGTCACACTCTCACCGCACCAGGGCGACTTCGGAGCGTGGTGGAAGACAGTTCGACTCGAGGTTCACCGCCGCCTCCCTCTCACCGGCTCGGCGACAGCAAACGGCGCGTCCGGCAAGGTCGCGGCGCATGTGGAAGGCAACGCCGTGATCGCAGAATTCCCGGACAGCGGCAAGGGTGAGAGCATCGTCATCCGATAGGCCAGTTGGGGCGTGTGCAAGCACGCTCCGACGAGTGCCTGCAGCTGGTAACCGCGGTCACTCCCTTGCACAGAACCAAAGTGACGCGACCTAAGTCGCAGGCGCGTGTGATGGACGAAGCACGTCCCGTTCTGTTCCGATAGCTCTCGACAACACTGCTGCCTGTGCACCGAGAAAGCCTGAGCACTCCCCATGAAAGTCTTCCAGACAATCGACTGCGATCGCTCTGACTCCATAGCGACCGTCACGCTGCATCGCCCCGAAGCTTTGAACGCGCTCAACGCCACCATGCGCGACGAGCTTCGCTCCGTCTTCCACGACCTCGCGAGCGATCCTGAAGTGCGCGCGATTCTGCTCACCGGCGTCGGCAATCGCGCCTTCGCTGCCGGCGCGGATATCCGCGAGCTGCAAGCGACCGACCAGGAATCCGGACGGCGCGTCGCAGAACACGGGCAGGAGATCTTCACCGAGATCGAACGCTGTGGAAAACCGGTCATCGCCTGCATCAACGGATTCGCGTTCGGCGGTGGGCTGGAGCTTGCGATGGCGTGCACGCTGCGCCTGGCGAGCCACAAGGCGCAACTTGGCCTCCCGGAAGCCAAGCTCGGCCTCACGCCCGGCTTCGGCGGCGTTCAGCGCCTCGTACGACTGGTCGGCCGTGGCCGCGCGCTGTTCATGATGCTTACCGCTCAGACGGTGAATGCAGAAGAAGCTGAGCGCATCGGCCTCGTGGAAGAGGTCGTCTCCGCCGACCACCTGATGGCTCGCGCTCGCGATATCGCGACCACGATGTCCAAACTCTCACCTTTGGCCCTGCAGGGCGTCATCGAAGCCGTCTCGCGCCAGGAAAACGCCTTCGGAGACGAAGGCTTCCGCGTTGAAGCCGAGATCTTCGGCCGCCTCTGCGGAACCGCCGACAAGCACGAAGGCCTCACGGCGTTTCTGGAAAAGCGCCCCCCGGCCTGGCGGCAGCAGTAAAGGCCTGCTACCGCCTTTCAAGCGCCATGGCCACGGAGTTCCCGCCGCCCAGGCACAGCGCCGCCACGCCCTTGCGCGCGTCGCGGCGTTTCATCTCATGCAGCAGCGTCACCAGCACCCTTGCGCCGCTCGCCCCGATGGGGTGTCCGATCGCCACCGCACCCCCGTTGACGTTCACGTTCTCCAGCCCGATACCAAGCTCCTTGGTGACTCCAAGCGCCTGAACCGCGAACGCCTCATTCAGCTCAAACAGATCCACCTCGCCGATCTGCCATCCGGCGCGCTCGAGGACCTTCTGGACGCCCGTGACCGGCGCCAGCATCACCCACTTCGGAGCCACGCCGCTCGTCGCCTGCGCCTTGATTACGGCCATAGGCTCTAACCCAAGCTTCTGTGCCCGCTCCAGGCTCATCACGACGACTGCGGCAGCGGCGTCGTTGACGCCCGGCGCATTCCCGGCCGTAACGGTTCCACCCTGCGCCTTGAAGGCCGGACGCAACTGCCCGAGTGCCTCCAGCGATGCATCCGCCCGAACGCTCTCGTCCATCTTCAGCTCCGTCGCGGGCGCACCCTTCTTCTTCGCCGGAATCGACACCGGAACCACCTCGGCGTCGAACCGCCCTTCGCTCCACGCCGCGGCAGCCTTGCGATGGCTCTCCAGCGCATACGCATCCTGCTGCTCGCGCGTCAGCGAGTGCTTGTCGGCGACCAGTTCGGCGGTCATGCCCATGTGCTGGTCATCGCACGCGCACCAGAGCCCGTCGTGCACCATCGAGTCGACCACCTTGGCATCGCCCATCCGGAAGCCCTTGCGAGCCTGCGGCATCAGGTACGGGGCGTTGCTCATGGACTCCATGCCGCCAGCGACGGCGACCTCGGCATTGCCCATCGCGATGCTCTCGGCAGCCAGGCCCACCGCACGCAGACCGCTGCCGCAGACCATGTTGATCGTCAATGCCGCGACGGTATCGCTCAAGCCGCCCCGCAGAGCTGCCTGCCGTGCCGGGTTTTGCCCCAGACCCGCGGGGAGCACGCATCCCATCACGCACTCATCCACGGTCTCCGGGGCCACACCGGCCCGGCGCACCGCCTCGCGCACGACAATCGCGCCCAACTCCACCGCACTCATCTCGCTCAGTGCGCCCTGGAACTTGCCGACGGGCGTCCGCACCGCGCTCACAATCGCTACATCTCTCATGCTGTCTCTCGCCAGGGCGTTTCGCCGCTGACCCTCCCGTACTCTTGCCAGGGCTAGCCCCGTTTTGCTGCAATGCCCTTGCCGAACAGGCGAGGTCTGCAGGCCATCAGGTCAGAACACTAAGGGCATCGACCTTGCCTTGTCCACCGGCCGCCGTTGCACCGAGGTGAAACGCCGTTCCATTCACAACCGTGGCGCTGAACCGCACGGTTGACAGTGCATACTCAAAACGCGCACCTTCAGGGATGAAGAGGACGCATGAAGATTTTGACCCTGGTCCGCCAGGTGCCGGACGCAGAGAGCAGCCTTCGAATATCGGACGACGCTGTTGATCTTTCCCAAACCAAGCTCGTAATGGACACCATGGACGAGTACGGTGTCGAACAGGCGCTGCGCCTGCGCGAGGCCGGCTCGGATATCGAGGTGATCGCGCTGGCCGTCGGCTCCACCAAAAACGAAGAGGTCCTGCGCAACGCCCTTGCCCTCGGCGCCGACCGCGCCATCCTCGTCAAATCCACCGTCGCGCTTGACCCTATCGCGCTGAGCAAAGTCATCGCCGAGGTCGCAAAGGCCGAAGGCATTGACCTCATCTTCAGCGGCGGCCGCCAGTCCGACTGGGACAGCGAAGCCCTCGGCGCCGCGGTAGCAGAACGCCTCGGCTGGCCCCAGCTCACCTGGGCCACCGAACTCACCGTCACCGGCAACCAGGTCTCCGGACGCCACGACATCGACGACGGCAGCGAAGCCTTCAGCGTTGCGCTCCCGGCGGTCGCTACAACGCAGCAGGGCCTGAACGAGCCCCGGTTCCCCACGCTGCCAAACATCATGAAGGCGCGCAAAAAGGAACTGCGCACCGACTCGCTCGAGCAATACGGCGCTGCGCCTCTGGTCCGGACCACCAAGGTCGAACTCCAGCCGCGCGCCCGGCTACGCAACATCATCCTCGCCGACAGCGATCCCGCTGCAGCCGCAGAAAAGCTGGCCGAGGTTCTACGTACAGAGGTTGAGGTTCTCGCATGATTCTGGTCGTCGCGTCGCACGCCAACGGACGCCTCAGCAAATCCACCTATGAACTGGTCTCCGCAGCGCGCGCCGTCGCGAACGGTGACCCCATCGCCATCGTCGTGCTCGGGCATCAGCTAAACGAGGTGGCGGCCGAAGCCACACGCCTCGCGGAACAGGTCCTCGTCGCCGATCTGCCCGTGCTCGCCAGCTACCGCCCCGAGGTCTGGGCGCAGGCCATCGCCTGGGTCGCCTCCGAGGGCTCCGCGCGCATGGTGCTCATGCCCGGGAGCCGCAGCGGACGCGAGTACAGCCCCCGCGTGGCCGTCCGGCTGAACGCTCCCTTGCTCGAAGACGTGACCACCCTCTCAGCCGAGGGGCAAACCGTAACCGCCCAGCGCTACAGCTATCTCGCCCGCGCCACCGAATCCCTCGTCGCCGAGGCGCCCACCGTCGTCGCCAGCATCAAGCCGGGCGCATTCGCTCCCGCGGCTCCGCTCGAAGCCGCCCGGCGAGCAGTTCGAGCTTGAACTCGAAGTGCAGCCCTCGCGCGTGCAGACCTCCGACGTCCGCTCCGAGCAGAGCTCCCGCGTCTCGCTCGGCGACGCCGACGTAGTCGTAGCCGGTGGCCGCGGCGTCGGCAGCGCGGAAGGATTCGAACGCCTCATCGTGCCCCTCGCCGAAGCTCTCGGCGCAGCCGTAGGCGCCACCCGCGCCGTCGTCGACGCAGGCTGGCGCCCGTACACCGAGCAGGTCGGGCCAGACCGGCAAGACAGTTCAACCGAAGGTTTATGTCGCGGTCGGTATCTCCGGCGCTACACAGCACCTTTCGGGCATGAACAAAAGCAAGCTCGTCATCGCCGTCAACAAGGACCAGGACGCGCCCATCTTCCAGATCGCCGACTACGGCATCGTCGGGGACGTCAACCGCATCGTCCCGGCGCTGCTGGAGCATCTGCCCAAGGCCCGTTCTCGTATAAGTACAGTTGTGCTGCAAGCTCCGGTCTGCGCAATGCGCAGCACGGCGTCTGCGCGGCATCAGTCCCGGAGTTCCCTTTTGCTTCCGCTTAGCCAACGCGTCGCCTTCAGCATCTTCGCCCTGCTGACCCTCGTGCTGGGCGCGCGCGGCTTCTATCGCATCTACCTCCGCATCCGCCGCGGTCGCGCGGACGCTGACACCCGCACGGACAAGCCCGTTCAACGCCTCTGGTACTCGCTTCGCACAACGCTTTTGCAGGAACGCGTCTTCCGCAAACGCCTCGTCCTCAGCGTCTTCCACTCGTTCATCTTCTACGCGTTCGTCCTCTACCTGCTCGTCAACCTGATCGACGCGGTCGACGGTTTTTACGATCTCCGTCCCGTCGCTTCGCCGATCGTCCGCGCGATCTACGGCGGCCTCGCGGATGCCTTCAGCGTCCTTGCGATCGTTGGCATCATTGCCTTCCTGCTGCGCCGGTTCGCCTTCCGCTCCCGCCAGGACTTCGGATTCAACGACCTCACTCATGTCGACGAGAAGGTCCGGCGCGGCTACATCAAGCAGGATTCCCTGATCGTCTCGATCTTCATCCTGTTTCACGTCGGCAGCCGGATCGTCGGCAACGCCGCCCGCCTCGCCATCGACGGCCCCGAGCCGGCACAGCCCTTCTCCAGCCTCCTCGCCCGGGCGTTCGTCGCACATCATCCCATGGCCTGGCGCGTCTTCGGCTACTGGGGCGCGCTTGGCAGCGTGCTGCTCTTCCTCGTCTACTTCCCCTACTCCAAGCACATTCACCTGCTCATGGCGCCGGTGAAGTACCTCTTCCGCCGCGATGCTCCGACCGGCGAACTTCCGCCCGTCAAGATCGATCTCGAAGCCGCCGAGCCGCAACTCGGTGCCGCCCACCTCGCCGACCTTTCCTGGCCGCGACTCCTGGACGCCTACGCCTGCATCCAGTGCAACCGCTGCCAGGACGTCTGCCCCGCCTCCCAGACCGGCAAAGCGCTTAGCCCCTCCGCGCTCGAGATCAACAAGCGCATGGTCTTCAACTCCATCGCGCAGGAGACCAGCGCCTTTTCGCTCACCGGCGCGCCAGCCTTCGAGCGCGGCACCTCCGCCGGCCCCGCGCTGATGGAAGCCGTCATCTCGCCGGAGGCCGTCTGGGCCTGCACCACCTGCGGCGCCTGCATGCACGTCTGTCCCACGCAGGACGAGCAGATGCTCGACATCATCGACATCCGCCGCAACGCGGTCATGCTGCAAGGCGAGTTCCCTCCCCAACTCCAGAACGCCTTCCGCGGCATGGAGCGCTCCAGCAACCCCTGGGCGATCTCGCGCGACAAGCGCATGGACTGGGCCGGGCCTCTCCACGTCCCCACAGTCGACGAGGTCCCCGACCCCGACGTCCTCTACTGGGTCGGTTGCGCTGCAAGCTACGACCCCAGCGCCCAGAAGACCGCCCGCGCCGACGGTTCAACTGCTACAGGAAGCCGGCGTAAAGTTCGCGGTCCTCGGCAAGAAAGAGTGCTGCACCGGCGACACCGCCCGCCGCGCCGGCAACGAACTGCTCTACCAGGAGCTCGCCGCCACAGCGATCGCTACCCTCAACGAGGCAAAGCCCAAGCTGGTGCTCGCCAGCTGCCCGCACTGCGTGAACACCATCGCTACCGAATACCCGCAGTTCGGCGGCAACTTCACCGTGATGCACCACACCGAGTACCTGGCTTCGCTGGTCGACTCCGGCAAGCTGCAACCCGCCCCAGCCGAAAGCCGCATCACCTTCCACGACCCCTGCTACCTCGGTCGCCATCGCGGCACCTACGACCAGCCTCGCTCCGTCCTCAAGGTCCTCACCAACGACTACGTTGAACTCGACCGCACCAAGAGCAACGCGTTCTGCTGCGGGGCCGGCGGCGCTCAGTTCTGGAAGGAAGAAGAGCGCGGCACGGAACGCATCTCCGAGAACCGCTTCAAAGAGGCGCAACAGACGCTCGCGTCAGGAGACGGCAACAAGGTGCTCGCCGTAGGCTGCCCGTTCTGCAAGAGCATGCTGCAAAGCACCCCGTCCGCCGCCGAAGACCCCCTCGATCGTCATCAAGGACGTCGCCGAACTCCTCTGGGAGGGCGTACAGCGCGCCAAAGGCGCCACCGCCGTCGCGGCCGAGCACGAACTCAGGCCGGTCAGCGTTCCTGCTCCTGAACCAGTCGCCGCCGCAGCCTCGGCGCCGTAGCGCCCATAGCCGTTGCGGCACAGCCACGAAGCGGTCCCGGAACTCCACACGCGGCTGAAGTCCCATCGCCAGCCCGCCATCCACACCGCCGAGGACCTCGACCGATCCGCGGCCCCCAAGCCGCCCGAACGCAAGAAGTGGGCACCGAAAGCAACGGCCGCACCCGCACCGGAGCCAGCGCCTGCCGCGCCAGCAACTCGCGGCAGAGGCCCAGCCAGCCGTTGCCGCCGCAGAACCCGCAATGGCGGCACCCGAGCGCAAGAAGTGGGCACCAAAGTCCACTGCGGCCGTCGTCTCCGCGCCCTCCGCACCGACGACCGAAGCGACCTCACCACCACCCGCGACGATTCCCGCGCCATCAGCCGCTACACCGCTCGCCGAGCCGCGTCCTGAGCGGAAGAAGTGGACCCCAAAGCAGAGCCCCGCAGCAACACCCGCGCCGCAACCGCCCGCCGAGATCGCGCAGCCATCCAGCGAGACTAATCAGCAGCCCGAAGCCGACGCCTGTTACACCGGCCCGCAAGAAGTGGCAGCCGAAGGGCTCATCGGGCGGCGCTTAACCGAATCTCGCGCGCGAGATGACCAACCTGTATCGCATCGTTTACCTTCTCTGAGGCTAGAAAAATGTCAGCGCAGTCCACCATGGCTTCACCGGGTCTCCGGTTCCGGGAAGCACTCCAGCAAGAGAAGCCCTTACAGATCGTCGGCGCCATCACCGCCTATGCCGCGCGGTTGGCGGAGGCCACCGGCTTCAAGGCGCTGTACCTGTCCGGCGGCGGCGTGGCCGCGAACTCGCTCGGCATCCCTGACCTCGGCATCAGCACCATGGACGACGTCCTCATCGACGTCCGTCGCATCACCGAAGCCAGCACCCTCCCCCTGCTCGTCGACATCGACACCGGCTGGGGTGGCGCGTTCAACATCGCCCGCACCATCCGCTCCATCAGCAAGGCCGGGGCGGCCGCCGTCCACATGGAAGACCAGGTCGGCACCAAGCGCTGCGGCCACCGCCCGGGGAAAGAGGTCGTGCCCACCGAAGAGATGGTCGACCGCATCCGCGCCGCCGTCGACGCCCGCACCGACCCCAACTTCGTCATCATGGCCCGCACCGACGCGCTCGCAAACGAAGGCCTCATCGCCGCCGTGGACCGCGCCGCCGCCTACGTCGAAGCCGGCGCGGACATGATCTTCGCCGAAGCCGTCACCGAGCTCTCGCAGTACGCCAAGTTCAAGGAAGCGGCCGAACGTCCCCATCCTCGCCAACATCACCGAGTTCGGCCAGACGCCGCTCTACTCCAAGGAAGACCTCGCCGCCGCTGGCGTCGACATGGTTCTCTACTGCTGCTCCGCGTACCGCGCCATGAACGCCGCCGCCCTCAAGGTCTACCAGACGATCCGCGCCGAAGGCACACAACGCAACGTCGTCGACCAGATGCAGAGCCGCGCCGACCTCTACAAGTACCTCGACTACCACGCCTACGAACAGAAGCTCGACGACCTGTTCGCGCGCAAAAAGGACGCCCGCTGATGCCCTCCACATCCTCGCCGGAGACCCCCGTGAGCAACACACCGACCGACCAGCCCGCCGCTCCCGGCTTCAAGCCCAAAAAGTCCGTCGCGCTCTCCGGCACACCCGCCGGCAACACCGCGCTCTGCACGGTCGGCCGCAGCGGCAACGACCTCCACTATCGCGGCTACGACATCGCCGATCTCGCCAACAACTGCGAGTTCGAAGAGGTCGCCTACCTCCTCGTCCACGGCAAGCTGCCCACCCAAGCCGAACTCGACGCCTACAAGCTCAAGCTGCGCAGCCTTCGGGGCCTCCCCGCAGCCGCAGCCGCCGCACTCGAACTCCTCCCCGCGTCAACGCACCCGATGGACGTGCTCCGCACGTACACCTCCGTCCTTGGCTGCCTGCTGCCGGAAAAAGAAGATCGCAAGATCGCCGAAGCCCGCGACATCGCGGACGCCTTCCTCGCCTCCTTCAGCTCGGCGCTGCTCTACTGGCACCACTTCTCGCGCCACGGCCGCCGCATCCACGTCGAAACCGACGACCCGCTCCATCGCCGCGCACTTCCTGCATCTGCTTCACGGCACGCCCGCGACCGCGGAGTGGGTCGCCGCGATGCAGGCCTCGCTGATCCTCTACGCCGAGCACGAGTTCAACGCCTCGACCTTCACCGCGCGCGTCATCGCCGGCACCGGCTCGGACATGTACTCCGCGATCACCGGCGCCATCGGCGCGCTGAAAGGCCCGAAGCACGGCGGCGCCAACGAGGTCGCGCTCGAGATCCAAAGCCGCTACAACTCGCCCGACGAGGCCGAAGCCGACATCCGCCGCCGCGTCGAAGCCCGCGAGGTCATCATCGGTTTCGGGCATCCGGTCTACACCGTCAGCGACCCGCGCAACGCGATCATCAAGGCCATCGCCCGCGACCTGTCCAACGCCGCCGGCAGCACGACGCTCTACAACATCGCCGAGCGCATCGAGAGCGTCATGTGGGACACCAAAAAGATGTTTCCCAACCTCGACTGGTTCAGCGCCGTCGCCTACCACCAGATGCGCATCCCCATGCTGATGTTCACGCCGCTGTTCGTCATCGCGCGTGTCTCCGGCTGGGCCGCGCACGTCATCGAGCAGCGCCAGGACGGCAAGATCATCCGCCCCTCGGCAAACTACATCGGCCCGGAAGACCAGGCCTTCATCCCCATCGGGAAGCGCTGACGCCAACCATCTGTCATCGCGACCGTAGCGCAGCCGTAGCGGAGAGACCCGCACTTCGAGCACCACAGCATTGAGGAGTACCCTTTGTCGCACGCCGTATCCACTGACCGTCCCGCGCCCGATCGTGTCCTCACCGACATCGCGGATTACGTCTTCCACTCCGACCTCTCCAGCGACCTCGCCTATCGCACCGCGCGCTTCTGCCTGATGGACAGCCTCGGTTGCGCGCTTGAAGCGCTCGAGTACCCCGCCTGCACGCGCCTGCTCGGCCCCATCGTGCCCGGCACCGTCGTGCCCAACGGCGCGCGCGTCCCCGGCACCAACTTCCAACTCGACCCCGTCCAGGCCGCCTTCAACCTCGGCGCCATGATCCGCTGGCTCGACTTCAACGACACCTGGCTCGCCGCCGAGTGGGGCCATCCCTCCGACAACCTCGGCGGCATCCTCGCCGTCGCCGACTGGCTGGCCCGCAACGCCATCGCCGCCGGCCGCCGCGCGCCCACCATGCGCCAGGTCCTCACCGCCATGATCAAGGCGCACGAGATCCAGGGCTGCATCGCGCTCGAGAACTCGTTCAACAAGGTCGGCCTCGACCACGTTCTGCTCGTCAAGGTCGCGTCGACCGCCGTGATCAGCCACATGCTCGACCTCAGCTACGACGAGACCATCGCCGCGCTCTCACTCGCCTGGGTCGACGGCCAGAGCCTGCGTACCTACCGCCATGCGCCCAACGTCGGTCCGCGCAAGAGCTGGGCCGCCGGCGATGCCACCAGCCGCGCGGTCCGCCTCGCGATGATCGCCAAGACCGGCGAACCCAGCTACCCCACCGCGCTCACCGCGCCCAAGTGGGGCTTCTACGACGTGCTGTTCGGCGGCAAGGAGTTCAAGTTCCAGCGCCCCTACGGCTCCTACGTCATGGAAAACGTCCTCTTCAAGATCAGCTTCCCCGCGGAGTTCCACTCGCAGACCGCAATCGAAGCCGCGATGACGCTCCGCAACCGCCTGCTTGAGCTAGGCAAGGACGCGAACGACATCCGCTCCATCACGATCCGCACGCACGAGGCCTGCATCCGCATCATCGACAAGCAGGGCCCGCTGCACAACCCGGCCGACCGCGACCACTGCATCCAGTACATGGTCGCCGTGCCCCTGCTCTTCGGCCGCCTCACCGCCGCCGACTACGAGGATCAGGTCGCCTCCGACCTCCGCATCGACACGCTTCGCGCGAAGATGCGCTGCGTCGAAGACCCCGCCTTCACGGCCGGCTATCACGACCCCGAGCGGCGCTCCATCCCCAACTCACTCCTCATCGAGCTCAATGACGGCACGACGCTCGAAGAAACGGTCGAGTACCCCATTGGCCACATGCGGCGCCGCGCAGAAGGAATCCCGCTGCTCGAAGCGAAGTTCCGCACCAACCTCGCACGGCGCTACGCCCCCGAGCAGCAGCAGCGCATCCTCGACGCCTGCGCCGACCAGGCACAGCTCGAAGCGATGCCCGTCAACGGCTTCGTCGACCTCTTCGTCACCGAAGACGCCCCCGCCGCCATGCACGGCCGCACCCAAACCGCACAGCAGCCCCAGGAAGCAGCAGCACGATGAGCGAAGTACAAACAGCAGAGCAGTTCGCTCTTACCCCCGAACAAAAAGCACTTCAGGACGTCGCCGTCGCCTTCGCACAGGAGCGCATCGCGCCGAACGCACTCGACTGGGACCAGCAGAAGCACTTCCCCGTCGACGTCATCCGCAGCGGCGCTGAACTCGGCCTCGGCGGCATCTCCGTCTCCGAAGACGTTGGAGGCAGCGGCCTCGGCCGCCTCGAGGCCGTCCTGATCTTCGAGGGTCTCGCGCGCGCCTGCCCCTGCACCGCCGCGTACTTCACGGTCCACAACATGGTCGCGCTCATCATCGACCGCTTCGGCAACCCCGAGCAGCGCAAGCGCTGGCTGCCACGTCTCTGCCGCTTCGAGATGCTGGGTGCCTACTGCCTCTCTGAACCCTCCGCCGGCTCGGACGCGTCCCATCTCGGCACCCGCGCCGTGCGTCAGGGCGACAGCTATGTCCTCAACGGCGTCAAGCAGTTCATCTCCGGCGCCGGCGCCGCCGACCTCTACATCGTCTGGGCTCGCACCGGCGAGGAAGGCGCCCGCGGCATCACCGCCTTCATCGTCGAGAACGGCAGCAAGGGGCTGTCCTTCGGGGTCTGCGAAAAGAAGATGGGCTGGCATGCGCAACCCACACGCCAGGTCATCCTCGAAGACGTCGTCGTCCCCGCCTGTCACATGCTCGGCGCCGAAGGCAGCGGCTTCAAGCTCGCCATGTCGGCGCTCGACGGCGGGCGGCTCAACATCTCCGCGTGCTCCGTCGGCGGCGCACGCTCCGCCTTCGACAAAGCTCGTGCCTACATGGGCGAGCGCGAGGCGTTCGGCAAGCGCCTCGCCGATTTCCAGGCCCTCCAGTTCCGCCTCGCCGACATGGCCACCGAACTCGAGGTCGCCGAAACCTTCCTTTGGCGCGCCGCAGCCTCGCTCGAAGCCAAGGCCCCGAACGCCACCACGCTCTGCGCCATGGCGAAGCGCTTCGTCACCGATACCGGCTTCAACGTCGCCAACCAGTCGCTGCAGATGCTCGGCGGCTACGGTTACCTGCACGACTACGGCATCGAGAAACTCGTGCGCGACCTCCGCGTCCACCAGATCCTCGAAGGCACCAACGAAATCATGCGCGTCATCATCTCCCGCGCCTACGCACCTCGGCCTGAGACCTCGTAAACAACCTCCGTATGGACATCAAGAACAAAACCTTCATCATCACCGGAGCCGCCTCGGGCCTGGGCGCCGCAACCGCCCGCATGGTCATAGAACGCGGAGGCTCGGTCGTCATCGCCGACGTAAACCCCGCAGGTGCCGACTTTGCCCGCGAACTCGGCGACCGAGCCGTCTACGTCCGCACCGACGTTACCAGCGAGCAGGACGGCCAGAACGCCATGGAAGCCGCACGCAGCAACTTCGGAGGCCTCCACGGGCTCGTCAACTGCGCCGGCATCGCTCCCAGCGAACGCGTGGCCGGCCGCAACGGTCCGCACTCGCTCGACAGCTTCACCCGCGCGGTCTCCATCAACCTCATCGGCACCTTCAACATGCTGCGCCTCGCCGCCGCGGCCATGTGCTCCAACGAGCCGATGGCCGACGGCGAGCGCGGCGTCATCATCAACACCGCCTCGATCGCCGCCTACGAGGGCCAGATCGGCCAGACCGCCTACGCCGCCTCCAAGGCCGGCGTCGTCGGCCTCACGCTACCCGCGGCACGCGAACTCGCCCGCAGCGGCATCCGCGTGGTCACCATCGCGCCCGGCATCTTCATGACGCCCATGATGGCCGGCTTCTCGCAGGAGGTCCAGGACTCGCTGGCGCAGTCAGTCCCCTTTCCCGCCCGTCTCGGCAAACCGGAGGAGTTCGCGCAACTCGTCGCGACCATCTGCGAACTCACCATGCTCAACGGCGAAACCATCCGTCTCGACGGCGCACTCAGAATGGCCCCCAAGTAGATCCATCCCATGGAGATCGATCGACCATGAACAAGCTCTACCCTGACGCGAAAACCGCGCTGGCGGACGTCGTGGCTGACGGCATGACCCTCGCCGTCGGTGGATTCGGCCTGTGCGGTATCCCCGAGGCCCTCATCGTCGCGCTGCGCGACACCGGCAAAACGGGCCTCACCGTCGCCAGCAACAACGCCGGCGTAGACGACTGGGGCCTCGGTCTCCTCCTCCAAACCCGTCAGATCCGCAAGATGATCTCCAGCTACGTCGGCGAAAACAGCGAGTTCGAACGCCAATTCCTCTCCGGCGAGCTCGAGGTCGAGTTCTGCCCCCAAGGTACCCTGGCCGAGCGCATGCGCGCGGGCGGGGCCGGTATCCCCGGCTTCTACACCCGCACCGGCGTGGGCACCGCGGTCGCCGAAGGGAAAGAGGTTCGCGACTTCAACGGCGTCACGTATCTGCTCGAGCAAGGCATCCGCGCCGACCTCTCACTGGTGAAAGCCTGGAAGGCCGACACCGCCGGGAACCTCATCTACCGCAAGACGGCGCGCAACTTCAATCCCATGGCGGCCACCTGCGGCCGCGTCACGGTGGTCGAGGCAGAGATCGTCGTCGAAGCCGGCCAACTCGACCCAGATCAGATCCACACACCGGGCATCTTCGTCCAACGCATCGTCCACAACCCCGCGCCCGAAAAGCGTATCGAGCGGCGCACGGTCCGCAAGGAGTAGCTCATGCCCTGGTCTCGTCAGCAAATGGCCCAGCGCGCCGCACAGGAACTCGAACGCGGCTCCTACGTCAACCTCGGCATCGGCATCCCCACGCTCGTCGCCAACTACATCCCCGCCGACCTCGACGTCACCCTGCAATCAGAAAACGGCCTGCTCGGCATCGGTCCCTGGCCCACCGATGCCGAGATCGACGCCGACCTCATCAACGCCGGCAAGGAGACCGTCACTACCGTCCCCGGCGCCAGCTTCTTTTCCAGCGCCGACTCCTTCGCCATGATCCGCGGCGGCCACATCGATCATCGCCATCCTCGGCGCCATGCAGGTCTCCGAGCGCGGCGACCTCGCCAACTGGACCATCCCCGGCAAGATGGTCAAAGGCATGGGCGGCGCCATGGACCTCGTAGCCGGTGTGCGCCGCCTCGTCGTCCTGATGGAGCACACCTCCAAGGCCGGCGAACCCAAGATCCTCTGCGACTGCACCCTCCCGCTCACCGGCAAGCGCGTCGTCAACCGCATCATCAGCGACCTCTGCGTGTCTGGACGTCACACCCGAAGGCCTGAAGCTGATCGAACTCGCACCCGGCGTAACGCTCGAAGATCTGCGCCGCAAGACCGAACCCGAGACGATCCTCGTCGTCTAGACGCGTCACGCTGTCGCGCTGATCTCAGACTGCGTCACCTGCTAGCGACCGCCCAGCGCGCGCGCCACCCGCGAGTGGCTCTCGTCCCAAGCTGCTTGCAGATAAACTGCCCCGCTGCGAGCAGCTTCTCCATGCTCGACGCCGGTCTCCACGCCCATGCCGTCCAGCATGTACAGGAGATCCTCAGTCGCCACATTGCCCAGAGCACCCGGCGCATACGGACAGCCGCCCAGACCGCTCACCGACGAATCGAAGACGCGCACCCCGAACTCCAGCGCCGCATAGATGTTCGCCAGGGCCTGCCCATACGTGTCGTGGAAGTGCCCCGCCAGCTTCGCGACGCGGAACCTCACTCGCAACCGCCCGCAGCATCTCCAGCGTCTGCTTCGGCGTGCCGACACCGATGGTGTCCCCCAGCGAAATCTCATAGCAGCCCGCCTCGAGCAGCTTCCGCGCAACCTCCGCAACCGCCGCAGGCCGAATCGCCCCCTCGTACGGACAGCCCACCACGCACGACACATAGCCGCGCACCGGAATATTCGCCGCCCGGGCCGCATCCATCACCGGCGCAAACCGCTCCAGGCTCTCCGCAATCGAGCAGTTGATGTTCTTCTGCGAGAAGCTCTCCGAAGCCGCCGCAAACACCGCAATTTCCTGCGCTCCAGACGCCAAAGCCGCCTCAAAACCCTTCAAATTCGGCGTGAGCACTGGATAGGTCACGCCCGGCATCCGCTGAATCCCGCGCAGTACCTCGGCATGGTCGGCCATCTGCGGCACCCACTTCGGCGACACAAACGCTGTCGCCTCAATGGACCGCAGCCCTGCATCCGCAAGCCGCTCGATCAGCTCGATCTTGGCCGCCGTAGGGACCTGCGTGCGCTCGTTCTGCAGACCATCGCGCGGCCCAACCTCCACAATGCGCACGGCGTCCGATCGAACTCATCTCAGTGCCCCGCCTTGCCTTCGCGCTCGAACTGCACCAGCTGCGTTCCCTCCGCCACCTGGTCACCTACACCGAACAGAAACGCCTCGACTTTGCCCGCCGCCGGAGCCTCGATGGTGTACTCCATCTTCATCGCCTCCAGCACCAGTAGCGGCGTTCCCTTCTCGACCTGCTTGCCGGGCTCAACGAGCAGAGTCGTGACGCGCCCCGGGATCGGCGCGCGCAGACTTCCCTCCTGCGCGCCCTCCACCGCATCCGTCGCAAGCGGATCGACCCACTTCAGAACAGAGGTCCTGCCGCTCTGAAACACGTAATACGCCCCGTGGCTCTCGACGACCGTAGCCTGCGTGCGTACGCCATCGATGGTGGAGGTCAGATCGCTCTTGCCTTGCAGAACGCCCGCAACCGTGAACTCAGCAGCCGTCGAGTCGCATACGATAGCTGCCGCCCACGTACTCGACCGCAACCCTGCGCTCCAATTCACCCTCGGTGAACACAAGGTCGCGCCGCAACGCGCTGCTCATTCGCCACCCGTCACGGATCGCCCAGGGCGAGCTCTGGGCACCAGCCAGCGTTCCATCTTCCCGCAACAGCAGCGCCAACGCTGCAAGGATCACCGCCTCGGCCGGCGCAGCTTGGCTCCGTGGCCCAGCAGCCGCTCCTTCTCACGCTCGATCAGGCTGGTATCGAGCCTCGCCTCGGCGAACGACGGCGTCGTGATCAGCCGCTCCAAAAACTCCAGATTCGTCTGCACTCCGACGATCTGAAACGTTCCGAGCGCGACCTGCATCCGGTCCAGCGCCAACTCCCGCGTCTCATCCCACACGATCAGCTTCGCGATCATCGGGTCATAGAACGACGTGATCTGATCTCCCTGCTCCACCCCGGCATCGATCCGCACATGGCGCGAAGCAACCGGCGTCCGCATGTGCACCAGTTTGCCGGTCGACGGCCGAAAGCCATTCGCCGGATCCTCCGCATACACGCGCGCCTCGATCGCATGCCCCTGAATACGCAGCTGCTCCTGCGTCAACGGCAGCGGCTCGCCGGCCGCAACACGAAGCTGCCATTCCACCAGGTCCAGCCCGGTGATCATCTCCGTCACGGGATGCTCGACCTGCAGTCGCGTGTTCATCTCCATGAAGTGGAAGTTGCCCTGCACATCCGCGATGAACTCCACCGTCCCCGCGCCCACATAGCCCACCGCGCGCGCCGCATCGCGTCGCCGCCTTGCCCATCGCTGCACGGCGCTCCGCTGTCATTCCGGGCGCCGGAGCCTCCTCCAGCACCTTCTGGTGCCGCCGCTGCACGCTGCAATCGCGCTCAAACAAGCTCACCGCATTGCCCTGCGTATCCGCAAACACCTGGATCTCAATGTGGCGCGGCTGCAGGATGTAGCGCTCGATGAGCACGTGATCATCACCAAACGAGGCCGCAGCCTCGCGCTTGCACGATGCCAGCGCGGCTAGAAATTCACCGGCGGCATCCACGCGGCGCATACCCTTGCCGCCGCCGCCCGCACTGGCCTTGATCAGCACCGGATACCCGATCCGGTTCGCCTGCTCGAGCAAAAACTCGGGGTCCTGGTTGTCGCCGTGATACCCCGGCGTCAGCGGCACACCGGCCTTCTGCATCAGCGCCTTGGCCGCCGACTTCGACCCCATCGCGCGTATCGCGGTTGCCGGCGGCCCAATAAACGTCACCCCCGCCTCGACACAAGCATCCGCGAACTCCTCGTTCTCCGAAAGGAAGCCGTACCCCGGATGAATCGCCTCCGCGCCCGTCTCCTTCGCCGCGCGCAGGATCTTCTCGATCGAGAGATAGCTCTCCTTCGCAGCCGACCCACCCAGGTGCACCGCCTCATCGGCCACGCGCACATGCATCGCGTTCGCGTCGGCATCCGAGTACACCGCCACCGTCTTGATCCCAAGCCTCCTGCAGGTCCGAACAATCCTGCACGCGATCTCGCCGCGATTCGCGATCAGGACCTTGCTGAACATCTTCGATTTCATCGCGGCGCCACCCACGCGGCCGACCGCTTCTCCAGGAATGCGCTCAGCCCCTCGGCTGCCTCCGCATCCGCACGCCGCCGCGCGATCCGCTCCGCCGTGTCGTCGATCAACTCGGGCGTAATCGGCCGGTTCGCAATCGCGCGAATCAGCGCCTTCGCTTCGGCCTCCGCCTTCGGAGCCCCCGCCAGCAGCGCATGCGTCACCTCGTGCAACCGCCGGTCCAGTTGCTCGGGCTCAACCACCTCATGCACCAGCCCGATCCGCTCGGCACATTTCGCGTCGAACCGCTCTCCGGTCTGGAAGTATCGCCGCGCCTGCCGCTCGCCGATCGCCCGCATCACGTACGGCCCGATCGTCGCGGGAATCAACCCCAGCCGCACCTCCGTCGTCGCAAACACCGCGGTGCTCGCGGCCAGCACAATGTCGCACGCCGAGATCAACCCCACACCACCGCCAAGCGCCGCGCCATGCACACGCGCGATGGTCGGCTTCGAGCAATCCGAGATCGTCTGAAACAACCCCGCCAACCTGCGCGCATCCGCCGCGTTCTCCTCGACAGACGCCGCACCCTGCTGCTTCATCCACTCCACCTGCGCGCCCGCCGAAAAGCTCCGACCGCGGCCGGCAAGCACAATCACACGCACGTCGCCGTCGCCGTCCAGCGCTTGAAACGCCTCGGTCAGCTCCGTGATCAACGCGGCGTCGAACGCGTTGTGAACCTCCGGCCGGCTCATCCAGATCCACGCCACAGACCCCGCCCGCTCGATCTCTAGTGCACGCTCGCTCACTTCGCTCTCCTTACATCCTGAACACGCCGTAGCTCGTCGGCTCGGGCTTGTTCTTCATCGCCACGGCAAGCCCCAATGCCAGCGCCCGGCGCGTCTGCACAGGATCCAGAATCCCGTCATCCCACAGCCGCGCCGTCGCATAGTACGGGTTCCCCTGCGTCTCATACTGCTCGCGGATCGGCGCCTTGAACGCCTCCTCGTCCTCCGCGCTCCACTGCTTGCCCTTGGCCTCGATCCCATCGCGCCGCACACGCGCCAGCACACTCGCCGCCTGCTCGCCGCCCATCACGGAAATGCGCGAGTTCGGCCAGCTCCACAGAAACCGCGGCCCATACGCCCGTCCGCACATCCCGTAGTTGCCCGCGCCAAAGCTGCCGCCAATCAGCACCGTGAACTTCGGCACCTGCGCGCACGCGACCGCCATCACCATCTTCGCGCCGTCCTTCGCGATACCGCCATGCTCGTACTTACGGCCGATCATGAACCCCGTAATGTTCTGCAGAAACACCAGCGGAATCCCACGCTGCGCGCACAGCTCAATAAAGTGCGCGCCCTTCAGCGCCGACTCAGAAAAGAGCACGCCATTATTCGCCAGGATGCCTACCGGGAACCCATGCACATGCGCAAAGCCCGTCACCAGCGTCGTCCCATAGCGCTGCTTGAACTCATCCAGCCGGCTGCCGTCCACCAAGCGCGCAATCACCTCGCGCACGTCATAGGGCTTGCGCACATCCGCCGGCACAACGCCGTAAATCTCCTCAGGGTCATACAGTGGCTCTTCCGGGGCGGCCACCTCCGTGCCCATCACCTTGGATCGGTTCAGGTTCGACACAATCCGCCGCACCAGCGCGAGCGCATGCGCATCGTTCTCGGCCAGGTGATCTGCGACGCCTGATATACGCGTGTGCACATCGCCACCGCCCAGCTCCTCGGCCGTGATCACCTCACCCGTCGCCGCCTTCACCAGCGGCGGCCCGCCGAGAAAGATCGTGCCCTGCTCCTTCACGATCACCGTCTCATCCGACATGGCCGGGATATACGCCCCGCCCGCGGTGCACGACCCCATCACGCAAGCAATCTGCGGTATCCCTGCCGCCGACAGGTTCGCCTGGTTATTGAAGATCGCGCCAAAGTGATCCTTATCCGGAAAGACCTCATCCTGCAGCGGCAGAAACGCTCCGCCCGAGTCCACCAGGTACACGCACGGCAGCTTGTTCTCGAGCGCAATCTGCTGCGCACGCAGATGCTTCTTCACCGTCAGCGGGTAATACGTCCCGCCCTTCACCGTCGCGTCATTGGCGACGATCATGCACTCCGTGCCGTTGATCCGCCCAACGCCGCCCACCACCCCGGCAGCCGGAACCTCATCGCCATAAAGCCCATTCGCGGCCAGCGGCGAAAGCTCCAGAAACGGCGTTCCCGGGTCAAGCAGCAGGTCAACTCGCTCGCGCACCAGCAGCTTGCCGCGCTCCTGGTACTTCTTCCGCGCCGCCTCCGTCCCGCCTACCGCCGCTGCAGCGGTCTTCTCGCGCAGCTCCGCGACGAGCGCACGCATGCGCTCCGCGTTGGCCCGAAACTCCTCGCTGCGGGTGTTGATCGCTGACTGAAGAACGCTCACCGCCGGCTACTCCGCCCCGGACGGGCCGGTCTCTTTGAAGAGCTCCCGCCCAACCAGCATGCGCCGGATCTCGGACGTCCCAGCACCGATCTCGAACAGCTTCGCATCGCGCCAGTACCGGCCAGTCGGGTACTCGTTCATGTACCCGTTGCCGCCCAGCGCCTGGATCGCCTGCCCAGCCATCCACGTTGCCTTCTCGGCCGAGTACAGGATCGCCCCCGCGGCATCCTTGCGCGTCGCCTCGCCGCGGTCCGCCGCTTGCGCCACGGCATACACATACGCCCGGCAGGCGTTGAAACCCACATACATGTCCGCCAGCTTGCCCTGCATCAACTGAAACTCGCCGATCGGCTTCCCAAACTGCTTGCGCTGATGCACATACGGCACGACGACGTCCATACACGCAGCCATAATGCCCAGCGGTCCACCGCACAGCACCAGCCGCTCATAATCCAGCCCCGACATCAGCACGCGGACGCCGCCGTTCACGCGGCCCAGCACGTTCTCCTCCGGAATCTCGCAGTCCTGGAAGATCAGCTCGCACGTGTTCGAGCCACGCATCCCCAGCTTGTCCAGCTTCGGTGCGGTCGAGTACCCCTTCATGCCCTTCTCGACGATGAACGCCGTAATCCCGCGCGAGGCCGCCGTCGGATCCGTCTTCGCATACACGATCAGCACGTCCGCATCGGGACCATTGGTGATCCACATCTTGTTGCCGTTCAGCACAAAGCGCCCATCGCGCTTGTCCGCGCGCAGCCGCATGCCCACAACGTCGGACCCCGCCTCCACCTCGCTCATCGCCAGCGCACCCACGTGCTCTCCGGTAATCAGCTTCGGCAAGATACTTGTGCTTCTGATCCTTTGTCCCGTTTTTACGCAGTTGGTTCACGCACAGGTTCGAGTGCGCCCCATAGGACAACCCGACCGAGGCCGACGCGCGCGAGATCTCCTCCATCGCGACCACATGCGCCAGGTAGCCCAGGTCGACCCCGCCGTACTCCTCTTCCACCGTGATTCCGAGCAGGCCCAGATCGCCCAGCTTGCGCCAAAGCTCGTTTGGAAAGTGATTCTCGCGATCAATCTTCTCGGCGATGGGAGCGATCTCCCGCTCCGCAAACTTCCTTACGCTGTCCCGGAGAAGATCGATCGACTCTCCGAGCGCGAAGTTCAAACCCTGCATGCCCACTCCCTACCACCCGCTCTGCCGTTCGCACGCATAGCTTTTGCGCTCACGACCGCAAACGAACTTACAGGGCCGGAGGGAGCTTCGTCCAGAGCACCGGCACGTTACCAGGACCTGCCACGCTGCATCCCGTGGCCGCTCGGTATCGCCACTATTCCGGCACTTTGGCCTGAAATCTGCGATCGCCGCCTCGCACCCGACCCTTCCGCTTTTGGATTGCTCGGAAATCCTCCGTCCATTAATCGCACCTCTCGAGGCTGTAATCGCCCGGGCTCCTTCGCCCAGAGCTTCCCCTGGACGTCCGCTGGACCACGATTGCGGACCCGCACGACAACCTATCGTGACCCGAGATGTTCCTATCAGGTGTAGGGGCCTGCTCCCGGGAGTCCGCATGCAGCCGTCCGTCGTTGCCTCCTCCACCTCGCGTTCGCTCGCCGAAGAACTCGCCACCATCCTCAGCCAACGCACGCAGGCGGAGGTCCGCTTCGACCACGACTCCCGTGCCCTCTACGCCTCCGACCTGTCCTCCTACCGCCAGGTCCCCATCGGCGTCGTCGTCCCGCGCTCGATCGACGACGTGATCGCCACGGTCGCCACCTGCCGCGAGTACGGCGTCCCGCTGCTCGGCCGCGGCGCCGGCACCAGCCTCGCCGGCCAGACCTGCAACGTCGCCGTCGTCATCGACTTCTCCAAGTACCTCAACCAACTTGAGGAACTCAATCCCAAACAGCGCTACGCCTGGGTCCAACCCGGGCTCATCAACGACCACCTCCGCCACGCCGCCGAAGAATACGGCCTGACCTTCGCGCCCGACCCCGCCACACACCAGTACTGCACCCTCGGCGGCATGATCGGCAACAACTCCTGCGGCGCGCATTCGGTGCTTGGCGGCAAGACCAGCGAAAACATCGAAGAGCTCGACATCCTGCTCTATGACGGCACCCGCATGACCGTCGGCGAGACCTCGGACAAGCAGCTCGAACAGATCATCCGCGGAGGCGGACGCCGCGGCGACATCTACCGCCGCCTCCGCGACCTCCGCGACACCTACGCCACCGAGATCCGCAAGCGCTACCCGCATATCCCGCGCCGCGTCTCCGGTTACAACCTCGACTACCTGCTGCCCGAGAACGGCTTCCACGTAGCCCGCGCGCTGGTCGGGACCGAGAGCACCTGCGCGCTCGTTCTCCGCGCCAAGACGCGCCTCATCCACAGCCCGCAGCATCGGGTCCTCCTCATCGCCTCGCTACCCCACCGTCTTCGACGCCGGCGACCGCGCCCCACACTGGAGCGACCTCGACCCCATCGCGGTCGAAGGCTTCCAGCGCGCGGTCATCGATAACGAACGCCTCAAAGGCAAGCCCGTCCCCGGTCTCAACCTCTTCCCGAACGGCGATGCCTGGCTGCTCATCGAGTTCGGCGCCGACACCCGCGAAGAAGCCATTGCGAAAGGCCGTAAAGCCCTCGCCTGGGCGAAATCCCACGACAAAGACCAGTGCGGTCTGCGGCTGCTCGAAGACCCCAAGCTGCAGAAGGCAGCCATCGAGGTCCGCGAACTCGGCCTCGGATGCCACCCAGGTTCCCGGCAAGCTGCCGCCCACATGGCCCGGATGGGAAGACGCCGCGGTCGACCCGAAAAAGCTCGGCCCTTATCTCCGCGACTTCTACGCCCTTTGCGAGCGGTTCCAGTACAGGGTCGTGCTGTACGGTCACTTCGGCCAGGGCTGCATGCACTGCCGCATGGACTTCGACTTCTCGACCCGCCGAGGGAGTCGCGAAATACCGCCGCTTCGTCACGGAGGCCGCCCATCTCGTCGTCAAGTACGGCGGTTCACTCTCCGGCGAACACGGCGACGGCCAGGCCCGGGCCGAACTTCTGCCCATCATGTTCGGCGACAGCCTGATCCGGGCCTTCAACCAGTTCAAAGGCATCTGGGACCCCGCCTGGAAGATGAACCCCGGCAAGGTCGTCGACCCCTATCCACTCGACTCCAATCTCCGCGAAGGCCCCGACTACCACCCGACCCAGCCGCTCACCATCTTCCAGTTCCCCGATGACCACGGCAGCATCGCGGAAGCCACCCAGCGCTGCTTCGGCGTCGGCAAATGCCGCCGCACCGAAGGCGGCACCATGTGCCCCAGCTTCCAGGTGCTCCGGGAAGAAAAGCACACCACCCGCGGCCGCGCCCGCCTGCTCTTCGAGATGCTCCGCGGCGACTCCATCCTCGACGGCTGGCGCGACGAGGGCATCAAGGAGTCCCTCGACCTCTGCCTCGCCTGCAAAGGCTGCAAAGGCGACTGCCCCGTCTCCGTCGACGTCGCCACCTACAAGGCCGAGTTCCTCGCCCACTACTACGAAGGCCGCCTGCGCCCCAACTACGCCTACAGCATGGGCCTCATCGACCGCTGGGCCGCGCTCGGCTCCCGCGTCCCGGACCTCGCCAATCTCGTCACCCAGACGCCCGGGCTCGCCGCGCTGGCCAAGAAGATCGCCGGCGTCTCCGCCCAGCGCGACATGCCCGCCTTCCCCAGCCAGAGCTTCAAAGAATGGCTCAAGGGCCGCGACACCAGCTCGTCAGCGCCCACCACGGTCCGCGGCGAGGTCATCCTCTGGGCCGACACCTTCAACAACTACTTCATGCCGCACACCGCAAAAGCCGCGCTCGCGGTCCTCGAAGACGCCGGCTTCCGCGTCCGCGTCCCGCAACAGCATCTCTGCTGCGGTCGCCCGCTCTACGACTTCGGCATGCTCGACACAGCCAAGACCTACCTGCGGACCATCATGGCAGCGCTTGCCCCTGACATCGCCGCCGGCACGCCGATCGTCTGCCTCGAGCCAAGCTGCGCCTCCGTCTTCCGCGACGAACTCGTCAACCTCTTCCCGCGCGAGGACGCCGCGCAGCGCCTCAGCAAACAGGTCGTCCTCCTACCCGACTTCCTGCACAATATCGGTTACAAACCAGGCGCCCTCCACGGCAAAGCCGTCATCCACGGCCACTGCCATCACAAAGCCCTGTGGAGCATGTCCCCGGAGCAAAGTCTCCTGGCGGCCGCCGGCCTGGAGACCAACGTCCTCGATTCCGGCTGCTGCGGCCTGGCCGGCTCCTTCGGCTACGAGACCGGGCACCACGATCTCTCCGTGGCCATCGGCGAGCGCGTCCTGTTTCCCGCCGTACGCAAAGCCGACCGCAACACGATCATCGTCTCGGACGGCTTCAGCTGCCGCCAGCAGATCGCCCATGGCACCGCTCGCCGCGCCATGCACACGGCGGAGGTCCTACAGATGGCGTTGCAACAGCCCTCCGCCAAGCGCAAAAAGAAGGCGTTCATCGAGTCCGGCCACACGCAACCCGAGCCCGGTTATCCCGTCCTCACGGCGCTCGCGGCCGGAGTGAGCCTCCTCGGCGCCGGGCTCTTCCTCCTGCAACGCTCACGCGCACATCCACCCGCCCAAGCCGCATCCAAGCCCACGTCGGCGGTCTGATCGAACCCGCCCGAAGGAGAACAACGAATGGCGAGCAAGACAGAACTCCTCGAGTTCCTCGACAAACATGTGTTTCACCGCATCCTGAACGCCAGCGAACGCAATCTCGGCACCAAGCAGCGCGAAGATCTCGAAGACCTGAAGAAGCGCACCGAGGCCGAAAAGGCCCGCTTCCACGGCTACGACTCCGCCGAGAAGATCGTGCAGATGTACAAGGACGACCTAAGCTCCGAGGCCGCCAAGCCGATCAACGCACGCCTCCAGGATCTTGGCCTGCCCCGCCTGGTCGACGTCAAGGAACAGTTTCTCCGGATGGCCGGCGAACAGTAGTCAACGGGCGCCGGCCTGATCGCCACAAGGCCGGCGGCGCCTCCTCTCAACCTCCTTCCTGGCTGCGCACAGCTGCCGTGGCTGCCCGTACTAGCGCTGTGGAAATCGGCTTCGCAACGGCGCTGCTTCACCGATCGCCCTGTTCCCGCGCCCGCCCGCATTTCGCGCACGTATTGCGACATTTTTCGGCGACCGAAGCTTGCACACCCAAAGGTGCGCTCCCGCATCAAACTTTTGCAGCCTCCCGAGCGTCTTCCACCTGTTGGCCTGAAAATGGCTGGAGAGACCTTCGCGCCATCGTGCCTGGGGCGCTGTGTGGACGTGTGACAAGGGCGTGAAATGATTGAAGAGCAGAGACGGGCTCAAGCCGTAGATGGCAGAGAGCTTGGCGCGTCGTTTGTGGCGCATAATTCCCCTTCGTTCGGTGGCGATCTGGGCGCCGAATTCGAAGCAAAAAACTCCATCGATCCCGAGCACTACGACGTCGTGCACCACCGGATCGATCGTGACGCGCAGCGCAAGCAACGCCGTCACAAGTGGTATTGGTTGGCCGCCATCCTCCTGCTGGCCCTGACCTTCGTCCTGCTGCATCGCTCCACCGCCACCAGCGACAACACCAAGGCCGCCGGCGGAGGGCAGGGCCGCGGGGCCGCGGCTGGTGGTGGTGGCGGCGGCGGCGGTCGCGGGCAGCAAGGGCCAGCGGCTATCACCGTCGCCTCATCCAGCACGGGCGACATCAACGTCTATGTCGACGCGCTGGGCACGGTCACCCCGGTCAACACGGTCACGGTCTACAGCCAGATCACCGGTCGCGTCCTCGCCGTGCACTACCGCGAAGGCCAGATCGTGCATAAGGGCCAGCCGCTCATCGACATCGACCCCCGGCCCTACGAGGCCACCCTGAAGCAGTCCGAGGGCTCCCTGCAGCACGACCAGGGGCTCCTCGCCGAGGCCAGGATCGACCTCGCGCGCTACCAGGAGGCCTTCTCGAAGAACGCCATCGCCCGCCAGCAGCTCGAAGACCAGCAACAACTCGTGCTTCAGTACGAGGGCACCGTCACCGCCGATCAGGGCACCGTGGCCTACAACCGCGTGCAGCTCGGCTACTGCCACATCGTGGCGCCCATCACAGGGCGCGTTGGCCTCCGCCTGGTGGACCCCGGCAACACCGTCTTCTCCGGCAGCGGCTCAACGCTGGTGGTCATCACGCAGCTTCAGCCGATCACGGTCGTGTTCAACGTCTCCGAGGACGACCTGCCGCAGGTCCAGGCGCAACTCCGCGGCAGTCACACCCTCCAGGTCGACGCCTACGATCGCTCCAACGACAAGAAGATCGATACCGGCAGGCTCACCTCGCTCGACAACCAGGTCGACACCACCACCGGCACAATCAAGTTCCGCGCCAACTTCAACAATGCGACGGCCGGGCTGTTCCCCAACGAGTTCGTCAACGCGCACCTGCTGGTGAAGACGCTGCAGAACGCCGTGCTTGTGCCCTCAGCCGCCGTGCAGCATAACGGCACGCAGGCCTTCGTTTACATCGTGCGCCCGAACAACACGGTGGTCGTGCAGAACGTCGCCACCCTCACCAGCAACGAGCAGGTCACGGCCGTTCAGGGCATCGGCCCCAACACGCCTCTCGCGACCAGCGGCTTCGACCGTCTGGAGAACGGCGCGCAGGTGCTCAACCGCAGCGAACAGGAAACCCAGCGCAACCGGCCCGGTCACGGCACAGGAGGTGCCGGGCAGTCCAGCGGAAGCGTCGGCCAACCCGGAACCAGCACCCGATGAGTCCCTCACGCCCATTTATCCTCCGTCCGGTTGCGACGGCGCTGCTGATGGTGGCGATCTTCCTCGCGGGAGGAATCGCCTTCTTTCAGCTGCCCGTCTCTGCGCTGCCGGAGGTCGATTACCCCACCATCCAGGTGCTCACCTTCTACCCCGGCGCGAGCCCCGACGTCGTCGCGTCCGCGGTCACCGCTCCGCTCGAGCGGCAGTTCGGTGAGATCCAGGGCCTCAGCCAGATGACCTCCACCAGCGCCGGCGGCGTGTCGGTCATCGTCATGCAGTTCCAGCTCAGCCTCAACATCGACGTCGCTGAGCAGGAGGTGCAGGCCGCCATCAACGCCGGGCAGAGCTATCTGCCCGCGAACCTCCCTGTCCCGCCCGTCTACAGCAAGTCCAATCCCGCGGACGCCCCGGTCCTGACGCTTGCGCTCACCTCCAACGAGATGAGCCTGGCGCAGGTCGAGGACCTCGCCGACACCCGTCTCGCGCCCAAGATCTCGCAGATCGCCGGCGTCGGTCTCGTCTCCATCTCCGGCGGCCAGAAGCCTGCCGTACGCATCCAGGCAAACCCCACAACGCTGGCCTCCTACGGCATCAACATGGAGGACCTCCGCAACGCGCTCACCGGCAACAGCCTGAATTCCGCCAAGGGCAACTTCGACGGCCCCGCGCAGGACTACACCATCAACGCCAACGACCAGTTGATGTCCAGCAGCCGACTACAAGCACGTCGTCGTGGCCTACCGTAACGGCGCCCCCGTGATGCTCACCGACGTCGCCCATATCGTCGATGGCGTCGAGAACACCAATCTCGCTGCCTGGCTGAACTCCACGCCCGCAGTCATCCTCAACATCCAGCGGCAGCCCGGCGCCAACACCATCCAGGTGGTCGACAACATCACCCACCTGCTCCCGCAGCTCGAAACCGCCCTGCCCCGCGCCGTTCACGTGCAGATCGTGGCCGACCGCACCGACGCCATCCGCGCCTCGGTCTCCGACGTCGAGTTCGAGCTGATGCTCGCCATCGCGCTCGTCGTGCTGGTCATCTTCCTGTTCCTGCGCAGCCTCTCGGCCACGGTCATCCCATCCGTCGCCGTGCCGCTCTCACTGATCGGCACGCTCGGCTTCATGTACCTGGCCGGCTACAGCCTCAACAACCTCACCATGATGGCGCTCACCATCTCGACCGGCTTCGTCGTCGACGACGCCATCGTCATGATCGAGAACATCTCGCGCTACATCGAAGAAGGCTACGCACCGCTGGAAGCCGCGCTCAACGGCGCCGAGCAGATCGGCTTCACGATTCTCTCGCTGACCGTCTCGCTCATTGCGGTGCTTATCCCGCTGCTCTTCATGGGCGATGTCGCGGGCCGCCTCTTCCGCCAGTTCGCCGTCACGCTGGCGGTCACCATCGTGATCTCCGCCTTCGTCTCGCTGACGCTCACGCCGATGATGTCGGCGCGCCTGTTGAAGTACACCGCCGAAGAGGATCAGGGCTGGTTCTACCACACGTCGGAGCGGTTCTTTGAGCGCGTCATCGCAGGCTACGGCCGCACGCTGCGCTTCGTCCTTCGCTTCCAGACGCTCACGCTGCTCGTCGCCCTCGCCACGGTCGCTGCTCACAGCCTTCCTCTACATCACCATTCCGAAGGGCTTCTTCCCCACCCAGGACACCGGCGAGATCCAGGGCATCACGCAAGCCTCCGCGGACATCTCGTTCTCGGCGATGGCCGAGAAGCAGCAGCAGATCGCCAAGGTCCTGCTGGCCGATCCGGCCGTCCAGAACATCTCGTCCTTCATAGGCCCTGATGGCACGAACACGACGCTCAACAGTGGCCGCATCCAGATCAACCTGAAGCCGCTCGAACAGCGCCACCTCACGTCCACCCAGGTGATCGACCGTCTCGGTCCCGAACTGGCCAAGGTGGCGGGAATCAAGCTCTACATGCAGCCCGTGCAGGACCTCACCGTCGACGACCGCGTCAGCCGCACGCAGTACCAGTACACGATCGAGGACCCCAACAAGGACGAGCTCAATACCGTAACCAAGGACTTCGTTCGCCGCCTGGAGCGGCTCCCGCAGCTTCGCGACGTCGTCACCGATCAGCAGCTCGGCGGCGTCGCCCAGCAACTCGTCATCGATCGCGCCACCGCCTCGCGCTTCGGCATCAACACCTCGACCATCGACAACACCCTGTACGACGCGTTTGGCCAGCGGCAGGTCAACACGATGTACACGCAGCTCAACCAGTACCACGTCATCCTTGAAGCCGCAGCCGCAGTTCCAGCTCGACCCCAACAAGCTGAACGACCTCTACGTCCAGGCCGCTCCGACCGGTGGTTCCTCCGGCGGCGCCGGCGGCTCCGGCGGCGGCGGTTCGGGTGGACGGCGCAGGCGGCGGCGCCTCACCAGGCAACGCGCTGCTCACGCCCTCGGCGACCACCGGCGTCGCCGCCCCGGTGACCTCTACCTCCGCCTTGAGCTCCAGCAACATCACGCGCGACTACCGCGACTCAGCAGCGCACGTTCCACCTCCGCTCTGTCCACCGGTCAAACGTCCGGGTCCTCGTCCACCGTCCTATCCACTTCCAGCAGCTGCCGGCAGCATCTCCTCCAGCACGAACACCGCCACCAGCGGCACCACACGCTCCGGCACAGGCTCCACGCCCGCTCCCGGCGCGGCCGGCGGTGGTGGCGGCGGCGGCGGCACCAGCAGCGCTGGCGCGTGACCGGCTCCAACCCAGTGCCGCTCGGTGCCTTCGCGCACTTCCAGACGGTCAGCGAGGCGCTCTCGATCAATCACCAGGGCCAGTTCCCGTCGGTGACGGTCTCGTTCAATCTGGCTCACGGCTACTCGCTCGGACAGGCGCTCGACGCCATCGACAAGACGCATCAAGCAAGCCAACATGCCCGCCAGCGTGGTCGCGAACTACCAGGGCACCGCTGCCGCATTTGAGGGCTCGCAGTCCAATGAAGGCCTGCTGATCCTGGCCGCGCTGGTCACCGTCTACATCGTCCTCGGCGTTCTCTACGAGAGCTACATCCACCCCGTCACCATCCTCTCGACACTGCCGTCCGCCGGTGTCGGTGCGCTGCTGGCCCTCGAGCTCTTCCATCTCGATCTCGACATCGTCGCGATCATCGGCATCATCCTGCTCATCGGCATCGTCAAGAAGAACGGCATCATGATCGTCGACTTCGCGCTCGAAGCCGAGCGCCACGGCGACATGAACGCCACCGAGTCCATCTACCAGGCGTCGCTGCTGCGCTTCCGCCCCATCATGATGACCACGATGGCCGCGCTGCTCTGCGGCCTGCCTCTCGCCTTCGGCACCGGCATCGGCTCCGAGCTGCGCAAGCCGCTGGGCGTCACCATCGTCGGCGGCCTGCTCTTCAGCCAGGTCCTGACCCTCTACACGACGCCCGTCATCTACATCTTCTTCGACAACCTCGGTGCTCGCTTCGCCGGCCACAAGCCCAACAAGAGCACCATCGAACACCCCAACCAGCACAAGCCGGAACACGCGGTGGCCCACTCGTGAACCCGTCGCGCATCTTCATCGAACGCCCGGTAGCGACCACGCTGCTCACCGATCGCCGTCGCGATCGCCGGCGCCATCGCGTTCACGGTGCTGCCCGTCTCGCCGCTCCCGCAGGTCGATTTCCCGACCATCAGCGTGGGTGCCTCCCTGCCCGGCGCCAGCCCGGACATCATGGCGTCCTCGGTCGCCACCCCGCTCGAGCGCCAGTTCGGCGCACATCGCCGGCGTCACCGAGATGACCTCCTCGAGCTCGCTCGGCAGCACCAACGTCACGCTGCAGTTCGATCTCAGCCGTGACATCAACGGCGCCGCGCGTGACGTCGAGGCCGGCATCAACGCAGCACGCAGCTACCTCCCCGCCAACCTGCCCGTCCAATCCGACCTATCGCAAGGTCAACCCCGCCGACTCGCCGATCATGGTGCTCGGCCTGCAGTCCGACGTCTACGACGTCCCCACGCTCTACGACGAGGCGTCCACCGTCATCGAGCAGCGCGTCTCGCAGATCAACGGCGTCGGTGAGGTGCTCGTCGTCGGCGCCTCGCTTCCGGCCGTTCGCGTCGACGTCAACCCCGACCAACTCTCCAGCTACGGCATCAGCCTCCCGCAGGTGCAGCAGGTCATCTCCGGCCAGAACTCAAACAGCGCCAAGGGCCAACTCTCGAACGGCAGCACCACGTCGGACATCCTCGCCAACGATCAGATCTCCAAGGCCGAGCGAGTACAAGCCGCTGATCATCGGCTACCACAATGGCGCGGCCGTCCGTCTTGATCAGGTCGCTGACGCTGACCAACTCTCAGCAGACCATTCGCCAGGCAGGCTTCCTCAACGGCAAGCCCTCCGTGAATATGCTGATCTTCCGCCAGCCCGGCGCGAACATCATCACCACGGTCGACGCCGTCAAGGCCGCCATCCCCTCGCTCGAAGCCACGATCCCGCGCGGCGAGCACCTGGTCACCATCATCGACCGCACCACCACCATCCGCGCCTCGGTCTCCGACATCGAGCGCACGCTGATGATCTCCGTGCTGCTCGTCGTTCTGCGTGGTCTTCGTCTTCCTGCGCAACATCCGCGCGACCTTCATCCCCGCCGTCGCCGTGCCGGTTTCGCTCATCGGCACCTGCGCCATCATGTACCTCGCGGGCTTCTCCCTCGACAACCTGTCGCTCATGGCGCTCGCCATCGCCAGCGGCTTCGTCGTGGACGACGCCATCGTCGTCATGGAGAACATCTCGCGTCACCTCGAAGCGGGCATGACCCCCGTCGCCGCCGCTCTGCTCGGCGCGCGGGAGATCGGCTTCACCGTCTTCTCCATCAGCATCTCGCTGATCGCCGTCTTCATCCCCATCCTCCTGATGGGCGGCATCATCGGTCGCCTCTTCCGCGAGTTCGCCATCACACTCGCCTCGGCGATCTTCATGTCGATGATCATCTCGCTCACGACCACGCCGATGATGTGCTCCCGCGATCCTCAAGCCCGAGCACGACATCGAACACGGCCGCATGTACCGCTGGAGCGAGAGACGTCTTCAACAGCCTCGTCAGCGGCTATCGCAAGAGCCTCATCTGGGTGCTCGACCACCCCGGCATCGTACTCATCATCTTCTTCATCACCCTCGGGCTCAACGTCTTCTGCCTGATCCGGGTCCCCAAGGGCTTCTTCCCGCAGCAGGACAACGGCACCGCCATGGGCGGCCTGCAGGGTCCGCAGGACGCCTCGTTCTACGCCATGCGCAAGGCCGTGCAGCAGGCCGTCAGCATCGTCAAGTCCGACCCCGGCGTCGAGAACGTGATGGGCTTCACCGGCGGCCAGGGCGCCACCAACGGCGGCTTCGTCTATGTCGCGCTGAAGCCGCTGAATCAGCGCAAAGTCCAGCGCGATGGAGATCATCAACCGCCTGCGGCCCAAGCTCGCCAGGATCTCCGGCGCCGCCACCTTCCTGCAGCCCGGGCAGGACATCCGCATCGGCGGCCGGCAGTCCAACGCGATGTACCAGTACACCATCGAGGCCGAAACCTCGCAGGACCTCGCCAAAGTACGGCCCGCAACTGCTCGCCGCCATGAAGAAGACGCCCGGCTTCTCGGACGTCAACACCAACCAGCAGAACCAGGGCCTGCAGGCGCTTGCTCACCTACGACCGCCCCACCGCCGCGCGGCTCGGCATCACGCCCCAGGTCATCGACAGCACCCTCTACGACGCCTTCGGGCAGGCCGAGGTCTCGACCATCTACAGCGAGCTCAACCAGTACTACGTCGTCCTGGAGGTCGCGCCCAAGTACTGGCAGACCCCCGAAGGCCTGAAGCACATCTACCTCATCCCGCGACAGGGCGGCGGCGCCGTTCCGCTGGATGCCGTCGCGAAGTACCAGCCCTCCACCTCGCCGCTGGCGGTCAACCACACCGGCCTGTTCCCTTCCGTGACGGTCTCCTTCAATCTCGCGCCCGGCGTCGCGCTCGGCGACGCGACCACAGAAGATCCAGCAACTGCAGCAGCAGCTGAACTTCCCGAAGTCGATCCACGGCCAGTTCTCCGGCACTCTGCAGGCCTTCAAGCAATCCCTCACCACCGAGCCCTATCTCGTCCTCGCGGCCATCATCGCGGTGTACATCGTGCTCGGCATGCTCTACGAGAGCCTGATCCATCCGCTGACGATCCTCTCCACCCTGCCGCCGGCCAGCCTCGGCGCCGTGCTCGCTCTGCTCATCACCAACACCGAGCTCGATGTCATGTCCATCATCGGCATCATCCTGCTCATCGGCATCGTGAAGAAAAACGGCATCATGGTGATCGACTTCGCCCTGAACGCCGAGCGCGTCGAGGGCAAGGACACTCGCGACGTCCATCTTTGAAGCGTCTATCCTGCGTTTCCGTCCTATCCTCATGACCACCGTCGCGGCTCTCTTCGGCGCCGTACCGCTCGCACTCGGGCACGGCATGGGTTCCGAACTCCGCCGGCCGCTCGGCATCTCCATCATCGGCGGCCTGATCGTCAGCCAGGCGCTGACCTTCTACACCACCCCCGTCATCTATCTCTATATGGACAAGCTCCGCATCAAGCTCACCGGCCAGGAGCGCGCCCCGCGCCTGCAGGAGGCGACTGTCTAGTTTGCCGACCCTCGATCACACCATGACCTTTATCCACACCCAATCCCGCACCCGATCCCGCATCAAGCCACGCCTCTGGCTCACGCTCGCAGCCGTCTCGGCCTGCGCTCCCCTCGTCACCGGCTGCCGCGTCGGCCCCAAGTACGTCGCTCCCGCTCCGCCTCCACCTGCCTTGACCTACAAGGAAGGCATGCCGGATCAATACAAGGGCGTCTCGCCAGGCACATGGAAGCCCGCGCAGCCGCAGGACGCCGTCGTCAAGGGCAAGTGGTGGGAGATCTTCAACGAGCCCGAACTCAACGCCCTTGAAGAGCAGCTCGACATCAACAACCAGAACATCGCCCAGTACTTCCAGAACTTCATGGCCGCGCGCGCCCTGGTCAACCAGGCTCACTCGCAGCTCTATCCCACGCTCACCACTCAACCCAGCTGGCAGCGCACCAAGAGCTCCTCCGCCACGCGTGGCTACGGCACGGGAACAAGCGGCACCACCGGAACCGGCGGCACGGGCGGCACCGGCAGCGGCAGCGGTACTGGCACAGGAACGGGTACGGGCACCGGAACCGGCAGCACGGGCACAGGCTCCACCAACGTCTCCAACGGCGGAACCTTCACCAACCTCTCGCTTCCCGTTCGACGTCTCCTGGGAGCCTGATCTCTGGGGCCGCATCCGCAACGAGATCCGCGAATACCAGTACGCCGCCCAGGTCACCGCCGCCGATCTCGAAAACGAGCGCCTCACCGAGCAGGCCAGCCTGGCCGAGTTCTACTTCGAGCTCCGCGGGCAGGATGCCCTCCAGGACATCTACAACAAGACCATCGAAGCCGACCGCCAGGCTCTTGAGCTCACCCAGGCCCTCGTCGAAGCCGGCATCGACAGCCCCGAGGCCACCGCCCAGGCCGAGGTGACCCTGCGCAGTGCGGAGACCTCCGGCGCAGGCATCGCCAGCAACCGCGCGGTCTACGAGCACGCCATCGCCACTCTCATCGGCAAGCCCGCCTCCAGCTTCTCGCTCCCGGTGAAGGGCCTCACCACGCCCATCCCCGCGATTCCCGTCGGTGTGCCTTCAGAGCTCCTCCAGCGCCGTCCCGACATCGCCGCCGCCGAGCGCACGCTGGCCGAAGCCAACGCCCTGATCGGCGTCGAAAAGGCCGCCTATTACCCGAACCTCACGCTCACCGGCCAGCGGTGGCCTCCAGAGCTCCAGCATCACCAGCCTCTTCTCCATTCCCGCGCTCTTCTGGTCCGCTGGCGCTTCCGCGCAACAGATCCTCTTCGACGCCGGCCTTCGCAATGCCGTAAGCGCCCAGTACACCGCGCAATACAACGCCGACGTCGCCGCCTACCGCCAGACCGTTCTCACCGCGTTCCAGCAGGTCGAAGACTACATCTCCACGATCCGTGTCGCCTCCGACCAGGCCATCCGAGCACAAGGCGCCATCGACGCCGCTCAGCGCTACCTCGACATCGCTACCACCCGCTACAAGACCGGGCTCGATCCTTACCTCAACGTCATCACCGCTCAAAACACCCTGCTCAGCAACCAGCAGACGGAGCTCACCCTGCGGGTTCAGGAGATGACCTCGGCGGTGCAATTGGTCCAGGCACTTGGCGGCGGCTGGAACTCCAGCCAGTTACCGTCCGCCGCCACCGTCACCAGCCGCGCGGCGGCCTCCAAGGTCGCCAACACGCCGTAACGCAAGATGACAAGCGTCATCTCGACCGGAGCGCAGCGGAGTGAAGAGCCCCCTGTATTCATCCCCGGCCGTCACGAAACCTGAGCGCCGAACTCGCGACCTGGTCGAACTCTGTATCGGCTACGCCCTGTCCTGTCCGTTCTCTGGACGCCCATGCCGTGGCAGCGGCCGCTCTACTGGCTCGCCGCTGCCTTCGTGATCCTCACTTCGCTCCGCGCCGGCGAGACCCTGCGCACGTTCGGCCTCTCCGGCCGCAACCTCCTGCGCTCCAGCTTCGTCCCGCTGCTTGCGCTCGCGCTATCGGCGGTCGCGGTGCTCGTCGCGCGCCACTATGGCACACTCCACACCCCCACATCAGCGCGAGGCTTCGTCCACCGCTTCTGGGGCTATGCCATCTTCGCGTTCGTGCAGCAGTTCCTGCTCCAGTGCTTCTTCCTGCTTCGCCTGCGCAGGCTGCTGCCCGGCCGGACCGCCCTCGCGGTAGTCCTCGCCGCCACCATCTTCGCCGCGGCGCACATCCCGAACCCCGTCCTAACGCTCCTCACAATCGTCTGGGGCCTCGCTGCCTCCGCCCTCTTCGTGCGATATCGCAACCTGATCCCACTCTGGATCGCGCACGCCATCTTCGGCATCACCATTGCCGTCTGCGTTCCCGGCTCTGTGACCCACAACATGCGCGTCGGGCTCGGCTACCTCACCTACCGCCCGCATGCTCAGCGCAGCGCGATCGACCACACCGTGTCCACCAGGGTGTGAGTCACGGCCGACGCGCCTACTCGCCGGTCCCTCCGCCACGCGCGCCCATAAAACACGCCCGCCAGCGCCGCCAGCAGCACATAGCGCCAGTTGAAGTGTGCCGCCCGCTTGTTGAAGTGCGCCAGCCCGAAGACCACTGCCGTCACCGCTAGCGCCCATCGCGGCCCAATCCTCCGCTCCAGCAGGTTCTGCATCCAGCCCCTGAAGAACAGCTCCTCGGGGACCGCGATGAAGAAGAACGTGAAGAAGCCAGCTTCCGCCACGACTCCCACGTGGGGCCACCCCGCATGCGTGTGCAGAAACCCCAACCAGAGCCCAATCGCGATCGCCACCGGAGCGTAGAACAGGAACTCGCACCCGCCGGTAAGCAGGTCGCGCCATCTCAGCCGCAGATCGAACCCGACCCCGTCCAGTCGCCGCACGCCCAGGAACCCCACGATCCCGACATCCAGCAGCACCACCTTGTTGAACACACTCAGGTGCGGCGGCCACGCCGGCTCAAACCAGCGCAGATCCACCGCCAGTCCGAGCACCACGATCACCACCATGTCCCGCCAGTCGCCGCGCTGCTCCGGGTCCGCGCTGCGCGCGCTGGCCAGCAACGCCAGCACCGCGGGCGGAAGCAGCAGGTAAGCCAAACACCATGCTGGAGAGAACTGCCCGAATCCAGCGGCAACCACGAGATACGGAACGCAGAGCACCGGCGAAATCGCAATCAATCGCGCCGCTCCAAGCCTCCGAAACAGCACCGCCGCGCGCCGCGCACAGAACGCCGAAAGCAGGTACGGCGCCAGCGCACACGCCGCTGCAATCACCAGCACTACCGGATGCAAGCCCAGTTCCCTCATCGCATGAGCCCATGTCCGATTCTGCCGATCTGGTCGCGCGCCCCAGCGCCAGCTCTACGCGACGTTCGGCTGGAACCCAGCCTTCTGCATCGCCACACCGACCTCAGGGTTCCGCTTGAACGTCTCCCAAAGGAAACCCGTTCGCAGGTTCTCCGCCATCAGCACGCTGATCCCAACGTCGATCCCCAGCACGTCCGCGTCATACCAGTCGTCCGCCGGATGCAGAGCATCGCAGAACCCATAGCGTCCCCACGCCTGGACCCCATAGTTGCGCTGGAGCGCCCGCAAGGTCTGCAGGCAATCGCCCGGAACGAACGGCAGCGACCCTGCCGCCGCGCAAGGCACCACCGTCCCGTTCACTCCACCGAAGCTCGGCGGCCCTCCCCACGCGCGATACCCATGCTGCGAGTCCGAAGCGCTGACGCCCCAGTAGTCCGGACTGTACGGCGCGCCCAGGCTCAAGCAGAACAGCCGATGCGCCTCCGTCGCCTTCACCGAATTCTGGAAGTAGTCCGCGAACGCATCGTGCTTGCCGCGAAAATCAAACCACGCGTGGCTGTACTGGTGCACAAACAGCGGATCCCGCGCGCTGATATACGTTATTCCGTCGAACTCCATCTCCGGTCGCGACCACGCCCCCCACACCGCCGGCTGCACCGGGTGCGTCGGCGACCCCATCGCCAGCAGCGGAATCATCATCAGCTCGCAGTAGTGATTCCACACAGCGTGCAGATAGCCCGAACCCGTCTTCCAGCCCATGTAAAACAGGTTCTGCGGGCTCAGCATCCACGGCCAGTCCACCCGCTCATAGATCAGCGTCGCCGCCTTCACGATCGCTGGGTTCGCCGGGAAGTACGCGCGTGCGGTCAGCACACCACAGAGCAGCAACGCCGTATCGATGCTCGAATACTCCACGTTCTGGATCGGCGTTCCGGTCCTGACGTCGTTGAAGTGGCAAAAGAACCCGTGCTGCTGCTTCAGATCGTGTGCATGGAAGTTCAGCGTCCGCTGCACCTGCTGCTCAATGACATCCGGTGCCGCATAGCCGCGCTTGTGCGCGATGCAAAGCGCACTCAACCCAAACCCTGTCGCTGCAATGCTCGCAAGCCGCCGCGGGTCCAGCGCTCCATCGAGCCCCGCCGCACGCGCCCGATCCTGCACCTGCCCCGTCCTCGGGTCGGCCTGTTCCATGAAGTACAGGCAGCCGCGACGCTGCAGATCATCCAGAAACGCGATGTCCGCGGCGGTCAGCGCGGGCTTGGCCGCCGGCTTCTTCACCGGCCGCTTGCGTCTCGCGCGCTGAGCCTCAAGCCACGGAACGTCGCCGAGCAACGCGCCGGCGGTACCGCTCAGAAGGAGTTGCAGTGCTCTACGACGATCCATCCGTAACTACTGTCGCACGAGCAGCACGGCCAGTCCGTGAACTGGCACCGTAACCTCGATCTTGCCCTCATGGAGACGGGTATGCTCCGGTGCAGCCATTGCACCTGCGGCTTGCAACTGCTTCACTTGGGCCGGCGTAAGGTCCCCAGGCGGCCGTCCCATGGCGTTGAAGGCCTTCAACACGTTTCCATGGTCATCGTCCACGCGGAGGATCTCAACCGTCGCTCGCGGCGACACATGCGTCATACTCACCGCGAACGTCCGTGACGGCCCGGGAGTAGCCGGCGGCGGCGTATAAGAGGCGCCGGTTCCATCCGGTGGAGCGTAGTTCCACAGCGCAATCGCCAGTTGCCCATGCCCGTCCGTCGTCGCCAGCGCCGACTCCGACTTCACCGCAATACGCCGGTCGCCTAACTGATGCAAAGCACGGAACACATTGAAGACCGGCTTCTCGATGTGATCCGCGGCAAGGAGCCCGAACCCACCATAAAACGGCGAGCGAACAACACCCTGCTCTTCAAACACGTCCGAGAACGCCCAGTAGCTCATGCTCTGCACAAGCCCATCGCACAGCCGGATATTGTTCGCAAGCCACGGCCCCATGTAGTCGCTGTCGGTCACGTCAGGCTCGTTCGCGTAGCTGGCGTTGTACTCCGAGAAGATCAACGGCAGGTTCGGCATCGCCGACTGCGCGATCTGGTCATGCACCATCTTCACCGCGCGCCACACCATCTTGTCGCGCGGCACATCTTCCTGCGTGTGCAGCACATTCGGCGCCGTGTCATTGGCGTACACGTGCGTCGACACAAAGTCGACCGGCACCTTTCCCTGCGACACATGCTGCAGGAACTCGGGCACCCAACCCGCCTGCGCCGTCGCCGGCCCACCCACCTGCAACCGTGGCGACACACCCTTCAGCGCACGCGCTGTGTGGTCATAAAGCTCGAAGTACGTCTCCTGCTTCGGCGATCCGCCCCAGAAGTCCAGGTTAGGCTCGTTCCACACCTCGAACTTCCACGTCGCCACCTCATCCAGCCCATACCGCTGGATCAGATGTTGCGCGAACGCTGTGATCATCGCATCCCACTGCGCGTAGTCCTTCGGTGGCGAGACGTTCGGGTGATACCAGAACGGATGCAGCGCCTTGGGGTCAGACGCCATCTTCTCCGGCATGAAACTCAACTCGACAAACGGCCGAACGCCAGCGGCAAGCAGCCCGTCGTAGATCTGATCGACATAAGAGAAGTTGTAGACAGACGCATCGTTCGCCGCCTGTGCGGCGAGTCCGGGGTTCTTCGTCCGTCGGTTGGGATCGTAGAGGCCGACCTCATCATTCAGAATCCCGTGGAAGCGAACCGACTGAAAGTTCGTCGCCTCTTTCACGGTCCGCAGATCTTCGCGATAGCTCTGCCGTAGCGCAAGAATCGCCCGCCCCGAGCCAAACGTCTGCTCCCAGAAATGCGGAAACGGCGTCGTCGGCGCCGACGCATCCACCGCAACCGTCTCCTGTGACGCGGGCGCCTGGGCACTCACACTCACAGCACTCACGAACATTGCGGCGGCCAAAACGCTCGCTAAGCCAACTTCAAATTTCGCGTGCATATTGCTCCGTGCGAAGAAAGGAGAGCCGTCGGTCTCTCGTGCGCTCTCTACACCGCTCTGATACTTGCAATCCAGAAGTGAAGGGGTGCGCGAAATCGTGCACCCCTCCTTGTTGAAACGTACGTTGGGGTTAGAAGCTGAACCGTGCCTGGAAGCTGATCGTGCGGCCGCCCAGAACATTCACGTCCTGTCCAAACGTTGCCGACGTGATATCGCTCGCCACGTTTGTGGGGTTCAGGTTCATCAGGTTGAACAGGTTGAAGATGTCCGCGCGAATCTCCAGATGAGCGCTCTCACCCAGAAGTCGCGTATTCGGAACACCGAAGCCCTTTGCGATCGAAGCATCGATGTCCCGGTAGTGCGGACCGACAAACGCGTTGCGGTCCGAGACCCGGAGGCGGAGGCAGCGCCACGTTGCCCGCCGGGAACCCGGTTCCATTGGCGGCTTGCATCGCCGCCTGGTAGTTCGGAACAGAGAAGAACGAATTCGAGTAGCTGGTCACGGTGCTGGAGCCGTTGACCGTACCTGTGGTCGTCGTCGCCGCAGCCTGCTGCCGCTGCATACCCGGGGAAGTTGGTGTTCTGGTAGAAGGCCTTATTGCTGTGGTCGCCGTTTCCACCACCGTGGTAGTACGGACGAAGGTTCTTGTAATTGCAAATCGTGCAATACAGCGAGTTCGAGATGCCGTACGTCGGGCTGTACGGGAATCCCGTGTTGAACTGCATGATCGAACCCAGCGACCAGCCGCCGGCGATCTTCTCCATCCAACTGTTCGCTCCATGGAAGAACACCGGCTGCCACAGGCCATACAGCTTGAACGACTTGCCGATGTTGAAGTCCGACGGACCATACGAATAGATCGAGTTCAGCGGGAAGTACGGATCCTGGTAGTAAGGTCCCGAGCCGTTGGTATCCATGCTCTTGGCCCACATAAACTGGGCGTCGAACTGGAAGTGGTGCACCATCGGGTGCTTCAACTCAGCGATGAACGAGTTGTTGTTCGAGGTTCCCACGTTCGTCCAGAAGTCACCGCCGGTCACAAGCGGGTTCAGGCCGTATCCCGCGACGATCCCCGGTGCATTCGGGTTCTCGTGCTCGATCAGGTGGCGGCCCAGGCTGCCCTGGTACGTAAGCTGCGCGACCAGTTCCTTGCCGAACTGATAATCCGTCTCCAGCGAATAGTGCTCGGTGTAGATGGTCGGAAGGTTCCCGTGACCGTCGCCCACAAGGATGATGTTCGCGTTGCCGGCCGTCGGAAGATTCGCGCTGTTGTACGACGTGATGGCGTGCGGGTTGGAGGCAAATCCATTCAGGTTGGTTGGGCTGCTGGAAATCCCGTACAGGATGTTCCCGCCGTTCGTCCCCGGGTTGCTGGGATTGACGAACGTGAAGTTCACCTGGTTCTGCGTCGGTGGATTGTTGCCCGTGTTCGTCGTGATCGCGAGCTCTTCCTGGTTGAAGTTCAGCCCATACCCACCGCGAACAATCAGCCGTCCACCGAGGACGTCCGGACTATAGTTGAACCCAATCTGCGGTCCGAAGTTCAACTTCTGCGGATTCCAAAGGTGGCCGCCAACGCGAACACTCATGCCCGTGTACGTTGCGCTGCCCGTACCGAAGGACGCTACCGGCAGGTTGTTCTGCTTCGTGTACAGCGATCCGAAGTACGAGTACCGCAGCCCCGCGTTGATCGTCAGATTCGAGCGGACCTTCCACTGCTCCTGCACAAACGCACCGAACATGTTCTCGCGGTCATCCGAACGCGTTCCGCCCGGGAAACCTGTGACGCTGTTGAACCCGCCGTTCTCCTGGAAGGGCGCATCGTTCAGGAAGTCCCAGATGTTGTAGAAGTTATAGCTCGGCCGCCCAATCGGATTGTTCAGGTAGTGCAGCTGCGTGAACTCGGCACCGGTTTTGATCGTGTGCCGGCCCTTCACAAGCGTCAGGATGTCACGATACGTAAACGTCCATTGGTTCAGATCGCTGCCCAGGTTCGAGCCGAAGGAACCGACGGACGCATTCGGCGCGAAGAACGTGATGTTGTCGGTCGGCAAGCCGACCGGCTGTTGCGGATTGGATGTGATCTCGTTCCAGCGCCAGCCCGCCGCGTTCGCACGCGCCTCATTCAGCACGTTCGGCGAGAACGTGTGGTTCCAGATCCCCGTCATCGCCTCGTTGATCTGGTTATGGTGAAACAGGTTGTAAGCGCGCGGCGTGCCGTTGTAGAACGAGCTTCCCTGCGGCACCCAGTAGATGCTGAACGCCAGGTGATCCTTCTTCGTTGCATCCGCATCAAGCCGTCCAGCGTACTGACGGTAATACGAGTTGGTCGGTGTCTGGATGAAGTAAAACGCCACATCCGCCACGCCGTCCAGGCCTCCGCCAACGCCCGGATTCCCTGCCGTGCCGGTAGCCGTAAGATCCTGCTTGCCCAGACCGGTCTTCAACGGCGAGCCGATGTCGAGCCCCTGCCCCGGAATCGTGGTGCAATTCTTGCCGGCACCCGTCTCCACCAGTCCCACCGTCGCGCACGTTTCACCGCTCGTCACGATCGTGCCGCTCGGTGTGCTGCCGGGGAAGTTCAGGAACTGCGACGCGATGCTGTTCGACGCAGCGGACTTCGCAAACGCTGAGGTCTCATACCATCCCGTGCTCTGGCCCGTCGAACTGTTCGGCGAAGACTCAAACGCCAGGAACGCGAAGATGTGGTCCTTCCAGAATGGTCCGCCGAGGCTGCCGCCATACTGGTTGAATCTCTGCTGATCACGGATCCCATGGCCGATGTAACTGCCGTCCAGGCCGCGAGGTACACGGTTGTAGGCATTCAGACCCGGCCGGTGAATCGCAATGAACGCGCTGCCATGCAGCTGGTTGGTTCCGCTCTTCGAGGTCACCATCGTCTGCGCGCCGCTGAACCGCCCGTTCTCCGCGTCGTAGTCGTTGGTCACCACGCGCACGTTGTCGACCGACTCCTCGGACGGCGTGATGATCGTCGTGCCACCCCACACGGCGCTGACCGTGCTGATGCCATCGATCTGGATGCTGTTATTGCCGTACTGCTGGCCATTGGCGTTGGCCTGAACACCGTTCTCCGTCGGGGCTGCGCCGCCGCCCGGCGTTCCGCCTGGGCCCTGGTTGCCCGGCTGCGCCAGCACACCGCCACCAGAGCTCTGCGCCTGTTCGCTGATCGTTCCGGGCGCAAGCTGCGTCAGCGTGAAAACGTCGCGGTTGAACGACGGAAGATGCTGAATCTCATTCGCGCCCACGGTCGCGCCGATGTTCGGCGTCTCCGTGTCGACTGCCGCAACCGTGTCGCCCGACACCGTAACCGTCGTGGTCGACTCACCCAGCTGCAGCTGCACATTGACCGAGTTCGCCTGTTCGGGAATGATCTGCAGATTGTGGATGACGTTCTGCTTGAACCCCGCCGCGGTGGCCGTCAGGTCGAAGCGGTCCGGCGGCAGTTCGTTGAAGTTGTACACACCATCCGCACTCGAAGTCGCCGTGAGCGTGCGGTTCGTGCCGAGATCGCGCAGCGTCAACGTTGCGTTCGGAATCACCGCGCCCGTCGGGTCAGTGACCGTGCCCTGGATCGACGCACGGAACTGCGCATGGGCCACACCGGACCCAAAGGTCATGAGGGAAATTGCCGCGGCCGCACCCACGTACAGCATGGCCCTTCGTTGCAAAACACTGGCGGAAATCAGTACAGCAGAGAAACGCATCACAACCTCCAAACAACACAAAAGCCACGCATCGAAGGCCCAGGCCGAGCCCAAAGCGCATGAGGAGGCGGCTCTTCCGTAGGCAAACGATTGACTTTGCAAGCGAAACTATGCGCCCCGCCCCGCGGCACTGTCAAGCACCTTTTGCGCCGGCGAACTTCCTTAGTTTCTGTGCCAAACTCTTTCTGTGACGCAATCGCACGACGCCGGCAGCGAGGACAAACAACATCCAACCGTACGAAAAGCGGCCTCCCTCGCTACTCTTTCGGCGCACCTCGGCCTGTCCGCCGCCGCCATCTCGCGCGTCTTGAACGCCGCTCCCGCCGCTCGCTCCATCCCCCGCGCCACCCAGGAACGCATCTTCCAGGCCGCCCGCGACTTCAACTACCGCCCCAACGTCCTCGCTCGCTCGCTCCGCCGCGGACGCTCCATGACCTTAGGTGTGCTCGTACCGGAGTTCTCCGAGGGCTACGCGGCGCTTGTGCTCGCCGGCCTCGAACAAGGCCTCCTGCAGGCCGGCTACTTCTTCTTTCTGATCAGCCACCACCATCGAACCGAGGTCATCGAACGCTCCCAGGCCATGCTGGCCGAGCGCGCCGTCGATGGGCTCGTCGCCATCGATACCGCCCTGCCTTGTCACTTCCATATGCCCACCGTCACGGTCTCCTGCCCTGACGAGCACGAGGGCTTCACCAACATCGTCCTGGACCACGACCGCGCCGCCGACCTCGCTCTCGGCTATCTCGCCGGCCTCGGCCACCGCCACATCGGCTTCATCAAGGGCCAGAACTTCAGCTCCGACACGGAACGTCGCTGGACGGCCATCCGCGGTGCGGCCCAACGGCTGCACATGACCATGGAACCCGCCCTGATCACCCAACTCGACGGCCAGGCGCCCACGCACGAGCCCGGCTACTTCGCCGCCCAACGCCTTTTGGCCTCCGGTCAGCCCTTCACCGCGATCTTCGCCTTCAATGACATCTCTGCCATCGGCGCCATACGCGCCTTACGCGAAGCGGGTCTCCGCGTGCCGGAGGACGTCTCGGTGGTCGGCTTCGATGACATCCAGTCAGCTGCGTTCCAGAACCCCGCGCTCACCACCGTTCGTCAGCCCCTCTTCAAGATGGGCCTGCTCGCAGCCGAAGCCCTCACCCACCAGATGAACGAGGCTGCCGCTCATAAATCTGCCAAGGTCCTCAAGGTCGACCCGGAGTTGATCGTCCGCGAGTCCTGCTGTGCGCCCGCTGCTGCTCTCCGCAAGCGAGCCCGTGCATGAAGGCGCGGCTGCGCGTCTGGACTATCTTCCTGGCGTTCCTGTTCACCGGTGTCGCAACGGCTCTGCTCGGCGCTTCACTTCCGTCCATGCTCCGCGAATGGCACCTGAGCGATCGTGCTGGTGGCCTGCTTCTCTTTAGCTCTTTCACCGGCGCCACCATCGGCGTCCTCTTCGCCAGCCTCGGGCCATCGCTGATGGCTGGCCTGGGTATGGGCGCGACCGCCTGCGCCGCGCTGCTGCTCTCCGCGTCAACTCAGCCCATCCTGCCTCTCTGTTTTCTGCTCTACGGAACCGGCCTCGGAACCACGATGACCTCGATCAGCGTCCTGCGTTCCCGGGAGGTGCCTCGCCACGAAACCACACTGGAACTCAACCGCCTCAACCTGATCTGGGCCACGGGCGCTTGCCTCGCTCCCGCTCTCGCCCTGCGTTCCCTTCGAACCGTTTCGGTGCACGCGCTCTTTGGCGGTGTGATGTTCGCCTTCGCGTTCTCCGCCGTCGCCCTGCTTATCGTGAACCAGTGGACCCCAAAGGCGACGGAATCCGGTGCGCTGTTCGAAGTCCCGCGTCTTCAGCGTCTCGCCCCGCTTCGGATGTGCGTCTTCGCCGGTGCCGCCGTGGGCCTGGAGACCGCCATCGGAAGCTGGCTCACCGCCTACACCCAGCGCATGGGCCACGGAAACGCCATCGCGGTCACCGCCAACTCCGCGTTCTGGCTGGGCCTGCTGCTCGGCCGGGGAGCGCACTCCGTGCGCCTCGGCCAACGGCTCAATGGCCCCGTGGGGGTCGGCTTGCACCTCGGCGGCGGTCACGCTCGCGATGGCGCTCCTGGTCGGGGTACCCACGGAGGCGCTGCTGCCGGTCTCCGCCCTGCTCGCTGGCCTGGGGCTGGGGCCGCTGTATCCGCTGGTGCTCTCGTGGGCGCTCCCCCACTACCGCTCCAGCGCGGTGTTCATCCTGGCGGGCACGGCGGCCTCGCTGCTGCCCTGGATCACCGGCGTCCTCTCCACCAGCCTTCGGTCCCTCCGAGCCGGTCTGCGTCGCCCCCTGCGTGGCCGTCCTGGTCCTGATCGGCGCGGCGCTTACCATGCGCCGCGAGATCTCCGCCAGCCCCGAAATCGCCTCCTGAACGCGTTTCCCTGAGCAAATCTCGCCGCTTGTGTGCAGGCTGCGAACATTCGAACATTTCGTGAAATCACACGATCGGGTCAAAACCGGGTATCCGCGAAAGCACCCAAGATATCCACAACATTTAGAATAGAAACAGGAAGGAGGCCCAATATCTAGGCCTATAGTTTCCAGAGCCCCACCACACGATGTGCCTCGATCGTGTGATTGATCCAGGAGACCGACACTATGGCCGCTTCCGCCGTGCACCCCTTCGAAGCCAATCCCGACCAGACCATCCACCCCGTTGGCGGCGGCGCTCCCGCGCGCGCAACCGGGCTCCAGGTCATTCGCCGGAATGGCACGTTTTCCCCGTTCGACCCGGCCAAGATCTCCACCGCGATCACCAAGGCCTTCGTGGCCGTCGAAGGCTCCGGCGCCGCCGCATCCCGCCGCATCCACGAGGCGGTCGAGGCCCTCACCGACCACATCGTCGAGGCGCTGAAGCGCCGCGCCGCCGATGGCGCCCGCGCCATCCATATCGAGGACATCCAGGATCAGGTTGAGCTCGCCCTGATGCGTGCCGGCGAGCACAAGATCGCCCGCGCCTACGTCCTCTACCGCGAAGAGCGCTCCCAGGAGCGCCGCAAGCGCGAAGAGGCCATCCCCGCCGAGCTGCGGCCCAGCCTCCATGTCCAGCTGAAGGACGGCCAAGTCGCAGCCGCTCGACGAGGCCGGCCTGCAGAGCACCATTGCGACCGCCTGCTCCGGCCTTGACGGCGTCTCGGTCGACGCGATCATGGCCGAGGTTCGCCGCAACCTGTACGACGGCATCCAGATCCACGAACTCGGCCTCGCCCAGGTCATGGCCGCCCGCTCGCTCGTCGAGCAGGAGCCCAACTACGCCTACGTCAGCGCTCGCCTGCTCCTGAACAACCTGCGCGATGAGGCCCTCGGCTTCATCCTCCCCAACCTCGTTACCGGCTCGCTGCGCGACCACGACATGCACTACGCCGAGTACTTCCCCGAGTTCGTGAAGCAGGCCGTCAAGCTCGAGATCCTCGACAAGGAACTCCAGGCCTTCGATCTCCCACGCCTCGCTACCGCGATCCGCCCCGAGCGCGACCGTCAGTTCCAGTTCCTCGGCCTGCAGACCCTCTACGACCGCTACTTCCTGCACAAGAGCGGCGTCCGCTTCGAGCTCCCCCAGGCCTTCTTCATGCGCGTCGCGATGGGCCTCGCCGTCCGCGAGATCGACCGCGACGCCCGCGCCATCGAGTTCTACGAGCTGCTCTCCAGCTTCGACTTCATGTGCTCCACGCCGACGCTCTTCAACGCCGGCACCCTGCGCCCGCAGCTCTCCTCCTGCTTCCTGACCACCGTCTCCGACGACCTCGACGGCATCTTCAAGGCCATCAAGGACAACGCGCTGCTCTCGAAGTACGCCGGCGGCCTCGGCAACGACTGGTCCGGCGTCCGCGGTCTCGGCTCGCACATCCGCGGGACCAATGGACGAGTCCCAGGGCGTCGTTCCCTTCCTCAAGGTCGCCAACGACACCGCCATCGCCGTCAACCAGGGCGGCAAGCGCAAGGGCGCCGTCTGCGGCTATCTCGAGACCTGGCACATCGACGTCGAAGAGTTCCTCGACCTGCGCAAGAACACCGGCGACGACCGCCGCCGCACGCACGACATGAACACGGCCAACTGGGTCCCCGACCTCTTCATGGAGCGCGTCGAGGCCGACGGCCCCTGGACCCTCTTCTCGCCCGACGAGGTGCCCGAGCTTGCACGACCTCTACGGCCGCGCCTTCGCCGCAGAAGTACGAGGAGTACGAAGCCAAGGCCGCTCGCGGCGAGATCAAGGTCACGCGCACCATCCGCGCGCTCGACCTCTGGCGCCGCATGCTCTCCATGCTCTTCGAGACCGGCCACCCCTGGGTCACCTTCAAGGACCCGTGCAACCTCCGCTCGCCGCAGCAGCACGTCGGCGTCGTCCACAGCTCCAATCTCTGCACCGAGATCACGCTCAACACCTCCGCCAAGGAGATCGCCGTCTGCAACCTCGGCTCGATCAACCTCGCGAACCACACCACCGACAAGGGCCTCGACGCCGAGCACCTGAAGAAGACCGTCACCACCGCGATGCGCATGCTCGACAACGTCATCGACATCAACTTCTACACCGTGCCCGAGGCGCGTTACTCCAACCTGCGCCATCGCCCCGTCGGCCTCGGCATCATGGGCTACCAGGACGCGCTCTACACGCTGCGCATCCCCTTCAGCTCCGACCAAGCCGTCAAGTTCGCCGACACCAGCATGGAGATGGTCAGCTACTACGCGATCTCCGCCTCCGTCGATCTCGCCGCCGAGCGTGGCCGTTACACCACCTTCGAGGGCTCGCTCTGGAGCAAGGGCATCCTGCCCATCGATTCCGTCGATCTGCTGCAGCAAAACCGCAGCTACCCGCTGCAGCTCGAACTCTCCTCCACGCTCGACTGGAACAGCCTCCGCGAGCGCGTCGTCAAGATCGGCATGCGCCACTCCAACACCATGGCCATCGCGCCCACCGCGACGATCTCCAACATCTGCGGCGTCACGCAGTCCATCGAGCCCACCTACCAGAACCTCTTCGTCAAATCCAACATGAGCGGCGACTTCACCGTCGTCAACGCCGCCCTCGTGCACGATCTGAAGGAGCGCGGCCTCTGGGACGAGGTCATGATCTCCGACCTCAAATACTTCGACGGCTCGCTCGGCGCGATCGACCGCGTCCCCGAAGACCTCAAGACGCTCTACGCCACCTCGTTCGAGGTCGACGCCACCTGGCTCATCCAGGCCGCCGCCCGCCGCCAGAAGTGGATCGACCAGGCGCAGTCGCTCAACCTCTACATCGCCCAGCCCAGCGGCAAGAAGCTCGACGCCCTCTACCGCGAAGCCTGGCACGCCGGCCTCAAGACCACCTACTACCTGCGCTCCCGCTCCGCGACGCACGTAGAAAAATCCACGCTGAAGCGTACCGACGGCAAACTCAACGCCGTCTCGCTCGAAGCCGCAGCAGCTCCGATCATCGCGTCGCCCAAGGTCTGCTCCATCGACGACCCAACCTGCGAGGCCTGCCAATAGCGTCTTTGCCTTTCTTTCTGTCATTCCCGCAGGGAATCTGCTTTTGCCCGTAGCCGCACAGAGCTACAGGAGAACGAAATGCTCAGCTGGACCGAAACCGAAGACGCAGTAGCCGTTCCCGTCACGACCTCCGTTCGCGTCGAGACCGCCGCGCAGCCCGCACCCGAACCGCCCGCGATCCCTCCCAGCGCAGCGGCCCCCATCGCCGCGCGGCGCCGCACGCGTCCGCGTCGACGACAAGGCGATGATCAACTGCCGCGCCGACGTCAACCAACTCCTCCCGCTCAAGTACCGCTGGGCCTGGGAGAAGTACCTCTCCGCCTGCAACAACCACTGGATGCCGACCGAGATCTCCATGCAGGCCGACATCGCGCTCTGGAAGAGCCCCGGCGGCCTCACCGAAGACGAGCGCCGCGCCATCAAGCGCAACCTCGGCTTCTTCGCCGCCTCCGAGTCGCTCGTCGCCAACAACATCGTGCTCGCGATCTACCGCCACCTCACCAACCCCGAGTGCCGCCAGTACCTCCTGCGCCAGGCCTTCGAGGAAGCGGTCCACACGCACACCTTCCAGTACATCGTCGAATCGCTCGGCCTCGATGAAGGCGAGCTCTTCAACATGTACCGCGAGGTCCCCTCCATCACCGAAAAGGCCGCCTGGGCGATCAAGTACACCCAGCACCTTTCCGACCCCAACTTCGCCACCGGCACACCGCAAAACGACCAGGCCTTCGTCCGCGATCTCATCGCCTTCTACGTCGTCTTCGAGGGCATGTGGTTCTACACCGGCTTCGCGCAGATCCTCTCCCTCGGCCGCCGCAACAAGATGGTCGGCATCGCCGAGCAGTACCAGTACATCCTCCGCGACGAGTCCATCCACCTCAACTTCGGCATCGACGTCATCAACCAGATCAAGTTCGAAAACCCGCACATCTGGTCGCCCGAGTTCCAGGAAGAAGTCCGCACCATGATCCGCACCGCCGCCGAACTCGAAGCCGCCTACGGCCGCGACACCATGCCCAAGGGCTTCCTCGGCCTCAGCGCCCAGGCCTGCGAGCAGTACATGCACTTCATCGCAAACCGCCGCTGCGCCCAGATCGGCCTCGCCCCCGTCTTCCCCGAGACCGAAAACCCCTTCCCCTGGATGAGCGAAGCCATGGACCTCAAGAAGGAAAAGAACTTCTTCGAAACCCGCGTCATCGAGTACCAGAACGGCGGGTCGCTCGCCTGGGACTAGTTCTCCCAGTGCGCGATCACGCACTGCCAAGCTGCCTGAAACGCGTCCACCTGATCCTGAGACGCGGCTGCCTCCAAGGCAGCCGCGTTCTCGCGTATGTGCTGCGGTTTGGTAGACGTGAACAGCATCGCGGCTTGCGGCATGTCAGTCAGGCTGCCGTAAGCAGTGTGAGTTGCTCGAGCGCTACCCGGTCGCGCTGATGTCCAGATCGAGGCGTCCTGCTCCATCCGGCTGCGCAGCGCTCTATCCGCCACGAGCTTCATCCTCAAGTCGACGAGAAACGTTCCCAAGCAGCTGTGTGACAAACACGCGCGCTTCTGCTCGGCGAACTCACCGTCTCGCGGGTTCGCGAGAACACGCTGATACGGCATGCTGAAGGACCGTCGCATACTCCGGCATGCTCTGACAGGATGCAGAGCACGCCCGGTATATCCGTCGCAACGCCAACCAGCCTTACCTTCCCCTGCTCGCTGCATCGCTCTGCAGAAACGCAAGCGGCTCCTGTGAGCGCAGCACCTCCAGTTCGGTTCATGCAGCAGCAGAAAATCAACATGATCCGTCCGTAAGCTGCCGCAGGCTCGTCTCCAGGCTCTCCGTCATTGCGGCAGCATCGAAGCGCTGGGCGGGCACCAGCGCCCCGCGCTTTGTCTCACGTATCTGCCGCGCACGACGGCAACACCGAGAGCAATCCACGAGCTACCGCTTTGGCCGCCGACGAGCCACGCGGATCGCGTCGAGGCGGCAAGAATGCCTACTTTCGTGGTCACCGTCACCTGCTCACGCCTGTCGCTGCAGGAACTCGCCCAGCACTGATTCCGCCTCGCCGAAGCCATACGACCGAGCCGTATCGAAGTGCGTGATTCCCGCGTCGAGCGCGGTCTCAAGCAGCCGCAACGAGTCACGCCGATTGACACGCGACATCAGCGCCGATGTGCCAAACCCAAGTCGCGACACCTCAACGTCGGTCCTCGCCAGTGTCACGCGCGGTGAGATCGACACTCCTCTGCCTTCCGACGTCCATCGCACCGAGCATAGCGCGATCCAGCGTCCACGCAGCACGGGGCAGCCACGATTGGTAAGATGACAAAGGCTCTCGCACAACACAAGCCCGGATGGTGAAATCGGCAGACACAGCGGACTTAAAATCCGCAGACCTTAACCGGTCGTGGGGGTTCAAGTCCCCCTCCGGGCACCAAACACCCCAATGTTCAATCCCTCAGTGAGGCAACACCGCCGTCGCGCACCTCCGCGCCACCTTCGCGACCTTAGCGTCAGCTTTAGCACTTGCCGCGGCGCCAGACCTCGCTTGACCACCCGACCCAAGCTCCAGCCCGCTGTTACCATGGAACCCTTCTTCAGCAGGAGATCCAGATGGCAACTCTCACCGCCACTCCCGACGCGCAGCAGTCTCCAACTCCAAACAAGCCCTTCGCACCATCCCGCACTGGATCGCCGGCGCGCCCGTGGTCGACGAATCGTCCCGCTTCGGCGACGTCTACCACCCCGCCACCGGCACCGTTCAGGCCCGCGTCCCTATGGCCACCGCCGCTGAACTCGACAAGGCCGTCCAAGCCGCCGCCGCCGCCTTCCCCGAGTGGTCTGCGCAGCCACCGCTCCGCCGCGCCCGCGTCCTCTTCCGCCTCCGCGACATCTTCGAGTCGCCGCATGGACGAGATCGCCGCCCTGCTCAATCGCGAGCACGGCAAGGTCTTCTCCGACGCCAAAGGCGAGGTCATGCGCGGCCTCGAAAACATCGAGTACGCGACCGGGATCCCCGAACTCCTCAAAGGCGAGTACACCGAACAGGTCGGCACCGGCATCGACACCTGGTCCATGCGCCAGCCGCTCGGCGTCGTCGCCGGCATCACGCCGTTCAACTTCCCCGCCATGGTCCCGCTGTGGATGTTCCCCATCGCGCTCGCCTGCGGCAACACCTTCATCCTCAAACCCTCCGAGCGCGACCCCAGCGCCGCCATCCTCCTCGCCGAAATGCTGAAGGAAGCCGGCCTCCCCGATGGCGTCTTCAACGTCGTCCACGGAGACAAGGTCGCCGTCGACGCCATCCTCGCTCACCCCACCATCCAGGCCGTCAGCTTCGTCGGCTCGACCGCCCATCGCGGAGTACGTCTACGCAACCGGCACCAAGCACGGCAAACGCGTCCAGGCCCTCGGCGGCGCCAAGAACCACATGATCGTCATGCCCGACGCCGACCTCGACCAGGCCGCCGATGCCCTCGTCGGCTCCGCGTACGGCTCCGCCGGCGAGCGTTGCATGGCCATCTCCGTCGCTGTCGCGGTCGGCAAGCAAACCGCCGATACCCTGCGCTCCAAGCTCGAAGATCGCATCGCGAAACTCCGCGTCGACCACGGCGCTCCCGAATCGCCCGACGCCGACTTCGGCCCCCTCATCACCGGCACGCACCGCGACAAGGTCGCCAGCTACATCGACATCGGCAAGACCGAAGGCGCAGAGCTCATCATCGACGGCCGCGCACACGCGCATCCCGAAGGGCGACGGCTTCTTCCTCGGGCGCCTGCCTCTTCGACCACGTCAAGCCCGAGATGCGTATCTACAAGGAAGAGATCTTCGGCCCCGTGCTCGGCGTCATCCGCGTCAACAGCTTCGAAAAGGCCCTGCGAACTCGTCAACGACCACGAGTACGGCAACGGCACGTCCATCTTCACCCGCGACGGCGACACCGCCCGCGAGTTCGGCCGCCGCGTCCAGGCCGGCATGGTCGGCATCAACGTGCCCATCCCCGTGCCCATGGCCTTCCACAGCTTCGGCGGCTGGAAGCGCTCGCTCTTCGGCGACCACTCGATCTACGGCCCCGAAGGCGTCCGCTTCTACACCCGCCTGAAAACCATCACAGCCCGCTGGCCCACAGGCATCCGCAGCGGCGTAGACACCTCCATGCCCACCCTTGGTTGAAAACGCTCCGCAGAAGCGTCGACAACGTTCCGCGCGCCAACACCGCGTACTCCGCGTGCGCCACGTTTGCAGTTCCACCGCGCACTACGCAGAGAATGCGTGCGGTAAGCGTCGACTCGGTTGCATACCAATTAGCCCAGGTTCGGTAAACTTGAAACAGAGATCAAAAGAGCCCGGCTACCCGCCGGGCTTTTTGTTTTGGAAGAACCGTAGTGAACTAAACTCGAAGTCCAGACCTAACCCCTTTGTCGAACGTACTTTGAACCAAAAGTACCGGGTGGAGGGGTACTAGGCATCACTCGTCACGCTCGTCGTCACCGGCTTCTCCGACGGCATGCACTGCTCATCCGCCAGGTGCAGCCACCGATCCAGCGTGTCGATGCCCCGCTCCAACTCCTCCTTGGTCACAATCAGCGGCGGCGCAATCACGAAGTGCGAAACCCAGGCCTGGATGATCACCCCATCCGCCAGCGTCTTCGCCGCAATCTGATCGACCAGCAGCGGCTTGCCGCTGATCTTGTCCGAGTAGGTGTTGAACGGCTCCTTCGTCGGTCCGGTCCTTCACCAGGTCCACCGCCCAGAACAACCCCTTCCCCCGCACATCGCCGACGCTCGGATGCTTAGCCTTCAACGCCTCGAGCTTCTCCTGCACAAACGGCTCCAACTCCTTCGCGCGCTCCACCAGCTTCATCCGCTTCATCTCGTTGATCGTCGCCACCGCAGGCAGCAGCGTCATCGGATGCGCCTCATACGTGTGCCCATGCGCGAAGTAGTGATCCTGGAAGTAGTCCCCGATCTTCTCACTCGTCGCACACAGCCCCAGCGGAACATAAGCCGACGTAATCCCCTTCGCCGTGGTGAGGATGTCAGGCGTAACGCCCCACAGATCCATCGCAAACCACGCGCCCGAGCGGCCCCATCCGCTCATCACCTCATCCGCGATCAGCAGCACACCAGTCTCATCGCAGATGCGCCGCAGCTTCGCCATGTATTCCTGAGGAGGAACAATCACGCCATTCGTCCCAACGATCGGCTCAACCAGCACCGCCGCCACATCGCTCTCGTTCCGGATCATGTGCTCGATGTAGTCCGCACAAGCAATGCCGCAGCCCGGATACGTATGCCGGATCGGACACTTGTAGCAATGCACCTCCGGCCCAAAGATCACGCCCTGCTGCTTTCCCCGCGGCTCCACAGGCCAGCGCCGCGGATCCGCCGTAGCCGCAATCGACCCCGCAGTAGACCCGTGATACGACCGGTAGCGCGCGATGATCTTCGTCTTCCCCGTATACATCCGAGCAATCTTGAACGCCGCCTCGTTCGCGTCCGTCCCAGAGGTCGTAAAGAAGAACTTGTTCAACCCCTTCGGCAGCACCTCCAGCAGCAGCTTCGACAACTCCGCCCGCGCTGTGGTCGCATACCCCGGCATCGCATACGCCAGTTCCTGAGCCTGCTTCGCGATCGCGTCGATCACCGCCTGGTTCTTATGCCCCAGGTTCATGCACATCAACTGCGCACTGAAGTCCAGATACCGCTTGCCGTTCGCATCGGTGATGTAGCAGCCTTCCGCATCGACGATGTGCATCGGCGTCCAGCCCTTCTGGAACCGCCATGTGCCATAGTTCGTCTCGCGCGTAATCCGCACAACCTCGTCCGAGGTCATGCTGCTTGTCGTCGCAGGCTGCTGCAGAACTTCTGTGGTGCTCATGAGATGGCCTTTCGCTGCTGAAGATCAAAGTCGCTGACGCGTACGTGACTGCGCTGCCGAAGCATCAGCAAAGCGTACACCGCGCCAGAAAGGAAGAAACCGATGAACCATGCATAGCTGTAAAGGAACGCAACCCGCGGCACAAACCGCCCGATCAGCGCCGCTGCAACTCCCAACGACCAGCGCAACAATCGCCTTCGGATTGATGCCGTTGCGATACTCATACACGCCACCCCGCCGATAGAGCGAGTAAGTGTCGAGCCTTGTGCCACGAATCACAAAGTAATCCGCCACCATAATGCCCGCCACCGGCCCCAACAGCCCCGAATACCCCACCAGCCACCCGAAGATGTAGCTCCCAAACGTCGCCATCAGCTTCCACGGCATCATCGCGAGCCCCAGGAAACCCGTAATCAGCCCGCCCGTCCTAAAGCTGATAAACCGCGGAGCCAGGTTCGCGAAGTCATTCGAGGGCCCCACTACGTTCGCGCCAATGTTGACGTTCAGCGTCGCCACAAGCAGCGCAATCAGCCCCAGAAACGCAATCAACGGCTGATGAAACCGCCCTAGCAACGCCACCGGGTTCCAGATCGGCTCACCGAACACGACCGCCGACGCCGAGGTCACCGCAATGCCCAGAAACGAGAACGAGCACCATCGCCACCGGCAGCCCAAACGCCTGCCCCACGATCTGCGACTCCTGGTTCTTCGCATACCGCGTGAAGTCCGGGATGTTCAGCGACAACGTCGCCCAGTACCCGACCATCGCGGTCAGCGATGGGAAGAAGAAGCGCAAGAAATCACTCCTCGTCGCGAACTGGCTCGGTGCAGACAACATCGGCCCCAACCCACCCGCCTTATGCAGCATGAAGCCAAGCAGCAGGACCGACATCACGATCATGAACGGCGCGGAGTAACTCTGCAGAAACCGGATCGACTCCACCCCTCGCCACACCACCACCATGTTCAGCGCCCAGAACCCGAGAAAGCAGACCCACAACACCCAGGGCATGTTCACCGTCCTCGGCGCTAGCACATTCACCATCGCAAAGATCGCCTGCCCGCCGATCCACGACTGAATGCCAAACCACCCACATGCCACAATCGCCCGCAGAATCGCCGGAATATTCGCGCCCACAGGCCCAAACGGAGCGCGCACAAACACCGGAAACGGAATCCCATACTTCGCCCCGCATGCGCATTCAGCAGCATCGGCACAAGCACAATCAAATTCCCCAGCAGGATCGTAAAGATCGCCTGCTTCCAGTTCATGCCGCCCGCGATCAAGCTCGCGGCCAGCATGTACGTCGTGACCTCCATCGACATCGAGAACCACAACGCAATGTAGTTGTACGTCGTCCAGGTCCGCCGCGCCGGCTCCACCGGCGCAAGATCAGCGTTATACAGCCTCGGATCCGGCGCGAGCCTCCGCACCCGTGGCGCCTCGGTGTGCACCAGCGCCAGTCATGCCCGGCCACGCCCGCCACTAGGCCAAGCCCTCCCGCATTCGCCTCACGCTTCACAAACCGCCCGCGCCCCGTCGCGCCCAGAAACTTCCCCGGCTGCGCAACGTTATCCACCACCAGCTCGCCGCGCGAAAACACCTTCGCCGCATTGCCCTTCACCGTCCATCCCTCGAACATGTTGTAGTCCGTGGCCATGCACTGCGTCGCGGCCGAGATGACATACTCCGCCTCCGGATCCCAGATCAAAACATCCGCATCCAGCCCCGGCTTGATCGCGCCCTTCTGCTTACCCATCCCGAAGATCTTCGCGGGATTCGTGCAGCAAAGCTCCACAAACCGCTCCTTCGAGATTCGCCCCGCATTCACCCCAAAGTGCCACAGCATCTGCAACCGATTCTCCACGCCCGGTCCGCCATTCGGAATCTTTCGGAAGTCCCCACGCCCTAACTCCTTCTGATCCGCAAACCGAAACGGGCAATGATCCGTGCTCACCACCTGCAACGAGCCATCGCGCAACGCATCCCAAAGTGGCTCCTGGTGCCGCTTCTCCCGCAGCGGAGGCGTAAACACAAACTTCGCCTCGTCCCAGCTCTTTCCCGGCATCTGCTCCTCAACGCACAGCACCAGGTATTGCGTACAAGTCTCCGCCACCGCCCGCGCGCCATGCGCCTGCATAAACTTCAATTCATCCAGCGCATACTCGTTCGACAGATGCACGATATACACCGCCGCACCCGCCATATCAGCCAGCGCAATCGACCGGTGCGTCGCCTCCGCTTCAGCCTTGGGCGAGCGCGAATGCGCATGCCAATGCGGCTCCGTCTTGCCCTCAGCAATCATCTGCGCGACGACGACATCGATCGCACTGCCGTTCTCCGCATGAATCAGGCATAGCGCATTCAACTCCGCGGCCTTCTGCATCACGCGAAACATCAACTCGTCGTTGATCATCAGCACGTTCGGATACGCCATAAACAGCTTGAAGCTGGAGATGCCGAACTTCACCATCTCCTCCATCTCTTTCAGTGTCTCCGCCCCACCCGGCCCATGCAGATTCGTCACTGCCATGTGCAGCGAAAAATCCACACAAGCCTTGCCCTCACTCTTCTTCAGCCAAGTCTCCAGCGCATCCTGCAGCGTGCTCTGCTGATTCTGCAGCGCAAAATCGATCACCGTAGTCGTCCCACCCACCGCCGCAGCCTGCGTTCCGGTCGTGTAATCATCCGCCGAGGTCGTCCCGCCAAACGGCATATCCAGATGCGTATGCACATCAATGCCGCCCGGCATCACCAGCATCCCGCGTCGCATCCACCACCTGATGCCCAGCCGCGTTCAACCCCGGCCCCACCGCCGCAATGCGCTCACCCTCGATCAGCACATCCGCCCGCGCTCGACCCATCCGCATTCACCACAGTCCCGTTCTTAATCAGCGTTCCCATGTGTCCTCTTAATCAACCTCAGCGCACCGCTTTGAAGCAAAGAAGTAACGCGCTGGCAGCGAAACTACAGCTAAAAGACCCCAAGCCAGAACACCTTCGTCCAATCCAGGCTGTGAAGTGCGCAGGGAGAAAGTCAGAAGCATCGCCATGAGCAGTAACGCTACGGAAAGCATCTGCACATCCTCCCAAGAGGCGCGTTGAGTCCAACCGTGCCGCGCAGCGGCTGTCCAGACGTGAACGGAGATCCCTGCGGCGAAGAACTGCGTGAAACCTAGAAAGACCTGCAGCCAACTCGATACGCCCCCGGCGCGCGTCGGAGCGAAACTCTGCAACGTACTGCTCCCAGGTCGTACTACTCCAACGAGCCACTCTCCGCCCCCAAACCCTTCAAGGGTCTATACGGCCCATTCGGATTCAAATCCGTAGGCGCAGTGACGCCCTCCGGCACAACGCCCATCGCCACGCGTTCCTCCCACGTCTGCACCGGCAACCCATTCTCAATCCGCTCCATCGTGATGCACTCCGGCACCGGGCACACCAGCGAGCACAAATTACACCCCACACAATGGTGCTCATCCACCCGCGGAATCCGCGCCAGCGGCGTCCGATAAGGCCCCTCAACACCCGGCCCACTCATATCCAGCTTCGGAATCGGCGTCGTCGTAATCCTGCCCGCACTCTCACGAGCCACCATCGCCGGCGTTCGCGACGTATCCTCCTGCGGCAACGCCCGGTCCAGATGAATGCACTGGTGCGCCCCATCCCAGCACGCCGTGTAGCAAAGCTCACAGCCGATGCAGAGCTCCTCATGGATCCGTGCCACGACCTGGTAATTCAAATTCAGGTTCTTCCACTGCCGCATATGTGGAAGCGAGAGCCCGCGAAAATCCTCAATCGTCCGATACCCCTTGCGCCGCATCCAGCCCAGCAGCCCATCGGCCAGATCCTCCACAATCCGATAGCCATAGTGCATCACCGCCGTGCACACCTGCACCGTGCCTGCGCCCAGCAGCATGAACTCCGCCGCATCCTGCCACGTGCCAATCCCGCCAATCCCGGACATGGGCAGCGCGGCGTCAGGATCGCTCATCACCTGCTCCACCATATTCAACGCGATCGGCTTCACCGCCGGCCCGCAGTACCCGCCATGCGAGCTATACCCGTCCACCTTCGGCCGCGGCTCCAGCGTGTCCAGGTCAATGCCCGTGATCGAGTTGATCGTGTTGATCGCGCTCAGCGCATCCGCCCCGCCCTTCTTCGCCGCCCGCGCCGGCATGCGGATATCGCTGATATTCGGCGTCAGCTTCACGATCACCGGCGTGCGCGCCTTCTCCTTCACCCACTCCGTGATGCTGCGCAGGTGTACTCCGGCACCTGCCCTACCGCCGATCCCATGCCCGCGCTCACTCATCCCATGCGGACAGCCGAAGTTCAATTCGAGTCCGTCGCAGCCCGCGTCCTCTACACGCGCGACGATGTCATGCCATGCCTCACGGGTCGATTCCACCATCAGCGAAGCGATCACCGCATGCTTCGGATACCGCCGCTTCACCTCCGCAATCTCACGGATATTCAACTCCGTCGGCGCGGTCGCTGATCAGCTCAATGTTGTTGAAGCCCATCATGCGCTGGCCGTTCCAATCGATCGAGCTATAGCGCGAACTCACATTCGTAATCGGCGCGCCGATCGTCTTCCACACCGCCCCACCCCAACCCGCATCGAACGCCCGCATAATCTGCTCGCCGCAGTTCGTCGGCGGCGCACTCGCCAGCCAGAACGGATTCAAACATCGAATGCCCTGCAAAGATCGTCTCCAGCGTCGGACTCTGCTTGGTGTTGTACCCATTCCCATTAGCCCTGGACATGAGCAGCCTCCGTCGGGCGTTGGCACTCGTTCGCCGCGAGCCACGCGGCGAGCCCGACGCCGGCGCGCTTACCATCCGCCACCGCATCCACCACCTCACGGCCGCCATTCACACAGTCGCCTCCGGCGAAGATCCTCGCATTCGAGGTCTGGCCCGTGGCCCTGTCGACCAGGATGCGCCCTCGCTCCATCTTCACCTTCGGTCGCATGGTCCACCTGTCCGGCGACGAACGCGCTGTGCGTTGCCTGCCCAATCGCCAGCACCACGCAGTCAACTTCCAGAGAAGACTCGCTGCCTGCAACCGGAACCAGCGATCCGTCGTCCGTACACTTCAAACTCTGCAGCTCGATGGCCTCCAGCGTGCGTGTCAGCAGATGGCGCTTCATCCCCACCGGCTGCACATGCCACAGGAAGCGCACACCCTCCGCCTTCGCATGCTCATACTCAAAGCTGAAGGCGGACATCTGCTCCGGCCCGCGGCGATACACCATCGTGACCTCTTCCGCACCCAAACGCACCGCCGCAATCGCCGCATCGATCGCCGTATTCCCTGCACCGACGACAGCCACGCGTGCGGGAGACTTCGTCAGCTTTCCACTCTTGTAATCCGCAATCCAATCCAGCGCATTGGTGACCCCGTTGGAGTCTTCGCCGTCGATCCCAAGCTTATGAATGGCTCCTAGTCCAATGCCTAGAAACACGGCGTCGTACTCGCGCTCAAGCTGCTCCAGCATCGCCGCATCCACCGGTTTGCCAAACCGAAACTCCACCCCAAGCTGCGCAATCAGATCAATCTCGCGCAGGCTCGCGCGCGCGGTCAGCTTGTACTCCGCGATGCCATACGTATTCAAACCACCAGGCAATGGCCTCGCGTCGAAGATCGTCGCCGCCACACCGCGCCTGCGCAACTCCGCCGCACACGCCAGCGACGCCGGCCCACCACCGATCAGCGCAACCCTCTTGCCCGTATCCTCACCCGGCTCAAACGGCAGTGGCAGTCCACTCTCATGCAGCCACTCCACCGAGTAACGTTGGAGCTTTCCGATCTGTATCGGCTGTTTGTTGTAGCGGTGCAGAACACACGCACCTTCACACAAGACGTCCACCGGACACGCACGTCCGCAACTCGCACCCAGGACGTTGGCGTCCAGGATCGTTCGCGCCGAGCCCTCCATGTTGCCCGTCGCGATCTTCTTGATAAACCGCGGCACATCAATGTGCGTCGGGCAAGCCTGCGTGCACGGCGCATCGAAGCAGTACAAGCATCGATTCGCCTCTGCCAACGCCGCTACTTCATCAAAGGGAGGGTGGTAGTCAGGAAAACGCGCAGCAATCTCTGGCGCGTCGGGCGCGTGTGACTGGAAGGTCGACCCATCATTCATACAGCATGGCCTCTCCGCACGCCGTAGTGGCTTGTACACCCCACTTCCTTGCGATTCGCTTCACGCCACGCCGAAATGAGGGAAGAGAGACGATTATGCACCAGTTCTCGGAAAAGCGCGACGGTACCGCCGTCCCGTCATCACTCCGCCAACACCCACTGCATCGTCTTCTCAGCCAGCCGGTAAAAAGCCTCCGCTGCTTGCTCGATATGCTCGCGCGCCGTGTCCTCCGCAGCGTTGTGGCTCAACCCGTTCAGCGACTGCACAAACATCATCGCCGTAGGGATCCCAATCCGCGCCACCTCGGCCGCGTCGTGCAACGGGCCGGAGGGCAGTCGCTCGCTCGCGCCTGCAACCTCCCGGATCGCCTCCTCACAAAAAGCAATCAACTGCGGATGAAACGGGATGGGCTGAATCGACCAGATCTTCGACCACTCCACCGTGCAGCGCTCTTCAGCCGCAAACCGCTCGCTTGCCTCACGTGCGTCTCGCAGCATGCCCGCGAGCACATCGGCATCCAGGTCACGCATATCCAGCGTCGCCTCACAGCGCCCGACCACAGCCGTAACAATGCCCGGAAATGTCTTGACACTCCCCATGGTGGCAACCGCATCAGGATGCTTCATCGCAATCGGCCGTATTTCCAACGCTAGCTTCGCGCACGCCGCCAGCGCGTCCCTCCGCACCGCCATCGGGGTTGAGCCCGAATGCGCCTCCTGGCCATGAAACGTGATGGCCCAGCGCTCCACGCCCTTGGTGCCCGTGACCGCACCCAGCGGCCGATGCGCGCGCTCCAGCACAGGCCCCTGCTCGATGTGCAACTCCAGATACGCTGCTATGTCAGCTTGCTCTGCTGCGGCATCGCCAATCCGCTCAACCTCAACGCCGCACTCCCGCAGTGCCGTCTCAAGCGTATTACCCTCACGGTCCGTTCGCACACGATCCGCCTCGAGCGTATGCGTTCCCGCGAATGCAGACGAGCCAAACAGGCTGCGACCAAACCGCGCACCCTCCTCGTCCGCCCAGTCCACCAGCCGCACAGTGCATGGGGGTCGCCCGTCATACTTCGTTGAGATCGCCTTCAAGACCTCGAATCCGGTCAGCACACCGAGGCAGCCATCCAGCCATCCACCATTCGGTACCGAATCCAGGTGACTCCCCAGCACCATCGCTCGCTCGGTCTCACCACGCAAGGTCGTCCAGTGATTCCCTGCTGCATCGTAGTGTTGTTCAACCGGCAGCTCACGCAGTTTGTCTTGAAACCACGCACGCGCCTTCAACCACGTCGGCGACCACGCAAGCCGCTGCGCGCCCTGCTCATCGGACGTCAGCGCACGTAACTCCTCAAGATGGGAAAGAACAGCGGACGCGTCGATCATCCAGAAAACCTCATGTAAGCTCGCACCTCAAAATCGCCCACCGCAGCGCAGCAGAAACTCTTCCAACAGATTGCCCGCAACCGCCGCTCGATACTCTGCCGTGCTTCGGATGTCGTCGATAGGCCGGCACTCGGTCGCAAGCGCCGCTCGTGCGGCACGGATCGTGCCCCCGTCAAGCTGCTTGCCAGTGATCGCTCGCTCGGCTGCATACAAACGCACCGGAGTGGGCGCAAGGCTTGCAGCCCCCAAACGAACCTCCTCCACGACGCCGTGCTCACAGCGCGCAATCCCAGCAATGACGACCTTTGAGATCGCCATCGCGTTGCGTGTCCCCACCTTGCGGATATATGTGACCGGCGCCTGCGCCTCGACGGACGAGATGTCGATCGCCACGCTATGGATCAGTTCGTCGGGGCGCAATGCAGTCTTCTTATATCCAAGATGAAATTCGCTGTACGGAAGCGTACGCATCCCTGTAGTCGAGATCAGATTGATCTCCGCATCGTAGACCAGCAGCGCCGGGGATGAATCCGCAGCCGGACTTGCATTAGCCAGGTTCCCGCCGAGGGTGCCGCGGTTCTGATTCGCTATGCCGCCCACCCATGCGGCTGCGTCCCGCAACAACGGCACATAAACGCCGATCGCTGCATCGTTCCGCAGATCTGTGAACGTGCAGCCCGCGCCGATGTGGAGCTTGGCACCCTTCACCTCAATGAATCGCAACTCCCGCACCCGGTTGAGCGATACAAGCGTGTGCGAAGCGAGTCGGCCCGCACCCAGCGCAACCATGAGCTCCGTTCCACCCGCAATCGGCGTGTGTACACCAGGCTCTTCCGCGAGCAACTTCAGAACCGCGCCCAGCGACGACGGCGCAATCAGTGCATACTCCTGAACATCAGACCGCATCGTTCAGCGCCCCGCGCCGTTGCTGCTGGACGATGCTGCTGACCGCCCTGCCGCCTGCTGAACGGCTTCAAAGATCCGCATATAACCCGTGCACCGGCACAGATTGCCGGAAAGGCCCTCGCGAATCTGCTCGAGCGTCGGGCTGCGGGTGACGTTCGAGCAGAGACAGTGTGGCCATGATCATGCCCGGCGTGCAGATACCGCACTGCGCGCCTCCATGTTTCAAAAAGCACTCCTGGACTGGATGAAGGCGCGCTTCAGCAGCTACACCTTCAATCGTGCAGAGCGTCCCGCCATGCGCGTCCAAGACCGGAACCAGGCAACTGTTGACGAGTTCTCCGTTCAACAGCACCGCGCACGCGCCGCACTCGCCTTCGCCGCAACCTTCCTTCGTACCCGTAAGCCGCAGATCTTCTCGCAGTACATCGAGCAGGCGCTTCATCGGCGCTACCTCAACCAACGTGCGCACCCCGTTCACGGTCATCTCCATCGCCGTCACGCCTCGCCCTCACTGAAGTACGGCCCAGCCACCGCGGGCTCGAGATCTTCTGTTCCCGCGCGACCTGCCAGTCGCGCAAAGATGTCCTCTGGCAACAGCGGAATCTCCGTGAAACTGATCCCCGTTGCATGCTCGACCGCGTTCAGGATCGCCGGTGCCGGTCCGTCAATCGGCAACTCTCCAATCCCCTTCGCCCCGAACGCTCCATGAATGCACGGCGTCTCCTCGAAGTGAACATGGATCGCTGGCAGGTCCGCGCTCGTCGGCATGATGTAGTTCGTCATCTGGTTGTTCGCCATCCGTCCTTGCTGCCACTCGCACTTCTCATACAGCGCGTAGCCAATGCCCTGCGCGACACCGCCTTCAACCTGCCCCTTCGCCAAGACAGGATGCAGCACGCATCCCACCTCCTGCACTGCGTGGAAGTCTGTCACGCTCGCAGCATACGTCTCCATGTCCACCGCAACTTCGGCGACATACACGGCCCACGCATACGTCGGGTATGCGTCACCGCGGTACGTCTCGTCATCCCAGAAGATGTCTGCGGCGGGCTCATAACGCACCGAAATCGCAAGCCCTCCAAACCTCGTTGCATACCTCCGCGCAGCGTCGACAAAGTCGCTCGGGCGTATGCGGGTCCGGAAGCAACTCCCAGCTCCGCAGCTTCTCCAAGAGCTGCGAGCTCGCGCGCTCAACGAGCTTGCCCACGATCATTGCCGTACGGCTCGCAACAGTCGGTCCGGAGTTAGGCACGACGCTCGTATCCGGCTGATGAATGTTGACGTACTCGTATGGCAGCTTCAGCATCTCAGCCGCCACTTGGCACAAGATCGTGTTCGTGCCTTGCCCAAACTCCGTGGACGACACAAGAATCTCAGGCCGGCCCGCTCTCCGGATCGACTCGCAACAATAACCTCGGAGTTAAGCCTGCGCTCGCCTGAGCCCGTAAATCCAGCGCCATGCATGAAGGCCGCAAAGCCGATGCCGCGCTTCACCTTCGCACCCTCATTCTCGCGCTCGAATTGCTCCCGTTTCGCGTGATAGTTCGACTCAGCGAGCGCTCGGGAGAGCAACTGTTGCATGTCGACCTTCTCGGCGAGGTGCTGGCCCGTGGCCGTGCACATCCCGGTCGCGAGGAAGTTCCGTCGGCGAAGCTCCTCCGGCGACGAGCCCGACAGCCGCCGCAATCGCGTCCATATGCCGCTCGATCGCGAAGATGCTCTGCGGTGCGCCAAACCCCCGGAAGGCTCCATGCGGGGGCAAGTTCGTCGCCATCGCCTTTGAGCGCACCGTCAGGTGCGGCCAGTGGTACGGTCCGCCGGCGTGGATCGTGCCGCGCGAAAGCACAACCGGCGAGAGCGTCGCGTACGCTCCCCCGTCCAACACGAACTCAATCTCTCCCGCCAGCAGCTTGCCTTCCTTCGATACTGCCGTCCGGTGCCGTGTCCGACTGGGATGACGCTTTGTGGTCGCAGCCATATCTTCGGAGCGGTCATAGCAGATCTTCACCGGGTGCCCGCACTTCATTGCGAGCAGCGCTGCATGGCAGCCAATCACGCTCGGGAAATCCTCCTTGCCTCCGAACGCCCCGCCCGTCTCCGTCTGGATCACGCGGCACTTCTCCGCGGGCAGGTTAAAGACGAGCTCCAACGCATGCACGACGTAGAACGGGCACTGCATCGATCCCCGGACGGTGACGCCATCACTCGCCGAGTACTCGGCGATCATCCCGTTGTTCTCTATGTAAAGCTGTTCCTGCGCTCCGGTCCGATACTCGCCTTGCACCACGAAGTCCGCTGTCGCGAAGATCGCCTCAGCATCCTCGGGCTCGCCTGTAGACATCACGAAGGTCTTGAACGTGTTCGCGCTCTCATCCGTCGCCCCAGACGACGCGCGAACTATCTCCAGACGCAACGGCCGCCTCAGACTCCTCGATCGTGAAAACTGCCGGCAGTTCTTCGTATTCAATCTCCACGGCAGCAACCGCCGCCGGGAGCCTCGCCTTATCGCGATGTGCAAGCAATAGGATCGGCTCAGCGAAATGGTTCACCTGCTCCTGGGCAAGACACGGTTGGTCCTTGGTCAGGTGAACGATGCAGTTCTCACCGGGAATATCCGCCGCCGTTACAACCGTGAACTCTTCCCACGCGATCGTCGGAGGGAAGCGAATCGATCGGATACGTGCACGCGCAACCGTGCTGCGAACCGTCGCGCCGAACCACAGGTTCTCGAGTTCGAGGTCGTCGACGTACTTAGCCTCGCCCACTACCTTGGCACGGCCCTCCTTGCGGATCGGCGACGTGCCAACCACGCGCGCGGAGTCGGCGGCCTTGCATTCGTTCTCCACTTCGCCAGCCAAACGATCTCCTGTGAGGACTCCTGCCAGCCCCAAGGCCAAGACGGTTGCGAACTCAGTCACTGCACGATTCTTGTTCTGGAGATCATAATGCTGAATACCGTCGCGCGCATGACCCAGGCGTTTACCTCAGCCCGCATCGTTACCCCGGAAGGCATCCGGCCAGGCGCGCTGCTCGTCGACATAGGCTCTGGAAAGATCCGTGGCGTGTGCGCTCAGTCCGAGATACCTGCCGATGCGGTACTGCACGACTGCCGCGAAAACGCCATCCTGCCGGGCCTCGTAGACACCCATGTGCACCTCAATGAGCCCGGGCGAACCGAATGGGAGGGCTTCTGGACCGGCACGCGCGCCGCCGCGGCGGGCGGCTTCACAACCATCGTTGATATGCCGTTGAACTGCCTGCCCGAAACCACCACTGTCGACGCACTCGAAGCAAAGCGGCGGGCCGCGTCGGGCAAATGCTTCGTAGACTGGGCGGCCTGGGGCGGAGTTGTAGCCGAGAACCAAAGCCACATTCCCAAGCTAGCCCGAGCAGGTGTACCCGGCTTCAAATGCTTTCTCATCTTCCCGGGTTGCGACGGCTTCACCATGGTCAACCGGGCCCAACTCGAAGCAGCAGCTCCCCGCCATAGCTGAAGCTGGCTTACCTCTCCTCGTGCACGCCGAACTCGCTGAGCCGATCGAGGCAGCTTGCGCGCAACTCCACACCGCAGACTGGACCTCCTACTCTACCTACCTCGCGTCGCGACCCGATGCCGCAGAACTGGATGCCATCCTGCTGCTGATAGACCTCTGCCGCAAGTACCGCTTCCGCCTCCATATCGTCCACCTTTCGACGGCACTCGCGGTTCCCATCCTTGCGGCAGCGCGCGCCGAAGGCCTACCCGTTACGGTCGAGACCTGCCCGCACTACCTGCACTTCGCCGCGGAAGACATCCCTGCTGGCGCCACGCAGTTCAAATGCGCTCCGCCGATACGATCGCGCGAAAATCGCGAGCTACTATGGCAGGCCTTGGCCCAGGGCGTGATCGATCTCATCGCCACAGACCACTCGCCCTGCCCTCCGGAGATGAAACGCTTCGACACCGGGCGCTTCGATCAAGCGTGGGGTGGCATCGCCAGCCTCTCGCTCGCCTTACCGGCCATCTACACCGAATGCCGCAACCGTGGGCTTTCTCTGATTGACCTGGTCCGCTGGATGAGTGTGGCGCCAGCCCAACTTGCCAGCATCAGCGATCGCGCTGGTGCACTTGCACCCGGTCGCGACGCGAACTTCATCGTCTTCGACACGGAAGCTCGATGGACAGTCACGCCCGCGGATCTTCACTTTCGCCACCCAGTGTCTCCTTACCTCGGCGAAGTGCTGCAAGGCCGAGTGGCCGCGACCTACCTGCGTGGCCAACCTGTCTGGGACGGAACCAACTTCGAATCAAGACCGCGCGGACAGCAGATCGCGTTATCCTAGCGGCCAAGCAGAACCAACATCTCGAAGGAGCACGAATGGGCACTGCGCCCGCCACGCTCGTAACGCCGGTATTGACGCACTGGAACGCCTTGGATCGCGAGGCAGCCGTGCACGCCGTCCTGCCGTGCTGTGGCTCCCCGGCGTGGGCTGCCACGCTTGCTGACCGCCGACCCTACAGTGACGAAAACGAGCTTCTTACAGGTGCACGTCGCATCTGGTACTCGCTTTCGCCTGAGGAGTGGCAACAGGCGTTCGACACACATCCGCGCATCGGTGAACACAAGCCGCAAGGCGTCGCAACCAGCCGGTCACTCGACTGGTCTACGCAGGAGCAAAGCACCGCGATGGCTGCAGCCGACACGGAGAAGATGCGGCTAGCCGATGCAAACACTCGATACGAGCAGCAGTTTGGTCGCTTGTTCCTCATCTGCGCCCGCGGACGCTCCGCCTCAGAGATCCTCGCCGAGCTAGAACGACGGCTCGGAAACACACCCGAAGCCGAGCTGCAGGAGACCCTTCGCGAGCAGGCGAACATCACCGAGCTTCGGCTTCGCAACTGGCTTCGGAGCGCCTGATCCGTGTCCATCTCCACGCACATCCTCGATACCGCGCTTGGCCGTCCCGCAGCCGGCGTCCCGGTGTCGCTCACCAGGCACGAAGCGGGTAGTTGGGTGAAGCTCGCCCATGAAACCACGGACTCCGACGGGCGTTGCAAAAACCTCCTCGGCAACACCAACCTGACACCCTGCGTCTACCGCATCCGCTTCGAGACCGGCGCGTACTTCGAGCGAATCGGCGTGGAAGGGCTGTATCCATATGTCGAGGTCGCGTTCCACGTGCATGCCGGGCAACGCCACTACCACATCCCTCTGCTGCTAACCGCAAACGGTTACAGCACGTATCGAGGTACTTGATCTTGACTGGAACGAGCTCCGACGTTGAGCTGGTCTCGAATCGCTACGGCAAATCGCGCGTGCGGTTGATGAAGGTCAACCGTAACCCAAGCCTTCACGAGCTGCACGATTGGACCGTTCAGGTACTTCTCACCGGTGACTTCGATGCCGTACACCACGACGGTGACAACAGCGCGGTGCTGCCAACAGACACCATGAAAAACACCGTCTACTCGCGCGCCCGCGAGAGTACGGCCACCACGATGGAGCACTTCGCCCTCGAACTCGCCGCGTTTTTCCTCGGTCGCAATGCGCAGGTTCAGTCGGTCGAGATCACCATCGAAAGCGCTCTGTGGAAACGCCTCGCGGTCGACGGCAAACCTCATCCAAGCACCTTCATGCACGGCAGCAATGAACTGCAGACGACGGTGGTCGAGCTTCAACGCCGAGATCAGCGCTCAGGCTCACAACCCAGTGCGCGCATCCACTCTGGCTTTCGCGACATGCTGATCCTCAAGACCGCCGACTCGGCGTTCGAGGGCTTCTTGAAGGATTCGCTGACCACGCTTCAGGAGACCTCCGACCGCCTGCTCGGCAACATCCGTGGAAGCCACTTGGCATTACGTCGAGAGCAGCGGGTCGACAGACTTCGCGCGCATCCGAGACCGCATCCGCGAAGCAATGCTTCGCACCTTCGCAGAGCATAAGAGCAAGTCGGTACAACACACGCTGTACGCCATGGGTGAAGCGGCGTTGCAAGCATCTCCCGAAATCGACGAGATCGAAGTCGTGTTGCCCAACAAACACTGCCTCCTGGTCGATCTCTCCCGGTTCGGTCAGGACAACCCAAACCAGCTCTTCATCCCTACGGACGAGCCACACGGCACCATCCAGGCAACGCTTAGGCGGCGAGCGTGAACACCTCCGCATACACCGAAGCTTCACCCGCTACCACGCCTCAGCGTGCACAGGCCGCGCAGCGCATCATCGCGCGCTGTCGTGAGATCGCGGCGTGTACGGAGGTACCCGGCCAAATCACCCGGACCTTTCTCTCGCCGCCAATGCACGAAGTCCATACTCTGTTGAAGAGGTGGATGCACGATGCGGGACTCGCCACCAGGCTCGACGCGATCGGCAACCTTCGTGGTCTGCGGCCCGGTCCAACGCAAGCACGCACCGCGAATCATCCTCGCCTCACACTTGGACACGGTCCCGAACGCGGGAGCGTTTGACGGCATCCTCGGCGTCGTGCTGGCCACGGCCGTCGCCGAGGAACTCCCTCATGACTTCCCGCTCGCAATAGAGGTCATCGGTTTCTCTGAAGAAGAAGGCGTGAGGTTTCGCAAGCCGTTCCTCGGCAGCCTCGCTCTGGTTGGCTCACTCAGTCCCGAGACGCTTGCGCTCACCGACAGCGAAGGCATCAGCCTGGCCGAGGCCATCCGCAACTTCGGACTCGACCCCGACCACATTGCGGACGCCCTGATCGACTCCACCGCGGCAGCGTACCTCGAGGTCCACATCGAGCAGGGACCCGTGCTGGAAAGCATGAGCCGGCCCTCGGCGGCCCAACGAAGCCGTCTCGGAAACATCCCCTCGATCCTCGGCGTTGTCGAGACCATCGTCGGCCAGTCCCGCCTGGCGCTTACCTTCCGAGGCCAGGCCAACCACGCCGGGACCACACCGATGGAGCTTCGGCACGACGCGCTCGCCGCAGCGGCGGAGTGGATCGTCGCCGTCGAAGCCCACGCGCGGTCGACGCCTGGCCTGGTGGCGACACTTGGTCAGATCAACGCCAGCCCCGGTGCGATCAACATCATCCCTGGAACCGTGACGACAAGCCTCGATGTACGCCACGCCTCCGATCCGGTTCGTAGCGATGCTGTGCGCCATCTTCTCGATCGCGCGCAAACAAGCTGCGGCATCGCGAGGCGTTCAGTTGGAACACGAGGTCACATCGGAACAGGCAGCAGTACGAATGGATGCGCGGTTGGTCCGGCTACTCGAAACAGCCGTCGCGCAAGCCGGGTACACACCGCATCGCATGCCCAGTGGAGCCGGCCACGATGCCATGATCATCGCTCCTCATCTTCCCTCCGCGCTGCTCTTCGTGCCCAGTCCCGGCGGTCTCAGTCATCATCCGGAAGAATCCGTGAACCCTGCGGATGTCGAGGCCGCCCTCAACTCGGTGCTGGAGTTCCTGCGCCTCTTGAGCGATCATGGGGCTCTCGCGAATGCATAACCTTGGCGTCACCCGGAGCGCACTGGCACCCGACCACCTTCTGCAAACACCCGACACCTTTGTCCGCACACCGGTTCCGGGACTCACGAAAGGCTCTGCGGTCGTGCACACGGGAGCCGCGAGCGGCGCCACATTCGCCCAGCTCTCCGTCGAACTTCAAGCCGGTGGAACCTTCGCCTCCAACGGTCACCAACGCTTCCTGTATGTCCTCGAAGGGGAGATCCAGCTTGCTCTCGAGCCGGGTCCGAAGTCTCTAACGCCCGGTTCCTTCGCGTACCTGCCGCCGCGCGCAGCGCACCGGATCTCGAGCACCGGCACCGCAACGTTCGTCGTTATCGAAAGAGCTCCGAATGGCTCCGCACACAGCGAACCGGACCTCCTGATCGGTCACGAACAGCACGTTCCTGGCACTCCCCTGATGGGTGACCCCGACCTGCAGGTCCGCACGTTGCTGCCCGAACACCCGGGCCTAAACTTCGCTGTAAACACAATGACGTATCAACCTGGCGCTGCCCTGGCGCAAGTGGAGGTTCACATCATGGAGCATGGGCTGCTGATGCTGGAAGGCGGCGGCATCTATCGGCTCGGCGACCGGTGGTATCCCGTGACCGCGGGCGACTTCATCTGGATGGCACCCTTCTGCCCACAATGGTTCGGGGCTCTCGGAAAGACTCCCGCCAAATACCTCGTCTACAAGGACTGGAACCAACATCCGCTCGCTTAGATTGCCATGCCCCTCCAGAACCTGACCATCGACGCAACCACGCTGATCGAAGAGCTCCACGAGCTTTCGCGAATCAGTGATGCCGAACCCGTCGCAGATGGGACGGCCGTCACTCGCGTCGTCTTCTCAGAGCGCGACCTGGAGGCCCGCGCCTGGTTCCGCACCCGAGTCCTCCAGGCCGGACTCGACCTGCGCGTGGACGCCGTTGGCAATACCTTTGTTCGCCTCAACGGAACCGACCCGGACCTGTCACCCGTTGCGACCGGGTCACACATCGACGCGATCCCTTTTGCGGGCATGTATGACGGCACCGTCGGGGTCCTCGGCGGGCTCGAAGCGCTGCGCGCCATCAAGCGATCTGGACATCACCCTCGGCGCTCCATCGAGCTCATCCTATTCACCGCCGAAGAGCCCACGCGCTTCGGTGTAGGCTGCCTCGGTAGCCGCATCCTCTGCGGCGCGCTCCCGCCCAACACTGCCGCCACCCTCCAGGACAGCGACACCCGAACGCTCGAACAGGTCCGAACCAATGCTGGTTTCCCCGGCTCTCTCGCAGACGTGCCCGTGGCCGCCGGAACCTACTCCGCGTTCGTAGAGCTTCACATCGAGCAGGGATCCTTGCTTGAGCGCGCGGGGATTCCACTCGGCGTGGTCACTCACATTGCGGCGCCCGCCTCATACCGCATCTCCATCCGCGGTCTCGGTGGCCATGCTGGCGCGCTCCTCATGCCCGATCGCCGCGACGCACTCTGCGCAGCCGCCGAGATAATCCTTGCTATCGAGCACAACGCGCGCGCCACCAACGCCATCGACACAGTCGCAACTGTTGGCACCTGCGAAGTCCACCCCGGCGCTGTGAACAGCGTGCCCAGCCGTGTTCTTCTGCAACTCGATATCCGGGACACAGACCCGGCCCGGCGCGAGTCCGTCATGCAGGCCATCCGCCGCGACTACACCGCCATCTCCCAACGCCGCGGAGTCGCCATCGACGAAACTCCTGTCAACGCCGACGATCCCGCTACCTGCGCTCCGCAACTCGTATCCGAACTCGAAGCTTCATGCGCTGATCTGGGCTACACGAGTATGCGGATGGTGAGCCGTGCCTATCACGACTCGCTCTTCATGGCGCGCCTCGCACCCGTTGCGATGCTTTTCATTCCCTGCCGGGGTGGGGTCAGTCATCGACCTGACGAGTACGCCGCCCCCGCCGACATCATCCGTGGAACAGAGGTCCTTGCCCACACGCTGGCGCGGCTTGCCGCAAACTAGGGCCCAGCTCGACCGTTCGCGATACAATCCGGCAGTTCTCGACCAACCGCAAAGGTGGAACCTGTTTGCCAATCACTCTCGATGCACTGGGCCCACCCCATTCCCGAAAGGGCTTTCGTCGCCCGCTCATCATCGCCGCCGTCCTGATAGCCCTGCTGTTTGGCTTTGGTCAGACCATCCTTTCCTACTGGGTGGATCTCCTATGGTTTGGGTCCCTGGGCTACGCCAAGGTCTTTTGGACCAACTGCATCTGGCAAGCCGGGTTGTTTGCTGTCGTCTTCGTGCTCACCTTCGCGGTCCTGTACGCCAGCTTCCTCGGTCTGAAGCGGGTCCACGGTCCCGACCTTCCGCCGACGCGCAGCCTCGTTCTGAACGGTCACCCGATTCACTTGTCGGTGGAACCGGTGCTGCGAGTACTGGGGTTGGTCGGCTCAGCGCTCATCGCTCTGCTGATGGCCAGTTCCATGGCATCAGAGTGGCGAACCATCGCCCTGTTCTGGTACGGACGCCACCCCAGCAACGTCACGGATCCCATCTTCGGCAAACCGCTCACCTTCTTCCTGTTCACGCTGCCCGCATGGCAGCTCGTGCTGAACTGGCTCTTGACCTTGGCTTTTCTCTGTTGCGCCATCGCGGTCCTGTTTCTGGTCCTGTCTGCAGGCGGTCGATCCTTGGACCAGCAGGGCGGCATTCGCAATGCTTCATCCTGGCGAGGACTTTCGCTTGCGGTCTCGTTCTTGCTCCTGGTCTTCGCCCTGAACGTGTACATAGACCGTTTCGGACATCTGCTCGATCACCACACCCTGTTCGACGGCGTGACCTACACGGACGCGCACATCACGCTGGCCGGTTTGCTCCTGGTGTGTATCGCCCTCCTCGCGGGCGCGCTGATGGCATTCACCTCTGGCCTGCGCCGGACTCGCCCCGCATCACTGCTCATCGCCGTTCTTCCAGCAGTGTTCTGCTACCTCGCTCTGGCGGTCGTCAGCTGGTACGTGGAGGCCTTTGTGGTCAAACCGAACCAGCTCGTCCGCGAGACGCCCTACATCGCGAACAACATCGCAATGACCCGCCAGGCCTTCGGCATCGATCGCTTCCAGCAACACGAGTTCCCTGCCGAGACCAGCGTCGCCGCCGCCGACCCTGAAAACAATCAGCCCACACTGAACAACATCCGCCTTTGGGACTGGCGCGCCCTGCAGGATACCCTGCGCCAGGTCCAGGAGATCCGCACCTACTACGACTTCCCCGACATCGACATCGATCGCTACGTCATCGATGGTCAGCTTCGTCAGGTCATGCTTGCCGCGCGCGAACTTAACGTGGACAAACTCCCCGAAAGCAGCCGCAACTGGATCAACGAGAAGCTCGTCTACACCCACGGCTATGGGCTCACGATGAATCCGGTGAACGGCTTCACCAGCGAAGGCCTGCCGCTGCTCCTGCTCAGCAACATGCCCGTGCAAAGCACCGTTCCAGGCCTCGGCGTCTCGCGACCGCAGATCTACTTCGGCGAGCTGACCAACACGGACGTTTACGTCAAGACCAAGCAGCAGGAGTTCGACTACCCACAGGGACAAAGCAATAACCTGACGACCTACAGCGGCGATGGCGGCATCGTGCTCGGTGGGTTCCTGCGACGCGCGCTGCTCTCACTCGATCGTGGCGATCTGGGCAAAGTGCCATTCAGTGACGACATCGGTCCCGACACTCGCCTGCTCATGCGCCGCAACATCCGCGACCGCGTCGCCGCTCTCGCTCCCTTCCTCACCTTCGATCAAGATCCATACATCGTGGTCAACGACGATGGCCGGCTCTCCTGGATTCTCGACGCCTTCACAACCTCGGACAACTATCCCTATTCCACTCACTACGACCTCGGGGACCGCTCGGTCAACTACATCCGCAACAGCGTGAAGGTAGTGGTCGACCCGTATAACGGCACCACAACCTTCTATGTCTTCGATCCCGCGGATCCCATCCTCAGCGCCTATCGCCGGCTCTTTCCCAGCTTGTTCAAGGACGCGAGCGCAATGCCTGCCGGTCTGCGCCGTCATGTCCGTTACTCCGAGTTGCTCTTCACCATGCAATCCGCCGTATACGGCCTCTATCACATGACCGACCCGGAGGTCTTCTTCAACCGCGAGGACCTTTGGACCGTCGCCACGCAGACCGAAAGCACTGCCGGCGACCAGTCCCCCGCGCCAATGCAGCCGAACTATGTACTGATGAAGCTCCCCGGCGGCGCGAGTGAAGAGTTCGTCGAGATCCTCCCGTTTACTCCTGCGAACCGGAATAACCTCATCGGCTGGATAGCCGGCCGCTGTGACGGCGAGAACTACGGTACAGCCGTGGTGTATGACTTCCCCAAGTCGCGGCTGGTCGACGGCCCGCAACAGATCGAAGCGCGTATCGACCAGAACGCCCAGCTCTCCGGCCAACTAACGCTGTGGAACCAGCAAGGCTCGCACGTGCTTCGTGGCAACCTGCTGGTGATCCCCACGGGCAAGGCCCTGCTCTATGCCGAGCCCATCTATCTACAGGCGCAGCAGAGCCCCATGCCGGAGCTCCGCCTCGTGGTCTTGGCGTTACAGGACAAGCTGGCATATGGTCCCAGCTTCCAGGCCGCCCTGTCCGCGTTGTTCGGCACCTCAGCATCCTCACTGAACGCGAGCGAGGCGCAACCTGCGGCCCCACCGACCGCCCCGCCTGCCGCCACCAACCGGTCTTCACCAGCGCCTACCGACATCGCTGGCCTGGTCGCCCAGGCCAGCCAGGCATTCTCCGACTACCAGCGCCTGACCGCAGAAGGCAAATTGGGCGAGGCCGGCCAAAAGCTCGAAGACCTGAAACGTTCGCTCGCGGAGCTCAACGCCCGCGCGGCTCAACCGCGATAGCCGACGACCACGGAGATCTCATGCGCCTTCATCCAACTTCACTGCTGCTCGCGTCGTTCCCATCTTCGTCTCTCTTCCGCACGCCTCACGCGCGCAGGACCGTGGAGCGCTCGAGACTACCTCGCTACTCGGCCGCAAGCTTTACTCCCAAACAGACGACGCAAGCATCACTACCGCCAAAGCCAAGCTAGCCGGCGGCTCTCCAAGCGCTGCCGATTACCTCGCGCTCTCCCTCGCCCAAGCCGGCCGCCGCCAGTACCAGGAGGCCGTCAAGACCGACACCAAAGGACTGGCCGCGTTTCCCGGGAACGCCGATCTTCTCCTGGAGCGCGGCCACCGCGAGCTCGGTCTGCGCGAATTCGTCGCCGCGCAGAAGGATCTCGAGCAGTCGGTGAAGCTCAATCCCACGAAGCTCGAGTCTCACTACCATCTCGGCCTCGCGTACTACTTCCAAGCTCAGTTCGCTCAAGCCGCCATGCACTTCGGCCACGCCCGCGACCTCGCAAAGAGTGACGACTCTCTCATCGACTGTTCCAACTGGCTGTACGTCTCGCTCCGCAGAGCCGGTAAACAGAGCGAAGCCGCCGAAGCCCTCACCCGCATCACGCCCGCGGTCCACAACACCGAGGCTCACCTTGCGTTCTATCTCCACCTTCTGCGCTTCTATCAAGGGCAGATGTCCGAGGGCGAGATCCTTCCACCGAAGCCGCCTTCAGGTGACACCGAGGCCGAGCTCGCATACGACACGATCAACTACGGCGTCGGGAACTGGCATCTCTACAACGGCGATAGGCCAGCCGCCACTCCGTTCTTCCGAAACGTTGTTGCCGGCGAGGCCTGGAACTCCTGGGGATTCATCGGTTCCGAAACGGAGCTCGCGCGTCACTAGCCTTCCGCTCTCCCATTACGATTGCGCGCGCGGTCAGCGCCAACAACGATGAAGCTGCTGTCATACTCGACCCTTGTGCGGCGAGCCAAACCGGTCAGGGAGCGTCCAACCAGTTAGCACAACTCTGGGAGCAACAATATCGCCGGCCTCGCCTTCACAACACCCGAAACCGCAACACGCTTCCTTCCCGCCGTCATCCTCGCCTCTTTGTGCTTCCTGTTACCCAGCACATCTGCCATCGCGCAAGCACCCGCGGCAATCCAGAAGATGGCCGCCAACGAGGTGAACGCGCGTCAGCAGGACAACCTCTTCATGTACCTCTCCGAGGAGACGTCGCCCCGTACCGGCGGCCACCTTTGGCGCGAAAAGGTAGTGGAAACAGACGACGGTCCCCTCCGAAGGCTGCTGGCCGTCGACGGAAAGCCTCTGGATCCCGCGCAGAGCAAAGCGGAGTCAGACCGCATTCAGCAGATTCTCGCCGACCCGGACAGCTTCCGCCGCGAGAACGCCGCGCGCAAGGACGACGAGGTGCACGCGACGCGACTGCTCGTACTCCTGCCAAAGGCCTTCATCGTTACTCCCAATGGCGAACAGAACGGCTGCTCGCGCTACGCATTCCGTCCCAATCCCAGCTTTCAGCCGTCCACCTACGAAGAAAGAGTCGCGCACGCCATGACCGGCACCGTCTCCATACAGGAGCCGGCGGAGCGCCTCTGCACACTCGAAGGCACCATCATGCAACCCGTCGAGTTCGGATTCGGCATCCTCGGCCGTGTCGAACAAGGCGGCCACTTCATGTTGCAACGCATCCCTGTGGACGCTGGCAGGTGGAAGACAGACCGCATCAGCGTGCATGTACAAGGCCGAGTGCTGATGCTGAAAACACTGACACGCAACCAGGAAGTCACGCGCTCGCACATCGCCGTGGTGACGCCCCATCTGAGCCTGACGGACGCTGCGCGCCTCACCCTTCCATAGCGCCGATCCTGGGAGCCGCCGCGGCGCTCCGCGCGCCAGTCTCGCTCCTTCAGATCCGCAGAAAGATGCGCCGGCGATACAGCGGCCAGACCAGCGCCGCAATAACCAGCACAAACAAAACCGCGTAACCCAGCGAGGCATGGTATGGCTGCATCCAGTTCGCAAACGCATCCTGATACACCACGCCGTGCAGCGTCACAGGCCTCGGGGAGCTGCTCACCCGGATGAAATCCAACGCGATGGCCACGAAGTCCGCGAGTACGTAAGCGAAGATTGCGTTCGTCCCAAAGATCAGCAGAAAGCCCCATCCGCGACGAACCTTGCGGATGTCAATGACGTACACAAATCCCGCAAGCAGCAGGATCGCGATGCCCGCGCTGAACATCGCGAACGTGCTCGTCCACAGCTTCTTGTTCAGTGGCAGCCAGTGGCTCAGGATCAACCCTCCCAGCCAAAGCGCCGTCCCCATGCTTGCCAGCACGCCGCATTGCTTTTGCCGCCTCTGTCCCGTTCGCAGCTGCTCGCCCGCGAGCACCCCAAAGAGCAACGTTGCAATCGACGGCAGCGTCGAGAGCAGCCCTTCAGGGTCGAAGGTCGGCCCATACCCCGGCGTAGTCCCATATCGCCAGATGTGATGGACACTGAACACCGCCCGATCAACCACCGCGGGCAGACTGGCCAGCGTATCCAGGTGACCCGGTCCAAACCCCGGCGTCGGATACAGCTTCAGCAGCGCCCAATAACCGGCCAGAAGCACCACCACAACAACACCGATGACAACCTCACGTTGCCGCCTCCATCGCCCGGTATCGCGGCCCGGCAGTGCAAGGTACAACAACGCCGAGACCAGGTAGCAGATCCCGATTCGTTGCAGCACACCCGGGATCCGAAGCTGGGCGAAGTTGAAACGCGGCAGTGCGTTCAGAAAGAGCCCGATAAGAACAATCAGGCCGCCGCGACGAACCGCATGCAAGGCCAACGAACCGCGCGTTGCTCCCCGGTTCAGCCTCGCCGCGAACGACAACGTCATCGACACGCCGACCATCACCAGGAAGCACGGGAAGATCATGTCCGTTGGTGTCGCGCCGTTCCACTCGGCGTGATCCAGCGGAGCATAAACCGTCTTGAAGCTTCCAGGGTCGTTGACCAGGATCATCGCCGCGATCGTCAGGCCACGAAGTACATCAAGCGAAAGCAGGCGCTCTGAATTAGCACCGGATGGGGCAGTTGGAATCTCGCACCTCGCAGATAGTGTTCAGCTCTGTTTACCGAACCCACAGCAACGTGCGCAAGTAAAACCGTTCGCCGCTCAGCAGATACCTGCGGTCTCAGGCTGCGCTCACCTGCGCAGAAGCTCAACCAGCCCGCCGAAGCAGCAGGCCGCCAGCGCGTAAATCAGCCCGTTCCCGATGAACGCAAACAGCAGACGCAGAAAGTGCCACGCATTCCCATCGGCCCATCCGCTGAAATCGACGACCCAGCACCGCGGCCGGCCAAAACACGTGCATCTCGCTCGGGGGAATTACCTGATTCGCGCTGATCGCCGTGAGCGCGAGCGCCGCACACATCCCAGCCACAAAGCCCACGAGACCGAACTTGATCGCGGTGTTCACGCCACCTCCGGGCGCCGCTGCGGTCGGCCTCAGGACAACCTACCGGCCTCCGTAGACCGCGCGGTACACCTCGCGATTGCGCAGAATGCTCTGCACATAGTCGCGCGTCTCGGTGTATGGGATCGACTCCACCCACTCCGGGACATCCTTGTAGTCTCCACTCGCGATCCATTGCCGCACCGGTCCATCGCCGGCGTTATACGCCGCCAGCGCATACTCCACCTTCCCGTTGTAGCGGTCGATGTTCTCGCGGAGGTAGTAAATCCCGAGCCTCAGGTTCTCCGAAGGATCAAACAACGAGTTCGCGTTCCAGTGCCGTTCGCCCTCTTTCTTCGCGAGCATCTTGCCCGTCGACGGCAGCAACTGCATCAGCCCGTACGCGTTCGCCCGGCTGACGGCTCCGGGGTTGAACTCCGATTCCTGCCGGATCAGCGAAGTCACAAGGTACGGATCAAGGCCCTGGGTCTGCGCGTCCGAAGCAAGCTGCTGCCAGTACGGCCGTGGAAACACGAGCTGCCAGTACGCGGTCGGCACCTCGGACACAGGCAGCGAGAAGAACGGCACCTTGCTACGCTTCATCGCCTGCAGAGCGCGCGCATTCTCTCCAAAGCTCTGATAAATCTGCGCCTCTGCCAGCGCACCCCACTGTGCTGAGGTCGGGCTGAGCTGAATCTCCGGGCGGATGTACTCGTTCAGTGCCGCATTGGCCAACAGCCGCGCCTTGATCAGGTGCGGATCGTCTTCCGGCAGCGCATCGATCAGGTGCGGGTCTTCCACCGCGCGAACCGACGCCAGCACCGGCGAGGCTGTCGCCGCCTCATGCGTTCCCAACGCCGCAATCCGGTCTCGCCCCAGCATCGCGTAGTAGCTGTTCACATAAGCCGTGTTCAGCGCATGGTAGTAGTTCAGCGCCTGCCCGGCGTTGTTCTCCACGTCCTCATACAACCGGCCGCGCCAATACAAGCGCGCCGGGGATCTCCTGGCCACCGGGGTACAGCGTAATCTGCTCGTCGAACATTCGCGCCGCGTCCGGGTAGTGCCGCAGCCGATAGTTCAGCCACGCCGCCCGCCAATGCGCGCTCGGCGCGTACATGCTGCGCGGGAACCGCGCCACCAGCTCGCTGTAGTTCGCAATCGCATGCGGCGCATCACGCCGGATCAGGTACATGTTGCCGCCCGAGTACAGCGCCTCCTCCAGCCATCGGCTGTTCGGGTACTGCTGCGTCATCTGCGCCACCAGCGTGTCGTGCTCGCTGGCGTTTCCTTCATTCCGCGCAAGCTCCGACTGCAGATACATCTTCAACGCCGCCGTGTCGTCACTCGTTACCGGCAGATGCTCCACGTCGCCGCGCGTGATCCTCTTCAGCCGCAGGTCGCATACCGCGGCGTAGATCTGCAGCGCATCGCGATCGGCCTGCGTCAGCGTCGAGTCATTCTGCTCCAGTGCCCTGTACTCCCCCGCCGCCTCACCGTACTGCTTGGCGTTGAACAGTGCATCCGCGTGCTCCTTGCGCTCAGCCGCCGTCAGCGGCACGTTCATCAGCACAAGCTGCGCCTTCGCGTTTGCCGCCTCATTGCTCACCGGATCGGCCAGGTAAATCGCGCGATACAGATTCGCCGCTGCGCTTACATTCCCGCTTGCCTGATACGCCTTGGCGAGGGCCGCCCGTACGTCCAGGTGATCGCCCGTGGGCCCGGTTGCAACCGGCTGCAGGACCCGCAAGGCGCTCGCCGGATCGTTCGCTGCGAGGTAAGCAGTCGCCAGCAGCACCGGCGCCTGCGGTACGAACAGGCTTTCAGGATGACGCTCTGCGAACCGGTCCAGCAAGGCCACCGCATCGCCCGGCTTCCCGGCCGAGATCGCCGCCTGCGCGCCCAGGTAATCCGCGTAGTCGGCCAGCGCCTCACCCGCGCTCGCCGCAGATCGGAACGCTCCCTCTGCCTCACCAAACCGGTGATCCAAGGCATAGGCATGCCCCACCGCAAGATCCGCCGCGGCCGCCGCTTCGCCCGGGTGTGCGGCCGCATAGGCCAGAACGCCGTTGTACGCCGCCGCGCTGCGGGTCGCAATCAACTGCTGCGCCATCGGCCGCAGGGTCGCCGAAGCGAAAAAGGCGCTGTTCAGCCGGCGGCTGACGGCCGTCGCGTGCTCCACAATGTGGTGCGAGGGCACTCCGCGCACATGCGCCGACGTTCGCGTCGCCGCCCCGTGCCGGTGCGACCTGCCGTGTGCCGACGGCCCCGTGCGCCACAACATGGTGCAGGCTCGCATTCCCGCGCGACCGCGTCTCCACGTGCCTGTGTGGCGTCGCCTGCGCAGTTTGCATCGAAAGACCAACCGCAGCCAGAAGTGCGATGGCGACCAAGGTTTTGTTCATCGCGCCCACCCTTCCCTTGAATCTACTGCGAACCCGGACTCCGTGACGAAGTCGCTCGATCCTATCGAACCAGAACAGATACACAACCCCGCGCAAGTGGTACAAAGGGCGTCCAAATCGCCTCATTACCGTGCAGTTTTGCGCTCGAAGTACACTGATGGAGACTATGGCGGCTCAGACCACATCCTTCGCCGAACCTTCGGAACCCGAAGTGCAGCCCGGCGCGGCGGCGACCCCTCCCGCGGAACCGCATCCGGACGTCGCGCTCGTCGAACGCGCCAAGGCCGGCGACACCGCCGCCTTTGAACAACTCGTGCGCCAATACGACCGGCAGATCTATCGCACGGCTCTTCATATCACCCAGAACCGAGAGGACGCTGAGGATATCACTCAGGACGTCTTCTTCAAGGCCTTCCAGAAGCTCGAACAGTTCCAGGGCAACTCCAAGTTCTCCACCTGGCTGGTCCGGATCGCCGTAAACGAGAGCCTCATGCGCCTCCGGCGCCGCAAAACCTCCAAAACCGTCTCCATGGACCAGGACGTCGAGACCGAGGAGGGAGCCATCCCCCGCGACTTCGCCGAGTGGCGCCCAAATCCGGAGCAGATCTTCTCCCAATCTGAACTCGGCGACATCCTGCGTAAAACTATTGCGGGATTGCCTCCCGGATTCCGAACCGTTTTTACTCTTCGAGACATCGAAAACCTGTCGACCGAGGAGACAGCCGAGGCGCTCGGGTTAAGCGTTCCGGCGGTCAAGTCACGGCTACTGCGTGCTCGCTTACAATTGCGCGAACGTTTAAGCCGTTACTTTCGGCAAAGGAAAGAGGGCTCGTAGTGAACTGCACGGAGTTTTTGGCCAAGCTGACGGATTACTTCGATGGGCAGATCGATCCAGAGCTCCTCACCGAGGTCAAAGCACACCTCGGAAGCTGTCACCACTGCGAGGTCGTCGTCAGCACCACCGAGAAGACCATCCAGATCTACCGCGCCCACGAGACCTACGACTTTCCCGAAGATCTCGCCTCGCGTCTGCGCGCCGCCGTCATGAAGCGCTGTGGCGAGCACAACAAGCAGGGCGCGAGCTCAGGTCAGCCGGCCGAAAACGGAACTCTAAGCGCCTGATCTAAATCGGACGACAAGAAAGACCAGAAGGCGACCTGTCCAGGCCGCCTTTTTCAGCTCTGGCGGCAACTTACGCCAGCGCCGTGCCGGTACCCTACTTCACAACCTGCTGAAACAACGGCGACGTAAGCAGACTGGCGAACTGGCCGTCCGACGACGAGTAATCCACGGTCAAAGTGCCCGAGTTCGAGTCAATCGTCGTATCGTCCAGCGCGGACTTCTCAATCGGCGATCCGCTCGTCTTCTGCAGCAGCATCACGCCCTTCATCAACGTCGCCGCAGTGGCCGCCGTCATCGAGTCCGACATCACCACGGCCATATCGAACCGCACGCCGTTCCCGAAATCCATCGTGTACCGCGCCGACTTCATCCGGTTCTTCACCGTGTCGTAGTCGGCGATCTGCGCCGCCTGTCCGAGCACGCTCTTCATCATCGTCTGCGTGCCCTTCTGGTCCAGCAGACTCCACAGCGGACGGTTGTCCACCACGTTCATCTCGTTCATCATCTCGGAGTTCTGCAGGAAGTTCGGGCTCAAACCATCGCGCGCATCCAGCGCCGCCCTCAAACCCTCGGCGTCTCCAAATACCATCGTCGTCTGGTTCAAAAACGCGACACTCATGCCGGCGGCGCCCATCGGGTACACGCTGTTGTTGCGAATCAGCCGGGGCTTTACGTGGTTCTTCGCAAAGTAGTTGATCACCGACTGCGTCTGGAACTGCCCCTGCGCCACGCCGATGACGCGAGTCCCGCCCTCGGCGCGAAACGCCGCAAACGCCAGAGTCTCAGCATCCTGGTCCACCTTCAGCCCGGACGTCTTCAGCGCCGTCTCGAGCCGCTTCAGCTCAGGCGGCAGAACCCGGTCCTTCAACTGCATCGCCGCCGGCGAGTTCTGCATCGCCCGGTAGTCCACCACGATGATCTGCTGCACGTCCCGCGGAATCGACGCGCGCGCATCCCCGCTCAACTGGGCGGCATGCGCGACCGAACCCGCCGCAATCATCGTCGCCAACCCGGCTACTGCGATTCCGCGCTGCCAGCCCTTGCCTGTCTTCACTCTTCGCTCCCAAATCCCCTGCGCGCGCAAACTCACGCAACCTACATTTTGCCTGATACTTCCGTCCCCGTAACTACCGCGACCGAACTACGGCCACGGCTGCGGATGCCGCAACCGGCGCTCCAGGACCTTCAGCTCAGGGTCAAACCCATGGGTTTGACGTGTCCATTCCGCATCCGGCTCATACGCCTTTTCGGGGATCAGCCCAATCAACTCGCCCTCGGCGAGGCTGCCACCGTGCCGCGCCGCGATCTCCCGCACCGTGGCGTAAACCCTCGACACCGGCGTCCTCTCAAAATCCGTGATGTTCATGCTCACCTGGGCGCGCCCGTTCGCCACGACGCCCATCGCCTTCACGCCCAGAAGGCCCCCATTTGACGCGCGCACCTCGCGCGCAATCGTCCGCGCCAGGCTGATGTCCGCGCTGCTGCCGGTTCCGTTCAGGTAAATGTTGTAGGCAATCAGGAACTTGCGCGCTCCCACGGCGCTCGCCCCAGCTTTGGGGTGCAGCTCCGGTCCGCCGATGTCGGGCCGTCGCGTTGCGTCACGAGCCGCACTCTTCAACAAACCCTCGAACTGTCCACGCCTAACGTCTTCAAGGTTCACGCGATCCGGGCGCGATGCCGCAGCTTCATACAGATATATCGGCACCCCGAAACGCTGCGCGATCAGCATGCCCGCCTGGCGTGCCAGCACCGCGCATTGCACCAGCGAGATCTCCCGTACCGGCACAAACGGGATCACGTCAGCCGCCCCAATCCGGGGATGTTCTCCCCGCTGACGCGTCAGGTCGATCAACTCAGCGGCCTTTCCCGCGCCGCGAACAGCCGACTCCACTACCGCGTCCGGCGCTCCCGCAACCGTAACCACGCTGCGGTTATGGTCCCGATCAGCCGACCAGTCCAGAAGAGAAACTCCCGGGACCTCCATCGCTCTCACGATAGCGATGATCTTCTCCAGATCCATACCCTCAGAGAAGTTCGGTACACACTCGACAATTGTTTCCTGATCCATCACTTCACTGCACGTACAGGCTTAACCGGGCCCGCCATCCGTTTGCTTCAACATCCCGCGAATTATCGGCTCCACCACGTGTAACCGGCTGAAAACTGCACGCTTGCGTTCACGCCGGGGTTTCGGTCCCCCAGGCTGGCGCTGGAAATATGCACCGCATTGGCGCTGAAGTCCAGCGACCGCCGTGGCTTCAGAAAAATGTGAGCTCCCACCCCAAACTGCGGCGTGAAGTTCCACACGCTGGTATTTGAACCAGGACCAGTGTTCGTCACGTCCCCGACACTCGTATTCCCGTACGCGGGGTACTTGTGATTCGTCCACAACACGCCCCCGGCGCCTTGCACCCATGGCATCACCCGCGTGCCGCCGGTGAAGTTCCAGCGCAGAATGATCGGCGTGACGCTCACGCCTGAAAACGTGCCCCCTACCGAATAAGGCTGGCTGCAATTCGGGGCACCGGCCCCGTAGGTACACGAGATCCGTTGGAATTTCGGCGTAAACGACTGCCAGTACGGGAAAAACTCCCCAGCGTACTCGAAGTTTCCGCGCAGCGCTCCTCCGCCGATCTCGCCCGTAAGCACCTTGCCGGCATGCACCCCGGCCATCAGGAAGCGGAAGCTGCCCCGGTTCTCGGTCAGGCCCACGCCCCCCTGGAACAACGCTCCGTACTCCCAAGGCGCGACGGAGGCCTCCTGCCGCACCGGCGACTCGTTCACGAGATCGTTCCGCGACGCACCGGCGAGGCGGCCGCATGGCGGTCCAAAAACTCCTTCAAGCCTTCTGCTGAAGGACAAACCGGGTCGAATCCCCGGGCTTGAACGGAATCGGAGACGATGTCGGATTCACATAGCAGTTACTTGCAATGTTGACTCGGTACGCCCCCGGAGCAGCCCGGAAATGAAAGAGTCCCTGACTGTCTGTCGGAGTCCGAGCGATCTGGAGCAAGCCGTCGTAGACCGTCACCAGAGCGCCCGGAACCCCCGTGCCGCTTGGGCTTAGCACCGTGCCCGTCAGCGTCACCGTCTGCGCATCTTGTGCGTTCACCGCGACCGCTGCGCAGGCAAGCAGAGTGGCGACCGTCAATCCATGTTTGAAAGCCAAAGCTTACCCCTTCACAGTCGAAGGCCGCCAGCGAACTGGCGGCCCGTGCACCTCTACTCTGATGCGTGTTCGTTACGCGGAGACCGTGGCCTCGTCCATCTCGAAGTTCGAGTACACGTTCTGCGTATCGTCAAGATCCTCAAGGGTCTCCAGCAACCGCATCATCGCGTTCGCCTGCGTTCCCTCCAGCTTCTGATAGGTCGACGGAACCATGGTGACCTCCGCGCTCTCAGGCTTCAGCCCCGCCTTCTTGATCGCCTCGTTCACCGCCTCAAAATCCTTCGGGGAGGTCGTGATCTCCCAGTAATCCCCGTCCGCGCTCAGGTCGTCCGCGCCGGCCTCAAGCGCGATCTCGGTGAGTTTGTCCTCATCGGCGGCGTCCTTGGCGACCACAATCATGCCCTTCTTCGAGAACATGTACCCGACCGATCCAGACTCGCCCAGGTTCCCACCGTTCTTCGAGAACGCATGCCGCACCTCGCTCACCGCACGGTTACGGTTGTCGGTCAGCACCTCGACGATGATCGCCACACCGCCGGGGCCGTAGCCCTCAAACGTAATGTCCTCGTACTGCGCGCCCTCGATCTCGCCCGTCCCGCGCTTGATCGCCCGCGCGATGTTGTCGTTCGGCATGTTCTCGGCCTTGGCCGCCGCAACCGCAGTCCGCAGCCGTGGATTCCCGTCCGGGTCCCCACCACCGGCCTTCGCCGCCACCATGATTTCCTTGATCAGCCGCGTGAAGATCTTGCCGCGCTTGGCGTCCAGTGCGCCCTTCTTATGCTTAATCGTCGCCCATTTTGAGTGGCCGGACATGCTCGAAACCTCAATGCTGTTGGAAGTGCGTTGCTGCGCCCGCACAGCCGCAAAAAGGGCCGGGACACACCTTCGTCGCAGGTGATTCTAGCACCTCGCTGCGACCTCCGCCTCGCCGACGAACGCCGCATCGACACCCGGCGGCAACGCACAAAACGGCGCCAACACCGCGTACTCCGCGCACACCGCGTTTGCAGTCGCTCGCAACCGCCGTCAAACCACCTCGCAGGCCAGCAGATCATCCAGCGTCTCCCGCCGCCGGATCAGCCGCGCCGTCCCGTTCTCGACCAGCACCTCCGCCGGCCGCACGCGCGAGTTGTAGTTCGAGCTCAAGCTCATGCCGTACGCACCCGCATCGAGAATCGCCAGCAGATCTCCCCTTCGGACCTGCCGGCAACTCCCGATCCCGCGCAAAAAAATCCCCGCTCTCACACACCGGCCCCACCAGATCCGCGACCGCCTGCGCTTCACCATCCGCGCGTACCGGAATGACCTCATGGTGCGCCCCGTACAGCGCCGGCCGGATCAGATCGTTCATCGCCGCATCCGTAATCACAAACCGCTTTTCGCCGTTCGCCTTCGTATACAGCACGCGCGTAACCAGCACGCCTGCCTGCGCAATCAGAAAGCGTCCAGGCTCCAGCAGGAGATGAACGTCCGCGCGCCCGAGCACCTGTTTCAACGCGCCCGCATACTCACGCACCCGCGCGGCAGGATCAAACTCCCCGCGCCCATACTCAATCCCAAACCCGCCACCGGCGTCGATGTATCGGATGTCGTGTCCGTCCGCTCTCAACTCCCCCACCAGCGCATACACCCGCTGCAGCGCATCCGCAAACGGCTGCACATCCCGAATCTGCGACCCGATGTGCACGCTGACACCCGCGGGCTCCAGCGACGGGTACCTGCGCGCGTCAGCATAGATACCCCGCGCTCGCTCAATGGCCACCCCAAACTTGTGCTCCCGCAGCCCAGTCGAGATATACGGGTGCGTCGAGACCGCGACATCCGGATTGACCCTGATCGCAAAGCGCGCGCGCCGGCCCATCCTCTCTGCCGTCGCCGCGAGCAGCGCAAGCTCCGCCTCGCTCTCGACGTTGAACAGCCGAATCCCAGCGTCCAGCGCGGCTTCCATCTCCCAGGCCTGCTTGCCCACGCCCGAGAACACGACGCGACTCAGCGCCTCGGGCGCCGCCCGGCGAACCCTCTCCAGTTCTCCGCCGGAGACGATGTCGAACCCGCACCCAGACTCGCCCAGCAACCGCAGCAGCGCCAGCGACGAGTTCGCCTTCACCGCATAGCAGATCGTATGCGCCACGCCGGCGAACTCCTGCGTAAACAGCCGCACGCGCGCCAGCAGATCGTCCGCCGAGTACACATACAACGGCGTACCAAACCGTTCGGCCAGTTCGCCGAGGTCTACGCCCGAAAGCTCCAGTTCATTGTCTTGATACGCAAGAGGGCGAGGCGCCGGAAACAGACTCACACGCCCATGCTACCCGGCCCCGAGCCGCTCTGCGTGCGTCGCTGAAGTCACCGGCTGGGCGCTGACCGCTGGCGGCGCGTAGTAGCCCGTTTGCATCGGCAGCGCATACTGCCCGTTTGGCATCACGATCCAGGCGATCAGGTACGCGAGAAACGGTGTTCCCGCTCCAAACACCAACGCCAGTACCAGGACCAGCCGCACCAGCGCCACATCCCAGCCAAAGCGCAGCGCGAACCCGGCACATACACCCGCGATCATCCGCCCCTCACGAGGCCGATACAGAGCCAGACTTGCCCGCGGCGCCGGCGCCGTGTACACCGCCAGCGGCCGGCCACATCCGCTGCAGAACTGAGCACCTGACTCCACCACATGAGCGCAATAAGTGCAGACCATCAGCTTCCCTCCATCATTCCCCGTAAGGCTCTCGCAGCCTTGCAAATGAAGATACGCTGAACCCCGTCGCTCGGTTCCCCGACTCACTTGCCCGTGAACGGCGTGCGTAGGTACCTGCGCGCGGCATCCGCCTGTGACTGATCTCCGCCCGGCGCAGCCGCAAGCTGGTACATATGCATCGCCTCGGGCCTGTGGTGCAGCAGATCATTCATCTGCCCGGCATCCAACTCCGCCCGGCGCCGCAGCCAGTCACTGCAGTTCGTCTGCTCGGCGGCCAGCGTGTAATTGGCCGCCGCCTCGGGGATCTGGTTGTACCCACGTTGCGTGTCGGCCAAGCCGAAGTACGCAAGCTGAAGCCGGGGATCAATGAAGTACCCCGGCTTCTGCGCGTCCGCGAGCACCTCCTTGTACGTCTCCATCGCCGGCACTCCCTGCCCCTCGTCCTTCAGCAGATTCGCCACTTCCAGCCGGAACAGATAGTTGTGCGGGTACTGCACCGCGAGCCCACGCTGCACCTCCAGCGCCTCGGGATAGCGTCCGTCATGCCGCAAGAAGAGCGACAGGATCGTCCGCGATTCGACCGCCGTCACCACGCCGTGCGCGGCCGCATCGCGCAGCAACGCGAGACCCTTCTGCTTTGACCCGCCCACGCCCATGAAGCCAACCACCATGCGCACGAACCGGGGCAGACTCGCCACGGCGAACTGCTGTATCCCGATCGCCATCTTCGCGTCCGCATACAGCGGGTCAATCCGCAGGACCGCCTCGGAGTCGTTGCGCGCCTGGTATCCCTGCTTCGCCGCAGCCGCAAACGAGTGGTCCACCAGCGTAATGAAGACCGCATGGAAACCTCGCGCATACCCGCGGGCAAATAAGCGCATTCTTGTCATCCGGGTTGCTCTTCAGTAGCCGCGTCGCACATCCCGATGACCTTGTTCGTCAGGTTCTCGATCTGCTCGCGCGTGGCCTGCGGAACCCGGACATCCCGCTTATTCGAAAGAAAGCTGTCGTGCGCGTAATAGGTGGTGTCCAGCAGGTCCTGGTGGTACAGCTCGCGGAAGATCGTCGTAACCAGCACGTAGTTCCACGCCATCGGGTCCTGCGCATGCTGCTGCGCAACCTTGTTGAAGATCGCCAGCGCCCCGTCGAAGTCGAGGTTATAGAACCGCTCGTACCCTTGCCGGACCTCCGGGTCGAGGTTCAACGGATCGGTGTGCTGACCGGCCTGCGACGTTGTCTCCGCCCTCGCGAACGCGAGCGCAGCGGTGGCCAACAGCACCAGGCAGATCCACCGCAGCCATCGCCCCACGCGCATCCCCCTTCCGCCGACTAAACTATAGCTTGGACGCAACGCCCCCTCGGCTGGTCCACGTGACCCATGGATCTTCAGATCATCGTTCCCTGCGCTCTTCTGCTTATCGGCTGCATTGTGTATATCTTTAGCCCCGACCGACAGATTTCTCCCGGTCGCGTGACCGAGAAGACACGGCTGGACTACCTGCGCGAGCGCAAGGACGTCATCTACGACAATCTCCGCGACCTCAACTTCGAGTACCGCGCCGGCAAGTTCCCCGAAGAGGACTACGCCACGCAACGCGACGCGCTCGAAACCGAGGCCGCACACGTCGTCGCCGAGATGGAAACCCTCGGCGGCTGACCCCCGGCTCACCCGGGAACCCTGACGTATCCTGAATACGTGCGACTTCCTGCTTCTCTCCTCAGTAGTCTCGCTGCGCTCGCCTTCGCCCTGCCCGCCGTTGCCGCAGCTCCCATCACCGGCACCGTCACCAACGGCACGAACGGCAAACCCTCCGCCGGCGACACCGTCACGCTCATCCAGCTGCAACAGAGCATGCAGGAGGCGTCGCACACCACCACCGACTCCCGCGGCCACTTCTCGCTCCACGTTCCCGACGAAGGCATGCACCTCGTCCGCGTCACGCACCAGAAAGCGAACTACTTCCAGCCCGTCCAACCCGGCACCAACACCGTCGCCGTGACTGTCTACGACGCCGCGCCGTCCGTCGACGGAGTACACACCGGGGTCGAGGAACTCCACATCGAGGCCACCCCGACCGAACTCCACATCGTGGAAGTGCTGCAGGTCCTCAACGAGTCCACACCCCAGCGCACCCAGTTCGGGCCCAACGGCTTCGAGTTCTACCTCCCAAGGGCTCGCTCATCGGCCGCACCGGCGCGATCACCCAGGGCGGCATGCCCGTCCAGACCCCCGCCGTTCCGCTCAGCGACCCCGGCCACTTCACCTTCCTGTTCCCCATCCGCCCCGGCGAAACCCAGTTCGGCATCTCCTACACCGTCCCCTACACGGGCAAGTTCACCTTTACGCCGCGCCTGACCGGCCCCGTCAAGACCTTCGCCGTTCTGCTGCCCACGACGATGACCCTGACCCCGGGCGCCGGTGCGAGGCTCACCACGCAGGGAGCCAAGGCGGGCACCGCGACCTTCATCGCCCAGGACGTCACCCCGAACGCCGCGCCCGAGTTCACCCTCTCCGGCACGGGAACCCTGCCGCAGCCGACCGGGTGACCAAAACGCGGAAGGCCCGAACGCCTCGACCGCCAACCCCTCCAGCAACTCCGACGCCAGCGCGCCCCAGGTCAGCAACTCTGATCTCGCCGGCGGCCGCGGCCTCAACAACCCGCTGGACGCCACCGGCGACCGCGATCCCTGGGCCAAGTACAAGTGGTGGATCCTCTCCGGGTTAGCGCTTCTGCTCGCCGGCGCCGCCGGGGTGCTGCTGCGTAAGCCCTCCGGAGCAGGCCCCGTAAACACCGCGCCCACGCCCTCGGGCAACACCTGGCCACCCGCGCCGGGTGCCTCCGCAGCGCCCGCCCGCTCGCAAGACGCCATTCTCGCGGCGCTGAAAGAGGAACTCTTCGCGCTTGAAACTGAACGCCTGCAGCGCCGAATATCCGAACCCGACTACCGCCAGGCCAAGGACGCCATTGAACTCATCCTCGGCCGCGTTCTCAACCGCGACGCCCACGGCGCTGCGCAGCCCGCCGTCTCATCCGCCGAGCCCCTCGCACGCGGCTGAGCTCAACGAGCCAGCCCTAAGCTCCCGGGAAGGCAAATGAGGACAGGGCTCCGCGTCGTTCGCCTCCTCGCGCTTGCCATCTGGGTCGGAGCCATCACCTTCTTCATCGTGGTGGCTTACGAGGCCTTCAAGGTCCTGCCCAACCCGCACGAGGCTGGCCTCGTCGTCCGCAGCAGCCTTCTCGCGCTGCACCGGATCGGCCTGCTCGCGGGCTCCATCTACCTCTTCTTCACGCTGGCCCTGCTCGCCACGCAGCACGACTCCCACCCCGCCCGTGCGGTCGAGATCATCCTCGTCGTCTCCATGATCGCGCTCACGTTGTACCTGCAGCAGTCGGTGCTCCCGCACATGGAAACCGATCGCCTCACGCTCGGCGGAGACGTCGACGCCGCCCCGTTCAACGCGCCGTCACGCCTCCATTTCGAGCGCCTGCACCGCGTCTCGGAGCGCCTCGAAGGCGTCATCCTCATCGAAGGTCTGCTGCTGCTTTGCCTCGTTCCCGTCCACGGCCACGATCCGCTCGCTCATCTCGCCTGAGCGAAGCCTCGCCTACTGAACCGGCAGCTTCGCCTGGTAGCCGTCGCGGGCGATGATGGAGTACTTCAGGGCCTTGCCCTTCTCATCCTGCATCTTCAGCGGCTTGCCTTCGTTGTCCACCAGGTAGATCTTCACCTTGCGGTACGTTCCGTCGTTCTTGTTGTTGGTCGGCCGATACGTCAACACATACTTGTCGCGAATCGAGTCGCTGATCCGCCCAAAGATGTCCCGCAGTTCGCCCTCAAACACCGGCGCGAAGTACATCCCGCCTGTCATTTGCGCAAAGGTCCGCAGTTCGTTCTGATCCTGCAGCGCCCCGATCCCGGAGCCCCGCATCTCGCGCATCATCCCGCCCGTGCTGACCGAAAAGATGGTCACGTTCTGCGTGGCCTTGATCTTGTTCAGCATCTGGTCCAGCGTCAGCTTTGACATCGTGTCGCGCCCGCTCCCGATCAACACGATGTACTTCTGTCCCTCCACCCGGCTAAGCCGGTCCAGGGTGTCGTACAAAGCATCGAACTCGTTCGTCTCGCTCCACGTCGGGATCATCAGGCTCCGCAGCGCCTCCGCGATCGTCTCCTTGTTATTGGTGAAGTCGCAAAGGATGTGCGTGTGCATGTCAAACGTCTCGACGGCCACATAGTCATCCGGCTGCAGCGTGTTGAAGAACGCCACGGCCGAGTTCTGCATGTCATTGATCAGCCAGTATGAGTTCGCCGCGAACTCCAGCAGCATCACCGCCGTGATCGGCTCCTTGGTCACGCGCACGCTCTGTACCTGCTGCTCGACCCCGTCCTCCACCACCAGGAAGTTATTCGGCTTCAGCCCCGGCACAAACTGGTGTGTCTTATCCAGCAGCACGCCCACGTCCAGGTTCACCAGCGGCACGTCCACCCGCATCGAGTAGATCGCGCCGTTGGGGTTCTTCACCCGCTCTTCAGCAGGCGCGGGCGGAGGCGTCGCAGGCTCCTCCTTCTTCTTCGGCAGGTCGATGCCCGTCGTGGTGGCCGGGCCGCTGTCATCCGTGGTCGCAGGTGGGGTCTGCGCCGGCGGAGGCGTCGGCGTCTGCGCGTGCGCGATGCTGGAAACTGCGAGGCTCAACGCCGCCATCGCAAGAAACGGGCCCTTGTTCATGAACGCTGCTCCACCCCGCCGCTCTCAGACAAAAGAACGTCACTTCCCGGCAGGTGACACCTTTATAGACGAACGGGCCTCCGGTTCGGCTACAGGCTCACCGCGCCGTTCCCTCTTGCCCGCAGCGCCCCGCTATAACGCACAGTGAGAGCCACATGCGATACGCGCCCAGGTTTCTCGTCTGCTTCGGCCTCGGTCTCACCGCTGTTGGCTTCGCTCAAAGCACCCCAAAAGCGACCGCAGCACCCGAGGACTTCGGCTCCGTCGCCGGCCGGGTCATCTGTGCTGACACCCAGCGCCCCGCCCGCCTGGCCGAGGTCCGCCTCGTGCCGGTTGCGCTCACGCAGGCCGAGCAGCCGTCCGGCAAAGAGGCTGGGCCCTCGCCCGCCCTCGGCAATGACCTGCCCCCGATCGAAACCGACATGGACGGCCGCTTCGTCGCACCCCACATCAAGCCTGGCCGCTACTACGTGCGCATCGACCTTGACGGCTACATCACCCCACTCCTCAGCTTCACCCCAGCGCAACTCCGACACCCAACGCCCGACATCCAGGAGCGCCTCCGGTCTGAGCTGACGCAGGTGACCGTTCAGCCGCATGCGCCAACAGAGGTCGAGCTGACCCTCGCTCGCGGCGGCTCTGTCTCGGGTAACGTCCTCTACGACGACGGCACACCGGCGATCTCCGTTCAGGTCACGCTGCTTCGGAAAGACACCGACGGCAGCTTCACGCAGGATCTCTCCTCCACAGGGCGCATCCTGTGGCCAACCGACGAGCGCGGACGCTTTCACTTCAGCTCCCTGCCCCCAGGCGAATACATCGCCCAGGCCACCCTCGCGCTCCGCGAACACAGCGTCTCCTCCATGCCGATGCCCACTGGCGGCGGTGTGATGGAGGTCTCCATGGTGAAGACCAGCTTCGAGCTGCCGGTGGCGTCATCGCCAACGCACCCGACGCCAAGGACGAATCCCCGCTCCGCTCCGCGACCGGGACGCCCTGATCGCCGGGCCGAAGCCGCCCACCAGCTACCATGAGCGCTGGACCCCGCTTGCGTTTCGAACTCTTCATCGCCGCCCGATACCTTCGCGCCAGGCGGCGCCAGGCCGTCGTCGGCCTCATCACCGCGATCTCGGTCATCGGCGTAGCCGCCGGCGTCGCCTCGCTCATCATCGCGCTCGCCATCACCAACGGCATGCGCCGCGACCTCCAGGACCGCCTCGTCGGCGCCACCGCCCACGTCGAACTCCTGCGCGTCGCGAGCGACGGCATCCGCAACTGGCGCCCCCTGATGACCCGCCTCGCCACGCGAGCCGCACGTCGCAGCCGTCGCGCCCGGCCTCTACGGTCAGGTACTCATCTCGCGCGGCCCACGCTCCGGCGGCGCGCTCATCAAGGGCATCGTCCCCTCTGACGAACTCCGCATCGGCAACCTCCTGCAATCCGTAAACGAAGGCACCTACGCCCCGCTCGCCCCGACCGCAGCGAACGGCGAGATCCAACCCACGCCGCCCATCGTCATCGGCCACGAACTCGCGCTCACCCTCGGCGCAACCGTCGGCGACACCGTTCTCATCACCAGCCCGCAAGGCGAACTCACCCCGCTCGGCCTCATCCCCCGCTACCAGCGCTTCGAGGTCGTCGGCATCTTCTCCTCCGGCTTCTACCAGTACGACTCCGCGTACGCCTTCATGCGCCTCGCCGACGCCCAGCGCCTCTTCTCCGAGCCCGACCTCGTCAGCGTGCTCAGCTTCCGCCTCGACGACCTCAACCGCGCCCCCGAGGTCGCCCGCGAGCTCGAACATGCCGCCGGCCCCGGCTTCCAGGCCACCACCTGGCAGGAGCAGAACCGCGAACTCTTCCGCGCGCTCAAGCTCGAGCAGGCCGTCACCTTCATCGTCCTCGCGCTCATCGTGGTCGTCGCCGCGCTCAACATCCTCAGCGCGCTCACCATGATGGTCATGGAAAAGACCCGCGACATCGCCGTCATGATGAGCTTCGGCGTCACCCCCGCCCAGGTCCGCCGCATCTTCCTCCTCCAGGGCGTCCTCATCTCGGCGATCGGCACCGCCATCGGCCTCGTCCTCGGCTACGTCGGCAGCCTCGCTCGGCGCGCACTACCAGTTCATCCAGCTAGACCCCGGCGTCTACTCCATCGACCACCTGCCCTTCGCCCCCCGCGCCACCGACGCCATCCTCGTAGCCGCCGTCTCCCTCGGCATCGCGCTGCTCGCAACCCTCTACCCGTCCCGCTCCGCTGCAGGATCCTGCCCGCCGAAGCGCTGCGCTATGAGTGATCCCCACGAGACCCCGGCCTCATGCTGACCATCGCTCCGAGCCTAACGCTTGTTACCGTGCTGCTCTGTCTGCAGCAGCAAACGCCGCCCACACCAGAAAAGCCAGCCTGCAAAATCACCGTCGTCGATCCCACCGAAGCGCCGATCGCCAAGGCTCAAGTGCTGGTCCACAAGAACAGCGACAGCGACCCTCATGCGGGACCGCGCCCTCCGTACCGACGGCAACGGACGAGTAGCGGAGCAGCTGGAACCCGGCCTCTATGACGTCTGTGTGATGGCACCGGTCTTCGCGCCGGCGTGCAAACAGATCGGGTCCAAATCACGAACAGCGCGCCGGTCCCGCCGTGACAAACAGATCCGGGTGCAGAATCACGAGCTGCAGCTCCGGTTCCGTCTTTCCATCTCGCGATTGGTGGAGATGGTTGAGTAAGACGCAAGACAGCTCAGAAGAGCTCTCTGTAGAGTGGTCACGATGCCGCCCGCCTCCGCTACCCAGACCTCGCCCCCGCCGGCTACGCCGCGCTCAGCGCCTTCGGCCACTACGTCAACACCGGCACGGCGCTCGAACCCGTCCTCCTGGGCCTCGTCAACCTGCGCGCCTCGTTGCTGAACAACTGCCACTTCTGCATCGGCCTCCACACCGCCGAGCTCCGCAAGCTGCACGAGCCACGATACCCGCATCGACGCCGTCGGGGTCGGCCCCACCTCCGACGCCTTCACCCCTCGCGAGCAGGCCGCCCTCCGCTGGACCGACGTCATCACCCGCCTGGACGCGCAGCCACGCCTCCGACGCTGACTACGCCGCCGTCACCCAGTTCTTCCAAGGCAAAGACATCGTCGACCTCACCTTCGCCATCGCCAACATCAATGCTTGGAACCGTATGGGCATCGGCTTCCACCTCAAATGGCACGAGCGAGCCGCCAAGGACCTGGCCAGCGTCGCTCCCCCATCAGCCTCTGCCCCTGCTCCGACCGTCAGGCAGGACTGATGCACACTCCTCAACCCGTACCCTCCGGTCTCGGCACACACCCTGAAGCACCGCAGCCGATCCTCACCGCCACAGGCCTCAGCAAGACCTACCCACCGACCAGCCCCGAACGGCCCCAGCCTTTCACTCTTTCGCGATCTCGACCTGGAGGTCGCCCGCGGCGAGTCCGTCGCCATCGTCGGTCAAAGCGGCGCCGGCAAGAGCTCCCTCTTGCATCTGCTCGCCGGCCTGGACACACCCACCACCGGGGAGGTCTGGATCGACGGCACCGACGTAACCCGCCTCAGCCCCGAGCAGGCCGCCCGCCTCCGCAACCGCTCCCTCGGCTTCGTCTGGCAGTTCCACTACCTTCTTCCCGAGTTCAGCGCGGTCGAAAACATCGCCCTTCCCCTCCTCGCTCGTGGCGTCCCCCACGCGCAAGCGCTCGCCGAAGCCCACTCCTGGCTCGCACGCGTCGAACTCGCCGCGCGCGCGAACCACCGCTCCGGCGAACTCTCCGGGGGCGAACAGCAGCGAGTCGCCATAGCTCGCGCCCTCGTCACGTCTCCAAGAGTCCTCCTCGCCGACGAGCCCACCGGCGACCTCGACGATCACACCGCTGCGGCACTCTTCTCGCTGCTGCAGCGCCTGTGCCGCGAGCGCGAACTCGCCGCGGTCGTCGTTACGCACAACCGCGAACTCGCCGAACGCTGCGACCGTGTGCTCCGGCTCCGCGACGGCCGCCTCGAATAGGCATCTGCCACAATCGCGCCATGGCGTTACGACATTCTGGTGATATCGCGTCCGTTTTTCATCGCAGCAAAGTGGACAGCAGCCACGACACCTGCCGAGAATCTTGCGTTTGCGACCGAATTCCCACAACATCGTCAAATCTCTGGTAACCACCAAAGGGTCTGCCCTTCGCAATCGTGCATGGCGCGGATACACTAGGTGGCAACTCTCTGGCTGCCGCAAGGCAATCAGTTCCTTCCCGCCGCAAACGACCGCGGTGGCCACGGGTTTTCCATCGCAAGCCACGCCCTCAAGCACCTGAACGGGCGAGGGCGGTGGTTTGAAGGGGGAGCATGTTCGAACGCTACACAGAAAAGGCGCGGCGCGTCATCTTTTTTGCGCGCTACGAGGCGAGTCAGTTCGGTTCGCCTTACATCGAAACCGAACACCTCCTGCTGGGCCTTTTGCGCGAAGACAAGGCGCTTACCAATCGCTTTTTGCGCTCACACGCTTCAGTTGAGTCCATCCGCAAGCAGATTGAGCAGCACACCACCGTCCGCGAGAAGGTCTCCACCTCCGTCGATCTTCCGCTCTCCAACGAATGCAAGCGCGTCCTCGCCTACGCCGCCGAGGAAGCCGAGCGTCTCAGCCACAAGCACATCGGCACCGAGCACCTGCTGCTGGGTCTTCTGCGCGAAGAAAAGTGCTTCGCCGCGGAAATCCTCACCGAGCGCGGCCTGCGTCTGCCGGCCATCCGCGAGGAACTTCAGCGCTCCACGCAGGAAAAGCCCTCCGGCGGCTCGTCCTCATCCTCCAGCGGATCCTCCAAGCAGCGCGGTCAGCAGCAGGAGCAGTCCATGCTTGCCGAGTTCTCGCGCGACCTCACCCAGGCCGCTACGGACGGCACGCTCGATCCGCTCGTCGGCCGCGACTTCGAGGTCGAACGCGTCATCCAGATCCTCTGCCGCCGCACCAAGAACAACCCCGTCCTCATCGGCGAGCCCGGCGTCGGCAAGACCGCCATCGTCGAAGGCCTCGCGCAGAAGATCGCCGACGGCGAGGTTCCCTCGCTTCCTCGCCGACAAGCGCGTCCTCTCGCTCGACCTCTCGCCTGATCGTCGCGGGCACCAAGTACCGCGGCCAGTTCGAGGAGCGCCTGAAAACCATCATGAAGGAGCTGATGGAGAACCAGAACTCCATCGTCTTCATCGATGAGCTGCACACCCTCGTAGGCGCCGGCTCCGCCGAGGGCTCGCTCGACGCCGCCAACATCCTCAAACCCGCGCTCAGCCGCGGCGAAATCCAGTGCATCGGCGCCACCACCCCGGCCGAGTACCGCAAGTCCATCGAAAAGGACCGCTCCCTCGAGCGCCGCTTCCAGGCCGTCAAGGTCCCGCCTCCCAACGAGGAGGACGCGATCAAGATCATCATGGGCATCAAGGACCAGTACGAGAAGTTCCACGCGGTCTCGCTACACCGACGACGCGATCACCTTCTCCGTCTCCCACTCCAGCCGCTACATCCCCGACCGCTTCCTTCCCGACAAGGCCATCGATCTGATCGACGAGGCCGGCGCCCGCGTCAAGCTGCGCCAGACCACCCTGCCCGAGGAGCTGACCGAGGTCCAGAAGCGGATCAAGTTCATCGTCCACCGGATGGAAAACGCCATCGCGAACCACGAGTTCGAAAAGGCGCGCTTCTACTCCGACGAGGAGCGCAAGGAGCGCGAAAACCTGCGCGCCCTCCGCGACAAGTACCACCTCGATGAGTCCAGTTCGGGCATCGTCACCCGCGAGGACATCGAGGAGGTCGTCTCACGCTGGACCGGCGTCCCCATCACCTCCATCAAGGAAGAAGAGACCCAGAAGCTTCTCCGCGTCGAGGAAGAGCTGCACAAGCGCGTCATCGCCCAGGACAAGGCCATCTCGGCCCTCGCCCGTGCGATCCGCCGGTCCCGTGCCGGCCTGAAGAATCCGGCGCGGCCCATCGGCTCGTTCCTGTTCCTCGGACCGACCGGCGTCGGCAAGACCGAGGTCGCCCGCACCCTCGCGCAGTTCCTCTTCGGTTCCGAGAAGTCCCTCATCCGCTTCGACATGTCGGAGTTCATGGAGAAGCACTCTGTCTCCAAGCTCATCGGCTCGCCTCCGGGCTACGTCGGGTACGAGGAGGGCGGTCAGCTTACCGAACGCGTCAAGCGCAGCCCGTACTCCGTCGTCCTGCTCGACGAAGTCGAAAAGGCCCATCCGGACGTCTTTAACTTGCTGCTGCAAGTCTTTGAAGACGGCCAGCTTACCGATGGCCTCGGCAACACCGTCGACTTCAAGAACACGATCCTCGTCATGACCTCGAACATCGGGGCCAAGCACCTCATGAAGCGTGAGGGACTCGGCTTCCAGTCGACCAAGGACGAAGTCGTCTTCGAGAAGATGCAGGAGATGGTGATGGGCGAGGTGAAGCGAACCTTCAACCCCGAGTTCATCAACCGTCTCGACGAGGTCATCGTCTTCTCCGCCCTCACCGACCCCGAACTCATGCAGATCCTCGAACTGCTCGTACAGCAGCTCAACACCAACCTCGTGCACAAGGCGATCACCATCTCCGTGCAGGACGAGGCCAAGCGCTGGATCATGCAGAAGACGCTCACCGATCGCTCCTACGGTGCGCGTCCTCTGCGCCGCGCTCTGCAGCGCTACATCGAGGACCCGCTCTCGGAGGCCCTGATCGCTGGACAGATCCCCGAACGCCCTGCGTTCCTGGAGGTCTATCTCGACGGCAACCAACTCTTCTACCGCCCGGTCTCTCCGGACCGCACCGGCGAAGAGCCGAACGTCGGTCTCGCCCTCACCGCGGCCTAGGCCGCAAACAACGCAAGGGCTCCGCTTCGGCGGAGCCCTTCGACTTCCCCTCCCCTTGTCCCTGGAGTCCCAATGGACCGTCGCACCTTCGCTCAGCTCATGCCTGCGCTCCTCGCCCTCACGGCCATCGCCCCGGAATCCGCAGCAGCGCAAACAGAGCACACCACCATGGGCCAGCCGACGGTCGGTCCCGGCGGTGGCAAGCCGAAAGGCGACCTCCCCGTCCTCACCTCTGGAGTCTTCACACCGGGTCCGTCCTACGGCTCTCTCCCGAAGCGCTCGTCTCAGCGCTATCTCGTCGGCATGCTCAAGGCCGGCAACATCCAGATCGAGATCCACGAGACGCACCAGGAGGTCGGCGCCGCTCACGAGCCCGTGGACAAGCACCTCCACAACGAGATCTGGCTCGTCCGCGAAGGCACCTGTGAACTGACCACAAACGGCGTCACCCGCCGGATGTCGGCGGGTGACGTGGGTCTTTGCTGCGCAGGGGACCTTCACTACATCCGGAACGCTGGCGATACGCCCTGCACCTACTTCGTCGTTACGCTCGGACCGCCCGAGCGCTATTCCTAGCTCTCGGCACTACATCAGCCGAGAACCTGTGTCCTCCGCCTTGCTGCTCGCGCTCTTGGCATACTGCTGGGCCGCGTCCATAGCGTCGTTAAACTGCCCTTTGCTGCTGTCGATCAGCCGCTGCGCCTCTTTGCCGATGCGCTCAGCCTGCTCGCGCAGGTAATCCGCGGCATCGGTCAGGTTGTCTCCGATATCTTCAATGCCGCGCCGCAGCTTGCGCCGGGTTGAAGCTCCCGATTCCGGGGCATACAGAAGCGCCGCCACGGTCCCTGCCACCGCACCCAAAGCAAAAGCAATCCAGAACTTTTTCATCTCATCCTCCTCATCCACTTCGTAAGATTCCCGATGCGCCGGGTGGGTTACTTCCCCGGCCGCGCCTTTGCGACCCCCAATGGTATTGTGGTCACGGACCAGCTTTGCGGAGATACGCCTCAGCATGAATGAAGTTCGTCGCCGTTCTGGGCCGCTACCGCACCCTGGACGTCCCCGATTCACAAACTCCGGCCGTTTTACCCCTACTCTGATCGGCATTCTGTGCGTCATTCTGCTTGCCATCTCCTGGGAGCGGGGGCGCGGCAACTTCCATCGTCTAACCACGGCGGTTCTCCAGGACAAGTCTTCGCCGGCCCCGCCGACCGGCCCTGGCGGCGAGCCTGCGATCAAGCTCGCCCGCACGCCTGACGCCACCAGCGGCGAGCCCGAGTTCGTCGGGGCCACGCTGCTTCCCGGCCGCGGCATGAACATCCTGCAGCTCACGGCCCGCATCCCCGGACACGGCGACGTCCCGCTGTTGATGTCTCCGCCGCTCGACGACGCAACCGGCATGCTCTCCGACTCCGGCTCGGACGGAAACGGCGCTCTGAGCGCCACCATGGGCGGGGCATTCCTGGTGCCGTGGGCGGACCGCCTTGTCGGGCAAGCCTTCGTTAACACCCGGCGTGCTGCAGGCCCTCTGGCTCGGCCAGCGACTCACGTTTCCCGCCTCCGCTCCCGGCAGCTTGATCTCCACAAAAGGTCTCCTGCTCGACCGCAGCGCCGACGCGACGCACACCGACGTGATCCTCGACGGCCAGTCGGTCGAGGCGACCTTCCATCCCGGCACCTTCTCCGGCAACTGGCCGTCGACCGGCTCCGTCCACATCCTGGTCGAGATGGCGGCACACACCGTGGATATCACCGTCTCTGTGCAAAACACCGGCGACTCGCCCATGCCCGTCGGCATCGGCTGGTTGCCCTACTTCAGCATGCCCAGCCACGATCGCGCGAACGCCACGCTCACCATCCCCTCCAGCACCCGCCTGGAGACCGACCGCAGCACCGGACTGCCGACCGGCCGCATGCTTCCGGTCACCGGCACGCCCCTGGACCTGGTCAACGCCCGCGGCACACGACTCGGAAACATGGACATCAACGAGACCTACGCCCGCCTGACCACGGGCGTCCTCGCAAGCGGCCCCGTCGCCGAGCTTCGCGACACCACCTACGGTTACGGCCTCCGCATCCTGCCCCTGACCGCCAACATCCGGGGCCTTCGGGTACTCGCGCCGCGCGACAAACCCTGGGTCTCCATCAGCCCGGAGACCAACTTCGACGATCCGCTTGGCCCCGAATGGAACACCTCTGAGGGCTCCGGCATCTCCACCCTGCAGGCCGGCGACACCCTGCAATACAAAGTGCGGATCGAGGTCTTCACCTTCACCGCGGGCAGCCTGAACCCGGGCCTGTAAACGCAACCGGGCCGTTTGACCCTCCACGCATCCGGCTCGTATCCTAAAGGCTGAGGCGGAGCGACCTTCCGCCGTCCACAAGCGCAGGGATGGTTCCCTCCTCCGCCACGGAAGAGCGCATCGCGCACCCAGTCCAGTTCATCTAGAAGAGACCTGCTTTGACACCTACTGAAACCCACGAAGAGACCGTCAATACGCCCGCGAACGCCGATCCGTCCAACTCGCCCAGCGCCTCCGAACACGAGCACAGCCACGACGGCGAGCATGCGCACGATCACGCGCACCACCATCACCACGAGCCCACGCTGAACGCCGAGCTGACCCGCACCATCGAGGTCGAGGCGCCCGCGAACGAGGTGGACAAGGCGTATCGCAAGGCCATCCGCCGCTATGCGCAGATGGCTCGCATCCCGGGCTTCCGCGCCGGCAAGGTGCCCGAGTCCTTGATCCGCTCGCGCTTCGCCAAGGAGCTCCGCCAGGAGGTCCTTGAGTCGCTTGTCTCCGAGCGCTTCCGTTCCGCGCTCGAACAGGACTCCCTGAGCCCCGTGTCGCAGCCGCAGGTGTCCGAGCTGCAGCTCTTTGAAGGCCAGCCGCTCCGCTTCAAGGCGACCTTTGAGGTCCTTCCCGAGATCAACGTCGACGGCTATGACAGCGTGCAGGTCCAACGCCCGGACGTGACGATCACCGATGACGAGTACGAGGCCGAACTCAACGCCCTGCTCGAGCACCACGCCACCGTCGAGCCGGTCGAAGAGGAGCGTCCCCTCGCCGACGGCGACTGGGCGGAGATCAGCTTCAAAGGCCAGGTGCAGGACGTCGCCCAGACCGTGACCGAAGAAGGAGTCGCAAACCAGACCGAGCAGCCCGAAATCAACGGCGACGACATCCTGCTCGAGATCAACGGCAAGAACACCCTGCCCGCCTTCACCGAAGCGCTGCGCGGCAAGTCTGTAGGTCAGGAACTCACGCTCGAGGTCGACTACCCCGCCGACTTCGGCGATCAGCGCCTCGCCGGCAAGACAGTCAGCTACGACGTCACCGTCAAGGCCATCAAGCGCAAGACCTTCCCCGAGCGCGACGATGAGTTCGCCAAGCAGCTCGGCAACTACGAGTCCTGGCAGCAGTTTGAAACGCAGCTTCGCGAACGTGTCACGGCCCGCAAGAAGGACGCGCTCGAGACCCAGGCGCGCGACAAGATGCTCGATGAGCTCATCCAGCGCTTCGAGTTCCCTGTGCCCGAGACCTTTGTCCAGCAGCAGATTGACGCTCGGCTTGAGCGTGGCCTGCGCGCGCTCGCGCAGCAGGGCATGACCACCGACGCGATGCGCCAGCTCGACTTCGAGCGCCTCCGCGAGGCCCAGCGTGATCAGGCGGTAGCCGAGGTGAAGGCCTCGCTCATCCTGGACAAGATCGCTGACCGCGAGAACGTCACCGTCTCCGAAGACGAGATGGAGCGCGAGTTGCTCATGGCCTCACTTCAAGCGCGCGAGCCCATCGACACCATGCGCAAGCGCCTCACCGAAGACGGCTCGCTCAACCGGATTCGCGAGCAGATGCGCCGCGAAAAGACCGGCAGCATGCTTTTCGACAAGCTGGCTGCATAACCCGTACCTCCTTTGAGCCGGAGCGCCCGCCCTGCACACAGACCAGGCGCTCCGGACTGCTACCCTCGTAATCAAAGACACGAACGAAACAGAGGAAAGAGAGCTATGGGACTTATACCGATGGTGCTCGAGCAGACGAGCCGGGGCGAACGCTCCTATGACATCTACAGCCGTCTGCTGCGCGACAACATCATCTTTCTGGGCACGCCGATCGACGACAACGTCGCGAACCTCATCATTGCGCAGCTCCTTTTCCTCTCCGGCGAGGACCCGGAAAAGGACATCCAGCTCTATATCAACTCGCCCGGCGGCTCGGTCTCCGCAGGTCTCGCGATCTACGACACCATGCAGTACATCAAGAACGACGTGCAGACCCTTTGCATCGGTCAGGCCGCATCCATGGGTGCGTTCCTGCTGATGGCCGGCAAGAAGGGCAAGCGCTTTGCTCTTCCCAACGCCCGCATCCTGATTCACCAGCCCCTCATCATGGGCGGCGGTATCCAGGGTCAGGCCACCGAGATCGACATCCACGCCCGCGAGATCCTTCGCCTGCGTGAGCGCATGAACCGCATCATGGCCGAGCACACGGGCCAAACGTTCGAGCAGATCGAGCGCGACACCGACCGCGACTTCTCGATGGGCTCGCAACAGGCCAAGGAATACGGCCTGATCGACGACATCATCACTCGCCCACGCACCTGACACGCCACCGTCCCGAAGGTGGTACGTGCCCGTGCCACCTTTCGGCGGCCTGCATCACCGGTACCCACTCCGCCATAACCGTCGTGTATGCAGCGCAGTGCAGATTTCCGCTAAGGTGTAGACTTACACCGTTCTCCAAAGCGGTGAGCGTTTCACAAACTCGCCGCCGAACGAAGGAGCCGCAGACCATCTATGAAGACCACTCGGGGCCTGGAAGAATCACTTCGCTGCTCCTTCTGCCACAAATCGCAGGATGCGGTGGCGAAGCTGATCTCTTCGCCATCGGATTATCCGCGGGCTTACATCTGCGATGAGTGCGTCGCGGTTTGCAACTCCATTCTCGAGGACGACAAGGGCACCGAGGCACAGCCCGGCGCGGCGCCACAGCACCTGCCCAAACCCGCCGAGGTGAAGGCCTTTCTGGACGAGTACATCATCGGCCAGGACACCACCAAGAAGAAGCTCGCGGTCGCCGTCTACAACCACTACAAGCGCATCCAGATGAACCGTATGCGCGGCAACGACGTCGAGCTCGCCAAGTCCAACATCCTCCTTGTCGGTCCCACCGGCTCCGGCAAGACGCTGATGGCGCAGACGCTCGCCAAGATGCTGGACGTTCCCTTCGCCATCGTCGACGCCACCACCCTCACTGAGGCCGGCTACGTCGGCGAGGACGTCGAGAACATCATCCTCAAGCTCCTGCAGGCCGCCGACAACGACGTCGCCCGCGCCCAGGCCGGCATCATCTACATCGACGAGATCGACAAGATCGGCCGCAAGGACGAGAACCCCTCGATCACCCGCGACGTCTCCGGTGAAGGCGTGCAGCAGGCCCTGCTCAAGCTACTCGAAGGCACCGTCGCCAACGTTCCGCCCCAGGGCGGCCGCAAGCACCCGCACCAGGAGTTCACGATCGTCGACACGACGAACATCCTGTTCATCTGCGGTGGCGCCTTCGTCGGCCTCGAAAAGATCATCGCCCGCCGCATCGGCAAGAAGGCCCTCGGTTTCAAGACCATCGCCGACCCCGAGGCAAAGAACCCGGCCGTCACTCCCATCCGCGCCCAGCGCGATACCGAGATGCTTCGCCAGGCCGAGCCCCAGGACCTTCTCAAGTACGGCCTCATCCCAGAGTTCGTCGGCCGCCTGCCCGTCCTCGGCATCCTTGACGAGCTGGACGAGCCGGCCCTCATCGACATCCTCACCCGGCCGCGCAACGCCCTGCTCAAGCAGTACGCTCGCCTCTTCGACTACGAGGGCGTCAAGGTCACCTGGACCGACGATGCCGTCAAGGAGATCGCCCGCGAAGCCCTGCAGCGCAAGGTCGGCGCGCGTGGGCTGCGCATGATCCTCGAAGAGCTCATGCTGGACCTCATGTACCACGTCCCCGGCAACAAGAAGGTCAAGGAACTCATCATCACCGAGGAGATGGTCAAGAGCCGCGACATCACCCTCCCTGTGCTTATTGGAAAAGGCCGGCTGATCCAGCCTCCTCGTCTTCAGCGAACGGACAGCCTAGGCTGTCCGTTCGTCTTGGCGCTACGGACGGACCGCGTCGAGCAACTTCGAAGGCACGTCCGGGTCACACTTCAGCATGCCGTCCTTCGTTACGCGAAAGCAGCGTTGAGATTGCCAAAGCGGATCGCCAGAAGTTGCGTATGTCGGGTCACGAATCGACGTAGAATCTGCGCAAGCTCAGGGGCGTTGCATCGAACACTCAGAGTCAACGTCTAATCGGGAGAATCATGAAGAACGACGAACGCGAATTGAATAACGGTACCCAGCGCAAACTCCCGATGATGCCCATCCGCGAGATGGTGATCTTCCCGCAGATGATGGCGCCCTTCGTCGTCGGTCGCGAATCCTCCGTCCGCGCCCTCGAAGAGGCCCTCAACGGCGATCGCAAGATCTTCCTCGCCACCCAGCACGACGCCTCCGTCGACGAGCCCACGGCCGAGGACATCTACACCGTCGGCACGATCGGCAACATCGTGCAGTCCGTGCGCCTCTCCGACGGCAACATCCGCGTGCTCGTCGAAGGCGTCGAGCGTGCTCGCGCGATCGAGGTCAACGACGAGGACGGATTCTTCGTCGCCACCGTCCGCACCTCGCGCAACGAGCTCCAGCACACCCCGCAGACCGACCAACTCGTCACCCGCGTCCACCAGCTCTACGAGCAGTACTCCAAGCTCCAGCAGTCGCTGAACCAGGAAGCCGCCGCCGCGCTCCGCACCGACGAGCCCGCCAAGCTCGCCGACCTCATCGGCGCCAATCTCCCGCTCTCCATCGAAGAAAAGCAGCAGCTCCTCGAGGTCTTCGATCCCGAGATGCGTCTCGCCCGCGTCGCCGACACCCTCGACATCGCCATTGAGAAGCTCAACATGGACCGCACCATCCAGTCCCGCGTCAAGCGGCAGATGGAGCGCGCCCAGAAGGAGTACTACCTCAACGAGAAGATCAAGGCGATCCAGAAGGAACTCGGCCGCGGCGAAAAGAGCGAGTTCGACGAGCTGAAGAAGAAGATCGAAGAAGCCGGCATGCCCAAGGACGTGCAGGACAAGGCCACGCAGGAGCTGAAGAAGCTCGAAGCCATGCCGCCCATGTCCGCCGAGTCCACCGTCAGCCGCAACTACCTCGACTGGCTGCTCGCCGTGCCCTGGCGCAAGCGCTCCAAGGAAATCCGCTCCATCGACAACGCCGAGCAGGTCCTCAACGAGGACCACTACGGCCTCGAAAAGATCAAGGAACGCATCCTCGAGTTCCTCGCCGTCCGCCAGCTCGTCAAGAACCCCAAGGGCTCGATCCTCTGCTTCGTCGGGCCTCCGGGCGTCGGCAAGACCTCGCTCGGCATGTCCATCGCCAAGGCCACCGGCCGCAAGTTCGTCCGCATGTCGCTCGGCGGCGTCCGTGACGAGGCCGAGATCCGCGGCCATCGCCGCACCTACATCGGCGCGCTCCCCGGCCAGATCATCCAGTCGATGAAGAAGGCCGGCACCAAGAACCCGGTCATCATGCTCGACGAGATCGACAAGATGGCCTCCGACTTCCGCGGCGACCCCGCCTCCGCCCTGCTCGAAGTCCTCGACCCCGAGCAGAACAACACCTTCCAGGACCACTACCTCGACGTCGAATACGACCTCTCGCAGGTCCTCTTCGTCGCCACGGCCAACGTCCTCCACACCATCCCTGCTCCGCTGCAGGACCGCATGGAGATCCTCCGCCTCTCCGGCTACACCGAGCTCGAAAAGCTCGAAATCGCCCGGCAGTACCTGCGTCAAGAAGCAGCTCGAAGCCACCGGCCTCACCGCCAGAGCAGGTCAACTTCGACGACGACGCCCTCCGCGGCATCATCCGCAACTACACCCGCGAGTCCGGCGTCCGCAACCTCGAGCGCGAGATCGGCAACGTCTGCCGCAAGGTCGCCCGCCGCGTCGTCGCGAACGCCGAGCACAAGGAAGGCGTCACCGGCGAGTCCATCTCTGATCTGCTCGGCGTCGCCAAGTTCCGCGACTCCCAGGTGCACGAGAAGAACGAGATCGGCCTCGTCACCGGCCTCGCCTGGACCGAGATGGGCGGCTCCATCCTGCAGACCGAAGTGCAGGTCCTCGACGGCAAGGGCAAGATGACCGCCACCGGCCAGCTCGGCGACGTCATGCAGGAGTCCGCGCAGGCCGCGCTCACCTACATCCGCTCACGCTCGCAGCACCTCGGGCTGCAGCGCGACTTCTACCGCAACATCGACATCCACATCCACGTGCCCGAAGGCGCCATCCCCAAGGACGGCCCGTCCGCCGGCATCACCCTCGCCACCGCGCTCGCCTCGGCCCTCACCAAGACCGAGGTCCGCCGCGACATCGCCATGACCGGCGAGATCACGCTCCGCGGCAAGGTCCTGCCCATCGGCGGCCTCAAAGAAAAGCTCCTCGCAGCCCACCGCGCCGGCATCTTCGAGGCAGTCCTCCCGGCAGAAAACCGCAAGGACCTCGCCGAGCTCCCCGACCTCATCAAGAACACGATGAAGCTCAACTTCGTCGACAACATGGACGAGGTGCTCGACCTCGCGCTCGCCGCCAAGCTGCCCAAGCTCGAAGAGGAAACGCCCGAGGCGCTCGGCAACATGCCGCCGCCGCCCGCGGACGCTCCGCAGCACAACGTCCCGCGCCAGTAAACGACGCACTCAGCAGCACAACAGAAAGGCCCGGCGACATCGCCGGGCCTTTCTGTAGTTACACCGTCCTGCGACCGCGTAAGAAGTGGAAGATAAACGAGATCACCGCCAGGATGATCAGCACGTGGATGGCAAACGCGGTGATGTGAAACGCCAGAAAGCACACAACCCAGATAACCAGCAGAGCAAGAGCAAGAATCAAGAACATACGTCCCTTTCCGAGCGCGCGCCGCGCGCAAATGGTTCCTGCTCTTAGGAGCGGGACAGCAACATCCGGCGTTGCTCAGGCCAAGAAAAGTACCCCGCTTTGTTACTGCTGGATAACACACATAGGGCCACACAGCATCCATCTGGCGAGTCACCTGCTTGGAGGAGTTCACGTGGAACTGATCGTCATCATCGTGTTGCTTTTGCTGCTCTTCGGGTCCTTTCCTGCCTTTCCGTACTCCCGCGGCTGGGGCTATGCGCCCAGCGGCATCCTCGGGACCATCCTGCTGATCGTGGTTATCCTGTTCCTTCTCCACGTAATCTGAGCCGTCGCGCAACTTCGGGCCGCTGCAGCAGCATGCCGTTCTGTACCCAGGGCTTCAGATCTCAACGCCGTCGTAGCATAAACGGCCGTCGGCGTTCAGATTGGGCGCAGCACGCTGTCTGCTCTAAGATGGTCTCGTTCGCGCACACCCCTTCCCTATGGCACTCTCTCGCTGCTCCGTCCGCCGCTCGTCTCCGCCTCAGCGACCTCGCCCCCGGCAACATCCAGTCCGAGATCCGCGCCATGTCCGTCGCCTGCTCCGCAGTCAGCGGCATCAACATGGCCCAGGGCGTCTGCGACACCGACGTCCCGCACCCCGTCGCCGAAGCCGCCATCCAGGCCATCCGCGACGGCCACAACATCTACACGCGCCTCGACGGCATCGCCAGCCTGCGCCAGGGCATCGCAGAAAAGTTCGCGTCCTTCAACGGTCTCGAGGTCGACCCCGACACCCAGGTCCTCGTCACCTCCGGCGCCACCGGCGCCCTCCACGCCGCCCTCGTGGCTCTGCTCAACCCCGGCGACGAGTGCATCGTCCTCGAGCCCTTCTACGGCTACCACGTCGCCACGCTGCGCGCCCAACGCGTCCAGCCCGTCATCGTCCCGCTCACCGAGCCCGACTGGGCGCCTCGACATCGACCGCCTCCGCGCCGCCATCACCCCGCGCACCCGCGCCCTCATCCTCAACACCCCCGTCGAACCCCTCCGGCAAAGTCTTCACCCAGCTCCGAGCTCGAGCAGATCGCCGAGCTCGCCCTCGAGCACGACCTCTTCGTCTTCACCGACGAGATGTACGAGTACTTCCTCTTCGACGGCGCCCAACACCTCTCCCTCGCCACCCTCCCCGGCATGCCGAGCGCACCATCACCATCTCCGGCTTCTCCAAGACCTTCTCCGTCACCGGCTGGCGCCTCGGCTACCTCGCCGCCGACCCCCGCTGGATCCCCGCCATCGGCTACTTCCACGACCTCACCTACGTCTGCGCCCCCGCCCCGCTACAACACGGAGCCGCCGCCGGCCTCGTCCGCCTGCCCCAAACCTTCTACGACGACCTCGCCACCGAATACCAGACCAAGCGCGACGCCATCTGCGCCTCCCTCACCCGCGCCGGCCTCACCCCCTCCATCCCCAAGGCGCCTACTACGTCCTGGCCGACGCCACCCAAATCCCCGGCGCAGACAGCCAAAGCCAAAGCCCGCCAGCTCCTCGCCGACACCGGCATAGCCGCCGTAGCCGGCTCAGCCTTCTTCGCCAACCGACAGCAAGGGCCAAAACCGAGGCGACCACCTCCTCCGCTTCTGCTTCGCCAAGAAAGAGGCCGACTTGACCGAAGCCTGCCGCCGCCTCGACAGCTACAACCGTCAGCAGTAAGCTCGACCAAGCCTCCCCGCATGTCTACCGGGTGCTCTTGCATAGATAAGCGGATTACGCTTACCCTCCTTTACAGCGGGAGGTGACTGCTGCCCGTTAGGGACAGCGATCTGACCTCCTGTAAGGCAGAGAGGCATAGGCCACCTTCTGGTTTGGTTTGTGTCAGCCCATCCCTTTGCGCCTCCTACAGCTCTCCGGGATGAGCCAACCTCGTTCACAGCAAACCCGCTATTGCGGGGTTTGCTGTTGATCCGTAATCCTCCAGCCTTTGTCGTTCATCTCTCTATCCGGCCATCTTTCGCTAGAACGGACAAATCGGCTTTCACGTGGTGCGCGTTCAGCGGAGTCTTAATCCAACCGCATGTTTGCAATCCCCGCGTGATGGAAGCTGTGCTGAGCCCGGATTTAGCTTGGCAGTTCAAGAATCCCCTCACGCCGGTGGTACGCCGCATCTGCGTCGGTCAGCTGGGTAGCGGGGACCCACAGGGTGTCTTTCTCAAACTTGCCGCCGCTGGTCTTGTCGGCGAGAGACACTCCGTTCGGGGCCTCAATAACTGCGCCAGTCTCCATGAAACGCCTAATCACGTTGTAAGCAGCCGTCGAACCCGGCATTCCGCGAAGCTCCGCAACCATCGCGCCGATACGCGCGACCGGAAGTGGGGCACCCAGTTCCCGCATTACGGCAAATGAGATCGCTTGTGGTGATGCCTCCTTTACCGGTATGGGAACCCAGGTGCTATCCGCTCCGGGCGGGAGCAGTCCGCGAACTGGCTCACGAGGAAGTACTATTCTCTGATTCTTCCGAATGCCGCTGTAATCGACAGCGGCCTTCATACGGACGCTCGGCGAAGACACGAACGCCTCAGCTGTTCCGGCTGGCGGCGGCTGCTGCTTCCACATCTGACTTCTGTTCAGGAGTTGCTTTAAGCCATCCGGCGGCTCGACCGACGCCTCAATATACAGTTGTTCGCACGCATAGGCGTCCTGTAAGAGTTGCAGGTAGGCAGCCTGCGCCTTAATCTCGCGCTGTAAATCGAATGTCACGAAATTATCGTATCAGGAAATGCGCCGGAGAAGATGTGAGTACATCAATTCTCTCAAGGACAGAGCGGCGGTACGCCATTCATCGCGAAGCGAAGCGCGCGTTTTTCCCAAATTTCGCGGGACTATCAACAGCCACCCGCAACCGATTTACGAGTACAACCCCACATCCCACCTTCGTTGCAAAGTCCAACGGCAAACTCTTTGAACCCAAGACTTTGCACAAATCAGGGGGAGGGGGAGCCCCACCGCAAATACCAACTCAAAACAAAGAGGACCACCCGACGCGAGCACTCCCCTTCGCTGTTTCTGCTTCCTACTTCCTGCCGCTCAACACCCACCCGCAATACTCGGAATCAACATCACCTCATCCCCATCCGCAAACGGATGCGTCTCTCCCCCCAGAAACCGAATGTCCTCATCGTTGATATACACATTGATGAACCGCCGCAGCTTCCCCGAATCATCCTTCACATTCTGCGCCAGCGCCGGATACCGCGTATCAATCTCGCTCAGCAACGCCTGCAGATTCGAAGCATCCGAGCTAAAGCTCTTCTGCCCCTCGGTATGCCGCGCCAGCGCGGTCGGTAGACACCACCTTCACGCTCACCGCACACCTCCCGCCAGCTCCAGCTCTTCCTCTGCCGCAACACTCTCGACACCAATCAGTCCCGGATCAGTCGGCCCGGATGTACTCATCAAACTCGCTCAACCGCGGCCGCACAGGACGCGCCGCATCGAATCGCCCTGCCAGCACATCCGGCGTCTTCAGCCCATTGCCCGTGATGCACACCACCGTCGTCTCATCGCGCCCAATGCGCCCATGCGCATACAGCCGAGCCGTCACCGCCGTAGTCACGCCGCCCGCAGTCTCCGTAAAGATGCCCTCACGTCTCCGCCAAGCTCCTGGATGCCCGAAACAACCTCAACATCGCTCACATCCTCCGCATAGCCACCGGTCTCCGCGATCATCTTCGCCGCCATCGGCCCATCCGCCGGGTTCCCGATCGCCAGCGACCGCGCAATCGTATTCGGCCGCTGCGGCTCAATGAAGTCGCGCCCCTGCTGCACGGCCTTCGCAATCGGCGAGCACCCCGTCGCCTGCGCGCCAAAGAACCGCACCGGCTTGTCCTCCACCAGCCCCAGCGCCACAAGCTCCTTGAACGCCTTGCGAATCTTCCGAATCAGCGACCCACCCGCCATCGGCACCACCACGTTGTCCGGCAGCCGCCAGCCAAGCTGCTCGGCGATCTCATACCCCACCGTCTTCGAGCCCTCCGCGTAATACGGCCGCAGGTTCACATTCACCAGGCCCCAGTTGTACTCATCCGCAATCAGCGTGCAGAGCCGGTTCACATGGTCATAGTTGCCCTCCATGCGCACCAGGTGCGCCCCATACACCTGCGTGTTCAGCACCTTGGCCGGCTCCAGATCCGCCGGCACCAGGATGCAAGCCTTCAACCCCAGCCGCGCCGCCTGCGCCGCAACCGAGTTCGCCAGATTGCCCGTCGAAGAGCACCCGACAACCTCAAACCCAAACGCCTGCGCATTCGCCAGCGCCACCGCCACCACGCGATCCTTGAAGCTCAGCGTAGGAAAGCAGACCGAGTCATTCTTGATGAAAAGATTGCTCGCGCCAATGCGCTTGCCCAGCTTCTTCGCGCGCACCAGCGGCGTGAAGCCAACCGGAAGATCGGGCTCAAAGCCCTTGGGAATGGGAAGGAGTTCCTTGTATCGCCAGATGTTCGTCGGCCGAGCGGCTATGCTCTCTCGCGTCATCCGCCCGCGTACACGGTCCAGATCGTACTGGACCTCCAGGGGCGCAAGGCAGTCGTCGCACGCTGACTGGGGACGGTTGCCAAAGCTCTTGCCGCACTCATTGCAGCGCAGCTCATACGCCGTCTCAAAGCCCGTACAGGAATACTCCATCGTCGAACTCCGATGGCCGTGGGGTCCTGCTTATCTGCTTGCCGCTCTCGCTCGATTCCAGGTACGAGAAATTGCGGCAATGCAGCTTCGAAATGGCAAGGCTGCTCCACCGAATCTCATGTGTCCTGTTGCCAGGCGAGAGTTGACACCGGTACTGTGTTCTGTCCGGTTGTCGTGGCGTCACAGGGCTCGTCCCTCGACCACTCTGCATGAAATTCGACCCGCCTTGCACGGGTGGAATGAACTACTTGTAACACGCTGCTAGATGCAGCGCAAGTTCCTTCGTGTTGCACCCGTGCTTAGAGCTGCTCGACGCGCGTCAACGCGGGCGAGAAATCTGGCCGCGCCTCAGGGTCATACTCCAGGTTCGGCCCCAGCCACCGCTCCACCTCCTCCAGGCTCCAGCCCTTGCGCCGCGCATAATCCTCCACCTGGTCCCGATCAATCTTCCCCAAGCTGAAGTACCGCGACTCCGGATGCGCAAAGTAAATCCCGCTCACACTCGACCCCGGCCACATCGCAAACGACTCCGTAATCTCAATCCCCGTCTTCGCCTGCACATCCAGCAACCGCCAGATCGTTCCCTTCTCCGTATGATCCGGGCACGCCGGATACCCCGGCGCCGGCCGTATCCCGCGATACTTCTCCTCGATCAACTCCGCAGGACTCAGCTTCTCCTCACCGCCAAAGCCCCACTCATCCCGCACCCGCTTGTGCAGACACTCCGCAAACGCCTCCGCCAGCCGATCCGCAATCGCCTCCGCCATGATCGCGTTGTAGTCATCATGCTTCGCCCGGAAGCCATCCCGAAGCTCCTTCAAGCCCAATCCCGCTCGTCACCGCAAACGCGCCGATGTGATCCGGCAAGCCCCGTCTCCTTCGGCGCAATAAAGTCCGCCAACGACCGGCAAGGCTCACTTCCCTCACGATTCGCCTGCTGCCGCAAGAAGTGGAACCGCTCCATCACCGACGAACGCGCCTCATCCGCATACAGCTCCACATCGTCGCCCACAGCATTCGCCGGAAACAGCCCATACACGCCACGCGCCGTCAGCAGCTTCTCGCTCACAATGCGGTCCAGCATCGCCTGCGCATCCGCAAACAGCTTCCTGGCCTCCTCCCCCTGCCGCTCATCCTCCAGAATCCGCGGATAAATCCCCTTCAACCCCCACGTATGAAAGAACGGCGACCAGTCGATGTACTCCCGCAGCGTCTCCAGCGGAAACTCATCCAGCACACGCACACCCGTAAACGCAGGCTGCGCGATATCCTCACGCCGCCACTCAATCGGCGTCCGCCGCGCCCGCGCCTCCGCAATCGGAGTCATCTTCTGCGGCGGCGCCGCATGCGCCTTCCGCAAAGCTTCATACTCCGCCCGATGCTGCTCCACAAACTGCGCCCTGCCATCCTCGCTCAACAGGCTCGTCGTCACCGGCACAGCCCGGCTCGCATCCAGCACATGCACCACAGGCTCTGAGTAATGCGGCGCAATCTTGATCGCCGTATGCGCGCGGCTCGTCGTCGCTCCGCCAATCAGCAGCGGCAACTTGAACCCCTGCCGCTCCATCTCGCGCGCCACATGCACCATCTCGTCCAGCGACGGCGTAATCAACCCACTCAACCCGATCATGTCCGCCTTCTCCTCCTTCGCGCGCTCCAGGATCTTCTCCGCCGGCACCATCACGCCCAGGTCAATCACCTCGTAGTTGTTGCACGCCAGCACCACACCCACAATGTTCTTGCCGATGTCGTGCACATCGCCCTTCACCGTCGCCAGCACGATCTTGCCCTGCGTCCTGACCTCCTGCCCCGCCGCGGCCATCTCCGCCTTCTCGGCCTCCATAAACGGCGTCAGGTACGCCACAGCCTTCTTCATCACGCGCGCCGACTTCACCACCTGCGGCAGAAACATCTTGCCCGCGCCAAACAGGTCGCCCACCACGCTCATCCCCGCCATCAGCGGGCCTTCAATCACCAGCAGCGGCCGCCCCAGCTTCGCCCGCGCCTCTTCCGTATCCGCATCGATGTACGCATCAATGCCCTTCACCAGCGCATGGCTGAAAGCCGCTCCTCCACCGTGCCGTTGCGCCACTCCTCAGCCTTCTTCTCGACATCCGCGCCGCCACTCGCACCCGCCGCCTTCAGCCTCTCGCCAAAGTCCACCAGCCGCTCCGTCGCATCCGGCCGCCGGTTCAGCAGCACATCTTCCACCAGCACCTTCAGCTCAGGCTCAATCTCCTCATACACCTCCAGCATCCCGGCATTCACAATGCCCATATCCATGCCCGCGCCAATCGCGTGGTACAGAAACGCCGAGTGCATCGCCTCGCGCACCTTGTTATTGCCGCGGAAGCTGAACGAGATGTTCGAAACGCCGCCGCTCACCTTCGCATGCGGCAGGTTCGCCTTGATCCACCGCGTCGCGTTGATGAAGTCCACCGCGTAGTTGTTGTGCTCCTCCATCCCCGTCGCCACCGTCAGGATGTTCGGATCGAAGATGATGTCCTCCGGCGGAAACCCCACCTCATCCACCAGAATCCGATAAGCCCGCTCGCAGATCCGGATCTTGTCCTCATACGTCGCCGCCTGGCCCTGCTCATCGAACGCCATCACCACCACCGCCGCGCCATACTTCAGCACCGTCGCCGCGTTCTGCCGAAACTTCTCTTCGCCTTCCTTCAGCGAGATCGAGTTCACAATGCCCTTGCCCTGCAGGCACTTCAGCCCCGCCTCAATGACCTCCCACTTCGAGGAGTCCACCATGAACGGAACCTTCGCCACCTCAGGCTCACTCGCCAGCAACTGCAGGTAGCGCGACATCGCCGCCACGCCATCGATCATGCCCTCGTCCATGCAGACGTCGAGCACGTTCGCCCCGTTCTCCACCTGCTGCCGCGCCACGCTCACGGCCTCTTCGTACTTGCCCTCTTTGATCAGCTTCGCGAACTTCGGCGACCCCGCCACATTCGTCCGCTCGCCGATCATCATGAACACGCCACGCTGCTGCGTAAACGGCTGCGACCCCGAAAGCCTCAGCGGCTTGAATCGGCATCGTCCTTCTGTTGTCATTCCCGACGGGATCTGCGTTTGCTTTTCTTTCTGTCATTCCCGAAGGGAATCTGCGTTCGCTTTGCTTTTCTTGCTGTCGTCTCCGAAGGGGATCTGCTCACACCGCTCATGCCGCCACAGCCTCACGCCGCCCGCCCCAATCTCCCGCGGCCTCATGCCCTCCAGCGCCTTCGCAATCGCCGCAATATGCTCCGGCGTATTCCCACAACACCCACCCGCAATATTGATCAACCCACCCTTCGCAAAATCGCCCAGAAACCGCGCCATATCCTCCGGCCCCAGATCAAACCCCGTCGCCGACAACGGATTCGGCAACCCCGCATTCGGATAGCACGAGATCGCCACATCCGCCTTCTCCGAAAGCTCCTCCAAAAACGGATACATCAGATCCGGCCCCAGCGAACAGTTCAACCCAATCGACAGCGGCTTCACATGCGCCACCGCATTCCAGAAAGCCTCGATCGTCTGCGCCGAAATCATCGTCTCGCCGCCGCGCCCCACCGCCGCCGAAATCATCACCGGCAACTCGCGTCCCGCAGCGTTAGCCCATCCTCATCAAACACCTCGCGAATCGCCACCAGCGCCGCCTTCGCATTCAGCGAATCAAAGATCGTCTCCACCAGCAACGCATCCACACCACCCGCAATCAGCGCCCGAACCTGCTGCGCATACGCCTCGCTCACCTGGTCAAACGTCACCACGCGAAACCCCGGATCATCCGCATCCGGCGAGTTCGACAGCGACACCGTCAGCGGCCCAATCGCCCCCGCAACAAACCGCTGCCGCCCCGTCGTCATTCGCCAACCCGATCAGCCCACTCCCGGCACTGCTTCGCAGACTGCTCGTTGATCTCCCACGCCAGCTCATTCAGCGAAGCGTCCTCAATAATCCCCTGGTAGAACGCCGGATCCTTACGCCCGCCATGCTCCCGCGGGTCCTCCACAAAGAACTCGCTCTGCGCAATACTCGTCGCGCTAAACGTATTCGTCTCGATGATGTCCGCCCCAGCCTCCAGAAACCGCCGGTGAATATCGCAAATCATCTTCGGCTGCGTCAGCGAAAACAGATCGCCATTGTTCAGCAGATCCTTGCGAGCATCCTTAAACCGCTCGCCGCGCATATCCGCCTCCGTCATGCCATACGTGCGAATCGTCGTCCCCATCGCGCCATCGATGATCGCAATGCGCTCCTCGAGCACCCTCTCCAACGCATGCTTCGCCCGTTTTCGCCATCAAGCACCTCCAACCCCACCACACAACTACGGCGAGCCACAAAGGCCCGCCGCACTTAACTACCCACTAGGCGCTAAGCACTAGCCACTACCGCAGAACCTCAACCTCTTCATGCTCCGTATGCGGCAGAGCATTCGGCCGAGGCACCAGCATGTCTTCCTTGCGCATCATCATGCTCGTCGCATTCAAGCTCGCCAGCTCAAACCCATGCCCATGCGTGATCGCATCCGTCGGGCAGGCCTCAACACAGTACCCGCAGAAAATGCAGCGGTTGTAGTCGATGTTGTAGACCTTCGCATACCGCTCGGAAGAGCTGATCCGCTCCTCCGCCGTGTTGTCCGCCGCCTCGATGTAAATGCAGTTCGCCGGGCACGCCGCCGCGCAGAGGAAGCACGCAACGCACTTCTCCAGCCCGTTCTCATCGCGCTGCAACTGGTGCTTGCCGCGGTACCGCTCCTGGAACACTGCGCCCCGCAGCGGTCCCTTGCCGTCGGGATAGTTCTCAACCTCCGTAGGCTGGAAGCTCTCCTTCAGCGTGATCCCCATACCCTTCGCGATCGCAGCCGCATTGCCAAGTATCGACATATCTCAAGTATACGTCTGCCGGACGCTCGCTTCCCCAGACCTCTCGCGCCTAAACTAGCCCACTGCAACTGACCGTCCGCTGCGCAAACATTGGGACCTCCCCGTACTCTGCCTTTGCATACTCCCTCCGGCGGGGCCAACGCCGCCATCCGCGCGTGCAGATCCTTCGCACAACCCTGTTCGTCGCCACTCAGCGTAGGTAGTACCATGGCGCGCATGCAATCCGCGTGCTCCTGCGGTTGGTCTTGCCTCTCTGCGTCCTTCTCGCCCTTTGCTCTCTCCCACCAACCCAAGGCCCAAAGCCGCACAGCCCGCTCGGCGGGCACCTCGCAGCAACTTCGCACGACCGGAAGCGCACTGCACGCAGGCGCACCCCCGCAGCCCCGGCGAACAGCGCCTTCGCCGCCGTGATCTCGCCAAAGGCAGAGACCCTGCTCCCGAGGAAGCAACGCGACTGGCTACCAGGGCCGACCGCGCGCACAATGCCAGCTCGTCCGCATCCTCCTTCGCGAAGAAAAGTTCGACCGAGGCCGAGTCGAACGCCCAGGCCTGGGCGGCAGCCCAGCCTAAGAATGTCCTGGGCGCAGATCTCGGTCGCAGAAGACCCAGTGGCGCAAAGGCGAACTGCGGAGAGGCGAACAGACACCATCGAACCGTCGCGCAGCAAGCTCGACGATGCAATGCCCGCCTGCACGAGATGTCTACGGCCGGCTCCACAGCGTTCTCCGGAAAGAAGGCACAGCCAAGATCCAGATCGACATACGCCCACCTCCTCGACCCGGTCGACAAGGACATCGCGAACCGATGGATCGATACTCAGCCGCGCGCCAAGTCGCCTTCGAAAACCTGAACGCCTATATCGCGCATGCCGCGTCCCTCCCGGACGCCGAGAGACAAGACGCGCCTTGAAAAGCGCATGCGCGACGGGCTGCAGCGCCCGCACCCTGGCCACGCCTGCCGGCTCGTAAGCTCCGTGAACCGAGCGCCAGATACCCTATCCGCCGCCATCCAGGACGGTCCCCAAGCCGCCTATCTTCTGGGGCCTGGAGGTTACTTCAACGGTAAGCAGCGCCGGCTCGAGATCGACACCGGAGCCCATGGCCTCGTCCTTAACCCGCGCTGCCGCCAACGCTCTCCATCTCGCCGCGAGGAGAGAATAAAACCAGGCGGCTTCGGTGTTGAGGGACGAAGGTGTATGCCAGCTCACACATCTCGCAGCGTCAAGAGCATCAAGATCGGGGGACTGGAGTTCGCGACTGCGACGTAGAGATACTCGATGCCGATCCGCGAAGTGCTTAACGCGCCCAGGACGGACTCATCGGCGGCGACGTCTTCTCTCCTTCCTTCTAACCCTGGACTTCCCTGGCCACACGCTCAAGCTCGACCCACTGCCCACCACTGCCCTCCGGCGCTGCTGCGGACGAAGACAACTCCCTCTCTGGCCACCCGGGTAACGAAGGCACGACCAGCCTCTCCACGACCCCTACATCGACCCAGCATGAAGAGCTGGACCACGTTCTTCCGCTCCGGACACAGACCTGATCCTTCCCATTCGCCTCAATAGGGGCCCCATCCGGCTCTTCATCGTGGATACAGGCGCGCGTACTCGAACTCTCATCACGCCCGAGATCGCGAAGGAGGTCGCCGCAAGGCCTGAAGGGCTCCGACGTGGACATCCGTATGGCATCTCCGGTAAGGTCAACCAAACATACAGGACAGGGCCGCTTAATTTGGACCTTTGCCGGGCTGCGCTACCCTCCCGACGGCATGATCGCCATGGATAACGGCGCCATGAGCGAAGCGCCGCCGGCGTCGAGATGACTGGCTTCCTCGGCGCTCCGAAACCCTGCATTCGCTCACGGTGCAGATCGACTACCGCGATGACCTCATGCACTTCGTCTTCGACCCCAAGCGCCTCGTCCGCTGCGTCCGGGCGCAGAATACAGCGAGACTGCAACTGATCAGCCCACGCAGCGACGGCGTACTTCCGGCCTGCCGGGGACAAAGCCCTCTTGACAGCCGTGAGACGATGAACATCGACGAACAAACAAAAGCCCGGCCTCAAGGCCGGGCGTTTTTGACGCTTCGAGTGGAGGCTACATCGAGGAGAAAGGAGTACAGGTCCAGAGCTAAAGCCTTATGCGAACGTACTTTGGACTAAAGTACACCGCGGGGAGGGGTACCCTGATCGGACGTTAGTGCTTGCCTTGCAGTGACGCCAGCTTCTCCTCCGCAACCCGCGACGCGGCGTTCGCCTCGTCGTACTTCACCTGGTCATCGCCAGCCTGGTTCCACAATTGTTCCGCGTGCTGCTGCTCGGCCCGAACCTCGTTCGGATCGATCTCGCTCGGCTTTAGCGCCTGCTCCGCCAGGATCGTCACCCGCTCCGGCAGAACCTCCACAAAGCCCCACGCCACAAAAAACCGCTGCTCGCCCGCCGAGCCGCCATGAAGCCGCACCTCGCCAGCACCCAACTCCGCAAGGAGCGGCGCGGCGCCATACAGCGTCTCCATGTAGCCGGACATCGACGGCAACTCAACCGCCGTTGCCGTCGCGTCCAGCAGAACCCGTTCCGGCGTAACCAGCCGAACCTGCAAAAGACCGGATTGGTTTGTATCCGCCATGCCCGTCCTTATGCCGCCGCCGCAGCAGCCTTCATCTTCTCTGCCGCCGCGAGCACATCCTCGATACCGCCCTTCATGTAGAAGGCCTGCTCAGGGATGTCGTCGTGCTTGCCCTCGATGATCTCCTTGAAGGAGCGCACCGTATCCTCAACCTTCACATACGCTCCCGGGATGCCCGTAAACACCTCGGCCACATGGAACGGCTGCGACAGGAACCGCTGCACCTTGCGAGCACGAGCCACCGTGAGCTTGTCCTCTTCCGAGAGCTCGTCAATACCCAGGATCGCGATGATGTCCTGCAGATCCTTGTACCGCTGCAGAATCCGCTTCACACCCTGCGCCACATCGTAGTGCTCCTGCCCAACGATGCGAGGCGACAGAATGCGCGACGTGGACGACAGCGGATCCACGGCCGGATAGATCCCGAGCTCCGACAACGGGCGCGAAAGAACCGTCGTCGCATCCAGGTGAGCGAAGGTCGTTGCTGGCGCCGGATCCGTAAGATCGTCGGCCGGCACGTACACAGCCTGTACCGACGTCACCGACCCCTTCTTCGTCGACGTGATGCGCTCCTGCAACTCGCCCATCTCGGTCGCCAGGTTCGGCTGATAGCCTACCGCCGACGGCATACGTCCCAGCAGCGTCGATACCTCGGAACCAGCCTGCGTAAACCGGAAGATGTTGTCGATGAACAGCAGCGTGTCCGCGCCCTCCTCGTCACGGAAGTACTCCGCGACGGTAAGGCCCGTCAGCGCCACCCGCAGACGCGCCCCCGGGGGCTCCGTCATCTGCCCATAGATCAGCGCCGCTTTGGACTTCGGCAGATCGCGCAGGTCGATAACGCCCGAGTCCTGGAACTCGTGCCAAAGATCATTGCCCTCACGCGTACGCTCGCCCACACCCGCGAACACCGAGAACCCACCATGCTTCATCGCGACGTTGTTGATGAGTTCCTGGATGACAACCGTCTTGCCGACACCTGCGCCACCGAACAGACCGATCTTCCCACCCTTCAAGAACGGCTGGATGAGATCGATGACCTTGACGCCGGTCTCGAACATCTCCTCGGAGGTCGACTGCTCGTCGAATGCCGGCGCCTGGCGGTGAATCGACCGATGCTCGGTCGCATTCACCGGACCAAGCTCATCCACCGGCTTCCCGAGCACGTTCAGCACGCGGCCCAGCGTCGCCCGGCCCACCGGAACCGTGATACCGGCGCCCGTGTCGACGGCCTTCATGCCGCGAACCATGCCCTCGGTCGCCTCCATCGCGATGCAGCGCACCCGGCCTTCACCAAGATGCTGCTCCACCTCAACGATGACGTCGAGCGGCTTGGGCGTATCGAAACCCTCGCTGGTGATCTGCAAAGCCTGGTAGATAGGAGGCATATTCGCCTCGTTGAACTGCACGTCAACGGCCGGGCCGCTGATCGGCAATCACTGTTCCAACGTTTCCGTTCTCTGCCATATCTCTCTCTTCGCGGGAGCCGGCCTACAGCGCTGCCGCTCCGCTCACAATCTCGATGATTTCCTTGGTGATCGCAGCCTGACGAACGCGGTTCATCGTCAGCGACAGTCTGTCGATCAGGTCACCTGCGTTCTTCGTTGCCGCATCCGTCGCGGTCATGCGGGCCGCGTGCTCCGCAGCAATCGACTCGAGCACCGCGTGCAGGATCTGAGTCGTCACATACCGCGGCATGAGGTGGCGGAACAGACGCTCCGGAGCCTGGTCGTAGATGTAATCCACCTCGGCAGGTTCCGAACTTCTTCGCCTCCGCCTCGATCGCCGTCTCTTCCGGCGCGTTGATCGAGATCCCAGCGGTCTGCGCAGCCTTGGCCGCCGCTTCCCTCTCCTCTTCGCGTCATCACCTCGGCAGCCGTGATCTCGTGCTCGCCGAGCTTCCGAATCGGCAGCAACTTCTCCACCACGACGCGCTGCTGGATCACGGACTTGAACTCGTTGTAGACGATGTAAACCGCGTCGATCTCCGCGCGCTCATAGCGCCCGATGATGGAGTGCGCCATCTTCGAGATATCTTCCACATTGGCTCTCACAAGCAGGTCGATGTGCTCGAACGCAACCTCGACCGGTGCCTTGCGATGCCGAATGTCCTCGATGTGACGAGACAGGTCGTTGTCGTAGTGCTCTTCCCTGTGCTCGTATTCGGCCGCGGGATACTTGCGTTTGTAGAGCCCAATCGCCTTCTTCCCGACTGGCTCGAGATCAACGTTTTCGCCGCGCGCTCGTCGCTCGTCAATGAAGTGCTGCGCCGCCTTGCCGATGTTCGAGTTGAACCCACCGGCGAACCCCTTGTCGCCGGCGATGACCACAACGAGGACACTCTTCTCCTCGCGCTCGATCAGGAGCGGGTGCATGATCTCGCCGGTCTCCTCGTTCAGAAGGTCCGTCCGGCGAACCAGGGACTCAAGCACATTCGTCAACATCTGCGCATACGGCCGCGCCTGCATAGCGCGCTCCTGTGCGCGACGCAGCTTCGCAGCCGAGACCATCTTCATGGCCTTGGTGATCTGGCGCGTGTTCTTCACACTGCGGATGCGCCGCCGTAGATCGAGTACGTTCGCCATGGGCTAAGCCGTCACCGCCTCGGCCTTCCGGTGCTGGGCCAGAAAGTCCGCCTTGTACTCGTTGATCGCGTTCTTCAGGCGCGTGCGCAGATCGTCGTCCAAGGCCTTCTTCGTCGTGATGTCAGACAAGATATCCGGGTGCGCGGAGTCGAGGAACGGATAGTAGCCCGCTTCGAACGCACGGATCTCACTCACCTCGACATCATCGAGTAGACCCTGCGTACCCGCGAACAGGATCGCCACCTGCTGCGCGGCTGTGAGCGGCTGGAATTGGGGCTGCTTCAGAAGCTCCGTCAACCGCTGACCACGGTTCAACTGCTGCTGCGTCACCTTATCCAGATCGGAGCCAAACTGCGCGAACGCCGCCAGCTCACGGTACTGCGCAAGATCCAGCTTCAGAGTCGATCCAACCTGCTTCGTCGCCTTGATCGCCGCCGCGAAGCCTACGCGCGAGACCGACAGGCCTACGTTCACGGCCGGACGAACACCCGAGTTGAACAGATCCGTCTCGAAGAAGATCTGTCCATCCGTGATCGAGATCACATTGGTCGGGATGTACGCCGAGACGTCGCCCGCCTGCGTCTCGATGATCGGCAGCGCTGTCAGCGAGCCGCCGCCCTTCTCCTTCGACATCTTTGCCGAACGCTCCAGCAGCCGGGAGTGCAAGTAGAAGACATCGCCCGGATACGCCTCACGCCCCGGAGGACGGCGCAGCAGGAGTGAAATCTCGCGGTAGCTGGCCGCGTGCTTGGAAAGGTCGTCGTAGATGATCAGCGCGTGCTTCCCGTTATCGCGGAAGTACTCGCCCATCGCGGTCGCGGCGAACGGCGCGAGGTACTGCATCGGCGCCGGCTCGGACGCGGTCGCGGCAACGATGATTGTGTAGTCCAGCGCGCCATAGTGCTGCAACGTCTGCACAACCCCTGCCACCGAAGACCGCTTCTGACCGATCGCGCAGTAGATGCAGATCAGATCGTTCTTCGCCGAGTTGATGATGGTGTCCAGAGCGACAGCAGTCTTTCCGGTCTGCCGGTCCCCGATCAGCAGTTCGCGCTGACCACGTCCGATCGGAATCATCGTGTCGATCGCCTTGATACCGGTAGCCATCGGCTCCGTCACCGATTGACGCTCGATGACACCAGGAGCGATCCGCTCCACCGGCAACGAGTATTCGGTAACGATGGGGCCCTTGTCGTCGATCGGCTGGCCGAGCGCATTCACTACGCGCCCAATCAGGGCGTCACCCACGGGCACGGACATGATCTTGCCCGAGCGCTTCACCTGGTCACCCTCGCTCAGCTCCGTGTAGTCACCCAGCAGCACCGCGCCGACCTGGTCTTCATCCAGGTTCATCGCAAGCCCGGCCACGCCATGCGGAAACTCGATCAGCTCACCCGCCATGACCTTGTCCAGCCCGTGAATGCGCGCGATCCCGTCGCCCAGGCTTACGATCGTGCCGACTTCGTCGACATGAACGCGCTCTTCGTAGCTTTCGATCTGCTGCCGCAGCAGCTCCGTAATCTCGTTTGCCCCAATGGTTGGCATTATTTTCTTTCTCTCTTCTGGATCTTGCGGTTCCCGGCGGCGTGCGTGCCGGCGGCGCCACTACAGCGTAGCGGCCATCATCCGTTCCTTCATTTGCTCCAACTGTCCACGAACCGAGCCGTCGTACACCGTCGATCCGACCTTGATGACCGCTCCACCGAGCAGTGACGGATCTTCTCTGTAGGTCGCCCGGACTGAACTGCTGCCCGCCAGGCGCCGGATGCTCTCCTCGATCGCTCGCTTGCCCGCCGTATCCAGCGGGCGCGCGCTGGTGACTTCAGCCTCGGCGACGCCGCTGTCACGATCGGCCAATTGCAGATACGCTTCGAAGATATCGTGCAACTCTGGCAGGCGACGATGGTGCATCACCACGGCGACGAAGTTCCGCACCGTGCGATTCATCCCGATGCGCCCAGCCAGCGCGTCCAGCAATCGCAGCTTCTGGTCTTCCGGGATCGCTGGATTCTCCAGCACCTCGCGCAGCGGGGCACTCCCGGAGTACGTGTCGAGAAAATCGCGGATCTGTGCCTTCACCTGATCGCGTGAGAGCTTCTGCGCTAGCACAACCTCGTCGAGGGCGCGGGCGTACCGGAGGTCAATAGCAGCCATTAGTTCTGACCTCCCTTGTCGCCCGTCAGTCGTTGCGCCAAACCCTGAACCAGCAAACGATCGGTCTCGGCCGTCACGACCAGGCGTTGGGCGGCGTGCTGAATGGCCAGGTCGGCCGCGTGCTTCTGAAGCTCTCGCCGCGCCGCTGCGGTAGCGGCCTGAATCTCTGAATCGGCCGCCGCCAGGATCTTCGCGGTCTCCGTCTCGACGGAGTCTCGAATGCGCTGCTCTTCGCGAACGATCTCCGCTTCGACATGCTGCCGCATGTTGGCGATCTCGGCATCGAGACGGCCGAGTCGATCTTCAACTGAGGTCAAGCGTGCGCGTGCCTCTTCGGTCGCGGTACGGGCGTCCACCAGATGCTTTTGAATCGCAGAGTTCCGCTCGCGGAACTTCTTCGGAAGTGCCTTCGCCAGGAAAAATCCGACCGCGATCGCCAGGATCAGGAAGTTCAGGACCTCAAACGCGGTCGCCGCCTGCTCGGGGTTCATCCCCACCAGCGAGCCAAGCTTCTGTACCGCCTTCGAGTGACGGAAGGCAGCGTTCTCGTCCTGCTCCTGCTCGCGCTTCTCGGGCACTGCGTTGATCGGCGTGGCTCGCTCGCCGACTCCGGGACCTGGCTGCTGCGCCGTTGCCTGAGCGCGCATCACCGCGCGCGCCACTGAGCAGCAGCACCAGGAACAGAAATACGCCGAATACTCTTCGGGGCACTGAGCTTGCGGGGCTGAATCACTGGTGCACCTCGGTCGCGCCCACCGGCGTCGGCAGCAGCGTATTGACGATGCGATCGCCCAACTCCGCTGCGGCAGCCTCGATTTGACGCCGCGCCGCGTCTGCGGAGATCTGAACCTCGTCTTTCGCTGCGTGAACGCGGTCATTCGCCTGATCGCGCGCCGAAGCCAAGGCTCTGTCGCGCTCGGCGTGCCGCTCGCGAATCCGACGCTCGCGCTCCGCCATGATCTCCTGACGTGCCGACCGCAGTTTGTCTTCGTACACCGCCGTTTCAGCCTCAGCGGCCGAGATCGCGCCGCGTGCCTGCTCGATCGCTCCCGTGGTGCGCAGACGGCGCTCTGCGAGCGTGCGCTCGAGGGGGCGACGCACCAACAAGCTGTATGCCATCACGAGAAGGATGAACAAGATCATCGTCGGCACAGAGCCGAGGATCAGCGAACCTAATTGTCTGAGTATTTCCATGAACCTACAGTCTGGCGCGAGCCGCTGGCTGGATCACCTGCCGGTTCTCCCCGCTTAGCGCGCACAAGGCGACTCAAAACACACTGGTCTCCCACCTTTGTAGCAAAGCAAATAGCGGAGCGTCAAAAAGCCTGGGCGGTATACGGTCCGATCGCGCGGTATCCGGGCGCACATTCTGTTCGCGAAAGCCTCGCGTCCGTGACTCCTTCCCGGGTTTATACTGGCGTTACCGCCGAAGACCCGTCCGGGTCGTGCAGGCCGCGTGAATGGGGACTCACCTCCGCTCCCCGATCAGGCGGCCTGTATTGTTTATCCCACCTCTTGTTGCACAACTTCCTGCCCGGCCGGCTCCGTCCGGCCCTCGTCCTCATTCCGAAGCTGATACCGCCGGTATCGGTGCAGGAGAGATGCCGGCCCGACCGCATGCAGATACAGTAGATTTCCCGCAAACCTCTGTTCTGAGACGGTTGCACCGCGCTCCAGCGCTGCAAGAACGCGGCCCTCCGACTGCGGGATCCGGAAATCAGCCTCGACCAGCGGATCCGCCGTAAGCGCCGCATCCATTGCAGCCAGCAAGGCATCCAGGCCCGTACCGGTGCGCGCAGAAACCAGCAGCTCTCCGGGCCCAGCCGGTGCGTCCTGGGGAAGCAGATCGGCCTTATTCAGCACCTGCAACGTCGGCGTGTCACGCACATCCAACTCCGCCAAGCACGGCTTCTACCTGGCCTTTCTGCTCTTCCAGCGTGGGACTCGCGGCGTCGCGCACATGGATCAGGAGCTCCGCGCGTTCCACTTCTTCAAGCGTCGCGCGGAAGCTGGTCACCAGCGCATGGGGCAGATTACGCACGAACCCTACCGTATCGGCCAGGAGCACACGCCGCCGCGACGGCAGCGTCAGCTGGCGCAGCTTCGGGTCCAGCGTGGCGAACATCCGCTTCGACTCGAGTACGTCCGCGCCCGTCAGCGCGTTGAAAAGCGTTGATTTTCCGGCATTGGTATACCCGACCAACGCCACGGTGGGCACAGGAACGGCTTCACGCCGACCACGCTGTTGGCGACGGATGCGCCGCACCGCCTCCAGTTGCTGCTGGATACGCGAGATGCGGAGTCGAATCTTGCGGCGGTCAGTTTCAAGCTGCGTTTCACCCGGTCCGCGCGTTCCGATGCCGCCGCCGAGCTGCGACATCGCTCTGCCCCGTCCTCCGAGTCTCGGAAGCTGATATTCAAGCTGCGCGAGTTCCACCTGCAACTGGCCCTCGCGCGTCCTCGCGTGGCGAGCAAAGATGTCCAAAATCAGCTGCGTGCGATCGATGACACGACAAGGCAGGCGATCTTCCAGATTTCGCAGCTGCGAAGGGGAAAGATCGTGATCGAACAGGATCAGGTCGGCGCCGGTGGACCGCGCGGTGGCCTCGACCTCCTGAAGCTTGCCGCCGCCAATCAGCGTGGCGGGATCAGGCTTGGCGCGCTTCTGAATCAGCAGCGCCGCGATATCCGCGCCCGCCGAGCGCGCAAGTTCCTGGAACTCGGCAAGCGAGGCGTCGAAGTCGACGTCGTCCCGCGCAGGGGCCGGTTCCGCTGAGACTTCGCCCTGTTCTGCGTCATCCGGGCCGCTGGTCCAGATTCGCTGCAAGTCTTGCCTGCTTGGCAACGGGCGAGCGCTGTGGGCGCAGCCCCGTAAACTCTGCCGCGACAAGCACGGCACGCTCGCCGGACGCTCGCCGGCGAGTCTGCAGCAAAGCATTCTCCTCCAGCGCGCGGCGATGGGAAGGAGTGTCATCCCCGTGCATGGGAACCCTCGGAATCTTGGCGGTCTAGCGAGCTGCCGGAGCAGTCGAAGCCGGTGCACTGCTCTCAATCGGAGAAACGGTGCTGGTGCGCGGCTCGGTCCGAATCTCGGCATGCGGTGCGCGCCCGCTAACCACCGTCGATATAGCGTGCTTGAAGATCAACTGCTCTTGGGCGTTGTTCTCCAGAAGCACGGAGTACTTGTCAAAGGATCGGATCTTTCCCGTCAGCTTGACCCCGCTCACGAGATAGATCGTGATCGGGCTCTTGTCCTTGCGAACGGTATTCAGAAAGGTGTCCTGGATGTTCTGCGCCGGCTTCATGTCCATGGGGCCGATCTCCTATCTTGCTTGCTTGGCTTGCGGTCGTGGGGGCTCTGGGAAGTACTCCTGTCGGTGAGCCCGAGTCGTGCCGAGCGCCGCTTGCCAAACTACCCTACAGTCTTTCGTGCCAATCGCACAAGCACCGTCCACGGGCGCTGACGCATACCCGCGCGATACCCTTGTCAAATGGCCAGTTCCAGCAAACTCTCGCACGCCTCCATCCCGCTCCTAGACCTCAGCCGCGAGTTTTCCGAGATACGCGATGAGGTGATGGAGGCGATCGAAAGAGGTCTGTGCACGGCAGCAGTTCGTACTCGGTCCAGCCGCCGAACGCTTCGAGCAAGCGGCAGGCGCGGTTTGTGGTGCCAGCGCTGTGGGCTGCGCCAGCGGCACCGATGCGCTCTGGCTCGCCATGGCCGCCCTCGGCATCGGTCCTGGCGACACGGTCGTGACCACCCCTTTCAGCTTCTTCGCGACGGTCAGTTCCATTCTGCGCGTCGGCGCGAAACCGCTGCTGGCCGACATCGATGGACGCACGTTCAACCTCGCTCCGGACGCCGTCAGGGCCGCTTTGCGGCAAGGCAAGACGCAGACCAAAGCCGTAGCGGCGATCCTGCCGGTGCACCTGTACGGGCAATGCGCGGATATGGACGGTCTCGGGGCGATCGCAGAGGAGCACGACGCCTTTATCGTTGAGGACGCCGCTCAAGCTTTCGCTGCGCGCTTGGAACGGCCGGCCCGCGGGCTCCCTCGGCGACACCGCGGCGTTCAGCTTTTATCCCACCAAGAACCTCAGCGCCTTTGGCGATGCCGGCTTGATGACCGCCACCGACACGTCTGTCGCGGAGCGCGCTCGCGCACTACGCAACCATGGCATGCGCCGCCGCTACTTCCACGACGACTTCGACGGTCAGATCGGCTGGAATTCCCGGCTGGACGGCATCCAGGCCGCTGTGCTCGAGGTCAAGCTGCGACGTTTGCCGGCCGGCAACCGCCAGCGACAGAAGTTAGCTGATCTGTATAACAGCCGGCTTTCACGCGGCTCGCCTGGTCGGAGACACCACAGCGCGAAGGCATCGTCGTTCCGTTCGTAGACGGTCGCGCCGAACACGTCTTCCACCAGTACGTCATTCGGGCGCCACGGAGGGACCAGCTCCGTGCCTTTCTGACCGATCGCGGCATCGGCACGGAGATCTATTACCCGCTTCCTCTGCACCTTCAGGAGAGCCTGCGCCACCTCGGCTATCAGGCGGGCGACTTCCCAATCGCGGAACAGGCCGCGACCGAGGTGCTTGCCCTGCCGATCTATCCGCAACTGCGGGACGACGAGGTCCAGGCGGTCGTAGACGCGATTCGCACCTTCTACGCCTAAGCTCCGATCGCCGGCTCAGCGGCGGTGTTTGCCCTTCGCCTTGCTTCCCTTTTCCGGCTCCGGGACGGGGTGCGCCAACGCCGGTGGCGGCGTATTCGGAGGAGCGATGCGCCGGCAGATGTTGCCTTCCAGGCGGATCGCTTCCGTGACGGTCCTGGCCGGCTTCACCAGGCCGGTATTTGGATCCGGAACGGGCAGCGGAACGTCGGCCGGCAGCAAGCGGGTGATGAAGGTCGGGAGCGGTTGCGCGAAGTGCGGGTCCTTGTTGTACGGGTCCGACTTCATCGCGATCTGCACAGGCAGATACCCGGCGACGTTTCGCTCTCGCAATGCGGTCTCATACCGGTGTTTCTTGACGTTCCAGATGAACACGCGGATCTGGTCGAAGTCATACGGCAGGCCCGCCTTGAACGGCGCAAGCACGGTGACGTACTCCGGGATGCTTGTCACTGGCTGCCCGTTGTTCACGATCCCTGAGTCCGGGTCGTCTACGTGCGCGAGCACATAGGCGCCCACAATGCGCGCTCCCTCGGCGTAGCGCGCCAGTGCATCCGGCGCCGTGACGTCGATCATGCGCCCGTAAATCCAGCCAGTCTCGCCCTTGCTGTCGCGCACCAGCCACCAGTCCTCCATCGCTGGTTCGGCCGGTGCGGCTTTGGCCTGTCCACCTGTCGAGGTCTCCGGGTCCTCAGCCTTCGTGCGCCCGGATCCGGATTGATGGGTGGGTAGTTTTCCCGGCGCGGGCTGCGCAGCCTGAGCAGCAGAAGCGCCCGGCGGAAGCGGCTTGGGGACGGTCGCCCGCTCGATGAGGCTCAGCGGCTCATTCTCTGCAAGGCGGAAGAAGTGGACCGTCTCGCGTCCGGGCGCGGCGTGCAGATAGACCTCGTCGCGGGTCACGGCGTTCGCGATCACGGAGTCGTGCAGATGCTGCTGGCGAAGCGCCTCAAACTGGTCCGCCATGGCCTGGTCAGCGGTCAACTTCTCTTCAATCCACCCCTCAGCGCCGTTCGGGGCCCGCACATGAAGAAACCGCCGCTGCCGGCCGAGCACCGTAAGCTTCTCCCCGTTCGTCACCTCGCCGGTCCGGTTCGAGACCGCAGCGACCCGGTCGCGGAGGTACGCCTGCTTGGCCGTCACGTAAACGTCCTCAGGTTCGACGACCTTGCGCATGTTCTTGCAGCCGCTCAGCCCAGCGCAGGCGATCCCGAGCCCGACTGCGGCCGCGAAGATACGGCGTCTCTGGAGACGAAGGATTCGGGCGCCGCAGTCCTGCGAGGGAGACGGCGTGAAGAACAGGTGCATGTTTGACCGGAGATGCCTTTCGAACGAGCGCGTGCCGCCTCTCGCTTCCTCTAGTGTGTCATGGCGACCAACGCTGGAAACGCGGTGTTCGTACCGGAACCCGTTGCATTCACCTGGCTGAGCACCCCTGCGGAGGAGATCGAGTACAGTTGGACCCCCGCGTTGGCGTCGTAGCCAACCGCCACGAGGTAGCCACCTGTGTTATCGACACCGAGCGCAGAAACGTTAGCTGGCCCCGCAAACGGCGACCCCGAGAGGGAGTTCAAAGCACCCGATCCGCTAATACCAAAGGCCGAGATGGTCCCGGCGCCTTCATTCGCGGTGTACACGTACTGATTGTTCGTGCTCAGGGTGATGCCCCGAGGCACGCTCCCTGATGCGTACGTCACGGTCCCTTGCGACGTATACGCGCTGGAGGTAATGCCGTACACCGAGACTGAGTTGGTCTGCGCCACGTAGAGATAGTTGTTCGCATCGAGCGTTGCCGAGAAGTTCCCGACGGGATTCGACGTCGAGTAGCCCGACGAGATCGCGTATGCGCCCGTCTGCGAGATACCGTTGGTCGTGGTGAACGGAAACACGTACTCACCGCTGATGCCCAGCGACGCCACCACAAACTGCTTGCTCGGCGATACCGTGACGCTGCATGACTCACTCACCGGGGTGGCCGTCGTCAGGTTGCACGGCGTTCCAGGAAGCGTCACCTGCCCCGCAATCGTGAGCGCGCCGGTGGACGTGTCAACCGAGTACTGCGTCATCACCAGCCCGTCGCTGTTGACCGTGTACAGCCACTTGCCGTCAGGCGAGATCGCCATCGAAGCGACGGTATCTACCGCAAGCGCGTTGCCGCTGTTCGCCGCCGTGAGCGCCCCCGTGGAGCCGATGGAGTACAGATAGATGCCCGGTGTCGTGTAGCCCGGTGCCGTCGCGACGTACAGGAAGCTGTCGCTTGGCGCTACGGTCACCGCGACCGGGATATACGGCACCGAGACGCTGCCCAGCGAGGTCAGCTTTCCACTTGCAATGGCGTAGGCGGACAACAACCCCGAGGCGGTTGTGCTGGACGTCACCGAAGTGGTCGCCACATAGGCATAGTCGCCGCCGGTGGTCGTGGTACCTCCACCGCCGCCACCGCCTCCCCCGCCTGAAGCCGGGCAACTCGACTTCCCCGTGCAGGTGAAGAAGTTGGAACACGCCGTAAGCGTGAGAACGCAGGCGCTCGTGAAAAGCACTGCGAAGATCCTTGCTGCCCGTCCCTGGATACCCAATCGTGCCCTCCGGCCAGCTAGTGCTTCCGCTCACCCATTCTCACCTACGGACATTCGTGAAGGGGGCCGCGCGTCAAAAAGTCAGTGGTTACAGAATGGACGAAACCGGGACGAAAGTGTTTCGGGCAGCTACTCCGAAACTGCCAGCGACGGTGTTCTCGGTTGGCCCGGCGGAGCGCAGGCCGTATCATCTAAGTTCGTATGCCAAGCTTCGCCGACAGCATCTTTCTGTTCGCCCTTGCGCTGTTGCTCTTTGGGCCAAAGAAGCTACCGGTTCTGGCGCGCGAGCTTGGGAAGTGGGTTGGCGAGTTCCGCCGCGCCTCCAACGAGTTCAAGATGCAGATGGAGGAGGAGCTTCGGCAATCCGAGCAGGCCGAGCGCCAGAAGCAGATCGCCGCGATGGAAGCGGCTGCCCCTCTGCCTCCGCCCCTCGACGAGCCCGAGCACCCGCACCTTCCCCGCCCCGCCAACATCCCCGACCCCGAGACGGCAGCCGCGATCGCTCAATCCGTCACGCTCGAGGAGGCGGCCGGCTCACCCGCGATCCCGGCACCATCGGCCTCCGCACAGGACGCGAGTTCCGCGGAGAGCGCCGAAGGCGTCCGGCCAATCCCCATCGCAACCTCAGGTGACCTCCGGATGATGCCCCCGGCCACCGGGCTTCCTACACCTCGCGGCCGCAACACAGACTCGAGCGCAGGCGAAGATCCACTCGGCGGTCTGCTCCAAAGCATCCCGGGCGCAGACACAGCAGAACCCGCCTTCGCGCACCACGCCCTCGACGAAACTCCGGAGACAGCCGCGCATGGCGACTGATCTCGTGGATCGCGCCCGTTCCGCTGTACAGGACCGCGCTGAACTTCCCGGCATGAGCCTGATGGAGCACCTGGAAGAGCTCCGCACGCGGCTCTTATGGTGCGTTGGTTTCCTCGCCGCAGGCTTTGTTATTGCCTATATCTTCCACGTGCGGCTCTACAACTACGTCCAGAAACCGGTCACCGATCTGGGCCTGAAGCTCAACTTCACCCACCCAACCGACGGTCTCAACCTGTACCTCAAGACGTCACTCGTCGGCGGCGCGATCCTCGCGTCGCCGTTCATCCTTTACCAGATCTGGCTTTTCATCTCGCCGGGCATGTACGCGCACGAGAAAAAGTACGTTTGGCCATTCATGAGCGCCACCATCGGCCTCTTTCTGGGCGGCGCCTGGTTCGGTTACAGGTGGGTGCTTCCCGGAGCCATCCGCGTTCTTGTTCTGCAGTTTGGCCACGCCTTCAACCCGATCTTGACGATCGAAGATTACACCGGCTTCTTCCTTGCGGTAATCCTCGGCCTCGGCGTCACCTTTGAATTGCCGATCCTCATCTTCTTCCTCTCGCTGTTCGGTGTTGTCGACGCGCGCTTCCTGCTGCGACACTTCCGCTACGCCGTGCTTGCGATCTTTCTCATCGCCGCCGTCATCTGCCCAACCCCGGACCCGATCGGCATGTGCCTGTTCGCAACCCCGATGCTCGCGCTGTACTTTCTCGGGGTTGGCGTAGCCTTCTTTGTGCATCCCTCGCGCCGCAAGCTGAAGGAAGCCGCATGAAGCTGATGATCCGCATGAACGCCGCCCCGAACTCCGCACGCGCTCTTCTGTTCGCTTCGTTGCTCTGCCTTCTTGCGTCGTGCACCGCACTCCAGGCCTGCGCCAAGGCGCCCGCAAGAGCCTCTGCTATCTCCGGCAAGTACGTCCTCGACCTGACGCAACAGTTACTGTCGGTCGCGCCGAAGCGCTTCAATGGGTCCCCGGGTCACGCGGCGGCCGTGCAGTTCATCAAATCGCACTTCCAACCCGAAGCGGCCAAGGGCGACCTCGTCGACGACACCTTCTTCGCAAACACGCCCGCGGGGCCGCAGGAGATGCACAACCTGCTCGTGAAGTTCCCCGGGAAACGCGACGGCATCATCGTCCTTGCCTCGCACTACGAGACCAACTACAACCTGCGCGACATCAACTTCGTCGGCGCAAATGACGGTGCCTGCACCTCCGCGCTCCTCATTGCGATCGGCGAATACCTGCGCCAGCACCCGCCGCAAGGCTACTCCGTCTGGCTGCTCTTCGACGACGGCGAAGAGTCGGTAAGCGGCAACTGGAACGCCTCGGACCAGCTCTACGGCACGCGCCACATCGCTGCCAAGTGGTCGGGCGACGGCACGCTGAAGCGCATCAAGGCATTTATCGTTGCCGACATGATCGGCTGGAAGCAGTTGAAGTTCGATCACGAAGGCAACTCCACACCCTGGCTTCTGGAAGATCTGCAGCAGGCCGCTCGCAATACCGGTCACGCCAACTACCTCTCCAGGAATGGCCAGCCGATCGACGACGATCACGTGCCGTTCAAGGAACGCGGCGTCCCTGTGCTCGATGTCATCGATTTTGAGTACGGCACTCCAAAAGACCCCGAGGCCTTTCACCACACCGAGCAGGACACGCTCGACAAGCTGAGCGCGCAAAGCCTCCAGGTCTCGGCGGATGTTTTTCTCGAATTGATTCGGCTCATCAGCCAACAGCAACACTGAGGCGTCTTCCTGCATGACGCCTCTCCACGACTGGATCGGCTTTCACGTCGCCCTTGGTCTGCTCCTTGCGCTTGAATGGCTGATGGCCCGGCGCGTGCGCGAACCGCATCGCCGAGCCATCTACGCCACCGTTCTCTGGGTCAGCGCTTCAGCTCTGCTCGCCACATACCTCTGGTTCCGTGTACACGTCACCGCCGCGACGCAATATCTCGCCGGCTATGCGATCGAAGAAGCCCTGTCGGTCGACAACCTGTTCGTCTTCCTTGTCCTCTTTCGGATCTTCTCGATACCTGAAGGCAAGCAACAGAAGGTCCTCTTCTGGGGCGTAGCGGGCGCGATGGTCCTGCGTGGCGCCTTCATCGCCGGCGGCCTCGGCCTTCTCGCGCGCTTCAACTGGATCGACTACGTCTTCGGAGTGTTCCTTATCATCGCCGCGTTCCGTCTGCTCATTCCGCAACATGAGCAGGACCCGCCGCAAACCCCACGCTGGCTGCGCTGGCTCACCCGCGTCCACCCGGTCAGCCCCAGCCAGGACAGCTTCATGGCGCGCGAGAACGGCACGCTGATGCCCACCGTCCTGCTGCTCGCGCTCATCGCAGTCGAACTCACGGACGTGGTCTTCGCGCTTGACTCCATCCCCGCCGTCCTCAGCATCACACGCACGCCGTTCCTCGCCTACACCTCAAACATCATGGCGGTCATGGGCCTGCGTTCGCTGTACGTGCTGCTCGCCTCAATGCTGAGCCGCTTGCGCTTTCTCCACTTCGGCCTCGCAGCCGTACTCGCCTTCGCTGGCGTCAAGATGGTTGCGGAGCGCTGGATCGATATCGGCCCGCTTCTCTCGCTCGGCGTCATCGTCGTGCTTCTTGCCATCACTGTCATCAGTTCCCTGGTCGCTCCGAAGACCAACAAAGCGGGCGCGTGAAGCTCGCGAACCGCAGAGTATCCTGAACTCATGGCCATTGCAGGCGCACAACTCGGAACCACCACCGTGCCTGTGCGTGTCTCGCACGCGAGCTACCCGGTCGAGATAGGGACAGGGTTGCTCGCGCACGTCGGGGAACGCGTAAACGATCTGCTTGGCGGCAAGATCCGCTCCGGCAAAGTGCGTGCATTCGTCATCACTTCGCCGGAGCTGCAAAGTATCTGGGGCGAGTCTCTGTTGAACGGCTTCGCGCAGCGCCCCACGGTCCTTCTTGTCCCCGCAGGCGAGCAACACAAGCGCCTCGCCACCATCGAACGTCTCGCGGAAGAGCTCGCGGAGCACGGAGCCGATCGAAGTTCCACGCTGATCGCCTTCGGCGGCGGCGTTATCGGCGACCTCGTTGGGTTTCTCGCGGCCATCTACATGCGGGGCATTCCGTACATCCAGGTCCCCACCACGCTTTTGGCGCAGGTCGACAGCTCCGTCGGGGGCAAGACCGGAGCGAACCTCGCAGCCGGCAAGAATTTGATCGGTGCCTTTCACCATCCGCTCGCCGTCTACGCCGACATCGCTACACTCTCGACGCTGCCTCCGCGCGAACTTCGGGCCGGTCTGCAGGAAGCCATCAAGGCAGGCATCATCCGAGATCGTCCTTTGTTCGACTTCCTCGATCACCACAGGTCGGACGTGCTACGCGGCGACCCGAACGCGCTGCTGCGAGTGGTCGCCGACTGCGTGCGCATCAAGGCTGAGGTCGTCGGCCTTGACGAGCGCGAGTCGGGTCTGCGCATGCTCCTCAATCTCGGCCACACGCTCGGCCACGCCATCGAGGCCGCCACCCGTTACACGCAGCTGCTGCATGGCGAAGCCGTAGGCTGGGGCATGCTCGCGGCAGTGCACCTGGCGGAAAGCCGCGGTGCGCTCGACGGATCCGACGCCGACCGCATGCGCGCAGTGATCCGGGCCTACGGTCCACTACCCTCCTTCACCGCTTCGCCCGAAGATCTCGTCGCACTCACCGCCAAGGACAAGAAGAACCGTGAGGGCGCCCGGAGCTTCGTCCTGCCCACTGGCATCGGGTCGGCGGAGATCGTCCGCGATGTCACCGAAGCCGAGCTCCTCGACGCCGCGCGCGTCATCGTTCGCAGAAGCCGAAGCATTGCAGCCCGCATGAACGCCGAACCGACCATCAACCCCGGCGCGCGGCCCGCAGCCGAAGCCTCTGAAGCTGCCGCAGCCGAGCACGTCCGCTCGCTCTTCAACTCGATCGCGCCCTCTTACGATCGCCTCAACCACCTGCTCTCCTTCGGTCTCGACCGCCTGTGGTGGCGCAAAGCCGCACATCGCTTCAGCGACGTCCTCTCTCGCCCAGACGCCAGCATTCTTGACATCTGCTGCGGCACCGGCGACATGACCGCCGCACTTCTCGCGCTGCGCCCTCCCGAAGCAGAACCCGTCATCGGCCTCGACTTCTCACCCGAGATGCTGAGCCGTGCGCGCGCCAAATACACGGCCGCGACCATTCGATGGATCGAAGGCGATGCCATGCACCTGCCCTTTGCGGACGCGAGCCTCGACCTGGTCACATCCGCCTTTGGATTCCGCAATCTTTCCAACTACGCCGCAGGCCTCCGCGAGATCGCCCGCGTGCTCAAGCCGGGCGGCTCTGTCGGCATCCTCGAATGCAATCAGCCGACCGGCATGAACGGCGTTCTCTATAACCTCTACTTCCATCGCATCCTGCCCGTCGTCGGCGGCGCGATCTCCGGTGACCGCGCCGCCTACCGCTATCTGCCCGCATCGGTCGAGCGCTTTCCGCGTCCACCCCACATGCTCGCGATGATGGCTGAGGCCGGCTTCACCAACGCCGGCTGGGACGGCTATCTGTTGCACGCAGCCGGCCTCTACCACGCAGAGAAAGCGGCATCCGGAGGCTGATCTAAAGCCAACCTGCATGTATTCTCAAACCGATGAGAGCCGCAGCTCCTGAGTACGTGCATCGGAGCGCCGCAAAGCGGGCGGCCGCCCTCAACTCCGTTCTTGCTGCGTTCGGGATCACCCTGCTCAAGCTCATCACGGGCCTGTTTACCGGCTCCCTTGGCATGCTGGGCGAGGCCGCACACTCGGGCATCGACCTCGTCGCCTCCATGGTGACGCTTTTCACGGTGCGCGTCTCGGACCTCCCCGCGGACGCAGAGCACACTTATGGCCACGGCAAGCTCGAAAACCTTTCCGCCGGCGTCGAGATCGTTCTCATGGCCGGCTCCGCCGTCTGGGTCGCATTTGAAGCCATTCGCCGCATCCTCAGTCATCAGCATCTTGTGCTGCGCTTTTCGGTGTGGCCGTTTGTCGTTCTCGTGTTGTCCATTGCGGTCGACCTCACGCGCTCAAGAGCCCTGAAGCGGGTCGCGCATGAGCAACGCAGCGAAGCCTTGGAAGCCGACGCCGTTCACTTCGGCACGGATATCTGGTCGGCTGGAGCCGTTCTGCTCGGGCTGCTCGCCAGCTATGCGGGTCATCGTTTCGGTGCACCCGCGCTGCAACTCGCCGACCCCGCTGCCGCGCTCCTCGTCACGACCGTCATCGTTTACGTCACCATCAAGCTCGCGCGCCGCACGCTCGATTCGCTGCTGGACGCCACACCGCCAGAGCTTCGCAACCAACTCCGGGAGCAGATCATCCCGCACATCGAAGCCATACCCGGCGTGATCACAGCAGAACGAGTCCGCGTTCGCCGCTCGGGGTCCGACTACTTCGTCGACCTGACCCTCGGTCTTCCCCGAAATCTGACCTTCCAGCGCGCCGAGCAGATCACAAACTCGGCAACAAAGGCCGTCAAGGACGCCCTGCCCGGCGCCGACGTTGTCATCCACACCGTCCCGCGTGCCAGCCACGGCGAGAGCGTCTTTGAACGCATTCGGGCCGTGGCCGCGCAGGCCAACCTCTCCGTGCACGATGTCAGCGTGCAGCAGCGTGACGGCCGCCTCGCGGTCGAACAGCACCTTGAGGTACCCGAGACGATGGGCCTGCGCGACGCGCACGACCTCGTCACCCGGCTGGAAGGCTCCATCCGCCGCGAGGTGCCCGGCATCGGTTCGGTCCTGACCCACATCGAAAGCGAGCCCGTAACCATCGCGCCCACGGCACAGGTCGGCACTGCAGCGAACCTCGAATCGCAACTGCGGGACACCGCCGGTACCTTCCCCGACATTCTTGATGTGCACGAGATCACCGTCACGCGTGGACACGGCGGAGCGGCGCAGACCGTTCAGGTGAACTGCCATTGCACCTTGCCCGATGACCTCCCCATGTCGCGCGTACACGAAGTCATCACGGATCTCGAAAACGAGTTCCGCCTGAATCATCCGCACGTCTCCCGCGTGCTGATTCACCCCGAGCCCGCCACCGACAACCGCCGCTGATTCCACAGCGTTCGCCTGTGCTCGCGCGTTGTATCCTGAAGGGCGATGCGCCGCTTCTTCAAGACTGCCTTCGCCCTGCTGGCGATGTTTATCGCCCTTGTGCTCGGAGCAGGCATCACGCTGCGACTGGCGCTCCACGCCGGTGAGGTTACGAATCCCCGACCTCTCCGGGATGACGGTCTCCGAGGCCTCCGACGCCGCGCTGCATGGCGGCCTCGATCTCAATATCGAGAACAAGTTCTACTCCACGACCGTGCCCGCTGGCCGCATCCTCTCGCAGGCTCCCGCGCCTGGCTCGGAGGTCCGCAAAGGCTGGCAGGTGCGCGTCGCCGAAAGCCTCGGTCCGCAACAGGTCACGATCCCCAACGTTGTTGGCGAACCCGTGCGCCAGGCAGCCATGGATCTCCGGCGCGATCAGCTCGACCTCGGCACCGTAGCGCATCTGGATGCACCCGGCGACCCTGACCTCGTCCTTGCGCAAACGCCGCCACCCGACGCCGGCGTCGATCAGCCCCGGGTGAACCTGCTCCTTAGCTCCACAGCAGGGGACGCAACCGCGGCCTTCGTCATGCCGTCGTTTGTCGGCATGAACTACAGCAACGCAAACCACGCCGGCATCGCGCTCGGCCTTCGGGTAGCCAGCATCGGCGGCATTCCCGCAACGCCTCCGCCGCAGCCGGCCGTGGTGGCCGGCGCCAACGGCGTTCAGGTGGACGCGAACGGTCAGCCCGTTGCTGTTCCTGTCGCGCCCGCCGCTCCGCCCACGCCTGCCGGTCCGGTTCTGTCGCAGTCTCCTGAAGCAGGGTTCCGGGCAAGCAAAGGCGCCGTCATCCGCCTGTACTTCTCGCGGCCAAACAGTTCCACAAACTCCACATCGACGACGACGCCGGCCACTTCCAGCTCGACGCCGACGCCGCAATGATGGAAGGCTAGCCCCTCGCCCGGTCTTTGATCGACTTCGCTAGCTTCTCGATCTGCTGCGCCTTTTTCAGGAAGTCTGCGGGAAGCGTGTCCTTCAGATTCGTCTTGTCCGACTCTTCTTTCAGATCAAGCGCCATGCCGTAGAGCTGCTGCACCATCGCGTGGAGCTGCTCCGGATTCACGGTGCTTCCCTGGGCCCTGGGCTTCGGCTCGGGGTAGTTCTCAAATCCGGCCGGAGCGTTCGGGTTGGTTGGTGCGTTCGGCGATGGGATCGGTTGCGGCGTCCGCTGAGCAGTAGCCTCCAGCCAGGTTGCGAATGGAAACAGTGCGGCTGTTCTGGCTCCAGTGATAACGAGCGAACGTCGCGATGTGCGAAGGCCCATAGCTCACCCCCGTTGTGGAGAGGCCCTAATCCTACGCCTTCCGTTCTCCGGTCCACCGAGACAGCCGCACGCGAGCGTCTCTTGGCTGTGTCGCTTCAAGCGAAACACCGCGACGTTCAGGAGATGCAAGCTGACCAGTGTTCCGCCCGCGATCAGGCAGGATCACATGCGAAGATCGCGGCGAAGAACCCATCGCCCGCTGAAGTTCGCACCGGGCACGGTCCGCAGGAAGTCACCGCGTGTCCAATCCTGTACCTGGCGTTCAGTGTCGGCGCCAAGCTTGCCGGCAGCGCGCAGGGTCTCCAGTACCGGCCCGACGGGCGCCTGGCGAATCCCGGTCTGCACCGCGTGTTGCATGACCGTGGCCACGATCCGCTCATTCTCTTCGGGCTCCAGCGAGCACGTCGAATACACCAGTCGTCCGCCGGGCGCCAGACTCTTGAGCGCGGCGGCCAGAAGAGTCCGCTGCCTCTGGGCCTGCCGCTGCAGGTCAGCAGCCGCCAGCCTGTGCCGAATCTCCGGGTTGCGCGCCAGCGTTCCAGTCCCGCTGCACGGGACGTCGCACAGGATCAGGTCAAAGCTCCCGAAGCTCGCCGGCAGGGCAGCCGCGTCAGCCTCGACCGTCTCGACCTTCCGGCCCGGAGCGTCGCGAGAGAGCCGCTGAGCGAGCCGGTTCAGCCGCACCGGACTGGCATCGGTGGCTAGCAACTCCGATTCCGGCAGACGGCGCGCAAGCACAAGCGTCTTCCCGCCCGGCGCCGCACAGCAGTCCCATACTCGTCCAGCATCTGGCTGGCTCGCGGCCGCGAGCTCCGCCACGAGCCGTGATCCAGGATCCATCACGGGCATGGTCTCGCCCGCGTCAGCGAAGATCTCAGCGCACGGAGGCTGTTGCTGGTCGAACTCACAGATCAACTCCGCTGCCCTGCGCCCATACACACCGACCCAGCGCTCGACCATCCACGCCGGGTGCCCGAGCCGCTCGGCCATCGCGCCAGTCGATTCCACCAGCGGCTTGCGAACCGGCGCAGCATTCACCAGCTTCCGCAAGACGGCGTTCACCATGCCCGCCGCATGCGCCTGCCCCGCCGCACGCGCCAGCTCAACACTTTCGTTGATGGCGGCGTGCGCCGGGATGCGCTCGAGATGCAACAACTGAAAAGCCCCAAGCCGAAGAGTGATCGCAACGGCCTCGGGCAGCTTGGCGTCGGGCCGGCTTAGAAACGGCCGCACTCGCGCGTCGAGCGCAATCTGCCATCGCAGCACTCCCAGCACCAACGTCGTCGTGAGGTCCCGATCCGCCTGCGACAGCTTTGCCATGCCGGGCCCGTGCAGCAGGTCATCGCTATGCGCGTTCCCGACCGCTACACGCTGCAGGATCTCGAACGCCGCACTCCGTGCCGGGCTGATGGCCGACGGCCTGCGCTCTGTGGTTCGCTCAGGCAAGACGCTCTCCAGGTTTCACTTGGTAATCCCGCGCGAACTCGGCGCCGGCGAGCCGCGGCTTGCCCTCTATCTGTACGTCCAGCAGGTTCAGCGCGCTCCGATCCGCAGTGCCCACCATGAGAGCCCCGTCTCGGACCGCAAGCTCACCGGGCGCGAGGTCGAGACATCTCCGCATTCGCCGGCCTCATTCCATGCACCAGAAACCGCTTGCCGCGCAGCTCAGCCCAGGCGCCGGGCCAAGGGTAGAACCCACGCCAGCGGTTGTAGGCGTCCTGCGCCGTCCTGCGCGTGAGTTCCATCCGCCCGTCCTCACGCGTTAGGATTGGCGCCAGCGTCGCCTTGGAGTGGTCCTGCGGCTGCGGCCGAATCGTCCCGTCGTCGAGCCCCGCCAACGTCCTCAGCACCAGCTCCGCCCCGGCGTCCGCGAGCACCGGATACAGCTCAGCGGCCGTCGTGTCCGGCCCGACGGGCACGCGTCTCTCCAGCAACACGTCGCCGGTGTCCAGCCCCGCATCCAGCCGCATCGTCGAAACGCCGGTTTCGGTCTCGCCGTTCGCAACCGCCCATTGAATCGGCGCCGCTCCACGGTAGTTCGGCAGCAGGGATCCGTGCAGATTCAGATTCCCAAAACGCGGCAACCCGAGCATCCAGTCAGGAATCAGCCGCCCATACGCGACCACCAGGATCGCGTCTGGAGCAATCCGTTCGAGCCGTTGCCGAAGCTCCTCATTCCGCTTGATGCGCTCCGGCTGCAGAACTTCAAGCCCGCGCTCCACCGCTAGCCGCTTCACGGGAGGCGCATGCAGCTCCATCTTGCGACCTGCCGGCCGGTCCGGCTGCGTAAGCACCAGCGCGACGTCATGCCCCGCCTGCAGGACGGCCTTCAGCGTCGGGACAGCAAACTCCGGCGTGCCGCAGAAGACAAGCTTCACGTCGGCAGGCCTACCATTCGCCGTTCTTCTGCATCTTGCGAATCCGTCGTTGCACGAGGTCGCGCTTCAGTCGGCTCAGGTGTTCAATGAACAGGACTCCGTGCAGGTGATCGATCTCGTGCTGAAAGGCTCTCGCCAGCAGTTCATCGCCTTCGATCTCGAACGGCACTCCGCTGGCGTCCTGCGCGCGCACCCTCACCCACGCCGAGCGCTTCACCTTTTCGCGAATCTCGGGAAGACTCAGGCAGCCCTCTTCCTCATACTGTTCGCCCTTGCGCTCCACGATCTCTGGATTGATCAGGACGATCTTGTCGTCGGGGTTCTTCTTGAAGCTCGTGTCGATGACCGTGATCTGCTTCGACACGCCGATCTGGGGGGCCGCGAGCCCAATCCCCTGGGCTGCATACATGCTCTCAAACATGTCCTCGACGAACTCCGCCAGCTGCGGGCCAAAATCCGTCACGCGTGCACCGGTGCGCGACAAGACCGGGTCGGGATACTTCACGACCTCGTAGATGCGGCGCGGCGATTCAAGTAAGGATGCCATCTGCTTTCCTGCTAAAAGGCCCGTATTTGCTCCCGGTACCCGTCAAAATTGCGCCTCAGTTCCCGCAACGAATCGCCACCGAACTTCTCCAGCACGAGCCTTGCAATGGTCAAAGCTACCATGGCCTCGCCCGCGACTCCGGCCGCTGGAACCACGCACACGTCTGACCTTTCATACGATGCCTTGGTCTCCTCGCGAGTCGCAAACGACACCGACCCGAGCGGTCGCCGAAGTGTCGAAATCGGCTTCAGATACCCGCGGACAACCACGTCCTCGCCGTTCGACATGCCCCCCTCCACGCCGCCCGCGTTGTTGCGCTCCCGGGTGAACCGCGTGAAGCTTCCTCTCTCATCGCCAGCTTCGCGGATCGGCGCTGGCATATCCGATCGCATCATGTACTGCGGACCCGGATGAACTCGCCGCCGTAACACCCCGCCCGAGTTCGACAGCCTTCACCGCCTGGAGGCTCATCAGCGCCTGCGCAAGCAGCCCGTCCAGTCGCTCGTCCCAGTTCACATGCGTCCCGATGCCCGGCGGCAGGCCATGGACCACCACCTCAAACACACCACCCACGGTATCGCCCGACCGAAGCGCCGCATCCACCTGCGCCTTCATCTGCCGCCTCGGAGGGCGGGTCCACACATGCCAGCAGCACCTCATCTCGGTCACGAAGCGCGGCAATCTCCTTCCATTCCGCCTCGCGCCCTAACTCCGCGGTACCGACCCGGATGACGTGGCTCGCCACCTCCACACCAAGTTCCCGAAGCAGCAACTTCGCGAGCGCCCCACACGCCACCCGCGCTGCCGACTCTCGCGCGCTCGCGCGCTCAAGCACATAGCGCGCATCCTTGAAGTCGTACTTCAGAGCTCCAGCCAAGTCCGCATGTCCTGGCCGGGGACTCGCAACCGCTTTGTGCTTTGCCGGATCCCCCACCTCAACAGGCAGCAGATCCTCCCAGTTCTTCCAATCCCGGTTGGCCAGCGTCATCGCAATGGGAGACCCGATCGTCTTTCCGTGCCGCACGCCGGACAGCACGTGCGCCGTATCCTGCTCGATCCGCATGCGACCGCCACGCCCATAACCCTGCTGGCGCCGCCACAGTTCGCGGTCAACAAACGCTTGATCGAACGGCAAGCCCGCGGGCAGTCCGCTGATCATCGCGACCAGCGCTTCGCCGTGACTTTCCCCGGCGGTCCAAAACCTCAGCATAGGCCCCGATTCTACCAAGCACGCTGTCGCGCTCTGTTTCTAACTGCTGCTGCTGAAAAACTTGCCGTCGAACGCCTGCACATCTCCGTTGACACCGCCCGTATACTCCGGAGGTTCTATCGATCCGTCCTTCACGCAAGCTGTCGGGCCCAACAACCTCTCCGGTGTGACTCGCCAGTCAGGGCTACCGTTCTCGGCTGAGAGCTGCTTTGGTTCTCGATCCGTTTCGTCAAGGAGTGCTTATGTCCGTCATCCAAATCGGCCTGGTCGATATGACCGGCGAGATCTCTGCCGATCTCGTCCATGCCGCCTCGATCGCCCTGAACGTCCAGGTGACGCGGGACGTGCCACAGTTCTGGCCGGTAACCGCGAGCGTCACCTACCTCCCCGATCCGAAGAAACTCCCGCCCGGCATCTGGCCTGTCCAACTGGTGAAAACCCTTCCTCCCGGCGAGGGCGGCTTTCACACCGACAGACACAAGCAGCCGTACGCAAAGGTGATCGCCTCGAAATCCGACCCCACGTGGACCATCGACGCCAGCCACGAGATCCTCGAGATGCTCGTGGACCCGTACGGCAATCGCATGCAGTCCTCCGTCGCCATCGAGATCGTAGAAGGCAAGATCAAGGACGCTACGGGTCAATTCGGGTATCTCGTCGAAGCCTGCGACCCATGCGAAGACAACGCCCACGCGTACACGATCAACGGCGTCGCCGTCTCGGACTTCATTACGCCGCGCTTCTACGACCCACTGCCAACGCCCGGCACCCGGTATAGCTTCACCGGCGCACTCACCGCCCCGCGCCAGATCCTTCCCGGCGGCTACATCTCCTGGGTCAACATTGAGCAGGACGAGTGGCAACAACTCATGTTCGTAGACCCCGGCAAGCCGCCCACCATCAGCAACATCGGCAAAGCCGATCCAACCAAGAGCCTGCGTGAATGGATCGACGGGATCGATGCGTCCAGACGGATCAACCAGGCGAGCCGCAAATCCGCAAGTCCCAAGGCCAAGGCCCTGCTCGACTACTCCGCCGAACGAATCGCCGCGTTGGACAAGTTCTCCGTCACGCGCGCCAAGCTGTACAAATGAACGGCCCGCCCGGCGAGCCCCAGACACATTCAACCGGTTACGCGCAAGGTGAACGCAGGTACGTCCTCGGCCGGAGCCGGGTCGCGCTGCGCCGTGGAGTTCGCGTCGGTGGCTGCCGCAGACCCGACCGCGCTCGCATCCTCAAACTGCTCAACGTATCGCTTCGAGTCGAACACGTTCCGTTCCATCGACCGCACCCAATCGGAGACTTGATCGGCCGCTCGTCCCGCAGCCAGACCCGCGGCGAACTCGTTCCGAACCGTCTGAAACTTCGCCTCCAGGTCATCCAGCGTGCTCAGCAGCAGAGCTTCCGGGGTCATCGGCAGCTTCGGTGAGCCGAACTCCAATTTCCCATGGTGGGCCAACAGCATGTGTTCGAGCACGATACGCAGGGGCTCCGGAAAGAGCTGCGCGGCACCGTCTCCCGGCTCGGCCTGCGCGCGTTGCCTCCGCGTTCAGTGCAGCAATCTTCTCGCCCAGCATTCGCTGCCCGATCGAGATATGACCAACCAACTGCCCTTCCAGCGTGTACTCGAACCGGTTCGTCCAGTTCAACTCGCGCACCTTGCCGATGTCGTGCAGGATGGCCCCGGTGACCAGCAGGTCCGGATCCACCTCGGGGTAGAACGGCGCGGTGGCGCGGCACACGCGGGCGAGGTGCAGCACATGTTCCAGCAATCCACCGATCCACGCATGGTGTAGCCGCTTGGCCGCCGGGGCGTTGCGAAACGCCGGTCCAATCTGCGGGTCGTCGAGGAAACTCAGGACCAGCCGTTGCAACCACCGGTTTCGGAATTGCGCGACGAAGCCGCGGAGCTCCGCGTCCATCTCCGCCACGTCGAACCTGGTCGCCGGGACGAAGTCCGTCGGGTCCACCTCGTCGTCCGAGGCCAGCCGCATCCGCGTCACCGCGATCTGAAACCTGCCCTGGTAACGCTCAACCCTGCCCTGCACCTTGACGTTGCAGCCCTCCGCGCAAGCTGTCAACGCCTCGGCGAAGTCCTCCCACATCCGCGCATCCAGTTGCCCCGTCTTGTCGGCGAGCACTAACGCCACGTACTGACCACCACCCTTCCTCTCGCGCACATTCAGCGACGCGAGGCAGAAAAAGGTGGTGACCACCTGGTTTTCGAAGCGAGATGCGTCAGCGACGAAGAAATCCTTCATCGCTTACTGTGGCGGCTGAGGGTTGGTGGTCGGGCGCGGGCTCGCCGATGTCGCCGAGGGAATCGGCTGACCCGGAGCTGCCGGATTCGCCGGCGTGGGCTCCGCCGGCGGCAACGTCGTTTGCTCCCGCCGCCGGCGGTGCCGGTGCCCCGGTTGCACTTGTGCCCAGCGTCGGATTCACTGTGGGCGCAACCGGCGTAGGCGCGGCGACCGGCTTGGTCTGCTCCTGGAACCGCTCCTTTGCCTGACCCTTCTCTCGCTTATGCTTCGTCTTCTTCTTCTTCGCGGTGTCTCCAGCAAGCCCCAGCGGGGCAGCCTGAACCTTTTCGTCGGCGCTCTCTTCCGGGGTTGCCGCGACTGGTCGCTTGCTGACCTTCACCTCGGCTGAGGCGAGCTTCAGCTCTGCCTTCTTCTCGTTCGTCTGCGTCTGGCGCGAAGCGAAGCGCGTCTTGTGATCCGGCGCGGCCTGCGCGGTCAGCGGATTCTCGTTCTCGACCCCTGTGCCGGTCGAGATGCTCGTGATCGATTGCGTCCCTGAACCCATCGCGGCACCCGGAGCCTCCCCGCCAAGAGCCTTGGTGGGATCCGTCGGCGATGCGCCAAGCGATGGAACCGCCGCTGTTTGCGTCGGAAGCGCGTTACGCGGTGCCTGACCGAATCGCACCTTCTCGCGGCGGATCTTCTTCCGTCTCGCCTGTGAAGCTACATTGGTCGGCTCCGCCTGCCACACCCTTGGCCTGCTGCTTGGCGGCAAGCTTTTCACGAGCGTCCGCCAGCTGCTGCTCTGCTCTTGCCGCCTTCTCCTCTTCCGCGCGCTGCTTCTTCACAACCTTCTTCTTTAACGGCGGGGCCGTGTACGTCGTGAAGGTCACGTTCGAGCCGCCATCGGGGGAACCGGTATCGGCGAACCCCGGCGCAGTCTTCACGTACGCATCTTTGCGAGCTTGAGTCAGATACTTGCGCAACGCCGGCTGCAGTTGGCTCATGTAGATGGCCTCCTGCACCTGCTGTTCTACCTGCGGAAGCGGCGGGGTTCCCGCAGGCTGATGGCTGTCGACCTTCAGAATGACAAATCCCTGGCGGGTTCGGATCGGAGCCGTGTACTGTCCGGCCTGCAGCGGAAACGTCGCATTCTCAAGGACCTCACCTAAAGTGCCGCGCTTGAAGTCTCCAAGGTCGCCGCCCGCCGAGGCGGTCGGTCCGCCCGACGATGCCCGCGCGACCTCCGCAAAGTTCGCGCCGCCCTTCAGCTTCGCCTCAAGCTGATCGGCCTTCGCCTGTGCGTCCGCAACCTGCGCATCCGTAGCGTTCTCGGGTGTCGGCACGAGGATCTCACTGAGGTGGATCTGCTCGGGCTGTTCGAAGTCCTTCTGATGTGCCTGGTAGTACGCCTGCTCTTCATTTGGGGTGATGTTGATCCGGCGCCCTACCTCGTCGCGCACAACGGACTGCGTGATCGCCTGGTTCCTGATGTTCTGCTTGAAGTCCTCAAACGAGACTCCCTGCTGCTCGGCGGCCTTTTGCAAGGCGTCCATATCGGGCAGATTTGCGCGCTTGCGGATCTCATCCAGCTCCCGCATCGTCTCCGCGTCGCCGGTGATGCCCAGGTCCTTGCCCTTGGAAAGCAAAAGCTGCTGATCGATCATGTCGCGCAGCAGATCGCGCTGTTTTTCATCGAACTGCGAAGGCGTCCAGTTTTCCTGTTTCGCCTCCTGGACCAGCCCTTGCTGAGCACGCTCATACTCCGTCCGGGTGATCACCTGATCGTTCACCCGGGCGATGACGTCTTCGACCACGGACGCGTTTGCGGTGATCGGGGTCGCGGCCGGAATCGGCGGCGGCTGAAAGATGAACCCGTTGCCGAGGCTCCCGCCTGGAACCGGAAAGCTGGGCTGCCGCCCCGTCGTGCTCTGTGCCCTCGCCACGGACACCGTTCCCACTGCGGCGATCGCCGCAACCACTGCTATCAGCGCGCCGTTGCGCCTCGAATCGATCACTTTTGCCACCTGTTTTTCCGCGCGCACACCCTCGCCCCCGCCGATCCACTTCCCGCCGCTAAACGTTGGACTATCAACATCGGTGCGAGTCAACCGCGAGGCTATTTTACCTGTCTGAACGCCACTCGTCGCACCCCTCCCGACACCCGGCGCCTTGCTTACCCCCGGTGATATACTCCGTCCAATCCATCATGCCGTCAGTGTCTCTGGCGGCCGGTCTTTCGCTGAGGTCTTTCCCCGCCCATGAATACGTCCACGCGCCGCGCTCTCTTTTCGGCTACGGTCTTTTTGGCAGTCTGCGGCGTCACTGGCTCGGTGGTCGGTGGCAAGGTTGCGGCTCAGTCCGCCACGGAGGAATCCAACCTCCGCGACTCGATGCGCTCCTTCACCGACGTGTATGCGCTGGTCGAGTCTAACTACGCCGACAAGATGGATCAGGACAAGGCCGATAAGGCCATCTACGACGGGGCTATCCCGGGCATGCTCCATGTGCTCGACCCCCACTCAAACTTCTACGACCCCAAGGCCTTCGCCCAGATGCGCGAGGACCAGAGCGGCAAATACTACGGCGTGGGCATGACCATCCAGCCGCAGGGCAACAAGATCGTCGTGGTCGCTCCGTTCGAGGGCACGCCCTCCTATAAGGCAGGCATCCGCCCCGGTGACGTCATCATGGCCGTCGACGGCAAGTCCACTGAGAACATGGACTCCGCTGCCGTGGCCACCATGCTGAAGGGACCCCGCGGCACTCACGTCACCGTGACCCTCAGTCGCGAAGGCACAGCCAAGCCCCTTACGTTCGACCTCACCCGCGATGAGATTCCCCGTTACTCGGTCGATCTCGCGTTCATGATCAAGCCCGGTGTCGGCTATATCCACGTCACCAACTTCATGGAGACCACCTCGCACGAGGTCCAGGAGGCGCTCGACAAGTTCGGCCCCAACCTCCAGGGTCTGCTCATCGACTTGCGCGGCAACCCCGGTGGCTTGCTCAACGAAGCGGTCGCCGTCTCCGACAAGTTCCTACAAAAGGGCCAGATCGTCGTCTCGCAGCACGGCCGCGCCTTCCAGGACCAGGTCTACCGCGCACCCAAGGGCTCGGACGCGAAGTACCCGATTGTGATTCTCGTGAACCGCAACACGGCCTCCGCGGCTGAGATCGTCTCGGGCGCGCTGCAGGACCACGACCGCGCCCTCATCGTCGGCGAAACGACCTTCGGCAAGGGGCTCGTTCAGACCGTCTTCCCGATATCCGACAACACCGGTCTGGCGCTGACGACTTACCACTACTACACGCCTTCGGGTCGCCTCATTCAGCGCAACTACAACGGCGTCTCGCTCTACGACTACTACTACGTCCGCAACGACGCTGCTTCCTGCCAACACGACCAACAAGGAAGTGAAGCTCACCGACTCCGGACGTCCGGTCTACGGTGGAGGCGGCATCACGCCCGACGAGAAGATCGCCGAGATCAAGGACAATCACACCGAAGACTCGCTGCTGCAGCACTACGCGTTCTTCAACTTCACAAAGCACTACCTCGCCAACCACAACGTCAGCAAGGACATGGTTGTGGACGACGCCATGCTGAACGACTTCAAGGCGTTCCTCCGCGAGCAAAAGATCGACCTGTCCGACAAGGACCTGAACGACAACCTCGATTGGATCAAGATGTCCATCAAGTCCGAGCTCCTGACCTCGCAGTTCGGTCAGACGGAGGGCATGCACGTGCGCGCCCAGTGGGATCCCCAGATTCAGAAGGCGCTCACCTACATGCCCGAGGCACTCGCGCTGGAGGAGCACAAACTCCCCAGCCAGACCAAGTCCACGCAAACTGCGAGTGTACAGAAGTAGAACCGCTTTGAACGCAGCAAAGGCCGCGAGCGATCGCGGCCTTTCTGTTTCCCAAATCTTTGGAGCGGGAGACCGGGATCGAACCGGCGACATTCAGCTTGGGAAGCTGACGTTCTGCCACTGAACTACTCCCGCCACTTGTTTACAATCACTTAGAGCGATCGACTCGCTTTACTGTCCATCTTACTAGCCAGTTTGCTATCCGCGGACCACGTTCCCACCAGATTGGCGGCGTCGGCGGAGCGATCAACGGATAGGAAGTGGATAGTAGCCATGGCAGCAAAGGTGAACCTCAAAAAGTATCTCGCAATCCAGCGGCAAGTGGCAATTCGCCCCCGTGCTCAAAGAGAACGGGACGCCCAAACCGTCGACGGTTCTCATCGGCGGCAAGCCCGTTCAGAGCAAGACGGGCACCTTCTACCTGGAGTGGCGCGAGGACGGCAAGCGCCGACAGAAGCCCGTCGGAAGCTCAGTACGGGAGGCGCTGGACGCATGGCGGCGGCAAGCGGGGGTGCTGAGTGGAGCCATCGAGGCCGAACCGGAGCTCGCTTCCCTCACCGCCGAGCACCTCTCCATCGCCACCGCCTTCGACCGGTATCTGGAGGAGGTCAAAGCCACCAAGGCGGAAGGCACGTACGACTCCTACCGCGCCGACCTCCGATGGGCTCTGACGCGGTTAGACTGCGAGTCCGTCGGAGCGGTTACACGGTCTGACCTCATCAAGCTGTTCGCGAAGGGTCGCAAAGAGGATCTCAGCCAGCGCAGCATCAATCACCGGGTGCTCGTCGTCCTCATGGCGCTGAGAGGGGCCGGGGCGACGATCTCGCTGAACAAGGGCGACTGGCCCACCGTGGAAGAAGACGCTGTGGAGGTCTATAGCCCCGAGGAGATGCGAGCGTTCTTCGCTGTGTGCAGCCCCCGCGAACGGCTCGTGTTTCAGGTGTTCCTGCATTCCGGATTTCGCTCGCGCGAGGTTGCGACTTTGGACCGCGCTTCCATCGACCTCGCTTACGACCGGCTCAAGGTCCAGCCTCGCCCGAAGTACCGCTTCAAACCCAAATCGTACGAGGCAAGAACCGTCCGGATACCCCATGCTTTGACGCTAAGCCTGGCCGAACACCTCGCCAACAGTGATGGCGATCTGGCTTTTCCGAGTCCACCCCACCCCAAACGCCCAGAGTATGGAGGCGAGAAGCCCGACGCGCACCACCTAGAGATGTGCAAGCAGATTGCGCTCCGGGCTGGACTGAACTGCGGCAACTGCGCCGTATCCAGAACCACTAGAAACACGCGAACAGAACAGGTCAGGACGACGACTCTCCGCTGCAAGGACAGCCCGTGCTGCGAGCGGTGGTTCCTTCACAAGTGGAGGCATACCTTCGCCACGGCTCAGCTTCGCTCCGGGCTGGATATCCGGACCTTGCAGCGAATCCTCGGGCACAAACATCGCTACCACCGAGAAGTATCTGGCGGCGATACGGGACGAGCATCTGGAGCAGCACATCGAGAACTCCACGTCCTCGACACAGGCCAGCAACTACCCACACGCGTGATGACCGGCGCCCAGATGAAAGCAGCTCAACGCCGGCGAACAAGTGGATGACAAAGCCGATGTCGTCGTCATTCCATTTCCAGCGGTGAAGCCGGGCGAATCCGTCCGCTTGCGCATCTCGGAAACCTACACCGCACCCCGAAGCTATCGGATGGACGGCGACGAACTCGTCTTCGATCGCAGCCCCGGCCGCCCCAGAAACGCCGTCGTGCTACCAAGCGGCTGGTACGTTACGGCCGCTGCGGAGCCCGCAACCGTAACGCAACTCCCAGACGGTCGAGTGCGGCTAGACTTCTGGGCCGAGGGTCCCGAAGCCGCAAACGTGCTACTCAAGGCACGCAAGCGCGTAGCGCCATAACAGTCAGAATGTTGATGCTTAGTTCGACATCGCTGGCATCGGCCGAGCCCGCAACCCCGGACATCCCGCTGGCTGAATCGCCCCTGTCCGTCAGGATTAGTCCTCATGAACACCGCTCTTGTCACTAACGCCGAATCGGCGGATGACGGGAAACAACGAGATCTGAGGAGGTCACTTCCGGATGGACCGTTAACCGGACCGAAACTGGAACGATACCTTCGACCAACCGAACATAACGCGCTACCAGTTAGCAGTTGCCACGCTGGACGAGTATCGATAGAAGATCGCAGTTCGGCGACCTTTACGCTCGATTTGAGAGTTGGAAAGACGAAACAATCTTTGCAATCTCCGCAGAATGAGCAAGCTCAACCCTGTACTGAAGGACCCATGCGGTCGCATGTTCTGCGGTACCAACGGCCATTGATGTAAGTCCCCGCTCACCTGGAATAACGCATCTTGGAGTACCGGCCGGTCCATCATCTCGACCGGGATCGAGGGTCCACTTTCCTTGGACTAGATTTGCCGACGCACCAAGATCCTGCGTCTTCACATGTCTGTCCCTTTCCATCCAGCATAGCCTTTTTAGAGCGCTCAGCCGCTCTTTTGCATCGTATGGTGCTTCGATCCCACCGGCGTTTCCTGACGAGATTGTTAACCATCCTGCGACTCATCAATGCTGTGCCACCGGCAGCATTTTGCGAGTTGAGGTTCATATGACGTGAGATGTGCCTTAGCACAGCCTCGTAGCGGCCCTCTGCTGCATCGTCCCAGAATCTCTTCTCACGGCTGAACAAGAACATTCTTGTGCCCCCTTGGGATTGCGATGTGTTGCGATGTTCCGCCACTGACTAGGGATCTCGGCTAGCCGCAGAGCTTATGAGAGAGGCAAAGAAGATGGGCTACTTCGAGGGACCGCAATGAACCGCCTGCAGCGGATCGAACAGCGGCTCGACCAGAAGCTGAGAGCGAGCCTGCGGTCGTCTTCCTCGAGTCAAAGGACGTTTGATCCCGCCACGGCTCGCTTCCGCCTCTTCGACGATGGAAGCGCCCAAGGGACCACCGTTGTCCGCGACGGCTCGGTGATCCCGTACCCAAAGGTGCCAGCAACGGGGTTGTCCTCCAAGCGAACGACGAGTTGATCCTGGGCCAGGTTCATATTCGCTTTGAATATGCTGAGGCGTAGCGGACGAGAAAGCGCCCGGTGCTCAACGTACCTGAACATGTCCCGGCGCCGCTGAAGAGAGCGCGCATCTTCTCCAGCCCGTGTGCCTACTTGATGCTGGGCTGCAGCAAGCGGAACAGGGTGCCTCCGATGCCCGGGAACTGGTAGGCGAGCCAGGTGAGCACGGGCACCCCGCCAAAGCTGAGCATGCGGAGATAGAAATCGCGTCCAAGTTCGTTCGGCTTGGTATCCGTGATGCGGCTGAGGATGGCGTTGCGATGCATTTGCGCGAAGACCCACACGAAGCCGCAGCCGAGGACGAACAGCAGCAGTGTGAAGCACCAATCGATGAGTTGGTGGGGCTGAAACGGATACGAGTTCCAGCCGATGATCGCCAGCACAAAGGCAGAGGAGACAAACAGCATGAGGTAGCGCATGTTCACAAGCACGGAGCGAATCAGCGCGACATAGCGGATGGCCAGCAGCTCTTCCGAGAGGAGGATGTATGTGGGGTCGCCCATGTCGCCGGCATTAAGACTGGGCTTCTTGCCGTCTGAGCCGGGTGTGTCTTCTTGCTCCACGTACGCAACGCGAGAGTCGTTCCAGTAGGGGAGAAGGATGTACCGAAGCAGGTGTTCACAGAAGGCGGCATAGGTCTTCTCGATCATGTAGATGTAGCCGAGGTCGTAGAGATGATCGGGTTCGGGGAGATCGTCGTCGCCGGGCGGTGTTTCGGGTGGTCTCGGTTGCGGGAAGACCGGGCGGCGGAGCCCGATGCGTTTGCGAAGTTCGGCGACCTGCGCGACCAAGGTGTCGTAGGTCTCGACAAGCGAGCGGTAGTGGTCGGCGTTGCCGATGGCCTGGGCGAGTTCAGGGTTGTTGAGGAGTTGCCGCATGGATTCTGTGGAGCGTGCCATATCGCGCCAGCGGATGTGGAGACCGCTTTGACTCAACATGGTGATCCAGCCGACCTCCTTGAGCCGCGTGAAGGCAAAGCGAAGCGGTGTGCGCTCCAAGGGTTCAAGCAGGCCGCGGCTGAGCGCGCCCCAGATGAAGATCATGCGTATCCAGCCGGTCAGGGCCACCACGATCAAGGGGAAGAAAAGAGCGCCGATCAGGAACTCGAAGGCGGTGGGCCAGTGCCCCGGGTGCAGAACAAAGCGCTCGAGACTGTGGATCTTGCCGCAAAGGATGCACACCGCGAACAACGTGATGTAGATGGCGAAGAACAGCGTATTGAGCCGGTTCGCCGACCAGCCGGTGAAGCGCCGGAGCGCCTCACGCGTGATCAGCAGGCAAGTGACGTTCTCAATGAGGCAGGAATCGGTTGGGCTCTTGCACTGGGTGAGCGCGGTGTCCGAAACATACAACGGGTACACGGCTCCAAGATCGATCGCCTCCGGGAGCCGCGGGCGGCTCATGGTGGAGAAGCGCAGACGGGCGGTCTGGCAGACCGACCACAGGTACCAACTGAGCAGCAGCAGCAGCACCGGAATCACAGGCGAAACGCCGCTGGCGGGGTGCAGCGATCGATAGGAGAAGGACAGCCCGACGTAGCTGGCGACGCCCTCGACTTTGTTCCGGAGGCAAATCCAGCACCACATTGACGGGATCGCGATCGCGGCGATCAGTGCGACGAGGTTGAAGTATGCGTACAGCTGGGTCGAAGACTCCGGATCGGTTCCTTTCTGCGGTCCCGAGTGCACGAGCGTGCGACTGAGGGTGGCAATGAGCGCGCAGAGTCCGCACAGTAGGGTGACAGTCGCCATGCTCACGCTGGGCACGTCCACGGTATAGAGCCGATGCCGCGAGAGGGCGGGCAGCAATGCCGCAAACAGCGGAAAGGAGACCAGAAACGTCATGGAAAAGAGCATCGCCGTGCCGATGTTCATATATACCGACCGGCGCCGGGGTTGATCGTTCTGCCGAAGTGCGAGGTCGCGGGTGAAGGCGGACCAGTAGTTCGCGCTGAGCATCAATGCAGTGTGTGCGACGCTGATGGCGGCGAGAAAGGCGCAGAGGACAAACCAGAACAGCGAAGGTGCGGCGCGCGGAGATGTGGGCGACAGCTCAAATGTGAGCTGACCTGCCTCTTCGGAACACGCACTCGTGGCACCGGCCGTGATCGTCGGCAGGATGGAGGCCGTGGCGCTGGCGCAGGGGCTAAGCACGCCGAGGGGGTAGTAGCCGTCGTTGCCGACAGTGGTCGCCCAGAGTGGTATCTGCATGCTGTTGTGCGCGGTTCGGCGATAGTCTGCCAGCGGCGGATCTGCCCCGCGCGCGCGAGCGGAGGAGGAGAAGACGAAGCTCGCGGCGTTATAGGCGCGTTCGGCGTGCGAGTCGGAGAAGGCGCGCACGGAACCGTTCGTCTCTTCGAGCCCCATCAGCGTGTAGGGCGTGATCACGATAGAGCCGACGTAGGGTGCGTTCGCACCGTCGCGCGCGATCAGGAGGTCCCCGCCGTTGTAGAAGACGATCTGCGCGTCAGGGCAGGCCCGGTGCAGGAACTGCGCGAGAAAGAGTTCGTCGAGGATGTTGGAGGCGGCGAGGAGGACGTATTGCGTTCGATTGCGCTGCAACTGCAGCGCAATGGCGATGAGTTCAGCCTCCTGCGACACAGGGGTCTGCGTTTTTGAGAAATGCGGCACAGTATCGTCGCTGTCGGTGTCCTTCAGGGTGAGGCTCAGATAGGGGCTCGGCGCGGAGCTGGAATCATCGGTGGCCGGGCTGGCGGCCGTGCCCTGGGCGTTGCGCAGCAGCGAGATCTCACGCGGAAACCGGAGGCTAAGTGCGCCCAATTCGCGGTGGCTGCTGTTCTCATATCCGAATGCGGTGCCATCCTCGGCCAGGATGGCTACACGACCCACGTCGATCGAGGACCGGTTCAACGAGCCGAAGAACTTCCGCAGCTCATAACGCGAGTTTTCCGCGAAGGACACGAAGTGGATTTGTCGCTTGCCGGGCCCGGTGGCGTTCAATTCCATACTTGCAATTGTGGTGGACGTGCCGCCTGCAATCACCACATCGCGATGCGGGTGACCGGGGTCCAGCGGAGCGTTCTCGAGGCCCTCTCGGAGGGAGGCGGCGGAGCCGGAGGTGTAGGGACCGATGACTGCGAGCGAGCCATCGTCGCTCAGGGATAGCTTGGCTCCGTGGTGCGTTTCCAGCATGGCTTCATAGGCAAGTGCGTTGCGAAGCTGCGGGCCGTTGATGCCAAGGGATGGGCTCTCGCCTACAAGGAACAGGTAGACGACATGGTGATAGCTGGCCGAGGCGGCATTCGGTTCGTTTGCCTTGGGACCGTACTTCAGGATGATGAGGCCGGGCTGCTGCTCGCGGGCAAGATCCTCTTCCGTCTCGGCCGCGGTGCTGGCGGCTTCGGAAGAGGTCCCGGCGCCGCGACTCTTCCAAGGAAGCCAATAGTTGGTGCCGAGGTATCGGTTATCTCCCGCCGCCTGCATCAACGAGTCAATGGAACGATCGAACTCGAGCGCGAGATGACTATGTACGGGGTCAGGAACGGTGGCTATCAGGGCGCGGATGTCCGGTACATCGCCGGCCGGGATCGCACCGTTCGCTGGACGCGCGGTGCTGGGAATCCCCCATGGATCGCTGCCGCACTCGCCCTCCGGGTCGACGGTGTTTGTTGACGGCTGGTCAGTTGAGCGTGCCGTGTTGCCTGGCGGAGGCAGCTTGCGGGCGAGGAGTGCTTCGGGATGCTCGGCCGGAACGGATCTAGTTGGTGCCCAGTAGCTGCAGGAAGCGACCCAAGGCCCTTTGCCTGCCTTCAACGAATGGTCTGCAACGGTGTGGGGCCTGCTTTGATCGGAGGACCCGCGGTCGCGCTGTGTGGAGGCATGGAAGATTGCAGCCGCCATGACGAGCGCACCGATGCCGCCCACGCCCATCTTCTTGTCCATGTATGCACTCCACTTCCGTCCATCGGAAGTTGGCGACAAAGCCGTCCAGGTCGGCAGAAACGCGTGAAGTTCGTTGAACGCGGAAATCTTAACACCGTTGGTGCGATTGGGATGAAGGCTATCGCTTGCGGCGGTGCGAGCTTGCCCGCGATATCGACCCAAACCGGGTGGACTCGAATTTGAGGACCCGCGTGCTTGCGGCATGATGAAGGCCACAGATCACGCGGTGAGCGCGCGACCTGTGGCCTTTGTGTTGCGACATGAAGTTGATTGAGGTTTGAAGTTTAGGGGTTCGGGACGGTGTCGTTGGCGGGGATGTTGGCGGAGGTGCTGGAGCTGCCGACGAACTCGAAGTCGTTCCAGCCGGTGGTGCTGGGCGCGGCGGAGGTGTTGGTGAGTTCGAGGCGGATGGCGTCGTCCATGGCGCCGTAGGTCTGGCTGACGCCGATGGTCAGGACGTTATCCGCTCCGGCGGGCTTGAGGCTGCTCACCGGGAACTGGAAGGCGATCCAATGGTAGTAGCCGGAGAGGCCGCTGCGGATCGCGCAGTCGGAGGCGACAGCGGTGCGATATCCCCAGGTGCGCGCGGTTCCGTTGAGGTTGAGGACGTAGGAGCCGTAGTCGCAGGCGAGCGCCACGGAGAGCACGGCGTTGGTGTAGTTCGCGGCGTTGTCCGGCGTGGCGAAGTGCACGGTCCAGACGGGTGTGCGAGTGGTCACACCGTTGGTCCCGGAGTGTCCGCTCAAGCTGGCGACGTAGCTGGGGATGGTGTTGTTGTAGTTGTCCTTCGAGTCGTTCGCGGCGTCGTAGAGACCGGGATCGAAGACGCCCCAGTGGTTGTAATTCCATGGTTGACGTGGAGTGGACCGAGGGGGAGCACCTTCGGCATGCGAAGTTCGTCGCGCTGCGCGAGGACAAGGATGCCGAAGACGTTGTAAGGGAAAGCTGAACGATCACGCCGATTCTCCTCCGCCGCAGGATCACTTCCGGATTGCCCGTGATACAGCGAGCGACCGCAAACGCCCGTCGATTGTGCCCGAGAAGCCCGTTGCCAAGGGGACGCACAGCATTCCGGTGGGACCACAGGGTTAGGGGAGAAGTGGCCCGACAGGCCCGAAGCCACGGATGTTCGCGCAACCTACTCGACAGTTGTAGGGACTTCGCTAAAGCTCAGGCAACTTTCAGCCGATTGAGTTTGTAGCAATTGAGAACACCCCAGGTCTGCGCGCCGCCTGACTTCGAGCTTCCGCTCGACGGACTCGCGGCGAAGGCTTGGGTGCACGTCCACCACTGAAGTCAAAACGACGCGAACCCGTCCACCGGCTCACAACCCGGAGCCGGAAGTTCGCCCGGAGATAGGAACTCTTGAGGAACATCAGGTCACACGTATCCCAGGCACTCTCAACCCGTGTCTGCACTCACTTCCGAGCCTTCAGGAAGCATGCGCTTATTGCCTTCATCACTGTTCTGGGCCTGACACATACCGCCGGTGCCCAAGCCCCCTCGCAGAGTGTTGAATTCAGCGCGCCCTTCTCATCCATCTCGCAAAGCTCCGTTACCTACGGCCAGGGCATCGTTGCCGACGCCGCAAGCAACCTCTATATCACCGGAACCGTTAATCTGCTCTATCTTCAGCGCAATCCGGACGGCACCTACACACCCGCGAGCAGCAAGATCGACAGCGTGGGCGGTACCGCCTACGGACTTGCAATCGACGGTGCGAACAACCTGTACCGTCCTGACATCGCACCCGGCAACTCATACCCCGCGCTTGCCAAATACGTGTACCAGGGAACCAACTCGTTCCAGAAGTCTTCAATCGGCACGTGGACCAGTTCCAACGTCCTCAGCTCCGTGGCGGTGGATTCGAATTACAACGTCTACGTCCTGGACGCCGGCGCCTCAGCAGCAACCACAGGTTCCATTGTCGAACTCGCCCCGAGTTCCTCCTGCGCGTCCGTCGCAACCTGCACAACGTACACGCAGACGACTCTGATCACTGACCCACGTCTGCACCTGACCACGGGCCTGTCCATCGACAGCAACGGAAACTTCTACGTCGCGTCCGGCCGGACGACCGGGAACACCGGATCCACAATCTCCAACAGCACAGCCGCGGTCTACAAGGTCCTTCCGGCAAACGGTTCCTACACGATCCAGGCAGTTGGAAGCTCCTGGAACAGCCCGGCTGCAACAGCCATCGACTCCACCGGAAAGGTCTGGGTTGCCGACTACGCCGACCAAAAGATCTACGAGCTCCGGCCAGCTTCATCCAGCCCCTCCGAAACTAATTACACCAAGATCGCCTTCCAGTCCTCGACGACATTCACCTGCCTCAGAACGCTCACGCTCTCCAAGACAGGGCAGCTCTTCGGGCTGGAAGCCGGCGGATCCGGTTGCAACGCCTCGGCCATCCCTGAGGTTGGCGGCACTGCGCCACACAGCCTGGGAACTCCTACCGTCAACGGATCCTCCACACAGGAGATCGACCTCACCTTCGGCAGTCCGCAAAACCCGGTCAGCTACTCGGTCCTGACACAGGGTTCGACAACCGGAGCGTTCACCGACGTAACTCCCTCGACCGGAAACAGCAGCAGCGGCGCTCCGTACTGCACACAAGGCACAGGCGCAGGATCCACCTGCGCGGTTGTTGCACAGTTCACGCCGTCCACACCAGGGGTTCAGCAGGGCGCTCTCGAAGTTCTCGACTCCAACGGCACTCTCATCGGCACGAACTATATCTATGGCAATGGCTACGGCTCCCAGGCCATCTTCACGCCCGCCCAGATCAGCACCATCAGCATGCCGCCTTCCACTCCGGGCGCAATCGCCGTCGACGGCTCCAACAGGCTCTACGTCGCAGACCTCGGCACCAATCGCGTCTACAGAGTGATCGGATCTACACCGACCACCATCCTCGCCGGCACCGGATATCCGAGCACTTCTGCGGACCCCATCTGCGGAGGCGGAGCGATTGGAACCAACACCAACCTCACCATCTCCGGCATTGCGATCGACGGCGCCGGCCTCGTTTACATCGCGGATCCGATTCAAAACCGCGTCTGCTCCGTGAACCCCGTCACCGGGGCAATGGCCCTGGTCGCCGGTTCAGGCGTAACCTGCAGCGCTCCCACTTCCTCCTGTGGTGATGGTGGGCAGGCCGCCAACGCACAACTCGCACTTACGTCGAACTCCGGCCTTGCAGTCGACGGGCGTGGCAATCTCCTGATCGCAGACACTGCCGACAACCGCCTGCGGTCTGTCGACCTGAACAGCGGAGTCATCAGCACCGTTGCGGGTACGGGCACCGCGTGCTCCGGCAACGCAGCATGCGGCGATGGTGGACTCGCGAACGCATCCGGCGCTTTCCTGGGCCAACCCACCGGTGTCGTAGTCAACGCCGCGGGTGATTACCTGGTTGCAGACCTTCTGGATCAACGCATTCGCAAGGTTTCCCAACTCACGAACATGCTTTCCACCGTCGCTGGGGCGGGTGTTGCCGGCTTCTCCGGAGACGGAGGCGCGGCCACCAGCGCTGAACTCAGCAACCCCACCGGACTCGCAGTGGATGCGGCGGGTGATGTCTACATCAGTGACACTGGCAACAACCGCATTCGCCTTGTTCTTGCGGGGACCCAAACCATCACCACGCTCGCGGGCGGCGGAGCCTTGCTGTCGGGATCGAACCCCACCTCCGCGCTCAACGGCGCCCTTAGCGCGCCTTTGGGCGTTGCCCTGGGCCCGGACGGTTCGGTGTACATCGCAAACACCGGCCAATCAGTTGTTGAGCAACTCAGCAGCGGAACCGCCTCGCTCGCGTTCCCCACGCCTACTACCGTCGGGACCACCGATCAGACCGACGGGTCACAAGCCGTTTCGCTACTAAACATCGGCAATCTCTCGCTCAACAGCACCCAGCCCGGCATAATCGTGCCGGTCGACTTCACGCAGCTCACCGGAGATTCAGCTGATTGCTCGTCCAGTTTTTCGCTGGCCACGGGCACTCTCTGCAATCTGCGGGTTCAGTTCACGCCTCAGACCACGGGTTCGCTCTCCGAGTCGCTGACCATCAATGACAACGCTCTCGGCTCGGCATCCACGGCGCAAACCGTAGCTCTCTCCGGAACGGCTCAGCCGCTCGCTCCCATCATCACTCTTTCGCCCAGCTCGGCGCTCGCGTCCACAACCGTGGGCGTCACCTATGCGCAAACGATCGCCGCAAACGGCGGCACTGGGCCCTACACGTTCGCCGTAACGGGTGGTTCGTTGCCTGGTGGCCTCACCTTGACGAATACCGGCACGCTATCCGGAACACCGGCGATGACTGGGTCGTTCACATTCACCATTACCGCAACCGACAGCAGCCTCGTAGCCAACGGTGGCCCCTTCACCGGGTCCTACACCTATACGCTGTCCGTCGCGCAAGGCGCTGCGTCTGTAACCCTGAGCGACCTCAACCAGACCTACACAGGCTCTCCGATTGGCGCGGTCGCAACCACCAGTCCCAGCGGCCTCGCGGTCACAATGACTTACAACGGTGGCTCCACCTTGCCCACAGCACCCGGCTCGTACACGATTGCCGCAACCGTCAGCGATTCCAACTACAGCGGCACAGCCAACGGCACGCTCGTGATCACGCCGGCAGCAGCCTCGATCACTCTGTCCAACCTCAACCAGATCTATACCGGCTCACCCCTCACTGTGCTCGCCACCACCACTCCGCAAGCACTTCCGGTAAGCATCACCTACAACGGAAGCCCAACTGCGCCCACGGCAGCCGGCGCCTACACAATTGCCGCAACCATCAACGACCCGAACTACACCGGCACAGCCAATGGCACGCTCGTCATCGCCAAGGGGGCTGCCTCAGTAACGCTCGGCAACCTGGGCCAGACTTACACAGGTTCGCCCCTCAGCGCCGCAGCAAGCACCACCCCAAGCGGCCTCGCGGTCACCCTCACCTACAACGGAAGCCCAACTGCACCCACGACCGCCGGCACGTACACGGTAGCGGCAACCATCAACGATCCGAACTACACCGGCACAGCCAATGGCGCCCTCGTCATCGCCAAGGCGCAGCCGATACTCACCTGGCCGTCGCCCGCACCGATCACCTACAGCACACCGATCACAAGCGAACAACTGAACGCACACAGCAACGGCGTTCCAGGTACCTTCGCCTACTCACCAGCCGCCGGAACCACGCTCATCGCCGGTTCAAACCAAACTCTCTCTGTCACATTTACGCCGGCAGACACCACCAACTTCACCACCGCAAGCCAGACCGTCGCAATCAACATCAAGCAGGCGACCACGACGGCTTCGCTTAGCTCAGATGCTGTAACCGCAGTGGTTCAGAACCCGGTCACACTGACTGCAACACTAACCCACGCCGCTGCGGCTCCGACCGGCACGGTGACGTTCCTCGACGGCGCCACGCCGCTGGGCTCCAGCAGCGTCAGCGCCGGAGTGGCGATATTCACTACCTCTGCGTTGTCCCCGGGTACGCACACCATCACCGCCGTCTACAACGGTGATAGCAACTACGCCTCGGCGCCAGGCGCTGCGATCTCCGAAAACATCCTGGATTTCGCGGTGACCTCAAACCAGAACACCACTGGAACAACGGGCAGCACTGGCGCTGGCAACAGCACCACACTGTCGCAAACAGTGGTTCCTGGCGGAACCGCCTCGTATACCGTCTCCATCGCTCCAACAGCAGGGGTTACGCTCCCGATTGCAACGATGCTCACCGTCAGCGGTTTACCCCGAGACACTACAGCTTCGCTCCTTACACCCGGCTGGACCCAGGTCAACAACACCTCCTGGTCTTTGCCCGCAAACGCCACGTTGCATGATGTCTCGCTCGCATTCCACCTGCCTGGGCAATCCGCCAGCGTCGGTGGAGTATCCCACTCGGGTCGCAACCTCGCTCCCGTCGCTCTCTGTCTGCTGATGATCCCCTTCAGCCGTCGGTCGAGGCGTCTTGCAAAGCGAATCAACAGCACAAGCTGCATGCTGCTCGCTCTCGGCGCGCTCGCAATCTCCACTCTCGGTCTCACCGGATGTGGAGCACAGAACGGCTTCTTCGACCAGACGCAGAAAGCATACGTCGTCACTGTCACCGTAACCACTGGAGCCGTATCCCACTCCACAAACCTCAACCTCACGGTCGAGTAGCTAAGGATCCCTGAATGAAAACCCTGTCTCGCTTCAAGTTCCTCTGCCTCCTCGGCTGCTCGATGGCTTGCCTCTCGATCTCTGCACCCGCAGAGTCGAGAGGCAAGGGGCTCGATGTCACCCTCACCTACGACCTCGGAATCTCCAACACTGTTGGCGGAACTGGATTCGCAACACAGGGCGGCAGCCTCCAGATGCATGACCGCTTCTGGCACGGTCTAGGCATCGTCGGCGACGCCTCCGGCCTGCACACCGGTAGCACGTCCCATGGCAGCGCCGGAGTCAACCTGGTGACCGCGACCTTTGGCCCACGCTATACCTGGTCCCCTGCCCGGCATCGTGTGCAGCTCTTCGGGGAAACGCTGGGCGGCGAAGCCTGGGGCTTGGACAGCATGTTTCCTGGATCGTCCGGCGTCGTGCCCAACGCCAGCAGCAGCGCTCTGCAGATGGGCGGCGGTTTGAATATCCCGCTCTCATCCCACCTTGCACTGCGCGCTGTCCAGGCAGACTGGTTGCGCACTGCATTGCCAAATGCGACCTCCAACGTGCAGAACAACCTCGTCCTTGGCTTCGGCGTAACCGTTCACCTTGAATAGCGAGAGAAGGGCGTCCCGGCACAAGCCGATCACAATCAGCATGTGCCCGGGATCCTCGCTTAAACGCGGCCGCTCACCCTGAACACAAGCATCCGAACGAGCACTGCTTCGATCGCGCCACTTAGGCGCAACTCGATGGCTTCCGCAAAGTCGCTCAAAGTAGCAATGTCCAGGCATCTGGCTCTAAGTGACGGGAATCAGCATCTCGTCGATCCCTCCCGAATGGTCCGCAACTCGGAAGTTGGGCGCGATCACTCCTCAGAATCGTCGTTCGACGAACCAGCAGCGGACAACAACGTGCTATGTGCGTCGGCGCCAGTCCGGCTCTGCTATCCCGCACTAAGCGTACGGAAGCTAATGCGATTGTCTCCGGTGGAAGATGTCGGGAGCATCTGGTGTCGCGGAACTGACGCGCTCTCAGGCCAGAGCACTCTCTGTGGTTGAGAGCCCTTAGCCGAGCATTGACGGCCTGCTCGTGCCATGGCCTAAGTTGGTCCGTGCTCGAGAGCTGCAGTCAAGAGACTCAGGAAGGCTCTGGCCGACTTGGCGTCGGGAGTTCGCGGACGCGCCTTGGTGTGAGCCGAGCGACGAGCCGCTGAACCTGCTCCGCACTAAGCTATGAACCGCACCACTGGTGCGGTTTCGATCTTCGGGCTGGAGAGAGCGCTCCCACCTTGCTTATTGAGGACCGGGCTGCAGTAGCGTCGTTTGCCGCCATCTCCGGTGATACGAACCTTGATGCTGACCTTGCGTTGCTGTGGCATGGCAATCTCCTGTGTGGGGTAAATACGCTCGCACAGGGGTCCAGCCGAATACGGTAGCCAAGCATGGTAGCGAACACGTAAGTGCTTTGTTTTCAGTGAGGGGTTTCAGTCCCTCACTGCCCACCATCCCTTTCAAAAGCCCCCAAACTGAACAAATTCGGCTGGAACCCTGTGCTTTCGCGGGGTTCGCTGAATCGCGTTGTGAGTCAACGTGAGCCCTCGAACGTCGTGAAGCGCTCGGTCCTCTGGCGGCGGACCCGAACCGCTCGTTTCACATCACCTTCACTGAACGCGGAGTGTTCAGGAGGGCGACGTCCGCGACGAGAGTTCGCCGGAGGAGTAATAGAAGTTGTTGAATTTCGGGTCGCGCTCGATAGGGTCTGCGCCGGCTCCTTGCAGGACCGGTCTGCCATTGCGCCGAAGCTCAAATCTCGGCGTTGCGCCCACGACGAATGGAACGGCAACGTCCTGGGTCCCGGATTTCAGGTCGAGGGATCGGCTACGAGCGCCGCAGCGGACGATGAGGGTTGCCGGCGCGCGGAGATTCGCCGTGATGTAGATCGCATCGGCCACTGGGCCGTACTTGTGCGCAACCGAGGGCTTCACGGAGTCCGTTTTCCAGGATTGCGTTCGGTAGAACCAGAAGATTGTGTCTTCGGCGATGGGCGGCTGTTTGCCCGTCTTGTACCACTGGATGAAGAAGCTCATCAGCTGCCCCGCTGCGGCATGCGAGTGGAAGTAGCCGACCGTGTTCAGCGGGACGCCCGTGCCGTTGAGGAAGTTGGCCCCAGGATAGCGGTTCGGGTCGTCGATGGGGCTGATATACGTGCCCTCGATGAAGTCGTTCCACGTGATGATCTCCACCCAATCCGGATGGGTCGTGTTGATCGCGTTCATCCAGAGCCGGCGCATACCCAGGCCGCCGCTGTACTCGTAGTAGCGGTCGGCATTGGCGCCCCAGAACTGCAGGGCGACAGGCGCCATATAAAGCTTGCCGGCGCCATGATCGACGGAGGCGTACGCCTCGCTTGGCGGGATCTGGTCCGGCGTGTATCCCAGCCCGGGAACACCCGCGATGCCCCAGTAGAACGATCCATCGACGATGGATTTCCACTCGTCCATTCCCTGCTGAACGGCGGCACGGTCCGGCAGTTCTCCGCCCCAGAAGAATGCCGGGACGAGGAAGATCTGCATGGGTGCGTTGCTCGGCGCGGCGGAGATGGTCGGCAGATCGTTCGCGAACGTGGCCGTGGACGGATTCGCTCCGGTGGCCAGGTCGGAGCGGACCTGTTGCCAGAACGCAGGTCCTTGCTTTTGTCCGGCGAAGGTGGTGAGAACGAACTTGCCTTGGTATCTGAAGTACACGGACGCGTAGCGTGGGTTGTTCGCAAACCGCCGCATCATGTCTTCGAGGTCTTCCACGCGGTTGCCGCAGCAAAGGTCCGCGGAGAAGACGAGCTTGAAACCAGTGTGCAGCCGGGTAGCGGCCTCAAACATCTGGCCGGCGTAGCGGACGTAGTACGGTTCGCGCAGCCAGCCGCCGGCGTTCAGAGCGAAGCCGTCGATCCCGAGCGCTTGCGCCTGCTGGATCTCGCGTTGGTATGCGGCGATCTTCCGCTCCTGTGTCGGGTCTTCATCGCCCTGGTAGTCCTGGTTGACGAGCATGTAGTGCGCGAACACGAGGCGCTGCGCGCGCGCGCCGGACGACAGGCACAGCAGGGCCGCAAGTAGAAGGCCGACGAAGCGAGGCGAGATCACGTCTACCAGAAGTAGCTCGCTTCCACTCGCGGAGGGCCCGGCTCGCCGTCGATGATCGGGGTGCTCAGGACGAACTCCATATTCTTGTGGTCCCCGGCCGACCGAAGCACCGGCGCAAGCTGGGTGGGGTCGGACAGGAACTCGCCCGCGGCGATCGTGCCACCACGTCCGATGCCCGCGACGATGATGGCGAGCCGACCGGTCGTGCTATCCGTGAACCGGGCGACGATGGCATAGTCCCGGTAATTGTTGGTCGCCATCTGCTGCCGCCGGTCCACCATCCAGGTGGGATTGGCCGCGTTGCGATCCACGATCCCGAAGCGGGTCATGTCGGGGTCGTTCCAGAAGTGATACCGGAGCGAACGCTGTAGGCGCAGAGTCCAGGCATTGTCGTACGCGCCGATGAAAACGGTGGGGCCGGCGCGAAGGTCCATGAGCGCGGTTGAGCCCTCGCCTCGCAGGCTGAACTTCTTGCCGTTCGACTGCAGCAGTCCCGCGAGCTTCACCGTGGGCGTGAGGTCGTCGATTACGACCGCGGTGAGGGTATCTTTGAGCACGACTTGCCGGGTCGGGTCAGCGGCGTCACGCAGTTCGATCCCCGTGTATTCCGTCTGATCGGCTACACAGAACAAAACCGGATCAGCGGAGTTCAGCACCGGCGCCCAGAAGGCGTTCACGGCAGAGCCGGTGGTTGAATGCCAGATCCAGAACCCCAGCCCCACCAGGAAAACGACGACAAGCGCAGTCAGCGGCACGCCAGCGCGCACCCATTTCTTCTCCGGGCCGGCAAGCTGGGCGGATGCGCCGGGCGTCGCGGCGAGCGCCGGTGTCGGGACGACCGCCGATTCCAAGCGAGCCGAGATGCGCTGCTCGGGCGTGGGTAGGTCAGCTACCTGCACCCGCGGCTCGGGTGGGCGCGCCTGGTAAGGGTGCGGAGGATGGAACTGCGGGACGTAAGATCCGGGCGGAAGCGACAGCCGGAGCTCATTCTGGTGCTCGGGGACTTGATAGTACTGGGCGATCCGCTTGCGTATCTCGGCCGCCGTGACCCGGACGATCGGATCGCTGCCGGTGTCGTAATTGGCGGGCTTGCCGAAGATCTCGACGCCGAGGGTCCGCTCCTTCAGGAGATCGGTCTGGCCCGCCAGCGTATGGCCGACGATAAAGCGAAGGAACGACGGGAACCGGCGGCTGTGGCTGAAGTAGGGGTTCGCGAGCAGGCGTTCGAGCTGCTCTGTCGCGGCCGCCTTCTCTTCCTCGGTGAAAGGAGATTGGCTCGGATTGGAATCAACCAGCATGAATACAGCCGCGTCAGAGCCGATTATACCGGGCTAACAGGAACTCTGGCCGGCGGCAGGCGCTGCAACTAAGTTATTGCGACAGTGCGGTTTGGAAGTGCTCTTAACGGTAAAGAACCCCGCCGCCTTGCCGCAAAGACCTTTTCTGGGCAGGCGCACGGTCCGTATAACTCTCTCCGGTTTGAAGGACGCACAGCAGCGCTGCTGCGGGCGGTCCTTTCTGGAGGCAGGGTGAAGATGTTCAAGAGAAGATCTCGCGGGTACGGCGTTCCCGTAGAGACCGCGTTTGGCAGATTTGGAGGCGCCGCGGCACGGTCCGCGGTGTGCGTGACGATGTTGGCGGCTGCGACCGCCTCGGCCCAGGTGGGAAGCGCGAATCTGAACGGCGTGGTGCAGGACCCGAGTGGTGCGGTCGTGCCCGGGGCGAAGGCGACGCTGCGCAACGTGCAGACCTCGGCGGAGCGGACCGCGTCGAGCAACGGGTCCGGTGGCTTCAGCTTCTCCTCCGTTCCGAGCGGCGACTACACGCTGACGGTGACACGTGAGGGCTTTCAAACTTTCATCCAGACCGCCATTCACCTCAACCCGGACGATCACTTAACACTCAACGACATCAAGCTGGGGCTCGGTGAAGCGACGCAGACGGTGACCGTGGAGACCGGGGTCGCGGGCCTGCCGCTCGACAATGGACAGCTCTCGTCGACCATCACGGCAAACGACCTGGAACGCCTGTCGGTCGTCGGCCGGGATGCGACAGAGCTGCAGCGCACCCTGCCCGGCTTCGCCATTCGCAACACGAACTCCACAAACACGCAGCCCGACTTCTCCCAGGTGCAGATCGGTCAACCGACGCCGTATGCCTCGAACGGAGCACCCGTTGCGGGCATCACGCTCAAGCTGGACGGCGCGAACCTGACCGACCCCGGAAACTTCGGGGCCAACCTGCAGAACATCAACGACTCCTTCGTCAGCGAAGTACAGGTCCAGACGTCGAACTTCGGCGCCGACCAGTCGAACGGGCCGGTGGTCATCCAGGCGGTGACGAAGGCGGGCACGTCGCACTACCACGGGTCGCTGTACACGTTCGCGCGCACGAGCCAGTTGAACTCGAACGATTGGCTGGCAAACTACAACGGACTTTCGCGGCCTTCGGACCGGTACATCTACCCGGGCGGCACCCTGAGCGGGCCAGTCCCCGGGCTGAAAAAGCTGACCTTCTTCGCCGGAGCCGAGTACGACGCGCAACGCAACATCTACGCGTACAACGACGTGGGCCAGGCGATCATTCACGCGCTGGTGCCGACGGCGCGGATGCGCGCTGGTGACTTCAGCGCAGCCGCGCTGCAGGAGTACCTGGGGCCGAACTACACGAACGGAACCTATGCGAATCTGGCGTTTCAGCCGACCTTCGGCATCGACGGGACACCGTTGGCGAACGGAAACATCGGCAAGTTTCTGGATCCGGGAGCGAAGGCACTAGTGAACGGGCTGATGCCGCTGCCGAATAAGGCAACCGGCACAGACGGGTACAACTACACGACCGAAAACCTCGTGAACAATAACGTGTCCACCATCACCGGACGCCTGGACTACGCGATCAACGCGCGGAACACGCTCTTCGGCCGGTACACATTTGAGAAACAGAAGCAGGGCCAACCTCAGGTGCCGTACTACTCGCCGAACCTGAGCGCGCCGTTGATGGGCGATCTGAATACGCCGGGCGGCGGTTTCGAGAACAACATCCACGTACACAGTGCCGCGGCGAACTATGTGACCGTCATCTCGCCCACGCTGACCAACGAACTGTATGCGACGCTTGACCTACTTCCTGCAGGCGTTTGACGCGCGTACGCCGAGCGCATTGCAGTCCTCGTCGATCGGCTATCCCTACCAGGGCGCGTATGCGAACGGCAGCAAGGATTGGCCGCAACTACAGGACTACGGCCCGGACGGTTTGCCGATCGTGATTCCGCCGGACGTGTCGTTCGGTTCCCCGTCGCTGAAGAAGTTCATCCCGAATATCGGCGACAACCTGACCAAGGTGTGGGGTCAGCACACAGTGCGGGTGGGCGCGTTCGTGCAACGCGAAACCAACAACCAGACCATCACGAACGGCTTCTCGCAGGGCGCGATCTTCGATTACTACTACCCCGGCGCGGGTACGCAGTTCTTCAGCTACAACGGCCAGTACCCGGATGGCTCGCCGGCGTTCGATCCGACGCCGCGTTACACCAGTGGCAACTACCTCGCGAACTTCATGGAAGGCATCATCCAGGACTTCCAGCAGCAGAACTATCTTCCCCGTACCAATCTGTACTTCTGGAACACCGACGGCTATGCGCAGGACAACTGGCGCGTCCTGCCGTACCTCGTAGTGAACTACGGCGTCCGCATCAACAAGATGACGCAGTGGACCGACGCTTACGGGCTGGGCGCATCTGTGTGGGAGCCTAACCTGTATGCCGCGGACGTTGCGGCTGGATCGGGGCTGCCGGGCTTCCGCTGGCATGCGATCGATCCGTCCATCCCGAATTCGGGCACGCCGGATCCGCCGGTTTACGTGATGCCGCGTGTAGGCTTCGCGTGGGACGTCCTGCACACCGGCCGCACGGTCCTGCGTGGCGGCGTCGGGTCGTACCGCATGCACGACTCGGTCGTGGATGTAACCAGCGCATTCTCGAACGCACAGGGTCTGCGTACGGCAGTTCTCTACGGTTTCGGATCGGCGACCTTGTCCGGGAGTCAGCAGCATCAAGCAGAACCCGAACACCTTCGGTGGCCTCAACACCTCCGCGTTCGGTTTGAGCACGACCGACAACGCCGAGCCGGTAACGAACAACTACAGCCTCAGCCTGACGCAGCAGCTTCCCGCACAGGCGGGCATCGTGCAGGTCTCGTATGTCGGCAATAACAGCAACTCGCTTGCTGAACAACGGGTCGACCCAGGCGGTCACGTTGAACAACATCAACGCGATTCCGATCGGCACGCTGTATACGCCGGCGGCAGCCGCGGCGCTGAACAAGGTGGCTCCCGGCACCTGTCCCGCGACGGGATGCACGCAGGCAGAGGTCGCAAACCTCTCGGCAAACAATGGCACGAGCTATGCCACAGGCGTCGCTATGCCAACAGCCGGCGTACAGGCAGTGCGCCCATATCCCTCGTACACCAGCCTGACGGTGCCGATCCACAACACGTTCTCCAACTACAACGCCTTGCAGGTGGAGTACATCAAGCAGCGCGGGCGGTTGAACTTCAACCTCAACTACACGTTCTCGAAGGCGCTTGGCATCCTGGGCTCCGCGGCGGACTTCAACTTCACCGCGGCGGTTGATCCGTTCAACATTCTGAACAACTACGGCGTGATGAACTTCGACCGCACACACGTGTTCAATGCGAGCTACTCGTATTCGGTGGGCCGCGTCGTGCAGGGCCGGTTTACGGGCGGCCTGCTCAATGGATGGCTGATCTCGGGGATCACCAATCTGCAGAGCGGACCGAACCTGCAGACCGGCATCAGCCCCTCGCCAAACTTCAACCTGACCGGCAGCGTAGGCCCGGCTGGCAGCACACTTCCGGTGAACTCACAGACTGTGCTGGGAACGCCGGATGTAAGCCTGCAGCCGGTGGTGAAATGCGATCTGAAGAGCGGCTTGGGAGCGAATCAGTTCATCAACGCTTCGTGCCTGGGTTTGCCTGCTCCGGGAACCAACGGGCGCTATCAGATGCCTTATCTGCACGGGCCGGCGTTCTTCAACTCCGACCTGACCGCCGAGAAGGGGTTTGGACTGGGACACGAGCGTGATCTTCGGTTCCGGATCGCCGCGTTCAACTTCCTGAACCATCCGCTGAACAGCTTCGGCACAGGCTACGCCCAGCAGTTAAACCTGAACCTCTCCGACGTGGGGCCGAACGGCAGCTACGCCGGCGCAACCTACAATCCAACTTCCGGGTTCGGCTCGGCGCCCCAAAAGCTAGGCCGCCGGCTGGTTGAGGTCTCGGCAAGGTTCAACTTCTAACCAACGGAACCTGATCGGCGCGGCGGAACTCAAGCACCCGTCGCGCCGATCAATTTCGGTTGAGCCGAGCGACGATAGTCTGGATCTGTTCGATGCAGCGTAACAGGCAGACTTCTCGCGTCCGATTTGGCGAACGGATCGGATCGCAGCGGTCGAGCTTGAGACGGAGCAAGCCCGCGTGGCCGATTGATTGCTAGCTGGTGGAGGAAGGTGCTCGAGGAACGGACGCGCGAGCGAGTACCGCTGTACTGGGCGACGACCCAGAACAACTTGGGCAGCGCGTTACACTCGCTGGGGCAGCGGGAACGCGGAACCGCGGTGTCCCGCGATGGCACTTTACGCTTGGCGGCATCGACTTCGGGATCCGCGGATCAAACTTGCGCACGGTCGCGACACTCTCGTTGAAACGCGCTGTCGGGCAGAGTCCCCCGGTACGTGCCCTCGCCGGTATGGCTGGCCGACAAACCCGCGAGCGCATTCAACTCACAAGCTTCCGCTTCCTGAGCTTGCTTCGCGGACTCTTGCGCTACGGAGAAACATCTGTGCATCCGCTAACACGGGTGCGGTTCAGGGTCATTGAAGCGGCGGGCTGAGGTGCCGCAGCGGCCATACATCGCCTCGCTGTTGCGAGAAGTTCTGACCACCAAACTACGGTGTCGGAAGGCTCGTCTGAGCGCGCGTCTACTAGCCACCTTTACTATCCACGGCAGTTGGAGCACGCCAAAACTGACAAAATCGGCTAAACCTGACTACACGTGCGATCGGCCTCAAAGGGCTCTGCGTCAAGCTGTTAGCTCAGATTTGCTGACTTTCGCGGGATCTGGCGGTTGTGGGAAACTGAAGCTGACGTTCTGCCACTGAACTACTCCCGCTTGTCTTGGTCAGCTACGGTAGGCAGCCGAGGTCAACCTCCAAAGTATCTCGCAATCGACGGCCAGTGGCAATTCTCACCGCCCCCAAGCCGCAGCAACAACAGGCACTGTCGACGCCGATCACCCCGTTAGGTTCCGGGCTGCCGATAATGCGCCTGCGCCGCCAGCTCGCGCTCTTTCCCGCGAGGATCGTCCTCCACCCTTGGTGGAATGTTCCATATCATCGTCGCTCGCTTGCTCAGATCGTAGGCAGGCCAGTGCGGCAGTCCGGGATGATTGGGATCACCGGTCCGCGCGTACGCGACAAGCGTCTCGCTCATCATCGTTGCGAGCGGCTGTGCGCGCTGCACGTCCTCAGCGCTGGCGCCCACCATGCCCGGCGCGAGCGCGAGATTGTCGAAGAAGAACGGAATGTCCACCGTGTGCGGCGCGCCAAAACGTCCGCCGGCCACGGGTGAGGGCCAGTCCATCTCGTATACCCACGTCCGCTTCTGGGCCGGACTCGCCGCACGCCGCTCCGCCTCGATCACCTGCCCCGGCCACGAACGGAATGCCGTGGCCGCCGCGAAGAACACATCGCTGGGCGAATACTGCGGATACCACTCGCGATAGCGCGCCACGACCGTGTCCGGCGAAACCGGTCCGAGAAAGCTGCCTATGCTCTTCATCAACGCCGCCGGAAGCTCCTCCCAAGTCAACGAAAACAGCGCCGGCTGCCCTCCACCGATCAGCCCTCGAGTCTCATCGTGGGTATTGCCCAAGATCATTTGCACATCATTCGAGATCGGCGGAGCATCCGGCGAAAACGGGTCGCGCGGCAACGATCTCCCATCCACGACCGGCAGCCACTGCGAGCTAACCCGCGCCGCCTCCTCCAGCCGCTCCAAGGGCATTGCGTCGAGCGCAGCCCGGAGCTTGTCAGGCGCCATATCCTGCAGCCCCAGCTTTGCCAGGAACTCCTTTGTGCGCGCGGTAGCAATCGCCTGTGGTGCGGCTGTGACCTGCTGGCCGCTCATCGTCATCACGCGCTGAAACCGACCGTGCGCCGAAGGCATAGCCATCAGCGTCGCGCACTTCGCTCCGCCTCCGGACTGCCCAAAGATAGTCATCCGCGACGGGTCACCGCCGAACTCCGCGACATTGTCCTGCACCCACCTGAGCGCCAGAACGAGGTCCAGCATCCCGACGTTGCCCGAATCCGCATACGCAGGATCGTTCGTGACACCAGCGAGGTATAGGAATCCAAACGCGTTGAGCCGGTGATTCACGGTGACCACCACAACATCGCCGCGCGTGCAGAGCCGCGTCCCGTCATACAAGGGCGCATTTACCGTGCCGCTGTTGTACGCCCCGCCATGGATGTACACCAGCACGGGCCTTGTCTCGTGCCCCTTGCGGCTGGGCGAAGGCGTCCACAGGTTCACGTGCAGACAATCCTCACTCACCGGGGCCTCATCCGCCGGCAGCCGATAAGTCTGTTCCTCCTGTTTTGTTTGCGGGACGCGCGCACGCGACGTCATCCCGTTCGTTCCGCCAAGCTGCGGCGCCCGATCACCCCATGTCAACGCGTCGCGAACCCCGCTCCATGGGGCCGGAGCCACAGGCGGTTGGAAGCGCCGCGTCCGTGTGTCAGCGCCATACGGAATGCCCAGAAACACGGCGGCTCCCTCGTGAACTGCCCCGCGCACCGGCCCTGAGGTCGTGCGCACAACGGGGTGACTCGCCTCTTGCGCCACAAGCCGATACGCAGGCGCGCTGACCACGGCGGTAGCCGCCGCGCTCTTCAGGAATATGCGTCGATCCACGCCAACATTCTGCATCACGACGCAGACGATGTGCACCAGTCTCCATTCAAAGCGCACTCAGTCCGCCACAACACGCCCCATCCGGCTTGCACATCCACGGTCCCACTTGGTAACGTTGCCAACCAGTGGAAGCCGGCCTCCCCGGAGCGGCCCCGATCCTCGGACCGTGGCTCCGCGACCGATTGGGGCAAATCAACCTCACGCGCGATGCACGTCCGAGAAGGTTCCTGGAGCGTATGGGATCGTTTTTTTTGAATGCAGTCCGCTGTTCCTCCTTTTCACGGCAGTCTCTCCTCCGACTCCTCCTGCCCTGCACGTTCCTGCTCGCGACCACCTGCGTCGCGCAAGAGCAACCGACGCCTCCTGAGACTCCGCTGCCGCAGAGCTCGCCGCAACCCGGCCTGCTGTTCTACCTCTCCGGCGACCAGGGCTTCAAAGCCGATTTCGCGGCCAACGGCAAGCGGGACCCAAACTTCCTCTACGACGTGAAGATCCTTCCCGGCGGCGCGAAGGGCTCTTACCTGCAGTGCGGCAACAACCAGTTGCTCTCCTACTGGGCTCCCGGGAACATCTACGCACAACGCGGCACGCTCTCCTTCTACTGGCGCTCCCGCATGCCCGTGGACGAGACACAGTTCCCGATCTTCCGCGTAGGCTACGGCGACCACTCCAGCTGGGACATGGTCTGGCTTCGCATCGATTACAACGGCCATGGCTTCGACGCCTTCGTCACCGACGACAACCTCGGCCGCACGCGTGTCTCCTACACGATGCCCAACTTCCCCAAGCCTGACGAGTGGGTACACCTCGCTCTCGCGTGGGATGAGACCTCTGGGATCCGCTTCTATGTCAATGGCAAACTCGCAGGCACAAAGCCCGCAACCGGTCCCTACGACGCCGCACTGGATCAGTTCGGTCCACACTCCCGCCTGATCGCGCCCACCGGCGTAGAAAGCAGCTACAACTACGATCGGGGCGGCGATATAGACGAAGCTGCGTATCTACGACCGCATGCTCTCCGACGACAACATCGCCGCGCTCGCGAAGGGCGAAGCCCCGCAAAGCATCCCGCCCGCGGCGCGCAACGCCGATCACCCCGAGCGGCAACAAGAGTGGTGGTACCGCTACGGCTGGAACCGCGCCGATGCCCTGCCCGCGCCCTTGCCCGCGGAACAAACGACGGTTCGCAAAGTCGAAATCCACGACGCCTACGACCTGAAACGCTGGTGGTGGAAGGGCACCGACGGCATCCCCGAAACCACCTGGCCCGGCGTGTACAACCGCTCACGCCTCCCTGGCCGCTACGACTACTTCCAACTGCCCGATTGGGACTGCTACGCGCTCTCCGGCAAGTCCGTCACCTTCTATCTCCCTCAAGAGCCCTGGAACCATCTCGAAGTCCGCGGCGGAGCCTGGGGCAAGTTTGATCTCCTCACACCCGGTGAAGGCAAACCGGGCGCCGTCGCTGACCCCGATCAGCACGACACCTCGCCCATGCTCGCAAAGACGCTCTTCGACAAGCCGCGCGACCTGCAACGCTCCACCTTCGATCTCAAGCAACCGACCACCGGCGAAAAGGTCCGCTTCACCAACGCCGAAATCGAGTGGCCCATCCAGGAGTTCGAAGCGTTCTACGTCCACCCCGGCGCAGAGCCCAAGGGCATCGCCGTCCTCAAGTACTCCATCACTGCGAAGCAAGGGTTGAACAACCCGGCTGTCTCGGAACTCAAAGACTTCATCCACGACCGCTTCTCCGTGGATGAACGCTCCACAATGGTAGCCATGCCCGGCGTAGCCCTCGGCGGCGGCCGCACCGCAATCGGCGGCGCACACAGCGCCGACACAGCACCGAGCACCGCACCGCAACCAATGCCCATCGTTCACGTGCTCATCCCGTGGGATTACCGCAACCTGCAGGCAGACCAGGGCCACGGCGCCTCGTACACCTGGGAGAACATGCACGCCGGCCTCGACGGCATCGCGATCGACATCCCTGCGCTCAACATAAAGCCCACACACGGCGAGTACGTGCCCATGAACATCCAGATCAAGGACCCCATCTGGCCCATGCGCAACATGCTCGACTACAGCTTCTCCATCAAGCCCGGCGAGCCCTACACCCTCTGGCTCGACACGCGCGACCGCATCCTGCCCAAGGGCAAGAGCCTCTACTTCAGCATCGCCTCCGCCAGCGGCGAGTTCAACACCGCCTTGCTCGAAGGCATGCACGTTCGCCTCATCTTCAAGCCCTACAAGGACGCGCTCCCCGAGCACATTGCAGATCGCCTCACGCAGGTCCGCGACAACTACGCCAACCTCGTCGAAGAGTCCGTCAACTCGCGCAAGCTGAACATCTTCAATCGCGTCGACGCCGACGTGACCGACCTGCTCCGGGTTGACCCCGACAACGACCTCGGCCGCAAGTACTGGAACGAGATGAACCACGAGCAGGTGAAGCCCCCGTTCACGCTGCCGCAAGCGCCCGCAGGCGTGCCCGAATGGGCCTTCCTGCAGGTCGAAGACCTGAAGGAACTCCATAGCCTCATCAACTGGTACATCGACAACCGCCAGATCTCCGACGGCGAGTTCGGTGGCGGCCTCTCCGATGACACCGACTTCCTCAACTGGTGGCCGGGCCTCGCCATGATGGGTGCCGACCCCGACAAACTGAAACTCTCTTTGAACCGCGGGCTCGAAGCCACCTTTGTCAATGGCATGTGGGACAACGGCCTCGCACGCGGCCAATATGACGAACTCCACTCTTACGAGGATGGACTCAATACCCTCGGCCAGACCATGATGCTCGACTACGGCAGCCCCCGCCAGTTCGAGCGCGCGATGAAAACAGCGAAGCGCCTCGAGTGGCTCACCGGGTACAACAGCGCCGGCCAGCGACAGATCAAGTCGTCCTACTACAGCGGCTCCAAGATGGCCACCGAAGGCGTCTGGGGCTGGGCAAAAGACCGCTCCTACATGGTCTTCTTCCCCGCTCTCGAACTCGCGCAATTCAACGGCAACCCCGAAACCCGCAAGATGGTCACCGAGATCGCCGACGGCTTCCTCGCGCATCGCCGCCCCGACAAAAACGGCAAGGAAACGATGCACTTCACCGTCAACTTCCACAACAACGAAGACCTGCCCAGCAACGGCGCCATGACACCCTGGTTCATGCTCTGGGCGGCCTATAAGTGGACCGGCGATCCCAAGTACATCGCGCCCTTCGCCGACAACGGCCCCGAAGCCCTGCGCACCATCAACGCCGACGCGATGGACATCCTCAACGTCCGCGACACCTGGGGCAAACAGCTACTCGCAACGCAAGCACCCGATCGCCGCACCGACTCCGGCAACGCCAACGAAACCAACGAGCAGCTCTCATGGCAACTCACCGGGGACACAAAGTATCTCGATAAGGTCTACGCCAGCCAGATCGAGACCGCCTACGACCGAGAGTTCATCAATCGCGAAGGCAGCCTCTGGATCGATCGCGTCTACTTCAACAACGGCGAGCTCCAACGTTCACGTCTCGGCGGCGTCGCCCTGATGCGCAACTACAACTATCCGGGCAACGTCGTAAGCTGGCGCTTCGCTGAGCCCGGTCAGGACGAACGCGTCGCGATCCTCGTCCCGCAAGGCACCCCCGATCACATCAAGATCATCGCCTACAATCTCGATGACAAACCCGTTAGCGCCAAGATGACTGGCTGGGAGATCGACCCCGGCCAATGGGAGATCACCCAAGGCACACAAGCCTCAGACAACGCCCCACTCACCGGCAGCGCGACTCGCACCGAGAACTTCGAGCGCAGCCGCAGCGTGGACGTCACCTTCCCCCCACGCACCACAACAGTCCTGGAACTCACCCTCAAGCAGAAGGGCGTCCCCTACTGGTCGCGGCCCGACCTCGGCCTGGACCCCGAAGACGTCAAGGTCCAAGGACGAACCGTGGCCGTTACCGTCCACAGCCTCGGTGCGATCGATGCTCCACCGGCAAAGCTCACTCTCCGTGACCGCAACGGCAAAGTCCTCGCCACGGCACAAACACCCACACTCAAGGCCCCAACCGACCTCGAGCCCAAGACCGCCACAGTCACTCTGCATCTCGCCAGCAGCGCAGATCTGCAAGGAGCGACGGTCACGATCGAACCCTCCGGCTCCGTCCCAGAGATCACGATGATGAACAATACAGTTCAGATCCCCACTGCACCCCCGAACCCGTTCGTGCAGCAACGCCTTCAGGAGCTCCATGCCAGACAATAAAATCCCCGTCACCGCCTCAGACGACTCCATCATGACGAACCCGGAAGACGGCCTCCGTCGCCAGGTGATGTCCTACAGCCCGAGCATGATGCTGGTTCGCCACCGCATGCGCAAAGGCTGGGTCGGCGCAAAGCACAGCCACCCGCACGAGCAGATGGTCTACATCGTCAGCGGCCACATCGTCTTCGAGCACCCCGGCGGCAAATTCGACGCCAAGTCCGGCGACTCCTTCCTCGTAGCCGGCAACGTCGAACATCAAGCCTCCGCAGTCGAAGATTCCGAAGTTCTCGACATCTTCACGCCGTATCGCGAAGACTACGCGCCCAAGCTCTAACGTCCGCAACGCAACTCGCAGCAGAAAAGGACCTCCATGCACATCCGACAGATGGCCGACGCGATCCGCTTCCCAACCATGACCACACCCGAGCTTCGCGAGACCTTTCTCTTCCAGGAACTCGCCAAACCCGGCTCCGTGAACTTCATGTACGTCGACCTCGATCGCACCGTCCTAGGCTTCGCGGTGCCCACCGCCGATGCGCTCCCACTCGAAACCGCGCCCGAACTCCGCAGTGACTTCTTCCTCGAGCGCCGCGAACTCGGCGTTCTCAACGTAGGCGCACCAGGTTCAGTCGAAGTCGATGGCAAACAATTCAAACTCGACAAACTCGACTGCCTCTACATCGGCCGCGGCGCAAAGCAGGTCAAGTTCTCCAGCAACGACCCCGCAAACCCAGCGTTCTTCTATCTGCTCAGCTACCCCGCGCACGCAAACTACCCTACAGAGATGGTCAAGTTCGCCGACCTCAAACCCGTAGAACTAGGCTCCAGCGAAACCTGCAACAGCCGCAAAATCTACAAGGCCATCTTCAAAGACGGCATCAAGAGCTGCCAGCTCGTCATGGGCTTCACTCTCCTGAACCCCGGCAGCAACTGGAACACCATGCCGCCGCACACCCACATGCGCCGCAGCGAGGTCTACCTCTACTTCGACGTCGACCCAGCGCAGCGCGTCCTGCACCTCATGGGTCCACCCAACGCCACACGCAACATCTGGATCGCCGACAAAGAGATCGTCGTCTCGCCCGGCTGGTCCATCCACGCCGGTGTAGGCACCAAGGCCTATGGCTTCTGCTGGGGCATGGGCGGCGAAAACCAGGCCTACGACGACATGGATCCCGCTCCACTCATTGAGCTTCGCTAAGCCTCATCAACACACACGCGGAGGAAGCGCTCAGCATCCTCCGCGTTCGTGTCTTTAGCTCTTCGAACGCTGCACGGTGATGTGCTGCGCCATGCTGAACGACTCGCCCGGCGCAACCGTCAGCGCATCCCGGTTTGCATTCACCGTCTCCACACACACCATCTCGTGCCAGTCCCACTCGCCTAAATCCGGCATCGCCTTGCCCGGGTTCCAAACCACAGTCGTCCGCGAATTCGTCTTCGCGATGTGGATCTCGCGCCGTTGCACGCCGGCGTGGATCACCAACGGCGCCTCCGTATCCAGGTACACGCGATCGACCGGCCCCGTGAAGCGGATCGGCGCTCCGCTCGCAGGCTTCATCTGCATGTCGTCGGTCTTGTCGATATACGGCGTAGGTTCCAACCCTGAAACAGTCGTCTCATGCACATCCGTGACGTCGAAGTAGCTATGAAACGCCTCTTCAAACATCAACGGCGCCGTTCCCTGATTCGTGACGGTCAGCTTCATCGTCAGGCTCTCGGCGATCACCGCCTCCAGCGTCAGCAGAAACTGATCAAACCCCATCGCCCGGCTCATCTGCTGTCGGCCCTAAGGTCAGCTTCACCGCAAGGCCTCGCCCCTCACGCCGGGCTGACTCCAGTGTCCAGTCCTGCAAGCGCGCGAACCCATGCGCCGGCCCCGGATGCCCATCGATACGATCCTCGCTTCGAATCCGCCGCAAACCAGGGAAACGCAATCGGTATGCCACCTCGGATCGGCTTGCCCGGAGCAAACTCACTCTTCCGGCTCAAAAACAGCACAGGCTGCTCGCCTGCAGGTTGCCATCGGGCCAGATGCGCGCCTTGCAGATACATGGTCGCCTCTGCTGCTGGCGTCTTCACCTCCAGCCGTACAAGGCTGTTCTGCTCCTCAAAGGTGAGCGTCCCCGGAATACCGAATCGAGCGCGAAGCGAAGAAAGATCCATTAGCACTCATTAAAACCGAAACTCATGCCCTCCCGCGCTGCGGATTCCGGCTCGCCAACTGCGCCCCAACCATTTGCAGTTGTCGTCCTTGCGATCACGCGCGCAGGAAACACCAGTCTGTCGCGCGACGCCACCGCTTTGTTCTCTCCTGTGTGCCAAAAATGCTTGACAGTCGTAGATGTGGGGGTCCAATCTTAGGCGCACTGAACACATCCAAACCGTTTCAAGGGTTCTGTAGGGAGTGCCATGGCAACGTTGCCAACGATCTATACCCGTATCGTTACGCCCAGAGTCTCCGGCTGGGTCCGGTCGCTATTCATCCCGGTCCTTCTGTTCGTCTGCACCCTCGGCGCCAGCGCGCAACTCGCCGGCAAAGGGCAGATCAGGGGTACCGTCTTCGACGCCAGCGGTGCGGCCATTCCGAACGCGACCGTCACCATCACAAACACGGCCACCGGCGTAGCCACCAAGACGACCAGCACGTCAGCGGGTGACTATAGCGTTCCGACTCTCGATCCGGGCATCTACACCGTCGTCGTTACGGCACCGGGGTTCGAGTCACTGACCCAGCAAAACGTGCACGTCAACGCGCTTGAAACCCAGACCGTGAACCCCAAGCTTCCCATCGGCAACTCCACCGAAGAAGTCACGGTGACCAGCGCGCCGCCGCAACTCGAGACCACAAACGCCACACTCGGCGCCACCATGGATCAGGAGATGTACTCCGCCCTCCCCATCGAGATGGGCGCGTACGGCAACCCTGATCAACGCCGTGCAACGGACTTCGCCTTCCTCATGCCCGGAGTGCAGGGCAACAACACCAGCGGCAACCCGACCACCAACACCGGAATCGTGAACGGCTCCGGCAACCTCGGCGCCGTCTCCGCCGTGTACATCGACGGCGTTGCCTTCGTTCGCGCCGGCGGCAACGGTGATCCGCGCTTCGTCTGGACAGCCATCTCCGTCGATGCGGTCGACCAGTTCCAACTCCAGACCACCGGCTACTCCGCCCTCTACGAAGGTCAGGGCGTTCAGAACTACACCGTCAAAGCCGGATCCAACCAGTACCACGGCTCCGTCTACGAGTTCTTCCGCAACACCGCGCTCGATACCTGGGGATTCTTCCGCATCACCAATCCCCTCACAGGCCAGCCCATCAAGCCGATCGAGCACCAGAACGAGTACGGCATCGACATCGGTGGCCCCGTTCTTCCCTGGGTCAAGGACAAGCTCTTCTTCTTCGGCAACTACAACGGCTATCGCTACTCCAGCACAAAGCCGACCCCTATCACCTTCCCTACATTGGCAGAACAAAGCGGCAACTTTGCAGGTCTCGTCAGCGGCGGCATCTATGATCCGCTCTCGCAGGCCACCTGCACCTCGTTTAGCAACAACGGCCCTTGCCGTTACCGCTACGGCTACGGACACGGTACGGGCGTCGGTCCCGCGGGCAATCCCGTCCAGATCGGCCCCGTCGACGTCATCCCCGGCTCCGAGTTCTCCACCATCGCCCAGAAACTGCAGAGCTACATCCCAGCACTCACGAGCCAGACCGCGCAAAGCAACTACGTCGGCCCCAACTACACGGCGCTCAGCAACTGGTCCACCACGGATCGCATCGACTACATGCTCAGCCACAAAGATCAGCTGACCTTTGTGGGCGCTGTGGGACGGCAAGCGAGTTCCGTACCGGTTGGGCAGAACACATCCGGCCGCAACATTGGTCCCGTGCCTTACAACTTCGGCCAGGCCTACGCGCCAAAGACCGCGGTCGGCATCGTCGAAGAGACGCACACCTTCACGCCGCACGTCATCAACCAGTTCAAGTACGGCTACGCCCGCTACAACGGACCCACGTTTAATGCGGACCAGACGCCCACGTACGCTGCCACGGCGCAAGGACTTACCGGGCTCCCTTCGGGCCAAGCCCAGTCCGCGTTCCCGATCGTGACGTTCAGCGGCACCAACGCACCCACCAATTGGGGCGGCACCACCGCGAACCGCACTATCGCTCAGAACTACACGCTTGTGGACAACGTTCAGTGGATCTTCGGCAAGCATTCCTTCACCTTCGGCGGACAGTTCGCCTGGATGCTCTACAACGTGACGCAAGCCACCGGCGCAAGCACACCGGTTACCTTGGCCGCTGCCGTAACGGAGACTGCGGCGCTCACTCCCTCCACGAACACCAAGCCGACCTACTCCGCCGTCGCAAACACCGGCCTGGCATACGCCAGCTTCCTCATCGGCGAGATCGACAAAGGGAGCCTGACACAGTACCTCGATCAGACCTTCGGTTCGCGCTTCCACGCCATCTCGCCCTACATACAGGACAACTGGAAGGTCAGCAACAACCTGACCCTGGACCTCGGACTGCGCTATGACTTCTTCCCGAGTGTTCGCGAAAACCATGACTTCCTCAGCTTCTTCGATCCAAAGCTGACCAACCCCGTGACCGGTACGCCGGGAGCTCTGAACTTCGCCGGAGCAGGAGCCAACACCTGCAACTGCGACACGCCGGTCAATAACTTCTACAAGAACATCGGTCCCCGCATCGGGCTCGCCTATCAGGTCGATCCGAAGACGGTGGTTCGCGCCAGCTACGGCATCATGTACACGCATGGCAACGCCGTCGGCGGCGGCAACGCCTCGCAGACCGGCAGCAGCAGCAACAGCCTCGGCTTCTCGGCGCAACCCAGCTTCTCCGCAAACGGTCAGTTGCTCTCGACCATTCCTCTCACCGGCTCCAATGCTGCGTTCCCCGCATATGCGCCTCCCGCTGGCCGCGCCTCGGGTCCCGCCTACGGTACGGGCTACACCAACATCCCGGGGTACACCGGCACACCGTCTTCGATGGGCTATGCCGATCCCTACCTTGGTGGCCGCGCGCCTCAGTTCGAGGACTGGAGCCTCGGCTTTCAGCACCAGTGGACCAACTCGTTCACCTCGACCATTAGCTACGTCGGCTCTGAAGGCCACTTCCTTCCCGCATCGGGCAGCGGCTCTCGGGGCTACTGGTCCAATCAACTCGATCCCAAGTACCTCGCCCTCGGCACCAATCTGTCTACCTCCGGAGCCAACATCGGTACGTTCTGCGCGGCCAACTCGGGGGTCTGCCCTGCCTACACAAACATCTTCAACACCGGGCAGCAGCTCAACGTTCTTCTCCGCCCGTTCCCGTTTCAAGCCGTCTCTGATCCCTTCGGAAACGTGTCGAACGCGAATTATCACTCGCTACAGGCAACGTTCAACATGCGCCCGGTTCACGGCGTAACCTTCATGGCCAACTACACCTGGTCGCGTTCCATCGATGACACCGGCACCTTCCGTTCCGGTTACGCCATTCCCGCCGCCTTCTCCGGCAACGGCAAGGCATACGCGGCGGATGCCATCGAGCGCAGCGTCTCGCAGGTTAACCAGCCACAGCACCTCGTCTTCACCGGCGTGTGGGAGATGCCCTTCGGCCGCAAGGTGTTCGCCGCGCACGAATGGCAGCGGGCCATCTTCGGTGGCTACCGTCTGTCGACCATCTTCCAGGCCTTCTCCGGTTCGCCTCTTGCCATCACGGCCGCTTCCTGCGCGACAAACCCCGCGCAGAATACCTGCATGCCAAGCCTCAATCCCGCGTATCCGCAGGACAAGAGCGCTCGCATCAACGGCAAGTGGGGTCAGGGCATCACGGCGGCCAACTTCAACGACACGACCAACCCCGCCACCCGCTATATCGACCAGAGTGCGTTCGTCACCAACTCGCCGTACACCTTCGGCGATGCTCCACGTACAGCTCCGTTCAACGTCTATGGCCCCGGCAACCTCGATTGGGATCTGAGTCTGCGGCGTAGCTTCGCCCTTCACATCACCGAGTCCACCAAGCTGGATCTGCAGGCCGATCTGTACAACGTCACCAACCATGTGCAGTTCACCGTCGCCAGCACCACCTGGTCCCCGACGGGCACCAACTTCGGCCAGGTCGGTGGTCAGGCGAACAACTCCCGCCAGGCGCAGATCTCAGCTCGCCTCAACTTCTAACTGCTTACTTCTTCCAACAGGCCAGCGCCGCTTCCGGTGCTGGCCTCCCTTTTCCACATTGCCGCAACACTGCGCCGCGCACCCGCGCAATGCAAGCGTCGCCAGCATCGGAAGGAACCGCATGAAACTCGCTCTGTTCGCGATGGGCTGCATCGCTGCCTCGCCGCTGCTCGCGCAGGACACCCGCCACGTCACCGAACCCCAGATCCCAGCCGCCTGTACCGTGCTCAAGGCCAACCTCCACGCCACTGACAATCAACTCTCAGAAGCCGACGAGACCAAACTGGACACACAGCGCATCCAGACGGCCATGGACTCCTGCGGGGCGGGCAAAGCTGTTGAGCTCGCCGCCAATCGCGACGGTAACGCCTTCCTCAGCGGCCCCTTGCAGCTCCGCGACGGCGTAACGCTGCTCATCGATAAGGGCGTCACACTGTACGCCTCCCGTAATCCCAAAGACTTCGAAACCACGCCCGGCACCTGCGGCATCAGCGGCGCCGAGAGCCGCCCCTGCAAGCCTCTGATCTCCGCCATCAATGTCAAAAACGCCGCCATCATGGGCGATGGCGCCCTCGACGGGCGCGGTGACCGTGGCGTTATCGGCAAGTCCTACACCTGGTGGCAGCAGTCGCGCGCCGCGGAGCCCACGAACGCACGCTACTCCGCCCCGCGCCTCCTGATCGCAGACCACGCCGACGGCCTCATCCTTTACCGCATTCGCCTGCACAACTCGCCCAACTTCCATGTCGCCGTTAACAACACCAACGGCTTCACCGCTTGGGGCGTTCACCTGCTGACGCCCACCGTCAAGGGCACAGACGCTCGCAACACCGACGGCATTGACCCCGGCAACTCAGAAAACGTAACGGTGGCCCAGAGCTGGATCGCCAACGGCGACGACAACATCGCCATCAAGGCCAACGTCCATCACATGAGCGTGCTCGACAACCACTTCTACAACGGTCACGGCATGTCCATGGGCTCTGAAGCGCGGGACGAAAGCGATATCCTGGTCGACACACTCACGCTTGATCACACCACCAGCGGCGTTCGTATCAAGGCCAACGTGCAGCGCGGCGGCACCGTCCGCAACATCACCTACCGCAACCTCTGCATGAAGGATGTTGAGGTCCCCATCTCCATCAGCCCCTTCTACAACGGTCAAACAACCGATGGAATCCAGGACCTCGGCATGAAGGGCAACCTCATCCCCGACTACAAACAGATCACCTTCGAAAACCTCCTGAGCGTCACGCCGGGAATCGCCCAGATCGCCGGCCTCAATGCCGATCACCTGACCGAGGTCACCTTGAACGGCGTAGAGATCCGCGGCATCAAGCCAGATCAAATCCGCGCGCAGTTCGCCAGGATAACCGTCGGTCCCAAAGGCGCCAATTTCACGTTCACCGGCAATGACGTCACCACTACGCCAGCGCACACGGCCTTGAACATGTCGTTCTCTTGCGATGGCAAGTTTGTCCCGTACCAGGACTGAGCAGGTGCTGCTCTCCCCCACTCTGAGGCCCGCGCTCGAAATGCACGCTCCATACTCGTCAAAGCTCTTCGCGATTTGCGTCACTGCTGCACTCGCCATTCCCTGCCTGGCGGCAGACAATCTGCCCATCAAATCCGTCGCTCACGAAGGCAAAGCTGACTTTCACACCGTGCAGGAGGCCATCGACGCCGCTCCGCAAACGGGCGAGGTCATCCGACTTGCACCCGGCACGTATCGCGAAAAGCTGCACATCCACACACCCAACATCCACCTCGTCGGCACAGGCAAGCAGCCCGAAGACGTGGTCCTCAGTTGGGACGACGCCGCCATCACTGCGGGAGGCACCAGCAAATCCGGTACGCTCACGGTGGATTCAGACGGTTTCGCGGCAGAAAACCTCACCATCGAGAACACTTGGGAAGCCAGCCACCAGCGCTCGCAGGAAGGCTCCCAGGCGGTCGCGCTCCTGATGAGCTCAGACCGCGCCATCATCGACAACGTCCGCCTGCTCGGCTACCAGGACACCCTCTACGCAAACAGCCGAACCTGCCACGACAATCTACCCAAAGACGGCAGCGCCCCGGCGACTGACACGCCAGCCTGCCAGGCCTCGCGCCAGTACTTCCGCGAGTGCTTCATCGAAGGCCACGTCGACTTCATCTTCGGCGACGCCAAGGCCGTCTTCGATCACTGCGAGCTCCACGCACGCGCCTCCGCCAACGTCATGTTCACGGCGCAAAGCAAGCACTTCCCGGCCGAAGACTCGGGCTACTACTTCCTGCACTGCAAGCTCACTGGCGATGAAGGCGCCGGCAAGGTCATCCTCGGCCGTCCGTGGCGCGACTACTCCACCGTGCTCTTCTATGACACCGACGTTCAGGTGAAGCTCGATCCGGACGGCTGGTCCGAGTGGAACGGCCGTCTCAAAACCAGCAACTACCGCGAGTACAAGTCTCACGGCCCCGGCGTAAACGGCGGGCAGCGCATCGTGAGCTATGCCCCACTCTCGCCCGACGAAGAAAAGAAGCTGACTCCAGACGGCCTGCTGTCCGCCCCCGATCACTGGAACCCCGTAGCCGAAGCCAATCAACTGCGCCACCTGCGTTGAGGACCCTGCAACGAAATGCGACTCACCTCACACAAGCCCTCGAAAACCGCAGCCGTCTTGGCCACAATCCTGTTCACGTACGGACTGCACGCACAGCTGCCGCCGGTGCGAACGCCCGCAGACCAGGTCCCACACGGCCCCGAGATCCGCCTCTGGGACGGCGCTGCGCCGGGCGCAGTAGGCGATACCCCAGCCGATATCCCTCACCTCGAGTTCTTCGGTGCCTCGCCCGACGCCAAACTCGCCGACGGACTCCACACCGCCGTGATCGTCTGTCCAGGCGGCGGCTACACCAGCCTCGCCTACGACAAAGAAGGCACACGCATCGCCGAGTGGCTCAACAGCGAAGGCATCAGCGCCTTCGTGCTCACCTACCGCCTCGCTCCGCGCTACCGCTATCCCGCGCCGATCCTCGATGGCCAGCGCGCCGTCCGCTGGATCCGCGCCCACGCCGCCGAGTACGGCGTCTCACCACACCGCATCGGGGCTTGGGGATTCTCCGCCGGTGGCCACCTCGTCGGCATGCTCGGCACGCAGTTCGATAGCGGCAAGACCGACGCCGCCGACCCGGTCGAGCGCGTCAGTGATCGCCCCGACTTCGTCATCAGCTCCTACGGCGGCCTAACACTCGACCCACAGATCGCCCGCAAAGGCGCGATGGAGACCCTCACCGGTTCCAACTCGTCGGCCGCGCTCCGCGAACAGATCTCCCCTGACCGCCACGTGACCCACGAGTCTTCACCCTTCTTCCTGTACGCCACTCAGAAAGACGAGAAGGTTCCCGTCCTGTCCACGGTCACCTTCTTCGAAGCGCTCACCCGAGCCGGCGTACCCGCCGAGATGCACATCTTCCAAACGGGCCCTCACGGAACCGGCCTCGGCGGCTTCTACCCCGAACTCGCAACGTGGCCCACCCTGCTCGACCATTGGCTCCGTCTCAACGGTTGGCTCTACCCGTTCAGAGAAGCGCACTAGGGCTCCTACGCGAAGTGAAACTTCTCTCGAGGTGGAACATCTCTTGGGTCGCCAGGCGAAGAATCCAATAGCGAACTCGCCTTCCAATGGGGTACTTTAGGGACGACTGAAGTCCTAGGAGTTTCCTGTTTGCCGAAGAGTCCTAAGCGCCTCTATTTGATACCCGTGCTGTCCAAGGCCTTGGACATACTTGAGTTGTTGCAGGCCGAGGGCCAGCCACTCTCGCTGGAGGCCATACACCGCCGAACGCACGTTTCCAAGACCACCGTCTATCGTGTGCTGAAGACCTTTGTGCACCGCGGCTATCTCTCGCAATCGCCAGATGGCACCTACCGCCACGTGATGCGCCCGAAGAAAGTCCGCTTCGGCTTCGGAAGTCAGAGCGCCGAAATGCCCTTCTCCCGCGAGGTAACCCGGAGTCTTCGAGACGCGGCGGCAGCTACCGGGGTCGAACTCGTGGAACTGGATAACTGCTACGACGCAGCCACCGCTGTGAGAAACGCCGAGGAGTTCATCAAAACCCGCGTGGACCTCATCATCGAGTTCAACGTTGAGCAGGAGGTTGCGCCCATCATCGGCGACAAGGTGGCTGCCGCAAACATTCCACTAATTGCCATCGACATCCCTCACCCGAACGCGACCTACTTTGGCGTTGATAACTATCGCGTAGGCGTTCAGGCCGGCGAGGTGCTCGCCCAATACGCACTCGCTGAATGGCAGGGCAAGATCGATTGGGTGATCGGTCTGGACCTGCCGGAGGCCGGACTACTCGTGCAGAGCCGCGTTTCAGGTGCCTTCGAGGCGATCCGCTCTGCCATACCGGATATCCCCGTCGAAGCCTTCGTGCGGATGGACGGTCGCGGCATGCGCGAACGCAGCCGCAAGCTCGTTGCGGAGTTCCTGCAACGGCACCCAAAGGAGAAGCGCATTCTCATTGCCGCGGCAACAGACACAAGCGCCCTGGGTGCAGTAGACGCCGCACGAGAAGCCAAGCGCCAGAGGCACGTCGTGGTGGTAGGGCAGGATTGCATCACGGAAGCTTTAGAAGAGATGAAGAAAGCTTCACACTCCATTGATTGCATCGGTGTCGCACGAGATCAGCTCCTACGGACCAAATCTCATGCAACTTGGGCTTGCGCTCGTGAAAGGTCAGACCGTGCCACCGTACAACTATGTGACGCACCGGTTGGTGACGCGCGCTTCACTCATCGAACGCGAAGCTGTAGAAGCCTGATCGAAAGGTTGCATGCGGGGTGATTTGCGGATTGCCTCGGCCCGCGTGAATAATGATTCGCGTGAGGCAAGATCAGCTTGACGCGCCTCGAAAGGCAGATAGATGAAGCTGTTGGGGAACTTGCTACTTCTCGCCGCGCTCGCCGCCCCTTGTGCGATTGCTCAGACGCCTGCACCCGCGAGCTCTACGCCAGCGGTGAACGGCTTCAACGAGATGACCCAGGCCGAGTTGCAGCAGCGGGCGGCAGAGTTGATGAAACAGGCGCAGGCAAGCCCGTCGGGCTCGGCCAGCGTCACCCTGCAGACGTACCCCGGACACCACACGATGCTGACGGTACGCACGAAGCCGGGCGGTGCCGAACAGCACGAACACGCTGCTGACATGTTCATTGTTCTCGATGGTGAAGCGACTGAGATGACGGGCGGCACGATCGAGAACCTGAAGACGGCCTCACCCGGCGAACTGCGCGGCTCCCGAGTCGTCGGCGGCACCGGGCATGTGATGAAGACGGGCGACATAATCCACATCGCACCCGGAACACCGCATCAGACACTGGTCGCGCCAGGCAAGACCTTCACCTACTTCGTCGTCAAGTTCGACCAGTAGACCTCGGCCGCCACGTGCTGCCGGTCAACGCCCCATCCATCCGCCGTCGACCGTGAGCACAGTACCCGTCACGTAGTCGCTGGCCGGCGACGCAAGAAAGATCGCCGCGCCCGCCAGGTCAGACGGCTTGCCCCAGCGACCCGCGGGGATGCGCTCCAGGATCTGTCGATTGCGCGTCTCGTCTGCCTGGAGTGCCTCCGTGTTCGTGGTCGCGATATACCCCGGCGCGATCGCGTTCACTTGAATCCTGCGCGGCGCCCACTCGTTTGCCAGTGCCTTTGTGAGCTGCGCAACGCCACCTTTCGATGCCGTGTACGCCGGCACGCGAATGCCCCCCTGGAAGCTGAGCAGCGACGCGATGTTGATGATCTTCCCCGAGGCGCTCCGCCCTATCATGTCGCGGGCGGCCAACTGCGAAAGCTGGAACACGCTCGTCAGGTTTACTTGGAGCACGCGGTTCCAGTCCTCCAGTGAGAACTCCTCCGCCGCGGCCCGATGGATCATCCCAGCATTGTTAACGAGTATGTCCACCCGCCCGAACCGCTCCAGCACAGCACTGAAGAGTTCGTGCGCTCCTTCCGTCGTGCTCAGGTCTGCAGCAAACGCCGCGGCATTTCGCCCAATGTGCTCCGCTGTCTCTGTCGCTGGTCGGCGGTTCCCGTGCAATGCAACCGTCGCGCCAGCCTGCGCCAGACCCTCGGCAATCGCCGCGCCGATTCCACTGGCCGACCCGGTTATCAAGGCGACCTTGCCGTCAATGCGGAATAGATCGATCGCTGAGCTGGCACCCGATGCCTGCATTGCACTCATCCCTTTGCGTCCTTTGATTCGCCACTTCGAATTCGATGGCTAAAGCGTCCGGTTTTCAACCTTCTCCAACATCGTATCCGGCGCAGCGCGACTGATGGCCACCCGGAAGTCCGTCACGTTGTGCAGCGAGAACGCCGGTTGCCCCTTTGGTGCCGTAACCGCGACGAAGTCGGCACGTTCGACGTCGTTCAAATAGAACGTCGGACGCGGATCCGACGCAACTGGCTGCACATCGATGTGGCTCATCTCGAGATGCTGCAGGTGCCGCACGAAGAAACCCTGCGCGGGTGTCGGGCCGAACATCCCCGGCTCCGGGTACTTCGACTCGTCCTCGGGCGGGTTGATATTCACGCTCTCGGCTGACGCTCCGCCAACATGCTGCACGTACATATTGGCGATCTTCACGTCTTCTATCCGATACCCAGGAATGCCAGACAGGATGGAACTGATGCGCGAGTTGGTGTTGTAGCTTACAACGTTGTTGATGAGCACGCGGCGAAGCGTTCCTACCTTCGTCGTGTCCTTCGGGCCGCGCAGCCGCGAGCCCAGACGCAAAAAGATGGGGCACGAAACGATGTCACGCATCGTCAGGTTCGAGATCGTGAAGTCCTCAAGCAACGCACCATCGACGGTCTCCAGCGCGAGGCCCTGACAACCTTCGAACACGCAATTGGTGATCGCGAAGTTGCGGAACCCGCCGTTCGACTCGGTGCCACACTTGATCCGTCCCGTGTAGAAGCTCTGATCGCCGCTGCCCTTCACGAATTTCTTCCAGGTACCGTCAATCACGGTGCCGAGTTGATAGGTGCCGGTTACAAAACAGCTATCGATCGTGACGTTATCAGTCGAACGCGCATACCCCAGCGCGTAGCTGGACTTGGGACAAATCCCATCATCCCACGGTGAGTTCACCGTACAGTTGGAGACCCGAACGTTACGACAGCAATCGATATCCATGCCGTCACGGTCGGTATCGATCACTAGGTTATCGATCGTGAGGTTATCCACGCCCGTCAGCAACAAACCGAAGTGTCCGCCCTTCAGGATCGCGAAATCCCGGAAGATCACATTGCGACAGTTCTTCAGCGCGATCGCCTTATTGCCTACGCCCGCCTGTTCAGCCACGAATACGTAGCCGAGGTTGTTGCGACCACGACCGTTCGAAAGTCCGCGGCCCCAGATCAGGCCCGGGCCCGTGATCGACACGTTCTCAAGGTTCTCGCCCCAGATCAGCGAGTTGTGCCAGTGATTGTGGCCGTAGTCCTGGTACGCGTCCCAGGCCGTATTCGGCTCGGCGGGATCATATGTGCCGCCGTTGTACCCGGTCGTCTCGCCCGGCTTCGGCGACTCCGCCGCAATGATCGCCGCTCCAGAATCGAGACGCAGCCCTACGTGACTACGAAGATGGATCGAGAAGCATAAGTAATTGCCCGCAGGAAGATGCACTGTGCCGCCGCCGGCATTCGCAGCGGCTTCGATCGCGCGATTGATGGCCGCGGTGTCGAGCGTCTTGCCATCCCCGATCGCGCCATACGCCCGCACGTCGAAGATCCCCGGAGTGCCGCGGGCACCGACAGCCTGCGCATGCAGATCAGAGGGCCCAAAAGCTACCGCGGCCGAGGCCAGTCCCCACCCAGACAGCTTCAACGCCGACCGACGCGCTGGATCATATGCCAATGTCGCATCTCCCTTCGCGTTCACTGCGGTGTAGCGATAGGCTCGCTCGCGAGCCGCCAGGAACGCTGCCCCTCCACCCTAAAACAGCGGGCCTACATCTGTCCTCTTCCGTCCAGAAATAATTCCCAACCTTCCGCAGGAAGGCAATTCCCGAGTCCTATTGCCAACCAATAGTCCGAGAGAATACCGTTGACATCCAAGGTTGTTCAAATGCGAAATTAGTTCTGCGCGGTGGCTTCGAGAGCAAGCTAACGTCTCACGGCAGGGTTGAAGTCCACCGCTTAGAGGATTCAAGATGTGGCATAGCGCGCGTCAGTGCCGGTGGCTGGTACCTCCACTGTTGCTAATCACACTCGGTCGCGCGCAACAGCCAGCGAAAGCACCATGGCAAACCATTCAGGTGCCGACCGCCGCTGAGGTCCAGGCGCAATGGACCAATCCGTCGTCCGTGTACGGCCCGGACGTCTACTACGGTTTGAACGGCCCCGTCACCCTCGATACCGTTCGCCACGATCTCGACACCATGCGTTCGCTGGGTTTCCGCGCGGTCACCGTACAGTACGGTTTCGGCTCTGATCGACGGTACCTCTCGCCGGAATACCTCGCCTTCTTCCGGCAGTTCGTCCTTGCGGCAAAGCAGCGCGAGATGCGGATCTGGATTGTTGACGACGCGGGCTATCCGTCCGGCTTCGCGGGCGGCCGATTCACGACCGATCATCCCGAACTTCGCATGCAAGCGCTTGTCGCCGCATCGCGTACGCCCGTGCCCCCGAACGGTACCTTCGACCAGGATCTCCCGCCCGACACGGTCGAGGTAACGGCTATCAGCTCAGACGGTTCTCCTGCGATCCAGATCCCCATGGGCAACGGCCACGTCCACTGGACCGCTCCCAATGGCAACTGGACCGTGTACGTCGTCCAGCATGCCTTCCGCACCTCACCCACACGCTCTGACACGAACTCCGAAACGGGTGAAAGACGCTTCGCAGTCGCTCGAGGACTACCTCAACCCAGAGGCCACAGCAGAGTTCCTCCGCATCACGCACGAGGCGTACAAGCGCGTTGTGGGCGACGAGTTCGGTAAGACAATCCTCGGCTTCCGCGGCGACGAGCCCGACTATTCCATCTCAGGACTGCCATGGACTCCGTCGTTTTTCGCGCAGCTTCCAGAAGGCGAAGGGGTACGACATCCGTCCCTATCTTGCGGCGTTCTTACAGCCGCGCGGAGCTTCGATGCTCGCCGGAAGAACTGCGCGCTCGTGCCGACTACTATGACGTCTTTGCCGATATGTTTCGCGACGGCTTCTTCAAGCCGCAAGGTGACTGGTGCGCCGCCAACGGGCTTGAGTACCAGGTACACCTGAATCACGAAGAGCAACAACTCGCACTCGCACACAGCGAAGGCGATTTCTTCCGCGACATGCAGTTCGTGCAAGTTCCGGGAATCGACACGATCTGGCATCAGATCTGGACTGACACCGTCTCGGACTTCCCACGATTCGCGTCTTCAGCCGCGCATGTGTACGGACATCCCAGGGCCTTCACTGAAAGCTTCGCTGCGTATCGCCCTCTACCAGACGTCAAGATGGCTCGGTACATCTTGAACGAGCAGTTTGTACGCGGCGTGAACCTGGTGGAAGCCATGTACTTCCCCGCTTCCACCTCGCCCAACGGTGGTGGGCCGATGGAGTTCATGCGCGACCCGGCGTTTCCTGGGCTCATGCAATACACCTCTCGCATGAGCTACCTGATGTCCATGGGCAGGCCCGACGGCCGAAGTCGCGCTCATGGTTCCCGCAGAGTCGCTCTGGATGGGTGATGCCAAGGCGGACGACACATTCGTGACCGCTGAACGAGTGCTGTCAGAACACCAGATCGACTTCGATATCGTCGGCGAAGATGCTATCGCATCGCAGCTGAAACAACTTGAGGGCGCTTTCGTTAGCGAGAGCGGAAACACGTACCGCACCGTGCTTGTCCCCCGGCCGGCATTGCTGCCTCGCAGCGTGGTGGAACGGCTGCGACAGTTTGCAGCGCAAGGAGGACATGTCGTCTTCCTCGGAGCACCTCCATCGTTCATAGCTGACAGCCAACGATCTGCATGCACGCCCTACTAGCAGCGCGGACTTCCGTTGGGCCTCCACACTGGCTTTCGATCTTCCGCCCACGCCAACCCCGCCGATGCAACCACCTCCGTCTGCGCCCGCACCATTGCTCGTTCCCTCAGCCTTGCTGACTGGGTTGGAAGCCAAGCTTCCTTTGCCTGCCCTGGCTCTATCCACCCCCGACACTGCGTTGCGTTACACACGCCGCACGCTGAAGGATGCATCGGTGTTTCTTCTCTTCAACGAATCAGCCGTCGCGCTGAACAATGTGCTTACTCTGCATGTGGCGGGGAAGACGGTGGAGCGCTGGGACCCGCAGACCGGAAACGTGCACGCGATCGCGCAGGCAGATGTAGAACCTCACGCGGCAGCAATCAGGCTGCCGTTGAACCTTGGTCCCTACGAAGCGGAGGTGCTGGTTGTTCACTAAGTCTCAAGTCGCCCTTGGAGGTCTCCCAACAGCGGCCGTGATTGCAGCGCTACTAGCTGCTTCAGCATCGCAAGCGCAGACATGGACGTGCGGTGCGGGACGCGGAGCATTGGGCGGAACGGCCCTGAATACCGCCACCACATACACTTCGTCATCCGCAGGCTGGGACCTGAACAGCACGCCGGAAAGCATCTCCAAGGCTGGCTGCACTTCATCCAAATCATTCTTCTTCTCAGTTCCCGTTCCTGAGGGCAACTACAACGTGACCCTTGTGCTCGGGGGAGACGTTGCGTCCGATACTACTGTAAAAGCTGAGGCACGCAGACCAATGCTGGTGCGGATACCCACCGCACCGCATCGCTACCGAACGGAATCTTTCACCGTCAACGTACGTCGGCCAGAGATCGCAGGAGGAGATTCCGCCGTGCGCCGCAAACCGCGCGAGATCGGCTCGCTCGACTGGGATGAGAAGCTTACGCTGGAATTCGTAGGCGAGCACCCGTCGCTGCGCAGCGTTGAGGTGAAGCCCGCGCCGCCCGACACGCCAGTCATCTACATCGCTGGTGACTCCACGGTGACGGATCAGGAGCATGAGCCCTGGGCCGCTTGGGGACAGATGCTGCCCGCCTTCTTCGGCCCGGGGATCGCCGTGGCTAACAACGCCGAATCCGGCGAGACGATCCGCAGCTTCGTGGGCGAGAACCGATTCCCGAAGATCTTCTCCGAGATCAAGCGTGGCGATTATCTCCTCATGCAGTTCGGGCACAACGACCAGAAGCAAGGCAATGGGTATGTTTCGCCTGAACAGTACGCCGATCTGCTGCGCAAGTACATCGCGATGGCACGACAGGCAGGTGCCACGCCCGTGCTGCTGACGCCCATGAACCGGCGCACCTTCGACAGCCGACGGTCACATCAAGGACACGCTCGCGCCCTATCCCGAGACGGTACGCAAGGTCGCCGCAGCGGAAAAGGTCGCGATCATCGACCTGAACAGCATGAGCAAGACCCTTTACGAGGCAATCGGCGAGCCAAACTCAAGGTCGCTGTTTGTCTATGCGGCCGCAAATACGTACCCGGATCAGCCGGAGGCGCTTCACGACGATACGCATTTCAACGCATATGGAGCATGGGAATTGGCTCGATGCGTGGTCTTGGGGTTTGAAGAGAATCATCTGCCGCTAGTGAAGTTCCTGAGACATCCGAACGCTCGGTTTGATCCGCAGCATCCTGATTCGCCCGGAGAGCGTAGCGATCCCTGCCACACCGTTTGTCGATGTGCAGAAGCCATATGAGCGCTGAGCTATAACGGTACGCGCTGGCTTAGCCGAGTGCCACGAACGCAAACCATGCCTCACGCCTCAGGATTAACGCCTCCATGCGGCTTGGGATTTGGAGGAGTAGATCGATGATTCTTGCGCTAGCGTTGATGATCGCCTTACAAGCTGGCCAGCAGCCGGCTCCAGCACAAACGCCGGCCCCATCTTCCGCAACCGCACCCACGCAGGGCCCGGATCCTATCGCTTTACGAGAAGCTCAACCTGCCCACACCGAAGAACCCTGCGCTGCCGACGCTGTGGATTGTGGGTGACTCGACTGTGCGCAACGGCCACGGCGATGGAGCCAATGGCCAGTGGGGCTGGGGTGAGCCGCTGGTGAACTACTTCGATTCCTCCAAGATCAACGTCGTCAACCGCGCTATTGGCGGTCGCAGCAGTCGGACCTACATCACCGAAGGTCACTGGCAGCGCACGTTGGATATGATGAAGCCCGGCGATTTTCTGCTCGTGCAGTTCGGCCACAACGATTCAGGCCCGCTCGACGATGCGGCGCGCGCACGTGGCTCCTTGCCGGGCGACGGAGAAGACACTCGCGAGATCGAAAACCCGATCCTGAAGCGACATGAGACCGTGCACAGCTACGGCTGGTACATGCGCCAGTACATCGAACAGGCGAAGGCCAAAGGCGTGACAGTCTTCATCTGCACACTGATTCCCCGAAAGACATGGAAGGATGGCCGCGTGGTCCTTAGTGGTACGGACAGCTACGGCGGTTGGGCTCGCGAAGCGGCGGCACAGGAGCACGTCCCCGTCATTGACCTCAACGAAATCATCGGGCGCGAATACGACGCCATGGGCGAGACCGCAGTGGAACCGATGTTTGCCGATCCGCACACGCATACCAGCCTTGCCGGGGCACAGTTGAATGCGCGTGCGGTGATTACAGGGCTCAAGCTGCTGCATCCTGATCCGCTGGCCAAGTACTTCTCGCCTGCAGCGGCGGAGGTACCGGGAGCCATGCCGCCGGCCCCGAAGTGACAGCGACACAAACCCTACGCCGTCTATGCGGAGCGAAGCACAGCTGCCGCACTCCACATCAGCGGAGCCTGGCCATGGTAGTCGCCCGTGCGGCGCTTGCGTAGAAGGTAGTAGTCGAGGTTGTTGAACTTGTTTGTACCCTCGCACACGTTTGTCACGTCGCTGTTCTGGTCTACATAACCCGCCAGCGCGATCCACGCGCGGCGCGCGGCGGATCCATAACTCTTCTCGTCCAGCAAACCGCTGCGGACCCCCCAAATGAGCGCAAACGCGAACATGCCTGTTCCAGAGCTCTCCGGCCACGCGTCTTCACGATCGATCAGTTGCCGCCAGGCACCCGGTGCAGTCTGGTACCGAAGCAGCGAGGCCATCATCGTTCGATACCCACGCTCAATGCGCGAGTACTGCGCGTGTCCCCGAGGCAGATCGCGCAGCAGCTCAGCCATGCCCGCAGCAAACCAGCCATTGCCACGCCCCCAGAAGAACGGAACATCAGGCGCGTGAAAGAACAGCCCGTTCGGCTGCTGGAGCTTGTCCAGATACGCAGCCATCTCGAGCGCTGCGCGGTCAAGATACTTCGCGTCGCGGGTCGCGCGGAACGCTTGTACCTGAACGATCGTGATCATGTACATGTCATCGATCCAGAACCGGGACTCGCCCGTAAGGCCCTGCGCGTTCGGCTTGGCCCACTGCGCGTCTGCATAGCTCAGCCCGAGATCGAGATATCGCTTGTCCTTGGTGATTATGAAGAGCTCCAACGGAAGCGCGCCGAACATCGAAAAGTCAACGTGCTCTCCCTTCGGCGGCAGCAGTGCAGCCTCTGTCGTAAACAGCGGCTCGAAGCGAGCCTGCAGCTTGCCCAGGAGTTCCGAGTTGTTTGTGATGCGCGCGAGTTCCAGGGCCCCGTACCATGCGCAGACCTCCGGGTAGACGATCCGGTCCGTATGGTAGTGCGGAGCAGGAAGGAAACGCTTTGCAACCGCCGTCCCGAGTTCCGAAGGGATGTACCCCTTCGGCAAATCCGAGAACCCGGTTCCGTTGTACCCGGACGTTGCTCCGGGCGTGCCCTGCGGCTGCGGAGGCACGCGCTCCTGTGCCGCTAGCAAAGCAGGCGCGACCGCCGCAGCAGGAATCGCGAGAAGACCGGACGTGAACCGGCGACGACTTAAATGGCTCAATTCGATGCTCCTGGATCAGAAGAAGATGATGTCGACGCAACTGCAGCGCCGTCGAAATGGAAGACCTCGGGGATCTCCGTCCAACGCTTTCCCGCAGGTGCATCGGGCAGCGGCTCCTGCATCGGGTCCATGATCGACCACCAGCGCTGCGTCTCCGGGTCGGCTGCCATCCGTCGCATATCCGAGGCATAGTCTTCGCCGTGGTATTCGAAATACGCAAACAGCACACCGTCGTGCAAATAGATCGAGTAGTTGCGGATATGACACGCCTCAATGGTGGCGAGCACCGCGGGCCATACCGCAGCGTGGTAACGGATGTATTCGTCCCGATGCTCCGGCTTCAGGCGTATCAATTGCGCGATTCGCTGCAACACCAGCTCCTAATGTGTAGGCGTTGGATTAGGACCGTAACGCGAGCCAAGCTCGGGCGTGGAAAACACATCGCTTGCACCCGGCGCGGCCTTCTCCACTTCAACTCCGAATACATAACTCGGGCCGAACATATTGGAGGTGAAGATCACCAGCTTGCTATCGGGTGAGAACCGCACATTCGGCTCCAGCCGGTAGTTGTGATGTTTCATGTTCACCAGGTGCTCTGAGTGGAAGACACCCGGCTTGATGAAGTCAGGACTGTCGATACCGCCGTTGTTCCTTGTCCACTCGGGGTGAAACAGCTCGATCCACTCGCCGTCAGGCGCATGCGCCACCTGGCCCGGGTCGCCGCCGTCACCGCAGAACAGCGTTGCACCCTTGTTGACGTTGAAGTGAATCGACCATTCATTGCGGAGCATGTGATACGCCACGCGCTTATGCTCTTCCTTGTCGCTGAGGTGATACCCGGCCAGCCAGAAGTCCTCACCCTTGGGAAACTGCCAGTCATACCAGACCGTCTCTCCGTCGATCCCCCAGAACTCGTGACCGGCGATCTCCATCAGCATCGTTCGCTTGTGCATCAGCTGGTTTCCCGTGCCGTCGGTGCGAATCGTCCAGATGCGATCGACCTTCTGCCATGGACCTTCGTGGCAATACATCAGCAGCGTCGGATCGATCGGCGAAAACAACAGATGATTCACCCAATCCGTCGAATGCAGCAGCTCGCGAATCTTCCCGGTGTGTAAGTCCACCGTGAAGAGCACAACAGGGATGCGTGCCGCGAGGCGCCGCTCCATCATCTCGCCCTTGCTCTCCGGCTGCACCAGCGGTGCTCGCTGCGCATCGGCCGGATTGGGCCGCGACGCATTGCCGGCCATACTCCTGCTGCACGCCGGCTTCGGTCTCGTCGTATACGCCAGCACCCAGCGTCTCGTCCGCATTCACGGTCGCGATACTGGCACGAGGCGGCAGCGTCGCGAGCTTCGTCACCTCTCCTGAGACCATGTCGGCCTTGTACACGGTCGACAGATGCGTAGCCGCATCCGTCCTCGTAAAGAAGATACTGTCAGTCTTATGACCGACAACAATCGCGTGGTTTCCGTTTCGGAAGCGTGCACCGGGATCGGACGCATTCGCTTCCACGGGTGGGTTAGGCACCAGCAACCGGGTCTTACGTGTGGCCAGCTCGAACGTATGGATCCCGTCCGGCGCGGTGTAGATCATGAACCGATTGTCAGGCGAGTACGCGTTCACATTGAAGTAGAACGCCGACGACCCAGGCTCGTCCGTCAGCCGAAACACACGATGACCCGTATCGCGGTCCACCCATGTCTTGGGTGGCGTGGGGCCTTGCTGCACTGGCGGCTGATAGCCCTGCGCTATGGCCGGGGCTGCCATGGCCACCCCGAGCGTTAGCGAAAGCGCGATAGTCGAACGCGATATCACGAAAATGCCTCCTGCTGTACTGAAACAGCCATTTGGATCACATCTATGGGCGCGCTTGCGTCTCCGCCAGCTTGCTGCTCAATTGCGTCGAAGCGGTGAGTATTGGACCTGATCAAGTCCTTGAAGCCCCGCGTCATCAGCGGTTGTAAGCTTGCTCCCGGAAGGAACCGTAAGCTCGACGTCGCTTAGGACAAGGCCGCTCGTGTCGTCGATATGACCCGCAGTCGCAGCAGCTATACGGACGTGGTCGATGCGGAAGTTGTCGAGCTTCGCATTTGGGTACGCGCTGATCGAAATTGCCGTTTGTGCCCCGGTCGCTTCAATGTTCCAGATGTGCACGTCGCTGAAGTGCGGCAGGCCCTTGTCTTCCGGCACGTGTTCCGTAAGTGTTCGCCAGTACGGAGGCATGTCCATTGTGTTGCTGGGCAGCGTGGCGTAACTGTAGTTCGGGTTCCAGTTGAGGTTCACCTCGAATCGGCACGCGCACGTCGGTCAGATGAAGGTCGTGAATCCGAAGATCAGATCCACCCCCGCCACGCACCTTCGCGCTCTTCAGCAGCACTCCTGCGCCCACACCCTTGCCGGCCGTCAAGTTGTAAGCCTCGATATTGTGAAAGCCACCTGAGGTCTCGCTGCCAAACGTCACCGCGGCCGCGCCGCTGCGTATGACGGAGTCCCGAATGATCACGTCTTCCGTCGGCCGGTTCACGCGCAAGCCGTCCGCGTCACGTCCTGCCTTGAGGCACAGCGCATCGTCGTTCACGTCAATGTCGGCATGCTGAACCAGGATCTTACGCGAGCTATCGATATCTACCCCGTCTGTAGATGGCCCACGCCCGCCGATGTTGTTGCGGATCGTAATTCCGTCAACAGTGACGTCATGGCTATAGCAGATGTGGACCGTCCAGAACCCGGAACGCTGCAGCATCGGACCCTTCAGCGTGACGTTGCTCGAATCGAAGATCTGTATCAGCCGCGGGCGCTTGGCGTCGTAGTCGGCGGCCCAGCGCAGGCCCTTGGTGTCGTATTCGTGCCGCAGATCCCAGTAGCTCTTCCACCAATACGAGCCATCGCCGTCGATGGTGCCTTCCCCTGTGATCTGAACATCATGCTGCTTGTAAACGTTGACTAAAGCGGCGGGCCAGGTCATCTCGATGCCCGCGACACGCGTCGGCATCAACGGATACGCATCGAGCTTCTGAAGCCCTCGCAAAACCACGCCCTTAGGCAGATCCAGGTGCGTTCCACTTTTGATAAAGATGGAGCCGATGAGATATGTGCCCGGTTTAAGCGTCACCGTTTCATGCTTCGCTTCCGCTGCATCCAATGCGCGCTGAATGGCGGCCGTGTCGATCGCTATGCCATCGCCCTTCGCCCCAAAGTCGTTGGCCACAAGCGTAGCCGCATGCGCGCTCGCAGCGAGGCTAGAGAGGACTAACGCATGCGTGAGCAAGAGCCGCAGATGATCGCGCATCATGGTTGGCCCTCCGACCTTGCTTGCGTATGCCTTACCGCCGCGGAAGTCTGCTGCGCGCGCGCATAGACCAGCCGCACAGGGCCCACGATGCCCGACGGCACCGGCTGCAGATTCTCCATATCCTGCATTTGGAAGCGGTTGCCGTACTTGGCCTTCAACGCCGTGAAGTCACGCGGCGGTTGGCCGGCAAGTTCATTGATCGCTGTGTTGTAAACGCGCAGTTCCAGCGTGTTCTCGCCCGAGTGGATGTACCGGGAGACATCCAGTTCGTAGGGCGGATGCCACAGCGCTCCCGCACGCTGTCCGTTCACGAAAACCACCGCGGCCTCGCGAATCGGCGGCTCGAGCCAAGCGCGTGTGCCGGGCTTCTCGGCGGGTTGGTCGTCGGCAACCGGTGTTGCAGGCGCGAACTGCAGCAGCAGATGCTCACCGTCGGGCAGGGCTGTGGCCTCGAAGTGCGTCGTGTACAACACCTCGCCGGAGTAGAACTTCGTCGCGGCGTTGTCCGTCCACAACGTGTCTGTCACACCGGTCTGTTCCGGTTCCGGCTTCGAGCCTGCGCTGCCCGGAAACTTCAACGTCCACTGCGAGAGGGTGATCGGAGGCTCCGCTGTAGGCGTGAACGCACGCGCATCCGGTAACGGCGCACCGCTCTGCGCCACCCTGATGAAGCACAAGCAGACGCGAGCCGTAGGCCGGAAGCTCTATAGCTTCGCCGAGCTTCGCGGCAGATGCGACCCCACTCTCCGGATCCCACCACTCCGCAGCACGCCGAGAGCTGTTCACCTTCACTGTCCATCGCAAAGGCAAGTTGCTTGTGTTCGCGACAAAGTAGATGTCTCCTGCCGGCAAACGGCGATGCAGGAAACCAAGCTTCCCCGCGGCGTCTCCGAGATCCAGGTCGGCTGGCAGAGTCCTCTGCAGAGCCCCGGACAGCTCCGACTCGGAGCTGACATGCGCACTGGCCAGCGACGAGTTGCTGGATGCCGCGCGCGAATCTGCGCGGTATCTCCTGCGTCGCTCAAGCCCCGCGGCCTCGGTAGGCGTCTCGCCGATGAAGATAAGCTTGCCGCCCGCATCGCGCGTACTGCTGCAACGCGCGAACACCGTCAAGCGGCATGCGGTGCGTCGGCGGAACCACAACAACTCGATAGTGAACACCGCGTTGAATAGCCGCAGGAACGTCGATGTAATCGACGTTGTGTCCCGCATCGAGGATCGCGGTCATCAGCGCTGGCGTGATCAGCCGATGAAGCTCGTCCGTCACAGAAACGTGCCCCGGACGAAACGCGGCCTGCGCATCAGCTTCAGGCAGCAGCACAGCAACATCATTGGCGGGCTCGCCCTGGCGCAGTGCCCAGCTCACGCGCGTCAGGTAGCGCATCACCTCCGGCATCACAGGCCACCACGGGTTGTGGGCGTTCAGCGCCGCCGCCGCGTAGAGCGACCATCCGGGCTCTTCCACTCCGGGCGCCGAATACGGGAAGCCGTGGCCGATGATCTGGTTCACGCCCTCCAGGAACATGCGGTCCGCCTCCTGCTTCATGTCCAAGGGCGTCGCGCGAAACGCAGGAGAGTGGAGCCACGTCCAGGTCTCCGCCGAAGTCACCGGGTTGCCATAGACGTGGTTCGCAGAGCTCGCCCAGCGCGTAAACGAGAACGCACGCCACTGCGGTCCTTCGCCCTCCGGCAACTGCGGAATGTGCTCATCCTGCAAGGTGACGGCGGGCTCGCCATAGGTCTGCGACCGGAAACGCGTGCCGTGCGCGCTCGCATAATCAGCCACAACGTGCAGATAGTTGTCTGCAACCAGCTCTGACATCGTCTCGCCCCAGTCACGACGGACAGCGTCAGCTTCAGGAGTTCCGCCCTGTGCCAGCTCAGGCAGATGCGCGATCAGATCGTAGCCACGGCGGCGCTGGAACTCCGCCGGAAGCCCTGGCGTCCAGTCAGAGCCATACACCTCAAGCGAATCCGAGAAGATCGCATACGGCGGCTGATTTGGGAAGCCGCCAAGCAACGCATCACCAACCACGTGCAGATGTCGTTCAACAGCAGGTTTGGCCATGTGGTCGAGAACGTAACCCTCGCCTCCGAACGCCGCGCGCTTCACCTGCTGACGTGTGTGGCTCGCGATGAAAAAGAGCTCAACCTGCGGACCTGAACCGGATGTGCGCTCAGCAAGCGCGGTGGGCATCGAGTTGCCGGGTAGCCGCTTTGCGCTCGCGGCATCGTAGTGCGCGGCAGATCCATTCGCAACGAACGCTGCGATAAAGCTCTCGCCTTCAGCCAACTTCGGCAGGGCCGCAGACGGAGACGGTAGCGCAACCGCCACGATCTTCAGCCTGCCTGCCGCAAGCGAAATCGGAATCTCCGGTCCACCAAACGGCCATCCACTTCCCAGCGTCAGATCAACCCGCATGCCGAGCGAACGCGCATGCTCCTGCGCAGAACGCACCATAGCCACATACTCAGGCGAACCATAGCGAAGATTCACGATGCCCTTCGCCGGATCGTCCAAAGCCATCGGATACTCCGCCGCCAGCTCGACTCCGCCAATACCAGCAGCGTGCATCGCATCAAGTTCGCGGTTCAGCTCATCTGCCTTCACTGCGGGCCCGAACCACCACCAGCGCATCATCGGCTTGGCCGCTGCGGGTGGATCAGCGAACGTCGACCGCAAGGACGCGATGCTCTCTTGCGCGATCGACGATGCTGCCGCACAGAGCACAAGCGCAACCCCGACCGCGAATCCAACCGTCCGCGCAGATCCAACGCACCGACGTGATCTCAAGCGCGTCACCGAACCTCCGCGTGGGCATCGGCCACCCGCGCATCCGCGGAGGCATGCAGATAATTGCCGTAGCCCACGATGACAGTCGATCCAACCAAAAGAACAAGCCCAGCGGTCACCAACAGCCGAGTGCGCAGACTCGTCCCGATCCACTCCTTCAGCGCCAACCCCCACAGCGTCGCGAAGATGATGATCGATGCCATGTGCAGCGTCCACGACGAGAAGTCATACTTGCCCATCTTGGTCTGGCCCAACGAGTAGAAGAAAAACTGGAAGTACCAGATCACGCCCGCCAACGCGGCGAAGAAGTAGTTCTGGCTCAGCACCCCAGGTGTAATCCGCTTCGTAAGGTCGCGAGGATCAATATCCTCAAGGGTCTCGCCCGTCACGTGCCCCGCGCGCATCGGATTCACGCCAGGTGCGCCGAGAAATTGGTCACCCGACCGACGGCGGACAATCAGGATCACGCTCCAAACCAGGTTCGTAAAGAATCCGCCCCAAAGGACAACGATCAGCACAGGCAGGTTTGACCAGAGGTCAAGGTGGCCTTCAGCCACGAGGCGCTGCTTGGCAACGGCGGCAATCGGCGCACCGGCCGTGAGTCCGAAGTTGAAGAACGCGCTCATAATGCCCGGCGAAAACAGCAACCGAGATGCCCCGCCAGAGCGAGAACTCGCGCTCTCCGCTCTCAATCAGCTCGGCCGGCTTCACCTCCTGCTCCTTGCTCCAGCCTGCAAACCCATTCACGGCCACGGCGAGCAGACACACACCCACGCCGAGCAGCACAACGCGGCCCGAGGGGTCGCGCAGGATACCGTGGATTGCACCCGAGTAAATCGGCGGGATGATGGTCCCGAACGCCGTGCAGAGGCCCAGCGCAATCGCGTACCCAAGCGCGATCCCGAGATAGCGCACCGAAAGTCCGAACGTAAGCCCGCCCACCCCCCAAAGAGCGCCCCAAAGCACGGCGTAGCCGATGGAACTCCGGGGGGACGCCCGCAAAATATCGAAGACGTGAGGAACAAAGATCGCTGCGATCACCAGAGGCGCGATCAGCCACGCCGCGACGCCCTGCACAATCCAGTAAATCTCCCACGACCAGCGGCGAATCCGCCGGAACGGAATGAAGTTCGTTGCCGAGGCAAATCCGCCGATCCAGTGGTAAATGACGCCGATAAGAGGGTTGGGTCCCAAAGACGTGTCCTTGCGAAAAGATTAAGTTCTAACGTGGTGCAAAGATTTTGCGGCTCCCACTCTAGCGCATTGTGTACAGTGTTGGGAAATATACTCTCTATTGAAAGTGCGCCGGGAGAGTGCACGCCAGAGGTAGATGTGCGGGTTTCGCTCTTCATCACGTGTTACAACGACACCCTGTTCCCGCAGGCGGGCCAGGCCGTAGTACGCGTGCTCGAGCGGCTCGGGCACAGCGTCGACTTCCCCCCAGGGCAAACCTGCTGCGGCCAGATGCACGCCAACACCGGCTACCGCAAAGAGGCCCTGCCTCTGGTTGTTCGCTTCGTCGAGCAGTTCCGCCACGCTGAGGCCGTCGTCGTCCCGTCCTCGAGTTGCGTGACCACCATCCGCGAACAGTACGCCGGCATGGCCGCGGAGCTGGAGAAAACCGGCCAGCATCCGGGAATCGCGGCCGAGGTGGATGCGTTGGTACCCAGAGTCTGGGAGTTCTCCGAGTTCCTCACCAAATGCCTCGGGCTCACCGACGTTGGCGCGTACTTCCCGCATAAGGTGACGTATCACGCCAGTTGCCACGGCTTGCGCGCGCTTGCACTCGGTGACGGACCCGAACTACTCTTGCGCTCCGTGCGGGGCCTGGAGCTGGTGCAGTTGCCGAATGTAGAACGGTGTTGTGGCTTCGGCGGAACCTTCGCCGTGAAGAACGCCGCGGTCTCCAGCGCCATGCTCGCCGAAAAGGTGCGTGATGTCCTCGACACGCGCGCCGAAGCGTGCACAGCCTGCGACAACAGTTGCCTCATGCACATCGAAGGAGCGCTGCATCGCCAGCGCACAGGCGTTCGCACACTGCACATCGCGGAGATCCTCGCCGCGCAAGAGGGAGACGCCCTGTGAGCACCGGCGCTGCGCTCGACCCCCGAACCTCCCCTCCGTTTCCGATCGTTGCGGGCGAGTTGGTGCGCGACTCTCAGATGCGCAAGAACGTGCGCCACGCCACCGAGGTGATCCAGGCCAAACGCGCGCGGGTCGTCGGAGAGCGACCCGATTGGCAGCAGCTTCGCGAGGCCGGCAAGCGCATCCGCGAACATGCATTGCGCTACCTGGACACCTACCTCGTCGAGTTTGAGCGCAACTGCACCAACGCTGGCGGCAAGGTGCACTGGGCACGCGACGCCCAGGAGGCTCGCGACGTTGTCCTTCGCTTGGCTCGGGAAGCGATGACTCCCGGCACCACCCGCGGTGAGGTCCTGAAGATCAAGTCCATGACCACGGAAGAGATTCAACTCAACCGTGCTCTCGAAGCCGCAGGCATTCATGCGTACGAGACCGACCTCGCGGAACTCATCATCCAGCTAGGCCACGATCAACCGTCGCACATCGTCGTTCCTGCTTTGCACAAGAATCGGCAGCAGATTCGCGAGATCTTCCGTCGCGAAATGAATCTCCCGGAACTCGGCGAAACGCCCGGCGATCTCGCCGAAGCCGCGCGACAGTTCCTTCGCGAAAAGTTCCTCCGCGTTGACGTCGCCATCAGCGGAGCCAACTTCCTCATCGCAGAAACCGGCGGCGTCTGCATCGTGGAGAGCGAAGGCAACGGCCGCATGTGCCTCACGTTGCCGAATACGCTGATCACCGTCGCCGGCATCGATAAGATCCTGCCCCGTTTCCAGGACCTTGAGGTCATGTTGCAGACGTTGCCGCGCAGCGCCACTGGCGAACGCATGAACCCGTACAACTCCATCTGGACGGGAACGCGTCCCGATGATGGTCCGCAGAACTTCCACGTCGTGCTGCTGGACAATGGGCGCACCGACGTGCTCGCGGACGAGGTGGGCCGGCAGACGCTGCAGTGCATCCGCTGTGGCGCCTGCCAAAACGCTTGCCCTGTCTACCGCGAGACCGGTGGTCATGCGTACGGCAGCGTCTACGCCGGCCCGATTGGTGCGATTCTGACGCCGCAGCTGCTCGGCATGCAGCACGCGCAGAGCTTGCCCTACGCGAGTTCACTCTGTGGCGCCTGCTACGAGGTCTGCCCGGTAAAGATCAACATCCCCGAGGTCCTCATCCATCTTCGCCATCGCGTGGTGCAGGATCAGACCTCCGGAGTCCGTGGCTTCTTCGACCCGGAGGCCGCTGCGATGCGCTCTGCGGGCATGATCTTCCGCAGCGAACGCCGGTTCCGGGCAGCGCAACGGCTCGCACGCATCGGCGCATCCGCGCTGGCTCGCAACGATGGCTCGGGCGACCGCTGGATCACCTCCCTGCCCGGCTTCCTCGGCGGCTGGACCGATGTTCGCGACCTGCGTGCGATCCCAAAGCAGAGCTTTCGTGAGTGGTGGGAGAACCGGTCCGGGTCCGCCCCAGCGAACAAACGGGAGGCCCGATGAGCGTTGACGCCCGTTCAGCCGTGCTGCAGCGCGTCCGTTCTGCCCTTGGCGCGTCGTACGATGCTGCGCTCGCAAATGCCACGGCGGATTGGGCCGCGATCCCCCGCACATACGACCGTGCGCCACGCTTGAACGTCGCGGAAAAACTGCAACTGCTCGAAGAGCGCCTGCTCGATTACGACGCCGAGGTCACCCGCGTGGCCGAGTCTGAGATCAGCAACGCCATCGCACAAGTGCTCACCGCACGCGGTCGTCTGCGGATGTTGGTCGCCCCCGGACTTCCAGCCCATTGGCTGCCTGCAGACCTGACGTTCACCGGCGATCACGAACTTACACCCCATGAGCTGGACGGCTTCGACGGCGTGCTCACAACGGCGACTCTCGCCATCGCAGAGACCGGTTCGCTGGTGCTCCAGAATGCCCCCGGCCAAGGCCGCCGTGCTGCGACTCTGGTACCCGACTTCCATCTTTGCGTCGTTCGTGCCGAGGACGTCGTCGAGAACGTTCCTGAGGCCTTCGCCAGACTCGGATCAACCTCCACCCTTCCCACCACCTTCATCTCCGGACCGTCAGCCACCGCTGACATCGAAATGACTCGCATCAAGGGTGTCCACGGTCCGCGATTCCTGCACGTCTTGCTTGCCACGACAACGTGAATACCAGACCTGCACCACGTAACACGCACACGCAGAGAGCGAGGACGACACCAATGAACACATCAGACACGAACGGGCAAGGCGCACGCGGAAAGGTCTGGGCCGCACTCGACCGCTTTCGTATCGAGATCCCTTCCTGGGGTTTTGCAAACACGGGAACTCGCTTCGGCAAGTTCGTCCAGGATGCCGCTGCGACCACGCTGGAAGAGAAGTTTGCAGACGCCGGTGAGGTCAATCGCCTGACCGGGGTCAGCCCCACGGTTGCGCTCCACGTCTTGTGGGATCTGCCCAACGGCGTTGCCGACGTGCCTGCAATTCGCTCGCTCGAGCAGCGCTACCGTGTTCGAGCCGGCTCGATCAACCCCAACCTCTTCCAATCGCAGCAGTACAAGTTCGGCTCCATCGCGAACCCCAATGCAGAGATACGCCAGATCGCACTGGAGCACATGCTGGACTCCGTCGAGATCAGCCGCGCACTCGGGTCGCGCGATATCTCCATCTGGATCTCCGACGGCTCGAACTACCCTGGCGCGCAGTCCATGCGCAAACGCATCGGTTGGATGGAAGAGGTGCTCGGCAGCGTGCATGCCGCAACCGATGAGAACCAGCGACTTCTTATCGAGTACAAGCCCTTCGAGCCCGCCTTCTATCACACCGATGTCGCCGATTGGGGCATGGCCTTCCACTTGGCACGGACCGCGGGTCCCCGTGCCACTGTCCTCGTCGATACCGGCCACCACTATCAGGGCACAAACATCGAACAGATCGTCGCTTGGCTGCTGCACCTGAACGCGCTCGGCGGCTTCCACTTTAACGATCGCAAGTACGCCGACGACGACCTGACCATCGGCTCAATCGACCCGTACCAGGTCTTCCGTATCTTCCACGAAATCCTCAGCGCGCCCGCGGACGCGAGCCGCGATGTAGCCTTCATGATCGACCAGAGCCACAACATGAAGCCCAAGATGCAGGCCATGGTCCAGAGCGTCGTAACCGCACAGGAGCTATTCGCAAAAGCCGCACTCATCGACCAGGAAAGACTGGCGAAGTTGCAGTCCGACTGCAGCTTGGTGGAGGCCGAAGAGTGCTTCCGCGGCGCCTTCTGGACCGATGTCCGTCCCCTCGTTCGCGAGTGGCGTCAGGAGAACGGCCTGCCCACAGATCCACTGCAGGCTCTGGCCGATAGCGGCTATATCGAGCAGATTGCGCGCGACCGCGGTGCACGGAACCGGGGCGCGGTCGCGACCTATGCCTGACGACGTAGGCTCACTTTCAATAAACAAACTATTGCCCTATTGACTAGCCATGTGGAATCATGGAGGGCGATCCGAACAGAAGGGCGAAGCATCATGGCAGACACAAAGACCGCGACCTTGCGTTTTCTTGAAGACAAGTGGGATGAGGCAGTGGCCTCAAAGCTGGATGGCCCAGAGCTGCTTCGCTACCGCTCCAACCTGCTGGGGTCCGACCTGCGCATCACCAACTTCGGCGGTGGAAATACAAGCTCCAAGCTGGAGCAGATCGATCCAGTCGGTGGAAAGCCCACCACGGTGCTCTGGGTCAAAGGCTCCGGCGGCGATCTCGGGTCCATCAAGCGCAGCGGGTTCGCGACGTTGTACCTCGATCGCCTGCTCTCGCTCGAGGCGCAGTACAAGGGCGTCGCGGAAGAAGATGCGATGGTCGCCCTGTATCCGCTCGTCACGTTCGCAAACAACCCGACCGCCGCCTCCATCGATACACCTCTGCACGGCTTTCTGCCCTTTCCGCACGTCGATCATCTCCATCCGGACTGGGGCATCGCGCTCGCCGCATCCGCCAACGGCAAGACCAAGATGGAAGAGTTCAACAAGGAGTTCGGCCACAAACTCGCCTGGCTGCCGTGGCAGCGCCCCGGCTTCGAACTCGGCATGATGCTGCGCCGCATCGTCCAGGAGACGCCCGGATGCGATGGTGTCGTGCTCGGCGGCCACGGCCTATTCACCTGGGGCGAGACCCAGCGCGAGTGCTACCTCAACACCATCACGATCATCGACCAGATCGGCCAGTTCATCGAGCGGCACGGCAATCGCGACGGCCACAAACTCTTCGGCGGAGCGCGCGTGAAGACCCGCGACGACCGTCAGGCAATTGCGACCGCCGTCATGCCGTCTCTGCGCGGCGCGGTCTCACGCAAACAGCGTTGGATCGGCAGCTTCACCGATGCGCCTGCTGTGCTCGATTTTGTGAACTCTGAGCACGCCGAAGAGCTCGCGCACCTTGGCACAAGTTGCCCCGACCACTTCATCCGCACGAAGATCCGCCCGATGTTCCTCAAGTGGGATCCGTCGACGCGATCCAAAGGAGATCCCGGCGCTCATCGAGACGGCCCTCGAAACCTATCGCGCCGAGTACGCGGAGTACTACAGGAACCATGCCGTCCCCGACTCACCAAAGCAGCGAGATGCCAGCCCTACGGTTGTCCTGCTACCCGGCGTGGGGATGTTCACCTTCGGCAAGAACAAGACCGAGGCGCGGCTAACCGGCGAGTTCTACATCAACGCGATCGGCGTGATGGGCGGTGCCGGCGCGCTCGGTGCGGGCGTCAAGTGCGAGGACATCCCGCAGGCGGGCCCAGCAGCCAGCGCGGACCAATTCAAAGTTCATGAGAACTACGTCGCCCTCCCTCCCAGCGAAGCCTTCCGCATCGAGTACTGGGCGCTCGAAGAAGCGAAGATCCGTCGTCAGCCGCCTGAGAAACAACTCAGTCGTCAGGTCGCGCTCATCGTCGGCGGCGGCAGCGGGATCGGACACCAGACCGCTCTGCTGGCCGCCGAACGTGGAGCCCACGTCATGATCGCCGACCGCGATCTGGCGGGCGCGCAACGTGTGGCTGAAGATTGCGCCAAGATCGCCGGCAAAGAGGCCGTCAGCTTCACCTCCATCGACATCCGCGACCGCAAGGCGATCCAGGAGGCGCTCGCCGCCACCATCAAGGCCTTCGGCGGAATCGACATCATCATCAACACCGCCGCGATCTTCCCCTCGTCCCCTGACGGCATCATCACCGACGATCAGTGGGCGTTGACCTTGGACATCAACGTCACAAGCAACTACAAGCTGGCCGAAGAGGCTGGCAAGGTACTGAAGCAACAAGGGCTTCCCGCATCGATCGTGCTGACCAGCTCCGCCAACGCCGTCGTACCCAAGCGCGGCAGCGAAGCCTATGACGTCAGCAAGGCCGCTCTGAGTCATCTTGTGCGTGAACTCGCCGTGGGCATGGCGCCTCTCGTCCGCGTCAATGGCATCAGCCCTGCCACGGTAGTCAAGGGATCCACCATGTTCCCGCGCGACCGCGTAAAGGCCTCGCTAACGAAGTACAACATCCCGTTCAACGAGTCCGCCTCCGACGATGAGCTTCGTGACGCTCTCGCGGCCTTCTATGCGCAACGCACGCTGACGCACGTGCCTATCGACCCGAAGGACAACGCGGAAGCCATCATGTTCCTCGCCGGACCCCAGGCCCGCGTCACTACCGGCCACATCATCCCCGTCGACGGCGGTCTTGCGGAGGCATATCTGCGGTGACCGAGTCCAGTCCAGGCCGAGTACCCGAAGACCCGCGCGCCTCGATTGCAGTAGACCTCGGCGCCGAAAGCTGCCGGGTATCGCTCTTGCGCTGGAATACGGGATACCCTCACCTGCAGCTCGTACATCGTTTTCCCAATGGTCCCGTGCGCGGCCACGATGGTGCTCTGCGTTGGCCGCTGCACAACATCCTCGCGCAACTGGACGAAGGCGTCGCGCGCTGCGCCGAGCTTGCTCCCGAGGGGATCCGTTCGCTCGCGGTCGATGGTTGGGCGGTGGACTACGTTCGCTTGAATGCGGCCGGCGACTTCGTCGACGAGCCCTTCTGCTACCGCGACGAGCGCAACGCAGCCGCCGCCTCTGTGCTTCACAAGCACATCTCCCCGGAGCGTCTGCGCGAGATCTCCGGCATTGAAATCCAACCGCTCAATACCGTCTACCAGCTCTATGCGGACCGTATCAGCGAACTACCCGAGGGACGCTGGCTCAATCTGCCGGAGTTCTGCCTTCATCGCTGGGGCGCCGAAGCCGTCGCCGAACACACGAATGCATCCCATACAGGGCTGCTGGACCTGTACGGCGAAACCTGGAGCCGCGAGATCTTTGAAGCCGCAGGACTGGATATCGAATACGCTCCACGAGTAGTGCCGCCGGGCACTCTGCTGGGCAGACTCTCCGGTCCACTTGCCTCGTTGCCAACGCTGCAAGACACCGAATTGATAGCCCCAGCCTGCCACGACACGGCTTCCGCCATCGCCGCCATCGCGGAGCACGGAGAGGACTGGGCCTATATCAGTTGCGGAACGTGGTCGCTCGTCGGAACTCTTCTGCAACGCCCGCTGAACAGCCCCGCCGTCCGCGGAGATAACTTCACCAATCTGGGCGCCATCGGCGGCGCAACCTGCTTTCACAAGGGGATCAACGGCATGTGGCTGCTCAAGCAATGCATGGATCATTGGGCCGATGCTGGCAAGCCGTGGGCCCTTCTCGATCTGCTGGCAGCCGCCGCAACTGAGCCCGCGCCTGCACATCTTTTGCATGTAGACCATCCTTCCCTTCTCGGAATGGGAAACATGCCTGGTCGCGTGAATGCGCTACTTGCGCAGGCAGGTGCTCCTTGCCTCTGCGAGGACAGCGAGGCCGCACCGGCGTTGGTCTGCCTTCTTCTACATAGCCTTGCGGCCCGTTACGCCGACGTGCTCGAGCGCATACGTGTACATACCGGCAAGACCCTTCGCAAGATCGTGATGGTAGGCGGCGGCGCGCAGAACGCTCTCCTCCGTCGCCTCACCGCCGAAAAGACCGGCTTGGACGTAGTCAGGGGGCCAGCGGAGAGTTCAACGGTCGGCAATCTGGCGGTCCAGCTTGCCGTTCTTGAGACCCGTACCCGCGTGACGTCTGCAGAATTCATCGATGTGGTGCGCCACTGGGCCCAGCAACTAAGTGCACTTGAACCGGTTGCACTGCCCCGTTGACTACCAGCCGTTCGCGACACTGAATTCCGGGGACCGCCAGCCACAGCCGCGCTTGTTTGACCACTCTGTATTGACACCCGCACCCTCAGAGTCGTAGGGTTTTCGCGACTCGATTCTAGATTGAATGTGTTTCACGGAGGGATAATGGCCTGTCACCTTCGGTCATCGTTGAAGTGCATTAGGGCGCTCCAGTCGTCTGCCCTACATCTGTCGCTTGCTCTGGTTTGCGGCCTGTTCTTACTCTTCGGTGCCCGAATCGCGACGGCGCAGACGGGTGGCGAGGCGGGCATTCAAGGCACCGTCACAGACTCGACGGGTGCAGTCGTTCCGGGCGCAACAGTGATCGCAACCGATCAGAGCACCAAGGTTGCGACCACACGCAAGGCCACCAACGACGGCTTGTATACGATCGCCCCGATCCTCCCGGGCGTGTACACGGTGACGGTAACGGCGCCGGGCTTCAAAGAGTTCGCTCAGAAGAATCTCTCCGTAGACGCGCTGCGACTCACTGGCCTGAATGTCACCTTGCAGATAGGCGAGCAGACGTCCGAGGTCACCGTGTCGGATGCTCCGCCCTCACTTGAAACCACCAACGCAACGCTCGGCGGTGTGCTCGAGAATCACACCTACGAGAACCTGCCGATTCAGATGAGCGGCCAGCAGCGCGATCCCACTGCGTTTGCAACGCTGCTGCCCGGCACCGTCAGCGGTGCTCGTGCGCCGGTCATCGGCGGCACAGGCAACTACCTCGCCGCTGTGTACGTGGACGGCATTCCGGTATTCACCATCAATCAGCAGGGCGACAACCGCGTCGTTTCGAACTCCATCCCAGTGGAAGCGATCGATCAGTTTCAGGTGATCACCAGCACCCCTCCGGCCGAGTATGAAGGCGCTGGCCTGATCAACTTCACGCTGCACTCCGGCGGTTCGCAGTACCATGGCGTGCTCGCGGCGTTCGTGCGGAATACCATCTTCGATACCTGGGGCTTCACCGCCCCGGCTCTGACGCAGAAGAACGCTGCCGGTCAGACCGTGCCGGCGCCCAAGCCAGTCGAGCATCAGATCGAACTCGTGGGCTCCGGCGGTGGTCCGATTCCCTTCACGCACAAGAAGGGATTCTTCTACGTCACCTACGACAAGTACCACGGCCGCAGCGGCATCAACCCGAATCTGATCACCGTCCCCACCACACTGATGCGGCAAGGTAACTTCAGTGAGCTGTTGCCGACCCCGATCTACGATCCGACCACCACGGTCCGCTTGTACGGCCGCGAACCACGGCACGCCATGCCGTTACGCGTTTCCGGGCAACATCATCCCGCAGAACGAACTCTCTCCGATCGCCCTGAAGATGCAGAGCTACTTGCCGGACCCGACACTGCCAGGGACAGTGAACAACGCTCTGGCCGGTGTGCCGTCCGGCTATGACAACTGGGAGATCGCATCGCGTGTCGATTACGACGTCACCGCGCGCCAACGCCTCTCCTTCGTCTTCACCTACGGGCGTCGCCAGAACGTGCCATTCACCGTCGGGTCGAATGCTGTGCCAACCCAGGCGGGCGTCGTCCTTCCGCTTCCCTACACGGCCGGCGGCTACGCCACGATCATCCCGACAATCTCCGACATCGAACACAACTTCCAGATCTCGAACAGCATGAGCAATCAGTTCAAGTTCGGGTTCGACCGCTTCGCTCAGCCCGTTGAGTCGCTCACAGACGGTGTCTCGCCGTATCGAGCTGCAGCGGACTTCGGCATCACGAATCTTCCTCCCGGCCAGGCGTCTGACGAGTTGCCCGGAGCCGTCTTCAGCACGAACACTCCCAATCCAACACAACTCGCCACCTGGACCTCCGCCGGCGCCAGCGGAGCTACGCAAACCACAGTGCCAAACACCTTCACCCTGCTTGACAACTTCCTCTGGGTGAAGGGCAAGCACAGCTTCACCTTCGGGTTCCAGAGCCAGTGGCTCGAAGACAATGTCGCCTCGCAGCTCGGGCCGTCAGGCATTTTCACCGCGACGTACAACGCGAACTCGACCGCAGGTTTCGCCAATCCCAGCAGTACAGGCTCAAACGCAAACCTGCAGCTCAGCGCCGCCACCTCAGGTTTCGCCTACGCAAGCTACTTGCTCGGAGCGATGCCCTCTACCAGCATCGCCATTCAGGGTGTCTCTGAAACCGGTGGTCGCTACCATGACATGGCCCCGTACTTCCAGGACGATTGGAAGATCCGCCCCAACCTCACGCTCAATCTAGGCCTGCGCTGGGATTACCTCCCGCCGTTCCATGAGGTACTCGATCGCTGGAGCTTCCTGAATCCGTCGCTCACAAACGCAGCAACCGGCAACAAGGGCGAGCTACAGTTCGCCGGCGACCACGGCGGCCCTGGCGTCAGTTGCGGCTGCAGAACGCCCGTGCAGACCTACTGGAAGAACTTCGGTCCGCGTATCGGTTTCTCCTATGAGGTCACGCCCAAGACCGTCATCCGTGGTGGCTACGGCCTGATCTACTCGATCGGCGGTGGCGTCGGCGGACGCGCTGGGGCCGGCAACGGCACAGGCGCAACAGGCTTCAACGTCAACGCCACAACTGCCGCCGAGACAACGCAAGGCGGGAACGCCGGACCTTCGTACTACCTGAACAACAGCGCCTACTTCCAGAACATCGGCCTGGCGAACACGGCCTACGGCGGCCCTGGTTTCACGCTGCCCACACCGCCGCCCATCACTGCCGCCAGCCAGACACTCAACACGGGTAATTACATCAACAGCTCCGGCGCGTTCGTCACCGCGAGTGGCGTCGCATACGCTGACCCTTATCTTTCCGGCCGCGCACCTGAGTTCTCGCTCTTCAACTTCGGCTTTCAGCAGGCACTTTCAAACTCGCTGACCCTCACCGTGAACTACGCCGGGACGCAAAGCCACTTCCTCGCTCCCAGCGGCGGCAACGCTCGTGGCTACTGGTCAGATCAACTCGACCCCGCCTACCTCCTGCAGCTCGCGGCCGTTCCCGACTCCACCGGAAAATCCTCCGTGCTCACGGCTGCCGCCACCTCGGCCAACGTCGCCATCGTCCAGAAGGCGATGGGCGGCTACACACTGCCGTACAGCTCTATCTCCGGAACCGCCACAAAGGCCACCATCGCACAAACCCTGCTTGCCTTTCCGCAGTATTCCGGCGTGACCGACACCTGGGGTGGCAACGTAGCGAACCTCAGCTACAACTCTGCACAGGTCTCGCTCAACCAGGCCCCGTGGCACGGTCTGTCGTACACCATCAACTACACCTGGTCCAGGAACATCGGTGACGATGGCACCTTCCGCAGCGGCTACGCTCTGCCGGCCGGAACCGTGGATGGAGGCAAGGCTTATCCGCAGGATCGGATCGAGCGCTCGCTGTCTCTTGTAGATACCCCGCAGAACGTCTCCGCCTTCGGCGTGTGGCAGCTGCCGTTCGGCCGCGGCCATCTCGGCGGAGACAACTTCCTCGTGCGCACCATCGCCGGCGGCTGGCAGTTCTCCACCATCTACACCTTCGCCAGCGGCGTGCCCCTCGCTATCACCTACGGCGGATGCACGGCGCCAAACACTGGCCAGTGCGAACCCGACTTCAATGCTTCGTACTTCGCGAACCCGCGCAAGAACGGAACCTACGGCAAGGGTGTCACGGCCAAGAACCTGAGTTCCGTTCAGTACATCGATCCCAACGCATTCACGCAGCCATCCACCTTCACCACCAACTTTTCAACCAATCTCAATCGCATCGGCAACGTCGCACGCACCGCACCCTATGGCCTGCGCAACCCGTACCGCTGGAACGACGACATCAGCCTCCGTCGCACGTTCCCGCTGCACGAGAGCCTCAACTTTGTCTTTGAAGCCGACTGCCTCAACGTTGCGAACCATCCCACCTTCACCAACATCAACACGTCCTGGGCTCCGGGCAGCGCCTCCTTCGGTACGGTGGGCGGAGCGACCGGCAACCGTGACTGGCAGCTGGCCGGAAGAATCAACTTCTAGCTCAGGCGAGCCCAACGCAAAGAAGGGCAGATGCGGCATCTCCGCATCTGCCCTTCGCTCTTGGATAAAGGCGCGGCTCTCGTATGCGCGACGAGGAACCGTGCCTCCGCCCAACTCACTCTTTCTCCACCGCTTCGATGGTCGTCTTGCGCACCACGCCGTGAATCGCCTGCGTCCCGAAATGAGTGGTCGCAGGTCCTCCAAACACCATCGTCATATTCGAGTACGAAACCTCGCTCCCTCCGGTCACACAAACCTGCAGCGTAGTGCTGGGTGGCGTCGTCTCGAACGGGGCATTGCCCTCCATTCCCGGTGATCAGGCTCACGGTCCCGTTCACCTGGAAACCCAGGGTCGTGGCCGGGCTGAACGTTGGGCAGCCGACCATGTCCCACGTGATTCGCACATTCGTCAGCTTGATGTGATGCGTGTGAGGGTTCTGTCCGCCCTGCGTGGCATCGGCAACTCCCCCGGTGCTCCCGTAGTCGGACATGGTCATATCCGCAACGAAGTCCGCCGTGCCCCGTTCCGCCTGGAAATCCATAGCCCACTGACCATGCATCTCCCACGGACCACCTTTCACAGTGCGCGGGGGAGTAATCATTCAATAGGCCGCTGAGGTGAACCTTCTTGTTCTGCGCCTGCACCAGGCCACAGCTTGCCGACGCCAAAAAGACAACAGTAAAGACCCGTGCCACCGATCCCAGAACTTCGCTTTTCATCCCTACGCCTCCGGTTTTGAGTTGATTGAGAGTCTTCGCAAAGGTCGTCCGAGCGCTGCGCCGGTACAAGCGGCAAAGCGGGGATGTCGTCCAATTCGCTCGCTTTGCCGTCAAATGCCGCCCTTTGCCGTGCCTCCGCGGCCCGCCGGACTAGAATGGGCATCCGGGATCGTCACCTCGCCGCTCGCCAGGAGAACGCCATGGACGCACCCGTCGCCGGCGAATCGGTTCACGGGCGACCGCTCGAAGACCGTCTCGACTCCTGGAAGGAGATCGCGGCGTATCTCAAGCGCGACGTCACCACCGTGCAGCGTTGGGAAAAGCGTGAGGGGATGCCCGTCCATCGGCATCTCCACGACCGGGTGGGCTCGGTCTACGCCTCTCGTGCGGAACTCGACGCCTGGGCCAAAACCCGAACTCCCGCATCAGCCGAAAATGGGCACGACGCCCCCGCCGGCAATGGGACCCTCGCCTCGGATCCGCAAACACCGCTCCGCACCCCACGACGCACGCGTTGGATGTGGGTAATATCCCTCTCCGCAATCGCCTGCATCGCTCTAGGAACTCTCGTTTGGCTGGATAGAACGGAGTACTTCTGGCGAAGTCCCATCGCCGGTGCGCAATTCCAGACCATCACAGACTTCGACAGCGCGGCGGAGGCCGCTGCCATCTCCCGCGACGGCCATCTCGTCGCCTTTCTGTCCGATCGTGACGGCCCCATGGACGTCTGGGTCACACAGGTGGGCTCGGGGGAATATCACAACCTGACTCACGGAACCGTTCAAGGCCTCGCGAACCCGTCCGTGCGGACCGTGGCATTCTCTCCGGACTCATCCCTGGTCAGCTTTTGGTTCCGAACGCCCGGCAGCGTCAACGGGAAGAACATCGGCACCTGGGCAGCCCCCACCTTAGGCGGCCAGCCAAGGCCCTACCTCAACGGTGTCGCCGAATTCGATTGGTCTCGCGATGATGGGCAGTTGGCGTTTCACACCTCCGGCCCCGGCGACCCGCTCTTCCTCTCGACCGATGGCCGCCCATCGGATGCCCGCCTCCTCTTCAAAGCAGCCGCGGGCCTCCATTCCCACTTTCCGCTGTGGTCCCCCGACGGAGCCTACATCTACTTCGTTCACGGCTCAGTGCCCGACAAGCTGGACATCTGGCGCGTGGCCTCTCACGGCGGAACACCGGAACGGATCACCTTCATCAACGGCCCGGTCATGTACCCCGTCTTCCTCGACCGGCGCACCTTGCTCTACCTTGCAACAGACGCGGAAGGCAACGGCCCGTGGCTCTACAGTCTCGACGTAGAGCGCCGCATTCCTCATCGCCTCACTCTCGGACCTGACCGCTACACCTCGCTTGCAGCCAGCGCCGACGGCCGCCATCTCGCCGCCACAATCGCCACCGCCAAACACACGCTCTGGCGCCTCGATCTCGCTGGCTCCATCCCAACTGAGCCCACCCGGATAGCGCTCACCACCGTCACGGGATCCGCCCCGCGCCTCGGCCCCGACTATCTCCTGTACAGCGCCGCCACCGGTTCCGGCGAGGGCATCTGGAAGCTTGCCGCGCCCGGCAGCACCCAGCTATGGCACGCCTCCGACTCACGCCTCATCGGCGCCCCGGCGATCTCAGCTGACGGCCGCTCGATAGCCTTCGCTGTTCGCCAGGACGGTCGCTCGTTGCTCTACGCCATGCTCGCCGACGGCACAAACGCCCATGTACTCACCGATTCGCTCGACCTCGACGGCGCCCCCGCATGGTCACCGGACGGCCGTTTCATCGCGATCGCCGCAAAGGACCACGGCACTCCGCACTTGCTTCAGGTCCCGGTGAACGGAGGGCCACCCCTCGCCCTGATCACGGCCTACTCCGTCGACCCCACCTGGTCGCCCGACAACCGCTTGGTCCTCTACTCAGGACCAGACGTTGGGACCACGTTCGCGGTCAAAACCCTCCCAATCTCAGCATCGGCCGCCTCCGCGCCTCCGCTCACGCTCACGCGCGGAGCGCGACACCTCAGGGTCACGCCCGACGGAAGATCCGTCCTCTTCCTCGATGGAGACATTCAGCACAAGAACCTCTGGCAGATGGACCTCCGTACCGGCGCTCGGCGCGCCCTGACCAATTTCCCACCCGGCTTCGACGTCCGCGACTTCGACATCTCGCCCGATGCCCACGAAATCGTGCTCGAACGCGTGCAGGACCGTTCAGAGGTCGTCCTTCTCGACCTCCCACAAGGCCGTTGACTTTGCCTTCCCACGCTCGCGCCCTACCCTCTAGCGCGCCACGATCTTGTCCGCAATCTTGTCGTACTCGGCCCTGCTCACGATGCGCCGATGCCATAACTCCGCGCCGTTCTCATACGGCCGATCCGCAACGATCCTGTCCGCCGCCTCAGGAGTGATCCCGGGCAGCGATTGCAGTTGCTCACTGCTCGCCTTGTTGATGTTCACCGGCCCCTTGCGCCGCAGTCCATCAACAACACCCTCCGCCACCGCCTTTGCATCGCGAGTCGCCGCCGCCGTCGCGTTCGCGGTGTCGTTCCTGATCGCATCCGGACTCCGGCTCTCCCTCGTACATCCAGCCATGCTCACCAGCGCCAGCGCGATCACAACCATCCCGCCCCTCATACATCCTCCGCTGGTTAGATAGATGCCCGTTCAAGTCGCCCAAGTTTTTCTAGCCGGCCCAAGCACCGTCGGCGCTACACTGGGCGCACTCGGCCCTTCCTCGTTCCCGCCGAACAACAAAGCAGACCCCACAACTAGGCCCTGATCAGTTGGTGACCCGATACGAAGGAGATCCCATGCCTCAGGCACAGATGTCCCCGCTCACTCTCATCCACGTCGCCCTGAGCCTCATCGGCTTGCTGGCAGGGCTCATCGCGCTCCTCGGCTTTTACTTCGGGCGCTTCTACCGGCTTTGGACCGGCACCTTCCTCATTACCACCATCCTCACAAGCCTCACCGGGTTCCTCTTCCCCTTCAAGGGAGTCACGCCTGGCATTGTCGTCGGGATCATCTCGCTCGTCGTCCTTGCAATAGCAGTCCTCGCCTACAACAAACGCTGGACTCGCACCTTCGTTCTAACCTGCGCGCTCGCGGAGTTCTTCAACGTGCTGGTCTTCATCGTGCAATCTTTCCAGAAGATCTCCGTGCTGCACGTCTTCGCGCCCAAGGGCTCCGAACCCATCGTGGCCGCCACACAGCTACTCGCACTCTTGTTTTTCATCGCGCTCGCCACACTGGACATCCGGCGTCACCGCTTCAGCCTCGGCTGAAGCGTGAGCTCTAAACCGCTAACTCCCCAGTAGTCTCCGGCAATGTCGCGCAATCTGCCGATCCTCTTCGGCCGTCATCACCAGCACACGCACGCTCCCTGATCCAGCCGAGACCTCCGCCTCAGACCGCGCATTCTTGGCACCATCAACCGCAATGCCTAGAAACGCCATTCCACGGCACACCCCCTCGCGCACACGTGCGCTGTGCTCGCCGATACCTCCTGTAAACACCAGCAGGTCCAGCCCGCCCAGCACCGCTGCATACCCCGCCACGGTCTTCCGCACAGCCGCACAAAACATCTCGATCGCCAACTCAGCCTCGCCATCCTGCGCCGCCCGCTTCTCCAGCGTCCGCATGTCCGAGTCGCCACCCGAGATCGCCTTCAACCCCGCATCATGGTTCAGCATCTGCTCCAACCCATCCGCATCCGTGTGCCCTGTGCGCAACAGGTAAAGCAAGACACCCGGATCCAGGTCACCACTGCGAGTCGCCATCGGCACACCACCCAGCGGTGTAAGCCCCATGCTCGTATCCACCGACACGCCACGGCGCACCGCTGCCAAACTTGCCCCGTTGCCCAGGTGCGCAATCACCACCTTCTCCGGGATGCCCTCTCCCAACCGCGCCACCACAGACTCATACGACAAGCCATGAAACCCATACCGTCGTATTCCCTTATCAAACAACTCCCGAGACAACGGGAATCGGCTCGCCGCCTCCGGCAGCGTGCGATGAAACGCCGTATCGAAACAAGCAAACTGCGGCAACCCCGGATACACCTTCTCCGCGGCATCAATGAGGCTTAGCGCCAACGGAATATGCAGCGGCGCAAAGTGCACCGCGTCCCTCAGCTCCTTCTCCACCTCAGGAGTGATCCGCTGATGCTCGACCAGCTTTGGTCCGCCATGCACGACGCGATGCCCCACCGCCACCGGCCTCGTCGCGCCAGCCTCATCCATCCACTGCACAGCCACGGATAGCGCATCCGCATGCGTCCCAAACACCCGGGTCTCCGCTCGCAAAACACGCCCCTGCGCATCCCGCAAGGTCAGGCTGCCCTCGCGAGCGCCAACCGCATCCGCCAATCCATCCAGGATCAACCGCTCATCGTCACCGGCGCGCTCGTACATCCCCAGCTTCAGCGACGACGACCCCGTATTGATCACCAGAATCAGGCCGTTGCCCGGACCCTCCGCCATCCATGCCTCCCCTAAGCGTTTACACGCAGCAGCCGTCACTCGTGCCATCCTAGTCCACAGGTCGGGACCACAGGTCTACGCTCCATCCGCCCACCTCAGCGAGCCCGTAACGCCTCTACCCGCACAGGAGCCCATCCATGCCGCAGCCCACCTCCGACGCAATGCACCCCGCCCTCGCTCCTGACGAACTCCGCCGCATGGACGCCTACTGGCGCGCCTGCAATTACATGTGCGCCGGCATGATCTATCTCCACGACAACCCACTCCTGCGCGAGCCGCTACGTCCCGAGCACTTCAAAAACCGCCTGCTCGGCCATTGGGGATCCGACCCCGGACAGACCTTCACCTGGGTCCACCTCAACCGCGTCATCAACAAGTACGACCTCGACATGATCTACATCGCCGGTCCGGGTCACGGCGCGCCGGCCACCATCTCCAACTGCTATCTCGAAGGCACATACTCCGAGATCTACCCGCAGAAGAGCCAGGACGAAGCAGGCATGCTCAACCTCTTCCGCGCCTTCTCCTTCCCCGGCCAGCTCGGCAGCCACTGCACGCCCGAAGTCCCCGGCTCCATCCACGAGGGCGGCGAACTCGGCTACAGCATCTCGCACGCCTTCGGTGCCGCGTTCGACAACCCCGATCTGATCGTCAGCGTGGTCGTCGGTGACGGCGAATCCGAAACCGGCCCGCTCGCCACCTCATGGCACTCCAACAAGTTCCTCAACCCCATCCGCGATGGCGCCGTCCTTCCCATCCTCCACCTCAACGGCTACAAAATCGCAAACCCCACCATCCTCGCGCGCATCACCCCCGAAGAGCTCGACTCCCTTATCCGCGGCTACGGCTGGACACCGCACGTGGTCGAAGGTGAGGAACCGGAAGCCATGCATCAGAAAATGGCCGCCACCGTCGAGCTCTGCATCCAGCAGATCCGCGAAATACAGCAAAACGCGCGCACCTCCGGCAAGCCCGATCGCCCACGCTGGCCCATGATCATCCTCCGCAGCCCCAAGGGTTGGACAGGCCCGAAAGAGGTCGACGGCCACAAGGTCGAAGGCTTCTGGCGCGCACATCAGGTTCCGGTCCTCGACGTCCAAACCAACCCCGAGCATCTCCAGATCGTTGAGCGGTGGATGCGTAGCTACAAGCCCGAAGAGCTCTTCGACCAAAACGGCACGCTCATCCCCGAGCTGCGCGATCTCCCACCCAAGGGCGAGCGCCGCATGACCGCCAACCCGCACGCCAACGGCGGCAAACTCCGCAAGCCGCTTCGACTCCCAGACTTTCGTGACTACGCCATCGCCATCGACGCACACGGCACAAAGGAAGCCTCACCCACCGAAACCCTCGGCAAGTTCCTCCGCGATGTCATGCGCAACAACATGCAAAGCTTCCGCATGTTCAGCCCCGACGAGAACGCCTCGAACAAGCTACAAGACGTCTACGAAGCCAGCCTGAAAACCTGGCTCGCGGCCTACAAGCCCGAAGACGCAGACGGCACGGATATCGCCCCCGACGGCCGCGTGATGGAAATGCTCAGCGAGCACACACTCGAAGGCTGGCTCGAAGGCTATCTGCTCACCGGCCGTCATGGCCTCCTCAACACCTACGAGGCCTTCGTTCACATCATCGACTCCATGTACAACCAGCACGCCAAGTGGCTGGAAAAATCCAAGCTGGAGCTCGACTGGCGCGCTCCGATCTCGTCCCTGAACCTGCTGATCTCGTCACTAGTCTGGCGCCAGGATCACAACGGCTTCACGCATCAGGATCCCGGCTTCCTCGATGTCGTCAGCAACAAAAGCGCGGAGATCACACGCATCTATCTGCCACCGGACGCCAACTGTCTCCTCAGCGTGGCCGACCACTGCCTACGCACCGAGGACTACGTCAACGTCATCGTCTCCGACAAACAAAACCACCTCGTCTATCTCACCATGCACGAGGCCATCGAGCATTGCACAAAGGGCATCGGCATCTGGGATTGGGCCAGTACCGACGCCGGCGTCGAGCCCGATGTCGTCGTTGCCAGCGCCGGCGACATCATGACCATGGAAGCGCTCGCCGCGGTAGCCATCCTGCGCGACCGCTTCCCCGATCTCAAGATCCGCTTCGTCAACGTCGTCGATCTATATCGGCTCGTGCCCGACACCGATCATCCTCACGGTCTCTCCGACCGTGACTTCGACTCGCTCTTCACCAAGGACAAGCCCGTCATCTTCAACTTCCACGGCTATCCTTGGCTCATCCACAAGTTCACCTACCGCCGCACCAATCACGACAACTTCCACGTCCGCGGCTACAAGGAAAAAGGCAACATCAACACGCCGCTAGAACTCGCCATACGCAACCAGGTCGACCGCTTCGATCTCGCCATCGACGTCATCGACCGAGTTCCCCGCCTGCAAGGCCCCGGCGCGCACGTGAAAGAGTGGCTCAAAAATCAGATCATCGAAAGCATCAACTACGCCTACACCGTAGGCCTCGACAAACCCGAGATCCGCAACTGGCACTGGCCGGAAACCCCAAAGCCCGAATAAGCCCGCACCGCCACGGCCGCTGCGAGAACTCCGCGCACTCAGCGCACACCGCGTTCGCAGTTACACCTGCTAGCAGATCCCCGTGAGCTAACCTACGCCAACACGGGCCACTGCATAGCAGCTTCGCGTTCCTTCATCGCCAGGTACTGGTGCACAAACGCGATCGCCATGCTCCCCTCACCTACGCTCGAGGACACACGCTTGATCGAGTCGTGCCGCACATCACCCACGCAGAAAAACCCCGGCAGATTCGTCTCCAGCAGATACGGCTGCCGCTCTCCATACGCGCGCTCCGGCAGATCCCGCCCCGTGCAAACATATCCGCGCTCATCGCGCTGAACGCTCGCCGGCAACCATCCTGTATTCGCGTCGGCGCCGATCATCACAAACAGCGCATGCGCCGGTCGCTCCCTCGGCTCCTGTCCACGCGTCACCGTGCAAACAGTCTGCAAAAAGTCCTCGCCACCCACGGAGACCACCTCCGTATACGGCTCAATCTTGATATTGGTCCGATGGGCAATCTGGTCAATCAGGTACGACGACATCGTCAGCTTCAACCCTGCCCCGCGCACCAGCACCGTCACGCTTCGCGCATAGCTCGAGAAGAACATCGCAGCCTGCCCCGCAGAGTTTCCTCCACCGACGATGAAGATATCCTTGCCCACCACACTGCCGGCCTCCATGCGAGACGCTCCATACAGCACGCCGCGCCCGCGCAGCCGGTCGATACCTTCAGCCTCCAGCCGCCGCCAATCCACACCCGTGGCCAGCACCACGCAGCGCGTGTTCACACGATCGCCGCCATCCATCTCGATGCAGTACCCGCCTTCACTCAACGGATGGATGTTGGTCACTTCGCGCGTAACCACAATCTCCGCGCCAAATCTCGACGCCTGCTTCTGCGCGCGGTCGCTCAACTCATCGCCTGAGATGCCGTTCGGAAATCCCAGGTAGTTCTCGATCCGCGACGACGTCCCCGCCTGGCCGCCCACCGTCGCTCGCTCCACCACCAGCGTCTGCAGTCCCTCCGACGCGCCATAAACACCTGCAGCCAGCCCAGCCGGCCCCGCGCCGACGATCACCACGTCGTAGCCGTCGCTCTTCGGCGCGGTCTGGTACCCCAGCGCCCTCGCCACATCGCGCACCGTCGGCGATTCGCTCAGGCAAATCTCCTGGTCCACCACAACCGCGGGTCCCTCGTCGCAGCCTCCCTCAGGCAAGGCGGAATCCGTTCCGGCTCGCGATCGCGGTCCACCCACGCGTAAGGGATGCGATTGCTCGTAAGGAACGCGCGGATCTCGCGGCAGTCCGTGTCATAACGCGACCCCACTACCATCGCCCGAATTCCCGGCGCGTCGCGCGCGAACTCCTGGATGGCTGTCAGACGATCGCTCAGCGTCTTCATGATCACGGCGCTCGCCTCAGGCACCTTGTCCACCAGGAACTTCAACTGCAACGGGCTCAGCCTCAGAATCCGGGTCGCCTCGGTCGCCTGCACCGACGCCAGCGACGGCGCACCCAGAAAGATCGGCACCTCGCCAAAGAAGTCAGGCCTCTTGTACCGTTTCAGCACCTCTTCGCGTCCGGTGATCTCCTTCACCACCTCAACCGTGCCCTCGAAGATCACGTAGAAGTAAGGCGTCTCGCCCTCGCGAATCAGCCACTCGTCCTTGCAAAGCCTCACATCCGCCGACTTCGCCGCGAGCTTCTCCAAGCGACTCCTGCGGCACGGTTTCGAACAGGGGGAGTTGCTTCAGTTCTTCCGGTGTGAACAAGGCGACACCTCCATCCACATGCTCTCATGCCCACGCCTGCGCTCCCCATCTCGGCTCGCGACAGCTTCTCCGCTCCGTTTTCGCGTTCATAATCGATGCATGGCCAACTCCCTCTTCGAAATCCCTCTTCAAACCATCGCGGGCCAGCCCACTTCGCTCTCCAGCTATCAAGGCAAGGTCCTGCTGATCGTCAACGTCGCCTCCCAGTGCGGCTTCACGCCCCAGTACACCGGCCTCGAATCGCTCTACAAGCGCTACAAGGACCAGGGCCTCGTCGTCCTCGGCTTCCCCGCCAACGACTTCGGCAACCAGGAACCCGGCACCAACGCCGAGATCGAGCGCTTCTGCTCCACCGAGTTCCCCGTCACCTTCCCGCTCTTCTCAAAATCCAGCGTCGTCGGCCAGAGCAAGAACCCCGTCTACGCCGAACTCATCGCCGCCCAACCATCACGCATCTCCGACGGCAACGATCTCCACAACCACCTCGCCGAATACGCCGCCGAAAACAACCTCCCCGCCCCCAACGCGCCGCCCGAAATCCTATGGAACTTCGAAAAGTTCCTCATCGGCCGCGACGGTCGCGTCATCGCCCGCTACGCCTCCGACATCGAGCCCAACGATCCCCGTATCCTCAAGGCCATCGAGACCGCTCTCGCACAAAGCTGATATCTTTCGCAGCGAAATTCACTTCCCAAACGTATCCCTATCAAACTTCTCTACGAGGACAACTCCAGCAGATGCCCAAGCTGTCACTTCGCTCGCCAATTTTGTTCGCCTCTGCCATCAGCCTGGCTCTGCCCCTCGCCGCACAGCAGCCCATCCGCATCACCGCCGACCTCACCGAGGCGCCCCGCAAGCTCTACCACGCCGAGATCGACCTGCCCGTTCACGCCGGCGAAAACGTCTTCACCACACCCGAGTGGATCCCCGGCAATCACCGCCCCACCGGCCCCGTCCAGGACATCACCGGCGTTGTCTTCACCGCCGACGGCAAGACGCTCCCCTGGCGCCGCGACGACGTCGACCTCTACTCCTTCCACGTCGACGTCCCCAAGGGCGTCACCACGCTGCACGCGCACCTCGACTGCATCGTGCTCGCCCGCGCCTCCGACAAAATCGCTGTGCTCGAGTGGGAAAAGCTCATGCTCTACCCCGCGCACATCCCCGTCCGCGACATCCCCATCCAGCCCAGCGTGGTCGTCCCCGCCGGCTGGGGCATCGGCACCGCGCTCGATCCCGTCACGCCCTTCGACGCCAACACCAAACCCGGCGGCACCGTGCAATACAAGCCAACGACCGTCGAGCAGCTCGAAGACTCCCCCGTCATCGCCGGCGAATACTTCCACGAGTTCGCCCTCGCTCCTGACATCAAGCCCGCGCACTTCATCGACGTCGTCTCCGACGACCCCGAAGACTCCAACCTCAAGCCCGAAATCCTCCGCAACCTCAACAACCTCGTCCGCGAAGCCGACAAGGCCTACGCCTCGCACCACTACAACCACTACAACTTCCTCCTCACGCTCTCTGACGTCGCCGGCGGCGAAGGCCTCGAGCACGGCCAATCCTCCGACAACGGCACCGAAGAGCTAGGCTTCGCCAACCCGCAGCACCTCCTCGGCAACGCCGAACTCCTCTCCCACGAGTTCACCCACTCCTGGAACGGCAAATACCGCCGCCCCGACAAGCTCTACCAGCCCGACTTCTCCAAGCCGCAGGTAGGCGAACTCCTCTGGGTCTACGAGGGCATGACGCAGTACATGGGCAACGTCCTCGCCGCGCGTGACGGCATGTGGTCCCCGCAGCAATACCACGAGATGCTCGCGCTCTCCGCCGCCAATCTCGACTACAAGTCCGGCCGCCTCTGGCGCTCCACCGACGACACCGCCATCGCCGCCAGCATCCTCCGCAGCAACAGCCCCGCCTGGTCCAACTGGCGCCGCGGCCAGGACTACTACCAGGAAGGCGAGCTCCTCTGGCTCGACGCCGACACCAAAATCCGCGAGCTCACCAACGACCAGAAGTCCCTCACCGACTTCTTCCATATCTTCCTCGCCAAAGGCGGTAACACCGGCCCGCTCATCGTCCCCTACAACCGCGAAGAGCTCATCAAGGACCTCAATCAGGTCGTGAAGTACGACTGGGCCGGCTTCCTCCACGACAAGGTCGACCTCATCAACCCGCACGCCGACCTCGACGGCATCACCCGCGGCGGCTACAAGCTCGTCTACCAGGACCATCCCTCCGCCTCGGAGACAACGCTTCGCTCTGCCGGCCGCCGCGGTGCCCCCGGTCCTGACGTCTGGTACTCGCTCGGTCTCGCGCCTCACCGCCACGGGTCAGATCTACGACGTCCGCTGGGGCAGCCCCGCCGACAAGGCCAAACTAGCCCCCGGCCAGCAGCTCATCTCCGTCAACGGCCGCACCTTCAGCGCCGAAACCCTGCACGACGCCATCACCAAAGCCAAGTCCAACACCGAACCCATCCACCTCCTCACGCAGTCCGAAACCTACATCAAGCCCGTCGACATCGACTACCACGACGGCGAACGCTACCCCGTCCTCGTCCGCGACCAAACCCAAAAGGACTACATGGACGAGATCATCCGCCCACTAGCCCCCAGCGTCTCCGCCAACCCAGTCCTCAACCCCGACCGCTAACGGACTGCTGTTTCCTTGTTGCCATTCCCGAAGGGAATCTGCTTTTGCCGGGTGCCCCACCTTCGCGACAGCCTTATCGTCGCTAAGGTGGGTGTCACCGCACGCACCCACCAGCAGACAGCGTCATCTCGACCGGAGCATCGCAGCTTCACCGCGATGCGGAGCGGAGAGACCCGCGCATTTTGTTTGTCAGCCACGAACGGACGAAGGAGCCCGACATGCGCCGCCTGACCATCCTCACCCTCGCACTCTTCGCCACCATGGCAGCGCAAGCCCAACAAATGTCCTCCACCACAGCCACTCCACCCCAGTCCCCCTACCAGGGCCAACCCGGCGACTACAACATCCCCAACTTCCGCTTCGGCACCGGTGAAACCCTCCCCGAACTCCACCTCCACTACCTCACCCTCGGCACCCCACATCGCAATCACGAAGGCCACGTAGATAACGCCGTCCTCCTCCTCCACGGCACCGGCGGCAACGCGCATTCCCTCTTCGCGCCTCAGTTCTCGACAGTCCTCTTCGGTCCCGGCCAGCCGCTCGACACCACCAAATACTTCCTCATCTTCCCCGACGACATCGGCCACGGCGACTCCTCCAAGCCCTCCGACGGCCTCCGCATGCGCTTCCCCAAATACGACTACGACGACATGGTCCGCTCGCAGCACGAAATGCTCCTCAACGGCCTCCACGTCGACCATCTCCGCCTCGTCATCGGCACCTCCATGGGCTGCATGCAGTCCTTCGTCTGGGGCGAAACCTACCCCGGCTTCGTCGATGCCCTCATGCCCCTCGCCTGCCTCCCCGTCGAGATCGCCGGCCGCAACCGCATGATGCGCTACATGGGCATCGAGAACATCGAGCGCGACCCCGCCTGGGACAACGGCAACTACACCAAGGAACCCGAATACGGCCTCCGCATGGCCTCGGAAATGCTCTTCATCATGGGCTCCGCGCCGCTCGTGCAACAAAAAGCGGCCCCCACCCGCGCCGCCGCCGAGCACTTCATCGACAACTACCTCGACCCGCGCCGTCGCCCACGAAGACGCCAACGACTTCATCTACCAGTTCGACTCATCCCGCAACTACAACCCCGAACCCAAGCTCTCCACCATCAACGTCCCCGTCATGTGGATCAACTCCGCCGATGACTTCATCAACCCACCCGAACTAGGCATCGCCGAAACGCACCGTCCACCAGATGCCCCACGCACAGTTCATCCTCATCCCCATCTCCGACGCAACGCGCGGCCACGGCACCCACACGCAAGCCGCCCTCTGGAAGCAGTACCTCGTCCAACTGCTCAAGGAATCCCAACCCAAACCCTAGCGCGTAGCTCCCGCCTCTCCCCACAACCCGCCGCGTCAACCCCGCGAACTCCGCGTACCCCGCGTTTGTCGTTTCCTCTCGCGTTGCAAGCACCGCGAAGCGGCCCGTCACATTCACACCTCCACCCGCCCTGCACATGTGCAACAATTCCAGCCATCTCCCGCAGCACTCCGTGAGGAAACCTTGGCCGCAAACTCTCGCCTCTTCGTTGCAGCAGCCGTCACACTCTTCGCGCTCACGTCCGTCGCCCTCGACGCCCAGCAGGGACCGCCCCCACCCCAGGGAGCCAACCAGAACGGCGCGCCACCACCCGGCGCCGCGCAAGCCCGGCCGATGCCAAAGCCCGTCAACCTGAAGGTGCTCCCCAAGGACATCGCGCCCGGGAGCTCATCCGCATCATGCGCGGCTTCAGCACCTCGCTCGGCGTCCACTGCACCTTCTGCCACGCCGAGGACCCCGCGACGCATCACCCAAACTTCGCCTCCGACGAGAAGCCAACAAAGGACATCGCACGCACCATGATGCTCATGACGCGTGACATGAACTCCAAGTACCTCGCCAACCTCACCGTCCCCGAGGCCGGCCCCGAGCAGCGCGAAGTCACCTGCGGCACCTGCCATCGCGGTATGCCCGTCCCGGAAGTCTTCAAACCCGCCGGACAGCCCGGTCCACAACCGCCCACTTCTGCCGCACCGGGCCAAGCACCCCAGCAGCAGCCGCACTAAACCGTACGTTTTAGTGGTCCCGCCACGCGGCCGAGAACTCAGATTCCGACGCGGCCAGCGCCGCGCCAAACTCATCGGGGCGATCGAGCAGTGGCTCCATAGCTGGGCCCACAAGAACCAGCAACGGCGCGGGACCAGGAATCAGCTCATCGAAGTCGTGACAGCTCGCAAGCGACATAGCTCTGCCGCTCGGTCGCCGCATGCGACACCGCGGCACACGGCGTATCTGCCGCAACACCACTCGCGAGCAACTCCCGCTGCAACCGCCCAAGGTCCCGGCCCGGCATATACACCACCAGCGTCGCATCGCTCGGCAGCGGCCCGCTCCACACCGGCTTCTCCGCATCCTTGTCCGCCGCATGGTGCCCCGTAACAAAGATCAGCTTCGACGCAGTCGCCCGATCCGTCAGCGGCAGCGCAAGTGAAGCTCCAGCCGCAAAGCGCCGCCGTAACACCCGGCACCACCTCAAACTGCACCTCGCGCCGCCCGCAGCGCCGCAATCTCTTCACCCGCGCGCCCAAACACCAGCGGATCTCCGCTCTTCAACCGCACCACCGACTGCCCCGCCCGCGCCGCCTCCACCATCAAGTTGGTGGATCCCCTGCTGCGTAATGCGAGGCCGCCCACACCGCTTCCCCACGCTCGTCACCAGCGTCTCGCGCCCCGCAAGCGCCAGCACCTCCTCCGGCACCAGATCATCATGCAGCACCACATCCGCAGTCTGGAGCAGCCGCAGCGCCCGCAGTGTCAGCAGCTCCGGATCCCCCGGCCCCGCCCCCACCAGGTACACCATCCCTTTCACCGCTCGCGTCGCATTTCTCAAAGCACCGACTCCTCAGGCTCACGAGCGCTCGACGGCTCCAGTTCCGCTGAGAGCACATATCCCTTAGGCGCAAACCCATGCTCGCGAGCATGCTGCCGCGCACGCAATCGCGCCGGGCACTGGTCAAACCCGCAAACCTCGCGCTGCGCCAACTCATGCAGCAGCTGCTTCCGCGGCTCGCCAATCGGCTCCACCGCCGTAACCTCCCGCCGCAACCGCCCCAGCTCCATCAACCACTCGCCCAAGTCCAGCGGCAGCGCAGCGTTGATCTCCTTGCGCAAACGCTGCGCCAGCGCCGGACTCTCCCCCGCCGTCGAGATCGCAATCTGCAACTCGCCGCGCTTCACGATCGACGGGAAGTAGAAGTCGCAGAACGGCGGATCATCCACCGCATTGCACAGCACGCCACGAGCGTTCGCCTCGACATACACCGCCCGATTCACCTCAGCGGTAGCGGTCCCCGCAACCGCCAGAAACGCCCCCTCAAGGTCACCCTCGCGATATGCGCGCTGATGCCACACGCACGTCGCCAGCCTCAGCCCACGCCCGCACACGCGGCAACGCCTCCGGAGCGATCACCGTGACCTGCGCCTCTGCATGCAACAGGCTCTCAATCTTCGACTCCGCAATACCGCCCGCACCCACCACCACACATGGCCGCGCAGTCAGCTTCAGGAACATCGGAAACAGGCTCACTCTGGCCTCCCGTTCGACTTACCCATCGATGTTGTGCGGCACGCGTGCCGGCGCAGCATCACGCTCCACAGGCGCGACCACAGCACCCGCAATCAGGTTCCGCAGATCCTCGTCGCTCGTTCGGTTGAAGTAGCTCCTGAGGTTCTCGCCCTCGGCGCGCTGCGCCATGTACCCACGCAGCAACCGCTCAATCGCCTCCGGGCAATCCTCCGCGGCCGCACGGTACCCAATCGGCCGCCCCGCTCGGGCATGCTCACCGACCGCACCACCGACGCAGAAGTAGAAGGCATCGACCAGCTTGCCATCCTTCTTGAGCTTCTTCCCCTCCAGCCCAATATCCGCGATCCAGTGCTGCCCGCAGCTATTGGTACATCCCGTCACATGCAGCTTGATCTGCTGATCGAAGCCCGGCAGCCGCTCATCCATCTCCTCCACCAGCCACTTCGCAAAGTGCTTGGTCTCCGCAATCGCCAGCTTGCAGAACTCCGTCCCCGTGCACGCAATGGCTCCGCGATAGAACACGGTCGGCTCGACCTCAAGCCCAATGCCCGTTCAACTCGGCCACAAGCTCCTGCGTGCGCGCATTCGGCACGTTCACGATCACAACGTTCTGCATAATCGTCGTGCGCAGATGCCCATCGCCGTACCTCTCCGCCAGGTCCGCAATCGCATGCATCTGGTCTGCATTCAGAGCGACCGCGCAGAACCGTCGCGCCCACATAGCTCAACCCATCCTGCTTCTGCCGATGAACGCCCACGTGATCGCGATACACCTCATCCGCGATCGGCCCTTCATCGCAGGGATCGAACTTGAACCCAAGCTTCTCTTCAACAGCCGCCAGCATCGACTCCGCCGTCCACCCGTTCTTCATGAACAGGTACTTGATCCGCGCCCGCGTGCGGTTCTCCCGCAGAACCTCCGCGTCGCGAAAGATCTCGCACACCGCCTTCACCGCCTCGTACGCCTTGTCCTGCGGCACAAACGCATTCAGTCGAACGCCCATGTGCGGCTCGGTCGAAACCCCCCACCAACGCGCAGGCTGTAGCCAATCTCCTCGCGGCCATCCTTCACACGCTTCAGCGCGGTCAGCGCCACGTCGTTGATCTCCGGGTACGAGCACCAGATCGGACATCCAGTCGCCGAGATCTTGAACTTCCGGGGCAGGTTCACAAACTCCGGGTTTGCCGTGAGCTTGTGCGCAATCTCAACCGCCAACGGCGAAGCATCGAGCAACTCCTCGATGATCCAACCCAGCCAGCGGACACCCGGTAACATTCCGCACCACGTCGCCGCAAGCGCCCTTCGGACTCAGCCCGATCTCCGTCAGCTTGTCCACGACCTCCGGCAACGCGTCAATCGTCAGCCAGTGCAACTGAATATTCTGCCGCGTCGTGATGTCCGCAATACCGCGCGCGTACTTCGCCGTAAGGTCCGCAATCGTGCGCATCTGGTGCGACGTCAGCAATCCATTCGGAATGCCGATCCGCAGCATGAAGTACTCCGTCGCCTTACCCTCGCCGCCGACGCCGCCGGTCGCACCCACGCCGTCGCCTTGCGTATACACGCCCCACCACTTGAAATACGTGCCGGCCCACTCCGGCAGCACGCTCTCGCGGCCTTCGCGCGCGAACTGCCGAACCTCCTCCCACGCCTCCCAGGGATTCTTCTCACGCTTCAGGCGTTCGACCTTCTGAGCCTTTGTCTCCGGCTTCGCGGCAGCGGCCCCGGGACCCGGCGTGGCAACAGTCGTCTGCGACAGCGTCGTCTCGCTCAAATGCAATCTCCGATTCTGAAAACGAAAAGGCCCACGCGATATACGTGGGCCACGGTGCGGTCTTTGGATGTCGCTCTACGTTCGAGACACAGACCCCGCGGCTGCGCGACAGCGACAACACGCGTGATGGATCAGCCTCGGCATAGGGAAAGGGTAACGTGATCCCCGAACCGAAGCAAACCAGCCCCTTCGGTCGGGTTCGTACTCAGATGCTCTGGGCTCCGGAAAGATTCGCACCCCGCGTCTCACGCCCGAGCGAAACCACCACCGCCACACCGAGGCTCACAATCACCACCGTCCACCCCAGCACCGGCGCCAGGTTGCCGTGAAAACTCGTCGCCGCCCACCCGGCTTGCAACACCGCATTGCGCGACGAGATCAGGTTCCCCAGCTGGTACACCAGGCCCGGCAAGACCGCCCGCACCGAAGCCGGCGAAAGTTCATTCAAGTGCGCCGGGATGATGCCCCAAGCCCCTTGCACCATGAACTGCATCAGAAACCCGCCCAACCCAAGCAGAAGAAACGAGTGCGTCCCAATCCAAAGAGGAATCACCGGAATCGCAAGCAGCGCAGCGGCAGCCAGCGCTCGCCGCCGTCCCATCCGCTCCGACAACGCACCCCAGAACGGCCCGCCACACAGCGCCCCAAGCGTCGACACAATCGCCACCGCCGACGTGAGTCGAGGCGACAGATGACGCACGCTCTTCAAAAATGTCGGGTATAGATCCTGCGTTCCATGGCTGAACGAGTTCATGCCCGGTCATCAGCAGCATCAGCATCAACACAATCGGCAGATGTGCCGCAAGCTGACGGAACGTGTCACGTTCGGCTCCTGGCGCACCCGCCACGAAGCTCCCGAGCCTTCCACGCCGGCGACTCCTCCACGCGCAGACCGATGTACCCCACCAGCAGCAACGATGGAATCGCGCCCAGCACAAACAGCAGTCGCCACGCCGCAAATGCATGACCGTGATAGCTGATCGCCAGCAGCCCATAACCCGCAGCCGCGAGCAGATTCCCGGCCGCATAGCCTTCCTGCAGCAGCCCCGAAAAGAACCCGCGGTTCGTCGCCGGAAGCGTCTCCAGCGCGAGCGCGGCGCCTACGCCCCACTCGCCACCCATCGCAACGCCAAACAGCGCTCGCATCACCAGGAACGATCCGAACCCAGGCGCAAACGCTGACGCAACCTCAAAGATCGAAAAGCAGACGATGTTCGCCATCAGCGTAGGTCGGCGGCCATATCGCTCAGCCAGCCACCCAAACAGCAGCGCACCGACCGGACGCATGCACAGCGTCCAGAAGATCGCCGTAGTCGCTGTCTTCAGTGTGATGTGAAAGGTCGACGCGACCGAGTCGAGTGTGAACGTCAGCAGGAAGAAATCAAACGCGTCCAACGCCCAGCCAAGAAAGCACGCGCCAAAGGCGCGCCGCTGAGCAGGTTGAAGCTGTTGAAAGGGCGCAAACGACAACCGCATCGCTAAGCAGCTTACGTTGCCCTAGGCACCCTTGTCGCCCTGCAATCGCTTCTGCTTGCGCTACAGCTTCGCCCGCAGTGGCATACCCGGATCGGCATACGCCATCTCCGCCGCAGAAGTCTCATTGCGCAGGATCTCGTGATGCAAACAGTACAGCGCGAGTTCCAGCCGGTCTGAGACGCCCAGCTTGTCGTACACCTTGCGCAGGTAGTTCTTGATCACCTGCTCGGTGGTGCCAATCTGGTACGCGATCTCCTTGTTGCGCATGCCACGCGTGATGCACCCGATGATCGCCAGCTCCTTCTCCGAGAGCCGGGGCTGGGTTCGTGGGTTCGTCAGCATCTGCGCCTGCGCGCGATACGCTTCGATGACCCAACTAATCGACTGGTTGTCGATCCAGGTCTCACCCGCGGCGATCTTTCGCACGCACTTGACCAACAGGTCCGGCGAGATCGACCGCGGCACAACACCGCGCACACCACGGCGGTACAACTCGACCGTGTTGCTCTCATCCGCCTCGGTCACCTGGACGATCAGCTTGGCATCAGGAGCCCGTCGTACAAACTCCGGAATCGCATCAATCGTGCCTGCGATCAATTGGCCTTCCAGCAACACAACGTCCGTAGGGAACCGCTGAAGAGCCGCAAACAAGTTGTCCAGCGTCTCCGCCTGGGCGACGACCCGGATGTCGTCCTCCAGCGCGAAGATCTTGCGCATTCCTACGCGATAAATGGCCTGTGAGTCGGCAAGCAGGACCCGGATCTGATTCGCCGCACCGTCCGCCGGTGCCGGCGCCGGAGTCTCCGCCTGCTTCATTTGTCCGTCGAGTTTCATACCTGCTCTGCCTTCAGAACGTATTCGTCGATCACCGCCGCAGCCAGTCGCCTTCCCTGGCTTGCCGCGTGGCGTACGATCCGCCCCGTGCAATGAAGCACCACATCGTCCTCTCCGCCCATCACCTTTGCCGGCATCGTTAGCCGAAACTCCACCGGCGCATTCAGCGGCGGCAGATCATCGGCAACGAACAGCACGCCGCTTGCGGAGACATCCTCTGTCACGGCGTGGTACTCGCGCTGGTTCGTAAACAGTACAAGCTCCAGGTGCAACGGAAACCGCACCGCGGCGCGGACGGGTTCCCCTTTTACCACTTCTTCGGCGGGTGCCTCGTGCATAACACCTGTGTCCGTTCTGAATTCAGTTGCAACCCGGATTCTAGTGACTAAGGTTACCAAAGAATATCCCGCTAGAGTGTCAGTCGAAACCCTTTGTGCTCACTTAAGCCCTACGGGATGTACAACCCCGCTGACGCGCCTACCCAAGTGCGGTCGCGGTTGTGGTCCACACCCATCATCAGCCCACGGCCCATCCGAACAAGGCTCATCACCGGCAACATAGGCTTCGCATCAGGCCATATATACAGAATCCGCACCTCCGCCTGCGTGGGGCCCTCCGGCGTCCGAATCACCGGCTCAAACCGCACACGCTCCTGAAGCAGGTAATTGTGACGTTCCGATGCGGGAATGGCAAGGATTTCTTCCTCAGTCGGAGCAAACTGGATTCCCTTGCCCGCGAAGGAATATAGCGGCTTTAGTACCCACTGCTCAGGGTCGGCCGGCAACTCGCCCCGCCGCTCGCCCGCAATCCACTCGTCGACGAACACTGCCGCGGGCACCGTCGCATGCCGCAGGTACGGGATCGAAAACTTGCTGATCTGGAAATACCAGTTCGGATGCCCCGCCCACTCCACGTCAAGCTCATCGCGGTAGTCGAACGGCAGCGCGATATCGCGCCGCACAAGCTCATCCACAATGGCCCGGTTATAGATCCGCTCAATCCGCGTCAGCCGTCCATCGCGCACCGGGTCCCGATAGAACAGCCGATTGCCATCTTTGATTACGGTCGAGATATCCACAGTCCGGATGCCAAGATGCTTCTCATGCATCCGGAAATCCGGCAGCGTCTTCTGGTGCTCCGGGTCAATCTCCAGCAGCACCACGTTCGCCGGGTCATGATCGCCAACGATCACCTCGCGCAGCGCCGCCCAGTAGCCGCCCTCGTCCAGGCCGCTCAGGTAAAACTCCAACCCGGGATCCAGTTCGAAGACGTCCTTGTACAACTGCGAGATCGTCGCCTGGAAACCGTAGATCGACGGAAACGCCTGCATCTCCACGAGCTTCGGCTGCAGCTCTCCACTCTCATCCCGCACGAAGCCGAAGTCCACCGTCATGAAGTGCGGCCGCGCACCTTGTCCCGGTACGTTGTACTTCGCCGGGATCGCCTGCTTCTGACAGTGCCAGATATCGCTCATTGCTCAGCAACTGCTCCGTCAGCTCAACGCCCGCTTCCGCCATGCGCTGCATGGTCTGCGCGGCGAAAAAACAAGGGGTCTCCGACAAGCGGAACTCGATCGCCGTGCTCGTTTCGCGGTTCGCGCGCTCGATCAGCGCCGCGTACTTCTCTTCCGTAAACCGGGCGTTGAAATCGCTACGAAACGGCTCAATCATCGGCTGGTCTCTGCTCCTCAGGCGAACTCTCGCTTGGCCCTTCAGCTCCAGCCCTCGGCTACGGCTCCAGCAGGAACTTGCCGCCGCGCATGATCTGCTCTTCCCCGCTCCCTGACCCGAGCCAGATGTCGAACCCAAGCCCCACCACGTCAATATGCGTGGTCGACTTCCACGGCGCGCCCGTGTGCGCCCCGTACGGGTCACCAAACGCGATATGAATGCCCGGAAACTTCTCATCCTGCAGGATGTTCCCAATCACCTCGTGCACGCCGATGTTGGTCCCGATCGCAAACTCGCCCACACGGTCCGAGTTCGCGTCGGTGTGCGTGTAGTCCCAGAACTCCTGCTCGAGCTGTTTGTTCTCACACGCCACCGTCGTGATGCGATTACGGCTGATGTTGATCGTCAACGGCGTATCGCGCAGAATGCCGTAGCGCGCGCAAAGAAAGTCGCCCACCACGCCGTCCACCACGAACACACCATTCACCTCACCCGGAGCCGTAAACACCTCACCGCCGGGCAGGTTTCCCCACTTCTCCGGGCTGATGATGCCGGAGGTCTTGAACCACCGGTACTCGGGGTCAAGCTCCGCAAAGATGTTCGTCCCCGCCGCCGTGCTCGCCCGCACATACTTCGCCTTGCGCACCCGATCCAGCACCGCCTGGCTCAACCGGTCCACAGCATTGAAATCAGCGCGCATGCCGCCCAGCATCACCTCCGGCGTGATGTTCACCATGTGCGCATGGCGCATGCGCCGCCGGTTCACCACGTCGGTCATCTGCATCCGGCTGGCAAGCTCGTTCGGCTGCACCTGCACCGCAAAGATGCTCACCTGCGCCTGCTCCATGTCGGCAAGCACTTCGGCTGGCATGTTCTTCAACGGCCTCGGTGCCAGGTCCTCCAGCACAAAGCCAGTCCATGTACATCCGATCCGGTCCAACTCCGCCGCAATCGACGCCGCGATCGTTACCGTCGCCTCGTCGGTGATCAGAGTCACGCGCTCGTCGGGTGCGATCCGCAGACACGTTGTAACCGCGTTGCGGGCTCCCTCGCGAAACTCTGGCGGAAAACCCACGGAACGAAGATCGGTGCTGGCTGTCGGTTGCGGTGCGCTCATCGTCTCGCTCTCGGGGCTGGTAATCGTTTGGTCAAGGGTCAAATGTTGTGGTTATCCTCTTTCGCTGCTCGCTGTCCTTTGTTGGATGCGCAGTCCGGCTCACGACAGCCCGGCCCGTGTCTCCTCGGCCATGTAGTCCACCACCTGCTTCAGATCCCCGGTCTCCCGCCACACCCTCAACTGCCGGTCCGCCCCGGACCCCTCCCGAAGCATCGTCCGGATGTACTCGATCGCGGATCGGCTGCCGAGTTCATCGACAACATCGTCCACAAACGTTAGGTACTCCTCAATCAGGTCGCATTCCGAGATCTCTTCCTGCTTGCCGAAGTCGATCAGCTTGCCCTCCAGCCCATACCGCACAGCCCGGAACTTGTTCTCCATCAACAGCGCCCGCGAGTACTGCCGGTAGTCCTGGTTACAGGCGTGCAGCTTGTACAGCTTCGCCGCGGTCGCCTGGATCAGCGCGGCGATCGCGACACTCTCCTCGGCCCGCATCGGAATGTCGCAAACCCGCACCTCCACCGTGTCGAAGAACGGATGCGGACGGATATCCCACCAGATCTTCTTCGCGTTATCAATGCAGTTCGTCTTGATCAGCAGATTGACATAGCTCTCGAACTCCGAGTAATCCGCAAAGAAATCCGGCAGATTTGTCCGCGGGAAAGCCTCAAACACCTTCGCCCGGTAGCTCTTATACCCCGTCTCCATGCCCATCCAGAATGGCGAATTCGTGCTAAGCGCCAGGATATGTGGCAGAAAATAGCGCAGCGAGTTCATGATCCGGATCGCAGATTCCCGGTCCTCGATCCCCACATGCACATGCAGGCCGAAGATCAGGTTCGCCCGGGCCACAAGCTGCAGATCCTCCACCACCTTGTCGTACCGCGGGTCGGGATAGATCTCCTGGTCGCGCCAGTCGGCAAACGGATGCGTCGCACCCGCCACCAGCACCAGCCCGTTCTCCTCCGCCAGCCGGATCATGTTGCGCCGCAGGTCGTACAGATCCTCGCGCGCCACATTGATGTTGCTGCAAACCCGCGTGCCCACCTCGATCACCGACTGGTGCATCTCGGCCTTCACCCGCTCTTCCAGCCGCAGCGCGCCCTGCGCGCAGCATCTCCGTCGAGATGTGCGACCGGAGGTCGCGCGTCTCCGGATCAATCGTCTGATACTCCTCTTCAATCCCCAATGTGAACGACGGCTGCATCTTTCGGGCCCTCCGAGTTCTTCAACGTTTCGGGAAGAACTTGTATCACATACTTACTTCGTCTCAGATTGCGGCTCCTGCGCGCTCTTCTTGGTCGCCGTCTTCTTTGCTGCAGCCTTCAGCGCGCGCTTCTGCGTCGCCTTCTTCTCCGCCCCTGCACGAACCCCATCGCCACCCGTCGATCCACTTCCATCCGCGGTCCCTCCGCTCAGAAACCTCGACCAATGGAAGCCCGCACTCTGCGGTTCCGGTTGCTGCGCCTTCTTGATGGCCAGCTCCGCCACGTGCTCCACGATCCACTCGAAATTCCCCGCCCCTACCGAGTGATAATCCGCATCCGGAGCCGGGTTCATGAAGTCGATCGCATACGGCACGCCATCCTCAACCGCAAACTCCACCGTGTTCAGGTCATACCCCAGCGCCTTGCACAGCTTGATCGCGTCCTGCTCCACCCTCTGCAGCAACTCCGGCGCATACTCCGGAGGATCCTGCACATACCGCCGCTCATGCGGCTGCCGCGGGTCATACGGCATGATCCGCACATGCTCCTGCCCCACCACATAGCACCGGAAGTACTCGTTGAAGTTCACCGCAGCCTGCAGCGTCATCGCCAGATCGCGCGTCTGGTCAAAGGCATGGAAGAACTCCGTCGGGTTGTGGACGTGGTAAACGTCGCGCCATCCGCCACCGTCATGCGGCTTCAGAAACGCCGGGAACTTCACATAATCGAAGATCGCGTCCCAATCCAGCGGATACTGCAGGTTCCGCAGCGACTGCGCATTGATGTTCGGCGGATACAACTTGTGCGGCAGCAACACCGTCCGCGGCGCGGCGACCCCGATCTTCTCCGCCAGCGCGTAGTTGAAGAACTTATCGTCCGCCGACCACCAGAATGGGTTGTTGATGACCTGCGTCCCCGTCAGAATCGCGTTCTTCAGGTACGACCGGTAGAACGGCACATCGTGCGAAATGCGGTCGACGATCACAGCGTATGGGCAAGGCTGGGCCATCACAACGCCGCCTACCTGCACAAACTCCGCTCGTATCCCGTCGATCTCCCGCCCATTGATGTGCTCTACGAGCGCTCCTGGAAACGTGTTCTCCATCCCAAACAGCACGCCGATCGTCTTCACTTGCCCTCCCGTAAGTCCCATATCGCGCTCTCGTTACCCGTGATCGTTAAAGATAAACCTGCACCATCTGCTGCCACCATGGCCAGTCATGGCGGGCATTGTCGCCCCACACATCCAACTTCACCGGAATACCCCGGTTCCGCATCAGCGCCGCCAGCCGCTCGTTGTCGTTCCAGCACTGATCATGCACGCCGGTAGCCAGTACATACGTCCGATGTCGCATCTGATCTAGAAACCATGCATCCGTAAGCCCCGGCAGGTAATCAAACGGGAGGTTGTAGAACACGTCCTGATCGTAGTAACCCGGCAGAAAGCCCAGGCCCTTCAGATCGAAGGCGCCGCTCATCGACAGGAAGCCCGTAAACACATCCGGATGTCGCAAGCTGACATTCACCGCGTGATAGCCGCCAAATGAACAGCCCAGGGCGACCAGATGCGGTGACTGGTTGCGCCATCGAATAAACGGCACCACCTCGTGCACGATGTAGTTGTCGTATTGCACGTGGCGAGCAATGCGCCATCGCTGCCCAACCTCGCGGTTGTACCAGCTCTCGGCGTCCACAGAATCCACGCAGAACAGTTGCAGATGCCCGCCGTCAATCTTGTCGCGCGAGTGCCGCAACCATTCCGCGGTCCTCGAACTCATAAAAGCGAGCCTGTGAGGTCGGAAACACGATCGCCGGCAGGCCCGCATGACCAAACACCAGCATCTCCATATCACGGCCGAGTTCTCGCGAGTGCCATCGGTGGTATTCGCGGTTCACAGGCAATCCTTATAGTCTTGCCTACCAATCGCGAGTACCCCTTGTCTCTGTCGCCTACATTGCCTCAATTCGTGCCTAGCTCCCTTCAATCCGCCCTGCAGCCTGCGCCACCCAAGAAGCGGTCCAGGCTCCTGCCCTTCGATGGCCCTCAGCCGACACCCGATGCCGAAGGATACTGGCGCGCCGATGATGCAAGCAACCTCGACACCAATCCGCGCCTGCGGGTCCTGCGCGGATTTCGTTCCGTCTATCTGCCCGACGAGCGCGATGTACTGATTTGGCTTCCGCCAGTGTATGGCACAGAGCCCAATCGCCGCTTCCCCGTGCTCTATCTCCATGATGGACAGAACCTCATCGACGGCCGCCTCGCCTACGTCGCCGGCCGCACCTGGAACGCACACACCACCGCCGACCGCCTCACCCGCGAGTCCCTCATCGAGCCCACGATCATCGTCGGCATCAACAACGCCGGCAAGCGCCGCATGGCGGAATACACGCCCACCAAGGACAGGCGCTTCGGTGGCGGCGAAGGTCCGCTCTACGCCCGCCTTCTGATCGACGAACTCAAGCCACTGATCGACGGTTCGCTCCGCACCAAGGCCGACATCGCAAACACCGGTCTCGGCGGCTCATCGCTCGGCGGCCTCGTCTCGCTCGCGGTCGGGGTCGATTACCCCAAGGTCTTCGGCAAGCTGGCCGTTATGTCCCCCAGCATCTGGTGGAACGGCCGCCAGATCCTCACGCGCATCTCCGAAGCCAATCCGCATCCCAAGCCCCGCATCTGGCTGGACATGGGCATGGCCGAGGGCTTGCGCCATCTCCGTGACTGCGATCTCCTGCATCATCGCCTCCTCAGCCGCGGCTGGAAAGAGAACCGCGATCTGCGTTACATGCGTGTCCCCGGTGGCGTGCACGACGAGGACGCCTGGGCCCGTCGCTTCGATCGCGTCTTGCAGTGGCTCTTCCCCGCAAGCCCATCGCAGAACGTCTAGTCACCCTCGCCTGCCAACCTCGTCGGTTGCTGTACATCGTTCATACACGCATGCTCTAATGGCGCGCACTAACCCACAGCCGAAGGAGTTTGCCGTTTATGCAGGTGGTGTGTTTTTTTGCGTTTGCGCTCCAACAGACAGAGCCCGCCTATGGGCCAGGAAACACCGGCGCGAACGATGGCCGTATCTTTCTCTGGATTGCCATTGCAGTTGCGTTGATCGCGCTCGGCGTCGCCTTTGCGCTCGTCCGTGCAGTCATCGCCTCCGACGCAGGCACATCGGAGATGCAGGTCATCTCCAACGCCATCCGTGAGGGCGCCGAAGCCTTTCTCAAACGGCAGTACCAGACCATCGGCCTCATCGCCGTTGTACTCGCGGTGATTCTCTTCATCGGCTACCACGTCTCACCGCGCACCGCGCCGCTCGCGCTCAAGACGGTCATCAGCTTCCTCGTCGGAGCCATCTGCTCCGGCCTCGCCGGCTTCACCGGCATGTACTGCTCCATCCGCGCCAACATCCGCGCCGCCTCCGCAGCCCGCACCAGCCTTGATCGAGCCCTGAAACAGGCGCTCCGCGGCGGCGCCGTCACCGGCCTCGTCGTCGTCGCGCTGTCACTGCTCGGCGTCTCCTGCCTCTTCCTCGTCTTCGGCGGACTCGATCACCCCGACACGGTTCCCTTCCAGCTCGTAGGCTTCGGCTTCGGTGCCTCGCTCGTTGCCCTCTTCGCGCAACTAGGCGGCGGTATCTACACCAAGGCCGCTGACGTGGGCGCTGATCTCGTCGGCAAGGTCGAGGCCGGCATCCCCGAGGACGACCCCCGCAACCCCGCCGTCATCGCCGACCTCGTGGGCGACAACGTCGGTGACTGCGCCGGCCGCGGCGCCGACATCTTCGAGTCCACCGCCGCCGAAAACGTCGGCGCCATGATCCTCGGCGCTGCGCTCTACCCGGTCTTCGGCCTCAAGGGCATCCTCTTCCCGCTCATCATCCTCGCCATCAACCTCATCGCCAGCATCGTCGGCGTCTTCGTCGTCCGCACCAACGAGACCGAAGACCCCATGCGCGCCCTCAACCGCGGCTTCTACGTGACCTCGATCCTCGCGCTGATCGGCTTCGCTGCGATGGTCTACTCCATGCTGAACGGCCCCAACGTCCACCCGGGCTGGCTCCTCGCCTGCGGTGTCGTCGGCCTCGTGACGGCGTTCATGTTCGTCTGGATCACGCAGTACTACACCGAAGCCCGCTACAGGCCCGTGCAGTCCATCGTCAACGCCTCGCTCACCGGTCCTGCCACCAACATCATCAGCGGCCTCGCTGTGGGCATGGAAACCCCCGCGATGCCGGTCATCGTCATCTCCGCGGCGCTCCTGCTCAGCTACTACTTCGGCGTGCAAGGCCTGGCGGATGTCACCACCGTCAGCAACTACGCCAAAGGCATCTACGGCACAGCCATCGCCACCATGGGCATGCTCAGCTGCGCCGCCTACATCCTCGCCATGGACACCTTCGGCCCCATCACCGACAACGCCGGCGGCATCATCGAGATGTCCAACCAACCCGACGCCGTCCGCGACCGCACCGACAAGCTGGACTCCGCCGGCAACACCACCAAAGCGCTCACCAAGGGCTACGCCGTCGGCTCCGCCTCCCTCGCGGCCTTCCTGCTCTTCTCCGCCTACCTCGAAGAGATCCGCACTCTTGTCGTCGACAAGCTGAACGTCGCTCACGCTGCCGGCCTGGACGTCTACATGCCCCGGAACTGGGCGTTCACCAACATCAATCTCGCGCAGATCCCAGTGTTCGTCGGTGCTCTGCTCGGCGCCATGCTTACCCTGCTCTTCAGCTCCTTGGCCATCAAGGCCGTCGGCCGCACCGCGCAAAAGGTCGTCCAGGACGTACGCGATCAGTTCCGCGAAGACCCCGGCATCATGGCCGGCACTTCCAAACCCAACTACGGTCGCTGCGTCAGCATCGTGACCACCGCCGCGCTCAAGGAGATGGTGGCTCCCGGCCTTCTCGTCGTCGGCCTCCCGGTCGCCGTCGGCCTCATCGCAAGGCACTTCGCCACCAGCTTCCAGGCCAACGCCGCCCTCGACTCCGCCGGTGCGGCCACTGGTCCCAACCATCGCAGGCGTCCCCGTAAACCTCTCCGGCGCCGAGGCGGTCGCTGGCCTCCTCATGGTCGGCACCATCGTCGGCGTTCTCTTCGCCATGCTCATGAACAACGGCGGCGGCGCCTGGGACAACGCCAAGAAGTTCATCGAAACCGGCCAGTACGGTGGAAAACGCTCCGACGCCCACAAGGCTGCCGTCGTCGGTGACACCGTCGGTGATCCATTCAAGGACACCGCCGGCCCCAGCCTCCACGTGCTCATCAAGCTGCTCGCCACCATCACCCTGGTGCTAGCTCCACTGTTCATCTAGCCGCACTTCGCTCCACTGAGCTAGCCGCACTTCGCTCTAGGCACCCCACCCTGGCGACAGCCTGATCGTCGCGAGGGTGGGGTTTGTTTCGTGCAGTAAACGGCCGCTCTCGCAACCTTTCCGCGGTGCGGCGGCGATGCGATCACCAGCCGCCTTTACACATCCACCCTCAATCCGCGATACTTAGGTGTTCGGCTACACGCCACCGGTGTCTCTCACCGGGCGTGCGTCCCCGTGACAGGGAGCCGCAAAGTTTCTTTCTAGTGAGGATTTCTAAGTGTTGATGATTCGTTTGGCGCGCGTCGGCGCCCGTAAGCAGCCCCAGTATCGCGTCGTCGTTATCGAGAAGGATCGCGCCCGCAACGGCCGTTCGATCGAGGTGGTCGGGACCTACAATCCCCGCACAAACCCCGCGACCGTGAACTTCAAGCGCGATCGCATCGACTATTGGCGCTCCAAAGGCGCGCAGCTCTCCGACACCGTTGGCCGTCTGCTTGCGAAGAACCCCGCACCCGCATCCCCCGAAACGGTCACTGCCGCCTAGCCCTTAAGTAACTCTCTCTCCTGCACCCGGGGGGAGCATTTACGTGCCTAAAGAGTTCGGGCAATTCAGTAAACCTGCCGTAGACTCGCTGCATTGCCCCGCGCTTCGGCCCGGGGCAGTAATCAAGCCTACGAAGGCTTGTCGTCGAGGAGCCGCCGTAACGCTTCCTGAGACTTGGTCCAACACATGAGACCGGGCTCGGAGGAGTGATTTGCTCCCTCTTCGATCTCTCCCGAGGTGTGGCGAGTGACTGGAAGTACTGAATCGATGGTGCAGGACAACGCAGTCTCCGAAATGCGGTCCTTGGTTCTTGAAATCACCAAGGCGCTTGTAGATGAGCCCGAGGCCGTTCACGTCGAAGTGATCACTGAGGGTGGTGCAATCGTCCTCCGCCTTCAGGTCTCCCCTCGAGACCTGGGCAAGGTAATCGGCAAACAGGGACGCACCGCGCGTTCTCTTCGAACGATCCTGGGGGCGGCCAGCATGAAGCTGAAGCATCGCTTCTCCCTCGACATCGTCGAGGTCCCGGACGAAACAGAAGAATAGATCTGGTCGCCGAACCGGATGTCCTGCCAATCCGTTTCGGCGACAATCTCCTGATGGCAACCCCAGAAGACTGGATCACGGCCGCAAAGCTGCTTCGCCCCCAAGGCCGTCGCGGCGAACTACTCGCCGAACCACACATCGACAACACCGTCTTTACACCGGGACGCCGAGTCTGGCTCGGCAACGACGGGTCCGTGCCCGAAGCCTCCGCCGCCCGCGATCTCGAATCAGCCTGGGAGCCCACCGGCCGCAACGCCGGACGGATCGTCCTGAAACTCGGCGGCGTCGAGAGCATATCCGACGCCGAAGCCCTCGCCGGTCAGTTCCTGCTGCTCCCCGTCGCCGACCTCCCCGCCCTCGAAGATGAAACCTTTCGCGTTCGCGATCTCATCGGCTGCGCACTTTACGACGGCGACACGCTCGCCGGCACCGTGATCGAAGTTCAGTTCCCGGTCGGGCCCGACGGCCGCACCCGCCTCACCGACGCCCCCGACCTGCTCGCAGTCGCACGTCCCTCCGACGAAGGCGACCCAGACGCCGAGCCCACGCTGGTCCCGTTCGTCCGAGCATGGCTCGTCAACGTCGACCTCCAAGCGAAGCGAATCAACATGCAGCTCCCACCAGGCCTGCTCGCCGACGCCGAAGCGGATACTCTGGACTCACCCAAGCCGCAGATTCCAAATCCCTGATCCCTACTCCCTCCGCCCTGATCGCTGCCGCCATGCGCTTCGAAATCATCACCATCTTCCCCGATTTCTTCCGCGGCCCGCTCGATTACGGCGTGCTTAGCCGCGCCCTGCGCGACCGCAAAGTCGAAGTCGGCCTCCACGACCTGCGCTCCTTCACCCACGACCGGCACCGCACGGTGGACGACCGCCCCTTCGGCGGAGGCGAAGGCATGGTCCTCAAACCCGAGCCCATCTTCGAGTGCGTCGAGTCGCTCGGGGTATCGCCCAAGTCCAACCGCGACCTCAGCCGCGAGTCGGTCATTCTCCTCTCCGCCTCGGGTCGCGCGTTCACGCAGGCCGAAGCCCGCAAGCTCGCGCAACTCGACCGAATCGTGCTCATCTGCGGGCGTTATGAGGGGGTGGACGAGCGCGTTCCGCAACTCCTCTGCGACCGCGAACTCTCCATCGGCGACTTCGTCCTGTCCGGCGGAGAACTTGGCGCCGCAGCCATCATCGATGCCGTCACGCGCCTCCTCCCGGGCGTCCTCGGCCACCCCGATTCCTCGCTCTACGAAAGCTTCGGCGAAGCGGACAGCGCCGGACATCCCAGGCACAGCCGACGGCACACCCCGGGCGACCCACGGCTCCGGCGGCCTGCTCGACTACCCCCACTACACCCGCCCGGCCGAGTTCCGCGGCGTCGGCATCCCCGAGGTCCTCTCCGGCGGCGACCACCTCGCGATCCGTCGTTGGCGACGTGAAGCCGCCCTGCTCAAAACGCTCGCGAACCGGCCCGATCTGCTCCACTCCGCCGAGCTCTCGGCCGCCGACCGCGAGCTGCTCGATGGCCTCTCGGAACCGCACCACCGGGCCACACCTCCGAAGGCGCCTTAGGGCTTACACTTGGGGCGCGGTCTCAGTCGGCTATGCGTGTCTCGTCCCTTCGCGCTCTCCTGGCCGCGAGCACCTGTCTCGCGGGGTCCCTGCTGGCCGGCTGCACGCGCGTGACCTTGACGCCGCTCGACACCGCCGTGGCGGAGAGCTACGTCCAGCTCCTCCGCACCCACCGCTTCGACCAGATCCAGGGCGACATGACCCTTGATCTCCGGTTCTCGGAACCGCGCGACCAGCTCGCATCCATGTCGAGCCTTTTTCCAGCGGTTCAGCCAATCTCGGTCAAGGTGGTAGGCGCAAGCACGGAGGACGCACCGAACTTCCACTCCGCCGATCTCACCCTCGAGTACCAGTTTCCCGACAAGTGGCTTCTCGCGGACGTCACCACGCAGCGAGCGAACGGAACCCGCAGCCTCACCGCGCTCAGCGTCACGCCCATCCCGGACTCGCTCGAGCACAGCAACCGCTTTTCGCTCTGGGACAAGACCGAACTCGAGTACGACGCCCTTGCCCTTGGAATGCTCAGCATCCTCTTGAGCCTGTACGCCTTCGTTGTCTGCCTTAGCTCCAGGCTGCACAGTGGCAAATGGTTCTGGCTGCTGGTCACCCTCATCGGCATCGGCGGCTTCGACGTGAACTGGACCACCGGAGAGTACGTCCTGACACCTTGGATATTTCGCGTGCCGGCGGCCGGCGGCTCCGCACCTGTCTACGGCCCGGCTATGGTCTACGTCGCGCTCCCTATCGGCGCGCTGATCTTCCTTGCCTTGCGAAAACGGCTTACCGACCGCAGCCCCGCTGCGTACGAGGAACTCCGCGACTACGAGCAGCCGCCCTTCGGCCTGGCTCTGCTGTGGCACCGTGCGCCGGGTTCGCTCCCGCGCACGCCTCGCCGCTGATCGCAAGCGGACATTCGGTCCCGGCAGAGGCCCATTTTCATGTACACTGAATCCTGCGACTTTCACGCAAGGATTCGTCATGTCAATTCATCCCGTAATGCAGAAGCTGGCCGCCAAACTGGAGCGGACCGACCTCCCGGACTTCGCCCCAGGCGACCAGGTCCGCGTACAGGTAAGAATCAAGGAAGGCGACAAAGAGCGCCTCCAGGCGTTTGAAGGCATGGTCATCGCCTGCCGCAAGGGCCCCCAGGGCACCTTCACCGTGCGCAAGATGAGCTTCGGCCAGGGCGTCGAACGCATCTTCCCCTACAACTCCAAGGTCGTCGACCGCGTCGAGAAGGTGCGCTCCTACCAGGTTCGCCGCGCCAAGCTCTTCTACCTCCGTGGTCTGCGCGGCAAGGCTGCCCGTCTCCGCGAAGTCGAGCGCGCCAAGTAAACGACATTCACGCAAAGCGAAAGGGCGACCATCCGGTCGCCCTTTCCTTTTGCCGGGCTACTCGGTCCGGAGCACCCCAGACCGAGCCAGCCCGAACCCCTTAGTGCTCCCACGCCACCTCACGGATCAGCGCGCACTTCTCCGCTCCATGCGCCGAAGGCCGGCACAGCTTGGCGGTTCGCACGCGCCGTCCGCGCACGTTCACTCTCCGCCGTCCTGTCCACGGCTGTCCTTCGTCCGGAGCCCATACAGCAGGCGCCAGCGCCGCGTTGCCAAAGCCCACCATCGGCATGTTCACGCCAACCACGTCGCCGCCGGTCGAACCGCACAAACGCTGAGTGGCTGCCGCGCATCTTGTTCGCCGCCGTGAGCTGCAACCGGCTCCCACCCGCGTTGACCGTCAAAGTCCTCCCACGAAACGCCGCCTTCTCCTCCAGCGCTCCGCCAAACGGCCGCTCGGAGATCACCGTCGTCCCCGCCCCCGGCACATACACATACATGTAACGCATGTCGGTGATCCGGAAGCTCAGTCCCGTCCTTACCGTCATTCCGTCCACCGTCAGCACGCCACGCTGAATCGTCAGCGAGTGCGCACGGCCTGAGCGGCGTTCGCCGCTTTCGCCATACGCTCCGTCCTTCGGCACGCGCGCACTACGGTGGCTCGGGTGCTCTGCGCCTGCCGGCGATGGCGACCCGCTCCCTACCGCAAACGCTGGCGCACACGCCAGCCCAACCCACAACAACCCGGTGCTTCTCAACACACACCGCGCGATCTTCATCTGTTCCGCTCCTCCGCGAACTCCTTCGCAGTGCCCTGAGCGTAGTGCAGTCGATCGCGACCTTCGGCGTCATTACCTCTAACCCGGAATCGCCCCGCTATTACACACATCGGCCCCATTCCGCTTATGTGTCATTCCGCTACCGCAGTTCTCCTGAACGTGTCATCCAATCCGCGGCCATTCTGGCCAGTTTCCCTCAGGAAAACTGGCCTTTGACGCTGGACCCGAGGCCACAGCACCAGGAGATCTGCTCTACACTCGGTGGTGTAGATGGGCAAGCTCTTCCAGATCCCTCCCGTTGCCGGCGTCACCAAAGCCACGGCCAAGCTGCAGATGCTGAAGCAGCTCCAATGCACCGACGCGCCCGAGCAGGCCCTCCGCTACCACGGCTATCAGCTCATAGCGGGTGTGGACGAAGTTGGCCGCGGCGCCCTCTTCGGGCCCGGTCGTTGCCGCGGCGGTCGTGCTTCCCCCGAAGACCGGCATCCTCATGCGCATGGGTCTCAAAGACTCCAAGCAACTCACCCGCGAGGAGCGCGAAAAGCTCGACCGCAAGATCCGCAAGATGGCCCTCGCCATCGGCGTCGCGGAGATCGACGCGGAGACCATCGACCGGATCAACATCTACCACGCCACCCGCCTCGCCATGCTGCGCGCCGTCGACAACCTCGGCCTCACGCCCGACCACATCATCCTCGACGCCATGCTCATCGACCACGCCTGCCCGCAGACCAAGCTCTTCTACGGCGACGCCCTCTGCATCTCGGTCGCCGCCGCCTCGGTCATCGCCAAGGTGTACCGCGACGCCCTGATGCGCGACTTCGACCGCCTGCACCCGCAATACGGCCTCGCCTCGCACAAGGGCTACGCCACCCCCGAGCACCGCAAGGCCCTCCTCGAGCACGGCCCTACGCCGCTCCACCGCCGCACGTTCAACGCCGTCGCACTCTCTGACCCCGATGCCCTGCTCGAAGAGTCCGTTGGCGAGGACGCGCTCTTCGAGGAACTCGCGGCCGACGAAGCCGGCTACGCCACAGACGCCGCAGATGGGGTTCCGCCCTCGATCGCAGCCGAAACCCACAACGAGGACGCCGCTTGAGCCTTCGCCTTCTCTGTGTCGTCGCCCACCCCGATGACGAATGCTTCGCCTTTGGCGGTGCCCTCGCGCTCGCTGCAGAGCGCGGCGTCGAAACCAGCGTCATCTGCCTCACCGACGGTCAAGCCGCGACTCACCGCGGCGGCGCAGCCAACCCCGAACAGCTAGGCGCCATGCGCAGCAAAGAGTTCGCCGACTCCTGCGCCGTCCTCGGCGTCCGTCATCATGAACTGCTCGACTACCAGGACGCGCAGCTCGAGTACCACAGCCTGCACGAGCTAGGCTGCGAGCTCACGCAGCGCGTCCGCAGCCTGCGACCGCACGTCGTCCTCACCTTCGGCGGCGAAGGCGCGCTGAACAATCACCCCGACCACACCACCGTCTCCTCGGCAGCCACGGCAGCCTTCCACTGGTCCGGCAACGCCAAGCGCTTCCCGCAGTTCGGCACCCCCTGGCGCCCGCAGCGCCTCTTCTACCTCACCACCAACTTCTTCCTGCCAGACCGCCCCGCGCCGCTGGTCGCCCCCTGGACCTGCGTCCTCGACGTCCGCTCCGTAGCCGACCGCAAGCGCCGCGCCTTTGAGGCCCACACCTCGCAAGCCCCTCTACTCGCCGTCGCAAACACAGTCTTCGACCAGCACGGCGCAGAAGAGCGCTACGTCCTCGCCTACACCACCGACCCACAGCCCGCAACAGCTAACCACAGACCTCTTCACCGGCGTTACTGAGGAGCCATAGCCCGCCCGCGCCCTCCTCGTACACTGGCGGGACCATGCGCTGCCGCGTCGCTCTCGCCTCCAGCACTTGCGCTCGCAGCCTCGACACTCGTTCGCCCAATCGCCTGACCCGCCGCAGTCAGTCGACAGAGACGTACTCCATCGGCGTTGCGTTCCGACGACCCTCGCGGACGGCCCGCGGCCGCATCACCGGCCACGTCCTCTGCGATGACACACACCGCCCCGCCCGCGGGGCCTTCGTGCTCCTCGTTCCTGTTCCCGCACCCGGCAGTCGCGGCATTCCTCCTGGTGCGACCACCACGATGAATCACGTCGGAAGCGACGGAACCTATAGCATCGAGCACCTCCCGCCCGGCGAGTACACCGTTTTAGCGTTCTTTCCGGGCTATCTCTCCGCTGCAGACGATGTGCTCGCGGAGCAAATCGAACACGAGGCCCCGCAAACATCGCTCGATCGAGACCTGTTCCTTCCCAACGGCACAGTGAGCCTCCGCGGCACGGAAACCGCCAACTTCGACATCTCCCTGCATCGCGGCGCCGCGATCAGCGGTCGGGTCCTGTACAGCGACGGCGCCCCGGCCGCGCAGATCACGTTGGTTCTAGAGAATACCGCCGCAAAGCCGCCAAAAGACCCCGCCAAGACCCAGGAGCAGGAGATGAACGCCGCCTTGTCCCGGCGCGTGTTTACGCACCAGAACTTCTCTACGGACGATCTCGGCTACTTTCGGCTGGCCGGTTTGCAACCGGGCAAATACCGGCTCGCAGCAACGCAGGACAGCAGTGCGCCCACAGAGGGTGGGGGCGACATCGACGGCATGGGCCTCCTCTTTACTGGCCTGGCAGACCCGCACGCCCTCCGCTTCTACGCTGGAGACACACCGCATCGTGCCGCCGCCAAAGTTTACGAACTCCGCGCCGGCGATGAAGTAAACGGGCTCGAGATCACGCTTCCAACCGACGCCCTGCGCCAGGTCCGCGGCACCGTGACCGCGAAAGACGGCCGCACAATCAATATCGGTGACCTCACGCTGACCGACAATAGCGACCCGACGCTCGTCTTCGACGCCAAGCTGCAGCAGGACGGCACCTTTCTGATTCCACAGGTACCCGCGGGCAATTACACACTCGCCGCCTCAAACGCTCGCATCGGCGAACCGGGCAAAACTCCGGCCGGAACGCCAGCGCAGTTCGCTCCACTGAAACCGACCCACGCCTTCGCGGACGGCAGCCTGACACTGCTCGTAAAAGACAACGACCTCACCGACGTCTCCCTTACCCTCGACGAGGTGCCCATGCCCAAGGACACCGGACCCTCACCCGCACCCGTTACACCCGACGAGGACTAGCGCGTCTGAAACTCGGGCGATCCAAGCAAAAGGCCCGTCACCAGGCTCAACCCGTCCGCCGCATTCGCGCTGGCGGTCTGCTGCGCCAATTGCGCATCAATCAGTGCATCTGTCTTCGGACTCACGGGGCCGCCGGTAACGGTCTGCTCTAGCACTCTGATTGCGAGCGCCGAACCCACGGAGATCGTGGCCTTCAACGGCATCCCCGCTGCTCCATTTGCAGGAACCGGGGCCGCGATCCAGACCATCGGCGCCGAGTCGTGCCTCGTCTGATCCGCGCTGGCGGTGGTGTGCTCCGGGGCTGCAACCGACGGCAGCGATCCAGCGCTCATCAACCCCGTCGCCAGCAGGCGCGCCGCATCGAACTTCTGCCCCGGCACCCTGCCGGCAGTAAGCTGTGCGGCGAAATTCAGCCGGTCCACCAGTGCCGTCGAGTTCATCCAGTGGTCCGCCGTCAGGTAGTACCCCGTCGGCGGCAACGCATAGTACAGCGGCATTCCCATCACCCGGGCCTCGTTCACCAGCGAGCCGACGTTCTGCGGATCGGTTCCCGTTGCACGATACGCCGACGCCAGGAACTCCACGGGCGTTTTCACCTTGTCGTGGAAGTACTGCCTGGAGTTGAACTCCGGCGAAGCCACGATTGCGCGCAGCATCGCCCGGATATCACCATCGCTCTGGAGGTACACCTGGGTAAGGCGCGCAACGAGCGCCGGCGGCGGATTGTCCGCGACAAAGTACTCGGCCAACATCTGCGAGATGAACCGCGCTGTCTGCGGACTCGCGGCCAGCACCTCCAGCGCCGCAATGCCCTGCTGCATGCTCGCCGGCGTCACTGGTTCGTCTCCGGCCTCGCACGCGCGACTCCCTACCGATCCCTTCGGCAGTGTCGTCACGGCCCCATCCTCCGCGATGCAGTGCCCAAACCACGCTTTCGCACCGGGCTCATGCCGCCTCGGCTCAAACGCAAACGGACCACCGTCCTGAGGCTTCTCCACGCCCCAGCCGGTGAGGATTGCCGAAAGCGCGGTCACATCGGCCTGCGTGTACCCACCATTCACGCCGACGGTGTGCAACTCCATCACCTCGCGGCCATAGTTCTCATTCAGACCCACGGTTCCCGCGCTTCACCTTCGGGTTCGCCGGGTTCACCCCGTTCGCGATCGAATTCGGCCCGATCGACTGCGCGTTATCCAGGTAAATCATCATCGCGGGCGAGGTTGCGGTCGCAATCAGCAGCTCGCGAAACTTCCCCAGCGCATGGGGGCGGATCACATCGCGCTCGTAGCTGGCCGTGTACCACTGGTCGGCGTCCTTGCCGATGAACACGTTGAAGTGGTTGAACCACAGGTCCGTCATCACCGTCTCAAGCTGCCGCTCCGACAGGATGTCCCGCAGCATGTGCGCCTGTGCCAGCTCATTCGCCAGGTTTCCCGTAGAGCTCACCTGCGCGCTCATCGCCTGGAACGCCTCACGCTCCCGCGGCGTAAAGTCCGCGAACAGCATGTTCCGTTGCTGGCCCTGCAGGTTGCCGTTCGCCGTAAACACAATCCGGTCCTCAACCGGTCTCGCAATCAGCGCCGCGATGCGCTCGCTCTTGGGCAACGCCAGCAACTCACCGGCGATGCGCGTCGCGCTCTCCTGGTCAGCTTTCTTCTTCGCCGCCTTCTCTTCGTCGCTCATCTCCGGCGCGGGCGCCTTGGTTCCATCTGCCTTCTTCCGATCCTGCTCCGCATTCCACTTCGCGACCTGCACTTCCATCACCGCGCGCTGCAGCGGATCCGTCGGCATCGCCGCCTTCCCTTGCGCGACAGCCGTCACCTGCGGCCGATCCGGAAACACCGCCAAGCGCCTGCGCCGGCGTCATCCCCACCGTGGGCACATCCGCCAACCTGCGATTCAACACGTCGTCCGGGATGCTCTCCGGATTCAACTGTGCCTCGAACCAACGCTCGGCGCCCATGGCCAGCACACGGTCCACCTCACCCGGCCGCGGCCCATACGTGAACCGGTCCAGCATCTGCTCCACGTGTTCGCGTTCGCTCAGAGGAAACGGCGGCTTCGGTCTCACGATCGGCGCTGGCTTGGTCTTCCCCGGCCTTTGCGCCTGCATCGCCGCCACCAACCCAAAGGCCGTCAGCGCAGCGAGCGGCATCGCCCAACGTCGAAGTCCCAGCATCGCTCCACCCCTTCCCTCTGTAGACGGCATCGCCCCTCAGGAGTTGTTATCGGCAACAAACGCGGATCCATTAGCCCAAATCTGAAAACGGGACCAGGCTTCGTCCTAACGCCCCTAAGCCCGCGCCGCAACCACCTTGCGTGGCGCCCGCAGCCGCTTCAGCACCGCATACGCCACCCGCGCCAAAATCAACGCGAAGAACACGACCGAGTCCTTCCAGGGCGTCCTGACCCCAGCCTTCAGCGACCACCAGTAATGCACCAGCACCGCAAACCCCGCCAAGTAGATCATCCGGTGCAGTCGCTGCCAGTTCTTGCCGCCCATCCACCGCAACACCGCCAGCGGACTCGTGACCGCCAGCGAAAAAAGCATCACCCACGCAGCTAACCCAACCTGGATGAACCGCCGCTTCTTGAGGTCATCCAGCATCGACGGCCAGACCGCCTTCAACTGCCGCCATGGCTCGCCCAGGTGCCCCGCCCGCAGCCCCGCCGCCGCAGTCGGCACGTCGTACCCCGAGAACAGAAACACGTACGTCAGCAGGTGCAGCGTCGCATAGAAGAACGCATACAACCCCACCATGCGCCTGAAGCGAATCAGCCACGCAAGCGAACGATGTAGCCGCCGCACAGGCGTGATCGCCAGGTCACCCAGCAGAATCCACAGCGCCCACTGTCCCGTGAAGTGCGTAATGTAATTGACTGGGTCCGACTGCGCCGCTAATGACCCGTTGCGGTACGCCTCGAGCAGGTAAGCAAACGGCAGCAGCAGCAACAGGTGCACCAGCACCTTAAGGTACGGAATCGCACGCGCAGGCATTCGTTCACCTAGAGTGACCTGCCCCGAGGTGAAATGCAACGACGGACGCCCGCAAAACTCGCTTCTTTTGCGCTGATAGGCCTGGCTAGCACGCTATTTTCATGCTGCCCCGCGCAGGTCGTCGCGACGTCCAAACCCGATACCCAAAAGCTCGCCCAAGACACCCAGCGCGCGCAAAACGAAGCCACTGCCGCCGACCACGCCGACATGATGCGCCAGCTCGGGATCACCTCTCTGCGCGCCGGCGCCGACGGCTCCAACAAGTCCGCGCCCAACTACGTCAACTACGACGAATCCAAAGTCCCTCCTTACACGCTGCCTGACCCGCTTCTCCTTCTCAACGGTCAGCGCGTCAGCACCCCCCGCCAGTGGTGGGGCATGCGCCGTCGCCAATTGGTAACGCAGCTCGAAGACAACATGTACGGCCGCATGCCCGCCGACACACCGAACGTCACCTGGACCGTCCTCTCCACCAGCAACGAAACGTTAGGCACCACCGCCGCCATCACTCGCAAGCTCCGCGGCCAAGTCGACAACGCCTCCGACCCCGCTATCACCGTCGACATCGAAGCCGACCTTACACTCCCCGCGCATCCGCAGGGCAAGGTCCCCGTCATGATCGCCTTCGACTGGCCGCCGGAGTTCTACGCGGAGATGGCGCGCCGTATGGGTCCTGCCTTCCACGCCCCCACCGGCCCATCCGCCCGCGAACTCGCCGTCGCCAAAGGCTGGGGCTACGCCATGCTTATCCCCACCTCCATCCAGATCGACAACGGGGCCGGCCTCACCAGCGGCATCATCGGCCTTTGCAACCACGGTCGCCGCCGCACCCCAGAGCAGTGGGGCGCCCTGCGCGCCTGGGGCTGGGGCGCCGGCAAACTCCTCGACTACTTCGGCACCAATCCCTCAGATCGACACGGAGCACGTCGGCATCTTCGGGCACTCCCGCTACGGCAAGGCCGCACTCGTCACCATGGCCTTCGACCAGCGCTTCTGGATCGGCTATATCAGTTCCTCCGGCGAAGGCGGAGCGAAGCTAAGCCGCCGCCAATACGGCGAACTCCTCGAAAACGTGGCCGCCCCAAACGAGTACCACTGGATGGCCGGCAACTTCCTCCGCTACGCCGGCCCACTCACGGTCAACGATCTGCCCGTCGACGCGCACGACCTCCTCGCGTTATGCGCGCCACGCCCGGTCTTCATCGGCGCCGGAACAACACAGGCCGGCGACGGTTGGACCGACCCCAAAGGCCAGTTCCTCGCCGCCGTAGCCGCCAGCCCCGTCTACGAACTCCTCCGCGCGAGCGGCCTCGGCACCGACACCTTCCCGCCCGTAGGCACAGAGGTTGGCACCGGCTCGCTCACCTTCCGCCAACACAGCGAAGGCCACACACCCATGCCCAATTGGCCGTTCTTTTTCGACTTCGCCAACCGCGAACGAAACAAGCCAGGCAGCGCCCAAAACGAAGCCACCCGGCGCTGGCAGCGCGCCGGGTGATCAGGCTTCGTCAGCCGTCAACGCACACACACGAGCCGGCCATTCTCCTCCACGCAGCAACCTGGCGGCCCATCGGCCGACTCGGGCGGCGGAACAAACACGACCGGCTGCCTTGCCCTGGAAAGGTTCAGCTCCTCGGTTCGAGCGCTCGCCTTTGCAGGGCTGCGCCTCTGCTCCAACGCAGCGTTGACCTTCCCGGCAATTTCTTCGTCGAGATACGCACTCAGCGCACTGATGCCTTGCGCGGCCAGCGCCTCGGTCGCCTCCGCACTCAGGTAAACGGGGTCTCCCCCGCCACCACCGCCGACCGGCCAGTTCCACTTGGTCAGTTTGCCCATCAGCAGTACGAGATACGGAGCGATTTCAACTTCGACTTTATGGGTGAGCTTGAACATCTCTTCCTCCAGCACGCACGGTCATGCTCTGAAGGCCCAACGCACCCGCTTGCTACGCCATCGCAGCGCGCCGGTGCGTTCAACAACGTCTGATCGAACGCGTACGTTGCAGCCAAATGGACCAGAATTGCGCGGATAACAAGAGTCTGAAATCGACAGGGCAACGAGAGATTTTGGCCCTTCGCCGCGCACGCCGCAATCCCAGGGCGCGGTCGCTCAGCGCTCAGGCACGCGGTTCGTAACTCCGCCCCTCGTCCCTGGCGAGACGACAAACTATACACCTCGGGCCCGTACGCTGGCGCCGGTTCATCGAACACATCCGCGCTCGCAATGCAGAAACAACCGAACTCCGGAAGCGACTAGAAGTTCTTCTTCAGATCCATCCCCGCATACAGGCTCGCCACCTGGTCCCCATATCCATTGAACGGCAGCGTAGGTACGGTCTTCGGAAAGATGCTGTTGGTGTTCAACAGCCGCTCATGCGCCTGCGTCCACCGCGGGTGATCCACCGCCGGGTTCACATTCGAATAAAACCCATACTCACTCGGCGCGAGGATGTTCCAGGTCGTCGGTGGCTCTTTGTCGGTGAACCGGATCTTCACAATCGACTTGGCCGATTTGAACCCATACTTCCAAGGCACAATCACGCGAATCGGCGCTCCCTGCTGATTCGCCAGCGTCTCGCCATACGCCCCAAACGTCAGCAGCGTCAGCGGATGCATCGCCTCGTCCATGCGCAGGCCCTCCGTGTACGGCCACTGGATGCCGGACGGCAGGATCTCCTGCTTCGAATCCGCGAGCGAAAGAAATTGCACATACTTCGCGCTCGGCAGCGGCTCCATCGCCTTGATGAACTCGCTCAGCGAATATCCGTCCCACGGGATCACCATCGACCACGCCTCAACGCAGCGGAACCGGTATACCCGCTGCTCAATCGGCCGATACCCGATGATCTTGTCGATGTCGATCGTCTGCGGCTTCTTGCAAAGACCTTCCACCTTCACCGTCCACGGCCTCGTCTTCAACGTGTGCGCATTCTGCGCCGGATCGCTCTTCTCCTCACCGAACTCATAGAAGTTGTTGTAACTCTGCGCCTTCGCCTGCGGCGTGATCTCGCGGTCCGTCACGTTGTAGGGCGAACTCACCGTATTCAGCTTGGTCAACGCCTCCGCCACCCCAGGAAACGCCGCACCCACCGCCGCCGCGGCACCCACCGCACCCATGCCCTTCAGCATCTGCCGCCGACTCGCCTGGAACGCCCGCCAGGTCTCCTTAGGCGTAATCTCCGATGACGCGATCTGCTTTCCCGTCCGCACTAGCATCTCAACTCCTCCTCCGCCCAACGGCCAACCCACACACATCGCCACAGCTGTTGCTGTTGCCTTGCACTTCTTTCTGTCATTCCCGAAGGGAACCTGCTGTTTGCTCGCGAACCCGACATCTATTCGACGCGCCCATCGCTCTCCGGATACAGATCAATCCGGGCGCCCGCCTGCCGCGGCTAGATCTCCTCACCGAAAGAACGCGCCAACGCTCCCCGCGGATGTCGCCGCTCCCACCACACAAACGCCAGCGACCCCGCGATCAGGACCACAACGCTCAGCATCAACTCCCGCCCGAAGTTCACGCGCGAAAACACCACGAACCCAAACCCAAGCAACGCCAGCAAAGGCGGCAACGGGTACAGCCACATCCGAAACGGCCGCTTCAACTCCGGCCTCCGCGCCCGCAGCACCATCACGCCCACCTGCTGCATCCCGAACTGCAGAACGATCCGCAACACCACCAGCGCCGCGATCACGTCCCGCAGCGAAAAGCAGCAGCACACACAAGCCACCGCGCCCAGCACCAACAACGACACATGCGGAAAGCCACGCTTCGGATCGAGACGGCCAAACACCGCAAAGAAGTTCCCATCCCTCGCCGCCGCAAACGGTATCCGCGAATAACCCAGCAGCAGCGCGAACACGCTCGCAAAAGCGGTCACCATCACCAGCACAGCCGCCACACGCCCCAACACGCCAGCCGCATGCGCTCCCAGAGTCGGCCCATACGCCGTCTGCATCACCGCGCTCAACAACGCGCGTCCACCTTCCTGCCGCCCCATCGCCACCAACGCCGGCGTGCCCATCACCGCCAGCACACTCGCGTTCAGCAGCAGGTACAGCACCGTCACAATCGCGATGGACACAGCAGCGCACGCGGAATCGTCCGCCCCGGATCCCGCACCTCACCACCAAGGAACGTAACGTTGTAGTAGCCCCAGAAGTCATACGTAGCCACCAGCATCGCCGACCCCAGCCCCGCAAAGAACGCTGGCGACGGACGAAACGCCCCCGGCGGAAACGCGATCGCCTGCGCCCAATGCCCGTGCAGAACCCCGGTCACCACCGTCCACGCAATCGTCGCCAGGACCAGCAACAGCAACCATCGCCCAAGCCGCTCCACCTGCACGAGGTTGCGGTACAGCAACACCACCGCGACCACGACCGCAGCCATCGCCAAGGCACTCGGCCACCCCAGCGCAAACGCAAACCGGTACGGCCCCAGGTGCGCCGCGTGCTCCGCCGCAGGCCGCGCCAGCCTCGGCCAAAGCCCGCCCGCATACTGCGACAGCCCAATGCATCCGCTCGCCACACTCAGCGGCGCGCTGATGCAGAGCTGAAACACGAACAGAAAACTCAACCAGCGCCCAACCCGCCCCGGATAGATCGCCCGCAGATACGCATACGTCCCACCCGCCTCGGGCATCGCCGCGCCCAACTCCGCCCAAACCAGCCCATCACAAACCGCCAGCAGCGCCCCAAGCACCCATCCCAGCATCGCCTGCGGCCCGCCCATCGCGCCCACCAGCAGCGGCAGCGTAATAAACGGCCCCACGCCAATCATGTCCAGCAGGTTCAGCGTGACGGCGCCACGCAAGCCCAGCGTCCGATCTAGCTCTGCCGTCCTCCCTCGCGCATGCCTCGCCGAGTCTACGCGAGCTCGCTCTGCTATGCGCCTCACTGGCAAACATCTTCGCCCGTCCATGCGTACAATCTCACGCATGAAGCCGTCCGAAGCCTTCGAGCAGCACCGCGAGACCATCCGCCGCCTCGTCCACGAACACGGCATGTCCAACCCGCGCCTCTTCGGCTCCGCCCTCCACGGCGACGACACTCGAAACCAGCGACCTCGACATCCTCGTCGACAAAGGACCACACACCAGCCTCTTCGATCTGGCTCGCCTGCAACTCGCCCTCGAAGACGCGATGCACATCGCTGTCGACGTCAGGCTCCCGGGCGAATTCCACCGCGGCTTCCGCGAAGAGGTTCTCGCCGAAGCGGTCCCCGTATGAGCAAGCGCACGCTCGGTCCTCGACTCTACGTCGAAGACATGCTGCAGTACTGCAGACTACATCCTCCAGTTCACGAGCGGGATCACGTCGGAGTTGTTCCTAGAACGACGTCCGAACTGCAATTCGCGGTGATCCGCGCACTTGAAGTCTTGGGCGAAGCCGCTAAACGGCTCTCCGACACTGCCGCGAAGCGCCGACCCAGTCTTCGCGCTGCTGCCATTGCGCGAGATCTACGCCACTCGCAACCGTCTCATTCACGGCTACGAAACGCTGGATCTGGAGACCGTCTGGGAGATCAGCAAGACGGATATCCCAAAGCTCAAGGACCATCTGGAATCGCTCCTCGCCACTTGGCCGGCGGACCTTACCTGAGTCGCGTCCGAATGGACTCCAACTCGCTCCACTGCAGTGAACAAACTCCCTGCAAAACCCAGTGCACCAAGCCGTCCACAGCGACCTAGAAGTCCAGACTTAAACCCCTCACTCCAAGACTTTGCCCACAAAACGGGGGGGGGCGTCCCCCCGTGAGACGCTAGACTCATGAAGCTTGCCCTAGTGGCCGCGCTCACACTCGCGGCGACCGCCTCGGCCCAGACCCGGCCCCATCGCCCACGCGAAGATCTCCCGCGCCAAGGTCATCGGCCACCACCTTCAGCGACCCCGCAAACCTCCGCGGCGAGCGCGTCTCGCCCCTCACCGGGCGCGAACTCCCCATCGACCAGGGCGCGTTAGGGCTCCAGCAACTCCTCCGCAAGCTCAACACCCGCGCCTCGCTCATGCTCATCGTCGCCCACCCCGACGACGAAGACGGCGGCATGCTCACGTTCTACTCCCGCGGCCTCGGCGCCCGCGTCGCCACCCTCACCCTCACCCGCGGCGAAGGCGGCCAGAACGCCATGACCGGCGACTTCGAAGACGCCCTCGGCCTCATCCGCACCCAGGAACTCCTCTCCGCCGACCGCTACCTCGGCGTCGACCAGTTCTTCGGCACCGAGGTCGACTTCGGCTTCTCCAAGACCAAGGAAGAGGCCTTCTCGAAGTGGACCCACCAGCGCGTCCTCTACGACGCCGTCCGCGCCGTCCGCCTCTACCGCCCGCTCGTCATCGCCGCCGTCTTCATGGGCGGCGTCACCGACGGCCACGGTCAGCACCAGGTCTCCGGCGAGATCGCCCAGGAGGTCTTCAACGCCGCCGGCGACCCCAAGGTCTTCCCCGAACTCACCGCCCAGGGCATCCTCCCCTGGCAGCCGCTCAAGGTCTACGCCCGCGTCCCCGCCTTCGCCATCACCGGCAAGGGCCTCTTCGACTACGCCACCGGCCAGTACGCCCCCGCCCGCTTCACCAACTACGTCACCGGCGAAACCACCACCACCCCACCCACGCCCGACGTCGTCATCCACGAAGGCCAAACCGACCCGCTGCTCACCTACGCCGCCGCAAGCCCCGCCGACCTCCGCACCCCACCCGCCGACCCCACCGCCCAACTCAGCTACGTCCAGTTCGCCCGCATTGGCCTCGGCCTGCAGAAGACCCAGATCGGCCCCAACGTCCGCGTCCCCCCCGCCGGCACCTACGACATCAGCTATCACCGTTACGGCTCGCGTCTGCAGCAACAGCCCGCGCACGAGAACAGCTTCTTCGACGGCATCGACACGTCCGTTTCAGGCCTGCAGGACGTTGCTCATGCGAGTCCCGGCAGAGCTGATCCCGCAGTTGGCGGCGCACATCCAGTCGGCTGTCGACCACTTCGATCCCAAACATCCGGAAGCCATCGCGCCAACACTAGCCGCAGCCCTCAAGATCGATGACGAACTCATCCGCGTCTGCCGAGAAATGGAATCGAGATCCGGTACCGAAGCAGAACCTCCTCCACGAACTCCGCATCAAGCGCGTTCAACTCAACGACGCCCTCGCCCTCGCTCTCGGCCTCCACATCGACGCGACCGCAGACAGCACCTCACCCGAACTGCAGGCTCAGCAGCCCGTCAACACCACGGTCCACCTGTCCTCGACCGCATCCGATCACATCCCCTACAGCACCCTCTCGCTGATGAACTCCACCGGCGAGGCGTACCAGATCCTCACCGACGAGGACACGAGCGCGTACATTGGGGCCGGCAACAAGGCCGAGGAACCCATCGAACTCGACGCCGACCTCGCCCGCCACATCACCCGACCCTACTTCACCCGCCCCAACATCGAGCAGCCCTTCTACGATCTCCGCGACCCCGATCTGCGCAACGCGCCCTCTACTCCACCCGCAGTCACCGCCTGGGTCGACCTCAAGTACGGGGGCACAACCCTCCGCATCGGCCGCGTCGTTCACGTCGCCGAGCAGCCGGTCAGCCTCATCCCCGCGGGATCCCTTTCTCTCTCCACACACGCGCAGGTCCTGCCAAACGACCTCAGCGCAGCACTGTTCAAGTCGTCCCTCTTCCCCGTTCAGACCCCAAAGGTAATCCCGACCATCTCCGCACCTTCAGGATGGAAGCCGTCGCTCGCGATCAGCGACACCGACGCCCCGAACCAGACTAGCTTCCAACTCAACGCCCCCAGCCCGCTGAACCGTAAACCGGTCACGCTCACCGCGTCGGCGAAGTTACCGAAGGACGGCACCATCTCCGAAGGCTTCGAACGGGTAGGCTATGGCAGTCTTCCCCGGACGAACTACTTCAAGCCCGCCAGCGACCGCATCGTCCCCATCGACCTGAACCTCCCCACACATCGCCGCATCGCTTACCTTCCCGGAACCGGCGATGCCGTCCCCCAGGCCCTCGCGTCCATCGCTCTTCCCGTCACGGAACTTACGCTCGCCGATCTCACGCCTTCGCGTCTGGCTCAATTCGACACGGTCATCCTCGGCGTCCGCGCCTATCACGCGCACTCCGATCTTCACGGCGCTCCCACACAAGCCCTGCTCGACTTCGCCCGCAACGGCGGCAACGTCATCGTCCAGTACCAGATCTCCGACTTCACCTCTGCCGACGCGCCGTTCCCGCTCGACCTCGGAACCACCGAAAAGGTCGTAGACGAGACCGCCCCAGTGCAACTCCTCGACCCGACCGCGCCCGCACTCACCACGCCCCAACCGCATCACCGCCGCCGACTTCAACGGCTGGGTCGAAGAGCGCGGCCACGGCTTTCTCTCCACCTGGGACCCGCACTACACCGCCCTCACCGAAACCCACGACCCCGGCCAGGCCCCACAAAAAGGCGGCCTCATCACCACCTCAGCTCGGTCGCGGCCACTGGACCTATTGCGCCTTCGCCCTCTACCGCCAGGTGCCCGAAGCCGTTCCCGGCGCCTTCCGCCTGCTGGTCAACCTCATCGGCCTCGCCGACAACCCGGCCAAATAGCCGTTCACGCGACGCTGCAAAGCAAATGGCCTCCCACTTGGGAGGCCATCGCGCTTACCTGCTGCTTTCTGATTACCGGCGACGCGGCGCCGGCCGGTGCGTCGTGCGTCTTCGGCGCTTCCTTCTTCGGCTCAACCACCGCGCCATCCGTCATCTGGATCATCAAGGGCGATTGCGTGTACGACGCATACGTCCCCGACACATTCACCGTCGCGCCAACGGCCGGCGGCGTAGTCAGCGGGGTCTTCATCGCGATCGTGAAGTCCGCTGTCTTGCTCTGCACGGCGTCTGGCGAGACCGCAACCTGCAGCTGATCCGGCGTCGCGGCGATCACGGTCGCGCCTGGAATCTCCACCGACTTGCCCTTGATCGTGTCGAACACCTTGTCCGCATCGGCCTGCGCTCCGTACTGCAGCACGAACTCCTTGTCGCTCAGCGCCAGCGTTGCAAGATCCGGCGTCGTCGCGATCAGGTTCTTGACGATGTCCTCCGGCTTCGGAGCAGGCGTCACCGTCGTCGCCAGGTCAGCCGGCGGGTTCAGGTTCGTCTGCGTCAGCGCCGTGAACTTGTCATACCCCTCAGCGCTGCCGTGGTACTTGTTGTAGCAATACGTCGCAAGCTGCTGAATGTTGCGCCTTCTGCGCCGCAGGAGCGAAGTCCGCCGTACGGGTCGCATACCAGGCGCAGTTCAGGAAGTCCGGCGGAGTCGACGTGTAATACGCCTGCGCGAGCGTGAACTCATCCTGCAGCACCGGCCCAACTTGCTGGGTCTGCGCGACCGGAACCGCGTCCAACTCTGTCTTCAGCGCTGTGATCGCGGCGGCGTTGTCCTTCTTCGCCATGTCATCGTCGGCGATCGCCGACTGGAACACCTGCTTCGTCGCCGCAACCTGCGCGTCCGTCATGCCCTTCACGGGAGGCGCGTTCAACCCGCGCTGTGCAAAGCCGGCGACCTGGTCCAGCGCCGTCTGCTTGGCAGCCGCATCGGTCATCTTGTCCGCGTCCGCCCGGCGGTAGTAAACCTCAAACGTCAGCGCGCGCAGATCGTTCGGATCCACCGCGAGCAGCTTGTCCGCTGCATCCAGCGTCTTGGCCTGATCGCCCGTCTGGCTCGCCGCGAACAGGATCTGCCGCAGCACCTCAGCCTTGACGGCGGAATTCGGGTACTGATTCAGATAAGCCTGCAGTGCGGCGGCCTTCTGCGCCGGGTTGGTCTGCGCGACCGCGGCCTGGTAGACGTTGTACTCCGCCTCAGACATCTGAACCTGCCCCTGACCCTGTGTCTGGGAACTGTTCGCACCGGCGGCCTGCGCCAATGCAACCTGCGAAAGGCACGCTGCGCCGGCAGCCGCGAGCAGCGATGTAAGAACAACCTTCTTCATACGAACTCCTGGATCTTGCAACGTGAATTTTGGGGCGAAGTTGTGCTGCCGAAGCCCACTGCCAATGCCAAAAGGGGCCCTCTGGTGACCTACGGCGAATGATGCGGATTATAGGAAGCGATGTTGCCCTCATGCAACTTTATGGCCCAGCGCAGGTTTCAATCTCCTCGCCGGCGCGCACGCAATCTGCACTCGGTTCCACGAGCTTAGACGTACTCTCACCAGAACCGCAACCGATACCCCTCAGCGGACGCCTTATCCACAACATCTTGTCTCAAGCTGTTGCCTCACCGGGTACACCCCCATAGCATGACCGTAGCCCTGTGCCCGCGGCAGCGGTCCAATAAGAAAGAGGTCTACAGGCTCGTGCTCCAGCTAAAAAAGGTCCAGATCCTCGGCTTCAAGTCCTTCTGTGATCGCACGGAGGTCCCGCTCGAGGGTCACGGCATCGCCGCCATCGTCGGACCCAACGGCTGCGGCAAGTCCAACATCTCCGACGCCATCACCTGGGTCCTCGGCGAACAATCCGCCAAGTCTCTGCGCGGCCTCAAGATGGAAGACGTCATCTTCGCGGGCACCCGCGAACGCCGCCCCACCGGCATGGCCGAGGTCTCCCTCACCCTCGTGGACCCCGCCGTCTATCAGCCGTCCGACTCCGACGAAGTGAACCGAGACTCCCCCGACATCGCTGGCGATTGGGACGAGAACGCCCTCCGCGAACAGATCGCCCAGGACACCGAAGAAGCCGTCCTCGACGCACAGCCCGGCCAGACCTACGAGGCCGAAGGCGAACCCGCCAAGCCCGCCGAAGGCGCCGAAGCCGCACCGCACGCCGAAGCCTCCGCGGAAAACAGCAGCGTCGTCCTCAAGGTCCGTCGCCGCAAGTTCGGCCGCACCCCCGCCCGCGCCGGCGAAATCACCGTCACGCGCCGCCTCTTCCGCTCCGGCGAGAGCGAATACCTTCTGAACGGCAAGATCTGCCGTCTGCGCGACATCCAGGACATCTTCCTCGGCACCGGCCTCGGTGGCGACAGCTACGCCATCATCGGCCAGGAGCGCATCGGTCAGCTCCTCAGCTCCAAGCCCCTCGACCGCCGCGCCATCATCGAAGAAGCGGCCGGCATCACCCGCTTCAAAGCCAAAAAGCGCCTCGCCGAGCTCCGCCTCGAGTCCGCCAAAGGCAATCTCTCTCGCGTCAACGACATCTTCGACGAGGTCACCCGCCAGGTCGCCATCCTCAAGCGCCAGGCCGCCAAGGCCGAGCGCTTCGGCGAACTCCGCACCGAGTTCGTCACCAAGCTGCGCGTCGTCCTCGCCAGCCGCCTCACCCAGATGGACGCCGAGTCCACCTCCGTTCAAACCGAAATCGCCCGCCTCACCTCCCTTATCGACACGCAGGCCGCAGAACTTGAGGCCCTCGACGCAGAAAATCAGACCGGCACCGCCCGCGGCTACGAGCTCGACCGCGAGCTCCGCGAAACCACCGCCCGCGCCAGCTCCTCAGCCGTAGAACTCGAACGCACGCAGGCGCGCCTCGCCTCCAACAAAGACCGCCAGGCCGAACTCGCTCACCGCATCACCACCGCCAACGGCGAGCTCGCAGAGGCCCGCGAAGGCCTCGCCCAGCTTGCCGGCGAGCGCGAACAGCACCGCAGCTTCCTCGAGACCGCCACTGCCGAAGCCAACGCCCACAAGACCCAGGCGCAGGCCCAGCAGCAGCGCGCACATGACGCGATGCGCGGCGTGCTCAACGCCGAATCCCAGGCCGAGCAGGGCCGCCGCAACGCCATGAACGCCATGCAGCGCGCCAACGGCATCCGCAACGAGATCGCCCAGGCCGAGGCCGCGCTCGCCGGCTTCGATCGCGAAAACGAGCGCCTCGCCGCCGAATCCGACGCCGCCCGCCGCGAACTCGAAGCGCTCGGTCAGCAGCGCGGCCAGGCCAAGCTCGCCTTCGAGGGCGTCACCGACAAGCTCAAGCGCCTCGAATCCGACATCGTCGAGCTCCGCGGGAAGCTCGAACAGCGCCGCATGGACGAGACCCAGTCCCGCCGCCGCGGCGACGCCGCTCCGCGCCGAGCTGGCGACGCTCCTCGGCCGTCGCGGCTCGCTCGAAGCCCTGATTCGCGAGCACAGCTACTCCACCGACACCGTCCGCAACATCTTCCGCGCGAACGCTCGCAGAGCACAAAACAACGACGGCGGCATCGCGCCGGTCGGCACGCTCGCCGACTTCCTCGAGGTCGACGGCCGCTACGAAAACGTCGTCGACGAGTTCCTCCGCGACGAGCTCAACTACATCGTCGTCAAGAGCTGGGACGCCGCCGACGAAGGCGTTCGCCTCCTCCAGGGCGACGTCGCCGGCCGCGCCACCTTCCTCGTCCACCCGAACGACGCCCAGGCCGCCTTCCCCTTCGCCGAAGGCATGCAAAGCTCCGCCCGCCCGGCCGGCGAAGGCGTCCTTCCGCTGAAGGACTGCGTGCGCGTCCTCAACGGCTTCGGCAAATCCCTCGAGGTCATCCTTCCCCGCCTCCGCGAAGGCTTCGTCACGCCCGACAACGAAACCGCCCGCACGCTCGCGCTGTCCAACCCGCAGGCGTTCTTCCTTTCGCCCTCCGGCGACACCTTCCACAACGTCACCGTCACCGGCGGCAAGCCCCGCACCCAAGGCCCGCTCGCGCTCAAGCGCGAACTCGCCGAGATCCAGAAGAAGGTCGAAGCGCTCGAAGCCGATCTCTCGCAAAACGAACTCTCCACCGCGGCCCTCACGCGCGAGATCGCCGAGCTCACCGCCACCCTCGACGCCCGCAACCACGAGCGCCGCGACACCGAGCGCGAGTCCGCCAACTCCGGCGCCGCGCTCCGCCAGATGGAATCCGAAGCAAGTCGCCTCGAGCGCCGGTTACAGGATTGGCAGCTCGCCCTCGCCCGCAACAAGGACCAGCGCTCCACCCGCGAAGAGCTCATCGCCCGCAAGCGCGACGAAGCCGAGCGCCTCGAAGCCGAACGCGCCCAGCTCGAAGAGCAGGTCAACGACCTCACCACCCAGCCTCGCCACCCTCCGTGCCGAGCGCGAAGAACTGCAGGCCGCCGCCTCCGCCGCCAACGCCGCACTCGCCGGCCTCGAAGAGCGCCGCCGCCACGCCGTCACCACCGCCGAGCGCACCGACCGCCTCTACGCCGCGCAGGAACAGCGCATCCAGCAGATCGAATCCACCATCAACAACGCGACGGCCGAGCGCACCCGCCGCGAAGAAGAAAACACCACCCTCGCCGCGCAAGCCGAACAACTCGCCGCCACGCGCGCCGAAGCCACCGCGGCCGCCGAACGCCTCACCGCTGAAGCCACCACGCTCCGCGCCCGCATCGCCGAGCTCGACACCAAGCTCCGCACCCTTCGCCACCAGGTCGAAGCCCTGCGCGAACAGCGCGCCGCGCTCTCCACCCGCCAGGCGAAGCTCACCTCCGACCTCGAGCACCTCGAAGCCACCTGCATCAACGACCTCTCGGTCGAGCCGCAGAGCCTTCGCGACGACGCCTCCATCACGCGCCTCGAAGCCGAAGCCCTCACCGCCGAAGACGAGGCCGCGCGCGCCCTCCGCAAGCGCATGGAAGCCATGGGCCCCGTCAACATGATGGCCCTCGACGAACTCCGCGAAGCCTCCGAGCGCTACACCCACCTCGAAGCCCAGCGCAAAGACCTCATCGAAGCCATCGAGAACACCACCGCCTCCATCCGCGAGATCGACCAGGTATCCAGAGAGAAGTTCGATGAAGCCTTCCGCATCATCAACGAAAACTTCTCCACCACCTTCACCAAGCTCTTCGGCGGCGGCCAGGCCTTCATGCGCCTCACCGACACCGAAGGCGCCGACGAAAAAGACCTCGCCGGCATCGACATCATCGCCTCCCCTCCCGGCAAGAAACTGCAAAACGTCCTCCTGCTCTCCGGCGGCGAAAAGGCCCTCACCGCGCTAGCGCTCCTGGTCGGCACCTTCCAGTTCCAACCCGCACCCTTCTGCGTCCTCGACGAGGTCGACGCCCCGCTCGACGAAACCAACGTAGGCCGCTTCGCCCGCCTCATCGCCGAGATGAGCGACAACACCCAGTTCGTCGTCATCACCCACTAGAAGCGCACCATGGAACAAGCCGACGTCATGTACGGCGTCACCATGCAGGAACCCGGCGTCAGCAAGGTCGTCAGCGTAACCCTCGGCGGCCGCAGCAAAGGCAACCAGGCCCGCTCCGCCGCGTAATCTGGGCACCGTGTCAATAGTTCGCGAACTCGCCATCTCCAGGCTGTACCACGATACTGACATCGTGGAAATTGCCGTTACGGCCTGGAATGGTTTGTTCGGCGGCACTGTCGACGCTCTACGTTGCTCAAGACGAGCTCGAGTAGATCGGGAATGCATTGCGTGGTTTCCCTAGCTCGGTCGATGACCGGCGCGAAATCCAGCATGGGAACGGTTTAGTCCCGACCGTGGCCGGCGGCGGTGCTACTGATGAAGTTCTATTGCACTGATCGTGCCGGCCACGCACGAACTTCGGCTCAAGCTGGCAGAGCGGACATCCGCAGTCGGCATACTAGGGCACGTGCTAGACGCTCTTCGCAGACGTCGAGGCCGCCTCGGTCGATGACTTCGTGCCGCAGTTACGATTGCGTGCAGTCGCGGCAGTCGCAACGCCGCGACACTGTCGGTTCGATCCGGAGCATCTGACTCGCGCCCCATGAACCCCCTGGACTGGCTCCTCGCCCTCTTCCTCCTCTACTCCACGATCCGCGCGGCCTTCCGAGGCTTCTTCCGCGAAGCCTTCACGCTCGCCGGCCTCCTCATCGGCTTCCCGCTCGCCTGCTGGTTCTACCGCGACCTCGGCCACCAGCTCCGCAACCTCATCCCCGCCCCCGCCTTCGCCAGCTTCATCGCCTTCCTCCTCATCCTCGGCTGCGGTCGGCGATCGTCGCCATGCTTCTCGGCCACCTCTTCAGCCGCGGAGCCCGCACCATCGGCCTCGGCGTCCTCGACCGCATCGGCGGTGCCGCTCTTCGGCCTTCTCCGCGGAGCCGTCATCGCCACCGCATTACTTTTGGCTCTCACCGCGTTCCTTCCGGCTGCACCGTGGGTGCAAAACTCCCTGCTTGCTCCCTATTTCCTCCGGGCAGCCCATGCGGTATCCTTCACCATGCCTGAAGACCTCCGGACCCACCTTCTGGAGGGCCTTGATCACCTCAAGGCTTTGGGCACTCTGAAGCACAGCTCACCCGATTGGATCAAGTCCGGACTCCCGTCGCACACTGGAGTCATATAAGTTCAGTCAAGCGAGGGGAACGCGACCGTGAAGCGCGAGCTCGATCATCTTGTTCTGGGAATGCACGCCGCCGGCATCACCTACGCCGACGCGGTACGCGAGTTCAAGAAGCGTTTCATCCTCGAAGTCCTCGCGCGCCATCGCGGCAACCAGTGCAAGGCCGCCGAAGAGCTCGGCATGCACCGCAATACCCTCAGCCGCACCCTCACCGAACTCGGCATGGACTCCGCCCAGATCCGCCAGGGCATGCGCCGTCCGCCCCGCCCCGTTCGCCCCGGCCGGCCCCGATCTCCGCGTCGTCGCCGGCGGACGTTAGCTCCCGCTCTCCGTCCAACACACAGGAATGCAGGCTCCCGTCCACTCCTTTTCCACAGCTCGCCCCGGCAAGACCCTGCCCCGCGCGGTGGCTCTCGCTCTGGCGCTGTCCTCCAGCGCCACACTTGCGCGAGCTCAAGCCGCCTCGCCCAGCCCTGAGAACGCTCCCGCAACCGCCCCCGCGGGCGTCGACACCGCCGCGCCCGCGCCGCTGCCTCGGTACATCGACGCAACGCCCGATGTCGCCCCCAAGGCCCGCAAGGAAGCCGAGGACGCCTATCTCCGCGGTGCCCGCGCGCTCGACCACAAGGACCTCGAAGCCGCCGAGCGCGACTTTCAGCACGCCAATCAGCTCAATCCCAAGAACCGCGACTACGCCATTGCCCTGGCTGTCACGCGCGAGCACCGGCTAACTGATCTCGTCCAGCGCGCCGCCCGTGCCCAGAAGCTCGGCCACACGGACGAGGCCGACAAGCTCCTGCTCGACGCCAAGGCCATCGACCCCGACAACCCGGTGGTCCGCCAGCACTTCAACCCCGACGGCACCCTCGCACCCTACAGCGCGCCGACTGAAGATCCGTTCCGTGCGGCCCGTGCCGCGGACGCGAACAGCCTGGCTGGCGCGATTCAGCTCACGCCGGACGCCGGCAAGAAGAGCTTCCACCTCCGTGGCGGCCCACAGGAAATCCTCAACGCCGTCTGCACCGCCTTTGGCCTGCGCGCGCAGTTCGACAACTCCGTCAGCTTCGGGCAAACCATCCGTTTCGACCTCGACAACGCCAGCTTCGACGAGGCCAGCCGCACCGCCGAGGCCCTGACAGGCACCTTCTTCGTCCCCATGGAGCCTAAGGTCGCCTTCTTCGCCAAGGACACGCAGGAGAACCGCGCGCAGTTCGTTCCCCTCGTCGAAGAAACGCTCTTCATGCCCGGCACCACCCAGGAGGCGATGGCCGAGTACGCCAACGTCGCCCGCAACGTCTTTTCGCTCAGGTCCGTCTCTGCCGTGAACCCTTCCGGCGGCCTTGTACTTCGGGGCGACGCAGCTACGATCGAGCGCGTCAACGCGACCTTCTCCGACCTCCTCGATGCCGGCTCCGACGTCCTGCTCGACGTCAGGCTCTATGAGGTCGACACCTCACGCACCCGCACCATCGGTGCCGCGCTTCCGAGCTCCGTCGGCGTCTTTCCCATCGCAGCCGAGGCGCAAAGTCTTATCAACGCCAATCAGTCCCTCATCTCCGCTGCGATCGCCTCGAACCAGATCACGCTGACCGGCAACCCTGCCACGGACGCCATCACCGAGCTGGGCCTGTTGCTCGCCAGCGGCGTGGTCTCGTCCTCGCAGTTCAGCAATCTGCTCGGCGTCTTTGGCCACTACAACGGCTTGCCCCTGGGCGGTGTCTTCCTCGGCTCCTCAACCACCGTCAGCCTCCTGCTGAACTCCTCCGACATCCGCATCCTCGACGACGTGCAACTGCGCGCCGAGCACGGCCAGGAAGCCAGCTTCCGCGCCGGTACGCGCTACCCCATCGAGACCGGCATCTACAGCTCAAACCTGAACAACTCACTTACTGCCGCCGCTGCGGGCCTGAGCATCAACGGCACCAGCGTGAACTCCCTGCTCTCGCAGTACCTCGGCTCCACATCGGTCAACGTCCCGCAGATTCAGTACGAGGACCTCGGCCTGACCCTCAAGGCCAAACCCCGCGTGCTCCGCTCCGCCGACGTCGCGCTCAACCTCGACTTGAAGATCGAGGCGCTCGGCAGCGGCACCATCAACACTTTGCCGGTCCTCAATGACCGGCAACTCACCTCCGATGTCACCCTCCGGGCCGGCCAAACCGTCCTCCTGGCCAGCTTGGTGGACCGCAACGAGCTCCGCTCCATCAACGGCCTCCCCTTCCTCAGCGAGCTACCCGGCTTCCAGGGGACCGAGAAGAGCACTCAGACCCAGAGCACCGAGCTTGTCATCACCATCACGCCCCACATCGTCCGCAACCGCCGCATGGAGGTCGCCAGCCGCCGCCTGCTGATGCCCTGGGGCAACGCGCAAGGCCAGGGTGGCGGAGCGCCGGAATACCAGCCACAGCAGTTCGTTCCTCCACCACCGCCGCCACCTCCGCCCCAGACCCCCACGCCGCTACCGGGGCAGACGCCGCAAGCTCCCGGCTCAGGTACTCCTCCGCCGCAGAACCCGACCCTGGGCAGCCCGCTATCCCCACCCACGCAGCCGCGGTAGCTTCGAACCCACTCGCGACGTCCGGGATGCGCATGCAGAGCGCGAAGGCTTTGCATACCGGCTCACGCTTTGGTACATTCAAGTGGAAGGGCGGGAGTAGCTCAGTGGTAGAGTGCTTCCTTGCCAAGGAAGATGTCGCCGGTTCGACCCCGGTCTCCCGCTCCAAACGCCCTCTCCTTTCTCGTAGCGCGCCGCCCGGCGCGTTTCGTATGTGAGCGTCACAGGGCTCAAGGCGCGGTACCCAAGTGGTAAGGGAGAGGTCTGCAAAACCTTTATGCGCCGGTTCGATCCCGGCCCGCGCCTCCAAACTCTCCTTCTGAATCGAACAAGACCTCCAGCGAGCCCCGACCGGCTCGCATTGTCGTCTCTGGGCCTCAATCGGTCGTTTATCCCCCAAAAGTGGTAAAGCGCGGTCAAATGCGCATGCTATAGTCCGGCTTCGAACATAGATCGTTCCCCGGACACCCATGCGCGCGCTTGGACGACATCCTCACCGCTCCCCGAAGGAGCGGAAGCCCCATCCCCGGCCTTCCCGCCCCCGCACGCCCAAACGCCCCCGGTCGCCCGAGGATCCTGCGCACCGCGTCCTTTGCCGGGCGTGCAAGCCAAAGGCAAAGCTCCGTCAGGACGGCGCCGCATCGCGATCCTCGCCGCCTTCTTCGCCCTCGTCCTCTTCGGGATGGTCTGGGCCTTCTACACGAGCCAGTACTTCGATTCCCTCGAAGCAGGCACGGTACAGCACTCCACGCAGTAGGCCCCCACACCGCCGTTTGCACCGACAGCGCGAGGCCTTCCAGCACCGGGTCCGCGGCGCCCCCGGATGGTAAAATCGACAGGATATGCCGAGTTTTCAGCGCCGTAAGACCGTGACCGTGAACGTCGGCGGCGTTCGCGTCGGCTCCGATGCCCCCGTCGTCGTCCAGTCGATGACCAACACCGATACCGCGGACATCGAGTCCACCGTCCAGCAGGTCGCCGCACTCGCGCGCGCCGGCTCTGAGATCGTCCGCATCACCGTCAACAACGAGGACGCCGCCAAGGCCGTCCCGTACATCGTCGACGGCATCCGCGCCAAGGGCTGGGACACGCCCATCGTCGGCGACTTCCACTACAACGGCCACATCCTGCTCCGGAAGTTCCCCGACTGCGCCAAGGCGCTCTCCAAGTACCGCATCAACCCCGGCAACGTCTCCATCGGCCGCAAGGACGACGACAACTTCCGGACCATGGTCGAGTGTGCCGTCGACAACCAGAAGCCCGTGCGCATCGGCGTCAACTGGGGTTCGCTCGATCAGGCGCTCCTCACCCGCATGATGGACGAGAACTCAAAGTCTGCGAATCCGCTCGACGCCCGCGACGTCATGCTCGAAGCGATGGTGCGCTCCGCGCTCGACAACGCCAGCGCCGCTGAGCGCTACGGCCTCCGCCGAGACCAGATCATCCTCTCCGCCAAGGTCTCCAACGTCCGCGACCTCATCGACGTCTACACCGAACTCGCCCGCCGCTGCGACTACGCCCTCCACCTCGGCCTCACCGAAGCCGGCATGGGCATGAAGGGCATCGTCGCCTCCACCGCCGGCCTCGCGCCCCTGCTCATCAACGGCATCGGCGACACCATCCGCGTCTCCCTCACCCCCGAGCCCGGCGGCGACCGCTCCGAAGAGGTCCGCTGCGCCCAGCAGATCCTCCAGTCGCTGAACATCCGCAGCTTCATGCCGCAGGTCACCTCCTGCCCCGGCTGCGGCCGCACCACGTCCACCTACTTCCAGGAGCTCGCCCAGCGCATCCAGGGCTACCTCGTCGAGTCCATGCCCGAGTGGAAGAAGACCTACCCCGGCGTCGAAGAACTCAAGCTCGCCGTCATGGGCTGCATCGTCAACGGCCCCGGCGAGTCCAAGCACGCCAACATCGGCATCTCGCTCCCCGGCACCTTCGAGGAACCCAAAGCCCCCGTCTACGTCGACGGCAAGCTCCTCACCACCCTCAAAGGCGACCACATCGTGGAAGAGTTCCAGGTCATCCTCGATGACTACGTCCAGCGCCGCTACGGCCAGCCGCACGTCATCGAAGACGAGCCGGTCGGCGTCTAGGCGCTATCGACGACGCGTTCTCCGCCGAAGCGGATCCTCGCAGCGTTCGCGCGGTTACAGACCTTAAGCTTCTCTTGAGCAGCTAGCCGTTCTCTACTCGCGCTTTGATATCCGCGTACGCTCTCTCGATCAGCGTGCGGAGCGCGGTCGCGTCGGTAGCGGCTCCCGGCCTCAACTTCACATGCCGCATGAACTTGCCGTTGCCTTGCAACAAGCGATCCGGATCCGGCAGCGCTGCACCTTGAAAGAACCCCACGTTCACGTGTGAGGTGAAGACGTTGACATAGCCGAAAGGCACATCGCCCAGGCACGCAACCGGGCAGCCGTCGTGCAACACTTCGCGCACTTCGTCACCGCACTCGCGCATCACCTCAAACCATCCTGTGCGATGGCTCCCAGCTCACCTTTGTGGTCTCTCATCCACCCATCGATTGTCGGATCGCGTTCGACGGTCCCGTCGAGTCGCAGCAACTCCGTTTTCATGGTCCCTCCGTGCTCAGCGGGGATCCATATTCTTCCTCCGCCGCGTCAGGTCAGGCCGAGTCCGCCTCCACATCCGCACCCATCGCGAAGGCCGCACGGCACGGTCTACCTTTCTACTCTCCGCGCGTTCTCTCGCCGCCTGCCACTCCCACGCAAACGGGCTGTTATGCCCGCGCAGTTCCCGCAAGGGATACAGCGTGCCCCGCCACTTCACGCCGCGGCGCCACGTAGTCACCACGACAGACCGCAGCATCGCCCAGAAGACCCCCAGCACACCCAGCGGATACAGCCAGCCGTACCGGGCCGGGATCCCGCTGATCGGGCTGATGATCCTGTAGCAGGCCGCCATGCAAGCCAGCGCCAATATCCCCGGCAGGATCGTCGGCCACCAACCCAGCGCTGACGAGCGGCAGCACAAAGAGCGCGAAGACGCCGCCCATCATCACCGCCGCCAGCGGCAGCCGAAAGTTCGCCAGCGCAAACAGGTTCTTCGTCAGCCCACGGATGATCCCAAACGCCCCCGGGGCCCAATGCACCAGCACCAGCCCTGGCGCAAACACCAGGCGCTGCTGCATGCCGGCAGCGCGCATCCGCTGCCCCAACGTGACGTCCTCCACGACCGATAGCCGCTGCGGCGCCAGACCTCCGATCTGCTCCAGAGCCTCACGGCGCACCATGTTGAACGCGCCCGCGCCCGCGACATCCCGGCGCGCCTTCGGATCGGCCACACGCCACGGCCGCGAGGCCCACATCGCGAGCATCTGCAAGAAACTGATCATCGCGCGCTCGCCCCACGTCTTCGTCACCGGGGTCGGCGCAATCACCAGGTGGTCGGCCCCAGCGATCTCCGCGTAGGCCAGCGCCCGGCGCAGGATCGACGGCGAAAACCAAACGTCCGCGTCCGTGAAAAGTACATACTCTGACCGGCTGCGCTGGGTCGCCACCTCCATGGCAAACGTCTTGCCCATCCACCCCTCGGCCGTCTCGGTGATGTGCACCACATCCAGCTTCTCGGGGGACTTCGCCGCCAGTTCGTCCAACAGCGCGCCGGTAGCATCGGTAGACCGGTCATCCAACGCCACAATCTTGAGCCACTCGTACTCCTGCGCGAGCAGCGTCTCCATAGCCGGCCGGACGGTCTCCGCCTCGTCCTTCGCCGGCACAACACGATCAGCCCCGGCGCACTCGTCGGGCACAGGTCCCACCGGACATCGCTCAGGTCCGGCACCTCGCGCAGCCGCATAGCCAGTGTGCGCGTGCGCACACACCACACCACCGCAATCAAGCCAGCCCAGGCACTCCAGCGCAAATCGAACCCGTTCGCCTGTCACGACCGTCACGCTGCTGCGGCCGCCGTCTGCACTTGGTCGTTTAGCGGCGGCGCAAACCGCGCTCCGACAAAGAAGATCACCGCCCCAATCAGCAGCGTCACCAGCGTCGAACCCAGCCCATAACGCAGGTTCGAGCGGTCACTGATCATGCCAATCAGCTTCGGCGAGAACATATCCCCAAACACATGCAGCGCGAACAACTGGCCCGCCATCGCGGTTGCGCGCAGTCCTGCAGGCACCGCGTTCAGCGTCGCCGCATTCACCGGCCCCGTACCCAGGAAGATGAGAAATACCGCTACGCCCAGCGCCGGCAACGTGACGTTCTTCGGTCCAAAGAAGCACAGCAACGCCGGCGGGACCGCCAGCGCCGCGCTCAACGCAGGCACCAGGTACAGTGCCCTGCCCGTCTTCTTCGACCACCACTGGGCCAGCACGCCACCCGTGATCGTCCCGCCCAGCCCGCAAGCCACCGTCAGCGCGCCCATGATGAACCCGGCCGCATCCATCGAGCGCCCATCCACGCGCTGCAGGAACGACGGCATCCACCACGAGATCCCGCCCAGCGAAAACGTCACCGCCGCATAGCCAAGGATGGAACACAGATACGCCGGATTCTTCAGCAACGAACCCACGCCACCCTTGTCGAGCTTCGTGAGCCCATGGCCCGCCTCCGCGCCCGCTCCGGTCCGCTTCGGCTCGCGCATGAACAACAGGATCAGCAGCGCAATCAGCGCACCCGGCACCGCCGACGCAATAAACGACATCCGCCAGCCGTAGTGGCTCCCGATCGATCCACCCGCCAGGTACCCCAGCGCCGCGCCGCACGGAATCGCCACATTGAAGATCGTCAGCACCTTGTTCCGCTGCGACTCCGAGTAGTAGTCCGCCAGCAACGCCGGCGCAAAGATCCCAAAGCTCGCTTCACCGACACCCAGCGCGGCATGCCGAATGTTCAGCGAAGCGTAGTCATGCACGCTCGCTGTAACGAAGTTCATGGCTGCGATCACCAGCGCGGCGACCACAATCATCGGCTTGCGTGGAAAGCGGTCACCCAGCCACCCAGTGATTGGCGACGACAGCACATAGGCCACCATGAACCACAGCGTCAGCGACCCGATCTGCGCGTCCGTAATGCGGAACTCGTGCTTGATCTGCTCCTGCACCGCAGGCAGGATGTACCGGTCCAGGTAGTTGACGAAGTTCATCGCCGTCAACAACACCAGTGCAATCGTCGCGTTCCGTCCCGCCGTACCGCGAGGCCGCTCCACCGTCGCTACCGAACCCACCGCCATGCTGACGCGAGCATAACAGGCCATTGTGACCGCCCACGCCAGCGATGTGGGCCCTGCACACAGCGCATCGCCTCCCGATGCAAATAAATGTTGCAGCCAAACGCCGCGCCGTAGATAGTGGTGGAACCTTTCACCTACCGACTTCGATTGGAGAGCCGTCATGAAGCCCTGGTGCATTCGTGTGCTCGTTCGCTGCCTCGCTGCCTTGTTCACGTCCGCGAGCCTCTGCCACGCCGGCACAGTCGACCTCGGTGTTGCGGGTCATCTGTACGGCGCGACCAATTTGAACGCGAATCAGGTAGTGACTACGGGGTTCAGCCTTGACCAGAACACTCTCGTAAGCTCGTTCCGCGCAGGGATCGCGCCCGAATACATCTTCGGAGGTCCCGAGAATGCCTCCTATGAGGTCACGCTCACCGGAGCGAGCGGCACCTACCTCCTCACAGATTACGGTTGGAGCGGCTCCACCCCGGGGGCTCTGCCAGCGATGCTTGACGCGGGCGCGTACACCATCACGTTCACCGGTGGACCATGTCCCCTCTGTGCCCCGTTTGATGAGACGGTCGGTTGGATTGATTACTATGCCCCGGTGACCTTGCTTCAGGTCGGCGGCACCACCGCATACAGCAATTACGGCTGGGAACTCACTGGAACCACCGTCCCAGCCACCGCCACGCCCGAGCCCGGCACCTGGGCTCTCCTGGCCATCGGCCTGCTTTGCCTGCCTTGGAGCCAGTACCTGCGGCGCACACGTCCGACCGAGGTCCCCATCACCGCGCGAAGATAACCCAGCGGCACTCCCTTTCCCGCTCACGGGCTCGCAAGTACCATCGCGGGGAAGGAGTTCCATGCGTCTTCTCCTCTCCCCAGCTTTACTTGCTGCTGTCACCCTCGCCGGTCCGCTCGCTGCATCACAACAGCGAGCACCCATGAACGTCCTCCGCCTCGACCCCGCCCTCGATCAACTCATCGCCCCTGGCACACAGCCCGAGGTCATCGCCGGGCCTTACACCTTCGTCGAAGGCCCGATGTGGCGCGAAGGCCGCCTCTGGTTCTCCGACGAAGAAGGCGACAAGGTCCACGCCATCACCCCTGCCGCAAACGGCCAGCCGCTCAAAGACGAAGTCATCGTCGACTTCACCCAGCCTCCCTTCGGCAACCCCGATCACAGCAAGATCGGCCCCAACGGCATGGCTCCCTCCAGGGATGGCTCCGTCGTCATGGCGCGCCAATACGCCCGCGACGTCATCCGCCTGGTCGGCAACCCACCCGACCTGAAGCCCGAACCCTGGTTCGATAACTACGACGGCCACCATCTCAACAGCCCCAACGACCTCGTCTTTCTCCCCGACGGCTCCTTCTTCTTCACCGACCCCAACTACGGCCTCAAGCTCCGCGACAAAGACCCTCTCAAGCAACTTCCCTACCAGGCGGTCTTCTACGTCAAAGACGGCCATCCCAAGCCCGTCATCACCGATCTCGCCACCCCCAACGGCATCGCGCTCTCACCCGACAACCGCACCCTCTACGTCAACAACTCCGGCCCCGATCAGCGCATCGTCGCCTACGACGTCCACCCCGACGGCACCGTCGCCAACGCCCGCAACCTCATCACCTTCACCGGCAAAGAAGGCGACGGCGTTCCCGACGGCATGAAGATCGACTCCCACGGCAACATCTGGTCCACAGGCCCCGGCGGCATCCGCATCATCACCCCGCAAGGCAAGGTCCTCGGCCAGATCAAGCTCCCCGAAGTAGCCGCCAACTGCGCCTGGGGCGACGACGGCACTACCCTCTACATCACGGCCCGCACCCACATCTACCGCGTCCGCACCAAGGTGCGCGGATACCTCCCAGCGTTCCACCGCTAGCCGTCTAGCTTCCTTGTTTGTCATTCCCGAAGGGAATCTGCGTTTCGCTTGCCCGAAGCCAACATCACGTCGGAGTCGACACTCAATGGACCGCCGCACCTTCGCCAGACTCTCCGCCCTCGCCGCCGCCTCGACAGCTCTCCCGCTCCGCGCGCAATCGCAACAGCCCGTGCGCTTCGCCGCCGTAGGCCTAGGCGACATCTCGGAAATCTTCATGAAGGCCTGCGCCTCTTCGACCAAAGCCAAGGTCACCGCACTCGTCAGCGGCCACGCCGAACAAAAGGCCCCGAAGTACGAACAGCTTTACGGCATCAACCCCAAAAACGTTTACACCTACCAAAGCTACGACGACATCGCCCATAACCCTGACATCGACGCCGTCTACATCGGCCTGCCCAACTCCATGCACGCCGAGTACACCATCCGCGCCGCCAAGGCCGGCAAGCACGTGCTCTGCGAAAAGCCCATGGCCATCTCCTCGGCCGAGTGCCGCGCCATGATCGACGCCTGCCGGGAGCACAACGTCAAGCTCATGATCGCCTACCGCGTCCACTACGACCCCACCTGGCTCAAGATCCGCGACCTTGCCCGCTCCGGCGCGATCGGCGACATCCAGGGCTTCCAGGGTGGCTTCTACGGCGTCCGCCAGCCCGGCGAATGGCGCTTGAACCGAGCTCTGTCGGGCGGCGGCTCCCTCCTCGACCTCGGCATCTACCCGCTCAACACCATCCGCTGGATCGCCGGCCGAAGACCCCGCCACCTTCTCCGCCCAGGTCGCCACGCCCAGCAAAAGTCCGATGTTCTCAAGCGTCGAAGAGTCGGTTGAGTTCACGCTCAAGTTCCCCTCCGGCATCCTCGCCGGCGCGGGCAGCTCCTACGGCGAAGACGGCGGCAACTTCCTCGACATCATGGGCTCCGCCGGCCACATCCGCGTCGATCCAGCCTTCGGCTACAACGGGCTGAAGTACTCCGGAGAGGGAAAGAACGGCCCCATCAGCGGCGCCAGCTCCGGCCAGGGCCCGTACCAATTCACCTTCGAAGCGGACCACTTCGCTGATTGCATACGCAACAACACCAGCCCGGCCACGCCCGGCCAGGAAGGTCTTGCGGACATGCTCGCCATGGAAGCCATCTACAGGGCTGCCGGCGCTCCCATCGCCTGAGCAACCGCCGGCGAGGTCTCTCGGCGTCCTGATTCGCTCTGCGGCTGATGAACTTCATCTGCGCTGCAAGACGCATCTGAAACAGACGAGGCGCGTGGACCCGCACGCCCGCCGACCTCAACGCTGGACGGGCCCTGGATTCCTCTTCAGGAGATCTATCTGCATCAGGTTGGGCCAGACGTGTGCGAGCGCAAAACAGCGCGTAACCGGCCGGCAACATGCACGTCGTTTGCTGCAATCGGTCTCCTTGCGCTCGCCGCGCTGTCCGCTCCCGCGTGGGCGCAGGCACAGGCACTCCCCGATGCCCCTTCGCCCACGCCGGCCACCTCCGACTCGGCGCGTCGGGCGCACGGCGCCGCCGTCTCGCAAACCTACTTTGACCTCGCGCCCGCACGCAGCTTTGCAGCTTCGGCCGACCCGGCCACCCGCACCCCCGACGTTGCGGCAGATCATCGGTCCACTGAGCCCGATACCGCCGACCGCTATCACTGGCGCGGGTTCATCTGGCAGAACATCGAGTTCAACGTGGCCGAAAATGGCTTCCGCCTCGGCTGGGATCCGGTCATGCGCGACGACATCGCGCACAAGCCCTTCTGGCACGACTACCGGGCCTCCATCAACCAGTTCAACATGCGCCGCTGGAACGATGGCGACACCTTCATCGTGAACTACGTCGGCCACTCCATGCACGGTGCTGTCGCCGCCGACATCGCCATCCAGAACAGCCCGCGCTTCTCCCGGCTCGAATGGGGCGACCCCGGCTACGCGAAATCCCGCATGATTGGCATCCTCTGGGCCACCGCCTTCAGCACCGCGTCGGAGATCAGCCCGGCCGGCGAGGCCGGCGTCGGCAACGAAGGGGGCTTTACCTACGGCGTCAGCTGCCAGTACCACTGCAACGCCAGCAACTTCAAGCCCGGCGACCACTACACGAACAACACCGGCTGGGTAGACTTCGTGGTCACGCCAACGGCGGGCGCCATCTGGGTCATCACGGAAGACCTCCTCGATAAATATGTGAACGGGCCGCTTGTCGCCGCGCACCCTGGAAAATTCTGGCCCAAAGCCGTTCGCAGCGGCCTGAATCCGTCCCGCTCCTTCGCAAACTGGTTGCGCTGGCAGCCCTCCTGGTACCGCGACCGCGATCATCCAATCGACACGCCTGACCGGGTCTCGTGGTTCCCGTCAGACGAGGTCGAGGCGTGGCGCAAGCTGCCCGACCTGCAAATCGCTCCGTTCTTCAGCAACTTCTCCATCGCGACCAACTCCGCCTCGTGCTTCAACTGCCGCACGTTCAACAGCGGCGCCGGCATCGAGCTCACAAAGCACATGCGCGGCTGGCTCTCGTTCGATAGCGCGGTCAGCTATCACCCTGGCGCAAGCCCCTTACCCAGCGACCGCGCCGGCGGCAACATGCTCTTCGCCGTGTTTGGACTCAGCGCCACCAGGCAGTGGCAATACAACGCGGTTCACTTCGCCATTCGACCCGGCTTGGTCCACTTCGACCGCGCCTACCTCACCAGTCCCAGGCCAGTGACCGTCACCACCTATCCGCAGGGCATCGCCACGCACGGCGGCGACGCCGACTCCGTCCCCGGACCCGGCGTAGTCGACGCCAACGGCACGCCGGACCAGCCCCAACTCGGAGGGATCACCCACTTCGCCTGGGACTTCACCCTAAGCACCGACTGGCGGCTCACGCCACACCTCGGCTTCCGCTTCGGCCTGGACGACGCTATCGTCCGCTATCGCACGGACAAGGTCGACGCCCCAGGACTCGGGACGCCACCCTACCTGAGCTGGCTCTCGAAACAGAACTTCATCAACCGCAGCAACGTGACACTGCAAGCCGGCCCGGTCTTCTCCTTCTGACGACGGCACGCGGTTCGATCGTCCTACCGCATCTCCTCCGTCCGCGGGTAACGCGCCGTCACCACCGTCGAGATCCCACCGCGCGGCCGGAAATCACCCTTCACCTCGGCCCACACCGGGTCCGTCGCCTTCACCACGTCGTCGAGCACCTGGTTGGCGATGTTCTCCTGGAAAATCCCCAGATTGCGGTAGCAGAACAGGTATTCCTTCAAGGACTTCAACTCGAGGCAGCGCTCGCGCGGCATATAACGGATCGTCAGCACGCCGAAATCCGGCAGCCCGGTCTTGGGGCACACGCTCGTAAACTCCGGATCGTCGATCAGGATCTCGTACTTCGCAAACTGGTTCCGCCACGTCTCAATGGCCGGAAAGTCATAATCCAGGCCCGACTTCGCATGGTCATCCGTGTAGCCGGTCGTATAGGTCTTCTCTTCAGTCATCTGCATCGATTCATCCTCTCAAGTACAGCAAGCACTCGCTCGCGCGTCGTCCGTTAGGAGCACAAGCGAAGGCCCGGCATCGCGCCGGGCCTCTCTCGCCCTCAACTTCGACTCGTTCTAGTTGCGTCGACCCAGCGTCGGCCGGTCATCCGACGAGGTGGACGGATTGTTGGGGTTATTCGGATCGTTGTTCGACCCAGCCGTACGCCGCAGCGTCGGCTTGTTGCCGCCCTTTTTGTCGTTCAGCCCGCGCTTGTTCTGAATCCGCGCCAGCCGAGCCTTCACCACATCGAACTCCGACGTGGTCACCATGTACTCCGACTTTGCCGGCAGAATCGTCGCAATCTCGTTCTCGACGTTGTCGATGCGGTCCCCGGTCGCCGGATGATCGCTGAACGCCCGCGAGATCGCACCGGGCTTGTGCTTTTGCAGAGCATCCAGCTTTTCAAAGATGCTCACCATGCCCTGCGGATCGTACCCCGCCTTGTACATGTATTGCACGCCCAGGTAATCCGCCTCGGCTTCAAACTGCCGCGAGAACTGGAGAAACGTCAGTGGCACCGCGAGTTGGGCCGCCTCGTAGATGCCATACCCGGTCCACGTGCCCTGCGTGAAGATCATCAGCGGCACCGAACCGATCTGCATGTAGTTCATGCGGGTCATCTCGCGCGCGGCGTGATGCGCGGCTACGTGCGAGATCTCGTGAGCCATCACCCCCGCCAGCTCATCCTCGGAGTCGCACGCCAGGATCAGCCCGGAGTTCACATAGAAGAACCCGCCCGGCAGCGCCATCGCATTGATCTCGTCCGTATCCAGCACCTTGATCGTGAACGGCACCTTCGCGTCCGAGTTCCGCACGATGTTCTGCCCGACCCGGTTCACATACTCCACCACCACAGGGTCCGTGACCAGGTGCGACGACTTCTCGATCTCCATCGAATACTGCTTGCCGGTCCCGATCTCCCAGTTCGTCGAATACCAGTTGCCGAGACCGCGGCCGCCGATGTTGCGCGTGCCGACCGCATTCACGTCCTCTTCGCTGCCCTTCTTGATATGTGGATCAAGATCCTCGCCCGGCGACGGAATCGCATCCGCCTTCGCGCTGGCGCTCTTGTCCGAGGTCGGCAGCGGCTTCCGGTCCGAGGTGGTCGCCGGAGTAGTCGATGGCACAGGGACGGGGTCGGCCGGCGTCTGCGCCTGCGGAGTCGCCGGCGCGGACGTCGTGCTCGCAGGTGCCGGGGTACTCGAGGGGGGAGCAGACGGCTGCTGCGCGGCGATACACCCCGCGGACACGAGCAGCGATGTGGCAACTAGAAGATTTCGCATGGGAAGCGACCTCCGGCGAGTCGGCTCCGGCCGGCTGGGCACGGCTCTCCGTACCATCTTAGACGGAATGCAACCGCTTTCGTGTACTTTCTTCGCCCTATCTTCACCTGCCGAAGATCCCGGCGGACCCATCACTACCAGGTGTTATACGTCGTCCCGTCGCTCGCCACGCTCTGCGACCCGGAGTGCACGTCGTCAATCCCGCCCTGCGTCTCCGTGATGCTCGTCATGTCCTGGCTCTCGCTGGTAATCCACGTATCCGTCCGGTTGGTCATCGGATCGTACGGAACTCTCTTCAGATACCCCGCCTGCACCAGGTCATCCAGGCTCTGCGGCGCCTGCTCCTTGTCCACCGTGTAGCTGTCGATCGCCGCGCGCAGCGTGTATAGGTCCTGCTTCAGCGCCGCCTCCCGCGCCTTCCGAACCGAGTTCATGTAGCTCGGAATCGCAATGGCGGTCAGCAGCCCGATGATCGTCATCACGATGATCAGCTCAATCAGCGTAAAACCGCGCTCGCCGCTCTTCGCCGCCCGCGCTTCTCCGTTTCCTTGCTGTTGCGCTGCCTCGATCATCGCCTCACACCTTACCAAGTGCTGTACTTCGTCCCGTCCAGCGCCGTTCCCGTGCTCTTGGAGTACACGTCGAACACATTCTGCCCGCCAAAGGTATCCGCGTCAGGGTCGTCCTGGTTGGACCGCAGCCCCCAGTCTTTCGACTTGGTCATCGGGTCAATCGGTATCTCGCGCAAAAACCGGACGTGCTTGTCTTGGATATCGACCCCCGTCACCAGCGTCTCGCAGGTCCGGCGGATACCCGTTCGAATCCGCCTTCACCTGGATTCCCCCAAGATCTGCCGCGTCCTTGTAGGCATCGATCGCCCGGCGCATCTGCCACAGATCCGCCCGCAGTTCACGCTCCCGCTGCCGCTTCACCTGAAACTTCAGCACCGGCACCGCTGCCGCGGCCATGATCCCCATGATGGTCACCACGATGATCAGTTCAATCAGCGTGACGCCGGCCTGGGACGACCATCGGGCCGAACCGGTCGGCTTCCCGTCCTTCTGCGCAGCGATTCTGTCTCGCATAGCCCAGCTCCGCCTACTTCACGTGTACAACGCCCTGCGACCCCTGCGCCGGCAGGCTTACACCCTTGCTGTTCTTCGCACCAATCTTCACCAGCGAAATCGGCGAGTCGCCCGCTGCGAGCGCCTTGAACGTCAGCGTGCACACCACACCCGCTCCATTGACCCCCGGCGTTTGCGGTGGCCGTGCGGCCGAAACCGTCACCGTTCCATTGCCCTCGTCGCGGTGGACCAGCGCAACCGGCTGCCCGTCCTTGCTCAGCAGGTCACCCGAGTCCACGTTCACCAGCGCCAGCACCCGTGGATCGAACCGCAGTTGCAGAGGCACCTCAAACAGATCGTGCGCGTTATTGGCCGTCACCGAAACCTGGAACGTCGAGCCTACGGCCGGCGTCGAGGACGACGGAGCCACAGCCAGGTTCACCGCCGGGAGGTTCGGCGTAGCTGCGGGCCCAGCTGTAACAGGCGCTGCTGCGGCCGGTGCGGCTTCCGGCTCCCGGCTGGCGCGGATTCCCTGCAGCCGCAATCGCGCCCAGCATCGAGTTTGCAGCCTGTGCCGCCGTGGTCGTCGGCTCGGACTGCGGGGCGGCCGACATACCCGGCCCGGAGCCCTGCGCCGCGGCTGCCGCCGCCGGCGACCGCCGGATCAGCTCCACCGAGTTGCTCGTTCCGGTGTAGATGGGGCGCACGTTCTCCGCCGTAATCAGCGACTCGCGCACGATGTGCGGAATCATCAGAAAGACAATCTCGTCCGACGCCTGCTCGTGCTGCTGGCTCGAGAAGAAGTACTTCAGGAACGGAATCTCACCCAGTCCCGGAGTTCCGCTCACTCCCCTCGTGTCCTGCTTCTGCAACAACCCAGCCAGGATGGATGGTTCGCCGTCCTTGAGCTGAATGACCTGCTCCGCGATGCGTTGCGAGATGATTGGCTCGGTGACTCCAGAGATCGTCACGCTGCCGTTCTGACTCGAGATCTCCACCTTCAGCTTCAAGGAGACCTCGCGGTCAAAGTGCACCGTCGGCGTAATGTCGATGTTCACGCCCACATCGATGTACGTGAACTGCGTCTGTACACCCAGCGATGCGGTCGTCGAGAGCGTCGAGCTGTACGACCCCGTGGCGACCGGGATCTTCGACCCGATCTTTAGCTGCGCACGCTGCCCGTCCGAAGCCCGTACACGCGGGTTCTGCAGATATTCGTGTGTCAGAGTCGGTCAGCAGAGCATTCACCGTGCCGCCCGTAACCGTCACCGCAAAATTGGTGGCGTTCAGGTTCGCCAGGGTATTCAGCGTCAGGTTGCTGGTGGTCGTCGGCGGTCGTGTTCGTACCCGTGCTCGTGCCGGTATTCGTTGTCGTCGTGGAGCCGTTCGTAGTCGTTCGCCTGCGGCGTCAAGCCGAAGCTCTGCGGCAGCGTGATGCCCAGGTTGCGCAGCTTGTCGCGGCTTACCTCCAGCACGGCTACGTCCACAATCACCTCGGACCGCGTGCGATCCAGGTCATTGATCAGCTTCTCCGCCAGGATCAGTTGATCTGGCGTCGCGCGCACAACAATCGCGTTCTGGCTGTTCACGAGGTAGATCTTGACCGTCGGATCGAGCAGATTGCGCAGAGCCACCATGATCTCGTTCGCATCGTTCTGCTGCGAAACGTTGGTCAGGTAAAACGTCTGGACCGCCTGGTCTTCCAGATCCCGTCGCTTGTTCATCGTGTTCTGCGCGACAAAGATCGTGTTGGTGGTCACCGGCTTCCAAAACGTGCCGCTCAGCGTCTCCACAATCCGAAGCGCATCGAACAGCGGCACATTCGTCAGGTCCACCTGGATCCGCTTGGAGGTGTACTCCGGGTCAAAGATGACATTGATGCCGGCCAGCTTCCCGATCGCCTGGAAGATGTTCTTCGAGTCCTCAACCATGTGCAGCGTGATCGGATCATCGGAGACCGGCTCCAACTGCACCGGTGCCGCGAGCGAAGCGATCTCCTGCTGGATCGCCCTTTCACGCGGCATCTGCTCGTCTACGCCGGGGATCAGGGTCTGCCCCGGAGCAACGCTGTTCTGAACCGCGCCAACCTTGCCCGGCGAGGCCGCATTGGCGGGAGGCCGCTCCGTAACCTGCAACTCCTGCGCAGCCGCCTCGTTCCCTGGGTCGATCTGCAGCGCGCGCGCAAACTCATTGATGGCGCCCGTGACGTCGCCTGATTGCCGCAGCACCCGGCCGCGGTCCACATGGAGATTCGCCGCGGTATAGCGCATGCGCTCATAGCGCTCGCGGTAGCGAATGTCAGCCGGATTCTTCAGGTGCGCCTGGCGATATGCCTCAAACGCCGCATCGTAGTCCTCGCGCGTCTCAGCCTGTTGTCCGCGCTTATTCCACGTTCCGGCCGACTGCGCCTGCGCGCTGAGCCCGACAAGGCCGAAGAGAAGAACTCCGGCGACGCAGCGGCATATCCAACGCATCCAGCTCAGCCTCAAGCCCTTGCCCACCGATCTGCGTTGCTCCATGCCTGCGACCCGTACTCCTCGTATCCGCCGTCCCCGTTCGCGGCAAAACCGCGCCGGTGCCTCGCCGCTCCGTTCGAGCCGCGTGCTGGCGGGCTGTTTCGCATCTCCGAGCAGTGGATCGGGCTGTTCAGATACTACCATTCGTGCCTTCGCGCTCTCCGACGCCCGTATGTTCTGTGGTTCAAGTCTGGGCGCGCTGGCGCGCCGACCACGCATCCCACCTGCCCATCCGAAAAGTCGCGGGGCTATGCTGCTTGGACGGGCTCCCCTCCGCTTCGTTTCGGCGTCATCTACCACTTTCGTGGGGCAAATCGCCGATCCAACCGCATCCTCTGTGCAGCCTCCGCGCCTCTGCTAGCATCCGATACCGGGTCCCTGCGGACAACAGCCTCCGCAAGCCTCTACCGACCATGTCTCGCTCGCTCTCCAACCCGACCGTCCCCACCCAGACCCGCTCCGGGCCGGTGAAGTCCAAGGACCGCGACCCCATCGCCATGGGCGCCCGCGACGCCTCGTTCAACCGGTCCGCCGGCTTCAACTACTTTCTCGAGGACCGCTTCGAGGCCGGGGTCGCCCTCCGCGGGACCGAGGTCAAGTCCATCCGCGAGGGCAAGGCGAACTTCAAGGACGCCTACGGCCTGCTCAAGGACGGCGAGTGCTTTCTGCTCAACGCGCACATCGGCGCGTTCTCGCACGGCAACGAGATGAACCACGAGGAACTCCGAACCCGCAAACTCCTGCTGCACAAGCGCGAGATCGAAAAGCTCACTGCCGCCACCAAGCAGAAGGGCTACACGCTCATCCCCGTCCGCCTGTACTTCAAGAACGGCAGGGTGAAATGCGAGATCGCGCTCGCCAAGGGCAAACAGGACTGGGACAAGCGTGAAACCGAGCGCAAACGCGAGGCCGACCGCGAAACCCGCGCCGCCATCGCCCGCTCACAGCGCCGGTAGACGCTCCGCCAGTTCTACTCCAAATCGAAATCCCGCAACGGTCTCTCCGTAACAGGCGACTCCTTCGCCTTCTTCAACGCTTCGGCAAAACGCTTGCCCAGCAGATCCTCATGGTTCTTTTGGGCCTCAACCGACTGCGCAAAGATCGAGTCGCGCCGGGCCTCCTGGTCCTTCAACGCCCGCGCGGCCGAGTCCAGATCCTCAAAGGTGCGCTTGCGCGGAGCCGAGGTATGAGAGATCACCGCGCGCGTTGACGGGTCCACCTTCAACACACCGCCACAATCCGGGCAGGTCACCTCAAACGGCTGATTGGCTGAACTTCCCTTCGCCATACTGCTGCTCGAGCCTCCGCAGACGATTTTAGAGCAGCTCTCGTCTGCTTTGCCCGAGCGCCTACAGGAACAGCACGCGATGCCCCGGGCACTCCTGCCCCGCATGTTCCACCAGCACCCGCGCCAGGTCGTCGCCATACCGCGCCACAAACAACACGCCCGCGAGCAATCGCTCCTGCAGGTGTTCTTCGGGGTACAGGTTCAGCATGATCGCGTTCGCCTGCTTCCGCAGCGACGCCTCCCGCTCCAACTGAAACCGCGCGGCCATCCTCCGTAACCGGTTCATCTGGTACCGCATCTTGTTCGCGCTCACGCCCGCCGCACGCCCCAACTCCGGGCTCATCGCGTTCATGTACGCCAGCAACGCCGTCAGCTCTTCGTCGAGAGCATTCCCCGCCTGCGACAGTCTGCGCTTCGCTTCGACCGGCATCGCCCGCGCGCCAAGCCGCACGCTCAGCTCCTCCGCGGTCTTGGCAGCCAAAACCTGCGGGAACTCCACCTCATGCTTCGCCATGACCGTCGCGATCGCGGGCTCGACCAGCGTCGCCGAAAGCCGCGGCAGGACCGGCGTCACACGCCGGAGCACACGCTCAAACACCACCGCCGACTGCGCAAAGTATGCAATCTCCGCCGGTCCGCCGATGTACGCCGCGGTCGGCAAAATCACATCCTGAAACACCGGCCGAAGCAGCGCGTTCGGGCTGATCCGCTCAGGCTCACTTTCCAGGATCCCCAGCAACTCTTCCGTGCTGTACGTCCGGGACCCAGCCTTCCACTGTCCCCCATCTCCACGCCGCAGCGCGCGCCGCTCAGACAAGCCATCTCCAAGCGGCGAGATCAGGAACAGCAGGCTCATCTCCGGTCCGACCTTCACCTGCGCGTGATAGCCAGCCCGCTCCAGCTCCGCCGAGCGCTCGACCAGCGCCTGCTCCAACTCCTCCGCCTGCTCAATGGCACCGCGCAGCGCCGCCGCCCCAAGCTGATGAAACGCTCGCGATGACGCATCCATCACCACCAAACCCTGCTCCGCGAAGATGTTCGACAACAGCCGCCCAAAGCCGCTCGCTAGCGTCGCCGTGTAGCCGTCGTGATCGGTGTACGCTTCGCGCAGCACGTCGCAGATCGGCGCAAACGCCAGAAGATCCTCAGCCCGCGCCAGCACCGGCTCAATGTGCTCCGCCGTCCGCAGCGAGCCCACCGGCACAGGCACTCCATGCACCCCTACGTTGGCCCTCAGCGTCTCGACCTCGGCCTTGCCCAGCAGGGAAACCTGGTCAGCCTCTGCGACATCGTGGTCTTCGCTCGCCAACCAGAAAACCGGCACATGCTCACGGCCCGAAACCCGTGTCGCGGCCTGCGCCTTCTGGATCGCTGTAGCGGCCTTCAGCAACGTCAGCAGCGGCCCGCCGAACAAGCCCACCTGCTGCCCCGTAACCACCGCCGCCGCGCCGTTCCGCAGCTTCTCGATGTTGACCTTCGCCGCCGGTCCTGCGGCAAACAACCCTGCCTGCTCCAGCAGCGCATCAGCCAGACGCTCCCGGTGCGCTTGGTCCAGCACCGGCGCGGCCTTCGCCCAGTCCATCCGAAACGGATCCGCTGGATACCACTGCCGCATGCGCGCCACGACGGCCGCATCGGCGCCTTCCGCGAAGTCGCGAAACAGCGCAGAGGTGCCGGGCAGGCTCGAAATCGGGTAACACTCACTTTGCATAAACGGCGCGTCGAGTCTCTCGTTGGATGCCGGGCCCCACGCACTGATGCAGAAATCCCGTCCCGCACTTGCAACATCTATCGTGAGGCCATGGCGACTGCAAAGCACGGAAAAAAGCTCTCAGGCAAAGCCGAGGTCCTCTCCTCGAAGACCGTCTACAAAGGGAACATCTTCTGGGTCACCTCGGACGAGGTCCGTGAACCCGGCGACGTCACTGCCCGCCGCGACGTCGTGCGCCACAACGGCTCCGTCGTCGTGCTCGCCGTCGACACCGCCTCCAACCCCGACGACCCCGGCATCCTGCTCATCCGCCAATACCGTCACGCCGCCGGCAAGTTCCTGCTGGAGCTTCCCGCCGGGCGCATCGAACCCGGCGAAAAGCTCATCCCCGCCGCCAAACGCGAGCTCATCGAAGAGACCGGCTACCGCGCCAAACGCTGGTCCAAACACACCAGCTACTTCGCGAGCCCCGGCTTCCTCTCAGAAGCCATGAACATCGTCCTCGCCGAAGACCTCACGCTCGGTGAAGCCACGCCCGAAGACGACGAGCGGATCTCGCTCCACATGACACCACTCTCTGAGGTCATGCAGATGATCCACGACGGCAAGATCCAGGACGGCAAAACTCTCATCGGTGTCATGCTCTACGCCTCAAAGCACCAGGCCCGCGGCTGATTTCATCTACTTACAAACCAACCGCCCGTTTTTTATTCGTACACATCCACGCTCCGAGCCCAAACACGCTTTGCAACTTGCACTTAGCCTTTTGCGGTCAATGTATTTGTGGCGGGAACTCAGCACGCCGCCGCAGGAGGCAGCACGAAAGCGATGGCACAGTACAAGGGCACGGTGAAGTGGTTCAACAATGCAAAAGGCTATGGCTTCTTGGGCCGCGACGATGGTCCTGACGTCTTTGTGCACTACTCCGCCATCCAGGCCAAGGGCTACAAGGCACTCAGCGAAGGCGATCCAGTCGAGTTCGACGTCATCCAGGGCTCCAAGGGACCACAGGCAGACCAGGTCGTCCCGCTCAACCAGTCCTGAGCGGACCCACACCTCCAACGGGCATACTGACGGAGCCGTCCGGCATCTCTCCGGAGGGCCGAACGCATATGCCCATGGACAACATCACCCTCGCCCGTCTGCTCGATGAGACGGCCGCCCTTCTGGAGATCGACGGGGCCGACCCCTTCCGCGTGCGGTCCTACCGCCGCGCCGCCGAGGCCGTCGAACAGCAAACCACCCAGCTAGAAACACTGACCCGCCCCGACGCCGACCCCAAGGCCCTGCTCGCCATCAACGGCATCGGCAAGGGCATGGCGGCGAACATCCGCGACCTCGTCAACACCGGCACCATGCCGCTGCGCGAAGAGCTACTGACGCGCTACAGGCCCTCCATGCTCACCCTGCTGCGTCTTCCCGGCATGGGGCCCAAGACCGTCGCCATGATCTACTCCGCGCTGGGCGTCGCGGACATCGATTCGCTCGAAGAGGCAGCGAAACGCGGCGATCTGCTTAACCTTCCGCGCATGGGCCAGCGCTTCACCGACAAGCTCCTAAAGGGCATCGAGGATTTCCGCAAAAACACCTCGCGCTTCCGCATCGACGTCGCCCGCGACCACGCCGAGCGCATCTCCGAACTGATCCGCCAGTTCCCCGGCATCGACACCATCACACCGGCGGGCTCTCTCCGACGCGGCCGCGAAAGCGTCGGCGACCTCGACCTCCTCGTCACCGGCCCCGCCTGCGAACCCGAGGTCGTCAGCGCCGCCGTCGAGCACGTCGCCTCGCTACCCCTGATCGACAAACTCCTCGCCAAGGGCCAGAACAAGGTCTCCTTCACCCTCCGCAACAACCTCCAGGTCGACGTCCGTTTGCTACCTCGCGCGAGCTACGGCGCTGCGCTGCAATACTTCACCGGCTCAAAGCACCACAACGTCACCCTGCGCCAGCGCGCCATCAAGCGCGGTTACACGCTCTCCGAGTACGCCCTGCTCCGCCTGGAAGACAACCACGTCGTGGCCGCGGCGACCGAGCAGGAAATCTACAACGCGCTAGATCTCGACTACATCCCGCCCGAACTCCGCGAGAACTGCGGCGAGATCGAAGCCGCCGCGAAACACGAACTCCCTCACCTGATCGTCCGCAACGACATCCGCGGCGATCTCCACATGCACACCTTCGAGTCCGACGGCACAAACTCCATCCGCGAGATGGCCGAAGCAGCCATCGAACGCGGGCTCGAGTACATCGCCATCACCGACCACTCCAAGCTCCTCACCATGACCAACGGCATGGATGACCGCCGCGCCCTCGAACACGCCCGCAGGATCCGCCAAGTCTCCGCCGACCTCGCGGAAGAGTTCGGCGCAGGCCGCGGCCCGCAGTGGGCCCGCTACGAGCGTCGTCTCCGCGAAGGCGAGCCGGTCGACCCTAAGCCCGAACGGCCGTTCCGCATCCTCGCCGGCGTCGAGTGCGACATCCTCCTCGACGGCTCCATGGACCTTGCGGACGAGACTCTCGCACAACTGGACATCGTGATTGCCAGCGTCCACTCCGGCTTCAACCAGACCAGCGAAGAGGTCACCGAACGCGTCCTCCGCGCGTGCGAAAACCCGTACGTCCAGATCCTCGGGCACCCCACCGGCCGCAAGGTCCTCAAGCGCGAACCCTACAGGATCGAGCTCGATCAACTCCTTCCCGCCGCCGCCCGTCTCGGCATCGCCGTCGAGCACAACGCCGCGCCCGCACGCGCCGATCTTTCCGACATCAACCTGCGGCGTGCCAAGGAACTCGGCTGCAAGATCACCGTCAACACCGACGCACACTCCACCGACGAACTCGACCTCATCGACCATGGCATCGTGCAACTGCGCCGCGCCTGGCTCGAGCCCTCGGATGTCCTCAACACGCTCTCCTGCGACGATCTGCTCGCCCGGCTCCGTCCGCGTCCCTGAACGCTGCCGAATCGCGCTATCCTGACCACCATGTCCGACCTGCAAATCGTCCCCGAACGCGAAAAGAGTGTCATTCCGGCCGTCCTCATCGCCCTGCTTGTGCTGGCACTGATCGCCGTCGCGGTCTTCTACCTCAACCCGCACAAGGTCGCGGACGTCACCGTGCAGCAGACGCAGATCTACGCGCCGCACACCGAGTACAGCCAGCTCAAGACAAAGAACTCCGGCAACATGCGCGTGATCGGCCCGGACGTCAGCTCCAGCGAGGACAACCTGTACGTCGTCGCCACGGTCAACGTCACCGACCGGCTCCGGCTTCCCATCTTCGTCAACGGCGTCACCGCCCACGTGGTCTTTGCCGACGGCTCTCAGGTCGACTCCGCGGCGATCCCCGCAAATGACGTCAAGCGCCTCCAGACCATCTTCCCTGCCATGCAGCCCATCCTTGGCGATCCCATTGAAGACCTCGCCCAGTTCGACCCGGGCAAGGCCATCACCGGAACGTACGTGTTCGGCTTCGCCGGCCAGACCGCCCAGGCTTGGCAATCCAAGCGCTCCGCAACGATCACCCTCGAACTCCGCAACCAGGAAGCCCAGACCGTTCCTATGAAGTAATCCAACGGTCCTACATCGGCTGGACGCTGCGTACTCCGCGCCCCCCGCGTTTGCAGTTCCTCCTGCGGTCAGAGCCTCGAAAACAAAACGGCCCCGCACGTAGCGGGACCGTCAACCATCACCAGCTCGGCTAAGGCAGCGCGATCGGTCCAGGCGAGTTCTTCGGCGTGCTCAGGTAACCCTGCACCTGGTTCTTGCTGATGTTGTTCACCACGATCTCAAACAACGCCGGAGACTTGCCCGAGTAGAACTGAACCGGCTCATCCAGGTTCTTGTCCTTCTTCTCGATATTCTTGTCATCCGCGTTCACATACATCGTGTACTTGGAGCGCTTCACGTCCACCTTCTTCAGCGACAGCTTCACAGTTCCGACAACCTGCCCCTGCCCGCCCTTCTGCAGCGTGAACTCGTAGTAGTTGCGCTCACCCCGACGCTTCAACTGTTCCAGCTCGTCATGGTTCGTAGCGATCAGGCCGCTCATCACGCCCTGGTCGCCCACCACGCGCGTCAACTGGGTCTTGGTCGCGGAAAGATCCGCCTGGGTCGTGGCCACATCGTTCTTCACGCCAGTCACATCCGACTTCACACCGCTAACGTCAGTCTGAACCGCACCGATCTGCTGTGCGTTCTCCTTGGCTTCCTTCTGCAGGTTCCGCGTCTCGGCCAGCACTCTGCGCTGCGCCGCCTTCTGCGAGGCGACCAGTTCGTTCGATCGCTCCTCAAGCTGCTTCTGCGTCAGGCCCACGTTCTGGCCAAGCGCCTCACCCTGCGCCCGCAGACGCTCGTTGGTGTCGTCAATCTTCTCCGCGAGAGAGTTGTTCTGCTGCGTCGCCTGGTTCAGGCTGCGCTCCGCCACCGTCAGGTGGTTCTGCAGGGTCAATGCCCATCCCAGCGCTCCCAGCGCCGCGAGCAGCGCAACAATCGCTACTCCCGCCAGCCAATTCGGAGCCCGGTGCTCCACCACAACATCTCCGGTTCTTTCGCTCATGCCTACTCCTTCTACCTGGTGTCTCTCACCGGGGAACGCTCCACGTCGCGATGAGGGAAGCTGTTCCTAGATGGACGTCACACGGGATTAGTCGTTTCACGTCGGAGCCCAACTACACTTGGATGCATGGGACCCCGAATCTCGCCGGCTACCCCCGATGTTTTCATCCTCGGAGCAGGCGTTATCGGCCTAAGTCTAGCGCTCGAAATCCACTCCCGAGGCCTCCGTGTCGCTGTCGCGGACCACGGCCCCGCCATGGCCAAGGCCTCCTCCGCCGCCGCTGGCATGCTCGCCTTCGAAGACCCTCACAACCCCCGCGAGCTCAGGGGCTTAGCCCGCCTCAGCGCGTCGCTGTATCCAGCCTTTCTCGACCGCATCCGCGCTCTCTCCGGGCTCTGGGTGCCCTTCCAGACCCACTCCACGCGGCAGTATTTGGCCGACGGCAGCAGCCTCGAACTCCAGGAACATTCCCTCGACCCGCGCCAGCTCGCACCGGCCCTGATCGGAGCCGTAAAGGCCGCCGGAATCCCTGTTCTCGAATCGTCGAAAACCCGTCCGGAGGCCCCGTTTTCCCCCTCCGACCCGGCCTTCGAGCCTGAAATCCTCGTCCACACCACCGGCGCGTGGCCCTGCCGAGACCTCCCCGTCTTTCCCCGCAAAGGCCAGATGCTGCGCGTGGCGATCCCCTCGGGTCTGCGCCTCGAACAGGTGCACCGCGCCGAGCACATCTACGTCGTCCCGCGCACCACAGGCCCGCAGGCCGGTACCGCCCTCATCGGAGCCACCGTGGAAAATGCCGGCTTCGATACCTCCACCTCACGCTCTGCCCTGGACCAACTTCGACACGCAGCCGCCGCACTCACCCCAGGGCTCGCCGATGAGACTCACGCGCCCATGCTCGAATGCTGGGCCGGCCTGCGCCCCGCAACCCCGGACGCGCTCCCGATCCTTGGCGAACTTGAGCCTCAGTCCCGCAGCAACACCCGCGAGTTCGTCGCGACCGGCCACTTCCGCAACGGCATCCTGCTCGCCCCCGCGACCGCCGTGGTACTTGCGGATGCCATCCAGGGTCGCGCCCCCGAAGTCCCCCTCGAGACCTTCTCTCCGGGCCGCTTCGCCTGCGTCCGTCGGTGACAATCGCCCGCCGGTGACGATATTCGGTTATCGCGCCGTGACAAGCGTTCCGTGAAACTCACATAATCAATGGCGCCATACATCAGCTCGGAGCCGATTCGCATGTCCACCACAGTCGCCGCACCCAAGGGTCTTCAAGACGTCGTCGCTAACGAATCCAGCATCTGCTTCATCGATGGCGGACGCGGCATCCTCTCCTATCGCGGCATCGACATCCACGAACTCGCCGAGCACTCCACCTTCGAAGAGACCGCATACCTCCTCTGGAACGGCAAGCTGCCGACGCGCGCCGAACTGAAGGACTTTTCCAACAAGCTTTCCGCGGCGCGCCAACTCCCCGCGCCGGTGATCGAGTTCCTCAAGCAGCTTCCAAAGGACGCCTCCCCCATGGAGGTCCTCCGCACCGCCGTCTCGCTGCTCTCCATCTACGACGCGGACGCCAAGTCCACGACGCACGATGCCAATGTCCGCAAGAGCTTCGATCTGACGGCGCAGGTCCCGATGATCGTCGCCATCTTCGACCGCATCCGCAAGGGCAAGCAGATCGTCGAAGCCGACCGCTCGCTGTGCCACGCGGCCAACTTCCTCTGGATGCTCAACGGCGAAAAACCCTCCGAGACCGCCTCACGCGCACTCGACGTCGCCCTCATCCTCCACGCGGACCACGAACTCAACGCCAGCACCTTCGCCGCGCGAGTCATCGCCGCCACCCTCTCGGACATGTACTCCGCCATCACCGGCGCCATCGGCGCTCTCAAGGGCCCGCTCCACGGCGGAGCCAACGAAGAGGTCATGCGCCTTCTATACGCCGTCGACGCCGCGGGCGAAGACCCCGTCGAGCACGTCCGCAAGATGCTCGCTGCAAAGCAGAAGATCTCCGGCTTCGGCCACCGCGTCTACACCACCGAGGACCCGCGCGCCACGCACCTCCGCCAGATGTCAGAAGACCTCGGCCGCGACGCCAACCCCAAGTGGTACGAGATGTCCCGCAAAATCGAGCTCTTCGTCAAGGACCAGAAGAAGCTCAACGCCAACGTCGACTTCTACTCCGCCAGCACATACACGACCCTGGGCATCGACATGGACCTCTTCACGCCCATCTTCGCTGTAAGCCGCATCGCGGGCTGGTGCGCGCACGTCATCGAGCAGCACGACGACAACCGCCTCATCCGCCCCCGCGCCGAATACACCGGCCCCGCCTACCCGGCGCCCTACGTTCCGCTGGAACAGCGCAAGTAGCGTCTTTTCCTGGTTGTCATTCCCGAAGGGAATCTGCTGTTCGCTTGCGCGCCACTAGAGCCCAAGCGAACAGCAACCTGTTTACTTACTTCGATCCCGGCGGCACAACCCCATTCATCCGCAGATACTCCACCATCTGCCCATAGTGGTCGAACCCATGTGCGACGGCAAAGCTCGCCACGGTCGCCCGCGTCTGCATGCCATCCACGCCCTTGATCGTCTCGTATGCGTTTCCAGGAGTAATCGTCGCGACCGCCTGGTGCGCATACGCGAACGATCCCTGCAGCGCCGACACGATCTCCGCCTTGCTCGTCAGCGCGCCCATTGTCTTAAGATCCACGCTCGGCTTTGGCCCGCCAAACGACATGAAGAAGAAGTAGTTCGCCTGCGCGAGGTGCGTACACTGCTGCGCAAACGTCCGCACGCCGTCGAACTTCGCGCCTGGGATCGCCCCGGACGCCGGTGCGAAGCTGAACTTGTCCGCCGGCATAGCGTTCACGACGCCCATCAACTCCTGCTCGAACATGCTCAACAGTGCATCCTGCGCCTTGGCCGGGTCCATCGGCGACCCGATCGCCGCGCTTGACTGCGCCCCGCCCATCTGCCCCACACCCGTTCCACAACAAAGCGCCAAGACACCCGCACACATCCACGCACGTACCTGCATCCATCACCTCACTTGCCTTTTCAAGAAGCGCACCTAGCCTAGCAGAGCAGCCCCCGTCGCTCACCGCAACAAAAGGTGCCCGGAGTACCCTAAGAGCCATGCGGATCTACCTCGACGCGAACGCCACCACGCCCGTTCTGCCCGAGGTCCTCTCCGCGATGCAGCCCTTCTGGACCGACAGCTTCGGCAACCCAAGCTCCGCCCACGCCGGCGGCCAGCGCACCCGCGCCGCGGTTGAGCGCGCCCGCGCTCAAGTCGCCGCCCTGCTTCACTGCACGCCACGCGAGATCGTCTTCACCTCCGGCGGCACCGAAGGCGACAACCTCGCGCTCACCGGCATCCTGCAGCCCTACCTGGACCGCGGCCAACCCGCGCACCTCATCACCTCCGCAATCGAGCATCACGCGGTGCTCTTCGCCGCCGAAGCCCTCCAACGCCGCGGCATCGAGGTCACCTACCTCAAGCCAAACTCCAGCGGCGTCATCTCCTCGGACGACCTCACCGCCGCGCTGAAGCCCCACACGCGTCTCGTCTCGGTCATGCTGGCCAACAACGAAACCGGCGCCATCCAGCCCGTAGGCAAACTCGCCCGCCTCACCAAGGCGCACGGCGCCCTCTTCCACACCGACGCGGTCCAGGCCGCGGCCAAGCTCCCCATCGACCTCACGGGCGAGTTCAAAAACGTCGATCTCCTCACGATCTCCGGCCACAAGATGTACGCGCCCCAGGGCACGGGAGCGCTCTTCGTCCGCAAAGGCGTCGAGCTCTCCCCGCTCTTCTACGGCGGTCCGCACGAGCGCCAGCGCCGCGCCGGCACGGAGAACGTCCCTGGCATCGTAGGGCTCGGTCGCGCCGCCGAACTCGCGCATCACTGGCTCTCCGAGAATGGCCCGGACCACCTCCGCAGCGCTCCGCGACCGCCTCGAATCCGGCCTGCTCAGCGCCATCCCGGAAGCCACGGTCAACGGCGCCGAGGCCCCGCGCACGCCCAACACCACGAACCTCCGCATCGACGGCATCGATGCCGAACGGCTTCTCATTGCTTTGGATCTTCAGGGCATCAGCGCCAGCTTCGGCGCCGCTTGTCAGTCCGGCGCAACCGAGCCCTCACACGTCCTGCTCGCCATGGGCCTGAGCCCTGCCGAAGCCCGCGCCAGCCTCAGGCTCTCGCTCTCCCGCCTCACTACGCCCGAAGAGATCGACCGTGCCCTCGAGATCATCCCCAGCGTCGCCGCGCGTCTCCGCTCGGTAGCGCAACGAGCAGAAACGCCGTCCCGGAGGACGGCGTTTCTGGCGCACTAAGCGAGTTCCCCGGCCCTACAGATACCAGGGAATATTCACCACAATGATCCGCTGATTGCCCTTCAGCAGCAGCATCAGCTTCAGCAGTTGCACGCGCTGATTGTGCAGCAGGTTCTCCCACCAGTGCCGTACTACCAGCTCCGGCAGCAGGACCGCGACCTTGCGCCCCGGGTTCTCGTCCTCAAGCTGCAGGATGTAATCCATCAGCGGCCCCAGGATCGTGCGGAAGTTCGAGTGCACGCTGATCAGCTCCGGCTCGGGCATCCCGTGTTCGCGAATCGGTTGCATCACCATCCGCTCCCACATGTCGCGGTTCAGCTGCTCGGTGTCGCTCTCGACGTTCACCACCTTCACGTCTTTGCTCATCAGCAGGGCAAAGCGCAGGGCCTTCTCTGCAGATCTTGTCCCAGCGCGCGACCGGCACCACCACCAGCGGCTGCTCCAAGCCCGTCAGCCGAATCGGCGAAGGATCGGCCGTCTCCAGGTGCACGCGCTGTAGTGCCGCTTCATGCCATGCATCGTCAGGATCAGCAACGGCACCAGCAGCGCCGTAACCCACGCGCCTGATGCGAACTTCGTCACCAGCACGACCACAGCGTGATGCCGGTCGCCGTCGCGCCCAGCCCGTTCAGGAACATCTTCACGTTGCGATGCGTTCGTCCTCGGGCAGTTTCAGCCAGTGCTTCACCATCCCCGCCTGGCTCAACGTGAACGCCAGGAACGCGCCGATCGCATACAGCGGAATCAGTCGATCCGTCACGCCGTCGAAGAGGATCAGGATCAGCGCGGTGAACCCGGTCAGCGCATAGATGCCGTGCGAAAACAGCAGCCGGCGTCCGCGCAGGATGAACACATGCGGCAGGTAGTCCTTCAGCGCGATCGCCCGCGCCATACGCGGGAAGTCCGCGAACGCCGTATTCGCGCTGAAGCTCAGCGCCGCCAGCACGCTCGCCATCGTCACGTAGTAGAACCAGCTCCGACCGAACACCGCCGCTACCTCGATCGACAGCACGCTCTGGTAGCTGCGGGTCGTCCGGATCCATCGCCGTAACGCCGTAGGCCTTGGCCACATACGACAGGCCCGCAAGCAGCACGATCAGGATCGCGATGATCACCGTCAGCGCCTGGTTCGCCTTCTTTGATCGCGGCTCCTTGAACGCCGTCACACCATTCGAAACCGCCTCCACGCCCGTCATGGCCGCGCATCCGCTGGCGAAGGCCTTCAGCAGCAGCCACAAGGTCAGGTACTGCATCGTGGTTCGGAATCGGCGCGGGAGGCGGCGCTCACCGGCACCGGATGCCCACCGGCAGCGAACGCAGCCAGTACGCACCCACGCAATCGTCACCAGCAGCGTGCCGACAAACAGAAACGTCGGCACCATGAAGGCGAGGCCGGACTCCTTCACGCCCCGCAGGTTCACGATCACGATGATGCGCGAGAATCACCAGGCACAGCGCCAGCTGGTGCGGATGCAGCCGCGGGACTGCACTCACCAGCGCCGTTACGCCGGCCGAGATACCCACCGCTGCCGTCAGGATGTAGTCGATCATCAGCGCCGCGGCCGCCAGCAGCCCCGCGCCATCGCCCAGGTTTTCGCTCGCGACCGTGAACGAGCCGCCCCCGTTCGGGTACGCCTCGATCGTCTGCCGATAGCTGAAGTACAGAATCGTCAGCAGAATCAGGATCGCCGCCGAAGATCGGCAGCAGGTGCTGCTGCACGCCGACAATCCCCAGCGGGATCAGCAGGTACATGGCCTGCTCGGGGCCGTATGCCGCACTTGTAAGTCCATCAAGCCCGAAGATCGGGATCCCGGCCGCTACGCCAATGTGTTCATGAGCTGCGTCACTGGTCGCGAGCGGCTTGCCAAACAAAACGTCAAACAAACGCATCGGCAGAGTCGTCCCTGGCGCGCATACGCGCACAGTGCTCTATCCTAAACGCTCCAACTTGTAAGAAAGTCGTAAAAACGGCTCTCGCCCGCGCGGCTTCGACCCCCGAGTTCAGCGCAGGTGCGGTGCGCCCTTCGTAAACGTCCCCGGAGGCGACAGGCGACGTCCGCACCGGCGGCGGCGTCAGGTCGCGTTTGCCACCCGCAAAGATCGAGTCACACTGCGAAATCGAGGTAATCCGCCGTCCGCGCCGCCAGCGACTGGATCGTCAGCCCCGGATTCGCGGACCCCTGCGTCGGCATCACCGACCCATCCATCACAAACAGGTTCGGCACATCCCAGGTCCGTCCGAACTTGTCGCACACGCCGGCATCGGGCGTCGCGCTCATCCGGGCCCCGCCCACCAGGTGGGCATACCGCGCCTCCTGCACCACCTCCACGGCGCCCGCCGCCCACATCACGTCCATGGTCTTGTTCTTGCCGAACTCGATCAGCTTCTTGTCGTTGTCATGCAGGGTGAACGTGACCTGCGCGACCGGCAGCCCGAAGCTGGTCCTTCGCGTCCTGCCGTCCATCCTTGCCGTCGGCCAGCTCTACCCGGTTGTCCTCCCACGGCAGGATCTCGCCCAGCAGCCCCAGCGCCGCCCAGTGGTTGTAGTCCATCATGTTGCGCCGCATGCTCCATCCCCACGCGCCCTTGGCGGCCATCATCTGCTTGGAAAACGCCACCGGCAGCGGCCCCACCGTCTGGATCGCAAACCCGCGCGCAAACCCGCGGCTTGGGGTCCGTCTCGTAAAACTCCTCCGTCAGCGCATGCGCCGGCGGAGCCTTATACATCCGCACCAGGTTCTCGAACCGCCCCAGGATCACATTCCCGGCCTGCGCCATCAGGTACCGTCCCAACGTTCCGGACGAGTTCGCCAAGCCCTTCTCATGCCCGGGACAAGCCGAATTCAGCAACAGCCGCGGCGTCTCAATCGCATACCCGCAGACGATCACCACGCGCGCCCGCTGGAAGTGTTCCTCCCCTGCCTCGTCGAGGTACACGATCCCGTCCGTTCGCCCATCCTTGCCCATCGACACCCGCGACACCATGCAGTTGTCGCGAATCTCCGCTCCGTGCTTGATGCGCATCCGGCACATGCGTGATCAGCGTCGACGCCTTCGCTCCCACCTTGCACGCCTGGATGCAGAACCCGCGATAGATGCAGTGCGGCCGGTCTCCGTGCGACGCCGACAGGATCGCCACCGGCCCACCCGCGCTCACCGGTATGCCCAGCTTCGTGCAGCCCTTGATCAGCACATCGCCCACACCGCCCATCGGATGCGGCGCATACGGGTGCCCATGCGGCTTGCCCCACGGGTAATACGCTGGCCCCGCCACCGGCATCTCCTGCTCCAGCAGCTCGTAGTAGGGCTCGATCTCCTCATAGTCGATGGGCCAATCCGCCCCCACGCCATCGCGCGTGTACACCTCGAAGTCCGACGGATGGAACCGCGGCGTAAACGCGGCCCAGTGCACCGACCCGCCGCCTACGCCCTTGCCGCTGTTGTTCGATCCAAGCGCCAGCGGATGCTCGCCACCCGTAATCCGCAGGTCGTTCCAGTACAGGTTGTGCGAGCCCTTCTCGTCCGACACCCAGTCGCGCTCCGTATCCCAGAACGGCCCAGCCTCAAAGCCCACCACCTTAAATCCAGCCCGCGCCAGCCGCTGCAACAGCACGCCGCCCGCGGACCCCACGCCCACAATCGCGAAGTCAATCAGGTCGGTGTCCTTGAACCGCCGCGGCGGGACCGTGATCTGCTGCATCGGGCCCAGGATGTGCTTCTCGGTCTTCGGCTTCTTCCAACGCCCCGCCCAGCGGAGAGGTCCGCGACTGCTTGTCATCAAACAAACTCAATGCGTTCCTCCCTGGCCGTGGTGCGTCTGGTGCGCCTGCCCGCTGCCATGCTGCTCTTCCACGATCGGACAGCGTGTCCGCCGGCGCAGCCCATTCATACCGCTGCTCTCCGACCTCCCACGGCTCCGGCTCACCCTCCTCCAGCCGCATATACCCGCGCGGATACGCCGGCCCGCCATACCCGATCTCATCCCACGCCCACGGGTGCGCGTAGTACATCGTCGTCACATCCGACACCAGCAGCGTCCAGAACCGGTCGACGCTCATCTTCTTCCACTCCTCCTGCGCGGCCAGCGGCGCGGAATCATGGATCGACTTCAGAATCTCCTCCTGCCGGTACGTGTCCAGCTCATCGAACCGACGCCCATGCAGCTCCTGCGCCATCTGCTCAAACGCATGCGCCGCGATCCGGTACGCCTCCTCGTCGGGCGGCATGTCCACATACCGGTAGCCCTCGATCGCGCCCTCAAACAACCGCTCATCGATGCCCGGCAGAATCGGTATGCGCCGCTCCGGCGTCCGGTCATCCTGCGGCAGAATCCGATCCACCACCGCGTACATCGTGCGCGCCTCATCGGGCGTGAAGAACCGGATCGGCTTCTCCTTGGTCGCGCGCTCCACCACGACCTTGCGCGTCGTCGCGTCCCAATACTTCTGCTGGCTCAGCGTGCTGAATCCCGGGTAGTAGCCCGGCTGCTCACGTTGCCCCAGCACCGCCCCCGTATTCGGATCGGTAAGCGGCTCGCGATGTTTCGCCTTCACCACCACATCTGTCGCCATCTGCTCTAGTCCCTCTCCCGCCGCATCAGGTACGCCATCATGCCCAGCAGACCGCACGCCGCAAACAACATCGGCGCAAAGATCGGCGGCCCATACAGCGTGTTGTAAAGCGGCTTCTTGATCCCGCCCGGCCGCCGCAGAATCCCGCGCACGTGATACCCCGTGCCGATCACGCCATTCAACATCGCCGCACCCGCCGCCAGCGGCAGCAACGTATTCGCCACGCGCTTGCTCTTCACCGCGCCCAGCGCCGCTCCCGCCAGCAGCGGCGTCAGCAGGATCGGCGACCACTGCACCCGGTACTTGAAGTTGTCCTTGTAGTGCGAGTACCAGCTCTCCAGCCCCGAAGCCAACGTCCCAAACGCGGTCACCACGCACAAATGCTTCTGAAAGCGCCCGATGCGGATGTCATCGCGAAAATCCGGCTTGCGCAGCTTCGTGCCCATCTCGATCACCTTCGACCGCGCGCCATAGTCCTCTTCGCGCTGCAGGTACGAAGCGATCACGCCCAGGTACGCGCTCGTGCCAAACAAGCAGCGGCGCAAACAACGGCGGCCCCATCACGATGTTCACGATCGGCATGCGCCATCCGCCCGGCTTGCGCGCCACGCCGCGCACATGAAACCCAAACCCGATCGCCGCATCCACCAGCGTCGTGTACGCCGCATACCGCAGAAACGTGTTGCCCATCCTGCGGCTGAAGAACCCCGCAAAGCCCGCAGCCGCCAGCACACCCGACAGAATCACCGGCGTATACATCACCGGGTTCGAGTAGCTGCCGCGATAGTGCTCGTAGCTCACCTCCATGCCGCTGACCAGGCTCGTGCTCGCCACCAGCAGCGACATGGACCGCTGAAACGTGCCGTTCTGGATGTACCGAAGCGCCAGCTCCGCCGGCTCGCGCAGCGGTTCGGGCAACGCCGCAACCACCGCCTTCGGCGATGTATCCGGAAGCTCGAAGCTCATCGATGACGCGCTCGAAAATGCACCCAGCAACCTAGATGTCATCGCGATATTGCTCCGCATCGGCATGTTTGAACGCAAGCCCCAGTCCCGGCCGCGACAGATCCGGATGCATCTCGCCCTTCACCGGCTTGCAAAATCCATCAAACAGCATGCTCTCAATCCGCACATGATCGTGGAAGTACTCCACATGCCGCAGCGGCCGCGCCGCACACGCCAGGTGCATATGAATCGACGGCCCGCAGTGCGCCGAGATCGGCAACGGATGCGCATCCGCTATCGCCACCGCATCCATGAAGCCCGTCACGCCACCACATCGCGTCGCATCCGCCTGGATCACATCCACCGCTTCGGCCTCGATCATCGTCTTCAGGTACATCGCGTCCCAGCCATACTCACCCGCCGCGATGTCCATGCCCGCCGGCCCTTGCGTCTCGTATCAGGTGCAACCCGTCGAGGTCATCCGAGCTCACCGGCTCCTCAAACCACGACACATCGGAACTCATCCCGAAACAGAAACGCGAAGTCCAGCGCCTGCTTGCGCGCATACGCTCCGTTCGCGTCGACAAACAACTCGGCATCCTCGCCAATCGCATCGCGCGCCACACTCACGCGCCGTGGATCATCCTCCGGATGCGTGCCGATCTTCATCTTCACGCGCGGAATCCCCTCCGCAACCCAGCCGCCTAACTGTGCCGTCAGCTGCTGCGTCGTCATAGGTCGTAAAGCCGCCCGACCCATACACCGGCGCACCCTCACGCACCATGCCCAGCAGCTTGCACAGCGGCTGCCCAGCCAGCTTCGCCTTCAGATCCCACAGCGCGATGTCGATCGCCGAAAGCGCTGTAGCCGCAATGCCCTCGCGCCCATAGTTGCGCTGCGCCTTCCGCATCGACGAGAACATCGCATTCGTATCCGCCGCATCGCGCCCGACACATGTTCCTTGATCAACTCCCGGCACAGCGGAGCCGCGGTCTTATGCGTATAGCTGTATCCCACGCCGTGGTGCTCGCCGGCCTCAAGCTCCACCAGCACCATCGTGGTCTTGTCCCATGCAAACGTCCCGTCCGCCTCGGGCGCATCCGTGGGAATCGTGTACGCCGTCGCCTTGCCGCCCGTAATCTTCACTTCCGCGCCCATAGATCGCCCTTCAATCGTGCGTGAGAACGAGTGCGGCCCGCGCATCACGGGCCGCGTTTAGGGCTAACTACACAATCTGCCGAACCGTATCCGACGCCGCCGTCAGCGCAATCCTGATCCGGTTCGGTTCACCGCGCAGCAGCGACTCCGTGAACTTCATCGCCTGCTCCGGTTTGATCTTCGCCGGCAACATCGCCGTGTACTGGATCAACCACCGCCTCAATCATCACCGGTCCGGGCATGTCCAGCGCCTGCTCAAACTGCTGGCTCGCCATCTTCGGGTCGTCGATACGCACGCCCGTCGCACCCACCGCCTCCGCCAGCGCCACGAAGTCGATCGGCATCAGGTCAACCCCGATACTGCGGGTTGCCCTCAAACACCATCTGCTCCCACTTGATCTGCCCAAGCTCGTTGTTCTTGATGATCACCAGCTTGATCGGCAGCTTGTACGTCACCGCGGTGATGATCTCGCCCATCAGCATCGTGAAGCCACCATCACCGACGATTCCGATCACCTGCCGGTCAGGGAAGGCCACCTGCGCCGCGATCGCATACGGCATCCCGCACGCCATCGTCGCCAGGTTTCCGGAGCACGAGTGCTTCTGCCCTCTCTTCGCCATCGTGTAGCGAGCCCACACGGTCGTATTCGTGCCCGAATCCGACACCACGATCGCGTTCTCCTTGATGTGCGGGTCCATCTGCCAGCCGACAACCTGTGGCTTCATCGGCTTCGACATCACCGTGCCTTCCTTCTCAATGCGCTCGTTCCACTCCTTCATGCCCTTCTGCGCACGCTCCAGGAACCGCCGGTAGCTGTTCTTCTTCAACAACGGCAACAACTCCACGATTGACGTCTTCGAGTCGCCGACCAGGCCCACTTCCACCGGATACCGCAGCCCGATCCGCTGCGCATTCGAGTCGATCTGCACCGCGCGCGCATCACCCGGCTTCGGCATGTACTCCATGTACGGATACGAGGTGCCAATCATCAGCAGCGTGTCGCAGTTCTCCAGCACATCCTGCGCCGGTTCGGTGCCCAGCAGTCCAATGCCGCCCACACTGTACGGCGAGTTATCCGGCACGCAGCCTTTGCCCAGCAGCGGCTTCACGATCGGTGCCCCCAACCGTTCCGCCAAAGCCTCCAACTCGTCCGTCGCGTCCAGCGCACCCTGCCCCGCCATGATGGCGATGCGCTTGCCCTCGTTCAGCACCGCCGCCGCGCGCACCAGATCTTCGTGCGGCGGCTTGTTTCCCGTGATCGCCATGCGGGTCGACGTATGCCCCTTCACATTGCGCTGCGACCGGTCACCCTTGCCCATGTCTTCAAGCTGAACGTCGATCGGGATCGTGACGTGCGACACCTGCCGCTTCTCAATCGCCGACCGGATCGCGAGGTCCATCACGGGCGCCGTGTGCGGCGCAGTCATCACGCGCTCGTTGTAGCACGCGACATCCATGAACAACTTGTCGAGTTCGACATCCTGCTGCTGAAACGTGCCGGTTACATCCCGGAACTGCATGCCCGTAATCGCCAGCACCGGCGCCTGGTCCATCTTCGCGTCATACAGCCCGTTCAGCAGATGAATGCCACCCGGCCCCGAGGTCGCCAGGCAAACACCCAGCCGCCCCGTGAACTTCGCATAGGCGCACGCCATAAACGCGGCCGACTCTTCATGCCGCACATGGATGAAGCGGATCTTGTCCTGCGCCTTCCGGAGCGCCTCCATCACGCCGTTGATGCCGTCTCCGGGCAGCCCAAAGATCGTGTCCACCCCCCACGCAATCAGCCGCTCTACCAGTACATCGGACGCGTTCATTTCTTGGCTCCCTCAGGAATCTCGTGGCGCGATATAAAACGCCTTCTGTTCCCGTAGACGCCTGCCCCTCCCGCTTGGTTGTGCCCTGTTGTGAATCCACTTGCAGCCGTTCAACTCGTTTTCACCACGCGCTTAACCGCCACCGGACCGTTGAATCCGCTCCTTGTTCTCACGCAGCAGATTCAGAAACACCTCCAGCGCCGGCCCGACCCGCCGCGGGTTCCACACCGCCGCCAGACCCAGGAACAGCTCCTCCGGAACCAGCCTGCAGAACGCCAGTCCACGCGTTCGAAGCTGCCGCACACCCGTCGGCACCAGCGCCACTCCTTCGCCCGCCTCCACCAGCGTCAACACACCCGACCAGGTCGTAGACGTATTCACTACGTTCGGCGAGATCCCCTGCACCGCGCACAACGTCAGGAACGAGTCGAACAGCAGCGGGTTCGACGCCCGTTCCGCGAGCACCAGCCGTTCGCCGGCCAGTTCCTCCACTCGGACCTCGCGCCCCGCAAACGGGTGGTCCGGCCGCACCGCCACCGCCACGGGGTCGCGAAACAGCAACTCCGATGCCAGGATCCGCTGCGCCGACGCATCCGGCGGCCGCGTCAGTCCCACATCCAACCGGCCTTGCTCCAGCGCCTGCACCTGCTCGGTCGCATGCATCTCAACAAGCGACAGACGGATCCCCGGCCGTCGCCGCCGGTACTCCCGGATGATCCGCGGAAAGAACCCACCCGCGCCCCAGAGGAAGAATCCGATGGATAGCGTCCCCGTCTCCCCGCGAACGGCTCGCCGCGTGACTTCCACGGCCGTCTCCGCTGCATCCAGAGTCTTCCGCGCCTCCTCGAGGAACACCGTTCCCATCGCTGTCAGCCGGATCTGCCGTCCCGTCCGGTCCAGCAGCGCCCCCCCGAGCTCATCCTCCAGGTCGGCAATCTGCTCACTGACGGACGACTGCGCCACATGCAAGCGCCGCGCCGCCCCGGTGAAACTGCCTGTTTCAGCCACAGCCCTGAAGTATCGAAGATGGCGAAGCTCCATACCCCATCCTATCGGTTCTACCTATGGCTCCTGCCGGAAAGAACTGTGAGCCGATCTGCAACCTTTGCTGTCTACTAAGAGAAGTCTGTTTCGCTTCTCGGAGAGCTTGCCTTTATGTGGATTGTGCGGCTGGCGCTCAACCGGCCTTATACCTTCATCGTGCTGGCGATCCTTATCCTGATCGCCGCGCCGGTAGTGATTCTGCGCACGCCGACAGACATCTTCCCCTCGATCGACATCCCGGTCGTCTCCGTCGCCTGGCAGTACACCGGACTCAGCGCTGAGGAACTCGAAGGCCGCCTGACCACGCCCTACGAAAAGGCGCTGACGACCCTGGTCGACAACATCGAGCACGTCGAGTCGACCACCCTTAACGGCGAAGCCATCATCAAGGTCTACCTCCAGCCCGGGTCCTCGCTGGCCACCGCCAACGCCCAGGTCTCCTCCGCGTCCGAGTTCATGCTGCGGCAGTTGCCTCAGGGCATCCTTCCGCCGCAGATCATCAACTTCTCGGCCTCCAGCGTGCCGATTCTCCAACTCGGCCTCTCCGGCCAGCACCTCACCGAACAGCAGCTCAACGATTACGGCGCCAACTTCATCCGGCCGCAGCTCGTCACCGTTCCCGGCATCGTGCTTCCGAACGTCTACGGCGGCAAGCAGCGGTCGATCATGATTCTTCTCGACCCGAAGCAGATGCAGGCCAAGCATCTTTCGCCCAGTGACATCCTCAACGCGCGTCGGCTGCGCAAAACGTTGTCGAGCCCGGCGGCACCGCCAAGATCGGGACCTTTGAGTACGACGTCCGTCTGAACAGCACGCCCACCACGATTGAGGGTCTCGCCAATCTGCCCGTCAAGCAGGTCGGCGGCGCCATGGTCTACCTGCGCGACGTCGCCTCTGTTACCGACGCCTTCATTCCGCAGACCAACATCGTTCGCCAGGACGGTCATCGCGGCGTTCTCATCAGTGTTCTGAAATCCGGCACCGCCTCCACGCTCAGCGTCGTGCAAGGCGTCTTCAATCTCTTGCCGCGTGTCAAAGCCGGGCTTCCCGCTGACCTCAAGATCACGCCCATTGGCAATCAGGCCACCTTCGTGCGCGCCTCCATCTCTGGCGTCGTGCGCGAGGCCGTCATCGCCGCTTGCCTCACCGGGCTCATGATCCTGCTCTTCCTCGGGTCCTGGCGTTCCACGCTCATCATCGCGGTCTCCATTCCGCTCTCGATCCTCACCTCGGTCATCATCCTCAGCCTGCTCGGCGAGACCATCAACATCATGACCCTCGGCGGACTCGCGCTCGCCGTCGGCATCCTCGTCGACGACGCCACGGTCACCATCGAGAACATCGAGCGCTACCTCGAAGAGGGCTATGCTCTCCGCGAGGCCATCCTCGCCGGCGCCGCCCAGATCTCCGTCCCCGCACTCGTCTCCACGCTCTGCATCTGCATCGTCTTCATGCCGATGTTCTTCCTGTCCGGCGTCTCGCGGTACCTGTTCGTTCCGCTCGCGGAAGCCGTCGTCTTCGCGATGCTGGCCTCGTACGTGCTCTCCCGTACGCTCGTCCCTACGCTGGCCATGTACATGCTCAAAGCGCACGATCACGGCGCCCCGCTGTCGCGCAACCCGTTCGCCCGCTTCCAGCGTTCGTTTGAGCGTGGCTTCGAGCGCATCCGCGCCAGCTACGAAAATGTTCTCGGTCGTCTCGTCGGCGCGCGCAAGATCTTCGTTCCGGTCTTCGTGCTCTGCTGCTTGGCCGCGATGCTTCTCGTCCCATTCCTCGGCCAGAATTTCTTCCCCTCCACCGACAACGGCTCGTTCATCCTGCACGTCCGCGCCAGAGCCGGCACCCGTATCGAAGAGACCGCGCGGCTCTGCGATGACGTCGAGAACACGATCCGGCAAATCATTCCCCCGTCCCAGATGAACAACATCCTGGACAACATCGGGCTGCCTTACTCCACCCTCAACACCCAGCACGCCACCAGCGGTCTCTTCGGCGCGGCCGACGCCGACATCATGGTCTCGCTCAACGAAAAGCACACGGCCACCGCCGACTTCGTTGCTGAGTTGCGTCAGCGGCTGCCACGCGAGTACCCCGGCACGACCTTCTATTTCCTGCCGTCCGACATCGTTACCCAGATCCTGAACTTCGGCCTGCCCGCACCGCTCGACGTCCAGATCGATGGCACCGACGACGCCGGCAACCGCAAGGTCGCGGACGAGATGATGGCCGCGATGCGCCGCGTACCGGGCCTCGTCGACATCCGTCTGCAGGAGCCCGACGACTACCCCGTCCTTAACGTCACTGTCGACCGCACCAAAGCGCAACAAGGTGGCTACACCATCAAAGACGTCGGCTCGTCGATGCTCAACGTGCTCTCCGGGTCCACACAGCTCACGCCTCAGTTCTTCCTCAACCCGCGGAATAACGTGCTCTACCCCATCGTCGCGATGTCGCCGCAGTACCAGATCGACTCGCTCCAGGCGCTCGAAAACATCCCGATCACTTCAACGAACGCACAAACACCCGAGATCCTCGCCGACGTCGCCTCGCTCTCGCGTTCCGCAGAGTCGCCCGTCGTGCAGCACTACAACGTTCGGCGCACGCTGGACGTCTACGCCGGCGTTCAGGGCCGCGATCTCGGCGCCGCATCCCGCGACGTGGAGCGCATCATCGACCAGTACAAGGGTCAGCTCACCCGCGGCAACTTCGTCCAGATGCGCGGTCAGGTCACCGCCATGCGCAGCTCCTACACGGGTCTGCTCTTCGGGCTCCTGTTCTCCGTCGTGCTGGTCTATCTGCTCATCGTGGTCAACTTCCAGTCCTGGCTGGATCCCTTCATCATCATCACCGCACTTCCCGCCGCGCTGGCCGGCATCGTGTTGTTCTTGTTCTTCACCCACACCACGCTTTCGGTGCCTGCGCTCATGGGCTCCATCATGTGCATGGGCGTCGCGACCGCCAACTCGATCCTTGTCGTCTCCTTCGCAAAGGATCGCCTCTCCGACACCGGTGACGCGCTCCGTTCCGCCATCGAGGCCGGCGCCACGCGCTTCCGCCCCGTCGCCATGACCGCTCTGGCCATGATCATCGGCATGATCCCCATGGCTCTCGGCCTCGGCGAAGGCGGCGAGCAGAACGCGCCGCTCGGCCGCGCCGTCATCGGCGGCCTGCTCTTCGCGACGGTGGCCACGCTGATCTTCGTGCCGTCCGTCTTCGCCCTCTTCCACGGCCGCCGCGGGGCTCATCGCGAGATGCCCACCGGCGTCGCCGAAGGCTCCCTGGCCGATCACGCCATCGCATAGTCCCCGCAAGGTGTCATCCTGAGCGCAGCGCCAGGCGCGAAGTCGAAGGATCTGCTTTTCGGGATGTTCGCATCAGAAATAAGCACTGCCCAGAAGAAAAAAAATGCCCATCGATATCAACACGGAACTGACCCACCCGGCGCTGGACCGCGGCGAAGCCGTCCGCTCTTCGAATGCCGCACCGCACCCCGACCCCGCGCATGCTCTGCCCGCGCCACGCCGCAGCTACAAGGGTGCGTGGATCGCTCTCGCCGTCGTTGCGCTGCTGCTGATCATCGGCATCGCCTCCGGCATCGTCTCGCGCTCCGTCACCGAGCAGCACCTCGAGCAGACCACCGCGCGCAACGCCGTGCTCACCGTGACCACCACGCATCCCAGCGTCACCGGCACGGCCTCGGAGATCTCGCTGCCCGGCAACACCCAGGCCTTCAACGACACGCCCATCTACGCGCGCACCAACGGCTACCTCAAGCAGTGGTTCGTCGACATCGGCCAGAAGGTTCACCGCGGCCAGCTCATGGCCATCATCGAAACCCCCGAGATCGACGAACAACTCCAGGTCTCGCAGGCTGACCTGAAGAGCGCGCAGGCGGACCTCAACCTCGCCAACGTCACCAGCCAGCGCTACCAGAATCTCCTCAAGGAAGACTCCGTCTCCAAGCAGGAGACCGACGTCGCAGTCAGTGGCGCGGCCGCCAAGCAGGCCGCGTATGAGGCCGCACAGGCCAACGTGCGCCGCCTCCAGCAGCTCCAGTCCTTCGAGCGCGTCTACGCTCCCTTCGACGGCGTCGTCACCGCCCGCAACACCGATATCGGCGACCTCATCAACGCCGGCACCGGCACCGCGGAACCCGGAGCTACCGGCGCCACCGCGCCCCGCGATCTCTTCCGCATCGCCGCCATCGGCAAGCTGCGCATCTTCGTCCCCGTCCCCGAGGTCTACGCACCCGCCATCCACGACGGCGAAACCGCCACGCTCACCCTCGACGAGTACCCCGGCCAGAGCTTCACCGGGACCGTAGCGCGCAACTCCAGCGCCATCGACCCCAACTCCCGCACGCTGAACGTCGAGGTCGACGTCAACAACCAGAACGGCAAGCTCCTTCCCGGCGCCTACGTCTTCGTGCACTTCAAGCTGCCGCAGGCGCGCGAGATGCTCTCCGTCCCAGCCAACGCTCTGCTCTTCCGTGCCGAAGGCCTCCGCGTCGCCCTCGTTCAAAACGGCCACGTCCATCTCCAGCCCATCACCATCGGCAAGGACAACGGCAGCACCCTCCAGATCGCCTCCGGCCTGACCGCCAGCGACAACATCATCCTGAACCCAGCCGACTCCATCGCAGAAGGCCAGCAGGTCCGGATAGCCAACGCCCCTCAAACCACGGCAGGAGCGCAATGAACACCAGCACCACCGCGCCGCGCGCCCGCACAGTCGCAGCCGCAATGGCACTGACCCTCGCCACCGCACTCGCAGGCTGCAAAGTCGGCCCCAAGTACGTCGTCCCCACCGCACCCGTCCCGCCCGCCTACAAAGAGCTCGGCGCCGACGCCTTCAAGGAAACCGGCAACTGGTCCAAGGCCGTCCCGCTCGACTCCATCCCGCGCGGCGCCTGGTGGACGGTCTTCAACGACGCCGAACTCAACACGCTCGAGCCCAAGGTCGAACAAGCCAACCAGACCCTGCGCGAAGCCGACGCCAACCTCCGCGCCTCCCGCGCCGAGATCAGGGTCCGCAACGCCGACCGCTTCCCCACCGTCGGCATCAACCCCTACACCGGCGGCAGCCGCTACAACCCCGGCTCGCCCTACTTCAACCCCGCGCAGCCCAACAGCGGCGCGTCCAGCGTGCAGTACCCCTTCCAGCTCACCTACGAGGTCGATCTCTGGGGTAAGGTCCGTCGCAACATCGCCGCCGGCAAGGAAGAAGCCCAAGCCAGCGCCGCCGACCGCGTCAACGTCCTCCTGTCGCTCCAAACCGAGCTCGCCGTGGACTACTTCGAGGTCCGCTCCGCCGACGCCCAGCAGAAGCTGCTGAACGCCACCGTCGCCCAGTACCAGGAAGCTCTTCGCATCACCACCAACCGCTACACCGGAGGCGTCGCCGTCAAATCCGACGTCACCCAGGCGGAAACCCAGCTCCAATCCGCCGAGGTCGCCGCCTCCGACGTCGCCATCGCGCGCGCCCAGTACGAGCACGCCATCGCCAACCTCATCGGCGAAACACCCGCACAACTCAACATCCCGTTCTCGCCGCTACCCGAGGACTACACACCGCCGCTGATCCCCACCGGCCTCCCCTCGCAACTGCTCCAGCGCCGCCCCGACGTCGCCTCCGCAGAGCGCCGCGCGCAGGAAGGCAACGAGGCCATCGGCATCGCGCAGGCCGCCTTCTACCCCTCCATCCTCCTCGGCGGAGGCATCGGCTACCAGAGCAATGCGGCGGTTGAATCGCTCTTCAGCCCCGCCAGCGTGGTCTACTCTCTCGGCCCCGGCCTCGCCTACACCGCCTTCGACGGCGGCCGCCGCAAGGGCGTCAGGGAAGAAGCGCTCGCCCAGTTCGACCGCAACGCCGCCGTCTACAAGCAGACCGTCATTGACGCCGTACAGCAGGTAGAAGATTCGCTCGTCTCGCTCCGCGTCCTCTCCAACGAGGCCGTACAGCAGCGCACCGGCACACAAGCCTCGCAAGAGTCCGAGCGCATCCTCAACAACCGCTACATCGGCGGCCTCGACACCTACCTCCAGGTCATCACCGCCCAAACCACCGCCCTCAACAACGAGCGCAACGACATCGACATCCTGCGCCGCCGCATGGACGGCACCGTCCTGCTCATCAAAGCCCTCGGCGGCGGCTGGGACCGCAGCCAACTCCCACCGGCCTAAACGCAGCGTTGCGGTAGTCGCGATGCCAGAAGGGGGCCTACGGTCCCCTTCGCTTGTCATCCCCGAAGCGGATCTGCGTTGCGCCGTTGCCTTGGCCTTTCGTTCTGACATTCCCGAAGAGAACCTGCTGTTCGCCTTCGGTTTCGTTTGCGCCAACAAACGCCCATTGCTACCCTCATCCGCGTGACGCCTCCACCCCACCCGCCGAGACTTCCTCGCCCTCAGCACCACGGCACTCGCCTCAAATCTCCTACGGGCCCAAACCCCCTCGCTCGCCCACATCAACGTCGCCGAGCTCGAGCGCACGCGCGTCCTCGCCGAAGCCAAATCCGCGCTCACCGCGCCTGATAGCGCCCGTCACCGGTGTGCTCCCGCCCGAAGGCAAACCCAACCAGTTCTACTCCGAGATCGAGCCCGACATCCGCACCGCGGGCGCCACCAAGAACCCCAAGCTCTTCCGCTCCCAAGCACGCCGTCTGCGCGACTTCTCCGCCACCACCGCCTGCCTCTCCGCGGCCTATCTCCTCAGCTCCGACACGCAGTACGCCTCCCGCGCCGCGGAGCACATCCGCGCCAACCTCATCAACCGCGATACCCTCCTCGAACCCACCTTCGACAACGCAGGCTACGCCCCCGGCACCACCAACCCCACCCCCGCCGCGGTCGTCGACCTCGTCCCCCTCGCCGAACTCGCGCGCGCTCTCACCTTCCTCGTCGACAGCAATGCCCTGACCGAGGATGACTGGGACTCCATCCGTGCCTGGTTCAAGACCGCCGACACCTGGCTCAACAGCAACCGCGCCGCGGTGATCGCCCGCGACACCAAGGACCACCGCGCCTCCGCGTGGCTGCTCGTCGCCTCCGCCTTCGCCCGCTTCAACCGCGACGAGAACGCCCTCGAAGACTGCCGCAAGCTCTTCCGCAAGCCCACCCTGCGCAACCAGATCCACATCGACGGCACGTTCCCGCAGGAGCTCGCCACCCCCAACCCCTACCGCAACACGCTCTTCAACTTCGATCTGCTCACCGGCGCCTGCCAACTCCTAAGCTCTTCCTTCGACCCGCTCTGGAGCTACGAACTCATCGACGCCGTAGGCCTGCGCATCGTCGCCGCCTACCTGTACCCCGTCATCGCCCACCCCGAACGCTGGGGCTTCATCTCCGACGCCATCGACTTCCGCGAGCTCCCCGGCCGCCGCCCAGGCCTGCTCTTCTCCGGCCGCGCCTACAACCGCCCCGAATACGTAGAACTCTGGCAAAAACTCCCCGCCGGCCCTTACCCAGAAAGCGTCGCCTACAGCTTCCCGATCCGCGAACCGCTACTCTGGACAGCCCGAGCGCCCCCACGGCCTGTAACGCAAAAAGGGCCACCACCTCCGTGGCGACCCTTGGCGCATCCTTCGCGCCCTTTGCGTCAGCTTTTCTGCGCGCTAATCGATAGAAATCTTCCGCAACAACCGGAAATCACTCAACATCTTGCCAGTGCCCAGCACCACCGAAGCCAGCGGATCATCCGCAATCGAAACCGGCAACCCAGTCTCCTCACGAATCCGCTTATCCAGGTTCTTGATCAGCGCCCCACCACCGGTCAGCACAATCCCACGATCCGAGATATCCGCCGACAACTCCGGCGGCGTACGCTCCAACGCGACGCGAATCGCATTCATGATCGTCGCAATCGACTCGCCCAACGCCTCGCGAATCTCCGAGTCCTCAATGGTGATCGTCTTCGGCACGCCTTCGATCAGGTTGCGGCCCTTGATCTCCATCGTGATCGGCTTATCCAGCGGATACGCCGATCCAAGCTCAATCTTCACCTGCTCGGCCGTTCTCTCGCCGATCAGCAGGTTGTACTTCCGCTTCAGATACGTCTGCACGGCATCGTCCATCTGGTTGCCGGCCATGCGCACCGACCGCGAATACACAATGCCCGCCAGCGAAATCACCGCAATATCCGTCGTTCCGCCGCCGATATCGACAACCATGTTGCCGCCCGGCTCCGTAATCGGCAGCCCCGCACCAATCGCCGCCACCATCGCCTGCTCGACGAGATGCACTTCACTCGCCTTCGCGCGATACGCCGAGTCCATAACCGCGCGCTTTTCCACCTGCGTAATCTCGCTCGGCACGCCGATCACGATGCGCGGATGCACCATCATCTTGCGGTTGTGCGCCTTCTGGATGAAGTAGTTCAACATCTTCTCGGTGTGCTTGAAGTCAGCAATCACACCGTCCTTCATCGGCTTGATGGCGATGATGTTGCCCGGCGTCCGCCCAAGCATCTCCTTCGCCTCTTTGCCGACCGCTTCGACCTCATTCGTGACGCGATTCACCGCGATGATCGAGGGCTCATTGACGATGATGCCCTTACCCGCCGCGTAGACCAGCGTGTTGGCCGTGCCGAGGTCGATCGCCAGATCGCTCGAAAAGAGCGAAAAGATCGACCGCATATTGCTGACGCGGCCAGTGCGCGTTCGGAAATCTTTTGAGGACATGAAGCCTATTTCGTACCCGTCAGGAGGGGATTCAAGCACCATTGTAACGGCTTAAATGGTTACCCACCCCTTTGGCTCTCCAACGAAAGGCGTAGGAACACACAGGTACAATCGCCGGGAAAGGATTCACTGGATGGTTATCGGAGTTCCCAAGGAAGTCAAAGATCACGAGAGCCGCGTCGGCATCACGCCTGCCGGCGCAAAAGCCCTTACAGAGGCAGGCCACAAGGTACTCGTCGAGCACAACGCAGGCGCGCTCTCCTCATTCCCCGACGACGACTACCAGGCCGTCGGCGCCGAGATCGTCGGCGAAGCCTACAACGTCTGGCGCAACGCCGACATGGTCGTCAAAGTCAAAGAGCCCATCAAGCAGGAGTACATGCACTTCCGCGAGGGCCTCGTTCTCTTCACCTATCTGCACCTCGCTCCCCTCACCGAACTCACCGACCAACTGCTCCAGAAGAACGTCACCGGCATCGCCTACGAGACGGTGAAAGACCGCTTCGGCGCGCTTCCGCTCCTCACGCCTATGTCCGAGGTCGCCGGGCGTCTCTCCGTCCAGGTCGGCGCAGCGTACCTCGAGAAGGAGCACGGCGGCCGCGGTGTTCTGCTCGGCGGCGTCCCCGGTGTGCCTCCCGGCAACGTCTGCATCATCGGCGGCGGCATCGTCGGCACCAACGCCGCCAAGATGGCCCTCGGCCTCGGCGCAAAGGTCACCCTCGTCGACCTCAACCTCAACCGCCTTCGCGAGCTCGACGACATCTTCTCCGGCCGCGTCTTCACCCTCGCCTCGAACAGCTACAACATCGAGCGCGCCGCGTCCGAAGCCGACCTCCTCATCGGCGGCGTCCTCATCCCCGGCGCCGCCGCGCCCAAGCTCGTCACCCGCGGCATGGTCAGCAAGATGAAGAAGGGCGCGGTCATCGTCGACGTCGCCATCGACCAGGGCGGCTGCATAGAAACCGCCCACCCCACCACCCACTCCGACCCCAGCTACGAGGTCGACGGCGTCGTTCACTACTGCGTCACCAACATGCCCGCCGCCGTGCCCAACACCAGCACGCTGGCGCTCACCAACGCCACCTTCCCCTACGTCCTGAAGCTTGCCAACCAAGGCGCCGAAGCCGCCCTGCAAGTCCGACCCAGGCTTCGCCGAAGGCCTCAACACCTACAAAGGCAAACTCACCTACAAGGCCGTAGCCGAAGGCCAGAACCGCGAGTACACCTCTACCAACTCGCTCCTGTAACCACTCGTTAGCACCGGCCGGAGAACGGGGTTGAGCGCCAGCTCCCCCGTTCCCGCGCAGATGCCTCGGTTCACTGTTTCGTCTTTGCCTGTAGCTGAGCCAGTAAATCCTTCTGGAAAACTGGATCGAGCTCAGACGAGTGGAGTGCCGCAGAGTACTCACGTCTGCGCCGCTGGCTCGTCACCTGCTGCGGCCAGGGCATCACCCACAAGGGCATGCGCCTCTGGATTGTTTGGGTCGAGCTTCTCTGCGATACGCCCTTCGCGCAGAGCGCCGGAGGCGTCATGCTGCGCTACGAAATTCTGGGCGGCATGGACATGCTCAAGAGCCGCGGCTGCTCCCAACGTAAACCGCCCGTTGTAGACATAAACGCCTCTGTCGATCACCGCCGCAGGTCGCACGGAGGCGAAGCCGGCATAGGGGTTTCCCTTCCCTGGTATGTCCGCGCCAGCCACCACTCCATCACTGATCAACAGCGTGCCCGATACGTTCGGGTCATCCCCGAATCGCATCGTCTCGAGCCCCGTCCAGAATGCTGAGCCTGTCGGCAATACACGACAGTTGATTCCATAGTCCCTGAAGTCGACAGGCCCCTGCGCAAAGTAGGCGAAGTAGCACGGTTGCGATGGATGGGTCTCCAGATAACGTCTCACGGCCTTCAATTGCTGGCCCCAGTCCACGTTCGAGTCGGAAAGGTACAGATGCGTCTTCGACGGTCCTCCCCATGCCTCATTCGCGTACGCCAACAGACCCGGACGTGCCGCCAGGGTCGTAATGACCTGCCAAAGCAACAGAGCCGCAAATCCGTAGGCGTACTTCGGATTCTTCGAAACGATGTACGTCGCGCAGCCCGCCACCAGGATGTACAGCATCGGGAACATCGGAAGCAGGTGCCTGTACCCGATGCCAAGGTCAGAGGACGACGACAACAGAAAAAGGAAGGCAGGGGGAATCGTTAGACAGGCGATCTCCCGGCGCATGTTCCATCTCCCACGAAGGATTACGACAAGCGTTATCCCGAGCAGGATCAGCAGTGGAAGCGTGCTCTTGATCACGAGGGCAGCCGGGAAGTACCAGTGCGGCGCGCCTGGGTAGGTTCGGCCAAAAAGATAGCTGGGGAGGCTACCGGCTGAGATCTTTGTATCTGCCAGGCCGTAGATGTAGGCCTCGGGCAGGACGTGCAGCCTGCTCAGCGTCACCAATACGGCGCGACTCAACGGCGAAGAGAGCTTTTGCAGATACTGCTCGCTCGTGGGGTTCAGTTCGAGGGGCGCGGGCCGAGCCGCATAGCGGAAATGGTAGATCGCCCAAATCCACCCCAGTCCGATGACCAACGCGACTGCGATCGCTACGACCGTCTGCCGAGCCGACGCGGACCCGGGGCTTCGGCTCGCACCTTTCGGTTGCCAGAAGTCGATCACCGCAATCAGGCATAGCAAAGGAACGATGAATACACCCGTGAATTTGGCCGTCATGGCCAGGCCGACCGCAATCCCAACGGCGATCATTCTGGGAATCGACGGCAGCTTCAGGTATCGGTAGAAGGCGTAGATCGCGGCAAGGGTGGTAAGAGCGGCCCCAATATCCGTAGTGACGAACGCCCCATGAGCAAGGAAGTTCGGATCGAAGCAAAACAAGAGCAGGGCGAACAGAGCTGCGTCGCTGCCGAACATCTCATTGGCGCAAAGGAAGATCATGGTGCCGAGGAGCACCGTGAGCAGCGAAGCCATGATGCGTGCAGGGATCAAGGTCCGCTCGATGCCGTTAGCCGCCAGAAAGCGCTGCCCAAGAACGAAGCCTTCCTTCTTGAACGGATCGCCCGTGTACGCCGGTGCCTTGATGTCTCTGCGCAAGAGCGGGATGGCATCCCACATCTTGATCAATGGGGGGACCTCCGGGTTGTAACCGAAGTCCCCGCGCTCCCAGGAGAGCCAGCCTGAATAGAGATGTTGTGATTCGTCCCAACTCACCGAATCACGGTGCGCAGTGCGTACACAGATGGCGAACAGGACAATGATCACTGCAGCCGCGAAAAGCGCGCTCATCCATGCGGATCGACGTGCGCTCACATTCATGGAAGACATTCGCATCGATCTGGATTCCTGGAAGGAGTCCGCGCGCTTCACAACCAGGCGGCCTCTGAACCATCGCATACTAACAAGGCTGCTCAATCCATCAAAGCACTGAACGAAGCGAGACGGACCGCAACTCCGATCGCGCACCGCACCGCCGAGCGGTCCCGGCCCTGCCTTCACTTGCCCAGACCGCTTGCCTCGCGAGCGTAAACTGCTCGTCATGGGCAGCGCACAAAGCCGGCGCATCTGGATCGTCGTGCTGCTTGTCAGCCTGCTTGTGCTCTTCCTTGCTCTCGGCACGCTCAACGCCTTCAATATCCGCGTTCTCGACCCGCAGTCCCCGCTCGAAACCCTCGTCTTCCTCGCTCTCTCGATCGTCGCGTTCCTGCTCTTCGTCGCTGTCCTCGTCATCCTCGTCCGCAACCTGCTCAAGCTCTACGCCGACCAGCGCAGCCGTGTGCTCGGCACGCGTCTTCGCACGCGCATGCTTTGGGGCGCCGTCCTCGTCTCACTCGTTCCGCTCGTCTTCATGCTGGCCTTCAGCTATCTGCTGATGAACCGCGCGGTCGACCGCTGGTTCTCACAGCCCGTCACCGAGATGCGCGACGACGCCAACGGCCTCGTCTCCGCCCTTGCCCGCTACGTCAGCGCCAACGCCCGTTCCGAGGCGGACTCCATCTCCGTCCAGCTCGAAGACGTGCCCGGCCTCAACGCCAAGACTTCGGTGGCACCGCCTGCTATCGCCGCCGCGCACCGCATTCTGCAAGCGCACGAGCTGACGCTGCAGGGCGGATTCGCCGTCCTCTACCGCGACCACAGCCCGCTGGCCTCCTTCCAGCTCCCCGACACCGCACCCTCCGGCCCGGACGTCGCCACCACCATCGAAACCCAGCTGCTTGACCGCGCCCAGCGCAACGAAGGTAGCCTCATCACTCTCGGCGGCACCGACTACTCGCTCGCCGTCGCGGGCCTCAAGCACGGCGGCATCGTCGTCGTTGGCCTGCCCCTTCCCACCGACGTCACCGCCACCAACCTCCGGCTCCACAAAGCCGCGGACGTCTACTGGACCATCTTCCGCGAGCGCCGCCAGGTCCGTACCCTCTACACCGGTCTTCTCCTGCTCATCACCGTCCTCGCGCTCTTCGCCTGCTGCTGGCTTGCCCTCAACATGGCCAAGCAGGTCACCCGGCCGATGGAATCGCTCGCCGAAGCCATGGAGGCGATCGCGGCCGGCGACTACGCTCGCCGCGTCCACGAAGGCGCAACCGAAGAACTCGGCGAACTCGCCGACAGCTTCAACGCAATGGCAGCCGACCTCGAATCCGCCCGCTCCACAGCCGAAGCCTCCGCCCGCCAACTCAGCGAGCTCAACGCCACACTCGAGCGCCGCCGTACCGAGCTCGAAACCATCATCGAGACCATCCCCACCGGCCTCGTCACCCTCTCGCCCGAGCGCCGCATCGTGCTCGTCAACCGCGCCTTCTCCGAGATGCTCGACCCCGGCGGTGAACGTGTCTTCGTCGGCGCCCCCGTCCGCGACGTCCTGCCCGGCGACGCAATGGAGATCCTCGATCGCCTCATGCAGCGCAGTCACCGGATGGGCTCAGCCTCCGCAGAGCTCCAGCTTCCCGCCGAAGCCGGCGTCTTTCACGTCTCCGCTGTCGTCGCGCCACTCGAACGCGGCCCCGCCAGCGCACGCGAACATCTCGGCTACGTGCTCGTCCTCGAAGACGTCTCCGAGGTCCTCCGTGCGCAGAAGCAAAGCGCCTGGAAGGAGGTCGCACGCCGCGTCGCCCACGAGATCAAAAACCCGCTCACGCCCATCTCGCTCAACGCCGAACTCATCCGCCGCCACATCGACCGCATGCAGCCTGCCCTCGCCGAACACGGCGTGAACACCCGTTCCGTCGAGGTCATCCAGCGCTCCACGGACGTCATCGGCTCCGCGGTCGAAACCTTGCGCTCCCTCGTCGATCAGTTCGGCGCCCTGGCCGAGTTCCCCACCGCACAACCGCGCCCTGCAGACCTCAACACCATCGTCGAGAACGCGCTTGCGCTCTTCACCGGCCGCCTCGGCGCTATCCGCGTGCGTCGGAAACTCGCGGCCAGCCTGCCGCTCGTCCTCGCCGACCCCGAAGCCCTCAAGCGCGCCATCTCCAACCTGATCGACAACGCCGCCGAAGCCATGAGCGAGAGCCTCCTCCGCGAACTCTACGTGTGCACCCGTCTGCTCGAATCCGGCCTCGTAGAGCTCACCGTCTCCGACACCGGCCCCGGCCTCACCGACGAGATGCGCGAGCGTCTCTTCCTTCCCTACTTCTCCACCAAGCAACGCGGCACCGGCCTCGGTCTCTCCATCGCTGCCAAAATCGTGCAGGAACACGGCGGCACCATACGCGCCGAGAAAAACATCCCCTCTGGAGCCCGCTTCATCGTCGAACTCCGCCCCGCCCCCACGACCGATCACGAAACCACAAATTCAGATCCCGAATCCGAACGCATCTCAAAGGTCGGGGCCTAACTCTCGCATCAACAGACAACGTCATTTAGCAACGTCAACCGAATCCCTAGTTCCTAGTTCCTGTTTGCTACTTCCTGGTTGCTGCCCTTCATGAATCACGTTCTCATCGTCGACGACGAAGCTGACATCCGCGGCTCTCTCGAAGCCATCCTCCGCGAAGAAGACTATGCCGTCACCACCGCCGGCACAGCGACCGAGGCCCTCACCCTGCTCCGCGACGCCGACTACCAGGCTGTCCTGCTCGACATCTGGCTTCCCGACGGCGACGGCCTCGACGTCCTCGCCCAAATCCGGGGCCCGCTCCGCAACGGCCGCAACCGTGAAGAGCGCGCCGCCGCGCCCGAGGTCATCATGATCTCCGGCCATGGCACCATCGAGGCCGCCGTCCGTGCCACCAAGCTCGGCGCCTTCGACTTCCTCGAGAAGCCCCTTTCACTCGATCGCACCCTCCTCGTCCTCCGCAACGCCGTCCAGGCGCATCACCTGCGCGAAGACAACCAGGAGTTCGTTCGCCAACTCGCCACCACCGGCTCCGTGACCGGCGAGTCCGTCTCCATCAAGGCCCTCCGCCAGCAGATCAAGCTCATGGCTCCCACCAACGGCCGCGTGCTCATCTTCGGCGAATCCGGCACCGGCAAAGAACGCATCGCCCGCCTCATCCACGCCGAATCCGAGCGCCGCGAGCGCCCCCTCGTCGAGCTCAACTGCGCCGCCATCCCCGAAGACTTCATCGAAACCGAACTCTTCGGCTACAGGCACGGCGCCGGCCCCGGCGGTCCCAGTCAGCCCGCTGAAAAACGCGGCACCTTCGAGCGCGCCGACGGCGGCACGCTCTTCCTCGACGAAGTCGGCGACATGAGCCTCAAGACCCAGGCCAAGGTCCTCCGCGCGCTCGACGAACAACGCTTCTACCCCGTGGGCGCCACCAACCCCGTTCACGTGGACGCCCGCGTCATCGCCGCCACCAACAAGGACCTCGAAGAAGAAATCGCCCGCGGCAACTTCCGCGAAGACCTCTTCTATCGCCTCAACGTCATCCCGTTCTTCGTCCCGCCGCTGCGCGACCGCAAAGAAGACCTGCCTGCCCTCTCCCGGGAGTTCCTCGCCGAGTTCGGCCAGCAGTACGGCCGCCCTCGCGTCGAGATCACCGAGTCCGCCCTCGCGCAGCTTCGCACCTACAACTGGCCGGGCAACGTCCGCGAACTCCGCAATCTCATGGAGCGCGTCCTGATCCTCAACCCCAAAGCCACGCGCATCGAGGTCAAACACCTGCCACTCCTCGTCCAGCGCACCGACGGCCGCAGCAACGGCCGCGACGGCAACCGCGAAGAGTTCTCCACTCTCCAGCAAGCCCGAGAAGCCTACGAGCGCGACTACATCCTCAAAGAACTGGACCGCTCCCACGGCAACATCAGCCGCGCCGCAGAATCCCTCGGCCTCGAACGCTCCCACCTCTACCGCAAGATGAAAGCCCTCGGCATCCAACTCACCGAATAGCGGTGTTTCGCGCTGTAGCTTTTCAAGCTACACTCGTGCAGCGTCGATCCAAATTCGCGAGACGGCAGATCCTTTTCGCGTCTGGCTGACAGCTCTCCGCGCTGCTCAAGCGAAAGCCCGGATCGCTGCTCGCATGCAGCTCTTCGTTCAGTGATCGGCGTCCACCTCTTCCACCTGACCGGTCGCCGCGACGGCATCCCCGTTCAATCCGGCAGCGACAGCGCGCTCCATTGGATCCCATCGCGTCATCTTCCCCTCGCCGTCGCGGCAGACTTCTCTGATCTCCTTATCGACTCTGCGCAATCGAGACCTCCTGGGCTGGCTCCGCCTCAACACTCGCCTCACCTCGGCGTGGCGCTGCTCCGCTACGGCTTCATCAAGGTCTTTCCGATCCAGTTCCCGACGCCGCCACTCGCGGTCCTCAACGAACCCGTCGGAACCACATCCGCCGAATACTCTTCTGGTCACTCTACGGCGATCCGGCCGCACTTCTGTCATGTTCCTTGCTGGACCGGTCGACCGCCGGCTTCGCGCTGCTCTTTCGACGCACCGCGTCCTGGGCGCCACGCTGGCCTTCAGAGTCATGGCCGAACGTGGCTCTGCTCGACGTCATTCGACGTCTCCCGTGAAGCCTCTACTCGCTCTCTATGCATCTGATGGGCTCGTCTTACTCGCGCCCGAGATCAAAGCGCTGACGTATCTCTTCCTGACCCACAAGCCCTTACGGCCGGCGAGATCTGGAGCCCCAAATTCAAGCGCAGCACGAGCAGAAAAGCTCTCCTCGCGATCGAGTTGCTTATTACCGATCCTCGCCTGCTGGCAATCGGCCAGCGGAAGCCACGCCGTGTGGAAGATGAAGCAACAATCCGCAGCAAATCCACCTGCCTTCGCAGGTGGCTTGGTTCCTTGCAAAGCGGCGGACATGGGCTGGTCGGCGCAGACGGCTCGCAGATCGTAAGCATCTTCTTCGACCCTAACAGCGATACTTACTTCCGCGCGGCCAACGGCACCCTCTGGCGTTCCCGCGCCATCTACGACGCCGCGCATCACCGCCTTCGCATCCTCTATGAGGTCCGCGGCATGCTCATGTTCGCCGTCAACCAACCCGACGCAAATCACCTCATCCTCAACCCTCAAGGACCCACCGGCGCAGACATCACACCGCTGACGCGCATACCGCTCCCGAGCAACTACCCTCTCCTGCAGGACCGATCCGCTGGATCACCGAGTTCGAGTCCTCCGCTGAACTCGCGCGCACTCACGGTGCCCACAGCCGCGCAGCATCGCCGTCCGCTCGCTATACTCTCCGCAAATGCCCACACCCACTCCGCCCTCCTGCGCGCGAGCGCCGCAGCCGCGCTTGCTCCTCGCCGCCCCCATCGCGAAATCCCAATCAGCTCTAGACACCACCATCTCCGCCGACGTCCCCGGCCTCGTCACCATCTACAAAGACCTCCACGCCAACCCTGAGCTCTCGCACTACGAAGCCCGCACCTCCGGCGTCCTCGCCAAGAACCTTCGCGACGCCGGCTACACCGTCACCGAGCGCGTCGGCGTCTACCCCGACGGCTCGCACGCCTACGGCGTCGTCGGCGTGCTCAAAAACGGCCCCGGCCCCACACTCCTCATCCGCGCCGACATGGACGCACTTCCCATCGTGGAAGAGACCGGCCTCCCCTACGCCAGCCACGTCGTCACGAAGACCAAATCCGGCCAAAACGCTGGGCAGGACACCGGTGTCATGCACGCCTGCGGCCACGACGTCCACACCACCGTCATGATCGGCACCGCCCGTGCCCTCGCCCACGCGCGCTCCCAGTGGCACGGCACCCTCATCCTCGTCGGCCAGCCCTCGGAAGAGACCATCGACGGCGCCAAAGCCATGCTCGCCGACCACCTCTACGACCGCTTCGGCAAGCCAGACCACATCATCGGCCTCCACGACACCAACACCCTGCCCGCCGGCAAAGTCGGCTTCGTCCCCGGCCCCGCGCTCGCCAGCTCTACCTCCATCGACATTGTCATCCACGGCATCGGCGGCCACGGCTCCGCGCCGCAGCTAGGCCGCGACCCCGTTACCCTCGCGGCGCTTTACATCACCGAACTCCAAACCATCGTCAGCCGCGAAGAAGACCCGCAGGACCCATCCGTGGTCACCGTCGGCGACATCCACGGCGGCACAAAGCGCAACATCATCCCCGACTCGGTCAAGCTCGAACTCACCACTCGCGCCTTCTCCGATCACAGCCGCCAACTCGTCATCGACGGCCTCAAATCCATGGCCAGCGGCCTGACCACCGCCTACAACCTGCCCGCAGACAAGGCCGCCACCGTCACCGTGCTCGAAGACGAATCCACCCCTGTCACCTTCAACAACCCCGCCCTCATGCAACAGCTGACACCCGCACTCACCAAAGCCCTCGGCACCGACAACGTGGTCGAACAGCAAAAGGTCATGGGCTCGGAAGACGTAGGCATCTTCACCCTCAAGGGCCAGATCCCGCTAGCCTTCTTCTGGCTAGGCGCGATGGACCCGCAAAAGTTCGCCACCGCCCAGGCCGCCGGCAAACCCCTCCCCGGCCCACACACCAACAAGTTCGAACCCCTGCCCGAACCCACCATCCACACCGGCGTCGAAGCCATGACCACAGCGGCGATCACCCTGCTGCAGTAGCGATAAGCAAAACAAGAAGGACCCCTACACATGCTCTGTGCAGGGGTCCTTCTTCTTGTCGCGCCCGGAAGCGTTTAGAACACGATGTGTCCAGCCAACTGCCAGTCGCGGTTGCCGCTTGCCGTGGTGGCCTTGCCGAACGCTGAACTCGCGTTCGAGGGGCCGTAGGACGTGCCTCCCGCGGCCGAAGCCGGCGCGGAAAGTGTCGTTCCGATACCCCCGAACGTGTGCTTGTTCGTCACATCCAGACAGTCCGCCTCAAACTGGAATCTGAAGCGCTCCTTCGTCAGCCGGAAATCGCGCTTCAACGCCATATCCAGGTTGTACGATCCAGGCCCGGTCAGGTTGTACGCTTGCGTCCGCGGTGCATTGCCGATCGCCGCCACGCATCCATAGGTCGCGCACTGCGACGCCGTTCCATAGGTCGTCGGCGTCACGAACGCATTGGCGTCGATCTTCTGCAGAGCACCCACATTGGATCCCGTCGCGCCATAGCTCCAGTCGCCGTTGATCCGTGCATTATTCGAGACATAGCCGGAGTAGTTCGGGTTCAGATCCGGCATGCACTGACCCGCGATCGTCTGGCAGCTCGACGAGATGATCGCAAGAGGCGTACCGGCCCGGTACGTGAAGATCCCCGAAATCCGCCAGTCTCCCGCAAACGTCCGAACCAGGAAGTGCTCCGAACCAATCTTGCCTCGCCCGAACGGAGACTCCGCCGTTCCAAACGCCGACAGGTTTTCCGGAACGTTCGTAGTGGTATACGAGTGCTCGATCGAATCCTGCTTGAACGACCGTCCACCCGCATCGATCGCGTTCCCGGGAATGTCATACCCGGACCGGAAGGTCCCCTCGTCGCCAAGGTTCTTCGAATACGTGTAGTTGATCTGGTACGTCACGCCGTGGAACGGCCGCTGCTGCACGCTCAACTGGAATGAGTTATACGTCGCGTTCGCCACGTTCTGGCCCCATGTATCCGTGATCGTCCCATACTGCGGAAACGCAACCAGCATCTGCTGAATCGTTACACCGCTGCTGATCGCGCCTGCCGCCGCGAACTGCGCATACGGCACCTTGATGCCAGGCATCGCGGCCTGCGCCCGAGCGATGTTCGCCGGGGTCGCCTGCGCCTGCAGCAACGGAACCTGCTTCGATCCGTTCGCGACATAAATGCCGCCCAGCGCCGGAAGATAAGCCGGGTTCAACTGGTTCACCCAGTACCCGCGCGCATTGCCTGCACTCGGCGAGATGAAGTGACTCACGCTGCCCGCATAGTTCGCGCTCACCGTGATGTTGTTGGTCACCGCCTTCTGCAATCCTCCGTTGAAGAACGTGAACGTCGGCGCGCGGCCCGAGATGTACGGGTCCGCATACGACACGCCGTTCGGCGCCACACGTACACCGTTGCTCACATAGTTGCCTGTGTTCAACTCCGTGCCTGCCAACGTCGGTCCCGGAGGCGTCGGCAGATTGAACCCAGGCCCGCCAAACTGCGCATTGCCCAGGCCGGCTGCCGTAAACGCCGGTCCTGTGTTCAGCCAGTAGTTCGGGTTGATCGAATTGCCGTTGATCGCAGTCGGCGCGGCGCTGGCGGTATAGCCTGTCGCTCCTGTGCCCTGGTACGCTCCCGCACGGCCGCCTACGCCGCCGGCGTGCGAGTACGAGATCCCGAATCCGGCGCGAAACACCGTCGTCTCGTTCACCGCGTACGCCACTCCAATCCGCGGCCCGAAGTTCTTCCAGTACGTCTGCACCGGCGTCCGGCAGTTGCAGCTGATGCCGGCCCCGTGGTCACCGGCAAACTGCAGCACGCCCGGGTTTCCGGTCAACGGATTCGTCATCGTCGGATTCAGGAAGCTCCACCGGTCGAGCACCTCCTTGAACGGCGGGATGTAATCCCAGCGAAGTCCAAGGTTCACCGTCAGCTTGGGCGTGACCTTCCAATCATCCTGCACATAGGGTGCGAAGGGACGGTACCGTCCACCCGTCACACCGAACGATTGCACCGTGGTTCCACCACCGGTGACACCGCCCAGCAGAAAGCTCGCGTAGTCATAACCGGTGCCCGCGGACACGGTCGTGGCACTCGCCAGCGCCGCCGTCGGATTGTTGTTGTAGCTCTGTGTGAACGGCGTCGACGGGCCATCGGCGGCCGTTGCATTCGCCTCCAGGAACTGCAGCTGGAAACCGGCGGTGATCGAGTGCTGGCCCTTCACCATCAGCAGGTTGTCCACATACGTGTACCCGTTCGACACCGACGTCTGCGTCGCGCCCGAAGCTCCGTTCGCCCACTGCGTCGTCCCGGAGTTGCTGAACGTGATCGACGGGAACTCCTCGGAAGCCTGCCCCGGAGGCAAGCCGGTGATGCCTGCGTTCACGGCCTCATACTCCGGAATGCCTTGCGTTGCATTCGTGATCGGCGGGCCGCCCATCTGCAGGAAGTTGAACTTGAACTGGTTCGTCATGGCCGACGTGATGTGGTAATCGTGCTCGATCGTCGCCACGTTGATCACCACCCGTGCTCGCGTCACGCGAGAATACGGCAGCGGCAGCGTCGGGCTCGCCGCAAACGTATACGGCACATTCAGACGACTGCCCTTCGTGTTCACGAACGAAAGCCGCTGCTTCGGCGTCAGATCGAAGTCCGCGCGCCACACATACGACCAGTTGTCATAGCCCGAGGGCAGACCGCCTAGAAAGTTATTCTGCAGCCCCGAGTTCGTCGGCGTTGGAAGATACTTCTGCAGGTACTGCGAGATCGGCGAAAGCTCCGACTGCGGGATGACGTTGCCGGGGAACGGATAACGGCACGCTGTGCCCTTGTTCGCCGCCGTGCACGCCGCCTGCGACAGCGGGTCATAGATCACATAGCCCGGACCGCCGTTGCTGGCCAGCAGTTCGCTGAAATCTCCGTTGCGCATCTTCAGCGTGGGGACCGTAAGCAGACCCGGGTTGACGCCACTGCGCCCGTGATACCGGTCATACGTAAAGTTGAAGAATCCCTTGTGCCTCGTGAGCGGAATCGGTCCGCCCGCCGTCGCGGAGATCTCGTTCTGGTTCTCGTATGGCTTCTTGGCGGGTACGGTGTTTCCGTTTACGTCCTTCGCCGTAGCAGCCTTGCAGGTATAGCACCACGTGTCGAAGATCGTGTTGCGAACGAAGACGTTTGCCGACCCGTGATACTGGTTTCCACCCGACTTCACGGTAAAGTTCAACAACCCGGCGCCCTGGTACTCCGCCGGAATCGAGCTCGTCAAAACCTGGAACTGATCCACCGCCTCGATCGGCACCGAGTTGAAGATGATCCGGTTGTCGCCCTGCTGCGTCGCAATCGTCAGCGGCATACCGTCCAGGTACAGCTCCGCCGTGTAGTTCGACGTGCCACCGATGATCGGCGCGCGCGCCCCACCCTGCGATCCGGGCAGGAGCGTCGCAAACGCCGTCGCATCGCGCTGCTGGCCACCCATCTGGATCGGCAGGTTCGTGTACGTCGTGTTCTCGATCACGCCGCCAAGACTGGCGTTCGTCGTCTCCAGCGCCGGCGGCGCCTCGGTCACCGTGACCTCCTGCCCCTGCGATCCAATCTGCAGGTTGATATTCAGACCCGTCAGCCGCAGCGCGTCCACCGTCAGGTTCTTCTGCACGAACTCCGCGAACCCCGGAGCGGCCACCTTCACCGTGTACGTGCCCTGCAGGATCGGCGAGATCGTGTACAGGCCGTCGCTGGTCGTCTTACGCGTGGTCACCACACCCGTGGCCTGGTTTGTCGCGCTTACCTCGGCGCCAGGAATGATCGCGCCGGTCGCGTCCGTGACGGTGCCCTGGATGCCCGCCTGGCCGCCGGTCTGCGCCTTCGCTGAGAGGCTAAAGCTCCCCGACACAATCAACGTCGGCAAAAACAGTGACGCGGTCCCCAGGCACAGGGCATGAATCGCGCGGCGGGCGCGGAGGTTCTGCATGTTCGGAACTCCTGGACGTGCAATTGAGAGGATCGTCAAGAAACTAGCTGGTCGCGGAGACGTTTGTCAACCAGTGAAGTGTTTCCGTATCGAACCATCTGAATCCTCTTGCCCCACCGCCACCACAGTTCATCGTCGCTGGCTGGCGTCCTCGCCCGCGGGCCCAAGCCGCCTTCCTGTACGCGCCGCGCACCCGCATTCTCGCCCACGTAAAATCCCCACATCCATGCGCATTCTCCTTCCCGGCGGCTCCGGTCAGATCGGTACCCTGCTCGCGCGTCACCTCCACGCGACGGGCCACCAGATCACCGTCCTTTCACGCAACCCGCAGGCCCACATCCACCAGCCATGGCGCACGCTCCCGTGGGACGGCCTCACCCCCGGTCCGTGGGTCACGGAACTCAACCAGGCCGAGGCGATCATCCACCTCTCCGGCCGCTCCGTGAACTGCCGCTACACCCCCGAAAACCGCCGTGAAATCTACGACTCGCGCATCCTCCCCACACGGCTGCTGGGCGCGTTGATCGCAGCCTCACCCACGCCGCCACGCCTCTGGCTCAACGCCTCGACGAGCACCTTCTACCGCCACGCGCTCGACCGCCCACAGGACGAGTTCACCGGTGAACCCGGCGACCGCCCCTTCGAGCGCGGCACCCGTGAACCCGCCACCCTGCCCGAGACCTGGAGCTTCTCCATCGACGTCGCCGCGCGCTGGGAAGAGGCGCTCGCGGCCAGCATCCCCACCCCGCACACCCGCAAAATCCGCCTCCGCTCCTCCATGGTCATGACCCCCGACCCCGGCGGGGTCTTCTCGGTCATGTCCAAACTCGCCAAACTGGGCCTGGGCGGCACACAAGGCTCCGGCAAGCAATTCGTGTCCTGGATTCACGGCGCAGACCTCTGCCGCGCCATCGATCTCCTGCTCGAGCGCCCGGAGATCACCGACGAAACCGACGGCGTAGTCAATCTGACCGCGCCCGGCCCGCTCCCCAACCGCGACTTCTTCCGCATCCTGCGCCACGCCTGGCGCCAGCCGATCGGCCTCCCCGCCCCGACGCCCGCGCTGGCGATCGGCGCCCTCGCCATGGGAACCGAAACCGAACTCGTCCTCAAAAGCCGCTGGGTACTCCCCACGCTGCTTCGCAAACACGGCTTCCACTTCGCCTACCCAAACTGGGCCGACGCCGCCCCAGCCCTCGTAGCGGAAACGCACTGAAGACGTAGGGCCACGGCTGCATAGTTATTCCCACCGTTTCACTACAATAGGAATTAACCCGTCGCAAAGCGCAGCACCATACCCGCAGAGGGTACCCACGGCCAAGGTCCAGGCCTAACTCCCTATTCCAACGTACTTTGAACCAAAAGTACCCCCGGGGAGGGGCGAGCACTAGCCACTAAAACTAACAACCTATCTCCACCGCCGATACCGCACGATGCCCGGCTGATCCCCCGGCCCGATAAACCGCATCCCGCAGCGCTGCATCACCTTCACCGACCCCGGCGTCGTCTCATACGCCTGCGCCGTCACCGACCGGATGTTCGGCTGCTCGAGCAGCCACTCCACAAACGCTGCCGCAGCCTCCGCGCCATAGCCCGCGCCGCTGGTAGGACCGCAGCACCGAGTACCCGATCTCCACATCGCCTGCCGCGCACGGAAACGCCCCCAAACAGCCCACGACCTGGTTCGGCTCCGTCAGCACGACGTAGCGGTGCCATCCCACGCTCTCCGGGTACTCCGCGAACTGCGCCAGGATGTGCGCCCGCACCTGCGCGTCCCAGTGCTGCGGAGGCCACTCCGGCCCAACCTCCGCCCCCAGCACCCTCGCCAGCGTCGCATGCCCCTCCGCCTCCGCCTCGATCAGCTCCGGCGTGATCGGCACCAGGCGCAGCCGGCGGGTCTCAACCACCCCCGGCCCCACCCGCGCCCGGCGCCGCAGCCCAATCACTCGTTTTCCTCACGTCCTTCGGCCTGCTTCGCCAGGCTGCGCGCCAGCTGCTGGTTCTCCGCGATGCTCTCCAACTGCCGCCGCCAGTCCAGCTCATCCACAAACCCCGCCGACGCCCGCCAGTCCTCCCGCACCTTCACAAACAGCTCCAGAAACACCCGCGTCCCCAGCAACGCACTCGATATCCTTCCGCGCCGCCGTGCCGATCCGCTTCAACATGCTTCCCTGGTTGCCGATCAGGATCGCCTTCTGCCCCGCCCGCTCACAGAAGATCGCCGCCGCGATCTTCGTCACCGGCAGTTTGCCGGCCTTGGTCTTCTTCCGGCTCGCCGGTTCCTCAAACCGCTCCACCACCACCGCCGCCGCATAAGGAACCTCTTCTCCGGTCAGCAGCAGGATCTTCTCCCGGATCAGCTCCGCCACCAGAAACCGCTCCGGCTGATCCGTCAGCTGGTCCTTCGGGAAGTAGCGCTGCCCCTCCGGCAGATGCGCCACAATCCGGTCCAGCAACAGCTCGAGGTTCTCGCCCTTGCGCGCCGAGATCGGAATCACGTCCGCAAAGCTGTGCAACGCCGTCCAGTGCGCAATCAGCGGCAACAACGCGCTCTTCGGCAGCGCATCGATCTTGTTCAACACCAGCAGCACCGGACACTCCAGCCGCTTCACCAGCTGCAATGCAAGATCATCCTCCGCCTTCGACAGCACACGCTTATGCTGCCCAAGCGTCCGCACCTTGCGCTCACCGCTTCCGTCCTCTTCCGCGTCGCGCTCAGGTTCAGGCTGCGGCAACCGATGCGTCACATCCACGATGAACAGCACCGCATCGCGGCCCTCCAGCGCATCCTGCACCTCCTGCAGCATGCGCCGGTCCAGTTGCGTGTCACCCTTGTGCACGCCCGGTGTATCCACCAGCACAATCTGCGCCGCCGGCCGCCCCGGATCGGTCTTGCGTCTTCTTCCGGACCGGCAGTTCGAGCACGCCCTGGATGCGCGTCCGCGTCGTCTGCGGCTTATGCGTCACAATCGCCAGCTTCTGGCCAAGAAGCGCGTTCAGCAGCGTCGACTTGCCTGCGTTCGGGCGACCGATAATGGAGACAAAGCCGGAGCGAAGAGCCATCCCTCCATCATCGCACCGCCGCTTGCGCTACTCCGGCTCAGACGCCGACAACACCGTCTGCAGGCCCACGCGCACGCGTTCGACCAGCCGGTCGGTCGAGGCCAGCACCTCCAGCCGCAGCGGCCCATCCTCCACCACCTCGCCGGGTAGCGGAATGTGCCCGGCCATCTCGCTCACCAGTCCGCCGATCGTGGTCGCTTCGTACCCCGTCAGCAGCTGCGGAATCACCTGTTCCGGAGCTGTCGTCGGGGTCCAGCTCCGTATCCTCTCCGTCCGCTGCAGCCGCCGGCGCAAATAGCTCTCGCAGCCGGCTCACCTCGAAGCTGCCCGGAACCACAAACGTTCCACCCTCTTCGGGCACAGGCGTATCGCCCGCTACGGCGGTGTCATGCTCGTCCTCAATGTTGCCGACGATCGCCTCCAGCAGGTCCTCGATCGTGACCAGCCCCGCTACCCCGCCATATTCATCGATGACGATGCTCATGTGCTGCTTGCCGCGCTGCATCTCGCGCAGCAGCTCGTTCACCTTCTTCGTCTCCGGAACAAAATGCGCCTCCCGCGCCAGGCTCGCGACGGTCAGGTAGCCCGCCTCCGCGTCGTCCACCCCCAGCAGATCGCGCGCAAACGCAATCCCAACCACCTCGTCCAGCGTGCCCGAATACACCGGCACACGCGACATGCTGCGTGCGTTCACCTGCCCGGTGAACTCCGCCAGCGTCATCGTGGACGGAACGGCGAAGATCTCCGGCCGCGGCGTCATCACCTCGCGCACAACCTTGTCCCCAAACTCCACGACCGACCGCACCAGTTCGCGGTCGCTCTCCTCCAGAATCCCCTCTTCTTCACCCGCCTCCAGCAGGGCGTCCACAGCCTCGCTGGTAGGGCGCTCCGTCATCCGGCGTCTCGGGCTCCGCCAGGCTCACAATCGACATCACCAACGAGATCAGAAGCGTCAGCGGCAGAACCAGGTAGAACAGGACCCGCAATGGAAGCGCAACTCGACGCTGCGCCTCGCCCGACGTACGCGTCAAGATCAGTTGCGGCAGCAACCGGCCAAAGATCAGGGTCGCCAGGACCAGCTCCAGCGCCGCCTCGCTCGCTTGCAACACCGTGTGCGATCCATGCCAGTCCACGTGGCTCGCCAGCAGCAACGCCAAGCCGCCCAGCGCGATGTCCGACAACACCGAGGCCGAGATCGCCCCCGATTCGCGACTCAGCCGCAAGCGCGGCTCAATCTCGCGCTCCCAGGTCTCAACCGCCTCGCCCGGCTCGCGAGACAGAAAACGGTCCATCTCGGCGTAGACCCGCTCGGCGTACGCTGCCAGCGTCATCAGCGCAAGCAGCGCCAACACACCGAGCGCATACAAGAACCCCAATCCGCCTCCTCGAAGCTATGAAGACTGCATCATACTTTGCTTTTCTTTCTGTCATTCCCGAAGGGGACCTGCTTTTCGCGTCCGCTCCGGCCCACTCACCCGCGAGATCAACCCACTCGGCAACCGCAAACGCCGCCGCAACTCACCCTCCCGCGCGGCCATCTGCCCTGCATCGCTCTCATGATCCATGCCCGCCAGATGCAACACGCCATGCAGCAACAAGACCCTCAACTCATCGCGCAACGAGTGCCCATGCTGCGTCGCCTGCTTCGCCGCCGTCTCGATGGAGATCGCCAGGTCTCCCGCGTACACGCCGGCAAACTCGGGCGGCGCTGGAAAGCTCAGCACGTCCGTCGGCTTGTCCTTGCCGCGAAACTCGCGATTCAGCCGCCGCAAGGCTCGATCGTCGGCCAGCAGCACCTCGATTTCGCCCTCAACGCCCGCGGCCCGCTGCGCAGTCCGCAAGAAACGCGAAAGGCCGGCACAAGACAGACCCAGGGCTGCCCATGGATCTGTCTCGCCGGCCAAACGTCTTGGAGGTTCAAGCGAGATCATGCGGGTTGTGATGCCGCAGACGAGTTTACTGCGGCTTCAAACGCGGCCCGCGATTGTCTGCCTCAGAATTCGAGGCCAACGGCATCGCTCCGTCCGGCTCCATCTGCAACGGAAGCTGCTCGGACCTCGTGTGGCTCTCGTACGCCTGCACGATGCGCTGCACCAGGCAGTGACGAACCACATCCTTGTCCTCGAAGTGGCAGAACCCGATCCCCTCGACGCCGTCCAGCACCCGTAGCGCCTCAAGCAGACCGCTCTTCTTCGGATTCGGCAGGTCGATCTGCGTCAGATCGCCCGTGATCACCGCCTGCGAGCCGTTGCCCAGACGAGTCAGGAACATCTTCATCTGCTCGTTTGTGGTGTTCTGGGCCTCGTCCATGATGATGAACGCCTCGTTCAGCGTGCGCCCGCGCATGAACGCCAGCGGTGCAATCTCGATCACGCCGGTCTCCAGCATGCGGTCCACCTTGGCCGGATCGATCAGGTCGTACAGCGCGTCATAGAGCGGCCGCATGTACGGATCGACCTTCTCCTGCAGAGACCCGGGCAGAAATCCCAGGCGCTCGCCCGCCTCAACTGCGGGACGAACCAGGATGATCCGCGAAACCTTCTTTGCCAGCAGCGCGCTAACCGCCATCGCCACCGCCAGGTACGTCTTTCCCGTGCCCGCCGGGCCCAGCCCGAAGACCATATCGTTCTTGTCGATCGCCTCGAGGTACTTCCGCTGGTTGGGCGTCCGCGGCTGCACGCTGCGCTTCGTTCCGGCGCCGCGCGCCTTTCCGCTCTCGATCAGCCCGCGCAGGGTCACCGTCGGGTCCGCCACCACCACCTTCAGCAACGCGTTCAGCTCTCCGTTGTGCGGGTGAACGCCAGTCCGGCGTAGATGTTCAAAGTCAGCAAAGATACCCTCGACACGGGCCACCGCGCCCGCCTCGCCCATCACCCGCACGGAGTCCGACCGCAGATCGATCTGAACGCCCAGGTTGTCTTCCATGAGACGAAGGTTCTCGTCGCGCGTACCGTAAAGCGGCTCGATTCCAGGGGTAAGGGGCAATGATGTCTTGATCAAGAAGGGATCTGACCTCCGTCAGGGTCGTACGAAGTCTTAGATGTTTCGGGAGAGACATCGATGCGGCCGCCACCGCCACCCGATCGTTGCTCCAGCACAACCTGGAGCCTCGTTCTGCGCCGTACGGCCATCGAGTTGGCGAGAGGTGCCAATGGAGTAACGATGTTGGCGCGAGCGTAGCGCCGACCCTGTGAACCGGTCAAGGAAAACCTCTGGAAAAGCTGCCTAAAACCTGCACGACGGTAACCAATCTGAATGACCCCTGGACCACCCCGTCTCCGTTCGTCCTCCGACCTAAACCGCCAGGCCGTGCCCAGGCAGGCTAGGCATCCCCGACCTCGGTTGACCCGCGCCTCAACTCCCTCTAGAATCGAAGGGTTGCAGGAGATGCGGCCGCGCTGTGTCCGCTCCGGCGTCTGGCCTGCACCCAACCCCCGCACAAGTTCGGGTCCAGGTAAAAAGAGAGTTTTCGATGGCAAATCATGTCTCGTCCCTGAAGCGCGCCCGTCAGACCGTCACCCGGACTGCGGTGAACCGCTCGAATCGCTCCAAGCTCCGCACCGCCCTCCGTTCCATGCGTGAGGCGATCACCGGCGGCAACGCCCAGACCGCGGCTGAGCAGTACCGCACCACCGTTTCCGTCCTCGACAAGAGCGTGCAGAAGGGTGTTCTCCACAAGAACACCGCCAGCCGCTACAAGGGCCGCCTCAACGCCCGCCTCAAGGCGCTCGCGACCAAGGCCGCCTAACCAGGCTCAGCTCCACAAAGCAAAAGGCCAGCGCGAGCTGGCCTTTTCTACGTTCGTCCGCGCCCCTCGGTCTACTGTGGCTGTGCCTGGCTGCTCTGGCCTTTGTACTCCGCCGACTCACCCGGCTGAAGCAGGGTCGGAGGCTTCCTCGGACCAGCGACCGGCTCGCTCGCCGCCGCAGCCGCACTCTGCGCCGCAGGTTCTGGTGCGCTTGCTGCGGCCGTCCGGGTCTCGTGGGCATTGGCGGTCGCAGCCGCACTTGCCGGCCCCCCAACCGCGCCGCCCGTCCCCGGCGCATTGCTGTCCTGCACGGGTGCGGAGCTCGGGGCGGTCGCCCTGGAACCCTGCGAGCTCCTCCCCTTTGAGCAGCCGCCGCTCGCCGCCCACAGGCTGCACGATGCGCGCCAGGATCACGGGCGCCTGCGTCACCGGCGGGGTCATGCTTTGCACGTTGGCCAGGTCCTTGCGATCGCGATCGGTCAGACCCGGCAGCTTGAAGATCTCGATCCCATCGTGGCCCAACACCGCCAGCGTGCTGCCATCCGGGCGAAAGATCGAAGTTCTCCGAGGTGCGGATCGGATTGGAGCACTGCAGCCGCAACAACATGTCGCCGCTCTCGGTCTGATACACCCGAAGCTCCTGCGCCATCGGGTTCTCAGTCGACGTCCCCGAGCTTCCACCGCTGTTGGTCGTCAAACGACTGATGGCGAATCGGCCAGCTTCGGCGGCGGTGACGATCGTGGGTGGCTGCAGGTTGGTCCCGACCGGCTCCTCCCAGTTCTCGTGCCCATCAAATCCGAACGAAGCCAGCATCGGCGCTTCGTCCATTCCGCGACACGTCTCGGCCAGGAACTCACCGCGGCTGAGCAACGACAGGCGCGGCCCACAGGAGCTATGAATCGTGGCCAGCTTCTCCTGCTTGCCTCCGAACTCGTTGAAGGTCACGAGCCAGTTGCCGCGATTCTGGTTCTCTGCCCACAGATACCCGTCGCCATCCAGCGGCAGATGCAGGAAGTTAGGTGAACCGACCACCGGGCCCGCCGGCTTCAGCTCCACCGGACCCTCTGGCGCTGACGAGGTGGAGATCCGATAAAACTCGATGATGGCGTGGCGCCTCATCGGCGTGCCGTCGAGCTCCGTGTCGTCCGTCTGCCCCGGCTCCTGTACCTGCACCGTAAGAATCGCCCCGTCCGGCGAGGTCGCCACGACGACCGGCAGTCCGGGACGGTGCGGAATCGCAATCCGCTCGAACGGGTGCCCGGACTCCAGTCCCCTCAGCGGCGCGAAGGCCGAAAGCTCATCCGCAGTCCGCAGGATGAACAGCCCGTGACCCGCTCGCCAAAGGTACCGGCCGTGGTCGTGGAGCCGCCATTGCGTGCGCGCGACCACCTTGCCCTCGGGCAGTTCAATGATCTCCGCGGCCACCAGCCTGTCGGTGTCGCGTTCGTCGTCCCCGGGCAGTCGCGGCACCAGCGATCGCAGGCTGAACGTAAACAGCACGTGCTTGCTGTCCAGCATGTGCAGGGTGCTCATCGAGTACGTGCCGACGCGCATCAGCGCCGGCGCGTATCCCGGAAATCCCAGCTCGTTGTAGGGGACGCGCATCGCCGGAACCGGCGGCTTCTCGCCCGCGATCATCGGCTTCGGGCACAAACCCACGGTGAGCGCTATGGCAGCGCCATCCGGCGTACGGGTTGCGGAAGAGATGCGCGCTTGGAAGGACATGGAGGTTGGCCCGCTGTCTGCTCCGATTCCTTGTACGCTTTAGTGTAGACGATGCAACCCCACCCTGAAAGCAGCGACCCGGAACCGGGGAGACGCTCCGACCGTACTCGCGGCAGCTACGCCCGCGAGCACGCGCCAAAGCGGGTGGAATGCAGGAGATAGATCATGTTTCGTGGTGTTCGCCCGTTTCTTAACGCAAGCCGATTTGGCCTCATCTCGGCTTTAGCCTGCATCCCCGCAATCAGCCAGGGCCCCGCTGCCGCCTCCAACGCCAAACCGGACATCCCGCACTACGCGCCGGCTCCCGCGTTTGACACGGGCGCCATCGATAAAAGCGCCAACCCGTGCGACGACTTTTACAAGTACGCCTGCGGCAACTTCGCGTCCAGCCATCCCATCCCCGCCGACCAGACCGCCGTCAACCAGTTCTTCACGCTCTTCAACGTCAACACGGAGCGCCTGCAGAACATCCTGACGAAGTACGCCGACCAGACCGCCGGCCGCACACCCAACGAGCAGAAGATCGGCGACGACTACGCGGCCTGCATGAACACCGACCTCATCGAGCAAAAGGGCCTCGCACCCGCACAGTCTCTCCTCGACCAGATCGATCACGTGAGCAAGCCCGGCCTCGCCTACTTCATCGGAGAACTGCAGCGCTACGGCGTAGGCGTCTTCTTCGACTACGGCGAGATGCAGGACTTCAAGGACTCCAGCAAGCAGATTGCTGCCGCGTTCCAGGGCGGTCTCGGACTCCCCGAGCGCGACTACTACACCCGTACCGGTGACAAGGACAAGCAGCTTCGCGACCAGTACGTCCAGCACGTCGCAAAGATGCTCACCCTGGCCGGCACACCGCAGGATCGTGCACAGCAGGAAGCCAAGGACATCCTCTCGTTCGAAACCAAGCTCGCCGAAGGTTCGCTGACCAACACCGAGATGCGCGACCCCGCCGCCATCTATCACCCCGAGACGCTGACGCAGTTCGAGTCGCAGCTTGGCGGCGTCCCGTTTGACAAGTTCCTCGAGGCGATCCACTCGCCGCAGGTGCAGTCACTCAACGATGCCACCCCGAAGTTCTTCCCCGTGATGATTGCGGCGGTCAAGGACACGCCGATCGAGACGCTGCGCGCCTACATGCGCTACCACCTGTTGACGTCCTATGCGGGTGTGCTCCCCAAGTCCTTCGACGACGAGAACTTTCACTTCTACGGCACCGAACTCAGCGGGCAACCGCAGCAGCGGGATCGTTGGAAGCGCTGCTCGCAGACGGTAGACCGCCAACTCGGCGAGGCGCTCGGCCAGGTCTACGTCCAGGAATACTTCGCCGGCGACAGCAAGGCCAAGACCCTGCAGATGGTGCATGACATCGAAGCTGCCATGGACCGCGACATCGACACGCTGCACCTGGATGAGTGCCGATACGAAGGTCAAAGCCAAGCAAAAGCTGCACGCCATCACCGACAAGATCGGCTACCCCGAGCATTGGCGCGACTACTCCAAGCTGGAGATCTCACGCACGGACGCGTTCGGCAATCAGCAGCGTGCGACCGCCTTTGAGGTCGATCGTCAGCTTGGCAAGATCGGCAAGCCGGTCGACAAACTCGAGTGGGGCATGACGCCGCCCACGATCAACGCCTATTACGACCCCAGCATGAACAACATCAACTTCCCCGCCGGCATCCTGCAGCCCGCGTTCTACGATCCCAACGCCGATCTTGCCGTGAACTACGGCCACATCGGCATGGTCATCGGCCACGAGCTCACGCATGGGTTCGACGACGAAGGCGCGCAGTTCAACGGTCTCGGCAACCTCGACAACTGGTGGACCGCCGACGACAAGAAGAACTTCCAGGAGCGCACCTCCTGCCTCACCAACGAGTACAACAACTTCGTCGCAGTCGACGATGTGCACGTCAACGGCAAGCTGACGCTCGGCGAGAACACCGCCGATAACGGCGGTCTGCTGCTCGCCTACATGGCCTACCTCGACCGCGCCAAGAAGGAAGGCATCGACATCAACAAGCAGGTGGACGGTTACACCGGACCGCAGCGCTTCTACATCGCGTTCGCGCAGAACTGGTGCGAGAACGTGCGCCCCGCAGCCACGCGACAGCAGGTGCTCACGGATCCGCACTCGCCCAATCACTTCCGCGTGGACGGGCCGATCGTGAACCAGCCCGGCTTCGCCTCCGCGTTCGGCTGCAAGGTCGGTTCTCCCATGGTTCCGGCTAACAACTGCCGCGTCTGGTAACTCGGGTGACGGCGAACCAGAAGCACACTGGCCAGGCGTTGGGCTTTGCAGCCTGCGCGCTGGCCAGTGTCTTTTGGGGCTGCGGCTTCTTCTTCGGCAAGATCGCGCTCGACGAAATGAACGTCGGCGCCATGGTCTTTTACCGCTTCGCGTTCGCGATGCTTGGCCTGGCGCCCATGCTGTTCACACACGCGCCGCGGTTCAATCGGCGTGAGTGGGGCTGGCTGATGCTCGGCTCCTTCCTCGGCGTTCCATTGCAGTTCCTCCTGCAGTTTCACGGCCTTTCGCTCACAACGGTCTCTCACGCGTCGCTCATGGTGGGCACCATGCCCGTGATCCTCGCGGTGGGTGCGACCATCTTCGCGCACGAACGCCTGGACGCCATCGGCTGGACCGCTCTAGCCGTCTCCACCGCAGGCGCCGCGCTCATTGCGCTCGGTGGCGATCGCCACGCCCACTCGGCCAACGGCCCCTCGCTGACAGGCGATCTCCTCGTCGTCGATCTCCATGGGGATCGCGCTGTTCTGGATCCTCATCAATCAGCGGCTCATCGCCACCCACAGCCCCATCGTGGTCACCACGTACGGCATGCTCGCTGGCTTCCTCATGCTTGCTGTGATCGTGCCGTTCGCCTGGGGCGCTCCACCGGTGCATGGGATCTCCTGGAAGGCGTGGGGCGCGCTCGCCGGGAGCGGCATCCTGTGCACCGCCAGCACAACTCTGTTGTGGAACTGGGGCATGACGCGCGTGCCTGCCTCCCAGGCCGGCGTGTTGCTCAACATGGAGCCCCTCATGGGCTCGCTGCTCGGCATCACCGTCCTCGGCGAACATCTCGGCGGCTGGGCCTACGCCGGAGGCGCCCTCATCGTCGGCGCGGCGGTCACGCTTACATCACGATCCTCCAAAGTCAGTGGCGGAGGTATCTGCCACACCATCTGCCGTATAGGCACCCGACTGCTACCATCAGCCGCATCGAACAGAACGGCCCCGATGCCGTCAGAACGCTCTTCCGGAGACCTCGTCCCATGCTCAAGCGCTTGACCCTTGCCGCTACGCTTCTCGCCTTCACCGTAGCTCTTCCAGCACAGAACACGGGCGCGAATGCAGAGAATCCGCCCCAGAACAACAAGCCGACGCCTGCCGCCGCGAAACAAGCCACCACCAAACAAGCGCCCAAGCCCGCAGCGCAGGAAGCGCCAGGCGGCGGTCCAGACAAGGTCTGGGTCAACACGAACTCCAACGTCTACCACTGCCCTGGCGACCGCTACTACGGCAAGACGGCGCATGGCCGCTATATGACCGAGGCCGCGGCCAAATCAGCGGGCGCGCATGGCGTCGGCAACAAGACCTGCTCGATCAGCAAAGCTAACGTTCGTATGACCAGGGTGGACCAGGTACCCGCCGGCTGGCTCGGAACAGCCGTGGCGCATGCCCGTGGTGCTGACTGCAGCTGCTACACCGGCGTAATAATCCCACCCACTGGCATCGAGGTCGGCAGCGACCCCGGCCGTCGCAGATGCATCGCCTCCGCGATGGTGTCGGTGTACTTCAACCCCGCTCCGGTGTTGAACAAGATCACCCGCTCACTCGGCTTGATCTCCCCACTCGCCACCAGGCTGTCGTAAGCAGCGGTCGCCGCGGCGCCCTCGGGCGAAAAGAAGATTCCCTCATGCTTCGCCCAGTCCATGACCGAAGCCAAAATCGTGGAATCATCCGAACTGACCGCCTTCCCGCCGGACTTCCGCAAGATGTCCAGGATGATCGCGTCCGCATAAGGCTTTGGCACGCGCAAACCAGCCGCAAACGTCTCCGCGTGCGGATAAAACTCCATCACCGCCTTGCCCTCCTCGAACGCCTTCACCACCGGCGCACACCCTGAGGCTTGCAACGCGTACATCCGGGGCCGCTTTCCGCTCACCCAGCCCAGCTCCTCCATCTCGTCGAAGGCCTTCCACATCCCGATCAGGCCCACTCCTCCGCCGGTCGGATAGAAGATCGCGTCTGGGTACTGCCACCCAAGCTGCTCGACGAGCTCATACCCCATCGTCTTCTTGCCCTCGACGCGGAACGGCTCCTTCAGCGTCGAGATGTCGAACCACACATCCTGGGGCGCGACGCCGGTCTCCTTCTGACGCTTGATCTCTTCCCCAACCATCCGCGCGCAGTCCGAGATAAGGCCGTCCACCATCGTCACATCGGCGCCATACACGATCCCTTCGAGGTAGTTCGCCAGCGGCACATCCTGCGGCATAAACAGGTGCGCTCGAATCCCAGCGGCCGCCGCATACGCAGCCAGCGCACCCGCGGCATTGCCCGCTGAAGGCACCGCCAGGTGCCGCAGCCCATAGTGCTTCGCCATCGTCACAGCCATGCCCAGGCCACGAGCCTTGAAGGTGCCTGTCGGGTTCGCACCCTCTTCCTTCACCAGCACTCCTTCGTAGCGCTTCGACTGCAGCATGGGCGTCCAGCCCTCGCCCAACGTCACCGGCTGCACATCCGGCAGAACATCCTTGTAACGCCACATCCCGAGGCTCGCGGGCGAGGCGGCCGCCAGCTCCGCCGGACGCTCCCGCCGAGCCGTGCGCTTGAGCGCCTCCATGTCGTACCGCACGTACAGCGATCCCGCATCTACGGGACAAAGCGTCTGGGGCGTTTCAGCAGACACGCGATTCCCACAACGCGCGCACTCAAGGAAAGCGATCTTCGGCATACCTACCCATGCTAACGAAATGCGCTCTGCGATGAGCTTGCGTCCCAGTGCAACCAACCCGCTCCCGCTTGCGTCCGGCCAACGTTCGTCCGCGTGGGCTGGGCGCACTGCCGATAGACTCGCGTCGTATACCCTGACCCGATGCGCCCTTGCCTGATCGCGATTGACATGGACGGAACGCTGCTTGGCTCGAACGGCCACGTCAGCGAACGCAATCGCGCCGCCCTGCGCCGCGCGGAGGCAGAGGGCATCGAGATCGTCATCGCCACAGGCCGTCGTCACGCCTACGCCATGCGCGTCCTCCGCGAGCTTGATCTTCACAGGGAAAACGCCCTCATCAGTTCCAACGGAACGGTCATCCGCACCATCGGCTCAAAGCTTCTGCACCGTACCTACATGCCCCTCTCCACCGCCCGCTGGCTCTGCGAGCAGGTGGATGAGTTCCGTGACAGCTTCGTCCTCACCTTCGATAACGTCCGTGAAAACGGCGACGATCGCCGCGGCGCGCTCGTGTGCGAAAACAGCGAAGCGCTCCACGCCAGCATCGGTGCCTGGATGCGCACAAACGAGCCCTACATCGCGCGCGTCGAGCGTATGGAACACGCCCTCCTTCCGCCCTCCGAAATGCCCGGCGCCCTCGCCGTTGCAGTGGCCGAGGAGGAAGCCGAACCCATGGTCGGCGCACCCATCCAGGCCATGCTCTGCGGCACGATGGAGCGCATGGAACGCGCCGAGGCCCGTCTCGCCGCGCATCCGCACGTCGCCGGCGCGGGCAAACCCGAGTTCCCCGGCAGCAGAATCGTTCTCCACCGCACCGTCTACCCTGAGCGCGATCTCGCCATCCTCGACATCCTCCCCGCCGGCTGCTCCAAAGCCTCCGCCCTCGCGCACCTCGTCGAGCTTCGCGGCTGCTCCATGCAGCAGGTCCTTGCCATCGGCGACAACTGGAACGACCTCCCCATGCTCGAGGCTGCGGGTAACGCCGTCCTCATGCGCAACGCACCGGACGACCTCCTGGCCTACGCCGCCGAGCGTGGCTGGACCGTCGGCGCCTCAAACGACGAGGACGGCGTAGCCCTCGCCGTCGAAGCCGTGCTGGAACAGCGCTAAACCCGTCCTAAACTGCCCAAAACGGGTGCAAAAAGCATCAGAAACTGCATCGATCGGGCCATCCGCTCACAACCTGCTGTGCTGGTAGTCTGTACGGCAGTGCTCCTGCCCCGCCCCAAAGGCCCTCTGCTTCCGCGCGCTCTGGCGTGCACGTTTGCCATGCTCGCGTGCGTGCCGTTCACGCATGCTCTGCAGCGCGTGAACCTGCGAAACGGCTTCTCCTACGACTGCACCCGGCAGGAACCCCTCGACAACACGCACGTCCGTCTCTTCCTCGCCGACGCGCAGCCCGCGAACCCCACCAACTACGTCGACCTCCCCGCAGACTCCATCGTGAGCGTCGAAGCCATCCCTGACCGCCCCGCACCTCCGGCCACCGCGGCCTCGTCAGAGAGCTCGACCGTCGACGTGCACACGTTGCTCGCCCACGCCGGCGCCGCCCATGACATCGACGTCGATCTGCTCGCCAGCGTGGTTCACGCCGAGAGCGGTGGCCGCGCGACAGCCGTGTCCCACACTGGCGCGCAGGGCCTCATGCAGCTCATGCCCTCCACGGCGCAATCGCTGGGCGTCTCCGACGCATTTCGGCCCGACCAGAACATCGCGGGCGGAACCGCCTACCTGGACGCCCTGCTGACGCGCTACCACGACAACCTCGCACTCGCGCTCGCCGCGTACAACGCGGGCCCCGGAGCGGTGGACCGCTACCACGGCATTCCGCCCTTCCGCGAAACACGCGCCTACGTGGTTCGCGTGATGACCGAGTTCAAGCGTCGCAAAGAGGCTCTCGTCCACAACACCCGCGCGTCCCGCTAACGTGCGGCTGCCGATCACTCGCCCCAGCGATGCAGAGCGCACCGCCACCATACCTAGAACCTGGGCCATCCTCCTCATCGCGATCTTTTTAACCGCAGCGGTTGCGTTCGGGGTCACGCGCACGCACTCGCTGCCGTCCTTTCGCAGCTTCGGTGCGAGCCTCGGCAAAATCTCCATCACGCAACTCGCGCTGGGCATACTCGCCATCAACGGCGGCCTGATCATCCGCGCCGTTCGCTGGGCCCTGCTCATGCCGGGAAACAATAGACCGCCCGCGGCGAGGCTTATCGCGCCGCAGTTCGTGGGCTTCACCGCCGTCTCGCTCTTCGGACGTGTCGCCGACCTGACGAGGCCCTACCTCGTAGCCCGGAGAACCTCCACTCCTGTAGCCATGCAAGTCGCCGTCTACTCGGTCGAACGTGCGCTCGATCTGGCCGCCACCGCGGTCCTGTTCTCGGTCACGTTGCTCTTCGTGCCCAAGGCCGCGCCGCACCATCAGGCATTTACGCGCTCAGGCATCCTCGCCACGGCCGCGACGCTCTGCGTGCTCCTGTTCGCGCTGGTGGTCCGTGCCTGGGGCGCCCAACTTGCGTCGGTGTTGGAACGTCGCGTGCATCCGTTCGCGCCGAAGCTCGCCAACGCGCTAGCCGGCCGCGTGCTGGAGATGCAGACGGGCTTCGCCAATGTCCGCTCCGGCGCACTCGCGCTCGCCTTCCTGTGGTCTTTGGTGATCTGGATAGGCATTGCGGCCGCGTACCTCTTCAGCACCCACAGCCTGCCGGCGACGCCGCAATTGACGCAGCTCGGCCCGCGCAGCCATCATGCTGCTCATGGCCACCAGCATGGGCGCCTCGCTCCTGCAACTCCCGATCGTTGGCTGGTTCACGCAGATTGCAGCCCTCGCCGCGGCGTACCACGGCTTCTTCGGCGTTCCGCCCGCGGCGGCCTCGCTGTGCGCTGTTCTTACCTTCGCAGTCAACACCCTCAGCGTCGTGCCGCCCGGCCTGGTCCTCGCGCGCTGGAGCGGGCTGTCGCTTCGCGAGGGTCGGCAGGCCGCCGCGGCACAACAGGCCTAGCGCACTCCACTTGTTAGAATCAAAACTGGCATGAAGTGTCCGTACTGCGGCTTTACCCAGGACAAGGTAATCGACTCGCGCGAAAGCAAAGAGGCCGATTCCATTCGTCGTCGCCGCGAGTGCGAAAAGTGCACCAAGCGCTTCACGACTTATGAGCGTCTCGACGAGATTCCGTACATGGTGGTGAAGAAAGACGGCCGCCGTGAGCGCTTCGATCGCCAAAAGGTCCTGCAAGGCCTCCTTCTCTCCTGCCAGAAGCGCACCGTCTCCGCCACGCAGATGCAGGAGATCGTCGACGCTGTCGAAGCGTACGTCATCGACTCGCCTGAACGAGAGCGAGCCACCACCGACATCGGCGAACTCATCATGACTCGCCTCCGCGACATCGATTCCGTCGCCTACATCCGCTTCGCCAGCGTCTACCGCGACTTCAAGGACGTGAACGAGTTCAAGGCCGAACTCGAAGGCCTCCTCCGCGGAAAAGATAATGGCAAAGACCTCAAAGGCCGCCGGCCCGTCCCGCGTTGAATCGCGAGCCACTCAACATCCAATTGCAAGGAAGAGAAATGCCCGAAACTCAAGCATCGCCGCGCACGCACAAGATCACACTCATTCCCGGCGACGGCATCGGCCCTGAAGTTACGGCAGCGACCGTGGCGATTCTCGAAGCCGCAGGCTCTCAGACCGGCTGCGCCTTCGAGTGGCATCGATTCGATGCCGGCGCGGACGCCTATGCCCAGACCGGCGAGTACATCCCCCAAGCCCTGATGGAGTCCATCACGACCAACAAGGTCGCGCTGAAAGGCCCTGTTACGACGCCGATCGGCGGCGGTTTCTCCTCGATCAACGTGCAGCTTCGCAAGAAGTTCGACCTCTACGCGAACTTCCGCCCAGTGAAGTCCCTGCCCGGTCTGAAGACCAACTACCCGAACGTCGACCTCGTTATCTTCCGCGAGAACACCGAAGATCTCTACGCTGGCCTCGAGGTCATGGTGCAGCCCGGCGTCGCGCAATCGCTCAAGATCATCACGGAAAAGGGCTCAACGCGCATCGCGAAAGCCGCCTTCGAGTACGCGCGCAAGCACGGCCGCAAGAAGATCCACGCCATCCACAAGGCCAATATCATGAAGCTCTCCGATGGCCTCTTCATCCGCTGCTGCAAGGCCGTCGCCGAGCAATATCCTGAGATCGCCTATCACGAGCACATCGTCGATAACACCTGCATGCAACTCGTGCTGAACCCCTATCAATACGACATCATCCTGACCGAGAACCTCTACGGCGACATCCTCTCCGACCTTTGTTCCGCCTTCGTCGGCGGGCTCGGCCTGGTTCCCGGCGCCAACCTCGGCGCCAACAGTGCCATCTTCGAAGCCGTCCACGGCTCCGCTCCCGACATAGCCGGCCAGGACAAGGCGAATCCCACCGCCTTGCTGCAATCGGCCATCCTTATGCTGCACCACATCGACGAGACCGAAACAGCCAACAAGGTCCACGCCGCGCTCGAAAAGGTCTACGCCGAGGGCAAGACCCTCACGCGCGACGTCGGAGGCACCGCGGGCACGCGCGCCTTCGGCCAAGCCGTCATTGCCGCGCTTTGAGACACAGCGAGCCACCACTATCGTGATATTCCTCGCGTGGGAGCCCGCTGCTATGCTCGGCGTACTTCATGCTGAGATCGACAATCGGCTCCCTTTTAGTTTGCTTTCTGGCTCTGTTTGCAGTCACCGCACACGCTCAGACCTCCCTATATGTTGTCGGCGGCCTCGCCAACTATGGCTTCAGTGACCTCTCGACGCAGCCCGTCAGCGCTAAGCCGGATACCGGCGGCTTCGGAGCGGGCGTCTTTCACAACTTCCCGATCGAAAGCCGCGTCACTGTGGGTCTGGATGGCCGCGTCGAAGGCAGCCCCGGCTATAGGGGCGGCGTCCTCGGCGGTGTTGCCCTTCGGGTAGGGTTCGTGCCCAATCGGAACCCGCTGCGGCCCTACTTCCAGATCGGCGCTGGCGTGGTTCACTCCAGCTACAACCAGACATTCGGCTACAGCGACGGGTTCTCCAGCTACACGTCGGTGGTCAGCGAGTCCGTCACGAGCGGTGCTGCGCAGTTCGTCCTCGGTCTGGACATCCGCTTGAACGACCACTTGGACCTGCGCGCACCCGAGTTAGGTTCCGAGGCTGGCGGCGGTAGTGGCGTCCATGCGGTCAGCAGCTTCCTCAATGCGGGCCTCGTCTATCACCTCCGTTCGAAGCATCGTCGGTGAAGCCCGCACGGGGTCGCGATGCATCCAAAGACCGTGACCTTCGTTCGACCGCTCCTGCTGCTCTCCGTCGCCGCCGCTCTCACCCTTGCAGGCTGCAAGTCTGACAAAACTACCCAGAACGGCGAGGCGCCGACCCACACGGCCAGCACAGCCGCGACCGCCCCACCCGCCGGGGCCGTCGACCCCGCCCAAGCCGGAAGCATCAGCGGCACCGTTCACTTCAAGGGCACGCCACCCCCGCGCGTCCCAATTGACATGTCGATGGACCCGGCCTGCTCGCTTGCTGGCGACAACCTGAGCGAGCAGTACATCGTGAACAAAGGTGGCCTCGCCAACGTCTTCGTGTACATCAAGTCCGGCCTGCCTGCGTCGTCTGCGCCCAAGTCCGCCGCCCCCGCCCGCATCGACCAGAAGGGCTGCCGCTTCATCCCGCACGTCGCTGCGGTGCAGCAGGGCGGCGTCGTGGAGTTCACCAACTCCGACCCCACCATGCACAACGTCCACACGGTCACGCGTGGGCGGGAACCCCAGCATCGACGTCTCTCAGGGGCCCAACGGCGCACCCCAGGTCCGCCGGTTTGACGCGCCCGAAAACATGATCCGCATCGGCTGCAACAATCATCCCTGGATGAACGCCTTCCTCAACGTGGCGCCGAATCCCTACTTCGCGGTAACCGGTCCCGACGGCACGTTCAAGATCACCGGGTTACCACCGGGGACCTATACCCTCGCCGCCGTTCATGAGAAGCTTGGCGAGCAGGACATCCAGGTCACCGTTCCGGCGCATGGCACCGCCAGCTCCGATCTAAGCTTTGCGATGCACTAGAACGCTGAATCCCCGGGCCTAAGAACAAACTCCAGAAGAAGGCACCGCCGATGAACGCTCATTCCCTGCTGGTCACGCACACACTGCCACTCTGGTTCCTTGTGCTTTCGTTGTTTCTGCCGCGCGTTTGTATCGTCGTGGCCTGGCTGCAGCACAGTATCCCGACCTACATCCCAGCGTCGGTGAACCTGGTCCAGATCATCGTCGCGGCCCTGATTCCGCGCATCCTGATCCTGTTCTGGATCTACCAGGATCAGGGCATCGGGCTGTGGTTCCTCATCCACGTCATCGCGCTGCTGTTCGCCTGGGGCGGCGGAGGCACCAGTGTTGTGCGCCGTCGGCGGGTCGAGGTTGTCGATTAGCAACCTCGACGCGTTTTGCATCCGCACCGCTGCGATAAACTGAGCCGATGGAACGACGCGATGTCGGCATCCTTGGAGCGACCGGCACGGTAGGCCAGCGCTTCATCCAGTTGCTCGCAAATCACCCCTGGTTCAACATCACCTGGCTCGCTGCCAGCGATCGCAGTGCAGGCAAGCGCTACGCGGACGCCTGCTCCTGGAAGCTCGACACACCGCTGCCCCCGCGTATCGCGGAGATGGTGCTCGAGCCCAACACGCCGGAGGCCTCGAAGACGCCCTCTGCCGCGCATCATCTTCGCGGCGCTCGACGCGGCCGTCGCCCGCGAGCTCGAGCCGAAGTTCGCCGAAGCCGGTTGCGCGGTAATCTCGAACTCGTCCGCGTTTCGCATGACCCCGGATGTCCCACTCGTCATCCCTGAGGTCAACGCCGATCACCTCGAGATCCTCGAAACCCAGGCGACCCGTCATAGCTCTGGCGGCTACATCGTCACCAACCCGAACTGCTCCGCCATCGGCCTGACGCTCGCGCTGAAGCCGCTCGAGAAGCGCTTCGGCATCGAGAGCCTGTTCGTCTCCACGATGCAGGCCATCAGCGGTGCGGGCTACCCTGGCGTCCCCTCGCTCGACATCCTCGGCAACGTCATCCCGTTCATCAAGAACGAAGAGGAGAAGCTGCAGGAAGAGTGCGGCAAGCTGCTCGGGACGATTCAGGGCAACACTATCGAACCGCTGCCGGCAAGGGTCTCCGCGCACTGCAACCGCGTCGCTGTCGAAGACGGCCATACCGAGTGCGTCTCCATCAAGCTGAAGACGCCCGCGACCGAAGAGCAGATCCTCGCCGCCTGGCGCGAGTTCCAGCCCTTCGGCCAGAACGCCTCGCAGTTTGGCGTCCGGCTGCCGACCGCGCCCATCTCCCCTGTCGAGTACGAACCCGAGCACAACCGCCCGCAGCCGCGCCTCGACCGGATGCGCGGTCACGGCATGGCCGCCACCGTAGGCCGTCTGCGCCCGTGTGCGCTCTTCGACTGGAAGTTCGTCGTGCTCTCGCACAACACGATTCGCGGCGCTGCCGGCGCTGCTGTCCTGAATGCGGAGATCCTCGCCGTCCTCGGCAAGCTCGACTTCAAGCGCTTTCCGCGGGCCAGCGCGGCTCGCCGCGTCCTCCCCAGAAGCCGAGTCGGTGAACGCGTGAGCACACGTCCTTCTGTGCCCGCCGGCACACCGCGTTCCAACATCGTCGTCATGAAGTTCGGCGGGACCTCGGTGGAAGATGCCACCGCGATCCTGCGCACCGCCAGCATCGTCGCCGGCCGGCGCGCGAAGGGCCTCTCGCCGGTCGTCGTCGTCTCTGCGATGAGCAAGGTCACCGACCAGCTTCTGGCCTGCGCGGCCGCAGCTTCCGCCGGTCGCGGAGAGCGCGAGCCCGCTCTCGAGATCGCCGCGCGCCTCCGCACGCGGCATCTGAACACCGCGGACGCCCTCGTCGCCAGCAACTCAATCGACCGCCTCACATCGCTGCGCGAAGACATCAACCGCGCCTTCGACTCGCTCGATGAACTCGTCCGCGGTATCGCTATCCTGGGCGAACTCACGCCGCGCACCTCGGACCTGATCGTCAGCTACGGCGAGCGCCTTTCGAGCGTCATGGTCACCGCCGCCTTCGCCGAGCAGGGCCTGCCCGCTGCCCACCTCGACGCTCGCGAGGTCATCCTCACCGACGACCACTTCGGCAAAGCCACGCCGGACGAGGCCGCCATCGAACGCGCCCTCACTCTTAAGGTGCTACCGCTGATCGACTCCGGCAAAATTCCGGTCATGGGCGGCTTCATCGGCTCGCACAACGAGGTCACCACGACGCTCGGCCGCGGCGGCTCGGACTACACCGGCGCGCTCGTCGGGGGCGGCCTCTTCGCCGGCGCGATCGAGATCTGGACCGACGTCGACGGCATCATGACCACCGACCCGCGCATCTGCCCCGATGCCCTCCGTGTCAAAACTATCTCGCTTCGAAGAAGCCGCCGAGCTCGCCTACTTCGGCGCGAAAGTCCTGCACCCAGCCACCATCCTGCCCGCAGTGCAGAAGAACATCCCCGTCTGGGTCTTGAACAGCCGCAATCCCGAAAACGAGGGCACCGTGATCACTGCGATGCCGCCGTCCTGTGCGAGCCCGTTCAAGTCCATCGCGATCAAAAAGCGCCTGACCATCATCGATATCGTCGCCAGCCGCATGCTGCTCGCGCACGGCTTTCTCAAGCTCGTCTTCGACGTCTTCGACAAGCACAAGTGCGCCATCGACATGGTCTCCACCTCGGAGGTCTCGATCTCCGTGACCGTCGACTCGCGCGAAGCCCTACCCGCCATCTCCGCCGATCTCTCCAAGCTGGCCGACGTAAAATTCGAAGGCAACAAGGCCCTCGTCTGCCTCGTCGGCGAAGACATCCGCGGCCAATCCGGCATCGCCGGCCAGGTCTTCAACTCCATCTCGCACATCAACGTGCGCATGATCTCCCAGGGCGCCAGCGAGATCAACATGAGCTTCATGGTCAACGAAGAGGACGTCGAGTCTGCGGTCCGCGCCCTCCACGCCCACTTCTTCCGCTCCCCGGATCCGGCCATCTTCGACGTTCAAGCAAGGTCTGTCACCACAGCTGCCTAAAGGAAGGCTCCCCTCGAATGCGCGTCCTCGTCCTCGGCGCCGGCAAGACCGGCAAGCTCGTCGCCTCCGTCGCCTCCGAACACGGTCACAGCGTTCACGTCCTGGACGCGAAGGAAAACAAGGACGCCTCCGCGCTCACGCCTCCCTTCGTCGCCGGCTTCGACGCGGTCATCGATTTCACCACCCCTGAAGCCGTGATCCCCAACCTCCGCGCCTGCCTCGCGAACGGCGCCCGGGTTGTCGTGGGCACTACCGGCTGGTACGCGGGGCTGCCCGAAGCAAAGGCCCTCGCCGAACGCCGCGGTGCATCGCTCCTCTACGGAACCAACTTCTCCATTGGCGTGCAGATTATGTTCAAGCTCGCGGCGGAGATGACGAAAGAGCTCAAGCGCTTCGGCTACACCTTCGCGATCTCCGAGACCCACCACGTCACCAAGCTCGACGCCCCCAGCGGCACCGCACTCACCTTGCGCGATTGCGTCCGCAAGGCCGCCGACATGGACGACGTCTCCATCGAGTCCGTTCGTCACGGCGAGGCCGTCGGGCTGCACGTGCTGGAGGCCACCGGCGCGGGCGACAAACTGCTCCTGACGCACCAGTCGCACTCCCGGCGCGCCTTCGCGGAAGGCGCTGTGCGCGCGGCCGAGTGGCTCGCCCGCAACAAACCCGGAATCTACGACTTTCGCGACATTTACGAGAAACTCTGACGCCTTTATCACTGGGTTCATCCCGAAGTACACTAGGCGGAATGCCGTTGGATACCTTGCAAGCGGCCCCCTTCGCCGCCCTCACCTTTGAACAGAAACTAGATCGCCTGGCCCATGTGGCCGTTCACGTCGGGCTTGGTCTCCTGCCCGGCCAGGAAGTGGTGCTCACCGCGCCCGTCGAGACCCTGCCCCTGGTACGCCGGATAACGGAACAGGCCTATAAGGCCGGCGCGCGTCTGGTGGTTCCTGTGTTCTCCGACGAGGCCATGACCCTCGCTCGCTTCAAGTTCGGCTCGAACGAGAGCTTCGACTACGCGCCGCATTGGCTGCACGATGGCATCGCCTCGGCCCTTCGGTCCGGCGCCGCACGGGTTGCCATCTCCGGCACCGATCCTGCTCTGCTGGTCACCCAGGACCCGCACAAAGTCTCGCGGACAAACGTCGCGAACTCCCGTGCCGCGAAGGCGTCGATGGAACTCATCACTCGCCATGAGATCAACTGGACGATCGTAGCCTGCGCCACGCCCGCCTGGGCGGCAGCGGTGTTCCCTGACGATCCGCCCGCTCTTGCCATTGGCAAGCTGTGGGACGCGATCTTTGACGTCTCCCGGGTCACCGCCGACGACCCCGTCGCCGAGTGGGCCGCGCACGGCGCCTATCTGAAACAGCGCGTCGATCTGCTTGAATGAAAAGAGGTTCCACTCGCTTCGCTTCTTCTCCGAAGACGGCTCCACGGATCTGACCGTCGGCCTGGCGGACCAGCACCTCTGGGCGGGTGGCGGCACGACGTCCCGCAACGGCGCGTTCTGCCAACCGAACATCCCTACAGAAGAGTGCTTCACCACGCCGCACAAGAACCGCGTCTCCGGCGTCGTCTCCGCCACCAAGCCGCTGTCGCACCAGGACACACTGATCGACAACATCCGCTGCGTCTTCGAAAACGGCCGGATCGTCGATGCCACCGCAAGCACCGGCCAGGAGACCCTCCGCAACCTGATCTCCACGGACGAGGGCGCACACCGTCTGGGCGAGGTGGCGCTTGTTCCTTTCCACTCACCCATCGCGCAGTCCGGCATTCTCTTCTACAACACGCTCTTCGACGAGAACGCCGCCTCCCACATCGCACTTGGCCAGGCCTACTCGACGTGCATCATGGGTGGCGACAAGATGAACAGCTCAGAGCTTTCCAGCCTCGGCGCGAACGAGAGCCTCGTCCATGTGGACTGGATGATCGGCGGCCCGAAGGTGCACGTCGACGGCATCCACGCGAACGGCCGCACCGAACCGCTGATGCGCGCGAGCGACTGGATCTAGCCGCAAGCCCTCGCCCGCATTGTGTCCGAGCAAGCGGGTCCCTGACCCGCGCGAAGACAACAGCGGGCGAGACCAACAGCGTCTTCCCCGCGCTCGGGTCCGTTGTATGCTCGAAGTCCGATGCAGGACACGCTCACCCGCTCGCGTCTGGACTCGCTCTCTGACGGCGTCATCGCTGTGATTCTCACCATCATGGTCCTGGATCTGAAGGTCCCGGCCGTCCATGAGATGAGCACGCGCGATGCAATCCACCTTGACCAGAGCATCCTTGCGGTCTATCTGCTCAGCTTCGTCCAGACCGGGATCTACTGGGTGAATCACCACTATTTGCTCGACGATCTCAAGCACGTCTCCCACGGCGTGCTTTGGGCCAACCTTTCGCTGCTTTTCGCGCTCTCGCTGATTCCCTTCGGCACCAACTGGATCGGCGTCCGCGGCGTTACGCCCATCCCGGTCGTGATCTACTGCCTCACCTTCCTGGCCGCCGCGCTCGCCTGGAGCGTGCTCGCGACAGTCATCCAGCGATGCACAAAGATCAAGCCTGCCGCCGGCCCCGCAAAACAGGCATTTTCGGGCTTGATGACCTTCGGTGCGGTGCTGGTGGCATTTCGCTACCCGCAGATCGCTTTGGCGATGGTCGGCATCGTTGCCCTCGTGTGGCTGGTGCCACCGCGCAGAATCCGCGAGAAGACCCGTTCTCTTCCCGCCGCTGAGAAATCAGAGGAGGGTTCGGCGTAAACTCAAACGCTGTATGGACCTCGGTGGTTGCGGCACAGCTCTTGTCACTCCTTTTCGCCATGACGGCACAGTCGATGAACAGGCCCTGCACGCGCATGTGAATTGGCAGATCGCCAACGGCGTCTCGCTTCTTATCCCCGCAGGCACCACCGGCGAAACCTCCACGCTCACCGAGCAGGAGTGGCTGCGGGTGGTTCAGATTACCGTCCACGCCGCCAAGGGCCGCGTTCCGGTCTTCGCCGGCGCGACGCACAACAGCACAGCGCAAGCCGTCGAGAACGCCCGCAAGCTCGCCCGCATTGACGGCCTGACCGGCATCCTGACCGCTAATCCGTATTACAACCGCCCCGGGCAGGAGGGTCAGTATCAGCACTTCAAGGCCGTCGCCGAAGCGGTCGATCTGCCGATCATGCTGTACAACATCCCCGGCCGCACCGGCACCAATCTCGAGCCCGACACCGTCCTGCGCCTGACGGAGATCCACAACATCGTCGCGCTGAAGGAATCCAGCGGCCTGATGACCCAGATCATCTCCGTCCTCACGCAGGCCCCGCGCTCGTTCCGCGTCTTCGCCGGCGATGATGCGCTCACGCTGCCCACGATCGCGGTCGGCGGTGTCGGCGTCATCTCCGTCGCATCCAACGCCATCCCACAGCAGATCTCGCATATGGTCGAGGCCGCACTGGCCGACAACTGGGTCGCCGCACGCCGCATCAATCGCCATTACTTCCGGCTCATGCAGGCGCTCTTCAGCGAGCCCAGCCCCGCCCCCATCAAGGCCGTTCTCGCACTCCTCGGCCGCGGCAACGAGAACCTTCGCCTCCCGATGGTCCCCGTGACGACGCCCACCCGCCGCAAGCTCGAACGCATCCTCGGCGAACTCGGCCTGTTATTCGACCAGCCACACCACGGCGAACCCACGCTGCGCGTCTTCTGAGGCCCTCGACCACCGCCGTCGCGTACCGTAGCAAAGCCTTGGCGCGCTTCGCGTCAGCTTTCCTGCAGCCCGCGAGACGCGCCCACCAACTACTCCGCGTCGATTCCCAAAGGCAGCGCCCAATCGCGCGACGACACCGTCCCCGCATGCACCCATCCGTACCGGATGCACAGCGACCCGACGATCCCTGACACAGCCGCCATCTGCCTCAGCCGCTTCTTGTTCGACACGAACATCGAAGCGATCCGAAGCGCAATCGGCACCGGTCCGGACAGCACCCCGCCCACCTGCACCAGCAGACCACTCCAGCCACGCTTTGCCGGCTTCAGCGCGCGATCCTTCGTCTTCAGGAGATCGATGCCCTCCCAGGACTCAATCCCAGCGCTCAACAACCCCAGCGCATTCAGGGCAGAGCTATCTGCATGCCCGGCTAGCTCCAGCAACGCCACCCCGGACTGCAGCCCTGACATCCCAAACTCGCGCGGCAGACGACCGAATCCGGTTATTCCAAACCGGGATAACCGACGCTCCAATCAGCACGCCCGTGTAGTTGTGGAAGGGCATCCCGAACAGAACCATGCCCGTCCGCCCGACACCGCGAATCAGCTTGACCGCAATGCCGTTGCCGTAAAGCATCGCGAGCAGGTCCGCAAACGCTGCCGCGCCCGCGAAGGTCGAAAACCCCGAAAGCACCCACGACCCAACCGACATCGCACTCTGCGGCTTGAACACGCGCAGCATGTTGAGAAACCGCGACGGCCGCCCAAGGTCCAGCACCAGCAGCCCCGAAGAGATGACCGCGCCACCAAAGGCCATCCAGCGCGCCTTCAGCGCCAGCTTGCTCTCCCCTCCGAGCACATCGGCGAGCGATCCGATCACGCCCAGCGATCCCGACGCACCGCCGACAAAGAAGTACAGCGGAATCAACTGCGTCCACTGCGGCTCCTTCAACATCGGCTGCGAGTAGTACCCCGTCTCTCGCGATGCGAGCGGCAAAGGCGACCCCGCCGGCCGTACCCCCGGAACGGCAACGCGCCCCGTCTCCTCGGCTTCGCGTCGGATCGCATCCAGACGCCGTTCACGGATATCGATAGGATCGTTAGCGCTCATCGTCCCAGGCCTCTCGCTGAACTCCGCCAGATCAGGAACGAGGCCGCAACGCCAGCGACCATCGCAACCGCCTCCATCGCAGACGACCTCCATCCGTCCCTTAGATAGATCGTAGGCACCTCCGGCTTGGGCGGGAGGTTATACGTCTCGGGCTCGCCACGAATCAGAAACACGGAGTGGATGCCCTGGACGCTCGTGTCGGTCGGGTCATAGATCTGCGCGTCCTTCATTCCGCGGCCGTGCAGAATCTCTAATCGCTCCTTTGCCTCGACCCGTATATCGTCCAGCGTCCCAAACTTGATCGACTCCGTCGGACACGCCTTCGCGCACGCGGGCTCGAGACCCGCCTTCTGCCGATCCGTGCAGAACGTGCACTTGAACGCCCGGCCATCATCCTCGTTCTTCTGCACCACACCGAACGGGCACGAGACCACGCAGTACGCGCATCCGTTGCACACATCCGGCTGCAGAAACACGCCGCCAAACTCCGTCCGCACCAGCGCACCTGTCGGACACGCCTCCAGGCACCCCGCCACCTCGCAGTGCTTGCACACGTCTGACGAGAACTCCCACGAGATCTGGTTCGGCGAGTTTCCGCCAACCCCAGGCTCGGGCGTTCCTTCAACAAACTTCACATGCCGCCACGTCGAGTGCCCCAGCGCGACGGTGTTGTCGTACGAGAACCCCGTCAGCGCAATGCCGTCTTCCTCAAGCTCGTTCCACTCCTTGCACGCCACCTCGCAAGCTTTGCAACCGATGCACAGCGTGGAGTCGGTCAGAAACGCGGTCGTCTGCCCCGGCTCAATGCCGGTGTGTCCCATGTGCGCGCTCACTGGCGGGCCTCCAGCAACTCATGCAGTTGGTCAAGCGCCGCAGGTCCGTCGGCGCGGTGTCCCGGGAACAGGTTGCACACCAGTCCCTTCGTCTCCATGATCCGAACGTTCGGCTCCTCCGAGATCACCAGCAAATCATTCACCACGTCACCCGTCGACAGTCCCTTCCATCCCCAGTGATACGGCAGACCGACCTGATGAATGACCTTCCCATTGATCTCAAGCGGCCGCATGCGCGCGGTCACCAGCGCCTTCGCCGAGACAATCCCGCGTGGCGTGTACAACGTCACCCACTTGCCGTGCTCGATGTTCAACTCGTCGGCAAGCTCCGGTGAGATCTCCGCAAACAACTCCGGCTGCAACTCCGCAAGGTGCCCCAGCCCACGCGACATGCCTCCAGCCGTATGGTGTTCGGTCAACCGATACGTCGTCAGAATGTACGGGAACCGCGGATCATCTGGTGACTTCGCATACGGATTGTCCGGGCGCTCCTTTTTGCTCGCCGGCGGATTGTCCTGGTGCTCCGGATAGATCGGGTTCCGCACCGGCGATTCCAGCGGCTCGAAGTGTGCCGGCAGCGGGCCATCCTTCAGCCCGCTGCTGACATACAGCCATCCCTTGCCATCCGGATGCATGCCGAACGGCTTGTCTCCGTCCAGCGCCTCCAGCCCACCCTTGCTGATGTCGCCCTTGTGATCCGGCGGCATGTCCTTCTTGAAGTCGGTGATGTCCCTTCCGGTCCACTCGCGCTTCTCCGGATCCCACCAGACATACTTCTTGCGCTCGCTCCACGGCGTGCCGTCGGGCTTCGCGGAAGCGCGGTTGTAGATGATGCGCGTGTCCTTCGGCCAGGCAAAGCCCCATCCATGACCCAGGTCGTCCTTCGACTCGCGCTCGTTCGCGCGGTTCCGTCCCTTTTCCGGCATCATCCCGCAGTAAATCCAACAACCCGACGCCGTGGACCCGTCGTCCTTCAGATCTTCAAACGTCGACAGCAGCGACTTGTCGGCGCACTTGTAGCCATTGATCTCCTCAACGATCGCCTCGGCCTTGGGTTCAGCGACCTCGCCTTCCGTCGGCAGATCCCACGTCAGCGCATTCATCGCTGCGTTCTTCGAGGTCGGCTCCTTCGCGGCCTTCTCCTTCAGCAGCTTGCCCAGGTGATACACAAACCAGCGTCTCGCTTCGCGCATCCCCCGGCGGGTCAATGGCCTTGTTGTGCCACTGCAACAGCCGCTGCGTGTTGGTGAAGCTTCCGCTCTTCTCCGCCTGCCCCGCCGCGGGCATCAGGAAGACCTCCGTCCCAATCTCCTCCGGGTTCATTTCGCCGCGCTCAACCTCAGGCGAATCCTTCCAGAAGCTCGCGGTCTCGGTCTCAATCAGGTCGCGCACCACAAGCCACTTCAGCTTCCGCATCGCCTTGCGTTCAAGCCTGCCGTTGGGCGCGCCCACGGCAGGGTTCTGGCCCATGACAAACAGGCCGTCGAGCTTTCCATCCTCCATGTCCAGCCAGTAACCCTGCTCCGAGTGGTCGCCCGTCACGCGCGGCAACAGATGGAATCCCCACTCGTTCTCCTTTGTCGCGGCGTCCCCGTACCACGCCTTCATGAAGCTGATGAAGAACTTTCCAAAGCTCGACCACAACCCCGCCGGCGTTGTGTGTCTCTTGATGAACTTCTCAATCGAGCTCGAATCGTCCTCAAAGAACGGCATCGGCATATAGCCGGGCAGAATGTCATACAGCGTCGGGATATCCGTGGAACCCTGGATCGACGCATGCCCGCGCAGTGCAAGAATGCCGCCGCCCGGCCGTCCCGAAATTGCCCAGCAGCAACTGCAGAATCGCCGCAGAACGAATGATCTGCACGCCCGTCGAGTGCTGCGTCCAGCCCACCGCGTAGCAGATGCACGCCGTCTTCTCCGGCCCCGACGCATTCACCATCGTCTCGGCGATCTCGAGGAAGGCCTTCTGCGGCACACCGCAGAATCTCTCCACCATCTCCGGCGTATACCGCTCAAAGTGCCGCTTCAGCACGTTCAACACGCAGCGCGGATTCTTGAGCGTCGGATCGCTCTCGTACTCGTGCGTGTTCCCGGCCTCTCCGCCGCGGTCCTTCGCGTGCCCCCCGCCCGCGGGATTGTGCCCCGAGCGTGCCCTCCGGATTCGGCGGCGACCCAGCATACAGCCAGGTCTCCGGGCTGTACTGCTTCTTCTCCGCGTCCCAGCCCGAGAACAGCCCCGCGCCATCCTCGCTGTCGCGGTAGTCCTCCCGAACAAGCGTCGTCGCGTTCGTGTAATGCAGAACGTATTCCTTGAACCACTTCTCGTTCTGCAGCACGTAGTTGATCAGCGCGCCCAGGAACAGGATGTCCGTGCCCGCGCGCAGCGGAACCCAAATGTCCGAGCTAGCGGACGTGCGCGTAAACCGCGGGTCCACATGCATCACCTTGCAGCCGCGCTCGCGAGCCTCCACCACCCACTGGAAGCCCACGGGATGCTGCTCGGCCATCGACGATCCCATGATCAGGATCGCGTCCGACTCAGCCAGCGAAGTCTGTGCCGTCGTCGCGCCGCCACGTCCAACCGAGGTCCCCAGACCGGGGACCGTAGAGCTGTGTCATATTCGGGCCTGGTTGCTGACGCAAACCATGCCCAAGCCGCCGGTGAACAGCTTCTTGATCAGGTAGTTCTCTTCGTTGTCCAGCGTCGCGCCGCCCAGGTGAGCCAGCCCCTTCGTCTGCATCAGGCTCTGGCCGTCTTCCGTCTCCTGGAAGGTCCTCTCGCGCGTCTCCCACACCCGATCGGCGATCATATGCATCGCGTCATCCAGGTCCAGGTCTTCCCACTCCGTCGCGTACGGCCGCCGATACTTCACCTTCGTGATGCGGTTTGGGCTTGTATGTAACTGGTGCGTGTTCGCGCCCTTCGGGCAAAGGTGTCCGCGCGAGATCGGCGACTCCGGGTCACCCTCGATCGACACAAGCTTGCCGTCACGGTGATAACACCAACTGCCCGCAACCCACCGCGCAGTACGGACAGATGGATCGCGCCACCTCAGCTCCAGCCGTCTTCGGCTGCAGCGTCCGCGTCCGCTCGCTCCATGACTCCGAACCGTTTCCGTTCGATCCTGTCTGTATCTGCCGAATGAGCGGCCAACGCGAGAGCAGTTCCTTGATCATCGAGACTCCCTACAGTCGCCGGCATACGTCTTGGCGCGACGATAAGACTTCAGACCGTTGAAGCTGGACGTTGGTTGCCCCCAACTCCGCGCCGCGTCTTTCGCTTCATCAACTTCCATCGCCGTCGTTCCACTCCGATCCGTGAACGTCGACCGAAGCTCAACTCTAGACTGCGGCAACCTCGCGCGATGTGATCTCGTATCGGAATGACTCAGGGTCAAGGCAATCCAGACGCCCTTCTTCCGTCTCCGCCTGCGGGTACATGAAGAAGTGCAGCGGTGGTCCGCTCGAGCCCGGCAACCGCACGTCCTGCGCGTAGTTGTACGCGATCCAGTTCATCTCCCACGAGCCAAACAGCCGAGTACGCGCGCGCTGAACTTTTTCGCTGCTCATCGCCAGGCCACCCGGGGTCTCTTCCAGCACAACCTTGCGCACATCGGCAGGGTCCACCGGAACCCATCCAAGTTCCCCGATGAACACCTCAGCGCGGCAGTGTTGCGCTTTCGTGATCGTCTCGGTTGCCGTCCCCAGGCTCTTGTACCCAAGCTGCGAAGGTGCCGACCCGGATCCCATACACATCGCGCGCGGGCAAACCCGCGGCCTTCGCCAGACCCACATAGAGCGCGTTCAGATCGGCACACTTGCCGCCAAGATCCCCCGTCTCCAACATCGGCCTGATGTCGCCGACACCGCAGCCGCGCAGCTTTGGGTCGCGATGCGTATTCTCCACGACCCACTCATAGATCGCCCGGGCCTTCTCGAGGTCCGTTCTTGCTCCGCTGGTAATCTCCATCGCCTTCTGCCGCACAATGCCATCCGTCGGAACGTAAAGCGTTGGTTGTAGAAAGCTCTGTTGCTCTGCGGAAACCCTGCGCGGAGCTACGTCGCTCCCGGCCAGATCCACCGACCAGTTCCGCGTCGCCACACGTGCTCGCGTCACCAACTGCGCCGGAGCGCCAGCGGCGAACTCCGCCATCACAACGCCAAGGCTTTCACGCGCGTTGTCGTCGTGCTGCCGTACCTTGCCCGTCTCACACTCCACGGTGAACGACAGGTTCCGTTGAAACGGCGTCTCCCGTAGCAGAGGTCGCGGCAACCAGACGCGTGTCGCTCCGTCCGGGCGCAAGACCTGCACGTGCGTTGTGACTTCGAACGTTCGCCACACCGCCTCGGAGGCGCGCGCCACGCCGTCATCGCCGGCGAACGCGAGCCCCGCGACACCAACACCTGCCAATTTCAGAAAATAACGTCTGTGCATAGATTGAGGGCTTTCGCAGCGCCTGCGCGCCGTCGCGGGCCTACCGACAGAGAGATGCGGCCGCGCCGCTTCCAGTCAGTCGCCATATGCAGATACGTTCAGCACTGGCCGAAAACCGGTGACATCCCGTTCAGCTCCCCACGGTGTAGGGCAGCAGAAACCGCCCTATCTGGATGATCGACCGCTCCGAAGGCGGCCATATCCTGAAGCTCTGCACGCCGATGTTTCCCGGACGCTGGATGCGCCACCTCATTGCCCAACTCCGTCCCGGACAGCGCGTCGTAGAAGTGCACCACAAGCCCGTCCTCACCGCGCCGCCAGCCCACAACATACGCCCCCGGAGCCAGCTTCAGATGCCCTCCAATCGTCATCGGCGCCTGTACCAGGAGGTAGTGCGAGTACTTCCCATCCGCCGCATACCCGGCCGTAATCAACACGACGGACGCAATGATCTGGTGACTGCTGTTGACGATGCCCGTCGCCGTGCGCATCTCCGTCTCGATGCGCTCCTTTTCGACCGGCGCACGCGCGGGCAGCACCGCCTCAAGCTCCGCGCTCGATGCTGCGCGCCAGTTCGAACGCGACTGCGCCGGCGCCGCACACCACGCAACAGAAAACAACAGCAGCAAGCACGCAAACTTCCGCATTCCGGAACCTCTCAGGGAAGGTGAACGATGCCGCGCTGAATTGCAACGACCGCGGCGTGCGTCCGATCGGCTACGCCCAGCTTACCGAGCAGGCTATTCACATGCGACTTCACAGTAGCCTCCGAAATATTCAGATCCGTGGCGATCTCCTTGTTTGCTCGCCCCGCCACGATCCGTTCCAGCACATTGACCTCGCGTGACGTGAGTTGCTGACTGCTGACTCTTTGCGCCAGCTTCTCCGCAATCGACGCCGGCACACGAGCCCGGCCGCCATGCACCGCCCTCACGGCCTCAAGCACCTCGGCAACGCCCATGCCCTTCAGCAGGTAGGCCTTCGCTCCCGCCTGCATCGCGCGAAAAATGTCCTCATCTCCGTCAAACGTCGTGAGCACAATGAAGCGCGCGCCCGGAGACTCCCCCCGAATGCGCTGAATCGCCTCCACGCCGCCCATCTCCGGCATCTGCAGATCCATCAGCGTCACATCCGGCAGGAGCGCCCGATGACGCTGAATGGCCTCTCTGCCGTTCGCCGCAGAAGCAACAACCTCCACATCAGGCGCACTCGACAGCAGCGCGATCAAACCCTCCCGGACCACCGGGTGGTCTTCCACAACCATGATGCGAATACGATCTCCCATCTACGTTCCTTCCTCTGCTCCGAGCGGCACCTCAAGCCTCAGCGTCGTTCCCTCACCCACCGCGCTACGCACCATGAGCCTTGCCCCGAGCCCGTCCGCACGCTCCTGCATGCCCCTTAGGCCATAGTGCCCATCCATGCTCATAGCATCCGCAAACCTGAACCCATGGCCGTCATCCTCAACGGTAAGCAGCAGCTTATCGCGCTCATACTGCAGTTGCACATCCACCTGCGTCGCCGCCGCATGTCGCTCGGTGTTGGCCAGCGCCTCACCCGCAATCCGAAGCACCTCATCCTCCACCTCACGGCCAAGCGGTCGGTACGCTCCGCCAATCTTCAAACGCGTTGCTGGGTGTGTGCCGAGCAAACGCCTGTACCGCGGAACTCAGCCTGCTGGGCAGGCTATCTGCGGTTGTATTCGCGCGCAGGTTCCATATGCTCTGACGAGCCGCTTCGAGTCCTTTCTTCACCAGCACGCGCGTAGCCTGGATCTGTTCGCCAGCCTTCGCTGGCTGATTCGCCTTCATCAACTCCGAAGCGATCTCAAGCTGCAGCGACACGCTCACCAGATCCTGGGCCAACGTGTCATGGATCTCGCGCGCCAGCCGATTCCGCTCGTTCAACACCAGCGCAAACTCGTTACGAACCTTGCGCACCCGCAACTGCAAAATCAACAGCACGAGCCCGCCCAGCAACAGCAACATGAGCAGGTAAAACCACCAGCGAAGATAGAACGGAGGCAACACCGAAAACCCGAGTTCCGCCGGCGTTTCGCTCCAGACCCCATCGCCATTCTGCGCCATCACCCGGAAGCGGTAGTGCCGCGCCGGAAGGCTGGTGTAGTACGCCGCGCGGCGGTTCCCCGCATCCACCCAGCCCCGGTCAAACCCTTCCATCTGGTACCGATAGCGCACCCCCGACGGCATCGTATAGCTCAGGCCCGCGTATTCAAACGTGTAGCTTCGATGTCCCGGCGCAATGCGCGTTCCATCGCTTAGGGGCTCGCTCATCCCATCCACGCTGAACCCTTGCATCACAACCTGGGGCGGTGTCGTGTCGATCGCAAGGTGCGCCGGATCGGTAACGGCAATCCCTTTGCGCGTAGCAAACCAGAACTCCCCGTCTTGCGCCTGCCACACGGAGGGCCAACCCTCGGCGGCCGCCTCGTCGCTCGGCATCCCGTCCAGCAACCCATACCGAGCCACATCCAGAGCACAACTGTTCTCCGCTGCGCAAGCCTGCAACTGGCTCAGGCGCACCCGGTACACGCCACGCTGCGCACGAACCCACATGTATCCACTCGCATCGATGCTGAGTCCGGCGATCTCCTCCGGCATGCCCGCCGCGCGCACCGGCTGAAACCGTACCCCGTCGAAGCGGCTCAGCCCGCCACCATGCACGCCGACCCACATCGCGCCGCTCGCATCCTCCGTGATCGCCGTGACGATGCTGCCCTGCATGCCCTGCTTCGCGCCATAGCTGCGCAACGCGCCATTGGCAAACCGCGACAATCCGGCACTGGTCGCAATCCAAATGTCACTCCCTCGCCCCTCGTACAGCGAGCCGATCGAGTCGCTACCAAGCCCATCCGCGCGCGTGAAGATCTTGAATCGCTCGCCTTCCCTATGCGCCAGCCCATACCGCGTTCCAACCCACACGGAACCATCTCTGCTAACCAGCACCGAGCGCACGAAGTCATCCGGCAGCCCGTCGGCTGAGGTGTACTTGTGCACCACTCCATCCGCCACATGGTTGAGCCCATCGGGTGTACCCACCCACACATCCCCGTTCGGCCCAGGGGCGAGCGACAGGATCACCGGACTCGTCAAAGCCCCGTTCGCGGTTCCATTTACCGCCTTTCCATCCACAACCCGACGCAAGCCGTCCTCGCGCGTCCCAAACCACATCGCTCCATCGCTTGCCTGCACCACAGCCGTAACCGCCTCACCGACACTGGCCGGATCCGCCCTGAACTTGCGCTTCCGCAGCGCAACCAGGCCCGACTCCTCAGTCCCGACCCAGTGGTTCCCCTCGCGGTCCTCGAAAAGCGAGAGAATCGAGTCAGCCCTCAAAGCGTCCACGCTCTCGACGTGCGCGCCTGGCAAATCACTCACCACAAACAGCCCGCGATTTGTCCCAATCCAGGCCGTTCCCTCACGATCCACGTACAGCATCTCTATCCTGCTGCCGACGAAATCCTTCGGCACGCCCCAAACCCGCTGCGCTGAGCCTTTCGTCAGCGTCACCTCGCGCGCCGTCCGAAACCACATCGCTCCACGCGGGCCCATCTGAAACCCAAGCAACGCCTCCCGCGTGGCCACGGAGGAGCCGACCTGCACCAACGCACCCCGCTGGTAGCGCAACACGTCTCGACCAGCAATGACCCAGATCGCCCCATCGGATCCCGTCTGCACGCCCGTCACGCGCTGGGCGACATTCACCTCCCGAAACCTCGCACCATCGAAGCGAAACACCGCTCCCTGCACCAGCGCGAGTAACTCGCCGTCGCTCGCGCCCGCCACCGAAGCGACCGCATCCGGCGGCAATCCCTGATCCGTTGAAACCCTGCTCAAGGTTTCGCCGCGTTTGCGCACCAGCCCGTCCGACGTGCCAAACCAAAGGTCCCCTGCACTATCCTGCGCAATCGAGTTCACATCATCGCTGCTGAACGCGGCCGCCGTGTCGTGGTTGTAGATCTTGAAGCTCACGCCATCAAACCGCGCCACCCCGCGCTCCGTTGCCACCCACAGGTATCCATCCCGCGACTGAAACACCTGGTGCACACTCGCCTGCGGCAGACCTTCTTCGGTCGACCACCGCTGCTCGCTCAGAAACGCAAGCTGCTGACCCTGCGCACCCAAGGCACAAAACAGCAGGCACGAGCCAACACACAGCCAACACGCGACAGAGATTCCGGCCAAGCCTCCAGGGCGATCTCTGTTCAACAACGTGCTGCTTGCGTTCGGACTTCAATGATCTCCTTCTACTCCGGTGAGAACTCCCGACCGTTGTATCAGAACCAAAACCGCAGACGCAGGCGGTATCCTTGTGCCGTGAAGGCACTCTCCGGCGTGGTGGCTATCGCCGCCTCTTTACTGCTGCATCCCCTCGCCCACGCGATCACCATCCGCATCTCGCCGCAGGCGTTGGAACGCACATTGGACAAGCAGCTCTTCAAGGGTCCCCAGGGCCGCTACTACATTCGCGGCCGTGACGGCGCGGGCTGCTTCGTGTATGCCGAAGACCCCAAGGTCAGCTTCCGCCAGGATCGCGTGGTCGTTCACGTGAAGACGCACTCGCGTCTTGGCAGCAGCGTTCGCGGCGCCTGCCTCGGGATCGGTCTAAACATCGAAGCCGACGTGAGTCTCCTGCCCGAAGCGCAGGGCGAGACCATCGGCTTCCGGGACCCACGGCTCGAAAACCTCAGCCAATCACGCGAGCTGAACGTCTTCCTGGAGCCGTTCCTGAACCACAAGCTGCCCCAGGAGATGAAGCTCAACGCAGCCGATCTCATACGCCAGTCGCTCGCAAACTCCATGCAAACAACCGGCTACGATCTCAAACTCCAGCGGCTCACGATTCGCTCCATGGGGGTCAGCGGCGACGCACTCGTCGTCGATCTCGACGGCGATCTGAACGTTCAGTGACGCCCCTTCGCCGCTAACGCCAGCTGAAAGCCAGATGCCAGCGCAGGCCCCGCTCCGCCGTCTTGCTCAGCACGCGCTCGTACTCCTTCAACTCGCTCAGAACCGACGCTCCCTCTTTGCCCATGCGTCGCGGCTCCTGCTCCAGCGCCTCAATCAGCGCACGAACCGTATCGAGCCCATCCTCCGGCCGGAACCACTGTGGCGGTGGCAACCGGTGCAGCAGGTCCGGATTCCCCGCACCCTCCTCGATCAGCAGAGCCATGGAATTCTCGTCCGCCGAGAAAAACTCCAGCAGCGGCCGAACCCCCAACGTGTGCGCCAGTCGCTCCACCGCAGCCTCTTGCCGCGCCAGCGCCCGCCCGTTCACGAAGATATCGAATCCAGGGTCCTCGCCCTGCACCACGATGTACATGGAAGCTGCCATGGCACGAGTCTACAAAAGCTGCCTCCCGCTGCCATCTTGGATGCACCATCCTGGCTACGCCAAGTCCAGCCGCCCGCGTGCCTCAACCTTCTCGCCCTCGCCACCCACCGCAAAGAGATACGCAGCGCCTGCTGCCAACAGGCCCAACCCAGCCCACGAACGCACATCCAGCACCGGTCGAAGCAGCATCGCTCCCTCCAGCAGCGTCACGAGCGGCACGGCCAGGAACTGCGCACTCCAACGCGTAGGCCCAAGCCCTCGGAGCGCAATCACCGACAGCAGCACTCCCGCACCGTCCAGACCAGCCGCGCCGATGGAAAACGTCCCGCCGCGATGAACCACAGCCACCAGCACATACGCCAGTCCCGCAGTACCAAGCGCCACCACGTTCCAGCGAGCCAGCTCGCGCACACCGTCTTCGCCAGGATTCCGTTCCGCTCGAACTTCCGCCGCAAACGCCGCCCCTACACCCGTGAATAGGGGCATGCAGCAAAGAGCAGCGACCAAACGCCCGGAGGAAAGCCGCGGCTCCGGCAGCAACAGCAGAAGCCCAGCCATTCCCATCAGCCCTGGCCAAAGCCGGGCCGTCAGGCTCTCGCTTGAGGCCGTTCCGCGCGCGGATGCGGCGACCGCAATCACCACAGGAACGAGGCACAGCGCCAAGGTGGCATTGTTTCCGCTGATATAGCGGTCCGACATGGCCGACGCCAGCGCCGCTCCACTGAGTGCCACACCTGCGGCAACTGCACTCCGCCGCCCTCGCCGCCAGCCGGTGATGCGCGACACCCGCGAGCGGCGAAACACCATCGGCAACGCCACCACGCCCGCCGCCATCACGCATCCGGCAGCCTGCGACAACGACGTCGATGCGGTCTCAGGCGCAACGCCTTCGATCAGCCATCGGCTGCCGGTCAGAGCGCACAACAGCACCCATGCCGAACTCGCGATCCATTGCCCCTGCGCGTTGCGCTTTTTGCTCTCGGAACTTGATCGCATATCTCGACGCCACGCACCCGGGTTCTATTCAGCCTATCTCGCACCGAAAATAGCAAGGCCGCGCCAAAAGCGCGGCCTTGCTATCTACCCGACCAGGACTACCGGTTGCCACCGCCAGCTGGCGGTGCGCTACCGGCAGCGCCGCCCGAACGCCGTCCCCGACGACGCCGGCGCCGGCCAGCAGCACCCTGCGGACGGTCGCCGCCTTGATCGCCACGGTTTTCGCCCGGCTGCGCCGCGACGAGCTCGCCCTCTTCCGCGCCCTCGTCCTCGCCCTCGTCCTCGCCCTCGAGGTCATCCTCGTCGTCGTCGTCAAAATCGTCGCCGCCGTCGATCGTGATCGTGTCCTCGTGCTTCGGCTGCTCCGGACGGGCACTGCGCTCACCACGTTCCGCCCGCTCGCCGCGTTCAGCACGGTCGGGACGCCCGCGCCCGTTCTCGCCGCCGCCCTCCGGCACTTCCGGCAAGCCAAGCTTCGCGCGCTGCTCGCGCAGCACCGCCTTGCGGCTCAGCTTGATGCGGTTACCTTCGATGGCCAACACCTTCACCAGCACCTGGTCGCCCTCGCGAAGTTCGTCCTTCACATCCTTGACGCGATGCTCCGCGATCTCCGAAACGTGCAGCAAACCATCCGTGCCCGGGAAGATCTCGACAAAGGCACCGAACTCCGCCAGCCGGACCACCTTCCCCAGGTAGGTCTTGCCCACCTCGGGTACAGCGGTCAGATCGCTGATCATCTGGATGGCCTTCTTCAGCCCTTCGGCGTCGCTCGAGGCAACGTTCACCCGCCCCGAATCGTCGACATCGATCTTCACGCCCGTAGCGTCGATGATGCCGCGAATGGTCTTGCCACCCGGCCCGATGAGGTCGCGGATCTTGTCCGTCGGAATCTGCAGTGTGTGGATACGCGGTGCATACTGCGACGTCTGCTCACTCGGTGCCGCAATAACCGCATCCATCGTCTCCAGCAGGAACATCCGCCCGCGACGCGCCTGTTCCAGCGCCTCACGCATGATCTGGGGCGTGATGCCCATGATCTTGATGTCCATCTGCAGAGCGGTGATGCCGTTACGCGTACCCGCGACCTTGAAGTCCATGTCGCCGTAGTGGTCCTCAGCGCCAGCGATATCGGTCAGAATGGCGTAGCTGTCGCCCTCCTTCACCAGACCCATCGCCACGCCGGCCACCGACGCCTTCAGCGCAATACCCGCCTGCATTAGAGCCAGCGAGGCGCCGCAAACCGTCGCCATCGACGACGATCCGTTCGACTCCAGGATGTCCGACACAACCCGCAACGTGTACGGCGACTCTTCCTCGCTCGGAAGCACCGCATCGATCGCGCGCCACGCCAGGGCACCATGGCCGATCTCGCGACGGCCAACGCCCGTCATGCGCCCAACCTCGCCCACCGAGAACGGCGGGAAGTTGTAGTGCAGCATAAAGCGTCGCTTCTGCTCGCCTTCGTAGCTCTCCATGCGCTGCGCATCGTCGGTCGTGCCCAGCGTCGCCGAGACCAGCGCCTGCGTCTCACCGCGCGTAAACAGCGCCGACCCGTGTACTCGGGGCAGCACGCCGGTCTCAATCGTCACCTTGCGGATCTCGTCAAAACCGCGGTGGTCGGGACGAATGCGATCCTTCAGAACCTGGTCGCGGAAGATGCGCTCACGCAGAAGCTCGTAGTACTTCGACAGCTTCTTCGGTGCCGCCGCATCACCCTCCGGCAGCTCCTTCTTGAGCTCGTCCTTGATCTCCTTGACCTTCGCGTAGCTCTCGAATTTCGGGTACTTCTGCGTATTCAACGCATCCCTCAGCCGGTCGCCGATCTTGCCCTCAAGCTCACTCATGTAGGCCTGGTCGAACTCGGGCTCGGATACTTGGCGCTTCGGCTTGCCAGCGCGGCTCACCAGATCGTTGATCGCCGCCACGATCTTCTTGATCTCGCCGTGCGCGAACTCGATCGCATCGACGACGCGGTCTTCCGGGATCTCACGCGCACCCGACTCAATCATCGTGATGCCCTGTTCCGTTCCCACCACCATGATGTTCAGCTTGCTCGCAAGCCGCTCAGCATAGGTCGGGTTCACGATGAACTGATCGTCCACAATACCGATGCGCACCGCGCCGACAGGACCATGGAACGGAATGTCGCTAAGTGCAAGGGCGCAGCTCGCGCCGTTGATGCCCAGCACGTCCGGGTCGTTCTCACGATCAGCCGAATACACGAACGCGACCACCTGGGTCTCGTTACGGAACGTCTCCGGGAACAGCGGCCGGATCGGACGATCGATCTGCCGGCTCGTCAGAATCTCCTTCTCGCTCGGCCGTCCCTCACGCTTGATAAACCCACCGGGGATTCGCCCGCCGGCGTAGGTGAACTCGCGGTACTCCACCGTCAACGGGAAGAAGTCAATGCCTTCCTTCGGCTCTGCGGAAGCTACGGCTGTTGCGAGCACGGCGTTATCGCCGCTCGTCGTGAACGCGGCGCCAGGAGCCTGCTTCGCCAGTCGTCCAGTTTCAAATCTGATTTGCTTGCCACCTGCAAGCTCAACGGTTACGTCCTGCATATCGTCTTCCTTTTTGCTCTGTTCTTCTGTCGATTCAATCTCGGTTTGCACTCGGCTGCGTAACGCCCACAACACGGCTCTAAAACGAAAACCCCGCCCGAAATGTGTCGAGCGGGGTCGTCCGTGCGGGTTCTCCGTCTCCGGCAGTGCTCTTACGCGAAGCCAAGGAACAACAAAGATCCTTCGACACAAACGGATCCTTGATGTCTGCAAAACGCCCTTGCGCGTTAGGAGGGTTGGAAATGGTCTGCACTCCTGCGGTCGCGCCAGTGCACGATCGCGGCTCGCTTACTTGCGAATGCCCAGCTTGCCGATGACCTCGCGATACCGGTCACCATCCGTCTTCTTCAGGTAATCCAGAAGGCGGCGACGCTTGGAAACAAGCATCAGCAGACCACGGCGAGAGCCATGATCCTTCTTGTGGGTCTTGAAGTGCTCGGTCAGCTCGCCGATGCGCTCGCTGAGAATCGCGATCTGCACCTCGGGACTGCCTGTATCCGAGTCGTGCGTGCGAAACTTACTGATAATGTCCGTCTTTTTTGCAGGTGCCAACACGGCCTGTTCTTGCTCCTGATTCTCTAGGCTCTGTTCACTACTCTCAGTGTCCAGCATAGAGAATACCATGCTGGCGCGGCCCGAAACCCTTGTCGGACCGCTCTCCGCGGCTGTGCAGCCGGTTCTCAGCCGATGTTCTGCCTCAAAAACTCCAGCGTTCGCTGCCGTGCCAGCTTTGCCGCCTCCGGAACGAAGCTCTTCGGGTCCAGATCTCGGTTAAATGCGTGGCCCGCGCCCTCATACATAAAGATCTGCACCTCTGGATGCGCCTTCCGCACTGCATCAACTTGGTCCTTGCCGATATGCGTGTCCTCGGCGCCAAAGTGCAGCATCACCGGGCAGCTGGGTCTGCTCCGTCGCTACGTTTCCAATCCCGCCAGCGTAGTACCCGACCGTGCATTTGGGCGCAAAGCCCGCCTCGCTTGCCGCGAGTGGCTGACAGCCACGCCATCAACCCGCCATAGCAGAACCCAACCACACCGACGCCAGCGCCCTCGTTCTGCACCTGCTCGAAAGCCGCAGCGACATCCAGGATCGCCGTCTTGGGATCCAGCTTGCCATACAGCGCAAACGCCTTCTGCATGTCCTCGCCCGAGTAGTTCAGTTGCACGCCTTTCTCAATGCGATCGAACAGCGCTGGTGCAATCGCTACATACCCGTCCTTCGCATAGCCCTCCGCCACGCTGCGGATGTGCGCATTGACTCCAAAGATCTCCTGGACCACTACCAATCCACCGCGCACCGGGCCTTCTGGCCTCGCGATGTACGCTGACAACTCCTGGCCGTCGCTGGCCTTCAACTGCAACCACTCACCCATTCTGTCTTTGCTCTCGTCCGTTCAAGTCACCGCGGCGCGCATCGTTCTGCGCCTGCGGTCCTTGCCAGACTACATCTGCAGTCATCCCCTCGCTTGCACCAGCATGTAGCTCATCAAACTCTCCGCAACGTCGCTCGCCGGGACACGATACGTTCCCGACGCGATGAGCGCGCGAAGCCTCGCAACCTGCCCCGACCTGACAGCGTCCGGCGCAGGGACGACCGCTCCGTGCCGCCGCTGAGCCCCGCGTTCACTTGCACTACCATCCCGCAGCAACCATTCAGAGTCTTCGGTCCCGAAATACCCCATGTCCCACCTCGCTCTTCCCTACATCGGCGGAAAGCGGCGGAACATTAGGACTCCGAGAATTTTTTTCGCATTTCTGCAAGAACCCTACGCGCCTCGCCGCACAGCTACCGGCGCGTTTTGGCCGCTCTTTGCTCTCCGCAGTTGCCGGTCCCGCAGCCAGCGCGCTGCGCAGGTGCAATACCGCCGAAGAATGAATCTGCGAAATCCTGGACTCCACCACCTCCAGCGTCATCGCAATCTCTTTCATCGTAAGTTCCTCGAAGTAGTACAGGGTCAGCACCAGCCGCTCACGCTCGGGGAGCGCCTCGATCGCCGCTACCAGTCGGCCGCGCATCTCGCTCTGCATGCACCGGAACAGCGGATCGTCGCTCGCCGGGCCGGGGACATACGCCAGCTCTTCCTCGCCAGAATCCTCATTCCGCTCGTTGTGCAGCGTTCCGATCTCCAGCCCCTTCACCTCACCCAGCAGCTGCTGGTACGCCATCAAGGTCAACCCCAGCTCGTCCGCGATCTCCGCTTCACTCGGGCTCCGTCCCAATTGAGAACTGAGCACACGGATCGCCCCTTCGATCGCTCTCGCCTTCCGGCGCAGATCGCGTGGACCCCAGTCCATCTCACGCAGCGAGTCCAGGATGGCTCCACGCACCCGGAACTGGGCATAGCTCTTCAATTGCACATCCCGCGTCTGATCAAACTTCGACACCGCGTCGATAAGGCCCAGCACCCCCGCGGAAACCAGATCCTCAAGCTCGATATGCTGCGGCAGCCGCTCGTGAATCCGGCGGGCAATGAAGCGGACCATCGGCATATGCTCCACCACAAGCTGATCGCGGTCGGCCCGCCTCTGCTCGGCAGAAGGCGCCATCTGAGCGACGGGCGCCTCAAGCGCGGGCAGTTCTTGAACGGTGACTGGAAGAAGGCTTACAGGCAGGTTCGCTGCCCCGGATGTACCTACATTGCTGCTCTGCATCGGATTCATCGCTGCTGCTCCTGTGTCGAACGCTGTCCACGCTCTTTGGCGCTATTTGCGACAGCTCGAACGTGAGTTCAGCTTCCATCCGATGAAGCGTTTTGTGGAGACTCGAGAGCGAAAAGATTGCGAAGACAAGTCCCAGAACGGCACAGCGCCGGATCGACCCAAAATGGGAAACGCCGGAACACAATTGAGCAACTTTTTTGTGTTGCGGTTCGCCTTTTATTCGCTACAATCTGCCAATGGCAATCACGCGGCGACAGAAAGAGGTTCTGGACTTCCTCTCGAGCTTCACTGTGCGAAACGGCTACTCGCCTTCCTACGAGGAGATCGCATCCGGTCTCGGCCTCAATTCGCTGGCAACCGTCCACAAACACGTAACCAACCTGCAGAGCAAAGGCCTCCTCCAGCGAGCGCACAACCGCAGCCGCTCGATCGACGTGCTGCCGCAGCGCGGAACTCGCCGAACTGGCGGTGGCGGAGAACGGCTTCCCCTTCTTGGGCGCATCGCCGCAGGCAAACCCGTGGAGGCCATCGAGACCGCCGAAACGATCTCGCTCGGTGACATCATCGGCAGCCGCGAGGTGTTTGCGCTCGAAGTTCGAGGCGATTCCATGCGCGACGAGCACATCGTCTCCGGAGACTTCGTGCTCGTAGAGCGCACACGCACCGCTCGTGAGGGCGAAATCGTCGTCGCGCTCGTCGATGGGGCAGACGCCACGCTCAAACGCTACTACCGCGAAGGCACCCTGATTCGTCTGCAGCCTTCAAACGCTGAGATGGCACCCATCTATGCGCCGGCAGCGAACGTAAGCATCCAGGGCCGCGTCCTCGGCATGCTTCGCAAGTACGCTTAGGGGGCAAATCGCTGTTCGCCTCCGGCCATCTCCTCAGCAGTTCCGACGCCAAGCCATGGCTGCTCGTCTTCGACCTCGATGGCACCCTGATCGACTCCTCCGTCGATCTTTGCCAATCCGTGAACGCTGCTTTGGCCTATGTAGGCAAGCACCCCTTGCCGCAACAAGCCGTGTCCCGCTTCATCGGCGACGGAGCGGCGATGTTGATGCGTCGCGCACTGACGGCGGCCGAAGATCTACCCAACGCCCGTGCAAGTGCCGCATCCACGGAGAAGCTCTTCGACCACGCCTTTCCGTTCTTTCTGAGCTACTACCGCGAACACAAACTCGACAACACCTATGCGTATCCGGGTGTTCTCGAGTCCCTCAGCCGCATCCGCGAGCGTCGTCCCAACCTTCCCTTGGCTGTTCTCACAAACAAGCCTGTCAATCCCTCGCGTGAGATCTGTTCGGCTCTCGGGCTCGAGCGATTCTTTTTCGCCAACTACGGCGGTAACTCGTTCGCCACGAAGAAGCCGGACCCTGAAGGTCTTGCTGACCATCATCTCCGAGGCGCGTGTGCTCCTGGAAGCAAGTGACAACGTGGAGGACCTGCCTCCAAGTGGAGTCGTCATGGTCGGCGACTCCGATGTCGACGTCCGCACGGCGCGCGCGGCTGGGGCACGCGCTCTCGGTTGCCGCTATGGTCTCGCTCCCGAGGCGCTCGCCGCCGCAGAGCCCGATTGGATCGTCGAAAGCCCTTGGGAATGGCCTGACGTGCTTGGCTTCTAGGCTCAATCTGCCCACAGCCACGCTGCCCCGCGCACGCCGCTCGAGTCGCCATGCACATTGCGCAACACGGGCGTCCGCGTTCTGCCGCCAAACGTGTACTCGGCAATCCGCCGCTCCAAACTGCCCGAAGAGAGTCGCGGGATGTTCGACAGACCGCCACCGAGCACAATGGCGTCCGGGTCGACGATATCGACCACCACCGCCAAACCACGGGCTATTCGGTCCTCGAGCCGGTCCAGTGCCGCCTTCGCCTCCGGATCTCCGCCTGCAGCGCATTCCGCGATCCTGCCAGCCCTCACCCGCGTTCCAGTCCGGCGCTCAAAGTCAGCCTCGAAGCCCTGCCCGGAGATCCAAGTCTCCAGGCAGCCGCTACGTCCGCAGTAACACGCTGGTCCGGGCACCTCGTCGGGCAACGGCCAAGGCAAAGGAGTATGGCCCCACTCGCCGGCCAGCCCGTTCGGTCCTGCGTGTACTCTCGCGTGAATGGCGAGTCCCCCGCCGCAACCCGTCCCGAGGATCACTCCAAACACCACGCCTAGCCCGCGGCCTGCACCATCGGTGGCCTCGCTTACCGCGAAGCAGTTTGCGTCATTCGCACAGCGAACCTCGCGCCCGAGCGCCGCGGAAAGGTCACGTGACAATGGCCGACCGTTCAGCCACGTCGAGTTCGCGTTCTTTACGAGACCCGTCGCGGCCACAGTGGTGCCCGGAATCCCCACGCCAACCGTGCCGCATTCCCCGATCTCGCCGCTCAACCTCGGCCACCAGCTTCGCGACCGTCGCAACCGTCTGCCCGTAGTCGCCGCGCGGGCTCTCGACCCTGAGCCGTGCAAGCTGTTTGCCATCCGGAGCGAGGGCGATCGCCTCCGTCTTCGTTCCGCCCAGGTCGACTCCGATGCGCAACTCAGCTCACCTCCGCACGTGGTCGTTGCGCGCTCTGACGCTCACTCACTCGTTCGGAACGGCGATGCTTTTCTGCGTGTCGGCGGCCGGCAAGGTGTAGATCACCTCGCCCGCGCGTGTGTAGTGCAGCTCCTCGCGAGCCTGGTGCTCAATCGCGCTGGGGTCGCTCTGCAACCGGTCCACATGCCCTTTCAGACGAGCGTTCTCGCGTTGAAGCTGCTGCATCTGGAACCGAAGATCGTGCTCCTCTTGCCGTTTCCGCGCAAAAGCCGTCAGGCCGTTATGACCGAACACTACTCCATAGGCCATGCCCAGTGCGAGTGCTCCCGCGACTACCGTGGCCGCCCGCCTCCGCCACCCAATCAGACGCGAGCGCACCGTCAGAGAAGAATCGGTTGCCGCGCGTGGAAGTCGGGATGCGGATGGCTGGCCCATTGGGGAAAACATCGGTTCCGACAGTATCGCCGAACTTGGCATTTTGAAGCTGCATGCGCACTCATGAAGGGAATCTGTGTGGTTACCCGAAAGCTTCTGTGAACAACTGCGCCGGAAACTCTTCAGCCGCGGGGAATCAAGGCGATCTTTGCTATCCTGACACCTGTGTTGCGCGTATTGCTGGCTATAGCGGTTGTTGCTCTTGCTGGGGTGCTTTGGGCATCGATAGCAGCGGCGCAACACATCCGGCGCGCCCGGAAACGGCGGCGAGTGGCGCAGCGCGCAAGCGCGATCCCGTCAGCCAGCCATCCCTCGGCCAAGGAACCGTTGCCTCAACCCGGCCCTCAGCTCGTCCAGAGCCCTGCGCCGCCACCAGGGATCTCGCAACCCGTCTCTCAGGCGTCTAACGAACCGAAACTGCGAACCGGTACCCGATGAACACAAGCTCTTCAGCACTCGTCCACACAGGCGCTCGTACCGCGTCAGTCTCCAGCATGGCCCGCAGAGTCCTCCAGGGCCTTTGCGCCACGATTGTCGTCGCGATCGCCGCCCACATCGCGTTTCCGCTGCCCTTTACTCCCGTCCCGTTCACGCTTCAGCCCCTCGCCGTGCTCGGTGTCGGTCTTGCGCTCGGTCCGGTAGACGGCTGCCTCGCGATGCTGGCCTATCTCGCGGAAGGTGCGGCGGGGCTACCCGTGTTCAGCCCGACCGGCATCGGAGGCGTCGCGCAACTCTTCGGTGCGACCGGCGGCTTCCTGATGGCCTATCCGTTGGTGGCGTTTCTGTCTGGCGGCCTCACCCGCCGTTTGCAAGTCCGGCTTTCGTCCTTCACTGCCGCCCTCTCGGGCTGCACGCTCGCGGTAGTTCTGCTCTTTGTCTGCGGCGCATCCTGGCTCGCTCGCGTTGCGCATCTGACCCCTAAGCAGGTGTTCGTCGCCGCTGTTCTTCCGTTTCTGCCCGGCGAAGCGATCAAGATCATCGCCGCTGCGGGCACCTATCGCGCGCTCAAACCCTCTCGTATCCGCTAATTGCGGCCTGAAAGCATTGGATCACCTCGATGATTGAAGCACCTCCCCAGATTCGCGACATCAGCATCGCCCACAGCCCCGACTCCGACGACGCCTTCATGTTCTACGGGCTCGCGACAAACAAGGTGCGAGTGCCGGGGTATCGCTTCAATCACACGCTCACCGACATCGAAACCCTGAATCGCAAGGCGCAAAGCGAGCAGACCTATGACGTCACCGCCGTCAGCTTCCATGCCTACCCCTACATCCAGGACAACTACACGCTGATGGCATGCGGCGGCTCGGTGGGCGAAAACTACGGTCCCATGATCGTGGCTCAGCGCGCCTTCACTCTCGATGAGATCAAGCGAATCCGCGTCGCCGTCCCGGGCACGCTGACGACCGCGTACCTGACTCTGAAGCTCTTCGCGCCCGAGATCGAAACCGCCACCGTCCCCTTCGACCAGATCATCCCGGCCGTTCTCTCCGGCCAGTACGACGCCGGCCTCATCATCCACGAAGGCCAGCTCACCTATGGCCGCGACGGTCTCAAGAAGATCCTCGATCTCGGGGTCTGGTGGCAGGAACAGACCGGTCTTCCGCTGCCTCTGGGCGGCAATGCCATCCGCCGCTCTCTGGGCAGGGACGTGCAGGAGACCGTCACAGAAGCTCTGCGCGAAAGCATCCGCCATGCCCTCTCTCATCGCGATGAAGCGCTCGAGTACGCCATGCAGTTCGCTCGAGACCTGGACACCTCGCTAGCGAACCGCTTCGTCGGCATGTACGTCAACGAGCGCACGATCGACTACGGCCCCGATGGTCGCGAGGCCATCCGTCGTCTGCTCAACATGGGCTACGAGCGCGGGATCATTCCACAGCGTGCCGAGGTAGAGTTCGTCGGCTGACACATATCTGAGGTGCGGGTAAGGACGGACCGCGACACAGACCATCGCGTCCAGCTCAGGTCATCCAAGCCCGGCATCCGTGCTAAGATGAAAGGGTTGCGTTGGCCCCCTCAAGCATCTCTTCTGAGTGAGGCCTCCCCTCCCTGGACTGGACGCGTAGCTCAACTGGCAGAGCATTCGACTCTTAATCGACAGGTTGAAGGTTCGATTCCTTCCGCGTCCACCATTAACCTCAATACCCACACCGACATAGGTGCGTGAGCAAGTTTCAGGCTGCGGCTTCGTCTGCCTTGGTTAGGCTGTTCTCCAAAAGTCCTTTGGGGCCTCTTGAGAGCTGGCCCAATAGTCTCAGGCCGACCGTAAGCCTGTGCCTCTCCGCGAACTTCCCTATAAACATTGTGTGGGACCCGGTTGTAACCAGATCTACAACGATGGATACCGGGTGACTGTCGGCGAACGCCACCCAGAAGGTCGCGAGACCTACTTTGTCAGACCGTTCATACCCAGATAGCCCTGCGACTCAATCCCGAATGCATCCGCAACACGATTGAAAAACGCAAACATAGCTGTTATGTACACCGCTTCCGCAATCTGCGGCTCTGTCCAGCCATGGTGCCGCAATGTCTCGACATCCGCAGCCGTTGTCTTGTAGGCGGCTTCTGTCACCTTCGTGACGTATTCCAAGAGCGCGCGCTCCGCGTGGGTGAAGGCAGTCCCCTCGAGGTCACCTTTTACGACTGCCTGCACTGTTTGCTCATCTGCTCCCTGAACACGCAGGAAGTATGCATGCGAGTCCAGTCAATACGGGCAGCGGTTCAAAGTGGAGACCCAGCTTGCGATCGCTTCCTTCATTCTTCGGGTCAAATGACCTTCGGAAAAGTGAACGCGATTGCTGAACTGGATCACATCGCGCAGGAAGTCCGGCCGGTGGCTGAAGCACTTCAAAATGCCCGGCACATTTTCGCGGCCTGATTGCGTGCGCCACTCGTCATAGACTGCAGCCACGTCACCGGTCGCGGCTGCGTCCTCGATCAGTTCGATTTTTGTCGTTCGCTCTTGCATAACTTTTGCCTTGCATAACTCTTGCTGGATGGTTCGGAACAACGTACCACAGCCACGCAGGAATCCGCATCGCCGGATAGGTGCAGCTGCAGTGCTGCGCATCCGCAAAACTCAAGCGGACCTGTAAGGCGCATCGTCCGCCGCCAGGTAATCGGGTGTCTGCGGCGTAGGCTCGTGAACATCGGGCACATCTGGTTGCTGTTCGCGCAGTAGCAGGCTGATGATCGCTGCGGAAAACGCGACTGCGGCGAGGCCAACGATGAAACGCGGCTCATAGCGCCCATGCTTGTCATAGAGGTGCCCTATGACAAGCGGTCCGGTGGCACCGCCTATGGCGTAAGCCGTCCAAGTGAGGCCATAGAGCACAGAGAAGTGCTTGCGACCGAAGTAGCGGGCGAGGAGATAGGGGGCGATATCTGCCTCGCTTCCGAGGCCGATGCCGAGCAGGGCTGCACCGAACAGCGCGAAGGCGGATGATCCGGCGAAGGCCAGGATGAGGGTGCCTGCGGCTGCGAGAGTCAGGATCAGCGTCTGAATCTTCTGGGCTGGGAAGCGATCGATGAGGTAGCCCGTACCCAGGCGTCCGAGGATGCCTGCGCCGCCTCGGACAGAGAGCGCGAATGCGGCTGCGTTCAGCGTGATCCCGTGATCGTGCAGCATCGCTGCCATGTTGGTCACGAGGCCGTTCTCGCTGAATGCAGAGAGCATGATGATCGTGGCGAGAATCCAGAACGGCGAGCTGTGCAACGCGGTGCTGATGCTCACGCCAGAGCTGGACGCGGCCTCGGCGGCCGGCTGGAGCGTAGAACGATTCCGAACAAGCAAGGCCGAAAGCGGTAAACCGAGGAGAGCGAGTCCACCCAAGAAGAGGTAGCCGCTTCGCCAACCATGGTTCGCGATAAACCATTGCGTGAGCGGTGGGATGACGATGGAACCGACCCCGCTGCCGGTCAGCAGGAGAGCCAGCGCGAGGCCGCGATGCTTACTGAACCAGGTGAGTATGGTGCGCGTGTACGCGAATTGGGCGGTGCCATTGGCCACGAGGCCCAGTACGAAGAACGTGATGTAGAAGGACCGAATATCGGAACCGAGGCGCGCTAGCGAGGCGAGGGCCGCGGCGAAGACAACGATGCTGGGCAGGATCACGCGCCTCGGTGGCAACTTGTCGAGGAGGAGCCCGATGGCCGGTGAGACCAAGGCGACAGTGATTGCGGCCAGCGCGAACGCTCCGCCGATCGCTTGCCGCTGCCAGCCGAAGGCGCTATGCAACGGTTCGAGAAAGAGGCTGAAGGTGTACGGGACGATGGGTGCAAAGCTCACCATCACGCCGAAGAATGCAGCCGCCAGAACGGGCCAGCCGGCGTAAGCGATCGTCGCTTCATCATCACGGGAGACCGGATCTGGAGTTCTCATAGGCGTTCGCAATTGAGGTCTGGAAGGTTTTGAAGGTGGCTGCACTTAGCTTAGAACTCCAGCCTTGCAGCGAATTGGAACGTACGCGGGCCACCGGAACCGAAGAAGCCACCGGCGGTTGTGACGGCCTGATAGAAGTTGGTCTGCACAGGAGCACTGGCGGCGAATGGCGAGATCGAGATGTTGCGTCCGGCGAAGTTCGCGTTGTTGCTGCCACGCACATTCACCTCGTTGAAGAGGTTGAACCCTTCGCCGATGAGACCTAAGCGTTGCATGCTCACCCAGGCGAATGTCCTTGCGAAGGCGAAGGTCGAGCGAACTGAACGGGCTGAAGAAGTTGATCCCGGCGGGCACATGCGCAATCGGGCCGCCGGCGTTGCACGGATACGCTGCAGGACAGCTGGGCAGGGCATTCCAGCGGTCGATGATGGCATTGAGCTGATCGCTGTTCTTCACCTCACGCGCGAGTGCGTTGCGCGGGAGCAACGGGAGACGTGAGCCGGAGGAACCTGCGATGTTGGCTGTGCCAGGCAGAAAGGTATCAGCGGGAACGCCGGAGCCGAACGTATACAAGGGCGCGACACTGAACCCGTAGGGCAGAGTGAGATCGCCATACAAAGTGAGGCGATGGCGCTCGTCGGTGAGCGCGTATCCCTTCTCCTTGCGGAGGCCTGAGGTGCCTTCGACGAGGTTGACCTGCTCGTCCTGATTGCCGTTCTCCAACTGATCATCGTCGGAGTAGTCGAAGGTCTTGGAAAGCGTGTAGCTGAGGTTGAGGTTATAAGGCACGTGGCCGAGGCGACCGGAGCGGCGACCAACGCTGACGAGCAGACCGTCATACCAGCTCTTCGCGGAAGAATCGAGCACAGTCACGCTGTCGGTGATGCCCGTCAGCGGATCGGAAATGAGGCACAGCCCGTTGTTGCCGGGGCACTGCACATAGGGTGAGGTCGAGCTGGTTGAGCGGAGAAGGTGCCCGATAAGCAAACGATCACCAAAGACGTGAAGGCCGTCCGCGCTGAAGAGCCAGTCGCTGTGCAGTTGCTGTTGCACGCCGAGGGAAAACTGCTGGAACCGCGGGTGGTGCGAATCTGGACCTAGCGCGACGATGCCAACGCCGCCGGTCTGATGCGGGCCGCTGAACGCGCTGCTCAGCGTGGGGCTGCCCGCCGCGAAGCGCGCTCCCGGAGCGAAACAGTTGCCGAGTGCGGCAGGTGCAGGCGCACCGGGGATGATGCAGCTCGAGCCACCGTATTGGGTGATGGTTAGCGCTCGGTCGTTCTGAACAAGCTCCTTCGAGCCGGCTTCAAGGACGACGCGATCGTAGTAGATCCCGTAGCCGCCACGGATCACCGTCGTTCCTCGACCGAAAGGATCAAAGACGAAGCCGACGCGTGGGCCAAAGTCCTTTGTGTCGGGGTCCTTGTGGAGCGGAAGCACGTTCGCCATCCACGTGCAAGGATCACCGGGTTCAGCGGTCAGCGAAGGACAGGGTTGATGAGCGGAACCCTGGCCAGTGGCATCCGAGTCGTACTCCCAACGCAGCCCGAGATTCAGGGTGAGGCGCCGCGAGACGCGCCAGTCATCCTGCGCGTATAGGCCAGTGTAGTTGTTCGTGATGAACGGAATGGGTACAGGCGTAACGGGTGCCGTGCTGTGAATGGCGACGGCTACCGGAATGTCGAGATCGTTAACGACGCCGTCTCCATTCAGATCCTGAAAGCCGAAGTCGGAGACGAGAATGACGGACCCGGTACCGAAGACGTTGATCAGGCCGTCGACGCTGTAGTGCTGGAACTCCGCACCCACGTGAAGAGTGTGACTGCCTAAAGCGGTGGTGAACGCGTCGCGCCACTGATAGCGATTCATGCGTGTCGCTTGCGGAAGATTGAAGTTGGCGCCGTCAGCGAGGTCCGGAAAGAGTAGCTCATTGGTGAGGTTTAGCTGAGGATTGGTGCTTGAGGCGTTCTGCGGGTACGGCGGAATGTTGTTGAAGAAGTTGTCGTAGTGAAAGGACAGGTCATTGGTCCGGCTTGCACCGAAGCGACGCGTCCATGTCCCCACGACGGAATGGAAGCGATTGAGCGCGTTCTGACGCTCGGCAGCCGTGGAGAGCGGTGTGGCCTGCGCAGCAGAAGCCTGGGAGGTGTCCGTCGAGCGATTGAAGCTGTAGCGCGCGGTGAAGAGATTGCTGTCGTTGGCACGGAGGTCGAGCCGGTTTGAGAGCAGCAGGTCCCTCAGAGGCGCTGCCGCGGCGCTGTTGATGATGTGCCCATAGTAGGGCGTCGCGCCATAGGGTTCGGTGGAGAAGACGCGCGTCCCGGTCTGGATGGCGGCATTCTGATTGCGGTATTCCGCTGAGGAAAAGGCGAAGAGCTTGTTCTTGCGGAAAGGACCGCCGAGCGAACCGCCGAACTGTTCGCGGTCAAAGCGCGGTACAGGTTGCGAGCGGTCGAATGTGGCAGGAAGTCCCTGCAAATGGCGGTTGCGCTCGAACAGAAACGCGGAGCCGTGAATTTGGTTCGAGCCGGAGCGCGTGATGACGTTGATGATGCTGTTGCCGGAACGGCCCACCTCCGCCGTGAAGCGCGCCGTGGCGATCTGGAACTCCGCGACGGAGTCCTCAGGAAAGTTCGACAACGTGCCACCGACGACCTCGTCATTGTTGTCGGCGCCGTCGATGAGCACGTTCCCGCCGCGCCCGAAGCCGCCTGCGGAGCTGATTTCGACCGTGTTGGTCTTGGTCGGATCGAAGTTCGGGGCGGGGCGATTGCCTGGTAAGAGGAACGCTAGTTCGAGAAAATTGCGGCCATTCAGCGGGATGCTGGCGATGGTGTTGGCAGAGATCTGCCCCTGCAACATCGACTGCGTGAGATCCACCTGCTGCTGCGTGTTGCTGTCCACGTTGATCGTGCTGGTTTGCGAGGCGATCTGCAGTGCGGAGGTCAGCGTGACGGCCTTTCCGGGTTCCACTTGCAGGTGGTCGTAATGCAACGTGGAGAAGCCATCTGCCCGGACGTCGAGCGCATAGCTCCCCGGGACGAGGTCGGAGAAGAGGAAAACCCCGTCCGCGCTCGTGCGGGTCTCGCGCATGTCACCCTGCCGTTCGTCGGTCACGACGACACGCGCGCCCTGAACCACGCTCCCGCTAGCGTCCGTAGCGACGCCGCCGATAGAACCCTTCGGCAACTGAGCAACTAACGGCAGACCGGCACAGATGAAACAGATCAGGGCAGATTGCAGATAAATGCGAATCAACACAAACTCCTGTCGCGCATGCGGCACACGACTCACCTGAGCGTGTTTGGAAAGCATGCGATGGCACTGTTGTGGGTCGCCGCGAATCGTAGCAACCGGCATGCGTGCTGTCATCGATCAGAAGATGGATTTGCGTCTGCAATCACTGAGCGGTGCACGCGCAGCGACAGTGCTCAGGTTCTACTTCTCGCCACGGAAAGGGGCGCAAGTGCGTGACCAAACGTATCTCGTGGGCGCTTGTCCGCGTGCTCGCCTCAACCAAAAGGTCTAGGGGAACGTCCACCGTCTGGCTGCTTGCACCAGAGGCTCGCGACTCGTCATACTCGGCTGGACGGCAGCCAGGAGAATGTTGCAGCCGCATGCTGCCGGCCCACCGTAACGACCTAGACAGCCCAGCAAGAGTTCAACATCGCCTCCGGAGTGTCATCTGATCTACCGCGCCAGCGTCGAACGTGCAGGAGCTTATGGGCTCCAATGGGTTCGACCTTGTCTGCTGATCTTCTTCCTGCTTGCGGTTTGGCAGCTGGTTGCCGTTCGCCACCCCGGTGCGCTCCTGCCGGGTCCGTGGGCCGTTGCTCTCGGGATAGGCGATCTTCTGCAGCACGGACTTCTCGTCAAGTACGTGGTTGCCTCGCTCTTCCGTGTCACGTGGGGCTTCGGCTTGGCGGTGATCGTCGCAGTCCCGCTAGGGATGGTGATCGGCTGGTACAGCCGGGCGGAGTTGGCGTTCAATCCGCTGATTCAGTTTCTGCGGCCCATCTCCCCTCTCGCGTGGATCCCGATCGCCATTCTGTGGTTCGGCGTCGGCGATCTTTCCGCGATCTTTCTGATCTTTCTGGGCAGCTTCTTTCCCTTGATCCTGACCTCGATGAGCGCGATCCGCAGCGTACCCGCCATTTACATCAACGCGGGACGGAACTTCGGCCTCAGCCCTGCGCAACTGTTTCTTCGCGTACTGTATCCCGCCGTCCTGCCCCAGATCATCGTGGGCCTACGCATCACGCTCGGTGTTGCGTGGCTAGTCGTTGTTGCTGCTGAGATGATCGCGGTAAACTCAGGACTCGGTTTTCTCATCGTCGACGCTCGCAATGCCGGGAATCGTTACGATCTCGTTGTCGCCGGTATGCTGCTTATCGGCATCATCGGGTTTCTTCTCGATGTTGGTCTTCGCTCGCTTGGAGCGGGTCGGTTCGGCACGCTGGAACTACGCAGAGTCATAGACAATGAAGCTCTCGCCAGAATCTATGCCTGCCCAACCCGCGCTCCGCATTGCAGACCTCGGCATGACGTATCAGCGCGATGGCAACGCACTGAAGGTGCTGGAAGGCATCAACCTCGATGTCCGGACAGGCGAGTTCGTATGCCTCCTCGGACCATCCGGCTGCGGCAAATCTACGCTGCTGAACATCGCCGCCGGTTTCCTGGCACCCACACAAGGGCACATCGAAGCCGCCGGCTCCATCATCCGCGGGCCGGACCCGAAGCGCATCTTCGTCTTCCAGGAGCGCGGTGTGTTCCCCTGGCTCACGGTCGAAGGAAACATCGCGTTCGGCCTGTCCGGCCTCTCTCGCGACGAGCGGCAACGCAGAGTCAAGCACTACGTGGATCTTGTCGGACTGCGGGGTTTTGAGGCGTCATACCCGTCCGACCTTTCCGGCGGCATGAAACAACGGTTAGAAGTAGCGCGAGCGCTCGCCGTGAACCCTGACATGCTTATGCTGGATGAGCCTTTCGGCGCCTTGGATTCCATCACGCGCCTAACGATGCGCAAGGAACTTCTTCGCGTCTGGGAGGCCGAGCGTAAAACGATCCTTTTCGTAACGCACGACATTGAAGAGGCGGTTCAGTTGGCGGATCGTGTAGTCGTGATGAGTGCGCGGCCTGCCACCATCCAGACCATCGTCACTATTGACATCCCGCATCCGCGCGACATCAGTTCACCGCGGTATCTCGAACTGCGCGACGGCATCTTTCAACAGATCGGAATCGCACAACAGGTATGACAGCGGCTCGCACGCTCGCGCGTTGGGAACAATTCTCCTGGCCCGTTCTGGCGATGGCCGGAACCCTGCTCTTCTGGGACTTGAGCGTTCGTTTGACTGGAACCAGGATCTTTCCATCGCCCATCGAAGTTGCGCGGGCCATTGCGGAACTGTTCCACGGCCACGTGCTCTGGGCCGATATCGCGGACTCGTTGCGTCGTGTGGTGATTGGATTCGGTCTGGCGTCGGTTCTCGGGATTCCTCTTGGGCTGTTTCTGGGCTGGCATCCTGCGGCGAACCAGGCGCTCAACCCCGTGCTGCAGATTCTTCGTCCCATCAGCCCGCTCGCCTGGATTCCGGTCGCGATTGTGCTGCTTGGCGTAGGGGACCACGCGGCCATCTTTCTAATCTTTCTCGGCGCCATCTTTCCCATTCTCGTGGCGTGTGTCGATGGTGTTGCCACGGTTCCGGTCGTCTTCCGGCGAGCGGGCCGCAACTTTGGTCTTTCCGACGCGCAATTGCTTCGGCGAGTCATCTTTCCCGCAGCTCTTCCCAAGATCCTCGTCGGAGTGCGGATCGCGTTCGGCATCGCCTGGCTGGTTGTGGTCGCGGCCGAAATGGTCGCCGTGGACTCCGGCCTTGGATATCTTGTCATCGATTCGCGTAACTCCGGCAAGCGCTACGATCTGGTGGTTGCCGCTATGTTGCTGATCGGCGCGATCGGCCTTGTGCTTGACCATCTGTTCCGGGCCCTCGAAAAAGTTCGCTCCGTCCGCTGGGGAGTCCGCGATGACTTCTAGACGCAAACTCCTGCTCCTCGCATCGATCTGGGTTGTCGCTATCACGGCTCTGCATGCGTATCTGAACGTGAATTGGGCTGCTGTCCTCAACGGCTACAAGCCGATGAACCAGCGCAAGATCACGGTGGCGTACATCCCCGTCACATGCCAACTCACCTGCCCTGTCACCGACTACATCTCCAAGGTCTCGGACAAGGGCGAACTGTTTTTGCCACGCATGTTTCAGGGTTTCCCCGAGATCAAGGAAGCTCTGATCTCGAATAAGGTGCAGGCTGCGTTCATCGTTGCGCCTCTCGCAATAGCACTTCGCTCGCAGGGTGTGCCGATCAAAGTGGTGTATCTCGGACACCGCTATGGCAGCGCTTTGGTGGTCCGCAAAGGCGGCCCGGTGAAAACGTTCGCGGACCTACGGGGACGCACCGTGGCAATCCCGAGCCGTTTCTCTGACGAGCGCCTGATCCTATTCCGCGCAATGAAGGTCTGGGGGATGAAGCCTGGTGACATCAGGATGGTGGAGATGGCTCCCCCGGACGTCTCCGGCGCGCTCGCGGCAGGAGCCATCGACGGCTTCGTTATGGGCGAGCCCTTTCCGTCGCAGGCCGAGATTGGTGGCTTCGGGCGCGTGCTATTTCAAGCGCGTGAGTACTGGCCGGACTACATGTCCTGCATCCTCGTCGTTCGTCAGGATCTGATAGATCAGCGTCCGGAGGTCGTGCAAACGCTGGTTGATGGCATCGCCCGTTCGGGACTCTGGCTCGATCAGAGCAAGCCGCATCGAGAGGACGCAGCCGATTTCGTAGGCCGCTTCTATTACAACCAGAAGCCATCGCTTTTGCGCTGGGCTCTCACCAAACCAATGGACCGCGTGGTGTACAGTCCGCTAGCTCCGCGAAAGGCGGACTTTGACATGGTGCGCGATCTCATGATCGAAACCGGAGTCCTCAAGAAGAAAATCGCATTCGAGGACTATACCGATACACGCTTCAGTGACGGTGCCCACAGCGAAGCCGCATGGAAATATGAGCCCGGGATCGCAGTCGCCAAGTAGCGCCTCAGGAGAAAGACTTATGATTCGCAGACGATTTCTCGGCTTACTCACACTCGCCGGCGCCGGCGGTATAACGGCTCTCTCAAAGGCCGCCAACTCCACACGCCAGCACGATACGGTCACCTACAGAGTCTCCGGTTTCACCTGCGTCACGTGCGCGACAGGGCTGGAGACGCTGCTTAGCCGCGAGAAGGGCATCTTCGCCGCGAAGGCGTCGTACCCCGACGGGATGACGACGGTCAGCTACGATGCACATACCATCTCTGAACCCGCGATCGCGGAAGCAATCCAGAACATGGGATTCGAAGCGCAGCTCGTGCGCTCAGCGCACGCTTAGCTCCCGCCGATGCGAGTGTCTGTGCAGGCGCCGGTTTGCCGATCTTGTTACCCTCACGGCAGCAATTCTTTTCGTACCCCACGCGTCACCCAGCTTGAGACAACACCCAACAACTCGCACCTCGGGGCCTCTGGCATCTTTCGACCGTAGCACCGTCAGGGCTGCGCGCCGACCGTGCTTCCGCCACCGCGCCACATGGTTGATGAACGTCGCCCTCGCTGTTCTCTCTGACAGTAGTCGGCTGTCACTCGAAGGACGCTATACCGAAACCCGGTAGCAAGACGTACCAGCAGTTCATCTCTGCCTTCTACGTCGGTCTTGCAGGCCTGCAGGTCGGCGATGACGTCCGCGCGGACACCAGCCTCGCCGAGAGCACCAGGCTCGCCGCAGGCGAACCCGCAGCGTGGGTCGACTGGGGCATCCTCGCCATGCGCCAGCGCAACTACGACGCCGCTGCCGACCGCCTGAACCATGCGCACGCGCTCGCGCCGGACAACGATCAGATCGATTACCTCCGGGGCTTGCTCGAAAGCGAGCGCGGCAACTCCGCTGCAGCCATTACGAACCTGCAGCAAGCGGTCGCGAAGAATCCACACAACGTGCGCGCGCTTTATCAGCTCGCCTCGGAGATTGAGCGCCAGGGCGATCCCGGCAGTGATGCGCGCTTCCAGCAGTTGATGCAGCAGATCCTCGCGGTCCAGCCGAACAACCTCGCCGCGCAGCTTGAACTCTGCCGTGTGGCAGCCAAACAGGGTGATCTCACAACCCTGAAGTCCGCCGTTCACGCGATAGCACAGCAAAGCGCCACCCTGGCCGGCCGACGTCCGCGACCAGCTCACGCAACTCCAGGCCACGGCCGCCGGCCCGCAGCCACGAGCCGCGGCGACGCGCTCCATCTTCCTTCGCAACGTGCTCATGCGCGTGCCCGGCGTTCCGCAACGATCTCGCCGATCTTCGCCTCGCCCCCGGCGAAGGCGCACAACCCATGTCGCACTTCCTCCGCGTGGCGAACCCGTCCTCCCGGCCCGCGCCCGCCGACACGGGACTCACCTTCAACCTCCAGCCCGCAACCGCCAACGGGCCGACAAGCTGGGCCGGTGCGCTGCTGCTCAACGGCGACGACGCTCCCGTGCTCGCTTATGCCAACTCGGCCCAACTGCGTCTCGCAAACGGAGCTGCGCTCCCGTTCCCGGGCGGCGATAACTCGCACACCTTACGCCCGGAGAGCATCCTCCCCATCGACTTCAACTACGACTTCAAGACCGATCTCGTCCTCGCCGGCGACCGCGGTGTCCGCTTCTTCCGCCAGGACTCACCGACGACGTTCACCGATGTCACCGCCGGGACAAAGCTGCCGGCGGCCGTGCTGAACGCACCGTACACCGGCGCCTGGTCGCTCGACATCGAAGCCGACGGAGATCTCGATATCCTGCTCGGCTCAGCAAGCGGCGCACCGACGCTTCTGCGCAACAACGGCGACGGCACGTTCACAGTCGAGCATCCGTTCCCCGGCATCAACGGCCTGCAACAGCTCGTCTGGGTTGACCTCAACGGCGACGGCAACCCCGACGCCGTCCTGCTCGACAGCGCCGGCCATCTTCACATGTTTCTCAATCGCCGCTCCGGAACCTTCGAACCCGCAGAGGCCCCGACGGACCTCACCAACGTAAAGGCGATCACCGCAGCGGACATCTCCAACAGCGACACGCTCGATCTGCTTGTCGTAGATGCAAGCGGCAAACTCGCCAGACTCTCAACGTCCGACGAAGGGCGTCACTGGACTAGCATCCCCGTCCTCGATATCCCCGAGCCGACCCGAAACATGGCAGGCGAGGTACGGCTGTACGCCGAAGACCTCGACAACAACGGCGCCGTCGATCTCGTACTGTCCACCGTGTCCGGTCCGTCTACCAGTCCGCTGATCTGGCTTCAAAGCGATCACCACACGTTTGATCCCCTCCCCGCCACTCCCCCGCTCTCTCGGGTCTTCGCTCTATCCGATACGAAACAGAACGGCCGCATAGCGCTGATCGGGCTAGCCGCCGACAACACGGCTGCCATCGCTGAGAATCACGGCACCAAGGACTATCACTGGCAGATCATCCGGCCGCGCGCGCATCAGGCCACCGGCGACCAGCGCATCAACTCCTTCGGCATCGGTGGGGAGATCGAAATCCGCTCAGCGCTGCTCGTTCAAAAACAACCGATCCGCTCCCCCGCGCTGCACTTCGGGCTCGGCGAGCAAACACAGACAGACGTAGCGCGCATCCTCTGGCCCAACGGCTCTGTCCGCGCGGAGTTCAACCTCAAATCCAACCAGCAGATCGTCACCGAGCAGCGCCTGAAGGGCTCCTGCCCCTTCCTGTTCGCCTGGAACGGCCACGAGATGCAGTTCGTCAAGGACTCCGTTCCCTGGGGCTCCGCCATCGGCCTTCGCATCAACGCGCTCGGCGCCGCGAAGATCGCCGCCACGGAAGAGTGGTACAAGATCGGTCGCGATCAGCTCGTCCCGCGCAACGGCTCTTACGACCTCCGGATCACCGGCGAACTCTGGGAGACCTACTTCTACGACTCGCTCGCCCTCATGACCGTCGACCACCCGGCCGGCACCGAGGTCTTCACTGACGAGCGCTACGACGTACCCGCGGTCAAACTCGCCGTCACGCCCGTCGCGGAGCCGCAACCCGTCCTCCGCGCCATCGATGACAACGGCCACGACGTCACGTCCACGATCCGTGACCTCGACGGCACCTACCTCGACAACTTCGGTCGCGGCCAATACCAGGGCATCACACGCGATCATTACGTCGAGATCACCCTCCCCGACAACGCGTCCACAGCCGGCCCACTCTGGCTCATCGCCAAGGGCTGGCTGCATCCGTCCGACTCCTCCATCAACGTCGCCCTCAGCCAGAACTCCGCAGAAAAGCCGCACTGGCTAAGCCTCGAGGTCCAGGACGCAACTGGCCACTGGCGCGTCGCGAAACCAAACCTCGGCTTCCCCGCAGGACGCAACAAGATCTGTCTGTTCGACCTGACCGGCATCTTCCGCCCAGGCGACCCTCATCGCCTTCGCCTGCGCACCAACCTCGAAATCTACTGGGACCAGATCCAGTGGGCGCAGGGCCTTCCCTCGACGCCGCTGCACATTCAACGGCTCACGCCGAAGTCCGCCGATCTGCACTACCGCGGCTTCTCCGACCATTCACCAGGCCAACGACTCGTCTCCGGAGATCCCGCAGTACAACCAGCTCGCCGGCACCTCGCAGCGCTGGCGCGACCTCGAAGGCTTCTACACCCGCTTCGGTGACGTCCGCGAACTCCTCGCCCACACCGACGATCGCTACGTCATCATGAACGCCGGCGACGAGATGTCGCTGCGCTTCGCCGCGCCCGCACCGCCGCCGGCCGGCTGGGTCCGCGACTTCATCATCGCCGGCGACGGCTGGATCAAGGACGGCGACTACAACTCCACCTACTCGCAGACCGTCCTGCCCTACCCGTATCACGCACGGCGCGACTACAACTCGCCGCCCGGCGCTCTCGAAGACGATTGGGTCTATCGCCATCACGCCCAGGACTGGCAGACCTACCACACGCGCTACGTCACACCGCAGAGCGCTTCGACGACTGCGCTCAGGAGCAACGCAACACCATGAAGCGGGCCACGTTCAGTTCGAATCTTCGTCACCCTGCTCTTCCTCGGCCTGTTAGCAACGCCTCTGCTGATGAACCGCGCCGCGGTCAAGCGCCAGCGCGCCGCGTCGGCGACGCTAAGCGAACAAGCCGCCATCGCACGGCACGGCTTCTATCTCCAGGAGATCTCGCACCGCGCAGGCATCGACTTCGTACACCAGGCGCCCACGCTCGACCCCAAGTTGAACCACATCATGCCCGAGGTCGCCTCCATGGGCGCCTCCGTCTCCATCGTCGACTTCGACCGCGACGGCTGGCCGGACATCTACGTCACCAACAGCGCGCATCGGCACGCAAAACCACCTGTACCGCAACATGCACGACGGCACCTTCCGCGACGTCGCACCGCAACTCGGCCTGGCCGACGTCAACCGGCCCGGCACCGGCGTCTCCATGGGCGCGGTCTGGGGCGACTACGACAACGACGGCTACGAAGACCTCTTCCTCGTCAAATGGGGCAAGCCCGAACTCTTCCACAACGACCAGGGCAAAGGCTTCACCCGCGTCGAAGTCCGCCAGCCTCCCGCCCTGGATCAACGCCAACACCGCCGTGTGGTTCGACTACGACGGTGATGGCCTCCTCGATCTCTTCGTCGGCGGCTACTACCCCGAAGACGTCGACCTCTGGCACCTGAAGAACACACGCATGATGCCCGAGAGCTTCGAGTACGCTAAGAACGGCGGCCGCAAGTACCTCTTCCACAACCTCGGCAACGGACACTTCGAGGAAGTAAGCGCAAAGGTCGGTATCAACAGCCGCCGCTGGGCGCTAGCCTCCGCCGCCGCTGACCTCCGCGGCACCGGCCACCCCGACCTCTTCATCGCCAACGACTACGGTGTCTCCGAACTCTTCCTCAACGACGGCAAGCGCTTCCACGAAGCTGGCGCCCAGACCGGCGTCGGCTTCGCTCCGAAGAGCGGCATGAACGTCGCCGTCGGCGACATCTTCAACCAGGGCAGATACTCCGTCTACGTCTCCAACATCTCCGAAGAGGGCGTCCTCATCCAGGGCAACAACCTTTGGGTGCCCAAAGAAGGCGATGCCCCCGGCACCGTCACCTACCAGAACATGGCGCGCGACCTCGGCGTCGAACTCGGCGGCTGGAGCTTCGGCGCGCAGTTCGGCGATCTTAACAACGACGGCAACCTCGATCTCTTTCTCACCAACGGCTACGTCTCGCTCGATCGCAACCGCAGCTACTGGTACGACTTCGCCAAGGTCGCCGGCGGCAACTCAGCCATCATCTCCGACGCCGACCACTGGCCCGCCATCGACGGCCGCAGTCACTCCGGCTATCAACAAAAGCGCGTCTGGGTCAACGACGGTGCCGGCAAGTTCGTCGACGTCGCCCAGGCCGTCGGCGTCACCGACACGCACGACGGCCGCTCCGTCGTGATGGCCGATCTCTTCAACAACGGCGCTCTCGACGTAGTCGTAGCCAACCAGCGCGGCCCGCTGCTGCTCTACCGCAACACCGTCGACCCCAGGAACAAGTGGATCGAGTTCGCTCTCGAAGGCACAAAGAGCAACCGCAGCGCCATCGGCGCGGAGGTCACGCGTTCACTGGAACGGCCAAACCCAGATCCAGGAGGTCTCCGGCGGCAACGGTTTCGCGTCACAGAACGACCGCCGCCTCCACTTCGGTCTCGGTCCGTCTCCACATTTAGATGGAGTCCAGATACGCTGGCCGTCTGGTACGATTCAAACGCTAAAAGACCCCAAGATCGGGCAGTTGAACAGCATCAAGGAGCCGGAGTGAGCGTCGACACGCTTGCCATCCCCGCGCGGCCGGACACGGCCTCTACGCCCTCGTGGCGAAGGTGGTTCTCCATGGAGAACCGCTACCTCCCGCCTGCGTTCATCACGCTCATCCTCCTCGTCGGCCACTTCTCGTTCGGCATCCTCGAAAGCTGGACCCAAACCCTCCTCGCCATTGCGACCAGCATCGCCACCGAACTCTTCCTCGGCAAACTCGTCGTCGGCAAATGGCCCAACGTCGCCAGTGCATACATCAGCGGCATCAGCGTCGGCATCCTCTTGCGCTCGCCCGCACTCTGGCCCTTCGCGGTCTGCGCCGCACTCGCGATCACGTCCAAGTACGCGGTCCGCTACAAGAACCGCCACCTCTGGAACCCATCCAACTTCGCCATCTGCGTCGTCATCTTCCTCGCCGCCGACACCGTCGCGACCCTCAGCATCCAGTGGGGCAACAATATCTGGGCGATGCTCGTCATCTGGGCACTCGGCTCCGCGATCATCTGGCGTCTGCGCCGCTTCCACATCTGCGCCACGTATGTCCTCGGCTACGTTCTCTTCGCCGCCTGGCGAGCGCACATCGTCGGCGACCCGTTCCTCTCCGAACTCTCGCCCATCACCGGCCCCGAGTACCAGCTGTTCATCTTCTTCATGATGACCGACCCGAAGACCACCGTGCGCTCGCGGCTGGGTCAATGCGCCGTAGCCTTCGTCGTCGCCGCAGTTGAAATGCTCCTGCGCCTGCACAGCGTCATCTACGCACCCTTGTACGCGCTGTTCCTCGTCGGTCCGCCGGCACTTCTGCTCTCGATGTGGTGGAACGAACGCCAGAAGCCAGCCCGCGCCCAAGCCGACCCCCACGATCCTGGTGTCCGGCTCCAGCGCCTAAATCCAAGCTCAACATCAAGGAATCTCGTTGTCCGCTCCTCGCCTCACCCCTGCTCGTAGCCTCGCGCTCGTCCTGACGCTGTCCTTCGTGGGCTGCCACAAGCAGGCACCCGCTCCTCCTACCCCGACACGAGCCGAACCGACGACCGCCGCTCCAACCCCGACGGCGTCCGCGGCAACCCATACCTCCACCAGCCGGTGCACCCGAACCCACTGCCGCCGCGCGCCCCTCCGGTCCTGTCACCTTCACCGACGTCACCGCCGCCTCAGGCATTCACTTCCGCCACAACAACGGCGCCTTCGGCAGCAAGTACCTCCCCGAAACCATGGGCAGCGGTGTCTGCGTCATCGACTTCGACGGCGACGGCCTCCAGGACGTCTTCTTCGTAAACTCGAGCGATTGGCCCGGCCACGTCAAAGCGCACACCACCGGCGCGCTGTACCACAACAACGGCGACGGCACCTTCACGGACGTCACCCGTGGCTCCGGTCTCGGCATCGAGCTCTACGGCATGGGTTGCGCCGTCGGCGACTTCGACAACGACGGTCGCGACGACCTCTACATCACCGCGCTCGGCGGCAATCACCTGTTTCACAATCTCGGCAATGGCAGGTTCGTCGACGTCACGGCACACGCGGGCGTCAAGGACGCCGGCTTCTCCACCGGCGCCGTCTGGTTCGACTACGATAACGACGGCAAGCTAGACCTCTTCGTCTCCCACTACGTCGACTGGTCCCCCGCCACCGACCAGACCTGCTCGCTCGACGGCACGCACAAGTCCTACTGCACCCCGGAAGCCTACAAGGGCCAGAGCGCGACGCTGTTTCACAACAAGGGCAACGGCGTCTTCGAGGACGTCACGAAAAAGGCTGGCCTGTTCGACCCGTCCAGCAAGTCTCTGGGCGTCGCGCTGCTCGACTTCGACAACGATGGCTGGCTCGATCTCTTCGTCACCAACGACACCCAGCCCAACAAGCTCTATCGCAACAACCACAACGGCACGTTCACCGAAAGCGCCTTCGCCGCCGGTGTAGCGTTCAGCGACGCCGGCAAAGCCCGTGCCGGCATGGGTGTCGACAGCACTGACTTCGACGGCTCAGGCAAGCCCGGTCTCATCATCGGCAACTTCACTAACGAAAGCCTCGCGCTCTATCACAACGAAGGCGAAGGGCTGTTCTCGGACGCGACTCCATCGTCTGGCATAGGCCCGCCGTCCGCGCATTCGCTCACGTTCGCAACCTTCTTCTTCGACTACGACCTCGACGGCCGCCCCGACATCTTCGCCTTCAACGGCCACGTCGCCGACGACATCAGCGTCGTCCAGCCCGCGCTCAGCTACGCCGAGCCTCCGCTGCTCTTTCACAACCGCGGGAACGGGAGATTCGACAACGTTTCCGATAAGGTCGGCTCCGCGTTGCGTCAGCCCGTCGTTGGCCGTGGCGCTGCCTATCTCGATTTCGACAACGATGGCGATCTTGACCTCGCGCTTGACGTGTCGAACGGTCCCGCCCGTCTGCTGCGCAACAACGGCGGCAACGCCAACGACATGCTCCGCGTGAAACTCATCGGAACGCACGCGAACCGCGACGCTATAGGCGCAAAGGTCACACTGAAGCTCGCGGGCGGCGGGCACGAGATGCAGATGGTGAAAAGCGGCTCAAGCTACCTCTCGCAAAGCGAGTTCCCACTCACCTTCGGCCTCGGCAAACCCGCTCCGGAAAAGACCGTCTCGCTTGAAATCGTCTGGCCTGGCGGCCGCCGCGAAACTATCGCCAGCACACCTGCGAACCAATTCATCACCGTGCAGGAAGGCAAAGGCATCATCGCGACCAAACCCATCATCTTCACGCCGGGGTCGCAGCACCCGCAATGACCTCCTCCGCGTAGAACCCCGACCCGCGGAGCATCTGCTCGATCTCCGCCCGGCTCGTTCCAACGTTCGCCGCTCCAGCGAACAGGTCCTCCGCACGAACCGGATAGCAGCCGTCGCGCGGTTCCTTCGTAAGGCCAGCAACATCGAACTTACCTATCAACTGCAGAATGTCTTGCCTCAGCGCCAGCTTCTCGGACTCATCAAGCCTCTGCCGAGCCCGCGCGCAAATCCGCCGCATGCCCGGCCCAAACACCGGATCACTGCACAACAAGAACGACGCCGCAAGCTCCGGTTTTCCAAGCCGCCGAACCGTCTCCGCATAACTCGCCGCAGCAAAGTACAACAGCGACAACACACGGAACATCGCAAAGTCCCCCATGTTCGCGTAAAGCGCCCCGATCAGATCAGCGGTCGCCAACACCTCCTTGTCGGTGTCTCGCGCGTATGCCGCCAGGCTCTCGTTCATGCGCGACGTCCCCCAATCGCGCTCGAGGATCTCGCCTAGTCGCAACAGCCCAAGCAGCGTCAGCGGAAATCCCGTCGAAAGCAGCGGGTCCACAAACCCCGCAGCCGACGGCAGCATCGCCCAACCCTCACCCGCGATGCGCGAACTTCGAAACGACAGCCGCGGCACATACGTGAACGGCATCTCCCGCCGCGCACGCGCAAACTGCTCCTTCACCGCGGGCAGCGAATCCAGTAACCGGTCCCACGCCGCGTCCTTCTCCGCGAACCGCAAGCGCTCGGCCACACCCGCGGTCGCCGCCACACCCGCGCTCGTCCATCCATTGTTGAAGTGCAGCACCCAGATCCACCCACCGCCAAAAACGTGATGCAGCGCTGCGGCATCCGGCGGATACGGCGGCTCCCCGCCCGCATACTTCTGCACACCTGAGAACTTCGAAACGCCTTGGAAGTGGGTATAGAGGGCCGATGTCACCGGGTACCCAGGTATCGGTGCCTCCCTCAAGCCAAGCGATCGGTGCAGGAGGCCGCGAGGCCCCGTCGCATCCACAAGAAAAGTCCCGCAGAGCTCGACGTCCGCACCGGCTGCGGTACACAGCAACCGCCACTCACCGCCGTCGCGCACAAGACTGCGGACATCGCAGCCATCGATGTACTCAGCACCCATCTCGCGTGCCTGTTCCATCAAGAAGCGATCGAAGTCCGCCCGAAACCAATGCGTATCCGCAATCCTGTCATGTGGACTGGCTGCGACCAGCAACTGCTGTTGCGCTACGTTCTGCGCGGGGTGCGGTTCACTCCCAAGCTCATGGTGAAAGAACGTAAATCCGCGCTTCAGCCCACAACCGATCTGCGGATAGGTGAGCTGCCAGCTTCCCCACTTCGTAAACGGCTCCAGCGGACGGCAGGTCGTAACGCTTCGCCAGTGTCTCAAGCAACAAATTGCTAAGTGGCGTCGAAGACTCGCCAACGGCGACCCGAGGATGCCGGCCCTTTTCCAGCAACATCATTGACAAACCTAGGCGCCGGCAGATCATCGCCATCAGCGAGCCCGCAAACCCAGAGCCCGCCACCACCACGTCGTATCGCCGCGTCAGTCCAAGCCTCCGCATTCCGAGCACACGACCGCAGCCTCAATCTGCTGCGACAGATTCATCCGCGCCAACCGTTCCCGCCGCACATCCCGGCAGTCGCCGCAGCAAGCAATACGGTCGAAGTCCCAAAGGTCGACAAACACCCTTCCGCGATTGCGCCCGAGTCCATATTCCAGGCTCTGCTCCAATGCCCACACATCAGGCGCAACAAACTCGCCCGCTCGCGACAATGCTTCCATCGCACCATTCCCGCCACGCGTAGGAATCACCGTCACCGCCGTCGCGCCACACTCCTGCGCAAAGTCAATCGAGCGGCACGCCCACATCACCGCTTGCTCGGGCCCCATAAACGGCGGCTGTAACAAAACGAAGCTCCGCAATGCAACGCCCCAGCCCCGAAGCTTAGCCGCCGCCTCCGCATACTGCGCCAGCGTCATACGCTTGTTCAGCTTCCCCAGCACCTCAGGATGCGCCGTCTCGAGCCCCATCGCAACTTCAAGCTCGCAGCCGATCAACTCCCGAAATCGCAAGCAGCCTCTCGCCCACAAGCGCCGGATGGCATTCCACAATCACCCGCTCAAAACCACGCAGCAACCGCGCAATCTCCGGGTAATCCTCGACCGGAATCGCCCCGCGATCAAAAAAACTCCCACTGTTGTACAGCTTGATCTGGCGCGCCGCAGGCAGCCGCTCCAGTGCATACGCAATCTGCCGTGGAATATCCCCCCGCTGTACAGGCTCGCTCAGCGTATTCCGCCACAGATCGCACATCACGCATCGCCAGGGGCACTCGCGATTCGTGAGAAACACGGTCGCAACATCGCCCACGGTGGCATCAGCAAAACGCTCCTGCTCCAGCACAAACGCATAAGGCTGGTCCGCGCGCACGTGCGCACGCGGCCCACGCTGCGCGACGATCCACGCATCGCGCTCCGTACTCGTGTGCGGATACATCTGGAGCAGGCTCGCCATCACTGGTACATCGCAAGAAACTGGCGCCGGTAATCCGCCTCTGAAAACGGCAACCGCGCCCGCAAGTCGCTCTTGTCCAGCGCGCCATGTTGAAACCGCCGCTTTTCAAACACGCGCCATATCCATCCCGGTCAGCGCCTTCACTCCGCGTCGCACCACCTCACCCTTCAGCGCATACAGCCGAGGCACGTCATATTCCGTCAGCTTGATAAACGGAATCGCCTCCGCCACCGCGATCACCTGCGGACGCGTAAACGGGCTGAAACCACGGAACCCCAGCTTGTGCCCCGGTGCATACGTCCGCGTGTACGACCGGCTCAAGCCTCCGCTATACGTCTGCGAGTGCTTGATCTTCCCGACGCCCCAACCCTCCTGGTACAGCATCGGGTTGTTCACCACGCTGCGAATCGTCAGCTCAGGATTCTCCTCAATCGGATAGTCCTTCAGGTTCTCATCGCCACCGTCGCCGTCCAGCAGATACTTCCACTCCGGGTACCGCGCGCGGATGCCCGTGCATAGCGCCAGAGCCATGCTGGCCGACTCCACATCCAGCGACTTGTAATCCTCAATCACACGAATCGTCTTGCCCGGATCAAGGCTCGCCGGATCCACTTCCACCGGCTCCAGGAACATCCCCAACCCGACAGCGTCCAGAAACGCACGCGCCTGCTGCACATCCGGCCCCCGCCCCAGGTCCAGCACAAACGCCTTCAACCGTCCCAGGTTGCATCCCACGCTGCTTCATCACGTGATACGTCGTCAGAAACACGGCGCCGCTATCCACTCCGCCGGAGAAGCAAACGCCCAGCGGCTCATGCGCGGGCACATCGGTCCAACCACAGCCCAATCTCCTCCCCGAGCGCTCGGACGTATTGCTCTCCAATCACGTCCAGGTCAGGCGGCAGCACGCCCATCGCCGGCGTAAAAAACCGCTCGTACAGCGGGTCCGGATCGGGGCACCCCACCAGTTGGATCTCCGTCACGTAGTGCGCCGGCACCATCCGCGTATAGCTCGGATGAAACTGCCCCTCCAGCCCTTCCAACCGCAACTGCTCATAGATCGCATCAATGCGCGAAGCCACGATCAGCACCGGGCCTTCCTTTCGCTTCGCCAGGAAGTACCGCATCGGCCGGTCCAGCGACCGCGCCATCCGCACCGTCTTCCCGCGCTGCGCAATCAGCGCAAACGACCCCTGAACCTGCAGCATCGCCTCCGCCGGCTGGTCCAGCAGGATCGCCCGCGCATCCTCAATCGACAAGTTGTAAAGCTGGTTCTCTTCCGGGTCAATCAGGTCAACAAGCCGTTCTACGTACTGATTCAAAGCAGCCATTCGTTCCCTCGCAACTAGGCACAGATTCTACCGTCTGCACCCCTCCTGTCGTCTCCGTGGCCCGTTCACTTCCGCCCTGCCAAAACCGCACCGGGGCCTTTGCGCCATACCGTGTCGCGCCTGCGCCCAGTAGGCTCGCTCACGTATCATTAGCCTCCGGGAATCCAGTGAATCTGATACGCCGCTTCGCCCGCTCTTCATCCTTTCGTGCACTTGAGCGCCCCACGCACGCGCTCGCTCTGCTTGGCTTCACATGCCTCGTGCCAAGCTTCCTGCACGCCCGGACGCCTCACGAGACAACGCCGCTCGCGCGCCCCGCAACTCGCCGCGCGAGAGAACAACATCGGCGTCGCGTACATGAATCAGCAGCTCATCGAGAAGGCGCTCCAAAGGTTCCGAGCCGCCCGCCACGCCGATAGCAACGCCGTAGCGCCGCTCGTCAACGAGGGCCTCGCCTACCTGTACCTCAACAAAGTCGCCGAGGCCGAAACCGACTTGAACGCCGCGACGGCGCTTGATCCACACAGCGTTCGCGCGTGGTACGGCCTCGGCGTTGCTGAATACACCGGCGGCGACTCTGACGCTGCACTCGTCGCCTTTAAACACGCTTCGGCGCTCGATCCTCAGGACGCCGACACACACTACTTTCTCGGCGCCATCTACGCCAACCAGAAGAACTATGACGGCGCCATCACCGAGTTCAACCGCGCACTCGAGCTCAACCCGCTACACGCATCCGCACAATTCGGCCTCGCACGCGCCCTTCAGCGCGAAGGCAAGACCGACGACGCCCGCATCCACGTCAAGCGCTTCCAGGACATCACCACCAAGAAGATCGGCATCCTCCTCAGCGCGTCGTATGGCTCGCAGGGGCACTACGCCACGGCAGAAGACATGCTCGGCGCACCCACGCGCCCCGGCCCCATGCTTCCCATCACCTTCGTGGCTGCGACCGCCGCCGACACCGCCGCTCCTTCCCCTGCGGGCCCCGAGATCCGCGGCGGCGGTGTGTGCGTTCTCGACATCGCAGGCAACGGCAGCCACGACCTCGTCGCAACCGCACCCCATGATGGCCTGCACGCCTTCCATGTGGCTCCCGACGGGCACGCTGCAACCGCTCTCGCCCACAACAACCGGTCTTTCCGCAGCAGGCGACGGCGTGTCCTGCGCCGTAGGTGACTTCGACAACGACGGCAAGCCCGACCTCGCAGTCGCCCTCACTGACCGTGTCCTCCTTTTCCACAATCTCGGCAGCGGCAAGTTCGCCGATGTCACCGACAAGGTCGGCCTCAAGCCTCTCAACAAACCCGCCGGCCTCACCTTCGTCGACTTCGACCACGACGGCGATCTGGATCTCTACGTCACAGGCTCGAACGCGCAAGGCGGCGGAAGCGTCCTCTGGCGCAATAACGGCAACTCCACCTTCACCGAGTGGACCGCACCCACCGGACTCGCGGGCTCTGGCGAAACCCGCGGCGCCGTGCTCTCCGACATCAACAACGATCGCGCCGTCGATCTCGTCGTGAGCAGCGCCTCCACGGCGCCGCAGCTGTTTCTCAACCAGCGCGAAGGCGCATTCAAACAGCTCCCGCTGTACACCGACACGTCCCTCGCACCCGCCCGCGGTCTCGCCATCGCCGATCTAAACAAGGACGGCCTCATGGACGTCCTGGTCACTCATTCCGGCGCTCCCGGCCTCAGTCTCTGGCGCAACGTCGACGGCAGCCACTTCGAACGCATCCCGCTCAACCTGCCCGGAGTCACGGCCGCTTGGGGCATCACGCCCATCGACTTCGACAACGATGGCTGGATCGATATCGCGGCGCTCGTTGAAACCTCCAGAGGTACCGAGCTTCGTATCCTGCGCAACGAAGGCGGCCTCACGTTCACCGACGTCAGCCAGAAGCTCGGACTCGACAAGGCAAACCTCACCGGCGCGCGTTCCGTCGTGTCGCTCGACGTCGATCGCGACGGCGCGCCAGACCTCGCCATCGCACGCCTGAACGCCCCGCCACTCATCCTTCGCAACGTCGGCGGCAATCACAACCACTCCCTGCGCATCGATCTCACCGGCCTCGCCGACAACAAGAGCGCCATCGGCACAAAGGTGGAGGTCTTCGCCGATGGCAACTGGCAGAAGTTCGAAGTCGCCGGCGCGTCCGGATATATGGGCCAGGGCTCGCTGGAGTTGATCGCCGGCCTGGGTTCCAGTGAACACGCCGACATCGTTCGCCTGCTCTGGCCAACCGGCGTCCCACAGGACGAGCTCGAGGTCGCCGCCAGCAAACCCGTCGCACTGACCGAACTCGACCGCCGCGGCAGCTCCTGCCCCACGCTCTTCGCCTGGGACGGCACCAAGTATGCCTTCATCTCCGACGTCATCGGCGCCGGTGTAGTCGGCCACTGGATCTCGCCCACATCCCGCAATCAGCCCGACTCGGACGAGTGGACCAAGATCGACGGCAAGCTCCTCCAGCCGCGCAACGGCCAGTTCAGCGTCCGCTTCGGCGAGCCCATGGAGGAGATCAACTACATCGATCACCTGCGGCTCGTTGCCGTCGATCACCCCGCCAACACCGAGGTCTACCCGGACGAAAAGTTCCTCACCGAACCTCCGTTCGCCTCCGGCAGAGCCGTAGTCGCGTCCGCGTCCACGCATCTGCCCGCCGCCGCCTGGGACGACCACGGTGATGACGCGCTCGCCGTACTCTCGCAACGCGACCACCACTACCTTCGCGACTTCACAAACCTTAGCTACGCGGGCTTCGCTAACAACCACACCCTCACGCTTGACCTCGGCGCCTGGTCGCCGCAAAACCCGCTCCGTCTCTTCTTCCACGGCTACGTCGAGTACTTCAGCGCCAGCTCCATGTACGCCGCATGGCAGGCCGGCATCACCCCGCATCCACCCAGCGTCGAAGCGCAGATGCCCGACGGCACATGGAAGCTGATCCTCTCGGACATGGGCTTCCCCGCAGGCCTGCCCCGCACCATCGTCGTCGACCTCACGGGCAAGCTCCCCGCGGGCTCACACCGTATCCGCCTCCAAACCAACCTGCAGGTCTACTGGGACCAGGTCCTGGTCGACAACGGCCCCGACGCCAGCTCGTCAGCGCGCATCACCGAGCTCCCGCTTACCTCCGCTCACCTTGCGTTCCGCGGCTACCCAAAGCAGATCGAACTCGAAACGCCGGGCGACCTCACCTACGACTACCAGAGCATCAGCCAGACCGGTCCGTTTGGCTGGCAACGGGGCAGCTACACGCATTACGGCAACGTCACGCCGTTGCTCACCGCCCGCGACAACCATTACGTGATCTTCGGCAGCGGCGAAGACATCGACGCAGAATTCAGCAACGCTCCGCTCGCACCAGTCCCCAATGGCTGGAAGCGCGACTACTTCTTCTACGCCGATGGGTTCGTCAAGGACATGGATTTCTACGAGGCTCTCCCCTTCACCGTCGCGGAGATGCCCTTCCACGGAATGTCCACGTACCCCTACAGCAACCGCGAGCGCTTCCCCGACGACAGCAGCGCACTCACGTACCAGCTCGACTGGAATGACCGGATGGAAACCGGCGATCGGCTGCAGCGCTTCCAGTTCGAATACCAGCCCACACACTCCCAGCCAATCCAGACGAAGCCGTGACGCAGGCGTCCCGGATCGTAGCGCCACGATCTTTCGTCCGCACGTTCCCGCCTCTGATGGTCGCAGTGAAGGCAGCCGATCGAGCGCTAAGTAGCTGAGGTCGGGCCACCGCTGATGGGCTCTACCGCTCGGGGGCCTGCCCGCAGCGGTCGAGGCGCTGAGCAGGATACAGAGCGCGATTCGTCGCATTGAGACCCCAGAAATCGGTTCTGAAATTGCCAATCTCCAGAGTCCCTCAGGCAAAGAGGGCTTGCGTCGGAGATAAACGCGCGATCGCACGCCTGAAGGTTCAGAGGCGAAGGAATTCTACGCGACGGTTATTCGCCTTCCCTTCTGCGGTTGTGTTTGGTCCCAAGGGTTTGCTGTCTCCGAAGCCTTTCGTCGTCAGGCGAGAGCTATCGACGCCCATGGCCGTGAGCTGAGCTTTGACGGCTTCTGCACGTTGCGCAGAGAGTTCCTTGTTGTGAGCGGCGGCTCCAGAGTTATCCGTGTGACCATCAATCTCGAACTTGAGGGATGGATCGCTGTCCATGATCTTCTTGATCTGGTTGAGTGTACCCATGCTTTCTGGCTTCAGCGTGGCCTGATCTGTGTCGAAGTTAATGCCGTGCGTGACAATCTTGTTCTCGGTGAACTTCGCACCGACAAAGTTCATACCTCCGCCGGCGGCGATGCGTACATTCCGAATCACGACAGGAGCGCTGGGTCTAGGATCGCCGCCGAAGGTGATGGACTGCGGCACGAACTTGGTATCGGGCACATACAAGACCCTGTACTGATCGAGATAGACCTTCATCTGGGGTGCCTTGTACACGATGGCCACGTGATGCCAGCGGCCCATGTAGTTCTTCTCGGCGACATCAGCGGGATAGCGCGCTTCAAGGTTGACGCCGTCGTCGCCGTGGCTCAGGAAGTAGGTGAGTCTGTAGCTTTCAAACGTCAGGCTTGGATTGTCGCTGTTCTTGTCCGCGTTGAAGAAGAGCACGGGTCTGCCGGCGTCGACGAGGCCGTAGGTGTCGAACTCGACGGTCCACTGCGTGCCAAGCGCGGCCATGTTTACGCGCGGACGCATCTTGGCCCAGTTGCCGTCCGTGATGACGAATGCTGCGGAGCCGGCCTGCTGGTTTACGGCGCCCTGCCCCTTGAGGATCTCCCAACCTGCAGGAAACTCACCATCCTGGGTGGAGGTGAAGTCGTCGGCGAAGATTGTCTTCTCGCCAGGGACGAAGTCATAGGCCGCGTAGGCGCGAATCACCTGCGGAGTGGAGCTGGCGCTGGGCGCAGCGCTGGGGCCGGCGTTGGCTGCGGTTGTTGTCGCTGCGCCGCTGACCGGCTTGGCAGCGGCGAGCACCTTCGTGGCCTCCTCTGTGAGAAGTGGGGGCAGGACGTCTTCGCCGTTGCTCTTGCTGAGCGTCTTTGCGGAATCGGTTAACGCGACGGTGCCGTTGGCGGAGGTGAGCGTGTATTGCAGAGTGATGTTGTTGTTCGCCTTAACGCCGCGCGTAGCGGCAGCCATGGATTGCTGCATCACGGCCGTGCTGAGCACGCTGGTCATCATTGCCGCGGAGCCGACTCCAGGAATGAACATCGCGGCCTGGCTCGCCAGGGCAGCGTTCTTCATGTTCATCAGCTTGCCGAAGCGACCTGTCGCGGGGACCGGCGCCTGGGCCAACGTCGCGCTCAGAACATAGTCGCAGTCGAGCTGCCGCGCTTCCGCCATGGCCTGATCCGGCAACATCGCGCTGAGCTTCACGGGATCGAAGCCGGGGCCAGTAAGCATCCGGGCTTCTGCGTCGCGGATCGCCTCCGCGGCGGAAAAGTCGCCGGTCTGGTCCAGTCCATTCTGAGGCATCGTGAGACCGATGCGGACGATGCCGGGCTTTTTGGGTGCGAGGGGCGCCGACACGGCCGGGCTGGTTTGGGCGGAGGCGCCGGAGCGCGCCTGGGCGGCGGCAACCCGATCAGCCATGGCCCTTGCTCGAGCCATCTGCGCGTCGGTTTGCGCGATCGCGTTCTGCGCTGCCGCACCGAACGATAGGACTGCTGCGAAGCCAATAAGAGAAGCACGTGGGCGAAGCATCATAAGTTCCTTTGGGCCAGCGTTTCCCCGCGCGCAAGAGCTGCGCTGGCGAGACGCGTGGAGGGTGATTTTGGTCGGACACTGGGGTTCGCGTCGTCCGGCTGGAAAGCGGATCAGACAGGTGGAATTTTTGTTACACTGCCGACCACGAAGAGCGGTTAAGGTCGGATAAATCCGGGCGCGGGGCGGTTCGGGAGCATGGCGTTGCGGCAGATTTTCAGCTTTGGCGGCGTTGGCCGCCCGGCACAGATCACTGCAGCGGTGAGCCCGGCGGTCGGGGATGACCCGGAAACGGAACAGTTGCGCGGCGAAGTGACAGCGCTGCTGCAACAGATCTCAGACGGACGCCAGGCCGCGGCGGAAGTGCTGATGCCGCTGATCTATGACGAACTGCGCAAGATCGCACGTGGCTTCATGCGGCGCGAGCGCGACGACCATACGCTCGAGCCGACGGCACTGGTTCATGAAGCGTACCTGCGCATGCTGGGTCAGAATCGGGTGAGGTGGCAAAGCCGCGGGCACTTTTTCTCGATGGCGGCGACCATGATGCGGCGCATCCTGGTGGACAGCTCGCGCCAGCGGCTGCGTGAGAAGCGGGGTGGCGGAGCGGAGCACGAAGAGCTGCTGGAAAATGACGTGATGATCGCCGGCACAGCGTTGAGTGCGGTGGACCTGCTCGCGCTGAACCAGGCCCTGGAGCGTCTGGCAGAGCGCGATCCGCGCATGGTGCAGGTGGTGGAACTGCGATTCTTCGCCGGGTTGGACGTGGAAGAAACGGCTGAGGTGCTGGGTGTCTCCGCGCCGACCGTGAAGCGGGATTGGTCGGTCGCACGCGCCTGGCTGGCGCGGGATCTTGGGGGGAGCGCGACCTGACCGATGGGCTCCGAGCAGAACCGTGCAAGTTGGGAACAAGTTTGCGAACTGGTAGCTGAGGCTCTGGAGTTGCAGCCGGCTGAGCGCGACTCGTTTTTGCGCGACGCCGACGTTCCGCCAGACGTGCGCGCAGAGGCGGTTTCGCTCGTCGCAGCGTCGGTTGCTGGAGACAGCAAGGCACGTCTTCTGGACCAGGGATTGCCGGCACTGGATGCGCTGGCCGAAAGCTTCGAAGATCCCGTCATCCATTCGCGGTGGATAGGCCGGCGGCTCGGCCCATACGTGGTGGAACGCGAACTGGGCCACGGCGGCATGGGGCTGGTGCTGCTGGCACGGCGTGCGGACAGTCTGTATCAACGCGCCGTTGCGATCAAGGTAGTTCGATCTACTTTGGCGCAAGAAGAGTTTGCGCGACGATTTCGCCGTGAAACACGCATCCTTGCACGGCTGCAACATCCGGCGATCGTGACGTTGCTGGATGCGGGCACGACCGAAGAAGAGCAGCCGTACTTCGTGATGGAGTACATCGACGGCTCACCGATTCACGTCTACGCCGAGCGCGAGGCCCTGCGCCTTCCACAGTTGCTGGATCTGGTGATCACGCTCTGTGATGCACTCGGGCATGCGCACGCGCAAGGCGTGATCCATCGCGACATCAAGCCCGGAAATGTGCTGGTGAGCGCGAGCGGAGAGCTGAAGCTGTTGGACTTCGGCATTGCGCGGCTCGCCGCTGCTGGAGCACACACGGCGGAGCAGACGTTGACGCAGTTTCGAGCGGTGACGCCGACCTACGCCAGCCCGGAGCAGATCGCGGGTGAAGCGGAGGTGACGTCTAGGTCAGACATCTACTCTGTGGGCGTGCTTTTGTACGTGCTGCTTACTGGAAGGGCACCGTTCGAGTTGACAGGGCTGACCACCGCGGAGATCGAGCGTGTGCTCAAGACCGCGCAGCCGGTTCTGCCTAGCCGAGCCGCGCTGAAGCGGTTCAGCGGCCCGGGGTCTGCGGCGCTCGATGCGGTCGTCGGGCGTGCCATGGAACCGGATCCGGCGCGGCGCTACGATTCGATGGACGCGTTGAAGCTGGAGCTGCAACGGCTGCGTGCGGAACAGCAGCCGCTTGCGTCGCCGCGGCGGTACTATGCGCGGCGGTGGTGGCGAGCGCACCAGACCGCCGTCAAGCGAGCTTCCATGTGTGCTGCGGCCGCAGCCGCGCTGGTCGCAGCCGGTACGCTTTGGGCAGGGCATGAGCGCAGCCTCGCAGCCCGGCCAGTTGTGGAAGAAAAGCGAGTCTCGTTGGCTGTGGTGCCGATTGCAAGCGCCGCACAAGGCGCGGGAGGCGTGCAGGCCGCAGCAGAGGAAGCAATTGAAACGGAGCTGGGAAGCGGCGATCAGATTCGCGTGGTGCCTTCCGCGACGGTAGCGCAGGCCATGCGTGATCTGAAGTTGACCGGTGCGACAGAGCTCGATAAGCAGCAAACCCAGACGCTGGGCGCACTGCTTGGAGCGGATTACCTCGTGGGAGAGAAGGCAGCGGTTCGGGAGAATACGACTGGTCCGGCCGAGACCATCCACTTGCAAACCAGCCTTGACCGCGTGCGCGGTGACGAACGAATCCCGCTCGATGCACTGGACACAACGGCAGATGGGCTGGGCGCGGCGACGCAGCAGATCGCGGTGAACGTCGCGCGGCTGTTGCCGTTAAAGCGGAGCTTCTCGGCATCGCCGAGCCTGTTGCCGCACCAGGCTGCCGCGGTTCGCATGTACGCGGACGGGCTGGAGCACCTGCAGGCGATCGAGCCCGTACCCGCGCAAAGGAGCCTCTCGCAAGCAGCGGCTGTGGAGCCGAATTCACCACTGATCCACGTCGCGCTGGCACGCGCCTGGGACATGCTTGGATATCGTCAGCGTGCCGTGGACGAGGCAGGCAAAGCGATCGGGCTAAGTGCTGGCTTACCGATGCGGACCAAGCTCGCAGTCGAGGCGCCGGCGGACGAGATTACACGCCAGTGGCTGGCCGCGATCACGGTGTACAAGACGTTGCGCGACTATGACCCGGACGACGTCGACTATGTCCTGGGGCTTGCGCGATCTCAACTCGCGGCAAATCAGGCGGAGGACGCCTTGCGGACGCTCGCGGCCGCGGCGAGCATGCCTTCCCTCCTCGGAGCCGATCCTCGCATTGAACTGCTTACGTCGATTGCTGACGAGTCGCTCGGGAGGCATGAGGAGGCACTGCGCCACGCCGACGCAGTGTATGCGGCCAGCCGCGAGCGCAACGCGACGCAGTTGATGGCGCAGGCACAGGCCGCTCGCGCGTCTGCACTTGAATCCCTGGGAAGAGTCGATCAGGGCCTCGCAGCGGCAAAACAAGCAGAGGCGCTGTTCTCAGCGGCGGGCGACGTGAAGGGACGTGGCGCCATGCTGATCTCGACCGGCAACTTCCTGGAGGATCACGCAAAGTACGCTGACGCGAAGGACGCGTACACACAGGCGCGCACCATCTTCGCGCAACTCGGTGACGAGGAGCGCTTGGCGGTCGCGGAGAACGACCTCGGGATCATCGCCATGGATGTGGGCGATGCCGAAGAAGGTCTGGCGCAATACGCGAAGGCACTGCAGATTTCTCGAAAGCTTGAGAACCTTCCGCGCATTGCGGCAGAGCTGAACAACATCGGCTTGATGCAAAAGGAGCTTGGCAACATCGAGGCGGCGAAAGCCTCTTACACGGCGAGTCTCAGGGTTGTGGAGCGACTACATGACAATCGGCAGATAGCGCGCGCGTACAACAATCTCGGCAGTCTGCTGCTTGAGCAAGGCAAGCTCGACGAGGCTGAGCAGGACTATGGCAAGGCATACGCCATCTATTCAGGTCAGGCCGAAGCAGCCAATGCGCTGCGGCCACTTATGGGCGAAGCTCACGTTTCTTGGCTGCGCGGCAGACTAGCGGAAGCGCATGCACGCTATCAGCAGGCGATCCAACTGTCGAGACAGGCTGGTGAACCCAAGCTGCTCGGCACCGCCCTGCGCGCGGATGCACATGTGCTGCATGATGCCGGCGAAGAAGGGATCGCGCGACAGGAGCTGAAAGAATCGGAGAACTTGCGCCAGGCGAACTATGAGGCCGTCGCGCTCGCAGAGACGAAGCTTTCGGGTGTGTTGTTCGACCTGGATCAAGGGCAGGCCGTGGAACCGGCCTCGCGCCTCGCGGAACTGCTCGACATCTTCGCGTCCAAGAAGCAGATTGGAGACGAGGTAAGCGTGGAACTTGCATGGGCGAGATCGCTGCTGCTCGGAGGAGACCTGCCCGGGGCGCAGCAGCACTTTCGCGCTGCGCAGACCATGGCAGCCCAAAGCCGCGATGCAAGCATCATGGCCGACTTGTTGCCTGTGCGTGCACGGTTGCTTGCCGCTGCGGGGAACCACGGCAAAGCTGAGACGGTGCTCGACGAGCCTCTCGCGCACGCACGGTCCAGCGGCAACATTGCAGCCGCGATGGATCTTCGGCTTACAAAGATGGAGGTCGGCGATGCGCGGTTCAGGAGAGCGATGCAACGTGACTACGTGCAGAAAGCCACGGATGCGGGCTTTCTGCGCGCAGCACGGAGAATGGAGTCGTTCTAAGCCGCTGGAGTGCTCTAGTCGTGCGCAGGCTTGCGCCGCAACGCTTCGAGTTCGGGCTTGTGCTCGCGAAGGAGGGCAAGGGTTCATCACGTCCCTGAAATCCGCGAGCCTAAGCTGGATCACCTCAGAACTCCAGACGGACCGAGAGCTGCCCCGTTCGATTGCCTCCGAAGTCGGAGCCGCGGGCCTGTGTAATCTGGCCAAAGTTGGGTTGTGTCAGGTCGAGCTGCGGGTCAGCGAGATTGGTGTGATTCAGCACGTTTGTGAAGCTGCCTTCTGCCCGCAGGCGGAGCCCTTCGGCCAGAACAAACGATTTGCTGAGGCCTGTCGAAAGATTCACTGTTCCTGGACCTCGCAGGTCGCCTACGCTCTCGGTGCCATATCGGCCAATAGGCAGCGAGCCTACACCCACGTCGCAGGTCGCGACCGAGGCAAAGCTGGTCTGGCCGGGACAAGCGAAAGCGTTGTTGTTGAACCAATGATTACGGTCGTGCCCGCCCGTGTTCGGGTTGCCGACGCGATCGGGCCGCTGGGATGCGCCGCCGACGTACGTGCCTGAGCCCGTACCGGAGGGGTCGATGGCGCCTGCTTGAAAGTAAGCGGTAAGGAAAGGGCCGCTCTGCCAAAGGAAAATGTTACTGAGCTGCCAGCCACCTGCCATTGCATTGGCAAGTCTGTTCATGCCGGAACCGAACCGGCGGCCACGGCCCACCGGCAACTCGTAAATCACCGTAGTCAGCCAGCGATGTCGGCGGGTTGCCGCCACGTTGCCGTAATCCAGGTGGCGATTGAAGCTGTCCGTGGCGCTATAGCCGCCCTGCTCGTCCACAAACCCGGAAGAGTTGAAGTTGGCGTAGCTGCCTTGATTGTCGGCAAGGTTCTTCGCCAGCGTGTAGCTCGTATCCAGCATCAGACCGCTGCCGGCGCGGTGCGTAAACTCAGCCTGCAGCGAGCGATAGTCTGCCTGCGCTGCGGTGTTGCGATCCGTGATCTGGTAGAAGTTCGGAAACTGGTAGTCCGTTTGCCGAGCGTCCGCCGCACGCCGTGTTGACGAAGACGGAAGTTGGTTGAACTGCGGCTGCCAGATCAGATGCCACGTGTGCATGCCGATATAGGAGATCCGCGCGCCGAAGTTGTGGCCGAAGTCGTGATCGATGGACAGGTCTGTCTGAAGCGAGTAGGGATCGTGCCAGTTGGTGTCGATTGCGCTGTAGAAATAAACGCTCCCCAGCGCTGGTGCAAACTGCCCGGTCGCAGAAGTGTTCGGGAACGCAAACGTCGGCCCGTTCGCCGAGTAGCTGTTAGTGAACGTCTGATAGTTTTCCTGCAGCGTCTGTGCAATGGCGTAGAAAAGTGCGCCAGTGGTCGTGATGTTGTAATAGCCCGCACCGCCGCGAACAACAGTCCGGTGCGTGCCGAACGGGCTGTATGCAAACCCGAGCCGCGGCACAAAGCGCAGCTTGGGCGCACTGCGGAGACCGGCAGGCAGGTTCGCCTGGATGTTGGACACCACAGGTGTACACGGTACGCCATTGACGCTCGCGCCGGTGGCATAGGGGTTGTTCACACCGGCGGTTGGGCATGCATTCACGTTCGCGAGTTCCTGGGCGTCCAGAGTGCTCGCGTATCCAGCCGGGTAGATGAGCCGGCCCGTACGCGGTATCGACGGATCGAAGTTCCCGGCCAGCCCATTCGTGGCAGCGAGCGGCGGGTGATACTCATAGCGGATTCCGAAGGTCAGGTTCAGCTTGTCTGTCGCCTTCCAGTTGTCCTGCACGTAGAAGGCGTAGGCTTCTGCAGTCGCGTCGTTATCCTGCGAGATGTGATTGCTTTGGCTCTGGTAGGGAACGCCGACCAGGAAATCGGCCCACTCGTTGCCGGTGGCGGAGTTGTTCGGATCGAAGTAAAACGTTCCGTAGTTGAGCGAAGGCGTAACGCCGCCGGCCACGGTGTGCGCGAGCAAATGGCGTATATCCGCACCGACCCGCAACGTGTGCCGGCCCCGCTGATAGGTAACGTTGTCCACGTACTGGAACAGCCGCGAACGTTCTGCGCCATCTAGCCTTTCGCCGATGGACTGGATAGCGCCGTCGGCAAACGTCAGATGAGGGATACCGTTGAAGAACGCGGGCAGGGTCTGAATGTTCAGACCGGTGCTGGCCGTGAACGTCGATCCATCGAAGGCATTGCTGGTGCCATCCTCTTCCAGGGTGAACCCGAAGCGGACCTCGTTCGCCAGGCGCGGGTTGAACGCGTAGTTGAAGCTACCCGCAAAGATCCGGTAGCGCGCATAAGCGCTCGTGTTGGGCAGCGTCAGATCTGTTGGCTGCAGCTGGTCATTGTTCTTGAAGGTGTAGCGGGCGAAGAACGACGCTTTACTTCCGAGGTTCTGATCGACGCGCACGTCGAATTGATCGGAGGAAATGTCGTTACGCCTGGTGCTCAGGTAGTTATAGCCTTTGTCGGCCGTCGCTGCGGCAAGGGACAAAGTGGCATCGACATTAGGGTCCGGAAAGAACCGTAGAAACGCGGCAGAACTAGGGTTAATCGGCACGCGATTTCCCGGGTATGTCATTCCGTTGAACGGATTCACCAGCGGTGAGGAACTCTCCTGCGAAAGGTCGCCTTGCTTCATCCGCGTGGTGGGGACCTTGGCCTGAATGGATGTGGTCTGGGGAAAGCGCAGACCCTCATATGCACCAAAGACGAACGTTCGGTCGCGGCCGTTGTAGAAATGCGGAATGACGACCGGACCTCCGAAGTCCGCACCAAAGTCGTTCGCGACCTTGTGGGGCTTGATCGCGCCAAAGGGAGTGGCGTCCAGAAATTGATTCTGGATGTAGTCGTACGCGGCGCCGTGGATCGCGTTAGAGCCGCTCTTGGTGATGGTCGTGATCTCGCCGGGCTGACCGTATTCAGCGTTGTTGTTTACGCCGTCCACGCGGATCTCCGCTATAGAATCCGCGGAAGGAAACGCGTCGGCTTGGACGTTGTTGCTCGTCTGGTTCTGTGCGGAGATACCGTCAACCGTGGTCTCAGTCTGAGAAGGAAGTCCGCCCTGTACGGAGTAGCGCACAGCGGGTACGGGATGGGTGGAAGGCGCGGGAGGGTAGCTTCCCGTGTCGGGTTGCACGCCAGGGACTGCCTGCACCACGCTTAACGGTGACGTAGAACCCGCACCGCGGTAGTTGGATGGAAGATCGAGCACCGCTTGCGGCGTCAACGCCGAGGCAATCGAGGCATCCTCCGTGTTGATTGTGCCAGCATCAGTCGCATTGACCGTAACTGAAGATGTGCCGGTGATCGTGAGGTCCAGGTCAAAGCGCAACAGCTGCCGGGCCGCAAGCTGAATGTTCTCGGCCAACGTCGGCGCAAAGCCCGCGGCCGTGACGCGCAGATCGTAGGTGCCCGGCTCTACGTTCAGCGCCGTATACTCGCCACTCGCATTCGCGTTCACAGTGGTGGAGGTGTTGCTTTCTTCGCGGTGCAGAACAACGACGGCATTCGGCACCGCTGCTCCTGAGGGATCGTGCACACTCCCGGCAATCGAGCCCAAGGTAGATTGACCGGGGGCCGTAAGCCAGCCTCCAAACATGAACAGCAAAAATAGTGGCTTGCGCATAGGTCTCCTCCGCGTTTGTCACACGGCACTCTCGTTCGTTGCTATCAACGGCAGTACATTCAATTGCAGGCGACGGCTGCCTTCCGACAATCGCCGCAGCCGCAGACGCCAGGCAACTGCGAGATGTAGCCCTGTTCCAACCGAACCGGCGGCTCGTCCCAGCCACAAACCCGTCAATCCCAAGCCAAAGTGAAATGTAAGCGCATACGCCAGCGGCATTGCGACGCCCCAGTTCCACAGCAGGCTCACCATAAACGGAGTTCGCGTATCTCCCAGGCCGGTGAGCGCGGAAGACAACAGCACAAACAGGGCGTCGCCGACGAGCGCAAACGCGCAGATCAAGAAGATGGGAGCCGCCGCAGCGACTACGGCCGCGCTGTTCGTGTACAGCCCGGCCCAGAACTTCGCGAATGCCGCAAATACCGTTGCGGCGATGGTGATAAAGCCAAGCCCCAGCCAAAGGCTCGCTGCGGTGGCGCGCTTCACCTGCGGCACGCTGTTGCGTCCGGCGCTTTGCCCCACGCGCACAATCGTTGCGTAGCTCAGGCCCGCAGGAACCTGGTAGACAAACGCATTAAGGTCGAGAACAACCTGATGCGCTGCCAGCAGAACCGTACCGAGGCGAGCACAAAGTAGCGAAAGAAACGTCGATTCACCTAGCTCTTCCAGGCTTTGCAACGCGCTCGGCCATCCTATGCCGAGCAGCGCTCGTATGCGCGGCCAACTGGGGACGAGCATGCGTGCGCGTATTTGGTAGCCATCTTGTTTCACCGCCCAGACAGCGCCGGCTACCAGCAGCAAGAGCATGTATAGCCGCACCACTAGGGTCGACCAGCCAGACCCCGCGATGCCCATCGGCTTTGCCCCTAGATGCCCAAAAAGAAAGGCCCAGTCCCAGATCAGGTTGACGATAGAAGCTGTGATCAGAGACACCGAGATAAGTACGACACGGTTAACCGACTGAAGAAATCTTCGCAGCGCCATGTAGCCCAGCAGCGGCGCCGTTGACCAAACCAGCGCATGAAGATACCGGCTTGTTTCAGCCGCGATCTCGGGCGGAGTTCCCAAACGTGGCAGCAGTGCGCATACGCCAAGTGTCAAAAGCATCACAATGGGCGTTCCAATCAGCGCAATCCAGAGTGATTGACACAACAGAAAAACACATTCATTCCGCTCCCCGCTCCCAAACGCCTGGGCGACCAGAGTTTCCAGGCCGTTCAGCAGAAAGATCGCGCAAAATGCGAGCGCATAGAAGATGGTGTTTCCAAGGGAAGATGCGGCAATGGGCAGCGCGGAGTTATGAAGGCGGCCGATCATCAGCGCGTCGACGATATAAGTCGACATCCACCCGAGTTCGCCTAATGCCAGTGGAGCCCCAAGCTGTGCAGTGAGCTTGAACTCCGTGCGCAGATCGTTCGCTTGCCGCGCACCTTTCACAAGGCTTTGATCAAAGCTTCTCAGGACTCTTCCCAATCCGAAACGGGGTCTGCTGAACTGATTTTCGAGCCTGCACGCCAACAACTCTTCCCCGCTTACGATCCCACGCGCACTTTGCACTCGGAATTGTGAGGCGAAGCAAGAGAATGCTCAGAGGTTAACCGTTGTCTCCGCCGCAAACCATGTCACTTCTTCCGACGCCAGGTAGCCCCAAGGTTTCCCATAGCTCCCGGATAACGGGCTACTCGGAGCTTATAGTCGCTTTCGTCACGGACGACGACCATCTCGTCATCTGGCTCACCAATCTCAGAGAAGCGGGTGTGCCTGACCTCGCGGCGGTTTACGACTCTGAATCGAGAGGTTGAAGGTTCGATTCCTTCCGCGTCCACCATCCCCTCTTACAGCCCGACCGTTCCCCCGGGAAGATCAACCACAAATTCCGCCAAAAGCGGCAGATGATCTGACGCGACCAGCGCCTTCGCTGATCGCCATACCCGCGTCGAACGCAGCTTCAGAGGAGGCTCGTAGTAGCAGTGGTCCAGCGTCATCAGCGGGAGCATCCCCGGAAACGTGCGGGGCAGATTCAGCCCGTGCCGCGGCTGAAACGTTTCGAAGCTGGACCGCAGCAATCGAGTCGTCAAACCGCGTGTCCACTCGTTGAAGTCGCCGAGCACCAGTCGTGGCCCGCTCAGCGCCGGATTGCCCCAGGATGCCGTCTCCCACCAGCCGCTCCGCCTGGAATCGCCGCTCCATAAAGCCGGTCCCGAGATGCACATTGAACACATGCACACCGTGTCCCCCTGCAACCTGAACATCCGTCTGCAGGACACCTCGGGGCTCCCGCCCCGTCTTGCTGATGTCGTGATTGCGCCAATCCAGCACGGGCAAACGCGATAGCGTCATGTTTCCGTACGTTCCACCATGCAGATCGCGGTTCGCGCCGAAGTGCCACGTGTACTCCGGCAGCGCTCTCGCGATCACACTGGCCTGGTCATGCACACGCAAACCCTCGGGCGCGTGCACCACCTCCTGCAGACACAGAACGTCCGCCTTCAGCTCCCGGAGCACAGCGATGATCCTCTCCGGAACGATCCGCCGGTCGAAGCCCTGGCACTTATGAACGTTGTATGTTGCTACACAAAACCGGCCGATACTGCTCATCTATTGCTGCCGCTCAAGGATCCAGCCCAGTAGTTCCGGCGCGCGCTCCGTTACCGGCCGATGCTCCCACTCGTGCAGCGAAACGCTCCGGCTCTCGCCGATATCACGAGCCATGTCTGTCTCCAGCCTCGCCGCCACGGCTCCGTCGCGCATCGCAAGATTCACCTCGTCATTGAGCCCAAACGACCGGTTGTCGAAGTTGGTCGAGCCAACCACCGCCCACAGATCATCTACGCAGAGCACCTTCGCGTGGATCATTGCGGTCTGGTACTCGTACACCTCCGCGCCCGCCTTCAGCAGCGGCCCATATCCTCGCCGGCTCGTACTTCGGGTAACGAGGTGATCGCTCTTCCGCCCCGGCACCAGAATCCGCACCTTCACACCCTTCTTCACCGCCGCGCAAAGCTGCGCCGTCAAGCTCTTGTCCGGCAGAAAATAAGGCGTGGTGATCGAGATACTCTCCTTCGCCGACGCCAGCAGCAACTGGAACAACACGCGTGCGCGCGTCGATCCGCCCACCGTCGGCGTGCTGTTGATCACCAGCGCCGCTGACTCCGGTGCCGGTCCGATCTTCGGGAAATACGGCTCGCCCACCAGGACCTCACCGCATGCCGCCAGCCAGTTCTCCGCGAATGTCGCTTGCAGGTTCGGAACAGCCTCTCCCGTCACCCTGACCATCGTGTCACGCCAACGCGGACTCTTCTTCACGCCCTTGTACCACTGGTCCGCGACCCCAGCACCGCCGATAAACCCGATCTCTCCATCCACGATCAGCAGTTCGCGATGCGTCCGGTTATCCAGGTGCATGACGTTGTACCAGGTCACGCGGTTGTACCACGTCACCTTACCGCCGGCGTCCGTAAGAGGTTTGAAAAACGCCTTCGTCGCGCTCGCGCTTCCAAACGCGTCCAGCACAACGTTCACGTGCACACCCGCCCGCGCGCGCTCCGTCATGGCATCCAGGTAGAGTGACCCGATCTCGCTCTTCTGAAAGATGTACGCCTCAAGATTGATGCTGCGCTTCGCCGCCCGCATCGCTTCGAGCTCGGCTGTATAGAAATTCGGTCCATTCGCCAGGACCTCGAACTCGCCCGTCCGGTTCACCTTGGCGTCGACCAGCGCCTCCACCAGGCTCAGAAACTCCGGCGAATCGTTCGGCGGCAAATCAGCCTCGGAACTGATCTTGTACTCCGGCGTCGGGCCGAAGATTCCCGCCAGCAGAACCGCACAGAAGAACGCCAGCGCGATAGCGCCAACCACGACCAGTCCCGTCGGAAGGGATACCACCAGCACAAAGGCGTACACGCACCACCTCTTGGGTTCGGCCTCGGTCCCGGAGGCATCTCGGCGCCAGCGACTTTGGGTCTTGACCCGGCCAAATTAGATGCAACTGCAGAGGAGAAACGTGGTCACCTAGGCCGCAACTCCGTAGGTTCGCTCCCCGGCTCCGACCCGCTCCGTCGCCAGGCTCTGGCTGTACTCCGTCATGGCCAGCTTCAGGTGCTCGTCCTGCCAGCGCACCACTACTTCGAAGTAGTTCATTAGCAACTCGACGCGCGTCTTCACCAAGATCGCGCTCACTTGGTTTGTGTTCTTCATGTGCTTTATAGAAACATGCAAAACCCTCGAAATCCGCTCCCCTGCCCCCGCCGTGGAAGTATCCGCATTGGTCCAGTTACCCAAAGGTAATCACCTGAACGCAGTCGCAAAAGTGACTGTTTGCTGGCGTTTAGCGCGCCTGCTGCATGTCAACATGCCAACGGTAACCGCAACCGGATCACCAGCCCGCACCAACGGCATGTGGTCTGGTCGACGAATCTGCACCGCTTTCCGCAGCGCTCGGTTTAGCATGCGGGTGTGCTTACAACTTCAGTGCTACGCCGCTTCTATGTCCCTCGCGTAGAACGTCTTGGGTCGGCAGCATGCGGCACCTTCCCGGCGCTGCGATCCGCCTTGATCTGCGGCCTCGTCGCGATCGCGTCGGCCCCTCTGCTGCAGGCACAGGCGTCTTCCACCGCGTCGCGTCTCGCCGACCTGCAGGTGGGCGGTGGGTTCAGCTTCGGAACCTCAAACTTCCTCAGCCCGGCACTCGGTGGAAACGGCGAAAAGCTGCTCGGCTTCGATATCTACAGCACGCTCGATCTCAAACACCACCTCGGCGCCGAGTTGAACTTCCGCCAGACCAGGCCCACCTACGGCGAGAGCGTCTACGAACGCACATACGAGATCGGCGGCCGCTATGTCTACCCGCTCGGCCGCTTCAACACCTATGGCAAGGTCATGTACGGCCGAGGCGTCTTCAACTACCCCAATGGGGTCGCGAATCTCGCTTACAACCTGATGGCGGCAGGCGTCGGCGCAGACTACAAGCTGCTGCCCTCGGTCAACATCCGTGCGGAATACGAGTTTCAGCACTGGTTCAGCTTCCCGCTGCAAGCGCTGCAACCCAATATGTTTACGGTAGGCGCTGCGTACCACTTCGGCGGCTCTGGCCGATGCCCAACCTGCGTGCGCTACTAAACCGCCCGCCGCTCCCTCAGAAGCTGAACGAAAGCCCCGCCTGCATCGATCGCGGGACCTGTGCCAGGAACAACGTCTGCCCATCCGGCCCGATCATCGGCTGATAGCCTTCCTCGAGCAGGTTGCTAGCCTCCAACACAGCGTCCAGCCCCTGCAGGCGATGCCCTGACCACAGCCGTTGGCGCAGGAACAGGCTCAGATACGCCTTTTCCGGATCCGTGTTGTACGCGTTCACCGCATCCACCGTCATGCTCGGCTGCCAGCGGTACTGCGCCCGGAAGGTCGTACCGGTCCGCGCCACGGTCCCGTGCACGGACCCGCTGATCGCCGGCGTCATGCGCGCGTGAAGCCCTGCATTCGCGTTAGCCAGCGTGATCTGCTCTCCATTGCGCGCCAGTGCCGTACCGATGTCAGCTTGCACGGAAGCCGAGATCGCTGGGGACAGAACGTGGGTCAGCGACACGCTCACGCCCCGAGCCGCGTACCCGCTCACCGCGAGATGGAACGTCTCCGTGCTGGCATCCGTGATCACCGGAATGCCCTCAAGCTGCGCGCTGGTGAGATGACCCGTGCCCCGAAGAGCCTCCACCGGCAATGCATCCTGGTACACCGCGATCGTCGCCGTGTCCTTGTCGCTCGTTTTGGAGAACGCCAGTTCCTGGTGATTTCCGGCGAGGTCGATTGGGCGCCCCGCGGCGTCGCTCAGAATCACAGGCCGCGCATCAACGCTGTTCAGGTCGTCCGAGCTCTGCAGCATCCGCCCGGACGCGTAACGATACATCACCGCCATGCCTGTCCCGGGAGTGACCACCAGGCGAAGGAAGGGCTCCGACTTCACACGACTTCCGACCAGGCGCTCCGCTGACATCAGCGTGCCCGCGTCGATCATCACGGCGTCTCCGAGAGCAAGCTTTTCGCTGCTCGCAAACGTGACGGCCTGCAACCCTGCAGCGCCCGGAGCTACCAACTGTGGTTGTGACTCGTATCCGACCACCATGCGGGTCTCGCCGCCGAACGCCGTCTGGCGCTCGTAACCAGCATTGACCGCAACGGACGGAGCGGCACCCGAGATCAGCGGGTTCCCAACGTCTGCCCTCAGGACTGCAGTATCGCCCTTCGGATCAGCACGATCGAGGCTGATCACCTGGTGCGTTCCGCCGTCTCCGAACCGTCCATCACCGGACAAAACCGACACTTTCTCTTGCGAAACGGTGACGGAGCGACGTTCGGCGCTGGAGGACTGCGTACCCGGGTCGAGATCGGCCGTCCAGCGTAGCAGCGGCCGGCTTGAGCTCGAACGCAACGTCCAGCGCCAGTCGTCGACAGGCTCGTCCGACGCTCTCCGCTCCGCCGGAAACCAGACGCCCACCTCGAAGATGGCGGTCATCGTCAGGTTCGCCACGGCACGCACCCCGGCGTTCACACGGAAATTGGATCGCAGGACAGGAAGCAGGAAGGCCGCGGTGGCCCGAAGCTCATATCGGCCCGGTGCAACTCCGGCCAGCACATAGCGCCCGTGGTCGTCTGTAAACGTGCGCGCAAGCACGGAAGCGTCAGGGCCAACCAGTTCGACGAGCGCTCCCATCTGCGGCGTGCCGTGAACATCACGCACAACTCCGCCCACTGCCGACTCACCCTGCCCGGAGGCGCAGAGAGTCATTGCAGACAGCAGAAACAGCAGAATCGTGCCCGGTACAACTCGCTTCACCGCGCCGTTAACTCCTTCGCGCGCCTAAGGCTGTCCCCCAAGAAACCTCTGCGTCGTCGCATTGCGCAGAGACCTTAACACTCTCGAGACTGGCCGCAGCATTAACGTCTGCAACGACTCCGTCAGGCTACAGCAAATCCACCCGGCTCTTCTACTACTGCTCGACGACGAACGGAGCGCTTTCGGCTGTTTGCTGCTTTGATACCCCGTCATTCACCTTGATCACCACTTGGTAACGCCCCGGCTCCAAACTCTCCAGCGGCATGGTCTTCTCAAGGGTTAACTGGTCGGCATTAGGATTCAGCTTCTCGGCCGACTCCTGCGTCGCCAGGATCTGCTTATTCGTCGACAGGTCCAGGATCTGGTACTCGATCGTGGCGTTATTGCGCTTGTTGTCGCCAATCCCGAGATTGTAGACCTGCATCCAGAAATTCAAATTCTGCGCGCGGTGGAAAACCACCGGCGTGGAGATCGTCGAGGGAACCCGCGGAATCACCTTCGTATTCCCAATCACGAAGTTGCCCGTACCCACATCCTTCGACGGAACCCGCTCCATCTGGGCCGCCAGGATCAGCGAGGAGTGCCCGAGCCGGTCATCATCGAACTTCGGCACATCCACGCTCCGCTTCCACGTGCCTACGTGGTCGGGATTATTGACGTCCTTGATCGCGATCTCGAGCTTGTAGCGCCCCGGGGCCAGCGGCAAGGCCTTCCAATACACCGAACTCGCAGTCTTCGTGCGCGCCAGCAGGTCCGCCGGTGTCTCCACCTTCACCGTGTCCTCGAACGTCTGGACGACGTGGTGATTGATGTTGCTGATCCGGCCCAGGATGTTGACCACGCCCGTGGCGTCTCCATCCTTCGTCTTGTACGTGATGTCGCCGTTATGAAGCTGAAGCGTAACCGGCACCAGCACGGTGTCGTTCGTCAGCTTCACATAATCCGTGCGCACGTCGAAGATGAACGGCGGTCCGGTCAGGATCTTCTCCGAGCTCAGGAACTGATCCAGGTCCGCGAACTTGACCTGTGGCGCCGCCATGATCTTGGCGTACTGGTCGATGCGGTCGAACTGCTTGCTCTGGACAGACGAGGACATCGGTCCCGGTCCGAGCTGCTCCAGCCCGCCGTTGAACCGGTCCGACTGCTTCGCCATCCCCATCTGCTCGTAGAGCGTCTGGCCCGCGCCCGGCGTGTGCTTCAACGCGTCCTTCTCTGAGCGATCGATCGTCGCGTGGTAGTCCCCGCACATGCAGGTGTCCACAAACTCGATGTCGATGTTGTCGCCGATGCCTGCAAGGTACCGGTAGTGCCACACCTCGAACGGAAACGTCGAGGTCTCGCCGCCACCCTCCTCCATCGGCCGCTGATACGAGCCGCCGGACGGGTGGGAGTCAATACTGTCCGGCTTCCCGAACGCAATATAAATATGACCACGATCGGTCATCCAGCCCGGCTTACCTGCCGCAAAGTGCTCGTTGGCGTACGCGATGCGCGCGTAATGCTCGTCGCGAAACTCATTCTCCGGGCTGTCCGGGTTCGGATTCCGGCGCTGCCAGAACATCTCGATAAACTGCTGGCGCTCTTCCTCGTTCGACAGGTTCTTGAACGCGCGGGTCTCTTCGTCCGTAATGATCCAGCGAACGTCCTCGTTGAGCCACTTCTTGTCCTCTGGGCTCAACTCGTTCCGGACCGCCTTGCGGCGCTGTGCCTCTTCCTTGTCGCTCAACCGCCGCTTCAGCGGATCAGGCCTCTCCTCGGTGGGCGCCGTCTTGGTAACGGTACCGTCGTCCTGCATGGGTGTGTGCTGCGCATAAACGTGCGCACCGGCATCCAGGAGCATAAAAACTGTCGCAACAATCAGAAAACTGCGTAAGCGCATGGGCGGTGCTCTTCCCCGAGAGAACCCCCTTAGTCTACGTTGCCGCGCGTTTCCATACAACCTTTCCGCATCTTTCCTTGACCCTCTTGATATCCTCTGTTTAGAAGCGGGCCCCACATCCGCACGGAACCGCCGGCGGAGTCGCTTCGTATACCCTCCGGAAGGCAGAAAGCCATCCCCGCCAACGCTGGCCAAAGGTCAAGATGAGTACGAAAAAGATTGTTTTTATCGCGTTAGGCCTGCTGGTCTGCGCTGGGATCGTCATCGGCACCGTCCTCCATAGCCGGTCCAGCGTCACGCCCGTCACGACCGCCAAGGTCGTCCGTGAGGATCTGACCGCCACCGTCAGCGGTACCGGCCAGATCAAGCCCAAGACCTACGTCAACGTGGGCGCGACCTCCTTTGGTCGTATCACCCACCTTTACGTCAAAGAAGGCGACATGGTGAAGCGCGGCGCCGTACTGGCCACGGTGGAAAACGTGCAGCCCTCCGCCACCATCGCCGCCCAACAGGCCACCATCGCCAGCAGCAAGACCGACGTAGCCTCCTATCAGGCCGCCGAGAAGACGGCCGAAGCCAACCTCGCCCAGGCTCAGGCCGACCTCGAACAGAAGCAGCTCGACTACGGCCGCGCCCAGCAACTCTATAAAGATAAGCTGATCGCCAAGCAGGACTTCGACAGCAAAAAAGCGGCTTTCGACATGTCTGCCGCCACCGTCCAGGAGCGCCAGGCCGCCCTCACCCAGGCCCTCGCCCAGACCGCATCCTCGCGCGCCCACGTGAACCAGGCGATGGCGACCCAGCGCGCGAACTTCGACTCGCTCGATAAGACCGTCAGCCGCGCTCCCTTTGACGGCCTCGTCACCAACGTCCCCGTCCGCGAAGGCGAAACCGTCGTCCTTGGCATCCAGAACGCCGAGGGCTCCACCCTCATGACCCTCGCCGACATGAGCGTCATCACCGCGGAGGTCAAGGTCGACGAGACCGACATCGTCAACCTCAAACTCGGTCAGACCGCCGACATCACCGTGGATGCCTTGCCCGGTCGCGTTTTCAAGGGCCACGTCACCGAGGTCGGCGACCAGGCTCTCCTGCGCACCACCGGCGTTGCCACCTCTCAATCCGTTACCGGGACTGAAGAAGCCAAAGACTTCAAGGTCGTGGTCACCTTCGACCAGGCCGCGCCCGAGCTCCGGCCCGGTCTCTCGGCCTCCGCCAAGATCACCACGGCGCACAAACCGGACGTGATCGCCATTCCCATCCAGGCGCTCGTCGAACGCGACCCCGCGATTGAGGCCGCACTGTTCAATAAGCACGGAGCCTCGTCCGGCGATGCAGTTTCCGCCGCAACCAAACCCAAGACGACCGACGGCGTCTACGTCCTGGTCATGGATGCCGGCCGGCTCCGCGCCAAGTTCGTTCCCGTCACCACAGGCATCTCCGGGGCCACCGACATCGAAGTCATCAGCGGCCTCCAGCCCGGAGAAGAGGTCGCAACAGGACGCTTCAAGATCCTCCGAGGCCTCAAGAGCGGCGTCCCGGTCAAGCGCGATAACAGCACCGCGCCGGCTGCGAGCGACAGCAGTAGCAGCTAAATCCCACCGAAAGGGGCTTGCGCTCCGCTTGCCCTCTGGCACACTAACTTAGGACCGCAAGGAGATCGCTATGGCCAGCACCACGGTACCCGTCGACGTCAGCGCGGAAGGACGCGTAGGCGCCAACGCCGATGGGCCACATCCTGGTGAGGTCATCGTCACCGACAATCTCTGGAAGACCTACGAGATGGGTGACCAGCAGGTCCACGCGCTGCGCGGCATCGACGTCCGCATCCGACACAACGAGTACGTCGCCATCATGGGGCCTTCTGGTTCGGGCAAATCGACACTGATGAACCTCATCGGCTGTCTCGATTCCCCTTCCCTCGGTCAGTACTGGCTCAACGGTCACGACGTCTCCAAACTCAACGACGACGAACTCGCCCGCATCCGCAACAAAGAGATCGGCTTCGTCTTCCAGACCTTCAACCTGCTTGCCCGGGCCACCGCCCTTCACAACGTCGAGCTGCCGCTGATCTACAACGGCACCCCGGCGGCCGAACGCGTCGAGCGCGCGAAGTCCGTCCTGCAAAGCGTCAACCTCGGCGAGCGCATGAACCACAAGCCGAACGAGCTCTCCGGCGGTCAGCGCCAGCGCGTCGCCATCGCGCGTGCTCTCGTCAACCGGCCCAGCATCATCCTGGCCGACGAACCTACCGGAAATCTCGACTCCAAGACCTCCGTCGAGATCATGGCTCTCTTCGACGAGCTTCACCGGCAGGGCAACACCATCGTCCTCGTCACACACGAACCGGACATCGCCGAATACGCGCACCGCGTCATCTCCATCCGTGACGGGTCTGTTGAAAGCGATGGGCCCAGTCGCCGTCATCGCTAGCGAGCATCGCAGCCGCCCGTTCGTCCAAACGACAACACGCATTGTTTGTGTGAGGCCGTGCATCTAACCAAAATGTCGAAGTGGACGCCCCGGACCCTGCTGCTGGCCCTGTTGCTCGTCGCGGCGTGGCCCGCCCGAGCGATCGACGCGCGCTTCGATCTCGTCGGCCCCAAGATTGACGTCAAGGTGACCCGCGGAAACGACACCCTCCCGATCGCCTCCGTTCCGAACCTCCAGCCCGGCGACAAGATCTGGCTTCACCCGGACCTGCCCCCCACCCAGTCGGTCAAGTACCTCCTCATCTGCGTCTTTCTCCGCGGCACCACCAACCCGCCGCCCGACGACTGGTTCACCCGCATCGAGACCTGGAACAAAAAGGTCCGCGAAGAAGGCGTCTTCGTCACCGTTCCCGCGGACGCCCAGCAAGCCGTCCTCTTCCTTGCCCCGGAGACGGGAGGCGACTTTTCGACGCTCAAATCAGCAGTCCGCGGCCGCCCCGGCGTCTTCGTCCGCGCCACCCAGGACCTCGCCGAAGCCGGCTTCGAGCAGGCCCGCATTGAGCGCTACCTCGCCGATATCCGCCGCGTCCCCTCCGCAGACTCTGCCGACCTTCAGCATCGTTCCGATCTCCTGGCTCGCACCCTGGCGCTCAAGCCCAACATCGACTGCTTCAAGCGCCCCGTCGACCAGCAGTTCAACTGCCTCACCCAGACCGGTTCCCAGGTTCTCCTCGACGACGGCCATGCCCAGTCCATCGTCTCCGCCCTGTCCAACGGCCCCGGCTCGGACCTGATCACGCAGGCCAGCTACACACAACTCGCCGGGGCTGGTATGTACTCCGCCTACGTGGGCGCCATCGTCGACCTGGTGCGAATCATGGGCAATCTCCATACGGCCCAGTACCAGTACATCCCCGCCATCGCCTTTCCGCAGGCCGATGCGCTAAACCTTCGCCTCAACACCCCGCCCTCGTTTCACAACCCAAAATCGGTCCTCGTTATCGGTCTGCCGAGCGTCCAGCCGGCACAAAAGCCCCCTCTGCGCCCAACGGACCCCAACCAGGTCGCCTGTCTGCTCAAACCGTCGCTTGTCCTCCAGGTCGATGGCGCCCCGCTCGTCTTTTCCACCGATTTCGCAACCGGGCTTAAACTGCACCTCAACACCCCACCCGGCGCGCCCGGCCAACCCGACATCCCGCTCGTCGCCGACGCCTTCGAGGGCGGTCTGGTCCTGCAGCAGGGACCGCAGCACCACGTTCCCCTGCATGAAGATCGGCAGGCGCTCGCACCCACAGCCCCCACCGGACCCGCCCCCGCGAACAGCACACCAAAGCCGCCCACTCGCCCCGAGCCTGTCACGCTCACCGGAACCGTGGAGGGCCGGTGGGGATTCGACTCCTTCACCGGGCCCACCTTGAAGCTGCAGCAGCTTCCCGGTGGCGATTGGCACATCGTCAGCCCCGACGGCTCGGCAAACGACCTCATCGCGGGCAAAACCGGCCAGCTCTACGTGGCCTCGTCCGGCAGCGCCTGCGTCCACACCATCTCCGCAGAGCCCCCTGACAGCCACGACAAGATCTCGCTGAACTTCCAGCCTGACAACAACCCGGATCACTCCAACCTGCTCGCCATCTCGCTGCCCGGCACGCACCAGATCAGCCCCGGCGACCTCCATCTCGAGATTCAGCAGTACGGACAGCCCAAACCGGACCTGCTGGCCGCGCGCGCCTTCGCCGATCCACCCCAGATCGCCAGCGTCCAACTCCCCGCCGGAGACCGTTTCCTGCTACTCACCGGCACCCACCTGGGAAGCGTCGACAGCCTCAGGCTCGGCGATCTCGTCTTTCGGCCGGAGCACGCGGATGACACCACAAGCTCAACGGACGCAAGCGCCCCACCCAACTGGCTGCGCCTGAGCCTTGCGCCCGACGCGCCGTCGCCGCCCACGCACGCGGGCGAACACCTGACCGCGCAGATCACGCTCAACGATGGCCGGCGACTGCCGCTCCCGCTGACCGTGCTGAACCCGCGGCCTTCCGTGACGCTCCTCACCCGCAGCTTCGATCCGCTCCCCACGCCCACCATCAGCCTCACGAGCCCCGATGACCTGCCTCTGTCGTCGCACATCAACTTCACCCTGAAGACAAAGCAGCCGTTCCCCCGCAATGGTCAGGTGGAGGTCGAAACACTCGACGGCACGCTCCGTGCCGTGCTCACCCTGGCGCCCGCCGGCGGCCTCGTCCTCCAGGACCCGCATACCGTGGTCGCTGGCCTCGACCCGCTGCGCTCCTTCGGCCCCAGCGCCTTCGGTGCCCTTCGTCTCCGCGCGGTCTACCCGCCACGCAAGCCCAAGCACGCGGATGAAGACCCGGCGCCCGCCGAGCGCCCCGTTTCAGACGCTTCGGCCGGTCCATCGACATCGACCCAGCCCCAGCCCGAAGACCTCCTGAACACCAGCGACTGGCTTCCGCTCGGCACCTTGGTCCGCTTGCCCGTGCTGGCGCATCTGCAATGCCCCGCCGACCCGGCCGCGCCCTGCAATCTCACAGGCTCCAACCTGTTCCTGCTGCAGTCGATCAGCTCCGACCCTGCGTTCTCAAACCCAGACCCGGTTCCCGACGGCTTCACCGGCCAGACACTGCCCGTGCCACACCCCGCCGGCTCGGCAGCCACCCTCTTTCTTAAGCTCCGAGACGACCCCAACCCGGTCGACTCCGCAAGCCTGCCCGCCGCGACGGTCACCACGCAGGCCAGCACCGGACGCCACTCCGGGTCCTCCCGCAACTGAAAACACAAAGGGCACGGCTTCCGCCGTGCCCTTGCTGATGCTGACGAACTGCTACAACCCCGCCTCAACCTCTGCCGGGTTCGATCTCAGCGACATCTGTTGTACCTTGCTGTGCTTCACGCTGTACGTGAAGTAGATCATCAGGCCCACAATCAGCCATGCCACGACAACAATCTTCGTCAGCGCCGGCAGGGTCCAGATCAGGTACAGCGCGCTCACAATGCCCAGAATCGGCACGACCGGCACCAGGGGCGTCCGGAATGGCCGATGCAGGTCCGGATTGCGACGCCGCAGGATCCAGACCCCCGCGCACACGATCGCAAACGCCAGCAGCGTGCCCATGTTCACCAGTTCGCTCAGCTTATCGATAGGCAGCAGTGCCGGCATGATCGCCACGATGCTGCCGACCACGATGTTTGAGATCCAGGGCGTTCTGAACCGTGGGTGAATCGCCCCGGCCCACTTCCAAAGCAGCCCATCGCGGGACATCGAGAAGAACACCCGCGACTGCCCCAGCAACATCACCAGCATCACCGTTCCCAGCCCAAACACCGCCCCGATCTTCACCAGGATCGAGCCCCAACGTACGCCCGTCGCGTCGATACCCACAGCGACCGGGTCGGCCACATTCAGCGCGTGGTAGTTCACCAGGCCCGTCAGCACACCCGAAACCAGGATGTACAGAATCGTGCAGATCACCAGCGATCCAAGGATCCCGATCGGCATGTCTCGCTGCGGGTTCTTCGCCTCCTGCGCCGCCGTCGAAACCGCGTCAAAGCCGATATACGCAAAGAAGATCGAAGCCGCGCCTGCGGTAATCCCCCCAATCCCAAACGCGCCCGGCCCCTGCGCCGGCGGAATGAACGGATGCCAGTTCGCATGCGCAATCGCCGGGTGCTTCAGGATGAAGCCAATTCCGATCACCAGGAAGATCCCCACCACCGTCAGCTTCACCATCACGATGGCCGAGTTCAGGTTCGCCGACTCCTCAATCCCGATCACCAGAATCGCCGTGATGATCAGAATCGCCAGAAACGCGACCAGGTTGAAGACTCCTGCGACGTGCGGCAGCGCCGCGGCGTTCGTTCCTGCGGGCAGCGCCGCCAACGCCTGCCATCGGTCGTTGTACAGGTACAGCACGTTCCCCGGCGTCGTCGTGAGTTGCGGCGGGATATGGATATGAAAGTCCTGCAGCAGGCCGACAAAGTACCCGCTCCAACCCGACGCCACAGTCGCCGCACCGAACGCATACTCCAGCACCAGATCCCAGCCGATGATCCAAGCCACGAACTCGCCCAGCGTCGCGTACCCGTAGGTGTAAGCCGATCCGGCAATCGGAATCAGCGACGCAAACTCCGCATAGCAGAGCCCGGCAAAGGCGCATGTAATCCCGGCAACGATAAAGCTCAGCACCACCGCCGGCCCCGCATGCTTGGCCGCCGCCTGCCCCGTCAGCACAAAGATTCCGGCGCCAATGATCGCGCCGATACCCAGCGTGATCAGGTTCACAGGCCCCAGGGCTCGCTTCAACCCGCTTTCGCCTGAGTTCTCCGCCTCGTGCATCAGCATTGAGAGCGGTTTGATCGCCAGCAGATTCGCCATTTTCCCGTCTTTCTCCGTCCTTGATCGACTCTCTAGACCACCTGCGCCGGCGCGCTTCGTCGCACCCGCAGAAGGTACACCGGCACGCCAAGCAGCACCAGCAGCAGGCCAGGCCACGTGTACTGAGGTTTGTATCGCAACAGTACAACACAAATCCACAAGGCCATGATGATGTACAGCCCCGGCAGCACGGGATACCCAAACGCCCGGTACGGCCTCGGCGCATCCGGCTGCGTCCGCCGCAGCACAAACAGCCCCAGAATCGTCAGGATGTAGAACACCAGCACGGCAAAGATCACATAATCCAGCAGATTGCCGTACTGTCCACTAAGGCAGAGCAGGCACGTCCAACCCCACTGCATCCACAGCGAATTCACCGGGACCTCGGTCTTCGGATCCAGCTTGCCCGCGCTCGCGAAGAACAGCCCATCCCGGCTCATCGCGTAGTACACCCTGGCCCCGGCCAGCAGCATCCCGTTCACACACCCGAAGGTCGAGATCAGGATCGCCCCGGCCATCAGCCGCGCGCCCACACCGCCAAACCCCTGCTCCATCACAGCGGTCGCTACACGGTCCTGCGCGGCGTGCGCGATGCCCCGCCCCATCGCCGTCCCCGCATTCGGGTCGCCCATCATCGGCAGCACGCTCAGGTACACGAAATTGCACGCGATATAGAGCAGCAGGACGGTCCCGGTGCCGATCACGAGGCTCAGCGGCAGGTTCCGCTTGGGGTTCTCAATCTCGCCTGCGGTAAACGTGACGTTGTTCCACGCATCCGAGCTGAACAGCGACCCCACCTGCACGATCGCAATCAACGTCAGGACACCAACCAGCGCCGACCCGCCCCCCATCCCGAGGAACGACCCGACGTCGACCGGGTGCACCGTTCCCCACCCTGCCCCGCTCCAGAACCTCGATCCGCCCGGGCCAAAGTTCGCGGCCACGCCGGCGCTTCCATGCCCCACCACGTACAGCATCAGCCCGACGCCGATCACGCCAAGCAGGGCCAGCACCTTGGCGCTCGTGAACACGTTTTGCACGGCGGCGCCCAGCTTCACGCCGCGCGTATTCGTCCACGTCAGCAGCGTAACAACCGCGATCGCCGCCAGATTTGCCGTGTTCAGCCCGACATTCCCGCTCCCGATATGCAAGATCCAGTGCGTCTGGCTCACCGCCGGGAAGAACACACCCAGGAACTTCCCGAAAGCCACGCCCACGGCCGCAATCGTCCCCGTCTGGATCACGGTGAACAGCGTCCATCCATACAGCCATCCCCAGATGGGCCCCAGAGACTCCCGCAGATAGACATATTGCCCGCCCGCCTTGGGCATCATCGCCGCAAGCTCGCCGTAGCTCAGAGCCCCAATCAGCGTCATCGCCGCGGTCACCAGCCACGCGGCGATCAGCAGCGCCGGCGAACCCAGCGTCCGGCTCATATCGGCGGGCACAATAAAGATGCCGGACCCAATCATCGAGCCCATCACGATAGCCGTGGCGGAGAACAGCCCCATCCCGCGGACCAGGTGCGCCGAGCTTTGTCCCGGAGCCTCCATCGGCTGCGTCGCCGCTACAGAGACTCCCCTTGCGTTCTCACTCTGAGGCAAAGCCGACAGACCTGCTTTTCTGCGAGCGCTGATTCACCTGAACTGGAGGTGTTGCACTCACGTTAACGCAAGCGCTGGAGAAAGTCGCGCACCACCGAGTCGATTGACACACCATCGGTCATCAACGCCCCGATTACCGCGACCGAATCTGCCCCAGCTTGGATCACATCTGCCGCAGTCTCGCGCGTGATCCCCCCGATCGCCACAATCGGCTTCGTCGTCAACGCCCGAGCGCGCCGCACGCCCTCCAACCCGATCACCGGCTCCGCATCCGTCTTCGTCCCCGTCGCAAACACCGGCCCCACCGCGATGTAATCCGCCGAACTCGCATGCGCGGCAATCACCTGCTCCTCGGTATGGGTCGAAACTCCGACGATCACATCACCTCTTGCCCCGAACACACGGCGCACGGCATCCGGCGGCATATCCCGGTGGCCCACATGCACCGCACGCCACCCGGCCAGCAACGCTAGGTCCGCCCGGTCATTCATCACGGCGAGACACTCGCTCCCGGCCAGCGCCTCCTTGATCACCGCCGCATGCTGCAGTACCTGCTGCGGCGCGCTGCGCTTATCGCGCAACTGCAGGATCTCCGCCCCGCCGTTCAGCAGCCCGCGCACGAACCCGTCCAGCGCCACGCCGCGCCGCTGGAGGCTCTCTACATCCACAATCGGGTACAGCCGGGGCAGTCGCACGGATCACCCCTTACGCGGCATGTCGCGATGGCTCGACTTGGCACGATACCCCGCCTCCGCCAAGCGCTTCTTCAACTCCTCCGCAATCATCACCGACCGATGCTGCCCGCCCGTACATCCGATCCCGATCGTCAGGTAGCTCTTGCCTTCCTTGATGTAGTGCGGCAATAGAAACGTCAGCATCTCCGTCGCCTTGTCCAAAAACTCCTGCGTCTGCGGAAACTGCCGTATGTACTTCGCCACGCGCGGATGCTTGCCCGTCAGCTTGCGAAACTCCGGAATGAAGTGCGGGTTCGGCAAAAAGCGCACATCAAACACCAGGTCCGCATCCGTCGGCACCCCGTTCTTGAACCCGAAGCTGTTGATCGAGATCGTAAGGTTACGATCGGTCCCCGCCTGCCCATGCGCAAACTGCGCATTCAGGTGCGCGCGCAGCTCGTGCACATTGAACTTCGTCGTATCCAGCAGGATGTCCGCGACGTTCCGCACCGGATCCAGCCGCTTGCGCTCGGCCTTGATCGAATCGATCACCGTCTCGGTTCGCCCCAGCGGATGCGGTCGCCGCGTCTCGGAGAAGCGCCGGATCAGCACCTCATCGCTTGCCTCCAGAAACACGACGCGCGTCGGCAGAACCTTGCGCACCTGCTTCAGAATCGTCGGAAAGCGCTCCAGCCGGCTTCCCTCGCGCACATCAATCACTAGTGCCGCGCGGTTGATCTCCACCGACTTCGCCACCAGGTCCGCAAACCGCGGAATCAGCTCCAGCGGCAGGTTATCCACCGAGTAGTAACCCAGGTCCTCAAACGTCTTCAGCGCAGACGCCTTGCCCGCACCGGACATCCCAGTGAGAATCACCAGTTCGCGTTCGTTTTCCTGTCGGTGTGGAAGAGACTCGCGTTTTGCAGGCTGTTTTTTTGCACTCTTGGCAGGGGAAGATCGGCGAGTCGCCATGGCTGCATCCTAGCGCATTCAACATGGCGCACAATACCTAAGAAGAAGAAGCCCAGCGATCTGGGCCTCTTCCCAATTCATCTCGCTGCAGTCATCTACTGTGCGTTGATCGCCTCGGCCACACCTGTCGCCTCGGCATCTGCCGCGGTCACAGGCTTCTTGTGACTGCGTATCGTATGGTCTCGCTCTTTACTGCGAATCAGTTGCTGTTCGACGCGCTGCAAAGCATCATGCAGCGCCTGGTCGATGTCGTTGCCTTCACACCGTGCGACAAAATCTCCGGCGGGTCCCAGCAATTCGACCTCGGCGATATGACGGTACTTGTCCACGCCAAGGACGATCCGTGCTCCTGTTGCCGCAGGAATCATTGGAAAGATTCGCTGCAGGTACTCTTTCACGTACGCGCGTTGCTTCGGGGTCACAGTGTAGTTACGGCCAACGAACTCAATGTGCATGAAAACTCCCTTCCCGAGGTTACGATGCCGTTACCGCCGACGGCGTTGATGGGTACTTTGAATCCCCATATCCTCGCGGTATTTCGCTACAGTTCTTCGCGTCACTTGAATACCCTGTCTCTGCAACTCGGCGGCCAGCGCGTCATCGGTCAACGGCTTGAACGCATCCTCCTCGTCAATAAGCTTCTTCACCTTCCGCTTCAACAACAGCAACGGAAGGTCACCACCCTCAGGCCCATTCACCGCCTCTGAGAAGAAGAACCGCAGCTCATACACGCCCTGCTGCGTATGCACATACTTGTTGGCCACCGCGCGGCTCACCGTGGAAGGATGCACGCCGATCTCCTCGGCCACCTCCTTGATCATCATGGGCCGCAGCCCCTCAACACCGCGTTCCAGGAACTCCTGCTGCCTGCGCACGATCACCTCGCATGTGCGCACGATCGTGTTCTTGCGCTGTTCAAGGTTCCTCAGCAACTGGATCGCGGACTTGTACCGCTCCTTGACGTACTCGCGAACCTCGCGCTCCACCCCACGCTGCTTCAGCATGCGGCGGTAGCCCTGGTTCAACCGCAACGACGGAACCTCATCGTCGTTCATCACGATCACGTACTCGTCGTCGCGTTTCACAAACGCGACATCCGGCTCAATCAGCCGCGTCGTCGACGGGTTAAACCGCTGCCCGGGCCGCGGGTCCAACCGCCGGATTGCCTCCCCCGCCGCACTCACCTGCTCGGGCGTACTTCGGCACACCCGCGCCAGTTCCCGCAGATCCCGCCGCTGCAACAACGGCAGATGCTCGCGAACGATGATCTCCGCCAGATCCCAGATCCTCGCCTGCGATCCAAGCCCGACCGCATCTTCCGATCCGCTCCCCGCACCCTGCTCTTCCCGCCGCAGCGCCGCAATCTGCAGGCAGAGGCATTCGCGCAGATCGCGCGCGCCCACGCCGGTCGGGTCCAGCTTCTGCAAAACTTCCCGCGCGGACTCAAGGCAACGCCGTCCCTCGTCATCGTCCTTCCACAGATCGCCCCGCCCCAGCGCCAGCAACTCTTCATCGCTGGCCGTCAGGTAACCGTCCTCGTTCAGGTTCCCGATCAGCAGTTCCACCGTGCACCGCAGCGTCGTGGACAGGCTTATCGCCCCCAACTGCCAGAACAGGTGATCGCTCAGATTGCTGGGGCTCGCAAGAAACTGCTCAAACGAGGGCTTGTCATAGTCCTCCAGCGTCGAAGCCGTCCGAAACCCCGGATCCAGGTAGTCCTGGAAGTAGCTCCCAAAGTCGACCTCCTCGAACGGATCGTCCTTGGTGTGCTCCCCTTCGGCAACCCTGTCCTCCGCGCTGCGCTCGCGATCGCCCTCACGCGCGGTTCGCTCGTCCAGCGTCTCCTGGCCTTCTTCAATCTCCTCGAGCACGGGGTTTTCCACCAGCTCGTTGTTGATCATGTCCTTCAGCTCGAGATTGTTGAGCGCAAGAACTCCCACCATCTGCACAAGTCCTGGCGTCAGGACCTGGCGTTGCGTGAGTTTTACGTTCAATCTCTGCTGCAACAACGGCGTGTACTCCAAGGCCCGGGGCGAAGCGTACTTGCCCGAGCAGCCTTACCGGCTGATCGCTTCCTCCACAAGGAGGTGGCAGTGTCAGCAGTCTACTCCGTTCGCCATCACTCGCCACTTCCCCAAAAGGGGCCGTTATGCGACAGATTCCGCCTCAAAATCGCACAGAAAAAGCATCGGCCTACGACTCCGCACCACCGTTGCCCATCGAGAAGTTCTCGCCCAGGTACACCCTCTTCACCTCCGGGTCGCGCCCGAGCTCGCCCGGCGTTCCCGTCCGGAAGATGCGCCCCTCATTGATGATGTATGCCCGGTCCGTGACGCTCAACGTCTCCCGCACATTGTGGTCGGTGATCAGCACACCGATCCCATGCGCCTTCAGATCGAAGATGATCTGCTGAATCTCCAGCACCGCGATCGGATCAATGCCCGAAAACGGCTCATCCAGCAAAATAAAAGCCGGATTGATCGCCAGGCAGCGCGCAATCTCCACGCGCCTGCGCTCGCCGCCCGAAAGCGCATATCCCTGCGTCTTGCGCACGTGTTCCAGGCTCAACTGCGCAATCAGCGCCTCTGTGCGCTGGCGACGCTGCTGCCAGGTCCCATGCTGCGTCTCCATCACTGCCAGGATGTTGTCCTCGACGCTCAGCTTCCGAAACACCGACGGCTCCTGCGGCAGATAACTGATCCCATGCTCCCGCGCCCGCAGATACATCGGCGTACGAGTGATGTCGGCCCCATCCGTCAGGATCCGGCCCGCGTCCGGGCGCACCAGCCCCACGATCATGTAGAAGCTGGTCGTCTTGCCCGCGCCGTTCGGCCCCAGCAGCCCAACGACCTCGCCCTGCTGAATATGCAGGCTCACGCCGCGAACCACCTGCCGGCCGCCGTACGCCTTTCCTATCTCTTCGGTTTCAAGGGTCCGCATGCGGTCTTAGGGCTGCTTGGTATCCGTTTCCGTGTGGACACGCGTAGGTTTGGCCTGATTGCCCGCCGCATGCGTCCCCGCCACAACGATGCTACTATCTGCGGCCCCAAACACCAGCGCCGCTCCCGTCACGGTGCCCTGTTGCACATCACGCACATGCGCCGGGTCCGACGCCGTCCCGGTCAGCACAAAGTTCCCCGACGACGCCGTATAGGTCAACTGCTCGCCCGCTCCGCTCCGCCCCGGCTGGATCACGCGCACATCGCCCACCACCACCACGCGCTCCAGCCGCCCGCTCATGTTCACCGGCGTGGCGTTCTGCGCCCGCTCACCGCGCGCCGCGCCCTCCGGCTTCGCGGGGCATCTGCAGAAACGCCGCCGCATGCTTGCCCGTCACCTGTCCGGCCGCATCGGTCATGCTGACACCGCCGCCAAAGGTCGCCTGGTGTTGCGCGTCGCTGTAATCCATCGCCGCGGCCCGAACCGAAACAGCGTCGCGGCTCGCCTCCGGCATCTTCGACCCGAACCCCTCACCCGGCCCCGTCTGCTTACCCTTTCCGCGAGCCGCACCCGTCACGGGCGCCTCAGAACCGGAACCAGAACCAGGACCAGAAGCACCACGCGCGGCCTCACGCGCCTCACCGCGCGCACTCGCAAACACCGCATTCACCATTCCACCCGCACTCTGCGGTCGTGCCGACATGGTCTGGTGCTGCTGGTCCAGCACAATCTTCGCCGCTCGCACCTGCGATCCACCCTGCCATAGCTGCGCCGGACGCGCGTCGCTGCCGTAGAACTCAGAAACACCCGTACTGTGCACCAGCACCGCTCGTTCCGCCAACACATGGCTCGCCACGGCCCCGCTCTGGGCTCCGGTGCTGACCTCCACGCCCCCGGTCGCCTCGCCGTCCCCGGTGCCCTGGTGCAAAACAATGCTCGGCGCCCGCAGTTGACTCTCGCCGCTGTCCACCTCGGCCCGGACCGACCCGCTGCCCGCGAGCATCAGCGTTCCTTGGGCCGCGTCGTAGCTCGCACGTTGCGCATACCCCACCGATGGCGTCTCCCCATTTGCGCCTGCACCGGGCTTAGCCGCCGGCCACGAGTGCACCACCACGTGCCCCGTCTGCACCGCGGACGCAACCTCCACCTGCTCGCCCAACCCGGGACGCTGCACAAAGCTCACGTCCAGCGCGTCGCCATCACTGACCTGCCGCGCACCCAGCGCATTCGTCTGCTGCAGTTCCGTACGTCCTGTCCCGACCAGCCGCTCAGGCTCAGGCGTGCGTGCATTTGCCTCCTGAAACGTCGTGGTCAGATCATCCGCGGTCACACGCGTGATCGCGCCCTGCTGCCCGGGCTTCGTCGGCTGGGCATTCGAGTCGAACTCGGCCGCGCCCGTCATATGCAGACCACGCAAGACCGCCCGCCTTACATCCGCGGTGTCCGGAGCGAAGCTCGCCGTCACCCTCTGAGCCCGCATCTGCCGCGAGCCCCCCGCCTGGTGAGTGGACGCATTGACTCCGCCGGTTGCGACCGCCGCACTCAACATCCCGGTCGGCGTCATCGTCAAATCCACCGTCTGCGCCGACGCGTTCACCGGCCGCACGCTGCTCGTATCCGTGAACGCGACCCCTCCTGTAAACACCGCCCGCTGCAAGCCGATCCTGCATTCCAAACACCGCATGCAAACGTGGCGCACTCAACCTCTCCGTTGCAGAAATCAGTTGCACATCACCGTCCGCGTCTCCGGACTCCAGACCCCCATCCTTACGCATACGCACCAGCGCATGCACCGCGCGTGCGGTCCTTTGTCCAGACACCATCCGCGGATTGCGCAACTCGGCCGTCTCTGCCTGCCGGTCCAGGTCGGCCCGGTCTGCGGCGAGCGTGAAGGGTGCATTGTGCAGCTTGCCCGACATATGCACGTCCGCCAGCAATCGCAGCACACTCGGGCCGGAGTCGAACTCCGCGCCGTGCGAGGTGCATGTGATCCCGCCAAACCTGAACTCCGCCATCTCCTTCGTCGCTGCCACGCCCAGCTTCCGCACATACACCAGCCCACTGGTGCGCACATGGATCAGGCCCGGCGTGTCCGGCTCCTCGGCGACCTGCGTAAACGTCAGCGGTGCCGCACTCGGCGTGCCACCCTTCGCGTTTGCGTCTGCCGCCCGTGGCGCCTGCAGGTCCATGTGAACCTCGCCGACCGCGCTCAGCACGCCCGCCTTCTCGTCATACTCAAACTGCTGGCCGCTGATGCGGTCGTTGCGCCCGTCCTTGCCGTACAGGATCAGCACGGCATCGCGCAGCGTCCAGTGTCCGTTGCCGTGCGGAACCGACTTGGCCGCGTGTACCGTGAACACGGTCCGTCCGCCAATCGACTGCGACCACGTGATCCCGTTCGACTCCTGCGTAAGGTTCACGCCATTGCGCTCGAGAATGCGCCGCCAGATCCGGCCCTTGCTGTAGCGCGCCAGCCCAAAGAACCCCGCCACCACCACGGCCAGCAGCACAGCTCCGCTAAGCGACAACCAACGGAGCTTTTCTGGCGACCAACGCATGGGAACAGCCCTATCTTCTCATCTCAAGCGCAGACGGACGCCGTCGCGCGCCGTCTCATCCGGCACTTGCTGTCCCGCTTTCAATTGTTTGTCATCCCGCAGCACAGTCATGGGATCTGCCCTTGGGTTGTCATCCATAGCGCAGCCAAGGGATCTGCTTCTCGCCGTCCACCAGCCGTCCCGGTCAACGTCCGCGAAGCCTACAATGAACTTCATGGCAGATCAGCTCTACCTCAGCCTGTGGTACCCGAACTTCCGCTTCGCCGCTCTGCCCTCAGCGATGTCCGCGGTGCTGCGGCAATTCGTAAAGGTCGCTGCCGGCGGCAAGGAGGAGAGCCAGTACAGCCGCGTCGCCGTCGCCAGCGCCTACCCTATCGACTGGACCGAGTCGCCCATCTACCAGCGCATCTACGTCAACGACGACCGCGCACAGAACTCCGCCGACAGCGACGCCTCGCGCGTTGAAAACGCCGTCGCCGAAGCCATGGAGCAGCTTCACGAAGACACCGCGTATGAGTTCGAAATGCGCTGGGGCCTTTGGCTGCCGGAATCCGACGCCGAGTACATCGAAGATCCCGACGGCAACGACCTCGAAGACGAGGCCCGCCTCGACACCAACTGGCACCTCGAACCCCGCCGCGTCCGCGTCATCGGCTTCGGCCCCGAGTTCGACAACGGCGCCTACGAAAGCAACGGACACATCCGGGTTGACTTCGGCCTCGACACGCCCTTCACCATGGGCGACGAACTCATCGCAGACGAGACCCTCGACCGCGACGCCGCCATCCGCATCCAGCAGAACGTAGAAAAGCTCCTCGCCTTCACTCTCTCCGTAGAAAAACACTGCGGCATCTCAAGCCGCCTCCTCTGGACCGAAAGCGGCGAACCCCTCGCCGAAAAGCTAATCTCCCGCCTGCAACGCCTGCACTAAACGCCGAACGCAGAGGGGGCGCCAGAGAGGCCAAGACTTCGCCACCACTCCCGTGGCGAACCTCCGCCTCCCTTAGCGCCCTTAGCTCAGCTTTAGTTTTGCTTCCTAAACAGCACTCCCCGCCAGCACCGGGTAATCCACATACCCATGCGCCTCATGCGAGTAGAACGTGCTCGGATCAGGAGCATTCAACTCCGCACCCTCGCGGAACCGCTCCACCAGGTCCGGGTTAGCAATCCACTGCTTCCCAAACGCCACCGCATCGCAATCCCCACGAGCAATCGCCGCATCCGCCGACTCCTTCGTGAACTTCTCGTTCGCGATGTACACGCCCCCGAACTGCTCCTTCAGCCGAGGCCCGAGCCAATCCGGTCCCTCGTACTCACGAGCCAGCAGAAACGCGATCTTGCGCTTGCCCAGCTCCCGCGCCACATACCCAAACGTCTCCGCCGGATTCGAGTCACTAATGCCGTGCGAATCGCCACGCGGCGCCAGGTGCATCCCAACCCGCTGCGACCCCCACACCTCGGCCACGGCATCGGTCACCTCCAGCATCAACCGGGCGCGCTTCTCGAGCGTCCCGCCCCACGCATCGGTCCGATGATTCGTTCCATCCTGCAAGAACTGGTCCAGCAGATAGCCGTTCGCTCCATGTAGTTCAACACCATCAAAACCCGCAGCCTTGGCGTTTTCCGCCCCACGCTTGTAGTCCGCAATGATCCCAGGAATCTCCGCCGCATCCAGCGCCCGCGGCGTCTCAAACTCCTTCATCGGCCGCAGCAGGCTGACATGCCCCGGCGCCGCGATCGCGCTCGGAGCCACAGGCGTCTCGCCGTTCAGAAAGTACGGATCCGAGATGCGCCCCACGTGCCAGATCTGCGCAAAGATGCGCCCGCCGGCCTTGTGTACGGCCTCCGTCACAGGTCTCCAGCGCTCTACCTGCTCCTCGCTCCAGATCCCCGGAACTTGCGAGTAACCCACACCCTGCGGGCTCACAGGAATCCCCTCCGAGATGATCAGCCCCGCACTCGCACGCTGGCGATAGTAGTCCACCATCACCGGCGTAGGCACATGGTCCGGCGTGCCGCGCAAACGAGTCAGCGGCGCCATAACAACACGATTCGGCAGGCGCAAGCCCCCGATCTCAATGGGGTCCAACAAATGCGGCATTCAAAATCTCCTCTGCGCCTCAAATGGCGCACGAAAGACTAGATGCCCCTAACGCATACAAGCGACTCTCAGCGGTCCCAGCGCCTGTCACTCGACCATATCGCGAAGGACCCCGGTACTGCGTCATCTCGACCGGAGCGCGAAGCGCGCAGTGGAGTAGACCTGCAGCTCGGCCCTGCCACAAACCTCAACCCGCCGTAACAATCTCCGAGAAATCAGCAATGCCCGCAAACGTCCGCACAATCGCGCCCAGCAGCGCCAGCCGCGACGCCCGCACATCCGCATCCGGATCCATCACCATCACCTTGTCGAAGAACGCATCCACCTGCGGCCGCATCGCCGCCATCGCCTCGAGCGCTTCAACGTAGTTCTGCTCTGCCACAAGCCGCTCTACATGGCTTTGCAACTCACGCGCCGTCGCGGTCAACGCCTTCTGCTCCGGAACATCTGAGTCAGACTCCACAACAATCCCATTGCCCAGCGGCTCACCCCGGGTCTCCGCCTGCTGCAGGATGTTCGTCATGCGCTTGAACGCCGCACTCACCGCCAGGAAATCCGCACTGCCGCGCATCGACGTCACTGCCTCCGCGCGCGCCGCCGCATCCGCCACGTCCGCGCTGTTCGCAATCAGCACCGCCGTCACCACGTCATACGCAAACCCACGCACCTCGCGCAGATAAAACGACAGCCGCTCCGTGAAGAACGCGCGCAATCGACTCGCCGCATCGTCCGTAGCCGTCGCATACTGCAAGATCGTGCTCAGGCTAAGCGGAATGTTCATCTCCGCCAGGATCTTCACAATCCCATTCGCTGCACGCCGCAGCGCAAACGGATCCTTCGACCCCGTAGGCTCCAGCCCCAACGCAAACATCCCCGCCAGCGTGTCCGCACGGTCCGCAATCCCCAGCAGCGCGCCTTCCATCGACCGAGGCACACGATCATCCATGCTCGCCGGCATGTACTGGTCATAGATCGCCTCGCTCACCAGCGGCGAAACACCTTCGGCACGCGCATACAGCCCGCCCACGATCCCCTGCAGCTCCGTAAACTCCTTCACAAGCTCCGTCGTCAGATCGCTCTTGGCCAGCGTGGCCGCCTGCTCCAACGCAGCCACATTCACCCACGCGCCATTCGCGACCGCAGCATCGGCCAGCTTGCGCGCCAGCACGAGCACACGGCCCGTCTTCGCCGCATAGCTGCCCAGGTCTTTGTGAAACGTGACACTCTCGAGCAAACTCGCGCGATCCATCAACGACACACGCCGGTCCTGCTGCCAGAAAAATCGCGCATCATTAAACCGCGCCCGCAATACCCGCTCATTGCCCTGCCGAATCGTCGCCGAACTCTTCGCATCCAGCTCCGTATTCAGCACGGTAAGAAAATGCGGCAGCAGCTTGCCCCGCGAGTCCTCCACGGCAAAGTACTTCTGGTGATCGCGCATCACCGTGACCAGCACCTCTTCCGGAAGCTGCAGAGAACTCCTCACCAAAGCTCCCCATCAGCACCGACGGCCACTCCGTCATGTGCGTCACCGTGTCGACCAGCGGTTCGTCCTCACGCCAACGCGCGCCTTCGACGGCCCGCGTCACCCGATCCAGCTCCTTGCGAATCCGGTGCCTGCGCGTGTCCACCTCGGCCATGACATACTCGGCCCGGATCTGCGCGAGATAACTCTCCGGCACCACGATCTCTGAAGGCGCTTTGCCGGCCAGCACACGATGCCCAAAGCTCACGTGCCCCGCCCTGCGCCCGCCGAACTCCAGCGGCACCACCTTGTCGCCCAGCAGGCACAAAATCCACTCCACCGGTCGCACAAAACGCTCTGGCTTGCCTGGTCGCCAATACATGTTCTTCGGCCAATAGATCGCCGCTATATCCCGCGGCAGATCACCCGTGATCACCTCCGCCGCCGTGCGCCCCTTCTTCGTCACCGAAGCGGCGAGGTACTCGCCCTTCGGCGTGTTGATTCTGTGCAGATCGGCGATGCGCAACCCATTCTTCTTCGCAAACGCCTCGGCCGCAGGCGTAGGCCGCCCGTCATTGAACGCGATCTTCACCGCGGGACCCGTCACCTCTTCGGTGATGTCCGGCTGCCGCTCACGCACGTCCTTGATGAACACCGCAAGCCGCCGCGGCGTCGAAAACGACCGCGCCCCATGCGCAAAGATCACCGCGCCCTCAGGCACCAGTTGCTCCCGCTCCAGCAACGCCAGCGTTCGCCGCAACAACTCAGCCTCCGCGGCCGCAATCATCCGCGCAGGAATCTCTTCCAATCCAATCTCAAGCAAAAAATCAGGCATGCCTTGCGTTTCTTTCTGTCGTTCCCGAAGGGAATCCGCTTCTCTTTGTTGTCATCCCGCAGCTATCCGCTTCTTCATTCCTTATGATTCCCCGAAGCGAATCGTACGGTTGCACCGGCACTTGCGGTTGCTTTTCTTTCTGTCATTCCCGAAGGGAACCTGCTTCTTGGTTCGCGCCAGTTAAGCGCTCACCAACTCGCCCTTGCTCAACTGCGCAGCCAACTTCTCCTGCTCCGCATACACCTTAGCCACACCCACAATCAAGTTCCGGATCCGCGCCATGACCCCCACGCGCTCCGTCACGCTGATCGCCCCACGCGCATCCAGCAGGTTGAAGCAATGCGAGCACTTCAGCGCCAGCTCATAAGCTCCCATCGTTGGAAACCGCAGCACACTCGACGCGTCTTCATTGCCTTCCACTAACACCCCGCGAGCCCGCTCCAACAACCCCAAACACTCCGCCTCATACAGCCGCAGATGCTCCCAAAGCTTCGCCACATCCGCATAGTCAAACGAGTACGCCGAAAACTGCCGCTCCTCATGCAGCCGCACATCGCCATACGTCAGCTCCGCGCCGGTCAGCGCATCGCGCGACCACACGATGTCATAAATCGAGTCCTTGTCCTGCACAAACTGCGCCAGCCGCTCAATCCCATACGTGATCTCGCCCGAGATCGGATCCAGGTCCATGCCGCCGCACTGCTGGAAGTACGTGAACTGCGTGATCTCCTGGCCATCCAGCATCACCTGCCAGCCCACGCCCCACGCGCCGCCCACCGGCCACTCCCAGTTGTCCTCTTCAAACTTGATGTCGTGCTCGCGCAGATCAATCCCAATCGCCTCCAGCGACTCGAGATAAATCTCCTGCACGCGCTCCGGCGGCGGCTTCAGAATCACCTGCAACTGCGTATGCCGAAACAACCGGTTAGGGTTCTCCCCGTATCGCCCATCCGCCGGCCGCCGCGATGGTTGCGCATAGGCAATCCGGATCGGCCGCGGCCCCAACACCCGCAAAAACGTGTCCGGAGACATCGTCCCCGCGCCCACCTCAAGGTCATAAGGCTGCTGCAAAACACACCCACGCTCCGCCCAAAAGCGCTGCAAAGTAAACAGCAACTCCTGAAAGGTCAGGGGACTCTTCGATTCTTGCGCCATGCGTCGATTCTAACCGGGAGCGTTGCAGCGCCTTGATCGTTCTCGAGAGACCCACGACCGTCGCAAGCTCGAGACCGTGCAGCAGCCCACGGCCGCACCACGCTTCGCAATCAGATCGACGCCCGCTCCCGCCAACCTGGCAGGGCTTCCTCCAGCTCGCCAGCAGTCCAACGCTGCGTGATGTGCTGCGAGCAGTTCCAATCGAACCCCACTACATCAATCACCATCACTCGCTCCACCTTCGCCTTGTACCCCGCGACATGCACCTGCGACGCAAGCGCAGCGTTCGCCTCCGGTTGCACCACCCTAGCGTGCCCGATCACTTTCAATCGCGCCTGCTCCGGATAGCTCATCAGAAACAGCGCCACCCGATCATTCGTCGCCAGATTTCCTGCCGTGATGTATTGCTTGTTTCCCGCGTAGTCCGCAAACGCCAGCGTCTTCGGATCCAGCACACGCAGGAATCCCGTGGGTCCGCCGCGGTGCTGTATGTACGGCCATCCGTCCTCAGTGACAGAACCCAGGTAGAACGAATCGCGCTCAGCGATAAACCCCGCCTCCGCGCTGCCCAGACCATCCGTTCGCGAGCCCATCGCGGCCAGACGCTGGTAGCTCTCGCGGGAGCCAGCCCGCTCCTGCAGGCGCTTGCTTGCCTCGCCAAACATGACCGCACCGTACGCCTGCATCAGCACTGCCTCCGCACGCCGCACATCGGCGATCATCTGTGCAGATGCCGGCCACGCGCTCCGGTCGCAAACTCTCGCAGCCGAGACCAATGCCCGGCCCGCATCTAACGCCGCAGGAGACCCTCCATGCCCCGCCCCGAACACCCCGACATGATCTACCGCGAGCTCGGCACCACCGGCGAGCGCGTCTCCGCCATCGGCCTCGGCGGCTTCCATCTCGCCAAGGACCCCAGCACCTCTGCCCACGACGCGATCAACCTCGTCCGCTCCGCCGCCGACGCCGGCATCACCTTCATGGACAACTGCTGGGACTACAACAAGGGCGTCTCCGAGATCCGCATGGGCCTCGCCCTCCAGGACGGCTACCGCGACAAGGTCTTCCTCATGACCAAGCTCGACGCACGCACCGCCGAGGACTACAACAAGCAGCTCGAACAATCACTTCGCCGCCTTCAGACCGACGTCATCGACCTCGTCCAGTTCCACGAGATCCTCCGCTTCGAAGACCCCGACCGCATCTTCGCCGAAGACGGCGCCATCCACGCCGCCATCGAGGCCCGCAAGGCCGGAAAGCTCCGCTACATCGGCTTCACCGGCCACAAAGACCCGCAGATCCACCTCCGCATGTTCGAGATCGCCGAGCGGAACGGCTTCCACTTCGACACCGTCCAGATGCCCGTCAACGCCTTCGACGCGCACTTCCGATCGTTCACAAAGAAGGTCATCCCCGTCGCGCAAAAGCACGGCACCGCCGTCCTCGCCATGAAGACCTTCGGCGACGGCTACATCCTGCGCTCCCACACCATCGACCCGATCGAGGCCCTCCACTACGGCCTCTCGCAGCCCGTCTCCGTCGTCATCACCGGCATCGACAGACCCGAGATCCTCGATCAGGCCCTAACGGCCGCGAAGCACCTTCCAGCCCTTCACGCCCGAACAGACCGAAGCCTTCCTCGCCAAGACCCGCGACGCCGCGCTCACCGGCAAATTCGAGCCCTTCAAGACCTCCAGCATCTTCGACGGCACCGCCAACAACCCCAAGTGGCTCGGCGGCACCTCCGGCACCGGCATCGAACCCTCCTCGCCCGAAACCGAAGAACAGCGCGTCGGCTGACGCCTCATCCCGCGCGTCCCGAGACTGTGTCCTGTGCCCTACGAGTTGAAATCCCGCTCCGAATAGATCTTCCAGCTACCATCCTCCTGCCGGAGCTTCAACTGCGTCCGAGCCTGGCCCGTGCGCTCTCCCTTGCGCGTCCTCACCGCAAACCGCGCCAGGAAATCCACCTCAGCCGTACCATCCGGCAGCCGTTGCATTCGCTCGTCGCCCAGGTCATAGCTCGTCAGGCGCGTTCCGCTGGCCTCCTGCTGGCGCATGTACATCCGCACATACGCGCGGTCCACATCGGTGCGCAGGAAGTACCGCTCCACCCGCGACGCATACGCCTGCCCAATAGCCGCCGCATCGTTCGACAACAGCGCCGCCCGCCACCGCTCCACTGCATCCTGTAAGCCTCTGTCCCGCGACGCAGTCAGCGCTGCGCGATCCGCAGTCGTGGCGCTCGCGCCTGTCGTACTCGCCGCTTCGCCTACGGGAGCAGCAGCAGGCGCGCTCGGCGGCAACACCTGCGTCCTCGGCTCCGCACTGCGCGGCGTACTCGGTTCTGTGGTCTGCGCCGTGCTCGGCTCCGTACTCTGCGGCACGCTCTGCTCCGTACTCTGCGCCCCAGCGCTCGGGCTCGGCGCCCTTCCGGCCACATCAGCCGGTGCCGTCGCCGTCCGCACACGCACGCTCTGCGCCCGTCGCGGAGGCCCAACCAGCCACCAAGCCAACAACCAGCCAACCAGGCATCCAACCAGCGCCAGCGCCGCGATCTGGAGCGCGCCGAACATCCGCGTCTTCCGCACCTCTGCGGGCTCGTCCTCGCACGTCGACTCGGCCGAGGGTCCGCTCCGGGACATCGACCCGCCTGGCCGTCAACTCGTCGAGCTCGACCCGCCCTCCGGTCCGGTCCGCGACGTTCGCTGTCTTCCGCGAGCCTCCCCAAACCTCAACCCTCGTTACCGGCTCTTCCGCAAGCTTTGCCTGTTCGGCACTCTGCTGCCGGGCGAGAGCCGACCGCGCCCTCTCGTAAATCGCCTTCTCCGAATCGTCCACTAACATGGCCCGAACTCCCGTGTCCCTTGGCTGCTGTCCGTCCCCTGCGCCCCGCTAACCCCGCGCCAGCGCCGTCGCGCTCGAAAGTCTGCGCTCCAAGTGCCGCTCCAGGTTTCCCATCGCAAACGCTCTCAGATCCTCCCCGCGCTCGCGACCCCACGCCTCTCCTTCTTCAAGCATCTCCGGCAACGACGTATGTGCAATCGCATAGCTCTCCGCGATCGATCTCCAGGTTAGATGGCGGCTATTCGCCCGGCGGTCGTCAGGGCAAGTCACCCCATCGCCCACAGGCGACCACCACACCTCCCGCTCCCGCAGATCCAGCCCACAAACAGCGCAGTGCCCCAGCTCCGGCCACCACCCCATCAACCGGTTCATCCAGACGCAGAAGTACGTCACCGCCAGCCACACCGAAGTCGTCTGAACCCGGCGCCCCGCCTTCTGCGCCCTGCGCCCGGTGCCCTGCGCCCTGTGCCCTGACCCCTAATCCCTGCGTCAACACCGCCAGCGCCAGCCGGAACACATTGTCCTCCGGCGCCAGCTCCGGCAAAGCCTGCTCCAGCACCTCTACAACAAGCTGCAGCCCCGCCAGTCGCAGCGCATCCACTGGCGCACTCAAAGGCGACCAAAGAATCTCAAAGCTATCCAGCCGGACCAGGTCCTCTTTCGGCCGCTCGGTATACTGCGCCATCACGTGCGTCCCCGGTTCCAGCGCCCCGCCAAACCGGCGCCGGCTCCGCATCGCATGCCGAGCCACACCCTTCACCACGCCCTGCTCGCGCGTCAGCAGGCTCACCAGCAGATCGGCCTCATGGAACGGCCACGTCCGCAGCACAATCGCCTCGCCATGATGCGGAATCAACCTGCCTTGCGCCACAGGCCTATCGTCTCATTCCAAACGCACAAACGCGCGACCCGAAGGCCGCGCGCTCTCAGTCTCAAACAAGAACTTACCGTCCGAAGTGCGATGCGTTCTTCTCGCGGAACTCCACCCACTTGTCCGGCAGATCGTCGCCGGCATAGATCGCCGACACCGGGCACACCGGCACACACGCGCCGCAGTCAATGCACTCCACGGGATCGATAAAAAGCTGTTCGACGTCGGCGTGACCCGTCTCGTCCTTCTTCGGGTGGATGCAATCCACCGGGCACGCATCCACGCACGCCGAGTCCTTGGTGCCGATGCAGGGTTCTGCGATGACATACGCCATGTTTCTAAACTCTCCTCAACCGAAGCTGCTTCTTCGCAAGTGTGCTTTGGCCTGTTCCCCTCCATTTTAACAACGGATGTAGCTGCCAGACCAACGCCGCAACCTCCGCGCAACCGCCGCATTCCCTAACCCCGCCCAAACCGCGAACGGACATCAACATCCGCCACCACAGCCGTCGCGCACCTTGGCGCTGCCTCAGCGCTCTCCGCGTCAGATTTCTTGCCGCTGCGCACGAACGCCAACCCAAACCCGCGCCGCGATCTCCGCCATCTCCGCCGGAAACACCCTCTCGCCAGTGCTTCGCAACTCCTCCACCGGCCACCACCGAGCCTCATGCATCAACGCAATCTCATCCGCCGTAACTCCCTGCAACCGCGGCGCATCCCGCTCGCACACCGCCGCGAAGAACACATCGAAGTTGTTCACCGTCTCGCCCAGGTGCGTATACGTCCCGCCACTCTCCTCATGCACCGGCCCCACTAGCGGCAAGCGCAGCCCAAGCTCCTCGAACAACTCGCGCTCCGCAGCCGCCAGATCCGCCTCGCCCGGCTCAACCTCGCCGCCCGGCGTCACCCAGAACACAAACGGCTCGCCCTCAAGCTGCGCCACAAACCGAATCAGCAGCACATCCCCGCTCGGATCGAACAGAAACACACGAGCCGACCGCCGCAGCCGCAACCTCACGCCGCCCTACGAGGTCACTCCAGCCGCCCGCCGAGCCGCAAACTCCGCCGGCGTTGGGATCGTCTCCAAATTCCGCCCCGCGAACATATCCGCAAACAGCGCCTGCATCTCGTCATGGATCAGCCCATTCGTCGCAAACACCTCGCGCGAATCCAGCGTGAACTTGCCGCCATCGAAGTGCGTCACCTTGCCGCCGGCCTCTTCCACCAGCAGATAACCCGCACTCGTATCCCAGGGGTTCAGGTTGAACTCCCAGTACCCATCCACGCGCCCCGCCGCCACATACGCCAGGTCCAGCGCCGCCGACCCCGCACGCCGCACCCCATGCGACCGCAGCGTGAACTCCTGGTAGAAATGCACATTCGGGCTCCGATGGCGCTTATGGCTGGGAAACCCCGTAGCGACCAGCGACTCCTGCAACAGCTTCGTGCGCGACACCTGCAGCTTTCGCCCGTTCAGCCGGGCACCCGCGCCCCGCACCGCGGAAAACATCTCATTGCGCAACGGGTCATAGATCACGCCCGCAACCATCTCGCCGTCCTGCTCCGGCGCCAGCCCCGGCGCGCGATGCTCGCATCCCAGCACCACGCAAAACACCGGAAATCCATGGGCAAAGTTCGTCGTCCCATCCAGCGGATCCACATACCACCGGTACTCGCTGCCCAGCGCCGACCGCGTTCCCTCCTCGCCATAGACACCATGGCTCGGGAAACGCCGCACGCAGCCGCGCGGTAATCAGCGCCTCACTGGCCCGGTCCGCCTCCGTCACAAGGTCCACATCGCCCTTGTACTCCGTACGCACGCCCCGGTCATAGAACGCGCGCAGCAAAGCTCCGGCCTCGCGCGCGATCTCCTCCGCTGTATCAACCAACTCTGGCAATCTGACCTCTGCTCAACACACTTGCACGCAAGCTAATGCGCGGCCGGCTCTTCCCGCGTGGCCCGGCGGCGTACGCCCGGACCTGTACTCTCTGTGATCGTGCGAATCTGCGACTTGTAGATGAACAGGTTCGGCTGACCCTCGCGCGTCAACCGCAGCATCATGTCGTCGAAGTACTCAATCCAGCCGCTGACCACATCTCCGTCACGCAGCTTGATCGCAACCGGCACCTGCCGGTCGCTCAACGACTTCAGATACAGCGCCTCTTGCCCGGTCTCGCCCGCCGGTGGGCCCTTGCCACGCCGACCCTTCACAGTAGCCATACCTCAAATTGTACGAGCAACGCCATCATGTAAGGGCCCCACCACCACAGCCTTCGCACGTCGCCACCACCGCCGTCGCGCATCTTGGCGCACCCTTGGCGACCTTAGCGTCAGCTTTCTGCCCACGCGCCACTACGGCGCGCGCTTCCCGTAATACGCCGTCCGATACCGCAACGTATACCGCCCGCGCAACGCCGGATCCTTCATCTCCACCCGAATCTGCCGCAGCCCAGCCACATCCCCGCCCTTCTGCGGAGCGTAATAGCCCAGCGTGTACTGCGTCCGCAGATCCTCCGACACATGCGCAAACGCCGGCGCAAGGTCCCGCTTGTCCTCGACGTAGTAATACTTCCCACCCGTGTCATGCGCCATCTGGATCAGCGCATGCTCGCCGCCCTCATCACGCCCCGCGTCCGCTGCCACCGGCACAATGATCAGCGAATAAATCATCGCGCCCGCGCGCTCCGCCTCTTCGAGCGCCGCACTGTAGCTTCCATGCCGCGTCGTATTCTCGCCATCGGTGATCAGCACAATCACCTTGCGTTCGCCCGGTACCGGCTGCGCCTGCGCCAGTCGCTCGACTCGCAAGGTACACCGCGTCATACAACGCCGTTGCATCGCCGCGCTGGATGCGGCCGATCCCGCTATCCACCTGCGTGCACGTCGTTCGTAAACGAGACCACCTCGTCCACCGCGTCCGAAAAGCTCATCAGGTCCACGCGATCCTGCTTGCGCACCAGGCCTCGCAGAAATCCTCGCGCCGCATCGCGCTCCAGCCCGCGATCACTCAACACGCTCTCGCTCGCATCCATCGCCAGCACAATGCTCAGCGGCGTCGACGACTCCTTCTCAAACACCGCAATCTTCTGCGGCTTCCCGTCCTCCGTCACGATGAAGTCATCGACGGTAAGCCCGCCCACAGGCGCGCCCTGCTCGTCCACCACATTCAGCGCCACGTTTACCAGCCGGCTCTCAACGTGAATCGTCTCCACAGGGCCCTGTGCCGGAGGTCGCCGCTCCACCGGGGCCGGGCTTTGTGCATCAACAGCAAGCAAACCGTGCAACAGAACTGCAAAAACGGCAATCGTGCAACGTTTCAACGAGGCGCTCCGACGATCTCTTCCGGAAACGGCTCCCCATCCGACCACACGGCGCCGTCCACAAACTGTTCGTGCTTCCAGATAGGGACGGTCTTCTTCAGCGTGTCGATTACCCAGCGGCACGCGTCAAACGCCGCGCCCCGGTGCGCCGAAGCCACCGCGATCAGCACACTCGTCTCGCCCACCACCAATCGCCCCAGCCGGTGCACAATCGCCACCTCGCGCACCCCGAACTGCGCGATCGCCTGCGCCCGAAGCTCGCCGCATCTGCTTCAGCGCCATCTCCTCATACGCCTCATAGTCCAGGTGCACCGTCGCGCGGCCCCGCGTATTGTCGCGCACGATGCCGTCAAACACGCACACCGCGCCATCGCCACCGGCCTTCACCGCCGCCACGATCGCCTCCGTCGCAATCGGCTCCCGCACAATCGCCACCAGCTCACCGGCCCCTCCGCTCACCGGCGGCAGAATCGCAACCTCATCCCCATCCGCCAGCACCTGCGAGGCCTGCGCGTACTCATGATTCACAGCCACCGCCGCCGACCGCAGCGCGTCCGCCCGAAACCGCCCTTCGCTCCTCAAGCGCCTCCAGCAGATCCCCAACCGAGCTCCGCGTCTCAACCTCACGCACCTCGCCACCCTCCGGCAGCAGCGTCCGCCAGGGCCCAAACGACACCAATCGAATTCGCACACCTGTAGGACGCATCCCCCGAGCATACGTCAGGCCAACTGCCGAACCGCACTCCGCCGGCCCCTCCGGATGCGTCATCTCGACGTCCACACGATCCGTCATCTCAGCGTCACCACCGATGCGTCATCTCGACCGAAGCGAAACGGCTTCATCGTTTCGCGCAGCGGAGAGACCCCCGTGTTTTGCCGGCGCGACCGTCCACCTCGCGCGGGCATGAACGACCGCTACCTCGACCCTGCGCTATACTCGCCGCAGTTTTTCGGCCACGGTGTGCAATCACTCTCTCGAGGACAAGCCCTTGCTGAAAGGCTTTCGTGACTTCATCCTTCGCGGCAACGTTATGGACCTCGCCGTCGCCGTCATCATCGGCGCGGCGTTCACCGCCATCGTCACCGCCCTGACCACCGACATCATCAATCCGCTCCTCGGCGCCTTCATCGGCAAGCCAAACTTCGACTACCTCGTCGCCAACATTCACGGCGGCAAGATCCTCTACGGCGCCTTCATCACCGCCGTCATCAACTTCCTCATCCTCGCCGCGGTCATCTACTTCTTCCTCGTCGCCCCCGCGCAATACCTCCTCAAGCGGTTCCACCCCGCCGAGGCCGCGCCTCCCACCACTCGCGCCTGCCCGCAATGTCTCTCCGACATCCCCCTCGCCGCCACGCGCTGCAGGTTCTGCGCCCAGCCGGTCGCCCCAGCTTCGGCGTAAGCTCGTACCATCGATCTTCTTGGAGGTGTCATGGTTCGTCTTCGGACGGCTTCGGCCGTTCCTTTTCTTGCCGCCGGTCTTTGCTTCGCACAAACTCCCGCACAGAGTCCCAGCACGTCACAGCACGTCTTCGGCTACGCGGACTTCTCGCAGCAGGCCAAATGGGACGCCGCCTTCATGGCCGTCCCCGACGCCAAACTCGCCGGCCAGCACCTCAAAGAACTCACCAAGGCACCGCACTGGGCCAGCTCCCCCGAGGACCACGAGACCGCGCTCTACGTCGCCGCAGAAATTCAAAGCCGCCGGCCTCGAAACCTCCATCGTCCGAGTACAAGGTCCTCCTCAACAAGCCCCTCAAGATCGAGATCACCGCCGTCGACGCGAAGGGCCACCAACTCATGGCCGGCCCCACGCCCGAGCACGTCGACCCCAACGCCTACGGCGGCGACCCCTTCCAGGACGACCCGCGCATCCTCCCCGCGTTCAACGGCTCCGCCGGCTCCGGTGACGTCACCGCCGAGGCCGTCTACGCCAACTACGGCACCCTCGACGACTTCAAGCAGCTCGCCAAACTCGGCGTCAACGTCAAAGGCAAGATCGTCCTCGTCCGCTACGGCGGCAACTTCCGCGGTGTCAAGGCCTACATCGCCCAGCAGTACGGCGCCGCCGGCGTCATCATCTACTCCGACCCCGCCGACGACGGCTACGTCCGCGGCGACAAGTACCCCCGCGGCCCCATGCGCCCCGACTCCGCCGTCCAGCGCGGGTCTGTCCAGTTTCTTCCGCTCTACCCCGGCGACCCCGAAACCCCCGGCGTAGCCTCCACGCCCGACCTCCCCGACTCCAAGCGCGTCACCGACCCGGCCAAAATGAACCAGCCGTCCATCCCGGTCAACCCGCTCAGCTACAAGGACGCCGCGCCCATCCTCGAAGCCCTCGACGGCGCCAACGTCCCGCATGAGTGGCAGGGCGGCCTGCCGTTCGCCTACCATCTCGGCGGCACCGGCGCGGTCAAGGTCCACATGCACCTCGAGCAGGACTACAAGCTCCGCACCATCTGGGACGTGATCGGCACCGTCGACGGCACCGACCCCGAAGACAAGGACGCCTGGGTCGTCGCCGGCAACCATCGCGACGCCTGGGTCTACGGCGCCGTCGACCCCAACTCCGGCACCGCCGCCATGCTCGAAGCCGTCCACGGCATCGGCGAACTCCTCAAGCAGGGCTGGAAGCCCAAGCGCCGCATCGTCATCTGCTCCTGGGACGCCGAAGAAGAAGGCCTCATGGGCTCCACCGAATGGGCCGAAGCCCATGCAGAAGCACCTCGCCCACGCCGTCGCCTACTTCAACACCGACGTCGCCGTCTCCGGCACCAACTTCAACGCCTCCGCCGTCCCCTCGCTCAAGGAGTTCGTCCGCGACGTCACCCGCCAGGTCCCAAGCCCGAAGGGCGGCACCGTCTACGAGCAGTGGCGCAAGGACCAGGCCGAAGGCCGTGGCCGCCGTGGCGCCGCCGCCAACCCCTTCACCGCACCCTCAAACTCCACCGTCAACGCCGAAGACGTCCGCGTCGGCGACCTCGGCTCCGGCTCCGACTTCACGCCCTTCATCCAGCACCTCGGCGTCCCGTCCACCGATATCGGCTCCGATGGCCCCTACGGCGTCTACCATTCCGTCTTCGACAACTACAACTGGTTCATCCGCAACGCCGACCCGACCTTCATCTACGAGCAGGAGATGGCGCGCGTCTTCGGCCTCGAAGTCATCCACATGGCCGACGCCGACGTCCTGCCCTACGACTACCGCTCCTACGGCCGCGAGGTCGTCAACTACCTCACCACCGCTCAGAAACGTGCCTCGAACCAGAAGCTGAACGCCAACTTCGATGCCGCAATGAAGGCCGCATCCCGCTTCCAGGCCGCCGGCGAGCGTATCTATTCGAGACAGACATCGCTTTCCACAGCCTCCGCAGCACCCAACAACGCCAACCTCAAGGCCCTGAATGTCTCATTACGCGACGCTGAAGAGGGTCTCCTCAACATGGAAGGCCTCCCCAAGCGTCCGTGGTTCAGACACACCATCTACGCTCCGGGCGAGTACACCGGCTACGCCGCCGTCGTCATCCCCGGTGTAAATGAGGGCATAGATGCTGACGATTCCGCACGAACCCAAGCCCAACTCGACGCCCTCACCGCAGCCCTGAACCGCGCCGCCACCACCCTCGAACACGCGGCGATGTAGTTACCTCCGTGTACTCCCGGCCGGTGGCAGTGAAGAAAATCCTGCCACCGCCGATGATCTCCCTGCGGACGAAGAGCAGCTTCCCCGCGGAGATCACATGTACATCCTCTCGCTCATCCTCGCCATCATCGCAGTCGTCCTCTCCCCCATCGCCATCGACTGGTACCTCAACCTGCGCGAGGCCCAACTCGACCGCAAAGCCTTCCAGGCCCGCCAAAAGAAAGGCCCACACCTCGTCTGGGCCACCGCCTCGCCGCGCAGCGAGTTCGAGATCAGCCGCACCGAAACGCTCACCGTCGTTTCACGCTAACCGCCACCGCGCTTCACGCTGCTACCGCGTCACCTCGACCAAATCGCGCAGCGACGGCTTCATCGGCGTTACGCTGGGCTCCCGCGAAGCTCCGCCGCGTTCGCTCTTGCTCCTCTGTCTGTCTTCCTCGAAGTGAACCGCTGTTCGCGGCGTGCACAGCCTCACACGCCTGTCGGAAACATTTTTCAGTACCCCTGGCCCGGACCCCGCGTGTATCGTCTCAACCAGCTTTCAACCAGGTTGCAGCCCCGATCATTAGGACCCGTCTCTCACAATGGAACGCACCGACGACCAGCTAGCCGCAGCCATCAGCGAAGCCGAAGAGATCAAACAACGCCTGGTCGATGGCGGCATAGAGTGGTTCGGCTCCCACATGGGCACTCCGTTCTACGCCTTCCGCTCTGTCGGGATACTCACCATCGTTCTGAGCGTCTCGCTCCCGGTCTTCGCGCTGCTCGACTTCCGCGGAAGCCGAATCGTGACCGCCGGTGATGAGTGCAGCCATAGCCGGGCTAAGCGCTCTTGGAGCCTTCTTCCACTGGGAGCGAACCTGGCGCAGCCGAACCATGGCCCTCGATTCCGTCGAGTATCTCGTCGCCAAGTGGCAGCTCGAACTGTCCCGGGCCAAGACTCTGGAGCATCCAGCCGATCGCGTAGCCCACGTCTACGCAGCCACGGACGATCTGCTCGCCAACTACCGCACGGTGCTGGCAAGCGAAGCCGATTCCTTCTTCAGCGGGCTGCAACTACCGCAATCCGAGCGTTCATCCGTCCAGAAGGAAAAGTAGCGCGCGATCCGGCGGTCAGGCACTCGTCAGCCATCCCACCCCGAACCGCCCGCCTCTCACAGCCCCTAAAGCAAAAAGGGCCACCACATACGTGGCGACCCTTAGCGGCACCTTAGCGCCCTTCGCGTCAGATCTTTCCGCTGATCGAGCTCAATTCCGCAGCGCCATCTGCTCCGTAACAATCTGCGTCAGGTCCGCCTTCTTCAACCCATGGACCTCTTCATTGAACTTGTCCACCTTGCTCGACCAGTTCATGGAGCAGAACTTCGGCCCACACATCGAGCAGAACGCCGCTTCCTTGTAGTAGTCATCCGGCAGCGTCTCATCATGCATCCCGCGAGCCGTCTCCGGATCCAGGCTCAACGCAAACTGCTTGTCCCAATCAAACGTGTACCGCGCATAGCTGATCGCATCGTCGCGATCCTGCGCGCCCGGCCGGTGCCGCGCAATATCCGCCGCATGCGCCGAGATCTTGTACGCAATAATCCCGTCCTTCACATCCTTCTCGTTCGGCAGCCCGAGGTGCTCCTTCGGCGTCACGTAGCAGAGCATCGCCGCCCCATGCCAGCCGATCATCGCCGCGCCAATCGCGCTCGTGATGTGGTCATACCCCGGCGCAATGTCGGTCACCAGCGGCCCCAGCACATAGAACGGCGCGCCGTCGCAAAGCTCCACTTCCTTATCGACCTGCTCCTTGATCTTGTCCATCGGCACATGCCCCGGACCTTCGATCATCACCTGCACATCGTCTTTCCAGGCCTGCCGCGTAAGCTCGCCCAGCGTCTTCAGCTCCGCAAACTGAGCCTCATCGCTCGCATCCGCCACGCATCCCGGCCGCAGCCCATCACCCAGCGAGTAGCTCACGTCGTACTTCGCCATGATCTTCGTGATCCGGTCGAAGTTCTCGTACAGGAAGTTCTGCTTGTGGTGCGCGGTCATCCACTGCGCCATGATCGCGCCGCCGCGGCTCACAATCCCCGTAATCCGCTTCGAAACCATCGGGATGTACTGCACCAGCACACCAGCATGGATCGTGAAGTAGTCCACGCCCTGCTGCGCCTGCTCCTCGATCACCTCGAGATACAGGTCGATGTTCAGGTCCTCAACCCGCTTCACACGGCCCAGCGCCTCATAAATCGGCACCGTCCCGATCGGCACAGGCGAGTGCCGCAGAATCGCCTCGCGGATCAGCGGAATATCGCCGCCGGTAGACAGATCCATCACCGTATCCGCGCCAAAATGCACCGCAGTGTGCAGCTTTCGCAGCTCCTCATCCACGTTCGACACCAGCGCCGAGTTCCCGATATTCGCATTGATCTTGCACAGGCTCTCCACGCCAATGCACATCGGCTCCAGCTCCGGATGATTGATGTTCGCGGGGATAATCATCGTCCCCTTCGCAATCTCCGACCGCACCAGCTCCGGCGAAAGCTTCTCCTTGTGCGCCACAAAGGCCATCTCTTCCGTGATCAGGCCCTTGCGCGCAAAGTGCATCTGGCTCATGTTCCAGTCGCCCGTCCGCGCCGCCTCTTCCTTGCGCTTCACGATCCACTCGCGGCGCGGCTGCGGAACCCCATAGCGCGTCTCGGCGTCGTGACCGTTTCCGTTCGCCGCTGCCAACCCGTTTTCCAGTGTGCTCATCTGCTGTGACTCCCTGCGCGGGTCCCGCTTCGCTTGCTGCGCTATCGCCCGTGTTTATCGCCAAAGTATACCGCCCGAACGCGATACCTCTCCGTCACTCCTCGTGCTCGTTGGGCCACACACATGGTTTCCGCTTCCCACACCCGCATCGCCGCGCTACACTCACCGCGGCCTCCCATGACCATCAAACCTCTACGCCTGCTTCTCACGCTCGCCGCCATCCCCACACTCACGCTGTTCGCGCAAGAAGGCGGGGTCGCCGGCACCTGGCGCACGCCCGGCGGAGCCACCATCCGGGTCGCCTCCTGCGGCAGCGACGTCTGTGCGACCTTGGTTCAACTCGAACCCAACTCGCCCCGCCTCGACACCAAAAACCCCGATGCCGCCAAGCGCAACGACAAACTCTGCAACATGCAGATCGGCTACGGCTTCCACCTCGCCGACCCCAGCCACGCCGAGGACGGCCACATCTACGACCCCAAATCCGGCAAAACCTACAAAGGCACGATGACCAGCAGCGGCGACAAGCTCGATCTCCGCGGTTACGTCGGCATCAAGGCCTTCGGCCGCACCGAGCAATGGACCCGCGTACCGCCCGTGACCGGATCCTGCACCTAGACTTCTGCGGTCTGCATCCCCGAAGGATCGGCTGTCGTCGTTGCCGTTACCGTAGCCTCTTTGGTTGATCATCCCCGAAGGGGATCTGCCGTTGCCGTTGCCGTTGCCACTTGGTTGTCATCCTCGAAGGGGATCTGCGTTTGCCGTTGCGGTTGCCGTTACTCGCATACCACCGCACCTGCTTGCTACAGTGATCTGGTGAGCACCACTGCCTCCGCCACACCCTCCTTCCCTCTTCCACAAGGCTTCCGCTGGGGAGCCACCACCGCCGGCATCAAAGCCAGCGGCAAGCCTGACCTCGCGCTCGCCGTCTGCGACCACGGCGCCAACGCCGCGGCCATGTTCACCAGCAATCAGGTCGTCGCCGCGCCCGTCATCGTCGGTCGCCGCCATCTCGAAGCCACTGGCGGCCGTGTCTCCGCCGTGATCGTCAACTCCGGCAACGCCAACTGCGCCACCGGCGACCCCGGCATCGAAGCCGCCCGGCGCACCTGCGTCGCCGTCGCCGAGCACTTCGGCGTCGTCTTCGACGAGGTCATCCCCTCCTCCACCGGCATCATCGGCGTCCCGCTCCCCGCAGAAAAGCTCATCGCCGCGCTCCCCGCCGCCAAGGCCGCCCTCGGCAACACCCCCGAGCACCTCCTCTCCTTCGCCAACGCCATCCTCACCACCGACACCAAGCGCAAGGTCGCCCGCGCCACCATCGAGGACGACGGCGGTCAGCCCGTCCGCATCTTCGGCTGCGCCAAGGGCGCCGGCATGATCGGCCCGCAACTCGTGCCGCACGCCACCATGCTCGCCTACATCTTCACCGACCTCGACGCCACCTCCGACCAGCTCCGCGCCGCGCTCGCCCCCGCCGTCGAAGACAGCTTCAACTCCATCTCCATCGACGGCGACATGTCGCACCAACGACACCGTCCTCCTCCTCGCCAGCGGTGCCAGCGGCGTCAGCGTCCAGACCCCTACAGACGCGGCATCGCCCAAGCTCCTCGCCGCCTTCCACGAGGCCCTCCGCCTCATCTGCGACTCCCTCGCCCACCAGATCGTCGCGGACGGCGAAGGCGTCGGCCACATCGTCACGCTCGAAATCACCGGCGCTCGCAACGACGCCGAAGCCAAGCAGATCGCGCGCAACATCTCCCGCTCGCCCCTCTGCAAGACCGCCTGGTCCTCCGCCGACCCCAACTGGGGTCGCCTGCTCTCCGCCGCCGGTTACGCCGGCGTCCCCTTCGACCCCGCCACCGTCAACGTCTCCATCGCCGGCCTCCCCGTCTTCGCGAACGGCGTCCGCTCCCCAGCCTTCGACGAAGCCGCCACCCACGAAGCCATGACCGCCCGCGAGTACACCATCGCCCTCGACCTCGGCCAGGCCAGCGGCCGCTGCCGCTTCACCACCTGCGACCTCACCCACGAGTACGTCTCCATCAACGCCGACTACTCCTCCTAACCACCAAGTACCATCAAGCCCATGGCCGCCCCCGACCCCCGCATGCGCCCCGCGCTGCAGACCGCCTTCGACCACGCTCTCCGCTACCGCAGCGCCGACCAGGACGCGCCCGTAGCCGCGCTCGCGGACCACGCCACCCTGCTCTCCCGCCTGCAACTCCCGCTGACCGACGCGGCACCGATCCCTCCACGGTCATCGACGACCTGGTCACCGCGGTACAGGGCGGCTTGCACAACGTCACCGGCCCACGTTTCTTCGGCTGGGTAATGGGAGGCTCCACTCCTGCGGCTCTTGCAGCCGACTGGCTCACCTCCGCCTGGGATCAGAACGCCGCGATGTTCGCCGTGGCCCCCGCAGCCTCCGCTGTAGAAGAAGTCGCCGGCGCCTGGCTCAAAGATCTCCTCCACCTTCCGGCAGAGGCCAGCTTCGCCATCGTCACCGGCTGCCAGATGGCGCACGTCACCTGCCTCGCCGCCGCGCGCCACAAGGTGCTCGCCGACAAAGGCTGGGACGTCGAGAAGGACGGCCTCGCCGGCGCCCCAGCCATCCGCATTCTCACCAGCACCGAGGTCCACGGCACCGCCGTCCGCGCCCTCCGGCTCCTCGGCATCGGCGAGCGCCAGGTACAAACGCTCGCTGTAGACCCACCGGCCGCCTCCCCGAAGCCACCCTCCGCCAAGCGCTCGAAGCCGCCCCGGACGCGCCAACCATCGTCATCCTCCAGGCCGGCGACCTAAACATCGGCGCGTTTGACGACTACGCCCGCCTCATCCCGCTCGCAAACCAGTTCAACGCCTGGGTCCACATCGACGGCGCCTTCGGTCTCTGGCTCAACGCCTCCGATCGTTACCGCCATCTCCTCCGCGGGGTCGAGCAGGCCGACTCCTGGGCCACCGACGGCCACAAGTGGCTCAACGTCCCCTATGACTGCGGCTACGCCTTCGTCCGCGACCGCGCCGCCCACTACAGCACCTTCGCGCACGACGCCTCCTATATCTCCACCGACAAGCAGGCCCGCGAACCCCTTCACTGGACGCCCGAGTGGTCCCGCCGGGCACGCGGCTTCAGCACCTACGCCGTCATCCGCGAGCTAGGCCGTAACGGCATCGCCTCTCTCATCGACCGCTGCTGCGACTGCGCCCACGCCCTGGTCATGGGCATCGGTGCTCTGCCGGGAGCCGAGGTCATCGCCGAGCCGCAGATGAACCAGGGCCTCGTGCGCTTCCTCCATCCCTCGCCCGACGCGACCGAAGCCAGACCACAACCGCTTCACCGACGAGGTCACCGCCGCCATCCTCACCACAGGCGTTGCTCTCTTCAGCAACACCACCTGGCGCGGCACGCGAGCCATGCGCGTCAGCGTCTGCAACTGGCAAACCACGGCAGACGACGTCGACCGCACCGTAGCCGCCGCCGCACGCGCGCTCGAAGCGGCGCGAGCCCACGCCGAAACGCCCTCACTGGCATAAGCGCGGTACGACATTTATCGTAAGAATCACATGCGAACTGAGGATCGAGCGATGGTGACCAAGGTAGACGAGGCAGTAAGACAGGACCTGACCGCAGAGGTCGCAGAGTGGATCGAGGCCTTCGACCAGGTCGTCGCCAACGACTGGGAACAGGGCGCCGCCGTCCTTTCCGCCCTCCGCACCCGCGCCCGCGAGGCCGGCGTGCCCGCCACCGGCGACGTCACCACGCCCTACCTCAACACCATCCCCAACTACGACGAGGTCCCCTACCCCGGCGATCGCCAGCTCGAGCGTCGCGTCGAAGCGCTCATCCGCTGGAACGCCATGGCGATGGTGCACAAGCAGAACAAGTACGACGCCGGCATCGGCGGCCACATCTCCACCTACTCCTCCCTCGCCACACTGCTCGAGGTCGGCTTCAACCACTTCTTCCACGCCAAATATACGCCGCGGCCAGCGGCGACCAGCCCGGCGACTTCATCTACTTCCAGGGCCACGCCTCGCCCGGCGTCTACGCCCGCGCCTTCCTCGAAGGCCGCTTCGACGAGACCCGCCTCAAGAACTTCCGCCACGAACTCCGCGGCGAGCCCTCGCTCTCCAGCTACCCGCACCCCTGGCTGATGAGCGACTTCTGGCAGTTCCCCACCGTCTCCATGGGCATCGGCCCGCTCAACGCCATCTACCAGGCCCGCTTCATGAAGTACCTCGAGAACCGCAACCTGATCCCGCACACCGAGCGCAAGGTCTGGGCCTTCGTCGGCGACGGCGAAACCGACGAAGTCGACACCCTCGGCGCCATCTCGCTCGCCTCGCGCGAAGGCCTCGACAACCTCATCTTCGTCGTCAACTGCAACCTCCAGCGCCTCGACGGGCCCGTCCGCGGCAACAAGCGGATCATCGACGAACTGGAAGGCATGTTCCGCGGCGCCTCCTGGAACGTCATCAAGGTCATCTGGGGCTCCGATTGGGATGAACTCTTCGCCCGCGATCACCAGGGTCTGCTCCTCAAGCGCATGGAAGAGTGCGTCGACGGCGACTTCCAGGCCTTCAAGGCCAAGGGCGGCGCCTATCTGCGCAAGGAGTTCTTCGGGAAATACCCCGAACTGCTGGAATTGGTGAAGGATAAGACCGACGAGCAGCTCGCCCGGCTGCACCGCGGCGGCCACGACCCCGTCAAGATCTACAACGCCTACAAGCGCGCCCTCGAGCACAAGGGTGGCCCCACCGTCATCCTCGCCAAGACCGTCAAGGGCTACGGCCTCGCCTCCGCGCAGGCCCGCAACGCCACCCACTCTGAAAAGAAGCTCACCGACGAAGGCCTCTCCGCCTTCGTCGCGCAGTTCGACATCCCGCTGCCCGAAGCCGCAGCTCGGGATGCGGACTTCTACCGCCCCGACCCGAACGACCCAGCCATCGCTTACATGCAGGCCCGCCGCCAGGCACTGGGTGGCTACATGCCCTCCCGCACCGTGCCTGAGCCCAGCCTCAAGGCGCCCGCGCTCGACTTCTTCAAGGAGTTCCTCGCCGGCTCCAAAGGCCGCGCCCTCTCCACCACGACCGGGTTCGTCGGCATCATGCGCGCCCTGCTCAAGGACCAGAACATCGGCAAGCTCGTGGTCCCCATCATCCCCGATGAAGGCCGCACCTTCGGCTTCGAGTCGGTCATGAAGCAGGTCTCGCATCTACGCTCCCGAGGGCCAGAAGTACACGCCCCACGACGCCGACATGCTCCTCGGCTACAGCGAAAAGAAGGAAGGCCAGATCCTCGAAGAAGGCATCACCGAAGCCGGCGCCATGGCCAGCTTCACCGCCGCCGGCACCGCCTACGCCAACTACCGCGTGCCGATGGTGCCCTTCTACCTCTACTACTCGATGTTCGGCTTCCAGCGCATCGGCGACATGGCCTGGGCCTTCGCCGACTCACGCGGCAAGGGCTTCATGATGGGCGGGACCGCCGGGCGCACCACCATGCTCGGCGAAGGTCTCCAGCACCAGGACGGCCACTCGCACGTCCTCGCCTCCACCATCCCCACCTGCATCACCTACGACCCCGCCTACGTCTACGAGATGGCCGTCATCCTCCAGGACGGCCTCCATCGCATGTACGAGCACGGCGAAGACCGCTTCTACTACCTCACCATGTACAACGAGGACTACGCCCAGCCCGCGCATGCCCGAAGGCGAAGGCATCCGCGAGGGCATCCTCCGCGGCATCTACCGCTTCAAGGCCGCCGAGAAGGGCAACGCCACCCTCCAGCTCTTCGGCTCCGGCCCCATCCTCAACGAGGTCCTCAAAGCGCAGCAGATTCTCGCCGAAAAGTACAACATCGCCGCTGACGTCTGGAGCGTTCCCAGCTACACCGAGCTACGCCGTGACGCGCTAGAGACCGAACGCTGGAACCGCCTCCACCCCGGCGAGCCCGAGCGCAAGCCGTTCGTCCTCGAAGCCCTCGGCGACGCCCAGGGCCCGATCATCGCGGCCAGCGACTACATCAAGTCGCTGCCCGACGGCCTCTCGCCGTGGCTCGGCAGCCGCCTCGTCACGCTCGGCACCGACGGCTTCGGCCGCTCCGACAACCGCGAACACCTCCGCAGCTTCTTCGAGGTAGACGCCGCCGCACATCGTAGCCGCCGCCCTCTCCAAGCTAGCCCGCGACGGCGCCCTCCCGCCGACAAGGCCCGCGAAGCCTTCGCCGAACTCGGCATCGACACCAGACCGCCCCAGCCCCGCCTACGCCTAGTCACACACAGAGACACATCGCTTCTGTCAAGAGCGATCACCCACAACGGCACGGCTCGCCCGTGCCGTATGCTGCGAGCGAACCATCGCCGTACTGAATCACGCTCGCGTACAAAGACTGTCATCTCGACCGGAGCGCAGCGAGGGAAGACCGCGTTTCGCAGCTCGACCGCACGAAAGACCTCGCAGTACTCAACCGAAGCACTAGCCCGCGAGTCGCCCATCCTTGCCTGAAAACCCGCTCCTCCCCAACACAGAGCTCCAAGCCCTGCTCGACCAGACGAAGCGCTGCGCCACCCTCGACAAGGCCGCGCGCCGCCGCGCCTCCCGCGCCGCCAGAAAAAGACGGCCCCAATCCCCTTCCGCGAAGCGCTGGTCGCTGGCACCACCATCCACGTCAAACCCGGCGACCTCGTCATCGGCGAGCCAGGCGACGACCAGCAGTCCTGATCCCTGCGCGAAGACGAAGAATCCGAACCCCTCCTACCCGATCTCCCCCGCAACACATCCCGCCTGCTTCTGGCCGCCACGGCCGCCGCAGCCCTCAAGCACTCCCACCCCGAACACTTCGTCCTCGCCTTCACCCGCGAGCGCGCCCTCGACCCCGATTGGCCCGCAGCCCTCGCCTGGGCACAGGCAGCAGCAACTCCCGCTCATCCTCGCCTGCGCCGACCCCCGCGGCCCGAACGCCTTCCGCGACTGACCCACGCGCCCCTAAGGCCGCCTTCTCGTGGACCGCCGTCAAGCGCGAGGCCAGCCGCCTCAAGCTCCCCGTCCTCACCCTCGACGGCGAGGACGCCGTAGCCGCCTACCGCTCCATGCAGGAGTCCGTCCTCCGCGCCCGAGCCGGCGGCGGCCCCGCAATCCTCTGGGCTATGCTCCCCGACGCCCGAACTCAAGCCGGTCGACGCCGCTCAGAAGAGCCCCTCGGCCGCCTGCAGCATTACCTCCGCAGCCGCAAGATCCCGTTCTAAATACCCGAACGAAAATCGCCCAGCGCTTGCACATCAATTCGCCAGATCTCTAGAATTGTTCTTAGGTCGTGTTTCTCCCTGCGCGGCGCGCCTACCCCGCCAGCCGGAGACTTCCCCTCGAAGTCCAGGACCTAAGCCCTTATTCGAACGTACTTTGAACCAAAAGTACCCCCCGGGGGAGGTGTCCCGCCCGGAACCGCGCCCGCACGCCTCGCCCGGCCAGCCGACGCGACGAACCGCAGCCCATCCCGCTACACTGGGTAACATGCTTTATCGGCAGTCCCTTCGACGTCTGCGCGTCCACGCTGCGCCTCTCGCTCTTGGTCTAACTCTCGGGCTCCCCGGTCTGGCTCACGCACAGAACCCGACCAATCCGTCGGTCCCGGCGCCCACGCCCGTCTCACCGAGCTCGTTGCCGTCCATGCCGACGCCCGTCCCGGCCGGCCAGCCCCAGACCTCCCCCAGACCCAGACCCCCCCCAGACCACCCCGCAGCCACGCCGCAGAACACGCAGCAACAGAGCCCGCTCGACCGTCCGACCGCGCCGCCACCGCCGCCCGCCCCGACACCCACGCAGACCGAGCAGCAGAATCCGCTCGATAGACCGCAGGCGCCCACGCCGCCGCAGCCGACTCCGTCGCAGATCCAACAACAGAACCCAATCGATCGTCCTCTTTCGGTCGCGCCACCCCAGGCGCAGCAGCCGAACCCCGGCGCCATGGCGCCGCCCACAACCGTCGCCTCGCTGCCGTCCATCCAGACCGATTATGTCGAGCCGGTCAAGGCCAGCCAGGACCACCTCGGCTCCATCTACATCCCCGACGACGACAACATCTACCCGATGGCGATGCGCCTCTATTCGCTCGGCTACCTCAACACGGCATTCATCAGCATGCGTCCGTGGACGCGCCGCAGCCTCCTCCACGCGCTCGAGCAGGCCGCGCCCGCCATCCAGGCCGACGGCAACGAGCAGGCCCAGCAGATCTACGCCAAGCTGATGGACTACCTGCACACCGAGCTCCCAGGCCCCACCGGCACCCTCAGCTCCCAGATGACCCGCGGGCAGGTCTACGGCGTCGAGAGCGTCTACGCCCGCGCGATGGGCATCAGCGGCCTCACCCTCCGCGACAGCTACCATCTCGGCCAGAGCATCGTGAACGACTACGGCCGCCCCTACCAACCCGGCTTCAACGCCATCGCCGGCTTCTCCACGATGAGCGAGTGGGGCCGGTTCTCGTTCTACTTCCGCGGCGAATACCAGCACTCGCCCTCCGCCGCCGGGTACAACTACGACCTCGCTTCCAGCCTCTCCTGCCACGACGAAATCTGCCCCTTCGCGCCACCGAACCTGCCTCAGGACACGATCCCCTACGGCCCGATCGCCGCTCAGAACCCCTTCCGCATCCAGGAAGCCACCCTTTCTTTCCACCTCCTTGGCCACGAGATCTCGGGCGGCAAGTCAGACGCCTGGCTTAGCCCGGCCCAGGGCGGATCCATGGCCTGGAGCAACAACGCAGAAAACATCTACTCCTTCCGGATTAACCGCGTGGAGCCGATGCACATCCCGTACTTCTCCTATCTCTTTGGCGGGCTGCGCTACGACTTCTTCGTCGGTTCACTCAAGGGACACACGTTCCCCAACGCGCCCTGGGTTCACTCGGAGATGTTCTCCCTTCGCCCGACTGACAATTTCGAGTTCTCCTTCCAGCGCACCGTCATCTGGGGCGGCGAAGGGCACGTGCCGGTCACGCTCCACACCTTCTTGCGCAGCTTCTTCTCGCTCCAGGACACCGAGAGCGACCCAAACTCGAAGGACTCGCGCAACGATCCTGGCGCTCGCTACAGCGTCTTCAACTTCTCCTATCGCCTGCCGTTCATGCGCAAGTACGTGACCCTGTACGCCGACTCGATCGCACACGACGACGTCACTCCGATCAGCGCGCCGCGTCGCGCAGCGTACCGTCCCGGCATCTACCTCTCACAGTTCCCCGGCATGCCCAAGCTGGACCTCCGCGTTGAAGCGGCCAGCACCGACTGCTCCACGCTGCGCTGCCAGTTCGGCGTCTTCAACTACTTCGAAGCCATTCAGCGCCAGGGCTATACCAACAAGGGCTTCATCATGGGCGACTGGGTGGGCCGCGAAGCGAAGGCCGGCGACGCCTGGCTCACCTACCATCTCTCCGCAAACGAGTGGGTGCAGGCTTCCTACCTGTACAAGAAGACGCCCAAGGACTTCATCGAGTCTGGGACCACGCAGAACCAGTTCAAAGTCGAGGTCGTGAAGCGCCTGCGTCCAGACATCGAACTCGATGCCTGGTTCCAGTACGAGCACTGGATCGCGCCGATCTACAAGACGAACTACCAGAACGACACTGTCACCGCCGTGAAGATCACCTTCTACCCGAAGCTGCACACTTCAGCGAATCTCAACGGCAAGTAGCCTGATTCGGCTGCAATAGCAAAGAGGCTCCCTGCGGGAGCCTCTTTGCATTGCATTGCCTTGTCCGAGCTAGGCGGAGATCCGTTCCGCCTCAACGCAGGCGACGAAGTATTCCATCGAGCGCCGGAGCCCTTCCCGCAGCGGGACCTTCGGCTCCCACCCAAGCAGGCGCTTTGCCTTCGTGATGTCCGGCCGGCGCTGCTTTGGATCATCTTGCGGCAAGGGCCGGAAGACGATCTCGCAGTTCGAGCCCACGAGTGCCTGCACCTCGCGGGCGCATTCCAGAATCGTCCACTCCACCGGATTTCCGATGTTCGTCGGATCGTGCTCATCGCTCTTCGCGAGCCGCACGATGCCTTCGATGAGGTCCGAAACATAGCAGAACGACCGGGTCTGCGAGCCATCCCCGTAGACGGTCAGCGGCTCCCCACGGAGCGCCTGCATCATGAGATTCGAGATGACCCGGCCATCGTTCGCCTGCAACCGCGGGCCATAGGTGTTGAAGATCCGGACCAGGTGCGTGTTCACGCCGTGATAGCGGTGATACGCCGCAACCATCGCCTCCGAAAAGCGCTTGGCCTCGTCGTAGACCGAACGCGGCCCGATGGGATTCACGTTGCCCCAGTACGTCTCGACCTGCGGATGAACCTCGGGGTCGCCGTAGCACTCCGACGTGGACGCATGGAGGAAGCCGGCGTTGTACCGCCGCGCGATCTCGAGCGCATTCATGGTGCCCGTCGAACCTACCTGCAGCGTCTCGATGCCGAGCCGCATGTAGTCCACGGGGCTCGCCGGCGACGCGAAGTTGAAGACAAAGTCCACGGCGCCAACATCGAAAGGCAGGCAGATGTCGCGCTGCTCGAATCGAAACCTGTCCTCGCGCTCCAGATGCCGGAGGTTCGCAAGATTGCCCGTGCACAAGTTATCGACACCGATTACCTGGTGGCCTTCACCAAGCAACTTGTCACAGAGGTGCGAGCCAAGAAAGCCAGCCGCACCGGTCACCAGAATCACACTTCCCTGCTTCACCGCTTACGCTCCAACCGTCACAGGCTCGCGGACCGGCGTCACTGCCGAGCGGCCGACACTTAGGTAAGTGAAGCCATTCTCGAGCATCACTTGTGGATCGAAGAGATTCCTGCCATCCACGACGATCGGATAGCGCATGATCTCGTGCAGCCGCACGAGGTCGATCTGGGCGAACTCGGCCCAATCGGTCAGGATAAGGACAGCATCGGCGTCCCTGGCAGCTTCTTCGACGGATGCGGCGTAGTGCATTGTCTTGGAGGGTGGCAGTTCAGCCTTCGCGCGGTCCATAGCTGCCGGGTCGTACGCCTCGATGCAGCAGCCTTCGTTCAGCAGCATCTCGATCAGATCGATCGCCGGCGATTCGCGGATGTCATCGGTCTCGCCCTTGAACGACAGGCCCAGTACGCCGAGGCGCTTGCCCCGCAGCGTCCAAAGGGCCGACCGCACCTTGCCCAGGAACCGCTTCTTCTGGGACACGTTGATGCGCTCCACCTCGTTCAAGAGACTGAAGTCGACGCCAAGCTGCGCCGCCACAGAGCGGAATGCGGCCACGTCCTTCGGGAAGCACGAACCGCCATACCCGATACCCGGTCGCAGAAACTTCGGGCCGATACGCGAGTCGAGGCCGATGCCGCGTGCGACCTGCTCGACGTTCGCGTCCGCCGCCTCACAAAGGTTGGACACGGCGTTGATGAACGAAATCTTCAGCGCCAGGAACGCGTTCGAAGCGTGTTTGATGATTTCCGCGCTCTTGGTAGAGGTCAGCAGCAGCGGTGGGGGTGTCTGGGCCGAACAGACGCCGCCGATCGCGCCGTCCGTCTCGTAATACGACCCATTGGTCAGGGGCGCGTAAATACTCTGCAGCAGCCGCGCCGCGCGCGTGCTGTCCGCGCCGACCACAATGCGGTCTGGATGCAGGAAGTCCTCGACCGCGGTGCCTTCGCGCAGGAACTCAGGGTTCGACACCACGTCGAAGAGATCGCGCCGCACGCCGTTGCGCTCGATCACGCGGCGGATCCACTCATTCGTGTAGACCGGAACCGTGCTCTTCTCCACGATCACCGTGTAGCTGGTGATGTGGCGCGCGATCTCGCTTGCAACCGCTTCTACATACGAGAGATCCGCATCGCCCGTCTCTGACTGCGGCGTCCCCACTGCGATAAAGATCGCTTCGCTGGAGCGCGTCGCTTCGGCCAGATCCGTCGTGAAACGAACCCGCCCATTGCAATACCGGGCCATCAAGTCGGGTAGGTGATTCTCGTGGATGAGGCAGTCGCCGTTGCGCAACGCCGCCACCTTCCGCTCATCGTTGTCCACGCAAACGACGTTGTGCCCCATCTCGGCAAAGCACATCGCCGCCACCAGGCCCACGTAGCCGGAGCCTACCACTGCAATCTGATTGGTTGTGCTCATATCCCTCAGTTCCTGGGGGAAGAATGTTGTTTCAGGAAAGTTCTGGCTCAATTCTATGTCACTCAAGTGGTACTGGCTATAGCCCTGCCGGGTTGGCCAAGTCGCCAATCAGGGGAATTCTCGCGTAAACTGGCCTGAATGAGTTCGCCGATTTCTGAGTCCAGCAGTGGGGCCCCGGACCCAACTTCGGTCGATTTCGCTGCGGTTGAGCAGAAGACCGACACGAGTCTTACCGACACGCTTCTTGTCCTCCGCAAGCGGAAGTGGTTGATCATCATCGCCGCCCTGATCGGCGCAGCGTACGGCTACTACAAAGCTTCGACGCAGATTCGCTTGTATGAGGCGTACGGCGACATAGAAATCCGCAGCGGCGTGCACTCCGAGTACCGCGTCAATGCCGCGCCGCTCGCCGAAGACACCTACGACATCCCCACACAAACCACCATCCTGAAGAGCGACAGCCTGTTGCTGACCGTCGCGCGCGATCTGGACCTGCCGAACAACCCCGAGTTCACCGGCGCGAGGGGGCCTCAGCCCCACGTCACCCTGGACGACCCGGGCGTGCGTCAGAACACGCTCGGCAGCCTGCAGAACAGCATCGAGATCGCGCCCGTCCCGAAGACGGACATCGTCCGCATCATCTGCCGCACACTGAACCCCCAGCTTTCGGCCGATATCGTCAACAAACTGATCAAGGAATACAAGCAGCGCAGCTTCCAGTCGCGTTATGACGCGACGCAGGATGTCTCCGACTGGCTGAGAAACAAACTCGGCGATCTGAAGCAACAGGTCGAAACGTCGCAGGCGCAGATGATCGATCTCGGCAAGCGCCTTGGCCTGCTCGGGTTCGATACAAGCCACAACGAGATCACCGCCAGCATCGACGACCTGATGCGTGCGGCCGGCCAGGCACAGATCAACCGCATCATCACGGAGTCCCGCTACCGCGTGCTGACGGGCATGGACCCGAACGCGCTCGACGCTTCGATCGGCACCATCAGCGGGCAGAATAGCGCTACGCTCGCCGGCCTGCGCGGTCAGCGCGAGACGTTGGTCAGCCAGCTTGCCGCGACCGACACCACGGCCGGGCCTAATCTGCCCCGTGAAAAAGCCATGCGCGCCCAGATTGCGACGCTCGATCAGCAGATCAACGAGGAGCAAAGGCGCATCCTCGTTCAGGCCAAAGAAAACCTGGTCGCCGCTCGGGCGGACGAGACCCAGACCCGAGGCGCCCTCGAAGCTGCCAAATCGGACGCGTACAAGCTCCGCGACGAGATGGTCGAGTACACCATCCGGCAGCGCGAGTTCGAATCGAACCGCCAGCTCTACGAGGGCCTTCTTCAACGGCTGAACACCGCAGGCGTACAGGCCGGTCTGGACTCCCAGGAGGTCGATATCGTCGACAGCGCGGTGCCGCCCATTGGGCCATCGCTGCAACCGCGCGGTTCCATCATCATCGTCAACATGCTCATCGGCGCGGGCCTTGCCATCGTGCTCGCGTTCATCCTCGAGAGCCTGGACACCAGCCTCAGCAGCGTCGCCGAGATCGAGAGCATCTCCGGCCTGCCCTCGTTGGCCCTCATCCCCAAGGCGCGCCGCCCGGGAGACCCGACGACGCTCAGTCCGGCGCAACGCAACCTCGTTGTGCTTACAAGTCCGAAGTCTCAGTTCGCCGAGGCCTTCCGGGCGTTACGAACCTCGTTGTTGTTGTCGGTCGCTGGCCGTGAGCCTCAGCTATCTGCTCCTCACCAGCGCCACGCCGTCAGAAGGCAAGACCACTGCTTCCTTGAATCTCGCGGCCGTGCTTGCGCAGCAAGGAGTTCGCGTCCTTCTGATCGACGCTGACCTCCGTCGCCCAACTGTTCATCATCGCTTCGGGCTCAACGGCAAGGTCGGTCTCACCTCCGTACTGACCGGGAGTGTCGAACTCGCCAGCGCCGTGCAGAACGTCGCCGATCTGCCCTCACTCGACGTTCTCGCCAGCGGGCCGGTTCCACCGTTCCCAACGGAGATGCTCAGCTCCGACGCGATGCGACGCCTGCTGGCGCAGGCCCGCAAGACCTATACGCACATCGTTATGGATTCCCCACCGCTCCTGTCGGTCACGGACAGCGTGGTACTCGCCCGGGAAGCTGACGCAGTAGTGCTCATCGTCCGCCACGGCAAATCTACGAAGCACGCCGTGCGCCGCGCGCGCGATCTCCTCATCCGCTCCGGCGCACACCTTGCCGGCCTTGCGCTTAACGCGGTCGATCTCAATTCGCCGGAGTACTACTCCTACTACGGCTACTCCGGGTACGCCGGGTACGCGTCTGCTGGCGTCGACAGCAACGCCTGGGAGTCGCAGAACACCACGACGGTCAGCAACTCCCGGAACGGAGGAAACGAACGGTAATGGGTCCCTTGCAATCAAATCGTTCCACCCGTCTCCGAGCTTCCCTCCCCGTCAGCGTCGTAGCGATACTGGCCTTCCTGGTTGGCGTCTCCGGGATTGCGCGTGCGCAGTTCAATGGGCCTCCGAGCACCGCCGACCAGTCCATGACGGTTCCAGTCACGACGGATCAATCTCTGCTGTTTCCGACCACGCCCGAAACGCTGCTGACGGCGGGGGACGTCATCGCCGTTCGGCTGTTCAGTGACCCGGAGTACAACGTCTCCGTACGCATCGCTGTGGACGGCACGGTGCTTCTACCTCTCATCGGAACCGTGAACCTGCAGGGCGTCACGGTTAGCGGCGCGGAGCGCCTTATCGCGGACAAGCTCGAGCAGGCTGGCATGTACCGCAATCCGCAGGTCATCCTGCAGGTGACCGAGGGCCCCAGCTCCATCGTGACTCTGAGCGGCGAGATGCACGCCAATGTGCCGGTCGTCGGCTCACGTCCTTTGTTCGCTGTCATTGCGGCGGGCGGCGGTCTTCCGTCGGGCGCAAGCCGATCCGTCACCATCCTCCGGCCCGGGCAGAAGACCCCGATTGAAGTCGATATCGGTACCGATCCCCTGCACTCTGCGGCATCGAATATCCCGGTATTTCCGGGCGACACAGTCATGGTGTCTCGGATCGGCGTCATCTACGTCATGGGCGAGTTCCGTTCGCCGGGCCTGGTGAACATCACGAATTATGGTCCGTTGACGCTCACTCAGGTCTCGGCGATGGTCGGTGGTCCGGTCTTCGACGCGAAGTACAGCGAGACGCACATCATCCGCACCGTCGGCAACCATCGGACCGTCACAACGCTCGACATCAAGAAGGTCCTCTACGGGAAGGCGCCGGACCCGATTATGGAGCCGAACGATATCGTCTTTCTGCCGCCCAGCGCAATCAAGGCTTCGATCACCAACGGTACGCTTGGCACGTTCCTCGGAGTTCTGTCGTTCGCTATCGGCGCGATCGTGACGTTCCGGTAGCGTCGCGCGATGGCCGCCGCTGAACCGTCCCGCCGAGTGCGACTGGCCTATGTGGTCAGCCATCCGATCCAATACCAGGCTCCCTTGCTACGCCGCATCGCACGCGAGCCTGGTATCGACCTCACGGTACTTTTCGGCTCCGACCTGTCCACCCGCGCCTACAAGGATCAGGGCTTCGGGGTTGAGGTCGCGTGGGATGTCCCGCTACTCGAGGGCTACAAACACCGCTTCCTACCCGCCTTGCACGACCCGGGAATCGTCACCGCCACCGCGCCTCTTAGCCGAAGCTTGCTCCGGGCGTTGCGCGCCCCCGACGGCCGCGCGGCGTTCGATGCGCTGTGGGTCCACGGCTATGCAAGCGTGAACTCGCTGCGTGCTATCTTCGCAGCGAACTCGTTGGGAATACCTGTCCTGCTGCGGGCCGAGAGTTGGAGCGGCGATCGCCCGCGCAGCCAAGCGAAGCTCAAGGCCAAGCAGATCTTCCTTCGCGCACTCCGCCCGTTTATCGCCGCGACTCTGCCCATCGGTTCACGAAACGAAGCCTACTGGCGGACGTACTTCGGAACGGATATGCCTCAGTTCCCGATGCCCTATACGGTGGACAACCGGTTCTTCGCCGAGCGATCCAGCCACGCACGCGCGCAGGTCCCCGCGCTTCGCGAGGAGCTGGGGCTCGAGCCGGATCGTCCAGTCATCCTCTTCGCGTCCAAGCTACAGGCTCGCAAGCGCGCCTCCGATTTGATCGAAGCCTTTCGCCTGTTCGCAGAGCAGCCCGGCGGGGGCTCACCGGCCATATCTGGTGATCGTGGGTCACGGCGAGGAGCGCGCCTCCTTAGAACAGCTCTGCTCGGCGAGTGGCCTCAACGACGTGCGGTTCGCCGGGTTTCGCAATCAGACGCACCTTCCAGCGTTCTTCGCCCTTGCGGATGTCTTCGTTCTGCCCTCACGCCATGAGCCCTGGGGACTGATCGTGAACGAAGCCATGGCGGCAGGTTGCCCCGTAATCGTCTCATCCGAGGTCGGCGCGGCAGCGGACCTCGTGACCGATGGCGTCGAGGGCTGCGTCTTCCCTGCGGGCGACGTGCCTGCGTTGGCATCCTGCCTCGCCCGCGTCCTGCGCGACCCTGAGACGGCAACACGCATGGGTGCCGCGGCCGCACAGCGCGTCGCAACCTGGGATTTCGAAGCCGACGTCCGCGGTCTCCGTGCGGCCCTCGCGTACGCCACACGTGGGATCTCAGCGAGCCCGCGCAACTTGCTATCCTGAGGTTCGTTTCGGCATGAGAATCCTGCACATCGTCGGGTCGATCAGCCCCGCTGCCGGCGGACCGACCGAAGCCATCCGGATGCTCATTCGCTACGCCCCGCCCGGGTACACAGCGGAGCTCGTGACCCTCGACGACCCGGAGTCCCCATTTCTCGCCGAATTGCCCTTTCCCGTCCACGCACTCGGCACCGCACCAAAACGCTGGTACTCGCCGCAACTGGTTCCCTGGCTCAGAGCGAATCGCCATCGGTTTGACGGCGTGATCGTGCACGGGCTGTGGGAGTACACAGGACTGGCGGCCCGGCGCGCCTTCGCTGGCAGCCTGCCCTACGTCGTGTTCCCGCACGGGATGCTCGACCCCTACTTCAAGCGCGCTTTTCCACGCAAGCACCTGAAGAAGTGGGTCTATTGGCTCTGGTCCGAGTACTGGGTCCTGCGGCGCGCCTCACGTGTGCTCTTCACCACCGCGGCGGAGCGCGATCTGGCCGCCCAGAGCTTCTGGCTTCACCGCTGGAGTTCACTGGTGGTGCCGCTTGGGACCGATGCGCCGCCCGCGGACCCAACCTCGCTCCAACGCAGTTTCTTCCACCTCGCTCCCGCTGTGGACGGCAAGCGGTTTCTGCTGTTTCTCGGTCGCATCGACCCTAAAAAGGGCTGCGACCTGCTGTTGAAGGCCTTCGCTCGGATCGCTCCCGAGCACCCGGACCTGCACCTCGTCATCGCAGGACCTGACCCCAGGGACTGGTCCGTGCAGTTGCACCGCATCGCAGAAGAGGCCGGCGTCGCAGACCGCGTCCATTGGCCCGGGATGCTGCGAGGCGATGCGAAGTGGGGTGCGTTCGCCGCGTGCGAAGCGTTCATTCTGCCTTCCCATCAGGAGAACTTCGGGATTGCCCCCGTTGAGGCGCTCGCGTCGGGCAAACCCGTCCTTCTGAGCCAACCCGTGAACATCGCCGCGGACCTCCAGCGCGCCGGCTGCGCCCTTGTCGAGCCCGACACTCTCGACGGCACGGAGCGTCTCATCAGCCGCTGGCTGGAAGTTCCCGACGACGAACGCACGGCCATGGGTGAGCGAGCCGTTGTGATGTACCAGCAGCACTACGACATGCGTCGCAATACCGAGGCGATCCTTCGCATCTTCGAAGAGCTGCACGGACGCGCATCGGCACCCAGCTCTGCGATCGCAGCGAGGGCACGCTGATGCCGCGCGCTGCCGACTACCGCGCCTCTGACCACATCGGTGCCGAGCACGGATCCGACGCCTATCTTCGGCCCGCGTTCTCTGTCGGAAACCGAGCTCGCCGGGCTGTCTGGAATCTCTGCTGGCTGCTTCTGTATCGTCCGTCACCTCGCCCCTTGCATGGCTGGCGCAGCCTTCTGCTGCGGCTCTTTGGAGCGCAACTCGGGCCAGACTGCCACTTCTACCCGGCCTCCCGCGTCTGGGCTCCCTGGAATCTCATCTGCGCCGACCACGTCGCCGCGGGCGACGGCGCAGAGATCTACAACCCGAGCCCCATGCACCTCGCGTCGCACGTGATCCTGTCGCAGGACTGCTATCTTTGCGGCGCAACGCACGACTACAACGACCCCGCCTTCCCCCTGACGGCTTATCGCATGAACCTCGGCGCGTACGCCTGGATCTGCGCCCGTGCGATGGTCGGCCCTGGAGTCCAGGTCGGCGAAGGCGCGGTGCTGGGGTTGGGTGCCGTCGCCACCCGCGACCTCCAACCCTGGACGGTGTACGGCGGCAACCCCGCGGTTCCCGTTCGCGAGCGCACCCCGCACCCTGAGGCAATCGGCAGCGCCCACCAAAACGTGGTCCCCGCTCCGCGATGATCTCCGTCCTCATCCTCACCAGAAATGAAGAGCAGGATCTACCCGGCTGCCTCGACTCCGTCACATGGTGTGACGACATTCACGTCTTCGACTCAGAGAGCACCGACCGCACCGCCGCCATCGCGCGTGAGCGGGGCGCGACCGTGAGCACTCGGGCCTTCGACGGCTACGCCCGTCAGCGCAATGCGGCGATGCAACTGCCGTTCAAACATCCCTGGGTACTCGTGCTGGACGCGGACGAACGCCCCACCCCCGAGCTTTCGGCGGAGATGCGATCGGCTGTTCTCACCGCCCCGGCCACAGTGGGGGCGTTCCGGATCCGTCGCCGCGACTATCTTTGGGGCACCTGGCTGAAGCATGCGCAGCTCACGCCGTTCTACGTCCGCCTGGTGCGTCCCGGTCGCGTACAGTACACCCGAGACATCAATGAGGTCGCCGAAATCGACGGCGCCGTCGCCGAGCTCCAGTTCCCGCTCGACCACCTCGCGTTTTCCAAGGGCATCAGCCACTGGGTCGCCAAGCACAATACCTACTCGACGAAGGAAGCGGAGCTTCTGGCCAGCGGGGCCGCGGTTCAGGGGGCGTCATGGCGCGATGCCCTGTTCGCCTCAGACTTCCACCAGCGGCGTGTAGCGCAGAAGGCCCTCTTTTACGAGCTGCCCGGCCGGCCACTCATCAAGTGGCTCTACATGATGTTCGTGAGGAGAGCGATTCTGGACGGACCTGCGGGCGTGACCTACGCCACGCTTCAGGCGTTCTACGAGTACCTGATAGAGATCAAGCGGAGGGAGATCCTCCGCTTGCAAAGTGGAAAGCCGATCTAGTCGGCGAACCTGCTAGCCGCGAAGCTTTGCCAGCAGGTCCGTCGGATGCACAGGTTTCGCAAGAATCTCGAACTCGTGCCCCTGGGCGCGTGCACGCTCCAGCAGGTCAGCCGTAGCCGCCTGGCCGGAGAACAGCAGAATCTTGCAGTTCGGCAGCTTGGAACGCGTCTGAATCGCGGCTTCGATGCCCGTCATGCCGGTCATGATCACGTCGCTGATCAGCATGTCAGGTTGAAAGGTGTCCAGCGCATCGATAGCCTTCTCTCCGCTATACACGGCGCGCGCCTCAAACCCCGCCTGGTTGAGAATGATCGCCAAAGTGTTTGCGATCACCTGCTCGTCGTCTGCGACAAGAACGCGAGGCTTGGAGTTGCTCGTCGATGTCTCTGCCATGAAGTGTTTCCCTGAGTTCCTTCCCTATGTACGCAGATCTGCCGCCCTGAGTCTCGCGACAGCCGTACAGACTTATCTACGATACCGCATGAACCGGTGTATCTCCTCGCTTGGATGCGTCACCAAAGTGCTCGGCTGTCTGCCCGGGAGTACCGTGCCGCGCGGTGCCATGGCCGGTTCCCGGTGCTACCCTTGGTCAGATGGTTGACCTGCATCACCACCTTCTGCCGGGTCTGGACGACGGCTCTCCTGACCTTGCGACCTCCGTCGAGATGGCCAGAATCGCAGAGGCGGAGGGGATCACTCACATCGTTTGCACACCGCACGCGAACAGCCGGTTCCCATTCGAACCAGAGCGGAATGCCGCGCTTTTATCGGAACTTCGACGCGCACTCGACTCGGAAGGCATCCGCGTTGCGCTCGGACAGGGATGCGACTTCCATATCAGCTACGACAACGTACGCGATGCGCTTGCGAACCCCTCGCGCTACAGCGTCAACGGTCACGACTACCTGCTGATCGAACTGCCCGACTACAGCATCTCGCCGAACATGCAGGAGACCTTTTACGAGCTTCGCCTCAACGGTCTGATACCCATCCTGACCCATCCGGAGCGCAACCCCATCCTGCAGCGCGACCCCGACCGCATGCTCCCCTGGCTCCGTGACGGCCTCCTCTGCCAGGTAACCGCCGGCTCCGTTACCGGCGAAATGGGACGGCAGGCCGAGAAACTCGCCAAGCGCATGCTCGAGAATCGCTGGGTCCACTTCATCGCCACCGACGCCCACAACACCACCTCACGCGCTCCGAAGATGCGCAAGGCGCACGATCTTATCGCCAAGCGATATGGTTCGGGGTACGCGGAGATGATCTGTCTTCACAACCCGCTCGCTGTTTTTGATGGCCAAACCCTCTCCGAGCAGGAGATGCTGGGCCTCGAATCCGAGGACCAGGTCGGTCTCCCATCGTGGTGGCAGCGCCTGCTGCGAATGTAAGCGCCGCTGGTTCTACAGGCCCAGGCCGCCGTCCACCGCCAGCAACTGTCCGGTGATGAACTGCGGAGCCGACGCAAAAAACAGTACAGCTGCCGCGACATCCTCGGGCGTGCCATTGCGTTTCATCGGCGTCTTCTCGGCAAAGTGGTCATAACCCGAGCTATTGTCGCCCGAGGTCACGATCATGCCCGGCGCCACGCAGTTCACGCTCACCTCCGGCGCCCAGGCCTTCGCCATGGTCTGCGACAGCATGTGCAACGCCGCCTTGGAGGTGCAATAGTGTGCGTGCGTCGCCCATGGGTGAATTCCACCGAGCGATCCGATGTTGACGATGCGTCCCCGTGCCGCCTTCAGATGCGGATAGGCCGCCTTCGCAACCAGGAAGGGACCACGTGTGTTCGTCTCGAACATCGCGTCCCACTGCTCCACCGAGATCGCTTCCAGGGGCGCCGTTTCGAACGCCCCGGCGTTGTTCACCAGCAGATCCAGCCCGCCAAAATGGCCGGCAATCTCCGAAACAGCCTTCTGAACGCTAGCCTCTTCGCGGACGTTGCAGCGCAAACCCAACGAGTTCGGGCTGATCTCCTTCAGCTCCGCAACCGTCGCTTCCGCTTCCGCGGCCGAACCACGGTACGTGATCGCCACGTCTGCCCCGGCCCGCGCCAACGCCAGGGCCAGCCCGCGGCCGATCCGCTTGGCGGCTCCCGTGACCAGAACTCGTTTGCCTTCGAGCGCCCCGGACCCTTGCAACCGCTCGCTCACCGCGGGGTCCCAGGCGCGGTGCTGGGGCTGGCGGGCGTCGCGGCCGGCGGGTTCGCCGGCGGTGTGGTCTGCAGCGGAGCCGTGGGAGACGCCGGCGCAGGCGTTTGCGCCGTGGGCGCCGATTGCGGCTTGCCTGCATCGGGCCGGTGCTCCTGCACGCCCGGCTGCACCGTCGCCGGGCGATCCGTGTCGTCGCCGTACGCGGAAACCTGGGCACGCGGACGCTGCAGCTTCACCATGAGCTGCTTGCCGTCTGGCGTCAGGTCGAAGTCGGTAGCGTAGGTTGCGAATCCCGTCGCGAGCACCTGCACCGTCACGTGGCTGCCGACCTCCAGCAGATCGATAGAAGCCTTGCCGTCGGTGTCCGTCTTCATCTCCAGGTTGGCGTCCGTCCTGCTCTTCCCGAACTGCGCGAAAGATCACCGACGCATTCGGGATAGGGCTTGCCGTTGAAGGCCTTCTCCACCGTTACGACCACCTTCGCCGTCGGCGGCGGAGGCTTGTACCCGCGCCCGTGGCGCTCCTGTTGAGCGCCTGCGGGGGTGAAGAGAGCCGCAAAGTGGCAGAGCGAGAGCTAAGAAGTCGGAGCCGAGGCGAAAACCGCATCCTCAGCATTCTATCCGAGGGCGTTGCAGGCTGCCGCTCCGCGGGCTCGGTCCGCCCGGGCTCGCTGAAAATGTGAGCGCGATTCACTAACATTTTGCCGAAACGGCCGTTGACACCCGACACGCGGCGGCGCTACATTAGCAGTCGGCAGCAGAGAGTGCTAGCGGCGTCAGTTCCCGATTCACCGCGTCGTCCCGGCGCTCTCTCCCCGTAAACCAAGCACTGCAAGTCACAGAGGAGACAAGCATCATGGCTTCTAATAAGTTCACGCCGCTCCACGACCGCATTCTGGTCCAGCGCCTCGAGGAGAGCGAGACGATGCGCGGCGGCATCATCATCCCCGACTCGGCTAAAGAAAAGCCCCAGCAGGGCAAGGTCATCTCGGTCGGCAAGGGCAAGTCGAACGACGAAGGCAAGGTCTTCCCGCTCGACGTCAAGAGCGGCGACACGGTGCTCTTCGGCAAGTACTCCGGCACCGAGATCAAGCTCGATGGTGAGGACTTCCTGATCATGCGCGAGGAAGAAGTCCTCGGCATCCTCGCCTAAGCAGCGCCTCAAAATCTGAATCCAGTACATCAAGTTTCCGCCGGAACTCCCGGCAAACACGGAGCAAAACACAATGGCAAAGCAGATTCTGCATGGAGAGGATTCGCGTCAGGCGATCCTGCGTGGCGTAAACACGCTGGCCAACGCGGTCAAGGTGACGCTCGGTCCCAAGGGCCGCAACGTCGTCATCGAGAAGAAGTTCGGTTCGCCCACCATCACCAAGGACGGCGTAACCGTCGCCAAGGAGATTGAGCTGCCCGAGGGCCTCGAGAACATGGGCGCCCAGATGGTGAAGGAAGTCGCTTCCAAGACCTCTGACGTTGCCGGCGACGGCACCACCACCGCCACCGTTCTGGCCCAGGCGATCTTCCGCGAGGGCGTCAAGACCGTCGCCGCTGGCGCGAACCCGATGGCGCTGAAGCGCGGCATCGACAAGGCTGTCGAGGCCATCATCGGCAAGCGCGACGAGCACGGCCAGGTGAAGGGCGGCTCGCTGAGCGAGTTCTCGAAGCCTGTCTCGGGCGACATGATCGCCCAGGTTGGCACCATCTCGGCCAATGCGGACGAACAGATCGGCACCATCATTGCCGAGGCGATGAAGAAGGTCGGCAAGGACGGCGTCATCACCGTCGAAGAGTCGCGCACCATGGAGACCCAGCTCGAGGTGGTCGAGGGTATGCAGTTCGACCGTGGCTACCTGAGCCCCTACTTCGTGACGGATGCGGAGCGCATGGAAGTGGCGCTCGAAAACCCCTACATCCTCATCTACGAGAAGAAGATCTCGACGATGAAGGACCTGCTGCCCCTGCTGGAGCAGATCGCCCGCACCGCCAAGCCGCTCGTGATCATCGCTGAGGATGTGGACGGCGAAGCGCTGGCCACCCTGGTGGTCAACAAGCTGCGTGGCACCCTGAACGTTGCGGCCGTGAAGGCCCCCGGCTTCGGCGACCGCCGCAAAGCCATGCTGGAGGACATCGCTGTCCTGACCGGCGGCAAGGCGATCACCGAGGACCTCGGCATCAAGCTCGAGGGCGTCAAGATCGAGGATCTCGGCACTGCCAAGCGCGTCACCATCGACAAGGACAACACCACCATCGTCGACGGCGGCGGCCAGGACGGCAAGATCGAGGGCCGCGTGAAGGAGATTCGCGCGCAGGTCGAGAAGACCACCTCCGACTACGACCGTGAGAAGCTCCAGGAGCGGCTCGCCAAGCTCGTCGGCGGCGTCGCCGTCATCAAGGTCGGTGCGGCTACCGAGACCGAGATGAAGGAGAAGAAGGCCCGTGTCGAGGACGCGATGCATGCGACCCGCGCGGCTGTCGAAGAAGGCATCGTTCCGGGCGGCGGTGTTGCCCTGGTTCGCGCCGGCAAGGCTGTCGAGAAGCTCATCGAGTCGCTGCAGGGTGACGAGAAGATCGGTGCGCAGATCATCCGTCGCGCCGTCGAAGAGCCGCTGCGCATGATCGCCCTGAACGCGGGCGAGGAAGGCGCGGTCGTCATCAACCGCATCCAGGAGTCGAAGGATTCGAACTTCGGTTACAACGCCGGCACCGGTCAGTACGAGGACCTGGTGAAGGCCGGTGTCATCGACCCGACCAAGGTGACGCGCACTGCCCTGCAGAACGCGGCCTCCATCGCCGGCCTGATGCTCACCACCGAAGCCATGATCTCCGAGATCCCGGAGAAGAAGGAAGCGGGCGGCGGCGGCCACCAGCACGGCGGCGGCATGGACGGCATGTACTAGTCCTTCGCCGATCCGTCGCACGCACATACCAGCAAGAGAAAGCCCCGGAGCAATCCGGGGCTTTTCTGTTTTCTGTTAGCTGGTGGTCAGGCCTTCCAGCGCGATACGAACTCTTCGTAACTGACGACGCTCGCTTTCACAAAACCCGGGTACTGGGCATTCACTTTATCGTTCCGATAACGACTGCACTCCAGCTTGCAAAGTAAGAGGGGCGATGCAGTTCGCATCGCCCCTCACGTGCCTGACGGATGAAACCTACTCGCTGGCCTGTTCTACGAGCCCAGGATGGACGGCATTGGGTGCGTGAACCTTGACGCCCTGCTGCTCGGCTTTGAACTTGATCTGGACCAGCGTGTTGCGCTTTTCCCGGTTCGCCGGTGCGTTGAATGTCACGAGGAAGCTCTCATTCATTGCCTGGCGGAACTCGTTCAGGTAAGGAGCGATGCTCGGGGGCGTGATGGTGCCGTTATAAAACGACTCGCCACCGGTAGCCTGCGCGACCTGCTCCAGGTAGCTCTGCCCGCTGAAGCTGGCCAGCCGACCGCCCATGCGCGCATCCGGGTAGTAGATGGAGTACACGGCGACGCCGGCGCGCTGGGCCTCATCCTGCGCCTGCTGAACGTAGGGGCTGTCCTGGTTCATCGGGGAGACGCTGCCGTTATAGGGATCAACGCCGTTGGTGATCATCAGCACCATGCGGGCGGACCCGCCCTGGCCCGGCCAGTGCTTCACAAAGTCCGAGAGGCAGAAGTACGGGCTGGCGCTGATGCCGGGCGCCGACATGGGTATCCGGAGTTTGCTGGCAACCTCAGCATGATTGGTGCTGAAGCTTCCCTCGCGACGCACGGTGCCGTTCTGCATATACCCGACGAGTACCTGAGTGTTCGCGGGCAGGCTCTGGATGAAGTGCTGAAGCTCATTCAGTTGATTTCCGAAGTTGCCGCGCAGACCGTCGTCGATCAGGATGGCCACCTGGGCGCCCTCGGTGCGAATGGGCGTCACGGAGGCGATGGCGGCCGCGTGACCGTTTACCTCGAGCTTCAGGGATGCCGGATTCAACGCCGTGTTGTCCTTCGACTGAACGCTGATCAGCGCCGTCGTGGGCACGGGACCTTCGTTGAGGTCCTGTGCCAGCGCCGGAAGTGCAAACGCCAGCAGCGAAGCTGCCGAAAGAAGAACTGTGTGTCTTGCGTTCATGTGTTAACCTCACATCTGTTTAGATGTGGGAAACCAACCAAAGACGCGGCTGGGGTTAGTCGCCGCCGAGCCGTAGTTTCAGCCCAGCGCGCACCGTGAACGGCAGCCCCGGATAGCCGATGGGCCCGATGTGCTGGTCGTTGAGCAGATTGTCCAGCTGGGTAAACACGGCGATACTGCGCCGAAACTGGTAGATGCCACCGAGGTCGAGCTTGAGGTAGCCGAAGTCCAGATCACGGTTGGGCAGCAGCAGAGAGTTGCCGGCCACGAGGTCGAGGCCCTCGAGGTTGGTGCTGTCGTCCGCCCGACTGGCGCCGGCTCCCTTCAGCATCAGGCTGAGCTTGCTGTGGGTGTAGTCGACCGCGAAGAAGCCGGTGTGCGGTGGCCGGCGGAACGGCCGCGCCCCGACCAGAGGCGACGACGCCCCGATCGCCACTCCAGGGATGTTGGGGTTCTCCGTGGGGGTTCCGTTCTGCGCTCCAAAGGCATCCGTCGCGAACGACTGCAGCACCACCGCGTCAAGGTACGTATACCCGCCGCGGATGAACAAGCTGCGGCGGGGCTGCCACGTGACCTCCACCTCGCGCGCCCTGCGCCCGGTAGGCGAGTGAGTTTACCTCGGCGAAGCCCTCGTAGGCGCCCGGGTTCGCTGGAGTGAAGCCGAAGTACTGCTCAAGCGCCTGGCCGGGTACACCCTCAATCTGGTGCGAAAACTGGTTGTGGAAGTAGTCGAGCGAAAGCCGCAACTTTTGGCCGAGCAGGCTCTGATCGAGCCCGAAATCAGCCGAGCGCGAACGCTCCGGGCCGAGCTTCTGGACGTTGAACTTCGCAATGTCGGCGGGGTCTCCAGCAGCCGATAGCTGCCGGTAAAGGCTGTAGTACTCCGAGGCCAAGCGAGGGCTCCTGGACGCCGGTAGCCAGGTTGGCGCGCAGCTTGGTTCCGTGGAACTTGCCGGGGCCCGGTCGTACCGGAACATAGGCGAGCCCGATCCGCGGCTCGCCTGCGTAGCCGTACAGATGGTTTTTCTGGAGTGAACCTCCGACGTTGTAAAACACCCGACTGACGATGTCCCCCTGGAACTGGAGGTCCCATTCGTAGTTCGTGCGCTGAACGCTCTCGGGCTGATCGAAGGCCGCATCAGCGAAGTTGCCACGCTCGTTGGTGTAGCGGAACCCAAAGAGCGCCGCGATCCGCTTCGGGAACACGTAATCGCTCTGGTAGTACAGCTCGTCGCGGTTGTTCTTCTGGTTGTACGGCGTGCCATACAACTGCGCCTGCCCGGTAGTGCGGTAGCCGTTCGCGCCGCGAATCGTAACCAGGTTGCCGACGTACGCAGGATATGGGCCGTAGACCGGATCGTTGATCGTGGTCAGGGTTCCCTGGTTTCCGAAGTAGTTCGCCTGTTCGAACTTGCGCGCGATCCCATAGCGCACGAGGTTGTGCCAGTCGCTCTCGGTGCGGTAGTCAAAGGCCAGGTTGCCGTACAGGTCCTGATCGCCCTGCTTCCCGTCCTGCGAGAGACCGTAGAAGTCGTGTGCGTTCGGCAAGCCCTCGGCGGAGACGCTGTCGCGCACGGTCGCGCGCAGGCTCGCGCCTTTGAAGAGGTTGTACCCAAGATTCGCGACGGCGGTGGAGTTGTGGAAGCGATCGAACTGCAGCGCGTTCGAGGTGTCGAACCGCGAATAGCCGCCGAAGTAATCGAGCTTGTTGGCCGTGCCGCCCGCAGTCACCTCGTTGCGCCAGGTGTGCAGATTTCCCGCGTCGCCGGAGTACGTGAGCAGTGGCTTCAGCGAGTATCCTCTCGGGGTCGTGATGCTGACCACACCGGACTGCGAGTCGCTGCCGTACAGGGCACTATTTGGGTCGCGGTAGATCTCGATGCTTCCGATGCCCGTGCTGGAGACGGTGCCGTAATCGAAGCCGCCGCCAACGTCCTCGGCCGGCACGCCATCCACAAGCACCTTGTTGCCGTCGGACGGGCCACCCCGGATGAACAGCGAGGTTGCGCTGCCCCCCTGCCCGGATTGAACGACGTTGACGCCGGGCGATTGACGCAGCTCGCTCGCGATGCCGGCCCTGGTCGCTAAATCCGCAGAGCCGATGATCGAGACCGGCGCTGTTAGTTGGGGCAGCGGTGTGGGCAGCCCCGACTCGGTGACACTGACCTGCTGCTGCACCGTGGTGGTGGACAGAACGACGTCCTGTGCGATGACGTCCGTGGCGCCGCCATAGAAGTCCTGCCCAATGCCGGGGAGATACCCACCCGCGGACCCCAGCAGCGTGAATCGGCCAGCATCCCCCGACCGCAGCTCATACGTTCCGTCGGGGCCGGCGTAAGCGACGGCCACGACCTGCCCCTTTTCGACCAGTTGAACGCGGGCTCCGGGAACGGCCTTGCCCAACGGGTCGGTCACGCGGCCGCGGATCACAACGGCGTGCGCCAGCGTGGAGCACGCGACGATGCCCGCGAGCATCAGCGCACGGCGTGACGGAAAGAACGCTCGTTTGCGGTCTGAAACGGAAGCAGTGATATGCGGCTACGGGCATCGTGAGGCGGCGAAGCGAAACAAACATCGGTTCTCTCCTACGCTCTCCGTCCGAGAGCGTGGCAGGCGTACGCGGAGGGAACCGGTCTCCTGACTTGGCGCGATTTCAAGGCCGATCGTTCGGTGGCAGCCACCTTCCCAGGCGGCCGGATGCGGAGCATACCGACGGCCCAGTGGTGCCTGCCCGATCGGGCCTCACCGGGTCACAGCGGACGCGGTGCGCGCTTCACAGTTGCGGGGCAGTGGCGGAGTCTCACCGCGCTTCCCAACATCTTTCCCAAGCGGTTGCAGTTACAGGTTGAGCCGCCCGTCGGACGGCAAAGGGTCCCAAGCCTTCAAGTGTAAGCTCCACGCCGGAGCGCATGTGATACTGGCGCGCATGGCCACTACCTGGTTTCTGCGACTTCTTCCGCCACGGCCCACCTTCGTGAACGACATGAGTGGCGAGGAGCGCGCCCTGATGCAGCAGCACGCCACCTACATGAAGCACCGTTTCGTCGAAGGCGGGCTGCTGGTGTACGGGCCGGTGCTGGATCCCGAGGGGTCGTTCGGCATGGCGGTGCTGCAGGTTGAGACCGAGGAGGAGCTGCGCAGCTTCATCGCGAACGATCCCACCGTGCGCGCGGGGATGAACCGCTACACGGCGGCACCGATGCTCCTGGGTGGAGCACAGGGGCCGCAGGGCGCGGAGTCGTCCTAGGCTGCTATATCGCTAGCAGTACCTTGCCTGTGGTCTTGCGTCCGGCAAGGTCGATGTGCGCCTGCTGTGCCTCTTCGAGCCGGTAGCGGTGGCCGATACGTACTTTCAACTCGCCGCTGGTGACCCATTGGAAGATGTCGTTGGCGCGCCACTCCAGTTCGGCACGGGTCTGGGCGTAGTCCTTCAGCGTAGGGCGGGTGACGTAGAGCGAACCCGTGGTGGACAGGCGAATGAGGTCGAAGGGCGGAACCGCGCCGCTGGATCCGCCGAAGAGCGCCATGAGGCCGCGGGGGCGGAGGCATTTGAGCGAGTCCTCGAACGTGGTCTTGCCGACCGAGTCATAGACCACCGGCAGCCCCTTGCCTTGCGTGTCGTCCTTCACCGCGTCGACGAAGCTCTCGCGGGTGTACATGATGACGCGGTCTGCTCCCGCCTCGCGCGAAAGCTCGGCCTTCTCGTCGGTGGAGACCGTGGTGAGCACGCGCGCGCCGAGGCGCTTGGCCACCTGCGTCAGCAGGAGCCCGACGCCGCCAGCGCCGGCGTGAATCAGGACGGTATCGCCGCGCTGGATGGGGTAGGTGCTGAAGGCGAGATAGTGCGCCGTGATTCCCTGCGTCATGACGGCTGCGGCGTCCTCGAAGCTCATATGCTCGGGGAACTTCAGAACATCACTGGCGGGTGCGAGCGCGAACTCGGCATAGGTGCCACGCGTGCCCGTCCAGGCGACGCGATCGCCGACCGCGAACCCGGTGACGCCGTCGCCAAGCGCCTCGATCGTGCCAGCGGCCTCCTGGCCCGGGGTGAACGGCAGCGGTGAAGGATATCGACCCTCGCGAAAGTAGGTGTCGATGAAGTTGACGCCGGAGGCTTCGATCTTCACCAGGACCTGGCCGGCGCCCGGCTGTGGCTTGGGTAGATCTACGAGTTCGAGGACCTCAGGACCGCCCGTCTGCTTGATTTGAATCGCACGCATACCCTCCACCTTAGCGAGAGCAGTTGCCGTCTGTCCAAGGGGGCGGGTGCGCTTAGCGGATGAGGGGTTCTTCCGAGGGTCGCATGCGGACTACGCGGTCGATGGCATAGGGTGAGCGCTGGCCCTGACCGTAGAAGTGGCGCACCTGCAACTCGCCGAGCAGGCCGATGCCGATCATCTGGATGCCGGCGAGCAACAAAACTCCGGCGATCACAAACCAGGGCCCGTGCTCGGCGACCACATCCGCGTGCGAGAGCAGCTTATGCACCAGGAGCCAGATGGCGATGCCCGAGCCTGAGACCAGCGCCGCGGCTCCGACGCCGCCAAAGAGATGGAGCGGGCGCGTCATGTAGCGCAGCAGGAAACGGATCGTGAACAGGTCGAAGATCACTCGCGAGGTGCGGCTCAAGCCGTAGTGGCTCTCGCCCGACTCGCGCGCCGGGTTGGAGATGGGCACCTCGCAGATAGTGGCGCCGTACCAGCTCGCCAACGCTGGGATGAAGCGGTGCATGTCGGCGTACAGCGGGATGTTCTGGATCACCTCACGCCGGTAAGCCTTGAAGGTCGTCCCGAAGTCGTGGATGTCGACGCCCGAGACGCGGCGCAGCAGCCAATTGGCCGAACGCGACGGAAGCTGCCGCAGAACGAGGCTGTCCGCGCGCTGCGCACGCCATCCGCTCACAACGTCATAGCCCTCTTCGAGCTTGGCCATGAAGATCGGGATCTCGGAGGGGTCATGCTGCAGGTCGCCGTCCATCGCGATGATGTACTCGCCGGTGGAGTGGTCGAAGCCGGCTGCAAGCGCGGAGGTCTGTCCGAAGTTGCGACGCAGCTTGATGAGCAGCACCCGTGAATCGACCGCGGCGATCTCCTCGAGCAGCCGATAGGTGCGGTCGCGCGAGCCGTCGTCGACGAATACCAGCTCAAAGCTCTCATTGACGGTCTCCATGACGTCCTTCACCCGGTCGTAGAGGCGCGTAACATTTTGCTCCTCGTTATGGAACGGAACGACGATGGAGTACTTGGGCACGCAGACATTTTAGCGCGGTAGATGTAACCGGCTTGTGAGTGTGGATCCGGGGTATCAGGGCGGGAACGAGGCATAAAGGCGCCGAGCGCGGCGCTTGGAGTTCCGTTTTCAGTCAATGTTGCGGCCGTGCACGGACCGGCGGTTACCTCTGCGCAGCGCCATACCGCCAAATGGCGATGTGTCTCGACTTGAAGTGCAATGTCGGTGAGTGCGGGCGGGCGATAGTCTGCACCAGACGAACTCATATGCGAATCACGGTACCCGAATATCTCATCCTGATGGGCATCGGCATGCTCAACATCTGGGCCGCTGTTATCCTGGCCGGCGTCCGCTCTCGGTCGCAGCGAGAAGCCAGCGGCTGTTCCCCTTGAGCCACCCCCGATCGCTTCAGGACCGCGGACCGGCTCGGAACTGCACGCTTAGGCGCCCATGGCGCGGCGCTGCTCCGCCACGTTCTCCAGGGCCTGAAGCCAGCTCATGCCGCTGTTTCTGGCCTCGTGCATGAGCCGATCGAAGACCGCGCGGTCGCTCGGGTCCGGGAGCGCTTCCCCAAAGATCCGGATTACATGATTCGCGAGTGCGACGACGTCCTGTACCTGCGCGTGGTGAAAGCCCGGGCCCATGGGTCTTAAGGTAATGACATGTCGGGAGACGAGTAAGTCCACCTAAGTTGTAGACCCCATGCGGTTACCCGCGCTTCGGCAGCACTTATCCACACCGCTTTTGAGCGGCCGTATGTTGCCGCCGCGAACCGTGGATCGGTCCACGCTGGGGTACACTCAAGAGCGGGCCGGGATGGCGGAACTGGCAGACGCAGCGGACTCAAAATCCGCCGACCCTTGCGGTCGTGGGGGTTCGACCCCCCCTCCCGGCACCAAACTCACCACACGATGGCCCGGTAGCTCAGTTGCATAGAGCGGCGCACTCCTAAGGCGAAGGTCGCAGGTTGGACTCCTGCCCGGGCCACCACAACACCATCGCGAGGCGCAATCGCGGGCCCGCCGCGTTATTCAGCAGCGGATTTTGGCACAGGTTTGTACCCTGCCGGGTCGAAGCCTTCGGGCGACCATGTCGACACGATCAGATCGGCGATCTTCGCGATCGTGAGTTCGCCTTCGTTGTCGCTGGACCAGCCATGATCCGCGTTGTTGTACGTGTAGATGGCGAGAACGATCGGGCCGGCTTTGGTCGAGATCAGGCCGACATCGGCTCGGACCGCGTCCAGCGATCCGGTCTTGTTACCCATCGCCGCGTCTGCTTTCGCCGAATCCTCCCGCTCCAGGAGGCGTGGCAGCCCATCGCGGAAGAACTGCCTCTGCAGCATGGTGAGCATGGTCGAGCACAGCCCGACGTCACCGGGCCGCGCAGGTTCCCCAAAGTCGCAGCGGTACATCCGAGTCACGAGCGAAGCTATCTCCCGCGGCGTCGTCTTGCCGAGCCCATAGATCTTCTGATCCGGGGGCATGGGCTCGGTCGCGGGCTTCATAATCTTTTTGTAGAGCCAGGTGTCTTTCAGTCCGAGCCTCTGGATCTCCGCGTCCACGTTTTTGATCCCGAGTTTGTCCATCGCTAGATTGCTGGCGGTGTTGTCGCTTTGGGTGATCATCAACATCAGCACATCGCGCAAGGTGAGCGTGACGGGCGTATCGAAGAATTGCAGTATCCCCGAGCCGCCTACCTGATCTTCTTTGCGCAGCGTGATGGGGTCCTCAAGCCGAACGGTGCCGGCCCGCACCTGCTGCATGGCGTCGAAGAGGATCGCGAGCTTGATGGTTGACGCGGTTTGTACAGTCTGATCGGCGTCGATTCCAAGCGTTTCACCGGTGCGAAGGTTTTCAGCGAAGACCGCTACCTTGCCGTGATGCTGGCCGACGACAGCCCGCACGCGCGACTCCAGCGATGGCGCGCTGGCAGATGGCGTCTCAGCCGAACACGCCGGGGCGGCGCAGGCGATCCACAGCAAACCGCAGCAGAGGGCGAGCCAACGGCTCCTGAAACGTACGGGGTTCACGCGGGTCGCTCCCTCCTGGACAGCCAGTATGCACAAAAACGAGCATTCGCGGCCAGCGACGGCGGATCGGTCACACGAGAGTAAATATCACATTGACAAGCGCTTAACCTTCGTTGTTCACTCAGCCGTACACAAAACCAAGTTCCGGCCTCACCGGCCAGGCCCCGTTCACCATGAGCGCTGTTGCGCCGGGAGCGAGGGCCGGTTGATGCGGTGATAACGAACAAATCGGCCCGCAAGGAGATCGTTTAACAATGCACAATTCGAAGGTACCGTCTCGGTCATGGTGTCTCGTCCTGGCGCTAACGTTGCCACTCGCTGTCGCGAGTTCCGCGTCTGCACAGGACTCAAGCTCGGGAAGCATCAGCGGAACGGTCACAGACGCGACCGGCGCGGCGGTCAGGGGAGCAACGGTCAAGCTGATCAACAACGATCGCGGGCAGACCGTTCGGACGGTGACTACGACCTCCAAAGGCTTCTATACGGGGACCCTGTTGCCGTTGGGCACATACACGGTCCAGATCGAGGACCAGGGCTTCCGGACCGAGACCGTGACGGGACTCGTGCTGCACGCCACCGATCAATTGACGGTGAACAGCAGCCTCCATGTGGGTAGCGCCTCCGAGGAGGTGACGGTACGGGCCGACCAATTGCAACTCAACCTTGAGGATGCGACCTCGTCCGGTCTCATCAGCGGCGCGCAACTGAACGAGTTGGTGCTGAACAATCGCAACTACGAGCAGTTTCTGCAACTCCAGCCGGGTGTGGCGTACGGCGGCGCCACGGATCAGCTTTACATCGGCTCGACGGCTCCGGGCGGAGCCTCGAACACGGTGAACTTCTCGGTGAACGGTGGCCGGGCCACCTCGAACAACTGGACCATCGATGGAGCGGACAACGTCGATCGCGGTGCGAACCTGACGTTGCTCACGTTTCCCAGCGTGGATGCGATCGCGGAGGTGCAGACGTTGCGGGGGCAGTATTCCGCCCAGTTCGGACGTTCGGCAGCCGGGCAGATCGACGTGGTCACGAAGTCAGGCAGCAACCGCTTCCACGGCACCGCGTATGAGTTCTTCCGCAACGATGTCCTGAACGCGAACAGCTGGATCAACAAGAACTTCGCGAGTTCCGCAAACTTCGTTCCGCGGTCGAAGCTCCGCTACAACGACTTCGGCGGCACCATCGGCGGGCCAGTGTGGATTCCACACATCTACAACGGCCACGACAAGACATTCTTCTTCTTCTCAGATGAAGCGCGCCGCCTTGTGCAGTATGTGACCGGCACGGCGCTGGTGCCCACGGCAGCCGAGCGCTCCGGCGACTTCAGCAACGCTTATTTTCAGCCCTCCGGTTCCACGGCCTGGACGCAAGGACCGGTTGCCGTTTGCACGGCGTACAACAGCACCAACGGAACCTGCACAACCTACGGAACCAAGGTGACCAACATCTCGCCTACGGCCACAGCGTACCTGAATGACGTCTTCAAGCTGATCCCGCTGCCGCCGAGTGCGGCGGATGTGGCCAGCAATCTTGATCCGCACACCTTGCAGTCGACGGTTCCGAACACCTACAACAACAACCAGATCCTCGTTCGTATCGACCAGTCCTTCGGCTCCAAGTTGAACGTCTTCTACCGGTACATCCATGACACGTTCCCCATCGTCTCCGGAACGGGAACGTTTACGACGGTGCCGATTCCCGGCATCTCTACGAGCATCACTCATAACCCCGGCACAGGCCACATGGCGAAAGCGACCTATCTCTTCTCGCCCAAGACCGTGGCGGATCTGGCTTATGCGTTCTCGAGCAATTCGATCAATACCGTCCCGGTGGGTGCGTTCACTACCTCCGGCTCTCCGGACGTGAAGCCCACGCTTCCCTTCACGAACACCCTGGGCGTGATTCCGACGATCGGTATCGCGAACTTCAGCAGCCTGGGCAGCACAGGCATCTACAACGACTACGATCGCAACCACAACGGCTTCGGCAATGTGACACGCACGTTTGGGCGCAACACGCTGATTGTCGGAGCGACGTACAACCACTTCCAGAAGCAGGAGAACGCGACCGGCGGCAATCAGGGCAGCTACACCTTCGCGGTAAACACGGGTGTTCCGACCATCGCCGGCCTGAACACGGCGAGCACCGCCGACAACGCCTTTGCGAACTTCCTGCTGGGCAATGCGAATGCGGGATTCAGCCAGGCGTCTACTGCGATCACGGTCAACATTCAACAGAATGTGTTTGAAGCGTATGCGCAGGACAACTGGAAGGTGTCGCCTCGACTGACCCTGAATGTCGGTGTTCGTTATGGGTACTATGCGCAACCAACGGATGCGAATGGACGCCTGAACAACTTCGATCCTGCCACCTACGACCCCACCAAGGCGCCGACGATCAGCAGCACGGGACTGATCTGTTTCACGGCTCCCTGTGCGAACACAAATCATCTGAACAGCGGTGCTCCGAACCCTAAAGCGGATTACACCGGGATCAACTACATCAACGGAATGATCTTCGGCGGCCCTGAGACGAATGGTCATCCATCGCCGTTTGGCAACAAGATCGGGCAATCGGACAACCTGAACTTCGCACCCCGTTTCGGCTTCGCTCTGGATGTCTTCGGAGATGGCAAGACGGCGCTTCGCGGCGGCTACGGCTACGCGTACGACGAGTCGGAGGTGAGCTACTACGAGACGCAGGTCTTCAACAATCCGCCTGCGGTTACGAGCTATTCCGTCTCGACAGCGACGCTGGATAATCCAGCGGGCGGCACCGCCTCAGCCATTGCGCCCTCGACGACCCCCGGCCGCATCGTGGCATCGCCAATCGACTACCGCACGCCATACACCCAGCAGTTTTCCCTCGATCTGCAGCAGCAGTTCACGCCCAGCTTCATTCTGGATATGGGCTACTTCGGGACGCACGGAACGCACTTGCTTGGCCTGATCGACATCAACGAGCCTTACCCCGGTTCGTGGGTCGGTAAGCTGTCCCCCACGGACGTCAGTTCCACCTGCACATACCCCGGCACAACGACCCCCGCGTTCATTAGCACGACCTGTGATCGCGGCCTGAACCAGATCAAGCCTTACCAGGGCTACTTCGCAATCGATGCGGTGCGGCCCATCTTCAGTTCGAACTACAACTCGCTGCAGGTACAGGCGACCAAGCGCTTCAGCGGCAACACGATGGTGCAGGTGAACTACACGTGGTCGCGCGATCTGACGAACAGCCAGAACGACTACTCGACCCCGCCCCAGAACACCTACAACATCAACGCAGACTACGGTCGCGCCGCGGTCGATCGCACCAATATCTTCTCGGCCGATTACGTGTGGGAACTGCCCTGGTACAAGAGCCAGCGCGGGCTCGTTGGCCACCTGGTAGGGGGATGGGAGACCTCGGGCATCATCGCGGCCGACTCCGGGCTGCCGCTCACGGTGAGCGAGAGTGCAGGGAGCCTGATTAACTATGGCTACACCAGCGTCGCCAACGGCCAGACCAACGGAGGCTACGCCAATGACGCTGCGGGACTCGGCATTCTGGGCAACACCAACGCGGGTATCCGCCCGAACATGCTTACAAACCCCAATGACGGCTACGGCCGGCCCATTCACAACAAGCTGCTGTGGTTCTACACCGGTGCCTTTGCGACGCCCTCTCCTACCAGCGCTCAGGTTGGTAACGAGAAGCGCGGCGTGGTGAACGGACCGGGCTTCAATCACGTCGATGTGGGCCTGTTCAGAAACTTCAAGATCTGGGAGGACCTGAACTTCCAGTTCCGGGCAGAAGCCTTCAACGTCTTCAACCATACAAACTTCCAGACCGTAAACACGACGGCGACCTCACCCACCTTCGGGCAGATCACCGGCGCACGCGATAACCGCATCCTGCAGTTGGCCGGCAAGATCCGCTTCTAACCATCACACCGGGATGGAGCGCCCGCACTTTGCGGGCGCTTCGTGCTTGTTGATGAACCGTGTTCTTGATGCGCTTTCCCCACCGTTGCTGTAGCAGACTGAAGGTGCAACGTTTCTTCGCGTGCAGAGATGATGAATGATTGAAAGCTTTCGCCGCTTGGGTCCGGTAGTCGACGGACATGCTGATACCGTGCAGCGCTTTGTGGACGAGTCCTGGGACTTCACAGGTGCGCTCGGAGACGGGATGCTCAACCTCGAGTCCGCGCAGCGGGGTGGGCTAGATGGCGAGTTCTTTGCGATCTGGGTGGATCCGACCGAGTATCCAGGGCGCTATGCGCATCGCGCGCTGCAGTTGATCGATGCGGTGCATCAGCAGGTCGACAAGCATAGCGACCAGCTAGAGCTTTGCACGACTGCCGATGCGATCGAAGAAGCTCATACGGCAGGGCGTTTCGCCGTTCTTCTCGCAATCGAAGGCGGCCATTGCATCGAGAATGACCTCTCCGTGTTGCGTACGTTCTACCGGCTTGGTTGCCGCTACATGACGCTGACGTGGACGCATTCGGTGGGCTGGGCCGACTCGTCCGGGGATATCGCTAATCCTGGAGTGGCGCATGCGAACGGGCTGACAGCGTTCGGCCGCGAGGTGATCGCCGAGATGAACCGGCTTGGCATGATGGTGGATGTGAGCCACGTGTCTGACGAGACGTTCTGGGAGGTATTGCGCACAAGCTCTGCTCCCGTAATCGCCTCGCACTCTTCGGCGCGCGCACTCACAGCGGCACCGCGAAATCTGGACGATGATCAGCTTCGTGCCGTCCGGGACAACGGTGGCCTGGTGATGGTGAACTTCTTCTCGGCGTTCATCGACGAGAGCTGGCGGCAGGCCTGGAACGCGTTGAAGCCGGAGCGGGATCTCGCGCTGCAGCGGGTGGCTCTTCCCTTCCGCGAGCGTGGCGAACCCGTCCCGTTTGGCGTCACCAATGTCATCGAACGAGAGTTTGCGGCGAGACTGCCTCGTCCACCGCTGACATCGCTCGTCGATCACATTCAGCACATCCTGGAGATCGCCGGGCCCGAGCATGTTGGCATTGGATCCGACTTCGATGGAATGACCGCGCTCCCGGATGGGATCGACTCCGCGGCTGACCTGCCGAGGCTGAGCGAGGCACTCTTGGCGAGAGGCGTGACGCAGACCCAGTTGCAGGCGCTGCTCGGCGGCAATCTGCTGCGGGTATTTCGAGCAGCGGAGCGCGTCGCACGCGAGAACCGGTAAGCGCTCGAGGATCGTTGGCCTACGTGCGCCGCTGCACGATACCATAGGCCGCAGATCCTTCACCGTGGAGAACCAACTCATGTCCAAGCACCTGCGCGCGGTGCTGTTCGTTGTTCTTGCTGCCATTTCGATCACCTCCGCGGCTCAGACGATGGACGCGGATTATGCGGCGCGCGTGAAGGAGTGGACTACCCGGCCCGAGTTCCTGAGCCCGCTTGTAGACCACCTTCCCGCCAGCTCCACCGTGCCGTCGCCGAAGGATGTTCTGGGGCATCACATCGGCGCACCGAAGCAGCTGACGTACTACGCCGATGTGCTGCGCTACTACGACACGCTTGCCGCGCATTCTGGCCGCGTGAAAGTGATGCGCATCGGCAAGACGGAGGAGGGCCGCGACTCCGCGATCGTCTTCGTGGGATCGGAGGACTCGATCGCGCATCTGGAGGATGAACCGCAAGAACCTGGCGCGTCTGGCGGACCCGCGCGGGCTTACCGATGCGCAGGCGCATGAGTCTGATCGCGAAGACTAAGCCGATCTACACGCTCTCCGGAGGGCTGCACAGCGCCGAGCTCGGGCCCCCGGAGATGTTGATGGAACTCGCGTACCGTCTCGTCACAGAGGATTCTCCGCTCATTCAGAAGATCCGCTCGGAGGTGATCGTCGCCATCATGCCGGTGGCCGATCCCGGATGGGCGTGATCGTTCGATCGACTGGTACTTCGCGCATAACGTGGATGTGACCGACTACGACAAGATGTCGGGCGTGCCGTACTGGGGCAAGTACATCAAGCACGACGACAACCGAGACATCAACTACGCCAGTGCGGCGAACCAGAACTTCCTGCGTTGGTACCTCGAGTGGCATCCGCCGATCATTCACGACCTGCACGAGTCCGTGCCGTTCCTGTATGTGTACAGCGGGCAGGCTCCGCAGAATCCTTTGTGGGATCCGATCGTTTACGGAGAGCTGCCGATGTTCTCCAACTGGGACATGACCCAGCTGACAAAATACGGCATGCCCGGCGTGTGGACGCATGGCTATGTCGACGCCTGGTCACCGGGCTACGTGGCGATCATGGCCACGAATCACAACGGCCTCATGCGCTTCTACGAGATCTTCGGCAACGCCGGCGCGACCACGATGAAGCGCTCGCTCCCTGCACCGAATCCGGCGATCTCAGGGACCGGCGGCATCGGTGGGGACGTCACAAAACGGCAGTGGTTTCGTCCCAACCCGCCCTATCGTGATGTGCTCTGGTCGATGCGCAATAACACTAATTATGCGGAGACGGGCGTGCTGACGTCGTTGCAGTTCGCCTCTGCGTTTCCGCAGGTCCTGCTCGAGAACTTCTATGCCAAGAGCCGGAATGCAATCAGTGCAGGAACCAAAGACGCGCCGTACGGTTTCGTCATCCCTGCCGACCAGGAGGATCCCACACGGGTTGCGTTCGCCGTCCACATCCTTCGCCTGCAGGGTATCGAGGTCGGGCGTGCGAAAGCAGCAGTGAAGCTGAACGATGGGACCTATCCTGCAGGGTCACTGATTGTGAAATCGAACCAGCCGTACGGTCCGCTGGCGAAGACATTGCTGGGCAAACAGGTGGATCCGGACCCCGAGTTGACAACCTACGACGACAGCGCCTGGACCTTGAGCCTGATGACGCACACCGTGATCAAGCCGACGAAGGATATAGCGATCCAGGCGGCGACGGTCGATCCTGTAGAGGAGTACGTGCCGAGCGGGATATGGAAGGACGTGCGCAGCGCGACGGTATACGCTGTGCCCGACCACGGCTCTCCGAATATGGTGACGCTTCGCTACGGTCTGAAGGACGTCGCCGTGAAGATCGCGGAGAAAGCCTTCACCGCAGACGGGACGCCATTCCCGGCGGGAACCTTTCTGGTACCTGCGAGCGCGGCGACCGCATTGAAGCCGCTGGCGAGCAAACTCGGTCTGGACGTCGTGGCGCTTGCGGGCTCGCCGAAGGTCGCAACGCATGACGCAGCGCTGCCGCGGATTGCCATGTTCAGTACATGGGCCGGTACGCAGGACGTGGGCTGGGTGCGCTATACCTTCGACCAGTACAAGGTGCCGTACGATCTGATCTTCAAGGAGCGTGTGCTGCAAGGAAACCTTGCGAAGGATTACGACGTCATTGTCGTGCCCAACCAGGTGCGGTCTGCGAAGGCACTGGTCGTCGATATCCCGAAGGCCGACAAGCCGCTTGCGTACAAGAAGACGGACAGGTTCAAGTTCCTGGGTGACTACGGCTCATCGGACGATATCTCCGGCGGGATGGGCGCGGCCGGGGTGGTAGAGTTCCAGAAGTTCGCGGAGGCGGGGGGCGTGTTTGTCACGCTGGGTACCTCCAGCGCCTTTCCGCCTGAGTTTGGCCTGACGCCTACGATCGAAACCACCAACCCCACCGCACGGTTCTATGCCCCGGGGCCGATCGTCGAAGCAGAGATCGTCCATTCGGAGAATCCGATCTTCTATGGCTACTCGGAGAAGACCGTACCCGTGCGCTACGCCAATGGACCGCTGCTGCGGATGCCGCAGGAGATGGACAGCAAGAACGTGCTGATGCGGTTCCCCGGCGGAGAAAAGTCGGTACTGAGCGGTCTCTTCAACGGAGCCGACGAGATCAAAGGGAGGGCCGCGATCGTGGTTACGCCCGAAGGCAAAGGCGAGGTTGTGATGTTTGCGACAAACCCGGTCTGGCGCTGGCAGAACGTCGGCGAGTACCGCATGCTGTTCAACGTTCTGATGAACTCGCAAACGCTGGCACCGGCCTCACCGACAGCAGCGGAGCATGGGTCCAGAACTTCGGTCGACTCACACTAACCCCGTTCGCGGCTGCGACCTACTGTACGCGCGCAGCAGGTCGCAGCGCCGCCAATTCAAGCGCGGCCGCAACGGCGTTGCGGGACGCAAAGCGCAGGTTATCCGCCGCCATCCACAGCCAATGCGCGGTGCCCGTCGGATCACTCGCGTCCTTCTGCGCGCGGAAGAGAAGATCGCCGGTCTCGGTCGCGGCGAGATTGCTGGGCGCGTCGTCGGTCTCGGCGTTCACCACACCACCGCTCAGCGCGTTTCTCACGTCTCCATCTCCGGCGGGCGCTGAGAGGTCCGCGAGCGCCGAGATGGTGTACCCGTGGAACACGGGCGCCTGCACCACCTGGAAACGCACCTTCGCGGCAGCATCGGGCCCGAGCAGCGCCTGCACATCGGCGCGGATCCGCCGCGTCACCGCCCCAAGCTCAATGCGCGAGGCCTCTCCGAGCTCCGACTGCAGGTTGAAGGCCACCTGCGTATCGAAGACCTCCTTCGGCACGCTCTGGAACGACAGCAGGCTTACCGTCTGCTGATGCAGTTCGTCGACCGCCGCACGGCCCGCCTGCGAAGCCGGTTCGAGCACGGTAGCCGTTATCGCCTTCAGCCCGAACCGGCGGTTCAGCCTCTCCGCCGCGAGTGCAAGCATCAACGCTGCCGGGTGCGCCGCCGACGACCCCGGTTGTCATCAGGTCGGGCTTCCGTCCATCGATCCAAGGCGACCGCACCAGGAATCCAGGCTGTCCATCGAGCGCTCCGGTGAGATCCACAACCGCTGCGCCAGTCTTCACCGCCGCTGGGCCGAACTCGCGCGCCGTCTCGGGGTCGCCCGCGAAGAACACCAGGTCCATGCTCCGCAGCGACTCACGATCGAGCGGCTGGACGACAACAGCCTCATCGCCCGCAGAGGCGAGCTGCGCCTGGCCTTCTTCGCCCGGTTCGAAGAGCTGTATATCCCACGCGGCTGCCACTGAGCCGTTCAGCTCCTCAACGAGCTCCTTGCCAAGAATGCTGGAGGCGCCGACCACTGCGGCGCGCATCTGCTTGCCTGCCATAACCATCCCTTTCAGATGCTAGCGACCCGAGAGCGGAACCGAGCGTTTTTGCCAGGAGTATGCCAGCCGCGCGAAGACCCCCGACAGCAGATACGCCATGGCCAGCAATAACAGCGCGTACTCCGACTCGAAGATGATGATCGATCCGAGCAGCGCGAACAGCGCGATCAGACGCCCTGGCCGGCGCTGGCTCATGTCGAGCTCCTTGCCGCTCCAGAAGCGCCAGTTACTGACCATCAGGAATCCGATCAGCGCAATCAGCCCCAGCCAGAGGAGCGAAAGCCAGGCTGTGTGGATGGGCGAGCCGTCCTCGAAGTGAATCACGGCCGCAACCACCCCTGCCCCGGCCGGAATGGGCATGCCGACGAAGTACTTGCGTCCCGGTCGACCGGGGTTCCTGGGTTGCGGATCCACGCTGATGTTGAAGCGCGCCAAGCGGCACGCGCCGCAGATCAGGAAGAGAAAACAGATCACCGCGCCGAAGCGCATCAGGCGCGCTTCAAGGTCCGGGTAGGGGCTTGACGCGATCTGCCGAACGCCCCAAAGGTAGGCCAGCAGGCTCGGGGCCACGCCGAAGGTGATTACATCAGCCAGCGAATCGAGCTCACGGCCAAACGCGCTCTGCGTGTTGGTCATACGCGCGATCCGGCCGTCCAGCGCGTCGAAGAACATCGCGAAGATGGTCGCCAGGGCAGCGCGGTCAAACGCGGCAGGGTCATGCGCCAACGCGCCACGGATGCTCTGCACAATGGCGTAGTACCCGATGGCGATGTTCCCAGCCGTAAACAGCGAGGGCAGGATATACATGCCCCGCCGAGCCGGCCCGCGGCGCTGTTCCAGATCGGCCGGCCAATCAGGCCTTCCCGCTCGTGCTTCCTGCTGCTTCCGGCATGTACGCCAGTACCGAGGTCCCGCCCTTCACTCTGTCTCCCGCACGCACCCGCAGCTCAACCCCGGAAGGCAGCAGCACGTCCGTACGCGAACCGAACTTGATCAGGCCCATTCGCTCCCCGCGCACCACTTTGTCCCCTTCGCGGAGGTTGCAAACAATGCGTCGCGCGAGCACCCCCGCGATCTGCTTAAAGCTGACCGTATACCCTTCCGGAGCCTCGATCGTGAGCAACGTCTGCTCGTTGTGCACGGCGGACTCCGCGTTCAGAGCGTTCAGGAACTGGCCCTCACGATACTCCGCGAGAGTCACCGTTCCGCTGATGGGAACGCGGTTTACATGTACGTCGAAGACGTTCAGGAAGATGCTGACGCGCACTCGGCTTCCGCCGCTCGTCTCGATCCACTCCGCGTCCTCGACCTTGCCGTCGGCGGGCGAAACGATCAGGCCAGCACCCTCGGGAACACGCCGCGGCGGGTCGCGGAAGAACCAGACCAGGAACGCCGCCAGCACAGCCGGGATCAAGGTGAGGCTGAGGATATGGGTGCCTCCCCACACGATCACAGCCACGGCCGTCAGAGCGACTCCGTAGAAAATTCCGTCCCGAACCATCGGTCGATTATACCGTCCATAACTGCCGTGGGTACCGGGAACTCGTGGCCTCGGCTGAGGTTAGGCCAGCGGGCTCTTTCGCATCAGGATCGCGTCGTCGGGAGGATCGGAATAGTAGGCCCGGCGGGCTCCTTCAACTGCGAACCCAAGCTGCTCATACAGCCGCCGCGCGGGCACATTGGCTGCCCTGACCTCGAGTAAAGCGGTGGTCGCACCAGCGCTCGACCCCCACTCCAGCCAAGCCTCGCGAGAGCAGTCGTCCCACACCCCGCCGCCGGCACTCGGGCCGGACCAGCAGGAGCTCCAACTCGGTGGTCGCGTCCAGCAACGTCACTGCGATCAGGCCCTCCAGCTCGTTTGCCGGCCCCGACGCAACCCACAACCTTCGCCGCACGACCGCGTCATCCTGTTGCCGCGGAGAAAGGTGTCCCAGGCCGCATCGGGCCAGTTCGGAGCATCGGGTGACGCCGCGACCAGGTCGCGTACCGCCGCGGCATCTGTCGCCAACGCAGGACGAACCTGCGAGCGGACAGTTCTGCATTAGCTGGCGCCCGCAGTGCGAAGCGGCCGCGCGGTAGATCGCATCCTCGTTCCGGACGTAGTTCGCGTCAACGCGCGCCAGGTCGCTTCCCCCTTCGCGCAAACAGCGCATCACCGCTGGAAACGCGTGCCGCGCGGAGAGCTCCGTGCGACGCACGTCGTCCGCGTCGCGCAATGCGTCCGCGAGTTCATTGGACGCCACAGCGATGGGCTTCCCGTGCAGCTCCGGCAAGAGTTGCTCGAGCGTCGGTCAGCCACTCGCGATCCTCGCTCCCCCCAATCGAACGGACATAAACCTGGCCCCTGCCAGCCGGCAGCGCCGCGAATCCATCCGCCAGACCCGCCGCGTCCGCGAGGACCTGCGAGTCTGGAGACCGCCGCCAGCGGCACGCCCGTTGCTTCGCTAATCCCCTTCGCGAGCGCCAGACCAACCCGCACGCCCGTGAACGACCCCGGCCCACTGACCACACCAATCCCGGACAAATCTCCGGCGTCGAGCCTTATGACGAGCCAGCATCGATCGCAGCGCACCGAGCACCGTCGCGGACGCCGTCTTCTCCGCGAGTTCAATCTCTTCGAGCAGCTGAGACGCTCGGAACAAGGCCAGCGATGCTCGCTCGCCACACGTGTCGAGCACAAGAATCAGGGCGTCGACTTCCATCGCGACCGGCATGGGTTGAGCATACCGGGCCCGCGCGCATCCAAGCTCGGATGCCCAGCTCACTTCAGTTCACGAGCGGCGGCGCGCCTGTCCGCATGTTCGCCGAGGAGGTCCCGGTCGCCGATGGCAACACCGCACAAAGGCGCCCTGCGATTCTGCTGCTTCACGGCTCCGGTGGGCACGTCGACTTCTGGACGGGCCGTCTCAGCCCCTTGCTGCGCGAAGCTCGCATTGGCCTCTACGCTCCGCACTACTTCGATCGCACCCGCACGGTTCGCGCGGACCTGGCGACCATCACCGATGGTGTCCACGTGCCGCAGTGGCTGGAGACCCTCGACGACGGGCTGGCGTTCGCCGCCTCGCGCCCCACCGTCGACCCAGGGCGTATCGTCCTCGCGGGCATCTCGCTCGGCGGCTTTCTCGCAACGTCCTTCGCAGCGCAGTTGTCCGCCAGCCCCGATGGCTCCAAGCGCATCTGCGCGCTGCTCGAAGTGTCCGGCGGACTCCCTCCGCCCTACGACGCGCTCGCAACCCGCCGCATGCCTCCAACGCTCATCGTGCATGGCGCCGTCGACAACATCGTTCCCGTCTCGTTCGCGCACGACCTCGACCGCAAGCTCACGGAGCTCGGCGTCTCGCACCGGACCGAGATCCTCGCACGACGAAGGCCACTGGTTCAGCGGGGCATCGCTCCCCCGCATCCTGCTCGCGGTCTCGTCCTTTCTGGAAGGCTGCCTGCGCTGACCTAGAAGGCGAACAAAGAAAAGCCGGGGCAATCTGCCCCGGCTGATTTGCTTCTACTGCTGTGCCTAGGCCACTTCGGCCAGGACCTCTTCGCGGACCTCTTCGTCCTGGACGGCCTCGCGCGGCGTCTTTGGCAGCGCCACGTTCAGCACGTCTTCGATACGCGAGGCGTAGTGAATCGTCACGCCGTCAATCTGGTCCGGCGTGAGGTCCTCCTCGACGTTGGCCTTCACATCGATCGGAAGGATCACGTCGCGAACGCCTGCGCGTTTCGCCGCGAGGAACTTCTCCTTGATGCCCCCGACCGGCAGCACATTGCCGCTGAGGGTGATCTCACCGGTCATCGCCAGCAGCGGCCGAACCGGAGTATCTGTGAGCAGGCTGACGATGGCGCTCGCCATGGTCACACCCGCACTGGGACCGTCCTTCGGGATCGCACCGGCCGGCACGTGGATGTGCAGGTCGATGTCCTTCAGCACGTCCTCATCCAGGCCCAGGCTGGTCGCGTTCGACCGAACCCAGGTCAGAGCGGCCTGCGTGGACTCCTTCATCACGTCACCGAGCTGACCGGTGATCGAGAAGTTACCCTTGCCCTTCATCTTGTTGGCCTCGATGAAGAGCACGTCGCCGCCAACCGGAGTCCAGGCCAGGCCCACCGCAACGCCGGGACGCTTTGTGCGCTCGGCAATCTCGGTATCCACGCGAACCTTGATGCCGCCGAGGAACTCCCGCACGACCTCCGGGGTGACCACGAGCTTTTCGCCGTTCTCCGGATGCAGGCTCCCTTCCGCTACGCGACGCGCTGTTTTGCGCGCCACGGTGCCGATGAGCTGCTCCAGCTTGCGGACGCCGGCTTCGCGCGTGTAGTGCCGGGCGATGAAGCCGACGGAATCAGTCGGGACCTCAAGCACACCCTCCCCGAGGCCGTTTTCCTTGATCTGCCGCGGGATCAGGTACTTCTCCGCGATCGCGATCTTCTCGCCCTCGGTGTATCCGGTCAGCTCGATGATCTCCATGCGGTCCAGCAGCGGGCCAGGAATCGTGTCCAGCTGGTTGGCTGTGCAGATAAAGAGCACCTTGCTGAGATCGAACGGCTGATCGAGGTAGTTATCCCGGAACGTGTTGTTCTGCTCCGGATCGAGTGTTTCGAGCAGGGCCGAGGCCGGATCGCCACGGAAGTCGCGTCCCAGCTTATCGATCTCATCCAGCATGAACACAGGGTCGTTTACCTCAACCCGCTTCAGGTGCTGAATGATCTGCCCGGGCAGCGCACCGATGTACGTCCGGCGATGGCCACGGATTTCGGCCTCGTCGTGCATACCGCCAAGCGAGATGCGCGAAAACTTGCGTCCGAGCGCCCTTGCAATCGAGCGGCCGAGCGACGTCTTACCCACGCCGGGAGGTCCGACGAAGCACAGGATCGGCCCCTTCATGTCGGGCTTCAGACCGGCGCACGCTGAGGTAGTCGAGGATGCGGTCCTTGACCTTCTTGAGGCCGTAGTGATCCGCGTCGAGCACTTCCTTGGCCTTGGCGATGTCCACGGCCTCGGACGAGCTCTTCGCCCACGGCAGAACCGCCAACCACTCGACGTAGTTTCTCGTCAGCGAGTAGTCCGCAGCCGCCGGGTTCATCCGGCTCAAGCGGCCAAGCTCCTTGAGGGCGTCCTTTTTTACGTCCTCGGGCATGCCCGCGGCCTCGATCTTCTCCTTGAGGTCCTGGATATCCTTCTGGGTCTCGTCCTGGTCCCCAAGCTCCTTTTGGATCGCCTTCATCTGCTCGCGCAGGTAGTAATCCCGCTGCGACTGCTGAACAGAATCCTGCACTTCGCTCTGGATCTTGTTCCGAAGCTGCTGAACCTCAAGTTCCTTCGCGAGCTGGGCGTTCAGCTTGTCCAGCCGCTCCTTCAGATCCGTCGTCTCCAGCAGATCCTGCTTCTCCGCGGTCGTCAGGAACGGCAGGTTCGAGCCGATGAAGTCCGTCAGGCGCGAGGGCTCTTCGATATTGATGGCAATCGTCTGCAGGTCGTCCGACAGGGTCGAAGACGAGCTGACGACCTCCTGAAACTGCTGCAGGACGTTCCGCTGCAAAGCCTCAAGCTCGGGCGTCTGCTCCGAGGCCACCTCGGCCATCGGCTCCGCCTCGGCGGTCAGGTACGGCTGGGTCTGGGTAAACGCGCCCAGGCGCACGCGGTCCGTACCCTCGGTGAAGACAAACAAGCTCTGGTTCGGCATCTTGACGACCTTGTGCACGGTCGCCCGGGTGCCTACGGCGTGCAGGTCGGCGCCCTCGGGCGCGTCCTGGCGCGCATCCTTCTGCGCGACCACCAGGATCGTCTTGTCCTCGCCCAGGGATTGAATCAACTGGATCGAGCTCTCGCGCCCTACGGTCAGCGGCAGCACCTGATGCGGAAACAGCACCGTATCTCGAACCGGGAGAACAGGATACGCGTGACCGCGACCCTCGCCAGTGAGGGTTTTGCCCTGAGACGGGCGAATTACGCTTACAAACTCGTTCGGCATGTTGAGCGCCTTTCTATCAACTTACATGCATCTGATGCAGTATAGGTGCTCCCGGTCGCAGACGCCGTAGTGCTCATATATCCCTAAGACGTCATCGGCCGAAACCGCGGTTTCCATTAGCACCGCTGGCCAACTAATCTGTGGATTTCGTCTCAACCGCTCGCGTGATTGCCTGCGCGCCCGCTTCGGGCTAGGCTGAACAGAGCGCGGAAGTGGTGAAATGGCAGACACGCAGGTCTTAGAAGCCTGTGCCTAACGGCGTGAGGGTTCGAGTCCCTCCTTCCGCACCACCCTTTCCGGCATTTAGGAGAGCATGAGCCAGAACAGCCAAACCTTTACGCAGCCCGACAACACCCGGGTCACCTTGACCAACTCCCCCGATTACAGAGACTCGTACGCGAACAGCGTGCAGGTTCGGCTTTCGGTGTGGGACTTCCTTCTTGTATTTGGGACGCTGCAGCCCACCGCCCCGGATGCTGTCGAGGTAAACAACTTTCAAGGCATTTACATCAGCCCGCAACAGGCGAAGGCGCTGCACTCGATCCTGTCGCAAAATCTTGCCCAGTATGAGGCCGCGTTTGGGCCCATCTCGCTGGAAGCTCCGCGTCCCGGCCAGCCTCGCGTGGTTGGTCCCGGCGGACCTGCCCCCGTCCACTAAACGACAGTGCCGAAGATCGTCACAGGGCCGGCCTTGCGCCGGCCCATCCCTTTCAAGGCCTGGCAGTTCGCGGCACTCTACATCGCCGTGTTCGCGGCGATCGCGCTGGCGCATGCCACGTTACTCCACCTTCCCTACTTCTGGGATGAGGGCGGATACTACGTCCCGGCGGCGCTGGACTTCTTTCATCGCTGGACCCTGATTCCCGAGTTCACCAACGCGCATCCCCCGCTGCCAAACGTTGTGCTGGGCCTGCTCTGGCACGTCTTCGGGTTTCACATTCTCGTGACACGACTCACCGCTTGTGCGTTCGCGGCGGGTGCGCTGGTCGCGGTCTTTGCGCTGGGATCGCGGCTGCTGGGTGTGCCGGCGGGCTGCGCGCTGGCGCTGCTTACGGCTGTTTACCCGATATGGTTCGCCCAGAGCAGCCTGGCGCACGCCGATATCTTCGCCGCGTGCTTCACTTTGGCCGGCCTTGCGGTCTATCTCACGTCTCCCGAACAGACCGAGGCTGACGAGGGCTCCGGCCGCATGCCGGTCAGCACGACAAGCCGCCTGATCTGGGCGGCGGTCCTGTTCAGTCTCTCGGTTCTTGCGAAGGAGACCGCGGTCGTCCAACCGGCGACTCTCTTGGCGCTCGAGCTTTTCGTCGCATTGCGGAGCCGCGGGCAGTGCCGCAGAATTCACCTGCGTTGGGTCGCCGCTCTGGTCGCCCCCATCCCTGTGCTCGCCGCGTGGTTCGGCTACCACCATCTGAAGACAGGCTTCACCTTCGGGAACCCGGAGTTTCTGCGCTACAACGCCACCGCGAACTTCACCCTGGCTCACCTCGGCCGCGGCCTGGAGTACCGCTTCCTTCACCTGTTCTGGCAGCGAAACATCTGGCTTCCGCTGCTGCTCGCGGCTGCCTGCTTCCTGCTTCCGCCGCGGCGGCGCACCGAAGCTGCAGGCCTGTCCCGAGCGGTCGTTCGCTCGACCCTGTTGCTGATTCTGGCGAATTGGCTGGCTTTTTCCATCCTGGGCGGCGCCCTGCTTACGCGATACCTGCTGCCGGTCTATCCATTGCTTCTGCTGCTGTCGCCTCGGTGTGTGGCAGACGCATACCGTCCGGTGGCCCTGGCTCGCCGTATTCAGCGGCGCGGCGTTCCTCAGCGCGCTCTGGCTGAACCCGCCCACCTACTTCGCCCCGGAGGACAATCTCACGTATCGCGATCTGATCGTGGTTCATCAGGAGGCGATCGATTACCTGAGCCAGCACTACCCCGACGCCACGGTCCTGAGCGCATGGCCGGCCGCGACCGAACTGTCCCGGCCCGAGTTGGGCTACACCCAGCACCGGTTCAAGGTTTACGAGATTGAGAACTTTTCCCGTGCCGAGATCCAGAAGGCCGGTTCGGAACCGGGGCGTTTCGACACCGCGCTCGTGTTTGCGACCCATTACACCTCGCCCGGCGTTCCGCCGTTACCTGATGACCCACCCAGACACGAGCCGCGGACGTCAGTTCGCCATAGATCGCGACCTTTCACCCGCCGAGATCGCCTCGATCCTCGGGGGTCGCGTCGTCTGGCAGGATGATCGGAACGGCGAATGGGCGGCCGTGTTGCGCTTCAGCCGGCGCTACGACGCGTCCGCGCGCGGGTTCCCTGGGCGACTCGGTTCATTCGGCTGCTCCTCGCAAACGTCGGCCGCGAGCTGCTGATGTCCGAAGAGCGGCTTGCGGTAGACCAGCGCATGCGAGGTTATCTCCGTAGAAGTCCTCTGCCGCATGCTCGTACGCATACCCCAGACGCTGATACAGCCGCACCGCGGCTTTGTTTCCCGCCCATACGTGCAGCGCCATCGCTTCGCGCGCCAGCATCGGTCACCGCAACCTCCACCGATCGCATCAGCGCCGACGCCACTCCCCTGCCCCGAAACGCCGGGTCGACATCGAGAGTCACTACATAGCCTGTGATCTGGTCGCCAGTCCGCTCTAGATGAGCGATGCAAAAGCCCGCCAGCCGTTCCTCGCCGCCCGGCTCTGACGGGCAGCACGCAAGCCGAACGATCGCGTTCTTCGCCTCGGCGAAGCGTCGCATCGTGGCTCGCGAAAAGCGAAACGGGGCGTCAAAGCACAACCTGTCCAGCAGGTGCAGGGATCCCAGATCGCTCGTCCGGTACGGCCGAAGATAGATGGGCACAGAGCACTTCCGATATTTGCCTCTACAACTGGGCCCGACGCGACGGTCCTGCTCTAATGGTATCCGGCTGAACCCGCGGAGTCATCGCCCCCAGCCGCCAAAGGACGACATGAGCATCGCAACCAAGACTGGCGATACCGGCAACACCGCCCTGACCGGAGGCACGCGCGTCTCCAAGGCCGATCTGCGCGTTGAGGCATACGGCACGATCGATGAGTTAAACGCGGTCTTGGGGTTCGCGCGCAGCCTCTGCGCCGACGAAGAGGTCCGCACCAGGACAGAGGAGATCCAGCGCTCCCTGTTCCGCGTCGGCGCGGCTCTGTCTCGACCGTTAGGGGACGCCCTCGACCGCGGCCACAATCACCCTTGCCGACGTCGAGGCCCTAACAGACCAGGTCCACGCGATCGAGAGCATCGATGGCATTCTCTCCGACTGGTCCTTGCCCGGGGCGCATCGCGAGTCGGCGGCGTTTGAGGTGGCGCGCACCGTATGTCGTCGGGCTGAGCGTTGCGCCGTTCGTTTGCACGAATCCGGCGAAGTCGTCTCCGCCTGATGTGCTTGCGTATCTCAATCGGCTCTCGGATCTTCTTTGGCTCTTCGGCCGGTTGATCGAACACCGTGCGGGCGTGGACGCGCGGCTCCGCGACAACACCAAGGATGGGCCAAACTGGTCGCGAGCGTGGTGAAGTCCACGCCGCGATGCAGATGCACTGCAGGAAGTTGACCCATTCCGCGGGACTCGATAGACTCAGGAAGTTGCTCGCGCTGCCGTGTTCGGCTGGTGCAAGCACACCAGAGGTCTCACTCTGGGGACGTAGCTCAGTTGGTTAGAGCGCTGCCCTGTCACGGCAGAGGTCGCGGGTTCCCTGTCACGGCAGAGGTCGCGGGTTCGAGCCCCGTCGTCCCCGCCATACAAAGCAAAGCACTTAGCTTCGTATGGGACCTAATGTGACAAGCGAATCAGGGTCCGATTAGGGTCCATTACGCCCGCCGGGGTACCAAAAGCGTGTCAGTTTCAACCTCTCTCTGACCCACGTTGGGCACCATCATCCTTACAACCTTGCTCTGTGCGGCTCGTTTATGCGAGTTCACGGCCTGCGTGTAAACGTCGAGCGTGATCCTGCTGTTCGCGTGCCTCAAGAGCTCCTGTACCGTCTTCACATCTTCCCCGTTTGCCTTCAGCAATGTGCCGAAGGAGTGACGGAACGTGTGCCAGCCGATGTTCTTGGTGATGCCGGCTTGACGTGCCACCGGCCTGATGTACCGCTTCATGAGATTGTCCGGCCAGTAGGGTTGTTTGCCCTTCATGCGCGGACTGGCAAAGACCCAATCACCATCCATCGGGTACGGGCTGTTGCGTCGCCAGCGACGAAGATCTTCAGCCATGTACTCGTCCATCGGGACGGGCTTGGCTGAGGCTTCGGTCTTGCAGACGCCGACGACCTGATGCCAGATCGATTCGGTGACCCGAATCTCCAAGTTCTTGAAGTCAACATCGTCCCAACGGAGTGCCAGGAGTTCGCTGACCCTCAGCCCGGTTGCGGCATCGAGGAGCGCCAACGTGCGCTCTCGGACCGCCAGCTTGCTGAGGAGAAGTTGGAGTTCGTGCAATTCCAGAACGTCAGGAACTTTCTCTCGCTTCGCGCTTTGGCGCACGAGTTTGATCGGATTTCGTTCGATCCACTCGTAGCGCATCGCGTGATGGAAGAGAGCACTCATGAGGTTCCGAATCTTTGCCTTCGTTCCCCTCGAACGCTTGATGCCACCCAGCCACTCTTCTACTGCGACTGGCTTGATCTGATCCAGACGATGTGTTCCCCAACGAGGCAGAACCCAACCCCTCAGATAGCATTCGTAAGCAGCGCGCGTCGAGAACGCTTTGCGTCCCTGATCTTCACCGGCAAGTTCTTTCAACCGGTAATGAGCGATCAGTTCTGCGATCGTGCTTGGCCCGCCTTCAGTCTGCGGGGTTTCTTGGTTTGCGTCGATGCGCAATGCTTGAGCGGCTCTGAGTGCTGCTGCTTCGGTTGGCAAGGCCGCGATAGTGCCGACGATTGCTTTCCGGCGCTTCGTTCCGCCATCAGATGTTGACTGCCACCAGCGGAAGACCCAGACATCTGGTCCACTCCGCCGTTTTTCGCACTGTACGCTTCCTTGCTGA